>NZ_QANL01000002.1 GCF_003067705.1 Planctomonas deserti
GCGCCGATGGTACTGCAAGGGTGACCTTGTGGGAGAGTAGGACACCGCCGGACTTAACTTGCACAAAGGCTATGGCCACCCCGACACCGGGGTGGCCATTGCTGTTTAACCCACAACCAGGTGAACTGGTCGTGCGACACCAGACCTTCACAGAGCGCATCAGCATCAGGCCGGAGAAAACCTTGAGCGACACAGGCGACGACAGACAGGACCGCGAGCAGCGAGGCGGCGGTCGGCCGGAGCGCCAGGGTCGCCCCGATCGCGGCGGCCAGGACCGCGGGGGCCAGAACCGCCGGCCGAGCGATCGCGCACCTCGGGACGGAGATCGCCGCCCGTGGTCGCGCGACGAGCGCCCGAGCAGCTCGAGCGAGGGACGGCCCTACCGCCCGAGCTCGGGGCGCCCCGAGCGATCGGGAGAGCGTAAGCCGTATTCGCGTGATGGTGGCGGTGAGCGTAAGCCGTATTCACGTGATGGTGGTTCGGGTGAGCGTAAGCCGTACTCCCGTGATGGTGGCGGTGAGCGTAAGCCGTATTCGCGTGATGGTGGTGGGGAGCGTAAGCCGTTCTCCCGTGATGGTGGTTCGGGTGAGCGTAAGCCGTATTCGCGTGATGGTGGTGGGGAGCGTAAGCCGTTCTCCCGTGATGGTGGTTCGGGTGAGCGTAAGCCGTACTCCCGTGATGGTGGTTCGGGTGAGCGCAAGCCGTTCTCCCGTGACGGTGGTGGAGAGCGCAAGCCGTATTCGCGTGATGGTGGCGGGGAGCGCAAGCCCTACTCCCGTGACGGTGGCGGGGAGCGCAAGCCGTACTCCCGTGACGGTGGTGGAGAGCGCAAGCCGTACTCCCGTGACGGTGGTGGAGAGCGCAAGCCGTACTCCCGTGACGGTGATGGAGAGCGCAAGCCGTACTCCCGTGATGGTGGTTCAGGTGAGCGGAAGCCCTGGTCGCGTGATGGTGGTGGAGAGCGCAAGCCGTACTCCCGCGACGGCGGTGACCGCGGTCGCCGTGACGGCGATCAGAAGCTGTGGACCCATCGTGGTGCGCCGGCGCGCGGAGACCGCGATGCGCAGCGCGCGGAGCGCCAGTACACCGAGGAGGAGCTGCGTCAGCGCGAGCTGCGCTCCGTGCGGCCCGAGCACGACGATCCGGAGATCCCCGAGTCGGTCACGCCGAACGACCTCGAGCGCGTCGCCCGCAACGAGCTAAAGACGCTCAGCAAGGAGAACGCCGACGGCGTCGCGCGGCATCTCGCGATGGCAGCGATGCTCATCGACGAGGACCCCGCGCTGGCTCACCGGCATGCCGTGTCCGCTGCCCGTCGCGCCGGTCGCATCGCCGTCGTGCGCGAGACCCTGGCGATCACCGCCTATGCAACGGGTGACTTCGCGCTGGCCCTGCGTGAGCTGCGCACCCAGCGGCGCATCTCGGGATCGAACGACCAGCTCGCCCTGATGGTGGACAGCGAGCGCGGCGTCGGCCGCCCCGAGCGCGCGCTCGAGCTCGGCCGGTCCGTGCCCCGGGACACCCTTCCGGTGCCCGTGCAGGTGGCGGTCGCCATCGCGATGTCCGGCGCCCGCCTCGACCTCGGTCAGCCCGAGCTGGCCCTGGCGGAGCTCGAGATCCCGCAGCTCGACCCCACGCGCGCCTTCTCCTACAGCCCCGCGCTGTTCGACGCGTACGCCGAGGTGCTCGAGGAGCTGGGCCGCGAGGACGACGCGCGCGTCTGGCGAGACCGTGCCGTTGCGGCCGCGGAGGCGCTGGACGACAGCTTCGACGTCGGCGCCGACGAGACGGTGGAGATCATCGAGGTCGACGACCCGACCGAGTATCCCGACGACGACGCCCTCGACGCTCACGACCTGGACGGGGACGACCTCGATGAGGACGACCTGGTTGGGGACGACCTGAATGGGGACGACCTCGACGAGGTGAACGTGCCGGATGAGGCCTCCGAGGTCGCGGACGAGGTCGCGGACACGAACGCGGTTGCCGACGAGCACGCGGCAGACGCCGGCGTGGACATCGAGGACGACGAGGACGACGAGGACCCGGTGCAGTCGACCGATCCCGCCGACCAGGACGAGCAGGGAGACGCGGATGTTCCGACGGAGAAATAACGGGGCGACCCCGCTCGATGGTGTCGACGCGATCTTCGCCGACCTGGACGGCGTCGTCTACCGCGGCGACTCGGCCATCCCGCACGCCGTGGAGAGCCTGAACCAGGCATCCGACGCCGGTGTGCGCATCGGCTACATCACCAACAACGCGTCGCGCACGGATGCGACGGTGGCGGCGCACCTCTCGTCGCTCGGACTCCGCGTGACGCCCCCCGACGTCGTCACCTCGCCGCAGGCGGCCGTCCGGCTGCTCGCGGACGCGGTGCCGGCCGGGGCGACCATCCTGGTCGTCGGCGGCGACGGCCTCGTGCACGAGGTGGAGCGCGCCGGATTCGTGGTCACCCGCAGCGCCGAGGACTCTCCCGCCGCCGTGATCCAGGGCTTCGCTCCCGAGGTGGGCTGGACCCAGCTGGCCGAGGCCTCGTTCGCGCTGCACAACGCGGACGTGCAGTGGATCGCCACCAACACGGACTGGACCATTCCGGTCGGCCGCGGTGTGGCTCCGGGCAACGGCACCCTGGTCTCCGCCGTGCACACGGCCGTGGGTCGCCTGCCGAAGGTGGCGGGCAAGCCCGAGGTCCCCATCTTCGAGGAGGCCTCCCGCCGCTTCGGCGCGACCTCGCCGCTGTTCCTCGGCGACCGCCTGGACACCGACATCCTCGGCGCGAACCGTGCGGGCATGCCGTCCGTGCTCGTGCTCACCGGCATCGACCGCGCCAAGCAGGCCCTCGCCGCCGACGCGCAGTCGCGCCCCACGTTCCTGCTCGAGGACCTGCGCCAGCTGCACGAGCCCTATCCGGAGACGCGGTTCTCGGAGGACGGCGCGACCGCGACCGTGAACAGGGCCGTCGTCGGCATCCGCGGGGACCGCGTGCACGTGATCGAGCGCGGCAAGAGCCGCATCGACCTGCTGCGCGCCGGCTGCGCCGTCATCTGGGGTTCGGGTCGCGCGATCTACGGCCTCGAGGTCCCGGAGTCGCTGTACACGGCGCTGTAATCTGGGAGGCGTGGAGTACGAAGCAGAAGTCGGCGAGGCGGACGGCCTGGCGACGGATGCCCTGCGTCCTCGGCTCGAGGAGATAGAGGGCCGGCCGCTCGACCAGCGGGCGTCCGCACTCGCCGAGCTGCATGACGAGCTCCGCGCCCGTCTCGAGGGTGGGGACGCGGCCGCCGCCCGTGGCTGACGAGCGACTGGACGCCGCGCTCGCGTCCCGCGGCCTGGCGCGGTCCCGCACCGTCGCGGCGAAGCTGGTGACCGACGGCCTGGTGAGCGTCGACGGCGAGTGGATCGTGAAGCCCTCCCACCGCGTGACGCCCGACGCGGACATCCACGTGGCCCAGACCGACTCCTACGTGAGCCGGGGCGCGCACAAGCTCATCGGCGCGCTCGACGCGTTCCCCGACGTCAGGGTCGCGGGCGCGCACGCTCTCGACGTCGGTGCCTCCACCGGCGGCTTCACCCAGGTGCTGCTCGAGCGCGGAGCGGCATCCGTGATCGCGCTGGACGTCGGGCACGGCCAGCTCGTGCCGGAGCTGCGGGCCCACCCCGCCGTGATCGTGGTCGAGGGCAGGAACGTGCGGGAGCTCACCGCCGACGCTCTCGTGGCCGACTCCGGCCGCGAGGAGCCGCCGTCCCTCGTGGTCGGCGACCTGTCGTTCATCTCCCTCACGCTCGTGCTTCCGCCCCTCGTCTCCGCAGTCGGGCTCGCCGCCGACTATGTTCTGCTTGTGAAGCCACAATTCGAGGTGGGACGGGGCGGGATCCGCGAGGGCATCGTCCGGTCGGCCGACCTCCGTGCCGACGCCGTGACCCGCGTGCTGTGGTCGGCGTGGGATCTCGGGCTCGGGACCGCGGGTGTCGTGCCGTCACCGATCGTGGGCGGCGCCGGCAACCACGAGTACCTCATCCGGCTGAACGCCGCTCTCGGCGTCAATCCGACAGAATGGCTGAAGCGAATCAACGACATGGTGAGGGTGGAGCGAGCGTGACCGATCCGGCCAGGCACATCCTCGTCGTGTCGCACACCGGACGCGCGGACTCGATGGACGCGTCCGTGAGCGTCATCAACCGTCTCCTCGAGGCGAACGTGCGGCCCGTGCTGCGCGAGGACGAGAAGGACGACCTCGTCCGCTACTGCCCGACACTGCCGCACATCGACGTGCTCGGGCAGCAGGTGCGCACCGAGGAGCTCGAGCTCGTGATCGTGCTGGGCGGCGACGGCACCATCCTGCGCGCCGCCGAGATCGTGCGCGGCACAGACGTGCCCCTGCTCGGCGTGAACCTCGGCCACGTGGGGTTCCTCGCGGAGAGCGAGCGCGAGGATCTCAGTGAGACCGTGAGCCGCGCCCTGTCCCGCGAGTACACCGTCGAGGAGCGCATGACCCTCGACGTCACCGTGACAGTCGACAGCACCATCGTCCGCCGCACCTGGGCCCTCAACGAGGCCACCGTCGAGAAGGCGAGCCGCGAGCGGATGCTCGAGGTCATCATCGAGGTCGACGGCCGGCCGCTGTCGTCCTTCGGCTGCGACGGCGTCGTCATGTCGACGCCCACCGGATCCACCGCGTACTCGTTCTCCGCGGGCGGCCCCATCGTCTGGCCGAGCGTCGACGCGATGCTGCTCGTGCCGCTCAGCGCCCACTCGCTGTTCGCCCGCCCCCTCGTCGTCGGCCCGGACTCCGTGCTCGCGGTCGAGCTGCTGCAGCGCACCATGGGCACGGGCGTGCTCTGGTGCGACGGCCGCCGCACCGCCGAGCTTCCCCCGGGCGCCCGCATCGAGGCCCGCCGTTCCGACGTGCCCGTGCGGCTCGCGCGCCTGCGGCTCGCTCCGTTCACGGACCGCCTCGTCAACAAGTTCGCCCTCCCGGTCGAGGGGTGGCGCGGTCCGGTCGATCCGGCGAGGTCCGCGTGATCGAGGAGATCCTCATCCGGGACCTCGGGGTCATCGGATCGGCGACGCTGCCGCTCGGGCCCGGGTTCACCGCGCTCACGGGCGAGACCGGCGCGGGCAAGACCATGGTCGTCACGGCCCTCGGGCTGCTCCTCGGCGAGCGGTCGGACGCGGGAGCCGTGCGGTCCGGATCCGAGCGCGCGGTCGTGGAGGGCCGCTGGTTCGTGAGCGAGGACGGGCCCGTCGCCGAGCGCGTGCGCGACGCGGGCGGGGAGGTCGAGGACGGCGAGCTGCTCCTCGGCCGGTCGGTGTCGCAGGAGGGCCGCAGTCGGGCGACGGTCGGCGGCCGCAGCGCCCCGGTCGGCGTGCTCGGCGAGATCGGTCATCAGCTGGTCGTCGTCCACGGCCAGTCGGACCAGTTGCGCCTGCGGTCCGCCACCGCTCAGCGCGAGGCGCTCGACCGTTTCGCGGGGCCCGAGCTCGCGGGACCGCTGGCCGAGTACCAGGCCGTCTTCCGCCGGCTGCAGGAGAACCGCTCCGAGCTCGAGACGCTCGTGGGGGACCGCGACCGGCGCGAGCGCGAGGCGGCGGAGCTGCGCGAGGCGATGGAGGAGATCGAGAAGGTCGACCCGCAGCCCGGCGAGGACGCCGAGCTCGCCGAGCGCGCCGACCGACTCACGAACCTCGAGGATCTGCGCCTCGCCGCCGGCCAGGCGCACGAGTACTTGGCGAGCGAGGAGGTCGGCGAGGCTGCCGACGCGCTCGCGTTCCTCGACTCGGCCCGCCGCCAGCTGGACCGGGTCTCATCCCACGATCCCGAGCTCGAGGCCGTGACGGAGTCGCTGCGCAGCGCATCCTTCCTCGTGTCCGAGGTCGCGACCTCCCTGGCGAGCTACGTCTCGGGCCTCGACGCCGACGGCAGCCGGGAGCTCGAGGCGGTGCAGGATCGTCGAGCCGCGCTGTCGTCGCTGCAGCGGAAGTACGGCCCCGGCCTCGACGACGTGCTGGCCTACCTGAACACCGGCAGCGCGCGTCTGCTCGAACTCGACGGCGACACCGACCGCATCGACCTGCTCGAGGCCCTCGTCGCGGACGACGAGAAGGCCGCGTGGGACGCGGCCGACCGCATCTCCGGCATCCGCGCCGCAAAGGGCGAGGAGCTGGCCCGGCTCGTGACGGAGGAGCTCGGCGCGCTCGCGATGGCGGACGCGTCGCTCGACGTGACGGTGGAGCCGCGCGACGAGCTGAGCCTGCACGGGCGCGACGCGGTGAGCATCCTGCTGCGGCCGCATCCCGGATCGGAGCCGCGACCGCTCGGCCGTGGTGCCTCCGGCGGCGAGCTCTCGCGCGTGATGCTCGCGATCGAGGTCGTGCTGGCGGCGAGCGACCCGGTGCCCACGTTCATCTTCGACGAGGTCGACGCCGGTGTCGGCGGTGCGGCCGCGATCGAGATCGGGCGGCGACTGGCGCGGCTCGCGCAGTCCGCCCAGGTGATCGTCGTCACCCACCTCGCCCAGGTCGCCGCGTTCGCGACGAATCACCTGCGAGTGGCGAAGGGAAACGACGGCGCGGTGACGACCAGCAGCGTGCAGCGGCTCGAGGGGGAGGAGCGCATCGCCGAGATGGCGCGCCTGCTCTCGGGACTCCCCGACTCGGAGAGCGGGCTGGCGCACGCCCGCGAGCTCGTGGCGACGGCGACTGCCCTCAGCCGCTAGGTGCGGGTGCTCCTGCCCAGGCAGGGTGTTTCCTGCCCAGGCAGGGGCACGGGGATCGGCGCAATTCAGCAGATCCCAGGCAACACGCCGTCCGCTGGGCGCGACGCGCCGACGGTCTAACCGGATCTGCTGAGTTGCGTGAGTGGGCGGCCCGGATCTGCTGAGTTGCGTCGGCCGGTGGAGTGAATCTGCTGAATTGCGTTAGTGCGCAACCCGGTTCCGCTGAGTTGCGGCGCATCGGATCTCCTGAATCGCGTTCAGGTCATCGAGCGGCCATGCCCAATACACCAATACAGGCTCGCCCAGTACGCAATGCAGGCTTTGAGAGCCGGTTCCACATCAGATTCCGCGGGGATGGCAGTCACTCCCTATGAGGGAGCCTGTGTTGGGGAATGGGCGGCCTGCGTTGTACAGGGGTGCAGGGCGGCGTCGCTGGCCGGGTACGGACGCTACGATCCCTGAGCATGTCGAAGGGACGAGACGGATCCGGCGTGGGGTGCGTCGCTTCGACAAGCTCAGCGACCGTGTTTCGCTCAGCCGCCGTGTCGCTCAGCGACCGTCCCAGCCCAGCAACCACAGGAGCTCGCGACCGAGGCCGGACTCAGCAACCACAGCGCACAGCGGACGCACCCACCGCCGCCGCACCCGCTACACGAGGAGCTGGTGCTTCGCGAGATCGCGGTACAGCGGGGTCGTCTGCACCAGCTCCGAGTGAGTGCCGATGCCGACGACGCGGCCGTGCTCGAGCACGACGATTTGGTCCGAGTCCACGACGGTCGAGAGCCGGTGCGCGATCACGAGGAGGGTGCGGTTCTCCGCGACCGCGTCGATGGCCTCGCGCAGCCGCTGCTCGTTGAGCCCGTCGAGCGAGGAGGTCGACTCGTCCAGCAGCAGGATCGGCGGGGCGGAGAGCAGGGTGCGGGCGATCGCGAGGCGCTGGCGCTCGCCGCCGGAGAGCATCACACCCTCCTCGCCAACGGGCGCGGCGAGCCCGAGCGGGTTGCGCTCGAGGAGTTCGGTGAGGTTCACCGCGTGCAGCACGTCGATGCACTGCTGATCTGTGGCGTCGGGCGTGCCGAGCGTCAGGTTGTCGCGCAGGCTGCCGGCAAGCACGGGGGCGTCCTGCTCCACGTAGCCGATCTGGGCACGCAGGGCGTCGCGGTCGAGGGCGCGGACGTCGAGCCCGCCCAGGCGCACGACGCCCTCCGTCGGGTCGTAGAAGCGCTCGATGAGGGCGAGGATCGTGCTCTTGCCCGCCCCGGACGGGCCGACGAGGGCCGTTCGCCTCCCCCGCGGCACGGAGAAGCTGACGTTTTCGAGCACGGGTCCGCGGGCCTCCGGGTCGGCTTCCGTGACGGGAGCGGCCGCCCGGGCGCCCGGGGTCGACCCCTCGGAATCGGCGGCCTCGCGCACCGCCTCCTCCGCGTACCGAAAGGAGACGTCGTCGAACTCCAGCGCCGGCGCATCCGCCCGCTGGGCCTCGTACGGCGCTCCGGTGGTCACCGCGAGCGGGGCGAGCTCGCGGTCACCCTCGGTCTCGCTCGGCAGCGCGATGATCTCCCGGATGCGGCCGAGGGCGCCGAGAGCCGCGCTGACCGAGGTGACGGCGCCGAAGGCCTGGCCGAGCGGCAGGATCATGAGGAACAGGAAGAGGATGAAGGACACCAGGTTCGCGACCGTGATGTCGCCGTTCGCGACGCGGAAGCCGCCGACGCCCAGCACCACGAGGAACGACACCTGCATGGCGATACCGGCGACGGGCACCACGAGGGCGGAGATCTTCGCGACCTGGATGCCCATGCTCCACGCGGCCTCGGCATCCTTCTCGATGGCTGCGACCTCGCGGTCGGTCGCGTTCGAGGCACGGACCGTGCGCACCGCGCTCAGCGCGCGCTCGACGCTCGCGGCCAGGTCTCCCGTCTTCTCCTGCGCCTTCTGGCTCGCGATCCGGATGCGGGCGGAGAGCAGGGTGACCGTCACCACCGACGCCGCGATGACGAGCACGGTGAGGCCGAGGAGCACGGGGTCGATGATGAGCATTGCGATCAGTGCGCCGATGAACGTGACGGTGCCGCCGATCGCCTCGACGAGGCCCTGGGTGAGCACGGCGCGCAGCAGGGTGGTGTCCGATCCGACGCGCGAAACGAGGTCGCCGGTGCGGCGGGTGTCGAACTGGCTGATGGGTAGGCGCAGCATACGGCCGACCAGGTGCCGGCGTGACGAGAGGACGACGCTCTCACCGGTGCGCTGCAGCAGGTAGTGCTGGTACCCGGAGATGAGCCCGCTGAGCACGACGAGTGCGATGAGCGCCCAGACGAGCGGACCGAGGGATCGGCCGGCCTGGACGACCGAGATGACCTGGCTCACCAGCAGCGGCTGCGCCAGGCTCGCGGCCGCGCCGAGGAGGCTGAGCACCGTGACGACGGCGAGGATCCTCTTGTGCTCGAGGAGGTAGGGCAGCAGATCCGAGAAGCGGGCGCGGGGACCCTCGTCGCCCCCGTCCGCCCCGCGGCCTCGTCCTCGACCCCGGACGGGTCGGGCCGGACGGGCGGGTCGAGCGCTCCGGACAGGGCGCGACGACGTGTCGGTACTCATGAAACTTCTTTCTGGGGAGGAGAGGACGCGGGAACTAGCTTCGTCCGTACTTCTTGTGCACTGCCTGACGGCTCACGCCGAGGGCGAGCGCGATCAACTGCCAGGACGAGCCCGCGTTGCGGGCGCGCCGCACGGTGACGCCCTCGAGTCGGTCGAGTTCGCTCCGCAGCTTCGCGATGGCGCGGAGGGCCGTGTAGGGATCCTCGGAGCCCGCGTCACTCGCCAGCGCGGTGATCGTGTTCGAGTCCATGCGTCAACCCTAGTTGACGCCCGTGCGGCTGTCAATCTGAGTTGACACACGCGATCGCCGCGTCGGGCCGCGCCGCTAGAGTAGCGCCGTGCCAGCGCCCGTCATCGTCGCCTCCGACCTCACGAAGAAGTACAAGGACTTCGCCGCCGTCGACGGCATCTCGTTCGAGGTCGCGCCGGGGGAGTCGTTCGGGCTCCTCGGCCCCAACGGCGCGGGCAAGTCGACGACCATGCGGATGGTCGGCGCCGTGTCGACGCGCACGAGCGGCGACCTGCGCATCCTCGACCTGGACCCGAACGACTACGGCCCGGAGATCCGATCGCAGCTCGGGGTCGTGCCGCAGGCCGACAACCTGGACGTCGAGCTCAAGGCCCGCGACAACCTCGTCGTGTACGGGCGGTACTTCGGGCTCCCGCGCAAGGTCGTGCAGCAGCGCGCGGACGAGCTGATGGCCTTCGCCCAGCTCGAGGACAAGGTGAAGGCGAAGGTCGACGACCTGTCCGGCGGCATGAAGCGCCGCCTCACGATCGCGCGGGCGCTCATCAACGACCCGCGCATCCTGCTGCTCGACGAGCCGACGACCGGGCTGGACCCGCAGGCGCGGCACATCCTGTGGGACCGGCTGTTCCGGCTCAAGGAGCAGGGCACGACGCTCGTGCTCACCACGCACTACATGGACGAGGCCGAGCAGCTCTGCGACCGGCTCGTCGTCGTGGACAAGGGCAGCATCATGGCGGAGGGCTCTCCGGCGGCGCTGATCCGGCAGTACTCCAGCCGCGAGGTGCTCGAAGTGCGCTTCGGCTCCGACCGCAACGAGCAGGTGGCCGAGCAGCTGGCGGGCATCGGCGAGCGCGTCGAGGTGCTGCCGGACCGCATCCTCGTCTACAGCGAGGACGGCGAGGCCGAGCTGAACCACATCACGGAGCTCGGCCTGCATCCCCTGACCAGCCTCGTGCGCCGGTCGAGCCTCGAGGACGTGTTCCTCCGCCTCACCGGACGGAGCCTGATCGAGTGAGCGGCACGGAGAGTCCGCGAGGCGGATCGGTCGCGGCGGGGAGCGCGTCGGGCCGCGGCGCGCAGGGCCCGCAGTCGGAGATGGCGCGCGCCGCCATCGCCGCGGGCACGCTGCCGCGCCGGTGGGGCGCCCTCTACGTCGCCGAGCACCGCACCAGGTCGATGGCGGCGTACAAGGGCACCATCATCGCCACGGGCATCGGCAACCCGGTGGTCTACCTCTTCGCACTCGGTGTGGGGCTCGCCACGCTCGTCGACGCCAACGTCGGCGGGGCGGGCGCCACCGTGAGCTACCTGACGTTCGTCGCGCCGGCTCTGCTTGCCAGCGCGGCCGTGACGATCGCCACGGAAGAGTTCAGCTACCCCATCCTCGGCGCGTTCAAGTGGAATCCCACCTTCTTCGCCATCAACGCGTCGCCCATCTCGCCGCGGCAGATCGTCGACGGGCAGATGCTCTCCGTGCTCGTGCGGATGGTGCCGAGCTGCATCGTCTACTTCCTGTTCATGCTGGTGTTCGGGGCGGTGCCGTCGCCGATCGGCTGGCTGAGCATCCTCGCCGCGGTGGCCACCGGCATGGCCGTCGGGGCCGTGCTCATGTCCTACGTCTCGACGCTGCAGACCGACAGCGGCCAGATCGCTCTGCTCATGCGGTTCGGCCTCACGCCGATGTTCCTGTTCTCGGGCACGTTCTTCCCGCTCGCCCAGCTGCCGGCATACCTGCAGTGGATCGGCTGGATCTCGCCGCTCTGGCACGGCACGGAGCTCGGCCGAGTCTTCAGCTACGGCGCGCCCGAGCCGATCTGGCTCACCGTCGCCCACGTGCTCTACCTTGCGGCGTGGTTCGTGTTCGGCTGGCTGGCGTCGCGCCGGGTCACGGCGCGGAGGCTGAACAAGTGAGCGTGCTCGAGCGGACGCGGCGCTCGGGCCCGCTGCCGCAGTCCCTGCGCGCGCTCTACGCGGGCAACGCGCGCTCCGTCATGGCCCGCGGCCTGCTCGCGACGAAGAGCACCAACTGGACCGTCGTGGTCAGCGGATTCTTCGAGCCCGTGTTCTACCTGCTCGCCATGGGGTTCGGCCTGGGTGAACTCGTGGGCTCGGTGAGCACGACCACCGGGCAGGAGGTCAGCTACGGCGCCTTCATCGCGCCCGCGCTGCTCGCCGTGTCGGCCATGAACGGCGCGGTCTACGACTCCACCTGGAACGTCTTCTTCAAGATGAACTACACGAAGCTGTACCAGGGGATGCTGTCGACGTCGCTCGGGCCGCTCGACGTGGCCTTCGGCGAGATCGCGCTCGCCCTGCTGCGCGGGGCCGTCTACGCCACGGGCTTCCTGATCGTGATGCAGGTGCTCGGTTTGAACCTCTCCTGGCTCGCCATCCTCGCGCTGCCCGCCGTCGTGCTCATCGCGTTCGCCTTCGCGAGCTTCGGGATGGCTATCACCTCCTACATGAAGACGTTCCAGCAGATGGACTGGATCAACTTCGTGATGCTGCCCATGTTCCTGTTCTCGGCGACGTTCTACCCGCTGTCGGTCTATCCCGAGTGGATCCAGACGGTCATCCAGGCCCTGCCGCTGTGGCACGCGGTCGAGCTGATGCGCGGGCTGACGACCGGCGCCGTGGACGCCGGTGTGCTGTGGCACGTGCTCTACTTCGTCGTGATGATCCTGGTGGGTCTCGTGTTCACGACGAAGCGCTTGCGCGCGCTGTTCCTGGACTGACCGGCACCGCGGCCCGGGCGCCCCCGATAGCCTCACGGTCGCTGAGCCTTCACGGTCGCTGAGCCTGTCGAAGCGACGTAACGTCCCTTCGACAAGCTCAGGGACCGTATAGTCGCGTCCCGGCGCACCATCCGTCCCTTCGACAGGCTCGGGGACCGTATGGTCGCGTCCCGGCGCACCATCCGTCCCTTCGACAGGCTTGGGGACCGTATGGTCACGTCCCGGAGCACCATCCGTCCCTTCGACAGGCTCAGGACCGTGCTGGTCGCGTCCCAGCTGAAGCCCGCTAGGCGGTGCGGCGGCGGTGGATGCGGGCCTCCCAGGGGCGCAGCGGTGCCGTCGCCGGGGCGTCGTCGTAGTTGCCCAGCACCAGGGTCGCGTCCGCCCAGCCGCCGGGCACGTCCCAGCGCAGCTCGTCGTCCGACATGTTGCCCATCACGAGGAGTTGGTCGTCGCCGAGCGTGCGGGTGAACGCGTACAGCCGCGGATGCTCGGGCTCGAGCATCGCGAACCGGCCGAGCGCCACGGTCTGATCGGTGTGCCGCAGCTCGATGAGCCGTCGGAAGTGCTCGAAGATCGAATCCTCGGACGCGCGGTCGGCGGCGACGTTGATCTCCCGCCAGTTGTCGTTGACCTCGATCCACGGCGTGCCCGTGGTGAAGCCGGCGTTCTCACCCCCGTCCCACTGCACGGGCGTCCTGGCGTTGTCGCGGCCCTTCGCCCGCAGCGAGGCGAGCATGATCTCCGGGTCGGTGCCGAAGTGCTCCGAGTCCTGCGCGTAGTGACCGAGCGCCTCGATGTCGCGGAACTGGTCGATCGAGGTGAACGACACGTTCGTCATCCCGATCTCCTCGCCCTGGTACACGTAGGGCGTTCCGCGGTGCAGGTGCAGGATCGTCGCCCACGCCGTCGCCGAGGCGCGGCGGAACTCCCGGTCGTTGCCGTAGCGGGACACGACCCGCGGGCGGTCGTGGTTGTCGAGGTAGAGGCTGTTCCAGCCGACGTCGGCCAGCTCATCCTGCCAGCGGCCGAACGACCGCTTGAGCATCACGAGGTCGAGCGGATGCGCGTGCCACTTCGGGTCGTAGCCGAACGGCTCGTCCTCGTCGTCCTGCGGCGCGGGGAAGGGAACGTCGATGTGCTCGAACTGGAACACCATGTCCAGCTCCTTGCGGGCCGGATCGGTGAAGAGGCGCGCGTCCTCCACCGTGACCCCGGGCATCTCGCCGACCGTGATGAGGTCCGCGTCGCGCCCCTCGAACACGCGCGCGTGCATCTCCTGCAGGAACTCGTGGATGCGGGGGCCAGAGATGTAGGACGCGTGGCCGTCGCCGAACAGGGCGCCCTCGCGCTTCGGCCCGTCCGGCAGAGCGACGTCCTTGGAGATGAAGTTGATGACGTCCATGCGGAAGCCGTCGACGCCGCGGTCGAGCCACCAGTTCATCATCTCGTAGACGGCATCGCGCACCTCCGGGTTCTCCCAGTTGAGGTCCGGCTGCTGCTCCGCGAACAGGTGGAGGTAGTACTCGCCGGTGCTCTCGTCCAGGGTCCAGGCGGAGCCGGCGAAGGCGGCACCCCAGTTGTTCGGTTCGGCCCCGGGCTCGCCGGGCGCGAACCCCTCCCGCGGCCGCCGCCACCAGTACCAGTCGCGCTTCGGGTTGTCCAACGAGCTGCGGGACTGGCGGAACCATGCGTGCTCGTGGGAGGTGTGGTTCACGACGAGGTCCATCACGAGCTTGATGCCGCGCTCGTGCATCTCGGCGAGCATGGCGTCGAACTCGTCGAGCGTGCCGAACTCCGGTGCCAGGGAGCGATAGTCGCTGATGTCGTAGCCGTTGTCGAACTGCGGGGACGCGTAGATGGGGGAGAGCCACACGACGTCGACACCGAGGTCGACGAGGTGATCGAGTCGTGATCGGATGCCGCCGATGTCACCCACGCCGTCCCCGTCGGAGTCGGCGAAGCTGCGCGGGTAGATCTGGTAGACCACGGCGTCCGACCACCAGGCGGGCGGCTGCGCGGTCGCGGCGGAGCCGGCCTGGTCGGTGTCCTCGGTGCGGTCGGTGTCGTCGGTGCTCGTGCTCACACCGTCGATCCTGACACTCGACTCCGGCCCGCGCGGCCCCGGTGCCCGCCGTGTCGCCCGGGGCCGCCGCCCCCTGAGACCTGCGGCCATGCTTCCGGATGCCCGCATCGGTCGGCCGCACGCCCGGGCGCGGCCCGGTCGTCGTCTTTACCCGCGGTCACCGCGGGAAGGCACCGGCGGTGGGCGGCGCCCCCGGTGGCGGTCTAGAGCAGCACGACGAGCTTGCGAGCGCTGACCCCGTCGCGCAGGGCGTCCATGGCGACCTGCACCTGTGTGAGACCGGAGCCAACCACCCGCGCCGTGGGGGAGGCGACGTACCGGCCACTGGCGAGGGCATCCGGAAGGAACGACTCCCACAGCATCGCCCCGACCTCGTTGTGCATGAGGGAGCTCCCCCAGACGAAGCGTGCACGGATGCCGCGAGCACGACAGCGCGCCTGGAGTGCCACGTTCCCGGCGACCAGACGCGCCATCAGCCGGAGGAAGTCCGGGTGCAGCGGGGTGCGTCCGCGCAGCGCGTCGAAGGAGACCGAAGGGCTGGCGAGCGCGACGCGCTTCGCCCCCGCGCCCGCGGCGAGAGCAACCGCGGGCTCGGCGGAGCCGGTGCCCACGGCCAGCACCCCGACCACGTCCGAGCCCTTCAGCGCACGCACGACGTCCGCCACCACGGTCGGGTTCCGGTAGTCGAAGACTTCACTCGCGCCCAGTGCCCGGGCTCGGCCGTGGCGCGCGGGGGAGGCGGTCGTGACCACGCGGTAGCCTGCGGCGACCGCGAGCTGGATTGCGTTGCTGCCGACGCTCGTCGAACCACCCCAGACCACGACGGTCTGCCCGAGCGGGGCGGCTCCGTCCACCGGGTGCCGCAGCCCGAGCTGGTCCTCCTGGAACAGGGCCGATGCCGCCGTAGAGACGGCGAGCGGAAGGACCGCCGCATCCTCGAAAGCCATGTCGTCGGGGATCGGGGCGGCCAGGGACTCGAGGACGACGGGGAACAGCTGGAAGCCGCCTTCGGCCTGATGGTTGCGACCCTTCTCCATGCCCACGGCATACGCGAGCACCCGGTCCCCGATGCGGAAGCGGGAGACGCCGCTGCCCACCTCGACCACCTCGCCGGCCACATCCTCGCCGAGAACGGCGGGCAGGGGAAGCCAGCGGTACATCACGGTGCTCGCCGATTGCTTGACGAGATCCAGCGGATTCACCGCGACCGCCCGTGCGCGGAGCACGATCTCGCCCGGGCCGGGCAGCGGATACGGGGCGGCGCGGACGGCGAGGTCGGCGAAGGGGCGGTCGAGCCAGGCGGCGGAATTGGCGGTCATGGGCGCTCCAGACCTCTGCGCGGCCGTCCCGGTGACGACACGTCGTGCCATCATTCTACCCGCTGCGACGGCACGACGTGTCATGGGTTACGGTGTGACGATGGGTCGATGGGCGCCGGATGCAGCGATCCGGCTCGAGCGGGCCGCGCTCGAGCTCTTTTCCGAGCAGGGCTTCGCCGACACGACCGTGCCGCAGATCGCGGCGCGTGCTGGGCTCACCACACGCACGTACTTCCGGCACTTCGCCGACAAGCGCGACGTGCTCTTCCTCCGTGAGCGGGAGTTCCCTGCTGTCGTCTCCGCCGTGCTGGCCGACGCGCCGGGCGGCCTGACTCCCGTCGATCTCGTGATGCACGGATTCG
Source organism: Planctomonas deserti (assembly GCF_003067705.1). GTDB lineage: Bacteria > Actinomycetota > Actinomycetes > Actinomycetales > Microbacteriaceae > Planctomonas > Planctomonas deserti. Next base: position 16,068 of record NZ_QANL01000002.1, read on the forward strand.
ACGCCGTCGCCCGGGACGGCTTCGACGACTGGCGTGAGGCGGTCCGCGCCAGGCGGCGCATCATCCGCTCCGACATGCACCTCCGTGAACGTGAACTCCTCAAGTCGTCGGCGCTTGCCGGCGCGATCGAGGGCGTGCTCGTCGAGCACGGGCTCGAGGCGCGGGACGCCGCGCTACTGTCGTCCTTCGGCGTACTCGTCTTCGACGCCGCCCTCGACAGCTGGCTCGAGGGCGCGAACGACCGGCCCCTGCACGACGTGCTGCGCGAGACGCGGGACCGCCTGGGGCGGTTGACCGGCTGAGGACCGCCGGATCGGCGACCCACCGGTCCAGGGATCAGCGCGTCAGCCGATCGAGCGCAGCACCGCCACGGTCGCCAGCACGGCCTCCGCCGCCTCGCGGCCCTTGTCCTCCTTCGAGCCGGGCAGGCCCGCACGGTCGATGCCCTGCTGCTCGTCGTCGAGGGTGAGCACCCCGAAGCCGACGGGCTTGCCGGTGCGGATGCTGACCTGGGTGAGGCCGCTGGTCGCGGCGTCGGACACGTAGTCGAAGTGGGGCGTGCCGCCACGGATGATGACGCCGAGGGCCACGACGCCGTCGGCGCCCGCCTCGAGCGCGGCCTGGGCGACGACGGGGAGCTCGAAGCTGCCCGGCACCCGGATCTCCGTGACCTCCGCTCCCGCCTCCTCGAGGGCCCTGTGCGCCCCGGCGAGGAGGCCGTTCGTGATGGTCTCGTGCCAACGTCCGGCGACGATGGTCACCTTCAGGCCGCGCCCGTCGACCTCGATCTCGGGTGATCCTTCGCCGCTCATGCCTCGTGTCCCTTTCCGTCGCCTCCGGACAGGGTACCGAGGGCATCGAGTGAGTGCCCCATCCGGTCCCGCTTGGTCTCGAGGTACCCCTCGTTGAACGCGCTGACCCCGACGAGGAGCGGGACCCGCTCGCGCACGACGATGCCGTGCGACTCGAGCTGCTTCGCCTTGTCCGGGTTGTTGCTCAGCAGGCGCACGGATCGCACGCCGAGGTCGTCGAGGATAGCGCTCGCCGCGCCGTAGTCGCGGGAGTCGGCCGGGAGGCCGAGCGCGAGGTTGGCGTCGAGCGTGTCCAGCCCGTCCTCCTGCAGGCGATAGGCCTTCAGCTTGTTGATGAGGCCGATGCCGCGTCCCTCCTGACCGCGCAGATACACGACGACGCCGCCCTCGCTCTGGATGGCGTCGAGCGCCGAGTCCAGCTGCGGTCCGCACTCGCACTTGAGCGACCCGAAGGCCTCGCCGGTGAGGCACTCCGAGTGCACGCGCACGAGCGCGCCCTCGGCGCTCGGGGTGCCGGCGATGATGGCGACGTGATCCGCGCCCGTCGTGCGGTCGCGGTAGGCGCGCACGCGGAATGCTCCGTGCGAGGTGGGCACCGTGGTCTCGACCTCGAAGATCACCTGGGACGACTCGGTCAGGACCGGTGCGGCATCCGCGTCGGACGGCGCCTCGCTCTCGAGCCACTCGATGAGGGCCGCGATCGTGATCACCGGGACGCCCTCGCGCTCGCCGAACGCGAGCAGCCCGGGCAGGCGCATCATCTCGCCGTCCTCGGCCACGATCTCGGAGATGGCCGCGACCGGCACGAGCCCGGCCAGGCGCATCAGGTCGACACTGGCCTCGGTGTGCCCCGGCCGCTGGCGCACGCCGCCGTCGAGGGCGCGCAGGGGGAGGATGTGTCCCGGCCGGCGCACGTCGCCGGCCTCGGAGGCCGGGTCGGCCAGCACGCGCAACGTGTGCGCCCGGTCGGCTGCGCTGATCCCCGTGGTCACGCCGCGGGCCGAGTCGACGGTCACCGTGTAGGCGGTGCCGCGCACGTCCTCGTTGCTGACCACCATGAGCGGGAGCTCCATGCGGTCGGCGATCTCGTTGGTCATGGGCGCGCAGAGGAACCCGGACGAGTTGCGCACGGTCCACGCGATCGTCTCCTGGGTGGCGAGCTGCGCCGAGAGCACGACGTCGCCCTCGTTCTCGCGGCCCTCGTCGTCCACCACGATCACGGGGCGGCCCGCCCGCAGCGCGTCGAGCGCCACGGGGATGGTGGCGAGGCTCATCGGCCCTCTCCCAGCTGCAGCATCCGCCGCACGTGACGGGCGAGGATGTCGGTCTCGATGTTCACGGCGTCACCGGGCTCGAGGGCGCCGAGCGTCGTCGCCGTCAGCGTCTCGGGGATGAGGGAGACCTCGAACCAGGCCTCGCCGGCGCCCGCGTCCGGCGCGCTGATGCCGCTCACCGTGAGGCTCACCCCGGACACGGCGATGGAGCCCTTGTCCACCACGAGCGGGGCGAGGTCATCCGGCAGCGAGAACCGCAGCACCCGCCAGGCGTCGCCCGGCGTCACGCTGAGCAGCCGGGCGGTCCCGTCGACGTGGCCCTGCACGATGTGCCCGCCCAGGCGGTCGCCGACCTGGGCGGCGCGCTCGAGGTTCACGGGGTCGCCCGACTCGAGCGAGCCGACCGTGCTCATGACCAGGGTCTGGGCCATGACGTCAACCGTGAAGGTCTCCGCGTCCCACTCGACGACGGTGAGGCACACACCGTTCACCGAGATCGAGTCGCCGTGACCCGCGTCGGCGACGGCACGGGGGCCGCGGATGCGCAGCCTCCCCGAGTCGCCCTGTCGCTCCCAGCGCTCGACGCGCCCCAGTTCTTCGATGATGCCCGTGAACACGGTCACCGTCCTTTCGGTCGCGAGATCGTCAGCACGTCATCGCCGAGGCGGTGCACGGATCGGATTTCCAGTCGTATTGCATCGTTCAGGGTGGCCACCCCGACGTCCTGGACCGCCAGGCGGGGGCCGCCGAGCAGCAGGGGCGCCTGATAGACCAGGACCTCGTCGGCGAGCCCGGCGCGCAGGAACGCGCTCGCGAGCGTCGGACCGCCCTCGACGAACGCCGAGCGGAAGCCGCGATCGTAGAGGTCGGCGAGCACGGTGCGCACGTCATGGGTGGGATAGGCGAGCGGGGGCTCCGGGTGCGTGTGCACGGCGGCTCCCGCCGGGATCGGCCGGGTGCCCACGATGACGGGGGTGGGCTGGTGATCCAGGAGCGTGCCGTCCGCCCGCCGTGCGGTGAGGCTCGGATCGTCGTCGAGCAGGGTTCCCGTGCCGACGAGGATCGCTCCCGCGCGGGCCCGCCGCTCGTGCACGTCGTCGCGCGCCTCGGGTCCGGTGATCCACTGGCTCGTGCCGTCCCCCGCGGCCGCGCGACCGTCGAGGCTCGCCGCCCACTTCACCGTGACGAACGGCCGCCGCAGCCGGGCCGCGGTGAGCCAGCCGTGGATGCTCTCCGCCACCTCGTCGGCACAGACGCCGCCGATCACCTCGACCCCGCCCTCCGCGAGCGTCCGGGCGCCGCCGGAGGATCGGTCACCCGGATCCGCGATCGCGTAGACGACGCGGGCGACCCCGGCCTCGAGGAGTGCACGCGCGCACGGGCCCGTGCGGCCCGTGTGGTTGCAGGGCTCGAGCGTGACGACCGCGGTGGCGCCGCGCGCGCCGCCCTGCGGCAGTTGGGAGAGTGCGTCGACCTCGGCGTGCGCCGTGCCCGCGCCCCGGTGCCAGCCCTCGGCGAGCACCGTGCCGGCGTCGTCGAGCAGCACGCAGCCGACCTGGGGGTTCTCGCCCCACACCGGTCCCCCCGCCGAGAGCTCGATCGCCCGGCGCATCGCGGGCACGTACGTGGTTGCCGCCCCCGTTGTGCTGGTGCTCATGCGGATTCCTGTTCCTGGTGGTGTGCGCGACCCGTAGGCGCGGCGCGGCGATCGACGGACTCTATTGAAGCGTCAACCACCGCGTCCGGCAGGTATTCCCCGCGGTGCCGGCGACGGTCTCCGCGTCGCGACTCGCGGGCTTCGTTGCGGCTTCGACGGTAGGACATCGCGGCCGGTGGCTCGCGGTGCCCCGATCAGTTCGGCGAGCCGGCGCGCTCCACGGCGTCCCGCTCGCCCGTAGCGGGGCGCTGGGCCGATCGCCGGCCGAGCGAGCCGATGCGGTGCCGCACGCCCCAGACGAACACGCGCGTCATCGCCTCCACGACGATGCCCATGCTCATCTTCGAGGAGCCAGACTCCCGCTCGATGAAGGTGATGGGCCGCTCGGCCACGGGCCGTCCCGAGCGCTCGACGAGCCACGCCATCTCGATCTGGAAGCTGTAGCCGTGGGAGTGCACCGCGGAGAGGTCGAGGGCCCGGAGCGCGTCGGCGCGGTACCCGCGAAAGCCGCTCGTGATGTCGCGGAGGCGCGACCCGAGCATGACCCGGGCGAACAGGGTGCCCGAATGAGAGATCACACGGCGGTGCAGCGGCCAGTTCTCGACCCGGCCGCCCGGCATCCAGCGGGTGCCGATGACGAGGTCGGCGCCGTCGGTCAGCGCCCGCAGCAGGCTCGGCAGCTCCTCCGGCTGGTGTGATCCGTCCGCGTCCACCTCGAAGACGAGGTCGTAGTCGCGGGCGAGGGCCCAGCGGAAGCCGGCGACGTAGGCGCTGCCCAGCCCGGACTTGCCCGCACGGTGCAAGACCGAGATCCGGGGATCGGCCGCGGCGAGGTCGTCCGCGATGCGGCCGGTGCCGTCCGGGCTGTTGTCGTCGACGACGAGCACGCTCAGTTCCGGCGCCGCGTCGAGGATGCGGCGGACGGTGCTGGGGAGGCTCTCGCGCTCGTTGTAGGTCGGCACGATAGCCAGTGCTGCTGTCACGGTTACCAGCGTAACGGCGTCAGGGGGGACGGCTAGCCGTCCTCCCTGTGAACGGACCGGAACCGCCGCGGGGCGCCGATCAGGATCAGGAACGAAGCGCGGCGGCGCGCCTGGCGGGACGGAGCAGGCCGACCCGGTCGTACACCGTGGCGATGGTGGCCTCCGCGATCTCGTTGGCGCGCTCGGCGTTGACCGCGAGCATCCGGTCGAGCTCGGCCGGATCGTCCAGCAGTTCGAGCGTGCGCTCCCGCACCGGGGCGAACGTGTCGACGACCGCCTCGGCCACATCCTTCTTGAGGTCCCCGTAGCCGCGGCCCTCGTACGCGGCCTCGAGGCCGGCGACCGGCGTGCCCGTGAACGCGGACAGGATCGACAGCAGGTTGGAGACGCCCGGCTTCTCGCCCCGGTCGAAGCGCACCTCCCGGCCCGTGTCCGTCACGGCCGACTTGATCTTCTTCGCCGTCACCTTCGGGTCGTCGAGCAACCAGACGATGCCCGCGGGCGACTCCGACGACTTGCTCATCTTCGCGGTGGGGTTCTGCAGGTCGTAGATGCGCGCGGTCTCCTTGAGGATGAGCGCCTCGGGCATCGGGAAGGTCTCGCCGAACCGCGAGTTGAAGCGGTTTGCGAGGTCGCGGGTCAGCTCGACGTGCTGCCGCTGGTCGTCGCCCACCGGCACCACGGTCGTGCCGTAGAGCAGGATGTCCGCCGCCATGAGCACGGGATAGGCGAACAGGCCGAGCGACGCGGAGTCCGTGCCCTGCTTCGCCGCCTTGTCCTTGAACTGCGTCATCCGGCTGGCCTCACCGAAGCCGGTGATGGTGTTCAACACCCAGGCGAGCTCCGCGTGGGCGGGCACGTGCGACTGCACGAAGAGGGTGGAGCGCTCGGGGTCGATGCCGGCCGCGATGTACTGGGCGGCCGTCCGACGGGTCTGCTCGCGGAGCGTGCCCGGGTCCTGCGGCACGGTGATGGCGTGCAGGTCCACGACGCAGAACAGCGCGTCGTGGGTCTGCTGCAGCGCCTTCCACTGCAGCAGCGCGCCGACGTAGTTGCCGGCGTGCAGGGAGTCGGCGGAGGGCTGCATGCCCGAGAAGAGGCGGGGGAGTGCGGTCATGGGGGTTCGCGGATCCTTTGCGGGGTATGCGGGGTATGCGGGGCGGAAATCGAGGGGGAGGGATGCGGGTCAGACCGCGTAGTCAACGACGACGGGCGTGTGGTCGGAGAACCGGGCGTCGTAGGAGGGGGCTCGGTCGACGGTGTACCCGCTCGCGGTCGCGGCGAGGGCTGCCGTCGCGAGGTGGTAGTCGATGCGCCAGCCGCTGTCATTGTCGAACGCCTTGCCGCGCCAGCTCCACCAGGTGTACGGACCGTCCACCTCCCCGGCGGACGCTCGCCCGACGTCGACCCAGCCGAGTCCGGTGCCGGTGGAGCCGTCCGCGCCCTGCACGGTCTCACCCTGCGGTCCGGTGATGCGGTCGAAGTACGCGCGCTCGCGGGGCAGGAAACCGGCGCGCTTCACGTTGCCCTTCCAGTTGCGGATGTCCAGCTCGCGGTGGCCGACGTTGAGGTCGCCGAGCACCACGGCGTACGGGTTGTGCGCCGCGATCTCGGGCAGCCGCGCCTCCATGCCGTCGAGGAAGCGGTACTTCTCCTCCTGCTTGGGCGTGTCCGCCTCGCCGGAGTGCACGTACGCGCTGACGACCGTGACGACGCGGTCGCCCACCTCGTAGTCGGCCTCCAGCCAGCGGCCGGCGGTGTCGAAGTCCTCCTCGCCGATGGCGACGCGGTGGATGTGAGCGCGGTTGCGGCTGGCGAGGGCCACGCCCGCGCGACCCTTCGCCGTCGCTGCGTCGTGCAGGATGTTCCACTCCGGGCCGAGCAGGCTCTCGATGTCCTCGGTGCTCGCCCGGACCTCCTGCAGGGCGAGGATGTCGACGCCGCGGCCGTCCAGCCACTCGCCCATTCCCCTGCGGTACGCGGCGCGGATGCCGTTGACGTTGACCGTGGCGATGCGCAGGGGTGAAGCCATGCGCAGAAGCTTAGTTCGCGCGGACGGGTTGCCCGTCCGGTGCTGTCTCCTCCGGGGACCCGGTCTCGGCGTCGGGCTCGACCTCGGGCAAGCGGCCGATGCGGCGGCGCAGCACGACCCGGCGCAGCCCCCGGGCGTCCGCGTACTCCGCCTCGAGCCTGCGGCGCACGACGCGGGCGAGCAGGCGCCGGGCGTCCGCCTCGGCCTCGGCCTCCGTCTTCTCCCGCGGCTGCGGCGCGAGCGACCCGACGGTCTCGCCCCGGTCGCTCATGCCGACCGCGATCCACGACGCGGCGTAGAGGATGACGCGGCAGATGAGGTTGAACCAGATCAGGAGTCCGATGATGACGGCGAAGGAGGCGAGCAGCGGATTCCTGCTCGCGCCGCCGAGAAGCGTCGACCCGAGCACCTTGAGCACGCCGAGCGCGACCCCGCCGAGCAGGCAACCCGCGATGAGGCGGCGGAAGGGGATGGGGATGCCGGACAGCACCCGGAAGAGGCCGGCGAGCAGCAGGGTGTCCAGCGTGAGCACGATCGCGAGGCCGACGACGCGGGCCACCACGATCTGGAGGATCGAGTCGTCGCGGACGCCGATGAGGGAGAAGAGGAAGCCGAGCGCCTCCGTGCTCGCCACCGAGATCGCCGCCGAGACGAGCAGGACGAGGCCGAAGCCGATCGCGATGCCGAAGTCCTTCACCTTCAGCAGCAGGAAGAACGTCGTGGGCGGGGGCAGGTCGAAGATGCGCCGCACTGCGTCGCGGGCGGCGGCGAGGAAGCCGAGGGCGGTCACGATGAGGCCGACGGCGGCGAGCGCGCCCGTCCAGCCGAAGATGCCCGCGTCGAGCAGCACCGCGGGGTCGACGGCGCCCTCCGGGCCGATCAGCCCCGGCACCGACGCGTTGATCTGGTCGAGCAACGCGTTCTCGAGCGCCGGGTTGGCTCGCAGGAACAACCCGGCGACGGAGAAGCCGACCCAGAGCGCGGCGAACACGGCGAAGATCGCGGAGTAGCTCATGCCGGAGGCGAGGAGGTCGCCTCCGTTGTTCATGTAGTTGAAGAAGACGCGGACCGGGCGCCACTCGAACACACGCGCGATGAGGGCGGCGATGCCGGTGGGCGCCGGTGCGTTCGTCTTGTCCTGGGGGGAATCGTCCTCGACCTCACCGCGGCGGTCCGCCTCGGCGGCCGTCTCGCTGGCCATCGGCGGGGGATCAGTCGGGGATGACGATCTCGCGCTGCAGGATCGCGGCGATCTGTGCGGGGTCGTCGCTCTCGCGGAGGCGCCGGCGGAAGGCGTCGTTGATCAGCTTGCGGGCGAGATGGGCGAGGATCACGAGGTGCTTGTGGTCGGGGCCCTGCGGGGCGCCGATCAGGAAGATGAGGTGCGCGGGTCCGTCGTCGGAGCCGAAGTCGACGCCGGCGTCGCTGAGGCCCACGGCGACGCTCGGCGTCGTGACGTGGGTCGACCGTGCGTGGGGGAAGGCGATGCCTCCGGGGAGCCCCGTCGCCATCTGCTCCTCGCGGGCGCGCACGTCGGCGAGGAAACCGTCCACGTCAGTCACGCGTCCCGCCTGGGCGAGCGTCTCCGCGAGCCGGCGCGTCGCCTCCTGGCGGGTCTCCGCCTCGAGGCCGATCACCACGAGGTTCGCCTCGGTGATGGGGCTTCTCGTGTCGGTCATGGAGCTCCCTTGCGGCCGTGACAGCGGGCCCGGGTGTCCGCCGTCGTGTCCTGCCAGGCTACGCCGTTTGCCGCGCTCTCCCTACCGTCCTGCCGCGCGCGAACGGCGCTCCCTCAGGAGAGCCGCCAGGTCGCCCTGTGCGCGACGCGTCTCAGGCGCGGCCTGTTCTTCGGCGCCGGTCCCTCAACCGCCTGAGGTGCCCATTTCGGTTCCGTTTAGCGCGAAAACGGGACCGAAGCGGGCACCTCAGCGGGGGAGAACCGGGCGGGTCAGGCTCCGCGTCCGCGCAGGATGGCCTGCTTGACCTCGGCGATCGCCTGGGTCACCTGGATGCCGCGGGGGCACGCCTCGGAGCAGTTGAAGGTGGTGCGGCAGCGCCACACGCCCTCGCGGTCGGCGAGCACGTCGAGCCGCACGTTCGACTCGTCGCGGGAGTCGAAGATGAAGCGGTGCGCGTTCACGATGGCGGCAGGCCCGAAGTACTGGCCGTCCGTCCAGAACACGGGGCAGCTCGAGGTGCACGCGGCGCAGAGGATGCACTTGGTGGTGTCGTCGTAGCGGGCGCGCTGCTCGGGGCTCTGCGCACGCTCCTTGCCCTCCTTGGGCTTGGAGTTCGCGATGAGGAACGGCTGCACCTCGCGGTAGGACTGGAAGAACGGCTCCATGTCCACGACGAGGTCCTTCTCGAGCGGCAGGCCCTTGATCGCCTCGACATAGATGGGCTGCGTGATGTCGAGGTCCTTGATCAGCGTCTTGCAGGCCAGGCGGTTGCGGCCGTTGATGCGCATCGCGTCGGATCCGCAGATGCCGTGCGCGCAGGACCGGCGGAAGGTCAGCGACCCGTCCTGCTCCCACTTGATCTTGTGCAGCGCGTCGAGCACGCGGTCCGTGGGCAGCATCTCCACGTCGAAGTCCTGCCAGCGCGGCTCGGTGTCGATCTCGGGGTCGAACCGGCGGATGATGAGCGTGACGGTGAAGGTCTCCACGGCGCTCGGCGTTGCAATGCTCACTGTTGCCTCTTCTTGCTCTTCGGGGTGCCTAGTACTTGCGTTCCATCGGCTGGTAGTTCGTGATGACCACGGGCTTCGTGTCGAGCCGGATGTGGTCGCCTGCGAGCGACGAGTGCGCGTCACCGGAGAGGTACGCCATCGTGTGCACCAGGTATTTCTCGTCGTCACGGGTCGGGTAGTCCTCGCGGAAGTGCCCGCCGCGGCTCTCCTTGCGCGACATGGCGGAGTACACGACGACCTCCGCGAGGTCGAGCAGGAAGCCGAGCTCGATGGCCTCGAGCAGGTCGGTGTTGAACCGCTTGCCCTTGTCCTGCACGCCGATGTTCTTGTACCGCTCGCGCAGGTCCGCTATCACGTGGGTGACCTCGGTCAGCGTCTCCTCGGTCCGGAACACCTGGGCGTTGCGGTCCATCGAGTCCTGCAGCTCCTTGCGCAGCACCGCGAGGCGCTCCGTGCCGTTCGAGGCGCGGGCGTTCTCCACCATGTCGATGACCCAGGCGGCCGGGTTCGGGGGCAGCGGCACCCAGTCCGCCGTCTGCACGTACTCCGCGGCATTGTTGCCCGCGCGCTTGCCGAACACGTTGATGTCGAGCAGGGAGTTCGTGCCCAGACGGTTGGAGCCGTGCACCGAGACGCATGCGCACTCGCCCGCGGCGTAAAGGCCGGGAACAACGGTCGTGTTGTCGGCGAGCACCTCGGCCCGCACGTTCGTGGGGATGCCGCCCATCGCGTAGTGCGCCGTGGGCAGCACGGGCACGGGCTCGGTATACGGCTCGACGCCGAGGTAGGTGCGCGCGAACTCGGTGATGTCCGGAAGCTTCGCGTCGATCACCGCCGGGTCGAGGTGGGTGATGTCGAGGTAGACGTAATCCTTGTTCGGTCCGCCGCCGCGGCCCTCGCGGATCTCGGTCGCCATGCAGCGCGCGACGATGTCGCGGGGGGCGAGGTCCTTGATCGTGGGCGCGTAGCGCTCCATGAAGCGCTCGCCCTCGCTGTTGCGGAGGATCGCGCCCTCGCCTCGGGCGGCCTCCGACAGCAGGATGCCGAGGCCGGCCAGGCCGGTCGGGTGGAACTGGAAGAACTCCATGTCCTCGAGCGGGAGGCCCTTGCGCCAGATGATGCCGACGCCGTCACCGGTGAGGGTGTGCGCGTTCGACGTCGTCTTGTAGATCTTGCCGAAGCCGCCGGTCGCGAAGACCACGGCCTTCGCCTGGAAGACGTGGATCTCGCCGGACGCGAGGTCGTAGGCGACGACGCCCGCGGGGCGCTTCTGCCCGTCGACCTCGGTCATGACCAGGTCGAGCACGTAGAACTCGTTGAAGAAGTTGATGCCGAACTTGACGCAGTTCTGGTACAGCGTCTGCAGGATCATGTGACCCGTGCGGTCCGCGGCGTAGCAGGCCCGGCGCACGGGCGTCTTGCCGTGCTCGGCCGTGTGCCCGCCGAAGCGGCGCTGGTCGATCTTGCCGTCTGGTGTGCGGTTGAAGGGCAGGCCCATGTTCTCGAGGTCGATGACCGCGTCGATGGCCTCCTTCGCGAGGATCTCGGCCGCATCCTGGTCGACGAGGTAGTCGCCGCCCTTCACCGTGTCGAAGGTGTGCCACTCCCAGCTGTCCTCCTCGACGTTCGCGAGGGCCGCGGCCATGCCGCCCTGCGCCGCGCCCGTGTGGGAGCGGGTCGGGTAGAGCTTCGAGATGACCGCGGTCTTCGCCTTCGGTCCGGCCTCGATGGCCGCGCGCATGCCGGCGCCGCCTGCGCCAACGATGACGATGTCGAACTGGTGGTAGTGGACGCCGTCGACGACGGTGCTGTCAGATTCCGTTGGCATTGTTTCTTTCTTGGCTCCGGCCGTCACGGCACGGGGCAGAACGAGGGGAGCAGGTCGGCGCTGGCGCCGGCCGGGCACGGGTCGAACGTGAAGATGACCAGCGTGCCGAGCAGAAGCAGCACGGCGGTCGACCCGGCCAGTGCGAACTTCAGAACCTTGTTGACGGTCGGGTTGGCCGCGTAGTCGTTGACGAGCGTGCGCATGCCGTTCGCGCCGTGGATGAGCGCCAGCCACAGCATGGCGAAGTCCCAGATCATCCAGAACGGGCTCGCGTACTTCCCCGCGACGAAGGCGAAGTCGATGGCCTTCACGCCCTCGCCGACCACGAGGTTCACGATCAGGTGGCCGAAGATCAGCACGACGAGCAGCGCGCCCGACACGCGCATGTACAGCCAGCCCCACTTCTCCCAGTTGACGCCGCCGGTGCGGCGGGGAGCGCGCGGAGAATCGATGGTGACCGACATGACTACACAGCCCCTTCGCTGAAGACGTTGATGAGGTGCCGCGGCGTGAAGCCGATCATCAGCACGAGCCAGACCCCGATCACGACGTAGAACATCGCGCGGTGGTACTTCGTGCCGAGCTGCCAGAAGTCGATCAGGATGATCCGCAGGCCGTTGAGCGCGTGGAAGAGGATCGCGCCGACCAGGCCGAGCTCACCGATGCCCATGATCGGGTTCTTGTACGTGCCGATGACGGCGTTGTAGGCCTCGGGGCTGACTCGAATCAGAGCCGTGTCGAGCAGGTGCACGAGGAGGAAGAAGTAGATGGCAACGCCGGTGATGCGGTGCAGTACCCAGGACCACATGCCCTCGCGGCCGCGGTAGAGAGTTCCCCCAGGAACGCGTCGCGGCTGTGCTGCACGGGTCCCTGTCGTCTTGACTGACACGAACTCACCCTCCTGATCGTCCGCGACGCCGTTATCGGCGGCCGCACGCACGGTGTGCAGAAATCAGTCTACGTCGCGTTAAGGGGAGCACCGTTCAGGGGGCAGGCGTTGGAGCCCGGGGTAATGCTGTTGGGGGGAAATGCCCAGGAAAGCGGTGCTCAGGAGGGAAAAACGGGGCGGTGGGAGGGGGCGTTTCGCCGGGTGGCCGGCCCGGCGGGGAGCCGGACCGGAAGCGGGATCAGAGGGAGGCGGACGGCACGGCCTGGCGCCCGCGGATCGCGGCGGTGTAGTGGCCGACGAGCTCGTCGCAGAGCACGTCCCAGGTGCGGGTGCGCACCTTGCGACGGCCGGCCTCGCCCATCCGGCGGCGCAGCTCCGCGTCCTCGACCAGCGTCGCGACGCCTGCCCGGAGCTGGGCATCCGCGTCCGCCGGGTCGAACAGGAGCCCGTCGACGCCGTGCGCGACGAGGTCGATGGGGCCACCGGCGGCGGGTGCGACCACCGGCACCCCGCTCGCGTGCGCCTCCTGCAGCGTCTGCCCGAAGGTCTCCTCGGTGCCGGTGTGCACGAACAGGTCGAGCGCCGCGTACGCCTCGGCGAGATTCGTGCCCGACCGCTGGCCGAGCCAGGCGACCGGCATGCCGCGCAGGGAGCGCTCGAGGGTCGCCCGTGACGACCCCTCGCCGACGACCGCGATCGTGATGCCGCGGAGCCCGCGCAGCGCGGAGAGGCGCTCCAGCTGCTTCTCGGGGGCGAGTCGGCCGACGTAGCCCACGACGACCTCGCCGAAGGGGGAGAGCCGCTGGCGCAGCTCGGCGGTGCCCGGGGCGGTGCGCCGGTTGGGGGTGAACAGGGCGGTGTCGACGCCGCGTCCCCACCGCGCGAGCCGCTGCACGCCCGCGGCCTCGAGGTCGTGCATGGCGGCGCTCGACGGGACGAGGGTCAGGTCGGCGTTCTCGTGCGCCCGCCGCACCATGCGCCAGGCGAGTCCGGTCGCCGCGGAGAGGCCGTGCCGCGCGGCGTATCGCGCCACGTCGGTCTGGTAGACCGCGACGCTCGGCACGCCGAGCCGCCTGGCGGCCGCGATACCCTGCGCGCCGAGCAGGAACGGCGACGCGGCGTGCACGACGTCGGGGACGAAGTCGGAGAGGATGCCCTGCAGGGCCGGCGTCGGCAGTCCGACCGGGAACCGGCGGTAGGCGAGCGCGGGGACCTCGTGCACCGGGAAACCCAGGTACTTGGCGGGCGCTCCCGCCGACGGGGTGATCACCAGGGCCTGGTGTCCCGACGCCCTCAGGTGATCGAGGACCCGGCAGACGCTCGTCGTGACGCCGTTGACGGTGGGAAGGAAGCTTTCCGTGATGACCGCTACTCGCACGCTTCGAACGCTAGGCGCGCGGTGTTGCGCGCCGACGGCGGCGAGGTGAACCACGGCTGAACGGCCCGATGCGCCTTCGGGGTTCGAGCGCGGGTACGCCGCTATCGTGGGGCCATGTCCGACCCCAGCGCACCCATCGACCGTTTCTACAGCGTGATCCCGGCCGGTGGGGTGGGCTCGAGGCTGTGGCCGCTGTCCCGCGCCGACGCGCCGAAGTTCCTGCACGACCTCACGGGATCCGGCCAGACCCTGCTGCGGGACACCTGGGACCGGCTCGCCCCCATCTCGGGCGAGCAGCGGATCATGGTCGTGACGGGCCGCGCGCACCGCGCCGCCGTAGAGGCGCAGCTGCCCGAGCTCGCCGACCCGAACGTCGTGCTCGAGAGCGAGGGCCGGGAGTCCACGGCCGCCATCTGCCTCGCCGCCGCCATCCTGCAGCGGCGCGAGCCCGGCGTCATCATCGGCTCGTTCGCCGCCGACCACGTCATCCCCGACCACGAGCTGTTCGCCGCGGCCGTCGCGGAGGCGGTGCGGGCCGCGGAGGCCGGGTTCATCGCGACCATCGGCATCCGGCCGACCGAGCCCGCCATCGGCTTCGGCTACATCGAGACGGGCGAGCCGCTCGCGATCGACGGCGCCCCCTCCGCCCGCAGCGTGCGCAAGTTCGTGGAGAAGCCCAGCCTGCACACGGCGAAGAAGTACCTGGAGAGCGGCTCCTTCCTCTGGAACGCCGGCATGTTCATCGCCCGTGCGGACCGGCTGCTCGAGGAGCTCGGCAAGACCGAGCCGGAGATGCTCGCCGGGATCCTCGAGCTCGCCGAAGCCTGGGACACCCCGCGCCGCGGGGCGGTCGTCGACCGCATCTGGCCGAACCTGAAGAAGGTCGCGATCGACTACTCCATAGCGGAGCCCGCCGCGAAGGCCGGCGCGCTCGCCGTGATCCCTGGCCGCTTCCGCTGGGACGACGTCGGCGACTTCGCGTCGGTGCGCAAGATGCAGTCCGGCGGCCGCACGTCGGACCTCGTGATCCTCGGCGCCGACGCCCGCATCCTCTCCGACGCCTCGAGCGGCATCGTCGTCAGCCAGTCGAAGCGCGTGATCAGCCTGGTCGGCGTTAAGGACATCGTGGTGGTGGACACCCCGGACGCGCTCCTCGTCACCACGACGGCGAACGCCCAGCGCGTGAAGTCCGTGGTCGACGCGCTGAAGCTGAACGGCAGCGACGACGTCCTCTGACCACCGCGCCGGCACGCGGTGACGCGTTCCCGACCCCGCGGCTGATCCCCCTCCGCGCGGCTGACCCTCCTGTGCGCCTGCCCCTCCTGTGCCCCTGCCCAGGCAGCGGCATCCTGCCCAGGTAGAAGCTGGGCAGGATGCTCCTGCCTGGGCAGGGGAGGTAACGAACGGGTAACAACGGCCGCCGGGGTGTTCCCGGGATCGACGGGGCGGAGCCGCCGCTGGCTAATGTCCGAGCATGCCTACTCCCGCTTACCCTGTCTCCGGCCGGCCCTCGGCCCGTCGCGCCGCCCGCACGCGATCGGGCGCCGTCGCCCTCGCCTCCGCCCTCCTCCTCGCCGGCTGCGCGTCCGCGCCGGAGGATGAGCCCGCCGCGGGCGGGGACACCGCACCCGACTACTGCGCCCGCATGGTCACGAACTCCGGCGGCCTCGAGGACCGCTCGTTCAACCAGTCGAGCTGGGCCGGCCTCGAGCAGGCCCAGGAGGAGCTCGGGATCGAGGCCGAGGTCCTCGTCTCCACGAGCGAGGCCGACCTCGGGCCGAACGTCACCCAGGCGGTGGAGACCGGCTGCGACTTCGTGCTCACCGTCGGCTTCGAGCTCGCGACCGCGACCGAGGAGGCCGCCGCGGACAACCCCGACGTGCACTTCGCCATCGTGGACGAGGTCGTCACCGCCGAGAACGTGAAGCCCATCGTGTTCGACACGGCGCAGGCCTCCTACCTCGCCGGATACCTCGCGGCCGGCGTCTCGAAGACGGGCAAGGTCGCCACCTTCGGCGGCGGCAACCAGCCCCCCGTGACCCTGTTCATGGACGGCTTCGTCGATGGCGTCGCGAAGTACAACGAGGTGCACGGCACCGCGGTCCAGGCCCTCGGCTGGGACAAGGTCGCGCAGGACGGCACGTTCACCGGCGACTTCGAGGACGTGTCGAAGGGCAAGACGACCACGGAGAACCTCATCGACCAGGGCGCGGACGTGATCCTGCCGGTCGCCGGTCAGGTGGGTGAGGGCGCGGCCGCCGCGGTGCTCGAGTCCGGCTCCGCGTCGCTCATCTGGGTCGACAACGACGGCTACGAGACGCTCCCGGAGGAGTACCGGCCGATCGTGCTCACCAGCGTGCTCAAGAACACCGGCGACGCCGTGGTCTCCATCGTGTCCGACGACGTGGACGGCACGTTCGACAGCGAGCCGTTCGTCGGCACCCTCGAGAACGGCGGCGTCGACATCGCCGAGTTCCACGACCTGGCGGGCTCGGTTCCCGCGGAGCTGTCCGCCGAGATCGACGGCCTGCGCGACGACATCATCGCGGGTGAGATCACCGTGGAGTCGCCCTCTACCCCGTGATCCACCCCGTGTGTCGCCCGCGTTTCCGGCAGTTCGCAAGTTGGTAACAACTGCGGCGAGGCGGCCCCCGCGCGTCGGGGGGCCGCGAGCCGTCTGGCTAGCATGAAGGCACGTATGCCCGCGCTCGGTGCGGGCACCATCTTGGAGGACATCTTGACAATCACCACCCGTAAGGCCTCGCTCAGCGGCCTTGCCACCCTCGGCGTGGTCGCCCTGCTCGCCGGATGCGCCCAGGCGCCCGAGGAGAGCGACGGCGGCGCGGCGGCTCCCGCGGACAACGACTTCCTGCCCTGCATGGTGTCGGACTCCGGCGGGTTCAACGACGCCTCGTTCAACCAGCTCGGCAAGGCCGGCCTCGACGAGGCCGCGGAGGAGCTCGGCGTCGAGGCCAACGCGGTGCAGTCCGACGCGGAGACCGACTTCGGCCCGAACCTCACCAACCTGGTGAACCAGGGCTGCAGCATCATCGTGACGGTGGGCTTCCTGCTCGCCGACGCGACCAAGGCCGCGGCCGAGGAGAACCCCGACGTCAACTTCGCCATCATCGACGACGCGTCCATCGACGCCGACAACGTCAAGCCCCTCACGTTCAACACCTCGGAGGCGGCCTTCCTCGCCGGCTACGCGGCGGCGAGCTACAGCAAGACGGGCACCGTCGGCACCTTCGGCGGCCTCCAGATCCCGACCGTCACCATCTTCATGGACGGCTTCGCGGACGGCGTCGCGTACTTCAACGAGCAGAAGGGCAAGGACGTCAAGGTCATCGGCTGGGACGTCGCGTCGCAGACCGGCTCCTTCACGGGTGGCTTCGCCCAGGGCGTCGAGGCGAAGACCGCCGCGCAGACCCTGATCGACCAGAACGCCGACGTGATCCTTCCCGTCGGTGGCCCGATCTTCCTGAGCGCCGGCGAGGCCATCCGCGACGCGGGTAAGGAGATCGCGCTGATCGGTGTCGACGCCGACGCGTACGAGACCGCGCCCGACCTGAAGGACCTGTTCCTCACGTCCATCCTCAAGGGCATCCAGGTCGGCGTCTCCGACGTCGTCTCTGCCGCCGGTGAGGGCGAGTTCTCCGCCGAGCCGTACGTCGGCACGCTCGAGAACGACGGCGTCGGCCTCGCGCCGTTCCACGACTTCGAGTCGAAGGTGGACCCGGCGCTGAGCGGCGAGCTCGACACCATCAAGCAGGGGATCATCGCCGGTGACATCACGGTGGAGTCCCCCTCCGCCCTGCAGTAGTACCCATCCGCGGCGTCCCGGACGCCGCACCGACGGGAGGGGGGCCAGCGCTGCTGGCTCCCCTCTCCGTTCGTCCGCCCTGTGACAACATCCTTCCGCCCTGGCCCTCTCCGCCCTGGCCCCCGCCCTGGCCCGCTCCTCCTCCCGCCGAGACGAATCGGCCGCCGGAGCCCGAGACATTAGATTGATCGCATGAAACTCGAACTCCGAGGCATCACGAAGAGGTTCGGCGCCCTCGTCGCGAACGACCACATCGACCTCGTGGTCGAGCCGGGGGAGATCCACTGCCTGCTCGGTGAGAACGGCGCGGGCAAGTCGACCCTGATGAACGTGCTCTACGGCCTCTACCACGCCGAGGAGGGCGAGATCCTGCTGGACGACGTCGTCCAGCACTTCGCCGGTCCGGGTGACGCCATGGCCGCGGGCATCGGCATGGTGCACCAGCACTTCATGCTCATCCCCGTGTTCACCGTCGCCGAGAACGTGATGCTCGGCCACGAGGAGACCCGCTTCGGTGGCCGGCTCGACCTCGCCGGGGCCCGCGCGAAGGTGCGCGAGATCTCCGCCCGGTTCGGCTTCGACGTCGATCCCGACGCCCTCGTTGACGACCTGCCGGTCGGCGTGCAGCAGCGCGTCGAGATCATCAAGGCCCTGTCGCGCGACGCGAAGGTGCTCGTGTTCGACGAGCCGACAGCGGTGCTCACGCCGCAGGAGACCGACGAGCTGATGGCCATCATGCGCCAGCTCAAGGCCGGCGGCACGTCCATCGTCTTCATCACGCACAAGCTGCGCGAGGTGCGCGAGGTCGCGGACCGCATCACGGTGATCCGGCACGGCAAGGTGGTGGGCGAGGCCCAGCCGACCGCGACGAACGCCGAGCTCGCCTCCCTCATGGTCGGCCGCGCCGTCGAGCTCACGGTGCAGAAGAGCCCGGCGCAGCCGGGCGACCGTGCCCTCGTCGTCGAGAACCTGTCCGTGCTCGACGCGAACGGGCACCGGGTCGTCGACTCGGTGAGCCTCGACGTGCGGGCGGGCGAGATCCTCGCCATCGCCGGGGTGCAGGGCAACGGCCAGACCGAGCTGACCGAGGCCATCCTCGGCCTCCAGCCGCACGTCACCGGCACCATCACGCTCGACGGCAGGAGCCTGCGCGGAGCGAGCGTGCGGGACGTGCTCGACTCCGGCGTGGGCTTCGTGCCCGAGGACCGCAACGAGGACGGCCTCGTCGGCGCGTTCACCATCGCGGAGAACCTGATGCTCGACCGCAGCGAGGGCGCGCCCTTCGTGCGCGGCGGCACGCTGCAGCTCGGCGCCGTGCAGCGCTTCGCCGAGGAGAAGTCCGCCGAGTTCGACGTGCGCTCGCAGGGGGTCGGCACCCCCGTGGGCCGGCTGTCCGGCGGCAACCAGCAGAAGGTCGTGCTCGCCCGCGAGCTGAGCCGCGAGCTGCGCCTGTTCGTCGCCGCCCAGCCCACCCGCGGCATCGACGTCGGGTCCATCGAGTTCGTGCACAAGCGCATCGTTGCCACCCGCGACGAGGGCATCCCCGTCATCGTGGTGTCCACCGAGCTCGACGAGGTCGTCGCGCTCGCCGACCGCATCGCCGTCATGTACCGCGGCGGCATCGTCGGCATCGTTCCCGGCTCGACGTCGCGCGACGTGCTGGGACTCATGATGGCGGGCGAGGCCCCCACCGATCACGCGGCGACCGCCGCCGAGGGAGTTGCCCGATGACAGACAGCCAGCTCCCGGGCCCGCTCGCGCCCGGCCGACCGGAGACGCTCGTCGCCGAGCCGGCACCGCCCGGCCGCGGCGACGACGGACAGCAGCGCTCGCGCTGGGACACCGCCCTCCGCGACATCCTCGGCGGCAGCGCCATGATCTCGGTGCTCGCCGTGCTCGTCGCGCTCGTCGTCGGCGCCGTGCTCATCGCCTTCACCGACGAGCGCGTGCAGGAGACCGCCGGGTACTTCTTCTCCCGCCCGTCCGACATGCTGAGCGCGGTGTGGGACTCGGTCTCCGGCGCGTACTCGGCCCTGTTCCAGGGCTCGGTCTACAACTTCCGCCGCCCCGGCTTCGCCAACGGCATCCGGCCGCTCATGGAGACGCTGACCTTCGCCACCCCGCTGATCGCGGCCGGCCTCGGCGTCGCCCTCGCGTTCCGCGTGGGCCTGTTCAACATCGGCGCGCGCGGCCAGATGCTCATCGCCGCGGCCTGCGCCGGCTGGGTGGGCTTCGGCCTGCAGCTTCCGCCGGTCATCCACCTGCTCGTCGCGGTCGGGGCCGGAATCCTCGGCGGCGCGCTGTGGGGCGGCATCGTCGGTCTGCTCAAGGCGCGCACCGGTGCCCACGAGGTGATCGTGACGATCATGCTCAACTACGTCGCCTTCTACCTGATCTCCTACCTGCTGCGCACCCCGGGCGCGCTGCAGGCGCCGGGCTCGAACAACCCGAAGACCCCGGCCATGGCCGACACCGCCGTGTTCCCGCTGCTCTTCGGGCCGCAGTACAGCGTCCACGCCGGCTTCCTCTTCGTCGTCGTCGCGACCGTGTTCATCTGGTACCTGCTGAACCGCTCGAGCCTCGGCTTCCGGTTCCGCGCCGTGGGCGAGAACCCCAGCGCGGCGCGCGTCGCGGGCATCGACGTGAAGAACTCGTACCTCTACGCGATGCTGCTCTCCGGCGGGCTCGCCGGCCTGGCGGGCGCGTCGCAGGTGCTCGGCACCGTGACGACGGGCTTCAGCGCGGGCATCGACGCCGGCATCGGCTTCGACGCCATCACGGTCGCCCTGCTCGGCCGCTCCAAGCCGTGGGGCGTCTTCGCCGCGGGCATTCTGTTCGGCGCGTTCAAGGCCGGCGGCTTCTCCATGCAGGCCGCCGAGGGCGTGCCCATCGACATCGTGGTGGTCGTCCAGTCGCTCATCGTTCTGTTCATCGCGGCCCCGCCGCTCGTGCGTGCCATGTTCCGGCTGCCCACGCCGGGCACGGGACGCACGCGGGCGCGCATCGGCGCCGGAAAGGCCGAGGTGGCGAAGTGACCGCGACGAGCACCGCGCGACCCGTCGAGGCCGGCGCCGCCGACCGCGTCGCCGTCCGCAGCTACAAAGCCCCGATCGCCTACGGCATCTTCACGCTGATCGCCCTCGTGCTCTTCGTGGTCCTGGGCCGCGACGGCACGTCGACCTTCGGTCTGTCCACGAACGCCGACCTCGTGCAGCTGGCGCCCGTCTCCCTGCCCACGCGGATTACCGGCATCGTCGTGACGGTCCTGCTCGCCGTGATTGCCGTGTTCGCGTTCACGCTGGCGCGGGCGGCGCGGCGGATCCCCCTCTGGCTCACCGTGGTGTTCGGCGTGCTCTTCCTCGTCGCGTTCCTGACCTGGGCCTCGGCGAACCAGACCATCCCCGTGCCCGGCCTGCTGATCGGAACCGTGAGCCTCAGCGCGCCGCTCATCTTCGGCGCGCTCGGCGGCGTGCTCTCCGAGCGCGTCGGCGTGGTCAACGTGGCGATCGAGGGTCAGCTGCTCGCCGGCGCATTCGTGTCGGCCATGGTCGCGTCGATCACGAACCAGCCGCTCATCGGCGTGCTCGCCGCCATGGTCGCGGGCATGCTCGTGTCGTTCGTGCTCGCGGCGTTCGCGATCAAGTACCTGGTCGACCAGGTGATCGTCGGCGTCGTGCTCAACGTGCTCGTCACCGGCCTCACGAGCTTCCTCTACGCGCAGGTGCTCGTGCCGAACTCGCAGGCGCTCAACTCGCCGCCGCGGTTCCCGCGCATCCCGATCCCGCTGCTCAGCGACATCCCGATCCTCGGGCCCGTGCTGTTCCGGCAGACGATCATCATCTACGTCATGTACGTGGCCGTCGCGCTCGTCTACTTTGGCCTGTTCCACACCCGCTGGGGTCTCCGGCTCCGCGCCGTGGGCGAGCACCCGACCGCCGCGGACACCGTCGGCATCAAAGTCGCCGCGACCCGGTTCTGGAACGTCTCGCTCGCCGGGGCCATCGCGGGCATCGGCGGCGCCTTCTTCACGCTCGGCTCCGTCGGCTCCTTCAACAAGGAGATGACGGCGGGCGCCGGCTTCATCGCGCTCGCGGCCGTGATCTTCGGCCGGTGGGACCCGCTGCGCGCGACCCTCGCCGCGCTGCTGTTCGGCTTCGCCAGCAACCTGCAGAACGTGCTCGGCGTCATCGGCTCGCCGGTGCCCAGCGAGTTCATGCTGATGCTGCCCTACGTCGTGACGATCTTCGCCGTCGCAGGACTCGTCGGCCAGGTCCGCGGTCCCGCCGCGGCCGGCAAACCCTACGTGAAAGGCTGACCATGTCAGAGCAACAGCCCCCCTCCTCGGGCGGCATCGACTGGGGCTCGCTCCGCGAGGCCGCCCTCAAGGCGATGGAGAAGGCGTACGTCCCCTACTCCAAGTTCCCCGTCGGCGTTGCGGCCATCGTCACGGACGGCCGGATCATCGCCGGCTGCAACGTGGAGAACGCCTCCTACGGCCTCACCCTCTGCGCCGAGTGCGCCCTCGTCTCGACGCTGCACCTGACCGGCGGCGGTCAGCTCGTCGCGTTCACCTGCGTGGACGGCGACGGCAACACGCTCATGCCCTGCGGGCGCTGCCGCCAGCTGCTGTTCGAGCACGCCGTCCCCGGCATGCTGCTCGAGACGGTCTCGGGCATCCGAACCATCGACGAGGTGCTGCCCGACGCGTTCGGCCCCCGCACCCTCTCCGCGTACGGGGAGAGGTAGTGAGCGACACGGTCGAGGCGTTCGACGCCGTCGACCTCATCCGCACCAAGCGCGACCGCGGAGAGCTCTCCACGGAGCAGATCCGCTGGTTGATCGACGCGTACACGCGCGGCTACGTGGGCGACGAGCAGATGGCCGCCATGGCCATGGCGATCCTGCTGAACGGCATGGAGCGCCGCGAGATCCGCGACCTCACCCTCGCCATGATCGCGAGCGGCGAGACCATGAGCTTCGACACACTCGGCAAGCCGACGGTGGACAAGCACTCGACGGGCGGCGTCGGCGACAAGATCACGCTGCCGCTCATGCCCCTCGTCGCATCCTTCGGCGTCGCCGTCCCGCAGCTGTCCGGCCGTGGCCTGGGCCACACCGGCGGCACCCTCGACAAGCTCGAGAGCATCCCGGGCTGGCGCGCGGAGCTCTCCAACGAGGAGATGTTCGAGCAGCTGCGCGTGCACTCCGGCGTCATCTGCGCCGCCGGGGCGGGCCTCGCGCCCGCGGACAAGCGCCTGTACGCGCTGCGCGACACCACGGGCACCGTCGAGGCCATCCCGCTCATCGCGTCGTCGATCATGAGCAAGAAGATCGCGGAGGGCACGGGAGCGCTCGTGCTCGACGTGAAGTTCGGCTCGGGCGCCTTCATGCAGGACATCGAGAAGTCCCGCGAGCTCGCCCGCACCATGGTCGATCTCGGCACCGACGCGGGCGTCACCACGACGGCGCTGCTCACGAACATGAATGTGCCGCTCGGTCTCGCCATCGGCAACGCGAACGAGGTGCGCGAGTCCGTCGAGGTGCTCGCGGGCGGCGGACCCGCGGATGTCGTGGAGCTCACCATCGCGCTCGCCCGGGAGATGCTCGCCGCGGCGGGGCAGCCGGACGCCGACGTCGAGGCGGCGCTCGCCGACGGGCGCGCCATGGACTCGTGGCGGGCCATCATCGCGGCGCAGGGCGGCGACCCCGACGCGGCGCTGCCCGTCGCGCGAGAGACCCACACCGTCCTCGCCGACCGCGCGGGCGTGCTCGTGGAGCAGCAGGCGCTGCCCTTCGGCATCGCCGCGTGGCGCCTCGGCGCCGGCCGCGCCCGCAAGCAGGATCCCGTGCAGCACGCGGCGGGCATCGACCTGCACGCCAAGCCGGGCGACCGCGTGGCGGAGGGTCAGCCGTTGTTCACGCTGTCCGCGGACGAGCCCGCCCGTTTCGCGCGGGCGCTCGACGCGCTGGAGGGCGCGTACCGGATCGGCGACGAGGGCGAGGCCGTGCAGAACGGCGGCCCGCTCATCGCCGACCGCATCGCCTAGCGTCCCGGCGTCCCGTCCCGGGGTCCGCGGAGCACGCAACACAGGCTCCTCCACAGGCGGCCGCGCGGTAGCGCGCGGACCGGATCCCCCGGACCCTGTGAGGGAGCCTGTGTTGCGCGGGGTGTGTCTCAGGAGCGTCCCTTCGACAGGCTGAGGGACCGTAATGGGGATGGAGTCCATGAGATCCAGCGGGCACTCCGACGCAATTCAGCAGATCTGGCCTACTGCTCGACCTAATTCAGCAGATTCCTCGCCGTCGTCGGCGTGTCAGGGCGATCAAGCGGCGTGTCGCTCGGGATTTGCTGAGTTGTGTCGGTGGCTCGCCGGATTCTGCTGAGTTACGTCGGTGGCCGGTCGAGAGTCCGCTGCAGCGCGGTGCTGCCGCGCGGTCAGGGGCGGGAGTCGCCGATGCGCTCCAGGGCGTCCACCAGGAGGTCCCAGAGACGGGGCGCGTCGATGCCGGTGGCCACCGAGGTCGTGCAGGAGGTCAGCGCCTCCTCGTCGGCCAGGACGAAGGGCCGCAGGTCCACGACGGTCATGCCGCGGGTGAGCGTGCCGGTGAGCTCCACGTCGATCGGCGCGCGCTGCACCTGGAGCACGGCGCGGTCGATGACGTACGCCACGGCGCAGGCGTCGTGCACGGGCGGGCTCGGGAAGTCCTGGGTGTCGCGGTAGGCGCCGCCGTAGAACTCGAGCATGTCGAGCACGAACCGGGCGGGCGCCGTGCCGAGGGCCGCGATCCGCTCCTGCACCGCCCGGTCGGCGAGAGCCCGGTGCGTGACGTCGAGCCCCACCATGGTCACCGGCCAGTCCTGCGCGAACACGATCTGCGCCGCCTCCGGGTCGATGGCGATGTTGAACTCGGCCGTCGGCGTCAGGTTGCCCGGCCCGTACGCGCCGCCCATCAGCACGACCTCCCGGACCCGCTCGACGATCCGCGGCTCCTTCCGGGCGGCCAGGGCGATGTTGGTGAGCCCGCCCACGGGCACGAGCGTCACCGTGCCGGGGTCCGCGGCGAGCACGGTGTCGATGATGAGGTCCACCGCGTGCCTGCCGTCGAGGTCGAAGGATGCGGGCGGCAGCGCCGGCCCGTCGAGCCCGGACTCGCCGTGGATGCCGGGCGCCGTCTCCCCGTGGCCGAGCAGCGGCCGGTCGCAGCCCGCGGCGAACGGCACGCCCGTGATGCCCGCGACGGTCGCGATGGCGAGCGCGTTACGGGTGACGTTCGGCAGGCTGGAGTTGCCGACGACGGTGGTGACGGCGACGAGATCGACGCCGGGATTCCCGTGCGCGAGGAGCAGGGCGATCGCGTCGTCGTGGCCGGGGTCGCAGTCCAGGATGATCTTCGGTCGCACGGGTGCCGGTCCTTCCCTGCCCGCCGGACGGGAGAGCGGGCGGGGACGACCCTAGTAGGTTGGAGGCATGAACTCCGCTCCGGAAGACTTCCTGCTCGCGGGCGGCAGCGCCAACATCACGGCCCTGCCGAAGGTCTCGCTCCACGATCACCTCGACGGCGGGCTTCGGCCGCAGACCATCATCGAGCTCGCGGACGACGCGGGCATCGAGCTCCCCGCGACGGATCCCGACGCGCTCGCCGACTGGTTCGCGGACCAGGCGGACTCCGGCTCGCTCGTGGACTACCTGAAGACGTTCGACGTGACCATCTCCGTCATGCAGACGGAGGAGGGCCTCGCCCGGGTCGCGCGCGAGTTCGTGCAGGACCTCGGGAAGGACGGCGTCGTCTACGGCGAGATCCGCTGGGCGCCCGAGCAGCACCTGACCCGCGGCCTCACGCTCGATCAGGTGGTCGACGCGGTGCAGGACGGCATCGAGGCGGGCATCGACGACGTGCGTCACGCGGGCGGCCGCATCCGCATCGGGCAGCTGGTCAGCGCCATGCGGCACCTCGACCGCGGCCGCGAGATCGCCGAGCTCGCGGTGCGTCACCGCGACGCCGGCGTCGTGGGCTTCGACATCGCCGGACCCGAGGCGGGCTTCCCGCCGTCCCGGCTGCAGGACGCGTTCGACCTCCTGGCCGCCGAGTTCTTCCCCCGCACCGTGCACGCGGGCGAGGCCGACGGGCTGGACAGCATCCGCAGCGCCCTCATCGACGCCCGTGCCCAGCGCCTCGGCCACGGCGTGCGGATCGCCCAGGACGTGTTCCTGGAGCGCGAGGACGACGAGAACACGTTCGTGTCGCTCGGCCCGCTCGCCCAGTGGGTGCGCGACCAGCAGATCGCGCTCGAGCTCTCCCCGAGCTCCAACCTGCAGACCGGTGCGATCGAGGCCTGGGGCGACGAGCTCGTCGACCACCCGTTCGACGTGCTCTATCAGCTCGGCTTCCGGGTGACGGTGAACACGGACAACCGACTCATGAGCGATACGTCGCTCAGCCAGGAGCTCGCGCTGCTGAGCGACGCGTTCGCCTACGACCTCTCCGACCTGCAGACGTTCCAGCTCAACGCGGCCGACGCGGCTTTCCTGCCGCTCGAGGACCGCGAGGAGCTCGCGGACATCATCACCGAGGGCTTCGACCGCGCCTAGGCGCGTTAGACATCTTCCAAGCGAGGGTTGAGAGACTTCAGGACGTGCTTCCTCCCCTTCCCCAGAACGCGATCACCATCGGCGCGCAGGCCGACGACTGGAGGGGCGCGGTGCGCCTGGCGGGTGATGCCCTCGCCCGTTCCGGCGCGGCGACGCCAGCGTTCGCGGAGGAGATGATCCGGGTGATCGAGGAGTTCGGCCCCTACGTCGTCATCGCCCCGGGCCTCGCCCTCGCGCACGCCCGGCCCGGTCCCGAGACGCTCGCCGACGGGCTCTCCGTCGTGACCCTCGCGACCCCCGTCTCCTTCGGTCACGCGCACAACGACCCGGTGAGCGTCGTGCTCGGCCTGTCCGCGACGAACTCGGACGGTCACATCGCCGGCGTCGCGGGGCTCGCCAACGTCTTCAACGACGCGGGCGCGATCTCGCGCCTCGCGGCCGCGACGAGCGCCGACGAGGTGCTCGCCATCATGAAGCAGGGTGAGAGGGAATCATGAAGATCGTGGCCATCTGCGGCGTCGGGGTGGGAACGTCGGCCATCCTCAAGGTGAACGCGGAGCGCGCGCTCGCCCGCCTGGGACTCGAGGCGGACGTGACCGCGTCGGACGCCGCGAACGTGCAGGTCGCCGCCGAGGACGCGCAGGTCATCCTGTCGTCGCCCGAGCTCGTGAGCCGCATCGGCAAGACCTTCGCCGACATCGTCGTCATCGAGAACTACTTCGACGTCGACGAGATCGCCGAGAAACTGCAGAAGGCCATCGGCTGACTCAGCCCGCATTCGCTGACGACGAGTTGGCCCTCTCGGGGCTCCGACTCGCGATCGAATCAGCGGATGGGCGGTTCAGCCCGCGATGAGGGCGTGCACGCTCCGGCTCAGCTCCGCGACCACGCCGCGTGCGGCGTCGCGGCGCTCGTCCGCGCTCCCCGTCGTGCTGTGCGCGTCGATGTAGACCTTCACCTTCGGCTCGGTGCCGCTCGGCCGGACGATGACGCGTGCGCCGCCCTCCAGCCAGAAGCGGAGCACGTCGCTCGGCGGTAGATCGCCGAAGCCCTGGCTCAGGTCGTCGACGCGCTCGACCGCGATGCTGCCGATGCGGCGGGGCGGGTTCGACCGGAGCCGCTCCATGGTGCGCGGGATGTCGGCGAGGTCGGTCACGCGCACTGACACCTGGTCCGACGCGAAGTGCCCGAACCGCTCGGCGAACTCGCGGTCGTAGGAGTCGATGGTGCGGCCCTCCGACTTGAGCAGCAGCGCGCCCTCGAGAGCGGCGACCGCTGCGGAGATGCCGTCCTTGTCGCTCACCTTCCACGGGTCGACGAGGTAGCCGAGCGCCTCCTCGTAGCCGTAAATGAGGTCCGGCACGCGGGAGATCCACTTGAAGCCGGTCAGCGTCTCGGCGAAGCCGAAGCCGAAGTCCCGCGCGATGGCGGCGAGGGCGGGGGACGAGACGATCGACGACGCGAAGGTTCCGGTCTTGCCCTCGCGGCGGTAGCGCTCGGCGATGCCGAGGCCGAGGAGGGTGCCGATCTCATTGCCGCTGAGCCGCCGCCACGCGCCGTGGTCGTCGACGATGGCGACGGCGAGGCGGTCCGCGTCGGGGTCGTTCGCGAGGATCAGCTCGGCGCCCGACTCGATCGCCTTGGCGAACGCGAGGTCGAGCGCGCCCGGCTCCTCCGGGTTGGGGAACTCGACGGTCGGGAACGTCGGGTCCGGCTCGAGCTGCTCCTCGACCAGGATGGGCGCGTTGACCCCGGCGGCCTCGAACACCCGCCGGGCCACGTCCCAGCCGACGCCGTGCATCGGCGTGTAGACGAAGCGGATGGGGGAGACGGGCGCCTCGAGGATGGACGCGGTGAGGCTCACGTACTCGTCGACGACGCTCTCGTCGGCGACCGTGTAGTCGGTGGAGCGGGGCAGCGTCGCGACGCTGCGCTCGGCGGCGACCTTGGCGATGAACGCCGCGATGTCGCGGTCGGCGGGGGAGACGATCTGAGAGCCGCCGTCCGCTCCGCCGAGGTAGACCTTGTAGCCGTTGTCCTTCGCGGGGTTGTGCGACGCCGTGACCATGACGCCCGCGTCCACCCCGAGGTGCCGCACGGCGAACGCGAGGACGGGTGTCGGCAGCATCCGGGGCAGCAGGATGGCGCGCACGCCGGCTCCGGCCATGATCTCCGCCGTGTCCCTCGCGAAGATCTCGGAGTTCTTCCGCACGTCGTAGCCGATGACGATGGACGGGCGGGGGCTGCGGTTGCGCAGGTAGTCGGCGAAGCCCGCTGCGGCCTGCGCCACGAGCACCCGGTTCATCCGGTTCGACCCGGCGCCGAGGGAGCCGCGGAGCCCCGCCGTGCCGAACTGCAGGCGCGCGTCGAAGCGGTCGCGCAGGTCGGCGACGGCGGCGTCCCTGGCGTCACCGGATCCGCTGGTCGCGGCCTCCAGCAGCGCGCGGAGCTCCGCGCGCGTCTCCTCGTCCGGGTCCTGGTCGAGCCAGGCATTCGCCGCGGCGAGCAGCGCCTCGTCCAGCGCGGGGCGGCTCACAGCGCGCCCACGATCCGGGCGAGCAGGTCGCCGAGGCGCCCCTCGGCCTCGCGGCCCGCCTCGAGCACCTCCTGGTGGCTGAGCGGGGTCTTCTGGATGCCGGCGGCGAGGTTGGTCACGAGCGACATGCCGAGCACCTCCATGCCTGCCTCGCGCGCGGCGATGGCCTCGAGCGCCGTGGACATGCCCACGATGTGGCCGCCGATGGCCTTCGCGTACTGCACCTCGGCGGGCGTCTCGTAGTGCGGACCGCGGAACTGGCAGTAGACGCCCTCGTCGAGGTCCGGGTCCACGCCGTGCGCGATCCCGCGCAGCCGGGCGGAGTACAGGTCGGTCAGGTCGATGAAGGTCGCGCCCTCGAGCGGCGAGTCCGCCGTCAGGTTGATGTGGTCGCTGATCAGCACGGGGGTGCCCGGCGTCCAGTGCTCCTTGATGCCGCCCGCGCCGTTGGTGAGGACCATGACCTTCGCGCCGGTCGCGGCCGCGGTGCGCACGGAGTGCGCGACCCGGCGGACCCCGTGGCCCTCGTAGTAGTGCGTGCGGGCGCCGATCACCAGCGCGTGCGCGCCGCTGGCGAGCCGGATGCTGCGGAGGGTGCCGACGTGGCCGGACAGGGCGGGCGCCGAGAAGCCGACGATCTCCGTGGCGGGGACCGTGGCGACCGTCTCGCCCAGCAGGTCGGCCGCTTTGCCCCAGCCGCTGCCGAGGGTGAGAGCGATGTCGTGCCGCTCCACCCCGGTCGCCTCCGCGATCTGCGCTGCGGCCTGCGCGGCGATCTCGAAGGGGCTGTTCTCTGGCACGTCGAGCGGATTCTGCGCGGTGAGCATCCACCGATTGTAGGGGCCGGAGGGTCGTGACCTGCCCGGTCACGGCGTCCTCTTTGGTGGGCACAGGCTTCTCGGGAGACAATGAGCCCCATGGCCTACGAGTTCGACACCCCGCAGAAGATCGCCGTCCTCGGTGGAGGTCCCGGAGGCTATGAGGCCGCCATAGCCGGGGCCCAGCTGGGCGCCGAGGTGACCCTGGTCGAGCGGGTCGGGGTGGGCGGCTCCGCGGTCATGACGGACGTCGTCCCGTCGAAGACCCTCATCGCCACCGCGGAGGCCACGAACTCCATCGGCGAGGCCGCCGATCTCGGGGTGCAGTTCTTCAGCCGGTCCGACGCATCGCACCGTCCGGTGCGGCCGGAGGTGGCCGTGAACCTCCGTGCCGTCAACCAGCGCCTCCTGCGCCTGGCGCGTCAGCAGTCCGAGGACCTGCGCGGCAGCCTCGTGCGCGCCGGCGTGCGCATCGTGCAGGGCGAGGGCCGCCTCGACGGCACCAACCGCATCATCGTGTCGACCGCGCGCGGCGCGACCGGCACGGACTTCGACGAAATCACCGCGGACACCATCGTGCTCGCGATGGGCGCCCGCCCGCGCGTGCTCGACTCCGCGAAGCCGGACGGCGAGCGCATCCTCACCTGGACGCAGCTCTACAACATGGAGGCGACGCCGGAGCATCTCATCGTCGTCGGCTCGGGCGTCACGGGCGCCGAGTTCGCGTCGGCGTACACCGCGCTCGGCTCGAAGGTGACGCTCATCTCCAGCCGCGACCAGGTGCTGCCCGGCGAGGACGCCGACGCGGCCGACCTCATCGAGGACGTGTTCAAGCGCAACGGCATGACCGTGCTCTCCAAGTCCCGCGCGGAGAGCGTCGTGAGCCGCGGCGACTCCGTCGTGGCCACGCTGACCGACGGCCGCACCGTCGAGGGCAGCCACTGCCTCATGGCCGTCGGCGCGGTGCCGAACACCGCGGGTATCGGCCTCGAGGAGGCCGGCGTGCAGCTGACCGACTCCGGGCACGTGCGCGTGAACCGGGTCGCCCGCACCTCGGTGTCGAACATCTACGCCGCCGGGGACTGCAGCACGTCGCTGCCGCTTGCATCCGTCGCGTCCATGCAGGGCCGGACCGCCGTCTACCACGCGATGGGCGACGCCGTGAACCCGACGGAGCTGCGCAACGTGACCTCGAACATCTTCACCCAACCGGAGATCGCGACGGTCGGCTGGTCGCAGAAGGACATCGAGGAGGGCATCGCCCAGGGCGAGATCTACAAGCTGCCCCTCGCGTCGAACCCGCGGGCCAAGATGCAGAACGTGAAGGACGGCTTCGTGAAGCTCTTCGCGCGCACCGGATCCGGCACGGTGATCGGCGGCGTGATCGTCGCCCCCCGCGCGTCCGAGCTGATCTTCTCGCTTGCGATCGCCGTGGAGCACCGCCTCACGGTCGACGAGGTGGCGCGCGCGTTTACGGTGTACCCGTCGCTCTCCGGCTCCATCTCGGACGCCGCGCGCGCGATGCACATCGTCAAGTAAGGGGGAGGCGGCGGGCCCGCTGCGCCGGTCCCTCGCCCTGTCGAGAGACAGCACTGGTCCTGAGTGCAATTCAGGAGACAAGCACTAGTCCTGAGCGCAATTCAGCAGATTCGGGCTCGAGGTCGGCGCGTCGGGTGCCAGGAACGGCGTGTCGCGCGGAATCTGCTGAATTGCGTCACCGCGGTTCCTGAATTGCGCACATCCTCCTGAATTGCGCACATCCTCCTGAATTGCGCACAGGCTGCTGAAGCGCGCACGGAACGGCGACGAAGAATCGGTCCCTGCGCCTGTCGAAGGGACGGGAGCGTGGGGGGAGCGTCCCTTCGACGAGCTCAGCGACCGTGTTCGACCGGCTTCACGCGCTGCGCATTGGTCGTAGAGTCTGTAGGCCTGAGACTGTCGGTCCCGGAGCCTGCGAAGGGACGGGAGCGTCCCTTCGACGAGCCCAGGACCGTGTTCGGCCGGCTGCTCGCGCGACGGAGCGGCGGGACGGGCGGACCGGATGCCACCCTAGGCGATCTCGAGGAGGACGTGGCCCGAGGAGACCGTCACGCCCACCTCGGCCGCCAGGTTCGCGATGGTGCCGTCGCGGTGGGCCGTCAGCGGCTGCTCCATCTTCATGGCCTCGAGCACGAGGATGAGGTCGCCCTTCACCACGGTGTCGCCGTCCGCGACCGCGACCTTCACGACCGTCGCCTGCATGGGCGACTTCACCGCGTTGCCGGATGCCGCCGTCGCGACGGATCCGCTGCCGCGCCGCCGGGGCGCGGGGGCGGCCGCGACGGCCGCTCCGCCGCCGCGGAACAGGTTCTGGGGGAGGGAGACCTCGACGCGCTTGCCGCCGACCTCCACAACGACGTCCTGGCGCTTGTCGGGTCCGGCGGCGGCGTCGCTGCCGAGCTCGCCCGTCCAGGGCTCGATCTCATTGACGTAATCGGTCTCGATCCAGCGCGTGTACACGGAGAAGGGGGAGCCGTTCGACGGCGCGAACGCCTCGTCGCGCACGACCGCGCGGTGGAACGGCAGCACGGTCGGCAGCCCCGCCACCTCGAACTCGTCGAGGGCGCGGCGGGAGCGCTCGAGCGCATCCGCGCGGCTGGCGCCGGTGACGATGAGCTTCGCGAGCAGGGAGTCGAACGCGCCGGAGATCACGTCGCCCGCCTGCACGCCGGAGTCGACGCGTACGCCGGGGCCGCCGGGCGCCTTGAACACGTGCACGGGGCCGGGCGCCGGGAAGAACCCGCGGCCCGCGTCCTCTCCGTTGATGCGGAACTCGAAGGAGTGGCCGCGGGGCTTCGGGTCCTCGTAGTCGAGCACGCCGCCCTCGGCGAGCCGGAACTGCTCGCGCACGAGGTCGATTCCGGTGACCTCTTCGCTCACCGGGTGCTCGACCTGCAGGCGGGTGTTCACCTCGAGGAACGACACGGTGCCGTCCTTGCCGATGAGGAACTCGCAGGTGCCGGCGCCGACGTAGCCGACCTCGCGCAGGATGGCCTTGGACGCGCGGTAGAGCTCGGCGTTCTGCTCGTCGGACAGGAAGGGCGCGGGCGCCTCCTCGACCAGCTTCTGGTGGCGGCGCTGCAGCGAGCAGTCGCGCGTCGACACGACGACGACGTTGCCGTGCGCGTCGGCGAGGCACTGGGTCTCGACGTGCCGGGGCTCGTCGAGGTACTTCTCCACGAAGCACTCGCCGCGGCCGAAGGCGGCGATGGCCTCACGGGTGGCCGACTCGAACTGCTCGGCGACCTCGTCGCGGGTACGGGCGACCTTCAGGCCGCGGCCGCCACCGCCGAACGCGGCCTTGATGGCCACGGGGAGGCCGTACTCGTCGACAAACTCGAGCACCTCCTCGGCGCCCGACACGGGGTTCAGGGTGCCCGGGGCGAGCGGCGCGCCGACGCGCTCCGCGACGTGCCGAGCGGTCACCTTGTCGCCCAGCTGTTCGATCGCCTCGGGGGAGGGGCCGATCCAGATGAGTCCCGCGGACTGCACGGCACGCGCGAAGTCGGCGTTCTCCGCGAGGAAGCCGTAGCCGGGGTGCACCGCGTCCGCGCCGGAGCGACGGGCGATGGACAGGATCTTCTCGATCACGAGGTAGGTCTCGGCGCTCGTGCTGCCGCCGAGGGCGTATGCCTCGTCGGCGAGGCGGGAGTGCATCGCGTCCCTGTCCTGGTCCGCGTAGACGGCGACGGAGCCGATCCCGCTGTCCCTGGCCGCTCGGATGACCCGGACGGCGATCTCGCCTCGGTTGGCGACCAGGACCTTGGTGATGCGCGACATGGAACCCAAGCCTAGGGGCGCGTCCGCGGGGGGATTTGAACCAGCCCTACAAAGATGCCTCCGCGTGTCGCGAGAACACCCACAACACCACGGGTGGCGGGATCAGGACGATGCGGCCCCCGCGCGCTTCCACAGGCTCGGCCAGTCGACGCCGAGCTCCCGCACGAGCCCGCGCAGGCGCGGGATCGAGAGGCCGACGACCGTGTGCGGATCGCCCACGATGCCGCTGATGAAGCCGGCGCCCAGGCTGTCGATCGTGAAGGCGCCCGCGACGTGCAGCGGCTCACCCGTCGCGACGTACGCGTCGATCTCGTCGTCCGTGATGTCGTCCGCGAACGTGACCGTCGCGGCCGTCGGCCCACCCACCCCGCGCACGACCTCGCCGCCGCGGACGAGCAGAAGGTGGTGGCCGGAGTGCAGCACCCCGGTGCGGCCACGCTGGGCGAGCCAGCGCTCCCTGGCCCGCTCGGGCGTGTGCGGCTTGCCGTAGATGACCCCGTCGAGCTCGAAGGCAGAGTCGCCACCCAGCACGAGCCCGTCGATCGGCTCGCCGGCGTTGGCCGCGACCCCGCCCTCCGCCTTGGCCCGCGCGAGCAACTGCACCATCTCCGCGGCGGGCAGCGGATCCCTGCCCTGCTCGGCCCGGCGCACCGTCTCCTCCTCGTCGACGAGGGGCGCGAGCACGACGGGCTCGATGCCCGCGGCCCGCAGGGTGGCGAGCCGGGCCGGTGAGGTGGAGGCGAGGTAGAGGCGCATGGGCACTTCCTGACGCGGTGTGGGATGCTCGACGGATGGGACAGTCGCGCCACGCATCCGCCGGCGCCGACGCCTCGGCGGTCGGCACCGAGCTCGAGTTGGAGGTCACCAACGTAGCCCACGGCGGTGTCTTCGTCGCCCGGCACGAGGGCCGCGTGGTGTTCGTCTCCGACACCGTGCCCGGCGAGCGGGTGCGGGCGCGGATCGCCGACACGGGCCACTCGCGCTTCTGGCGCGCGGAGACGGTCGAGGTGCTCGAGGCGTCCCCGCACCGCCGGGCGCACGTCTGGTCGGCCGCGGCCGTGGACCGGGCGCCGGAGGATCGGGCGGGCGGCGCCGAGTTCGGCCACATCGAGCTCGGCCACCAGCGCGAGCTGAAGCGGCGCGTGCTTGCCGACTCGCTGTCCCGCATGGCGCACATCGAATCCGACGTCACGGTCGAGGCCCTGCCGGGCGACGACGAGGCGGGCGGCCTCGGCTGGCGCACCCGGGTGCGCCTGCACGTCGACGAGGACGGGAGCCTCGGCCCCTTCGCCGCGCGGTCGCACCGCGTCATCCCCGTGAACGAGCTCCCGCTCGCGACCCGCGCGGTCAACGAGAACGCGCCCTTCGGGCAGCGCTTCCCGTCCGCCGAGGCGGTGGACGTCGTCGCCCCCTCGACGGGGCCGGCACGCGTCCTGCTGCTCGACGGCACCGCGCAGCGGCGGGACACGGTGACCGAGGTCGTGCGGGGGAGGCGCTTCGCCCTCGAGGCCGGCGGCTTCTGGCAGGTGCACCGGGCCGCGGCGGAGACGCTCTACGACGCCGTCCAGTCCACCGTGGACGAGGCCGCGTTCGATCCGCGGGCGGCGAACCTCGACCTGTACGGCGGGGTCGGGCTGCTCGCCGCCGCGCTCGGCGACCGCTTCGGTGGCACGGTGCGGGTGACCAGCGTCGAGAGCAACGAGGTGGCGACGGAGTACGCAGGCGAGAACCTCTCCGAGTGGGTGGGCGCGCAGGCCGTGACGGCGCGCGTCGAGCGCTACCTGCAGCAGCTGTCGCGCGACGCGTCCGCGGCCGAGCGCAGGCGGCTGGAAGCGGCCACCGTGCTGCTCGACCCGCCGCGCTCCGGCGCGAAGCGCCCGGTCGTCGATGCCCTGGCAGCGCTTCGTCCCGCGCAGGTCGTCTACGTCGCCTGCGACCCCGTCGCGTTCTCGCGCGACGTCGCGCTGTTCGCCGAGCGCGGCTACTCGCTGCAGTCGCTCCGCGCCTTCGACCTGTTCCCGCACACCCACCACGTCGAGGCCGTCGGCCTGCTCACGCGGTAGGCGGGGGACGGCGGTCGGGCGCGCGACGGCCGGTGTGCCCCGTCGCCGTCCCCCGCCGCCATTGCGGTAGGGGGCTCGGTGTGCGCCCCTGGCCCGTTTGCACCCGGATCAGGGCGTCTCCGCCTTTCGAAACCCTTCGAAATCATCCGGACCCCTTTTTCTCAAGTACGATGTGCCCCATTCGCGGGCGAATTCCTTCGCATTAGGAATTCGATGTGACCCCCTATCGAGGGACCCTCTAAAAGGGGCCGCCATGTACCCATAAGGGGGCATATTGCCCCTATCGATCCCCCCGTAATGTCGATTCCAAGACATCCGGGGGGAATCTTTCATGAAGAACAGAATTGCGCTCGCAATCATGCCTGCTATCACTCTTGCTGCTATGACCCTGACGCTCGGCGCCACGCCGGCGCACGCGGACCCGATCACCACGCAGCCCGAGAAGAACCGCACCGTCGCGTCCGACACCTTCGGCCGCACCGTTTCCGGCGGCTGGGGAACGTCGAGCACCGGTGGCGCGTACACGCTCTCGAAGGCGTCGTCCTTCTCGACCGACGGCAAGGCCGGTGTGGTGTCGATCCCGACGCCCGGCAGCTCCCGCACCGCGACGCTCAGCGGCGTCTCCGCGACCGACGTCCGCGTCGGCCAGACCTTCACCGTTCCGGCGCTCCCGACGACGGGCGGCGGGCTCTACGTCAGCAGCCGGCTCCGCGTCGCCAAGGACTCCTACTACGTCGCCAACCTCCGCATCGACGCCGAGGGCGCCGCTCGCCTCTCGGTGGACCGGGTGAACGGATCCGTGGCGAACACCACCTCGATCATCAAGGACAAGGTCGTGCTCGCCAAGGTTCCGGCCGGCAAGCCCGTCCGCCTCGAGTTCCAGGCCACCGGCACCGACGCCGTCATGCTCCGGGCCCGTGCCTGGGCGACCAGCGGCGCCATGCCGGACTGGCAGCTGACCATGAGCGACAAGAGCGCCAGCCGCCTGGCCGGCGCCGGCGCCGCTGCCATCAACGGCTACCTCTCCAGCACGACTCCCGCGCTCAAGTTCACCGTCGACGACGTCTCCGTCGTCACCCTCGACCCGAAGCCGGCAGCCGCGGCGCCCGCTCCCGCCCCGAAGCCGGCACCTGCGCCCGCGCCTGCTCCTGCTCCTGCTCCGGTCCCCGAGTCCGCCGCCAAGCCCGTCACGCCTTCCGCCCCCGCCCCCGTCGTGAGCACGGACGTGCGTCAGACCGCCGGCGTGCCGAAGGGCACCAAGCTCACCGTGCACGAGGGCGACATCACCGTCACGAAGCCCGGAACCGTCATCGACGGCCTGGACGTGCACGGCCTCATCACGATCAAGGCAGCCAACGTCACGATCAAGAACTCCATCGTCCGCGGCGGTCCGCAGACGAAGAACGGGGCGATGATCAGCAACTACACGTCCGGTCTCCCCTTCACGGTCCTGAACACCGAGCTCGTCGCCAGTCACCCGTCGCCCTACGTCAACGGCATCCTCGGCTCGAACTTCACGGCCCGCGGCCTGAAGATCCACGACGTCATCGACGGCATCCACATCATCGGGGACAACGTGACGGTCGAGGACTCCTGGATCTACGACAACCTGCACTTCCTCCAGGACCCGAACCACAAGGGCACGCCCAGCCACGACGACACCATCCAGATCCAGCAGGGCAGCAACATCCGGATCGCGAACAACCACATGACCGGCCCGCACAACGCGATCGTCCAGATCACGCAGGACCGCGGCGTCGTGTCCAAGATCACGTTCACCAAGAACATCGTCGACAACGGCTTCTGCAGCATCAACATCGCGCAGAAGAACTACGGACCGATCGCCGGCTTCACCATCACCGACAACACGTTCGGCCGTAACACCTCGCACCCCAACTGCGCCATCGTGTCGCCGCTGACCACCACCCCGCTGCTCACCCTGGCGAACAACACCTGGGCTGACAATGGCAAGGCGATCAGCATCACCCGCGGTCGCTGACGCACCACCCGAGCGAGAAGCCCCCGCCCATCAGGGCGGGGGCTTCTCCCCGTCCGCGCGGTGCACGATCTGCGGCATCCTCGGGGCGAAACGAAGGATCGGCACAGGATAAGCGACACCGGGTGAACCGAGTCACTCGAGAAAGAGAAAAGCGCAGGCCGTCGATAAGCGCTCGGATTATGTCATCAACACGAATAGGAACAGGAATCCGGTGATCGGGATGATCCGCAGAAAAGCGAGTCGGGCGCACGGGAGTGCTATGCCGGAGGCGTCGGCGGACCATTCCCCGGAGCTTATTCGCACGAATTCCTCCCGTACTCGGACCGCACAACAGACCCCGGGCGCGAGGCCCGGCGCCGTTGGCCCGGCCGGGCTTCGGTCCGAGCCCGTGGTGCGGGCCGATACGATGGGTGCGGGCGCTAGGGGCGGCGCCGAGGGATGTGGGTTGGGACGCCAGTGAACAACGCAGCAGTGGAAGAGAAATCGGCCGATGCGCCGCAGCGCGTACGGGTCGCGGTCGTCGATGATCACGAGTCGGTGCGGCTCGGACTGAAGGCGGCTTGCATCGACGCGGGATACGAGTTCGTGCTCGCCGCCGCCAGCGCCAGGGAGCTCGTCGAGGGACTCGTCGGCAAGGCGTGCGACGTCGTCGTGCTCGACCTGTCGCTCGGTGACGGCTCGACCGTGACGGAGAACGTGAAGAGCGCGCAGGAAACCGGCGCGGCGGTGCTTGTGCACAGCATCGCCGACCGGGTCGCCAGCGTGCGCGAGGCGCTGGCCGCCGGTGCCGCGGGCGTTATCCCGAAGTCCTCCGCGACCCGCACCGTCATGGCGGCCATCGCGACGGTGGCCCGGGGCGACGTGCTCAACAACCTCGAGTGGGCGACCGCCATTGACGCGGACAGCGACTTCGCCAAGGCGCAGCTGGGCCGTCGGGAGCGCGACGTCCTGCACCTGTACGCCTCCGGGCTGCCGTTGAAGGCCGTGGCCGAGCAGCTCGGCATCGCGAACTCGACGGCTCGGGAGTACCTCGACCGCATCCGCGTGAAGTACGTCGAGGTGGGCCGTCCTGCCCCCACCAAGGTGGACCTCCTGCGCCGCGCCGTCGAGGACGGCATCCTGCCGGGACTCGACCAGGACGGCGGCGATGGCCGCTGAGACGGCGGCGTTAGTCCCCGTCCCCGAGGCCAGTAGCCCCAAGAACCCGATCAGCCGGGCCCGCATCGAGACGGTCCTCGCGCGCGCCGTCGGTGGATTCGGCCTTCTCTTCTTCGCGTTCCAGGGGCTCCCCGCCCTCCTCCGTCAGAACGAACTGCTCAACCCGGGCTGGTCGGCCCTCGTGATCACGGCGGTCTTCGGCGGCCTCGTCGCCGTCGCGGTCGCGAGCCTCGTCCGACGCTGGGTCATGCCGGCGAACCGGTTCGTGGCGGTCGCGTACCTCGTTGCGCTCGCGACCTGGCCGCTCGGGGTGGAGGGCCCGCAGGGCTTCCAGAGCGACCAGCCGTGGCTGTACGGCATCATGACCGTCGCCACGTCTTGCGCCGCCATCGCCTTCCCGGTCTGGGTCGCCTCGGTGTACACGGTGCTGTCGCCCGTGATCTACGGCATCGTGCGGGTCCTGCCCGGCGGCGGCGGGGCGCCGCTCGGCCTCACCGCGCTCGAGGTCGTCTACTCGATCATCCTCGGCGGCGCCGCGCTCGTGCTGGTCACGGTGCTGCGGCAGGCCACGAGCACGGTCGACACGGCGCAGCACACCGCGCTCGACCGGTACTCCCGCGCGGTGCGGCAGCACGCGACGGAGGTGGAGCGCGTGCAGGTGGACGCCATCGTGCACGACAGCGTGCTGACCACGTTCCTCTCGGCGGCCCGCGCGTACACGCCGGAGTCGCAGGACCTGGCGGCGCGGATGGCGCAGAACGCCATCCGGCACCTCGCCGACGCCGCGGTGAGCACGGGCGAGGACGGCGCACTCGTGCCGGTCAACACCCTCTCCCAGCGCATCGCCGCCTCGGCGGGCGGGTTCTCGGTTCCCTTCGAGCTGCGGTTGGCGGAGTGCACGGGTCACGGCGTGCCCGAGAACGCGGCGGAGGCGCTGCACTCGGCGACCGTGCAGGCCATGGTCAACAGCGTGCAGCACGCCGGCCGGCCCGAGCGCGCCGTCCACCGGTGGGTGTCCGTCGCGGGCACGACCGCCGGCGGCGTCGTGATCGAGATCGGCGACGACGGGGCAGGCTTCGACCCCCGCCGCACCCCGGGCGAGCGACTCGGCCTCCGGGTGTCGATCATCGAGCGGGTCGCTAAGGTCGGCGGCACCGTCGCCGTGGAGTCCGAGCCGGGGCGGGGCACGGTGCTGCGCATCGAGTGGCCGGGCGAGGCCAACGTCGTTCCACCCATCGCGCCGGACGGGGGAATGGCATGATCGCCGTCCCGCGCACCGTCATCCTCGCCCTCGCCGGGCTGTTCTCGGCGTACCACGTGCTCCTCGGCTTCGTCTCGCGGGATCAGCCCGCGAGCCCCGTTCCCGCGCTGCTCGCCATGGTGCTCTACGTGGTGGCTACGACGCTCAGCCTCTGGCCGCGTGGGCCGGTGCTCATGCCCACCTGGCTCGCCGCCTTCAACCTCGCCGTGTCCATCGCGATGCCGCTCCTCGTGACCAGCCAGCTGGACCCGAACGACCAGAACGGGTACGCCACCTGGTACGTGGCCGCCGTGGGCACCCTGCTCACGATCACCTCGACCAGGCGCCGGCAGGCATTCGCCTGGGTCGGCGTGCTCTCGCTCGTCCTGCAGACCGTGCTCTGGGCCGGCCCGGAGGGGCTGTCCGATCTCGGCGTGCTCGGCAGCGTCGTCTGGGTCGCGGTGTCGCACCTGCTCGCGCGGGCCCTCGCGAAGGCCGGCCGGGACACCCGCCAGTTCGGCCTCGCCGAGCGCGAGGCGGCGGACTGGCAGGCCGCGCAGGACGCGCACCTGTTCGAGCGGCAGTTCCGGCTCCGCCAGACGAGCAGCATGGCGCTGCCCATGCTCCGGCGGATCGTGGAGCAGAACGGCAGGCTGAGCGACGACGAGCGGCAGGAGTGCCTCTACCTCGAGGGCGCCATCCGCGACGAGATCCGCGGCCGCAAGCTGCTCAACGACGCCGTGCGCCACGAGGTCATGGACGCCCGGCGCCGGGGCACCGTCGTCACGCTGCTCGACGAGGGGGGCATCGACGACCTCGACGAGGCGGAGCTCTCGCGCGTGCACTACTCGCTCGCCGACGCGATCCGGGCGACGCGCACCGACCGGCTGATCGCCCGCACGGTGCCGGAGGGGTCCGCCACGGCGGTCACGGTGGTGGGCCTGAGCGTCGGGGGTGACGGCAGTGCGAGCATGCTCGGCGAGGACGATCTCGACGACGAGGTGGACCTCTGGCTGGAGATCCCGCGCGTCGTCGTCAGTCGAGCCGACGCCTGACGCCCAAACCCAGGTGTTCACAGCCTGACGCTCGCGCCTGAGGCCCGACGGCATGCCCCGCTCAGCCGAGCAGCGGCTCCAGGCTGCGCGCGCCGTCCCGGAGCCGGTCGAGCACGTCCCCCGGGTCCGCCACCCGCGTCGCCGGCGCGGACAGTGCCAGCCCGGCCACGAGCCGGCCGCGTGGACCCCGGATGGGCAGCGCGATGCAGCCGTAACCGCGGGAGAACTCGGCCACCTGCCGGGCGAAGCCCGCGGACTCGGTCTCGCGGCGGATCTCGATGACCCGCTCCGCCGACGCCCGGAGGGTGCCCGGCAGGGGCTGACCCGTCGCGGCCAGCTCCGCCAGCAGCAGCCGGCCCATCGCCGACGCGTCGAGCTCGCGGAGGGCGCGCGCCTCGTCGGTGAGCGGGAAGTCCGGATCGAGGTCGAGCGGCTGGACGCGGTCGCCGTCGTAGCGGACGAGGTGGATGCCGCCGCGGATGTGCCCGCGCAGCGCGTCCAGCACCGAACGTGCGGCGCGTGGGGGAGGCGGCGGCGCGACGAGCGACGCGAGTTCGACCACCTTCCGCCCGAGGGCGAACCCGCGCAGGTCGGGCATGCGCACCAGGTACTCGTCCTCGACCAGGAGCGCGATGAGCCGGTACGCGGTTGCCCGTGGCATGCCGAGGGCGACGGAGATCTCCTGGGCCGTCACGCCGGGCCCGCTGCGGGCGACCTCCTCGATGACGGACAGGGCGCTGTGGATCGCCTTGGGCTGTCGGCCGCGCAGCTCGATCGCCGCGGGCGGCGCGGTCGGTCCGGATGCGGGCGCCAGCTCGGCACGCCCGCCCGTGACTGGGCCCGGCAGACCCTGCCCCTCCCGCGGTCCCGGCCACGTCATGGCGACGCCGCTCATTCCCCACCCGGCGCGGCCGGAGC
The DNA here is from genome assembly GCF_003067705.1 of Planctomonas deserti. Taxonomy (GTDB): domain Bacteria; phylum Actinomycetota; class Actinomycetes; order Actinomycetales; family Microbacteriaceae; genus Planctomonas; species Planctomonas deserti. Next base: position 57,630 of record NZ_QANL01000002.1, read on the forward strand.
CGAACCGGCCCCGAGCACGTCCGCGGCGACCGGCTCGTCGTACACGCCGATGGTCGCGCGCAACCACGGACGCCTGCTGAGCGCGATCGCGTAGGAGATCCCGCCCGCGGCCATCCCGACGGCGAAGACGAGGACGCCGGCCCATCTCTCGCTCGTGACCTCGAGCGCGAGGTACGCGACCAGGGCCCCGCCGAGGAGGACCGCCGCGGAGACCGCGCGCAGCCCCACGGCGGCCGTGAGCTCCCCGATGCGGCGCAGGAGCACGGGCACCGCGACGCAGGCGAGCAGATACGCGGTGATGTAACCGGCAGCTGAGGCGACGAGCAGCACCCGCATGGCGTCCCAAAGGGCGACGCCGGCGAGCGCGGTGACGATGGGGACCGCGGCGACGACCGGGACGGATGCGGCGACCGCGACCAGCGGCGTGCGGAACCGGGGGTGGGTGCGCCCGAACGCGGCGGGCAGGACGCCCTCGCGTCCCATGGAGAACAACACGCGTGCGAGCGCCATCATCGAGGCGATGGCGCAGGCCAGGCAGGAGGCCGCGATGCCCACGTCGAGCATCAGACCGACTCCCTCGACCCCGTTCGCGGAGGCGAGGTCGTCGACCGGTGAGTCGCTCGACGTGATGTCGAGGCCGAGCGCCCGGAAGCCGACGAGCTGGCTGTAGCAGGCGAGGAGGTAGAAGCCGCCGGCCCCGAGCACGGTCCAGCGCACCGCGCGAGGGATCGCGGAGTACGGCCGGCGCGCCTCCACCCCGAGCGAGGTCGGCGTCTCGAAGCCGACGAACGCGGTGACGGCCAGCACGGCGCCGACCGCGAAGGCGGCGGGCGACGTGCCCTCGAGGCTCAGGACCCCGACGTCCACCGGGCCGACCGTGACCAGCAGGGCGACGACGAGGGCGAGGATGATGACGACCGACACGCTCTCGACGACGAGGGTCACGCGCGTGGACAGGCGCACCCCTCCGGCCACGACAAGGAACACGACGGCGGCGAGCACGGCGATCACGGCGGCGGGCAGCAGCGGCGAGGCGGGCGCGGCTGCGCTGGCGGGGGTGGCGCGACCGAGCAGCAGGGCGGCGGTGTGACCGGCCCCGGTCAGGGCGAACATCGAGATGAAGCCGTAGCCGAGCAGCAGCGCGGTTCCCGTCGCCATCCCGGCGCCCGCACCGAGGCTGCGCGCGACGTAGGTGTACAGGGAGCCCGCGGCGGCGATCCGGCGCGCGAACTCGTTGACCGAGCCGGCCACGAGCAGCGACAGCAGCAGGGCGGTCCCGAGCGCCAGCAACGTGCCACCCGGGCTGCCCACGACGCCGGCGACGAGCGCCGGCAGGAGCGTCGCGGCGGCCGACGGAGCCATCGCGGAGACCGACTGCGCGAGCACGTCGACGAAGCCGACGCTCCGGCGATCCAGCCCCTCGACGGGGGAGCGCCTGCCCAGCCCGGGGACGGGCGGCGGCGACGCGATCGCGCGTTCGAGAGCCGTCACGCTGGTCCTCCTCGGATGCCGCCCGGCGCGGGCGCCTGGACTGCACGGTAACCGTGCCGCGTTGCGGCGGCGCGACACCCGTGTTTCCAACTCGTGACCCCTGAATGAGACGGCCGGCCCGGCGCGTCCCATTCGCCGATCAGCACTCGTTACGCCTGCGGAATCGGGCGGCAACGTCGGCGCGGGACGCTACCCGAGCGTGCATCGGCGCAATCCCTCACCCCTACAGGAGCACCATGTCAGCTGTTACGAAAGATCCGGCGGCCTTCCCAGCCCTGGCGCAGCCCCGCACGCTGCGCGGCTCCCTCGGCGTCACCGCCATCGTCTTCATGGTGGTCGCGGCCGCGGCCCCGCTCACCGTTGTGGGTGGTGCCGCCCCGCTCGGCATCCTGCTCGGCAACGGCGTCGGCTTCCCCAGCCTCTACGCCATCTCCGCCGTCATCCTCCTCTTCTTCGCGGTCGGCCTCGCCGCGATGACCCGGCACGTGCCGAAGCCCGGCGCGTTCTTCACCTTCGTCGGCTACGGTCTCGGCCGCCCGGCGGGACTCGCCGCGGCGTTCCTCGCGCTGCTCACCTACACCGCCATCCAGGTCAGCGTGCACGGCTACATCGGCTACCTGCTCGGCGTGACCGTCGCAGGCCTCGGCGGCCCGGAGCTGCCCTGGTACCTCTACTCGCTCGCCGTCGTCGCGCTCGTGGGTGTGCTCGGCTACCGGCACATCGACCTCTCCTCGAAGGTGCTCGGCGTGCTGCTCGTCGGCGAGGTGGGCATCGTGCTCGCGCTGGTCGCCGCCGTCGTGCTGACCGGCGGCGGCGAGGGCCTCTCCCTCGCGCCGTTCGAGCCGGCCAACGTGGTCAGCGGGTCCCCGGGCGTCGGCCTCATGTTCGCGATCGCGGCGTTCATCGGCTTCGAGGCCACGGCCATCTTCCGCGACGAGGCCCGGGACCCCGTGCGCACCATCCCGCGGGCCACCTACGTCGCCGTCATCGGCATCGGCGTCTTCTACACGCTCGCCTCGTGGGGCCTCGTCATGGCGTGGGGCCCGAGCCAGGCGCTCGCCGTGGCGGCGGACGATCCGGGCGCGATGATCCTCGTCACGACGGCGAAGTACCTCGGCCCGGCCGGGGAGCTGATCATGAACGTGCTGCTCATCACGAGCATGTTCGCCTGCGTGCTCTCCTTCCACAACGTGATCACCCGCTACCAGCACTCCATGTCAAACGCGGGTCTGCTGCCCGGCCTGCTCGGCGGCGTGCACACCCGGCACTCGTCGCCGCACTCGTCCTCGCTCGTGCAGAGCGGAACCGCGGCCGTGCTCGTCGTGCTGTTCGCGGTGCTCGGCCTCGACCCCGTGCTGCAGGTGTTCACCTGGTTCGCCGGCGTGTCCACCCTCGCGATCGCGATCCTCATGGCCGTCACGAGCCTCGCCGTCATTGTCTACTTCGCCCGCACCAGAAAGGACCGGCGGGTCTGGAACACGGTGATCGCCCCCGCGCTCGGTCTCGTCGGGCTCGTCGGGTCGGCCGCCGTGATCACGGCCTACTTCCCGCTGCTCGTCGGCGACGTCGACGCCGAGGGCGCGCCCGCCTTCGGTGCGGTGAGCGCGGTGCTGCTGACGGTCATCGTCGCCTTCCCGGTGTTCGGCGTCGTGCAGGCGCTCGTCCTCCGGCGCGCCCGGCCGGCCGCCTACGCCACCATCACCGAGGCCATCGCCTGACGCCGACGGCGTCCGTCCCCGCCTCCCCCTTCCGCTTCTTCCCTCCGCGCCGCTCCCGGCGCACACGCACCACGACCCAAGGAGAACGACCATGACCATCGCCGACATCGAGATCCCCGCGACCGCCCAGCAGGGCGCGGGCGCCCCGCACCCGCTCGCGAGCCTCACGGCCACCGAGTTCGAGCGGATCCGGGACATCGTGACCGCCGCCCCGGACTTCACGGCGACGACGCGTTTCGCCTACGTCGGCCTCGAGGAGCCGCACAAGCGCGAGGTGCTCGCCTGGCAGGCGGGGGAGGGCGAGCTGCCCGACCGCCGCGCCCGGGTGATGCTGCTGGACGTCACGACCGGGCGCTCGACCGACAACGTCGTGTCCCTCGGCGCGGGCGACTTCGTGTCCACCGTCGTGCTCGACGGCTCGACCGGGCAGCTGCCCATCCTCATCGAGGAGTTCGACGCCATCGCCGGCATCGTCGCGGAGGACGCCGGCTGGGTGGCCGCGCTGGCCGCCCGCGGCCTCACCGTCGACACCGTCATCGTCGTGCCGCTGTCCGCCGGGTACTACGGCTACGAGGAGGAGGAGGGCCGCCGCATCGTGCGGGTGCTCGCGTTCCGCCAGGACTACCCCGAGGACCACCCCTGGGCGCACCCCGTGGACGGCCTCAGCGCATACGTCGACACGGCGGCGCGCAGCGTCACCCGGCTGATCGACGCCGGCCAGCTGCCGGTGCCCGCGGAGTCCGGGAACTTCGACGACCCCGCCGTGCAGGGCGCGCCGCTCACCACGCTGAAGCCCATCGTCATCACCCAGCCCGAGGGGCCGAGCTTCACCGTGGACGGGGAGTGGGTCTCCTGGGCGAACTGGCGATTCCAGGTGGGCTTCGACACCCGGGAGGGCCTCGTGCTGCGCCAGCTGTCGTTCGACGACCAGGGCGAGCAGCGGCCGGTCATCTACCGCGCCTCCATCAACGAGATGCTCGTGCCCTACGCCGACCCGTCTCCCGTGCGCTTCTGGCAGAACTACTTCGACACCGGCGAGTACCTGTTCGGCCGGTTCACGAACTCCCTCGCGCTCGGCTGCGACTGCGTCGGCGAGATCCACTACTTCGACGCCACCCTGGCCGACGAGCTCGGCAACCCGTTCACCATCGAGAACGGCATCTGCATGCACGAGGAGGACTTCGGCACGCTGTGGAAGCACAGCGACATGTTCACCGGGTCGAGCGAGGTGCGCCGGTCCCGCCGCCTCGTCATCTCGTTCTTCACCACCGTGGGCAACTACGACTACGGCTTCTACTGGTACCTCTATCTCGACGGCACCATCGAGTGCGAGGCGAAGCTCACCGGCATCCTGTTCACCTCGTCCTACCCGGGCACGGATGCGGACGGCGCGGACTACCCGTACGCGTCCGAGGTGGCGCCCGGCCTCGGCGGCCCGTTCCACCAGCACCTGTTCTCCGCCCGGCTGGACATGATGGTCGACGGACTGTCGAACGCGGTCGACGAGGTCGAGGCGGTGCGGGTGCCGGTCGGCCCCGGCAACCCGCACGGCAACGCGTTCACCAACCGCCGCACGCGCCTCTCCTCGGAGAGCGAGTCCGGGCGCGTAGCCGACGCCTCCGTCGCTCGGGCCTGGCACGTGGTCAACACGGAGAAGACGAACCGGATGGGGCGCCCGACCGGGTACGTGCTCTACCCGGAGGACGCGCCCGTGCTGCTGGCCGACGACTCGTCCTCCATCGCGAAGCGGGCGGAGTTCGCCACGAAGCACCTGTTCGTGACCCAGTACGACCCGGCCGAGCGGTACGCGGCGGGCGACTTCGTGCACCAGAACCCGGGCGGCGACGGCGTGACCAGGTACACGTCGGGCGACCGGGGCATCGACGGCGAGGACATCGTGCTGTGGCACACGTTCGGGCCGACGCACTTCCCGCGCCCCGAGGACTGGCCCGTCATGCCGACCGACTACGCGAAGTTCACGCTGAAGCCCTACGGCTTCTTCGGCAAGAACCCCGCCCTCAACGTGCCGCCGAGCACGGCGTCGGACCACTGCTCGATGGGGCACGGGTCCGTCGGGGCGCACGAGACCCACGCGGGCCAGGCCGGCCACCCGGGCCACGGCACGCACGAGGGCCACCCGGGACACACGCACTAGGGACCGGGACACCGATGGCCGAGATCCTCCACCTTGGCGCGCTGCTGCCCGCCGCCGTGAGCGCAAGCTGCACGGTCGGCGCGGCCCGGTCGCGCGGGGCGCTGGGAGTGATCTCGGCCATCGTCATGCTCGCCGCCATGCTCGACCTCACCGGGGGAGGCGTCCTGTCGCCCCTGCTCTGGAGCGCCCTGCTCGTCGCCTCGGCGGTGGGCGGGGCGCTCGCCGCCCGCGTCTCCCCGGTCGCGCTCCGGGACGGGATGCGGACGCATGGCGCCCTGGGGCTCGTCGTCATGGCGGGCCTCGTGGTGCTGATGGCGGGGGCGGGCTCGGCGGGGACGGTTCCCTCGGGGGCCGACCCGGCGGGGGTCCATGCCCCGCACGCCGCGCTTGCGGCGGGTCCGCTCGCCGGCACGGTGTGGGCCGGAACCGCCGCCTACCTCGCATTCAGCTGCGTGCTGCTTCGACGCCCGGGTGCGGCCACGGTGCACGCCGTGGCGATACCGGTACCGGCGGCGCGGGGCGGCGTGCGCCTTCGCCGCACGCGGCACCGCGGCGCCGTCCCGCGTGGCTGGCACCGCGACCGGATCGAGGTCGCCGGCATGGCGTCGTCGGTCGCGCTCATGGCTGGGGCCCTGCTGGCCTGAGCCGCCGACGCACGGCGGCGGAGCAGGGCGAGCCGTTAACGAAGGAAAGGGCCGGTCTTGGACCGGCCCTTTCCTAACCCCGAGTCAGAACGACAACCCGAATATCGCCCTGACTCGCCCCCAAAACATTCGCCCGCTTACCCTAGTCGGCGAATGTCAGGTGGTGTGACTCTTGGAGTAACACCTAGCGATACCTATCTTGGTGGCCCGGCAGAGGCGGGGAAAGTCGTCATTTATGAGGACAACCGGGGGACAATTTCTCGGGCCCGAATCGCGGAGCGGCCCGCAACCCCGGTGAGCGGCCCATCCGGCGGCTCGAATCCGGGGTACAGCGTGATCACGGAAGGATCACGGTGCTGAGGATGCCGATGTGCTCGGCACGGCGGCATCCGGGTCGAGGCTAGCGCATCCGCCCGGGGCACACCAGAGGGCGAAGCGGTGATCAGCCCGAGAAGCCCCGCCAGCGGCCCCGGCCGACCTCGATCGGGCTACGGATGCCCCGGCGGCTGCGGTCCCACGCGGACGGCGGGGGGACCACGGCCTCCTCGGCCGGGACCGAGCCGCGCTGCTCCGCGAGGGCGGCGAGCACCGCCGTCACCGCGGCGATCTCCTCCTCGGACGGGTTCCCCGCGGTGACCCGCACGTCGACCGCCGCCGGCTCCGCGGTCGCGTCGCCCCGGGTCGTGCCCTCGTCGCTCACAGCGGGATGTTCCCGTGCTTCTTGGGCGGCACGTTCGCGCGCTTGGTGCGCAGTGCCCGCATGGCCTTGATGACGGAGACACGGGTTGCGGCCGGCTCGATCACGCCGTCGAGCTCGCCGCGCTCCGCCGCGAGGAAGGGGCTGGCCACGTTGTAGGTGTACTCGTTGGCGAGCTTCGTGCGCACGGCGGCCACGTCCTCGCCCGCCTCCTCCGCACGCCTGATCTCGCCGCGGTAGAGGATGTTGACCGCGCCCTGACCGCCCATGACGGCGATCTCGGCGGTGGGCCACGCAAGGTTGATGTCGGCGCCGAGCTGCTTGGAGCCCATCACGATGTACGCGCCGCCGTAGGCCTTGCGCGTGATGATCGTCACGAGCGGCACCGTTGCCTCGGCGTAGGCGTACAGCAGCTTCGCGCCGCGCCGGATGACGCCCGTCCACTCCTGGTCCGTGCCCGGCAGGTAACCCGGCACGTCGACGAACGTGAGGATCGGGATCGAGAAGGCGTCGCAGAACCGCACGAAGCGGGCCGCCTTCTCGCCGGCCTCGATGTTGAGGGTGCCCGCCATCGCGTTCGGCTGGTTCGCCACGATGCCGACGGACCGGCCCTCGACCCGGGCGAAGCCGACGACGATGTTCGGCGCGAACAGGGGCTGCGTCTCCAGGAACTCGCCGTGGTCGACGACGTGCTCGATGACCGTGTGCACGTCGTACGGCTGGTTGGGGGAGTCCGGGATGAGGGTGTTCAGCTTGCGGTCGGCGTCGGTGATCTCGAGCTCGACCTCGTTCGCGTACACCGGCAGCTCGGAGAGGTTGTTGTCGGGGAGGTAGCCGATGAGGGTCCTGGCGTAGTCGAGCGCGTCGTTCTCGTCGCTCGCCAGGTAGTGCGAGACGCCGGAGACGCTGTTGTGCGTGTAGGCGCCGCCCAGCTCCTCGAAGCCGACGTCCTCGCCGGTGACCGTCTTGATGACGTCCGGCCCGGTGACGAACATGTGGCTCTTCTTGTCGACCATGATCACGAAGTCGGTGAGCGCGGGGGAGTAGACCGCGCCACCCGCCGCCGGGCCCATGATGATCGAGATCTGCGGGATGACCCCGGATGCCGCCGTGTTCAGGCGGAAGATCTCGCCGTACTTGCCGAGGGCGACCACGCCCTCCTGAATCCGGGCGCCGCCCGAGTCGAGGAGCCCGATGATGGGCACGCCCGTCTTGATGGCGAGCTCCATCACCTTGATGATCTTCTCGCCGGCGACCTCGCCGAGGGAGCCGCCGAAGATCGTGAAGTCCTGCGAGTAGACCGCCACCTGGCGGCCGTGGATGGTGCCGGTGCCGGTGACGACAGCGTCACCGTAGGGGCGCTTGCTCTCCATGCCGAAGGCGTGCGTGCGGTGGCGCACGAACTCGTCCAGCTCGACGAAGGAGCCGTGGTCGAGCAGGAGGGCGATGCGCTCCCGGGCGGTCATCTTGCCGCGCGCGTGCTGCTTCTCGATGGCGGCCTCGCCGCTCGCCGTGACCGCCTCGTGGTACCGGTTCTTGAGATCCGCGAGCTTGCCTGCGGTCGTGTGCATGTCTGGGCGGGAGTCGCTGGGGGTCACGCGGCCACTTTACCTGCGGGCCCGAGCCCGGCACGGCCGGCCGCGCGCGGGAGGCGGGAGAGCGGGGGCCGCGTCCTAGGCTTGCCGCATGCCGTTCCCGCGCGCCGCCGCCGTCAGCCCCCGGCTCGAGCATCTCGAGCACACCGGCTCCACGAACGACGACCTCGTCGCCCGGGCCACGGGTACCGACGCGGCGTCCTGGCCGTCGCTCTCCGTCGTCGTCACCACGGACCAGCGGTCCGGCCGGGGGCGGCTCGGCCGCTCGTGGGTCGCGCCTGCCGGCAGCTCCCTCGCCGCCTCCGTGCTGCTGCGCATCGAGGGCGTGCCGGTGGAGCGCTGGGGGTGGGTGCCGCTGCTCGCGGGCGCCGCGATGACCCGGGCCGTCCGCGCCGCGCTCGCGACCGTGCCCGAGCCTGCGCCGGAGGTGACGCTCAAGTGGCCGAACGACGTGCTGATCGACGGCGCGAAGGTGTGCGGCATCCTCTGCGAGCTGCTGCCCGCCGCGGTGGTCGTCGGCTCCGGGGTGAACGTCTCCCTGGGCGACGAGGACCTGCCGACGCTCACCTCGACATCACTCGCGCTCGCCGGGGTCGCCGAGCCCGACGCGGATGCGCTGCTCGCCGACTACCTCACCGAGCTCTCGCGGCTCATCGACCGGTTCACGGCTTCGGCGGGTGACGCCGAGGCCTCCGGTCTTCGCGCCGAGGTCCAGGGCCTCTGCGGCACCATCGGCACCGACGTGCGGGTGCACCTGCCGGACGGCTCGCTTCTCGAGGGGCGCGCCACCGGTCTCGACGGCCTCGGCCGGATCGTCGTCCGGTCGGCCGCCGATTCGTCGACGACGGCGATCGCGGCGGGCGATGTGACGCATCTGCGGTAGAACTGAGGGCATGGCCAGGAAGGTTTCCACGTTCCCCTCCTCCGGCCAGCAGACCCCGCAGGACGCCGAGCCGATGCGCCCGGACCCGCCCGAGCGCATCCTCGCCCGGCTCCGGCCGCACGGTCGCGTGCTCGTGCTGCCGAGCCTCCTGCTCGTCGCCATCGCGGGCGCCGCCGGCTACTTCGGCGGGGTGCTCGAGGAGCCGTGGCAGGTCACCGCCCTCTACGCGGCGGCCGCCGCCGCGGTCGTCCTGTTCTGCCTGGTGCCCCTGCTCTCCTGGCTGAGTCACCGTTACGTCGTCACGACGAAGCGGGTCGTGCTCCGGCGTGGCCTCGTCGTCCGGGTAAGGCAGGAGCTGCTGCACAGCCGCGGCTACGACGTCAGCGTCACCCGCCGCCCCCTGCAGAGCATGTTCCGCAGCGGAGACGTGCGCATCAACACGGGGCTCGAGGCGCCGGTCGTGCTCCGGGACGTGCCGAACGCGGATCTGGTGCTCAGCGCGCTCCAGGACCTGATGGAGGCGAACGGGAACCCGATGGCCTCGAGGCGTCAGCAGTACGAGTCGCGACCGGGCGCCGCACCCGACGAAACCCAGGCGTACGGTGGTCGGTAATTTCTGTTCCTCAGAATTGCCTAGGCTGTGCGCATGAAGATTTCCGTCATCGGCTGTGGCTACTTGGGAGCGGTGCACGCGGTGTGCATGGCCGAGCTGGGTCACGAGGTCGTGGGTGTGGACGTTGACCCCAACAAGATCGCGATGCTCAACCGCGGTGAGGCCCCGTTCTTCGAGCCCGGTCTCCCGGAGCTGCTCGAGAAGCTCGCCGACATCCGCGCCTCGGGGCGGCTGAGCTTCAGCACGGACATCTCCGCCGCTCGCGGCGCTCAGGTGCACTTCGTCGCGGTGGGCACGCCGCAGAAGAAGGGCAGCAACGCCGCGGACCTCACCTACGTGGACGCCGCCGTCGAGGCGCTCCTTCCCGTGCTGAGCGCCGGCGACATCGTGGTCGGCAAGTCCACCGTGCCGGTCGGCACCGCCGCCCGGCTCGCCCAGCGCGTCGTCGAGGGCGCGCCCGGCGCGATCCTCGCCTGGAACCCCGAGTTCCTGCGCGAGGGCTTCGCGCTCAAGGACACGCTCACGCCCGACCGCCTGGTCTACGGCGTCCCCGCCGGCAGCGACGGCGACGCCGCCGTGGCCGCGCTGGACTCCGTCTACTCCGTCGCGCTCGAGAACGACACGCCGCGCATCGTCACCGACTACGCCACGGCGGAGCTCGTGAAGGTCAGCGCCAACGCCTTCCTCGCGACCAAGATCTCGTTCATCAACGCCATGGCCGAGGTGTGCGAGGCGACGGGCGCCGACGTCACGCAGCTCGCTGACGCGATCGGCCACGATGTGCGCATCGGCCGCCGCTTCCTGAACGCCGGCCTCGGCTTCGGCGGCGGCTGCCTGCCGAAGGACATCCGGGCCTTCATGGCGCGCGCCGACGAGCTCGGCGTCGACCAGGCGCTCAGCTTCCTCAGCGACGTCGACGCGATCAACCTGCGCCGCCGCACCCGCATGGTCGAGCTCGCCCGCGAGGTCGTCGGCGGGGACCTGACCGGTAAGCGCATCGCCGTGCTCGGGCTCGCCTTCAAGCCGAACTCCGACGACGTGCGCGACTCGCCCGCCCTCTCCGTCGCCGCGGAGCTCGCGTCGAGCGGGGCGATCGTCGTCGCGACCGACCCGGAGGCCATCGAGACCTCCCGCGCGCGCAACCACGACCTCCACCTCGTGGAGACCGTCGAGGAGGCCGCCGCGGGCGCGGATGCGGTGCTCATCCTCACCGAGTGGCAGGAGTACCGCGACCTCGACCCGGAGACGCTCGGCGGCATCGTCGGCAACCGCGCCATCCTCGACGGCCGCAACTGCCTCGTTCCCAGCCAGTGGCGCGACGCCGGCTGGACCTACCGGGCGCTCGGCCGGCCGTAGCACCGGGACCCCGCGCCTCCGCGGGCGCCACCCCACCTCCTCCTGCCCAGGCAGCGGGATCCTGCCCAGCTTTTAGCTGCGCGAGATCCTCGTGCCTGGGCAGGAGTCGTATGTGCGGGCGCGGGATCAGCCGTTCGCGGGAGCGGCCAGCGCGTCGTGACCCGCGTCGGGAACGCCGAGGCGGCCGGCGCGACGCTTCTGCCGCCGCGGCGAGTACACCCAGTGCCGGTAGAGCGTGAAGCGGAACAGCGAGCCGAGCAGGAGCCCGATCACGTTGGACGAGATGTTGTCGGCGAGCACGGACGTGAACCCGAGCGCGTAGTGCGACACCCACAGGCAGCCGAGCCCGATGCCCATGCCGAGCAGGCTGACGACGAGGAACTCGACGGCCTCGCGGGCGGTGTTCGAGCTGCGGTGCGGGCCGAAGGTCCAGTAGCGGTTGCCGATCCAGTTGGCCAGGATGGCGACCGTCGTCGACACGACCTTCGCGACCAGCGGTCCCTCGTGCATCGCCTCGGGGCTCAGCACGGTGAGCCGCAGCGCGGTGAAGATGCCGACGTCCAGCACGAAGCCGATGCCCCCGACGAGCCCGAATTTCACGAGTTGCGACATGAGCCGCTGCTGCGCGCTGGTGGGGGCGTTCTGCATGCGGTCGCAATCCGTTTCGTCCATGGGCGAAAATAGGGGGCGGTAGGGAGTCTAATTCCCTCCATTCTGGATAATCCCCCGGCGAGGACCCACCCCCTTGTCGCACGGGCGGGCGAAGGGCATCATGACTCGGACAATCGGCGTTATCGGCGGCGGGCAGCTCGCCCGGATGATGATCCCCGCGGCCATCAACCTCGGGATCGACCTGCGCGTGCTCGCGGAGTCCGAGGGGATGGCGGCCTCCCTCGCGGCCACCCAGGTGGGCGACTACCGCGACCTGGACACGGTGCTGGCGTTCGCCGCCGGGGTCGATGCCATTACGTTCGACCACGAGCACGTGCCCCAGGACGTGCTGCGCGCCCTCGTCGAGTCGGGTGTGTCCGTGCAGCCGGGACCCGACGCGCTCCGCTACGCGCAGGACAAGCTGGTCATGCGCGAGCGCCTCATGGAGCTGGGCGTCCCCGTGCCCGAGTGGGCGGCGGTCCGCTCGGCCGCTGAGCTCGGCGCGTTCCTGCGGGCCAACGGCGGCGCCGCCGTGGTGAAGACCCCGCGGGGCGGCTACGACGGCAAGGGCGTGCGCGTCGTGCGGGACGAGCACGACGCGGACGACTGGTTCGCCGCGCTGCCGGACGGCGACTCCGCCCTCCTCGCCGAGGAGCTCGTGGACTTCCGGCGCGAGCTCGCGCAGTCCGTGGCCCGGCGCCCCTCCGGGGAGATCGTCGCGTGGCCCGTCGTGGAGTCCATCCAGCGCGACGGCGTCTGCGCCGAGGTGATCGCGCCGGCCCCCGGCGCCGCCCTCAGGGCGTCGGCCGTCGCCTCCGACATCGCGTACGCGGTCGCCGAGGGCGTCGGCGTCACCGGCGTGCTCGCCGTCGAGCTCTTCGAGACGCAGGACGACCGCCTGCTCGTGAACGAGCTCGCCATGCGCCCGCACAACACCGGCCACTGGTCCATGGACGGGTCGACGACGAGCCAGTTCGAGCAGCACCTGCGGGCGGTCCTCGACCTGCCGCTCGGGGCCACCGGGGTGCGCGAGCCGTGGTCCGTGATGGTGAACGTGCTCGGCGGGCCGACCGAGGGCGGTCTCGACGACCGCTACCCGCTCGTCTTCGCCGACCAGCCCGCCGTGAAGGTGCACAACTACGGCAAGGAGCCGCGCCCCGGGCGCAAGGTGGGGCACGTGACGGCCGTCGGCGCCGACCTCGACGAGGTCGTGTACCAGGCGCGCGCCGCAGCCGCCTTCTTCCAGGACTGAGACTTAGCATGGTCCGCATGCCCGAAACCCCGATTACGCATGCCCGGACGCAGGACGGAGCGGCCGCACCCGAGGCCGAGGCTCCCCAGGTCGGCGTCGTCATGGGCTCAGACTCCGACTGGAACGTCATGACCGACGCCGCGGCGGCCCTCGCCGAGTTCGGCGTTCCGTACGAGGTCGAGGTCGTCTCCGCCCACCGGACCCCTGACAAAATGATCGACTACGGACGCCGCGCCCACGAGCGAGGCATCCGCGTGATCATCGCGGGCGCCGGGGGAGCGGCCCACCTTCCCGGCATGCTTGCCTCCGTCACGACGCTGCCCGTCATCGGGGTGCCCGTGCCGCTCGCGCGGCTGGACGGCCTCGACTCCCTCCTCTCCATCGTGCAGATGCCCGCGGGGGTGCCCGTCGCGACCGTCTCCATCGGTGGCGCGCGCAACGCCGGCATCCTCGCGACGAAGATCCTGGCGACCGCCCGGCCCGAACTCACCCAGCGTCTCGCCGACCACGCGAGCGGCCTCGCCGAGCTCGTCGAGCAGAAGAACGCCGCCCTCAAGGCCAGGCTGTAGCCCTCTCCGTATGACCTCGACGACTCCCCTTCGCAACCCGGACACCCGATCCGCCGACCTGATGACCAGGCGCGGCTGGTGGCTGGTCGGCATGAACGTCCTCATCCCCGGCTCGGCGCAGGTGCTCGCCGGCAGCCGGCGGCTCGGCCGGTTCGGCCTCGGGGCGACCCTCTTGCTCTGGCTGTTCGCGGTCGCGGCCGTCGTCGCGTACTTCGTCGCCCCGCAGCTCCTCTTCTCCACCGTGACCATGGGCGTCCCGCTCGTCGTGCTCCAGGTGCTCCTGATCGCCTACGCGGCGCTCTGGATCGTGCTCACGGTCGACACCATCCGGCTCGCCCGGCTCGTGCGCACGAGACCGTCCGCGAGGCCCGTCATCGCCGGGCTCGCCGTCCTGCTCCTCGTCTTCACGGCCGGAACGGCGAGCTACGCGGCGTACCTGACCGGGGTGCAGGCGGGCTTCGTCGGCGGCATCTTCGGCAACGGCGCCAGCGCCGATGCTGTCGACGGCCGCTACAACATCCTGCTGCTCGGCGGCGACGCCGGCGTGGACCGCGAGGGCCTTCGACCGGACAGCATCACCGTGGTGAGCGTCGAGGCGGCGACCGGCAAGGCCACCATGATCGGCCTGCCCCGCAACCTCGAGGACGTGCCGTTCTCGGACGGGTCACCGATGCAGGCGCTCTACCCGGACGGGTACCGCCGCTGCGCCGTCGATGTCTGCCTGCTCAACTCCATCTACACGGAGGTCGAGCTGTACGGCACAGACCTCTACCCGGACGCCGTGGAGCAGCGCAGCGAGCCCGGCATCGAGGCCATGCGCGACGCGGCCGAGGGCGTCACCGGCCTCACGATCCAGTACTACGCGCTCATCGACATGCAGGGCTTCTCCGACCTCATCGACGCGCTCGGCGGGGTGACCATCGACGTGAAGCAGCGGCAGCCCATCGGCGGCCAGGAGGACGCGAACGGCAACCCGATCAACGTCGACGGCTGGGTGGAGCCCGGCCTGCAGACGCTCGACGGCTACCACGCGCTCTGGTACGCCCGCGCCCGCCACGGCTCGAACGACTACGACCGCATGGCCCGCCAGCGCGAGGTGCAGCAGGCGATCCTCAAGCAGTTCGAGCCGTTCAACGTGCTCACCAAGTTCCAGGCGGTCGCCGACGCGGGCACCCAGGTCGTCAAGACCGATATCCCGCAGTCCGCGCTCGGCTACTTCGCGCAGCTGGCGCTCAAGGCGCGCAGCGAGCCGATCACGGACCTCGAGATCGTGCCGCCGCTCATCGACCCCGCCGCGCCGGACTTCGACCTCATCCACACCACCATCGCCGACGCGACCGCGCCCGCGGGCCGGACGGGCTCCACCGCGAGCGACTGACCGGCGGTCGGGGAGCGCCCCGCGCTCTGCCAGGATTCTCGTATGGCTGCATCGTGGGAGGACCGCATCGCGTCGTTCTGGGAGTCCGCGGACGACCAGAGTCCCGACCTGATGCTGTCCGAGATGAAGGACCTGGTGGACGAGCGTCCCCAGGCCGATCCCATCGCGGTCTACGAGTGGGCCGCGGTGCACGACTTCCTGGGCCGCGAGGCGGCGGCCGTGCCGCTGTACCGCCTCGCGCTCGACGCCGGCCTGACCGGACCCCGGCGCCCGCAGGCCGTGATCCAGCTCGCGAGCTCACTCCGGAACATCGGCGAGCCGGCGGCGGCGGTCGACCTGCTCATCGAGCTGTTCGACGACGAGGACGCGGCCCTGACCGGCGCGGCGGCACACGCGTTCCTCGCCCTGGCGCTGCACGACCTCGGTCGCACGGACGAGGCGCTGCGCGTGGCGCTCAAGGCTCTGGCCCCCACCCTGCCGCTCTACGGGCGCTCGGTGTCCGCGTACGCCGACGACCTGGTCCGCCCCCGCACCGCCGACTGACGGCGGGTCCGGCGCGCACGGCGCCCGTGTGCCGCCGGCGGCGTGTGCCGCCCGCGCCGGGGATCCGGCTCGGGCTCAGAGGTCGGCGTGCAGCTGCCAGACCCGCTCGGCGGAGTCGCGCCAGCTGAACGCGCGGGCGCGGTCGGTTCCCGCGATGCTGAGCCGCTCGCGCAGGCCGCGGTCGTCGAGCACCCTGCCGATGGCCTCGGCGAGCCGATCGGGGTAGCCGGCGGCGTCCTCGCGCTCCACGACGACGCCGGCCGCGGCGGCCACCTCGACGAGGGCGGGCGCGTCCGAGTGCACGACCGCCGTGCCGAAGGAGAAGGCCTCGATCATGGGGAGGCCGAAGCCCTCGGTCAGGGGCGGGTAGACGAACACGGTCGCCCGCATCAGCACGAGCGCGAGGTCGCTGTCGGACAGGAAGCCGAGGCTGCGGACGCGCTCCGGCGAGACCCCCGCCTCCGCTGCGACCCGCGCCAGGTCCTGGTCCCGCCAGCCCTGCGGCCCGATGACGAGCAGGGGAAGGTCGCGCGTCTCCGGCCGGGCGAGCGCCCGGATGAGCGGGGCGAGTCCCTCACTCGGCTGCAGGGTGCCCGACGTCAGGAGGAAGTAGGGCGGCAGGCCGAGCGCTGCGGCCCGGGCATCCGGGTCGGCGGGGGGCACGATCGCGGAGCCGACCGCCCCGCCGATCACCCGCAGGCGGTCGCCGAAGTCGAGGTACTCGGTGAGCTGCTCCGCGACGGCATGCGTCGGCACCACGACGGCGTCGGCGTGGCGCCGCGCGCGCTTCGCCATGGCCCGGTGCCAGCGCACGTCCTGCGGCCGCAGGGTGTCGGGATGGGTCCAGGGGGCGACGTCGTGGATGGTCGCGACGACCTGCATGCCGTCGTTCACCCGGTCGTGACCGCGCAGCGGCGCCAGCAGGCTGGGTGCGTGGATCATGCCGCCGACGGCCGTCAGGCCGAGCTGCCAGGCGCGGGAGAGCTCCCGGCGCGCGAGTGGCGCAACGTACAGTCCGCCGAGCCCGGGCAGCCGCCGTCGCAGGTCGTCCTGCACCGAAGGCGGCAACGCGGACACGATGCCCTCGACCTCGCAGTCCCGGGGTGCGGTCACGATCAGCTGCCGGGTGAGATCCTCCGTGTACCGGCCGACGACGCCCGGCACGGGGGCGACCATCTGGTCAACGATCACGCGGAGGGTCGTCGTCACGTAGCGCAACTCCTGGGTCGGCCGCCCCGGTGGGGGGAGGGAGGCACGATTCCCGGGCGCTGTCGCGCCCGCGAATCGGGGGCGCTCCCAGCGTAGACCGCGCCCCCCGCGAGGCTCAGGAGCCCCGCGGGCGCGGCGTCGCGAAAGGCGCAACCGCACGGCGGGGAGGCGGACGGCGGGGAGGCGGCCGAGCGGAAGAACCGTCGACTTGCCGGGAAGGCGCCTAGGCGAACACGCCGCTGCGCACCGCGTCCGCGAGGGCGTCCTTCCAGTCGCGCATCGGGGCGAGGCCCGCGCGCTCCCAGCCGGAGTGGCCGAGCACCGAGAAGGCGGGACGCGGCGCCGGGCGCTGGAAGGTGGAGCTGTCCGTCGGCTTCACCCGGTCGGGGTCGAGGCCGTTCGCGAGGAAGACGGCCTGCGCGAAGTCGAACCAGCTGGCCCGGCCGGAGTTCGTGCCGTGGTAGACGCCGGCGGGTGCGCCCGCGTCGAGCATCGCCACGATCTGCGCGGCGAGGTCCGCGGTCCAGGTCGGCTGGCCGTACTGGTCGTTCACGACGCTCACGACCTCGCGGTCCGCCGCGAGCCGGAGCATGGTGCGCGGGAAGTTCGGTCCGTTGGCGCCGTAGAGCCAGGCGGTGCGCACGATGTAGGTGCGGCCGGGGTTGTTCTGCAGGGCGAGACGCTCGCCCTCGGCCTTCGTGCGTCCGTACGCCGAGATCGGGTCGTGCTGCTCGTCCTCGGAGTACGGGCTCGTGGCCCGGCCGTTGAAGACGTAGTCCGTGGAGACCTGCACGAGCGCGGCACCGGTCTCCGCCGCTGCGGCGGCGAGCACGGCGGCGCCGGTCGCGTTCACCGCGTAGGCCTCGTCCTCGTGCGTCTCGGCGTCGTCGACCCTGGTGTACGCCGCGGCGTTGATGATCACGTCGTGACCCGCCACGGCCGCGCGCACGGCGTCGGCGTCCGTCACGTCGAGGTCGGCGCGGCCGAGGGCCGTCACCGGCCTCCCCGAGAGCACGGACTGCAGGTCGGCGCCGAGCATGCCGGTCGCGCCGGTGATGAGATACGTCATGGGGATGGCCGTGCTCACTGCGAGAGCGCGGCGCGCTCCTTCAGCGGCTTCCACCACTGCTCGTTGTCGCGGTACCACTGCACGACCTCGGCGAGACCGGTGGCGAACGGCACCTGCGGGGCGTAGCCGAGCTCGGCGCTGATCTTCGCGATGTCGACGGAGTAGCGGAGGTCGTGGCCCTTGCGGTCCTCTACCCGGTCGACGACGGACCAGTCTTGGCCGAACTCGTCGAGCAGCAGCTGGGTGATCTCGACGTTGGTCAGCTCGGTTCCCCCGCCGATGTTGTAGATCTCGCCGGCGAGGCCCTTGACCAGCACGAGGGCGATGCCACGGCAGTGGTCGTCGACGTGCAGCCAGTCGCGCACGTTCTCGCCCTTGCCGTACAGCGGCACGTGCTTGCCCTCGATGAGGTTCGTGACGAAGAGGGGGATGAGCTTCTCGGGGAAGTGGTACGGCCCGTAGTTGTTCGAGCAGCGCGTGATCGACACGTTGAGACCGTGCGTGCGGTGGTAGCTGCGGGCGAGGAGGTCGCTGCCGGCCTTCGAGGCCGAGTACGGGGAGTTCGGCTCGAGGATGTGCTCCTCGGTCCACGACCCCTCCGTGATGGAGCCGTACACCTCGTCCGTCGACACGTGCACGAAGCGCTCGACCCCGTTGCGCAGCGCGGCGTCCAGCAGCTTCTGGGTGCCGAGCACGTTGGTCTCCACGAAGATGCTGGCGTCGCGCACCGAGCGGTCGACGTGGCTCTCCGCCGCGAAGTGCACGACGGCGTCGACCGTCGGCATCAGCTCGTCGAGCACGCCCTCGTGGCGGATGTCGCCGTGCACGAAGCGGAAGCGCGGGGAGGAGGAGACCGGGGCGAGGTTCGCCGGGTTGCCGGAGTAGGTCAGGGCGTCGAGAACGACGACCTCCACGCCCTCCAGGCCGGGGTAGTCGTCGTTCAGTGCGTGCCGTACGAAGTTGGAGCCGATGAAGCCGGCGCCGCCGGTGACGAGAATTTTCACGAAAGACGATTCCTCTGGTATTCGCTGTGCCGGATCGAGAGACCATCCTAGGGTGTCGCCCGCCCGTGGCCCCGCCGCGCGGGGGCGGGCGTCGGTCCCGGGAGGAAGGGGATGGGTAGACTTCCCGGGTGCAGATCCGCGAACTGGCCATCCCCGACAGCTACGAGGTGACCCCCGTGCAGCGGGCGGACGATCGGGGACTCTTCCTCGAGTGGTACCGCTTCGATCTGCTCGAGGAGCGCATCGGGCACCCGCTGACCCTCCGCCAGGCGAACACCTCGGTGTCGAAGCGGGGTGTGGTGCGCGGCATCCACTTCGCCGACGTGCCGGTGGGCCAGGCGAAGTACGTCACCGTGACCCACGGCGCCGTGCTCGACTACATCGTCGACATCCGGGTCGGCTCGCCGACCTTCGGCCAGTGGGACAGCGTGCTGCTCGACGACGTCGACCGCCGCGCCGCCTACCTCTCCGAGGGCCTGGGCCACGCGTTCGTCGCGCTCACCGAGGACGCCACCGTGAGCTACCTGGTCAGCGACGTGTACCGCCCGCAGGCCGAGCACGGCATCACCCCGCTCGACCCCGCCGTCGGCCTGACCTTCCCGGCCGAGGCGGGAGAGCCGCTGCTCTCCCCGAAGGACCTGGAGGCGCCGACCCTCGAGGAGGCGGAGCGCCAGGGGCTGCTGCCCTCCTGGGAGGCCGTCCGCGCCTTCTACGCGTCGCTCGGCGAGAAGGTGTCCCGCTGATGCGCGGCATCATCCTGGCCGGGGGATCCGGCACGCGGCTCTGGCCGATCACGAAGGGCATCTCGAAGCAGCTGATGCCCATCTACGACAAGCCGATGATCTACTACCCCCTCTCGACGCTCATGATGGCGGGCATCCGCGAGGTGCTCATCATCACGACCCCCGAGTACAACTCGCAGTTCCAGGCGCTGCTGGGCGACGGATCCGACCTCGGCATGGTCATCGAGTACGCCGTGCAACCGTCCCCGGACGGCCTCGCGCAGGCCTTCATCATCGGCGAGGAGTTCATCGGCGACGAGTCGGTCGCCCTCGTGCTCGGCGACAACATCTTCCACGGGGCCGGCCTCGGCACCTCGCTGCGCTCGAACGCGGACATCGAGGGCGCGCGCATCTTCGCGTACCACGTCGCCGAGCCGCGGGCCTACGGGGTCGTCGAGTTCGACGACGACTTCACCGCGGTCTCCATCGAGGAGAAGCCGGAGCACCCGAAGAGCAACTACGCCGTACCCGGCCTCTACTTCTACGACAACACCGTCGTCGAGGTGGCGAAGTCGGTGAAGCCGAGCGCCCGCGGCGAGCTCGAGATCACCGCGGTCAACGACCACTACCTGTCGCAGGGCACGCTCAAGGTTCAGGTGCTCGACCGCGGCACCGCGTGGCTGGACACCGGCACGTTCGAGAGCATGATGCAGGCGTCCGAGTACGTGCGCGTCATCGAGGACCGCCAGGGCCACAAGATCGGCTGCATCGAGGAGATCGCGTTCCGCGCGGGCTGGATCGACAAGGAGCAGCTGCTTGCCCTGGCGAAGCCGCTGGTGAAGAGCGGCTACGGCACCTACCTCCTGCAGCTCGCGTCCTAGTCCCGCCCCTGCGGGGGGTGTGCGTGCGGCCAGCGACGCAATTCAGCAGAACGAACGCAATTCAGCAGAACACGACCGACACGCCGCCGCGGAGGCCCCGCAAGCGGCGTGTCGTCCTGATCCTGCTGAGTTGCGTCGCCGGGTCTGCTGAGTTGCGGCAGATCTGCTGAGTTGCGTTGAGCCCACCCGGCACCGGTGTCCTGCCGGCACCAGCACGGTCCCTGAGCTTGTCGAAGGGACGCTCGCAGCGCCGGTTCCGTCCCTTCGACGAGCTCAGGGACCGTGGGGCGCGTCCGTCGGCGGGTTAGCGGTTTCGGACCTCCGGCAGCCCTCAGGGACCGTATGCGCCGAGCGCTGCGCGGCGCCTACGGGCTCGCGGAGGGCCCTATAGGGCGCCCTCCTGCATCGCGGTGCGGAGGGCCGTCATGACGTTGTTGATGCCCGCGGGGAGGGGCAGCAGGTCTCGGTGGTCGAGGTCGGGCCAGACGACCGAGCGGAGCCGGAGGTCCACTGCCTGGTAATTGGCGACGGGGGAGGAGCCGAGCATCACGTTCGGGCGGGCCTTCGCGATCGCGCGGAGCAGCCCGAGCAGGGTCGCGATGGTCACCGGCTGGTGCGAGGCGAGGATCTTCACGACGGTCGTGCCGGGCGCGCAGTGCTCGAGCCGCTGCACCGCGTCGGCGATGAGGGCGGCGCAGTCGTCCGCGTAGATGTAGTCGCGCACGGTCTCGAGCGGCACGTAGATGGATGCGGGGTTGGGCGTCAGCTGCGCCTTGGCGAGGTGGCTGATGAGTCCCTGCGCCTTCTGCAGCGATTGCGCCGGACCGTAGATGTTCGCGATGCGGCCGATCAGGGCGCGCGCGCCCGTCTCCTCGGCGAAGCCCGTCACCAGCGCCTCCGCCCGCAGCTTCGCGTGCCCGTAGGGGGCGAGCGGCGACGGTGCGGTCTCCTCGGTGAAGGGCGGCGCGGCCGAGCCGGCGTAGACGCCGCCCGCGGAGGAGGCGTAGAAGATCGAGCCGACGGCGCGCCCGGCGGGGCCGTGCTCCCGGAGCACGCGGAGGACGGTCGCCAGCTGGCCGAGCTCCCGCTCGAGCTGCTCCTCGGTGCTCCCCGTGACGGCGGCGCCCGCGCACCAGGCGACGAGCCACTCCGCGCCGCGGTCCGTGCGCTCCCGGAGCGCGCTCGCCGCACGCCGGGCTGCGGCCTCGAACTCCTCCTGCTCGGCGGCCCACGGCAGCGGGTCGGCGGTCAGCAGGTCGTGGCCGGCGGATGCGGCGAACGCCCGGGAGACCGCGCGGCCGAGCTGGCCGCGCGCCCCGACCACCCACACCGCGACGGTCATGGGCGGTACGGCGGACGCCCGAGCGGTCCGTCGTGCGGGTCGCGCACGATGAGGTACGGCGGGCGGCCCTGCGCGGTGCTCACGGCCACCCCGATGTACTCGGCGATGATGCCGAGCGAGAAGAGGATCGCACCGGAGCTGACGAGCACGGCCACGATGGTCGACGCCCAGCCCTCGGGCACGTCGTTCTGCGTGAAGCGCCCGATGAAGATGATGACCGTCACGACGATCGCGAGCACGAAGAACAGCACGCCGATGGCGCTCACGACCCGCAGGCCGCGCGTGCCGCTGGAGAGCACCATGCGCCAGAAGTGCGAGAACAGCCGGCGGGCGGAGTAGCCGCTGGTGCGGTCGCCCTCGTCGCGCAGCCGCACGTCGCACTGGCTCGCGCCCTTCGCCACCCAGCCGAGGGCGAGGTCGAGGTAGACGCCGGATCCCGCGTACGCGGCGACGCTCCGCGCGACGCTGCCCAGCAGGAAGCGGTAGCTCTGGTACTGGCTCGCGTTGGCGGAGGAGAGCTGGTTGAGGATCCACTTCGCCCCGCGGGAGGCGGTGTTGCGCAGGAACCCGTGCGACGGCGCGTTCGTGGGCCTGGCGTAGACGATGGACGCCTGGTCGGCCATGGCGACGTCGAGCATGTCGCCGATGTAGGCCGGATCGTGCTGCCCGTCCTCGTCGAGGGTGACCACCCAGTCGCCACCGGTGGATGCCATGCCCGCGAGGGTCGCGGCGTGCTGGCCGAAGTTCTTGCTGAGCCAGATGGCGCGCACGAAGTCGTACTCGCCCTCGAGCCGGCGCAGCACGGATGCGGAGTCGTCCGGGCCGTTGTCGTGCACGAGCAGCACCTCGGTGACGGCGAAGCTGTGGCCGCCCGGGGTGAGCCTCGGGGTCGTGAGCGCCTCGATCTCCCGCATCAGCGCGGGCAGGGTCTTCTCGCCCTGGTAGACGGGAACGACGACGGAGACGCTGTGATCGGCGCGCTCGACGGAGGCGAGGGGCGCACCCTGGCGCCCGTCGTCCGCATTCCAGGGGCGGCTCACGCCGCGACCCCGCGCGACATGCGCTGCTTCAGGTAGATGTAGGCGAGCCTGCGGGCGGCGGCCATGGCCCGGGCGCGGGCGTTGCCGACGAGCACGTCGGCGCGGCTCACCACCTCCGGGTGGGTCTCGTGCATCCAGCGGTGGAAGCCGGCCGCGGCCTCGCTCTGCTGCTTGGCCAGGCGCACGCTCCACTGGCTGTCCGAGATGCGGAAGCCCGCGAGCGCCTTCGTCCCGACGCCCACGAACGAACCGCGCAGGGCGACGCGGGAGCTCGTGGTCTGGTCGATGAGGTAGGGCCAGCGGGAGTCCCACCAGCCCTCCGCCTCGAGGTCGGCGCGGCGCATCAGCACGCAACCGGGCTCGCCGAACAGGTTGGTGCCGGCGCGCACGCTGGCGCGGACGATCTCGGCGCCCAGGTGGGTGCCCACCTTGCCGCCGAGACCGCGGTCCTTGATGACCGGCCGGCTGTTCGCGTCGACGATGTCGCGGGGCGACGCCGCGATGGTGGCGTCCGGGTTGGCGTCGAGGGCCTCGACCTGGAGGCGCAGGATCTCCGGGTAGAGCAGATCATCGCCGCAGACGAGCTTCAGATAGGTGCCGCGCGCGGCCTGGCTCACCCGGTTCCAGTTGCGCAGCGCACCGCCGCCCGCCTCCGTGGTGAGCAGGGTGAAGCGCGGGTCGGACTCGTAGCGGCGCATCACCTCGGCCGTGCCGTCGGTCGACGAGTGGTCGGAGACGACCACCTCGAAGTCCGTGTATGTCTGGGCGAGCACGGAGTCGATGGTCTCCTGCAGATAGTCGGCGTTGTTGTATGCCGGTATCACTATGGAGACGCGGGGTACCGGGTCGGTCATGAGCCGGATCCTTTCGGGTCGGCGACGGTGTCCGCGGTGGCCGCGGCCGCCGGGCGGCGAAACGAGAAGCCCTTGTGCCCCACGAAGCTCATGAGCGCGGTCACGAACACGATGAGGGCCTGGGCGGGAATGACGGGGAGGCCGACGATCTCGACGAGCAGCGGCAGAAGGAGGAAGTTGACGCCGAGCGAGGCGAGGTAGACCAGCTCGAACCGGGCGAGGTCGCGGAAGAAGTGGCCCTGCACGCGGAAGACGAAGCGGCGGTAGAGGAAGAACGCGCACAGCACGGCGCAGACGTGCGCGCAGGCGAGCGTCGCGAAGTAGCCGAAGCGCACCCCGACGGTCAGCTCGAAGAACACGAAGAGCAGGAAGCCGATGGCGGTGTTGGCGCCGCCGACGAGCAGGAACGCAACCTTCTGGTTCTTGACGATGCGGAGCAGCGGCCCCGCCGCTCCGGTCATGCCCGCGGGCGGCGCCGGGATGCCGGTGGCGTCGTCGTCCGCTGTCATCTGTCCTGCATTCCTCGTCGCGCTTGCGCTGTCCGTCACGATACAGGCTGCGTCAGGCGCAGCCGGGACGGCTAGCGTGCGCGCATTCTCTCGACGGCCTCGGTGGCGTCGCCATCGAACGCGAGCGTGCCCTGGTCGACCAGGATGCCCCGGTCGCAGAGCCTCGCCACCATGTCGAGGTCGTGGCTGACCACCACGAGCGTCTTGCCCTGCTGGTGCAGCTCGCGGATGCGGTCGAGGCACTTGCGCTGGAACGGCTCGTCGCCCACCGACAGGATCTCGTCCACGAGCAGGATGTCGACCTCGGTGTGGATCGCGACCGAGAACGCGAGGCGCAGAAACATACCGGAGGAGTAGTGCTTTACCTCGGTGTCGATGAACTTCTCGATCTCGGAGAAGGCGACGATGTCGTCGAAGCGCTCGTCGATCTCGGACTTGCTCATGCCGAGGATGGCCGCGTTCAGGTAGATGTTCTCCCGGCCGGACAGGTCCGGGTGGAAGCCGGCGCCCACCTCGATGAGCCCGGCGACCCGGCCCCGGGTGCGGATGGCGCCCGCGTCGGGGCGGAGCACGCCGCTGATGAGCTTGAGCAGGGTCGACTTCCCCGACCCGTTGAAGCCGAGCAGGGCGACGGACTCCCCCTGCTGGATGGTGAAGCTCACGTCCTTCAGGGCATCGAAGGTTGAGGCGAGGGGCTTGCGGCGCACGGCCGCGATGACCGTCTCCTTGATGGAGTGCGTGTGCCGGAAGAGGAACGTCTTGCGGACGCCGTCCACGATGATGCTCGCGGAGTTCGACGTCGCGACGTCGTCAGAGGTCCTGGGCAAAGCGCCCCTCCAGTCTGCGGAAGACGAGCTGGCCGAGGGCGAGCGCGAGGAGGGAGACGACGAGGCCGATGACGCCGTAGAGGTAGAGGTTCTCCTGCAGCTCGCCGCGGCCGTCCGTCGTCGGGTACCAGAAGCCGGCGTGGAACAGGCCGACCGCCGCCGTGAGCGGGTTCAGCTGGTACAGCACGAGCGCCCAGTCGGGCACGACGTCGCGCACCTGCGAGATCTGGTAGAGCACGGGGGAGGCCCAGGTCGCCACCATGATGATCAGGTCGACGAAGTTCTGCGAGTCGCGGAACGACACGTTCGCGGCGCCGAACAACATGCCGAGCCCGGTCGCGAGGGTGAGCACGATGAGCGTCGCGAGGAAGATGCCGAGCACCTGCAGCGGCTGCGGCGACCACCCGAAGAAGAGGCACACCACGAACAGGATGACCACCTGGGGCAGGAAGTTGATCAGCGCGACGATCGACGACGAGACCGGGAACAGCTCGCGCGGCAGGTAGATCTTCTTGATCAGGGCGCCGTTGTCCACGAGGGAGCGGGTCGCGTTGCCGAACGCCTCCATGAAGACGTTGATGACGACGATGCCCGAGAAGAGGTAGATCGGGAAGTTGATGACGGCGTCGTTCAGCCGGAGGAAGACGCCGATCGCGAGGAAGAAGACGATGAACTGGGCGAGCGGCTTGACGTACGACCAGAGCCAGCCGAGCACGGAGCCGCGGTAGCGGACCTGCACCTCCTTGCGCACGAGCAGCGACAGAAGGTAGCGGCGGCGGAACACGTCGACCAGGCCGGCGCCGCGCCCTGGCTCGACGAAGCCGCGAAGGCTCGGGGAATCCGTGGTGCGTGACAAACGTGGTCCTTTTCTGTTCGCCCACGTGCGCGCTCGGCTGCGGGGTCCGTGACTGCAGTCGATTGTAGCTACTGCTGCACGAGCGCCGAGCGAGTGCCCGTCGCGCCCGGCGCCCTGTGCGGGGACAGGGGCCGCGGATGCCGCTCGCGTTAGGGTATGAGTCTCATGTCAGTGCTCCCTCCGCCGCCCCGTGTGGTCGCCGTGATCGTCGCGTACAACAGGAGGCAGCTTCTCGTCGAGGCCCTCGAGGCCGTGGTCGCCCAGACTCTTCCGCTCGCGGCCGTCGTCGTCGTCGACAACGCCTCGACCGACGGCTCCGCCGACGCGGCCCGTGCGGCACTGCCCACGGCGGACGTCGTGACGCTCGTCCGGAACACCGGGGGCGCCGGTGGCTTCGCCGCCGGGATGGCCCGGGCGCTGACGGAGCACGCGGCCGAGTGGATTTGGGTCATGGACGACGACACCATCCCGACGCCCACCGCGCTCGAGGAGCTCGTCCGGGCGGTCCGGTCCGGTCCGGGCGTCGCGCTCGCCGGCTCCCGCGTCGTGTGGACCGACGGCCGCGACCATCCCATGAACACCCCGCGCACCCGTCCGTTCGTGGGCTCGGCCGAGCGCGACGCGGCCGCGTCCTCCGGGTACGTGCCCGTGCGCAGCTCCTCCTTCGTCTCCATGCTCGTGGACGCGGACGCCGTGCGGCGCCTTGGCCTCCCCATCGCCGACTACTTCATCTGGAACGACGACTTCGAGTTCTCCACCCGGCTGCTCCGCGGGGCGCGCGGGCTGTTCGTGCCGCAGAGCGTCGTGGTGCACAAGACCGCGAAGCTCGGCTCGACCGACGTCGACCCGGGGGAGCGGTTCTACTACGAGGTGCGCAACAAGCTCTGGCTGCTGCTGCACTCGCGCGGACTGTCGCCGGCCGAGAAGCTGCTCTACGGCGGGGCGACGGTCGTGCGGAGCGCCAGGACGATCCTGCGCTCGCGGAACCGCGGCCTCCTCCTGCGGATGCTGGCCGCCGGGCTGAAGCGCGGGCTCACGGGGCGCCCGCAGTCGAACGCCCGCTCGCTCGCCGGGCTCGGACCCGTGACCGACGCGGTGGTCGCCATCGAGTCCGGGGCCGGCCGTGGCTAGCGAGAAGTTCTCCCTCCTCCTCCCCGTGTACTCCGGGGACAAGCCGGCGTACCTCGAGCGCGCCTTCCGCAGCTCCGTTCCCGAGCAGACGCAGCGCCCGGACGACGTGGTGATCGTGCAGGACGGCCCGGTGCCGTACGACCTGAGCCGCTGCATCGAGGCGATCGTCGAGTCCTCTCCCGTGCCGGTCCGGCTCGTGGTGCTTCGGGAGAACCGCGGCCTCGCCGTCGCGCTCGAGACCGGGCTCGACGCGTGCGAGCACGAGGTCGTCGCCCGGATGGACGCCGACGACATCTCGCTGCCGGAGCGGTTCGCCCGGCAGATGGTCGAGATGGAGGCCGGGCTCGACCTGATCGGCACGGGCATGTTCGAGTTCGCCGACGAGGTCGGCACCATCGTCGGCCGCCGGGTGCCGCCGACGGGCCAGTCGGCCATCGAGCACTACGCACGCTTCGCCGATCCCTTCAACCACCCCACCGTGGTGTACCGGAAGGCCGCCGTGCGGAAGGCGGGCGGCTACACCGACATCGGGCTCATGGAGGACTACTCGCTGTTCGCCCGGATGATCCACACCGGCGCGCGCGTGGAGAACATCCCCGACCCGCTGGTCATGTACCGGGTGAGCGACGGCGCCTACGCGCGCCGGGGCGGTCTCGCGCAGCTGCGCGCGGAGCTCCGCCTGCAGCGCGAGTTCCGCCGGCTGCGCTTCACGACCCCCTACGAGGCGGTGCGCAACGTCGCCGTGCGCGGCTCGTACCGGCTGGTGCCGGAGGGCGTGCGCCGCGCCGCCTACCGCCGGGTCATCGCGACCGGCCGCTTCGCCCGTCGCTGACCCGGTTCGCCCGACCGATCCGCGGCCCGGGCGGTGCACGACCGGCCGACCGGATCCGGCCGTGCCCCCGCGCGCGTGCAGGGGGCGCCGGGATTCGTTGGGTAGCCTAGGGGCGCCGTAATCGGAAGAAACGCGAAGGAACATTCATGAGCACAGACCTCTTAGTCGTCGGATCGGGGTTCTTCGGGCTCACCATCGCGGAGCGCGCGGCCACCGAGCTGGGTCTGAAGGTCACGGTCATCGACCGGCGCTCCCACATCGGCGGCAACGCCTACAGCGAGACCGACCCGGACACCGGCATCGAGGTGCACACCTACGGGGCGCACCTGTTCCACACGTCGAACGAGACCGTCTGGAACTACGTGAACCGCTTCACGGCGTTCACGAACTACACCCACCGCGTGTACACGAACCACAAGGGCGAGGTGTATCCGCTGCCGATCAACCTCGGCACGATCAACCAGTTCTTCCGCGCCGCGCACTCGCCGTCCTCGGCCCGCGACCTGATCGCCGAGCTCGCCTCGGAGTTCTCCGCCGACAAGGCGCGCAACCTCGAGGAGAAGGGCATCTCCCTCATCGGGCGCCCGCTCTACGAGGCGTTCATCCGCGACTACACCGCAAAGCAGTGGCAGACCCCCGCGACCGAGCTGCCCGCCGAGGTCATCAGCCGCCTGCCCGTGCGCTACAACTACGACAACCGCTACTTCAACGACACCCACGAGGGCCTGCCCGTCGACGGCTACACCGCGTGGCTCGAGCGCATGGCGGACCACCCGAACATCGAGGTGCGGCTCGACACCGACTTCTTCGACGAGAGCCAGGAGTTCAGCAAGTCCGCGACCGTCGGCCGGCTCCCCATCGTCTACACGGGCGCCATCGACCGGTACTTCGACTATGTGCAGGGGGCCCTCTCCTGGCGCACGCTGGACTTCGAGAAGGAGGTCCTGAACATTGGGGACTTCCAGGGCACCACCGTCATGAACTACGCGGATGCCGACGTGCCCTACACGCGCATCCACGAGTTCCGGCACTTCCACCCGGAGCGGGACTACCCGACGGACCGGACCGTCATCATGCGGGAGTACTCGCGCTTCGCCGAGCGCAGCGACGAGCCCTACTACCCGGTGAACACGCCCGCGGACCGCGAGGGACTGCTCGGCTACCGCGAGCTCGCCAAGGGCGAGCGGGACGTCTTCTTCGGCGGCCGCCTCGGCACCTATCAGTACCTCGACATGCACATGGCCATCGGCGCCGCGCTCTCGATGTTCGAGAACAAGGTCAAGCCGGTCCTCGTTCGGTCCTAGACCGGCCGGGCGGCCCGACCGCCCTCGGCCACGAACGCGAATGCCGCCCTCCCCATCGGGGAGGGCGGCATTCGTCGTTGCGGGGCGCGTTCGGCCCGCTCGACCCGGCGCGCTTACCGGGCGCCGGCCGCCACGCCGTCGGACCGGCTCTCGGCGGCGTCCTCGGCGCGCGCGCCGGGCTCGTTGCGGTCGCGCCTGCGCCGGAGGCGCCGCGCGAGCGGGGCGAGTGCGAGGCCGACGGTGAGCAGAAGCGCGAGCACCATGGAGGACACGATGAGGGTCCACGCGGGCGGGAGGAAGCGCACGGTCACCGTGTCGCCGATGGACGCCTCGTCGAGGTTCACCGTCAGCAGGTAGCCACGGAGGGGGTCGCCGAGCGTGCCGCCGTCGACGGTGTAGCCGGGCCAGGAGAGGCGGCTGAGGGCGACCTCGCCGCCGCCCGCGGGCACCGCGTCGACGCGGACCCGCAGGGTCTCGTCGTCCGAGCTGAGCTGGGTGACCTGCGTCCCCTCCGACTGCCAGACCACGCCGCCGGCCGGCTCCGGCTCGTCCTCGCGCACCCAGAGCACGGCGTCGTCGTCGACGTCCACCTGCTGCCAGCCCGAGGGCACGGGGCGCGACGCAAGCTCCTGCTCCGTCTCCTCGGGCTCGCGCAGGATCTGCACGGTGTCGATGGAGAGGAGGTCGACGACGCGCTCGCCGGTCTCCTCGTCCGTCGAGAAGAGCTTGTCGACGGAGTCGGCGCAGGACACGCCGGTGTGGTTCATGCAGAGGTCGAGCGCGTAGCTCAGGTACTGGACCGGCGTGTACAGGTTGTGCACCGGGGTGGGGTTCAGGTACCAGCTGTTCGAGAGCAGGGTCTCCTCGAGCACATCGTCGCCGAGGCCGTACGGCGAGCCGACGACGAAGGCCTCGCCCTTCGCGCCGTCGAGCTGGGTCGTGTACTCGGCGCTCTCGTCGGGGGAGAGCAGACCGGAGCGCAGGTTGGGCGCGAAGGCCCGCGCCTGCACGACGACCACGACGAGCGTGATCGCCGCGATCGCCACCGCGGCCGTCGCGGTGCGGCGGGAGAAGAGGGCCGGAAGCATGCGCTTCACCCGTCCCGTGCCGTGGGCGAGGATCAGCCAGACCAGGAGCACGCCCGCCGCGGCGATGAGGGTCGAGAGCGCGTGCGCGCGCCACCACGCGGGGACCTGACTGTTCGCCAGCCAGCCGCCGGCCACCACGAGGGAGAGGGCCACCGCGAGCCGCGTGCGGCTGAGCGGCGTGGCAGGGGCCCGGCTGAGCAGGACCGCGAGCACCACGATGCTGAGCAGCGCGACCCAGGGCACGACCCGGGCGGGGAACTGCAGCGGCCCGAGGCGGCCGGGTCCCACCACGAACGCGAGGGCGAGCGCGAACATCACGAAGAGGCTCGTCGTGCGGGTCCGGAGCGCGCGGAAGCGGCCGTAGTCGACGAAGGCGAACAGGGGCAGGAACCAGGCGATGTAGAGCAGCGGCTCGGCGCTGAAGCGACCCCACCACCCGGACAGGTCCACCCGGCCGCTGGCGACGGCGGAGGACGCCAGGCCGGTGAGCGTGGCGACCATGAAGCCGTCGTTGTCGATGCCGCTCGCACGGGCCGTGACGCCCGCGGTGAGCACGCCGGGCAGGTACACGGCGAGGGCGACGAGACCGAGGATCACGCCCGTGACCAGCACGGTGACGAGGGACCGCCAGCGGCGGTGCACGACGACCTCGACGATCAGGGCGATGAACAGCAGCACCAGCAGGATCGTGCCGTGCACGTAGCCGATCGTCACGAGGAAGAAGCCGAAGACCACGGGCACGAGCGGGCTCCCGCCGGCCCAGATCATGCGGCGCAGGCCCCACGCGACCCAGGGGAAGAAGGCCCAGACGAAGAGGTTGGTCACCCAGGAGGGCGCGTCCATGTAGAACGTGAAGCCGCCGAGCGGCGCCGCGATGGCGGCCACGAAGGCGAGCGGCTGGTTCGCGCCGTAGCCCCGGGCCATGAGGTAGGTGCCGCCCGCGGCGAAGCCCAGGAACGCGATCTTGATCGCGCTCACGATCACGAGCGCGTTCGGCGTGAGGTAGACGAGCACGCTGATCAAGAGGATGAGCGGGTTCCACAGCCCCCACTGCCCCTCCGCGGCGTGGTTGCCCGCCATCCAGCTGTCGGCGCTGAAGAGCGGCCACTGGCCGGCGAGCACGGACCGGCCGATCTCCCACCAGATGCCGTAGGCGCCGTCCTGCGTGTCGGCGAAGAAGTAGAAGCGGTCGTTGAAGACCAGGGGCACGAGCGACGCGACGAGCAC
Organism: Planctomonas deserti; assembly: GCF_003067705.1. Taxonomy (GTDB): domain Bacteria; phylum Actinomycetota; class Actinomycetes; order Actinomycetales; family Microbacteriaceae; genus Planctomonas; species Planctomonas deserti. The sequence continues at coordinate 89,070 of NZ_QANL01000002.1, forward strand.
GAAGGCGACCGCGGCGATGGCCCACCAGGGGTTCGACGTGCGTGCGGCGACGGCCGGCTCGGCTGATGCCGTCATGAGGATCTCCTGCGGGGTCTGCTGGGTCGACGGGTTCTTCGGGGTCTTCGGGGTCTGCTGAGGCGCCGGGGCTGAAGCGCCCGCGCCAGGGTACACGGTGGCCATCAAGACCTTTCTCGGGGTGCGGCGGCCGCGAATCGCGCGGCCCAGCGCTCCTCGGTGGACGCCTCGGGCAGTGCGCGCCGGTAGCGGGCGGCGAGCCGGGACCACGACACCGCCAGCCGGGCGTGCGAGGAGAGGGAACGAAGGAGCAGCGCCCGCGCCCGGCGGGGGTCGCGGCGGAGCAGGACGGCGGTACCCGTGCTCGGGTCGCCGACGAGGGCGGCGTCGAGGCCGAGCGTCGCCCGCCAGGAGAATGCGTCCACCCGCACGGTCGGCGCCGCCGGGTTCAGCGGCCGCAGGAGGCCGAGCACGGCGCTCAGCACGGCCCTCGGCAGCGGAAGTGGTGCCGCGGCGCGCGCCGTGTGCCCGGTGGTCGCGGGTTCCACCGCGCCCAGCCGCTCCGACGCCGCGGCGCGCTTCGCGAGCAGGCCTTCGGCACGCTTCGCGAGCAGGCCTTCGGCACGCGCGCGGATGGTCGACGGATCGCCGAGCAGCCAGCCGGGGCCGCCGAGCGCGTCGGTGATCCCCAGCTCCCAGAGCTCCGCGACGTCGTACTGCAGGCTGAGCGCGTGCTTCACCTGGTGCACGAGGCTGTCGAGCAGGATCCCGCGGCCGGCGCCGTGCGCGAGGGCGGTGGCCACGCGGTTGCGGTGCAGGGGCGCCATCGACCAGTGCGCCGCACCGTCGGAGCGCCACGCGGGGTGCACCGCGCTGATGCCGGGGACGACGGTGGGAAGGACGCCGCGCGAGTGCGCGCGCAACCCGTACTCCGCGTCGTCCCACTTGAGGAAGTAGGGCGCCGGGTAGCCGATCGTCCGAGCCGCTCGCGGCGGCAGGGCGGCGCACCACCAGCCGACGTAGTCCGCGGCAGTGCCGCGGTCCCAGGCCCACTCCGGGGCGTCGGTTCCCCCTGCGGCGGCTCTGGCGGCCTCCGCCGGGCGGGCCGCGCCCCACTGGAACCGGCGCCGGTCGACGACCTCGGCCGTGGCGACGGGGGCGTCCGGCTGCTCCGGGGCGAACAGGGCCGTGCCGATCAGACGTGGCTCCCGCGCCAGGCTGGAGAGCACGATCATGCGGCGGAGGGTCTCGGAATGCACCGCGGCGTCGTCGTCGAGGAAGACGACCGGGCCGTCGTGGTCCCGCGCGTGCCACAGCCCGCGGGCGTAGCCGCCGGAACCGCCGAGGTTGTCCTGCTCGACGAGCGTGACGCGATCCCAGTCCAGGCCCTCCGGCAGGGAGTCCGCGAAGGTGCGCGCCTGGTCGACGACGACGATGCTCGCGACCTCGGCCGCGGTCGTGCCCGCGAGGATGCGCTCGACCTGCTCCCGGCAGGCGTCCTCGCGCCCGAACGTGGGGATCACGACGACGGCGCTCGCCGCGCGGCCCGAGGCGACGGACCAGCGGTAGCCGCGCAGGTCGTCGACACCGGATGCGCCCGGCAGCTCGACCCAGCACCAGCGGTGGGACAGCGCGGCGAGGTCGACCGCGAGCGTGAGGGGCCCCGGCCCGTCGTGCTCGGCCAGTACGACCGTCCCGGACTCGTCGCCGTTCAGCACCCGGACGGGGCCCGTGGCGTCGACGACGAGCTCCACCGGCACGTCGCCGAGGATCTCGCGCCACGCACCGACGGGGGCGGAGTTGAACCAGCTGCGCACGGACGCGCCGCGTCCGCCGGGCGGCGTGGAGTCGTACAGCGCGGGGGACGCGGCCGGCGCATCGAGCGCCGGCCGCATCAGGCGGAGCAGGTCGACGGACGTCCGGAACGACGTGTCCGCCACCGGATCAGTCCAGGCCGTAGATGCGGCGCCAGTTCTCCGCGCTCGTGAGCTCGCCGACGGCCTCGCGCCAGCGGCGGCGCGCATCGGCGCCCTCGCGGACGAGGCGCAGCACCATCTGCGCCGCCCGCTTGCTCTCGCCCGCGGAGACGTCGCCGTCGTGCCGGCGCACGCGGAAGCCGTTCTGGCTCGCATCCGTGATGAACACGGTCGAAAAGCGCGAGGCGTTCCACCAGGCGTTCGCGGAGGCGGGCAGCGTCGCGGCCGCGTTCGACCGGCCGAGCGCGCGGTAGACGAGGCGCTTGCCCATGACCAGCACGGGCTTGCTCGGCGTGCCGTGGCCGGTCAGGTCGGGCGTCGGCGGGAGGGCGCCCTCGCGGGTGATCTCCTCCGGCTTGCGGATGATCGTCTCGGGGTACTGATTGCGCAGCGCGCGGACGACGGCCGCGTCGGCCGCGCCGCCGTCGTGCAGCTGCTCGGGTCCGGCGAGGTAGTCCTCGATGGCCCGAGTCAGCGTGGCGGCCATGCCGTACTGCATGCTCAGGATGTACCGCGCGTAGGCCTTCGCCTGGGTCGCCGCGATCTGCTTCGCCGGGACCTCGGAGTGCAGGGCGGAGACGATCATCGAGTTGCGGTGGCTGAAGTAGCGCGACCAGTCGTCCCAGTCCTTGAGGGCGAAGTCCGCGTGCCACACCGCCGCGCCGGGCAGGGTGACGGTCGGGAAGCCGCGGCCCGCGGCGCGCAGGCCGTACTCGATGTCGTCCCACTGGAAGAAGACGGGCAGGGGGAAGCCGATGGTGCGCACAACCTCCGCCGGGATGAGGCAGCACCACCACGCGTTGTAGCCCGCGCTCGCCCAGCCGGTCGCCGCGTGCTTGCGCACGTCGACGTTGTGCCACTTGTCGACGACCGGGATGCCGGCGTTGAGGTTGGCGAGGTCCACCGTCTCCGCGTGCGTGTGCAGCACGGTGGGGTGGTAGAGGTTCAGCATCTGCCCGCCGATGAGGATGGGGCGGGTCGCGCGGGCGGACGTCGAGGTGAGGCGGACGACGGTGTCGGGCTCGAGCACGATGTCGTCGTCCATCAGGATGACGTCGGCGTCGTCGTTCTCCACGGCGATCGACTCGAAGAGCCCGCGGGTGAAGCCGCCGGCGCCACCGAGGTTGGGCTGGCGGATGTAGCGCAGCCGGCCGCCGAAGCGCGCCTCAACGTCGGCGAAGCCCGGCTGGTCCGCCACCGGGTCGGTGCCCTGGTCGACGACGTAGACGGTGCCGACGCGCGCGAACGCGTCCTCGTCGTCGACGAGGGCGGTGATGGTGGCGAGGCAGTCCGCAGCGCGGTTGAACGTGCAGATGACGACCTTGACCGGCCGCACGGCGACCTCGTCGTCGGCGACGAAGCGCGCGTCCGAGACGCTGAGCGACCCCTCGTCCGACTCGAACTCGGCCCAGAAGTGGCCGCCGTCGAGGTGGCGGGTGAGCGCGCCGCGCAGGCTGACGGTCTCGTCCGTCGCGCCGGTGACGACGACGGAGTCGACGATGCGCGGCCGCTCGCTGAGGTCGGTGTCGAGGAGCGTCAGCCGGCCCGAACCGCTCACGACGGCCTCGAGCGTGATGCCGACCACGGACGTCACCCGGCGCAGGTGGGCCGCGGGCAGGCGGCCGAAGTAGGTGTTCGTGCTGACCCGGGCGTGGTCGCCGAGACGGATCGAGAAGCGGTCGGCCGTGGCCTTGCCGCGGTGCACGTGGTAGTACAGCCCGTCGCCGACGATGCGGGTCGGCGGGGCGAAGAGGATGCGCTGGAGGGTGGCGGAGCCGGAGTCGTCCCTCTCCTCGGTGGAAGGAGCGGACGTGCTGGTCGGTATCGTCATGTAATCACTTCGTGTCGCTGGCGGTCGGTGCGGCGGGAAGGCCCCACGCGCCCGCGCCTGTTCCCGATGCGGGCATGGGCGGTCCCGCCCCCGCTAGTGTCTCAAATCCTAGATGAGGGAACCCCGCCGGACGTGGAGGCGAGCACGCCGCGCCAGCTCTTGTCCTGCGCCGCCTTGAGCGCGCACACGACGAGCAGCAGCCAGCCCCACTCCACGATCGTGATGCTCTCGGCCAGCGAGACGACTCCGAGCACGACGAGCACGAGCGGGGTCCACAGGTAGCTGACGCTGCGCTTGTCCGACGCGAGCAGCCACGACCGCACGAAGGCGAGGCCCGCGAACGTGAGGAAGATCACGAGCCCGACGACCCCGGTCTGGAAGTAGAGGTCGACGAACGAGCTGAGCGCGGAGTCCGTGCTGACGGTGCCGCGGTCGGTGAGGAACACGTAGGGCACGATGTCCGTGCGCCACCAGCCGAGCCACCCCCAGCCCTCGAACTGGTTGAGCCCGCCGAGCCGCAGCAGCTCTCGCCAGAGCTGGGCCCGCAGCTGGAACTCGCTCTGCGCGTTGAGCGCGACGATCAGCTGACCGCGCAGCGCGACGACGATCCCCGCGCCGACGAGCCCGAGCGCGAGGAGCGCCACCTGCCACGTCCGCCTGCTCTCCAGGTGGGTCCGGCGCAGCCCGACGAGGGCGACCGCCGCGGCCGCGAGCACGAGGAACGTGCCGCCGATCACGGGGGAGCGGGTGAGCAGGACGACGATGGCGGCGGCCACGAAGGAGCCCAGCGCGAGGCCGCGCCGCACCGAGCGCGTGTAGTACTCGACCGCGAACGTGATCGCGGCGATCAGCGCGACGGCGCCGAGCGCGTTCCGGCCCCCGAGCAGGCCCTGGATCGGTCCGCCGACGTCGAGGTTGCCCTGGATGCCGAGGAAGCGCAGCGGGGTGTCGATGAGCAGACCGGAGAGCACCTCGAGCGAGATGGACACGACGAGCACGAGCCGCAGCACGTCGCCCGATGCCCGGACGATCTGAATGAGGTCTCGCGCGATCGCGACGTAGACCCCGAGGAACATCACGGTCAGCTGGTAGAGCACGCCGGCGACGGTGATCCACTGGTACCTGCTCCACAGAACCGTGAGCGCGCACCAGCCGACGAAGACGAGGAGCGAGATCGGCAGGAGGCCGCGCCACTCGTAGTCCCCCCGCTTGGCCACGAGGGACAGGGCCGAGAACACGACGAGGGTCGCGAGCGCCGAGATGAGTCCCGGCCAGCCGACGAGCGCGCGGGCGGGCCCGGCCAGCAGCACCGTGCCGAGGATCGCCTGCGTCAGCGCGGCCGAGAAGCGGGCGGACCCGAGGAAGTCGGCGATCGTGTCGGGCAGGCGGGAGCCCGGCGGGATTCGCGTCACGACCCGCGGCTCAATCCACCAGGGCCGGCGAGTACGGGCGCCCGGACGAGGACACGGACTCGGACCGCGCTGTGCCGACCTTCGTCGCGACGGCCATGGTCACGAGGAGCACCCAGCCGCCCTCGATCAGGAGCCGGCTCTCCGTGATGCTCTGGGCCACGAGGGCGGCCATCACGAGCAGCGGGAGCAGGTCGAGCGCGGAGTAGGGGAGGGGCCGGCCGGGCCTGCGCTGCGGCCGGTCGATCGCGGCCCACCATGCCCGCGCGACGGTGGAGACGACAAGGCAGACGAAGAGGGCGGCGCCGACGATGCCGAGCTGGAACCACACGTCGAGGTAGGCGTTGTGCGCCTGCAGGTACTCCACGCCGTTGCGCACCGCGAGGCCGGAGAAGGGCTCGACCCAGGGCGCCCAGTAGCTGGACCAGCCCCAGCCGAGCACCGGGCGCTGCACCGCGAGGTCGATGACGCCGGCCCAGATGTCCGTGCGGCCCGTGAGGTCGCAGCCCTTCCCGAACACCACGAGCACGCGGGGCGCGAAGGACGCCAGGGCGGCGCCGGACACGAGGGCGGACACGGCGATGCCGGCGAGCAGGCCGACGCGGCCGCGCGGGGTCAGCCGCCGGGCGACGAGGGCGAGGACGAGCACGACGGCGGTCACGGCCGTCGCGACGAGCACCGTCGAGGACTTGGTGAGCGCGAGGGTCGCCACCGCGACGAGCATCCAGCCCCAGTCCCGCCGGCGCCGGTGCTCCGTGGCGGCGAGCCGCACGCCGAAGACGATGAGCCCGAGCAGCGCGACCATCCCGAGGAGGTTCGCGTTGCCCACGATGCCCTGGATGCGCCCGCCCTCGAACAGCAGGTTGCGCGACCAGTAGAACGCCTTCGGGATGTCGCGGTCGCCGTAGTCGGTGAAGAACGGCAGCAGGGGCTGACGCACGAACACCGAGACGGCGAGCTCGAAGACGAGGGACAGACCGAGGATGACGCGGATCGCGCGGTGCAGCGCGTCCACGAACTCCCGCCAGGTGAGGGCGAGCGCAAGGAACAGCGCCCCGGCGGTGGTCGCCCACTGCAGGCCGACGCCGAGGGCCGTGACGCCCTGGTACTGGGACCAGGCGAGCGAGGCCGTGGCGAAGAGCAGGAATCCGATCAGCGGAACGGGGAGCTTCCAGAAGCGCACCCGCGGCCGCGATCGCACGAGCAGGACGACGGACCAGACGAGCAGGCCCGCCGCCACGACGCCGAATCCGTACCAGCTGAGGGTGTTGCGCCAGAAGTCTCCGGCCAGCACCGTGAAGAGAACGAGGGTCGCGCAGACGGCGGCCGCCGCACGCTCCCTGCTCCCCGTCATATGTCAAGGGTAAGTGGCGGCAGAGCGTCCCGCCGACCGCCCCGCGGCGGCGGAGCCGGCGGGACGGCTCGGCCGGGGCGTCAGACGAAGGCCGCCTTGCCCGTGATGCTCCGTCCGACGATCAGCGTGTTCATCTCGCGAGTGCCCTCGTACGAGTACATGGCCTCGCCGTCCGCGAAGAAGCGGGCGACGTCGTAGTCGGTCACGATGCCGTTGCCGCCGAGGATCTCGCGCGCGTAGGCGACGGTCTCCCGCATGCGCGCCGTCGTGTACGCCTTCGCCAGCGACGAGTGCTCGTCGTGCTGGATGCCCTCGTCGAGCATTTGGGACACGCGCACGACCATGCCGATCGAGGCGGTGATATTGCCGATGCACTTGACGAGCAGGTCCTGCACGAGCTGGTGACTCGCGATGGGCTTGCCGAACTGCACCCGCTCGCCCGCGTAGGCGAGCGCGGCCTCGTAGGCGCCGATGGAGTTGCCGACCGCGGCCCAGGCCACCTCGGCCCGGGTGAGGCGGAGCACGGCGGCGGTGTCGCGGAAGGAGTTCGCGCGCTGCAGGCGCAGCGAGTCCGGCACGACGACGTTCTCGAGGGTGACGTCCGCGTTCTGCACCGTGCGCAGGCTCATCTTGTTCTCGATCTTCGTCGCGCAGTAGCCCGCGGTGCGGGTCGGGACGAGGAAGCCCTTGACCTGCCCGTCCTCCAGGCTCTTCGCCCAGACGATGGTGACGTCGCTGAACGTGGCGTTGCCGATCCAGCGCTTGGCTCCGTTGAGGATCCAGTTGTCGCCGTCGCGGACGGCGGTCGTGCGCAGGCCCTGCGCCGAGTCCGACCCGGAGAGCGGCTCGGTGAGGGCGAAGGCGCCGATCGTCTCACCCGAAGCGAGCTTCGGCAGCCACTCCGCGCGCTGCTCGGGCGACCCGCAGAGGCCGATCGATCCCATCGCGAGCCCGTTCTGCACGCCGACGAAGGTGGCGACGGACGCGTCAACGCGGGCGAGCTCGAGCGCCACCCAGCCCCGGAAGACCGCGGAGTTCTCGAAGGGCCGTGTCTCCTCCCACGGCATTCCGAACAGGTGGAGGTCCGCGAGCGGCTTCACGATGTGATGCGGGAACTCCCCGCGGTTCCAGTGCTCGTTCACGATGGGTCGTACCTCGGCGTCGAGGTACGACCGCAGGTCGGTGAGCACGGCCTTCTCCCTGTCGCTGAGAAGGTTCTCGTACCCGTAGAAGTCACTGGGGATGGGTTCGAAGGACATGCGCGTGCTCCATTGCGTCGGGGAAGTGCGGGTGCCGTGCGGCGGCGTCGACGTCGACGTCGAGGATACGGTCGCGATCAGGTTAGGTCGGTCGGGCGGCGGGGCCAACGCGCTTGGTACTTTGATCAGGTCGGCACGTTTCCGCGCCGAAGGAGATTTGTAGATTGCGGCCAACGCACCGGTTCCGGCCGCCGTTTTGGTAGCTACCGGCTAGGGACTCACCGACTTGTTTGTAGGCATCACCAACACGCCCCGCGACTACGCCTGGGGTTCGAGCAGCGCCATCGCCGAGCTCCTGGGCACCGAGCCGAGCGGCGGACCGGAGGCGGAGCTGTGGCTCGGCGCGCACGCGGGAAGCCCCAGCCGCATCCTCGACCCCTCCTCGGTGGGGGGAGCGCGGACGCTGGCCGACTGGATCGCCGCTGACCCGGCGACCGCGCTCGGCCCGCTCGCGAGCGGGTTCCGTGAGGGCGACGGTCCGTACCTGCCGTTCCTCCTGAAGGTCCTCGCCGCCGCCTCGCCGCTCTCCCTGCAGGCGCATCCCACGATCGAGCGGGCGCGCAGCGGATTCGCCCGCGAGGACGAGGACGGCGTGCCGGGCGACGCCCCGCACCGCAACTACAAGGACGCGCTGCACAAGCCCGAGCTCATCTACGCGCTCAGCGACCGGTTCGACGCCCTGTGCGGCTTCCGCGACGTCGACGAGGTGCGCTCGGTCGTCACGGCGCTCGCGGAGAGCGACGAGCGCGCGGGGGACGGGCGGCGCGACCTCTTCGACCGCGTCCTGGCCGAGCTCGCGCCGGGCGGTGAGGGCGGGGCCGGGCTGCGGGCGGTGTTCGAGTGGCTGTCCGCCGGCGGGGACGACGTGTCCGCGCTCGTCGAACGGGTGGTCCGCGCCGCGCGGGACGTCGCCGCGAGCGGCCGGTTCGAGCGCGAGCTCGGCGTCGTCTCCCGGCTCGCCGAGACCTACCCCGGCGACCCCGGCGTCGTCACGTCGCTCCTGCTCAACAGCGTGTCGCTCCGCCGGGGCGAGGCCCTGTACCTGCCCGCGGGGAACATCCACGCCTACCTCGAGGGCCTCGGCGTCGAGCTCATGGCGGCGTCGGACAACGTGCTGCGCGGTGGTCTGACGCCCAAGCACGTCGACGTCGCCGAGCTCCTCGAGGTGCTCGAGTTCACGCCCCTGCCCGTTCCCTACCTCGCGCCCGAGTCCCCGGCGCCCGGGGTCGAGGTCTTCCGCCCGGACGTGCCGGACTTCCTCCTCGTGCGGGTCTCGCTGGACGCCGCCACCGGCGCCGCCGACGTCGACCTCGCCGGGCCCGCCATCGCCATCTGCACGGCCGGCGAGGTGACGATGACCGGGGAGGCGTCCGCGTCCTCCGTCGTGCGCGGCGAGTCGGTGTACGTGACGCCCGACGAGGGCCGGCTGGCCTTCTCCGGGCAGGGCGAGCTGTTCCTCGCGACCGTGGGCGGCATCCCCGCCGCGGGGAGGTAGACGCCTCCCCGTACGATTACCGGGTGACCGCGCCCAGCCAGCCCTCCGTCGATCGCCGGCGGCACCGCCAGACCGGCAGCGGCACCGGGACGCGGACACGGACACGGACGCGGGCAGAGGGGGCGCTCGCCGTGCTGGCCGTGCTCGTCGCCATGGCGACCCACCTCGGGGCCCAGGTGTCCATGCTGGTCACCCAGCCCGGCTGGTCGGTGGACCGCTTCCGCGACTACTTCCCGCTCGACCAGCTCGCCTACATGAGCATGGTGAAGAACGCGTCCCAGGGCGAGCTGGCCAACGTCGAGCCGTTCACGGAGACCGGGGTCAACCAGTACCCGCACCTCTACTACACGGTGCTCGGCCTGATCTCCCGGGCGTTCGGCCTGCACCCCGTGGCCGCCTGGCAGATCGTCGGGGTCCTGGTGCAGCTCCTGCTCGTCGCCGTGCTCGGCGCCGTGCTGATCCGGGTCTCCGGGCGCTGGTGGAGCGCGCTCCTCGCCCCGCTGCCGTTCGTGCTCGGTACGTACTCGTGGCTGCGGGGCGACGGCTGGTTCACGCCGCTCGAGTCGCACGCCGTGGTGTGGGGACCGTTCGGGGTGCTGTTCACCCTGAACGGCGAATCGGTGTCGCTGTGCCTCGCGAGCGTTGCGCTGCTCGGCCTGATCGTCGTCTGGTTCCGGCCGGCGTCGCCCCGCACGAGGGTGCTCGTGACGGCGGGCGCCTCCCTGCTCATCGGGGTGCTGGCCAACGTGCAGACCTACTCGTTCCTCGCGGCCGTCTACGTCGTCGTCTACGTGCTCGCGGTCTGGGCCATCCTGCGCCGCCGGTCGGTCGTCCTCGCGGTGGTCACGGCGGTGCTCGTGCCGGTGACGTTCCTGCTCGGGCCCGGGATCGCGGCGAGCGCCGGTCAGCTGCCGACGCTCGTGTTCGGCATGCTCCCCGCTGTGCCGGGTCTTCTCGCCGTCACGTTCTCGACCCGCGGCCGTGTGCTCGGCTACGTCGCGCTCGCGGTGCTCGGCGCCTCGCCGCAGGTCGTCCTCACCGTGGTCGGCGTGGTGACGGGGGATCCGTTCCTCAGCTACCGGACCGCCTCGAACCGGGACCTCGGGGTCGAGCCCCTCGTGGGCTGGACGAGCGCCTTGCCCCTGCTGCTGCCGCTCGCGGTGCTCCTCTGGGCGGCGCTGCGCGCCCGGCGGGCGCCGGTCGTCGCCTACGTGCTCGGCATGTCGGCCGCCTGGCTCGTCCTCGCCTCGAACGACCTCTGGGGCGCGAACGCGGAGCCGTACCGGCTCTGGATCAACCTCTTCTTCTACGTGGGCGTCACGATCCTTCCCGTCGGGGCCCTCGTCCTCCGCTCCCCGGTTCCCGCGCCGGGGCACGCGGTGCCCGGGACGGCCGGCGGGACGCCCGACGCGGATGATGCGGCGGACGCGGACGCGAACGGGGTTGATGCGGATGCGGATGCGGACGCAGCGGAGGCGGAGGACGCGGCACCGCGACGGCGACGGTCCATCCCGATCGCCGTCGCCACCGTGGTCGCCGTGGTCGTCGCGCTCGGCTCGACGGTGGACTGGGTGCGCTTCTCCGGTGACTCCGCCTTCCACCAGGTCCTCGCGTTCGACACCCCGAGGGACGATGCGCTGACCGAGGTGGTGGCCGAGCGGCCCGACCCCGAGCTCCTCCTCGGCATGGACCCCTGCATCGACGCGCAGCAGCTGAAGATCCTCACGGGAGCCCCGCTCGCGCATTACCACGTGGGCATGGCGTGGCCGACGGCGTACCAGCCGCTGGCCCGGTACATGGAGTCGAGGATCGCCGGGGCCCTCGACGCCGACGCGCTCGCGGAGGCCGACGGCGGATACGTGCTGACCGACTCCGCGTGCGGCGCGGACTGGCCCACCCGCTACGCCGACCTGCTCGTCCCGGTCGCCCAGGAGGGGTACGAGACCGCCGACGGGAAGGACGCGACGGTGGCTCTCTGGGCGATCGTGCCCCCGATCGGGGGCTGACCGGAGACTCGACCCCTTCCCGAGACTCATCTAGGGTGTTCCGAGGGTGCGGCGGGGGTCGCCCACCCGGGTGAGCGCCGTCGATGACGTGGCGCGTTTTGTGAGGGGCGGACACATGCTGGGGAAATCTCTGCGCTCGATTGCGGGAAGGGGCGCGAAAGCGATGGCGGCGACGGCCGCCGTCCTCGCGCTGGCGGCGGCGCTTCTCGTGGCCTCGCCGGCGACGGAGAGCGCGCAGGCGGCGAACGGGGCGGACTTCCGGCCGGGGAACATCATCTCCGACGCGGTCTTCTACGACGGCGACAGCATGTCGACGAGTGCCATCCAGAGCTTCCTGAACGCCAGGCGGCCGTCCTGCGACACCGGCTACACCTGCCTCAAGTCGTACAGCGAGGCGTTCTCCTCGCGCTCCGCGGACTCCCGCTGCGGAGCGATCCAGGGTCAGACCATGAGCGCGGCGGGCATCCTGCAGGCCGTCGGCCGCGCCTGCGGCATCAACCCGCAGGTGCTCCTCGTGCTGCTCGAGAAGGAGCAGGGGCTCGTCACCGACGCCTCGCCCTCGGCGCGCCAGTACCGCAGCGCCACCGGCTTCGCCTGCCCGGACACGGCACCGTGCGACGCGCAGTACTACGGCTTCTTCAACCAGGTCTACAGCGCCGCCCGGCAGTACCGGGTCTACCAGGCGACCGCGTCCCAGTGGCGCTACCAGGCGGGCCGCACCAACACGATCCTCTACAACCCGGACTCCTCGTGCGGGTCGTCGCCGGTGTACATCGAGAACCAGGCCACGGCCGGCCTCTACATCTACACGCCCTACCAGCCGAACAGCGCGGCGCTCGGCAACATGTACGGGGTCGGCGACCGCTGCTCCGCCTATGGCAACCGCAACTTCTGGCGCCTGTTCACCGACTGGTTCGGCAGCACGCAGGGCGGCGGCGGTGGCGACTTCGTCCGCACCGCGACGGACGAGCGCCTCTGGCTGATCTCGGGCACCACCCGGTACTACGTGCCGAACGGCGAGGTGTTCGCGGCCCTGTCGAAGCTCGGCGGTCACCGCGTGGTCAGCGCCGATTACCTCGCCGGTTTCACGGTCGGCCCGAACGCGTCCGAGCTCGTGCGCGACCCCGCCTCGGGCGAGATCTCGCTCGTGCAGGAGGGTGCGCGGCACCGGTTCGCCTCGTGCGACCTCGTGGCGTTCTACGGGTTCAGCTGCGACAGGGCCATGGCGCTCACCCCGGGCCAGCTGGCCAAGTTCCCCCGTGGCGGCGAGATGACCCGTTACTTCCGGCTGCCCGGCGCGCCGGACGTTTACACGGTGCGGTCCGACGGGTCGAAGGCCGCGTTCACGACGGGTGACGCCCTCGTCGCCTACGCGGGCGGCTGGCCGTCCTACATGGCCGTCATGCGCGCGTCCGTCGCGGAGCGGTTCCGCACGAGCCACCCGCTGATGGAGCCGGCGACCCTGGTCAAGTCTCCGTCGAGGCCGCAGATCTACCTCGTCGACGGCTGGGACCGCAAGGTCCCCGTGAACAGCTTCGCGACGGCGGGGGAGCTCGGCATCTCCGGCTACACCGTGGAGCCGGCGGAGGTGATCGACGACTACCAGACGGCGAGCGAGTCGCTCAGCATGGGCATCCGCTGCGACGGCCAGACCTTCCTGGCCGCGAGCGGGCGCCGCATGGCGATCGCTAACCCGGCCGAGTACTCGCTCCGCGTCTCCGCGCTGTCCGGCGACACCTGCGCCCGGGTGCCCGCGGGTCAGACGATCCCCGGCTCGGTCTTCCTGAAGGCCGCGGACTCCCCGACGGTGTACGCGCTCCGCTACGGCGAGCTGCGGCGACTCGTCTCGCTCGACGCGCTGCTCTGGCTCACCGACGGCCGGTCGCCGGTCATCGCGCAGGTGTCGGGCGCGACGATCTCGGGGATCGCCAAGGGGACGGACATCCTTCCGCCGGCGACCCTGGTGCGCACGGTCTCCGACCCCCGCGTCTACCTGGTCGACGGGATGGACCGGAAGATCCCGATCTCGAACTTCGCGACCCCGGCCGAGTTCGGCGTCCGCGGGTACTCCACGGTGGAGAACTCGGCGCTCGCCGGCTACGCCACCGTCGCGGAGTCCGCATCCGCGGTGTGGTCCTGCCCCGGCGCCGGCCGGTACTTCGGTGCGGGCGGCGCCCTGTACCGCCTCTCCTCGGGAGCGGATCTCGGGCTGCGCGAGACGGCCCTGCGCGCCGACACCTGCGGCCGGCTGACGGTCGCCTCGACGTCGCCGCTCTCGCGGGTGTTCGTCAAGGCCGAGGGGCAGCCCACCGTGTACGTCATCGAGGGCGGGAAGCGCCGTGCGGCGAGCTCCTGGTCCGCGCTCGTGTCCCGCAACGGCGGCTCGGCACCGACGATCCTCACTATGTCGCGCGACGGCCTGGCCACCATCCCGGCCGGACAGGGGTTCTAGGGCCACCGACGCTCGAGCAACGGGCGGAGAACGGGGCGGTCGGCACGGTGTGCCGGCCGCCCCGTTCGCGTCCCGGTGCCGTCGGTCCGGTGCTATCCGGTCCGATGTGGTGCGGTTCGGTTCGGTGCGCTGCGGTCAGCCCGCGTCGCGGGCGCCGAAGGTGCGACGGTAGGTGGCGGGCGTCGTCTGCAGCACCTTGAGGAAGTGGTGCCGCATGACGGCCGCGGTGCCGAAGCCGGCCTTCGCCGCCACCGTCTCGAGGCCCTCGTCGCCCTGCTCGAGCAGCTGCTGGGCGCGGATGATGCGTTGGCGGTTCAGCCAGGCCGCCGGGGTCGTGCCCATGTCGGCGCGGAAGCGCCTGGCGAAGGTGCGGGACGACATGAGGGCTTTGCGGGCCAGCTGGTCGACCGTGAGGTCCTGATCGAGGTTCTCGAGCATCCAGTCGGTCACCCTGGCGAACGAGTCGCTTCGCACCGAGGGCACCGGGAACTCGATGTACTGGGACTGGCCGCCGTCGCGCTGGGGCGGCACGACCATCCGCCGGGCGATGACGTTGGTCGCGGCGGCGCCGAGCTCCTTGCGGACAATGTGCAGGGCCGCATCGATGCCGGCCGCGGTGCCGGCGCCCGTGACAACCTTCCGGTCCTCGACGAACAGCACGTCCGGATCCACGTCGGTCAGCGGGTACTCCCGGGCCAGTCGGTCGGTGTACATCCAGTGGGTGGTGCTGCGGCGGCCGTTCAGCACCCCGGCCTCGGCAAGCACGAAGGCGCCGCTGCAGACGCTGAGGATCCACGCGCCGCGCTGCTCCGCCTCGCGCACGACGCGGAGGATCTCGGGGTGCACCTCCTGGTCCAGGAACGCGGGCACCGCGATGAGGTCGGCGTCCTCGGCCGCCTCCAGCCCCTCGTGCACGACGATGTCGAAGCCGAGCTTCATCGGGATGGGCCCCGGCTCCGCCGCCACGATGTGGAAGTCGAACTGCGGTCCGCCCTGGTCGCTGCGGTCGATCCCGAAGACCTCGCAGAGCACGCCGAACTCGAACGGTGCCATGCCGGGGAGGGTGAGGCAGACGACCTTGCGCAGCATGCAGGCCTTCTTTCTATGGAGTGAGGACGGGAGGAACGCGCTGGCAGGAATATGCCGATGACTGACGAGTCTGCCACTCGTGGCAGACAGACACAAGATCATAGCGTTCCTGCCATGATGATTCTGCTCTCGATCGCCGCGCTGCTCGCGGTGATCATCGTCGTCCTCACGGTCGCGCAGGTCCTGCGAGACGGCTACGGCCACCCGAGCACCATCCCCGCCGATCGCCGCGTCCTGACCGAGGAGAGGGGTCCGCTGCTCCGATAGCCTTCCCTCATGGCTTGGTTGGTCACCGGCGGCGCCGGCTACATCGGTTCACACGTCGTCGAGGCGTTCCTCGACGCCGGACTCGAGGCGGTCGTGCTCGACGATCTGTCCAGCGGCCGCGAGGAGTTCGTGCCCGAGGGGGTGCCCTTCGTGCGCGGCACGCTGCTGGACCGCGACGTCGTGCGCGGCGCCTTCGAGCAGCACGAGATCTCCGGTGTGGTGCACATCGCCGGCTTCAAGTACGCGGGCGTGTCGGTCACGAAGCCGCTGCACACCTACCAGCAGAACGTGACCGCCATGGTGCTCCTGCTCGAGGAGATGCAGCGCGCCGGCGTCGACGCCGCCGTGTTCTCCTCGAGCGCCGCCGTGTACGGCACGCCGGACACGGACCTCGTGACCGAGGACACGCCGAAGAACCCGCAGTCGCCCTACGGCGAGTCCAAGCTCATCGGGGAGTGGCTGCTGCGCGACCAGGCGGTCGCCGCCGGCCTGCGCCACACGAGCCTGCGCTACTTCAACGTCGTCGGGTCCGGCTCCAGCCGGCTCTACGACGTGAGCCCGCACAACCTGTTCCCGCTCGTCTTCGAGGCGCTGCTCGGCGGTGGCGTCCCACGCATCAACGGCACGGACTACCCGACGCCCGACGGCACGTGCGTGCGCGACTACATCCACGTCGCGGACCTCGCGATCTCCCACGTCGCGGCGGCCCGCAGGCTGGACGCCCGGGAGCCGGTCGAGCCGGTCTACAACCTCGGCAGCGGTTCTGGCGTGTCCGTGGGCGAGATCATGACGGCCGTCGCCGAGGTGACCGGCATCGACTTCGAGCCCGAGGTCGGCCCGCGCCGCGCGGGGGACCCGGCGCGCATCGTGGCGTCCGGGGAGCTCGCGGCGCGCGACCTCGACTGGCGCATGCGGCACAGCCTCACCGACATGGTGCGCAGCGCGTGGGAGGCCAGGCGGAGCGCCGGCTGACCCGCTCCCAGCGCGATCGGGGCTTCCAGGGCGACGCCGTCGGCCGGCGGGCCGGCCGGATAACACCCGCATTGCAATTCCGACACGCCCGGCCTGTCTTGAACCCTCGATAACCACCTCAAGGTTTACGATGTGCGACTTGACGCGGGGGTAGTTACACCGATGTAATTATGGGGATGAACGCGGGCAAGTCGCTGGCCCGCGTCGTGGGGAGTTCGTGGTATGGCTGGTTCGGAATTCCGCTCGGGTGTCCCTGACGACTGGTTCGTCGACCCCGTCGATCTCGGCGTTCCCGGCGTCCGTCGCCCGGTTGCCGAGGACGACAACCCCCTGGCCTGGCAGGCGGACTCGCTCTGCGCCCAGACGGACCCCGAGGCCTTCTTCCCGGAGAAGGGCGGATCGACCCGCGACGCCAAGAAGATCTGCCAGTCCTGCGAGGTCCGGTCCCAGTGCCTCGAGTACGCGCTGGCGAACGACGAGCGCTTCGGCATCTGGGGCGGACTGTCCGAGCGGGAGCGCCGCAAGCTCCGCAAGCGCGCGGTCTGACCCGGGCGGGCCCCGCACGCGAAGCCGCCCGGCCCCGCGCCCGTTGTGAACTCGCCGGGTCGCCTGGGAGCCACGCAGGCAGCCCCGTCTAAAGTCGAAGCCGATGCGTCCCAGAGTCACTGCAATCCTCGTCGCTCGCGACGCGGCCTCGCACCTACCCCGAACCCTTGAGGCCCTCGCGGCGCAGACCCGCCCCGTCGACCGGCTCATCGCCGTCGACCTCGACTCCAGCGACTCGTCCGCCGACCTCATGGCGGCCTTCCCCTCCGTGCAGGTGCTATCCGCGCCGGGGACCCTGTCCTTCGGTCAGGCGATCGAGGCGGCCATCCGCGTTGCCGGTCAGCCCGAGTCGGATGACGAGTGGCTGTGGCTGCTTGCAGCCGACAACGCGCCGGACCCGGACGCGCTCGCCGCGCTCCTCGGGGCCGTCGAGGTCGCGCCATCCGTCGCCGTCGCCGGACCGAAGCAGATGTCCTGGGACGACCCGGCCTACATCCACGAGTTCGGCGAGACCATCACCACGCTCGGCGCCTCCGTGCCGATCATCGACGGCGAGCTCGATCAGGCCCAGCACGACAACCTGAGCGACGTGCTCGCCGTCGCGGCGGGCGGCATGCTCGTCCGGCACCGCCTGTGGCGACAGCTCGGCGGGTTCGACCCGGGCCTGCCCGCGGTGGACGACGCCCTCGACTTCTGCGTGCGGGTCCGGCTCGCCGGTCACCGCGTGCAGCTCGTGCCGTCCGCGCGCATCGCCTCGGCCGGGGAGCGCGCGCCCGGCACCGCGCACCTCGGCGCCCACACGCCGCGCCGCAGGCGGGTCCGCCTCGCCCGCACGGCCCAGCTGCACCGCAGGCTGGCATATGCCCCGGCGGTCATGGTCGTCGTCCACTGGCTCTCCCTGCTGCCGCTCGGGGTGCTCCGCGCCCTGCTGCAGATGGTGCGCAAGCACCCGACCGCCGCACCCGGGGAGGTCCGGGCGGCGCTCGCCGTCGCGTTCTCCGGCCGCAGCGTGCCCGCCGCCCGCCGCCGGATCGCGGACCACAAGACCGTCGGCTGGTCCGCCATCGCCCCCCTGCGGCAGCCCCTCACCGCGGGCAGGCGGCGCCGCATGCTGGCTCGCGAGCAGTACCGCGCCGCGCACGCCGTCCGCACGCACGGCATCGCGTTCTTCTCCACCGGCGGCGCCTGGGTCGTGCTCGGCGCGATCGTGCTCGCCGCCGTGCTCTTCGCCCCCCTTCTCGGCGCGACCGCGGTGCGGGGCGGTCCGTTGCTCCCGCTGAGCCCGACGGTGGGGGAGCTGTGGTCCCACGTGGGCTACGGCTACCGCGACACCGCCATCGGGCTCGTCGGTCCCGCCGATCCCTTCGCCGCCCTCCTCGCCGTGCTCGGCACGCTCACCTTCTGGGAGCCGTCGAGCAGCATCGTGTACCTCTTCCTCGCCGCCCTGCCGCTCGCCGCCCTCGGCGCCTGGTTCGCCGCGACCCGCCTCACCGCGCGTCCCTGGCTGCGCGCCCTGGCCGCCTTGCTGTGGGTGCTCGCGCCCTCCTTCCTCGTCGCGCTGCAGACCGGTCGGCTTTCCGCCGTGCTCGCCCACCTGATGCTGCCGTGGCTGTTCTTCGCCGGGCTGGCCGCCGCCCGCTCCTGGAGCGCTTCCGCCGCGACCGCTCTGCTGTTCGCCGCGATCGGCGCGGCCGCCCCCTCCCTCATCCCGCCGCTGCTCGTCGTCTGGCTGCTCGCCCTGGCCACCGGTGGCCGCCGGCTCCTGCACATCCTCGCCGTCCCCGTGCCGCTGGCCGCGCTGTTCGCTCCGCTCGTGTGGTTCCAGGCGAGCCGGGGCGACTGGCTCGCGCTGCTCGCCGATCCCGGCGTCCCCGTGGCGTTCCGGCCGGGCAGCAGCTGGTCGCTCGCCATCGGCTACCCCGCGGGCACGCCGGCTCACCTCGCCGACCTGCTCGCGGGCGTTGGCCTGGCCGGCGCGGACGGCGCCGCGCTCGGCACCGTGCTCATCGCGCCGCTCGTGCTGGTCGCCCTCGCCACCCTCCTGCTGCCCGGCGCCGCTCGCGGGATCGTTGGCCTGGTCATCGCCGTGCTCGGCTTCGCGACGGCCGTGCTCGTCAGCCGCGTCTTCGTGGCCTTCACCGGCTCCGACGCCGTCGCCGTGTGGCCGGGGTCCGCGCTCAGCCTCGCCTGGCTGGGTCTCGTCGGCGCCGCCATCGTCTCGCTCGGCGCCGTGCGCCGGGGCGCGATCGCGCCCGCTCTCGCCGCGGCTGTCGGCGCGCTCGTGCTCGTGCTGCCGGTCCTGCTCGCGCCCGTGCTCGGCACGTCCGTCGTCCGGGCGAGCGACGGCCGCACCCTTCCCGCCTTCGTCACCGCCGAGGCGGTCGCCCGGCCGGGCATCGGCACCCTCGTCCTCCGGCCGACTCGCGACGGTGGTCTCGCGGCCGAGCTGCAACGCGGATCCGGTGACACCCTCGACGAGCAGACGACCCTGACCTACACGGCCACGGAGGAGGGGCCCGGCGACCGGCGCCTCGGCCTGCTCGCCGTCAACCTCGGCTCGCGCAGCGGCCTGGACGCCTCCCCGGAGCTCGACGACCTCCGGGTGGGCTTCGTGCTGCTCGAGCCCGCCTCCTTCCTCGGCCGCTCCGACCCCCGCGCGGCCGACCAGGTCGAGGCTCGCGTCTCGGCCGCCCTCGACGAGAACCCGCTCCTCACCCGCGTCGGCGACACGTCCTCCGGGGTCCTCTGGCGATACCCCGCCGCGGACGAGCTGCCGGGGACCTGGCCGGAGGAGCCGGGCAACACCGACACCCCGATCGGCCTCGGCGTGCTCACGATGCAGGCGCTCGTGTTCGGGCTCACCCTGCTGCTCGCCATCCCGACCGGCGGCCTCGTGACCAGCGGGCGCCCGCTGCCCGAGGTGCGGCGGCGCACCGTCGACGCGGACACCCGCGCCGACGACGACGCGCCGCGGGCGGACGACGACAGCGTGCTCGACGTGTACGTCGACGAGCCGACCGGGCAGGCGCTCGAGCCGGAGGAGATCGGCGACATCCCGCAGGTCGACGACGTGCCGCCCGTTCTCGGGGTCCACCGGCCCGAGGTGACGAGCGGAACCGGGAGGGGGAACGATGACTGAGCACCCACGCCTGCGCCGCGGCGCCCGCATCGGCGGGGGCGTGCTGGGCCTCGCCGTGCTCGGCGGCGTCGTGGCCGCCGGGACGATCCTTCCCCTGCCCGCCGTCGACCGGACCCCGCCGTCCTCCCTCATCACGCCCGAGGCGACGGGTCAGCAGCGTCTCTGCCCGGGCGGCCTGATCGGCATCGGCGCCGGCGGCAGCGCCACCGCGACGTCCTTCCTCGCGTCCCCGAGCGCCACCGCGGGCACCTCCACGGGGGAGGGCCCCGGGGTGAACCGCATCGCCGTGCCGGACGTCGCCTCCGAGGGCGGCCCCGACGGCTCGCCCTTCGTGCTCACCGCGCCCGGCACCGCCGAGGGCGATCCTCTGCTCCTCGCCGGCGGGCAGTCCCAGGTCGTGAACGCCGGTGAGAGCGTGGGCTTCTCGGCGACCGCCTGCGCCGAGGCCAGCAGCGACGGCTGGCTGGCCGCGGGCTCCACGGTCGTCGGCCGCACGAGCATCCTGCTCCTCAGCAACCCGTCGGCCGTCACGGCGACCGTCGACCTCACCATCTTCGGCGAGGAGGGGCCCGTCAGCGCGCCGGGTTCCGCGGGCATCTCCATCGTCGCCGGGGCGCAGCGCATCATCCCGCTCGCCGGCCTCGCCCCCGACATCGCGTCGCCCGTCGTGCGCGTGCAGAGCACGGGGGGACAGGTCGTCGCGGCGCTCCAGTCCAGCGTCGTCCGCGGCCTCGAGCCCGGTGGCGTCGAGCTCACGGGCCTCACGGCGGGACCCGGCCTCACCCAGGTGCTGCCCGGGCTGCGGGTGTCCGCGGCGGCCGGGGACGCGGCGGTCGACCCGGCTGCCCCGCCTGCTCCGCCCGAGGCCGGCGGCGACGCCGCCGCCGGGGGAACGCCGCCCGCGCCGGCCGAGGAGAGCGACGGATCGGACACCGAGACCGCGCTGCGGGTGTTCGTGCCCGGGAACGAGGACGCGGTGCTCACGATCGGCGTGCGCGCCGAGGCGGGGTCCGCGGGTGCGGGCCTGTCCTTCCCGTTCGAAGCGCCGGCCGGCCGCGTGACCGACATCCCCTTCACCGAGGACCTGGCCGAGGGCCTGTACACCGTGACCGTCGAGTCGACGGTGCCCGTCGTCGCGAGCGCGCGGTCGAGCACCGGCGGCGGCGCAAGCGCGGTGGACCTCGCCTGGTTCGTCGCGCCGTCCGGGCCCGTCTCCGGCGAGACCCTGGTGGCCGTACCGCAGGGCCCCGACCCCCGCGTGCACCTCCTCAACCTCGGGGACGCGCCTGTCCAGGCCGTTCTCACCCCCGCGACGCCCGCGGCGGAGGGTGCGGCGGAGATCGTCGTGGACGTGCCCGCGGGCGCGCCCGTGAGCGCCCCGGTGGTCGCGGGCACCGTGTACCGGCTGTCCTCGCCGGAGCCGCTGTTCGGATCCGTGACGTTCCTCGGCGACGGTCAGCTGTCGGCCTTCCCGATCAACCCCGGCAACCCCTCGGCCAGCCCGCTCCGCGTCTACCCGTAGGGGGGGCGCTCCCGTGCGCGTGTGCGCATGTGGGTGCGGGTGCGGGTGCGGCGAGCCTGCGATCCGCGGCGATCCTGCGATCCGCACATCGGCCGGGCGCCGGCGGACCGGTGAGGCGACGGCTAGAAGTGGCGGAACCGGTCCGGGGCGATGTCCCACGGGTCCTTGCCGAGCAGTTCGGCCACGGCCCGGAGCACGCAGCTCTCGATGAGCATGCGCAGGTGGATCTCGTCGTGGCGGTGCAGGCGCGCCAGCCGCTCGATGGGCAGGCGGTACAGCACGATCCGGCGCTGCTCGTGCGAGACGCTCCACCGGTCGATGCCGTCCGAGCCGCGCAGCGCGATGGGGAGCGCGCCGACCTCGAAGCGCACGTCGGCGAGCTCGTCCGGCCAGGCGCCGCGGAGGTACTCGGCGGTGGCCGCGACGGTCATCTCGAACAGGTCGATGCGGCTGCGCAGCATCGGCAGGTGGGGACCGGCGACGGAGGAGCGCATGCCGCGACCGTGCCGGTCGCGGAACGCTCCGCGGACGGGAGGGACGGCAGCGGTGACGCTGCGCCGGGGTCGGGCCATGACTCCATGGTAGGCGCGGCGGACGACACCGGCGTGCTCGGCGGTCCCGTCGGTGGGGCCGGGCGACCGCGGGAAGCACGGATGCGGGGGCGCCCCGCACGCCTTCCCGGGCGCGGGCGCATCCGTGGGTATGGTGGGGGAGAAATGATCAATCGGCCGTGCTCCCGCGTCGCCTGCGCCCACTACGCGACGACAACCCTCACCTACGTCTACGCCGATTCGATGGCCGTGCTCGGTCCGCTGAGCACCAAGGCCGAGCCGCACAGCTACGACCTGTGCGACAAGCACGCCGAGCGGCTGTCCGCGCCTCAGGGCTGGCAGATCGTGCGGCACGTCGTGATGGGTGATGTAGGTTTCGGAGCATGAAATCGGACCCCGTCGCGGACCTGAACGCCATCGTCAAGACCTATGACGTTCGGGGCCTCGTGGGGAAGACGCTCACCGAGGACATCGTCGAGGCGCTCGGCGCCGGCTTCGCCGACGAGCTGGGTGCCGCGGGCGCCGAGATCGTCGTGGGCCACGACATGCGCGACTCCTCGCCGGAGTTCTCCGCCGCGTTCTCGCGCGGCATCCGGGCGCGTGGCGCATCCGTCGTCGCCATCGGCCTCTGCTCGACGGACGAGACGTACTTCGCCTCGGGCCACCTCACCGCTCCCGCCGCCATGTTCACGGCGAGCCACAACCCCGCGACCTACAACGGCATCAAGTTCTCCCGCGCGGGCGCCCAGGGCATCAGCCTCGAGACCGGCCTCGCCGCGATTCGGGACCGGGCCGCGGCGTTCCTGACGGACGGCATCCCGACCGCTGAGACGCCGGGCACCGAGCGCCGGCTCGACGTGCTGGGCGACTACGCCGCGTACCTGCGCTCGCTCGTCGACCTGTCCGGCATCCGGCCCATCCGCGTGGTCGTGGATGCCGGCAACGGCATGGGCGGCCTCACCGTCCCGGCGGTGCTCGGCACAGAGGCCGGCCTGCCCGCGCTGCCCATCGAGATCGTGCCGATGTACTTCGAGCTCGACGGGACGTTCCCGAACCACGAGGCGAACCCGCTCGAGCCGAAGAACCTCGTCGACCTGCAGCGCGCGGTCGTCGAGCACGGCGCCGACCTCGGCCTCGCGTTCGACGGCGACGCGGACCGCTGCTTCGTCGTGGACGAGCGCGGCGAGGCGGTGACGCCGTCCGCGGTGGCCGCGATCGTCGCCCTGCGCGAGATCCAGCGCGAGCGGGCCAGCCACCCGGACGCCGAGATCACCGTGCTGCACAATCTCATCACCTCGAACATCGTCCCCGAGACGATCGAGGCCGCCGGGGCCACCGCGGTCCGCACGCGCGTGGGCCATTCACTCATCAAGGACCAGATGGCCGCGACCGGTGCCATCTTCGGCGGCGAGCACTCGGCCCACTACTACTTCCGCGACTTCTGGGGAGCGGACAACGGCATGCTCGCCGCGATGCACCTGCTGGCCGAGTTCGGCTCGCAGCCGGCGCCGCTGTCCCAGCTGTCCGCCCGCTTTACCCCGTACGCGCTGTCCGGCGAGATCAACTCGACCGTCGCGGACGTGCCGCAGGCCTACTCGCGCATCGTCGACGCCTACACCGGCATCGCGGAGTTCGACGAGTTCGACGGCCTCACCGTGACCGGCATCGTGCACGGGGACGAGCCGTTCTGGTGGTTCAGTGTCCGCCCCTCGAACACCGAGCCCCTGCTCCGGCTGAACGTCGAGGCGGGCTCGCGCGAGCAGATGGAGCGCGTCCGCGACGGCGTGCTCGCCCTCATCCGCGCCTGACCCGCGGCGGGTACGCCGGGGCGCACGCGTTGCGGTCCCGGTGACGCGAACGCGGCCCGCACTGTCCCCCAGCTTCTCGGCGGGACGCACGGTGCTGTCGCATGGGGCTCGATGAGTCGCGCGTGGAAGTTCTCCACAGGGCCAAAGTTCTTCATCGAAGAAACTTTCGATGTGGTAGAATGTGTGCTATGGGAACCCCGGCAGCCACGCTTCTCCGCACAGCGGACACCGTCGCGCGCCTGGGCGACTCGCCCGCCGCTTTCGCTCCGCTTCCCAAACAGGATCTGTTGGACGCGCTGCACGCTATCGCGGACCTGCGACAGTGCTGCGACACCTTCTCGGCCTGGATCGCCGGCGAGCTCAACCGCCGCTCGAGCACGGACCTAGGCTCGGCCGGGTTGGCTCAGCAGGAGGGCTACCGCACACCACAAGCCATGGTCGAGGCGATCACCGGGACCACGAAGGGTGGCGCGGTGTCGATCGTCGAGGTGGGCAAGATGCTCGCCGAGACAGACGCCGTGGAAACGCTGAAGCGTGAGCACCCAGAATTGCCGGCCCCGCCGACCCCCTGGCACGCGCCTATTGCGCACGCGGTCACCGACGGCAAGGTTTCCATCGCGCAGGCGGACGCCATCCGCGCCGGGCTGGGGCTGCCGACGGACGCGGTGCCAGCCGAGGCACTGTCCGAGGCCGCGGTCGAACTGGTCGAGGACGCCGCCACCCTCACGGCGGCGCAACTACACCGCCGCGCGCGACAGCTCCGCGACGACCTAGACGACACCGAGCTCGCGGACCGGGAGAAGGCCCAGCTGGAACAGCAGCACCTCAAGGCGTGGAAGCGACCGGACGGGATGGTGGAGGGCAAGTTCCTCTACGCACCCGAACCGGGCGCCTTCCTCCTCTCCGTCCTTGACGAGCTCACCAACCCTCGCCGCGGCGGGCCGCGGTTCGTGAAGGAAGAGGACCGAGAGCGGATCGACGCGATCCTTAACGACCCTCGGCCGACCGAGCGGCTCGCGGCCGACGGGTTCCTCGAACTGCTGCGCATCGGCGCGGACGCCGACCCAGGACAGGTGTACGGGTCCAGGCGACCCGCGGTCCGGGTGATCGTGACGAAGGAGAGCCTCGACTCCGGCGAAGGCCACGGCTCGATCCAGGACACCGGCGAGGCCGTGAGCATCGGCACCATCCGCCGCGAGGTCTGCTCCACTGGAACGGTCGCGGTAGTCCTCGATGACAACGGCCAGTGCGTGAACGTCGGTCGCGAGCAGCGCCTCTTCACCTCACGCCAGCGCATCGGGCTCGCGGTGAGGGATGGCGGGTGCATGTGGCCGGGCTGCGACCGACCACCGTCGTGGTGCGAGGCCCACCACATCAACCAATGGAAACGCGACCACGGCAAGACGGACATCGCCGACGGCGTGCTCCTGTGCAAGCACCACCACCTGCTCCTGCACAACAACGGCTGGGACATCCGCCGAACCGGCGGGCAGTACACACTGCTCCCGCCGAGGTCGGTCAGCCCGACCCGCGAACCCCGGCACCTGGCGACGAAGAGCAGAGCGGTCCAGGACTGGAACGCCCGCCGACACCGCCTCCGGGACCGAACCTTGGCGCGCCCTTCTGATTCGGCGTCACCGGGCGACTGACCATGCTTCGACCTGGACATGTCGCAGAGAAGCCGGCCCGGCGGTCCCTGAGCCTGTCGAAGGGACGCGAGGCACCTCAGGTCGCTTCGACAGCCTCAGCGACCGCATGCGGAACGTCAGCCCGCTTCGGTGGCCGCACCATCCGCATTCCATCGCTGCTCGCGAAGCTCTCAGGGAACGGCCATCGCAGACCCATGAGACCACCCCGGTCCCTGAGCTTGTCGAAGGGACGCGAGGCGCGTTACGTCGCTTCGACAGGCTCAGCGACCGTATGCGAGATGCCCGCGCACCTCGATGACCGCTGCATCCGTGTTCCGTCGCTGCTCGCGAAGCTCTCGGGAACTACCAGCGCAGATACGGCGGAACCCTCACGGTCCCTGAGCCTGTCGAAGGGACGCGACGTCCGTTACGTCGCTTCGACAAGCTCAGCGACCGTGTTCACCACCAGGCCGCGGACCGAAGGCGCCGTCGCCGGTACCACGGAGTACCCATCGGTGAGGTGGAAGAATAGCGGGATGAGCATCGCATCCGCCCCCTCCGCCACCGCGCCGCAGTTCCGCGTCGCCGACCTCTCCCTCGCGGAGGCCGGTCGCCACCAGATCCGCCTCGCCGAGAACGAGATGCCCGGACTGATGGCCCTGCGCGAGGAGTTCGGCGCGTCGCAGCCGCTCGCCGGCGCGCGCATCGCGGGCTCCATCCACATGACCGTGCAGACGGCCGTGCTGATCGAGACGCTCGTCGCGCTCGGCGCCCGCGTGCGCTGGGCGAGCTGCAACATCTTCTCCACCCAGGACGAGGCCGCGGCCGCCGTCGTCGTCGGCACGGGCACGCCCGAGCAGCCCGCCGGCGTGCCGGTGTTCGCCTGGAAGGGCGAGACGCTCGAGGAGTACTGGGAGTGCGCCGACCGCATCTTCGACTGGAGCGCGGAGGCGGCGGAGGCCGGCGAGGACTGGGCCGGCCCCAACATGATCCTCGACGACGGCGGGGACGCCACCCTGCTCGTGCACCGCGGGCGCGAGTACGAGCTCGCCGGCGCCGTGCCGGAGACCCCGGCCGACGCCAGCGCCGAGTTCGCCGTCGTGCTCGACACCCTGCGCCGCTCTCTCGCCGCCAGCGGCGACCGCTGGACCCGCATCGCGGAGGAGCTGCGCGGCGTGACCGAGGAGACCACGACGGGCGTGCACCGCCTGTACGAGCTCGCCAACGAGAACGCGCTGCTCTTCCCCGCCATCAACGTGAACGACTCCGTCACCAAGTCGAAGTTCGACAACCGCTACGGCATCCGGCACTCCCTGCCGGACGGCCTCAACCGTGCGACCGACACGCTCATCGGCGGCAAGGTCGCGTTCGTCGTCGGCTACGGCGACGTGGGCAAGGGCGCGGCGGAGGCGCTCCGCGGCCAGGGCGCCCGCGTCATCGTGAGCGAGATCGACCCGATCAACGCCCTGCAGGCCGCCATGGACGGCTACCAGGTCGCGCGGATCGAGTCCGTCGTGGAGACGGTCGACATCTTCGTCACGGGCACTGGCAACTACCACGTCATCACCGTCGACCACATCCAGGCGATGAAGCACCTCGCGATCATCGCCAACGTCGGCCACTTCGACAACGAGATCGACATGGCGGGCCTCGAGAAGCTCGCCGGCGCGGAGAAGGTGGAGATCAAGCCGCAGGTGCACGAGTGGCGCCTGCCCACCGGGCGCTCGGTGCTCGTGCTCTCCGAGGGCCGCCTGATGAACCTCGGTAACGCCACCGGCCACCCGAGCTTCGTCATGAGCACGTCGTTCACCAACCAGGTGCTCGCGCAGATCGAGCTGTGGGGATCGCCGGAGAAGTACCCGACGGGCGTCTACGTGCTGCCGAAGAACCTCGACGAGAAGGTGGCGCGCCTGCACCTCGGCGCGCTCGGCGTCGAGCTCACCGAACTCACGGCGGAGCAGGCGAAGTACATCGGCGTCGAGGCGACCGGCCCCTACAAGGTGGAGCACTACCGCTACTAGCGGCTCAGCTCAACGGCGTCAGCGGCCTGGCCGCGCGGCTCAGCGAAGCTGCGACACGGCGCCGCCACGGCCTCCCCGGCTCAGCGGTCGGGGAAGCCGTGCGGCAGCCCCGTGAGCAGGGGAGTGAGGTGCTCGAGGCGCTCGCGCTCCAGCATCAGGGCGCGGTAGTCGCGCTCCCGGCGCACCGCGGCGACGGCGGCGAGGAACAGCTCAGGCTCCGCATCGGGCAGGGGAGACACCCACGGCGCGGCCTCGGAGGCGA
Source organism: Planctomonas deserti (assembly GCF_003067705.1). Classification (GTDB taxonomy): domain Bacteria; phylum Actinomycetota; class Actinomycetes; order Actinomycetales; family Microbacteriaceae; genus Planctomonas; species Planctomonas deserti. The sequence continues at coordinate 116,672 of NZ_QANL01000002.1, forward strand.
GCTCGCTCGCGAGCCGCGCGCGCGTCTCTGGCGTGAGCCGGTCCGCCTGGCGGAGGAACGCGGCGATGCGCCGCGACAGGGCGTCCGGCAGCCGGGCCACGTCCGCGATCGCGGCCCAGGCGACGAGCGGGGTCGGCACGCCGTGCACCGGCTCGACCACCTTCGGCACGCGCTCGTGCTGGCTGTAGGTGCCGGCGAGCAGGTCCCCGAGCCGCTTCGCGCGGCCGCTCAGCAGTCCGACGAACGCGGCGATGCCACCGAAGCTGAGGAACAGCTCGAGCACACCGGTCAGGGCTCGGATGAACGCGTGCCGCGGCCCGATCGCCCCGCCGTCGTCGCGCACGATGCGGACGCCGACCGCGAACCGGCCGAGCGAGCGGCCGGCCGTCGCGACCTCCACGACCATGGGCACGATCACGATGGCGAACACCACGCACGCGATGCCGAGGGCGGCGCCCAGCGCGGAGTCGAAGGGCGACCACGCAAACAGGGCACCGAGGCCGAGGAGCATCAGCAGCAGGAGGGCGACGTAGGCGAGGACGTCGATGATCGCGCCCGCCGCGCGGAGCACGAAGCTCGCCGCGCGAACGTCGAGGGCGACCGCTTCGCCGATGACGAGCTCGTCGCCGCGCTCGTCGACCAGCTCGGCGGTGGGCTGGCGTCGCGAGGACATGAATAGTATTCAAGCAGATGGACCTCGACGCATACTCCGCCGCCCACCGCGATGAGTGGGACCGGCTTGCCCGCCTGGGCCGCAAGCGGCGCTTCTCCGGGGCCGAGGCCGACGAGCTCATCGAGCGGTACCAGTCCGGCGCCACGCAGCTCTCCGCCATCAAGACGTCCGCGGGTTCGACCGTGCAGGGCGACCGCCTGTCCGTGACGCTCTCTCGCGCCCGGATGCGCTTCACCGGCGCGGGCGCGAACGTGCTCAGCCAGATCCCGCGCTTCTTCGTGCTCGAGCTGCCGGCCGCGCTCTACCGCATCCGCTGGCTCACGCTCGCCGTCGCGCTCGCGACCATCCTCATCGCCACCTGCTACGCGGTCTGGGTGAGCTCGGACCCGCGGGTGCTCGCGAGCTTCGGCTCCGACGAGGACCTGCGGAAGTACGCGAACGACGAGTTCGTCGACTACTACCGGGAGAACCCGGCGGCGTCCTTCGCCGGCCAGGTGTGGACGAACAACGCGTGGATCGCGGCCCAGTGCATCGCGTTCGGCATCACGGGGGTCTGGGTGCCCAACGTCATCTTCCAGAACGCGCAGGGCGTCGGCGTCGCGGCCGGCGTGCTCTTCTCCTACGGCGAGGGCGACACGTTCTTCCTCTACATCCTCCCGCACGGGATGCTCGAGCTGACCGCCGTGTTCGTCGCCGCGGCGGGCGGGCTGCGCATCTTCTGGGCGTGGATCGCGCCGGGCCCCCGCACGAGGGCGCAGGCTCTCGCGGAGGACGCCCGCGCGCTGTTCACCGTCGCGATCGGCCTCGTGATCGTGCTCTTCGTCTCCGGGCTCATCGAGGGCTTCATCACCCGGCAGCCCTGGCACCCGGCCATCAAGATCGGCATCGGCGCGATCGCCCTCGCCGCGTTCCTCGCCTACATGCTCGTGCTGGGCAGGCGCGCTGTCCGCGCGGGGGAGACGGGCGACCTCGTGGAGTTCGAGGCGGGCGCGCGCCGACTCGTCGCGGGCTGACGGCCGTCGGGCACGAGCGCGGAGCGACGGCCGACGAAGCAACCGCCGATCACCGAGCGCCACCGACCGCCGACCGTGACGGCTAGAGCCGGCCCGCGGCCTTCAGGGCGAGGTACTTGTCGGCGAGCGCGGGCGGCAGGTCCGCGGGCGCGGCGGTGACCACCTCGGCGCCGAGGCGCCGGATCGCGGCCGACACCCGTGCCGTGTCGAGCAGGGCGCGCTCTGCCGCGGCCGCGCGGTAGATGCTCTCCCGGTCGTGGGCGGAGCGGGCGGTGGCCTGCACATCCGGATCCGTGACGGAGGCGACGACGACCATGTGCCGCTTGGTCAGCTGTGGCAGCACGGAGAGCAGCGCACGCGAGCTGCCCGCGGCGTCGATCGAGGTGAGCAGCACGACGAGCGACCGGGCGCTCGTGACCGACCGGACGAGGCCGGGTGCCGCCGTCCAGTCCATCTCGAGAAGCTCCGGGTCCACCGGCGCGAGCGCGTCGACCAGCCGGGAGAGCAGCTCGGGGCCGGTCGCCCCCTGCACCCGCGCGCGCAGCCTGCGGTCGTAGGCGAGCAGGTCGACGCGGTCCCCGGCCCGGGTGGCGAGGGCCGCCAGCAGCAGGGAGGCCTCGAAGGCCGTGTCGATGCGCGGCTCGTTGTCGACGCGGGCGGCGGACGTGCGGCCGGTGTCGAGAAGCAGCACGACGCGTCGGTCCCGCTCCGGCCGCCATGTGCGCACCATCACGTCGCTGCGCCGGGCGGTGGCCCGCCAGTCGATGGAGCGCACGTCGTCGCCCGGCACGTACTCGCGCAGGCTGTCGAACTCGGTGCCCTGGCCGCGGATCATCACGCTGGTGCGCCCGTCGAGCTCGCGCAGCCGGGTGAGGCGCGAGGGCAGGTGCTTGCGGGAGGTGAACGGCGGCAGGACCCGCAGCACGCCGGGCGCGTTCAGGGTGGCCTGGCGGGCCCACAGCCCCAGCGGCCCGATGGAGCGGATGGTCACGTGCTCCGTCCGGCGCTCGCCCCGGCGGAACGGGGTCAGTGCCTGCTCGAGAACCCGCCGCTCGCCGGGCGGGATCCGGACGGCGGCCCGCGTCGACGGCGCCCCGGCGGACGGCGACCAGCCGTCGCGCACGCGGCCGCGCAGCGTGCGCCGGCCGCGGTTCGTGAGGAAGAGCAGCGACGCGGCGGTCTCGCCCAGCCTCAGCCGACCGGGCAGCTCGCGCTCGATGGCGACGGCCCGCGGGGATGCGGCGAGGCAGAGGTCGAGCACACCGAGCAGCACGCAGCCGGCCACCCACGCGGCGAGCACGGTCGCACCGGCCGCGGCGTCGGCGCCGAACAGCACGACGGGGAGCGCGCCGAGCGCGAGCAGGGCGACGAAGCGACCGGTCACGGCCATGGGCGGCTCCTTTCGATTGAGGGACGACGGTTGCGGGTGGATCGTCGGCGGGGCCGACGACCGGGTGCGCCAGGCTAGAGGGGGACGCGCACCTGGGAGAGGATCGAGCGCAGCACCGCGTCCACGGAGACGCCCTCGAGCTCGGCCTCGGGCCGCAGCTGGATGCGGTGCCGCAGCACGGGCAGCGCCATCTCCTGCACGTGGTCGGGGGTGATCGCGTCGAACCCGCTCAGCCAGGCCCACGACTTCGCCGCGGCGAGCAGGGCCGTCGAGCCGCGCGGGGAGACGCCGAGGCGCACGGAGGGCGACACCCGGGTCGCGCGGGCGAGGTCGACCGCGTAGGCGAGCACGTCCGGGCTGGCACCGACGCCGGCGGCCGCCTGCTGGGCGCGGGCGAGGTCCTCGGCGCCGAGCACGGCGCGCACGCCGGCCGCGTGCAGGTCGCGCGGCGAGAACCCGGCGGCGTGCCGGCGCAGCACCTCGACCTCGGCGTCCCGCTCGGGAAGGTCGAGCACGAGCTTCAGCAGGAAGCGGTCGAGTTGCGCCTCGGGCAGCGTGTAGGTGCCCTCGTACTCGATGGGGTTCTGCGTCGCCGCGACGACGAACGGCTCGGGCAGCGGCAGGCTACGGCCGTCGACGGACACCTGGCGCTCCTCCATCGCCTCGAGCAGCGCGGACTGGGTCTTCGGCGGGGTCCGGTTGATCTCGTCCGCGAGCAGGATGTTCGTGAAGACGGGGCCGTTGCGGAACGAGAACTCGCCGCTCTTCGCGTCGTAGACGAGCGACCCGGTCACGTCGCCCGGCATCAGGTCCGGCGTGAACTGCACGCGCTTGGTGTCGAGGCTGAGGGCCGCGCTGAGGCTGCGCACGAGCAGGGTCTTCGCGACGCCCGGCACCCCCTCGAGCAGCACGTGCCCGCGAGCGAGCAGCGCGATGATCAGTCCGGTCACGGCGCCGTCCTGCCCCACGACGGCCTTGCCCACCTCGGTGCGCACATCGAGGAGTTTCTGGCGGAGTTCGTCTGTCATGTGGTTCTTCCTCCTGTGGGGTCTACGGCGTCGGTCACATCGGCCTCGAGGGCGCGCAGCCGGTCGGTCAGGGTCACGAGTTCCCGGTCGGTGGCCGGCAGGGCACCCAGCACGACGGCGTGCACGTCGCCGGGGTCCCGGCCGGTCGCGGCGGCGGCCGCCGCGATCACGTCCTGCACGGACGCGGCGCGGCCCAGGCCGAGCGCGGTCGCCATGCGGGACACGGCCCCGACGCGCAGGGCATCGAGCGCGCGGCCGCGGGCGGATGCCCGCTGGTACAACCGGGCGCGGCCCTCCATCGTCTCGCTCGCGCGGACGGTGACGGGCAGGTCCTCGACCACGAGCGGGCCGAAGCGGCGTCCGCGCCAGAGCGCGGCGGCGAGCGCGACGATGCCGAGCAGCAGCGCGAGCGGCGTGACCCAGCCGGGCGTGAGCTCGGCGAGCGACGGCGGCCCGGTGACCTCGACGTCGCCGAGGCCGGGCGTGTACCAGACGAGGGTGGGCCGCGAGCCGAGCGCGGCGAGCGCGACGGCGGCGTTCCCGCTCCTGGCCACCTGGTCGTTCGTGAAGAGGGGGTCGGCGTCCACCACGACGGTCTCCCGGTCGCCGTCCACGAGCCGCACGAGCGCGACGGCGCCGTCCCCCGCCGGGAAGCACTCCGCGGCTTGCGCCCCCGCGGGCAGGGTGGCGTCGTCCACCCGGTAGGCGTCGAGGTCGTCGGCGCGGATGCTCGCCCCGCCCGTCGCCGCCGGGTCGGAGCAGCGAGCGGTCAGTGGGCGGTCGTCGCCGCTCGACCCGGCGAGCAGGACCCCGGGTGCGAGGGCCTGGAGCACCGAGAACTCGGGGGAGGCGAGGACGAGGCGGTCCGCGATGCCGCCGACGCGCTGCAGCTGCTCGTCGGTGAGCAGCGCGTCGCGGTCGTGGAGCAGGAGCGTCGTCTCACCGGGGCCGGCGGCGGCGGCATCCTCGGCCTCGTCGAGGGTGTCGACGGGCAGCACGTCGACACCGCGCTGCTCGAGCACCTCGGCTACCGCCATCCCGCCGCGCGGGGCCGGGTTGTCCGCGTCGAGGGGGCCACCCGTCGCGCCGGTCACGCCGTTCACGAGGGCGGCGATCACGACGACCACGAGCGCGAAGCCCGCGGCCCCGAACCAGAACGCCCCGCGGCGCAGCCAGGCCCGGACCGTGAGGGAGGCCGCGACGGCGGTGCCGGTGCCGGGAGGGGCGTCATCGGCGGCGGACGCCTCGGCACGCGGGCCGGCGTCCGGGCGGGGGACGATCGCGGCGTCGGGCGGCGTCACGCTCCACTGCCCGTCGCGGCGCCGACGGCCTCGAGGGCGGCCGGCCGCTCCTCGCGCACGGCGCGCTCCAGCTCGGCGAGGCGCTCGTACTGCTCGCGGGTGCCCGCCCGCCCGAGGTAGCGCACGGCGTCGAACGCCGTGGCGCCGTCGTGCAGCGCGTCCGCGTGCGCGGGGAACGCCTCACCCGCCCGCCGGGCGAAGTCCCGCGCGGTGGTGCCCGGGGAGGTGCGCACGACGGTCCGTTCGGCGAGCCCGCGGGCCATCGAGCGGTAGAGGTCCTCGATGGCGAGGGTGAAGTCGCCGCGGGCGGCGGCGGCGCGGGCCGACTCCCGCAGCACGTCGGCGGTCCGCGGGTCGTCGTCCCCGAAGAGCTCGCCGAGCGGTGCACCGCGCCGGTTGAGCCGGGGGAGACCGAAGAGCAGGAACGCGGCGACGAGTACCGCGATCAGCACGAGGGTGACGAGCACGGGCACGATGTTCGGCACCCGGCCGTCGGCGCTCGCGAACAGCTCGACGAACCAGTCCCGGATCGCCTGCGCGACCGTGTCGAACAGGGTGGGGCGGGCCGCCTGGTACGGCGGCTTCGACAGCTCGCCGAGGAGCCAGTCGCGCGCCTCCTCCGCATCCGGCTCGAGCGGGACGAACGCGAGCGGAACGGTCATGCCACCTGCCCGCCCGCACCGGGTCCGGGGCTCGCGGCGGATCCTGCCGGAACGGCGAGGTAGGGGTCGGGGGCGCCGTCGTCGCCGGCGGGGGAGCCGGGCGTGCGCACGCGGCGGGTCTCGACGAAGCGCGCGAGCTCGATGTCCAGGCCCTCCTTGCGCATCCGCAGGTCGATGTACACGAGGGCCGAGCTCGCCGACTGGGCGACCGCGCCGATCGCGGCGAACACGAGGGAGACGAGAAGGGTGATCCCGTACAGGCCGATCAGGGGCAGGAACGACTCGACCGACCCGTCCTCGGGCACCGTGCCGTTCGGGAACATCAGCCCCATCACGATGCCGAAGAGAATGCCGATCGGGGTGGTCACCACCTGAGTCGCCACCTGGACGATGACGAGCACGAGCGCCTGCACGCCGAAGGTGCGCCAGAAGTACCCGTTGGTGAGCCGCCAGGACCTGGCCATGGCCGCGAACACGCCGCGACGCTCGAGCACGATGACGCTCGGGGTGAGCGACAGCTTCGTGAAGAGCCAGACGAAGGCCACGGTGAGCCCCAGGCCGGCGAGGAGGCCGAACAGCACGCCGACCGCGATGAGGGCGTCCCCCTGGCTGACGAGCAGCACGACGACGAGCACCACGACGCCGACGGCGAGGAGCACCGCCGCCGAGTACAGCAGCGCCCAGAGAACGAGCGGCCACAGCCTCCGCCAGGCCAGGCGCCAGAGCGAGCCCAGGGTGAGCTTCTCGCCCAGGGTGCCGCGGGCGACCTCCAGCACGATGATGCCCTGCAGGAGGGCGGTCGCCGCGACCGACAGGAGCACCGTTGCGAGCGCGGACACGATGATGGCCGCGATGCCGCCGACCAGCACGGCGTCCTGCTCCTCGGGAGCGGCGCTCTCGATGCGCGACAGGGCGAAGAAGGTGACCGCTCCGACGACGATCAGGGTCACGACGGTGATCAGGCCCTGGGTGAGCAGCGCGCTGCCGAAGGAGGCCTTCGGGTTGCGGCGCAGCACCTGGAACGACGCGCCGAGTAGCGTGCCGAACGCGAGCGGCCGCAGCGGCACGAGTCCGGGCTTCGGCGGCGGCGCCCAGCCCGCCGGCCCGCCCTGCGGAGCCTGGCCGCCGTACGGGGGCCAGGCCTGCTGGCCGGGGCCCTGCTGTCCAGAAGCGTGCTGGCCGGGGGCCTGCTGTCCGGGCGCCTGCAGGGGAGCGGGCGGCGGGAAGGCGGGCGCGTCCTGCCCCGTCGGCTGCGAGCCCGGGCGCTGCCAGGGCGAATTGTCCGTCACGGTAACCAACCTTTCCATAGGAGGGCTGCGTGTGACCAAGGGGGCGCGAGCAATGGGGGCGGCGCGCCGGGATACCGCCCTCGGCCCGCGGTGACGGCCGTCGGATACCCTGTCCGGAAGGACCCCGAGCACCCCGAAGGCTATGACGACTCGAATACTGGTAGTTGACGACGACACCGCGCTCGCCGAGATGATCGGCATCGTTCTGCGGAGTGAGGGCCTGGAGCCCACCTTCTGCGCGGACGGCACCGGCGCGCTCGCCGCGTTCCGCGCGTCCAAGCCGGATCTGGTGCTCCTCGACCTAATGCTCCCGGGCATGGACGGCATCCAGGTGTGCAGCCTGATCCGGGCCGAGTCCGGCACGCCCATCATCATGCTGACCGCCAAGTCCGACACCGCGGACGTCGTCGCCGGCCTCGAGTCCGGAGCGGACGACTACATCGTCAAGCCGTTCAACCCGAAGGAGCTCGTCGCCCGCATCCGCACGCGGCTGCGCCCGCCGGCGGCGCAGAGCGCCGACCGCCTGCAGATCGGTGACCTCGAGGTCGACGTGATCGGCCACGAGGTGCGCCGCGGCGACCGCCGGATCAACCTGACCCCGCTCGAGTTCGACCTCCTGCTCGCCCTCGCCTCGAAGCCGCAGCAGGTGTTCACCCGCGAGATGCTGCTCGAGCAGGTGTGGGGCTACCACTACAAGGCGGACACCCGCCTGGTGAACGTGCACGTGCAGCGGCTGCGGGCGAAGATCGAGGACGATCCGGACAACCCGCGCATCGTGATGACCGTCCGCGGCGTCGGCTACCGCGCGGGGGCCGCGTCCTAGGGGGCACCATGAGGGAGTCTCGGCGGTGAACCTGCTGCTTCGGCTGCGCCGGTGGCTGCAGCCGGTGCTGGACTGGCGCAGATGGCCGGCCCGCATCGCCCACCTCTGGCGCGTCTCCCTCCAGTTCCGCACCGTCCTGCTCACGGTCGGGCTGTCCAGCGTCACGATCGTGCTCATCGGCGGCTTCATCTCGTCGAGCATCGCCAACGACCTGTTCCAGTCGCGCCTGTCCACGGTCCTGCTGCAGTCCGAGCGCGCCATGACCCAGGCGCAGACCCAGTTCGACTCCGCGGACGCGTCCGATGAGGTGGAGCTGAACCAGGTGCGCGGCCAGGCGCTCGCCGCCATCAGCCAGATCACCACAGGCCAGGCCGACTTCGCCCTTCTCGGCTTCCCCGGCAGCAACGGGCTGCTGCAGAACACCACGAGCCGCGACTTCGTCGCCGACGTCATCAGCCCGGAGCTGCGCGAGCAGGTGCGCCGCGACCGGGACGAGCTGCACTACCAGTCCGTCGCCCTGGAGCGCGAGGACGGCGACGACCCCGGCATCGTCGTGGGCGGCGCCGTCACCGTGCCGGCCTCCGGGGACTACGAGCTGTACCTCGTCTACAACATCGGCGACGTGCAGCAGACCCTCGGCTTCGTGCAGGGCACCATCGCCGTCGGCGGCATCGCATTGATCGCGCTGATCGGGGCCGTCTCCTGGCTCGTCGTGCGGCTCGTCGTCGCGCCGATCCGCATCGCGGCCGAGACGAGCCAGAAGCTGGCCGCGGGCCAGCTCGAGGAGCGCATCCCGGAGCACGGCGACGACGTCATCACGACGCTCGCCCGCTCCTTCAACGCCATGGCCGACAGCATGCAGAAGCAGATCACCCAGCTCGCGGACCTCTCGCGGCTGCAGCAGCGCTTCGTCTCCGACGTCTCGCACGAGCTGCGGACGCCGCTGACCACCATCCGCCTCGCCGGCGGCGTGCTCTACGACCAGCGGGACTCCTTCCCGCCCGCGACGGCGCGCACCGCGGAGCTGCTGCACACCCAGGCCCAGCGCTTCGAGATGCTGCTCGCCGACCTGCTCGAGATCAGCAGGTACGACGCGGGCGCGGTGCAGATCGTCACCGAGCCCACCAACCTCGTGCGCCTGGCCGCCGACGCCATGGACGAGCTGACGTCGCTCGCGGCGCAGAAGGGGTCGGAGCTGCAACTCGCCGCCCCCGGAGGTTACTTCGAGGCCGACATCGACGCGCGCCGCATCCGCCGGGTCATCGTGAACCTCCTCGGCAACGCCATCGACCACGGCGAGGGGCGGCCCATCGTGGTCACCGTGGACAGCAACGAGCAGGCCGTCGCGCTCAGCGTGCGGGATTACGGTGTCGGCATGGCGCCGGAGGAGGTCGATCGCGTGTTCGACCGCTTCTGGCGCGCGGACCCGTCCCGGCAGCGCACGACCGGCGGAACGGGGCTCGGCCTCGCCATCGCCCGCGAGGACGTGACGCTGCACGGCGGCTGGCTCGAGGTCTGGTCGTCGCCGGGGGTGGGGTCCTGCTTCCGCATGACCCTGCCGCGCGTGCACGGCGGCACCCTGTCGGTCTCGCCGCTGCCGCTGACCCCGGACGACGAGGAGAGCGAGCGCGAGGGGGTGCAGCATGGCGCGTGATGCCGGGCGGGGTGCCGCCGGCCGGCGGCTGTCCCGGGCGCGCGTCGGCGTGGCCGCGCTGCTCGCCGCCGTGACCCTGGTCCTGTCCGGCTGCATCGCGATCCCGACGTCGGGCAGCGTCGCCGGTGCGGGCGAGGTCGGCGGCGGCGAGGCGCCCGAGCTGGTCTTCCAGCCGAACGGCCCCGTCGAGGGCGGGACGCCGGAGCAGATCATCACCGGCTTCGTGCAGGCGGCCATCGGCCCGCAGGGCTCCTACGCCGTGGCCCGCCAGTTCCTCTCCACCGGCTTCGCGGACGAGTGGGACCCCAACGCGGGCGTGCTGGTCCGATCCGGACAGCAGTCGACGAGGCAGCTCGACGAGAACTCCTTCGAGCTGAACTTCACGGCGACGGCGTCCGTCGATGCGAGCGGGCAGTACACGTCCCTCGCCTCGCCGCAGTCCGCGACGGTGTCCTTCGAGATGGTGCAGCAGGGCGGCGAGTGGCGCATCGCCGAGACGCCGGACGGCATCGTGCTCACCGAGCAGTACTTCGACGACATCTTCGAGGCGTACCCGCTGTACTTCTTCGCCCCCGGGTTCCAGAACCTCGTGCCCGACCTGCGCTGGTTCCCGAATCTCTCGACCACCAGCTCCCGCCTGGTGCGCGGGCTGCTGGCCGGGCCGAGCGAGTGGATGCAGCCGCCTGCCGTGGTCACGGCCTTCCCCGAGGGCACGGAGGCGCTCCTCGTGAACGTCGAGAACGGCAGGGCGATCGTCGACCTCTCCGCGGAGGCCCGTGCGGACACGGTGGCGCTGCAGCGCATGAAGCTGCAGCTGACCTCCACGCTGTCGAGCGTGCTCAGCATCCAGAGCGTCGAGGTGCGCATCGAGCGCACGCCCACCACCATTCCGGACCTCGGCGGAGCGGGGCCCGACACCGACCCGCAGGTTGATGGCTCCCCGCTCGTGCTCGCGGGTGGCACCTTCGGCTTCCTCACCAACGGCCAGGCGCAGCCGCTGCCCGTCGTGGGCGAGACCATCGCCGCGCTGAAGCCCACCTCGGTGACGCTCGGCGCCGACGAGGTCTCCGCCGCGGTGCTGAACGGCGCGGGCGCATGGTTGGTGCGCCGCGACGAGGAGCCGCTGCTCGTCGACGAGCGTGTCGGGCTCATTCCTCCGTCGCTCGACTCCGAGGGCATCCTGTGGAGCGTGCCCGCGGCCGATCCGACCGCCATCCTCGCCTTCCCGCCGAGCGGCGAGGGTAGTGCGGTCGGCACGTCGTGGGGCGAGGGGGCCCGGATCGTGTCCATCGACGTGTCCCGCGACGGCGCGCGCCTGCTCGCGCTGCTCGACTCCGGCCAGGGCGCCCGGCTCGCGGTCGCGTCGATCGTGCGCGACGAGAACGGAACCCCGCTCCGGCTCACGAGCCCGGTGCTCGAGCTGGACGCGGACGCGGGCTCGCCTATCGACGCGACCTGGGTGGACAACGTCACCGTGGCGACGCTCACCCGGCCGGGGGAGACGGAGGATCCGGTCGTCACCATGCAGCAGGTGAGCGGCCGGGTCGTCGACCTGGGCAAGGTGCCGGGCGCGGTGTCCATCGTCGGCGGCAACGGCCGGTCGAACCTCCGCGTGCTGACCGCCGACGGACTGCTGCAGGTGCCACGCGGCAACGGCTGGCAGCGCGCCGGGTCCGGCGTCGCCGTGCTCGCCACCCAGCGCTGACCCCTCGGCTGACCTCTCGGCGGATCACTCGGCGCGGATCCCGGTCTCTTCGCTCCCAGGGGCTCGTGCGGTGGCGTTCCGCCCGCCCTCGCGGAGATGCCCCTCCGCCGGGGAGCGGGCGGGCAGGATGCGCGGGTGATCGCAGAGCCCGACCCGCCGAAGGAACCACCGGGCAACCCGCCGGCGGATTTCGCCGATTCCCCCGTCGCCCTGGCCCGCGTCGCCCTCGCCGACGCGCTCGCGCTGCTCCTCCCGATCGAGTGCGGCGGCTGCGGCGCGCCCGACCGGGCGGTGTGCGGGCGGTGCCGCTCCCGTCTCGCGGCGTCGCCGGCTGCCGTACCGCTGCCACGCGCTCCGGGCGCGTCTCCGGCGGGCCCGCCGATCCCGGTGTGGGCCGCGCTCGAGTACGACGGCGTCGTGCCCCGGCTGCTCTCGGCGCTGAAGGAGCGGGGCCGCACCGACGTCGCCCGCGCGCTCGCCGACCCGCTGGGGGAGGCGGCGAGGGCGGCGATCGCGGCCCAGGCCGGCGACGTCGCCCTGCTGCCCGTGCCGTCGTCGCGGAGGGCGATGCGGGCGCGTGGCTACGACCCGGTCCGGCTCCTGCTCCGCCGCGCGGGTGCGGGCGTCCCGGTTGTTGCCGGGCTCCGCGTCGTCCGCAGGACCCGGGACCAGGCCGGCCTGGGGGCCGCCGACCGCGAGCGGAACCTGAGCGGCGCACTCCGCGGCCGGCGCTCCCTCCGGGGGCGGCGCGTGCTGATCGTGGACGACGTGCTCACCACGGGCGCGACCCTGCGGGAGGCGGCGAGGGCGGCGGAGGCGGCCGGGGGAGTCGTGCTGGGGGCGGTGGTGCTGGCCCGCGTGCCGCGGCGGCGATGATCGCGCGCCCGGAAAAGGGAACCAGTCCGATTCCCAGTGGCCGCCGGTCGCACGACGCCGGGCGTTGCCCTACGGTTGGGACGAAAGGCGTAACAGATCGCCCTTCCGATACTCGCCAGGGCGGTCCGCCGACATGACAACTGGGAGGTCGACATGGACATCAACATCACCGGACGCAACGCGGAGATCACGGATCGGTTCCGCACCTACGCTTCGGAGAAGGCGGAGAAGGTCGCCCAGCTCGCCGACCGTGCCATCTCGCTCGACATCAAGGTGACCAGGCACGCGGAGAAGTCCGGTGGCTCGAACAGCGACGACCGCGTCGAGCTCACCCTGATCGGACCCGGCCCCGTCGTCCGCGCCGAGTCCAGCGCCGCGGACAAGTTCGCGGCCTTCGACCTCGCGATCGGACGCATGCTCGAACGGGTGCGCCGAGCGAAGGATCGGAAGAAGATTCATCGCGGCCAGCATCGGCCGGTGTCACTGCAGGAGGCGGCGACCGGGGGCTTCGCCGTCATCGACCTCGAGCCCGCCCCGGCCGAGCTGCTCGAGCGGGTGAACGGACCGAGCGTCGCGCCCGCCGACCAGGAGTCCGAGCAGGAGGAGGAGTACTCGCCGGTCGTCGTGCGGCAGAAGGTGTTCCCCTCGCAGTCCATGACGACGCACGAGGCCCTCGACCACATGGAGTTGGTCGGCCACGCCTTCTTCCTCTTCATCGACGCGGAGACCGACCGGCCGAGCGTCGTCTACCGCAGGCAGGGCTGGGATTACGGCGTCATCAGCCTCGACTCCGAGGTGCAGCAGCCCGCACGGTCGTAGCTGTCGCCCGGATCACGACCGGAGCCCCCGCGCCTCTCCCGGCGCGGGGGCTCCGCCGCGTCCGGTCCCCGCGAAGAGGCTTCCGTCGTGCTCGGATCCGGCCGAACGGGGGGTGGGACATAAGGTAACGGCCAGGTCACAGCCGCTAGCATGTTAAGGCCTGTCGGCCGTGTGCCGACGCGCGCGCGTGCCGTTCCCGGCACCCCACGACATGGGCGCTTTCCCGCCCGAACCGGCATTGGAGATCATCGGTGGCCTCAGTACTCGAACGAGTCCTCCGCGTAGGCGAGGGCCGCATCCTCCGCCGACTGGAGAACTACGCCAAGGCGGTCAACCAGCTCGAGGAAGACTTCACGCACCTCACCGACGAGGAGCTGAAGAACGAGACGGTCGAGCTGCGCGAGCGGTACGCGAACGGCGAGTCGCTCGACGACCTGCTGCCCGAGGCGTTCGCGGCGGTGCGCGAGGCGTCGCGCCGCACCCTCGGACTGCGTCACTTCGACGTGCAGATCATGGGTGGCGCGGCCCTGCACCTCGGCAACATCGCGGAGATGAAGACCGGTGAGGGCAAGACCCTCGTCGCGACCCTCCCCGCGTACCTCAACGCGATCGCGTCCCAGGGCGTGCACGTCGTCACCGTGAACGACTACCTCGCGAGCTACCAGTCCGAGCTCATGGGGCGCGTCTTCCGTGCGCTCGGCATGACGACGGGCGTCATCCTCGCCGGGCAGACGCCGGAGCAGCGCCGCGAGCAGTACGCCGCGGACATCACCTACGGCACAAACAACGAGTTCGGCTTCGACTACCTGCGCGACAACATGGCGTGGCAGGCGGTCGACATGGTTCAGCGCGGCCACTTCTACGCGATCGTCGACGAGGTCGACTCGATCCTCATCGACGAAGCGCGCACGCCGCTCATCATCTCCGGCCCCGCCGCGGGCGACGCGAACCGCTGGTTCACCGAGTTCGCCGCCATCGCCAAGCGGCTCAAGCCGGGCGAGGACTACGAGGTCGACGAGAAGAAGCGCACCGTCGGCGTGCTCGAGTCCGGCATCGAGAAGGTCGAGGACCACCTCGGCATCGACAACCTGTACGAGTCGGCGAACACGCCGCTCATCTCCTTCCTGAACAACTCGATCAAGGCGCGCGCGCTGTTCAAGAAGGACAAGGACTACGTCGTGATGAACGGCGAGGTGCTCATCGTCGACGAGCACACCGGCCGCATTCTGATGGGCCGCCGCTACAACGAGGGCATCCACCAGGCCATCGAGGCGAAGGAGGGCGTCGCCGTCAAGGCGGAGAACCAGACCCTCGCCACGGTGACGCTGCAGAACTACTTCCGCCTCTACAAGAAGCTCTCCGGCATGACCGGTACGGCCGAGACCGAGGCCGCCGAGTTCATGAGCACCTACAAGCTGGGCGTCGTCGCCATCCCGACGAACCGGCCCATGCAGCGCAAGGACCAGCCGGACCTCATCTACAAGAACGAGAAGGCGAAGTTCGAGCAGGTCGTCGAGGACATCGTCGAGCGCCACGCGACCGGCCAGCCGGTGCTGGTCGGCACGACGAGCGTCGAGAAGAGCGAGTACCTCTCGAAGATGCTCGCCAAGAAGGGCGTGCGCCACGAGGTCCTGAACGCGAAGAACCACGCGCGAGAGGCCGCGATCGTCGCCCAGGCAGGGCGTCTCGGCTCGGTCACCGTCGCCACCAACATGGCCGGCCGCGGCACGGACATCATGCTCGGCGGCAACGCGGAGTTCCTCGCGGTCGCCGAGATGAACTCGCGTGGGCTCAGCCCCGTCGAGACGCCGGACGAGTACGAGGCCGAGTGGGACGCCGTGTTCGAGCGGGTCAAGGCCGACGTCGAGACCGAGGCCCAGAAGGTCGTCGAGGCCGGCGGCCTCTACGTGCTCGGCACGGAGCGCCACGAGTCCCGCCGCATCGACAACCAGCTCCGCGGCCGCAGCGGTCGCCAGGGCGACCCGGGCGAGAGCCGCTTCTACCTCTCCCTCACCGACGACCTGATGCGCCTGTTCAACAACGGTGCCGCCGCGAGCCTCATGGGCCGCGATAGCGTGCCGGACGACGTGGCCATCGAGTCGAAGGTCGTGAGCCGCGCGATCCGCAGCGCCCAGGGCCAGGTCGAGGCGCGCAACGCCGAGATCCGCAAGAACGTGCTCAAGTACGACGACGTCCTCAACCGCCAGCGCGAGGCCATCTACAGCGACCGCAGGCACATCCTCGAGGGCGACGACCTGCACGAGCGCGTGCAGAAGTTCCTCGAGGACGTCATCAACGACGTGCTCGACTCGCACGTCGGCGAGGGCAACGGCGACGACTGGGACTTCGACGCGCTCTGGACCGAGCTGAAGACGCTCTACCCGATCTCCATCACGGTCGACGAGCTCATCGCCGAGGCCGGCAGTGCGGGCCGCATCACGCGCGCCTTCATCGGCCGCGAGATCCTCTCCGACGCGAAGCTGGCCTACCAGCGGCGCGAGGAGCAGCTCGGCGAGTCCGCCATGCGCGAGCTCGAGCGCCGCGTCGTGCTGTCGGTCATCGACCGCCGCTGGCGCGAGCACCTCTACGAGATGGACTACCTGAAGGACGGCATCGGCCTGCGCGCCATGGCGCAGCGCGACCCGCTGGTCGAGTACCAGCGCGAGGGCTTCGCGCTGTTCCAGCAGATGATGGGCTCCATCCGCGAGGAGACCGTCGGCTTCCTGTTCAACCTCGAGGTCGACGTGCAGCAGCCCGCCGTCGCCGGCAACGCCGCCCCGCGCATCTCGGCCAAGGGCCTCGCGGCCAACCAGGCCGTCGCGGAGAAGCTGCGCTACACGGCGCCGAGCGACTCCGGCGGCGTCGAGGTGCGCAACCAGCGCGGCCAGGTGGAGCGCGCGGCGACGGCCAAGGCCCAGCAGGCGGCCGACCAGCAGGACGCGGCACTCACCCCTGGCGCCGACGCGTCGCCGGAGACCGCCCAGCAGGGCAGGCAGCCGGTCGGCCGAGGCGCCTTCGGCCAGAGCACCGGCGGCCCCGCCGCCGCGCCCGTCAACAGGGCCGAGCGCCGCGCCGCCGACAAGAAAAAGTAGTGAAGAAGAAGTAGCGAGGAAGACGTAGCGCCTCTCCGCGCAGGATGACGACGGCGCCCGTTCCCCCTTAGGGGGAGCGGGCGCCGTCGCGTGAGCCGCGACACTCACGGCCGCGGCGCCGATCGACGCGCCGCGGTCCGCCCGCCCGTCCGCTCAGAGCACGTGGATCGCCGTCGCACGCCAGCGCCGGTCCAGCCCCTCGAGCCGCACCGCGACCGCGCGGGAGCGCGCCCTGCTGTGCACGACGACGACGGCCTCGACCACGCCGTCGCGCGGCCGGCACAGGCTCACCGGCCCCATGCTGAACGACGGCCGCGTCGGCTGCCTGCCCTTCACCCGGCGCGCCCGGGCCGAGAGCACGACGCGCTTCAGCAGGTGCCGGTAGACGTCGTCGCTGACCCAGCGGGCGATCTGGTCGAGGTCGCGCGCCCCGGCGAGCACCTCGATGACGCAGCGGGTGAGGTTCTCGATCAGCGGCTCGGGCGGCGGCAGCTCCGCAGAACGCGAGGGCTGGTGGCCGAAGAAGTCATCGACGTCGAAGCGACCGGCCGTCGCGGCTCTGTCCGCGCGCGGTGGCAGCTCGTCGTGCGGAAGCGGTTGTGTCACCATCGAAACCCCCACTCGTCCGCCGCGCCCCCAGGTGGGGGCGGCGTCCAGGGCAATCAGATTGGCACCGGCCGCGCGGGCTGTAAATCCCTAATTCTGGCGCTGTGGATAACTGCGCCGGGGCCGCTTCGGCCGCCGTTAACGTGTGCCGCATGCGCTGGGACGACCTCTTCGACGACCTCGAGAGTCAGCTCGAACAGGGGCGCAGCGCCGAGGAGGAGGAGCTCCTCGCGGAGGAGGAGCGGCTGCGACTCGGCCGGCTCTCGCTGCGGGATCGGCTGGCGGCCATCGCGCGGACGGATCCGGGCGAGGAACCGGCGCCCGTCCGGGTCCTCCTCAGCACCGGCCTCGTGATCGACCTGCGCCCGCGCACCTTCGGCCGGGACTGGGTGGCGGGAGACCTCGACCCCGGCCGGGAGTCCGGTGCCGCGCCCCGGGGGCAGTGCATCCTGCCCGTGCGGGCCATCTCGTCGCTGCTGCTCGACCGGGGGCAGGTGCGCCGGAGTCTCCGGGAACCCGGTCCCGCCCGCGGCATCACCGACCGCCTCGGGCTGCCCTTCGTGCTGCGCGACCTCTGCCGCCGACGATCACCGCTCGAGCTGCACCTGCCCGACGGGGTGCTGCACGGCACCATCGACAGGGTAGGGCGGGATCACTGCGACCTCGCCCTGCACGAACCCGGCTCGCCGCGTCGGGAGAGCGCGGTGACGGCCTATCGGGTCGTCGCCATCGAACGCGTCGCGCTCGTGCGCGTGTGATCGGTTTCGCTCAGTCGAGGATGCGGCCGTCGGAGAGCTCGGGGATCCCGCCGTAGTCCGACTGCTTCCACAGGCTGAGCCGCCTGCTCTCCTCGTACTTCGCCTCGATGTAGGACTCCAGCACGCGGCGCTCGATACGCCACTGCCCGCGACCACCGACCTTGATGGCGGGCAGCTCACCGGACCGCACGAGCGCGTACGCCTGCCGCGTCGACACGTTCAGCACCTCGGCGACGTCGGCGAGGGTCAGGAAGCGGCCGAGGGCATCGCGCGGGGTGGGGTCGCTCATGGCTCGATTATGGGGCGGTGGCGCCCGGCGCAACGGGGCTGTGGATAAGTCGCGCGGGCCCCGCCGGGCGCGCTCAGCATGGCTGCATGGCATCGCTTCCCCGGCTTCGTCTCCCGCAGGGTCGCGGGCGCTTCTGGTTCGACCCGCGCTTCGCCGTCGGCCTCGTGCTCGTGATCGCCTCCCTGCTCGGCGTCACCCTGCTCGTCTCCGCAGCCGAGCGCACCCGGCCGGTCTACGCCGCGACGCAGACCCTCGCTGCGGGCGAGACCGTGACCGAGGGAGATCTCGCGGTCGCCCAGGTGCGACTCGGCAGGGCCGAGCGGAGCTATCTCTCTCCCGGCGACCTTCCCGCGGGCGGCGTCGTGCTGACCCGCACGGTCCAGGACGGTGAGCTGCTGCCGGCGGGCGCCGTCGCCGACCAGGCGTCGGTGGACACGTCCTCGGTCGTCGTGCAGAGCACCGGGCGCCTGCCGCGCAGCGTGGCTGCGGGTCGCCTCGTGGACGTCTGGGCGGCACGCGAGGGGGAGGGAGGCGTGTTCGGTCCGCCCGGCGTGCTCGTCCCCGCCGCCACGGTCGTGCAGGTGCTCGAGGACGACGGGCTGGTGGGCGACGGCGCCGCGGAGTCCGTGGAGATCCTCGTGCCGCGGGAGCGGGTCGCCCGCGTCCTGGAGAGCATTGCCAACGGGGACGCCGTATCGCTCGTACCCGCGGCACCGGCGCCGGTACCGGCACCGGCACCGGCACCGACGGTGCCGGCACCGGCGCCGGTACCGGCACCGGCACCGACGGCTCCCGCTCCCGCTCCCGGCGAGGGGGAGTGACATGCCGGGCATCCTGCTCGCGCTCGACCCTGCGACCGAGGACCGGCTGCTCCGCGACATCGTGGCCGGCGGTCACGACGTGCTCGGGCGGGTCGCGGACGCGGAGGACGTGATCGCCGCCGTCGATGCCGCGCCGCCCGACGTCGTGCTCGTGAACGCGGCGCCGCGCTGCCTCACCGCCGACGTGCTGCAGACCTGCGACCGGCGCGGCGTGCGGGTCATCGCCCTGGCAGGGACGGAGCGGGACCGGCGCAACGCCGTCGCCATCGGGCTGCACGAGGTCATCGACGCCGACGCGCCCTGGTCGGACATCGAGCCGCTGCTCAGCGCCGCGCCGCTCCCTGCCCGGGCGACGGGAACAGGGAGCGAGGGGGACGGGGGTCCCGAGAGCGGCGAGCGGGGATCCCGGGTTCTCACCGTCTGGGGACCGGCGGGGGCACCCGGCCGAAGCACCATCGCCATCACGCTCGCCGCCGAGATCGCGGCGGCGGGCCGCACCGTAGCGCTGCTCGACGCGGACCCGTACGGCGGGGCGATCGCGCCCGCGCTCGGGCTGCTGGACGAGGCGCCCGGGTTCGCGGCCGCGTGCCGGCTGGCCGGGTCGGACAGCCTCACCAGTGCGGAGCTCGATCGGGTGGCGCAGAACTACGGCGGGTCGCGCGGCTTCCGCGTGCTGACCGGCATCGCCCGCCCGAGCCGCTGGCCGGAGCTGTCCGAGGAGCGGGTCCGCCGCACGCTCACCGCGTGCCGGGCCTGGGCGGAGTACGTCGTCGTCGACACCGGCTTCAGCATTGAGCGGGACGAGGAGATCTCGAGCGACCTGTTCGCCCCGCGCCGCAACGCCGCCACCATCGCCGCGCTGCAGGGCGCGGACCACGTCGTTGCGGTGGCGTCCGCGGACCCGGTGGGCCTCGCCCGCTTCCTGCGGGCGCACGCCGACCTGATCGAGCTGCTCGACGGGCAGCGGCTGACGGTGCTCGCCAACCGCGTGCGGGCCGGCGTCGTCGGCTTGAACCCCGGTGGCCAGGTGGCGCAGACCCTGCTGCGCTTCGGCGGGATCGAGCGCCCGATTCTCGTGCCGCACGACGGGGCCGGGACCGATGCGGCGCTCCTCGCCGGGGCGACGCTGCGGGAGGTGGCGCCACGATCACCCGCGCTCGCCGCGGTCGCGCGTTTCGTTCGGGACGAGGTGCTTCCGGCACCGGCGCCCGCCCTCCGTCGGCGGCTGGGCCGGCGTCGCGGCCGGATCGCTCCCGCCGTCGGCTGAGCGCCACTGCGCGTCCGCTGAGCGCCGATACCGGCTGGACGGCGGGGCTCGCGGCGCCGCCTAGGCTATATGCCGTGTCGACGCTCAGTGACCTCATCCACGCCCAGGGGCGCTCGTCCGAAGCCGACGTGCAGTGGCTCCACCTGCTCGTCGGGGACTGGCAGCTGCTCGCCGACCTCGCGTTCGCCGACATCGTGCTCTGGGTCCCCTCGGCCAACGACAGCTTCGTCGCCGTGGCGCACGCCCGCCCCTCCAGCTCGGCGACCCTGTTCTACCGGGACTTCGTGGGCCAGGCCATCAAGGCGGAGTGGCGCAAGCAGGTCACCGACGCGTTCGAGACCGGCGAGATCATCGACTCGTCCGCCGCGGACTGGTACGAGGAGACCCCGACCCGCGTGCGTGCGGTCCCCGTGAAGCGGCGGCTGAACCCGGGCAGCGCCGAGGTCACCGACACCCCGATCGCCGTCCTGACCCGGCACACCAACCTGAGCGAGACACGCACGCCGAGCCGCCAGGAGCTCACGTTCAACGAGTGCGCGAACGACCTCTTCAACATGATCGCGGAGGGCGACTTCCCGGACCTCAGCGCGGGCACCGGACCGCGCCGCGGCGCGCCCCGCGCCTCGGACGGCCTGCTCCGCCTCGACGTCGACGGCACCACGACGTTCGCCAGCCCGAACGCCCTCAGCGCGTTCAACCGCATGGGCTTCGGCGAGGAGCTCGAGGGCGAGTCGCTCGCCGAGGTGACCTCGAGCCTGCTCACCGGCCGGCTCAGCGTCGACGAGTCCCTTCCCCTGGTCGTGACGGGACGCGCGCCCTGGCGCACCGACGTCGAGGCCCGCGGGGTCACGGTCTCGCTGCGCGCGATCCCCATCCGCGCACGGGGCGAGCGGATGGGCGCGATCGTCCTCTGCCGCGACGTGACCGAGCTGCGTCACCAGGAGCGGGAGCTCATCACGAAGGACGCGACGATCCGCGAGATCCACCACCGGGTCAAGAACAATCTGCAGACGGTCGCGTCCCTGCTGCGCATCCAGGCGCGCCGCTCGCACAGCGACGAGGCGCGCGAGTCCCTCAATCAGGCGCAGCGCCGCGTCGCCGCCATCGCGGTCGTGCACGACACGCTCAGCGAGGGGCTCAGCCAGAGCGTCGACTTCGACGCGGTGTTCGACCGCGTGCTCCTGCTCATCGCCGAGGTGGCCTCGACCCACAACACGAAGGTGCACCCGAAGTCGTCGGGCAGCTTCGGCGTGCTGCCGAGCGAGTACGCGACACCGCTCGCCCTCGCTCTCACCGAGCTCGTGACCAACGCCGTCGAGCACGGCCTCGCCGGCCGGGAGGGCGAGGTGTCGATCGACACCCGCCGGTCCGTCGACGAGCTCGAGGTGCGGGTGCGCGACAACGGCACGGGCATGCCGGAGGGCAAGGTCGGCAGCGGCCTCGGCACCCAGATCGTGCGCACCCTGATCCAGGGGGAGCTCGGCGGCACCATCGACTGGCACACCCTCATGGGGCAGGGCACCGAGGTGACGATCAACGTGCCGTTCCGCTGGCTGCGGAAGCGCTGACGACGGGCGGGCGACCCGCACCGACGGGATCCGTGTGATCGGGATCCCGCTCCCCGCGATCTGGATCCTGCCGGACAACGAGAAGGGGGACCGGGCCTCAGGCCCGATCCCCCTCTTCGTCGTTCGTGTTCGCTGCGGTCAGCTCGCGCGACGGGCGCGTGCCGCGCGGCGCTTGAGCGCGCGTCGCTCGTCCTCGCTGAGGCCACCCCACACGCCGTAGTCCTGGCCGTTCTCCAGTGCATACTGGAGGCACATCTCGGTGACGGGGCAGCGTCCGCATACGGACTTCGCCTTCTCGATCTGGTCGACCGCGGGGCCAGTGTTCCCGACGGGGAAGAAAAGCTCGGGGTCGGCAGTCAGGCAGGCAGCTTTGTCACGCCAATCCATATGGTGGAACTCCTTAATTGCTTACAGTTCGGCTCGTTCGCCGCGGTGGGTCAGTCGATGTCCGGCTGCCGTATAAGCTGAGATCCGGACGCGCCCACGACCCTGTAAGCGTCACAATCGACCTCAGATATGGTCGCATAGTCATAACGATCAATCAATAGTTTTGTATTGGATCTTGCTGTGAGCGAAACCTCGGGGACACCCGACGGTAACCTGCCGGAAACCCCCAGGTGGCAGGGCGGGCGCCCGCCGGCGCTCCTCGCACTGGCCGCGATTGTGGCCCTCGAGGCGGCCGCGATGGCCGCCATCGCCGTCTGGCTCATCGTCGAACTGCTGGTCGAGACCCCGCGTTCGCTGGCGAGCGCGCTCGCCCTCGTCGTGATGGCGGCCGGAGCATCCGCGTTCCTCGTCGCCGTCGTGATCGGCGCGCTGCGCCGGGCCGGCTGGATCCGGGGCGCGATCGTCACCTGGCAGATCGTGCAGATCGCCGTGGCGATCGGCGCGCTCCAGGGCACGTTCGCGCGGCCCGACATCGGCTGGCTGATCCTCGCCCCGTCCATCGCGGCGATCCTGCTCACGGTGTCCCCGACGGTGTCCCGGGCGCTCGCCCGGGACTGACCCGGCGCGGCCCGGGCGTCGAGCGGGAGCGCTCAGGCGTCGAGCTTCAACTTCTTCCGCAGCGACGCGACGTGGCCGGTCGCCTTCACGTTGTACAGCGGCAGCGCGACCTTCCCCTCGGGATCCACGACGACGGTCGAGCGCAGCACCCCCGTCACCTTCTTGCCGTACAGCGATTTCTCGCCGTAGGCGCCGTAGGCGTTGTGAACAGCGAGGTCCTCGTCGGAGAGCAGCGGGAAGTTGAGCCCCTGCTCGTCCCGGAACCTGCGCAGGTCCTCCGCGCGGTCCTTCGAGACGCCGAGCACCTGGTAGCCGGCCGAGCGCAGCGAGTTGATGTTGTCGCGGAAGTCGCAGGCCTCCGTCGTGCAGCCCGGCGTGCTCGCGGCGGGGTAGAAGTAGACGATCACGTTCTGGCCGGCGAAGTCGCCGAGCGACACGGGCGTGCCGTCCTGGTCGGGCAGCGTGAAGGCGGGGGCGGCGTCGCCCTTCTCGAGTCGGGAGCTGTCGGTCATCGGTCTCGCCTTTCGCGGGGGAGGGGTGGGTCCTTTTACTATGCCGCACCGGTCGCCGCCGCTGCTGGGCGGAGGCGTGAGGCGAGGGGCCGAGCCGCCTGATCGGGCCCGCGCTTCCTCGGCCGCGCCCGCCGGTGGGCCGATTGGCGGCGAGGCCCCCTTCGGTGCTATCGTTGACACTCGGTTCGGAAGGGGTGAAAACCCCTGAGGAACCGCGCACCTCTAGCTCAATTGGCAGAGCAACTGACTCTTAATCAGTGGGTTCCGGGTTCAAGTCCCGGGGGGTGTACCGTTTCTTCCTTCGTATCGCCGCCACGATCGCGGCGCTCCGCCGTGCATTTGTACCTCAGGCCAGCGCGTCGAGCACGACGGCCGCGGTCTCGGCGACCAGCCGGTCCTCGTACGCCGCGCCCTCGTCCGTCTTCTCCGTGAAGACGGTGACCAGGATCGGATCGCGGCCGGGCGGCGTCACCAGGGCGACGTCGTTGCGGATCCCACCCGCACCGCCGGACTTGTCCGCTACCGCCCAGCCCTCCGGTGCTCCCGCCCGGACAAGGGCGTCGCCCGTGGCGTTCCCGCTCATCCACTCCGTCAGGAGTTGCCGGTCGGCCGGAGCCAGGGCGTCGCCCAGCAGCAGGGTCCGCAGATTCGCCGTGAAGGCGAGCGGCGTCGACGTGTCCGCGACTGCGCCGGGCGAGACGCGGTTGAGGGCGGGCTCGTCGTGGACCACCTCCGAGGTGGTGTCGCCGAGCTCCTCGAGCCCGGCGTCCAGGCTGGCGGGACCGCCGAGTCGGTCGAGGAGGAGGTTCGTGGCCGCGTTGTCGCTCGAGCGCACGGCAGCCTCAGCGAGCGCCGCGAGGGGAAGGCCCTCGGCGACGCGGGCGCCGGTCACGGGGGAGTAGCCCGCGTCGTCCACGTCGCCCCGCGTCCAGGTGACCATGGCGTCCCGTTCGGCCGCGGGCACCCGCCGCAGGAACTCCGCCGCCACGAACACCTTGAGCGTCGACGCGTAGGCGAACCGCTCCCCGGCCCGGAACGCGACCTCCCGGCCGGTGCCCGTGTCCATCGCGCTCACGCCGACCCGGGCGGAGTACCGCGCCTCCAGCGCGGTGAGTTCGGCCGACACGTCGACGGCGACGGGAGTCGGGGCGGGACCCGACGGTGGGGCCGGCTCCGCCGCGGGAGCCGGCTCCGCCGTCGGGACCGGTGGAGGCGGTGCCGGTGCGGCCCCGGTGGCGCATCCGGCGAACGCGGTGCCGGCGATGGCGGCGAGCAGCGCGACGCGGACCACGCGGAGACCGTCCGCTTTCGCGCTCCGCGCCGCGCTCACGCCCCGTTCCGCCCGGCGATCGCCTCGACGATCCCGGCCGCCCGTCCCGCATCGTGCGTGGTGATGGTGACCGTGTGGCCGTCGCGCCTGCTCACCCGCAGGGCCTCGCCGCCGCGCAGGATCACGCCCACCTCGCCCGGGAGCCAGCGCAGCCCCCATCCGCCGAAGTCGGCGACGGGCGACACGGTGACGACGCTCGCGCCCTGAATGCGCCCGGCAGGCACAGTGATGCGCGGGAAGCCGAGGACGCTGCGGGCGACGACACCTCGATGGTCGATCCGCAGCCGCCAGGTGAGGGTCGACAGCACGAGCGCAAGCACCACGGGGGCGAGATAGAAAGGCCAGGCCGCGGCGCCGAGCTCGAAGGTGAGCACGATGGCCTGGACGAGCAGCGCCACTCCGAACAGGGCGATCACGGCGGCCAGCTTCGGGGAGGCGGTCGCGGTCGCGGTCCACATGACCCGGGCGTCCTCGCCGAGGGACAGGCGCTCCACGGTCGGCGTGTCGCTCTCGCCCGCGGGCGGCACGGGCGCGAGGAACCAGGCCAGCGCTCCGACCGCCAACCCGAGGAGGGCTCCGGTGATCAGCGGGGCGGCGGGGGACTGCGCGGATCGCGGATCGGCGAGATCGAGCTGCGACACGAGCGAGCCGACCAGCCCGACGGTCAGGGTGGTCGAGAGCCAGGATGCGGTGGCGACGAGGATCCGCGCGTTGCGCACGCGAGGCCCGTGCGCGGCGGCGAGGGACACGACCGTCACGGCGGAGAATCCCGCCACGATGAGCAGGAGCATGCCGGGCACGATCCACGGCGGGGCGAACCCGTCCGGTGCGCCGCCGGCGGCCCAGTGAATGGCCACCTCGGCGGGGAGACGGCCGAGCCAGGCGATGGCGAGGATCGACCCGGCCAGGGCGATCGCCAGGGGCAGCGCGGCCCCGACGAGGAGCAGCGTCCGGAGGTAGCGGCGGCGTTCGTCGGTCATCGGGCGTACTCCTCTTTGATCAGGGCGGAGAGCGCGGCCGGGCCGATGCCGGCCGCCTTGGCTCGGGCGACGAGCAGGGGCACCTCCTGGGCCACCTCGCCGAGCACCGAGGCCTGGGCCGTGAGCAGGGCGCCGCGCCCCCGGCGAAGGTCGAGCAGGCCCTCGTCCCGCAGGGTCTGGTAGGCCTTGAGAACCGTGTGCAGATTCAGCTGCAGGGACTCGGCCAGCTCCTTCGCGGACGGGAGCCGGGACCCCTCGCGCAGGCCGCCGCGGATCACCTCGGCGCGCACGCCGTCGGCGATCTGCTGGAACAGCGGGGCCGGGGAGCCGGGGTCGACGACGAGGAGCATACCGTCATCCTATTGTTCTAGTTCGACTAGAACAAGCCTGACTATCTCACCAGGCCTCGTACGGATGCAGCACCCGGTCGATGACGTTCTTGCGTGGCTCCCACGAACCGGGCCCGGCCCGCCGCATCAGCTCGACGGAGGCGATGTAGTCGCCCCGCTTCAGTCCCGAGACGTCAAGCGCCGCGGTGAAGTAGGTGAAGCCGGTGGCGCCGTCGGGCAGGGTGGCGGCGGCGACGATCTCGGACCGATAGGTGAACGCGCCTCCGTGCGGAGACGGCGGGAAGGACGCGGAGAACGCCGGGGGGTTCGGGTTGCCCTCCGGCGTCCGGTCCGGGTGCTCATGCGCGCCGCTCCGGGTGGTGCTCCTCGCGACCGCGAAAGGCTCGTGCAGGCCGTACTCCGGCATCCCCCGCACGACGACGCGCAGCAGTCGCTGGTCCGGCGCCATCCACGTGCGGTCCCGCAGTTGCACCTCGAAGATCAGGTGCGTCCCGGTGGCGAGGTGGGCCACGATCATCCGCGACCGGAGCCTGCCGTTCTCGGACTCGGCGGCGTGGACCCCCTCCGCCCCGGGCAGGGGCGCCGGCGTCGATCCGGCGACCGCGTCGCTGACCGCCGTGCTGATGCCGCTGAGCAGGAGCGCGACCACACCGGCCGTGAGAACGGCCGAGGACCACGGGTGGCCCGCGGCCTGCGGCGTCGGTACCGCGGCCCCGATCCGGTTCCCGCCGTGCCGATGGCGGAGCCCGGCGCCGTGCTGGGGCATCATCGCCCCTCCCTCTCCGGCCCGTGGGTGACCCGGGGCCCGCGGGCCACCGGCCCTGCGCACCGGTCTGTGTCGCTACGACGCGGCGGAGACCGTCTGCTGTGCCTGGATCTGGTCGACGAGCCCGCGGACGGACAGGTACAGCCGCAGCCCGGTGATCCCGTCGTCCGTGACGTCGTAGAAGACCGTGTACGGCAGCCGCACCGCCACGCCTGTGGGCTGCAGCCCCGCGAACTCCTGGGTGTGCGTGCCCGCGAACACGAGCTCCGCCGCCGCGACGCCATCACCCACCGCCAGGTTGACGAGCTCGGGGTGGGCGTCGAACATCCTCGTGTGGAAGGCCACGATGAAGTCGCGGGCGGCCTCCCGCCCGGTGATGGCGGCCCCGTCCTCCATGGTCGTCAGCACGATGTCCGGGGCGAAGTGGCGGGCGAACTCCCCTCTGCTCTGCAACGCCTCCAGGAAGGCGCTCATCGTGCGTTCCGTTGCATCCCGTGACATCGGTGGACCTTTCCGCGCCGTGCGATTCCCGGTCCCTCCGGGCCCTCGTCGGACTGCTCCTGCACACGGTAGGGACGGGCGGAAAAACGGGATATACGCAATTGTGCGTAGGGTCCGCGCGGGCGTACGGTGAGCGCGTGTCAACGGTCGACACGCGTGTCGCCCTCTGGGTCGACATCGCCGCGGAGATGCTCTCGGCCCCCCTCACCGAGTTCCCGGTCGAGGTGATCGGTCGCGGGCTGATCGACTCCTTCGAGGCCGATTACGCGGCGATCAGCTGGCGGCACGTCGACGGCAGGAGCGGCCTGCGCTCCGTCACCCGCCCGGGCGCGGCCCACGGCGGGCACAGCGCCCCCGATGCCACCGCGCTCGCCGTGACGGCGGTCACGTCGCCGCTCCTCGACCACCACCCCCTCGTGCGCTGGTTCATCGCCACGGACAGCGGGGCGCCGCAGTCGATGCGACGCGTGCCGGAGGCGGTGCGGTCGGACAGGTCGGCCGATGCGATCGACCTCCTGCACCTCATCGGCTCCGACCAGGAGCTCTCGATCCCGCTGCACCTCCAGGGGGTGTCCCACCACGTCGTCGTCGTCGGCCGGGCGGGCAGCGCGGACTTCTCGAACGACGACATGGCGGTGGCCAGGCGGCTGCAGCCGCTGCTGCTTGCCGTGCACCGTCAGGTCCACGTCCTCGGACTGGCCCTGCCCGGCGTGCGACCGCCCGGGTCCGCTCTCCTCGGTGCCGGTGCCGGTGCCGGTGCCGGTGCCGGTGCCGCCGCCGGTCTGCCGGAGAGCCGGCCGTCCGACCTCGGGCTATCCGGCCGCGAGCTCGCCGTGCTGCAGCTCCTGGCCTCGGGCCGCACGGCCGGTGCGATCGGCTGGGCCCTCGGCTGCTCGGGCCGCACCGTGCAGAAGCACCTCGAGCACGTCTACCGCAAGCTCGGCGTGCGCGATCGCGTCAACGCCGTGCGCGTCGGGCGGGAGGCCGGGCTCATCCGCATGTCCGCACCGCCGTCTGGCCCTGAGGCGAGCGGACCCCGCGCCCTGCTGCGCCCGTAGCGGGGCGGCGCGGCTCAGCCCGCGAAGTCGTGGACCGTGCCGCCCGCGACCCCGACCTCGGCGCGGAACACCGCGCCCGCCGTCGGCTCCTCGCCGGTGTCGATGCCCTCCTGTGACGTCGTGATGAACAGGGTGCGGCCGTCCTGCCCGCCGAACGCGCACGCCGTCACGTGGGAGGCGGGCAGCCGCAGCTCCTCGGTGAGCACGCCGCCCGCGTCGTACCGGCGGACGGCGGAGCCGCCGAACAGGGCGACCCACACGCCGCCCTCCGCGTCGATGGCCATGCCGTCCGGCGCCCCGTCGTCCGGGTCGATGACCGCGAAGGGCCGTCGATGGCTGAAGGCGCCGGTGTCCCCGTCGAAGTCGAAGGCGTCCACGCGGCCCGTCTCGGTGTCGTTGTAGTAGACGGTGCCGCCGTCGGCGCTCCACTGGATACCGTTGGACACCGTCACGCCCGAGAGGACGGTCCGCACGCTCCGGTCGGGGTCGAGGCGGTACAGGGAGCCCGCGCCCGGCGTGCCCTCGTAGGCCATCGACCCGCAGTAAAAGCGGCCCTGCGGATCGCAGCCGCCCTCGTTCATGCGCACGGCGTCGTCCGAGAACACCGGGGGGAGCGTCTCCGTCACGGCGAGGGAGTCGTCGGTGAGCGCGAAGCCCCGCTCGACCCCCACGACGAAGCCGCCGTCGCGGCGGGCGCGCACGACGGCCGCCACATCGCCCACGACGGAGCGGGTGAGCCCACCATCGGGCGACAGCGCAACGACCGCCCCGGCGAGCATGTCGACGAAGAGCAGCCGGCCGCCCCGCCAATCCCAGTACGGACCCTCCCCGTGGAAGGTGCACGGGTCCGTCAGTTGCTCCACCGCTGCCATCGTCCGCTCCTCCGTCGACGGGACGCCGTCGCGACCCTTCGGCAACGCTATTCCGGTGTGGCGTCCGCCGTCGGCGCCCGGCTCGCCGCGGGGCTCGTCGCGGGCTCTCGGACGGCAGCGGGGGCGCCCGATGCTTGCCCATGAAATCGATTTCTGCGACGCTGTGTCCACACGATGCGAAGGAGCATGCATGAGCACGACGTACACGCTGCCGGAGGCGCCCTCCCGGCCGACGTCCGCCGAGAAGACCGCCTACCTGATCGCGAGCGGCGACCTCCGGGAGTCCGCGAACACGGCCGGCTGGCCCACCCAGGAGGCGATGGAGGCCGCTATCACCAGCGCGTTCGAGGACCTCGGCTGGCGCGTCCAGCGGGCGAACCCCGTCGACCCCGAGCTCGGTCACGGGTTCATCCGTAGCCAGCGGATGGGGCTCGAGGTATTCAAGTCGATCCCGCCGGACGCGCCGCTCATCGTCGCAGAGGCGGTCTGGCAGTACAGCCACCACGTCCTGGCCGGCCTGCGCACCCACCGCGGCCCCATCCTCACCGTGGCGAACTTCGCGGGGGACTGGCCCGGCCTTGTCGGCCTGCTCGGCCTGAACGCGGGGCTCACCAAGATGGACAAGGAGTACTCGACCATCTGGAGCGTCGACTTCACGGACGACTGGTTCCGGGACGGACTCCGGAGCTGGGTGGAGACCGGGCGCATCGAGCACGACGACTCGCACGTGCGCCCGCTGCCCGAACTCCCCGACAGCCCCGAGAAGCAGCTGGGCGTCGCTCTCGCCGAGCAGCTCCTGGCGGACAAGGCGCTCATCGGCGTGTTCGACGAGGGCTGCATGGGCATGTACAACGCGATCTTCGACGACGAGCTGCTGAACGGGCTCGGCATCTATAAGGAGCGCCTGTCGCAATCGGCGCTCTACGCGGAGATGCTCACCGTCGGCGACGACGAGGCGGCGGCCGTGGGGGAGTGGCTGCGGGACCGCGGCATGACGTTCCGCCTGGGCACCGACGAGTCGACGGAGCTCACCGAGGCCCAGCTCACCTGGCAGTACAAGATGTACATCGCCGCCCTGCGCATCGCGGACGACTTCGGCCTCGATGCGGTCGGCATCCAGTACCAGCAGGGCCTGAAGGACCTGGTGCCGGCGAGCGACCTGGCGGAGGGGCTGCTGAACAGCACCGACCGTCCGCCCGTGCGCAGCCGCGACGGCGGCCGCGTGCTGCACGAGGGGCGGGCGTTCCCGCACTTCAACGAGGCGGACGAGGGGGTCGCGGTCGACGCCCTGATCACGGACCGCGTCTGGCGGGCGATGGGCCTCGTTCCCGACAACACGCTGCACGACGTGCGCTGGGGCGAGGACTTCGAGGGCCGCTTCGTCTGGGTCTACGAGATCTCGGGGTCGGTGCCCGCGTCGCACCTCGGTGGCTACGAGCACGCCGAGGGGTGGCGGCAGCACCCGGTCTTCTTCCCCGCGGGCGGCAGCACGATCAACGGCGTCTCGAAGCCCGGCGAGGTTGTGCTCAGCAGGGTCTTCATCGCGGACGGCGTGCTCAACGTCGACCTCTTCCGCGGCACCGTCGTCGAGCTCCCGGAGGAGGAGACGACGCGGCGCAAGGAGGCGACCAACCCCGAGTGGCCCATCGCGCACGTCGTGCTGCACGACGTGACGCGCGACCAGTTCATGGCTCGGCACAAGGCGAACCACGCGCAGCTCGTCTACGCGCCGGACGCGGAGACCGCGGACCGGGCCCTGCTCGCCAAGGCGGCCATGTTCGAGGCGCTCGGCGTGCGGGTGCACCTCGTCGGGGCGGTGAACGTCTAGCCGTCGCAGAACGTCAAGGGGCCCGGGATCGAATCGATCCCGGGCCCCTTGTCGTCCTCGCCGCGCCGAGCGCGGTAGGAGGACTACCGCGTCAGCGCTTGTTCTTGTCCTTGTCCTTGTCCTTGTCGTCGTCGACCGTGGTCTTGCCATCGGTCTTGCCGTTCGACTGGCGCAGGCGACGGCCGATCAGCACGTCCTCCGCCACCTTGTCGGCGAGCTTGTCGCTCTGCTTGGTGTCGCGCGGCGGGAGCTGGATGTTCTCCTCCGCCTCGATGCCCGCCTGCAGCTCGCGCACGCGCTCGATCTCGGCGTCGAACTCGGCGCCGAAGAGCAGCGCGATGTTCGTGATCCACACCCAGAGCAGGAAGACGATCATCGTGCCGAGGGCGCCGTAGGTGGCGTTGTAGCTGCCGAAGTTCGAGACGTAGAACGCGAAGCCGATGGACGCGATGACCCACACGACGAGCGCCAGCAGCGCACCCATGCTCATCCAACGGAACTTCGGCTGCTTCACGTTGGGCGTCGCGTAGTAGAGAATCGCGACCAGCAGCACCATGATGCCCGCGAGAACAGGCCACTTGACGATGTTCCAGACCGTGACGGCGAAGTCGCCGAGGCCGATGGCCGCGCCGACGCGCTCCGCGATGGGTCCGCTCAGCACGAGCAGCAGCCCGGCGATCACGAGCAGGAGCACCGTGATGATCGTGATGACGAACATCGTCGGGCGCAGCTTGTAGAACGGACGCCCCTCCTGGATGGAGTAGATGCGGTTCATCGCCCGGGCGAAGGCGCCGACGTAGCCGGACGCCGACCACAGGGCGCCGAGGAGACCGGTGACGAAGGCGAAGCCCGCCGCGGGGGTCTCGACGAGGCTCGTGATGGGCTCGCGCAGCCCCTCGATCATGCTCGGCGAGACGAAGCTGGCCATGATGTCGAGCACCGCGTTCGTCGTCGCGCCGGCCTGGCCGAACAGGCCGAGGAGCGACACGATCGCCAGGAGCGCGGGGAACAGCGCCAGGGTGGCGTAGTAGGTCAGCGCGGCAGCGAGGTCCGTGCACTGGTCGGTCGTGAACTCGCGCATGGTCTTGCGCAGCACGTACTTCCAGCTCGGCTTGGTGACGTCATCCGGCGAGTCAGGCTTGCGCTCGTCGTCGGGGTGCGGCGCATTCTTCTCTCGAGTCGATGCCTTCTCAGCCACGACCCCTCCTCACGATAAGAACGATGGACGTCACGAGCGTCGCCGCCGTGAGCCCAGCGGTTGCCAGAATGGGACCGGGATCCTCCCGGTACTGGCGCTTGATGGTGCGCCAGGTGTGCTTGGCCTTGGCCGGCACGTTGAGTTTGCGTTCGAGCGCGTCGAGCGTCTCGGCGAGCTCGTCGCGGGCGACGGCCACCTCGAGCTTGAGCTCGTTCATGCTGAGCCCGCTCTTCGGCTCGTCCTTCGATGAGTCGCTCATCGTGCGTCCTTCCCTGTGACGACGGACACGTCCGTCTTCACGCTCTCGATGGACTCCTCCGGAACGGGAGGTACGCCCTTCTTCAGCTTCTTGATGCCCAGGAGGGCGAGCACGGCAGCGAGGATCAGGAAGATCGCGGCCACGATGAGCGCCGCAGCCCAGCCGGGCAGCACCTCGGCGAGCCCCATGACCGCCGCGCTCACGAGCACGGCGAAGAACACGAGCGCGAAGAACGCGGCGGCCACCAGGAGCCCCGCGCCGATGCCGGCCGCCTTGAGCTTCGTGGTGAGTTCGAGCTTCGCGAGCTGGAGCTCGCTCTTGACGAGCCGGGTGACCCTGTCCGGCAGGTCCTTCACCAGGTTGCCGAGCGAGGGTCCGTCATCCTTCTGCCAGGACGAGTCCCGCGAGCCGGAGCCCGACGACTTCGAGCCCGGGAACCTCGCGCCGGCGAACCGGGAGCCCTTGGACCCGGAGCCGTCCGGCTTCGAGCTCGTGGACGACGAGCCGTCCGGCTTCGAGCCCGTGGACGACGGATCGACCGGAACTGCTCTCGACGGTGTGGTCACGGGAGCTCCTTCCTCAGTGGGGGCCAGCGGCGGCTGCGAGCCGTCAGGCTCCGCTGCCACTCTCGGTCGTCGTCGGGATCTCGTACGTCGTGCCGTCGGTGGACGAGGACGAGCCCGTCGATCCACCCTTGCCCGTGACCTTGCCGACGGCGCCCTTGGCGGTCTCCGTCACCTTCTGCTGCACGACGGGTGCCTTCTCCTTGACGAACGACTGCGCGTCGCTGACCGTCTTCTGCACCTTCTCGTCGTTCCAGAGCGCGGATGCGCGGGCGGCGATCTTCTCGTAGCTCCGGCGTCCCGCGCGTGCCCCGAGCACGTAACCGATGGCTGCGCCGGTCGCGAATACAAGCTTGCCTCTCATGGCATCTCCCGTTCGGTGAGTGTGTCGATGATGTGGGTGGAGCCCTACCGGATGACGGAAGGGCTCGATGTCAACGTACCCCGATCGGGGGGGACGTGTGTTCCGGGCGGCGGCTGCGCGCGGGGCGGACGATGGCACTGGCGCACCCCGATGTCAACCACCTAGGCGCGGCACCTAGCCAGTGCTTGCGTTGATCCGTACGTGTTCCACCACGCCCATATGACTGGAGAAGACACAATGGCGCTAACGCAGAACAACCTGAATGACATCCTGAACAACAAGGGGACGGTGCTCAGCAGCTCGGGCGACAAGATCGGCTCGGTCGACCAGTTCTATGTAGACGACGCGAGCGGACGCATCGCGTGGGTCTCCGTCCACACCGGACTCTTCGGCACCTCCGAGTCCTACATCCCCCTCGACGACGCAACGGTGCAGGGCAACGACGTCGTCGTGCCTTACACCAAGGACCAGGTCAAGGACGCCCCCAAGGTCAACACCGACGGCGGAGCGCTCGAAGAGGACGACCAGGACGTGCTCTACCGTCACTACGGCATCGGCAGCACCGGCTTCGCTGACACCGGCGCGACCGGCGGCTACACCGACACCACCACCACCACCACGACGGACGCCAACTACACCGGCGCCGGCGTCGGAACGGGCCTCGGCACCGACGCGGGTCACGACACCTCCGGCCCCAACACGGACGAGGCCATGACCCGCTCCGAGGAGCGCGTCAACGTCGGCACCCGCCAGACCGAGACCGGTCGTGCGCGTCTGCGCAAGTTCATCGTGACCGAGAACGTCACCACCACGGTGCCGGTCAGCCACGAAGAGGTGCGCATCGAGCGCGAGCCCATCACCGAGGGCAACGTCGGCGCAGCGCTGAGCGGCGGCGACCTGACCGAGGAGGAGCACGAGGTCATCCTGCACGCCGAGCGCCCCGTGGTCGAGAAGGAGACGGTCCCCGTCGAGCGCGTGCGTCTCGACAAGGACGTCGTCACCGAGACCGAGACGGTGTCGAGCGACGTCCGCAAGGAAGAGATCGACTTCGACGTCGACGGCAACGCCCGTCCCGGCGACGGCATCCCCGGCAACGGCCGCTAGAGCCGGTTCCTCCCGTGAAGGTCAAGAAGGTCGCGCCGACGAGCGGACCCCTTGACAAGCGGAATCTTCTCCTGGCCGCTGTCGCCTGGGTCGCGGGCCGAATAGGCTCCGGCTCGGGCGGCACGGCGGGGAAGTCCGCCGTCAAGAGCGGGCGCCGCGCCGCCGCCGGTGGCAAGAAGGTCGCCGCGTCACGGACCAGGTCGACCCGCACGCCCTCGGGCTCGGCGACCGGATCCGCTGTCGACAAGAAGACGCTCAAGGCGGAGAAGGCCAAGCGGAAGGCGCGCGCCAAGAGCGCCGCCGTGCCGCCAAAGATCGTCGCCAAGCAGTCGCGCAAGGCCGCGAAGCTCACGAAGAAGAGCAGGGCACGCACGTAGCCCGCCGCGAGAACGCCCCGACCACCCGGTCGGGGCGTTCTCGCGTGTACGGGCTCTGTCTCCCGCCTATCGCAGTGCAGGACCCGATGGGTCGCGGTCAGAGGCCGCCGGACACCGTGATCACGGCGCCGGACATGTAGGAAGCGCGCTCGGACAGCGCGTGCGCCACCGTCGGGGCGATGTCCTCGGGCAGACCGGCGCGTCGGAGCGGGATACCGGGGACGGCGCGGTCGACGCGACCCGCGTCGCCGGCGTCGGCGTGGATGGTCGTGCGCACGATGCCCGGGGAGACGGCGTTCACCCGCACGCCCTCCGGGCCGAGCTCCACGGCGAGGCCGCGAGTGAGGGTCTCGACCCCGGCCTTCGCCGCCGCGTAGTGCACGTAGGTGTGCGGCGACCCGGTCGCGGCCGCCAGAGACGTGATGTTGACGATGGCACCGCCCCGGCCCCCGCGGGACCTGCTCATCGTGCGCGCCGCAAGTCGGCAGCACAGCACGGTGCCGACGAGGTTCAGCTCGATCACCCGGCGGATGACGGCCACCGGCGTGTCCGCGAGGTCGCCGATGAAGGACGTGGCGCCGGCGTTGTTCACGAGCCCGGTGACCGGTCCGAGCGTCGCCGCCCGGGCGAACAGCTCCTCCACCTGCTCCTCGTCCGTCACGTCGGCGCGCACCGGCAGGCAGCGGCCGCCGAGGGCCTCGATCCTGCCCGCCAGTTCGACGGCGGCCGCCTCGTCGGAGGCGAAGTTCAGGACGACGTCGTGCCCCTCGCGGGCGAGCTCGAGGGAGATGGCGGCGCCGATGCCGCGGGACCCGCCGGTGACGATCGTGACGGGTCGGGAGGGCGCGTCGATCATCCCGACACCGTACCGCCGGAGCCCGCGGCGCCGTCGTGCGTCACGACCAGTCGGGGGCGCGCGTCGCGCCGGACGCGCACGCGCAGGTGCTGGTAGCGCACCAGCCAGAACACGGCGAGCAGGGCCGCGAGCAGCCCGGACCCCGCGCCGACGCCCATGGCCCACCTCGGCCCGAAGGCGTTGGCGACCCAGCCGACCACCGGCGCACCGAGCGGCGTACCGCCGACGAAGATGGCCATGTACAGGGCCATGACCCGGCCGCGCATGGCCGGCTCCGTCGTGAGCTGCACGGTGCTGTTCGCCGCGGTCATCAGCGTCTGCGAGACGACGCCGACGAGGGTGAGGGCGGCGGCGAAAAACCAGTACGAGGGGGCGACGGCGGCAAGGAGCACGGTGATGCCGAAGAGGGCGGCGCCGAGGAACACCGATCGCATCCGCGGCCGCTCCCGGCGAGCGGAGACCAGGGCGCCCGCCACCGAGCCGAGGGCCAGGAAGCTCGACAGCAGCCCGAACGCCTCGGCGCCCGCGGAGAACTCCACCGTTGCCATGGTCGAGGTGAAGATGGGGAAGTTGTAGCCGAACGTGCCCACGAGGAACACGATCACGAGGATGATCACGATGTCGCCGCGACCCGCGACGTAACGCATGCCCTCCCGCAGCCTTCCCCTGCCGCGCGCGGCGGGCGGCGCCGGGCGGAGCGCGTCGACGCGCATGCGGTGCAGGGAGGCGAGCACGGCGAGGAAGCTCACCGCGTTGAGGAGGAAGACCCAGCCCGTGCCGATCAGGGCGATGAGCACGCCCGCCACGGCGGGGCCGACCATGCGCGCAGCGCTGAAGGACGCGGAGTTGAGCGCGACCGCGTTGGCGAGGTTGGAGTCCGAGACGATCTCGGACACGAACGCCTGCCTCGCCGGGGCGTCGAGCGCGGCGACGATGCCGAGCAGGAGCGCGAACCCGTACACGTGCCAGAGGTGCGCAACCCCGGTGAGCACGAGCAGGCCGAGCGCCAGGCCGAGCAGCCCCATGACGGCCTGGGTGACCATCAGCAGCTTCCGCTTGTCGTACCGGTCGGCGAGCACCCCGGCGTACGGGGAGAGCACGAGCATCGGCCCGAACTGCAGGGCCATGACGATGACGACGGCCGCAGCGTCGTGGTCCGTGAGCTCGGTGAGCACGATCCAGTCCTGCGCGGTGCGCTGCATCCAGGTGCCGACGTTCGACACGAGGGCGCCCGTGAACCACAGGCGGTAGTTGGGCACCGCGAGGCTGCGGAACATGCTGCTCACGAGGACGGGCCCCGGCGAATCGCGCCTGGGCGGGTCACGCGCGGGCGGGCCGCGGGCGAGAGGGACGGGCGCGAGCGTCTCACGCGCGCTCGTGCGCCGCGAGGGCGTCTGCCGCCCGCACGAGCGCGAGGTGGGACAGTGCCTGCGGCGTGTTGCCGACCTGCCGGCCGGTGCCGACGTCGTACTCCTCGGAGATCAGCCCGAGGTCGGTCGCGAAGGACACCAGCCGATCCATCAGGGCGTGCGCGTCGCCCAGCCTGCCGGTGTGTGCGTACTGCTCCACCAGCCAGAACGAGCACGCGAGGAAGGGGTGCTCGCCCGGCGGCAGGCCGTCGACGCCCTGCTCGGTGTTGTAGCGCAGGAGCAGCCCGTCGCGCACGAGCGTGCGCTCCATGTGCGCGACCGTCGCCAGCATCCGGGGATCGTCGTGGCGGCAGAAGCCGACCTGGGGAAGGACGAGGAGCGAGGCATCCGTCTCGAGCGAGCCGTAGTGCTGCACGAAGCCGCCGTGCTCGGGGTGCACGCCCTTCTCGTCGATCTCCTCCCGGATGCGGTCGCGCAGCTCCACCCACGCGTCTCGCGGGCCCGGGAGTCCGTGGTTGTCGATGCCCATGATGCCGCGGTCCAGGGCGGCCCAGAGCATCACCCGCGAGTGGGTGAAGTGCTGCGGCACGGCGCGGATCTCCCAGATCCCCTGGTCCTTGCGCCGCCAGTTCCGCTGGATGAACTTGAGGAGCGCGCGCTGCAGGCTCCAGCTGTACTCGGTCTCCGTCACGCCCGCCTCGCGGGCGCGCTGGAGCGCGACCATGACCTCGCCGATCACGTCGGCCTGGTACTGGTCGACGGCGCCGTTGCCCACGCGCACGGGGGCGGACCCCTCGTAGCCCGGCAGCTGCGGGAGCACGCGCTCGGGGAGGTACCGCTCACCGCTCAGGCCGTACATGATCTGCACGTCGTTCGGGTCGCCGGCGATCGCGCGCAGCAGCCAGCCGCGCCAGTTCATGGCCTCGACGTCGAAGCCGTGGTCGAGCAGCACCTCGAGGGTGAGGGACGCGTCGCGCAGCCAGACGTAGCGGTAGTCCCAGTTGCGGGTGCCGCCGAACTCCTCCGGCAGGGACGTCGTCGCCGCGGCGACGATGCCGCCGGTGTCCTCGTGGGTGAGGGCGCGCAGCACGAGCAGCGAGCGCAGCACCTGCTCGTAGTGGGGGCCGTCGTAGCTGATGGTGGAGGCCCAGGTCTCCCACCAGACCGTGGTCTCCGCGAGCTCGTCGTCGATGTTCACGGGCGGCGGCGCCTGCCGGTGCGACGGATACCAGGTGAGCGAGACGTCGACCGTCTCGCCGGCCGAGACGTCGAACTCGCCGCGGTGCAGCATGTCGGACGGCGCCATGCGCGGTCCGCGCAGCACGATCGAGTCCGGCCCGGCGACCGCGATGAGCCGCGGGTCGTCCTCGTCGCGCACCTGTCGGATCCACGGCGTCGCGGTCGCGTAGCCGAACCGGATGCTCACCTCCTGGGCCATGGTGACCGTGCCGCGGATGCCGCGGATCCGGCGCACGACGTCGGCCCTGCGATTGCCCTGGCTCATGAACTCGGTGATCTCGACCTCGCCGGTCGGCGTGGTCCAGGTCGACCAGAGGATGAAGGTGTGCCCGAGGTACTCGCGATGGGTGAGCGTCGCCTCTCCCGCGGGCGCGAGCAGCCAGCGCCCGTGCTGGTTCGTGCCGAGCAGCGCAGCGAAGGCGGAGTCGGAGTCGTAGCGGGGGAGGCACAGCCAGTCGATGCTGCCGTCCTTGCCCACGAGCGCGGCCGTGTGGCAGTCGCTGAGCAGGGCGTAGTCCTCGATGCGCTGAGCCATGCTGCCAATCCTTCCACGGGCTACTCTTGCCAAACATGGACCAGCGTGCGGCGACCCTTCTCATCCTCGGCGCGAGCGGCGACCTGTCGTCCCGATTGCTGATGCCCGGTCTCGGCCAGCTGCTCGCCGCGGATCCCTCCCTCGACCTGCAGCTCCTCGGCGCGGGCGTCGAGGAGTACACGGTGGAGGAGTGGCAGGCGCGGGTGACCGAGGCGTTCTCCGGCGCGGAGGACACGGACGGGAACCTGGCCCGGGCGATCGAGAAGACGCGCTACCTCACCGCCGACGTGACGACCACGGCCGACATGCAGCGCCTGCTCGACGCCTGCGACAACCCGCCCGCCATCTACTTCGCCCTCCCGCCCGCCGTGACCGTCCGGTCCTGCGAGGCGCTGCGCGCCCTCGACCTGCCGAAGGGCACCTCCCTCGCTCTGGAGAAGCCGTTCGGCACGAACGAGGAGAGCGCACACTCGCTGAACGAGCTCCTGCGCGGGCTCGTTCCCGAGGACCGGGTGCAGCGGGTTGACCACTTCCTGGGTCGCTCGACCGTGCTGAACCTCATGGGCCTGCGCTTCGCCAACCGCATCTTCGAGCCGCTGTGGAACAACCAGCACGTGCAGAGCGTGGAGATCGTGTACGACGAGCAGCTGGCGCTCGAGAACCGGGCCCGCTACTACGACCAGGCGGGCGCGCTCATCGACATGATCCAGAGCCACCTGCTGCAGGTGCTCGCGGTGTTCGCCATGGAGCCGCCGACGACGCTGCACGCCGAGGACGTGCGCGACGCGAAGGGCATCCTGCTGCGCTCGACCCGGATCTGGGGCGACGACCCGAAGACCGCGGGCCGGCGCGCCCGGTACACGGCTGGCGAGTTCGAGGGGCGCTCGCTGCCCTCCTATGCGGACGAGGAGGGCGTGGACCCCGCGCGCAAGACGGAGACCCTCGCCGAGCTCACGGTCGAGGTGCAGAACTGGCGTTGGGCCGGCGTGCCGTTCCTGCTGCGGTCGGGTAAGGCGCTCGGCGCGAGGCGGC
This sequence comes from Planctomonas deserti, assembly GCF_003067705.1. GTDB lineage: Bacteria > Actinomycetota > Actinomycetes > Actinomycetales > Microbacteriaceae > Planctomonas > Planctomonas deserti. The sequence continues at coordinate 156,405 of NZ_QANL01000002.1, forward strand.
GCGAGATCCTCGTCACGTTCAAGCCGGCCCCGCACATCCCCGACGGCCTGCAGGGCACGGCGCTGCCGGACCGCATGCGCATCTCCCTCAGCCCGGACGAGCTCGCTCTCGAGATCAACGTGAACGGGCCGGGCGACCCGGACTACATCGACCGCGTCTCCCTCGACGTCGCGTTCCAGCCGGGCACGCTCCCGGCCTACGGCGAGGTGCTGCAGGGCATCGTGAAGGGCGACCCGACGCTCGCCGTGCGCGGCGACACGGCCGAGCAGTGCTGGCACATCCTCGAGCCGGTGCTCGCCGCCTGGCGGGCGGACGAGGTGCCGCTCGACGAGTACCCGGTCGGCTCGACCGGCCCGGAGAGCTGGTCGGGCCTACCCGGGATCTAGCACAGCCCGGCGTCCGGCAGAACGTGAACGGCCGACCGGCGAGCGCCGGTCGGCCATTTCGCTGTCGGCTCGTGCGAGCTGTCAGTCGTTGTTCTTGTAGTCCTCGTGGACCGAGCCGATCGCGACGGCGAGCGTGATGGCCCAGCTGAGCCACATCAGGACGAGGCGCCAGTCGTGCGGACCGGAGCGGGTCGCCTTGACGGTGCTCCAGCCGCCGAGCACCGCGCTCAGGATGCTGCCGTTCAGGATGTACTTGCGCATGTGACCTCCAGTAGGGGATTCCACGCTACTGCAGACGATCGAGGCACGCCGGGGGCGGTGACCCCGCCCCGAGGGGCGGGCATGGCGCCGCAGTAGGGCCGAAACGCCCTCAGCGCAATCCCCAGGTTGCTGACCGATCGGTCAGTGTAGGCTCACCGGGTGCAGACCAGCCCCCTCCCCGACGCCCCAGCCCGGCAGACCGCCCGCGAGGAGCTGAAGACCATCGCGCTGCGGCAGTTCGCCTCCGTCGGCTTCGCGGGCACGTCGCTGCAGCAGATCGCGGATGCCGCCGGCTACTCCAAGTCGAGCGTGCTCTACCACTTCGCCTCCAAGGAGGCGCTGCTCGAGGCGACGCTGACCCCGGCGATGGACACCCTCGGGGAGATCCTCGACCGGTTCGTCGCCCGCGCGCCGTCCCGGTCCTCCCAGGACGCGTTCGTCGTGGAGTTCATCGACTTCCTGCTCGCGAACCGGCTGCAGGTGCACATGTTCGTGAACCAGGGGCAGTCGTTGCAGGGCATGGCCGTCATCCAGCGCGCCAACGGCCTCATCGAGACGCTCGCGCAGTCCCTCTGCGGCGAGATGCGCACCGCCGAGGAGCGCGTGCGCTTCTCGGTCGCCCTCGGCGGCGCCGCCTACATGCTCTCGGCGGCCGAGATGTGGTCGACCACCCCGCTGTCCGACGACGAGACCAGGGCTGCTCTCGTCACGGTCGTGTCCGAGCTGCTCGCCCCGATGCAGCTGCGCCCCGTCGCGTCCTGACCCGCGCCGCCACCCGCCGCCACCCCGCCCCGACCGACCCCGCCACCCGAGGAGCCCGCAGCCCATGGCAACCCTGCTCTACAGAATCGGCACCTTCGCCTACCGCCGCGCCTGGCCGGTGGTCATCGCGTGGGTGCTCGTGCTCGCCGCCGTCGTCGGCGGCGGCCTCGCGCTCGGCGGCACGACCGAGGAGTCGTTCAAGATCCCGGGCACGGAATCGCAGGAGGCGATCGACCGCCTCTCCGCCGTGTTCCCGCAGGCCGCGGGCGCGAGCGCCCAGATGATCTTCGTCGCCCCGGAGGGCGAGAGCATCAGCGCGGAGGAGTACCGCCAGCCCATCGAGGACGCGGTGGCCGAGGCCGGCGAGGTCGATGGCGTCGAGCAGTCGCTCTCGCCCTTCTCCGAGTACGCGACGGACGCCGTCTCGGACAACGACCGTGCCGCCATCGGCACCGTGCAGTTCACCGGCCAGTCCGACGAGGTGACGGACGAGTCGCTCGACGCCATCCGCGAGGCCGCGGCCCCGGCCGAGGACGCGGGCCTCACCGTGCAGTTCGGCGGCCAGGTGTTCCAGGACCTGGAGTACGGCCTGACGCCGACCGAGGCGCTCGGCGTGCTCTTCGCCGCGATCGTGCTGTTCGTCACGTTCGGCTCCCTGCTGGCCGCGGGGATGCCGCTGCTCACCGCGCTGGTCGGCGTCGGCGTCGTCATGGGCGGCGTCATCGCGGTCTCGGCCTTCATGCCGGTCTCCAGCGCGTCGCCGCTGCTCGCCGTCATGATCGGCCTCGCGGTCGGCATCGACTATGCCCTGTTCATCCTCATCCGGCACCGGAACCAGCTCGCCGTCGGCATGCCCGCCGCCGAGTCCGCGGCCACCGCCGTCGCCACCGCGGGCAGCGCCGTCGTGTTCGCGGGCGTGACGGTGATCATCGCCCTGCTCGGGCTCCTCGTCGTCGGCATCCCCTTCCTCAGCGTGATGGGCGTCGCCGCCGCGCTCGCCGTGCTGCTCGCCATGCTCTCCGCGCTCACGCTCCTGCCCGCGCTCCTCGGCCTCGCCGGCGAGCGCCTCGCCCCGAAGCCCGGCTCGCGCGCCTACCGGCGGGCGCATCCGGTCGGCACGGGCGCCCGCTCCTTCGGCGAGCGCTGGGTGCGGATCGTGCTGAAGGCGCCGATCGTATTCGTGCTCCTCGTCGTCGGCATCGCCGGCGCGATGCTCGTGCCCGCGCTGCAGCTGCAGCTCGCCCTGCCGAGCGGCGGCACCGAGCCCGAGGGCTCCACCGCCCGGGTCGCCTACGACACGGTCTCCGACAACTTCGGTCCCGGCCGCAACGGCCCGCTCGTCCTGCTCGTCGACATCACGCAGACGAACGACCCGATCGGCGACCTCGAGAGCATCGCGGACGAGCTCCGCCCGCTCGAGGACGTCGCGTCCGTCGGCGCGGGCACGCCCAACCCGTCGCTCGACACCGCCATCCTCCAGGTCATCCCGGAGAGCGCACCGGACTCCCCGGAGACCACCCAGCTCGTGCAGGCCATCCGCGATCTCGCGCCCGACATCGAGGAGCGCTACGACACCGACATCGCGGTCACCGGCACGACGGCGGTGCAGACGGACATCTCGAGCAGGCTGAACAACGCGCTCGTGCCGTTCGGCATCGTGGTCGTCGGCCTGTCGATCCTGCTGCTGATGGTCGTGTTCCGCTCGGTGTTCGTGCCGGTGAAGGCCGCGGTCGGCTTCCTGCTCTCCGTGATCGTGTCCTTCGGCGTCGTCGTCGCGATCTTCCAGCAGGGCGTCTTCGCCGACGCGCTGCACGTGTCGCCCGGCCCCATCCTCAGCTTCATGCCGATCCTGCTCATGGCGATCCTGTTCGGGCTCGCGATGGACTACGAGGTCTTCCTCGTGTCCGGGATGCGCGAGAACTTCGTGCACACCGGGGACGCGCGCGGCGCCATCGTGCACGGCTTCTCCGGCGCGGCCCGGGTCGTCACGGCGGCGGCGCTCATCATGTTCTTCGTCTTCGCCGCGTTCGTGCCGGAGGGCGCGGGCGTCATCAAGACCATCGCCCTCGGGCTCGCGGTCGGCATCTTTTTCGACGCGTTCCTCGTGCGCATGACCCTCGTGCCCGCGGCCATGGCGCTCGTCGGCCGCGGCGCGTGGTGGCTGCCGCGCTGGCTGAGTCGCCTGCTGCCGAACGTGGACATCGAGGGCGAGAGCCTGCGCGACCACCGCGACGCCACGACCTGGGCCGAGGCCCGGGACGGCGAGGCGGTCACGGCCGACGACCTCGTCCTCGGCTCCGCGGGTCGGCGCGTCGGGCCGCTCGCCTTCTCGGTGCGCACCGGCGAGACCGCGGTCGTCACGGGCGAGGAGCTCGACCGGCGCCTGCTCGCCGCCGCGCTCGCCGGCCGGCTCGCCCCGGTGTCCGGGCGCGCGCAGGTCGCGGGCCACCCGCTGCCCAGCGAGTCCGGGCGGGTCCTTCGCCTCGTCGCCCTCGGCGACACGACGAGGCTCGACGAGGCGGACGAGCGGCTCACCCTCGCCGACCTGTTCGCCGAGCGACTGAGCCTCCGCGGTCCCGCCTGGCGCTCCCTCCGGCAGGGCGGCCGCGTGGCCGCCGAGATCGAGCGGGTCAACGTCGCAATCGACGAGGCGTGGAACCAGCTGCCCATGGAGGCGGGAGACGCCCGTCCCGTCGCGGCGAGCAGCACCCTCGCCGAGCTGCCGCGCCTCCAGCGCGCCGTCGCCCTCGCGGCGCTCGCCGCGGTGGAGCGGACTCCCGTGCTCGTGCTCGAGACGGGCGACGGCTTCCCGAGCTCCGACGAGGAGCGCGCCTTCGTCGCCGCGGTGCGCGCGCTCGTGCACGTCGGCACCGCCGTGCTCCTGCTCGGCGCGGATCCCCTCGAGGAGCGCGACGGCCCCGGCCCGCGCATCGTCCTCGCCGCCTCCGACGCCCCGCGCGTCGCCGACCTCTCCCTCGCGTGATGGCACGCGCGGCAAACGCAACAGCACCCGTTCGTTCGGAAAGGAACACCATGAGCCGCTGGAGGAAGCGCTCGATCCTCGTCCTCATCTCGGGCGTCCCGCTCGTGGTCGCCGGCCTGTTCGTCGGCGCCCTGTCCCAGGCGGACACCGGCATCGAGCGCGTGCCCGCGGCGATCGTCAACCAGGACGAGATGGTGCAGCAAACCCTGCCGGACGGCACCCAGCAGCCCGTGCTCGCGGGACGCCTGCTCGTGACCGAGCTCACGAGCGACGACGCCCAGGCGTTCGACTGGACCATCACCAACGAGGAGCAGGCGGAGGACATGCTGAGCCGCGGCGAGGTCTACGCCGTGCTCACCGTGCCGGAGAACTTCTCCGCCTCCATCACCTCGCTGTCCCAGCCCACGCCCGAGCGCGCCGAGCTGACCGTCGAGACGGACGACGCGCACGGCTACCTCACCGGCGCGGCGACGCAGGCCGTCGGCACCGGGATGGTCGCGGTGTTCGGCAACGACATCACGGCGCAGTACGTGAACGGCGTGTTCACGGGCTTCGGCAGCATCAGCGGCGCGTTCACCCAGGCGGCGGGCGGCGCCGACCAGCTGTCAGCTGGCGCGACCAGCCTCGGCACGGGACTCGACGAGCTGACCGGGGGAGTGGTCGCGTCGCAGCAGGGCGCCGAGGCGCTCGCGGACGGCGTCGCGCAGTACACGCACGGCGTGGACGAGCTGAGCTCCGGGCTGGACCAGCTGAGCGCGGGTGCGGGGCAGCTCGACCAGCTGTCCGGCGGCATCGAGCAGTACACCGGAGGCGTGAGCCAGTTGAGTGCCAATCTCGCGCAGGTGCTGCAGATTCCGGCGTTCATCCCGAATCCGGCCGCGCCCGCCGCCTCGCCCGCGACCCCGGTCCCGGCCCAGCCGGACCCGCGTCAGGCGCCCGCCGATCCCGCGGCCCCCGTCGTACCGCCGGTCGCCCCGGTCGCTCCGGTCGCCCCGGTTGCACCTGCCCCGCCGGCCCTTGTGCCGAACCCCGCTCGGGAGGGGGCGCTGCAGCAGATCGCGGCAGGGCTCGCCGAGCTCGCGTCGGGCGGCGAGCAGTTGAACGCCGGCGCCGCCGGCATCGACCAGCTCCAGTCGGGCATCGCGGCCAGCGCATCCGGGGCCGCCCAGCTCTCCGCCGGGTCCGAGGGCCTGCGTGACGGCGCGTCCGCGCTCGGCGACGGTCTCGGCCGGCTCGCCGAGGGCGCGTCGGCCACGGTAGGCGGCGCCACCGGCCTCGCGACCGGCGCCACCGAGCTCGCCGACGGCCTCGAGCAGGGCGCGGAGTCGATCCCCAGCTACACGGACGACGAGGCGGAAGACGCGGCGGGCGTCGTCGCGGATCCGATCACCCTCACGGTCGAGCGGGACAACGAGGTGACCGACGTCGCGTCCGGCGTCTCCTCGCTCGTCGTGCCGCTCGGCCTGTGGCTCGGCGCGCTCGCGATCTTCCTCGCGCTGCGTCCGCTCGCGCGCCGCGCCCTCGCGTCGCCCGCGCCCACGGGGCGCCTGCTCCGGCGCTCGCTCGGCGCGGCGCTCGGCATCGCGGCCGTGCAGGCGGTTCTCCTGGTGGCGCTGCTTCACACGGCCGTCGGCATCGACTGGGCGCTGCTGCCGGTGACGCTGGTGTTCTCGCTGCTGATGGCGGGTGCGTTCACGGCGTTCCACTACCTGCTCACCGCGGCGTTCGGCCGGGTCGGGCTGATCGTCTCGCTGCTGCTGCTCGCCATCCAGCTGACCGCCACGGGCGGGCTCTACCCGATCCAGCTCGTGGCGTCGCCGTTCCAGGCCATCAGCCCGTTCCTGCCGCTCACCTACGGCGTGCAGGGGATGCAGGCGATCGTCGCTGGCGGGTCGGCCGGCACGGTGATCACGGCGATGATCGTGCTCGCGCTGTTCGGCGTCGTCTGCGTGCTGCTGTCCTACCTCGCGGTGCGCCGCTCGCGCCGGGCCAGCGCCCTCGGCCTGGTGCCCGCGACGGCCTGACCCGCCCGCCGCGGCGTCGAGCGACGGCACGCCAAGCGCGACGGCACGCACCACGCACCGCACGCCGAGACGCCCCTGCCCAGGCAGAGGCATCGTGCCCAGGTTGAAACTGGGCAGGATGCTCCTGCCTGGGCAGGGGCGCTTCGATGAGAGGCGCGCGGTGGGCGAGGCGGGGTGCTAGAGGGAGGGGAGCGGGGTGCTCCAGCCCGCGAGCACCGGGGCCAGGGCATTGATGCGCTCGTCGCGCACCGCCGCCGCGTGCGCCTCCGCCAGCACGTCGGCGATCTGCACGCGCTGACCCGTCTCGGCCGAGCGGACCGCGGCCTCCACCATCGCGAGGCTCAGCACGTTGCTGTGCACCTCGCCGGACGGCACGTCTCCGGTGCGTAGCACCGACACGAACTCGGCGAGCGAGCCCGCGATCTCCTCGGGCACCTCCGGCCCCAGGTCGACGGGGACGGGCCCGGATGCGGATGCGCCGGTTGCGCCGGCATCGGACCCGGGCGTCGCGTCCGCGGCCCACTGCACCAGTGGGGTGCCCTGGCCGTCCCAGGTGGCCGTTCCCCGAGCCGCGCTCACCCGCCAGTCGCCGTTCCACGACGTCTCCTGCCCGTCGCTGCACCAGCTGCCCGTGTAGACGTACCGCGCGCCGCCCGCGAACTCGAAGACGGCGGTCGCGGCGGCGTCACCGGCGTACCAGCTCCAGCTCGGGTTGAACTCCTCGCAGTACACGGACACGGGGTCGGCGTCGAGAAGGTAGCGCGACGCGTCGAACGCGTGGATCGCCATGTCGACGAGGAGCACGTGGTCCATCTCCTCCCGGAAGCCGCCGAAGTGCGGCGCCTTGAAGAAGTTCGTCGTCACGACGCCGACGTCGCCGAGCTCCGCGACCTGGCGCTTCAGGGCCGCGAGGGCGCGGTAGTAGCGCCGCGACTGGCTGATCATGAGCAGCCGGCCGCTCGCCTCGGCGGCCGCGACGAGCGACAGCGCCTGACTCACGGTCGGCGCCACGGGCTTCTCGCAGAGCACGGGGAGCCCGGCGAACAGGGCCTCGACGTTGACGGGGTGGTGCGCGGCCGGGATCGTGACGTTGACCACGGCCTGCGCGCCCGTCGCGGACGCGATCTCGGTGAGGCTCCTGGCGACGGGCAGGCCGGTCAGGCCGACGTCCTCGAGCGCCGCGGCGGCGCCCTCGAGGTTCAGGTCGACGAGCCCGACGAGCTCGACGTCCGGCGACGCGCTCAGGGTGCGCAACCACTGCTTGCCCATGCCGCCGGCGCCGACGAGCACGACCCGGACCGGCGCGGACGCGTCGGGAAGCGGCGGATAGGTGCTCACTGGGCCTTCAGCGCTCCCTGGTAGCCCTGGCCGTTGTAGAAGTCCTCGGTCTCGTAGCGCAGGAGCACCGGGCTGGTGCGCTCGGGCCGGTAGGTCTTCGCCCAGACGACGCCGTTCGCGATCACCCGGCGCACGTCCTTGTGGAAGTAGACGGGGTAGTCCTGGTCGCCCGGGCTGAAGAAGAAGATCTTGCCGAACCCGCGGCGGAACGTGCAGCCGCTGCGGAAGACCTCGCCGCCGGAGAACGTGCTGAGGAAGATCAGCTCGTCGGGGGCGGGGATGTCGAAGAACTCCCCGTACATCTCCTGCTCCGGGATGATGAACGGGTGCGGCACGCCCTGCGCGATGGGGTGCGTGGGGTCGACCGTCCAGACGATCTCCCGGTCCCGCTCGGAGCGCCAGCGGAGGGTGCACGTCGTGCCCATGAGCTTGCCGAAGATCTTCGACCAGTGGCCGGAGTGCAGCACGAGCAGGCCCATGCCCGCCAGGACGTGCCGGTGCACGCGGTCGACCACCTCGTCGGACACCTCGCCGTGGGCGGCGTGGCCCCACCACACGAGCACGTCCGTGTTCTCGAGCACCTCCTCGGTGAGGCCGTGCTCGGGGTCGTCGAGCGTCACGGTGCTCACCACGGCGCCCTGGCCGAGGTTCTCCTCGATGCCCTGCCGGATCGCGTTGTGCATCCCCTCCGGGTAGATCTCCGCCACCTCCGGCTCCAGCTGCTCGTGGCGGTTCTCGCCCCAGACGACCACCCGAACGGGGCCGTCAGCGGTTATGGGATTCGTCATATCGTTCCTTCTTGGTGGGAGTGGCACTCGGTCGGGGGAGGTCACTTGACGGCGCCGCCGACGGCGCCGGCCGCGATGAACCGCTGCGCGAGCACCAGCAGCAGGATCGCGGGGATGGACGAGAGCACGGCGGTCGCCATCACGGCGCTCCAGTTCGCCACCTGCGAGCCCAGGTACTGGTAGATGCCCAGGGTCACGGGGCGCACGCCCTCGGTCGTGGTGAGCGTCAGCGCGAAGAGGAAGTCGCTCCAGGAGAACAGGAACGAGAACAGCCCCGCGGTGATGATCGCGTTGCGGCTCACCGGCACGACGATGGACACGAACGCGCGCACGAGGCCCGCGCCGTCGACGCGCGCCGCCTCCACGATGGACGGCGGGATGCCGATCATCGACGCCCGCAGGATGAGGATCGCGAACGGGATGCAGTGCGTCGAGTCCGCGAGGATCAGGCCGGGGATCGAGTTGAGCAGCCCCAGGTCGTTGTACGCGGTGTAGAGCGCGTTCGCGATGACGATGCCGGGGATCATCTGGGAGATGAGGATGGCGAGCAGCGCGGCGTTGATCCAGCGGAACCGGAACTGCGCGAGCGCGTACGCGGCCGGCGCCGCGATCGCGAGGCTGAACACCACGGACCCGAGCGAGATGATGAGGCTCGTGACGAGGTTGGTGCCCTGGTCCGCGATCGCCCGCTCGTAGCCCGCGAAGCTCGGGTTCCAGGGGAAGAAGTCCGCCGTCAGCGTGTTGCCCGACGGCTGCAGGGACGCGTTCACCATCCAGTAGATGGGGAACAGCATGATGGCGAGGAAGATCACGCCGAGCACGGTGAAGATGCCGGAGTGCGTCGTGCGCCGAACGGGCTTGGGGTGCCGGCGGGACGCCGCCACCACGGGAGCCGTCGCGGTCGTTGTCGTCATGGCTTCTCTCCTCCTCTTACTCGTCGACGGCGCGTCGGTTCGCGCGCAGATAGATGACCGCGAACAGCAGCGAGATCACGATGAGGATGTTGCTGTAGGCCGCGCCGACGCCGAACTCGAAGTTCACGAACGACTCCTGGTACGAGCGCACCGACAGGGTCTGGGTCGCGTTGGCGGGCCCGCCGTTGGTGAGGCCGAGGATGATGTCGAGCACCTTGATCGTGTAGACGACGCCGAGCACGAGCACGACGCTGACGACCGGCCGCAGGTTCGGCAGGGTGATGTGCCAGAAGGCCTTCCACCCCGTCGCGCCGTCGAGCGCGCCCGCCTCGTACAGCTCCTCGGGGATGTCCTGCAGGCCGCCGTAGAGGATCGTCACGTTGAACGGGATGCCGATCCAGATGTTCACGAGCACGACGGCGAGCAGCGCGACGGACGGGCTCGTGAGCCAGGGGATGGGGGAGGAGATGATGCCGAGCGAGCCGAGCGTCTCGTTCAGGATGCCGCTGTCCCGGTCGAGGATCATGCGCCAGGTCGCGCTCGAGACGATGAGCGGAAGCAGCCACGGCAGCAGGAGCATCGACCGGAGGAACCCGCTCAGCGGGAACTTCCGCCGGAAGAACTCGGCGAGCGCGAGGCCGATCACGAACTGCCCGGCGATGGACCCGATGGTGAACAGGGCCGTGTTGATCAGCGCGGGCGAGAACAGCTGGCTGCTCAGCACCGTCGCGTAGTTGGCGAAGCCGACCCAGGGCGCCTCGCCGGTGAAGAACGTGCGGGTCGTGTACTCCTGCAGGCTCATCGTCACGTTCTTGACGACGGGGTAGCCGAAGAACGCCAGCAGGAACAGCCCGGCGGGAACCACGAACAGGATCCGCGTGACGTTCTCGAGGGTGAAGCGTCGCCTGTGGCGGGCCGGGGGTGCGGTGTCCCGACGAGGGGACGTGGGCACCTCGGTGGGAGGAACCGTCGTTACTGACATCTCGCGAACCTTTCCGTCGTCATCGTCGGAACACTCAGGCGAAGGGTGGTGCGGATCGGCCGCGAGGCCGGTGTCCCGGGCCTCACGGCCGATCCGCTACGGCCGGTCAGCCCTGGGCGGCCTGTTCGAACGCCTCGGCCGGGGTGGCCTGACCGGTCAGGGCCAGCTGGATCGCGGTGTAGATCTGCGTCGCGGCCTCGGGCCACTCCTCGCCGAGCTTGCCGGTGCGCGAGCGGGCGTTGGCGACCTGCTCGGTGAAGGCCTCCATGGTGGGAACCTTCTCGACGTACTCGTCCGCCAGCGCGGTCTTCGTGGGCACCGTGAAGCGGGCCTCGGCAAGCGCGAGCTGATTGTCGTCGCTCGCGATGCACTCCACGAACTCCGCCGCCTTCGCCTGCTTGGCGTCGTCACCCGTCACGGGCACGGTCCAGACCTCACCGCCGAGCGGGGCGACGGGCGTCTGCCCCTCCTCCTTGACGGGCACCTGCACGACGTCCCACTTGACGTCCGGGTTCTCGTTGAGGCTGGGGATCTGCCACGGGCCGTTGACCATCATCGCGGCCTTGCCCGCGACGAACTGGTCCTTGACGTCGGCCTGCGCCCAGTTGATGACGCTGTCGGACGCCGCGCCGCTGTCGACGAGGTCGACCCAGAGCTGAAGGGCCTCCTGCACCTGCGGGGTGTCGAGAGCGGTCTCGTCACCGCCGTTGGTCCACATGAAGGGCAGGAACTGCCAGCTGCCCTCGTACGTCGCGATGGCGGAGAACGCGATGCCGTACTGGTCACCCGAGGTGAGGGCGGTTGCGGCCGTCTTCAGCTCCTCCCAGGTCTTCGGCGGCGTGATGCCGGCCGCCTCGAGCAGCTCGGTGTTGTAGAAGAGGCCGAGGGTGTTCACCGTCGGCGCGAGCCCGTACACCTCGCCCTCGTAGGTGGCGGCCTCGAGGATGCCCTCCGCGAAGCCGGACGTGTCGACGTCGTACTCGCTGAGCGGCACGAGGCCGCCCGTCGCGGCGATCTCCTGCAGGTCGGGGTTGTCGAGCATGAGCACGTCGGGCAGCGTGCGGGAGGACGAGCGCTGCAGCACCTTCTGGATGAGGTCCTTGCCGGGCACGGTCTCGCGCTTGATGGTGACGCCCACCTGCTCTGCGCAGGAGTCGAGCGCGTCCTGCACGAGCGACTTGTCGGGCTCGTTGTTGTAGTAGTCGAGGATGGTGAGCTCGTCCGCTCCGCCGCCGGTGGCCCCTCCGCCACCGCCTCCTCCGGCACCCCCGCCGCCGCCGCCGCTGCACGCCGCGAGGGCGAGCGGGGCGATGGCGGCCATGGCCAGCAGGGCGGGGATTCTCTTGTTTCTCATGCTCATCGGCTCCTTTGCCTCGTGATTGCACAATCGGTACTGGCCGCGTCGCCCGCGCGTCGACGGAGACGGCGGGTGTTGCGGGAGAACGGCGGTCGCCGCTTTCGTTTCGCCGGGTGGCTCGCGCCGGGCCGGCCTGATCACGGCGGGAAGAACCGCGACCACATGCGTGGACGGCGCCGGTGAGGTGGTGACCCGCCGGGCCAGTGGCGGCGTCCCGGAGTGCTGTGGCACGAGTCTGCGCGTTCCTCAGGAGCCTTGTCAACAAAAAAGTTAACCGCTTTACTGGCCTCGGTCGCCGTCGCCCGATCGTCCGGCGTCGGCACGCGGTACGGTCGACGGATGGAGGGGCCATGGTGACCATGCGGGACGTGGCGAGGCGCGCGGACGTGTCGATCGCCACGGTCTCCTTCACGGTGAACAACAGCAAGACGGTGTCGCCCGCGACGCGGGCCCGGGTCGAGCAGGCGATGGAGGAGCTGGGCTTCCGCCGGAACATGGTGGCCCGCGCGCTGGCCAGCCGGCGCACCCGCGTGATCGCCCTGCTCTACCCGGCCCTGCAGCAGCGGCTGAGCGGCACGGCGGTCAAGTTCTTCACGAGCGCGGCCAAGACCGCGGGGGACCTGGGCTACACGCTCGTGCTCTGGCCGGTCAGCAACGACGCCGAGCAGGTCACCCAGCTCACCTCGGGCGGGCTCGTCGACGGCGTGCTCCTGATGCAGGTGCAGCTCGACGATCCCCGCGTCGACCGGCTGGTCGAGACGGGGACGCCGTTCGCCATGATCGGCAGGACCCGCGACCCGAGCGGCCTGACGTTCGTCGACATCGACTCGGAGAACACGACCGTCGCGGCGCTCGACTACCTCACCGGGCTCGGCCACCGCCGCATCGCCCTGCTCACGAGCGACGGGGACTCCGCGGTGCCGCACTTCGGTCCGACGGAGCGCACCCGCGCCACGTACCTGGTCGAGATGGGCAGGCGCGGCCTGGACCCCGTGATGCTGGAATGCGGCGAGACCCCCCAGGCCGGTCGGCTCGCCGCGGACGAGCTGTACGCGCGAGCCCCGGAGACGACCGCCGTCATGGTGCTGAACGAGAACGCCGCGTTCGGGCTGCTGAACGGACTGCGGCACCTCGGCGTCTCGGTGCCGGGGGACATGTCGATCCTGTCCGTCGGGTCCTCACCCGACATCGCCGCCATCGCGGATCCCGCCCTGACCCTGATGGTCTCCCCGGCGGACGAGCTCGGCAGGATGGGCGTCGAGGCCCTGGTCGACCGCCTCGAGGGTCGCGAGGAGAGGGGCAATCACACCCTCGTGATGTGCGCCTTCCACGAGGGCAGCTCGACGGCGCCGCCGCGCCGCTGACTCCCCGCGTCTGTGAGGCGGTCAGCGCTTCCCGGGGCGCAGGGCGGTGACGATGCGGCGGGAGCGGCTGGGCGTCGCCGCCTTCGGCTTGGACTCGAGGCGGGTGTGGCCGCGGGCGTAGTCCAGGGCCTGGCGCAGCATCACGAGGCGCTCGTCCTCGTTCTTCGCCTTGCGCGTGTTGATCTCGGCCACGACCGAGCCGTCCCAGTCCTCGCCGGCCAGGTAGAGCAGGGTCTCGGCGACGGGCTGGCTGCCGCGGCCGGGCAGGAGGTGCTCGTCGAACACCTTGCCCTCGTCCATCGAGCCCGAGCCGTCGCAGAGGTGCACGTGGCGCAGCCGGTCGCCCATGGCCATGGCCATCTGCAGAGAGTCGCGGCCGGAGAGCGCGCTGTGCGAGAAGTCCAGCGTCGTGGCGTCGCAGTCCATTTCGGTCGGGTCCCAGCCGGGCGCGTACGCCTTCATGCTGCGGCCCGCGACCTTCCACGGGAACATGTTCTCGACGGCGATCTCCACGCCGTAGCTGTGGCTCGTGTTCCGCACGATGGCGAGGAAGTTCTCGGCGTAGCCGGCTTGCCAGCGGAACGGCGGGTGCACGACGACGGTCGGCGCCCCGACGGATCGGGCGAGCTCCGCCGACTTCTCGAGCTTGACCTGCGGGTCACGGCCCCACACGAAGTGGGTGAGCAGAAGCACCGGCGCGTGGATCGACAGGATCGGCAGCTCGTAGCGCTCGGCCAGGGCGCGGAGGGCGCCGGCGTCCTGCGTGACGAGGTCGTTCGTGACCATGATCTCCATGCCGTCGTAGCCGGCGTTCTTCGCCATGATGAAGGCGTTCTCGACGGGTTGCGGGTACACGCAGGTGGTGCTCATGCCGACGCGGATCATGCGATCAACGTACTCTGCCTCTCCGCGCGGCCAGGATCGGCGTGCACATCGTGCAGGCAACGGACAGGCGGCGATTGAGGAAACGGGCGGTGGCCGGGCTACGCCGAGGGCGGCCCCGCGGGTCGTGCCGAGGGCGGCTTGGAGGGCGGCCCGGGAGGCGGTCCCGGGCGTCCGGAACGGGCTGCTGGTAGCGTTGGCGGCGGCTCACAGGGTTCCGCCTGCCGCGGCTGGACCCGGATCGGAAAAACCATCTCTTCCCCCACCGAAAACGGAAAGAACGACCCCCAGGACGGCGAGTTCTCGCTGGTCGTGCTGTCCAACCGGCTCCCCGTCGACCGGGTGCTGCACAGCGACGGGACCGCCTCCTGGACCCACTCGCCCGGCGGCCTGGTCACCGCCCTGGAACCGATCATGCGCGCCAACGAGGGCGCCTGGATCGGCTGGCCGGGCGTCGCGGACCACCCGCTCGACCCGTTCTTCAGCGACGGCATCTGGATCATCCCCATCGACCTCAGCGCCGAGGACCTCGAGAACTACTACGAGGGCTTCTCGAACGACACGCTCTGGCCGCTGTACCACGACGTGATCGCGCAGCCCACCTACCACCGCGAGTGGTGGGAGACCTACGTCGAGGTCAACCAGCGTTTCGCGGAGGCCGGGGCGAAGGCGGCGGCCCCCGGCGCCACCGTCTGGGTGCAGGACTACCAGCTCCAGCTCGTGCCGAAGATGCTGCGCGAGCTGCGCCCCGACCTGACGATCGGCTTCTTCAACCACATCCCCTTCCCGCCCTACGGCATCTACGCCCAGCTGCCCTGGCGCACCCAGATCGTGGAGGGCCTGCTCGGCGCCGACGTGATCGGCTTCCAGCGCGCCGCGGACGCCGGCAACTTCACCCGCGCCGTGCGTCGGCTCTTCGGCTACGTGACCCGCGGCGCCCTCGTCGACGTGCCGCTCGAGGAGGACAAGCCGCTGCGGGTGCCCGGCACGAAGCGCGGGCGGGTGGGGCGCGGATCGCCGACCCGCACCGTCGTGGCGAAGCACTTCCCCATCTCGATCGACGCCCGCAGCTACGAGAACCTCGCGAAGGACCCGGCCATCATCGAGCGCGCGGCCCAGATCCGCCGCGACCTGGGCAGCCCGAAGACGGTCATGCTCGGCGTCGACCGGCTCGACTACACGAAGGGCATCGGACACCGGCTGAAGGCGTTCGGCGAGCTGCTGGCGGACGGCAGGCTGACCGTCGAGGACACGACGCTCGTGCAGGTGGCGAGCCCCAGCCGCGAGCGCGTCGAGACCTACCGGCACCTGCGCGACGAGATCGAGCTCACGGTCGGGCGCATCAACGGAGACTTCGGCTCGAT
Organism: Planctomonas deserti; assembly: GCF_003067705.1. Taxonomy (GTDB): domain Bacteria; phylum Actinomycetota; class Actinomycetes; order Actinomycetales; family Microbacteriaceae; genus Planctomonas; species Planctomonas deserti. The sequence goes on from NZ_QANL01000002.1 coordinate 171,810, forward strand.
CAGCCACTCCGCAGTCAACTACCTGCACCACGGCTATCCCCGCGAGGAGATGGTCGCCCTGTGCCTCGCGGCGGACGTCATGCTCGTCACCGCGCTGCGGGACGGCATGAACCTGGTCGCGAAGGAGTACGTCGCGACCCGCACGGACGACGACGGCGTGCTCGTGCTCAGCGAGTTCGCGGGCGCGGCGGACGAGCTCCGCACGGCCCTGCTCGTGAACCCGCACGACATCGACGGGCTCAAGGACGCGATGGTGCGCGCGGCGACCATGCCGCGCCGCGAGCGGCAGAAGCGCATGCGCGCCATGCGCAAGCGCGTGTTCGAGTACGACGTCGCCCGCTGGTCCGACTCGTTCCTCGAGGAGCTGCGCCGCACGCACGACCGGGCCGACGCGCTCGCCGCGGAGACCGGGGCCGCTGCCGGTGCGGGAACGGGCACCGCGGATGCGATCGACATCGACGCGGGCGCCGGAGCGGGCGCCCACGCGGTGCCGGACGCCGCCGTCGATCCCGGCGAGGCGGAGCTGATCCCCGTGGACGACCTCGTGGGTGACCCCGCGGACGACCTCGCGGGCGATGAGCAGGAGAGTCCCCGAGCGTGACCGACGCACGGACCGACCTGCCGCAGCCGTCCCTCGACGCGCTCGCCCAGATCGCCCGCACCCCGCGGCTCCTCGTCGCGCTCGACTTCGACGGGACGCTCGCCCCGCCGGTGGACGACCCGGAGCAGGCGAGAGCCGTGCCCGAGGCCCGCGCGGCCGTGCTCGCGCTGCTCGGGCTGCCGCACACCCGGGTCGCGCTCGTGTCGGGGCGGGCCCTGGACAGCCTCGAGCACGTCGCCGACCTGCCGGACGAGGTGCTGCTCATCGGCTCGCACGGGGTGGAGATCCGGCTGGACTCGCCGGACACCGAGCTGACGCTCGAACCCCACGAGCTCGTACAGCGGGACGTGCTCTCCGACGTGCTCGATCAGGTGGCGGACGCCGTCGACGACGTCTGGATCGAACAGAAGCCGGCCGGCTTCGCGCTGCACACCCGCCTCGCGACCGAGCGGAACAGCCGCATCGCCCACCTCGTGGCGCTGCAGGAGGCGCGCGCGGAGGTCGAGGACGTGAAGGTGCGCAGCGGCAAGGACGTGCTCGAGTTCTCGGTACGGTCCAACACAAAGGGCGAGGCCGTCGAGCACCTGCGCCAGTACACGAAGGCGACGGCGGTCTTCTACGCCGGCGACGACGTGACCGACGAGGACGCCTTCCTCGCGCTGGGCGCGGGGGACTTCGGACTGAAGAGCGGCGCCGGTGAGACCGCGGCGGCCCACCGGGTCGCCGGTCCAGCGGGGGTCGCACGCGTGCTCGCCGAGCTCGCTCGACTGCGCGCCGACCACGAGCACCCGACCGCCTGAGCCCCGGATCCGACCGGCGCGCGACGCGCCCGGACTCCCCGGACCGAGCCGGTCGGCCCGTCCGGGGAGCCCGGCACGTCGCCGGAGTCGGCCTAGGACTCGGAGATGGCGGCGCTCACGGCGGTGGGCGCGTCGTACTCCTGGTCCGGGATGTTCTTGAGGGCGGTCAGCACGTTCTCGTCGGCGCCGTTGCCCTCCGCGGTCGAGACGATGGTGTCCTTCGAGGCCGGGTAGTCGATCCCGCCGAGGAACTTCTGCACCTGAATGGGGTTAGGAGTGTCGGTCATGTCCTGCCTTCCGTCGATTCGGGCACCGGACCGGTTCCGGCCGGGCGCTCCTCCTAGGCAACGCCTCCCCGCCCCTCGATGCAACGGTGCCGGGGGACTCGGCGGCGGCACTCGGCCCGCACTCAGGATTCGTCCCGGAGCACCCCCGGTACAATCGGGGGACAGGCTGACGCGTGAGGAGAACAGATGCTCGTTCTCCTGGCCGCGTTCGGCGCGATGGCCGTGCTGCTGCCGTTCGTCGCCCGGCGGCTCGGGCTCTGGATCTTTCCCCTCGCGGCCGTCGTTCCCGCCGTCGCGTTCGTGCACACCATCGCGCTGGCACCCGAGGTCCTCGACGGGGGCGAGCCCCGGGAGACCCTGCCCTGGATCCCCGACCTCGGCATCGCGCTCGACCTGCGCATGGACGTGCTGTCCTGGCTGCTCACGCTGCTCGTCACGGGCGTTGGCGCCCTCGTCCTGCTCTACTGCGGCCGCTACTTCGGGCGCGGTGAGGAGGGGCTCGGCCGGTTCGCGGCGGAGCTGCTCGCCTTCGCCGGCGTCATGTACGGCCTCGTGCTCGCCGACGACGTCTTCGTGCTCTACGTCTTCTGGGAGGCGACGAGCGTCTTCTCCTACCTGCTGATCGGCCACTACACGGGCAAGTCGGCCAGCAGGGGCGCCGCGCTCCAGGCCCTGCTCGTCACGACGGCGGGCGGCCTCGCCATGCTGGTCGGCCTCGTCATGCTCGCCGCGTACGCCGGTACGAGCAGCCTGTCGGCCCTCATCGCGAACCCGCCGACCGGCGCGTTCGCGACCACCGCCGTCGTGCTCGTGCTCCTGGGCGCGCTGTCCAAGTCCGCCCTCGTGCCGTTCCACTTCTGGCTGCCCGCCGCGATGGCCGCCCCGACCCCGGTGAGCGCGTACCTGCACGCCGCGGCCATGGTGAAGGCGGGCATCTACCTCATCGCCCGCCTCGCCCCGGCGTTCGCCGACGAGGGCCTGTGGCGCCCCCTGCTCGTCGGCATCGGCGTGCTCACGATGCTGGTCGGCGGCTGGCGCGCGCTCAAGCAGTTCGACCTGAAGCTCGTGCTCGCCTACGGCACGGTGAGCCAGCTCGGCTTCCTCACGATCGTCGTAGGCTACGGCACCCGCGATGCCGCGCTCGCGGGCGCCGCCCTGCTGCTCGCGCACGCCCTGTTCAAGGCGACGCTGTTCCTCGTCGTCGGCATCATCGACTCCCGTGCCGGCACCCGGGACCTGCGCAAGATCAGCGGGCTGGGGCGCCGGGCGCCCGTGCTCGCGACGATCGCGGCGCTCGCCGGCGCGTCCATGGTGGGCCTGCCCCCGCTGTTCGGCTTCGCCGCGAAGGAGGCCGTGTTCACGGCGCTCCTGACCGACGCCACCGCGGGCGCGCCGCTCGGCTGGCTCGCGCTCGTGGGTGCGGCGCTCGGCTCGGTGTTCACCGTCGCGTACACCGCGCGCTTCCTCTGGGGCGCCTTCGCCGACAAGCCGGACGTCGAGCAGGTCCAGTTCGGCCGGGACCGGCCGGACTTCCTTGGACCGCCCGGCATCCTCGCCCTGGCCGGCCTGGGCCTCGGTCTCGCCTCTGGGCCCGTCGGCGGCTGGCTCGAGGGATACGCGGACACCCTTCCCGCGTTCAGCGCGGACGCGGCGGTCGGCGCATCCCCCGAGCCCTACCACCTGGCCCTCTGGCACGGCTTCGAGCCCGCCCTCGGGATCTCGGCGCTCACCCTGCTCCTCGGCGTGCTCCTGTTCCTCGGCCGCGTCACCGTCTACCGGGCGCAGTCGCGGATCCCCGCGGCCATCGACGCCGGGCGCACCTACTGGGCCGTCATGCGCTGGATCGACCGCGGCGCCGCCCGCACGACCGCGGCGACGCAGCGCGGATCCCTCCCCGTCTACCTCGGCGTCATCCTCCTCGTCTTCGTCGGCTCGACCGGCGTCGCGCTGCTGCGGACCACGACGTGGCCCGACACCCCGGTCGTGCTCTGGGACTCGCCGAGCCAGCTCGGCATCGCGGTCCTGATGGCCGTCGCCGCCGTGGCCGCGGCACTGGCGAACAAGCGCTTCCAGGCCGTCGTGCTCGTCGGCGTGACCGGCTACGGCATGGCCGCCCTGTTCGCCGTGCAGGGCGCGCCCGACCTCGCCCTCACCCAGGTGCTCATCGAGACCGTGACGCTCATCGCGTTCGTGCTCGTGCTGCGCCGCCTCCCCGTGCGGCTCGGCGAGAAGCACGAGTCCGTGCGCCGCGGCGTGCGCGCGGCCATCGGCGTCGCGGTCGGCGCCGTCATGTCGCTGATCGCCGTCGTGTCGCTGGGCGCCAGGGAGGCCCTGCCCATCTCGCTCGAGATGCCGAGGATGGCCTACGAGGGCGGGCACGGCGTGAACACCGTGAACGTGACCCTCGTCGATCTCCGGGGCTGGGACACCATGGGCGAGATCGCGGTGCTCATCGTCGCGGCGACCGGCGTCGCCAGCCTGATCTTCCTGAACAAGCGCACGGACACCCTTCCCCGCCTGGTGACCCCGCCCCGACGCCGCGGCCTGCTCGGCGGCCTGGCGCCGCACAGCGGCACGCCGAAGGTGCGGGCGGGCGACGACGGACCCACCGTTCCGCTCGACCGGGTGGTGCGCGACGACGGCGCGAGCGACCGGCTGCCCTGGCTGCTCGCCGGCCGCACGCTCGCGCCCCAGAACCGCTCCATCCTCCTCGAGGTCGTGGTGCGGCTGCTCTTCCACTCGCTCATCGTGGTGTCGGTCTACCTGCTGTTCGCGGGACACAACGCGCCGGGCGGTGGGTTCGCCGGCGGCCTCGTCGCGGGTCTCGCGCTCGTCGCGCGGTACCTCGCGGGCGGCCGGTACGAGCTCGGCATCGCGGCCCCCATCGACGCGGGCCGCCTGCTCGGCGCCGGCCTGGCGTTCACGGTCGGCGCGGCGGGGGTACCGCTGCTGTTCGGTGCCGATCCGCTGACCTCGACCTGGTTCGACGTGCAGGTGCCCGTGCTCGGCCACGTCGAGTTCGTGACGTCCACGCTGTTCGACGTCGGCGTCTACCTCGTCGTCGTCGGCCTGACCCTCGACGTGCTGCGCAGCCTCGGCGCGGAGGTCGACCGCCAGGAGGAGGAGGACAGCCGGCTCGCCCAGGAGGGCGATGGCGAGCTCCCCGACCCCGCGCCCGCGCCGACGGCCCTCGTGGACGAGGCGCGACCATGAGCGCGACCCTCGTCCTCATCGCCGTGATGGCCGTGCTCTACGCCTCCGGGGTGTACCTCCTGCTCGAGCGCAGCATGACGCGCGTGCTCATCGGGTTCCTGCTCGTGGGCAACGCGACCAACATCCTGATCCTGGTCATGGCCGGTCGCCGGGGCCTCGCGCCGTTCTACGAGGAGGGCATCCCGGCGGAGGATTACGCCGATCCGCTGCCGCAGGCGCTGATCCTCACCGCCATCGTCATCACCTTCGGCGTCTCCGCGTTCCTCATGGCGCTCATCTACCGCTCGTGGCGCATCGCGAACGCCGACCGCGTGCAGGACGACCTCGCCGACGTCGCGGTCCGCTCGGGCGGGGCGTCGGGCGAGGAGCCGAGCGTGCCGGACGAGGACACCGAGTTCGCCGAGCGCACGAGGGTGGGCTTGCTGCAGGAGGCGGACAACCGCAGGGACCTGGAGACCGCCATCGACGACTCCGCAGACGACGACGACGACCGCGAGTTCCGTCGCGGCCGGACGAGGGGAACCGACTCGTGACCGCCCTGCTTCCCCTCGTCGTGATCGTGCCGCTCATCGGGGCGGCGGTGGCGCTGGTCGCGGCCAGGCGGCCCCGGCTCCAGGTGCTCGCGTCGATCGTGGCGCTCGCCGTCGTCGTCGTGCTGAGCGCCCTGCTCTTCGTGCACGTCGACGCCGCGGGCGGTCAGGCGGTCGAGGTCGGCGGCTGGCCCGCCCCCTTCGGCATCGTGCTCGTGCTCGACCGGCTGAGCGCGCTCATGCTCCTCATCTCGTCGATCGTGCTGCTCGCGGTCCTCGTGTTCTCCGTCGGCCAGGGCATGGCGGACGGCGACACCGAGACGCCCGTCTCCATCTACAACCCGACGTACCTGATCCTGGCCGCCGGGGTGTTCAACGCGTTCATCGCGGGCGACCTCTTCAACCTCTACGTCGGCTTCGAGATCCTGCTCGTCGCGTCGTACGTGCTGCTCACGCTGAGCGGCACCGAGGAGCGGATCCGCGCCGGCGTCACCTACATCGTCGTCAGCCTGGTCTCGTCGCTGCTGTTCCTCGCCGCCATCGCCATGATCTACGGCGCGACGGGCACGGTGAACATCGCCCAGATGTCGGAGCGCCTGCGCGAGCTGCCGGCGGAGGTGCAGCTGATCCTGCACATCATGCTGCTCGTCGCGTTCGGCATCAAGGCGGCCATCTTCCCGCTGTCGTTCTGGCTGCCGGACTCCTACCCGACCGCGCCCGCCCCCGTCACCGCGGTGTTCGCCGGCCTGTTGACGAAGGTCGGCGTCTACGCGATCCTGCGCACCGAGACGGCGCTGTTCCCGGGCGATGAGCTGTCGATCCCGCTGCTCGTCATCGCGGGCCTCACGCTGCTCGTCGGCATCCTCGGCGCGGTGGCGCAGGCCGACATCAAGCGCCTCCTGTCGTTCACCCTCGTCAGCCACATCGGCTACATGATCTTCGGCATCGCCCTCAACACCGTGGCCGGCATGACGGCGACGATCTACTACGTCGCGCACCACATCGTGGCCCAGACGACCCTGTTCCTCGCCTCGGGGCTCATCGAACGGCAGGGCGGCAGCGCCTCGATCAACCGGGTCGGCGGCCTGCTCAAGGCCTCGCCCGTGCTCGGGGTGCTCTTCTTCCTCCCGGCCATGAACCTCGGCGGCATCCCGCCGTTCTCCGGCTTCATCGGCAAGACGGCCGTCTTCCTCGCGGGCGCCGACGTCGGCACGCCGCTCGTCTGGGTCGTGATCGCCGTGGGCGCCGTCACCTCCCTGCTGACCCTCTACGCGCTCGCCCGGGTCTGGAACATGGCGTTCTGGCGCGGCAAGGAGGAGGTCAAGGACTACAGCTCGCCGCTGCTCGACCACGTCGAGGAGCGCCCCGGCGGCACCGCGACGGTCACCCGGTCCCGCACCCTGCCCTCCCTCATGACGTGGGCGACCGGCGGCATGGTCGTGGTGAGCATCGCGCTCACCGTGTTCGCCGGTCCGCTGTACGCGTTCTCGTCGCGCGCGGGCGAGAGCCTCCGCGGCGGCGACGGCTACGTCGAGACCGTGTTCCCGGATGGCACGCCGTGAGCGGGCGGATCACCGAGATCGGCCGCTGGCAGGGCTTCCTGCTCCAGCTGCCCCTGCTCGTCTGGCTCGTCGTTCTGTGGCTGCTGCTCTGGGGGCACATCACGGTCATCAGCGTGCTCACCGGGGTCATCGTCGCGCTCGTCGTGACCCGCCTGTTCTACCTGCCGCCCGTCGACCTGTCCGGCCGCTTCAGCGTCTACTGGGGGCTCGCCTTCGCCTGGCACTTCGCGGTCGACCTCGTGCGCGCGTCCGTGCTCGTCGCGTGGCAGGCGGTCGATCCGCGCGGCGTTCCGGTCAACTCCGTGCTCGCCGTGCAGCTGCACACCAGGAGCGACCTCATCATGACCCTGACCGCCGAGGCCATCTCGCTCGTGCCCGGTTCCCTCGTGGTCGAGGTCGACCGGGAGCGCTCGCTGCTCTACGTGCATGCGCTCGGAACACCGGACGACGCTGCCATCGAGCGGGTACGGCACTCGGTGCTCGTGGTCGAAGAGCGCATCGTCCGCACGCTCGGCTCCGAGCACGACGTGTGGATGATCAACCGCGAGCGTCGGGCCGCCGGACGACCGCCGTTGCGGCTGAGCGCCCGCCAGCGGCGGTACGAGGATGCACGGGAGGGCAGATGATGCTGCAGGCCGCCTTCGTCGTCGTCGGGGTGATCTTCTTCGCCGCCGTCGTGCTCGCCGTCTTCCGCATCGTGCGCGGGCCCTCCATCCTCGACCGCATGATCGCGACCGACATGCTCGTCGCCACCCTCATCTGCGCGCTCGCGGCCGAGATGGTGCAGCACGAGCACACCCGCACCCTGCCCGTGCTCCTCGTGCTCGCCATGACCGCCTTCCTCGCGACGGTCGGCGTCGCCCGCTACGTCACCCAGCAGGACCGCCCCGGCGGCCCGCGGGCCGAGGGCGACGCGGCCGGCACCGCGGCCGGTGCCGATGCGGCACGGGACGACACGACGAGCGGGACGGCCGCCCGATGAGCGCCGCGGAGCTGCTCGACCTCGGCAGCGTCCTGTTCCTGTTCGCCGCGGCGCTGCTGTCCCTCGCCGCGGGCGTCGGCATCGTGCGGTTCCCGGATCCGCTGTCGCGCATGCACGCCGCGACCAAGCCGCAGATCCTCGGCCTGGTCTGCGCGCTCGTCGCGCTGGGACTGCAGGCGGAGAACGGCGCGACGGTCGCCGCGCTCGTGCCGATCCTCGCGTTCCAGATGCTCACGGCGCCGATCTCCGCGCACATGGTCGGCCGGGCGGGCTACCGCACCCGGCACCTGCGCCGCGACCTGCTGATCCGGGACGAGCTCGCGGACGCCATCGACAAGGCGCACGCCGACGCGGCGCGCCACGACACCGAGCCGGACCTGCCCGGCCTCGTGACCGACGAGGACACCAGCGACTGGCGGCCCTAGCGCCTCGGCCCGGTTCGCGTTGCAGTGCCGACGCGCGAGTCGCTACCGGGCCGGCGCCTGCGGCCAGAGCACGTCGTGCGCGTCGACCTCGCGCACGGGCAGGGTGGTCGGCGCCTCCAGGTGCACCGCGCCGCTCGGCACGATGCCCGCGCCGCCGAAGCGCTCCATGATGCGCCACTGGGCCGCGACGTCCTCGCCCGAGTGGTCGGCGGGAAGGTCGGCCCAGAAGTCGAAGCCGCCCGAGGCGAGCAGGGCCTCCCTGCGATAGAGCACGCACGCGCCGATCCAGGCGACCCGGTAGGGCACCCAGCCGCCGCGCTCGACGTCCAGCTCGGCCGCCTGGTGCGCGAGGTTCGCGGCGTTGTGCAGGCGCCACCGCTCGAACCCCGGGGCGTCGCGGCGCACCCGCTCGGGCAGCACCGCCCCGGTCCACACCTCGAAGGCCTCGCGCTCGTGCGGCCGGTCGTCGGCAAGGTAGCTGAGCCCCTGCACCGCGGAGCCCACGAACCCGCAGCCGAGGGTGTCCAGCGCGTGCGTCATGCGGCCGAGGGTGCCGGGCTCCAGCCACACGTCGTCGTCCAGGAAGAGCACGTACTCCGCCGAGGCCTGACCCAGCAGGAACTGCCGGTGCTCGGCGAGGCCGCGCCGCGGCCGGTGCCGCAGCTCGACGACCTCACGGCCCTGGGCGCGGAGCACGCGCACCATCGCCTGCACGGCGGGCTCCGCGAACGCGCCGCCGGCGTCGTCGGACTGGTCGCTCACCACGACCCGGAAGGCCGGGTCGTCCTGGGCGGCGAGGCCCGCGAGCGTGACCGCGAGCTCGGCGCGCCGGTTGAACGTGGGGATCAGGACGTCGACCCGGGCGGCCGGGGCGGGCTCGCCGCTCGCCCACTCGCCCGACCAGCGACGGCTGCCGCCGGTTCCGATGTCTTCGGTCTCACGTCCTCCGGTCACGACCGGTCCAGCGGCGGGGTCGTCTCCAGGGCGGGCGAGTTGCCGCGGATGCGGTTCACCATCGACGTCGTGGACTGGGAGGGGACGTAGCCGAGCATCCGCACCTGGCCGCCGAACGAGGTGACCACCGCGGCCTCCTCGAGCATCTCGGGCGTGTAGTCGCCGCCCTTCACGTAGACGTCGGGGCGCAGGCGCTCGAGCAGCGGCACCGGGGTGTCGGTGTCGAAGACGGTCACGTAGTCGACGCAGCCGAGGGCCCCGAGCACGCTCGCGCGGTCTTCGGCGACGTTCACGGGGCGGTCGACCCCCTTCAGGCGCCGCACGGAGTCGTCGCTGTTGATCGCGACGACGAGCACGTCGCCGAGCTCCGCGGCCTGGGCGAGATACGTGGTGTGCCCGCGGTGCAGCACGTCGAAGCAGCCGTTGGTGAAGACGATGCGCCGGCCCGCCTCGCGGTCGGCCCGCAGGCGCTCGCCGAGCTCGTCGTGCCCGAGCACGGGCTCGACGGGGCTGCCGAGCCGCTCCGCCAGATCCCGGGTGCCGCACACCGACGTTCCCGTGCGCTGAACGACGACGTCGGCGGCCGCCTGCGCGAGCTCCGTGCTGAGCTCCAGGGGCAGGCCGCAGGCCCGGGCCAGCGTGAGCGTCGCGACGAACGTGTCGCCGGCGCCGGACGCCTTGGCCTCGGGTCCCGGCCGGGCGCTGGTGCGGTGCGGGCCGGCATCCGGGCGCAGCGTCACGGTGCCGTCCCGGTCGAGCGTCACGACGGCCGCCGTGGCGCTGGAGGAGCGGAGGACATCCGCGGCGTGCTCCGTGACGAAGGCCGCGCGGTCGGCCAACGGCAGCGCGTCGACGCCGATGAGTCGCGCGACCTCGCGGGCGTTCGGGGTCACGAGGTCGGGCGCGAGCGAAGCCCAGGCCGCGGGGTCGTGCGCGTCCACGACGAGGAGGGGCGGGCGGGGGATCTCGGGGGCGCGCAAGGCGTCGTGCACCGGCCCCTGGAGGGCGCCGTAGCCGTAGTCGCAGAGGAGGAGCGCGTCGGCGCCGGCCGCCGCGTCGACCGCGGCCCGCGCGAGCGCGGCAAGGTCGTCGAGGGAGGGGCACGTTTCGCCGCCCTCGTCGACGCGGACGAGCACCTGGTCGTCGCTCACGATGCGGATCTTGGTCGTCGTGGCGATCCCGTCGACGCGGAGCACCCGGGACACGTCCACGCCGCCGGCCTCCAGCAGCGCGAGCACGCGCTCGCCGGACTCGTCCGGGCCGACCAGGCCGACGAGGCTCACGCGGGCGCCGAGCGCGGCGAGGTTCATGGCCGTGTTCGCGGCGCCGCCGGGGGCGTAGACCCTCTCGGTGACGTCGACAACGGGGGCGGGCGCCTCGCGCGTGATGCGCTCGCTGTGCCCGTTCCACCAGCCGTCGAGCAGCAGGTCGCCGACGACCGTGACGCGGGGCGCGAGCGCGCGGAGGCGCGCGGGAAGGTCCGCCGTCAGCGCGTCGCTGCCGTCGAGACCCAGGCCGGCCGGGGCGGCGGAGTCCGTGCCGCTCATCCGGGCAGCCCGATGTGCACGACCTTGGTCGTCGTCATCTCGTCGAGGAGCTCCGGGCCGTACCCGTAGCCGGAGCCGCTGTCGCGGCGAGGCTGGGCGGCACCGCCGGGCGCGCCGCCGAAGACGGCGTTCACCTTGACGGTGCCGACGGGCAGCTCGGCCGCCGCGCGGTGGGCGTTCTCGAGCGACCGGGTAAGCACGCTCGCGGCGAGCCCGTACCGGTCCTCAGCCGCCCGGCGCAGGCCCTCGTCGAAGCTGTCCACGACCATCACCGGGGCGATCGGGCCGAACGTCTCCTCGCTCATGACGGGCATGTCGGCCGTGCAGGAGGTGAGCACCGTCGCGGGATAGTAGGTGCCCGGCCCGTCGGGCACGGCACCGCCGATCTCGGCGACGGCGCCCGCGTTGATCGACGCCTGGACGGCGGCGTGCACGGCCGAGCGCTGGACCTCGTCGACGATCGGGCCGAGGGCGCTCGTCTCCGCTCGCTGTCGCGCCTCGGCCACGAGGGCGGCGACGAAGGGCTCGGCGATCGCCCGGTGCACGTAGATGCGCTCGACGGAGGTGCAGATCTGCCCGGTGTTCGTGAAGGCGCCGAGGGCGGCCTGGCCCGCCGCCCAGACCGGGTCGACGTCGCCGTCCACGACGAGGGCGTCGTTCCCGCCGTTCTCGCGGAGCACGTGCGCGCCGGTGAGGGCCGCGGCCCGGGCGATGGACTGCCCGCTCGCGGTCGAGCCGACGTGGGCGATCACGTCGACGCCGGTGCTGGCGGACAGGGCGCCGCCGACGGCGCCGTCGCCGGTCACCGGGATGAGGACGTCCGCGGGGAGGGCCTCGGCCAGGATCTCGCCGAAGAGCGCGCCGACGTGCGGGCACTTCTCGCTGGGCTTGTAGACGACGGTGTTCCCGGACACGAGGGCGGCGCCGAGCAGGCCGGCGGCCACGGCGATCGGGTCGTTCCACGGCGTGAGCGCCACGACGACGCCGCGCGGCTCCGGCACCGCGTAGTCGACGGCCGTGAAGCCGCCGCGCAGCTGCTTGCCGCGGTGCAGCGGGCCGAGCTCGGCGTACTGCAGCAGCGTGTCGACGCCCGCCCCGACGCCGCCGAGCGACTGCTCGTAGAGCTTGCCCGTCTCGCGCTCGTTGAGCGCCGCGAGCTCCTCCGCGTGCGCGGCGACGGCGTGCGCGGCGGCCCGCAGCAGCGCGCCCCGCTCGGCCGGGGCGGTGCGCGACCACGACGCGGCGGCGCTCCTCGACCGGGCGAGGATGCCGGGGAGCTCGTCCACCGGCGTCATCGGCACCGTGCCGACGAGGCTGCCGTCCCGGGGATCGGTGATCCGCAGGGTGGTGTCGGGCGCCTCGGTCGGGCGGGCTGAGGCGTCCTCGTGGTTCGGGACGACGGTCTGGTTCACCGGCATGGATCCTCCTTGCGGGGTCGGGCCGCGGAAGCGGGCCCGACGGCTTCTCCTTGGCAGATACCCACTTCGCCGCACTTCTACACGCCGCACCTCTGCACGCTGTGCTTCAGGACGCCGTCACCCCTCTCGCGGCACGTGCGCGCGATCAGATGTTTCACAGGGACCGCTTCTGGGCAAGGGAGGAGGACCGCCAGCACGAAGCCTCACGAGGAGAGAACCATGACGCTCGACGCCACCGACGCGAGAACCGGCCTCCCCGCGGACATCGCCGCCGGGGAAGCCGCGGTGCAGGGGCGCGCCCCGCAGGGCGTCGGTCCCCTCGGGGCCGGAGCGCTCGGCATCGGACCCCTGAGCGTCGGGCCGCTGGGCGAGCCCTTCGACGGCATCGAGCGGATCGCCGTCCTCCGCGGCGGCGGTCTCGGCGACCTCCTGTTCGCGATGGGAGCGATCCAGTCGCTGCGGGCCGCCTACCCGAACGCCCGCATCACCCTGCTCGGCACGCCGATGCACGCGGCCCTGCTCAAGGACAGGCCGAACACGGTCGACGAGGTCGTCGTGCTGCCCATCGCGAAGGGCGTGCGGGACGCGCCGGGCCAGGTCGAGGACGAGGCGGAGGTCGAGCGGTTCGTCGAGCGGATGCGGGCGGAGCGCTTCGACCTCGCCCTGCAGCTGCACGGCGGGGGACGCTTCTCGAACCCGTTCCTGCTGCGCCTCGGCGCGCGCCACACGGTGGGGACGCGCACGCCCGACGCCGCCCCGCTGGAGCGCTCGATGACGTACATCTACTACCAGCACGAGATGCTGCGCGCGCTCGAGGTCGTCGGTCTCGCCGGCGTGGCGCCCGCGGTGCTCGAACCGCGGCTGACCGCCACCGAGCGCGAGCGCGCCGACACGGTGCAGCACGTGGACGGGGACGCCCGCGGGCTCGTGCTGATCCACCCCGGCGCGACGGACCCGCGGCGGCGGTGGCCGGCGGCATCCTTCGCGGAGGTCGCCGCGCGCCTCGCGGCCGACGGGGCACAGGTCATCGTGGTGGGGGACGCGAGCGACGAGGCGAACGCGACCGAGATCGTCCGTCTCGCCCGCGCGGCGGCGAGCGAGACGGACGCGGGCCGGATCACGTCCCTGGCGGGCCGGCTGTCGCTCGGCGAGCTGGTGGGCCTGGTGTCGCACGCCGACGTGCTGCTCGGCAACGACAGCGGACCCCGGCACCTCGCACAGGCGGTTGGCGCGGCCACCGTGGGGATCTACTGGTTCGGCAACGTCGTCAACGCGGGGCCGCTCGGCCGCGCCCGGCAGCGGGCCCACCTGTCCTGGACGACCCACTGCCCGGTCTGCGGCGTCGACTGCACCCAGGTGGGGTGGAGCGCGGAGCGCTGCGAGCACGACGACTCCTTCGTGGCCGACGTGCCCGCGGGCGCCGTCTACGACGACGTGGCGGAACTCACGGCCACGAGTCTTCTTCTGCGTGGCAGATGACCATCTCGCGCACCTCGCTCGTCTCGGGCTGACCGAGCACGAACAGCACGGCGTTCGCCACGACGGCCGGGTCGTTCAGGCGCGAGTCGTCCTGCGGCTTGTACTTCTCGTCGCGGTCGTCGAAGAAGTGCGTCTTCATGCCCGAGGGGATGAGGGTCGTCACGCCGATCTCGCCCTTCGTCTCCGCCGCGAGGGCGCGGGAGAAGCCGAGGACGCCGAACTTCGACGCGCAGTAGGCGGTCGCGTCGGCGACGGCCTTGATGGCGAGTGACGACGCGACCGTGACGACGCGGCCGTGCGACTCCTTGAGGTGCGGGAGGGCGGCGCGCACGACGGCGACCGTGCCGAGCAGGTTGACGCCGATGACGCGCTCCCACTCCTCGGCGGCGACGTCCTCGAGTCGGCCGCAGCGGTCGATGCCCGCAGCGGTGACCACGGCGTCGAGTCCGCCGAGCGACTCCGCGACCTCGGTCACCACGCGCTCGACGGCGCGGGTGTCGGACACGTCGACCTGACGCGCCTCGATGCTGCCGTCCGACGGGAGGCCGGAGATGTTGCGGTCGAGCACGATCGGCGTTCCGCCGCCGTCGAGGACGGCCTGGACGACGGCGGCACCGAGACCGGAAGCGCCGCCGGTGACGAGGACGCGGCCGAGTGGGCGGGTGGTGGGGGCGGGCATGGGTGTCCTTTCCTGCGCGGATGCGCGTGGGGATGGTGCTTGCCGCCGACGGTGTCGGCGGCTCGGAAGGGCCGGATGGCCGGTAAAAGGAGTGCGCCGGTGGGGCTCAGCCCACCTTGGCGAGGGCCGAGGCGAGGTTGGTCGTCGATCGGCCCGGGTGGTACGGCACTGTCACGGCGGCGCCGCCCCATTCGGCGAGCAGCGCCGCCTCCGGGAGCTCGTCCGCGACGTAGTCGCCGCCCTTGACCCAGAGGTCCGGCTGGATGCGCCGAAGGACGGCCTCGGGCGTGTCCTCCTCGAAGACGATCACCGCATCCACGCACTCCAGCGCGAGCAGGAGGTCGACCCTGTCGGCCTCGTCCATGATCGGGCGGGACGGACCCTTGAGCCGGCGCACGGAGTCGTTCGAGTTGAGGCACACGATGAGGCAGTCGCCGAGCTGGCGGGCGGCCGAGAGAGCGCGCGCGTGCCCCGCGTGCAGCAGGTCGAAGCAGCCGCCGGTCGCCACGACGGTGCCGCCGGCGCGCCTGGTGTCGTGCACGACCTGGAGCGCCTCGACGGCCTCGCCGCGGAAGGCGGTCGCGTTGTCGGGGGAGGCGAGCGACGCCACCCCGCCCGCGGCCAGGAAGGCGGCGGCCTCGGACACGGCCGCGCGGAGCGCGTCACCGATGTCCTCACCCCGCGCGAGCGCGACGACGAGCGACGCGGCGAGCCGGTCGCCCGCGCCGCACGGATCGGAGGTGCGCACCTCGGGAGCGGGCACGACGAGCGGGAGGTGGGACCCCTCGGCCGCGTCGAGCAGCGCGCCGCGCGAGCCCAGCGTGACCACGACGGCCCGGCAACCCCAGCGGGCGCGGAGCTCCGCGGCGGCGCTCGTGGCGCCGCGCACGTCGGACACCGCTGCGCCGGTCGCCCGGCTCGCCTCGGCGAGGTTGGGGGTGACCGCCCACGCGCCGGACACCGGCTCGGAGCCGCGGGGGTGCGGGTCCCAGACGAGCGGCGCCGCGGCGGCCCGGGCGTTCAGCGCCTCGCGTAGCCGCGCGTTCTCGGTGAGGCCGCGCCCGTAGTCGGCGACCACCACGGCGTCCGCGCTGCCGATGGCCGCGAGCATCTCGTCCGTCACCTCGGGGACCGGCGGGACCGCGCAGCCCTCGTCGATGCGGGCGAGCGACTGCCCGGCGGCGCGGACGCGCGTCTTCACCGGGGTCGGAGCGCCGCTCGGCCCGCTGACCACAGTCACGCCCTGCAGGGCCTCGCGCAGCTCACGCGACCGGTCGTCGTCGGAGAGCACGGTGACGAGGGTCACGTCGTGCCCGTCCCGGGCCAGCATGGTCGCCACGAGGCCCGCGCCGCCGGCCCGCCGCTCGGTCTGCTGCACGTCGATGACGGGCACGGGCGCGTCCGGGCTGAGCCGGTCGGCGCTGCCGAGCAGATCGACGTCGAGCAGCACGTCTCCCACGATTGCGATGCGCATCAGGACACCCCGTCCAGGATCGAGATCTGCCGGTCGAACACGCGGCACAGGGCGTGCACGGCGATGAGCTGCGCCTCCTGCACGCTCGCCGACGGGCCGGGCAGGGCGATGAAGTCGTCGCACTCCGCCGTCAGCGGGTTCGGTCCCTGGCCGGTGAGCGCCCAGGTGGTCGCCCCGACCTCCGCGGCCGCCCGGGCCGCGAGAAGGAGGTTCGGGCTGCGGCCGCTCGTGGACAGGAGCACGACGATGTCGCCGGGACGGGCGTGCGCCCGCACCTGACGGGCGAACACCTCGTCGAAGCCGTAGTCGTTGCCGATGGCGGTGATGCTCGACGTCTCGGCGTTCAGCGCGATGGCCGAGAACGCCCGGCGCTCGCCGTCGAACCGGCCGACGAGCTCGGCCGTCAGGTGCTGGGCCTCGGCCGCGGATCCGCCGTTGCCCGCCGCGAGCAGCCGGCTCCCGGCGTTCAGCCGGCTTGCCAGCTCGGCGCCCCACGCCGCCAGGTGGTCGGCCTCGCCGCGCAGCGCGTCGAGCACGGGGGACAGGGCGGCCACGTGGTCCTCGACCACGCGGGAGTCGGCCACGGACGGCGCGACGAGGCCGGCGGCCGCCCCGGCCGGCCGGGACGAAATCTGGTCGACGGTCATCGGAGCGCTCCCTCGGTTGTGCCGGCACCCACGCCCTGCGTGGCCCTGCGGATGGTTCGTCGGTAGGCCTCGGCGGTGTCGGCGGCCACGCGGTCCCAGGAGTACCGCGACTCCATGCGCGCCCGCCCGGCGGCACCCAGCCTCCGCCGCAGCGGCTCGTCGTCGAGCAGCGTTGCGAGGGCCGCCGCGATGGCGTCGGGGTTCCTCGGCGGCACGTGCAGGCCGGTCTCGCCGTGCACGACGCTGTCGGTGAGACCGCCGACGGCGCTGACCACCGCGGGAACGCCGCAGGCCGCTGCCTCGAGCGGCACGATTCCGAACGGCTCGTACCAGGGTGCGCAGACCACGGCGTCCGCCGAGCGCAGCACGCGCGGCAGCTCGGCCTGCGCCACCTGCCCGCGGATGTGCACGCGGTCGGCAACCCCGAGCTGCCGGGCGAGGTCCTCCAGCCGCCGCACCTCCGGGTCGTCGCGCAGGTCGCTCACCCCGCCGGAGCCGCCGACGACGACGAGCTCGACGTCGGTGCGGCCGAGGTCGGCCAGGCGGGCCATTGCGGTGACGACGAGGTCCACACCCTTGCGCTGCACCAGGCGGCCGACCGAGAGGATGCGGTGGGGCTGCCCCTTGGGCTCGGCCGGGCCCGCCGGCAGGAAGCGGCCGGTGTCGACGCCGCAAGGGACGACGGTGATCGAGTCGCCGGGCACGCCGAGGGCCACGAGCTCGAGGGCCTCGTCCGTGCAGGTGGCGAGCACGCCGTCCGCGGTGCGTCCCACCTCCGGCTCGAGGTGCTCCCGCTCGGCGGGGCTCGAGTCCGCGGCGCCCTGGTGGCGGCGCTTGACGACGCCGAGCGCGTGGAAGGTCTGCACGACGGGCAGCGGCCGGAGCGGCGCGACGCGACGGGCGGCGTCCAGCGCCGCGACGCCGGACATCCAGAAGTGGCCGTGCACGATGTCCGGGCGGACCCGCTCCCAGTCGGCAACGAGCCCGTCGGCGAGGGCGGGCAGGAACGGCAGGAGCGCGTCCTTGGGAACGCGCTCGGCCGGTCCCGCGTCCAGGTGCACGACCTCGACGCCGGGGGCGAGGGGCACCCGCGCCGGCAGGCTCGGGTCGTCGCGGCGGGTGTAGACGGTCACCTCGTGGCCCTGGCGGCCGAGGGCGCTCGACAGCGCGGCGACGTGCACGTTCTGGCCGCCGGCGTCCACCCCGCCGATGGCGGCGAGGGGACTGGCGTGCTCCGACACCATCGCGATCCTCATTCGAGGGATCCCGTCGTGGCGCCGGCCGGTGCGAGGAGCGTGCGGTTGCGGCGGGCGTGCGTCTCGACCGCGTCCTCGAGCAGCTCGTCCCAGCGGTTCTGGTACGTGGCGAGCGAGTAGTGCTCCCGGGCGAACTCCCGGGCCACCAGGCCGCGGGCGCGGGCCTCGTCGGGGTTGTCGAGCAGCAGGCGGGCGGCCCGGACGAGCTCGTCGACGTCGGCGGAGATGGCGCCGGCCTCAGGCGGGACCGCGCGCGACGCCTCCGTGGTCGCGAGGGCGACGACGGGCATCGCGAGGTGCATGGCCTCGAGCAGGGACAGGCCCAGGGAGGTCCAGCGGAGCGGGTGCACGTAGACCCGGCAGTCCGCGAGGCTGGCGTGCAGCCGGCGGGTGGGCAGGTCGCCGCCGTAGACGAGCCGGTCCTCGTCGAGGGACAGCGCCTCGGGCAGCAGGTCGGCCGCGATCCCGAACGCCCGCAACCGCCCCACGGCGGCGAACCGCGGGAGCAGGTCGGTGCCGGTGACGCGCCAGCGCCGCACGGGCTCGTTGATGACGACGCCGAGCTCGCGCTGCGATCCCGTGTACAGGGCGCCGGGGTCGGGGATGCCGTGTTCGATGACGACGGTGGGCGCCGAGCCGGTGTCCCAGATCAGCCGGTTGAAGTGGGTGACGTGGGCGATGGGGATGTCGCTGCGCTCGGCGAGGGGGTGCACCGAGTTCGGCACGCCCTCCTTGGGGGTGTTGTGCTCCACGAAGACGGCGGGCACGTCGACGCCGAGGCGCCGGCCGAGCAGCCGCTCCGCGTCACCGATCTCCTCGACGCGCTGCAGCACGACGACGTCGATCTGCTCGTCGCGGAGCTTCCGCTCGTCCACCTCGTGCACCGAGTCGGGCCAGCCGCGGAGGTTCCCCTCGGGGGAGGCGAGCTTCTCCGCCGTGGTCGGCACCACGTACTCGTGCCGCCCTTGCACGAACGCGTCCATCCAGCCGCCGTGCACATGCCAGACCAGGATCCTCACGCGGGCACCCCGTTTCTCTCTCGTCGGTCGGATTGCGGCGCTTCGGGTCCGTGCACCGCCGGCTGCGACTCGGGCTGCCGCGGTGCGGCGTGCCGCGATGCGACTGTCAGCCTCAGGCACGCGGCCAACGCCTCCTCCGGGCTGACGTTCGCGAGGCAGGGGTGCCCGGGCACGGGACACACCCGTGCCCGCGACCCCGCGCACCGCTCGGTCTGATCGCCGAGCAGCTCGATCGGCACCCCGTAGGGCGCCCAGCGGATCGCTGGGACGACCGGCGAGAACAGGCTGACGATCGGCGTGCCCACCGCGGCGGCCAGGTGGGCGGGGCCGGTGTTCCCGGCGACGACCACGGTGGCGCGCTCGAGGACGCCGGCCAGCGTCGGCAGGTCGGTGCGGCCGCCGAGGTCGAGGGCGATGCCGTCGGCCACGTGCTCGGTGAGCTCACGCTCGCCGGGGCCCCCCGTGACCACGACCGTGTCACCACGGGCCACGAGCAGCCGCACCAGGTCGCGGGCGGAGTCCGCGGGCCAGGCCCGGGCGGGCACGGCCGCGCCCGGGTGCACCACGACGTACGGCTCGTCGCCGACGAGGGCCGAGACGTCCGGCGTTGGAAGCACGGCGAGCCGGCCGTCGTCGCCCTCCGGCAGGTCGAAGCCCGCGGCGCGGGCGATCGTCAGGGCGCGCTCGACCTCGGGCTGGTCCTCGGGGAAGTCCTCGCCGGGGCGCAGGCGCACGTCGAGCAGGCTCCCCGCGAAGTCGACGGACGCGCCGACGATCCGCTCCACCATCGCGAGCCGCAGCAGCAGGGCGAGGGGGAGGGGGGACTGGTGGAACGAGGTCAGGATGACCGCGACGTCCGGTCGCGCGGCCGGGGTCGCATCCCCGGCGGTGCCGCCGTCGCCGGTGCCGCCGAGCAGCGCGTCCAGCTCGGCGAGGTGCTCCGCGGTCACGGCCGGAGCGGGGTCGGAGATCCACGGGCAGGCCCAGGTGAGCACGCGGTCAACGCCGGGGAGCGCGGCGGCCGCGGCGGCGCCCTGCGGGCCGCACAGCATCACGACCTCGTCCACGTCCGGATGCGCGGCGACGGCTCGCACCGCGGGGCCGGCGAGCAGCACGTCGCCCGCGCTGTCCAGGCGCGCCACGAGCACGCGCGTCACGATGCGGCCCCATCCCGGGCGGCGTCGTCCGCCACGACCGCATGCCGCTCGGCACCCGCGAAGAGCAGCCCGACCGCGCCGGCGAGGTCTGCGGCGACGAGGTCGGCGTCCCGCACCTCCTCCGGGAGGGTGACGTCCGTCGGCACGAGCACCCCGCGGGCTCCCGCGGCACGCGCCGCGCCCATGTCGGCGCCGATGTCGCCGATGACGGCGACGGTCGTCGGGTCGACGCCGAGCGCGGCCGCGGCGTCCTGCACCATGCCGGGGCGCGGCTTCCGGCACCGGCAGTCGTCCTCCGGCCCGTGCGGGCAGACGCACCAGACGTCGAAGGGCCCGAGGAGGCGGTCGACCTCGCGGTTGACAGCGTCCACCTGCTCGCGCGTGATGATGCCGCGGGCGATGCCGGACTGATTGCTCACGACGCCGATGGGCACACCCTTGTCGCGCAGCCCCTGCACGGTCTCGCGGGCCGTCGGCATGGCGACGACGAGGCTCGGGTCGCCGTTGTACGGCACGTCGACGACGAGCGTGCCGTCCCGGTCGAACAGGACGGCCCGCGGCGCGGGGGAGGAGTCGTGGTGGTGCACGGAAGAAGCAGTTCCCCGGGAGTGCCCGGGGTAAACCTCGCGGCGAGCACTTCTTCTCCTCCGTCTTGCGGCCGTCCCTCCGCCCTCGGATGTGGTGTCGTTCCCATCCCTGTACCGCTGTGACGGGCTCCCCCGGCTCGCTCTGCCGGGTCGCGCCGGAGCTCGGCTCTCCCGTCGGGCGTCGCTATCGGTGCCTCCCGATCGGTGTCTTGCCTTCCACCACCACCGTCGCGTCTCCGGCCCCTCGCGGGGTCTGAGAGGGTTGTGCCATGCGAATCTTCGACGAGACGTGGCTGGCCGAGAATCCGGACCGCCCGGTGATCCTCGCGCTGCGGGCGCTCAAGCTCGGCGACATCCTGGTCGCCGTCCCCGCGCTCAAGGCCATCCGCCGCACCTACCCCGACCACGCCTTCGTGCTCGCCGTCCCGCGCTGGCTCGAGCCGATCGTCGAGCTGATCGGCGGCGTCGACGCGCTGCTGCCCACCCCCGGGCTCAACGACCTGCTTCCCGTGCCGCCCGGCCGCATCGACATCGCGGTCAACCTGCACGGCAACGGCCCCGAGAGCCGCCGCATCGTCGAGGCGCTCGAGCCGCGCGTGATCATGGGGCACAAGAACGAGACGTACGACGGCCCGGAATGGGAGGACGGCGTGCTCGAGCGGTACCGCTGGGCGCGCATCGTCACCTGGCACGGGATGCCGGCCGACCCGGACGACGTCGCCCTGCAGGCGCCCGCCGTGCCCTCGGCCGCGCCCGGCGCCATCCTCGTACACGTCGGCGCGTTCTACGGATCGCGGCACTGGCCCACCGAGCGCTTCGCCGCCGTCGCCTCCGCCCTTCGCGAGGAGGGCCACACCGTGCTCTTCACGGGCAGCGCCGCCGAGCGCGCCCGAGCCGAGGAGGTGGCGCGGCTGGGCGGCTTCGACGACGACTCCGTGCTCGCGGGGGAGATCGCCCTCGACGAGTTCGCGGCCCTCATCCGCGAGGCCCGCGTCGTCGTCTCCGCCGACACCGGCGCCGCCCACCTCGCCTCCGCCTACGCGGTGCCCTCGGTCGTCCTCTTCGGGCCGGCGCCCGTCGAGGAGTGGGGTCCGCCGACGACCGGCCCGCACATCACCCTGACCGACGCGAGCAAGCGCGTGGGCGACGCCTTCGCGGCCACCCCGGACCCGGCGATCCTCGCGGTCACCGTCGACGACGTCCTCGAGGCGGTCCACTCCCTCTCGCTCGACCGCGCCGAGGTCCCCACCCCCTGACCGCGAGACCCCACGGTCCCTGAGCCTGTCGAAGGGACGTAACGGTGAGGTGCGGGCGGACAACCCCGACGGTCCCTGAGCCTGTCGAAGGGACGGAACCAGCGCGCCTTGCGTCCCTTCGACAAGCTCAGGGACCGTGGTGAACCTCAGGGACCGTGTCGGCTCACTCGGGCGGCGAGTGCGGTTCGGCTCTTCGTCGCGAGTCGCCATCGGCGGGTGTGGTCGAGCCATGGCGGTGCCTGTACCTCGGGTGACCCTGCCCGCATCCGAATGGCCCACCCGGAGGTGTCGATCGTGCGGTGGTGGAACCAGCAGAGCAGCACCCCGTTGTCCGGATGCGTTAGTCCACCCTCGGCCGCTGGGGTCACGTGGTGGACCTCGCACCAGCCTGCGGGGATCGAGCAGCCCGGGATGAGGCAGCCGCCGTCGCGGGCGGTGATCGCCCGCCGCTGCGGAGCCGTAAAGCAGCGCTCCGCCGAGCCCAGCTTGAGGATGCGGCCGTTTCTGCCGATGAGAACCTTCTGGGTGCCTCCGCTGCACACCAGTTGCTTCACGGTCGTGGGCGACAGGGGCGACTCGACCCCGTCCGCGTACCCTGCGCCGCCGCTGTCCAGGTCCTCCGCCCGCACGGTGACCAGCACGGTCGGCGCGGCCCCGCCGACGGTCGGCGTGTCCCCGCTTCGCGCCATCGCGTCCGGGACGCCGATCAAGATGTCGTGCCGCTGCTGATCCTTCGTCCGCGGATCCCTGACCGCGTTCTTGTCCGCGAGCTCCTCGTCGCTGAGGAAGGCGGGCGCGGTGGTCGGGGTGAGATACGCGTCGAAGAGCCGCTTCACCCGACCGGCGGCCTCCGGCAGCAGCCCACCGGACACCGGAACGAGCCCGTTGCGCTCGGGCCCCATCCGGAAGCTCCGCTTGGCCATCGCGTGGGCCTCGTCGGGCTCGAGCCCGTCCGGATCGAGGGTCGCCCGCCAGACCGAGGCCTGGATGCGGATCTCGTCCGCCGACGCCGAGACGCTGCTGTCGGGCGAGGTTCCGGTTGCCGCAGCCACGAGCTCCTGCTCCGCGGCGTCCAGCGCATCGGGGTGCACCCGGACCTGAAGGGGCGCGAGGTTCCTCGTCAGCGCGACGGCCGCGTCCACGCCCAGCTCGCCCGCTTCCAGGGCGGCGCGGACGTGGTCGAACTTGGCCGGCATCGCCGCACCGGAGAGGGCGGTGCCGGGGCGAGTGAGCACGGCCAGCCCGAGCCGAGACGCAGCGGTCGCGCTCGACACCTGGGTGAGGCGCTGCAGAAGTTCATTCGCCGAGCGGCAGCCTTTTCGAGCCGCCAACCCGGCGGGTCCATCCTCGGTGCGGGACCGCGCGGCCAACTCGCCCGCCGTGACTACCCGCAGTGCGTCGACGTGCCGCCCCAACTCCTCGACCTCGCGGATGGCGAGGAGGAGGGCCTCGTCGCTCAGCCCGCCCACCGACGTCGCCGAGAGGGCGGTCGGTATCGCCTTCGCGAGGTCCGTCAGGGTCGGGCTGTTCATGCGGACATCGTCTCATCCACCACCGACAATCCGCTGTTGACCAGCAGAAACTGTGAAGAAGTAGTCTCCCTGTCGTGCTGTGGAGGAACGGATGCGGGCGGGGCTAGTTGCGTCCCTTCGACAAGCTCAGGTACCGTGCCAGCGTCCCTTCGGCGAGCTCAGGGACCGTGATCGGGCTCGGGCACCGCACCGCCCCGCACCCACCCCACGCCCACGCCCACGCCCTCTAGGCGACGACCTCCACGCCCTCCGCGGGGCTCAGCTCCTCGCGCAGCCAGGAGAGGATGCGGGTCAGGAGTCGCGACACCTGCATCTGCGTCACGCCGAGCTCCGAGGCGATCTCCTGCTGGGTCCGCTCCTCGTAGAAGCGCAGGTAGAGGATGCGCCGGTCGCGCGCCGGGAGGCGACGGCAGGCCGCGGTGACCTCCGCCATCACCTCGGCGTGCTCGAGGCGGTCGTCCACGGCGCCGACGGACTCACCGACGGTCGGGCCGTCCCCATCGCGGCCCGGTGCGTCGAGCGAGACCGGGCGCATGCCGCCAGCCGCGCCCATCGCGGCCGTGACCTCCGGGGTCCCGTGCCCCACCCGCTCGGCGATCTCCTCGGGGGAGGGCTGACGGCCCAGGTCCTGCAGCAGCCCGGGCACCGCGCGGGCGATGCTCGCGCTCAGCTCCTGCAGCGGCCGGGGCGGGCGCACGAACCAGCTGTGGTCGCGCAGGTGGCGCTTGATCTCACCCGAGATGGTGGGCACGGCGAACGACACGAAGTCGTCGCCGCGATCCGGGTCGAAGCGGCGTGCCGCCTTCACGAGCCCGAGATACGCCACCTGGCGGATGTCGTGCCAGTCCTGGACGCCGGCCGAGTAGCGCCGCGCGATCGTCTCGGCGACTCCGAGGTAGTCGACCACGACGTCGTCATGGATGCGGCGGCGTTCCGCCGGCGCCAGCGTTCCCGCCCGGGCGTAGCGCGCGAGCGTGCGCGAGTGACGGAGCGCCCGTTGCTGAGCGACGGCGTCGAGCGGTGTGTCCGGCCCGGGGTATGCCTCACCAGCGGGGTTCGGTGGCGTGGCCGGAATGGCGCTGTCGACGGTCATACACTCCTGTCTTCGTCGCCGGGGGCGGCGGCGTGGCGCGGTGTGTCGCGGGTTGGGATGCCGCCGCAGCGGTGCTGCGGGGGCGCGTGGGGCGTGGGGAACTGCTTCTCCTCTTCACAGAACTGCTGCTCCTCCTCTTTTTCAAGTGGTTGATACTAGAAGCGCTTCTGTAGTAGAAGGGCTTAAATGATCGATTCCGCAGCGCCGAATACTGCAGCGCCGACCACCGCGGAGCCGAACCCGGCAGGAGTGCCCGCCGAAGCGCCTCCCGCAGCGCCCAACACCGAAGCGCCCGCACCGCCGACCACTGCAGCGCCCGCAGCCACCGCAGAGCCGCCCACCGCAGCGCCGAGCGCTCGGCTCCTCCTCGTGCGGCACGGCGTCACGCCCTGGAACCTCGAGGGCCGGTACACGAGCACGAGCGACGTGCCGCTGCACGAGTCGGCCCGGGCCACCCTCGAGCCGACCGCGGTCAACCTCGCGACGCGCGGCATCGACCGGGTCTGGACCAGTCCGCTCACCCGCGCGGTCGAGACCGCCGCCGTCCTGCGCGAGCTCGGGGCCCTTGACACCGCGACCGAGGCGACCCCGGACGAGGACCTGCGCGAGCTCGACTTCGGCGCGTTCGAGGGCCGCAGCCGGGCGGAGATGCTCGGCGGGCCGCTCGCGGACTCCTACCGGCACTGGATGAGCGTGCACGACGGATTCCCCGCGCCGCCCGGTGGGGAGGAGTGGACGAGCGCCGCGGATCGCGCCTCGCGCGTCCTCGCGCGTGCCGCGACGGCGGGCGGCACGACTCTCGTGGTCTCCCACGGCTACCTGCTGCGCATCCTCGTCGTGGTCGCGGTGCCCGAGCTCCCGGTCAACGCCATCCGCACCATGCCCCTGGCCAACGGCAGCGTCACCGAGCTCGCCTACGACGGGAACGGGGCCTGGCGGCTCCTCGCGCACAACGAGGACGGCGTCTTCGCCGACGGAGGCGTTCCCGCGCAGCAATTACACTCGTAACATGCCGGAAAACGATCTGAAGCCGCGGAGCCGCGAAGTAACCGACGGAATCGAGGCCACCACCTCGCGCGGCATGCTCCGCGCCGTGGGCATGGGCGACGACGACTGGGACAAGCCGCAGATCGGCATCGCGAGCTCGTGGAACGAGATCACGCCCTGCAACCTCTCCCTCGACCGCCTCGCGCGGTCCGCGAAGGAGGGCGTGCACTCCGGCGGTGGGTACCCCCTGCAGTTCGGCACCGTCTCGGTGTCCGACGGCATCTCCATGGGCCACGAGGGCATGCACTTCTCCCTGGTCAGCCGCGAGGTCATCGCCGACTCCGTCGAGGTCGTCATGCAGGCCGAGCGCCTCGACGGCTCCGTGCTGCTCGCCGGCTGCGACAAGTCCCTGCCCGGCATGCTGATGGCCGCGGCGCGGCTCGACCTCGCGTCCGTCTTCGTCTACGCCGGCTCCATCGCCCCCGGCTGGGTGCGCCTCTCGGACGGCACCGAGAAGGACATCACGATCATCGACTCGTTCGAGGCCGTCGGCGCCGTCAAGGCGGGCCGCATGAGCACCGAGGACGCCAAGCGCATCGAGTGCGCCTTCGCCCCCGGTGAGGGCGCCTGCGGCGGCATGTACACCGCGAACACCATGGCGTCCGTCGCCGAGGCCCTCGGCATGAGCCTGCCCGGCTCGGCGTCGCCCGCCTCCGCGGACCGTCGCCGCGACTACTACGCCCGCAAGAGCGGCGAGGCCGTGGTGAACATGCTCCGCAACGGCATCACCGCGCGCGACATCCTCACGCCGCACGCCTTCGAGAACGCCATCGCCGTCGCCATGGCGCTCGGAGGCTCCACCAACGTCGTGCTGCACCTCCTCGCCATCGCGAACGAGGCCCAGGTCGACCTCACGCTCGACGACTTCAACCGGATCGGCAGCAAGGTCCCGCACATCGGCGACCTCAAGCCCTTCGGCAAGTACGTGATGAACGACGTCGACCGCAACGGCGGCGTGCCCGTCGTGATGAAGGCCCTGCTCGAGGCCGGGCTGATCCACGGCGACGCGCTCACCGTGACCGGCAAGACCGTCGCCGAGAACCTCGCCGAGCTTGACGTGCCGCCGCTCGACGGCGAGGTGCTGCGCACGCTCGACAACCCCATCCACGCCACCGGCGGCCTCACGATCCTCACCGGCTCCCTCGCTCCCGAGGGCGCCGTCGTGAAGACGGCCGGCTTCGACGCCGAGGTCTTCGAGGGACCCGCCCGCGTCTTCGAGCGCGAGCGCGCCGCCATGGACGCCCTGACCGAGGGCAAGATCAACGCCGGCGACGTCATCGTCATCCGCTACGAGGGCCCCAAGGGCGGTCCCGGCATGCGCGAGATGCTCGCGATCACGGCGGCCATCAAGGGCGCTGGCCTCGGAAAAGATGTACTACTGTTGACGGACGGTCGATTCTCAGGCGGCACAACCGGGCTGTGCATCGGCCACATAGCACCCGAAGCGGTGGACTCCGGTCCCATCGCCTTCGTGCGCGATGGGGATCTGATTCGGGTCGATATCGCCGCCCGCTCCCTCGACCTACTTGTCGATGAGACCGAGCTCGCTGCCCGCCGAGAAGGCTGGGCCCCTCTTCCTCCGCGCTACACCCGCGGCGTGCTCGCGAAGTACGCCAAGCTCGTGCGCTCCGCCGCGGAAGGCGCCGTCACCGGGTAGTCGCCCGGTGCATGCGCACACCTCAACCCCACAAAAAGGACACCTCCGCTGATGCCCACGGAATCCATCCCTGTGCCGACCGCGCCCGCTTCCGCCCAGACCCCCGAGGTTCTCACCGGGTCTGGCGCGATCCTGCGGTCGCTCGAGATGCTCGGCGTGAAGGAGGTGTTCGGGCTTCCGGGCGGCGCCATCATCCCCTTCTACGACGAGCTGATGACGCAGTCGGCCATCCGCCACATCCTCGTGCGTCACGAGCAGGGCGCCGGCCACGCAGCCGAGGGCTACGCCGCCTCCTCCGGCAAGGTCGGCGTCGCCATCGCGACCTCCGGCCCCGGCGCGACCAACCTGGTCACGGCGATCGCCGACGCCTACATGGACTCCGTGCCCGTGCTGTTCCTCACGGGCCAGGTCTTCTCCACCTCCATGGGAACCGACGCGTTCCAGGAGGTGGACATCGTCGGCATCACGATGCCCATCACGAAGCACTCCTTCCTCGTCACGAAGCCCGAGGACGTGCCCGAGGTGCTCGCCGCGGCGTACCACATCGCCTCGACCGGCCGCCCCGGCCCCGTGCTCGTCGACGTCACCAAGGATGCGCAGCAGGCCAAGGCGCCGTTCGTCTGGCCGAACCGCGTCGACCTGCCCGGCTACCGGCCCATCACCAAGGCGCACGGCAAGCAGGTGCAGGCTGCGGCCCAGCTCCTCGCCGAGGCGAAGCGCCCTGTGCTGTACGTGGGCGGCGGCGTCATCCGCTCCGGCGCGTCGGAGGAGCTCCGCCGGCTCGTGGACGACACCGGCGCCGCCGTGGTCACCACCCTGATGGCCCGCGGCGCGCTGCCCGACTCGCACCCGCAGCACCTCGGCATGCCCGGCATGCACGGCACCGTTCCCGCCGTGCTCGGCCTGCAGGAGAGCGACCTCATCGTGTCGCTCGGCGCCCGCTTCGACGACCGGGTCACCGGCAAGCCGAGCGAGTTCGCGCCCGACGCGAAGATCGTGCACGTCGACATCGACCCCGCCGAGATCTCCAAGATCCGCATCGCCGACGTGCCGATCGTGGGCGACGCCCGCGAGGTGATCATCGACCTGATCGCCGCGTACGCGGACGTGCGGCGCACCACCGAGCCCGACCTCACCGAGTGGTGGACCCGGCTGAACGGCCTGCGCGAGCAGTTCCCGCTCGGCTACACCGACCCGGAGGACGGGCTGCTGTCGCCGCAGTGGGTCATCTCCCGCATCGGCGAGCTCACCGGTCCCGAGGGCGTCTTTGCCGCGGGCGTCGGCCAGCACCAGATGTGGTCCGCCCAGTTCATCAAGTACGAGCGCCCCAACTCGTGGCTCAACTCCGGCGGCGCCGGAACCATGGGCTACGCGGTGCCCGCGGCCATGGGTGCGAAGGTCGCCCAGCCCGAGCGCACGGTGTGGGCGATCGACGGCGACGGCTGCTTCCAGATGACCAATCAGGAGCTCGCCACCTGCACGATCAACGACATCCCCATCAAGGTCGCGATCATCAACAACTCGTCGCTCGGCATGGTGCGGCAGTGGCAGACCCTGTTCTACGAGGGCCGGCACTCCTTCACCGACCTGAACACGGGCCACGAGACGCGCATGGTGCCCGACTTCGTGAAGATGGCGGACGCCTACGGCGCGCTCGGCATCCGGGTGACCCGCAAGGAGGACGTCGACGACGCGATCCGCCTCGCGCTCGAGACCAACGACCGCCCCGTGGTCATCGACTTCATCGTGAGCCGCGACGCGATGGTGTGGCCGATGGTGCCCCAGGGCCTCAGCAACAGCGCCGTGCAGTACGCGCGCGACCACGCCCCCGAGTGGGAAGAGGAGTAACCCGGTGAGTCACGTCCTTTCCCTGCTTGTCGAGGACAAGCCCGGTCTGCTGACCCGCGTCGCCGGACTGTTCGCCCGCCGCGGCTTCAACATCGAGAGCCTCGCGGTCGGCCACAGCGAGATCCCGGGCCTGTCCCGCATCACCGTCGTGGTGGACGTCGAGGACCTGCCGCTCGAGCAGGTGACAAAGCAGCTGAACAAGCTCGTCAATGTCATCAAGATCGTCGAGCTGGACCCGGCCCAGTCGGTGCAGCGCGAGCACCTCCTCATCAAGGTGCGAGTCGACAACACGACCCGGTCCCAGGTGCTCGAGGCGGTGACGCTGTTCCGCGCCCGTGTCGTGGACGTCGCGAGCGACGCCCTGGTCATCGAGGTGACCGGCGACTCCGGCAAGACAACCGCGCTGCTGCGCGTGCTCGAGCCCTACGGCATCAAGGAGATCGCGCAGTCCGGCCTCCTCGCGATCGGCCGTGGCGGCAAGTCCATCACCGAGCGCGTCTTCCGCAGCGCCTGACCCCACCGGTCTCCGGCCCACCCGGGTCCCCGACCCGCCCCGGTCCCCGAGCTCGTCGAAGGGGTTGCGGGCACCGACACGTCCGGCCCTCGCCCTCGCGGCGGGCGGCCGGTGCACGAACCAACACAACAAGGAGAGAACCCCACGTGACTGAAATCTTCTACGACTCGGATGCTGACCTGTCCCTGATCCAGGGCAAGAAGGTCGCCGTGATCGGCTACGGCTCGCAGGGCCACGCCCACGCGCTCAACCTGCGCGACTCCGGTGTCGAGGTCGTCATCGGACTGCAGGAGGGCTCGAAGAGCCGCGCCAAGGCCGAGGAGCAGGGCTTCCAGGTCATGACCCCGTCCGAGGCGTCCGCCTGGGGCGACGTGATCGTGATCCTCGCGCCCGACCAGGTGCAGCGCCACGTCTACGCCGACGACATCAAGGACAACCTCGCCGAGGGCAAGACGCTGGTCTTCGGCCACGGCTTCAACATCCGCTTCGGCTACATCGAGGCGCCCGAGGGCGTCGACGTCGTGCTCGTCGCCCCCAAGGGCCCGGGCCACACCGTGCGCCGCGAGTACGAGGCAGGCCGCGGCGTGCCCGTCATCGTCGCCGTCGAAAAGGACGCGTCCGGCTCCGCCTGGGACCTCGCCTGGTCCTACTCGAAGGGCATCGGCGGCCTGCGCGCCGGCGGCATCAAGACCACCTTCACCGAGGAGACCGAGACCGACCTGTTCGGCGAGCAGGCCGTGCTCTGCGGCGGCACCTCGCAGCTCGTCCAGTACGGCTTCGAGACGCTGATCGAGGCGGGATACCAGCCGCAGATCGCCTACTTCGAGGTGCTGCACGAGCTGAAGCTCATCGTCGACCTCATGTGGGAGGGCGGCATCGCCAAGCAGCGCTGGAGCATCTCCGACACGGCCGAGTACGGCGACTACGTCTCCGGCCCCCGCGTGATCTCGCCTCAGGTGAAGGAGAACATGCAGGCCGTGCTCGCCGACATCCAGAGCGGCGCCTTCGCCGACCGCTTCATCAAGGACCAGGACGCCGGCGCGCCCGAGTTCCTCGAGCTGCGCAAGAAGGGCGAGCAGCACCCGATCGAGTCCACCGGTCGCGAGCTGCGCAAGCTCTTCGCCTGGAACAAGTCGGACGACGACTACACCGAGGGCCAGACCGCCCGCTAGTCCGCAGGGGCGCCCGGCACAGCCGGGCGCCCCTTTCCGGTTCCGCGCCGGACCCTCCACGGTCCCGACACGGCTCCATACGGTCCCGACACGGTCCCTGAGCTTGTCGAAGGGACGTTCCTCACGCTGAGACGGCTCCACACGGTCCCTGAGCTCGTCGAAGGGACGTTACGTCGCTTCGACAAGCTCAGCGACCGTGGGGTGGGTCTGCGGCCGTCAGCGACCGTGCGCCGCTACATGCGGTCGAACGGCAGGACCGCGAAGAGCACGATCGCGATGAGCGCGAGCTGAGCGACAAGGCGCGGCAGGAACGGCACGGCGATCGCGCCGAACTGCTCCGGGTGCTGGGACGCGTACGCGTTCGCCGGGAACACGGCGAGCAGGAAGAACGCGAGCCCGATGCCCGCGAGCAGCGCGGTGGCCGGGAACAGCAGACCGATCGCGCCCGCGATCTCGCACACCCCGGTCAGCAGCACGAGGGTGCGGGGGCGGAACACGCCCTCGAAGCGGAGCGCCGGCGGGATCAGATCCGCCATCCCCTTTGACGTGCGGGGAACGAAGTGCAGCACCCCCATGAACAGGAACAGGGCGGCCAGCAGCACCCGCACGACGAGCTGTATTACTTCGAGAGTCGACGAATCCATCGCCTCATTTCTAGCGGACTAACATGTGAGTGTTTGTCCGCGAGCCCACCGTTAGGAAACTCCATACCGTGACTAAACCGGTCGTGTTGATCGCCGAAGAACTCTCTCCCGCCACTGTCGACGCGCTCGGTCCGGACTTCGAGGTGCGCAGTGTCGACGGCACCGACCGTCCCGCGCTCCTCTCCGCGCTCGCCGACGCGCACGCCATCCTCGTGCGCAGCGCGACCCAGGTCGACGCCGAGGCGATCGCCGCGGCGCCCGCGCTGAAGGTCATCGCGCGGGCCGGCGTCGGGCTCGACAACGTCGACATCCCCGCCGCCACCAACGCGGGCGTCATGGTCGTCAACGCGCCGACCTCGAACGTCATCTCCGCCGCGGAGCTCGCGATCGGGCACCTGCTCTCGCTCGCCCGCCACATTCCGGACGCGAACGCGTCGCTCAAGGGCCGCGCGTGGAAGCGCTCGAAGTTCACGGGCGTCGAACTCTACGAGAAGACCGTCGGCATCGTCGGCCTCGGCCGCATCGGCACCCTCGTCGCGCAGCGGCTCGCGGGCTTCGGCGTCACCCTCGTCGCCTACGACCCCTACGTCACGCCCGCGCGCGCCCAGCAGCTCGGCGTGCAGCTGCTGTCCCTCGACGACCTCGTGGCGCAGTCGGACTTCATCACCATCCACATCCCCAAGACCCCGGAGACGACGGGCCTCATCGGCGCCGAGCAGTTCGCGAAGGCGAAGCCCGAGCTGCGCATCGTCAACGCCAGCCGCGGCGGCATCATCGACGAGACCGCGCTGCACGACGCGCTGGCCGCCGGTCGCATCGCCGGCGCCGGCCTCGACGTGTTCGTGACCGAGCCGCCGCTCGAGTCGCCGCTGCTCGGCCTGGACAACATCGTCGTCACGCCGCATCTCGGCGCCTCGACGGACGAGGCGCAGGAGAAGGCCGGCGTCTCCGTCGCCCGGTCCGTGCGGCTCGCCCTCAGCGGCGAGCTCGTGCCGGATGCGGTCAACGTGGCTGGCGGCGTCATCGACGAGAGCGTCCGCCCGGGCATCCCGCTCATCGAGAAGCTCGGCCAGGTGTTCTCCGGTCTCGCCCACAGCTCGCTCACGAGCGTGGACGTGGAGGTGCGCGGCGAGATCGTGCAGCACGACGTCAGCGTGCTGAAGCTCGCGGCGCTCAAAGGCATCTTCACGAACGTGGTCAGCGAGAACGTGTCGTACGTGAACGCGCCGCTGCTCGCCGAGCAGCGCGGCGTGCAGGTGCGGCTCATCACCGACTCGGTGTCCGAGGACTACCGCAACGTGCTCACCATCAGCGGCGCCCTGAGCGACGGCTCGCAGGTGTCGGTGTCCGGCACCCTGACCGGCCCGAAGCAGATCGAGAAGATCGTCGGCGTGAACGGCTACGACGTCGAGGTTCCCTTCTCCAAGCACCTCATCGTCATGAGCTACAACGACCGCCCCGGCATCGTCGCGGTGTACGGCAAGGAGTTCGGCGAGGCGAACGTGAACATCGCCGGCATGCAGATCGCGCGGCAGGAGGCGGGCGGCAAGGCGCTCAGCATCCTCAGCGTCGACTCGCCCGTGCCGGACGGCGTGCTCGAGAGCGTGCGCAGGGCGATCGACGCCGACACTCTCCGCGAGATCGACCTGACCTACTAGGCCGCCCCCCCCCCGACCAGCCGCCCATTCCCCTGAGTTGCCCGGTTCGGATCCTCTTCCGCCCGGAGAGGATCCGAACCGGGCACCTCAGCGTTGGGGGAGGGGGAGGGGGAGGGGCGGTTCCAGGCTTTACCCCGGGACGCCCCGCGCGGTAGAACTGGCGCATGGTGGATTCGAGTGTCGTGAGCGCATGGGTGGACGGGTACCGCAAGGCCTGGGAGTCGAACGAGCCGGATGACATCCGCGCCCTGTTCACCGAGGACGCGGTGTACCGCACGGAGCCGTACGACGACGGCTGGCGGGGTCACGATGAGATCGTGGCCGGCTGGCTCGACGGGCGCGACGAGCCGGGGGACACCGAGTTCACCTGGTCGCCGCTCATCTCCGCGGGCGACGTCGCGACCATCACCGGCGTGACGCACTACGACGACGCGACCTACAGCAACCTGTGGGTCATCCGCTTCGCGGAGGACGGCCGCGCGACCGAGTTCACCGAGTGGTACATGACCCACCCCGAGGACTGATCCCGGACGCAGCCCGCGAAGCGAGCGCGAAAAAGGGCCGGGCGGCGGATGCCGTCCCGGCCCTAATCGGTCCGCCGAGCTAGACGAGGGGCGGGTCGTCGTTGCGCGCGCTGCGCGTCACGCGGGATCCGGTGGCCGGATCGATGCTCGTGCGGGTCTCCGAGACCGAGTTGCGGCCGCGCGCGAGAAGCGCGATGCCGATGATGATCACGATGAGGCCCGCAGCCAGGAGGATGTAGCCGACCATCTTGATGTCGATGCCGGCGAGCTGCACGTCCACGGCGAATGCCAGGATCGCGCCGACGACGAAGAGGAAGATTCCGAGTCCGAGACTCATCAGGACCTGCTTTCTGTGCGATCCACGGTGGTATGCACGGTGAGGCAACCCTACCGAGGCAGCAGTTGCGGCGGCAGTAATGTGGAGGGACACGCCTCGACACCCCAGGAGCAGCATGCCGCGCACCCTCAACCTCGCCGTCGTTCCGGGTGACGGGATCGGCCCGGAGGTCACCGCGGAGGCCCTCAAGGTGCTGCGCGCCGCCGTCGCGGGCGAGGCGACCGTGGACGAGACGATTTACCCGTTCGGCGCGGGCCACTACCTGGAGACCGGGCGCATCCTCGACGAGGACGACCTGGGCGCGCTGCGCGGCCACGACGCGATCCTGCTCGGCGCCGTGGGCGGCGACCCGCGCGATCCGCGCCTCGCGGGCGGCATTATCGAGCGCGGCCTGCTGCTGAAGCTGCGGTTCGCCCTGGACCACTACGCCAACCTCCGCCCGACCGTCGTGTTCCCCGGCGTCGCGAGCCCGCTCGCCGACCCCGGCGCCGTCGACTTCGTCGTGGTGCGCGAGGGCACCGAGGGCCCGTACGTCGGCAACGGCGGCTCCATCCGGGTAGGCACGCCCGAGGAGATCGCGAACGAGGTCTCCGTGAACACCGCGTTCGGTGTCGAGCGCATCGTGCGGTTCGCGTTCGAGCGCGCCGAGGCCCGGCCCCGCAAGAAGCTCACCCTCGTGCACAAGACCAACGTGCTCACCCACGCCGGCGGCCTCTGGCAGCGCACCGTCGACCGCATCGCGGCCGAGCACCCCGGCATCGCCGTCGACTACCTGCACGTCGACGCGGCCACCATCTTCCTCGTGACGAATCCCTCGCGCTTCGACGTGATCGTCACGGACAACCTCTTCGGCGACATCCTCACCGATCTGGCCGCCGCGATCAGCGGCGGCATCGGACTGGCGGCATCGGGCAACATCAACCCGTCCGGCCGGTTCCCCAGCATGTTCGAGCCCGTTCACGGATCGGCGCCGGACATCGCAGGTCAGCAGAAGGCGGACCCCACCGCGGCGATCCTCTCGGCGGCGTTGCTGCTCGAGCACCTCGGCCTCGCCGAGGCAGCCGCGCGCGTGAACGAGGCGGTCTCGGCCGACCTCGCCGGCCGCGCAGACGTGGGCACCCGCAGCACGAGCGAGATCGGCGACGCCATCGTCGCCGCGCTCGGCCGCTCCTGATCGGACACCCCTTTTCGGCGGGCAGGCGCCCGCCTCACGACACCGAGGATTCGAGACAGACATGACAACGACCACCGGATTCCCCCTCCGCTTCGAGACGACCCCGTCCGCGGCCGCCCGCGCTGACGCCGAGCGCGAGGTGATCCTCGCCGACCCCGGCTTCGGCAAGCACTTCACCGACCACATAATCGCCATCGACTGGAGCATCGAGGAGGGCTGGCACGACGCGCGCGTGCAGCCGTACGGGCCCCTGCAGCTCGACCCGGCCGCATCCGTGCTGCACTACGGGCAGGAGATCTTCGAGGGCCTGAAGGCGTACCGCCACGCCGACGGCTCGGTCTGGGCCTTCCGGCCGGAGCGCAACGCCGCTCGGCTGCGGAAGTCCGCCCAGCGCATGGCGCTGCCCGAGCTGCCCGACGAGGACTTCGTCGAGTCGATCGCGCAGCTCGTGCGCACGGATGCGCGCTGGGTGCCGGATGCGCCCGAGACCAGCCTCTACCTCCGCCCGTTCATGATCGCGAACGAGAGCTTCCTCGGCGTGCGGTCGGCGCACCGGGTGGGCTACTACGTCATCGCGAGCCCCGCGGGCGCCTACTTCGCGAACGGCGTCGCCCCGGTCTCCATCTGGCTGAGCACCGAGTACTCGCGCGCCGGCAAGGGTGGTACGGGTGCGGCGAAGACCGGCGGCAACTACGCCGCCTCCCTGCTCCCGCAGGAGGAGGCGTACGCGAACGGCTGCGCCCAGGTGCTGTTCCTCGACTCGGTCGAGGGGAAGTACATCGAGGAGCTCGGCGGCATGAACGTCGTGCTCGTCTACCGCGACGGCACGCTCGTCACGCCGCAGTCGGACAGCATCCTCGAGGGCATCACGCGCGACAGCATCCTGCAGCTCGCCCGAGACCGCGGCCACGCGGTCGAGGAGCGCCCGGTGACCCTCGACGAGTGGCGCGAGGGCGTGGAGTCGGGGGAGATCGCCGAGGTGTTCGCGTGCGGCACCGCGGCCGTCATCACCCCCATCGCCCTGCTCAAGGGCGCGGACTTCTCCGTCGGCTCCGAGGATGCGCCCGCCGGGGAGCTCACCATGTCGCTGCGCGAGGAACTGACGGACATCCAGTACGGCCGCCGGCCCGACCCGCACGGCTGGATGACCAAGCTGGTCGACTGACCGGTCGGGTCGGCGCCGCCCGTCGGCGCCGCCCCGTCGGCGCTGCCCGTCCGCGCCGCCCCGGTGTGCGCCGACCCGTCGGCGTAGGCTCGGTGCAATGAAGATCGTTCGGTTCAGCACAGGCGCAGACCCCTCCTACGGCATCCTCGACGAGGAGGAGGGGGAGCTCGTCGTGCTGGCCGGCGATCCGATGTTCAGCGGCTACGAGACCACGGGCAAGCGGGTGCCGCTCGCCGACGCCCGCGTGCTCGCCCCGGTGATCCCGCGCTCCAAGGTGGTCGCCGTCGGCAAGAACTACGCCGAGCACGCCCGCGAGATGGGCGGCGAGGCGCCCGAGGCGCCGCTGCTGTTCCTCAAGCCCAACACGGCCGTCGTCGGCACCGGCGACGCCATCGTCCTGCCGCCCGAGAGCAGCCAGGTGGAGCACGAGGGCGAGCTCGCCATCGTGATCGGCCGGATCGCGAAGAACGTCCCCGTCGAGAACGCCGAGGACGTGATCTTCGGCTTCACCGCCGCCAACGACGTGACCGCGCGCGACCTGCAGAAGGCCGACGGCCAGTGGGCGCGCGCCAAGGGCTACGACACGTTCTGCCCGCTCGGCCCCGTGATCGAGACGGAGTTCGACTGGTCGGCGGCCGCCATCGAGACCCGCGTGGACGGCGAGGTGCGGCAGAGCGGCAACACCCGGGACATGATCCACACGATCCCGGAAATCGTCTCCTACGCGTCCGGCATCTGGACGCTCCTGCCCGGTGACGTGATCCTCACCGGCACCCCCGCCGGGGTCGGACCGTTCGTGCACGGCCAGACCGTCGAGGTCGAGATCGAGGGCATCGGCATCCTCCGCAACCCGGCACGCAACCGGTAGACGCGGGCCCGGCCGCACGGGCCGGGCTGGCGGGAAGAAGGCGCTCCCATGGCGTGGCGAAGCGGCCGCGGCGCTGCGGCCGGCCCGATCGCGCTCGGCCTGGCCTGCGCGCTGTCCACGTCTTTGCTGCTGTCGGGGTGCGTCTACGGCCCGGACGACTTCGCCCCGCCGGACGGGGACTCTGCGCAGGCGACGGATGCGCCCTCGTTCGGTGGCGTCCGCACGTCGCCCCGTCCGGAGCCCCAGGCGCTCCTGCCACCGGGGTGCACGCTTGACCGGGTCGGCATCGCCATCGGTGCGCCCGAGCCGGGGGAGCAGGGCCGCCTGCTCGCGGTCCGCACCCTCACCGTGCGCCCGGGCGGCAGCAGCGGGGCGGAGGAGCAGCCGCTCACCCTCTGGGACCTCGACCTCGACAACGGGGCGCGGATCGAGGGAGACGTCGCGGCGCTCTTGGACCGGGAGGCGTGGGCCGCGATCCTGCTCGAGCGGATGCGGGCGGACCGCATCGTCTCGCCGACCTTCGGCAACTCCATCACCATCCGCTCATTCGGCCCGGCGGAGGACGTGGAGGCGTCGTACGTGATCGGCTACCTCGGCGATCAGCACCGCGTGCCGTTCACGGTCACCGCCTGCGACGGGTCGCCGCTCGGCGCCGGCTACGTCGTGGGATTCGACCCGTCCGAGTCGGCCGCGACCGTGCTCGTGCGCTGCGGCTCCGATCTCGTGGCGGATGGCGTGTCCGAGGAGCTCCGTCTGCGGCTGTCGCGATACTGCGGCCCGTAGAATCGACGCCAGTATGTCTTCCTCCTCCTCGCACCCCGTGTCCACCGCCACCGGCGCCGATGTCCGCGTGCGGTTCTGCCCGTCGCCGACCGGCACCCCGCACGTCGGCCTCATCCGCACCGCCCTGTTCAACTGGGCGTACGCGAGGCACACCGGCGGCAAGCTCATCTTCCGCGTCGAGGACACGGACGCGGCGCGCGACTCCGAGGAGAGCTACGAGCAGTTGCTCGACGGCCTGCGCTGGCTGCACCTCGACTGGGACGAGGGCGAGGGCGTCGGGGGACCGCACGCGCCGTACCGCCAGTCCCAGCGCTATGGCCTGTACTTCGAGATCATCGAGAAGCTGAAGGCGTCCGGCCACCTCTACGAGAGCTTCGCCACGGGCGAGGAGATCGAGGCCCGCAACGTGTCGCTCGGCCGCGACCCGAAGCTCGGCTACGACAACTTCGAGCGCGACCTCACCGAGGAGCAGCGCGAGGCGTACCGCGCCGAGGGCCGCCAGCCCGCGCTGCGCCTGCGCGTGTCCGACGAGGACCTCTCATTCACCGACCTCGTGCGCGGCGACATCACCTTCCCGGCCGGCTCGTTCAGCGACTTCGTCGTCGTGCGCCCGAACGGACACCCGCTCTACACGCTCGTGAACCCCGTTGACGACGCGCTCATGCGCGTCACGCACGTGCTGCGCGGCGAGGACCTTCTCTCCTCCACCCCGCGGCAGATTGCTCTGTACCACGCGCTCATCGACATCGGCGTCGCCGAGTGGGTGCCGCAGTTCGGCCACCTGCCCTACGTGATGGGGGAGGGCAACAAGAAGCTCTCCAAGCGCGACCCCGAGTCGAACCTGTTCCATCACCGCGACCGCGGCTTCATCCCCGAGGGGCTCATCAACTACCTGGCCCTGCTCGGCTGGTCGCTCGCGCACGACCGCGACGTGTTCTCCCTCGAGGAGATGGTCGAGGCCTTCGACGTCGTGAACGTGAACCCCAACCCGGCCCGCTTCGACCTGAAGAAGGCCGAGTCCATCAACGGCGACCACATCCGGCTGCTTCCGCTCGAGATCTTCACCGCGCGCCTCGTGCCGTACCTCGCCGCCGCTGGCATCGTGAGCGACCCGCCCACCGAGGAGCAGGCCGCGATCCTCGCCGAGGCCGCCCCGCTCGTGCAGGAGCGCATGGCGCTGCTCGGCGAGGCGCCGGACCTGCTCGGCTTCCTGTTCACCGACGCCGAGTCGCTCACCTACGACGACGACGCGGTCTCCTCGCTCAAGGCCGACGCGCCGCACGTGCTCGAGGCCGCGGACGCCGCACTCGAGGAGATCCCCGAGGCGGAGTGGGAGCACGACATGATCCAGGCGATGCTGCAGAACGCCCTCGTCATCGGGATGGGGCTGAAGCCCCGCGTCGCGTTCGGCCCGCTGCGCGTCGGCGTCTCCGGCCGCCGCATCTCGCCGCCGTTGTTCGAGTCCATGCAGATCCTCGGCAAGGCGGAGACCCTCACGCGACTGCGCGGCCTCGCCGGCCGCCTCGCCGATGCCTGAGGTCGTCATCGGCCCGCGTTCCGGTGCGGGCCGGGGTGAGCGCGGTGCGGGTGCGGGTGTTGCGAGTGCGGGTGCTGATGCTGGCGCTGCTGCCGGTGCCGACGTGGCGCCTGCCGTGACTGTTCCTGCCGGTGCAGGATCCGACGGTGGTGAGGGCCACTACGACGCCGTCGTGATCGGCGCGGGCCCCGGCGGCCTCTCCGTCGCCCTGAACCTCGTGCGTGCGCGTCGCCGCACGCTCGTGCTCGACAGCAACCGCCCCCGCAACGCGGCGACGCTTCACTCCCACGGCTTTCTGACCCGCGACGGCGTCTCGCCCCTCGAGCTCCGCAAGCTCGGCCAAGCTGAGATCGAGGCGTATCCGGAGGGCGAGTTCCAGCTCGCGCTCGCCAAAAGCATCACGCCCGCCGCCGACGGGTTCACCGTCGCCGCGACTGGCGTACGCGGCGCCCCGAACCGCACGGTGACCACGCGAACCGTCGTGATCGCCACGGGCGTCGTCGAGGTCATGCCCGAGCTGCCGTCCTTGCGCGCCTTCTACGGCACGACCGCGCACAGCTGCATGGAGTGCGACGGCTACGAGGCGCGCGACAAGCCGCTCGCCCTCATCGGGGAGACGGACGACCTCGCCGAGCGCGCCCTGCTGCTTGCCCAGTGGTCGCCGGACATCGTGGTCTTTCCCAACGGCGTCGGCACCGTCACGGACGCCGACGAGGCCCTGTTGGCCGAGCGGGGCATCCGCGTGGAGCGCCGCCGCGTCGCGGACGTCGAGGGCGACCGCACGGGCCTCACCGGCATCCGCCTCGAGGACGGCGAGGTCATCCCGCGCTCGGTCGCCTTCCTCCGCCCGATCTACCAGCCGTCCCTGGCCTTCGCCACGGACCTCGGCCTGGACACGAACGACGAGGGCTTCGTCACCACGGATGCCCACGGCCGCAGCTCCCTCCCGGGCGTCTACGCGGCGGGCGACTCCACCCAGCCGGGCCCGCAACAACTCATCATCGCGGCAGGCGCAGGCGCCCGAGTCGCAGCCACGGTCAACCGAGACCTCGCCCTCGCTGCGCCGGCTCCGTCGCTCAATCGCGCCTAGCTCGCCGCAGCCACCGGTTCCACCACGTTCCTGAGCTCGCCGAAGGGACGCAGGTGGTCACGCTCCTGGGCTCCACGGCGGGGACGTCGGCCACCACGGTCCCTGAGCGTGTCGAAGGGACGCAAGCCGATGCGCGGACCCATCGAACCCGCGCATCGGTCACGGTCCCTGAGCCTGTCAAAGGGACGCAACGGCACGTGTCACGCGAAGGAACGACGCCGCGAGGGACCGCCCCGGAACCCTCCCACCGCCCGTTTTGGTACCCCGGCCCATCGTGAGCTAAGCTTGCCGACGGCCCGGTTCCGGCTGGCGCCTTGGGGTATGGTGTAATTGGCAACACGGCTGATTCTGGTTCAGTTGTTCTTGGTTCGAGTCCAGGTACCCCAGCACTGTTAGGCGCGAGATTCCGCGGCGATATCACCCTTCGCCCACCCTCTCACTGGTGTCGTTTCCGGTCCGAATTACCATAAACGACACCAAAAACCCCCTGTCACGGACGTCCGACAGTCGGCTGCCCCGATTGACGCGGGCCGGCCAGGATGCCTTCTGGGTGCTCCCGGCGGCACGCGCGCACCTCATGGGTATGAACGAGATGACCCAGATCACCCCGACGTACCTCACCCAGCTCGAGGTCGCCGAACTCCTCCGAGTGCCCGAGCGGACGCTCGAAGACTGGCGGCTCACACACTCCGGGCCGCCGTACTCCAAGCTCGGCCGACACGTGCGCTACAACATTGACGACGTGATCGACTGGGTGCGGGAGCAACGACATGGCTAGGCCACAGCTCGAGCCCGGCACGATGGGCAAGATCAACGTGACGCTCCTCGCCGGCGGCCTGTACCGAGCCCGCGCGAACGCCCGCGACGACGGAGGGAATCTCCATCAACTGTCGGTAACGGCGGCCACCGAGGCGGATGCGCGCACGGCGCTTCGGAAGCGGGCCACAACGATCTCCACGGGCGCCGTCCCGGACCTCCTGCCGTCCAACACACTCGCCGATGCGATCGCCGCCTGGTTGCCGCAGATCCGCACCCGTGCGAAGTCCGGCAGCCTCTCGTACTCGACATACGAGTCGTACGAGGCGATCGCGCGCCTGCTGCTTGTGCCTCGATGCGGCGCAGTGAAGCTCGGGAACCTTACGGCCGGCCGCTGCGATCGAATCCTGCAACAACTCCTCGCCGACGAGTCCATCTCCAAGGCCAGACGAGCGCGCTCCGTGCTCAGCATGGTCTGCAGCCATGCGGTGCGAGACGGCGCCATGCCAAGCAACCCAGTGCGCGACGCTCAGCGGATGCCGACGGCGCCGAAGAAGGATTCGGCTCTCACGCCGAAGCAGATTGACGGCATCCGTGAACTCATGGAGCGATGGGATCGGCCCTACGGACCACGGCCCAACTACCGGGCGCTGATCGACGGCATGGACATCATGCTCGGCACCTCCATGCGCGTCGGCGAGTGCATCGGCCTGCGGCGCCGCGACGTCGATATGACGACCAGCCCACCCACGGTGATCGTGAACGGCACTATCGTGTCCAATCGCACCGAGGGCACATACCGAAAGGACTCACCGAAGCGGTCGCGCCAGCGACGAACTATTGCACTGCCCTCGATGGCTGCGGCCGCGGTGCGCAGGCGCCTAGCTCTGGCCGAGCCGCACGAAGACGCGTTTCTGTTCCCGACGGCCACCGGCCGCTCGTTGAGCGTGAGCAACACGAACGGCTACTGCGAACCTTCATCGGCGACGAGCGGCTGGCGCTCATTGCACTCGGCGTCCCCGTCGAGGAGTACACGACGCATCTCTACCGAAGGACGGCGGCAACTCTCGTGGAACGCGCTGCTGGCATCACCGTCGACTCACGGCTACTCGGGCACGCGAACGAGCAGATCACCCGGACCAGCTACGTCGTGTCGGCCGAGGTCGTCGACCCTGTGACGGCGCAGATCCTGGATGAGCTGCTGGGGTCGTGAATGTGAGACGCACGGAGTCGCGTGGGAGTGGTGCCGCGTCAACGCCACGGCGTTCATGGCGCCGCACGGATGCACAACTTCGGAGCGTAGGCATGGACTTCACGAGACCCCGGTCTCACTCGTGGCGGAGTGACGCTCGCCATCATCCGACGTCGGACTCCTGCCGCTGGTGTCTTGGCTCGGTTCACCGGAGCAGAGCCAGTTGCACCGGGCCTTCGCCTCAGGGCTGATCACACGTGCCCGCGACTTGAATTAAAGGTCGCTGTGCTACCGGGTTTCCTGTCCACCTGATCATGCCGAGTGCATGATGCCATGTGTGGACGAGGGGCTGGCCGCAGGTCGAAATCCTGTCAGCCATTCATTTGGGCCGTACGCGTTCTGGCGGCGCCAGCTCAGTGCATGGGCAACGACGGTCGGGATACTGGATTCAGGAATTGAAGAGTCCGCGCGCCATTAAGTCCAACTGTCTGGACCACGTCAGCTATCGGCCAGGATTTCTGCCACGTCGTGAAACGCGTCGCTGCGACGAGCGACGCGACGCGCTCGCTCGTCGCGGTCCTTCACGAACAGCGCCGGCGGCGACAGGTAGCAGCTGTGCACGAGGGTAAGACTGCGCTCTGTCTCGATGTTCGGGTGCCGACGAGAAGCCGGCGCCAAGCACGCTCGGCATCCCTGCCTTGAAGCAGGACGACCCGGAGCATCGGCGTGAGGTCCATGAGGCGCAGCACCGTCTGGACGCCTGCGTCGGATTCAGGGGCTTTCGGAGCGCGATTGATGTACCAGGGGTATGTATTCCGAAGCAGCGGATCTGCGGCGGACAGGCCGACTGCGTGGAGCAGGCCAGCTTGCAGCTCCGCTGACTCGTCATCGTTCTCGACGCAGATGAAGCCGCTACCCACCTCGTCCTGTGTAGCTGGCCCAGGGTCGCGGAGAATGCTGAGTGCACATGCTCCAGTGCGACCAAGTGGGGCGCGACGTATGGCACGAACCCGAGGTCGATTTCTCGCAAATCGTCGACGTAG
Source organism: Planctomonas deserti (assembly GCF_003067705.1). Lineage (GTDB taxonomy): Bacteria > Actinomycetota > Actinomycetes > Actinomycetales > Microbacteriaceae > Planctomonas > Planctomonas deserti. The sequence goes on from NZ_QANL01000002.1 coordinate 215,317, forward strand.
CGGGCCATTAGCGCGATGTGCGGTGCGTAGCGGTCTGCCCGCTGTTGTTGGGGGCATGCCATCTGCAGTGTACAAAGGCGATCGGTTAGGACCGGCAATGGGCCGTCCCGGCCATCTGACGCGCTCCACACTCCCCGTAGCTTTGACACCGCAGTTCCGGCCGTGCCCGTGCCCGTGCTCGTGTCCCTTTTCCTCCGCATCGGCTCCAAAAGTTCTTGGCTGCTGGGCATCGCTTCAGTACGTTATACCTACTCGATTGGAGGACGCGATACGGTCGCGGACCGAGTAGATGGTGAAACAGCAACCCCTCCGATTCCAGGAATCACGCGCGTCGGTCGGGTGGGGCGCGCATGTTACGCAGAACTAGCGCACTGCCTCCGTGACAGGAGACAGTGGCATCGGCACGCTAGTCTGTGCCGAGGTAGGGAGGGCATTTTGACCGACTGGTCACCGATCACCGTCCAGGGCTTCGACGCCCTGGCCGCTGCGCACAGCCCGCACGATGGAGTGTCCCTCGGGGTACTTGACCGGCTCCCCTTCAAGTTTGAGTCCAAGACGCAGTACCTCCTTTGGCGCGACTCGATTGCGGAGGGGTTCGGACTTGACGGTAAGGACATCGCCCTTGTGGGCAGTGCTGCGACAGGGCGGAGCCTTAGCGCGGACAAACAATACGCAATGTTTCACTCGAAGTCGGATGTTGACGTTGCGGTGATATCCACACATCACTTCGACGTCTCGTGGAGATGGTTCCGGAGAACAAACCCAAACTTCCTGACTGGTCTGGACGGAAAAATGCGCGAACGGTTCGACGCTCATCGAGCCCACTACGTTTTCGAGGGCGTCATCGCTACCGACTACTTCCTCAGCTACCTCCCGTTCGGAGACGAGTGGCAGTCTGCGATGCAGCGGACACAGACGTTGCTGCCTAGTGGGCTTCAGGGGCGGCTGATGAAGGTTCGCATTTATCGAGATTACGCCGCCCTACGTCAGACACAAATTGCGGCGATGAGTGCATACAAGATTTACTTGACAAACAATCCGGAGAATAAGGCGGCCCAAGATGGCGAATAGCAGTAATTTTCTCAACACTAGCCACCAAACCCTGGCTTGGTTCGCCGAGCAGAACGACGCCGGCACACTCGACCTACGTCCTGGATTCCAACGCAGACCTGTGTGGGTGAACGAGGAGAAAGCGTTCCTTATCGACTCGGTGCTTCGGGGGTACCCGGTTCCCGAGGTGTACGTGCAGTCAATCGATGATGGATTGCGGCAGGTCGTCGCCGTAGTGGACGGCCAGCAGAGATTGCGCGCCTGCCTCGAATTCATGGCCGACGCATTTGCGGTTACCTTCGACACTAATAAGCTAGCGCCGCTACACTCACTGGCGGACACCCCTTGGTTTTCCAAGAAATTCAGCCAACTTACCGAGACTGAACGTCTCAGGATCCGAAAATACAAATTGATTGTGCGAGACTTGGAGGACGCAGAAGACAAGCAGGTTCGCCACCTCTTCCATCGGTTGAACCAATCGAACGTGGCGCTCAATGCACAGGAATTGCGGTATTCCATTTACCAAGGCGGCTTACTTGCAGCAGTTGAAAGTCTTGTTAAGCACAAGGCGTGGGATCACATTCGGATGTTCACCAAGCTGCAGCAGCGGCGTATGCTCGACAGCGAGTATGTCTCAGAGCTGGTAATCGGACACTTGCACTTCCCGCAGAACAAGAAGGACGACCTCGACGAATACTACCGGCGTTACGCGGCCGGACTCCCCGGCGCGGACGCTGTGCTCGAGGTCTTCAACCGGAGCCTGAACGCGCTCGTCGATGCCTTTCCTCTGCCGCATATGGATAGAACCCGCTGGTACCGCAAGTCCGACTTCTACACGTTGTTATTGATGATCACGCGCGGACAAATCCCACTCGTCGACGGGTCAATTGCCCACATCAAGTCGCGTCTGGTCGAGTTCTCGGATCTCGTCTCCGCGCCCCCTCGTGACGGCGAGCCGTTAGCTGTTTCCACGTATCGTGAATCGGTCGAGCGAGCGGCTACCGATCGCGGACGACGGATGCGTCGTGAGGAAGCGCTTCTAGCGTTCCTCAACGACGCGGATTTGTCAGAGGCGTCTACGGTTCCGTTGCCCGTAGACGATGAAGAAGACACCGACTCGCTCCTCGAGCAGGAGTACGAAGATGTCCCTCTGAGTTGAGCCGTGGACGGCGACGAACTGCTTCCGGTTGAAGGAGCCTCCGGAGACCGTTCTGAGACGGCGCCCTTCGGTAACGCGCTAGTCCGAGTCAACGATGTCGATAGATGAACGCCCGGCGATTGCGTGCAGAAGGCAATCTAGGAAATGGCCTGCAGTGCGACGTCCAAGACGATACACTCACGCAAGAAGCGCTGCCTTATGAGCAACTACACTGCCGACTTCCTCGCATCAAACTTTCGATGCTTGCAGGGGTGCTGATGGTTCCGTGAGCAAAAGAGCCGCGGTCACGACTTTGTCATGTGCTCAGCGAGCACTACGTCTTCGTCCAGGGATCTCACTGATGCGAGTGGGCTGGGGAACGAGCTAAATCTCGTATCACTCAAGTTGACGCGCCCGATGAGGAGGTAGCGCGGTGCTCGGAGCGTCGTAGCAGTCGCGCGGCGTTAGATCGAGGCGTCAATGGTCCACACGGCCGTCTCGGCAATCCTAGTCGTTTGACTGCTTGCGCCGTCCGCAGCTCCGAGTCGACGTATCTGATTCTCGGAAACCCACAAGAATCGGGGGTCGCGCACAGTCTTCAAATGCCGTAGTTCGGCATGCTGAGCGGGCGTCGGGATCAGCTCGAATATGTCGGCAATCAGTAATTCCTGACTGCTAGCCCAGGGGCTGTATCTCATCGGATGGTAGAGACGCGTGATTCGGTCGTACTTAATGAAGCCGAAGGTTTCGTGCGACAGGATCCCTGTAGCGATAAGTTCCTCGTAGAATTCGCGCCATCCATCCGTTTCGCGTCCGCGGCCACTCTCGAACCATCGTATGAACGCGAATAAATGTTTGCCGGGAACGCGCACCCGCAAATCATGTTCACTGACCTCATCTGGGACCAGCAAATCGTCGTTTAGGACCCGCATCTCGTTGAGTGTGCCGTAAGAGGATGGGTGCGCCTTATAGACACCCCCGGCTGGCTGATAATGGTCGAACCGATGGCCCTTTACGAGCAGATAGTCCCCGTCGATGTGTATGCGATATAGATAGGACGCGGAGATTCGTACACGGCTTCGCCAAGACTTTAAAGAGTACCAGGCGATCTTGAGATAGCGGTGATGGATTATCAACGTGTCGAGCAAAGGTATGAAGAAGCCGATAACCAGGCCGCTAGAGATTGCAAATAACCATCCCTCGGCTGGATCCGACCGCAACATCACCAACGATGCGATAACCAAGCCAGCGGAATAGATTACCAGACGGGCCACAGTGAGACTCCTTGAACGTGGTTTCCTAGGGTTCGTTGCCGCGTCGAGGTTCGGGATCGATAAGATTCGCCCCACGGGCCGGCCCTGACCTCGCCAAGAGCTAACCTTCTCACTTACTCCGACGTCGACCGACCCTTGAGGGGAGCCGTTACGAGTGCGCATAGCCTACCGTGCCTCTAGTTGGGAGCGCGGGACGCTCGCGGTGAAGTCAACTTGGTCCCGGTTCAAGAAAACGAGGGTTAGGTCGGAACGGGGAGGCCGAAACTGCGAGACGCGTTTGCCGTGTTCGACCTGTAACCAGGCGCGAGTGTAAGACCACTGCGTGGCTCGGCATCTTCTGAACGCTGATCTGCGTTACGGCATGCGAAGGTGCATGAAGGTGTTCGGTTCGTGAGTCTCGAGATGGTGGGGTCTCAGTCATCGCCGGGGATACGCGCTTCGGGGATTCATTCGAGTCGATTCATCCTGCGCCACCCGCCTTGCTCGAGGATAGCCAGCAGCTGGCTACCACCGCCCGGTCTACGCCCCGAGCGTCCAGTAGCGTGCGTCGTGTCAGCTGGCCGAGGCAGAGAGAGATCGCGATGCGGTGGCACAACGGTATGACCGTCGACGGCCGGTGCGATGTCGGGACCATTCAGCTGCGCTCGACGGCGTGGAGCTTGGGGCTCGAACCGCGGCTTCGCCAGCGGCTCAAGGCATCGCGGTTCGGTGCCGCAGTTCCGGCGGGCGCGACGAGAGGAGACGAGATGAGACGAGACGCGCTTTGAATGCGGCTGTCCCGGGTACTCCTCTGCCTCCGGCTGAGATGCTGCATTCACCGGCGTTGCGTGCATGCGACTTCGGTGAGGAGTTACGGCCGACAAGGAACCACTGTGCAGGTGTGGATCTCAAAGTGGCTGCGTGGCGGAAACGGTCAGTCTCGCGAGTAGCGTGACGACCGTGCCTGACGAGATTGTCGGTGAGCTGGGGAAGATCACCGTGCTGGCCGGAGTGATCGAAGGAATTTCTATGGTGTCGCGAGCTCGCTCGGCCATGAGGTCCACGGTGTCTCAGACCCGGAAAAGCGCGGAGTGTCTCAGGTGCGCACAGCACTGAAACGGCCCGGCCTCGCTCGTGCGTTTTCAGACGCTGCAGGGGTTGAAGACCCGCGTCGCTGGGACGATGGCTCCCTGACGCCAAAGACTCCCTGGAAGCGAGGAACGCCATGATCCACGCGCGGATGATTTACGTCTGGGAGGGAAACGAGCGCAAACAGTAAGCACGGTCTTCTCGAGATGGACTCAAGTCGCCGCGTCCGATCTCCGAGATTGCCGATGTGCGCGCGAAGCTGGAGTGCGTGGTGGAAGAAGATGACGCGCTGCGCCTCATTGCGATCGTTCATGAAGTAGGAGACGGGCGTCGAGCGGAAGCCCAGCTGTTGCACGAGCAAGGCGGCTACTGATGTGTACTCCGAGTTCGCGAGCCGCCTCTGATTGTCACTCGCGTCCGCAGGCCGGTCGAAGAAAGCCGTCTACCGCCGTGTCGGCGTCACTCCCCGTGGAGTTTGTATTCGCCTGCCCAGAGGATCACCGGCCCCTGCCAGTAGAACCGGGAGAGCCCGCGGAGGTTGGTGCCGATGAGTGTTTGTGGGCTGGTGGCTATCTGGAGGACCTTGAAGTCAGCTAGCTGGCCGGTCCGCCCTTACGGTGGGGGTGAATCGCGCTGCTTTTCCTTCCTCGACGACCGAATGTCATTATCGGAGTTGTTTGTTGGTCGTTTGGCCCATGGCCGTAGAGCATGTGGGAATGAGAACCGTCGCGCGACAGCGCGAGCCCTAATCTTGCGAACAGCCACGGTCCGGCTCCACGCAGGTGGCGGCCGTCGCATCGCCGATCCTGCTATAGCTCGATCACGATGAGCCGCTCCGCGTTGACGAAGACGGGCTTCCCGTCGAGCGTCTCTTTGCCCCACGATCTGTACGGCCCGATATGCGCACCGCTCGTGCTGATCAGACCATCGATTCTCTCTATCCCGACCCAAACGGAAATCTGGTCTGAATGGATGTAGCCGAGCGGCGGCTCGCCCCGCTTGGCAGCGGGGTCTACGCCGGCCTCCCGTAGCTCTCCATCGGTCGCCGCCATTGGCGCAAGTGCCCTACTCGAAGTCATGCCGTGGAGTCTACGATCCGGCGAAGCGTCTTGTTCATGGCCCCTGGGGTTGGATTGGGCGGGGCATGACGCGTTCAGAAGCGTCACTTTCGCTCAGCGTGGGCTGCCACACCGGTGACGATGTGCCGAGCGGTGCGCGCGGGCCGGTCCATCAGCGGGCGAGTCCAGCGATGAACTAGCGAGTCGGCGCGATGTGGTGTGCGATCACCTGTCGCATGTTGGAAGTGGATCGCTCGGAGCTGTCCGCCGATACGCGACGAGTGCGATCCACCTCGTACTCCGTTCGCGCGAGGTCGTGGCCGATCTTCTTCGCGGTGAACTCGCCCGGGCGCGATGGAACGATCGCCGCCTATGTTCGCGGCAACACCGACCCGCGGACACTCGTCGCGGTGTCTGTTCCGCTCGCCGCCCTCGACGTCCGGGCCGGCGAGCGCTCGGCCGGTGCGAAACCGACGCCGAAGATCCACGTCACATCACCGACCCCAAGCACGGCCTTTATCAGAGATACGCGCTCTCAGTTGGGTGAGCGGACTCGACGGAGTTGACAACAGCCGCCTCGCGCTTTCAACTGGTCGACGGCGCGTTGTGAGTGCACAGGATCTACGACCAAGATTGAATCGAACCGTGACATCAACGAAAGTGTCGTTTGTTCCTGCGCACCTTGCCCTGCGGCCGCCGAGGGTCGCGATCCTCGTGCCGGACGACCACTTATGGCGTGAATGGACAATGCAGGCAGTTGCGACGGCGTCGGAGTACTGGGGCGGCGGCGGGTTCATCCTAGTGCCCTACGACCGCGAGTCGGGTGATCCTTCGGCTGTCTTCGCTGCGATTGTGCGGGCTTACGACCCAGACCATGTGGTGACCCTCGAAGTGAGCCTTCGACAGTTCGCGGAGTGGTACCCAGACGCGATCCAATTCTCGAACGTCAGCGACGAGGCGGAAAGGGAGGAGGCCGTCAGGAACATGCACGGGGAGGTGGGTGACCCCGCAGGTGTGAGGGCTCGGGCTACGGTCGCATCTTGGTGCTCGCCTTTGCGTTCGATTCCCCTGTCGCGCGAAGAAGAGTCACGGCAGATAGAAACTTTGACTGAGTTGGGGCGCCCGAATCGATCGGATCCGTACCCGCGGGGACTCGCCGCTGCGCCCATCCCTGCCCGTTCTTTGCGACTAGCGGCGTCGATCTCGTGGCGAACCGACATCGGCCTTCTCGCTGCGCTTCAGGTCGGAATTGCTCACGAGGAGTCGTGGGAAAGGCCTGAGCCGGGGGCCGAGACGCTCGAATGGGCGCTCGCTCAACAGGCAGATCCGCCCGCGTCGCTCATCTGGAACAACCTGGGCGAGAGACCAACGGAGACGGCCGGCTTGGAGTCCTGGTTTGTGGCTGACCAGGGACTTGTGAGGGTGTGGCGCGGTCATGCCCGAGACGGTGCAGCTGTAGTTGTCGGGGACACTGGCGCGGACTTCGCGCTTGCGCTCGCCTACGACAGACTTCTTGGGAGGGGTGTCTGGCTGACAACCGCCCTGCTCGACGACCAGGACTTTTTCGAGGCCCACATCATGTCGACCATGTGGCGGCTCACCTCGAAGCTGGAGCGGGCCGCGAGTCACTTAGTTGTTACCTCCACTTCTCTGAGCCCAGAAAGAATCTCGGAGGCGGCGGAGCGCTTGCAGGAGTCGAGATACGGGTTCCAACGAACCAGACCGCGCAACCGATCGGAAGCGCGAACGACCGTTCAGGTGCGGCAGGCGAATCTGGACCGTGGGAACTCGGAATACGTAATGCGCGAGCACCTCGGTACAACCATCGTGTTGCCGATGGAGGAACTGGAAGACGGTTCGCGCAACGCGCTAACCGGTCTCGAAAGTCCCGTCCCGAGTGAACTTCTTTACTCCGGTGATTCGGGGCAAGCTCCGTACTGGTACGTGGACGTGACACTCGAACGGGCGCACGCTCCACGTGCTCGCGACCTCCCAGCGGGCGCAGTGGTCATCGAGGATGGAATCTTCCCCGAGGTCAACCTCCGTTCGAGCAAAGATGGGTTTTCATACGACCCGTCCTCCATGGGCTTTGTCTCAAGCGGCACATTCCTCAAGGGGCGGTTAGGGAAGCCCCGACTGAGGTCGCTTTCAACCCGCGCATGGGTGACCAGCATGGCCGAGCCTGCGGGTCTAGGCGTGCGCCTATCTGCTCCCGGCCGGCAGGCCGAACTCGTGCGACAGCGGCTAGGATCCCGGGAAGCGCTACTTGACCTCGTGGCGGGCCCGACCAGAGCCATGCTTCGCGCCTTCATCGCTCGCGATGCGCCACCCCGCCGGCGCACGCCGGGCACAGTCGTTCTAGGCGTCGACCCGTACCTGTCGTTCGCTGCCATTGACGATCTTGTTCCGGGTTCTTCGGACGCAACAGTTGATATCATCGACAACCTCGCAAAGGCTCGGCTGCTCCGGCGGGGGCTCATCCTCGGCTGCCAAGAATGTGGACGCCCTTCCTTCGTGGACGCTGACCGCCTTGGCCAGCAGTTTGAATGCCCGCAGTGCGCGAGTCTCAATGCTCTGATCTCGGAACGCTGGCGCGAAGGCGCGGAGCCAACCTGGTACTACGACCTGTTCGCGACTTTCCGCGAGCTCCTCAAATCTAACGGCGACGTTCCGCTACTGGCAGCCGGTCATCTCAGGGCAAAAGCTCGAAAGTACTTGGACACACCGGAACTGGAATTCTTCGAGTTGGAGACAAACGAAGCCGTCGCAGAAATCGATGTGGTTGCGAGCGTCGACGGCGAGGTTGTCATTGTCGAGGCCAAGTCCAACGGCGCGTTCGCAGCGAGAAAACGTGGCGCCCAAACGCAGAAGTTGCTCCGAATCGCTGAGGTACTTCGCGCCGACCGGCTGATACTAGCTACGACCGCCGCGCATTGGAACTCGACGGACATCGAACATCTAAGCCGCGAAGCAGCCGCGCTGAACCCCTTTCCCCTCAAGACGGAGGTTCTCGAAGAATTGAGTGGCGAGCAGCGGTCCTCGTGAATATGGGGCGGTGTTTCTGGTACGCCTCACAGGCCGGCCCCCGCCGCTGTTGGTACCGCACGCGCCGCGAGAAGACGTCAATCCCCAGCCCACCAGCATCCTTCTCGACGCAATTCACATTTGACGCGGACTTATTAAGGCGTGCCGGTGATGCGGCTTTCAGCGGCTGCACCGTGCTCTCGGGATCGGTGGCATCGCACTAGGCCTGTTCCTCGATGTTGCCTCGGCTGTGCTCGTGATCCATCGCGCGCAGCCGTTGTCGGAGAGTCTGCCCCTAGCCGGCGTCGACGTGATGGGTGGGGACAAGGGCGCGGCGGTGCGCTACTAGCGTGCGGCGGCACAGCCCGTGGGGTGGGCGACCCGTCGAGGGTGCGGCTGCCCCGCTGGCGCCGGGAGCGGATGCAGGTGCCGGGCAGCAGTTGCATCAGCATCGACCCCGACGAAGGTCAGGCTCGATTCTCGGCCAGCACCGGCTCCCGAACGTCTGCAGACGCGACACCAACCGCTACCGCAATGCCGACTGCGCACGCGGCAAGCCTGCGGAGCACGGGAATGCCGATGTGCCAGTCGCTCACACGCGGCACGCCGGTGACCGATCAGTGGCTTCGGTGAACGGTCGCGGAGACCGGAGGTCGGCGAAGTGCGCCCTACTACCGGGGGCGTGGTTCGAACGGCTGGTTCCTCTCAGGACGCTCCCGGTAACGAAATTGCAGGACTGCCGTGCCGAGAATCGTGTGTTTCAGGATCGGAGTTGATCGTGAAATCGAACCACCGGCTGCTCGGGGCCGCGTCCGCGGCGACGGTGATTGCGGCGCCACTAACGCCCGGCGGGCTCGTTCCTGCATCAACGGCAGCGCCGAGGGTGGGCCCTCCGCCGGGAGAGGGAACCGTCGGGTGCGGGGGTGCTCGGTTAGGCCGACCTCGACTTCGGTGATACCGAGCTTGTGATGGAAGCTGAGGCCGAGAAGCTCTCGCAGATGCTCTCTCGTCTCGTGCTCCGTCCGCGCCACGGCCGCGACGAGGCGGTGTTCGGATAGTGCACATTCGGATCGAGACGGTCGCGTTTCTGGCGCTGCTGGTACTCACGTTGATGCGACTGCCCTCGGCAGTGCGGGAACCCTCCAGTCGACTGACCTGGTTCGCGACGATGGCCGGCCTAGGGGCCGTCTTCATGGTGGGCGTGGTTGTTCCTATCCCGGTCGTCGACGGGTCGCTCGGTGGCTCCAATGTCGTGAACCTCGTGCAAAATCTGCTGGCGACGACCGCGTTCTGGTTCGTCATGCAGGCTTCGCGCACTCTGGACGGGACGCGCTTCCACATGCGGAGCCTCTGGGAACTGCCCGCGATGCTCGTCTCCTTCACCATCCCCTTCTTCCTGATCCCCGACCGCGGCTCGACGTCCGGCGACTTCGTGAAGGAGCATGCCGCCCAACTGGGCATGTGGGCGTATGCGTCGATCTATATGGCGTGGGTGGTGGTCATCATGATCCGCATGCTTGCGGCCATCCATGCGCGTACACCCCGCCCCTACGTACTGATCCGCGTCGGAGCGTGGGCGATCATCGCCGCGAGCCTCGTCGAAATCATCTACCTCACGCTCCGCGTCGCGCGGCAGGGCCAGACTCCTGCCGTCGAGTTAGTCGGGAACCTGTTCACACTCCCGTTCTACGGGGGAGTGGTCCTCGTGTGTTCCGGCATCATCGCTTTCGCGGTCGCTCGGGTGATTCGGAGGCCGGTGCATGCCGCCCTCGGTCGACTCCTAAAACGCGCGAATGTCGGTCGCGGCATGACGCTCGCCGCCATCCCCGACGAGGATCCCGTGCATGAAGCGTACCGACTTGCCGTGCGCCTCACCGACATCGCGAACAGCCAACCGCTGACCGCAAGGGAGCGAGTGCTGCTGCGAGCAGCCGCGGAGGTGCTCGATCGGCAGATGAAGGCGCCCACCGTACTCAGAATGACGAGCGTCGAACCGAAGGAAGTTACCGCGTGATCCCCGCCGTCATCGTAGTCGCCGGGCTCACCCTCGTGTTCGGGCCTGCCGCTTGGTTCATCCGGAAGCTCGCTCGACGAGTGGTCGGAGTTGCCCCGCGTCGGAAAGTGGTAGTCGCACGCCGCGTCGGCGAGACGATCGAGTTGCCTCGAAGCACCCTCACGATGGCGCCTGGCACCTACGGGCTCTGGTTCGGACCGAACTTCGAGCACCACGCCCTCGTCGGCGCCGTCGAGAATTCGGACGAGCAACGCGTGGTCCGCTGTCTCGTGAAAACGACGGCCGCGGTTCCGACAAAGCCATTCAAGGCGCAGTGGACCGGACACGTCATGCACAGCCCGTCAGAGATCGACCCGAAGTGGGAAAACATCACGATCCCACTCCGCGACGGCACAGCTGCGCCGGCATGGCTCTTCCGCGGGTTCCAACCGGACGCGCCGTGGGTCATTCACGTTCAAGGGATCCGTACGTCCCGTCTAGTGGCTCTTCGCTCGGTCGAGGCGGTTGAGCGCGCCGGACTTACGTCCCTCGTAATCACCTACCGTGGCGCCGGCGATGGGCCTGTCGCCGCTGTCTCCTACCTCGGCCAGCGAGAGTGGAGCGACTTGGCCGACGCAATCGGATTCGCCCGATCCTGCGGCGCGCCTGAGGTATACGTTGTGGCCTGGTCGATGGGCGCAGGAGTCGCGCTCGAGTTGCTGCGCCGCGAGCCCGGAGCCTTCGAGCGACTCGTTCTCATAGCCCCAGCGACCAACTGGAGCCGAATCGTCCGACACGGTATAGAGCGAGCGGGATTACCGAGCCTCCTGGGCCCGATCGTTACCTGGGCCGTGCAATCCCAGATCGGCAGGAGGATCATCGGGATGCGGACCCCACTCGACTTCCGTCGCCTTGATTGGAGCAAGAGTTACAACTTCCGCGTACCGACTCTCGTCCTGCACTCTCGAGGCGACGACGAGATACCTTTCGAGCTCACGAAGGAGTTCGCGGCCGCGCATCCGAACATGACTCTCCTCGAAACGGCGAGCGCGCCGCACGGATGGGAAGCGAACGTCGATCCAGAGCGGTTTCAGTCCGCGCTAACGTCGTTCCTGTCAGCTTCGAGCTCTACTCCGTAGGGCGGTCAGCCGCGTGCCCAGCGACGGCTCCGTGAACCTCACGGCCAGGAAGGAGCCACGAGAACTGCCGGGGGTGAGGCTCGGGGACATGAGGTCGCTGGGGGAGCGCTATTCGTCGAGTTGCTGAAGGCGAACGCCTGCACGGTCTCCGGCTGCAGCAAGCCCATCGAGAATTCGATGATACGTTACCTTCGCTGCTCCAAGGATCACTCCGGCGGAGCGCATCTCGCTGAGCCAGTCTTCCAGGTAATAGAGGTGGTTCGCAATGAGATCGTAGCGCTCGTCGATAATGGTTTCAATCCACTCCAACGCCGTCGTCGTTTGCCAGTTTATCGGAGCGCTTTTGCTAAACTTGATAACCGCGTCAACGGCCTGCGGCTGTTGTCGGGCGAGTTGAAGCCAGCTCCCGGCGAGAGCGCCAAGGTGCTCGGGCTGAATCCAATCTCTGCGCGCGCGCTTGAGTGTACTATCGATGTCGGTATCCCAGGAATGTAGCGTGGGAGTCGGCATAAGTGCGGCGACCATATAGTCGAACCAATGGCGTTCAGCCCGGAGATCTCTTCCATCGCCAACGGCTACCAGCGCAGCCTCTAGAGCCCATGGCCAGAATCCAGACATCGAAGACCGACACTGATCATCGTACGTGAATACAGTTGCGAAGCTCGCGAACAGAAGATGTAAAGCCCCCGAATTCGTGGCCAGTCGCTCGATAGACGTTCTCACTAAATCTCGGTCCGCCGTGAGGGCAACCTCGATCATCCGCCTGGCGACTGGTTCGTGCTTGACCAGTTCTTGGTGGTCGTAGCCCTCCTCCCACCAATGCTTTAGCCCGCGAGTGTAGGCATCCCAAAGCGGAGCCCAGAGGACTTCCACCTCGTCTCGTAGGCAGAGTGTCGGCCTCGCGTCGACCATGCAACTCAGTGGCATGCGTAGCCGGTTAACAAGTAGCGACTCGTCGGGGATGGCAGGTAAAGCATTCTCGTAGGGTGGCAAAAGCGGATCCGGATCGCTGCTCCCAGTCACGTCGTCCAGCGGCCCCAGTCGGCAATCATGAAGCCCTGCCACTGCGGCTGACCAGGCCGCAGAGTGTCGGCGGCAACTACCGTCGCTGTCCGTTGACGTACAATTCTCGCGCCAAAGAGGTGCGCAGCCCTTCACATAGATCGCGCGAACCTCGTCGAAGAAGCTGGTTGCAAGGGCTCGTAGGGCGTTTTCAACGCGTCCCGGCTCCAGATCCAGGCCATCGAACGGGGCGAGGAGCATAAGGGGGACCGTCGCCGCTGCCGCGCGATCAGCGCCCATCGGGAATGTCGACTCCGGGTGGCTCATTTCGTCGATTCGAGGGCTCTCGGCGGCGCGCAAGACGGCTTCGGCAGCCCAGCCGAGATCGGATTGACTAACTATTGCAAGCCCAAAGGCGTGAGAGTGCAATGCGGCGGCGGCAACAGAGACGAGCGCATCCTCGGGCCAGAGGACGTCTTCAAGAGCGGATGAGTCCGCCTCAATCGCACGTGCAGTTGTTAAATCGTTGGCCAAGTTGTCGACAGGCCAGCCATCGGGATAATCGTTGAAGGGCCCATACCGGTTCTGAAGGCCATAAAGCAGATTGGTTGTCTGAAGTTCCGCGTTACGCGGAGCCAAGCGTTGCTCGAGTGGTTCCGGTCTTTCGAAGTAAATCACCGGTCGGTCGCCGACGGAACTGGTTCGGTAGTTCTCGATGCGGAACTCCGCAGCCCAACTTTCCGCCACGGCCAGGTAGTCAGAGTCGGTGTCGCTCGAGGTGTCGCGAGCGGATGCGACTAGTCTGTCGCCGAGTAATTCGAGTTCTTCGATGCGCTCGTTATCACCGGTGAGTCGGGCGCTGGCCACCATCTCTCCGACGATTTCATGAAATGTATAGCGTCGTCGGTCGGAACCGGACAACTTGTCAGCATCGGGGTCCCGTACTCGAAACCCATAATCACCGGTGACACGCGCACTCTCTAAGCGCCACACTGCCGGAGAGACTAAGAATCCGTCTAATAGGCGGTCTGCCGCTTCCGGGTGACGGATCAGGAAGCCAACAACCAAGCCCGGGACCGCCAAGTTGTAGCAGTCCGTGAGCAGGAGCTCCACGATTCTCTGCGCGGGAACATCGAACTGCTCAAGCAGAACGTCACTGAATCGCTCGAGCGCGAGAAGCGCGCTCATGCAGGCGTAAGGGCCGACGCTGGTGCCGCGATACCAGGCCCAGACGTGGCTGTCCCCAACGAACCGTCGCTCGCCGACGCCTGGGATGTTGAGAAGGACTGCCTCAGTATCTCCTGAGGCGGCGGCACTGTCCCGATACGAGGACGATTTGGCGACGCGGAACCTCGCCGCATGGTCGAGCATCCGATTGATGAAGCCAATCGTCTCGAAGGGCCGGCTGCTGTTGAGCAGGCTGAAGAATGGCCCGTAGTGCCACGCCGCCGCGGGGGAATCCACCCCGATCCCGTGATTGAGGACCCGGATTCCGTCGTCGAGTTCGCGACGCCCTCTCCGGCGGTCGCGAGGGTTCGGCAACTCGATGTAGTACGCCTCGGCAAGATGTAGCAGCAGATCAGGGCGTGCCTTCGACATGCTGTGTGACACGGTGAATGACTCAACGGCGGGATGCAGGCTACCGGGTCGATCTCTTGCCACGGCACGGAGCCATGCGTCGGATCGATCGTCGAGATCTGGACCGAGCGTTGCGAGCGCCTCGATCGAGAAAGCGTCATAGCGCGGTGGATCCTCCGCTAAGATCGCGTCACGAACGGCTTGGCGGAGCCCGTCGGGCTGGAGGCAAGAGAGCGCCAACCCACGTAGCCACGCGAGAACCAAGTTGTCGATGGATCTTCGAATTTTGTCACGTGCAAAGTGCCCGGTCCGTTCAACGGTGAAGCGTTCACAAAACGCCACCCGGACTATTGGCGCCAGCGCGAAAGGATCTCCCACTGTGCCGTCGACGTAGCGCCCCTCAGCGAGTCGGAGAAGAGTTGCCAGCGCAGCGCCGTCACCCTTGGTCAAGGTATCCCAGAGTTCACGAATGGCCGCGTCCGCATTGCCGAGGGTCAGAAGCGCTTCGAATGGAACTTCTGACCATCGCACTCCGTTGGCATCGGAAATCAGTGAGAACTGCGTACTCAGCGTGCTCCAGGCGCTTATGGTGTCACTTGTTAGCAGCGCTGCTTGACACCCGAGACGCGTCGCGCGTATGGCCCAGCGTGGCGCGCCAGCCGTCGCCAATATCTCCCAGCCCTCGCGGATGAGAAGTCGGCACAGTGCGAAATCGCGGAACAGGTCGGTCGAGAACTCGTCGCCCGGGGTCAGAGCGGGATTATTTGGTGACCGTGTGACCCCAACCGATCGCAACTCCGCGGCAGCACTTCCGGGAACGAAATCTGCAGGTAGGCCGAGACTGCGCTTCGCGACAGACAAAGCTGCCTGTTCGCGGTCGTCCGGTGAAGCAGTTCCACTCGTACGATCCTCATCTTTGCGGATCAGACTGCGCCACACCGTACTGAACACGTCGGCTTCGCAGAGGAGGGCGGCGGGGTCGAGTTCTTCGCCCGCACGTAGAAGGGCGTCGACGAGGCCCGGGCGACCGAGTAACCAGCTCGTGCGTCCGTCGCTGCCGAGGCGCGCGAGCGGCATAAATGTCGCGGCGAGTTGATTGCGTTCGCCCTGGGTCAGTGGACCAAGCATCAACTCAGCGGGCGGAGTGCTAGTTCCGACCAGTTCGCGTGATCTCCTGAGGACGTCTGCGGTCCGCCTGGATCCGTCGGTACGAGTGACAGCTACGACTCCAGAGCCGGCTTTCAAAGCCGCCGTGGACAGTGCCTCCAACATGGCCGCTTTGCCTTCAAGGACCGCCTCAGCGCCGTCGATCACGATGAGCTTGATTGCTCGCGCTTCGCCGGCAGCTAGTACGTCATCAAGCGAAAAACCCTCGAGCGAGACCTCGAAGTCTGCCACGCTCTGGGGTAAGTCGCGCAAGCTGAGTGTGGTCACTGCGGCGCCCGCGCGGCGAAGCGCCTCCGCAACTCGGAGAGAGAGCGCAGTCTTGCCGATATCGGGATCACCAGTGATGACCAGTGAACCTCCCGAGCTGCCGACCGACCGCATCGCCGTCTCGACGCGCACGCGCTCGGACAGCCGCTCAAGTTCCAAGGTTCGAGATCCAACCCGTAATGCGGGGCTGATCGAGTCACGAAGTCGCGATCCCAGACGGTCGATTGCGAGCCAGGCACTTGCGAACCTCGGAGACCTTGCCAACGCGTAATCGCTCAAGCTGCGTCGGATAACCGGCTGAGTCAGCACCGCCGCTTGTGAAGCCCAAGTCCCCACGAGTTCCTCGATGCGCGAGAAAAGTGCGTCCGCCGTGGCTGGTGTGCCGTCGAGAAGAACACGTTGCAGCGCATTCACTGCCACAGTGCGGTCGGTGCGGTCAGTTCTCTCTAGGTGAAGTGAGCGAACGCTGAGGTTGGACAGGAGTCGCCACGAGAGTTCGGGGATGGTTACACCGGTCGCCGACTCAAGGTCGTCTGCAGCTCGCTCAACTAGACCCTCGATGTGCCCGTATCGGCCGCGAATATCGGCATTCGTGCGTCCTGGTTGCGCTAGTCGGCCTTGAAACTCCGCTGCGCTCGAAACTGAGCGGGCAAGCTCGGCGAGTTCTGCGATCTGGGTGACCGCCTTCGCGTTGGTGGATACCGCGAGTACAAGCCTCCAACGTCCCGCATCGACCGCAGTCCTATGGTCGAGGATCAGACTCAGGAAGTCTCGGAACAGTGGGACAGTGGCTGAATCACTTCTCGTGAGCGAGGGGCTTCTGCGCACAGCGATAGACGCTCGGTGAAGTTCGCCGTGAGCATCTCGACCTTCTAAGAGGATGTCGTCGACGTTGCTCGTGTCACTGGCTTGTAGGCGGATGGAGTCGAGTGAGTACGAGTCCCCTAATTCGGTTATGGCGTCGCCGGCGAGGAAGGCGGCAATCAAGCAGGCGGCGTATGCGTGCTCCAGTCGGACCCCACCGCCACCGGTCGAATAGGGACTGGACTGGGAGCTTTGCTCGGTATGTGGCATCTGCCTGCCTTCCTCCAACAATGCGCTGAATGCCGGATGAGACACCGCCATCCGCCACGATATCGCCTGCCCAGTATCCTCTGGGCTGCGAACCCAATGGCCGCGACGTTCTTGAGTGCGCCGTCCGCGGTAGTGGTAGGAACACCCCAACGAGCGGGCGACTTTCCTGTCCGACGATGGCGCGGCGCTAGATGCGAGCGGCATCAGCGCGGCGCACTCAGCTTACTGAGCGTCGCCCAAGAGTCTCGCGTGCTGTGGCCGTGGAGCGACAGTAACGACTCCGTCCAGCGACGCTGAACGATGGTTTGTCGCGTATGCACTGATCGATCGCTTCCACTCTGATTCAAGGAGTCAGGAGGCCTAGCGTCCTTCGACAGCCTCGGATCAACGGCTCGGCAACTCCCGTTGGGGCAGTTCAATGTTTAGGACGTGGGGAAGTTGGAGGTGACGCTTTCGGGTCGCAACGCTTGGGGCGCGTGCTCGGCCCTCAGAGTCACAGGGCCACGCAGGTCAACTCAGCATCAAGCTGATCCGAGAGTCGTGCTATAGGAGCAGGTCGACCGCGGGCTAGCCTGACCCGCGGCGGGGACGCGCGACGCATGAGCGAAAACGCCCACGGGCGGTCGCTGCCTACCGTCGAACGAACGAGCGCTCCCGGGGACCATCGCCGCTGTAGCCGCCACGAGTTCCCGCCCGCGCATCGACCAACACTGTCACGACCACTCTCCTCACCACTCTCCTCACGCCTCTTGCAGATCGAGGCGGCGCACCTACTGCCCGATGGTGGAGGTGACCCGGGTGACGGTGTCGATGCGCGTGATGAGCGCCGGGGACGGCTACCGGTACCTGCTGCGCAGCGTTGCCGCTGCCGACGGGGACCGTTCGCTTTCGACCCCGCTGACCCGCTATTACAGCGCGAATGGCACGCCTCCAGGCCGGTGGATGGGGAACGGTCTCCGGAGCATCGGTGAGTGCGGCCTCGCGATCGGTAGCGAAGTCACGGCGGAGCACCTGCAACTCCTCATCGGATCGGGGCGGGACCCCATAACGGGTACAGCTCTCGGACGGGCATATCCGGCCTACCTTGGCCACTCGGACCGGTCAACATCCGGGATTGGCGGGCTTTCTGAGCAGCCAGCGGCGGGCAGCAGACTGGGGGCGGCCCCTTCGAAGCCGGGCGAAGAAGATGTGGCCGCTCGTCGGCGACGTGCTGTCGCGGGGTACGACTTCACGTTCTCGATCCCCAAGTCGGCGAGCGTCCTTTGGGGAATCGCTGATGCTCAGACGCAGGCGAAGATCGCCGATGCGCACCATGACGCAGTTACTGCGGCTCTGTCTTTCCTCGAGCGGGAAGTGGCGGCGACAAGGACGGGGGCGAGCGGAGTTGACGGTGCCATCGCTCAAGTCGACGTGCGCGGGATAATCGCTGCTGCTTTCGATCACTTCGACAGTCGTGCTGGAGATCCGCATTTGCACACGCACGTCGTCATCAGCAACAAGGTGCAGACGGTCCTCGACGGGAGGTGGCGCTCCCTCGACGGCAGGCCGATGCACGCGGCGGTTGTCGCGCTTTCGGAACTGCACGAGGGACTCTTCGCTGACGCAATGACTCGCGCCCTCGGTGTGCAGTGGGAGATGCGCGAACGGGGGAGAGATCGACACCCCGCTTGGGCTATCGATAGCGTTCCCGAGGCCCTCGTCGCCGAGTTCTCGACAAGGTCAAGGCACATCGATGTGCGGACAGATGCTCTCATCAGCGAGTACGTGACAGCACATGGTCGTCGGCCGAACCCGACGACCATTATGAAGCTCCGTGCCCAGGCGACAATCTCTACTCGGCCCGCCAAGGAGGTTCACTCGCTTGCCGAGCTCACCGCGGAGTGGCGCGACCGCGCCGAACGACTACTCGGCGCGGATGCCGCGTCGTGGGTAAGCCGTTCAGATGAAGGTTGTCGTCCAGTTGTCCGATCTGCGGACATGACCAGCGAGGCCATCGACGCCCTGGGCGTGTGCGTGATGACCGCCGTGAGTGAGAAGCGCGCGACTTGGCGACATTGGAATCTGGTGGCCGAGTCGGCCCGACAGTCGATGCGCTACCGATTCGCATCCGCCAGTGAGCGTGAGGAGGTAGTTGATCGCATAACGGCAGCGGCCGAGCGCGCCTCGCTACAGATCACGCCGCCCGAATTGGCGATCAGTCCGCCCGAGTTTCAGCGAAACGACGGCACATCGGTGTTTCGTCCGAAGCATTCAGCCGCTTTTACCTCGAAGGCGCTGCTCGATGCGGAGGCCCGTCTGCTCGCCCGCGCCGACCGTACCTCGGGTCCGCGAGTTGAAGCGCCAGGGCTACGAGCAGTGGCGCGGGTGAGGCTTCCCGGCGGGGGAGCTCTCACCGTAGATCAAGCCGAGGCGCTCGGGAAGATCACGCAGTCCGGGCGCCTCGTCGACGTGCTTGTCGGGCCGGCCGGTGCGGGGAAGACGACCGCCATGGCTGCACTCAGGTACGCCTGGGAATCAGTGCATGGCGCAGGAGCGGTGATTGGGCTAGCACCCTCGGCAGCGGCCGCGCAGGTGCTTGCCGAAGACCTCGGTATCGGGACGGAGAATCTAGCCAAGTGGTGGCAGAACCATCTGACTCACGCGTCGACCTTTCGCGCCAACCAGCTCGTCATCATCGACGAAGCGTCGCTCGCCGGTACCCTCCCCCTCGACCGGATCACGGCAATCGCCGCCGACGCCGGCGCGAAGGTCCTTCTCGTCGGCGACCATGCCCAGCTTCAATCGGTCGACGCCGGAGGCGCCTTTTCCCTCCTTGTACACCATCGATCGGATCCGCCTGAACTCTCGAGCGTGCACCGCTTTCAGCATGCATGGGAGAAAGAAGCGACGCTCGGGCTGCGAGATGGCGATCCGGAGATCATTGATGTGTATGCAGCACATGATCGCGTGCGAGGTGGGAGTACCGAGGCGATGGCGGATGCAGCATTCGCCGGCTGGCGCGAGGATGCGCGCGCAGGCAAGGCCACCGTGCTAATCAGTAATTCGAGCGAGGCTGTCACCTTTCTCAATCAGCGCGCGCGAAGCGAACTCGTCCTTGAGGGGCGGGTCAACGCGCTTCGGGAGGTGGCCCTGCAAGACGGTGCGGCAGCTGGTGTGGGCGACATCGTCATCACTCGTCAGAACGACCGTCAGCTGAGAGCGGGACACGATTGGGTGCGCAACGGTGACCGCTGGGTCGTAACCGCGGTGGGCCGTCGCGGCGCACTTGAAGTGCGGCGCCAGGGCCGCCGTTGGGGGAGCGCTGTGGTGCTGCCTGCCGAGTATGCGAGACAGCATGTCGAGCTCGGGTATGCGGTCACCTCCTACCGGGCGCAGGGCCTGACGACAGATACTGCTCATGTGGTTGCCGCTCCCGGCATGACTCGGGAGAACTTGTACGTCGCGATGACGCGCGGACGCGAATCAAATATCGCGTACGTAGCCACAGACCAACCTGACAGTGCTCACGCCGGCCCACGCCCTAGTAGCGATGCCGCCACGGCCGAGAGCGTCCTTCACGGTGTCCTGCAGCACGTCGGAGCTGAGCGATCGGCGCACGAAACTGTCATCGCAGAACAGGACGCTTGGGGCTCGATCGCACAACTCGCGGCCGAGTACGAGACCATCGCAGCCGCCGCGCAACGCGACCGGTGGAGGGCGCTGGTCAGAGGCTGCGGACTCACCGACCAGCAGGCCGCGGACGTCCTCGAATCCGCTGCTTTCGGCCCTCTCACTGCTGAGCTTCGTCGCGCCGAGGCTTACCATTTGGACCCTGCGGACCTGATGAAGCGAGTTGTGCGCGGCCGGGGGTTCGAGGACGCTCAGGACACGCGGCCGTTCTACGTGCCCGAGTTGGTGCCGCGACGGCGCGGGGGTCCGGCGCCGGTACTGGTAGAAGGCCGGCACCGGACCTGATCGCGGGGTTGATCCCGCGGGCGCGGGGGCCAATGGATTCGGTCATGCGCCAAGCGCTCGACGAGCGCATCTCTCTGATCGAAGCACGGGCAACGGTGATCCTGAGTGAAGCTCTGCGAACCAGGGAGGCGTGGGCTCAGGCTCTGGGGACCCGACCACAGCAACCTCCACTCGCCGGTCCGTGGCGACGGCACGCGCTCACCGTTGCTGCTTATCGCGATCGTTACGGCGTCGGTGGAGTGAGGCCGCTCGATCAGGCGCCGGAATCCGCGGTGCAGGAGTTGGAAGCGGCGCTCGCTCGCGCCGCGGTTCGAGCGGCGCGGCGCCTTGCGGAAACGGAGGCGACCTCCCAACCACCCCGCATGGGCCTTCCGCCTGTCGATATCCGGTTCTAGAGTGCTGTCACAGCAACCTTCACATGCGGGTCACCGCTCGTCGCGATGACATGACTTGGCTCCCCAGCCAGTCGGTCCAGGGTTCTTGTTGCCGAATTTGAGAGGGCTGCAGCATGTTCGGGGGTCATACGGAGTGCCACCGCCCGCACACATTACCCGCTGCGTCGATTGATGCCCACCAACATCGTTATCGACACCATTCGCACCCGCCGCGGACCCAAGTGGGTCGTTCCGGCCATGCTGCTGGCCGTGCCGTAGGCGCTCGCCGCAGCCTTCTGCGCGGGACTCGCCGGCTAACCAGGTTCCGGCTGGCTGAGCGTTCTCACACACTGCTGTTCGTTTGGGACGCGATGAAGTTCCTCGTCGCGGGACCGGTCACGCTCATGCGGCTGCTTCGCGCCCTCGCCGGGATGCGCGGGCTCGATACTTCACGTCCACACACAAGTCGGTAGGACTTGAAGCAGGGACGGCCGACCCGCCGCTACCCACGTCGACCGGTTCCTGACACACCGCTGCCCAGCGCCGAAGGCAGGTCCGACGATTGCCTCAGCCTCGACCGACGGTGTACCGCCTGGTTGCGACAGGAGTGCCTCATGCGGTCGGCGTGACAGGAGGTACGGCCGTATTCCGTCACGCACCCGTTCTGCCAGGTCGTCAGGCAAACCCATGCCCACGCGAGCAGGGTGATGAACAGGCGATCGGCTTCTCGAGCCCTAGCTCGAGCCCGAGCCCTCCGCCGGGCTTTGATGCAGGGACTGGGCGCATCGTCGGGAGATGTCGTTCGATCAAGCAAGTGCGGGAAGTGGATGCCGAGCACACTGCGAACGTGTCGGTGGGCGACGTAGGACGACTTCGCGCCGCAGTCAGGGTGCCCGATCATGTCGGTGTCGTCCAGTACCGTGAGAACCACACCTGATTTAGAGAGTGGCGCGGATGTCACAGCGGTTTGCTTCACACCCGCCTGACTGGGGAGAGCACCGAGACATGACGAGTTCCAATGCCGCTGCGGGCAACTTTGCCCTCGGCACGTTGCGGACGACCACCAGCCACACGATCGGCTTTCCCCACCTGGTAGAGCTCTTGCGCGAGGTGCCGTCGGATGCACCCGCGGAGCTGTACCGCGACGCGGTCGCCGACGGCAACGTCCTCGGTCGTCCGACTCAGGCTGGCCGGCAGCGTTCGTTCCGCCACCTGCGTGAGCTGTACTTCCTTGACCCGCGTCGCCCGGAATTCATCGCACTCAGGTACTACTGGGACATCGACCCGTTGTCACGCCCGCTTCTGGCGGGGTTGCTGGCTTTCACCCGTGACGAGGTGCTCCGCGCTTCCTTCTCCGCGATTGGGGACCTGCCCGCGGGTTCGAGCGTGACGTCGGCTGACCTCACCGCTGCCGTTGCAGCACAGTTCGGCAATGAAATGGCGGAGTCGTCGCTTGGAAAGGCCGGCCGTAACACCGGTGCGTCCTGGACTCAGACGGGTCATCTCGCTGGTCGCGTCAAGAAGGCGCGCAACGAGGTGGAGGTTCGTCCGGCAGCCATCGCGTTCGCGGCATACCTGGGGCACCTCGCAGGCGGGCGCGGCCTCGGCGTCCTCGACAACCCGTGGTCGCAGATCCTCGGAATCGCGCCTGGCCGCACATTGGAGGCGCTGCGTGACGCGCACGCCCAGGGGCTCCTCGACCTACTCGCGGCAGGCAAGGTGGTCGACGTGTCGTTCCCGGCCCTCGGCGGTAAGGCATGACCCGTGTCTCCGCTCTGGTCGATGCCTACAAGGCTGAGTTGTCCCTGACGTGGAAGGACAACGTCTCAGGTGGCGAGCGCGTCTGGATGCTCGTCTACCCGCCCGACTTGGAGCGCCAGATGCGGCACGCTCTTCCGAGCATGGAGCTGGCGACAACTCAGGCGGGCCGCGACTGGGTTGTCCTCGAAGTCACCGACGACTTTGGGCGCTGGCTGTCTTCTCACCGCCACGCGGAGGCGTTCTACGAGGAGCCGAGCGACCTCACACAGTCGATTCTTGATCAGTTCGAGACAACACTGATTGCGCGCGTCCGGCACGCCCTCGAAGCGGCCCCCGCGAACGCCGTTGTGGCACTGGTCGGCATCGGATCGATCTTCCCGTTCCTGCGAGCGTCGAGCGTGATCAAGTCCGTCGATTCCGCTGTGAACGGCCGACTCCTTGTGCTCTTCCCGGGGCTTCACGACCCCGAGACTCATTCATTCCGCTTGCTTGACGCGCGCGACGGCTTCAACTACCGCGCCCGCGTCATCGATCCGCAGAAGGACCTCACATGATGATCAACAACCAACTGTTCATCCGGCAGCCGCTGAGTTTCGAGATTCCGAATGACGGTGTCACCAACGTCGACCGTCCCGAGGACTCAAACCAGTGGAACGTCCTCAAGTACGAGCTGGAAAGCTTCGTCTGCGAGGGCGAGTACGAGCACGGCGTCCAGCGGATCCTCGACTCCTACACCGGCCACCGGAACCGGACGACGCAGCCCGCCGTCTGGGTTTCGGGCTTCTACGGCAGCGGCAAGTCGCACCTGGTCCGAGTGCTTCAGCACCTGTGGGCCGACACGAAGTTCCCAAATGGCGCGTCTGCGCGAGGACTGACTAACATCCCTCAGGGCATCCAGGACCAACTAACGGAGCTGACCACTCTCGGCCGCCGAGACGGTGCGGCGCCCTGGGCCGCCGCAGGTGCGCTGGACCGGAGCGGCGACACCCTCAACTCGGTGTTCCTCTCCATCGTCCTCGGGGCGGCTGGACTGCCCACGCGCGTCGCGCCTGCCCAAGTGGCGCTGTGGCTCGCGGGCAACGGGCACCTCGACGCTGTTCGCGAGCACATCACGGCCAGCAGCGGTGACTTCATCGAGGAACTGGCCGAGTACAACCTCAGCACGCGGCTCGCGAATGCCATCCTCGCCTCCGACCCGGAGTTCGCCGCATCGGCCAAGGACGTGCGTGCCGCGCTGCGTAGCCAGTTCCCGCCGGACACGCGGTCGTTCTCCACGGACGAGACCGTCGTGCTGCTCAAGAAGATCCTTGAGTACGTCGGTGGTGGTCAGATCCCGCCGTCGTTGATTGTTCTCGACGAGGTGCAGCAGTACATCAGCAGCGACGGGGGCCGTGCCATGGAGGTGCAGAACCTCGTCGAGTCCGTGTCCCGCGAACTCGATGGTCGCGTTCTGCTCGTCGCCACGGGTCAGCAGGAGCTAACGGCCGACTCGACGCTCCAGAAGATCCAGGACCGCTTCACCGTTAAGGTCGTGCTCAAGAACCAGGACGTCGATGCCGTTGTCCGTCGCGTGCTACTGAGCAAGGAGCCCGCGAAGAAGCCCGGTCTCGACAGCACGTTGGAGTCGGTCGCGGGGCAGATCTCTCGGCAGCTCATCGGCAGCAAAATCAAGCACACCGCCGGGGACGACAAGGACCTCGCCGAGGACTACCCGCTGCTGCCCGTGCGCCGCCGGTTCTGGGAGAGCGTGCTCCGCCAGGCCGACGCCGGCCGTGCCGGTCAACTGCGCTCCCAGCTCCGCATCGTGCACGAGGCGAACCGCAAGGTCGCGCCCGAGTCAGTGGGTACCGTGGTTGGTGCAGACTTCCTCTACGCCCAGAAGAACGAAGACTTGAACGGCGCAGGGCTGCTCCTCAAAGAGACGCAGACGCTGATCCAGGAGCAGGGGCAGAAGAATGCCCTGCGCGGGCGCATCCTCGGCCTTATCCACCTCATCGGCTTGCTTCCGACCTCCGGTCACGGTGACATCGGTGTGCGCGCCACGGCAGACCATCTCGTCGACCTGCTCGTCGAAGACCTTGCCCACGACGGCGACCGACTTCGGCAGGAAGTCCCTGCCGTGCTCCAAGCCCTCGCCGAGGAGGGCATCCTTCAGCAGGACGGCGAGGAGTTCCGTCTTCAGACCAAGGCGGGCCGGGAGTGGGACGAGGCCTTCCGTAGGCACCATGCGCAGGTCACCGACAGCGAGGTGAGCACCGAGCGCGACTCGCTGTTGCTCTCCGAGGTCACTCGGTCGCTACCCGCTTCGATCCAGCAGGGTCGGGCCAAGGAATCGCGCAAGCTTGCCCTGCACGCTGATGCCTCGCTCCCGCCCAATTCCGAGGCGATCCCGGTGTGGCTCCGCTCGGAGTGGGACGAAGGGATTACTGCGAAGCAGTTCGACGAGGCCGCCCGCAGCCTCGGCGTCGACTCGCCAATTGTCCTCGTCCACCTTCCCCGCCTCCAGGCTCCCGCATTCGCGGCGGCAGTGCGCAACAAGGTCGCCGCACAACGAGTGATCGACCAGCAGGGGATTCCTCAGGACGACGAGGGTAAGCAGGCGCGAAGCGCGATGCTGACGCGACTCAACCGCGCAACGGACCAGGTGAACACCCATGTCCGCGAAGCCATCTCGAAGGCGAACGTCCTCCTCGGCGGGGGTAGGGCACCGAGCGGAGTCGCCCTGCGCGAGCGGATCGAGGCTGGCGCGCAGGACGCCGCGACCCGCCTGTTCCCGCGGTTCGGTGAGGCCGACGACAACCGGTGGCCGCAGGTAATCGCACGGGTCAAGAGTGGATCGGGGGCGGACGCCCTCAAGGCCGTTCAGCACGACGCTGACCCTGAGCAGCACCGCGTCGTCAAGGAGGTACTCAGACTCATTGGCCCGGCCGGGACTTCAGCGAGCGAGATCGAAAAGGCCGTCACCTCGAAGCCCCTCGGCTGGCCAAGGGACGCGCTCATGGCCGCCCTCGGTGTGCTCCTCGACACCGGGTTGATCCGCGCGACGCTCAACGGAAGCGACGCGACCACGGCCGACGTGCTCAAGCAGACCCGCCTCGGCAATATGCAGCTCCGCCGCGAAGTGACAGTTTTGAAGCTCGCGGAGAAGATTAAGGCGCGCCAGGTGTTGAGCACCCTCGGGTTCCCGACCGACAACGAGGGACTCGTCTCGGCCGTCGAACAGGCTGTCAAGTCGCTCGTGCAACGTGCGAAGGACGTGAGCGGACCTGCACCGCTTCCGGACATCAACGTCCCCAGTAACATTCAGCTCATCGTCAGCAGCTCCGGCAACGACCGCGTGCACGCCTTGCTGGGGGCGAAGGATGACATCGCGAGCTTCAACGACAGGCTCGGGGAACTTGAGCGCCGACGCAAGAGCCGGACACCCTCGCTGGAGCTGGCGCGTTCGCTCGCTACGTCCGCCGCCGGGCTCGAGACCGCGTCGGCCGTCCGCGATCGCCTCGACGCACTGGTCGCAAGCCGGGACCTTCTCGCCGACGTAGACCCTGTCGCCCCGGTCGTCAGGGACCTGGCCGACGCGCTTCGCGACGCGATCCACGCAGCCGCGGTAGCGCTGCGCGACGCCCGCACGAAGGCCCTCGAAAGCCTCGAAGGGCAGCCCGTCTGGAACGCCATCGACGAGGCGCAACGCGAAGCGCTCCTTTCGGGACATCACCTCGCCGCGGAGCCGGAGCCAAACTTGGCGGATCCGTCGGCCGTGTTGGCGGCGGCACAGGCACGACCTCTCCAAGGGTGGACCGCTGAACTCGACGCGATCTCGCAGCGCGCCTCGCGCGCCCTGGAGGCGGCCATCCGACTCGCGACCCCAACGGCGACGACCGCCGAGGTCACCGTGTCGACCGCGAGCTTGAGCAGCCCGGATGAGGTGGAGCACTACATCTGCGACCTGCGCAAGCAGCTCCTCGACGCCCTGAGCGGCAACAACACCGTCGTAGTGAAAGGCTGATCATGACCCCGGCAACGATCACTGTCTTGAACTCCGACCAACGGCGTTTCCTCGACGCGCAGACACAACGCGCCCGCGAGGGGGCACAGCGCGCAGCCGAGGACGCTCTGCGCGCGCAGGCGGTCGGTGAGCAGAGCCGACCGTCTTACCTGAGTGACGAGCAGAACGAGCTCCGCTTGGCGTTGCGCGATAAGGCACGGCAACTCGGCGATGACACCTCGCGAGCGAGCGCACCCCTCACAAACCTGATTCATGACGTCGCTTACGAGCAGTGGCACCGCTTGCTGTTCGCGCGCTTCCTGGAGGTCAACGGACTCCTACGCCATCCCGAGTTCCGCGAGATCCCGTTGTCTTTGGAGGACTGCGGTGAACTCGCATCGGACCTCGACGAGCCCGACGCGTGGGCCGTCGCCGCTCGCTTCGCGTCGGAAATCCTGCCCGGCGTGTTCCGCTTGACCGACCCTGCTATCCGGGTGCGATTCGCGGCAGAGCACCGGAGCGCGCTGGAGCGCCTCCTACTTGAGATCCCGGCCGAGGTCTTCATGACTGAAGATGCACTGGGCTGGGTCTACCAGTTCTGGCAGACGGCCGAGAAGAAGCGGGTTAACGAGTCCGGGGTCAAGATCGGCGGCGCCGACCTGTCACCCGTCACGCAGTTGTTCACCGAGAACTACATGGTCCGCTTCCTCCTGGAGAACTCACTCGGCGCTTGGTGGGCTGCTCGCCATCCCGAATCGCCGCTTGTTCCAGCCTGGGAGTATCTCCGTCGTAACGAGGACGGCACTCCCGCCGCGGGCTCGTTCAGCGACTGGCCAGATCGCGCCGCTGATGTGACCGTCATGGACCCCTGCTGCGGTTCGGGTCACTTCCTCGTCGCGATGTTTGGGATGCTCTGGCGAATGCGCGCCGAAGAGGAAAGCCTCTCGCCGGCGGAAGCGCAAGATGCGGTGATCCGCGACAACCTCCACGGTCTAGAACTCGACCCGCGCTGCACCCAAATCGCAACCTTCAACGTCGCCCTCGAAGCGTGGAAGCAAGGCGGCTTTCGTGAACTCCCTGCACCACGGATTACGTGTTCGGGCGTGCCTGTTCGTAGCACCAGAGGGGAGTGGCTCGCTCAAGCCGGCGGCGACGAAGAGCTGTCAAAGGTGCTTGGACGCCTTCACTCGCTCTTCCGCAGCGCGGACATCCTGGGGTCGCTGATCACACCGAGGCCCAGTGGATCGGACGGCGCACTCTTTGGCCCGGAAATGAGTATCGGATCCAATTGGGATCAGGTGCGGACCGCACTTGGTGAGATCCTGAGATCCGAGCGACACGATACGACCGTCTTGGGGCACACGGCCGCAGACATAGTGCATGCGGCCGGCCTTCTTGCCCGCCAGTACACACTTGTGGCCACCAATCCGCCCTATCTCCAGCGAAACTCGATGGATGTCTCCCTTGCGGAATACATCGACGAGTCCCACCCGTTCGGGAAGTCCGACCTCGCGACCGCATTCATAGAACGGTGCCTGACTTTTGCAGGCGAACGCGGCACGATCGCGCTGGTGTCACCTCAGAACTGGCTGTTCCTCGGGTCCTACGCGAAGTTTCGGCGGGAATTGTTGCAGAATCGTCGGTTCGACTCCGTGGCCCGCCTTGGCGCTGGTGCTTTTCGCCAGATAAATGGCGAGGTGGTCAAAGTGTCACTTAGTGTCGTGAGCGCGGCGCCAACGAGTGCCGACCATCACATAGGTGGTGTCTTGGCGCACCGGGTGGCCGGAGCAGACAACAAAGCAGCCGCTTTGCGGGATGGTGAGTGGTTGCGCCCCTTGCAAGCGGATCAGTTGCGCAATCCGGACTCTCGGATTACCTTGACCCGAATCTCGCCGGAATCGTTGCTGGAAGGACTTGCTGACGGGATGGCGGGCATCCAGACGGGTGACTACCCGCGATTCGGTCGAATGTTCTGGGAACGCCCGCTACCGCACCCGGACTGGGAGTTCCAGCAGAGCACAGTTCGATCTACAACCCCGTATGGGGGCCGCGAGCACATTCTGTGGTGGGAGGGGGGCAACGGGCGGTTCCACGACTTTGTGGCCGAGCGGCTTGGCGAATGGGGCGTGGGTGCTTGGATCCGAGGCGTGGGACTAGGCGGGAAGCGAGGGGTCGCGATATCGCAGATGGGAAAGCTGCCCGCCACCATCTATACGGGTGAGCTATTTGACAACAACACTGCGGTGATCTTGCCGAAGGACCCAAGTGATCTTCGTATGATTTGGGCCTACTGCTCTAGCGAAGAGTTTGCTGCGGACGTCCGTGAAATTGACGACAAGATGAACGTCACGAATGCCACCCTTGTCAAGGTTGCCCTCGACCGTGAACGTTGGCAGCACGTTGCTGATGGGATGGGGCCGCTTCCACGACCCACGTCAGATGACCCGACTCAGTGGTTGTTCAGAGGTGATGTTCGCACTGCGACCCATCCTCTTCAGGTGGGCGTCGCACGCCTGCTTGGCTATCGCTGGCCCGAGCAGACACCTGACGATCTAGACCACTTCGGCGACCAGGATGGCATCGCGGCGCTTGTGTCCCTTCCTGGTGAGCCTGATCTTCCGACTCGC
This sequence comes from Planctomonas deserti, assembly GCF_003067705.1. Lineage (GTDB taxonomy): Bacteria > Actinomycetota > Actinomycetes > Actinomycetales > Microbacteriaceae > Planctomonas > Planctomonas deserti. Next base: position 244,850 of record NZ_QANL01000002.1, read on the forward strand.
TTCCGTCAGCTGCTTGGTGCTGCATACGGTGACGAATGGTCAGGCAGTCTCGAGCGTCAACTCGTCACCGACGCAGGTGGCAAGACCGGGAGGCTCGAGGATTGGCTTCGCGACTCGTTCTTCGCCCAGCACGTCAGGGTTTTCGACAATCGACCGTTCCTGTGGCACATCTGGGATGGTCGGAAGGACGGGTTCTCGGCGATCGTCAACTATCACAAACTCGACCGACGGACGCTGGAGAAGTTGACCTTCACGTCGCTCGGCGCGTGGATCGACCGACAGAAGCACGAGGCTCGCGCAGAACGGGCCGGGGCTGACGCTCGGCTCGCGGCCGCGGAGGATCTCCAGCGCAAGCTCAAGCTCATCCTCGAAGGCGAGCCGCCCTACGACATTTACGTGCGATGGAAGCCCATGGCCGAGCAACCGATCGGCTGGGAGCCCGACCTCGACGACGGTGTCCGACTCCATATCCGGCCGTTCGTGACGGCGGACGTGCTCCGGTCGAGGGTCAACGTCCACTGGCGCAAGGACCGCGGGACGAACCCCGACGGGTCCGAACGGCACAATGATTTGCACCCGACGCTCGACAAGCGCCGTGCAGCCCGCAAAGCCGCGGAGGCTGCCGCGTGACGCTCGTCCGCGCCGTCGTCGCCAATGCGCTCCGCGACGCTGCAGCCTTCAATTCGGGGGCGACCTCTGTCCCCGCAGCGGTGCTGTGGGCCGACCCCGACCGCACATGGGAGCCGGTCATCCGCAGCCTCCAGGAGGCGGTGCCCATCCTCGTTCTCGGTGAGTACGACCCCGTAGCCGCGCAAGGCCCGGCGCTCTGGCTCCGAGCGGTTCTTGCCTCGCCCGAGTCAGTGGAACTCCCGCCTCATCTTGCCGAACGCAACGAGCGCAACCCGTGGGTGATCTACCTGCCTGGTGTCAGCCGCACCTCTGTGGCCGAGGCGCCCAGCGTCGACGACTCTTTCGCGCCGCTCGCAGAGATCGCGATTCGCTCAAACTGGTGGCCGTCCGCGCTCGGCCAGACGCCGTGGACGCCGCACTCGTTCCTCGCATCGAGGCAGGGTGCAGGGCTCGACCTCGCCGGCGACGCCGCGACGAAGGCGGCCCTCTCGCAAGTGCTGGATAAGTTGCTTCTCGAGAACATTGACGACCTAAGAGGCTTGGGGCGGTTCGACTCGGCCCGCTTGCACCGCCTCGTGCTCGATGACTCGGTGCGTACCCTCCTCGAATGGATGAACGACTCCGAAGCCGTGCGGACCTCGCTCGAAGGTGCGCAATGGCAGGCCCTTATCGCCTTCTGCAAGTCTGTTTATGGCTTCAGCCCCGAAAAAGACGGCCCACTTACCGCGGCCAGGAGCCTCGGAAGCCGAGCCGGCGAGTGGAGTACGGCTTGGAAGCGGTTTGCAGAGAACCCAGCCCGCTATCCGAACATCCCCACCCTTCTCGACCAGGCGCGCCCTACCGCCGAACCTCTGTTCGGAGACACCGACCCATATCCGGACTCGTGGCCCTCATGGAATCGCGCCGAAGAGGACATGCTCCGGGCGGCACTGGTCACGCTCTCAGCTCATGCGAACCCGTTGGACAGGATCGTCGAACTCGCTGCCGCCCACTCGGCGCGGGAAGACAACGCCTGGGCGGCCCTCGGGCAGGCACCGCTCGCGCGGGCTGTTGGGCACCTCGCCGAACTTGCAGGTCGCGTCGTAACCGCCCCGTCTGCGACCGACCTGCAGGCTCAGGTCGCTTGGTACGGAGATGAAGGCCACACGATCGACGACCTTGCTTTGCGGGCGGTCGCGTCGGCCAGGACAGCGCGGGACCGGTCCGCAGTCGCGACAGCGCTCGGCTCGCTCTACGACCCCTGGGTTGACGAGTCAGCGCGAGCATTCCAGAAGACGGCGGTAACAAGCTACGCAGGTCAAACCGGCCTCGATATCGGAGCGGGAACTGTTGTCGTGTACGTGGACGCGCTGCGATTCGACCTGGCTTCACGTCTGGCTCGGCGGCTGTCGCCACTCGTCGCTGCTATCGAGACGCGGTTGGCTGCGTTCCCCAGCGTGACACCGACGGGGCAGCCGGCGGTCGTCCCCATCGCGTTCACCGCGGGTGGCGGCACGGCGTTCGACGCGGCCGATGAGCAGGGCCGATCCCTCAAGGGTGCAGTCCTGCGCTCGGCACTCGCAAGTGCGAATGTTCAGTTCCTGGAGTGGGACGCCGCCGAGGTCGGAGAACCGACCGGAAAGGGGTGGACGCAGACGAGCACGATCGACTCGCTCGGCCACTCGCAACGGCACGCCCTCGCCGATCTTGTCGACCAGCAGCTCGACCTCGTTGCCGAGCGCGTGCGCGGCCTGCTCGACGCGGGCTGGCGGAAGGTTGTCATAGTCACCGATCACGGGTTCCTCTTACCCGGTCTGCGAGCGCAGAAGGTCACCCTGCCGTTGCAGGTCACGGAAGGTGACGCGGCGCGCAAGCCCCGTGTGGCCCGGTTGAAGGCTGCAGCGGCGCGCCCAGACTTCCCGATCCTGCCCTGGACGTGGGACTCGTCCGTCGACATGGTGAGCGCACCGGGAGCCGCGGCGTTCGAGGCGGGCCGTCTCTACGAGCACGGCGGGTTGAGCCTCCAGGAGTGCGTGACTCCCGTCGTCACCGTTAGGCGCGGCGATCCCCACGTTGCCTCCGTTCAGATCGATGCCGTCCGGTGGACCGGACAGCGATGCCGCGTCGACTTTGGCCCTGCCGAGGCCGACGTAGTCGCCGAGATTCGGCTCCAACCCGCCGACACGTCGAGCGTCATTGGGGGCCCGAAGTCGCCGGCGGAGCCGGGCGAAGTCAAAGTGCTCGTCGATGAGCAACAAGCCCCCAGTGGGGCTGTCGCATGGGTCGTGCTCCTCAGTCCGAGTGGCGCGGTTCTGGCTCAGACACAAACCACGGTAGGAGGCGAGGAGTGACCGAGGCGATCACGCTTGACGAGATCGACGGGACCGCATCCTTGGTGTTCGAGGGCTACGTCGTCCGCAAGGATCTCGCGCAACAGTTCAAGGGGGCGTATCCCGTCCCGACTTACGTGGGCGAGTTCCTCATCGGCCGTTACTGCGCCACGACTGATCCCGAGGAGATCGAAGAGGGGCTCCAGGTCGTGCGACGGCTTCTCGCTGACCGCACCGTTCGGGCAGGCGAAGAGGAGCTGTTCAAGTCGCGTGCCCGCGAGCGCATGACCGTCAAGCTCATCGACCTCGTCAAGGCCCGACTCGATGCGAAGTCGAACGCCTACGTCGCCGAGCTGCCGAGCCTGGGGCTCCGTGACGTGCGCATCGATGACGCCGTCGTGCGCGACAACGAGCGCATGCTCACCGGCGGCTTCTACGCCGAGGTCGACTTGTTCTACGACGCCGCAATCGCGGAGGAGAACAACGGCAAGCCCTTCGCCATCGGGTCGCTGCGCCCCATCCAGCTCTCAACCCGCGACTCGCTCTCACGGCTGGCCGAAGGCCGCTCACGGTTCACGACGGAGCAGTGGAAGCACCTACTGCTCCGGTCGGTGGGCTTCGAGCCCGCACAGCTCAGCGAGCGAGAGCAGGACGTCCTGCTGTTGCGCATGGTCCCGTTCGTGCAGCGGAACTTCAACATGGTCGAGCTGGGACCGCGCGGCACTGGCAAGTCGCATCTGTTCCAGCAGATCTCGCCCTACGCGCACCTAATCTCGGGCGGCAAGGCCACCGTCGCCCGGATGTTCGTCAACAACGCCACCGGCCAGCGCGGTCTAGTCGCCCAATACGACGTAGTCTGCTTCGACGAGGTGTCGGGCGTCTCCTTCGACCAGAAGGACGGCGTCAACATCATGAAGGGCTATATGGAGTCGGGCGAGTTCTCCCGCGGCCGTGAGTCCATCCGCGCCGACGGATCGATAGTGCTCGTCGGCAATTTCGACGTCGACGTGGCCCACCAGCAGCGCATCGGTCACCTGCTGTCGCCGCTACCGCCGGAGATGCGCGACGACACTGCGTTCATGGACCGTATCCACGCCTACCTGCCAGGCTGGGATGTCCCGAAGCTCAATCCGACATACTTTACACATCACTTCGGTCTCGTCAGCGACTTCCTCTCCGAATGCTGGTCGCGACTGCGCGACCAGTCACGCCTCACCGCAATCCAGGGGCGCGTGAACTACTCGGACGCGCTGTCAGGTCGTGACCTGTCGGCGGTGAACAAGACCGTCGACGGGCTGCTCAAGCTCCTGTACCCGGACGCCGAATCGTCGATCGCTGATGAGGACCTGGAATGGGCGGTGCGCATCGCCCTGGAATGCCGTCGCCGTGTCAAGGAGCAGCAGCGCCGGATCGGGGCAGCCGAGTTCCGCAACACGCAGTTCGGCTACCGGCTCGGCGAGGGAGTCGAGCAGTTCGTCTCCACGCCCGAACTGGCAAGCCCCGACTCGATCGGCCTCGATCCGCTTCCGCCCGGCCAGGTGTGGGCGATCTCCGAGGGTAGCGGCGATGTCGGCCCGGGCCTCTACAGGATCGAGGCAGCGGATACGCCGGGATCGGGTGCACGTGGATTGCTCAATCAGGCAGCGCCCGCGACTTTACGCGAGAGCTTTAAGGTTGCCGAACAGAATCTGATCGCCCAAGCGCGCCAGCTCGTCGGGGATCGCGACCCGCGGGAGCACAACCTCACTGCTCAGATCCGGGCGCTCGACACCGCAAAAACGGGTGCTGGACTCGGACTGCCAATCCTGCTTGCACTCGCTTCCTCGATGCTGCAGCGGTCAACAAGGGGAGGGTTGATCGCGGTCGGAAACCTATCGCTGGGCGGCGGAGTCGAGACCGTGCTGAATGCTGCGGCGCTCGCCGAGCACGCCATGGAGAAAGGCGCGACTTCCCTCCTGCTGCCCGTGTCCACGCGCCGCCAACTTCTTGACATCAGCGACGAGGTCGCCACGAGAGTTTCCTTCATTTTCTACAGCGACGCTCAGGACGCTCTCGTGAAGGCTCTTGACGAATGAACGAGCACCTTCTTGTGGCCGTGCGGTTCTGATCCGCAAAAGCGGCAGGAATGAAAAGGCTGGGCGATTCTGCACGAGCTTGTGCCGTTTGAGCCGCTAAATTTCACCATTACCCGGTCGAGGCTTCCGTCGACCTCGTCTGGCCACGGGTCGCCACGGCTTTGACGATGTCTGGGACCACCCGGACGTGTGAGACACCGACAGTTGACCGACCGCTGGAACATTGCGGGTGCCCCAGAGCGTGTGTGCTGTGTTTCCCAGTGAACCAGAGGCCGGTAATCGCGGAGCGGCGGAACGTGCCGACCCGCCCGACGTGCGCCACGTGCACGTCTACCTTCCACGAATGAACACCGCTCATCGGCATTTCGTCCTCGTACATGACCAGCGATTCGTACCAGTTCATTGTTTCGGTCATGAGGATCGCGTGGTGCTTGTGTTCGTCGTATCGCAGCAGTCGAGACCCTCCCGGCGTGCTGCTCGGATCGATGAAGTGTCCCGTCAGATGGAGAGGATCAAAGCTTGCCGAGTCGAAGTGCTCGAATCTGCGAACGGCCGGTACGGCACCAAGACGCACCCCCTTGTGGTGCCAGTGTCGCGTCATGGGCGTAGTCGGGGCCGCATTCCTGACCATCCGATTCCGTAAGTCAAAATGCGGTTGTCGGCGCAGCAGCCAAGCGAAGTAGACGTCCAATCCATCATCCTCGTCCCAGACCGCACGTATGAATCGAAGCGTGGGATCGTCCGTGCCTTGGCCCCCCGCGTACCAGCGCTCGAGGCCTCGGTGTGGCTCCGCCCAGCCCAGCCGGTGTAGAAGCAGGTAATGCAAGGCGCCCCAGTATCCGAGGCTTTGTGCGTGCAGGTCTCTCGGTTCAGGTGCCGCTGGAACCCGTGCTCCGCTTCGAGGCGCCGCCAAAGCCTGAAAGCAACCGGCGATGCCCCATGCCCAGCGCCAATCGTCACCGACCAGCCATCTGTCGATTGGCTTGTGGTCGTCCGTTATCCGCTCGCGGACGATCTCGAACTCGCGGGTATGCATGAAGTCATCCTGCCCGAAGCCGTGGTTGTCGTTCGACGCCCTACACCGGCGTTGCCACGGTCCGAACTATGGTCATCGGTTTAATTGGCCGCCAGCCAGCTCGACCGAGTCGTATCTTCGCCTAGCGAACAGGTCTGAGTGCGGCGTCAGATGAGTGATGTCGAGAGAATCGGCGGACGTCAGTCGTCCTCGATCGGTCGTCAGCTGGATCGACTGACCAACGCAGCGTGCTTAGGCCTCATCTTCTGGGCCGGCTCAGAGTGCCCCAGCGAGTAAGCGACCGACCGCGGCGCCTAGCGGAATGGGGACTGCGTTGCCGATCTGACGCGCAATGTCGGTGCGCGAGCCCACAAAACGATGATTATCGCTGAACCCCTGCAGGAGCGCTGCCTCATAATGCGTGATCGCGCGATCCTCCTCAGGGTGAAGGTACCGACCCTTTTCAGGCTTGAAGAATTCAGTGCGGATCGTGACAGAGGGACGACCCCAGTGCAGCCGGCCCATCACATCGCCGGAACCGGACTTGTGCTTGGTCCAGCACGCCGTCATCAGTTCCGGGTAGGGCTCCAGATGGCGCCGGTTCCCTCCTGTTGGGATGACTGCGAACCGTTTGAGCGAGAGGTCCGTGTATCGGCGGCTCCAGTGCAAGTCCCTGATGTAGAAGGCGCCCGCGTACTCCTTGCCATTGAAGCCGGTGCGCCGTTCCTGGAAGACCTCGTCACGATCGGGCCTGCGGGGAACACGCCCAAGGACGTCCTTCACGGTCACGTGTGGCCGCAGTCCGGTCGCGTGAGGCGTGGCCGAATGAGTCGGGACCGGAAGTCCTGGGAATCCCAGATCCCGGTGGAAGCCGATCACGACCGTTCGCCGTCGAGACTGAGGTGCACCAAAATCCGCTGCGTTGAGTACTGCGGATTCGAAATCGTAGTCAGGCAGAGTGCCGCCATTCGAGGTCTCCTCCTTGAACTGCCGGTACTGGGGAGACTTCGTGAATTCGGCGACGTTCTCGACCACGAAGTACTTGGGCGTCGCACGTCGGATCGTCCGCGCGTACTCCTTCCAAAGGAAGTTCCGCTCGTCCTCCACGTCTTTCTTACCCAGGCTGGAGAACCCCTGGCACGGCGGACCGCCGACGATCACGTCAGCGGCCGGGACCGTCTCCTGGTCGAGCCAGGTCTTAATGTCGCCCGCGTAGACGAGTCCTCTGCCGTATGTCGCCTCGAAGGATGCCGCAGCGGTCTGATCCCACTCGACAGCGCCGACCGTTCGAAAGCGGTCGGATCCTGCGTGGAGCCCCGCCGTCAGCCCACCAGCGCCGGCGAAGAGATCAAGGACGGTGATCTCAGAAGGCATGTACTCATCGTATAGATCGGGTACGACTTGTCCTTCGCCGGCGCGCCGGCACGTCGGTCCAGGGGACCGGGATACATCTGGGGGCGGCCCCCGTCGCGAAGCTCCCGCACGGCGGCCCGCCGATCATGATGCCGTCTTTGCAGTCCCAAGCTCTGGAGGTTGCAGAGTGCCAATTCTGGTGAAGCCGACCAGAATGACCGATCCAGATTCAGCGCGAGGAATCGGGTCCCCGTCGAGCACGCCCGGCCGCGCTGCGGCGGAGGTCCCGCAACAGCCGCTTCGGAACCTGAACCGGCCTACGGGGGCTGTCGAGTAACTGCCAAGCCACAGCGAATGGCGTGCGTCCGTTGGCCTCGGCGATTTCGGTTACCTTCGTGCCGCTTCGGAAAGCGACGTGTACCCGTTCACGCTCGTCGGGCGACCAGGGCAGGCCGTGGCGGGGAGCGAGCGACGAGTCATCATTCGTTGCTTCCGGACCGAACAGGTGCTCCGCGAGACGACGAACGATCTCTCGCTCCTCCATGCTGCCCGTGGCCAATCCGATCACGGCGATCGTAGCGCCAGCGCGGTAGCGGGCCACGAGATCCGCATCGCTGCCGAGGGCGACCTCGACGGCCTCGACCTGCCGCGACTGCCCTCGGCTCGGGACAACTGGTCGGTCCTCAGTGGATGCCGCCACGACCGTGCCCACTGGTTCACGCGGCTTCGGGGAGAACCGTCCCAGAGCGCCTATGGTGAGCTTCTCGAGATCGAGCTCGCAAAAGTCGGCGAAGAGACTCACCGCGGTGGATGCGCGAAGCCCACCGGTGTCGAGATCGCCGAGCGAAGTCAGCGCCTTCTTCTCGATCTGACGGATGCGTTCGCGGGTGACGTCGAATCGATCGCCAATCTGGTCGAGAGTGTTGGGCGCTGCGCCTCCGAGTCCAAAGCGGAGTCGCAGCACCTCGGACTGGCGGTCAGGAAGCTCTTCGACCAACTGGTCGATTCGGGCTGCGATGTCGGCCGCCTCTACCAGCTCGATCGGTTCTATCGACCGAACGTCGACCAGTAGGTCTCCGACGGTCACATCTCCGTCTTGGACGCCGACCACTTGATCGAGCGAGATCGTCGTATAGACGTATCCCAATGCCGAATCGACGTCGTCGACACTCATTCCCGTCGCCCGTGCGATGTCTCCCGCCGTGGGCTCGGCGTCGGACTCGGCGATGAGCCGTGACCTTGCTCCCAGAATCTTCGAATGCTGCTCATGCATGTGCACGGGAATGCGGATCAGGTTGCCCCGGTCTGCGCAGGCCCTGCTGATCGCCTGACGAATCCACCAGGTCGCATACGTCGAAAACTTGAACCCCTTCGTAAAGTCGAACTTGTCGACCGCACGCATAAGGCCCTCGAACCCCTCCTGCGCCAGATCGGCGAGCTCGAGCCCGCGGTTGCGGTACCCGCCGGCGAGTGAGAACACGAGGCGCAAATTCGAGTTGATGAAGCGATCGCGGGCGCGCGTCCCTGCGCGGACGAGCGTGCGCAGTTCGGGACCAAGACTCGACGAGCGTTCGGTGTCAGTCAGCAAGCCGAGCCGTTCTTCGGCGAGGAGGCCCGCCTCGATCGCCCTGGCCAAAGCCACCTCTTCGTCGGCCGTAAGCAGTGGATACCGGTCCAGCCGAGCACGCAAGTCGGAAATCACGTCGTCGGTCAGTCGCACATGCCCGAGCTGCTCGGTACGCTCACCCGCGTCGGTGATCGTTTCCTGCGCTTGTGGGCGGATGACAGGGAGCTCCTCAGCAGGGAGCACCTCAAGAGGCAGTTCCAGAGCATGTGGCACTTCACGCCGGTGACGGGCTTCGAGCGTCCTGGCGAGATCGAGTGGGCTTGGGGCCGGAGATTGCAGCCCCCCTCCGCCGATCCACGGATCGTCGAACTCGGCGAAGTCCAGTTGCTGGGGGACTGACGCCACCCGCGCGAGGTCGGGAGCGGTCGTGGGCCTGGTCTGTCGGGACGCATTCGACTCGTCCGCTGGAGTGAGCGGATCGAATGATCCGGACGGCAACGCGCTGATCGTCGCCAAGGCGACCACACCCTGCCAAGCTTCGATCTGGTCCAGCGTCTGTTGCTGCGGGCGATCGGTGGAGAAGTGGCGTTCCACGAGCAAATAAAGCGAAAGCGACAGCGCATCGGCCGCGGTCAGTGCCCGGCGATATCCCGCGTTCATCCAGAGCGTGCGGCTCGCATGGTCGAACTTGAACAGGCGTTCGTCGTCGAGCACGCACCAGCGGATCGATGCAGGGGCCACTGACTCCCTAACGCCCAGCCCTTCACGCAGTGCGTCGCGTAGTACCGGGGTCAGGCCTGTGTCGAGATCAGTGACCGGCTTTGGCCCGACCTTGCGGGCGTTAGACGTCCGTAGCGTTTCCGCGGCGTCGGTGACGAACTGGCGGAAATTGACGCCCTCCAACGATACGGCGGTCTCCAGCGCCTGCACGAAGTCGGCGCGGAGTACAACCCCGCGCTTCTCGGGGTTGATGACGATGCTGCGCTGCGCTCCGTCCGGCAGGTCGATTGCGACCCGAGCGAGCTGCGTCTCAGAGCCGTGATCCTCCAGCAGCCCGAGCCAGCCGCCGGACTGCAGTAGCCGGTCGTTGCGATAGATGTACATGCCCTGCCACTCCGCTCGGGAACGGCCGAGCATTCGAGCAGTCGAGCCCGTCGCACCTGGGGGCATGATGTAGCACGCCGCCGCTACCGGAGTGCCGTCGGCGAGTTCCGCATCGATGCGCGCCGGATACCCGTTCCGGCCTGACGCATGGAAGTCGAACGGGTCGATCGGGCTCACCACCCGCGGCGCGCCAGCCTCGTCGAAATCAAGGTCGAACTCCTCAATCTCGATACGGAGACGTGACCCGGCGATCAATCGGTGGAAGGTGAGCCCGAGCTCACCGCGGAGTGCAGAGATCACCTTGTCGAGCCAGTCTCGACGCGCCGAAGGCTGGGCCGCGTGCGAGACCCCGTCGAGGCCGCTCCATTCCACCACCGTGCCGGTGGAGTCCAGGCCCCTGTAGGTTTTGGCGTGGAATCCGGCCCAGGCGGCGCTCTCAGTGAGCACATCGATCGAGAAGTCGCCTCCGATATCGTTACGCAGCATCCGCGCACCGGCGACAGGTGCGAAGCCTGCATTCGTGTACACCTGCAGCGTGTTTGCCTGACTCATCGATGCGGCCTTCAGACCGAGCCCGAAGTGTCCAAGCGCTCCTGCGCCGTACGCGCGCCGCTTACCGAGCGTCATGGCGTCCATGAGCTGCGATTCCGTCATACCGGTGCCATCGTCTGAGATGCGAAGGCCGACGACCTCCGCGTTGCGCACAAGAAACCGGATGCCAATGCGCTCGGCACCGGCGTCAATCGAGTTGTCTACGAGGTCGGCGATTGCGCTGCCGAGCGAGTGGCTTCGTCCGATGGCGCCAAGCACTGATGGGTCAGGTTCCAGGCGGATGACGCGGGCAACGTCAGGTTCAGCCGACGAGGCGGCGGCTAGGACGCCGGCATCATCGAGCAGTGGTTCAGGCATAACCGGATGTTATTGCGAGTGGCCGTCGTGTCGACAGTGCGTAATTTGGTTTGTGCCCAGAAGGGGGGCGCTCGCGTAAGCGACAAAACACTGCGGGTGCGATAGAAAAGATGGTTACGGCCAGCATCGGTGCCCCGTCAGCAAAAAACCCCGTACTCGGATCACTTCGGGGTCGTAGCTCGATGCTCTCGACGAAGAGAACAACAGCTTGAAGCGCACACTGACTGCCCGCTGTTCGGAATGAGATCAGCACGTAACGCGCGAACAACAAGAAGGGGACAGATGAGTGAGAATGCGCATCCGAAGCACCTCGGACCCGGCACGGTCGAGGCGTACTTCCGAGCGGGAGCGCCTGCAGCCTTCACAGTCTGTGATGACCCCGAAGCGATCATCACAATCGATCCGGCTCGGGTCGAGCTCCGGCTGATCACGCCTGCCGCCGGCAGCGAGCCCGAGGTGACGGCATTCGAACGAATCGCGCTTCGACGGGTCTTGCGACCGTCGGACACACGCGAGTGGTTCGAACTGGCAGTCGATGCCACCGACAGGCATTACGAGGCCTACATGCTCATGGAGTCGATCGCCGATCAACTCCGGTCAGGCGGGACCTTCCGACGCTCGGTATCCGAATCGCTCGAGAGCCTGAAAGACCTGCTCACGAAGCGGAGGAAGCTCACCGACGAAAAGGTCTCTGGACTCATCGGAGAGCTGCTGGTCCTCGACCACGTCTTAGGCGTGCACGACGAGGAGGCAGCGATCGCTGCCTGGCTGGGGCCGCTCGCTGAACAGCACGACTTCGGCTTCTCCGACTTCGACGCAGAGGTCAAGACGACGCTCTCCGAGGAAAGGTCGCACGTCATCGGTAGCGACACACAGCTTGAGCCTGTGCCCGGGCGACCTCTGCACCTTATCTCGGTGCAGATCACCCGAGCTGGCGCCGCTGCAGAAGGGTTCAGCCTGCCGGACCTCATCACCTCGGTGCGGGCGCGACTCGACAACGCGACCCGTACATTCAACTACGCACTCGACAGGCTCGGTTGGGACGACGGCGACGCTGACCTCTACCGCACACGGTTCCAGCTCCGGTCCACGCCGCAGGCCTACCTCGTCGATGATCTCTTCCCCGCGATCACCTCGAAGCGTTTGGACGAAGTTGTCCCCAACCGGCCTTTCGTCGCTGGTGTCTCATACCGTGTCGACGTCACACACTTGCCCTACGCGAGTGCCCCAGACCCGCTGAGCGACTTCTGCAAGGAGCCCGAGTGACCCAGATCGACCCCCGAGTCGCCGACGCAACAAAGTCCGCGCTCAACAACATGCGAGACGAGGGTCCGGCGGCGCTCGTGGACCTCGTGGCGTTCAAGCTGAAGAAAACTGACGCTGTTGTCGACGAGCCGGCGGTGCTCGCGTCCGTGATCGTGCCCGAACTCAACGACGCAACCCGACGCGCGATGCACATGTCGCTCGCTCAGTGGGACGCTCAGACCGACCCCGGCTGGGGTGCCGGCACCGCGGCATCGACGGCGGACCGGCGAGAGCGGATCTACGAGCTGCTCGAGTTGGTGTCGCAAACGGGGGAGTGCCTCGATGCTGAGTTCCCGAGCGCGGCCCGACTGGACACGATGATCGTCGACCCCGAGCACTGGGAGCCTTGGTATGACGACGCGCGTCGATCCGCACACGACTTCTACTGGAGGGCCTATCGTGGCGTGCTCGAAGGTAAGGGGTGGAATCCGGCGGCGATCGCGAATCTCGACAAATCGACGAGCGACATCGTGGGCCGGCTCGCCGATCCCAGTGCCGAGAGGGGGTACCAGACTAAGGGTCTCGTCGTCGGCCATGTCCAGAGTGGCAAGACCGCGAACTTCACCGGCATCGTTGCCAAGGCTATCGACTCCGGGTACCGCTTGGTCATAGTGCTCACCGGCACGATCGAGCTGCTTCGTGGGCAGACCCAGCGGCGGCTCGACATGGAGCTCGTCGGTGAGGAAAACATTCTCGCCGGCGCGGATCCGACGGATGTCGATGCGATCCGGCACATCGATTACATCGGAACCGGCGATGTCGACTGGGGGAAGGGCAAGTTCCTTCGCCACGGCGTTGACATCCACGCGCTTCCGAATGTGCCCGAAATCAAGCGTCTCACCACGATCGGTAAGGACTACCGAAAACTCGGGCTCGGCCGCGACACGCTTGACTTCCGCCGCACCGGAGAGCTCACCAACGTGGGAAAGCCGGTGTTCGACCCCGAGAACATCCACGGAGTCGACGCCCGGATCGCGGTGATGAAGAAGAACCCCACCGCGCTCAAGAACCTCATCCACGACCTCAAGAACATCCGCGCTGACCTGCGGGAGATCCCGGCGCTCATCATCGACGACGAAGCCGACCAGGCGTCGGTGAATACTGTGAACCCCCGGTCGAAGACGGCGGTCGCGAAGAGCAGCACGATCAATGGGCTCATTAAGGACCTGCTCGCGCTGATGCCGCGGGCTCAGTACGTCGGCTACACGGCGACGCCCTTCGCGAACGTCTTCATCTCGCCCGATGACTCAGAAGAAATTTTCCCGAAGGACTTCATCGTCAGCCTCGAACCTTCGGACGAGTATATGGGTGGGCGACAGTTCCACGACCTGTTCGGGCTCGACGCCGAGAGCAAGGGAGACCCCGGCGCTTCGAACGAGGCTGCGTTCGTGCGCAGTCTCATCGCGGATGGCGACACCGATGCCGATGCGGAGCGTGAGGAGATCGGCGGTGCGATCGACGCGTTCGTGTTGAGTGGTGCGATCAAGAAATGGCGCGAGTCGATCGACTCCAAGCGCTTCGGTTACCGTCACCACACGATGCTCGTGCACGAGTCCGTGAGGACGAGCGAGCATTCCGACCTTGCTGACCTTTTCCGTTCGGTTTGGTCGGAGCGCGCGTACACCTCGCCGATTGGTTTCGCCCGTTTGCGGGCCCTGTACGCAGACGATTTCCGACGCATCACTGAGTCGCGGCCCGAGTGGGAGAACCTCCCGTTGCCTGCGGCGTTCGATGAGCTCAAGTCGTTCATTGGTGAAACCGTCGATGCCGTCACGGCCGACAACGATCCCGTCGTCGTCGTTAACGGCACGAAGGAAAGCGACTATAGCGCTATGGATTTCCAGGTCCGGCCTTATTGGCGGATCATGATCGGTGGCGCCAAGCTCAGTCGCGGCTTCACGGTTGAAGGATTGACCGTGTCCTACTACCGGCGCCGCACGACCGCCGCCGACACCCTCATGCAGATGGGGCGCTGGTTCGGATACCGTCCGGGTTACCACGACCTCGTCCGCCTCTACATCGGCCGTGACGTCTTGGACGGCAATCACCGCTCGTTCGACTTGTACGACGCCTTCACCTCCATTGTCGAAGACGAGGAGGAGTTTAGAGATCAACTCCGTCGCTTCTCGGAAGTGACTGAAGACGGCAAGCCGGTCGTGCGCCCCATCCACGTGCCGCCGATGGTGTTCCAGCAACTTCCTTGGTTGCGGCCGACAGGCGCGGACAAGATGTACAACGCCGTCATGGACTATGAAGGCGACGGAGGCATCGTTAAGGATTTCAACGCACACGACTACCGCGAAGACGGTAGCCGGAACGCGAAGCACTTCGAAGCCGTCAAGCCGTGGCTGGCGAAGCTCGAGACGCAGGCGAAGGAGTTCTCAGGTGTGAAGGGTACGTCCTACAGGGCACGGACCGGGATTCTTACGACCGACGAGGTCACCACGGCGCTGAGCAAGTTCGAGTTGCAGTCGCGTGACCAACTACTTCCGACCATCAACATGATCGAGAAGGCTACACGGGAAGGGCACATCCGAGACTGGGCCGTGGTCGTCCCGGAACTTCCGCAGTCGTACCAACGGGAAGTCGACGAGGTTGACATCTCGTTGATGCAGCGCACACGTCGGCAGGACCGTCCGGGCTTTGCAGGCAGCGAGCGTCGCCACCGTGCCGCGCTCGAAGTCGTCTCTCAGAAGCCTGATCGCGAGGTGGAAGCCGGTGACGCAGCCGCGGCGCTCAGCACGCCCACTAGGGGTGCGATCCTGCTGACCTTCTCGATTGATCCCGAGGTCGACCCCGGGACAAGCCCTGAGGAGTACACGGAGCTCGTGAAGCGCGCCAACTGGCCCGACCGTGTAGAGCCGGCTGACGTTGCCACACTTCTTTCTCTGGCGCTGCCGTATGCGGCGGCACCGCGGGGCCGCGTGGGATTCCGCGTCCGTCGGGAAGATCTGAAGGATCTGCCAATCGTCAAGATCTGACTCCGTTGGCGCCGAGAATCGATTCATGGCGACTGAACGACCGTCTAGGGCGGCGTCGGAGGGCGTCCGCCGTTCGATGCAGTCCAACAAGGGCCGCGACACGAAGCCGGAGCTCGCAGTGCGGCGACTGCTGCACGCCGCTGGGGTGCGGTATCGGGTGAATTATCGTCCGATACCGCGGCTTCGGCGAACTGCGGATATCGTGTTCACGAGGGCAAACGTCGCCGTGTTCATCGACGGCTGCTTCTGGCACGGCTGTCCGGAGCACTACCAGCGGCCGGCGGCAAACCGCGACTTTTGGGACTCCAAAGTCACGCAGAACGCCACACGCGACCTGGAGACAACCCGTCGACTTGAGGCGGAGGGTTGGGTGGTGCTCCGGTTTTGGGAACACGAGTCGGCCGCGGACGTTGCGCGAGCAATACTGGAGCGCGTTCGTCCGTAGGGACGGACCCTGGTCAAACGCCAGCGCGCGTGCACGGCGAATGCCTTGTCGTTCGCCTCTGGTGCAAGTCCCGCGGGGATGTCGGAGAGGCGGGATAGCATCACGGTGACGGACGCGGGCACAGATGGTTTCCGCATGGCGAAGGGCTCAGCGCGATGGCGGAACTACGGCGACTCGATTTCGGCCGGCTCAAGGATGTCGCTGACACAGCGGGTCGCAAGGTCGCGGACACGGCGAATTCCGGCTGGGTGAAGAGCATAGAGGTCGCAGACGGCGTCGGGCAGGGGATTAAGAAGTCCGCCGATCAGACAGCCGCTACGTTCACTGCCCTCGGTCAGAGCGTTGCAGGTCGCTTGCAGGGCAAGCATAAGAACGGTGTCGACCTATCGACGCTGAACACTGAGGCCAAGCTCGCGTACTGCCGCGTTCTCGCTCGTCTCACTCTTGCGGACGCCGCGATCGACCCTCGCGAGATCGCGAACCTCTATCTGTTCGCCACCACGATTCAGCTTGAGCCCGATGCGCGCTCAATTCTTCGCAGCGAAGTTACGGCGCACAGTCTTAGCAGCGGTAGCGAGGCCCTCGCGGACTCGGCTGTTAGATATGCGATCGCACTGCAGGGCCAGCTCCTCGACGAGGACATCGACGCCGTGTTCGCTGCTCTCGTCAGGGATCTTCTCCGTATCGCTCGCGCGGACAAGCATCAGTCCGAGGAAGAGGATCGGCTGATCGCGAAGATCGCAGAGGTTCAGTTCGGGGCGCACGCCGACGACGTGATCGTAGCCACGCGGGCCCTCGTCACCGCGGAAGAAGATTATCTATCGGGGAAGATCTCAACCGGCCAGCTAGAGACCGTCACCAAGGATGTCGTCGCGAAAGCTGCGGCCTTCAGCGCGCCGATCGCCGCTGTCAGCCTCGCGGGAAGCGTCAGCGGCCTTGGAGCCGCGGGGATCACGTCTGGGCTAGCGGCGCTCGGCTTCGGTGGATTGCTCGGCCTGAACCCAATGACGACCGGTATCGGCGCCGCAGTGCTCCTGGGAGTGGGTGTGTACGCAGGCACCCGATGGGTGCTCGGCATCAACGAGCGCGAACGCCAGCATCGTCGCGAACACCTGATCCAGCAGGTTCTCAAGAACCACCAGCAAGCAATCGGTGACCTCACTCAAGACATCTCAGGGCTGGCAAGCCGAATGGACGAGCACCTCACGCAAACCACACAGAACGAGCACCGACTCGCCACTTTGCGCGCCGACCTTGCAGCATTCAAACTCGCACTCGCAAGCCTGCAAGCCAATCGCAACGCATTCGAGCAGGGTGAGCCTGTCGGTGGCCAGTGACCCCCTCGCCGCAGTCTCGACGGTGGCGGCATACCAAGATGTGACTCTGACCGAACTCCGCAACGTCTTCGATCGCGTTGACTTCGACCTGCGCGATGCACTGGAGCGCGAGGATCGAATACATGACTCGGTCTCGAGTCTTGAGGGCGAGATCGGCTCCGTCAGAGACCAGTTGGCGGCGTTGGGCATCGCAGTCCTGGACGTCCCACAGGACACCGCGCCGGCGAGTAGGGCACCCTCCGACGATGCATATCAGCAGTCTGGACGTGTGCTCCCTGTAGCGCCGGTGGGACTCGACTTCTCCGACCTCACTGCGCTTGCCGAAGCCCGTCTAGCGCTCCTCGGTGTCGACCTGAGTCGCGACCCCCTTCTCCAGGTACTACCGGAGGGGCAGGTCAAAGCGAGCTTCCAGAAGTACGACGCCCAGTTCGGAGACGTAAGCTGGACCGAGACGGACTGGGCTGTAGTCCTCGCTGCTGGAGTCGTCGCGACGATCCTCGACATTGTGCTGGTACGAATTCCCGCGGACCGCAAGTTCCTGGGCGAGAAGTATCGGGGCTCTCCGTTGACAGAGTGGTTGAACGATCACAGCGCGGACTTACACGAGCGCTTCGGCAAGCCGCTCGAACGCTTTGCCAAGGTTCCCTACGACGCGCCGACGACAAGAGCCACCAACGATGCGGTGCGTGGCATGTTCCCGAAGGTGCACAGGCTGATGAGTCCTGGGCACGACCCGATTCTCGGCTTCGTGGTGGGCGTGGGCGATCTCATGGACGGGAGTGGCACGTACTTCGATGAGTTCGGAAAGGTCGTACGGGTGGCCACCGACATGGCGCCGGTCGACCTTTCGTCCGCGCTGCTCAAGCAGGTGGCTCACCTCATATCCGATGTCTTCACGCCCGCAGGTATTCCGGCCCCGTTGTTCAGCCTGCTTCACCTCGTCAAGTCGGAGTCTCCGTTTGCGCTGGTGAAGGACGGACCCATAGTGCCTTGGAAGGACGTGGCCCGCGACATGTATCGACACGGTTATGACTTCCGTCACTCGCTGACCATGGGAATTGTCCCTGCGGCCGTCGAACTGATCATCCGGGGATACTGGCAGCTCGACGCCCTCGCAAAGGAGAAGAGCGCCGATCAGCGCAAGCTAGAAATCGCCAAGCTCCGGTCGATGCTCCTGCTCGGCCATACTGTCGCAACGTCGGGAACGCTGGCCAAGACGGGTCTCGTGTTCGGGATGAACCCGGCCGCGCTCAACTATCCGCAGTTGCTCGCGATGGTGCCCGCAACGATCGCCTGGCTCAAAGAGGCGATAGCTCGCGAGCAACGTATCGGAAGCGCGCTCGAAGCCGAGTGGCTAGCCCTCATAGCCGAAGGCGCCCAGGGCAGCGGTTAGAGCGCCAGGCCTTCGGAGGCCATGGTCGGTCGTCTCGCGCGAGCAGGGCGAGGCCGCGCTTCTCGTTGTCCGCGACGATGCGCTCGGTATCGGCGACTTTCAGTGGCGGGCTCATGCGGGCGCGCCAGAACTCGCCCTTGGTCGGGTCGGTCGTGCCAGGGACTGGGTCTCGAGTCGAGATCGTGGCATTGTCTCGGGTGCGCTGACGAGCTGAAGCAGGGCGCCCGCGACGGTGAAGGAAGGAACCTCGTGAGCGCTGGCGCCGAGCCGACTGCCATCAAGCTCCCATTTGTGCCCGGCGAGTTTCTCGCCACCGGGGACGTCCCCAAATCACTTGGGGGACGAGATGCTGCTCACCCATCCGTCGTCAGCCGCCTCGAGTTCGGATACGAGTCGTTCGACCTCGACCTCGACCTCGACCAACCCCGGGCCTGACCATGATCTTCTCGCCACCGAACTCGAGACAGCGACAGACCGGGCCATGATGCTGATCGCCCGCTTGCATGCCTCGGGCCAACGCTCACCGCACTGCACCGACGGCCCCCGACGGCTTCCGGTGACATGGCGAGCCTGCGGGGCGTGACCATAAACGTTCCAAAAACCCCTCTAGAGGAGGCAAATGGGCCCGAATCGAGAGGCGGGGTTCAGTACGATGGAGGCACGAAAACCGCGGAATTCCGCGGAACTTCGCCTTTTCGTTGGTTGGGTAAACCGAACCTGATGGCTTTCAGTCGTTCTTGGTTCGAGTCCCGTTACCCCAGCCACATCGTAGTTACTCAAACCCTGGTCAAATGAACTGGCCTCGTTTGAGACTGAAACCGAACTCCCCGCTCGCGAGCGGGGAGTTTTGTTTTGCTCTGACACGGCGTTCTGACGTGCATTTGCGACGCGTCCGTGGATCTCGCGGATGCGTGCGTTGGCGTCGTGGCGTTCCGCTTCGATCTTGATTCCCTCGTCGGCCACGTAGACGACGAGGCGGTTGAAGTACGCGGTCAGGAGATCGCGTCGAACGGCGTCGGACGCCCTGCCATAGAGCGTCCCAGGGTCCACCAGGAGGGCGAGGAAGCTCAAGACGCTCTCTGCGGTGTACTGCAGTCGGTCGACGGTGAATTCAAGCTGTTCCTCGACGGCCGCGCGCTGCATGGCCGTCTTCTCGATGCGTGCGCGGATTTTGCTCATCGGGAGCGCGCCGGTGGCTGCAAGCTCGATGAGTCGTTCCTCTTGAGCTTCGAGCTTGTCGAGCTGCTTCTTGAGCTGCGTTTTCGTGTCGCGGTCTTGCGCGAGAATGTTCGCGACGGAGGCGCTGACGGCCTCTTGCATGCCGGTGAGCACGTCCTCGGAGAGTCGCTCTTCGGACACCTTGGGGACGATGGCGGCCTCGATCTGTTCGACGCGCACGTTCACCATCGAGCAGAGTTGCCGTTGGTGGGCGGCGCAGATGAGGTACTCGTAGGTCCCGCCGCGACCTGTGTTCTGCGAGTACAGGAGACGGCTGGTGCGCCCGGCGTCGCGGCATTCGCCGCAGAAGAGGAGCCCCTTCAGGTAGTGGAAATGGACGATGTCTCTCGTGCCGTCGCGCTTGCGCGAGTCGAGGACTGCCTGCACCTTCAGGTATGTTTCCTTCGTCACCAGCGCCTCGTGGCGCCCGACGTAGAGCTTTCCTTTGTAGCGGTTGATCCCGGTGTAGTACGGGTCGCGCAGGATCGTCGCGAGGCGGCTGGTGCTGACGGTCTTGGCCGAGTTGCTCGGCGAGGGCCTGGTCTGGAGTCCCTGGGCCTCGAGGAGCCGCTGGAGCCGGGCGATGGAGTATCGCCCGGTCGCGTACTGCTCGAAGGCCCAGGCGACCAGTGGGCCGCGTTCGGGGTCGACGTCGATGGTGTTGACGAGGCGTCCGCCGAAGTCCTTTCGTACGTTGAGGTATCCGAGCTTCGCTCGCCCGACGCTGCCGCCCTGCTCCACCTTGTGTGCCATCTTCACGGCGACGTCCTCGCCGTTCATGCGGACCTGGACTTCGTTCATGATGTCGGTGATGGCTTCCATGGCGTCGGCCATGTAGCCCTCTCCGAACTCCTCTTTGGCGGAGATGAGGCGCACGCCCTTCTCCAGGAGCTGTCGCTTCGTGATGGCGGCGTCGGTGAAGTTCCGGAACACACGGCTGCGCATGTAGATCACGACGTACTTCACCTCGGGGTGGTCGTCGACGTAGCGCAGGAGCTTCTTGAACTCGGTTCGCTTCGCGATCGTCTGGGCGGACTGCCCGGGCTCGATGAACTCCTTCGCCGCGGGCACGCCGAGCTCGCGCACCTTGCGCATCGTCTCGACGCGTTGGGTGGCGATGCTGTTCCCGTCCTCGTCGAGGTCGGCGGCTGTGTGCAACTGGCGTGGTGTCGACACACGCAGGTACGTGACGGCGTATGCGAGCCCGACGCGCGCGTCTTCAGCCGCACGAGCGGCTGGAGACTGCAGAAGATGTTCGAGCCCGTCGAGTGAGTTGACGGGCGCCTCGGGACTTGCGATTCCGGGGTTTGGTGGCGTCATTGTGAGGTTCCCTCCGTTTAGGTCCTCCGCATTTACGCTCCGTTGGCCCGGGAAGTCCAGTCCCTTTTCGGCGCTCCCCGCGGATCCCCCTCCTGCTACCGGGGGTGGGTCGCTGTTGTAGAAATCACCTCGGTGGTCATGGCTGCTCATGGCATCCTCCGTCGTTCGTGATGTCGGTCTGGTTTGCCTTACCCCGTTGCACCCGGGTTGCGGCGTACGGGCGCGTGAGGGGCGGTGCCCCGGTCAGGGGCGCGTGGCGGCCCGTTCGGGCGACGTCGGGGCTCGTGTGGCGGCGCTGGGGCCTCTTCGGGCGCGGCGGCCACCGTGTGGCGCCGGGTGCGCTCCACGTCGTACTGCTCCTGGGCAAGGCGCAGGAGCGCCCGGCCCAAGTAGTGCAGATCGATCTCGTGTCGACGGTCAGGTTCGATTCGGATCAGGCGCTTCGTGAGCGTTCGGCCGCCCTTGCGGGGGACGCGATGCGTGCCTACTGGTCGCATCTCGTCGCTACTTGACGAAGGCATGGAGCACTTCCTTCCCTTCGACGACGTCGTATATGTCGCGGAGGCGAGCCATGAGCGGTTCGTAGTTCCAGTCGAGGGCTTCGGGTTCGACGCCGTTGTCGATGCACCAGTCGGCGAGGCTGTTCTCCCAGTCCTCGAGCGGGCTGAGGGCGCGCAGCGCGGCCTCTTCATTCGCGTAGGTTCCGGCGAAGGCTTCGTGGAAGCTCTCCATGATGTCGTCGGTCCCGACGTTCACGTCGGGCAGCGACAGGAAGGCTTGCAGCGCCTCGTCTTCGGGGAGCTGGAGCGTGGTGAGGAGCTCGACGAGGTCGTCCTCGTTGCCGCTGTGCCAGCTGGCTGGGACGTGCACCACGTAGCGTTGGCCTCCGACCGGGATGCTGGTGCGGACGAGGAGCTGGTCGAGCTTCGGTGGCAGGTGCTCGTTCATGAAGCGGCGGCCGGAGCCGGTGCCTTCTTGCTGGACGAGGTAGGTGCCGAGCCAGTCGATCATCTCCTTGATGATCGGATCGGCTTGTTCGTCTCCGTAGAGGTCGAGGTACTCGTCTCGCAGCGACAGGTACGATCCTTCGCCGGTACGGCCGAAGCCTGCCAGGGCGCTTTCGCGTCCGTAGGCGCGGCCGAGGACGTGGGCGATGCAGCGCGCGGTGCTGTGGTCGATCTCGGTCTTCTCGGCGATCGCTTCGGCGAGGCCGTCCGCGATGGTGTCGAGGTAGCGATCTCGTGCCGAGTTGAGCCGGCGCCAGTCGGGTGTTTCGCGCTGCGGTGCGGGACGGGCTTCCGGGGTCATGCGCGGTTCGTGTTCGCTCATGGTCGGCCTCCTTTCGTGATGACGTAGTGGCCGAGCGCGTCGACCCAGCCCTCGCGTTCGATGGGCACCGTGACGTCGCCGAGTTCGCGGAGGGTGGCTTCGGCGTCGAGTTCGCCGGTGCTGGCGAAGCGTTCGAGGGCGGTGCCGGGGCCGTTGTGCAGGGTGGCGGCGAGCAGCCGGGCGATGCCTTCGTCGGCGACGGTGGTGTCGCCGTAGCTCCAGTCGTCGAGGATCTGGAGGGCGGTGTCGGCTTGGTCGAGGCTGGCTGGAACGATGCGTTCGAAGTCGAGCGCGAGTTGTGTTGAGGGAGCTTGTTTTCTTGAGGTGGTCATGGTGATACCTCCTTTCTTGAAGTTGGTGATGGGGCGAGGAAGCTCGCGAGTGCGTCGAGCGCTGCGGCTTCCTTGCAGATGGTGAAGAGGTCGGCGGGCAGGTCGGCTTCTCGTCTGATGGCGGTCGAGAGCTTGCGTGCGCGCTCCGGGTCGGGGGCGACCCAGAGGACCGCGGGGAACACGCCGCTGGCCTGCTGCTCGATGCCGGTCTGCCGGTACTGCTGGTAGGTGCGGCACTTCTTGATCACGGCGGGCAGGTGTTCGGTGCCGCGGTCGATCTCCACGAAGACGTGCGCTTCGACTTCCGTGTTGGCGACGACGACGAACAGGTCGGGCTTGAGCGTCGCGACGCCGACCGGACCTTGGAAGGGCCGCCAGCAGGACGGTTCGGTGACGAGCTCGAGGACGTCGAGCTCTCCGCGGAGCTCCGCTTCCCTCAGCTCGACGGCGACCTCCGCCACGGCGAGGGTGTGCGCCAGGAAGTCACGGGACGGGGTGACGTAGCGTCGCCGGCCTGGTTCACCTCTCCGTGCTCGGAGCAGCCGTTCGCCGGTCGCAGCCAGGTGCCAGGTGGTGGCTGCCGAGCCGCGCAATGGGCCGCCGACACGTCGCGTGATACGGGCGATGAAGCCGTGGGCTTCGAGGCGCAGCAAAACGCGGTTGGCCAGGCGCGTCGCGGTCGGGACGGTGGCGTGCAGGCCCAGGGGTCCGGCCGGGAAGTGCAGCCGCTGCACGAGGCGCGTCGACAGGGCGCGGAATCGTTCGAGGTCGTCGAGGATGCGACTGTCGCGCTCGGTGAGCAGGCTCTCCAGGTGACGCACCTTGGTGGGCGTCCAGACGTCGGACATCAGAGACCTCCTGGGGTTCGCTGGAGGAGCGGCCCGGCACCGCTCGAATGAGCGGGAGTCCCATCCCAAAGGGCTGGGATGAGGCCGGAAACAGGCCGAACGGCGCACCGTGAGGCGGCTGCGACTGGCGCACCGACTGGGGCACTTCCCTCCCTTCCGAACATCGCTCGCAGCGCCGTCATGCTCGCCTCCGCTTCACCGGCGACGAGGAATCGAACGAGGCTGCGGGCGGGAGGCCCACGGGCGACGCGGGCCGCGTCGCGTTCGGCGCCTGGGTTGCGGCTGCGGACTGCGCCTGCCGGAGCGCGGCACGGATCGACTGCCCTTGCCCTGCCCGCGTGGGCGGGGCGAGGGTGCGGGCGGAGAACCAGCCGCTCGGGCCCTGACGGGTGAGTACGGTCGCGTAGACCTCGTACTGCGGCAGTTCCTGGATGTCGGCGGCGGTGAGCGTCGGGCTGGAGCTGGCGATCCGTTTGGCTTCTTTCGCGCTGGTGGCGTAGACGACCTTGCTCTTGGTGTTGATCTCGATCGCGTCGGCGAGCTCGCTGCCCATCTGGTAGAAGCCCTGTCCGAACAGGGCCCAGCCGATGCCGTACGACCGTGAGATCTCCAGCGCGGACTCCAGCGGCACCGGCAGGCGGAGGAACTTGCGTACCTCGTCGACGTAGACGAAGCCGGGGCGCTTCTTGGGGTTCGTCTCGCTGGCCCGCTCCTGTGCGGCCATGAAGACCTCGGAGCAGATGAGCCCGCCGATGAGCTGCGCCGTCTCGGTGCCGGCCAGCGCCTCGTTGACGGCGACCAGCACGATCCGGTCGCCTTTCCAGATGTCGCGGAGCCGGAACGGCGGATCGGGCTGTCCGAGGATGGCGGTGGCGCCGCGGCGCATGAGGTAGCGGCGGAGCTTGTTCATCGGGGCGGCGATCTCGTTCTCCTGCTGGGCAGGTTTGAGCGTCTCGTAGCGCGCCCAGAACCGGGCGATCTCCGGTTCGCTGGCCACGGCGGGCGTGACGCTGCGGCGGAATGCCGGGTCGGTCAGAAGGCGCGGGATGTCCAGGAGCGCGTGCGGGACGTCGCGCCGTTGGCCGTCGATGGCGAGCGTCAGCGTGCTGGCATACAAGATGTCCTCGGTACGCGGCCCCCAACCGTGCGCGAAGACGCTCTTGAAGACGGCGAGGATGCTGTCGGCGACCGCGTACGCGTCGCGTCCGCGCGCATCGAGCGGGTTGAACCCGGCGGTTCCATCGGGATCGGACGGGTCGTAGAGGACGACCCGCTCGCCTTCCTCCGGCGTCAGCAGATCGAGCACGTACTCGACCCCCTGCCCCTTCGGGTCGATGAAGCAGACGGGCCGCCCTGCCCGGACGTCGGCGAGCAGCCAGGGAACGAGCACGGCCTCGGTCTTGCCGGAGCCGGTCGGCCCGATAACGGACGCGTGGCTGGTGCGCGCTTCCGGCGTGACACCGACATGCCGCTCCGGGCCGGGTGCCGTCCCGACGGCGAAGACGCTCTCCTTATCTGAAACGGCCGTTGGCACCGGGAGACGTTTCGGATGGAGCGGATCGACGCCGGGAAGGTCTGCCTCCCCGAGTGGCCAGCCCAGGAGCGGGGCGAGTTCGCGGGCGGTCAGTTCGAGACGCGCTTGCGTGGGGCTCGCGTCGTCGAGCCGTGCCGACGAGTCGCGGGCGAGCTTCGGCCTGACGCCGACAGCGGCCAAGCCATGGAGGCTGCCGAAGAGCCCATGGGCCAGCGCAGCGCGGCGTTCCCGGTCGGGGCCGTCGACGCCGATCCGCAGCGCGACCTGGAACCGGGCTTCGGCGGCGTGCTCTTGGATCCTGCGGCGGACGTCGGAACCGGCGGTCTTGACGCCGTGCCAGAGCCTGGAGCCGACCGGCTGGAGCGGATCCGGAAGCTCGGGGTTCACATGGCGCGGGGCGAAGGCTCTGCCCAGCACCACCTGGAGGACGACAGTCTCGCCCTTCTTCCGTGCCGCCAGGGCGCTGTACAGGTCGGCGGTCACTGTCTCGGGCTCGGGGGAGCCGGTCGGCATCCCCTGCTGCCTGGCCTCGACACGACCGGCTGACGCGACCGGCATTCGGGTCGCGCCGTCGAAGCTGACCCCGGGGATGAAGCTGCGCAGCAGGTGCTTCAGATAGTGGACGCTCGTCGGGGTGCAGCCGAAGATGTGCTGGATGCCGTCGTCACCGGCGCGCACTTCCAGGGCGAGCGGCCTCGGGACGTCCGACCCCGCCAGACGGGCCAGCAGGTTCGTGACGGTCTGGGGGTCGATCGGACGCGGCAGGTAGAGACGCGTGAAGACGAGCGGCTCAGGCATCGCCGGCCCCCTCGCCGAGCGGCTGCCGTGCGGGGCTTTCCAGCGCTCGATCGCGTGCGAGCCGAGCCTGATGTTCGACTCGGGCGTCTGCCTCGCGTTGGGTCTGGCCGAGCGCGATGTTGGTGACAACGCGAGCGATGCCCTCGGGGCTTCGATCGCTTCGGATGGTCGTCACGTAGACATGCCGATATCGGCGGTTGTACAGGCGACGCTTCGGGGTGTGATTTGTCAAGATTCACCTCCTTTCTAGTTCGGATTGACAGGAGCTCGCTCCGTGGCTGCGGAGGCCTCCGGAGCGCAGAGCGGATTGCCCGTTATGAGGCAGACCAGGCCTTTTGTCAATACCCGTTGTTCATTCCACAACGCGCGGCCAGGGGTGAACGTGCTCATGCTCACCACCACCTGTCCCGCTGCCACCGGATGAACCAGACGGCCGCCCAGATGAGCCCGCCGAGGGCGGCTGCCAGCAGCAGCCACCCCCAGAACTGGGCCAGCAGCTGCACGGCCAGCCAGAGCGCGACCACTCCGGCGAGGGCCAGCAGGCAGGCGCGGAAGAATTTCTGCATGTACGTCTCCGGCTTCTCGTCGTCGGACTTCTTCTTCTCGTCGCCCCAGAACACGGCTCACCTCTCGCCTTTTCCGTCGCGCGGGCCGGGATCCGGGTCATCGTCCTGGCGGGCGTAGTCGCTGGGCACGAGGTAGCCCCAGGGGGCGAGCGAGACGTCGCTGTCGATCTCGTTCCCCCATACCGACCAGTTCGGAGCGGGCGGACGGCGCCGTGCGAACAGTTCGAGCTTCTTCGCGTCGCGGCCCGAGACCCGGTCGATGATGCTGTACATCTCGTCCGGCTTGACGGAGTGTTCGTGCAGCGGTGCGAAGACCCAGGTCGGCTGGCTTCGGAACTGCACGGGCGCCTTGCCGCGCGTGCCGAACAGGACGTGCTCGGTGGCGTTGCGCAGGTAGTTGCCGAGCGTGAAGCGCGGCTTCACCCACGTCAGCGGCGAGCGCGGGGTGAAGCCCCACGCCTCCATGACGTCGTAGCCGACGCGAAGCGTCGCGTTGGTCACCCACAGGTAGAGGTGGGCGTTGTCCTCGGCGAGGGCCCGCACGGCTTCGCCCATGGCCTTGATCTGGTCCAGGGTCATCAGGTCGTAGTGCTTCTCGGCCCCGAGGCCGCCCTTCTGCTGGACGTCCCACGGCGGGTCCGCCGCGATGACGCCGTAGCGCTGGGCCGGAGTGGGGGCCTGCTGGCCGGGAGCGGTCGGGAGCGTCGCCGCGGTCGTGGTAGTGGCGGTCATGGTGAACCTCCTTTCTCGCCCGTGGTTACGGCGGGCGGACGGATGAGTAAGAACGGGTCGGGCGTCGTTGTCAATGCGCCGGTCGCGGCGCGACGGGGGCGAGATCCCCCAGCGCAGCGACTGCGACTGGTGCAGGCACGAGACGGGAGGACGGTCGGGGTCGGTCATGGCAATACCTGCTTTCCGTGCGGGCCGTGCAGCAGCGAGTGCCGTGCGGCGCGTCGGGTGGCGGTTAGGCTGCGGTGCAGCGCGGCGGCGAACGCGCCGGGCGGGTCTCCGGGGCTGAGCGGCGTCGTCGTGACGTTGTCCGCGTCCACGAGATCGGGCGGCACCTGTCCGCCGAGCACGACCACGTGGATCAGGCCGGGGAAGGCGCGGAGCCGGGAGAACACTTCGGACGGGTCGGCGTCAGTCAGCTCGAAGTCCGACACGATGGTGCCGATGACGTCGTGGCCGGCGTGGGCGGTGGCGAGGCGTTCCATCTGCGCGAGGCTTGGCAGCAGGTCACTGGTGCCCCAGCCGCCCGGGTTCCGCAGCGACGGGTCGAGCGTGCGCTGCACGTGCCGGTCGTTCAGCGCCACGACGCCGCTGGCGCCCAGCGGGTGGTCGAAGTGCAGGACGGCGAGCTTCGAGCGGCTGCTGAAGGTCCAGTCGGCAACGAGCTTGATGGCGCGCCGCGCTTCCTCGAAGCGGTTGCCGACCGGGTCATTGCCCTGCGGGGCGGTGACGGAGCCGGAGTCGTCGAAGTTCACGATCACCAGACAGGGGTGCTTCGGCTCGAGGCCGGGCCAGCCGAGTTCGATCCACGGTTCCCGCTCAGGCGGGAAGTCCCGCACCGCGATGACGCCGCCGGGAAGGATGCCGGAGGGCTGGATGTACGTGGTCACGGGGTACCTCCTCGGCGGGCGGTCTGCCCGATCGCGGTCGGTTCGGCGGCCGGGCCGTTGCCGGCCGTCTGCGGGTTGCGGCGCAGGATCCTGTAGTGCAGCGCCGTCATGTGATGCCCGGCCGCTGCGCCCCGGTGCCCCTGCTCCGCCTGGATCGACCCGCTGGTCGCGAGCGCCTCCTCGCGACCCTTCAGCGCCGGGTTGTCCGCGAGCTTCTGGTGCCGGGCAGTCTCGTGGGTGTGGTCGGCTGCCGCGTTGTCGATGAGGTCGGCGACGGCGTCGGCGTAGCAGAAGCTCTCGATCCAGCTGGCGGCCGCGATGGCTGCGGCGATGCCGCCGAACACGAGCCCGACGAGCGGGTCTTCGATGCTGGCCCGGAGGGCGAGGATCGCGCAGGCGACCGTTCCCGCCACCGCCCCGGACACCGAGAGCAGCGCCTTCACGTACGGCCAGCCCCGATCCGGCGCCTCGAACAGATGCCGGTACGGATCCAGCGCTTCGGGAAGGTCGGTGACCATGACAGTGCGACGAAACCGGTCGCGGACGTCGCGCACCTCCGCGCCAGAGATCCCGGCGGTCACGGTTGCCGCGGCGGCCGAGAGCGCCATGATCACCGCGATGGCGGGGATCTCGCCGAGCCAGATCGCGGCGGTGGCGATGCCGGCGATGTCCCCAACCAGGAAGGCCGCCTTCGCCATCAGATGCCAGGGCTTGGCCTTCGGCGGCCGACGCCGGTACGGGGTCAGGACGGCGAGCACGGTGACGTAGGTGCTCGTGACGGTGTCCACGACGGCACGGTGGCCGTCGAGCAGCCACCGCGCTGCCGCGGCGGCGGGAGCGAGTCCCGCTGCCTCGACGTTCGTCTCGCGGGACTGCTCGACACCGGCCGCGGTGTGCAGCTCCCGCTGCTCAGCCGTCAGCTCGTCGTACTCGAGGCTGACCCAGAGCTTGCCGACCGAGCTCGGCTGGGGTGTCGCCCCGGCCTCGTCGACCCGCAGCAGCGCGATCTGTTCGGCCACCGCGTCGGCCGCGCTGGCTCCTGCCAGCGGATCCAGTTCCCGGGCCATGGTCAGCGACCGTCCGTGACGACGAGGACTTCTTCGGCCCCGGTGCGCTCCAGTAACCGGGTGTAGAAGGCCTTCATCCCGGCGATGAAGTCGCTGGACAGCGGGTCGCCGGCCACCCGGCCGATGCCCACGACCGCGACGGTCGCGCCCTGCAGGTCGGGCACGGCGACGGTGTCGGCCAGCGCGGTCGCCTCCTGGGGGGAGAGCACGCGGTCGATCACGACGCCCTGGTTCGTCAGCCCGTCGGTCAGGGCCGTGGCTTCCAGGTACATGTCCGGGCGGAGGGTCTGCACCTCGTCGAAGAGGCGCAGCAGGCCGGTGACGTCCGTGCCGCCCTCGGGCAGCAGGTCGACGGCCGGCTCGTAGTTCTTCGTGACCTTGGCCATCACCTCGTCGACCAGCCCCGGGACGCGACGCAGCCGGGCCAAGTCGGTGGCACCCTCGGCGGCAAGGTCGCCCTCGTAGATCGGGGCGGTGACGGAGTTGGTGCCGAATGCCACGACGGTCAGGTGTCCGCCGCAGACGGCGACCCGCTCCGCCTGGGTCTTCACGTAGGCGAGGTACTCCCGGGCGATGGTGTCGCTCTGGGCGGTGCCGGAGCCGTCGACGGCCTGGTAGCTGTTGAGCAGCTGGCCGTCCGGGCACGACGCCAGCACGGACTGCAGGCGGCCGAGGTCGCCCGGGGGCGTGGCGGTGCAGCCCGCCAGGATGCCCGTAGACAGGGCGAGCGAGATGCCGACGGCGAGGCCGCGGCGGGATACTGAAGACGTCATTGACGTTTCCTTTCCTTGATCTTTCGCAGGTGATGGGGGTGTTGCTGACGAGGGGTGGCGCAGTTGGCGCTGTGCCACCCCTGCCCTTTCCGGAGAAGGTCGCCAGAAGTCTTAGTTCGCGTCGAGCTCGTCGCTGAGGAACGCGAGCGTCGTGCGCAGCTTGTCGGTGAGCGACTCGATCTCGGCGAGGAGGCTGCCGATCCGGTCGCGGGCATCGAGCCACTCGTCGAACTCCACGCCGGCACCTTCGGGCACCCCAGTGAGCGGGAGAGCGGTGAGCGCGTCGGCGAGGGCGCTGCATGCTTCCTCGACCGCGTCCTCGACGTCGGCGATGCAGAAGTCCGCGGGCTCCCGGGTCATGACTGGCTCCTCTCCGCGCGGAGCTTCTTCTCGATGAGGTCGAGGAGCTCGGTCAGCTCGTCGACATGCTCGAGGCCGTCCTGCACCACCGGCGCATGCACCGCGGGCACCGGGCGCGAGGCATCGAGGTCGCGCAGCGCGAAGCTCAGCTCGGTCACGGCCGAGATGAGGTGGGGGATCGGATCGGGGCGAGTAATGGTCATGGGGCGTCCTTTGGCGGTCGGCGGTGGTGGCGTACGGCGAAGCTATGGGCGGCTCAGGCGCCGCGACATGCGCCGACCGGTAACGGGAGCGGAAGCGCCGGACGCGCCAGCGGAAAACGCTCGGGAAAGGCTCAATAGGATCGGGAGATGACCGACCGCGCCCGTCTCGACGAGGAGTGCAGTGCGCTGTTCGAGGGCGGGAAAGATCTCCTCGCTCCAGGGCGGCTCCCGGTCTTGTGTGAGCTCGTGAAGCAGCGCACGGGCATCGACCTCGACGAGCTGTCGGTGCGGACGGTGCTGGCCCAAGCGCTGCTGCGCGCGGAGGCGCAGGCCGAGGTGGGGCGCCACGGCGCGCTTGTCGGCGCGCGTGCCTACCTGCTGCTCGACGGCGGACCCGACCCGGCGGAAGCGGCGCAGATCCGCCTCAAGCACCGCCAGCCGGCGGCCCGGGCAGACTCGCAGGCGTTGCGGTTCTCCTGGGCGTACTGGCAGCAACTGCGGCAGCTCCGTCGGGGCCGGGCCGTGCCGGTGCCGCACGAGCGCAGCGGCCGCAACCAGAGGAATGCGTATGCCGCCGCGCTCGCGGACAGTGTCTGGGCACTCCTGGAATCACCAGCCGGACTGATCTCCGCGGTGCGGGCCGTTCCCGACGCAGAGGACCAGTACTCGGCGGCGCTCCAAGGCGTGATCCGGGATGCGGCGCTCTACGTGACGGACGTGCGGCCCGACCCAGCCCTGCTCGTGCATCGCGAACTGGAAGCGGCACTGCTGAAGGCACTAAGAGACGGCGGCAGGCCGTGGCCGCGGGTCGTGGTCGGGGACGCCGGGTTCGGCAAGAGCACGTTGCTCTGGTCCTTGCATGCCAGCCTCATTGAAAACCCCGAGGTGGTACCAGTGCTGCTGAGCGCGGGCTGGTTCGTCGAGTACACCGACAAGCACGACGTCACCGACGTCGCAGCCCTCCTTGCGGAGCCGCAGGAGCGTGGACGACGGACGGTGGTGTTGCTCGACACCGTCGACGCCCTCGTCCACGACGACCGATCGCGGCGTCGGCTGCTGCGACTCATCGATGCGCTGTTCGAGGCAGGCATCCCTGCCGTGTTCGCATGCCGCCCGCGGGAAGCCGCTTCGCTCACGCACACCGAGCTCCGGACCCACCCCCTCGGCGCATACTCCGACACGGAACGCGACGCCGCCGTGCGAGCGCTCGCGCGCCAGCACGTGGAGAACGCGGACGAAGAGCGCATCGCGCGGGACATCGCGTCGGCAAACGCCCGGGGGCTCCCGGTCGAGGATGTCAGCCGCAACCCGCTGCTGCTCTGGATGATGTTTAGCCTCGCTGCCCCGGCCGCCCCAACATTGGCGGACATCGACGTCACGAGCCTCTTCCGCGGCTACTGGGATCGCCGCATCGCCCAGGACATCCGCAGCACCGTGGAACTCCAGTACCGCGCTGCCGACCAGGACATGTCGGACACCGCGGGCGCGACCGCGGCGGTTCTCCTCACCGTCGGGGCGCCAGACCTCGCGCTTGATGAGCTCCGCGCTGGCGTGAGCACGATCGCCCGCCATCAGAGGGCGAGCGGCGACCTCGAGGTGCTCCGCGAACGGGGCGTGCTTGCCGACCTCGGGCCGCACGTCGGGTTCTTCCACCAGACCCTTTTCGAGTACGCCGCTGCGCAAGCACTCTTGACACGCGACCCGGCGCAGGCGCTCGCCATGCTCGCCGCCCGCGCCACGAGGGCAGGCGGCGACCTGTTCGTCGCCGCGGTGTGGGAACAGGCCCTTATCCTCGCCGGGCAGAACCCGCTTCATCGCCACCACCTGAGCGCCCTGCCGGATCAAGTGCTGGCGTCAGGCAGCCCCGTCGCGGAGGCCGCGCTGCTCGTCGCTTGGGCGCACCACCCGACAGCCGTCCAGCTTCCCGAGTCTCTGCCCGCGCACGCGGAACTGTCCGCGGTGGTGCGTGCCGCGCAGATCATCCCGGCCGTCTCCGCAGGGACGGCGCAGGAGCGCGTGGAGCAACTCCTGCTGCTGCTCGCGTCCAGGGACGACAAACAACTGTGGACGGAGGGGCTCGAAGGACTCACCCGGCTGGTCGCTCGCGATCCGACAGTCAGGAATGGGCTGGCCGACCTGATCCGGGACGCGCTCCACAGCCCGCACGCCGACTTCCTCGCCGCCGTGTTCGACCTTGCCGCCGCGATCGCACCGCGCGACCCCGGCACGATTCGCGCGCTCGTGCTTGCCGAGGCGGCCGACCCGACGCACGGCACCCTCTCCGTCATCCTCCCGGAGCTGGCACGGCTCTGGCCCATCCTCGGAGACGCAGACGCGCTGGGGGCGGCCACGAGGATCGTCGCCGATCGCGGCTGGGGAAACCAGTTCCTCCCCGCGCTCGGAAGTCTGATCGCCGCCGAATGGGAACGGCAAGGCGCTGACGTACAGCTCGAGCTGGTCAGCGCGACGACCGCTCCCGGCGCTGACGCTCCCGTATCGCGCGCCGTGGTGTACGCGGCAGCGGAGTACCTCTCCCGCGCGGCCGACCGAGCCGACACTGCAGAGCTCGTCCGCATCCTCGTCGAAGGGCTGCCTCCCGGCCTGTTCGATGTCGGGAAGGAGGCGCTCCGGACTCTGCTGGGCAGCGAGTCGCCAGCGGCGCTCCAAGCAGAGCGGCGCATCCGCAGTCTCCTCAGCACCGTCGGCGCGGACGCGCAGCTGAACCGCCTGACCCCGATGCAGCTGTACCTTCTGGAGATGCTGGCGTTGAGCCAGCCGACCCCAGGCCTGCTGCCGCGAGTGCTCCCTGCCCGGCTTGGCCCGCGCGATTGGTCAGCTGCGCCCTCCCTTGCCCGGCTCGCGCCCGGGGCAGCCGATCAAGGGCACGCCGCCGCCCGCCGCTTCCTGCAGCACCTCGCAAAGTCCGACACCGCGGCGGACACGGTGCTCGATGCGGTGCTCGCTACCTCGACGATTGCTGCGCCCGTCCATGACGAGGTGTTCGACCTGCTGGTCGTGATCGCCCTCAAACACAGGCGCACCGCCAGCGCCGACACACTCGTCACCAGCGCCTCCTACCGAAGCGCCCGGGTCGGCACCCACGCCCGGCGCATCCTGACCTACGCCAACGAACGCCTCGACACAACCGACGCCGCCGACTCCGAACTAGGACTCGTCGCAGCGATCATGAGCCGCGCGGAACTCGACCTGCAATGGGACGGCATCCATCGGCTGCTCGAACGAGTCCACGACCCACGGCGGCTCGGACCCCTCCTAGAAGCGCTATGGGTACAGACCCCGCCCGGCGACACCACTCCTCAACTCGAATTCCTCTCCCGCTTCATCCACGTCGACCCGGCCGCATCCACCCCTGTCACCCGCGCCAGCTCAGACGTCCCCATCACCGTCGCCCTGTCAGCGGCAAAGGCACACCAGCGCATCCTCGGGCACCGCGCCACCGCGTCCCCAGACGCGTGGCCGACCCTGCGCGCGCTCACCCTGTACGACGTCGAAACCGAGGACATCTTCTTCAACGGCAGCCGTTTCGTCGTCGCGTGCGACTATCTCATGAGACTCGCGGACGACCGTCCGGCCGAGACCGGCCCGTTCCTCCACGACCTACTGTCCGCCGCGGTCGCGGGGACATTCGTAAGCATTACTCCGCGACTGTGGGCCCGCGAGACCGGCGCCGTCATCGCGAAGTGCCTCCGGGCGGGCAGCATCGCGGTGCGCGACCTTGCTGACCTCTGTCTCGGCCCGCTGGATGACGACGTCGCGAGGCTCATCATGAGCGTCCTCGCGGATACCGACTACCGGCAAGCAAGGCCCGCGCTCCTCGATATCGCGCGACGCGCGCAGGATTCAACGACGCGAGCCAACGCGACAGCGATCGTGCGCGACCACGACCGGCAGCACGGCACCGGCGCCTTCCCCGAGATACAGGCACTCTTCGCCGCACGGTAGACCGCCGTCTCCGGCGCGGCGACTCAGGGAGCGACGCGCACGGCCAGACCGGCGGTGATGAGTTCCTCGATCGCCGCCGCGAGATCCACCGGGCTCTCGACGGCATCGTCATACGGGTCGATGGGAGCGCCCTGCTGCGCGAGCAGGAGCGCATACAGCCCTCGCGCCATGAGCGACAGATCCTGGTCCGCCAGGATGTCGGGCGGGATGCCGACGTCTCCAGCATCGTCACGGACCGCCCGAAGTCCGGCCCCTGCGATCCAATCTGAAGCGCTCTCCAACCCTGAAGACTACCGCCGCCGCGAGACCGTAAGCGGCAGATATGGTGTCACGCTCCACCTGCGCAACGCTAATTGCTATTGACAAAATGCCTGATAAATGCGATAATCCGTACAGTTGGGGCGCTGATCAGTGGTCAGTCTCAACGAGAACCGCTCGCCGCATCCGACGGCTGGAGCGATTCGGGAAAGCTCCCTTCCCGCCCGTCGGGTGCAGGAGTGGCGACGTCCGGGGAAAGGCGTCGCTGCTCCTGCAACCGCAGGGACAAACACGTCAACGAGCTGGGGAGAACCATGACCACTGAAGCAAGCCCGCGCACCGGACCCTGGACGATCCATCGCAACGACGACATCGTCGACGTCCGAACCGAGCACTACCGCATCCACCAGAACGGCGGCGGCCTCGTGGCCCTCACGGCCCACGTCGCTCCGTCCGTCTACGTCGCACCAAGAGCCATGATCAAGGACAACGCCATCGTGGTCGGATCGGTCCGCCTCTTCGACCGCACCGTGATCGAAGACCGGGCCGTCGTCGCCGACGCCTGCACCCTCCGGGGTGAATCCAGCGTCGGCGGCGAAGCCATCCTCCGGGGAAGCGTGCAACTCAGCCACGAGGCCCGTGCGGACGGCAACGCGAGACTCAGCGGAGGGCTGCACCTGCAGCACTTCGCGCGAGTCAGCCAAGGCACGCTCGCCGGCGGCATGACCGTCCAGTGAGCGCACCACCTCGAGCCCGCCTCGAGCGACAACAAGAAGAGCCCGCACGGGCGACTTCCGTCGCTCGGCGGGCTCTTCTCATGTTGCGGTCGATTGTCGGTGGCGTGGCCCAGAATGACCGCCAAAATGCACGCAACCCTCTTTGGCAGTTTCGTCTTGTCAGGACTGCTGCGCGACGACGCACCCGAGGAAGTGCGCGACGCCCGTAAATGTATCTCCCGAGTCGGTCCCGATGCGGAGTATCTGGATGCCGTTGAGGACGCTGGTCGCAGCGACCGTGACCATCAGGTAGGTAGTCGTTGGCCACGTCCCCTGACCTGCCGACGTTGGGAACCCGATCAGGGATGGCGACGCCTGGTTGTTCGCCCAGGCGCCCGCCCCCGTGAGAGAGTTGCCCCAGTGCACCATGGACTTCCCCAGCCCGCCAATGCTTCGTGTGCGGCTACGTATGCCCATGAACTGTCCCGAAGGGGTTATCTCGTTGGGTGTCGTGAATACCGCGTAGATCGCGTGCGAGTTCCAATACGGCGGTACTACGAACGAGGCCGAGAGCGTCACGTCTGTGTCGTTCGGGAGAATCAGGCTCGGGAGCCCGTTCGCGCTGCCTGCTGTCGCCGTGTCGGGCTGGAACGCGGGTGCGGGCACCCACAGCTGTCCGAACTCGTTCGTCGGTGATGCGGGAGTTGTCGCGAGGGACGACACCATGTGCCCAATGACAACGCTCGCCCACAGGTCGATGCCTGCCTGGTTCGGGTGTACGTTGTCATTCATCAGCGTCGTGTCCCGACTGGGCACGGCGAGGAACCGGTCGAGGATATTGATCGTCCCCA
Organism: Planctomonas deserti; assembly: GCF_003067705.1. Taxonomy (GTDB): domain Bacteria; phylum Actinomycetota; class Actinomycetes; order Actinomycetales; family Microbacteriaceae; genus Planctomonas; species Planctomonas deserti. The sequence goes on from NZ_QANL01000002.1 coordinate 281,028, forward strand.
TGCCGAGGTTCCCGGCAAGCTCCTCGATGGTCTGCTGCCGCAGGATCGCGATCGCGTAGTCGGAGTCGACAGCCTTCCGCGGGTTCTGAATGATCGAGATCATCCCGGCCCTCGGGAACGCGTCGCGCACGGCGCGGACCATCGGGAAGTAGATACCTCGATAGAACAGGCCGGACGCACCGGTGTTGTTGTGGCCCATGTTGAAAATGACCAGATCCGGCGTTGCGGGGATCATCGTCGTGAACCGGCTGATGGTCGCGATCGGGTACGAAAGGTTCTGACCCGACGCGGAGCCGTTGTAGATCGACAGGGTGAACGGCCCGCCGGCGTTGCCCGTGCCAGTTCCCGTCTGGATCGTTGTCCACGACCCGTAAGCGTGCGCCGATGAGGCGTCCCAGTCCTTCACCTGAGCGGTGTAGGCAGGGAAGCTCGTCGCGAGCCACTGAGCGAGCTGGCGCGGCCATCCAGTAGTAGCGGACGGCACAAGACCGGTACTGTCGCCGATGATCTGCAGCACGACGCTCACACCCCCGCGGCGAAGTTTCGCGAGGAATGATGCCGCGGCTTCCGAGCCACCGCTGAGGCGTGCCGGAATCGAGGCGAGCGGACGCCCCGTGGAGTCAATGGGAGGTGTATCGAGGATACCCATCTCAGCTCACCACCATCTGTGGGACGTTCGTCGCTGCACCGCTAGAGTTCCGAGTGATCGCGGGTTGGGTGAAGGTCTTGGTGACCGGCGATCCGTAGGTGATGGTGTAGGCCAGCACGGCGTTGGTGCCTGCCTGCCGCGACGTAATCGCGAGCGTCCCAGGAGTGCCGTCTGGCCACACCACGGCAGCGCTCGTCACGAGGTCCGAGGCATCGAGGGCGACTGCTCCGACGACGAGTAAATCGGGGTTCTTTGCCGCAACCTTCATGCTGACGTACGAGGATGACAATTCGCTCGAGTCGGCAATGGCTTGCATCGGAATTTGTCCCGAAGGAACCTTCGTGGTCGCATCGAGGGCCGCTACTCCGGACGCGACACCCTTCTGGCTCGCAGCGAGCGCGGCGTCCGCCTTCGCACCCTGGGCAGCTGTCGCATACGCGGCTGTCAGGGACGCGTCAGAGAGTCGAGCTGGCAGCTGGCTGTCGGGAACATGGCTATTCCCGTCGAGCGACGCCACGCCGTTCGCTTGCCCGAGGCTGGCGATTTTGTCGGTAGAGACGGCACCGTCTTGAATCTTGGCCGATGAGACGGATCCGTCACCAAGCTTGCCCGAGCTGACTGCACCGTCTGCGAGCTTCTCTTCGGTGACGCTGCCATCCGCGATTCCAGCGGACACTTGGTTGAGCTTCGCGCGCACACCGGCGTCCAGCTTCGCCTCTTGAATCGTGTCGTTCGCCAGCGCTGCATTCGTGACGGACAGCGGCTTCAGCTGCGCCGGGCCAACCGTGTCGGTCTTGAGTTTGCCGTCAACGTCGTGCGATTGGCTGAGGTAGTCATTGAGAACTTCACCCCAACTTCCGCTGTCACCTCCGACTGTCGGTAATCGTGCCATTCATTTATCCTCCTGATTGATTGATTGATGTTGCGCACCGGTGACCTCGTTCACTCACTGCGGCGGGCCCGTCGAGGTCGAGTTGTTTGGAGACCCGTTCCACATCCAGCCAGGGGAGTCGCCGTCGCCGTACGCCGTAGAGAGGCTGCTGCCGCCTTGGAAGATGAGGAGCGAGTCTGCGTAGTAGACGCCGTCTGCGCCCACGAGGTTGTAGATCATCAATGTCGTCTGGCTCGGGCCCGTCGTGTAGGTAGCAGACGCTCGGCGCCACGATCCGGTGGAACCTAGCGCGGACAACGCGACCTGTGAGCCGTAGCTCGCGTCTACCGCGAACCACTGCGGAATCGCGCCGGACTCCACGTAGGTAGACACCCCGATGCGATAGGCGGTGTTCGGGCTCACCGCAATGGCGTTCGACTTGATGCCTGAGGTTCCGCTGCCCCCGGTCCTCGTAAATCGAGCGGATCGCGAACCCGAGTCGGCTCGAGAGGTGTCAATGGATACGCCGCCGCCGCTCCCGCTTCCTGCAGTGCTGAATGCCAACGTGCCCGACTCGCTAGATGGATTCGGCACGAGATTCGTGATCGGCGCGACCCCATTCAAACCATGTCCCGCGCATGCGCCAGCGGTAGCCGAGGTGATCGCGTTGGAGACGAAGAACGAGACGTTCTGGCTTGTCGCAGTTAGGCAGAAGGTCTTCGGATTGCCAGTGTTGTCGACGCGGTACTGGTAGCTCGTCGAGCCTGAGTCAGAAACGCCCGCATCACTCAACGCAGCCGGGTACTGCTCGGCGTTCGTCACCGCGTAGGCCATCACCTTCTTGGCAGCCTGCTGCGCTGCGGAGGATGCTGCCGATGCTTTCGCGCGGTTGTTGATGCCGTTGTAAGCGACGATCGTGATGGCAGCCAAGATCGCGATCACTACCACGACGATCAGGAGTTCGACGATGGTGAAGCCTCGGCGTCGGTCTCGAACGTCCTCACCCAGAACAGCTGACGAGTGAGCACGCTCGAAATCTGCGCCGCGGAGTGGCTGAGACCCTAGATTCGGAGTGGTGCGTGATGCCGTGCGCGCCATAGCTGCGCCTGACTATGAAGCATGAGTGCGACCGTGACAAGGTCGCTGGCGTTGTAGAAATGGCTACGTGCGCTGTGGAAAACGCAGGGGCATCAGAGCATCGGGGGAGCGGCACAGATGCCCAACATTGGCGACGACGACGTGTTCGAGAACGCGTACATGCATGATCTGCGGGCGAAGCTCTCGAAGCGTGGCGTGCTCGTCGAGTACGAGTTTGACCGCGCAGCCATCGATGTCGGCGTGCACATGTGGGTTGAGACGGACGACGGCGCGCACGATGTCAGCGGTCCTCGCGTCTGGATGCAGGCGAAGGGCTACCACGCGGAGACTCTGACCGCAGAGGAATTCGCGGCAGCCGAGGCGGTCAAGACTCATGCCGTCTCGATGGATCATGTGCGGTTTTGGTACAACGCCCCCGAACCGGTCTATCTCGTCGAGTACGTCGAGTCAGTCGACACCTTCTTTGCGGACGATGTTCGCGACCTCGTCGACAAGCGTGGAGGCCTAGGCAAGGTAGTCGAGGCTGGTGCGACCACGACGTTCCACATCCCGAAATCGAAGACGCTGGATGACGCACTCGATCGGATGCCAACGCATCGTTCCATGCGGATCGACGGGCCGGCCTGGCGTGGTCGTCCACTCGGACATGGGATCGATCCGATGCGGAGCGAGCTCGCGCCGATGGCACCTGACCTCTTCATCCGGGTAGTCACCGCACTCCTCAACGCGCACGATTTTCGAGTGCACGGTGGCGACGGGAAGCTTGCTCCACTCAGCGGCCTTGCCACCGATCGCCCGACCGTCGCTGTCGGGACGCTCTATCTCACGTATGAGTGGGTGCTCCCGCTGTTCACGGAGTTCGGGTTCGACGACGGAACTGACTTCCGCATTGAAGGCGGTCCGCTCTACGCGCTGGCGAGGTGGTGCTCGTCGTCGACCCGACCGGGACGGCGACGCCGGAATCGGTCGCAGCGAACTATGACATCCCCGGTCTGACCAGCCAGTACGAGACGGATCGGGTGTTGGTGCTCTCGAACTCGACCATCGACTTCAAGATGATGGGGCAATGGTCTCGCGCCTATGAGAGCGACAACCTCGTCTGCGATCCGCAGTTCCTCGACAGCCTAACGTTCAACGTCCTCACCGCGACGAACGTCTTCCTCGACTTCCATGAGTGCCTCGCGTTCCGCTTTCGGAACTACCTGTAGTCAGTTCAGATCCGGCGCCGCCAGCGCGATGCCGGATACTAGGTCCGGGCGTGCCGCGTCGGCCGTTCACTGACTCGAAGGTGCTTCTATGTCGACCCCTCTGTACCGCGAACGTAAGGCCGGCCCCGCTCCCCGTGTTCACGACGAACTGCCGGATCACACGAAGCGTGGACTGATCGCGGTGCTCGCAGGAGCCCTCGACTCGGATCAGCTTGCCAAGGTCTTTCCCGAGCAGTGCAATGACGGCAACGGCATCTGCGGAACGAATCGCTCGCGGGCCACAGATCTGATGGAGGCTTTCGTCGCCGACTTCAATTGGCCGCCGCGCGAGGACATCGACGATGACGTGCTCTTCGATCTCATTGAGTTCTTTGCAGCGCGCGTTGAGCAGCCGAAGCAGGTCCACTGGCACTCTTACTTCTCTCACTACGAGCTGGAGTTTGATCGCCGCGCTGGGTTCATCCAGTTTCGCGATGACGTCAACGCGATCCTGTCGGCCGGTCGGACGGTGTATGAGCTATCGGGTGTGCAGGTGGAGCGCGTCGGTACGCCCGAGATCCAAGCCGCCCTCGCAGACCTTCGTCCCGACAGTGGCGATGAAGGAGTCGACACCCTCATCACCGATGCGCGGCAGCTCTACCTGTCGCCGAAGGGGGCGGATCGCCAGACGGGTCTCGAGAAGCTCTGGGACGCGTTCGAGCGACTGAAGACCATCGAGGTCGGCAAGGACAAGAAGGCTCAGATCGCCGAACTCCTTCAGCACGTCATCTCAGAGCCTCTCCGGGCTGAAGTCGAGAAGGAGATGCGCGCGCTCACCGACATCGGCAACAACTTCCGCATCCGGCACCACGAGACGTCGAAGCACCCAATCCCAGACTCGAACGCCAGCGACTACCTGTTCGCACGCCTCTCGAACCTGATCATCTTTCTGCTGAAGGCGTCCGACCGGCTCGAGTCCTGAAGCGCAGGAGTCACGAGGTGGCGGGCCACAGCTCCCAACGATTGGCGCGTCCGCGTTTCACCACGGCATCGGGATATTGCGCCTGAAGCTCGGAGAGACGCTCTATTACCTCAGCGATGGGGAGCGTGCCGGGAAGTGAGGCGAGCGGCTGAGGCGGGGGAGCCGGCACCGTCTTCGAGCCACCATCGATGCGCTCAGACGCGGAGCGCAGGATCTCCCACACCCGCTCCATCCGCGCGGCATGAAGGGGCCACCGTGGGCAGGGGCGGGACTCGTAGACGTCGCCGCCCGAGACATGCTGGTACTGCGGGGTGTAGCAGTCTGCGCACATGGCCTCTGCTTCGAGTCGGGGCACGGCGAGCAGCGCACTGAGACTACGCTCCTCCGACCCAAGGCGCCCCTGGAGCGTCCCGTTCTCTTTTCGATCCTTCGTTGCCTTGAGCTCGTCCCGCAGCTTCTCGGTCGACTCCATCAGCTCCTCGACCCGGCGCTTCCGCTCGATCCGATACCAGATCACGTTCCAGGTGCGTCGGTCGCGGGGGAGTTTGCCGTCCTCATCGACGACATCCTCGGGATCGCCCACACGTTCCGTCAGCTTCGCGATCGCCTCGGCGCCGCCGCCGAGATTGGCCCGCAGATCTGCGACTTCCTTAGCTCGTCGCTCCGGCGCCATCCCTGGGTAGCGTTCGTCGCTCTGATACTCCGCGAGCTCGCGCGTGGTGTGCCCGTGCATCGCCTGTCGTTCGAGCAGCGCGAAGCGGGCCATTTCGCGTTCCGGGTCGTACTGCTCCTTGTCGCGCTCCCAACGAGCTTCATCCGCCACGCGGGCGGTGCGCACCTTGCGGGTGATCGCGGATCTTCTCGCTCCAACTTGACGAGCCGTCAGCGGGCGGAAGTCCGGTTCCGCACGCTCCCACTCGTCGAGGACTTGCTCGCATCGGGCCTCCAGCGGCGCGAGCTCATCTTTGCGCCAGGGGTTCCAGTCCAGCTCCCAGAAGAGTTCGAGCCAGTGGCCGCGTTCGTAGATGTACTCGTCGAACGAGGATGACGCTCCCGGCTTCGCGCGCCAGAGAATCCCTTTGTGCTCGAATACCTGAGGTGCCCGATCCGTGACTGTCGCCATGAGTCCACGATCCGCTCACGGACGAGCGAGTGCCAGTGAACAGTGCATGACGAGCAACTCGATGGTCGTTTCGACGAGCTGCGGAAGGTCGATTTCGCTGACGAGATCGTCATCGCCCACCCCGAGATCTACTTCGAGGACGCCACCGACCACACGACTTTGCCTGTGGATAACTGAATCTTGACAACGCCTTCGCCTGTGGATAATGACACCGTTGTAGTTCGCGGGGTCTCCCTCACGCCGGAAATGGCCCGGAAAACGGCCTGTAAGCGCCTGTGACGCGTTTAAACGCAGGTAGGGCGCTGCTTTTATATAACTCGGATTCCGAGCGCTCACGCGGGCGTACAGCGTGCGCGATGTCGGTGGCATCGTCTAGACTCTGAATGCAAGCGAGCCCCGATCTGCCGAGAGGAAGCGAAAGGCTTACTTGCAGCAGATCAGGGCTCGAGGTGTCTTGGTAGGACCTCTCGACTCTAGAGGCTCAATGGCCTCTACGCGAGTTGGACACGTTGTCCGCTCGGGTGTATCTGCTTCCTCCACTGCGGAAGGAGCGCACCATGGCGAAGTCGTCGTCGCGGTCGTCCGGGAAGCCCTCGAAGGCCTCGCTGAGCAAGGCGGGTCGGACGCTCGCGTCCAACTCGTCGAGCAAGCCGGCCAAGTCGAAGGCTGGCTCGACGCTCGGTAAGGGCTAGTGAGCCGGGGAGGCCGATCGACCCGAAATCGGCCGGCCTTCCCTCCTCGCCAGCCTGACGACATCCGCCAGGTGTGCTCCTTGCTCCGCAGGTATCGACCCGAACGGGCGAGAAGGCAGTTCCAGCACCATGAAGCTCAACATCAAGTTCGACCAGGCCGCACTGCGGCGCGAAATCCAGGCAGGCCTCGACCGCGTAGCGCGTGAGCAGACGCGTGACCTCGACCGGCTGCGCCAGCAGTACACCGGGCATCCGGTGGCGGAGATCAAGCCCGCACTGCAGCGCCTGTTCGCCCGCTACGACGGAAAGATCACCGACCCCGAGCTGAGCGAGTGGGCACAGCTGATCAGCGACGGCACCCGCATCGAGATGAAGCCCGGAAGGATTCGGTGACGCCGGCCATGAGCGAGATCGATCCCGAGTACGTCAAGCATCAGTACCTCTACGTCCCGTGGACGGACAAATTCGACAGCTTCGGCGTCGGGAAGGCGCTCGCGCGTCACGTCGCGAACCACTTCCGCGCCCGGCTCACCGTCGTCTGCCCGCAGAAGTCGAACGCGCAGTGGCACGACGAACTCGCCAAGCTGCCAATCGTCACGGAACGCACCGGCACCGTCGTTGACGGCGGTGTCGTGCTGGCCTTCGTACCGACGCGCAAGGTGATGGCGAAGGTGCACCACCTCTCCGAGAGCATCGTCATCATGGTCGAAGATCCCTCGGAGCGGTTCGAAGCCTGGGCTCGGCTGGTCGGCGCCTACAACGTGCTGACGAGGAAGGTCATGTCCTCCGGACTCTCCGAGGCCGGCACGAAGGCACTCGACGGTGTCGTCTGGGAGGGCTACAACGGCTGGCACGACTCCATCGCCGAGACCATGACGATCAAGCACCTGCGTGACCTTGCCGAAAGCGACGGCTACGACCGCGCGATCGTCCTCGAGTACGTCGCGCAGCGGAAGGGTGAGTACGCCCTCAAGCGCCTCGAGAAGATCCTCGACACGTTCGAGCGCTCGGTTCCCGCCGTCGCGTAGTACCCAGACCGCGGCCGAGCGCGGTCAGTTCCGATTCAGCCCGAACCGTACTGAGTCCAGCGCCTGCTTGAAGTGGCTCTCCGCAGCGTAGATATCCGCCTTCGGCGTTGCCGGGTCGAAGACCCGGAGGAGCGAGAAGCGGAAGCTCGACGGGTCGAGACCGCGCAGCTCGACGTTCCCTCCGTGCCCGTTGGTCGCGTACGCGCTCCAGCGCTGCCGGATGCTCTCCTCGCCATCCGCCTTTCCAACGTAGTGTCGTCCGTCCCGGGTGTCCGTGATCAGGTAGACCCCAAAGACTGATGACAGCGCCGTACGCCACGACGCGTACCGGTGCTCGCGCATCACCGCCTGCAGCTGGACGTGGCTGAGCACGAGCCGGTCGAAGCCTGGGAACGGGATCGGCTCGGCGTCCGCAATACCCACGACCGGATAGCGCGCAGCGGTCGATGCGCTCATCTTCCAGGTGCGCGGCGACTTCCAGCCGATTACAAGGCGACTGCGGAGGTCTGCCATGAAGTCGGTCTCCGCAACCTCGAAGGTTCGAATGATCCCGTTGTTGGCGATCTCCCCACGGTTCTCCACCACCGACCACAGCCGCGCCTGATCGCCGCCCTCCTTGATGAAGACCACCCAAATGGGCGGGGGATCGGCCGGGAAGCTTCGCGTACTGGCCGACTGGTTCCGCGTGTACTCGAATATCTCCGCGTGGGTCGAGTTGGCGTGGAGGCCCGTCAAGCCGCTCTCTTCGGACTCCTGGGCGAAGGCGTGACGGATCACGAGCGCCTGGGCCGGGTCGATACCTGCATCGGTTAGCAGAGGGCCAAGCGTCAATGGCATGAGGTAGATCTCCTCCTTGGGTGCTGACTCACGTTATCGGCCGTCGACGACGAGGTGCTGCCCGCAAATGCAGGGGTCCATCTGAGTCCGGGATGTCGGCGCCGGGCAATACCCTGATCGCCATGGAGACACTCTTCCCCCGTGTTGCTGCATCGTGACTGCCGCGGAGGTTCGCGTGCTGAGCAACGAAGAAGTCCTACAGCTCCCTGTCGACCGCTTGGCGCTGCTCGTGCTCGCCGACGCGCTGCGCGTGAGTACATGGAACTGGCGGAACTGGGCGCTCGGCTTTGCGCAGGACCGTCCGCGTGCTGGCCTGGCGGAGGCGCAGAACGCGATCGCTGAGGCATGGGGCTGGCTGATGGCGAAGGCCCTCATCTCGACGAAGGGCACAGGCGGCTCCTACGACTTCCACGACTTCTTCGTGACGCGCGCCGGGCACCAGGCGCTCGAGCGGGGTCTTTCGTATGTCCGTGCGGCGATCCGCCTCGACGTCGAGCTCGTGGAACCTCTCGAACAGAAGGTGCGTCCCCAGTTCCTGCTGGGAGACTTCGAGCTTGCGGGGTTCGCCGCCATGCGCGAAGTGGAGATTGCGGTCCGAGAGCAAGGCGGTCTCGGGACGGAGCTGGTCGGTGTCGCCCTCATGCAGAACGCCTTCCGCGAGGGCGGGCCCCTTCACGATCCTGAGGTGCATCCGGCCGAGTCCGTCGCGCAGATGAACCTTTTCGCCGGCGCGATGGGACTGTTCAAGAATCCGGCATCACACCGCCGGGTGGACTATCAGGATCCGGGCGAAGCGAGCGAAGTCATCCTCCTCGCCGACCTCCTGCTCCGGATCCTGCGGCGCCAGGCGGAGTAGTTGCGATGCTGACGATGGAGCCCGAGCACCGCCAGGTCCTCACAGCGGCGCTCCTTCGGGTATTGAAGGCAGCCGACACGCTCACAAGGGACTGCGTCCATGGCCCTTTGACGGCGTGGAGCTGGTCGGCCGAGATCGCGGCTTCCAACCTCAATCTCGCCCCCGCATGGGACGGCAACGTGCTCCACACACGGCTTCGCGCCGACACCGCGCGCGGCGCCGAGGCTGCCCGTGAGCATGGGCTGGCCCTCTTCGAGTTGGCGCGTTCGCGTCGCGAACTTGCCGTGCCGCTGGCGACCGTCACACGGGCTGCCATCGAAGCGTATGGGCGCGTCTACTGGCTCCTAAGCGCCGAGACGGCCGAGGAATGCGTCAGTCGCCTTGCGTCGCTGGAGTACCTGGCGTTGTCATACCCGGAGCGGGTCGGTGCGCTCCTTCGGCGGCTGCCCTTCGAAGTCGAGGCGACGAAGCCGGTCGACGCACATCGACAGAACCTCGCCGCCTGGGCGAAGGCACGTGGCGTCACGCTTGGCGGCGGCGCGCCGGGCGTGCTCGCGATCGCACTCTTGGAGGTCTTGTATCCGGAGCATGGTGCCTATACGTACGCAGGCCTCTCTGGAGCCGCGCATGCAAACGAATGGGCGACGGCGAACTTCTTCGACTTCCAGTCGGGCCGAATCCGTCGCGACGACAAGATGCTCATGGAGTACTGCATGTACGTCATCGAGGCGACCAAGACGATCTGCGATCTGCTTGTGCAGCGGTTCGAGCCTGACGTCGCGGTGACCCAGCGCTGGTCGCAGGCGTATGAGGGAGCCCAGCGGAGCATCGCAGGGTTCATCAACCGCACGCCGGATGCCTGAGGTGTTGTCGCGAAGACGTAGGGCGTCGTTCGCATGTGATCTACGGAGGTAGCACGTTGTGAAATGAACAACGGGTATTGACTTTTCTGACCGTTCGTTCATAATCGCTCGTCCACTCCTCGTCGGGGTGCGGTGTAGAGGATCCCAACCGGGGATCATCCATCGCTTCCGATGAGGAGGCTCAGCATGGCTGAGAACGAACCCGAAGTGCCGGCCTCGGCACTCGGACCAGTCCGCCCGTTGTCCATCAGGATCACGGACGGCCTGCGGGCGCAGCTGGACGTGATCGCACAGCTGAACGACCGCAGCGTCACCGAGGAGATCCGTCTGGCCCTGGAGGCTTGGGTCGAGACCAGCAAGTCCGATCCGAAGGTGCTCCAGCGCGCCGAGACGGTGCGGGCCGAGATAGAGCGCGAGGCGAAGACCAAGCAGAGCGCGATCGAGGCCATCTTCGGCGGTGCCACCGGCCGCGGAGCGAAGACTCCTACGCCCCGCGGCACCAAGTCCGTCTGAGCTCCCATCCGGATCGCATGCGGTCGGTCGAGCTCGGCGACAACCTCCCTCCCTCGTTTCTGGGGGCTCGGGGAGCGGGGCGGCTGTCCCGGAGGTCGAGTGCGATGCGCACTCCCTCCGGGCGGTTGCCCTAATCACCCACCTCGTTGCTGCCTCGCGGCTTGTCAGGGAACCCCGCAGGGTTCCCGGTCGCGACAACAGTAAGGAGGTGGGAAGGATGGTGCGAAGCATCGTCATCCCGCATGACCAAGCACGGCCAGCGCACGTCTGCGAGCTGGCCGACCTCGGCGCCTTCCAGGCAGCCGTGGACGGCAGCCTAGAACCGCTGGAGATCCCTACCCTCGACGTCACGGTCTACATGAACGAGGACGCCCGTCGGGAGCGCCGACCGCTGAACGTCCGCGCGACGGCGCTGTGGTGGTACTACAGCGCCGTGCCGACCGAGTTCCCGCTCATCCTCGGCGACGTCGCCCTGGCCGGCAGCGCCCACGACCTCACGGGGGACAGCGGGGACATCCCGCCGTTGGTGGAGCAGCAGATCTTCGGATCCGATCTCTACCGCGTGCAGGGCACGCGTGGCTGTGATCGGCACACCTGGCTGGACACCTACGCCCGGTTCGACAACCTGTTCGATGCGGCCACCTGGTGCACCTTGTTCCGGGCCACCATGGGCCGGGCATCGCAGTTCCGACTCAGCTCGGAGCCCGCTCTTTTCGACAGCCGCTCCTTCGGGGGTGAGCAAGCATGGTGAAGGCACTGCGCATCCCGACCGACGCCGACGAGCCGATCACGGAGCTGGAAGTCTCCAAGCTCGAGGACTACCAGGCCGAGGTGGGTGGCTGGATCGAACCCGTCGACATCCCGGAACTCGGGGTGACGGTCTACGTCCACGAGGAAGGGCTCATTCTCAACCTGCCCTTGAACTCCCGCGCCACGTTCCTGTGGTGGTACTTCGTCCCCGGGGCTCGTCAGAAGGCGATGCTCGTCGGCCCGGCGCTCATCGTCGGGCTACCCGACCGAAACGGTGACAGCACGGACATCCCGGCGCACGCCGCCGAGATGTTCACGCAAGCCGGGATCTGGCGCGTCGAAGTGCAAGTGGTCGACGATCCGACGTGGTACCGCAACCAGGCCACCTACGACGACTACTTCGAAGCACTCGTCTGGGCCATGGTCACGCTCGAACGCTGGACAACCGCCGAAGACGTCCGCGTCGTTCCCGTGACGAGCGAAGAACTCGCCGGGGGAGCGGACCTCACCGAACCCGCCGCCTGACGGCATCAGGCACCAACACACGGCGGCGACTGCCCGGACTTTGAGAATCACGAGTTCTCGTCCGGTGCGGTCGCCGCCCTTTCATGTTCCGGAGTACTGCCTGCCAGGTTGACCCGCGTACATGGCAGGCACGGATCTCGCTCGGCGATGGGCTCCGGTCTTGAGCCCACGAAGTCGATCTGGACGCACACGAGTGTGGCGATGAGCGGCACGCGTCGGTGTACGCGGGTGCGGTGCGGCGACGCTGAGCCGAGTTCAGTGGGTTGTGGTCGGCTACACATCGAAGACGGCGTCCGGGTCCTCCATCGCCCGCTTGAGTTCGGCGATGTTGCCGATGCCGGAAAGCGGCGAGGTCTTTGCCACCTCAACGATGCCGCCGACGATCGACTGCAAGGCGTCGGTGTCTCCCGCCTCCAGAGCGATGTCGAGGCTCGCGAAGAGTCGAGCATGCGTTTCCTGGCGCTCGGCGAAGATGCGGTCGAAGTACTCCTTCAGCACTTTCTCGGACGACTTGATGCGTCGTACTTCGGTTTCGCGGTAGGTCTTGAGCTTCTCGCGCTTCGTGCTTTCGGTCTCGTGAATCTCGATTGATTCACGCGCTGCGTTCACCAGCTGCGTCAAGGCAGCGAGCGCATCAGGCCCGCTGATCTCTCCCACCATCCGCTTCACTACGCTCTTCTGCTGGTCAGCCATTTGCTTGCTCCTCGTACGTTTCTCGATAAGTGAACATCAGTTGTTCGGTCTTCATGTTGATGTTCCCGTCCTCGTCCGCGACGGGAGCGGTAGCGAGCTCGCGAACGCCTCTCACGAGCATGAGTGCCTTCTGGAGGCGCTCGGCGTGGATCGTGATGTCGAAGGGTTCGGACTCCAGCGCGTCGAGTGCGTCGGTGGCGCGCGACATCATGCGAGTGAGCAATGCGTAGAGTTCTCGTGTGCGCTCCTGCACGCCCCGGAGCAGTTCATCTCGGGTGTCGAAGGTCGCGATTGCGATCTCGACCTCGGTGCGATGCCGATCCGCTTCCGTGCGGGCTTTGGTGCCCTGGTTCTTGACCGCAAGCCCGGCTACGAGGATCGCTGGCCCGACGGCCGCCGCCCCGCCCGCAGCCTTGCCGAGCTTCATCCCGCCCCCGCCGCTCTTCAAGCTGCCTCCGCCGAGAAACGCGAGGCGCGCCTTCTCGGCTGCCGCGCCGCTGAGCTCCGAGATCGGGGTTCCGGTGCTTGCGCTCGCAAACTTGATCACCGCTGCACTGATCGTTAAGGGTGTGGCGACTCCTGTGCCCGCAGCCGAAACCACACCGCGCACCCAGCCAGCGACGTCGGGGTCGATCTTGCTGAGGCCCGTAACGTGGACGGCTCCGCCGTCGACGCCATCGAGGATGAGGTGCTCATGCGCGCGCACCTGCTTGGCATGGCGTACGAGGAAATCCCTCATGCGGAAGATGACGTCACGCTGCGCACGTTCTTGGATGCCACCGAGCTCCTGAAGCGCTTCGTTGGTTAAGCCCACCATTTCGAGGTGGGCGGCGTAGCGTTGGTCGTGGCGATCGCCCTGGTGCCGGATCCGCTTGCGTGCCTTGCCGATCTGAACGCCACCGGCCGTGCCAGCGACTGCGCCGCCGATGGCCGTTGCGCCGCCAACGATGAACAGGCCGACTGGCACGCTGCGGTTCGCCATTGCTCCATCCCCGGGCCTGCCGACGCTGCGGCGTTGACGCTGTACAGCGAGCCATTCTGGCATGGAGTCGTTGCGCTTCCGAGTCGAGAGCGCTCGAAGCGGAGCCGCCAGATTCGAGAGGCGGCTGCACTCGATCGATACGGTGCGAATGTGAGTGATGACTTCAGAGAGGTTGCCCGCCGTATCGAGGCGAACCCGCTCGGGCGTCTCATGTACGGGCAGCGTGAGCTGTTCCATTCCAACCTCGTCGGCTGGTTCTTCGATCAGCTGCCCGAAGCCGCCGACGCGACGTTCAGTCCGCTCGCCGGGGCGGGGGCCGACTCGCGCCGGTTCGTGGAGCGCGAGCGCGGCCACATGGATCTCGTGTTCCACTGGCCAGACCGTGCACCACTGGTGATCGAGAAAAAGGTCTTCTCGCTCCCGCACAGGGATCAGCTCGAGGAGTACCAGGCGGCATTGGCCCACTGGCCGCACGCGCCGGCCTCGTCCTACTCCCGGTCAGCGCACCGGACTTCGAACTGGGGGAGTGGAGCTACCTCAGCTACGCCGAGTTCGCCGCTCGGATCCTTGACGCGCTTCCCGCGGACTCGTCCTACGAAGTTGCGACGATGCGACGCTATGCCGCGCTTGTCACCGACCTCCATCATCTGGTGTCTGCGGTCGACCTGCAGTCTGACGATGAGCGGGTCTGGCTGCCGGACTCACTACTATCCGCGATTTCCAGCTCGCAGATGCGCGCCGCTCTCCACAAGGCGCGAGCCCAGCGCGTCGCCCGTGCGCTCAACAATTTCCTCCCCGACCTGGAGCAGCCCGCTGCGGGCGGGATGAGCAACGCCACCCCGTTGGTCGAATCATTCGAGTACGTCTACACCCGCGGCATGCATCTGCACCTCGGCTGGCAACTCCAAGGCAGTCAGTTCCGCCGCGCGGCGGTCTACCATGACCAGTCCATCTCCGGACGGAGCCAGGAGTCCCGGCGCCTGCGTGAAGACGTAAGCCGAGAGCACCCGGACTTCTATTCCTTCCCCGCTCCGCTGCCGCAGACGCTCGGCGGGCGGAAGGAGTTCAACCACTTCGCCCCCTCGTTCGTGTACAAGTACGTCAAGGCACCGAGCCTCACGATCTCCGAGCTGAAGGCTGCCGCGGCCGACGTGCACGCGGAGATCGAGGGGTTCCGGGCCGAGGGCGCCACCGAGGAGCGGGCGGGCGGGGCCGTGCGCAAAGCACCGTTACAGTCGTGCTTCAAGTGGCGCCCGCACCTCATCTCGGTGCGGGCGCTTGACAGCACTTTGCAATATCGCAAAGATAGCAAATATGACATCTTCGGCGACGGTACCGGAAGCGCTCCGGGCCATTAGGGCAAGTCTCGATCTCACACAGGCCGGGCTCGCGGAACGGCTCGGTGTGTCGTTTGCGACGGTGAACCGGTGGGAGGGCGGCGACGGTAGTACGAAGGTGCAGAGGGCCAAGTTGCAGAGCATCATCGCCCTCGCCGAGGAGGCTGGCGTGGACTTCGCCGACCCGGGCGACGCGCCCATCGTTACCACTGGGCGCCGCCGACGCACCGGTAAGGCTCATTCCAACACGACGAAGTCCATGGAGCAGATGCTCTGGGACGCCGCCTGTTCGATCCGCGGGGAGAAGGACGCGGCCAAGTTCAAGGACTACCTTCTGCCTCTGCTCTTCATGAAACGCCTGTCAGACGTATTCGACGACGAGATCTCCCGGCTGGCGGAGGAGTACGGCGACCGCGAGGTGGCCCTGGAGATTGCGGAATCCGACCACTCGTTGCTCCGCTTCTACCTGCCTCCTGAGGCCCGCTGGGCGATGATCTCTGAGCGGGAGACATACGAGTGGCCGTCGGACGAACGCGGTCGGTCGACAGCCCCGAAGGACATCGGGGAGCACTTGACCAAGGCCGTCCGTGCGATCGTCCGGCACAACCCGAGTCTGGCTGGTGTGATTGACATCGTCGACTTCGCTGAGGTGCGTAACGGCGAGCGCGACATCAACCCATCGAAGCTCAAAGACGTAGTCCAAGCCTTCTCAGACCCCCGCTATCGCCTCGGTTTGGCCGATGTACAGCCCGACTTCCTCGGCCGCGCCTACGAGTACCTGCTCCGGAAGTTCGCCGAAGGGTCAGGCCAGTCGGCCGGCGAGTTCTTCACGCCGACCGAGGTCGGATTCCTCATGGCTCGGATCCTGCGCGCCAAGCCGGGTGAGACCTGCTACGACTACGCCTGCGGCTCTGGCGGGCTCCTCATCAAGCTCCAGCTCATCTCTCGTGAACTCGACCCGACGAGCAAGGTGCCTCTCAAGCTGTTCGGCCAGGAGCTCCAGGCCGAGAGCTACGCCGTCGCCAAGATGAACGCGATCATCCACGACATGGACGTCGACATCCGTCGCGGCGACACGATGATCAACCCGAAGTTCCGCGACACTGCTGGCGGACTCCAGCGATTCGACGTTGTAGTCGCGAACCCGATGTGGAACCAGACCTTCTCACCTGAACTTTTCGACAACGACCCCTATGACCGCTTTACGAAGTCCGGTGGCGTCACGTCGGGCAAGGGTGACTGGGCCTGGCTCCAGCACACCCTCTCCTCAATGGGCGACGGAGGTCGGGCCGCGGTCGTTCTCGACACCGGCGCCGTGACGCGCGGTTCGGGCTCCAAGAACGAGGACAAAGAGCGCAACATCCGCAAGTGGTTCGTTGACCGTGACTACATCGAGGGCGTCATCCTGCTGCCGGACAATCTCTTCTACAACACCAGTGCCGCGGGGATCATCGTCGTCCTTAACAAGCGCAAGCCGGCGAGTCGCAAGGGCAAGATCGTGCTTCTGAACGCGTCCCGGCGAGCGCGCAAGGGCCGCCCCAAGAACTATCTCGTGGAAGACGAGCTCCAACAGATCTCTGACCTGTTCCGCTCCGACCATGTGGTGGAGGGCGAGGTGAACATCGTCTCGACCGAGCAGTTGCAAGACGCCGACTACAACCTCAGCCCTGCTCGTTGGGTCGCCCAGGCCAATGCTGCTGAGATGCGTCCCGTTAAGGAGATCTTCGCGGACCTCCTCACACTCGACGAGCGTGCGCGCCAGATCGACCAGACGCTCGCCGAGATGCTGGTGAAGCTGTGAGTACTGCCGACTGGCCGATGCGTCCTCTCGGCGAGATCTTCGACATCGCCGCGGGCAAGACTATGTCCGCGGCTGCGCGTGCTGGTGAGAACAAGCTGCCCTTCTTGCGTACCTCCAATGTGTTCTGGGACCGGCTGGACCTGGCCAGTCTCGATCAGATGGCCATGTCAGATGCGGAACTCGAAGAGAGGAATCTGCTACCGGGCGACTTGCTGGTCTGTGAGGGGGGCGAGATCGGTCGCGCAGCGATCTGGGACGGCAGCGTCGAACGCATCTCGTTCCAAAACCACCTGCACCGCTTGCGTCCGAAGCCGGAGATGATCGGGCGAGTCGATCCGCGGTTCTACGTCTTCTTCCTGCAGTCCGGCTTCACGCAGCAGGGAATCTTCGAGGGCGCCGGCAACAAGACGACGATCCCGAACCTCTCCCGTAGCCGGCTTGGCGCCCTGGACGTACCGTTCCCGTCGTTGGCTGAGCAGCAGGCCATCGTGACGGTGCTCGGACAGCTCCGAGAGGCGGTCGATGTCCAGGGCGTCTCGCTTGAGTTGGCCGAGGCGCTGCGCCACCGAGTGATGGCTGACGTCTTCTCCAAGGGGATCCGAGGCGAGGCCAGCAAGGATTCTGAAATCGGGGATGTACCAACCAGCTGGGACGTCGTCGAGTTTCAGACGATCCGTCAGGACCTGCGATACGGCACATCAGTGCGTTGTACGTTGGTGCCGGCGACCCACCCCGTCTTGCGTATCCCGAATATTCTGTCGGCTCGAATCGATGCCACCGAGCTGAAGTACTGCGATATGGACAGCCGGGAGGCTGAGCGGTACGCGCTCTCGGATGGAGACCTAATCTTCATCCGGACCAACGGTGTCATTGAGCGTCTCGGCCTGTGTGCCGTGTATCGGGGCACTCCCGAGAAGGCGCTGTTCGCGTCGTACCTGATTCGTGCTCGGTTGCTGCCGGGCGTCGACCCGGACTTCATCGCCTACTTCTTTGGGTCCGGCGTGGGCGTCAGCCTGATCTCGTCGCGGGCGACGCCGGCCGCGGATGGAAAGTACAACCTGAACACCGGCATCATCGATTCGCTTCTGGTCCCGATTCCGTCGTTGGACGAGCAGCGGGCGATTGCAGCAATCATCAGGGCATGCGACCAGAAGGTCGAACTTCACAGGAAGAAGGTCGCCATGCTGCATGAGTTCTACCTGCGCTTGCTCCGGGATCTCATGACGGGCGAGGTTAGGTCAGACCAACTCGCCGTTCCTGACGAAATGATTCGGAGTGCCGCATGACCACGCTCAAGATCGGCGAGGCGTACACCGTTCAGTTCCCCATGGTCGGGCACGCGGCGGAGGTGGGCTGGGCACCAGTGACGCCGTTCGAGTCCGAGTCTCTCCGCCACGGCCGCGAGAACATGCTCTTCACGGATGTGCTCGAGGAGAAGATCCTCGACTTCAATCCGTGGCTCAGCGAGGACCAGGCGCGCTCGATCATCGAGACGATTGAAGCGATCACGCCGAGCATCGAAGGTAACTGGGAGGTGCTCAAGTGGATGCGCGGCGAGCACATGTGGCGCGACGAGAACGAGAAGCGTGTGCGGCCCGTCCGCCTCATCGACTTCGATCACCCCGAAAACAACGCCCTGCATGTCACCTGGGAATGGCGTATCGACCCCGTCGTCCGAAAGGGCAACCGAGCTGACGTCATGTTTGTGGTCAACGGCATCCCCGTGACCATCGTCGAGCACAAGAATCCGAAGGACGGCGACGCCCTGACCCGGGCTATCAAGCAGTTGCGACGCTACGAGATCGAGACGCCGGAACTCGTTGCTCAGGCTCAGATGCACAACGCCACTCACCTGCTCGGCTACTGGTACGGCGTGACCTGGAACGTCAGTCGTCGCTTCATCTTCAAGTGGAAGCACACCGAGGACGAGGAGTACCGCTCGGCGGTTCAGGCGTTCTTCGAGCCGCATGACTTTCTGCGCACGCTCAAGGACTGGATCCTCTTCTACGTCGAAGACGGCGAGACCAAGAAGTCGGTCCTGCGCGAGCACCAGCGAGTGGCGGTCGACAAGATTGTCGCCCGCTGCGCAGACTCCGAGAAAGACCGCGGTCTGATCTGGCACACCCAGGGCTCCGGTAAGACCTTCACGCTGCTCACGGCCGCAAAGCAGATCCTCGAAGACCAGTCCCGCTTCGCGGGCTCCACGGTCGTGCTCGTCGTCGACCGCAACGAGCTGGAGGGGCAGCTCAACGGCTGGGTCGAGCGACTCGTCGGTGAGATGCAGTCAAGCGCCATCGCCTGGCGCCGAGCCGACAGCAAGGCCGACCTCCAGGACATCTTCGACTCGGACTTCCGCGGCCTGGTTGTCGCCATGATCCACAAGTTCGAGGACATCCGAAAGGACAGCTCGCTCCGCGACAACATCTACGTCTTTATCGACGAGGCGCACCGATCCGTGGCGGCAGACCTGGGCTCCTACCTGATGGGAGCCGTGCCGAACGCAACCATCATCGGCTTCACGGGAACGCCCGTCGGCAGCAGCCGGTCCGGCTCCGGTTCGTTCCAGATCTTCGGAGCGCAGGACGATGACGGCTACCTCGACAAGTACTCGATCATCGAGTCGATCACTGACGAGACGACGCTGCCGATCAAGTACATGTTGGCCCCGTCGGAGATGACTATGGCCACCGAGGATCTGGAGCAGCAGTTCTTCGCGCTGGCGGACGAAGACGACGTGACCGACATCGAGGAACTGAACAGGGTCCTCGACCGAGCCGTCGGTCTGCGGGCGTTCCTCGGCTCGGACGACCGCATCGACAAAGTCGCGAAGTTCGTGGCCGACCACTTCAAGGACAACGTGGATCCGCTCGGCTACAAGGCCTTTATGGTGGCGGTCGACCGCGAGGCATGCGCCAAGTACAAGCGAGCTCTGGACCGGTACCTGCCCAGCGAGTGGTCTGAGGTCGTCTACTCCAAAAACCCGAACGACATCGTCGACCGGCCCGACGTCCACGCCCTGCAGATCTCCGAGAGTCGCGAGGAGGACGTCCGTAAGCTGTTTAAGAAGGCTGACGAAGAGCCCAAGATCCTGATCGTCACCGACAAGCTTCTGACCGGTTACGACGCACCGGTGCTCTACACGATGTACCTCGACAAGCCGATGCGTAACCACGTTCTGCTACAGTCGCTGGCCCGAGTGAACCGGCCGTACATCGACTCCGACAACGTGATGAAGCGGGTCGGCTTGGTCGTCGATTTCGTCGGGATCCTGCGCAACATCACCGAGGCGCTCAGCTTCGACGCGGCCGACGTCAACGGTGCCCTCGAGGATCTCGATCTCCTGATGGTGAGCCTTCACGAGAAGATCGCGGCAGCCGCCTCCAACTATCTGGAGGTCGACGGCGCTCTCTCTCCCGATGCGCAGTTGGAGAGCGTCGTCTACGGGCGGTTCCTCGACCCCGAGGCGCGCAAGGTCTTCTACGACGACTACAAGGACGTGGAGGCGCTGTGGGAGATTCTGTCGCCCGACGCCCAGCTCCGTGACCACATCACGACTTACAAGCGGCTGAGTCAGCTATACGCCGCGGTGCGGGCGGCGTTCTCTGAGACCGGTTCCTTCCTTGGAGATCTTGAGCACAAGACCAAGCGCCTAATCGAGGAGGGTGCGATCCAGGAAGGTCTGGGTCGCTTCTCGAAGGTCGTCACGTTCGACATCGACGCGCTGGAGTCGCTCAAGACCGACGACAGCCCGGATGAGGGCAAGGTCTACAACCTCTTGCGCGGGCTGAAGAAGGAGATGGTAGACGACCCGGCTGGAGCCGTGGTGCTTCAGAGCATTCGGGTCAAGGCCGATCGCATCCTCCAGGACATGGAGACCCGAAAGATCGACGGACTCGCTGCAATGGACGAGCTGATGGCCCTTGCCCGTGAGAAGGCCGAGGCGAAGAAGCAGGCCGAGGCGAGCGGTCTGTCAGGCATGGGCTTCGCGGTGTTCTGGACGCTCAGCCACGAGAGCCACTCGGAAGCCGCAGGGTTCGACGCCATGACGGCGGCCAGGGAAATCGAGTCCGTGCTCGCGAAGTTCCCGACGTGGAAGGAGAACTCGGAGGAGCGTCGCCGGCTCCGAGCACAGCTCTACAAGCCGGTCCTGGCGCTACCCAAGGATGATCGTGCCGCGGCTATCGACAAGATCATGCAGGTGCTGGAGGAGACCAGCTGATGGTTGCAAAGTCGCCGCTCTATCCCGAGGACCAACTTCGACGCCGGGCCATGGGCTGGGCGATCACGCTCAAGGTCAACCCGGACCAGGTCCAGATCCGGCGCCTTCCAGGCAAGTGGGGCTCCTGTGCTCCTGATGGCATCGTGACATTCGCGGACGATCTTGCAGGTGAGGCCGAAGCCTTCCAGGACTGGGTCATCGTGCATGAGCTGTTGCATCTTCGCTACCGCGATCACGGCAAGCGGTTCAAGGCGCTAATGACCGCTCTCGTGCCGGACTGGCGCGAACTGGAAAAGCAGAGCAGGCACTCTGCCGACCGCGAGCCAGAGCGACGGGATGGTTGATCGATGCCGACGCTTGAAGGTCAGGTGCGTGCAGCCAGCGACGCCATCGAAACCAACATTTCCATGATCACCGCCGATCGTGGCTTCCTCTCAAAGAACGTCCTGCAGTACCTGCGCGATCTAATTGAGGCGATGATCGTGTGGGCGCACAGCGGCGATCCGTCCCAGCGCTTCACCTACCAGACGCAGTTCGACCCGGCACGCGACTTCGCGAAGTCGCAGGCGAAGTACCGGCCCCTGACGCGCTTCCACGCGATGCTGCAGGTCAGCGTGTCGCACTTCACGCTCGACGAGGACCCGTCCGAGCGACTGATGCTGAAGTACTACGAGTACCTGCTTCGCACTCGCCAGATCGCGAAGGATCACCTCGGCATCGAGATCCTGCGGAACCTCGAGAAGTTCCCGCTCGACCTCGACCCATTGCTGCGCGAGTACCACGAGAAGATCGCGGCCAAGATTGATGGGCCAGGGCTGATTCCGCCGGGCGGGCCGCGCCGCGACCGCTATTACGTTCTGAGTTCTCGACCGTTCTATGCGAGCGGGCGGATCTACTACGAGGTCACGTTCGCGCCGGCGCACAACCGGACAAGCAAGTTCGATCGCATCATCGGCTTCACCAACATCGAGGTCTCGGACTCCTACGCCGCGAACATGGAGCTGGAGAGTAGCTCGATCGACGTCTTCGGGCAGGCGATGCCGATCGTTCTGATTCGCTCTTGGGAAGTCTCGATCCGCCCCTGCGAGTTCAACAACTACGCACGCTTCTTCCGTCAGCAGACGAAGGTGGGCACTGGGCAGCTTGAGTACCGCAATCTCATGCAGTACCTCACCGCGACGAAGTTCAGTCTGCTCGACCTGATCGATATGCCGGATGCGGATTTCACGCGCATCCGGACCTGGGCGACGGACGGCATCAAGCGGGCCGACGAG
The DNA here is from genome assembly GCF_003067705.1 of Planctomonas deserti. Taxonomy (GTDB): domain Bacteria; phylum Actinomycetota; class Actinomycetes; order Actinomycetales; family Microbacteriaceae; genus Planctomonas; species Planctomonas deserti. The sequence goes on from NZ_QANL01000002.1 coordinate 303,308, forward strand.
ATCTTCACGATGCTCCAGAGCTCGCGCGACATCATCCGACGGAACCGACCCGGCACGCGGATCCTGCGCTACCTGCTTCTCGGCATGAACAACAACGTGGTGCGTGCGCAGTACCAGCCCGACCGCTGCGGGTGGCTGTCGAACCTACACATCACGCCGATGTCGAGGCCGTTCGACACCATGCCGTTCTGCACCTACCCGCGCAAACACACACCCCGCTTCTACGACCTCGCAACGGCGATCGACTTCAAGGGGCGCGAGCACGAGTTCCTGGCCCGGCGCGTCATGAACAACGTCGAGCAGAACGGCATCATCTACACGCCCGATGCCGATCTCGAAGATCTCGGCGATCTGGACCAGCTGGTCGCTACCTACAACGGGCTGCTGCCACCTACCGAAAAGCACAAGCCGCGGATCATGGCCCACGACAAGGGGCATGTCTTCATCACCGGCTACGAGAACGACTCTGTCACGATTATCAACGAACTCCAGGGCATCGCTGCGAGCGGTCTCACCGACCACGAGACCGATGCGAAAGCCTGGCTCGACGCCAACCCATTCGAGATCGACGACGATCTGAAAGCCGACGCCCTCACCAGGCTATTCGCCGAGTCCAAGGTCGCTCTGATCTACGGCGCGGCCGGGACCGGGAAGACCCGGATGGTCGAGCACATCGCCGCGTACTTCGACGGATCTCGCCAGCTCTTCCTCGCCAAGACCAATACCGCTGTTGACAACCTCCGGAGCCGCGTCGAGACGAGTGATGCGTACTTCAGCACCATTGATAGCCACCTCGGCTCTGGACCGACGCGCTCACTGCGCTACGACATTCTCGTTATCGACGAGTGCAGCACGGTCAGCAACGCAGATCTGCTCAAGGTGCTCGACCAGACCTCATTCGACCTTCTAGTACTCGTGGGCGATGTCTACCAGATCGAGTCCATTGAGTTCGGCAACTGGTTCCGAACCATCCGCTCCTACATCACCCCGGATTCGGTGTTCGAGCTCACCGAGCCGTACCGCACCAAGGACGATGCGCTCCTAACCCTCTGGAACAGGGTGCGCACCCTCGACGACCGGATCGAGGAGTCCATCTCCGGGAGCGAGTACGCGGGCCCGCTCGACGCGTCCCTCTTCGCTCGCGCGGACCCCGACGAGATCGTTCTCTGCCTCAACTACGACGGCCTGTACGGCATCAACAACATCAATCGCTTCATGCAGACGAGCAACCCGGAGCCCGCTGTCGTGTGGGGCGACTCGATCTTCAAAGTCGGTGATCCCGTGCTCTTCAATGAGACGGATCGATTCCGGCCGGTGATCTTCAACAATATGAAGGGCACGATCACCAAGATCGACTACGCCCCCGGGCAGATCACGTTCGACGTCGACATCAAGCGCACCGTCACCACCGCGGATCTATGGGGAACGGACCTGCGTTGGGTCTCGGACACAGTCGTGCAGTTCGACGTCTTCGAGCGCGCGAACACCGACGACGACGACGATTCCGCGACGACGGTGCTGCCGTTCCAGATCGCATACGCCGTTTCAATCCATCGCGCGCAGGGACTCGAGTTCTCCAGCGTCAAGGTCGTCATCACCGACGCCAACGAGAAGCGGATCTCGCACAGCATCTTCTACACAGCCATCACCCGCGCCCGCCATTACCTCAAGATCTACTGGACGCCTGAAACGCAGAAGCGGATCCTCAGCCGCATGGTGGTGAGCGAGAACACGAAGGATGAGGCGCTGCTGCGTGCGCGGCGGGGGGTCGCCCCTGTTGCCGCAAGGCCGCGGATGCAACACGCACGGCAGGCACCCTGACGCGCAACCCCCCGCAACACCGAAAGGAGCGAAGCACACATGACCGCGAGCAAGGACCAGCAAGTGAAGGCCGTCGTGATCGGCATGGCGCTCGGCGTGCTCGCTCAAGGCGTGGACGCCGTGACAAGCAACAAGATGGCGCTCGAGTTCGCATTCAACTACGCATGGAGGCGCTGGTCGGAGGCGCGGCACTTCTCGAGTATCAAGGGCCACGATCCCGGCAATCTCTTCTGGATCGGGCTGCGTAAGTCCGAGCGCCGCGTTGGTGCATGTGCAGCGTGGGACAGCGGCCGATGGAGTGCGCCGTACATCACCCTCGACGATTGGACGGTGGAGGAAGCTCTCGACCTTCACGCCGACTCGGAAGTGACGGCCGATGACTGGATCGAGCTGGGCCGGCTTTTCGTGGAGTACTTCAAGCCCGAGGAGCTCCAGCGATCGTCTTGAGTGCCGTGACGCCGAGACTCGGTTTCCCGATGCTTGGCAGCTGCTCGGTGTCGGCGGTCTTGGCTAGCGTGATTAGCCCGTACCCGAGCCGAGGAGATGCGTGATGACGTCCGATGTGTACCAGTTCCCTGTCGCGATCTCGCGGCTCAGCGAGGGGGAGAGTTCGCGCGAACCGCAGAACATGCGGGCGATCAAATGGCTGCTTGATCAGCCCGGTCGATCCGTCGTCGTGGTCACGCCCCAGAAGCAGTTCCATGGCGACAGCTTGAAGCGGCTGCTGGCGCAGCCTGGCGTGTTGCACCTCAGCTGGAAGGGGTTCTCGACCGGTTCGCTCGCTGGACGTCGAGTGCTCTACGCCTGGCCAGATCGCCAGCACCTCAACGGGCTCTGGGGTGAGGAAGCCGACGCGCTCGTGGTGATCGAGTGGAATGAGAGCGAGACGGCCGAGTGGATCGAAGACGCCAACCCAGCTCAACTCTTGCGAGGCGAGACAGTCCCACCGGCCGCTGCAGCTTCCGTGCCCGAGCCGCGTGAACCGCTTCCGAATGGGGTCGACGGGATTCTTGAGCACATCGCCGCGATGGCGGCCGGCTACTCATCGGGCCTCAAGTGGAACGAGGAAGACAAGCTCAAGGCCGACATGATGAATCGGCCCGACCGCTGGTTGCCGATCACGCCGGAGCAGGTCCGCGCAAAGTGTCGAGAGTTGGGGATGCGGCCGAACGACATCGATACGGTCGTCGGATTCTTGCAGCGGCGTAAGGACGGTGGGAGGTTCAACGTGCAAAGCTCCTACCGAACGTTCCATTTCAACTGACCGTTGGCTCCGGCGGACTCGGGCCCCTAGCCGGTTTGCTCCGCGGGCGACGGGTCACGGCTCAGACGAGTTGGGAATCGGCGAACGCCGTTCTATGGACATACCAACGCGTCGCTAACTCCCCGGCGGTCTGTCCCGACTACTTTGTGAAGCGACGACCATCGGCGCTGATGGAGGGTGACGAGATGAGTGCACGAGGTGAGGAGCCAGCCCATGGCTGATCCCTCCTACGACTGGGCGGCTCTGTATCAGAAGCATCGCGATGCGATGTACGGAGTCGCCTACGAAGTGGTGCGCGGGAGCGGGCGTTGGGATCTCGCCGCAGACGCAGTCCAGGAGGCGATGCTGTCGCTCATGAAGGCGCCTCCGGCTGAGCCTCCACGTAATTGGGAAGCGTTGCTGGTGGCGACGTCGAAGCGGCGGGCGCTCGACATCGTGCGATCCGCCGCGGTCGTGCGGAGTGTGGAGTACTCCGAGGAGTACGTGCCCGGAGTGGCGGCGCCAGATGAAGATGATGCCGCGGAGTGGCTCGAGAAGATGGCCCGCGTGCGGCCGGCGGTTGCACTCCTCGACCCTCAGGAGCAGCAGGTGCTGGCGCACTACATCGTGCTGGACCGTCCGCGTGATGAAGTTGCGGCGGAACTCGGCGTCAGCGCTGGTCGCATCAGCCAGATCAGTACGAAAGTCTTGTCCAAGATCAAAGCCGCAGCGGAGGAAGGAGGGTGACCATGCACTCAGATGACCGAGACCAGGAGATTGCGGACATCCTTGACGCCCGCGCCGGTCGGTCGGCCGTAGTCTCAGGAGCGGACCACACATCGAACCAGCCCGAGCTTCAGGGGCTACTCGAGGCGGCCGATGTCGCCTGGGTTAGCCAGCAGAGCGCTCCGCCGCTTGCCGATGATCCGGTCGCGGCCATGCTCGGGCTCGTTCCTGACGCTGAGCTTGAGCTGGATGGCAAAGCACTGTCAACCGCTCGCAAACGCGCCGGGCTAACAGTCAGCGCGCTAGCGCAGCGCCTCGCCGCGCGTGGCTGGGACGTCACGAGCAAGGACGTCTTCGCTTGGGAGAGCGGCAAGAATCTGACTCACACCCCCGCGTTGATCAATGCGCTCGCGGAGGAGGCCGGCGTCGGCGCGGATCGGCTGCGCCGGAGCGCAGGAGTCGACCCTGAGCGTGCACGTCTGGCCGCTGTCGTTGGATCAGAAGCATTCAAGGCGCTGGCGCAGCGGTGGGCGCGGATCCAGGGAACCACCGTCGCGCTGGCGGCTTCCGCGTTGGAGTCGCGGATGCTGGTCGCGGTGCACCGAGGCGGCGCTCCTGAAGCCGATGTTCTGCTCGAGACGCTTGAGACGCTGGTCGAGTCCGTTGAAGGTGCCGAGGGTTCGTGAAGCTCGGACCGTGGATCGAGCGCGCCGTGAAGATCCTCGACCCCGCGGTGCAGGAGCAGTTTGTCCTGGACCCAAGCGAAGCACTCACCGCAGGTCTGCATCTGACGGTCCGTGCGGTGGACTCGCTGTCAAGCAGTCGTGGTGATGGTGGCTTCTGCGATGGCATGTCGTTTCTCGATGACGGGGTCATTCTGTACGCGCCAACACCGAACAGCCGGCGCCAGAACTTCACCCTCGCGCACGAGCTTGGCCATTGGATCGTGGAGCGAGACCAGGGCCTGTTTGACTGGATCGCTGACCAGTCGGATCCGCCCGCGCTACTCGAGACGGTGTGCGACCAGATCGCCCAGCGGCTCCTGCTGCCCGACGCGCTTGTTGCCGAAGTGGTTGGCGCGGATCTGGTGCGTGCCCACCACGTGCAGGATCTCTTCGGCAACAGTCAGGCCAGCTATCAGGCCTGCGCGATCGCGATCTCACGACGCATCCGAGGACTGGGCGCCGTCGTGCTTATCGACCACTTCGACGGTCAGGTCGCGCACGCGAGTATCCAACCGGAGCCTGATGATGGGTGGCCCGTCGTCTACCCATGGCGCGGACAGACTCTGCCGGACGCCCATGCCCTCCGGCAGATCGCTCCAGGAACGGCGTTCACCCGTCGGATCACGTGGCGTGACTCGTGGGGGAGGACCGCCGACTTCTACGCCGACGCTATCGCCGATGACCGGCGAATCATTGCGGTACTGGCCGGACATGACATCTGGAGGGTCGACCTCGGCTACATGATCCAGCCGCGCGAGTTCGACACGCGCCCGCTACTGACCGTCTTCTGCTGCGGCCAGAGTCGATCATTCCGCGGCTACCCCTGCCCCAAGTGTGGCCAGGGATTCTGCCCTGTCTGCAAGAGCTGTCAGTGTGACCGGGCTGCCAAGACCGAGGATGCGTGCACCGGCTGCTACATGCTCTTCCAGCGCCACCTGCTCGTCGATGGTCTCTGCGAAAGCTGCCGCTAACTCGATCGCCTCCTGCTCCGACTACTTGGTGAGGGGCTGACCGTCAGCCCCAGAGATGGAGCCGGAAATGGCGAAGAACACGGGACAGGGTCACCGCGTCGGTGCGGTCAAGGGGCGCAGCGAGTTCCAGGTCGGCAAGACCTGGTTCAAGCGAGACACCTCGACGGGCCGCATCATGAACGGCAGCCCCAACCAGCACAAGGGCGTCCGCAACGAGAAGTGATCGAAGCGGGGCCGGCCCGTGGTCGGCTCCGCTCGTCACCGCTTCATCTCACCCTCATCAAGAGAGCAAGGAACCATGGCAGATCGACGAGTGACCCATTCCCGCAAGAACCGCGACGGTGACATCACCGCCATCGGCACGCCCGGCCAGTACTGGTCGCCGCGTGCGAAGGCAGACGCCATCAGCGACATCGAGCTCCGCATCCACACGTATTATGTGCAGTGGCCTGAGAAGCGCACGGAGATCCGTGTCGTCAACGGCGCGACTGGCAAGTATCTCCGCACCGATCGGGACAACACGACCCGCAACAACCTGGACGACCTCCCGGACCTGTGACGGCGGCGCCGAACAAGTGAAGGACCGCCCCGTCTGTGGGGGTGCGGTCCTTCATCTGTCGGACGGTCGAACGGCAGCGCTACGAGGTCTTTGTTTTCGTCGGTTCACGCAGCACGACATCAGCCTCCAGGATGACTGTGCGTATCATCTTCTGGTTCAACTGGGGCATCGACGGTGTCCGCGACCGTCGCGTCCGCGTGCGGGACGCGCTTCTAGAGTTCACGGCAGATAGGACTCAGATCTGAGGTGTGCTGTCACTTCACCCTGGCAGGCCTGGCGGGCACTTAGCGCTTTCGTCTTGGCGCGCTCGCCCGCATTGCGACGCCGGATCGGTGGAGTGACCGCAGCACCGCGCCGTGCGACATGTTGTGCGATTGTTCCAGCTCCGCCATCGTGGCGCCGGCCGCGTATTCGGCAGCCATCGCCGCGGCCTCCTCGTCACTCACCTTCCGCTTTGAGATCTCAACGCCCTGCTCGCGCAGCATCCTGGTGAGCGCTGAGTTGGCTACGCCCAGTTCCCGAGCAAGGGACCGAACGCTCTCGCCTGCTCCGGCTCGACGAACGAGCTCCTCGACTTTGGTACTGCCCAGCCGCTTCGACAGTTCGTGGCTTCGGTACTCTTTTCGCTCGCTCAAACCCCCGCTGCGGTCGCCAGGAATCGCCAGTTTGCGCAGTTCCTCAGGGGTGAACGGCAGCCCTAAAGGGTTTGAGTAGAGGTCCGTAATGTCAGAGCGGACTGCGCCTCAAATGCTTTCGATCGATTCGTGGTCGGGCCGATCGGCGTGATCGACCGCCGTCTCGTCTGTCGAGGGATGAGTAGGCTTCACCCGGACGAGCCCGCATCGGTGCGGGGCCGCGCGATCGAGAAGGCGAAGAAGCCATGGAACAGTCATTCGCCGGGAAGGTCGCCCTTATCACCGGGGCCGCCAGTGGGATCGGGTACACCGTCGCGGCGCATCTCGCCGAGCGCGGGGCGCGCGTTGTCGGGGTGGACCTCAACGAGCGGGTGCATGAACTCGTCGCGGGGCTGCCGGGTGGCGGACACCACGGCATCGTGAAGAACCTCACCGATCCCGCCGCTGCCGGGGAGGCCATCGCGGAGACCGTCGATGTCGTGGGCGTGCCGCAAATCCTCGTGAACTCGGCGGGCATCGCGCTTCTGGATCCCGCCGTCGATGTTCCCGCCGATCGGTGGCAGCTCACGCTCGACGTGAATCTCAGCGGGACGTTCTACATGTCGCAGGCCGCGGGGCGGGTCATGCTCGAGGCCGGATACGGGCGCATCATCAACCTTGCTTCACAGGCCGCCGTGGTCGGGCTCGATCAGCACGCCGCCTACTGCGCCAGCAAGGCCGCCGTCGTCGGACTCACGCACGTGCTCTCCCTCGAGTGGGCGCGCCGCGGCGTGACCGTCAACGCGGTCTCGCCGACCGTCGTCGAGACCCCGCTCGGCAAGGCGGCCTGGGCGGGGGAGAAGGGCGAGAAGGCGAAGAGCGAGATTCCGGTGGGCCGCTTCGCGCAGCCGGAGGAGGTCGCCGCGCTCATCGCGTTCCTCGCCGGCGACGAGGCCGCCATGATCACCGGCAGCAATTACCTGATGGACGGTGGCTTCACCACCGTCTGACCGCGCTTCGTCGGCTAGGAACACCCGGAGCGACGAACGCGAAGCAGGATGACCCGCGTGGATGCGCGACCGCCCCGGCCCGAGTGATCGGGCCGGGGCGGAACGCGTCGGTCAGGGGCGACGAGCGCTGATCACTTCGGGTGGCGCCCCAGCAGGCTCAGGTCCGCCGCGCTCGCGCGGCCGTCGCCCGTGTTGCGCTGGTGCCAGTAGGGGTACGCGAGCGGGGTCGCGCTCGCCGCGTCGAGGCGGGCAATCTCCTCGTCGGTCAGCGTGACCTCGGCGGCGCCGAGGCTGTCGGTGAGCTGCTCCTCGGTGCGGGCTCCGACGATCGTGGAAGTGATGCCGGGCTGCGCGAGGGTCCAGGCCAGGCCGACCTGGGTCGCGGATGCGCCCCGCTGCTCGGCGATCTCGACGAGCACCTCGATGGTGTTGTAGAGGCGGTCCTCGTCGTAGATGGGCGGCTCGCTCCAGCCCTCGAAGCGGCGCGAGCCCTCCGGGGCATCCTGGCCGCGGCGGTACTTGCCGGTCAGCAGTCCGCCGGCCAGCGGGCTCCAGACGAGGATCCCGAGGCCCTGGTCGAGCGTGATCGGCACGAGCTCGTTCTCCGCGTCGCGCGACTGCAGCGAGTAGTAGATCTGCTGGCTGGCGAAGCGCTCGGTGCCGTTCTTGTCGGACGACCACAGCGCCTTCATCAGGTGCCAGCCGGAGTAGTTGGAGGCGCCGATGTAGCGGACCTTGCCGGAGCGGACGAGGTCGTCGAGCGCGGAGAGCGTCTCCTCGAGGGGGGTGCGGCCGTCCCAGCCGTGAAGCTGGTAGAGGTCGATGTAGTCGGTGCCGAGGCGCCGCAGGCTGTCCTCGGCGGCGCGGACAATGTGGTGGCGGGAGAGCCCCGCGTCGTTCGGCCCGTCGCCCATGCCGCCGCGCACCTTCGTCGCGATGAGCATCTGGTCGCGCTTCGAGCCGAGGGCCTGCCCGAGGATTTCCTCGGATGCGCCGTCCGAGTACACGTCGGCGGTGTCGATGAGGTTCACGCCCGCGGCCTGGGCGATGTCGATCTGCCGGCGGGCGCCGTCGACGTCGATCTGCCCGACGGCGCTTGCCCAGCCCGAGCCTCCGAAGCCCATCGTTCCGAGGCTCATCGTGGAGACCTGCAGGCCTGTGTTTCCGAGATAGCGGTAGTCCATGATCCGACCCTACTCAGGGCGCGAGAGCGTGCCGCGGCCGCTGTCGTCGGTTGACCGGATGCCGCCGGAACTACTCCGCCGTCGTCTCCTCGATCGCGGCGGCGACCACCTGGCGGCAGTCGCCGCGCTCGGCCATCACCGCCCGCTGACGGGCGGCGCCCGTTCCGGTGCGGAGGATCGACCCCACGCCGGCCAGCGCGAGCGCGTGCTCCTCCATGCTGGTGAAGTGGCCGTGCACGTGGTCGAGAAGCGCGAGCACGGCCGCCGCGGCGGGGACCGGCTTCATCGTGCGCGGGTGAAGAAGCGTGTCGCCGAGGCCGGACTTGCTCGCCCGCCACGACGCGAGGCGCAGCAGGGTCGTCGGCACGGGATCCGGCGGCGAACCGGCGGCCCACTCGCACGCGGCGGTGTCCACGAGCGCGCGGACCAGCACGGCAAGGACGGCGGCGTCGGCCGGGCGCAGGCAGACGTCCGCGATGCGCGTCTCCACCGTCGGCGCGTGCCGGGACAGGCGGGCGTCGAAGTAGAGCATCCCGGTGTCGAACGAGACGTCGGCATCGAGGATCGCGGCGCTCTGCGCGAAGTACGCCTCCGCCGAGCCGAACACGTCGTAGGACCCGACGGAGGGCCAGCGGCTCCAGGCCTGATACCGGTAGCTTGCGAAGCCGGTGTCGGTCCCGCGCCAGAAAGGCGAGTTGGCGCTCAGTGCGAGCAGCACCGGCAGCCAGGGCCGGATGCGGTCGAGGACTCCGACGCCCTCCTCGTCGGAGTCGACCGCCACGTGCACGTGGAAGCCGCAGGTCAGCTGCTCGTCGAACGTGAGCCCGAAGCGCTCCTGCATCCGGCGGTAGCGCGGCGCCGGCACGAGGTGGGGGTCGCAGGGGAGCGTCCCGGTGGCGAGCGCGACCGCCCGGGCGCCGACGGCCCGGGCCGCGGCATCCGCCTGGCGCCGCCCCTCGAGGATGGTGGCGAGCAGCTCCTCCGCGGTCTCCCGCGGCGGGCTGACGACCTCGATCTGCTCGTGCTTCACCTCGAGCTCGAGTGCGGGCCCCAGCATGTCGCGGGCGACGCCGGTGGACTGGAGCCCCTCCAGGATCGTCCCGGCCGCCGGGGTCGGATGCATGGTCGCGGCGTCGACGAGAAGCAACTCCTCCTCGACGCCGACGGTGCGCACGCGCCGCCGCGGGGGAGCGGCGGCACCGGTCATCGCGCGCCGTCCTCGGCCGGGGGAAGCTCCCCGAGCTCGGACCACAGGTGCGCGATCGTCACGGCGCTTCGGAGCAGCATGTCGACCTCGATGCTCTCGTCACTGGCGTGCCAGTGGTCCTCCGGCAGGCCCGTGCCGACGAAGATCACGGGCGCCTCCAGCACCCGTCCGAGCAGCTCGGCCGGACCGCCGCCGGCGTTGCCCATGCGTCCCGACACCGGCCCGCCGTGGCTCCGGGTCGCGGCTCGTTCCAGCGCCTGCAGCTCCTCGCCGTCCGGAGTGACGTACGGCTCCTGACCGCTCTCCTCCGCGACCTCGAGCGTGTAGTCGACGCCGTCGGGCATCGCCTCTGCAAAGTACGCGCGGATCTGCTCGGCGACCGCGGCGACGCGCTGCCCGGGGACGGTGCGAATGTTGAATTCCGCTTTCGCCTGCGACGGGATCACCGCGCGCGGGATCCCCTCCGGGTCGCCCGCCAGCACCGAGAGGACCTCGAGCGACGGCCGGGCCCAGAGCCGCTCCGTGCTCGTGTAGCCCTCCTCGCCGCTGATGCTCCGGGTCTCGGTCCTCTCGATCCACGTCTCGTCGTCGAAGGTGAGGGCGGCCAGCTCCTCCGCGCGCTCCTCGGTGATCTCCTCGACGTCGTCGTAGAAGCCGGGGAGCGCGATCCGCCCGTCCTCCTCGTGTAGGCGGCTCAGCACGTCGACGAGCACGTGGATCGGGTTCGGGCTCAGCCCCGACACGGCGCCGCTGTGCACGTCGCGCTTCGGTCCCGAGATGCTCAGGGTGGCGCTGACCATGCCGCGCATCGAGGTGACGAGCGCCGGCTGGCCCTCCTTCCACTGCAGGGTGTCGGAGAACACGATGACGTCGCAGGCGAACCTGTCGGGCTGCTCGGCGAGCAGTTCCTCGAAGTGCGGGGAGCCCATCTCCTCTTCGCCCTCGATGAGGAACTTCAGGTTCACCGCCGGTGCCTCCGACCCGGTGGCGAGCTGGTGCGCGCGGAGTCCCCAGAGGTGCGCCATGATCTGGCCCTTCGCGTCGGACGCGCCGCGTCCGTAGAGGCGGCCGTCCCGCAGCACCGGCTCGAACGGGCTCGTCTCCACCCACTCCTCCGGCTTGGCGTGGCGCACGTCGTGATGGCTGTAGATCAGCACGGTCGGCGCGTCGGCGCTCGCGGCCTTCAGCTCGCCGAACACGGCGACGGCGTCACCCGTCTCGATCAGCTCCATGCTGACGCCGAGCTCCCGCAGCGCACCCGCCAGCCAGTGGGCTGATCGCGCGACGTCGACGGCGTGCTCGGGCTGAGCGGCGATCGAGGGGATGCGCACCCAGGCACTCAGCTGCTCGAGGATCGTGTCGTAGTTCTCGCGCAGAAAGGCGTCGAGGCGCTCGGTTCCGGAGTCGTTCCCCGCGTCGGTGGCGATGTAGGCGGCGGTATCGGTGTCGGTGTCGGTGGAAACGGGCGTCGTTGTGCTGCTCATCAGATCCCCTTCGGCGAGCCACGGTGGTCGTGAACTCAGTCAACGTCGCACGGTTTGCGCGGGCGCGGGGGTTGACACCGGACCAGCGCGACCTTGGCGCGGCACCGGGCACGGTGGCCGTGCTCGCATTCACCAACCAACCGACCGACCGCCCGCCAGCGTGCTGAGGACGCGGCGCGGCTCAGGTCGCGGGAGCGCGGCCTAGGATCGGGGCAACGTTGGGAACCCACATGTCGAAGAAGAACCGCACGAAGTCGGCGGGCAACCGCGTGCCGAAGGACCTCTACGAGGCGGAGCTGAAGCGGCTGCAGATCGAGCTCGTGGAGATGCAGCAGTGGGTGACCTCCGTCGGCGCCCGGGTGCTGGTCATCTTCGAGGGGCGCGACGCGGCGGGCAAGGGCGGGGCGATCAAGCGCGTCATGCAGTACCTGAACCCGCGGCACGCCCGGGTGGTCGCGTTGCCGCAGCCCACCGAGCGCGAGCGCGGCCAGTGGTACTACCAGCGCTACCTCGAGCGGCTGCCCACCGCCGGGGAGATCGTGCTGATGGACCGCTCCTGGTACAACCGGGCCGGCGTCGAGCGGGTGATGGGGTACTCATCGGAGGAGGAGTACCAGCGGTTCCTGCGCCAGACGCCGACCGTGGAGCGGCTGCTCGTGGAGGACGGCATCCTCGTGATCAAGTACTGGTTCTCCGTCTCCGACGAGGAGCAGCAGGCCCGGTTCGCGTCGCGGCTGAACGACCCCATGCGGCGGTGGAAGCTGTCGCCCACCGACCTGGAGTCGATCGTGCGCTGGGAGGAGTACTCGCGGGCGAAGGACGACATGTTCGCCGTCACGGATATCGACGAGGCGCCCTGGTGGACCATCGAGAGCGACGACAAGCGCGCCGCGCGCCTCAACGCGATCAGCCACCTCCTCAGCGCCGTTCCTTACGAGCGGCTCGACCCGGAGGACGTGACCATCCCGGATCGGCCGGACGCTACCGACTACGAGCGGCCCCCGCGCGAGCGGTCCCGGTACGTGCCGGACATCGCGGCCGAGCTGGGGACCAAGAAGAGCGGCAAGAAGAGCAGCAAGAACCAGCCGGCGAAGGCAGCCTGAGCCGCCGTCTCTGACGCGGCCGTCGCGCGGGAGCTGAGCGTCAGCGCGCGAGCCGGCCGCAGTCGAACCCGAGACCCGCGTCGATCACCTCGCGATGTTGGCGACAAGCTCCGCCATGTGGACGGCACGCTCCTCGCGCGTCGCGGGGCGGCCCAGGATGCCGGGTCGCGTCTGCCAGGGCCGCGGCCCGTCCGCGTGGCGGTACTCCACGCCGACGGCGTCGAGGCGGGCGAGGTGCGGATCCAGGCGCTCGGTGAACGCGGCGAACGAGCGCTCGCCGCTCGACCAGAGCGCCTCGGCCACGGCGCACAGGCGTGGGAACGCGAAGTAGTCGATGGTGCGCGGGTTGTCCATGTGCTCGGTCCAGATGTTCGCCTGGCCGCCGAGCACGTGCGTCGCCTCCTCCTCGGTGATGCCCGCGGGCACCGGGTCGAAGGCGTAGACGTCCTCCAGGGTCAGCGAGATGCTCACCGGGATGGGCTCGTCGGGCAGCTCCGACTGCCGGTAGTCGAGGTACACGACGTCGTCCGGGCACGCCACGACGTCGTGGCCGCGGCGGAGAGCGACCCGCGCGCCGGTCATGCCCCGCCACGACGCCACCGTGGCGCTCGGCGCCAGCTCGCCCTCGAGGATCTCGTCCCAGCCGTAGAGGCGGCGGCCGCGGGCGGAGATGTGGTCGTCGAGCCGGCGGATGAACCAGGTCTGCAGCTCCTCCTCGTCGGCGAGGCCGCGCTCGCGCATGAGCTCCTGGGTGCGCGCGTCGGCCGCCCACTGCTCCTTCGGGCACTCGTCGCCGCCCACGCCGATGAACGGGCTCGGAAACAGGTCCATCACCTCGTCGAACACGTCCAGATAGAACTGGACGGTCGACTCCTCCGTGTTGAGCACGTTGTAGTTGATGCCGAATCGCGTGAACACCTCGAGGGGTTCGCCGCTCACGCCGAGCTCGGGATAGGCGGCTATCGCCGCCTGGGAGTGGCCGGGCACGTCGATCTCGGGCACGACGGTGATGGCCCGGGCGGACGCGTAGGCGACGATCTCGCGGATGTCGTCCTGCGTGTAGAAGCCGCCGTGCGGGCGTCCGTCGGTCGGGGAGTCGGGCGCGCCGCCCACTTGCGTCTCGCGTCGCCAGGACCCGACCTCGGTGAGCCGGGGGTAACGCTTGATCTCGATGCGCCAGCCCTGGTCCTCGGTGAGATGCAGGTGCAGGGTGTTGAACCGGTGCATCGCCATCAGGTCGAGGAAGCGCAGCACGTCGTGCTTGGGCAGGAAGTGCCGGGCGACGTCGAGCATCACGCCGCGCCAGGCGAACCGGGGCGAGTCCTCGATGGTGACCGAGGGCACCGCCCAGCGGACGCCCCCGACGAGCGCCTTCCGGTACACCGCGGGCGGGAGCAGCTGCAGCAGCACCTGCGCGCCGTAGAACGCGCCGGACTCATCCCCGCCCTCGATGCGGACGCCGGCGGGGCTGCTCTCCAGGCGGTATCCCTCCGGGTCGAGCTCGCTCGACAGGGTGAGCGTGATGCCGCTGCCGTCGCCGTTCCCCTCGCGGAGGGGAAGCCCGGTCGCGGGGCGCAGGGCGCCGACGAGCCAGGCGGCCACCCCGGCGAGCTCATCTGGCGCCGTGACGCGCGTCGACGCGTCGAGCGGGTACTCACCCGATCCGCGGGTCAGCGAGTTCGGGCGGGGGAGAAGGGCGGTCATGGCGGTTGTCCCTTCGCGGCCGCCGGCGGCATGCCGGAAGGCCGGGTTGTGTGGATCCGAGGAGCGACGGGGCGGCGGATGTGCGGCACACGTCGTTCCTCATCCCTACCCGGTCCGCCGGGCTGTCGCGAGCCGACGCGCGGCGGCTCCGGTGATGAGGAACGACGCGAACCGCCACCGGGCCGTGCCCGCCAGTCCGCTGCCGCCGCAGAGCAGGGGCCGGCCATGCGGCAGAATGCGATCCGTGGCCAAGAAGTCCGCTCGCGCATCCGCAGGTACCCCCGCCCTCGCCCTGCTCGAGCGCGAGGGCGTCCCGCACACCCTGCACCCCTACGACCACAACGCGACGGCGGGCCTGAGCTTCGGCATGGAGGCCGCCGAAGCCCTCGGCCTCGACCCAGCGCGGGTGTTCAAGACGCTCGTCGCGGACGTCGACGGCGCGCTCACCGTCGCCATCGTCCCCGTCGACCGCCAGCTGGACCTCAAGGCGCTCGCCCGGGCGGTGGGCGGCAAGCGGGCGGCGCTGGCCGATCCGCCCGCCGCCGAACGGGCAACCGGGTACGTCGTCGGCGGCATCTCGCCCCTCGGGCAGAAGCAGCGGCTGGCCACCGTCGTCGACGACTCGGCGCTCGCCTTCGACGTCGTCTACGTCTCGGGCGGCCGGCGCGGCCTCGACGTCGGGCTGGCGCCCGCGGACCTGGTCCGGCTCACGGCCGCCACGACGGCGCCGCTGGCGCGCTAAACGTAGACAAATCCGTGGCAGGCGCGCAGGGAGGCCGGTCAGGGGCGTTGCCGCGCCTTGAGGCGCCGACGCAGGTCGGCGGCGGCGAGCGTCGAGGCTTCGACGGCGCCGGCAAGGTAACCCGCCTCGGTCGGGCTGACCTCGCTGCCCGCTAGAAGGAGCCGCCTCGACCACGGGCCGTGCACCCAGGAGGGTGCGGGCATTGGATGGCCGCTGGAAACTTCGTCGTCATCCGTGGCGGTGAGTGGATCCGCGGCCCAGTCCTTGATGAGCGTGGACGTCGGCGCTCCGGCCTGCGGACCGAAGATGCGCTCGAACTGCGCGAGGCAGGCGGCCGTTAGCGCGTCATCACCCATAAGCCGCCGTTGACCCGGGCTCATCCCCAGGAAGCCGAAGAGAGCCGGCCTCCCTGACGAGGTGGTGGCGTCGTGCATCTCGAGCATGGGGCCGACCATGCTTTGCGCGGTTCCCGACAATCCGGCGTCCCGCCAGAACGGTGTGTCGTAGAGGGCGAAGAACTTCGCCTGGTTCCCCATCCACGTGGGGGTCCTCCGCCAGAGCTCGGTCGTCTCCGCCTCCAATGCGGGAGAGAGGGCAACGGACGCGTGGAGCAGTCGAGGCGGCACGGCGGCGACCACGAATTCGGCGTCGATGTGTCGATCGGCTGTCGACTCATCGCGGTAGGTCACCCGCACGCCGTCCTCGAGCAGGGCGAGTCCGACCACGCGGCAGCCCAGGCGGATGCTGCCGGTGGGCACGGCCGCGGTCAGTGCCCGGACGAGCGCGCTCGATCCTCCGGCGAGTCGCATCGACTCCGGCTCCCGCTGGGCGCCCGAATAGCGCTGCGCGGACTCGCGGGACATGCGCTCGAAGATGACGTCGCCGTCACTGCTCTGCGGAAATGTGGCGAGGCCCAGATCCGCTATGAGTGCGGCAATCGCGGGCTGCAATCGGGGCCACACCCAGGAGGGGCCGAGGTCGTAGCCGTCCTCGCCGGGGGAGCCCGTGCCGTCGTCCGTCAGGACGCGTCCCCCCAGCAGATCCCGTGCGTCCAGCAATGCGACCGGGATGTTCGCGGCTGAGAGCAGACGTGCGGCATTCAGGCCCGACACTCCTCCGCCGATGATGACGACCCGTGTGTCCATGACTTTCGCCTCCCCGAGCCGCACCCGTCATCGACCCTCCGGGCACCCTAACCCCATCCTGTCCGCCGGCCGGCCGATGACGAGGCGTGCGGCGGAAGGGCGTTACGCGGCGGCCGCTTCCGCGGTGTCCGGGGCCGGGGTGCCCGCCGTCCGGGCCAGGTGCGCGGCGAGGACGTCGGTGACCGTTGTCCAGTCCCGGTCGCCGTAGCGGGCGTTGTTCACGTGCCGCAGCTGCGCCTGCCCGCTGAACATGCTCACGAAGTACTGCATCCCCTGCCAGGCGGGGAACGGCGTGCCGTCGTCCTTCGAGAGGCGCCGCATCACCCGGCTCATCGCGGAGAGCGAGCCGGTCGTGCCGGCCCACTGCAGCCGGAAGGGAGTTCCGGTCAGCTCGGTCAGGATGCGGGCGACATCGCGGGCCGAGACCCGGTCGCCGGCGACCTCGACCACGCGCGGGGCGTCCCGGTCGAGGGCGACCTCGGCGGTGACGCTCGCGACGTCGTCCTTGGTCGTGAAGTCGAGGATCTGGTCGGGGGAGGACCAGTAGAGCACCCGCCGCCCGGTGAACGAGATCATGGGCGCCTCGCCGGTGAGCATGTCGGTGAAGGCGCCGTTGAGGATGGAGGTGGCACGGATGGGCGCGGCGTCGAGCGCGGCCGCGAACTCGCGGCGGAGCTCGAAGTTCCGGTTGCTGCCGATGGCGATCCGGCGGTAGTCCGAGGAGTAGTCCGACGGGACGAACCGGGCGACGCCCGCGCCGACGGCGGCGGCGAGGAGGGCCCGCTGCGCGTCCACGATCACGGGGCGAGTGCCGCTGACCGCGGACACGACCGTCTCGACGCCGGCCATCGCCGACGCGAGGGCGTCGCGGTCGGTGTACACCGCCTCCACGATCTCGACCCCGCTCTCCGTGCCGTACTGCTTCCGGGCGGCGTCGCTGCCGGGACGGGTCAGGACCCGCACGCGGGCGTTCCGGAGGAGGAGCTCGCGCACGATGCGGCCGCCGAGGTCGCCGGTGGCGCCTGCGACGAGGATGGTGGGGGTCACGGCGGGGATCTCGATTCCGGTCGGTAGTGGAGTGACTGCCGCGGGTGGCGGCGCAGCGAGGCGACCGGAGAAGCCGGCCCAGCCCCGCGTCAGGATGACACGCCCCGCCTGTGCCTTCGCTCACCGTGCCTTCCGCATCCGGCTCCTGTTCCCCAGCCCCGACGTTGTGGAACGCCGCAGGCGGGAGCACGATCGACAGGACGGATGGAGAGCACATGGAGCAGCGGTTCGAGGGCAGGGTCGTCATCGTGACGGGCGCGGGGTCGGGCATCGGGGAGGCGACCGCGCGGCGCTCGTCGCGGAGGGCGCGACGGTGGTACTCACCGACTCGGTGGCGGACAAGATCGACGACGTGGTGGCATCCCTGCCCGAGGGGCGCGCCGTCGCCATCCCGGCGGACTCCTCCGACTTCGAGCAGGTGTCAGCCATGGTGACGGACACCCTCGAGCGCTTCGGCCGCCTCGACGTGCTCGTCAACAACGCGGGCACCATCACGCAGGGCACCGTGCAGGACACGAGCGTCGAGGACTGGCATCGGGTGATCGAGACCGACCTCTCCGGCGTGTTCTACGGCACGAAGGCCGCGCTCGGCGCCCTGCTGGAGGCGAAGGGGAACATCGTTAACGTCTCCTCGGTCTCCGGGCTGGCCGGGGACTGGCGGATGAGCGCCTACAACGCGGCCAAGGGCGGGGTCAGCAACTTCACCCGCGCCGTCGCCCTCGACCACGGCGCGGACGGCGTGCGGGTGAACGCCGTCGCGCCCGGGTTCATCTGGACCGACCTCACCACCGAGGACGGCGAACCGCACGAGCTCGACGACGAGTTCGCGAAGCGCATCGCCCTCGGTCGCGGTGGGCTGCCCGAGGAGGTCGCCGCCGCCATCCTCTTCCTCGCCAGTGACGACGCGCGCTTCATCACCGGGGTGGTGCTGCCGGTGGACGGCGGCACGATGGCGAGCAACGGGCAACCGGCCCAGGCCTGACCCGCCGCCTGCACTACACGAGCGACGGAGCGAGGAGCAGATCGATGACCGCGGACGACCTGAGCCCGCGCGACGCCCTCGCCCAGCGGGTTCGCGAGGTGATAGCCCGGCACGGCAGCGTGCGCGAGGTGCGCATGTTCGGCGGGCTGTCGTTCCTGGTCGACGAGCGGCTGGCGGTCGCCGCGGGCCGGGACGGCGACCTGCTCGTCCGCACCGATCCCGCGGAGTACGACGCCCTGCTCCAGCGCGGCGGGCAACCGGCGTTCATGGGAAAGGACCGCCCGATGGGTCCGGGCTGGCTCACCGTGCCGTCGGACCTGATCCGGGGCGAGGACGAGCTCGCCCGCTGGATCTCGGTCGGCGTAGACAGCCGGAACGCCACGGGCTGACGGCCGGGCGGCCGCTAGCCGATGGCGCGCACGTGCCGGATGATCTCGTCGACGACCCGGCCGATCGGCGCCGTGGAATCGATGGGGATGCCGCCCGGCGGGACGTCCTCCCCGCTCTCGTGCCACCGCACGATGCGCTCGCGCTCGGTCGGCCGTCCGCCGCCCCACTCCTCGTCCGGGCGCGCGTCGAGCCGTCGGTTCAGGGTGTCGAGGTCGACCTCGAGCACGAAGACGGCGTCGAACAGGTCGAGGAAGGACGTGACGTTGCGAGAGCCGCCGCAGAAGAACGTCTCCGGCGTGCTGCCGTCGGCACACAGGGCGCGCACCCTCTCGACGGGCCAGATGTGGTGCTCGTGCGCGTGATCCTCCCGCGGCTCGCCGGACACCGGGTCGCCCTGATAGGCCAGCTCCCGGTCGCCGTGCACGACGTGGTAGCCGCGGCGCTGCAGTTCCTCGGCGACCGTGGTCTTGCCCGTGCCGGAGAGGCCCTCGACGAGGTAGTTCCGCACGCCCATCGGTCGAGGATACGCCCGCCCTCAGCGCCGTCCGGGGGGCCTACCGGTCCTGTCCGGCCCCGCCCCTTGAGAGCGCGCCACTCTAACGGGTGGCTGGGCCCGCGGCGAGGCCAGGCCCGCGGCCGCGGCCTCTGGAAGGCTGGAGCCATGACCGATATCGCCGACGCCGCCTCCCGACTCGACCTCGATGCGCTGCGCCTCCGCCTGCTGGAGCGCGACGAGGGAAAGGTGAATGAGAGCATCCCCGAGCTCGCGAACGCGGACCCCGGGGTGTGCGGCATCGCGCTCGCGCTCCGGGACGGCCAGGTGCTGTCCTCGGAAGACACCGACGTCGAGTACTCAATCCAGTCGGCCGTGAAGCCGTTCGTCTACGCGCTGGCGCTCGCCGACGATGCCGACCGCGTGCATGACGCCGTCGGCATCGAGCCCACAGGCGAGGCCTTCGATGCCATCCGGCTCGAGAGCGGATCCGGGCGGGCGCCCAACCCCATGGTCAACGCCGGCGCGCTGCTCACCGCAAGCTTCGTGCGCGGGTCCTCCATCGAGGAGCGCGCCCAGCGCATCCTCGACGGGCTCGGCCTGTTCGCGGGCCAGGACCTGCGGATTGACGACTCCGTCGTGGAGTCCGAGCAGAAGCACGGCGACCGCAACCACGCCCTGGCGCACCTGATGCGCTCGGAGGGCACCCTGCAGATCCCCGTCGACGACGCGGTGGCCGGGTACGCGAGAAGCTGTTCGGTGCTCGTGACGACCAAGCAGCTCGCCGTGATGGGAGCGACGCTGGCCTTCGGTGGCGTCAACCCGATGACCGGCCGGCGCGCCGTGTCCGAGGACATCGCGCGGGACGTGATGTCGGTCATGGCCACCTGCGGCGTGTACGACGGATCGGGAACGTGGTTCCGTCGCGTCGGGGTGCCGGCGAAGTCGAGCGTCTCGGGCGCGATCGTGCTGTCCGCGCCGCAGCTGCTCGGCGCCGCCGTGCACAGTCCTCCCCTCGACCCGCAGGGCACGAGCGCCCGCGGCGCGGTGGGCGCGGAGGTGCTGAGTGACGAGCTCGATCTGCACGTGCTCTCCACCTCCCGTTCCTGACGGACGGAAGCGGCGGGCCGCACCGGGAACGCCGAAGGGCCCCTTCCCCCACGGGTGCGGTGGGGGAAGGGGCCCTTCACAGGTGAGTCCCTCAGCGGATCAGGACTCCGCGCCCTCCTGCTGCTCCACGCCCGCGCCCTTGCCCTGGAGGAGACGGTCCTCGCCCGGGCCGCCGATCAGGCGGTCGTCGCCGTTGCCGCCGTCGAGCACGTCGTCGCCGAAGCCGCCGAGCAGCGTGTCCGCTCCGTTCGCCCCGCTGATGCGATCGTTCCCCGCGCCGCCGCAGATCACATCGTCGCCGTTGCCGCCCACGATCGTGTCGTTTCCGCCCAGGCCCATAATCACGTCGTTGCCGCTCGTGCCGGTGAGCACGTCGTCGCCCGTCGTGCCGACGATCGTCGGCACGAGCCCGGCGCAGCGCTCGTCGAGGTCGATGCCGAACACCAGCGGGTCGTGGTCGCTGGAGCGGTACGGGTTGGGCGCGTACAGGGCGGGGTCGCCCGTGTACTGGTAGGCGAACGACTCGACCGCGTTGATGTTCCAGTGCGTGAGGTCGGTCACCTTGGCGGTCAGCTCCGCCGTGGCGAGCGCGTGGTCGAGCGAGCCGGACGCGTCGTCGAAGACGTAGCTGTACCGGCCCTCGTCGAACGCGGTGCCGAGGTCGACGAGGCCCGCGCCGCGGAGCTTCTCGATCGGGTCCTCCCGCGTGTAGGCGTTGAAGTCGCCCAGCGCGACGACGTCGGGGTCGCCGGTCGTCTCGCGGAGGGTGCCGATGAAGCCGGCGAGCGACTCCGCCTGACGCACCCGGTCGCCGTTCCAGGCGCCCTGGCCGTCGCCCGAGTCGACGTTGTCACCGGTGGCCGCTCCCGCGCTCTTCGACTTGAAGTGGTTCGCGACGACGGTGACGAGGTCGCCGTCCTTCACGAAGCTCTGCGCGAGGGGCTCGCGGGCGTTGTACCAGACGGTCTCGTCCACGAGCGCGACGGAGTCGCCCACCGGCTGCACGACGCCGTTCTGGTAGATGATCGCGTTGCGGATGACGTCGCGGTCGACCGCGTACAGCTCCTGCGGAAGCGGCACGTAGCTCCACCTGTCGTAGCCGGCCGCCGCATTGAGCCGGCGGACGAGGTCCGCGAGCGCCGCATCCGCGTTGCCCGGCGCGTACCCGGTGGAGTCCGTGTCCTCGATCTCCATCAGGGTCACGACGTCGGCGTCGAGCGCCTCGATCGCGGGGACGATCTTCCCCGCCTGACGCTCGAATGCGGCGGGTGTGGTCGCGCCGCGGGCGTCGGAGCCGGTGAGGGTGACGAAGTAGTTCAGCACGTTGAACGCGCCGATCTTCAGGTCGCCGCCCACCTCGTCCGGGGTCGCCGTGCGCGTATTCTGCGCGGCGAACACGCCGTCGGCGGTGCCGTCCGCGGGCTGCAGGCGCCACTGGTCGAAGCCGTAGCCGAGCACGATCGGCTCCGTGAAGTCGAGCACGTCTCCCACGCGCACCGGGGTGGTGGGGGAGAGGTACGGGCGGGTCGTGGTGGTCACGCGGCTGCTGAGGGCGTCGTCGAGCACGATGCGCCGGGCGGTGTTCGCCGCCTCGATGGCCTCGGCCCCGGCGCCCGGGCGGGCGAGCTCGGTCGGCTGCACGAGCACGCCGCCCTCGGAGAGGGTCAGCTCGCCGTAGCTGGTGAGGTCGAAGACCTCGCTCACGGTCAGCGCGTCGACCGGGGCGACGAGCATGCCCTCGAGCGCCTCGCGGGCCGCGTCGTCGGCCGGGAGGTCGAGCGGGGCGGCCTCGGGGAGGTCCGCGGGGGTGCCGTCGGCACAGACCTCGACGCTCGAGCGCGAGCTGATCTGGGTCTGCCCGAAGTACTCCTGGGCCTCGCCGGTGACGGCGACCGAGTCACCGAGGTCCACGGCCGCGTCGCTGAAGACGAAGATGCCGTCGGACGTCGCGGCGGATCCGTCGCCGTCTTGGTCCTGCAGGGAGAAGCCGTCGAGGCCCGGGGTGTCGCCGACCACGATGCCCCGCACGGTGACCTGGCGGCCGGCGAGCGGGGTTTCGGCCCCGGCTCCCTGCACGGCGCCGATCTCGTGGGTGACCGGCACGTCGCAGACCGCGACCGGGTCGGGGTCCGGCTCTGCGACGGCGCCGGCGTTGACGGCACCCCGGGTTGCGGCGGCCGGGCCGCTCCACACGAGGGCGTCCGCGGCGGCGCTGTAGGTGCGCGAGAGGGACTGGCCGGCGGGCTCGGTGCCCGCCTCGGACACGCCGATGTCCGTGCTGGTGCGGCCGGCGGCCGGGCCGGCGGTCGCGGTGAGCGGGCCCTCGTAGGAGAGGAACTCGATCACGGCGCCGTCCGCGCCGACGAGCGCGATTGCGTCAGGGGAGCCGTTCTGCAGCGTCCCCGCGTAGTCGACGACCGCGACGGCGGGAGCGTCGGCCGGAGCCGTGACGAGGGGCAGGGCGTCCGTGTCATAGACGGCGCCGTTGCTGCCGTTGTAGAGCACGACTGAGAGCCCGGCCGAGGTGCCACCCGCGGGGATCTGCACCTCGACGAACTCGCCGATGTCGGTGCCGGCGTTGTCGTAGTGCAGCTCGGAGATGAACGGGCCGGTAGGCGGCGCCGCGAAGGCGGCGGATGCCGGAACGGCGGCCAGGGCGAGCGACGCCGCGGCGACACAGGCGACGGCGCCGCGCCCGGAGCGGAAGGGCGGGGAGACAGAGTGCAGCACAGGCATCCTTCTTCATGGTGGTGGACGGTGCTCCCACCGTAGGCAGGCCCCGTTAACGCCATGTGTCGTGCCGGTGGACTGCCCGGCGCGGCTACAGCCGGTCGCTGCGCCACTCCGTCGGGATCTCCTCGCCCCGGCGGTACGCCTCCTCCTCGCGCTCCCGCAGCTCGACCCGGCGGATCTTGCCCGAGATGGTCTTCGGCAGCGGGAAGAACTCGATGCGGCGCACCCGCTCGAACGCCGAGAGGAGGGACCGGGTGTGGTCGAAGATGGCGGCCGCGGTCTCGGCCGTGGGCTCCCAGCCCTCGGCGAGCGTGACGTACGCCTTCACGATGTTGTGGCGGGTCGCATCCGGGGCGGGCACGACCGCCGACTCGGCGACGGCGGGGTGCTGCAGGAGCACGCTCTCGACCTCGAACGGCGAGATTTTGAAGTCGGAGGACTTGAAGACGTCGTCCGTGCGACCGACGAAGGTGATGGTGCCGTCGTCGGCACGCACCGCGACGTCGCCCGTGTGGAAGTAGCCGTCGGCGCGGGCGCGGTCGGTGCGCTCCTCGTCGCCGAGGTAGCCCGACATGAGGTTCACGGGCTCCACCGAGAGGGCGAGGCAGATCTCGCCGGAGGAGGCGGGCTCGCCCGTGACCGGGTCCACGATGGCGATGGCGACGCCGGGGAGCGGCCTGCCCATGGCTCCGGGCACGATGGTGCTGCCCGGAGGGTTGGCGATGATCGCCGTGGTCTCGGTCTGCCCGTAGCCGTCGCGGATGGTCAGGCCCCAGTCGCGCTCGACCGTCGCGATGACCTCGGGGTTGAGCGGCTCGCCGGCCGACAGGATCTCGGTCAGCGCGCGCGGCTTCGCGCCCAGGTCGGACTGGATGAGCATGCGCCACACGGTCGGCGGCGCGCAGAACGTGTTCACGCCGGCCCGGTCGAGCTGGTGCCGCAGGGCCGCGGGCGAGAACCGGGAGTAGTTGTAGACGAAGACGGTCGCCTCCGCGTTCCACGGGGCGAAGAAGCAGCTCCAGGCGTGCTTCCCCCAGCCGGGCGAGCTGATCGCCATGTGCACGTCGCCGGGCCGCACGCCGAGCCAGTACATCGTGCTCAGGTGGCCCACTGGGTAGGACTCGTGGGTGTGTACGACCATCTTCGGCTTGGACGTCGTGCCCGAGGTGAAGTAGATGAGGCAGGGATCCGTGCTCCCGACGACCACCGTGGGGCTGATGCCCACCGCCTCGAGCGAGTCGTCGTAATCGAGCCAGCCGTCGACGTGCCCGCCCACGGCGATGCGGCCGAAGTCGCCCGTCAGGCCCTCGAACTTCGCGGTCTCGGTGGCGTCGGCGATCACGTGGGCGACCTCGCCCCGGTCGAGGCGGTCGGCGAGGTCGGACGGGGACAGGAGGGTCGTGGTGGGCAGGATGACCGCGCCGAGCTTCATGATGGCGAGCATCGACTCCCACAGCTCCACCCGGTTGCCGAGCATGAGCATCACGTGGTCGCCCTGCTCGACGCCGGTCGAGTGCAGCCAGGCCGCGACCTCGTCCGAGCGCCAGCGCATGCGGTCGAAGGACACCGTGGTCTCGGTGCCGTCCTCCTCGACGATCCAGAGGGCGGTCTTCTCATTCCCGATCGCGATCTCGTCGAACCAGTCGACGGCCCAGTTGAAGTGCGGGCCGACGTCGGGCCAGCGGAAGTCCTCCGTGGCGGCGGCCGCGTCGGTGCGGTGCTGCAACAGGATGTCGCGGGCGGCGCGAAGGGTCCCGGTGGGGTTCATGGCTCGGTGTCTCCAATGCGTGGCAGGGTGTCCGCCGTCGCGGACGCGCAGGAGAACGCTCCTCATTCTTCCCCCCTGCGCCGCTTCCCGTGCATGCTTGTGCCGGCCCGGACGAAGCCGGGGCCGAGGGAGGAACGCATGTCCGCGAACGAGACGGCGCCTGGCGAGCTCGAGCGGAGCCGCTTCGAGCTCGAGTTCGAGGACCGGTTCGATCAGCCGGCGCTCGACGGCAGCCGCTGGGTCGACCACTACCTGCCGCAGTGGACGACGCCGGAGCGGTCGGTGGCGCGCTACGACCTCGGCGAGTCGGGACTCCGGCTGCGCATCGACGCGGACCAGCCCGCGTGGCGCGACGAGGACGGGGAGCTGCGGGTCTCCAACCTCCAGACGGGGGTGTTCTCCGGGCCGCTCGGGTCGGGCATCGGCACCCACCGCCACGCGCCGGGCATGACGGTGCGGACCGAGGTGCCGACGCGCCGCCTGTACACGCCGGCCGGGGGGCTCGTCGAGGCGACCCTGCAGGCGACCGCGGACCCGACCTGCATGCTCGCGATCTGGCTGGTCGGCCTCGAGGAGTCCTCGCCGGAGGACTCGGGCGAGATCTGCGTCGCCGAGCTGTTCGGCCACGCGATCGGGCCAGGTCATTCCCGCGTGCGCCTCGGGGTGAAGGCCATCAACGATCCGCGCCTGCGCACCGATGTCGAGGACGTCGTGCTGCCCATCGACGCCACCCAGCCGCACACCTACGGCGCCGAGTGGGACTTCCGCGGCGTGCGCTTCTGGATCGACGGGCGCCTCGTGCGGACCGTCGAGCAGCGGATCGACTACCCCCTGCAGGTGATGGTCGACCTGTTCGAGTTCCCGGCCGGACCCGAGCGGGACCCGCGGCACTATCCGAAGTCGGCCTACGTCACCGCCGTGCGGGGGTACCGCCACCGGCGTCAGCGCGGCACGGCCTGAGCGGCGCGTCCCGCGGTTGTCCCCGTAAGCGCCGACTGTGCTCGGCGGCGCGGTCACCTATCGTGAGGATGCAGGCGTTCGGGGGACGTTCGCACGGGGGAGCAACCGGTTCCGGCGCTCAACCACCTCTGGATCACTCCGGAGGGCTGGTGGGCGCCGGGGGGCGCCGTGACCAGCACCCATCCTTCCCGCGTGGGCTCGTCCCGTGCGGGTGGCCGAGATCAGTGCGTCTTGACGCCCTCGCACTGCGGGCACACCCAGTACGGCCTGTCGCTCGGGCCGGCAGCCGAGAGCGGGACGACGCACCGGGGGCACGTGGTGGCATCGGCCGCTGCGGAGGTCTCGGGCACTGCGTGCACCGCAGGAGCCGTGGGAGCGTCGGACACGCGTCGGAGGCGCGCGCGAAGACCGGAAGCGGGGCGCTGCTCGCGGCCGAACAGGGGGCGGGTGAGTGCCAAAAGAGTCAGTATCTCCGTAGAAGGGGGAGCGGCGTTCTCGGGTGGGGGAGGGGAGTCCCGGAAGGGGCGGAAGAGACGCGATGCGTGTGCGGCAGCGTGGAGACGATCATCCGGCGACGGCATCGATGCGGCTGGACGTCGTACTGAATCCCCCGGGCTGTGAAACCCACACTAGGGCGTGGGAGCGGACCGCTCGGAGGGCTTGACTTTCGTCAGAACCCGTGGGTGTGGTGCGGCCGGAACAGGGCCTCGCGTTGCCGGGGAGATCCCGAGCCCGCCGAGTCGGCTCAGCTCATCCAGCGCCACCAGCGCGACGGCTCGGTCTCGGGCTTCGGGCCCTCGCCGAGGGCGCGCGCGGCCTCGAGCAGGTCGTCACCGGTCAGCGTCATCACGTCATCGCGGTCGAGCGCGTCAAGGCTGCGGTGCTCGTCCCGCGACAGCCTCAGGGCCTGCCGGTTGAGCGCCTGCTCGAACAGCGTCCGGGCGAAGCGCGCGTTGCCGGAGTCCTCCCCGGCGTGCAGGCCGGAGAGGATGCGGCGCAGCGTCTGCTCGGCGCCGGGCTCCAGCGTGTACTGGTGCTGGGCGACCATCTGGTTGAAGATCGCCTCGAGCGCGTCGACGGAGTAGTCGGGGAACGTGATCTCGCGCGCGAAGCGGGAGCGCAGGCCCGGGTTGGAGAGCAGGAACGCCTCCATCAGGCGGGGGTAGCCGGCCACGATCACCACGAGCCGGTGCCGGTGATCCTCCATGCGCTTGAGCAGCACCTCGATCGCCTCCGGGCCGAAGTCCATCCGGCCGTCCTCCGGGTTGAGGGCGTACGCCTCGTCGATGAAGAGGACGCCGTCGAGGGCCTTGCGGATCACGCGGTCGGTCTTGAGCGCAGTCGCACCGACGTACTGCCCCACCAGGCCGGACCGGTCAACCTCGACCAGATGGCCCTTCTGCAGCAGCCCGACCGCGCGGTACATCTCGGCCAGGAGCCGGGCGACCGTGGTCTTGCCCGTGCCCGGGTTCCCGAGGAACACCAGGTGCTGCGAGGTCGCGACCTCCGGCAGGCCGTGCGCCTTGCGGCGGGCCTGCACCTGCAGCATGGCGACGAGCGCCCGCACCTGCTCCTTCACGGTCTCGAGGCCGACCAGCGAGTCGAGCTCGGCCTGCACCTCGGCGAGCGGCCGGGCGGGACCGGGGCGGCCGCCGAAGAGGTCGCCCACAAGGTCGTCCACCCGCTCGGAGCCGGGCAGCTTCAGCTGCTCGGCCAGATGGCTGATGGTCTCGCGCAGGTCGTCGAGAGGATTGCGGCTGGCAGCCATGGGAGCTCCTGGGGCGGTGGTTCAGGGGATGTCCACGGTAGTCCCCCTCCCCGTGCGGGTGAGGCGGCCGCCCGCGGCGGGCGGGCGGTCCGGGCTCAGCAGGGGAGCACGGGCCGTGCCAGGATGGCGCGCATGAGCGCAGTCGCAGCGGACGGCCGGGGCGAGGAACGCTCCGAGCAGGGGACCCCGGTCAACCGCTACCCGTCGGAGCCCGCGTGGCGCGCCGTCGACGAGTACTTCACCGAGGCGCTCGTGCGCGAGGATGCCGCGCTGATCGCCGCCCGCGACTCGGGCAGCGAGACGACCATGCCCAACGCGGAGGTGGCACCGAATCAGGGCGCGTTCCTCGGGCTCCTCGCCCAGATCGCCGGGGCCCGGCGCGTGCTCGAGTTCGGCACCCTGGCCGGCTACTCCACGCTCTGGTGCGCGCGCGCGGTGGGGGCGGACGGGCGCGTGGTGACCTTCGAGCTCGAGGAGACGAACGCCGCCGTGGCCCGCCGCAACCTGGAGCGCGCCGGGGTCGCCGATCGGGTGGACGTCGTCGTGGGGGCTGCCGCCGCGTCCGCCCAGCGGCTCATCGACGAGGGCGCGGAGCCGTTCGACCTCGTCTTCATCGACGCCGACAAGCCGAGCAATCCGGTGTACCTCGCGGCCGCGCTGCAGCTCACCCGATCGGGCGCGGTCCTCGTGATCGACAACGTCGTCCGCCAGGGCGCGGTCGTGCGGGCGGACACGGGGGACCCGCGCGTCGAGGGCGTGCGGCGCCTCGTCGACGACATCGTCGCCCACCCGGACCTCGATGCCACGGCGATCCAGACCGTGGGCATCAAGGGCTGGGACGGGCTGATCCTCGCCCGGCGCCGCTAGTCGCGAAGACGCGGCGGCGATCGGGACGGTGGTCCTCCCGATGGCACGGCGAGCTTCTTGCGCCGCACGGTCCTTGTGTTATTGTTAGGACAAAGACCACCGACGCGGCGTTCCTGCCGCAGAGAGTTGTACAGCGGAGTATGACTGCCTCTTCCCCCTTCGATGTCCTGGCGATCGGCCGGCTGGGCGTGGACATCTACCCCCTGCAGGACGCCGTCGGCCTCGAGGACGTCGACACCTTCGGCAAGTACCTCGGCGGCAGCGCGGCCAACGTCTCGGTCGCCGCCGCGCGTTACGGTCGCCGCTCCGCCCTCATCGCCCGCGTGGGCGACGACCCCTTCGGCCGCTACCTGCTTCGGGAGCTCGACCGGCTCGGCGTCGACAACCGCTTCGTGCCCGTCGACCCGACGCTGAAGACGCCCATCACGTTCTGCGAGATCTTCCCGCCGGACGACTTCCCGCTCTACTTCTACCGCGAGCCGAAGGCGCCCGACCTCAACGTCGAGCCCTCGGAGCTCGACCTCGACGCCGTGCGCGCGGCCCGCATCTTCTGGTTCACCGCAACGGGGCTCAGCCAGGAGCCCAGCCGATCGGCGCACTTCACGGCCCTCGAGGCCCGCGGTCGCACCCCGTACACCGTGTTCGACCTCGACTACCGCCCGATGTTCTGGGCGGACCCGGCCGAGGCAGCCGTGCAGGTCTCCGCGGCACTCGAGCACGCCACGGTCGCGGTGGGGAATCGCGAGGAGTGTGAGGTCGCCGTCGGGGAGGTCGAGCCGCTCCGCGCGGCCGACGCGCTGCTCGAGCGCGGGGTCAGCCTCGCCATCGTGAAGCAGGGACCGAAGGGCGTGCTGGCCAGGACCCGCACCGAGACCGTCGAGGTCCCGCCGTACTTCGTCGACGTCGTCAACGGGCTCGGCGCGGGCGACGCCTTCGGCGGCGCGCTCTGCCACGGCCTGCTCGAGGGCTGGGACCTCGAGCGCATCCTCCGCTTCGCCAACGTCGCCGGCGCGATCGTCGCCTCGCGGCGCGAGTGCTCCACCGCCATGCCGACCGAGTCCGAGGTGGCCGGCATCCTCACCGAAGGAGGGCGCTGATGCCCGAGCGATTTCTCAGCCCCGCCCGGTTCGAGCGCCTGCGCGAGATCCGGGCGACCGAGCCCGCGACCATCCGGGCGACGCTGCTTGACCGCAGGCGGCGCGAGGTCCTGCGCGGCGACGGCCGGCTGTTCATCGTCGCGGCCGACCACCCGGCGCGGGGAGCGCTCGCCGTGGGCGCCAACCCCACTGCCATGGCGGACCGCTACGACCTCCTCGACCGGCTCGCCACCGCGCTCAGCCGGCCCGGGGTGGACGGCGTCCTCGGCACGCCCGACATCATCGACGATCTCGCGGCCCTCGGCCTGCTGCACGACAAGATCATCGTCGGCTCGATGAACCGCGGCGGGCTGCGCGGCGCTTCCTTCGAGATGGACGACCGCTTCACCGGCTACGACGTGAGGAGCATGGTCGACGCCGGCATCGACTTCGCCAAGACGCTCCTGCGCGTGAACCTCGACGACCGCGCGACGGCACCGACCCTCACCGCGACGGCCGCGGCCGTGACCGAGGCGTCGGCCGCGGGGCTCCCGATCATGCTCGAGCCCTTCATGAGCCGGTGGGTGGACGGCCGCGTGGTCAACGACCTGTCGACGGACGCCGTCATCCTCTCCGTCGCCATCGCGTCCGGCCTGGGCGCGTCGAGCGCCTACACCTGGATGAAGCTGCCCGTCGTGCCGGAGATGGAGCGCGTGATGGCCGCCACGACGATGCCGACGCTGCTCCTCGGCGGCGACTCCGGCGCCGATCCCGACGAGACCTTCGCGGCCTGGCAGAACGCCCTCGCCCTCCCCGGCGTCCGCGGTCTCACCGTCGGCCGCACCCTTCTCTACCCACCCGACGACGACGTCGCCGCAGCCGTGGACATCGCGGCCGGTCTCGTCCACACCGGCCTCTAGCCGACCGGTTCCCCCAGCCGCACCCGAGCTTTCGCACCACCTTCGGAGGAAGAACACCATGAGCACCATCGAAACCGCCTCGCACGCCGAGGCTCCCGCGGACGGCGTCCGCGTGATCTCGCACTGGATCGACGGCGCCGTGCGCGCCTCGTCGAGCGGCCGCACCGCCCCGGTCTACAACCCCGCCACCGGCGCCGTCCGCGCCGAGGTCGCCCTCGCCGATCAGGCCGAGATCGACGAGGCGATCCTCTCGGCGCAGCGCGGCTTCGAGGTGTGGTCGCGACTGTCGATGGCGAGGCGGCAGACCGTGATGTTCGCCTTCCGCGAGCTGCTCAACGCGAGGAAGAAGGAGCTCGCGGAGATCATCACCGCGGAGCACGGCAAGGTCGTCTCGGACGCGATGGGCGAGATCCTGCGCGGCCAGGAGGTCGTGGAGCTGGCCACCGGCTTCCCACACCTGATCAAGGGCGCCTTCAGCGAGAACGCCTCCACCGGCATCGACGTCTACTCGCTGAAGCAGCCGCTGGGTGTCGTGGGGATCATCTCCCCGTTCAACTTCCCGGCGATGGTGCCGATGTGGTTCTTCCCGATCGCGATCGCCGCCGGCAACGCGGTCATCGTGAAGCCGAGCGAGAAGGACCCGTCCGCGTCGATGTGGCTCGCGGAGCTGTGGAAGGAGGCCGGTCTTCCCGACGGCGTCTTCACCGTGCTGCAGGGCGACAAGCTCGCGGTCGACGGGCTCCTCAACTCCCCGATCGTCCAGTCGATCTCGTTCGTGGGCTCCACCCCGATCGCCCAGTACATTTACGAGACGGCGTCCCGGAACGGCAAGCGCGTGCAGGCCCTCGGCGGGGCGAAGAACCACATGCTGGTCCTCCCCGACGCCGACCTCGACCTCGTCGCCGACCAGGCCGTGAATGCCGGCTACGGCGCGGCGGGGGAGCGCTGCATGGCGATCTCCGTCGTCCTCGCCGTCGAGCCCGTCGCGGACGAGCTGATCACCAAGATCGCGGACCGCATCAAGGGCCTCCGCATCGGCAACGGTGCCGGCGACGACCAGGGCGAGCCCGACATGGGACCCCTGATCACCGACGTGCACCGCGACAAGGTGTCCTCCTACGTCGACATCGCCGAGGCGGACGGCGCGAAGATCGTCGTCGACGGCCGCGGCTTCACGGTCGAGGGCCACGAGGAGGGCTTCTTCTTCGGCCCCACCCTGATCGACGAGATCCCCACCACCTCCCGCGCCTATCAGGAGGAGATCTTCGGGCCCGTGCTCTCCGTCGTCCGGGTGAAGACCTTCGCCGAGGGGGTCGAGCTCATCAACTCGGGCCAGTTCGGCAACGGCACGGCGATCTTCACCAACGACGGCGGCGCCGCCCGGCGCTTCCAGAACGAGGTGCAGGTGGGGATGATCGGCATCAACGTGCCGATCCCCGTTCCGGTGGCCTACCACTCCTTCGGCGGCTGGAAGCAGTCCCTGTTCGGCGACGCGAAGGCGTACGGCGTGCACGGCTTCGACTTCTTCACGCGGGAGAAGGCGATTACGAGCCGCTGGCTCGACCCCGCCACGCACGGCGGCATCAACCTCGGCTTCCCGCAGAACACCTAGGCCGGCACACGTGAGCACAACGGACCAGCGCTGGTTCCACCGCCGGGGCGGACTCGCCCGCGACGGCTGGGAGAGCGTCGTGGATGAGTCGACCCCCGGCTGGCAGCACACGGGCATCCGCGTGGCCGACCTCTCCGGCGGCGACGAACTCGGCCTGGACGAGACGGGAGTCGAGCGCATCGTCGTGCCGCTCGCCGGGTCGTTCACGGTGATCGCCGAGGAGGGCGGGGAGCGCACCACGACCGAGCTCGCCGGGCGCGCATCCGTGTTCGCCGGACCGACCGACGTGCTCTACCTGTCCGCCGCCGCGACCGCGCGGATCACCGGCAGCGGTCGCGTCGCCGTGGCGACGTCGCCCACGACCGACGTCCGCCCGACGCGACACATCCCCGCCGCCGATACGCCCGTGGAGCTCCGCGGCGCGGGGGCGTCCAGCCGGCAGGTGCACAACTTCGGCACCCCGCAGGCCCTCGACGCCGCCCGGCTCATCGTGTGCGAGGTGATCACGCCGGCCGAGAACTGGTCGTCCTACCCGCCGCACAAGCACGACGAGCAGGTGCCCGGCCACGAGTCGCGGCTCGAGGAGATCTACTACTTCGAGACCGCGCCCGTCGCGGGAAGCGACGCGTCGCAGACGGCCGCGTTCGGCATGTTCAGCACCTACTCCTCGCCCGCGGGCGAGATCGACATCAACGCGATGGTGCGGACCGGCGACATCGCCCTCGTGCCCTACGGGTACCACGGGCCCGCCGTCGCCGCCCCCGGCTACGACCTGTACTACCTGAACGTCATGGCGGGCCCGGATCCCGAGCGGGTCTGGCTCATCAGCGACGACCCCGACCACGCGTGGGTGCGCGACACCTGGACCGGCCAGGACGTCGACCCCCGACTCCCATTCCCCGCCAACACGGAAGGCCAGAACGAATGACAGCGACGAAGCGGATGACGGTCAGCCAGGCGCTGGTGGAGTTCCTCGCCCACCAGTGGACCGTCGACGGCGACATCCGCGAGCGCACGATCCCCGGCATGCTCGGCATCTTCGGCCACGGGAACGTCGCCGGCATCGGCCAGGCGCTCAAGCAGTCCAACGTCGAGCAGCCGGACCTGATGCCGTACTACCAGGCGCGCAACGAGCAGGCCATGGTGCACCAGGCCGTGGGCTTCGCCCGCATGCACCGCCGGCGCGCGACGCTGGCGTCGGCGGCATCCGTCGGACCGGGCGCCGCCAACATGCTCACCGGAGCCGCCCTCGCCACGACCAACCGGCTGCCGGCGCTCCTGCTGCCGAGCGACACCTTCGCGACGCGCGTCGCCGATCCGGTGCTGCAGCAGCTCGAGCAGCCGTGGGACATCGGGCTCACCGTGAACGACGCGTTCCGCCCGCTCTCGCGGTTCTTCGACCGCGTGCAGCGCCCGGAGCAGCTGTACTCCATCGCTCTCGCGGCGATGCGCGTGCTGACCGACCCCGCCGAGACCGGTGCGGTGACCATCGCGCTGCCCGAGGACGTGCAGGCCGAGGCGCTCGACGTGCCGGTGGAGTTCCTGCAGGACCGCGAGTGGCACATCCGCCGGCCGCTGCCCGAGCGCGGTCCGCTCGCCCGGGCGGTCGCGGCCATCCGCGGCGCGAAGAAGCCCTTCCTCGTCGCGGGCGGCGGCGTGCTCTACTCCGACGCGGAGGACCAGCTGCGCGCGCTCGTCGAGGCCACCGGCATCCCGGTCGGCACCTCGCAGGCCGGCGGCGGCTCCCTGAACTGGGACCACCCGCAGTACCTCGGCGGCGTCGGCGCCACCGGCACGCTCGCCGCCAACCGGCTCGCCGCGGAGGCGGACGTCGTGATCGGCGTGGGCACGCGCTACAGCGACTTCACCACCGCGTCCCGCACGGCGTTCCAGAACCCGGACGTGGTGTTCGTCAACATCAACGTCGCGGCGTTCGACGCGTACAAGCACGGCTCGCAGATCCCGCTGATCGCGGACGCCCGGGAGGCGCTGACCGCGCTCGCTGCCGAGCTCGGGGGCCTCGCGGTGACGCCGGACTACGCCGAGCGTATCGCCCGCGAGAAGGCGGAGTGGGATCGCACGGTCGACGACGCGTTCGCGCCGTCCGGCCTCGCCCTGCCCGGCCAGACCGAGATCATCAACGCCGTGCAGTCCTCGAGCGCCCCGGAGGACGTCGTCGTGCAGGCGGCCGGCTCGCTGCCCGGCGACCTGCACAAGCTGTGGCGCGTGCGGAACCCGCTCGGCTACCACGTCGAGTACGCCTTCTCCTGCATGGGCTACGAGATCGCGGGCGGCCTCGGCGCGAAGCGCGGGCTGCTGGCGAACGGCGACGACCGCGACGTCATCGTCATGGTCGGCGACGGCTCGTACCTCATGCTCAACACCGAGCTGGTCACGGCGGTCGCCGAGGGCATCAAGATCATCGTCGTGCTGATCCAGAACCACGGCTACGCGTCGATCGGCCACCTCTCCGAGACGGTCGGCTCCGAGCGCTTCGGCACGCTGTACCGCAGCTACGACCCGGAGGCCCGCAACTTCCAGGGGGACGACATCCTCCCGGTGGACCTGGCCATGAACGCCCGCAGCTACGGCATCGACGTGATCGAGGTTGCGGAGAGACCGGGCGCCATCGACGACCTCAAGGCCGCCGTCGCCACCGCGAAGGCGTCCGACCGGTCGACGTTCATCCACGTCAACAGCGACCCGCGCATCTACTCGCCCGACGGCGGGGGCTGGTGGGACGTGCCGGTGCCCGAGGTCTCGACGCTCGAGTCCACCCAGCGGGCCCGCGATGAGTACCTCGTCGAGCAGGCCAACCAGAAGCCCCTGCTCGGCTGACCACCGCCCCGACCAACTTCCGGAGAAGACATGACTGACAGCATTCCCGACGACGCAGACGTCGCCATCGAGACGGCGCCCGGCCTCCGCATCGGCACCGCCCCCGACTCCTGGGGGGTGTGGTTCCCGGACGACCCGAAGCAGGTCCCGTGGCAGCGGTTCCTCGACGAGGTCGTGCAGGCGGGCTACACCTGGATCGAGCTGGGACCCTACGGGTACCTGCCGACCGACCCGCACCAGCTCGAGGACGAGCTCGGCTCCCGCGGCCTCAAGCTCTCGGCCGGCACCGTCTTCACCGGCTTCCACAAGGGCGACGACCAGTGGCAGCGCGCCTGGGACCAGGCGCTCGCCGTCGCCGGCCTGGCCTCGAAGCTCGGCGCGGAGCACCTCGTCGTCATCCCCGACCTGTGGCGCAGCGACGCCACGAGCGAGGTGCTGGAGTCGCGCACGCTCACGGACGAGCAGTGGACGAAGCTCGCCGCCGGGCACGACCGGCTGGGCAAGGCCCTGCTCGAGGAGTTCGGCGTGCGCCAGCAGTTCCACTCCCACGCCGACAGCCACGTGGGCACGACCCGCGAGGTCGTGCGCTTCCTCGACGAGACCGACTCGCGATACACGAATCTGTGCCTCGACACCGGTCACTTCGCCTACTACGGCGGCGACAACGTCAAGCTCATCGAGGACAGGCCCGACCGGATCGGCTACCTGCACCTCAAGCAGGTCGACACGTCGCTGCTGTTCGACGTGCTGAAGAACGACGTGCCGTTCGCCGAGGCGGTGGGCCAGGGCATCATGATCGAGCCGCCGCACGGCGTGCCCGACCTCGCGCCGATCATCGAGGCCGTCGCCGCGATCGACTCCGAGATCTTCGCGATCGTGGAGCAGGACATGTACGGATGCGAGATCGACCGCCCGTTCCCGATCGCCAAGCGCACCCGCGAGCACATCTTCGGCTGCACGCACCTCGCCCGGGTGCACTGAGACACACGCCTCACCCCGACCACGACACCAGGAGAAGCACACACATGACCACTGACCTTCGCATCGGCGTCGTCGGAGCCGGAGCCATGGGATCCGACCACATCGCCCGGATCACCCGGCGCATCAGCGGCGCCGTCGTCTCGGCCGTCGTCGAGCCGGACCGCGGCCGCGCCGAGGCCGCCGCGGTGAACGCGCCCGGCGCCCAGGCGTTCTCGCGAATTGAAGACGCCATCTCGTCGGACGCGGTGGACGCGGTGCTCATCGCCGTGCCGGGCCAGTTCCACGAGCCGGTGCTGGTGCCGGCGCTCGAGGCGGGCCTGCCGATCCTCTGCGAGAAGCCGCTCACCCCGGACCCGGAGTCGTCGTGGTCGATCCTCGAGCGCGAGCAGAAGCTCGACCGGCCGCACATCCAGGTGGGCTTCATGCGCCGCTTCGACGCCGAGTACGCGGCGTTGCGGGAGCTCGTCGAGTCGGGCGACTCCGGCGAACTCATGATGCTCCGCTGTGCCCACCGCAACCCCTCGGTGCCGGCGAGCTACACGCAGACGATGCTCATCACCGACTCGGTGGTGCACGAGTTCGACGTCGTGCCGTGGCTGGCCGGCTCGCCCGTGAAGACCGTCGAGGTGAAGTACCCGCGGCGCAACTCGCTCTCGCCCGAGGGCCTGCGCGAGCCGATCCTCGTGATCATGGAGCTCGAGAACGGCGTGCTCGTGGACGTCGAGATGAACGTCAGCGTGCAGTTCGGCTACCAGGTCGCCACCGAGGCGGTCTTCGAGCAGGGGCTCGCCCGCATCGGGCAGCCGGCCGGCCTGCAGACCTGGCGCGGTGGCGCGTTCTCGGTCGCGGACCACATGAGCTTCACCACCCGGTTCGCGGCGGCGTACGACACGCAGATCCAGCGCTGGGTCGACGCCGTGCACAACGGCACGCTCGTGGACGGGCCCAATGCGTGGGACGGCTACCTCGTCGCCCTCTCCTGCGAGGCGGGCGTCAAGGCGCTCGACGGTGGCGTCATCCCCATCGAGGCGCCGGAGCGTCCCGCCTTCTACGCGTAGCCGGGTCGCGGTCCCGCCCTACCGCCGACACCGCCGATACCGGCGACACCGGCGGGCCGGCACCGGCGGGCGTCCCGTCGACCGGCTCGGCCGCTGAGCGTCGCTTCTTCGCTCCCGTGGCACGCGTCCTGCATCCCGCATCCCGCTGCCACATCCCGCTGTCACTTTCCGCTGTCACCTTCCGACTGGAGCCGTCATGGTCCGCATCGCCCTCGACCCCACGCCGTACCACCACAGCCACTCGCTGCTGGAGTTCCCGGACGTCGCAGCACGGCTCGGCTACGAGCACCTGCAGCTGACGCCGCACGTGGACTTCGCGCCGTTCTTCCGTCACCCGAAGGCGGACGACGAGCTCGTGGCGAAGCTGAAGAAGGCGGCGGTGGACGCCGGGGTCTCGATCCCGGCGCTGCTGCCGGTGCAGCGCATCTCCTGGCCCGACGAACCGCAGCGGCTTGCGGCGGTGCGGAACTTCCGCCGGGTTATCCAGCTCGCGGTGGAGCTCGGCGTGACCGTCCTCAACACGGAGTTCTCCGGACGGCCGGAGCGCTCCGAGGAGTCCGAGGACGCGTTCTACCGGTCGATGGAGGAGCTGCTGCCGGTGCTCGAGTCGGAGGGCGTCCGCGTCAACTTCGACCCGCATCCGGACGACTTCGTCGAGGACGGGCTCGAGGCGTGGCGCGTGCTGCGCGGCCTCAACTCGCGCGCGGTCGGCTTCGTGTACGTGGCGTCGCACACGTTCCACTACGGCAACCGGGCGACGACCCTGCTGCCGGAGATCGGTGGCCGCCTCGGCGCGGTGTACACGGCCGACACCTTCGATCACCACCGGTCGCACGGGCTCCGCTACATCTCGAACCCGCCCGGCAACGCGGCGCGCGTGCACCAGCACCTCCGCATCGGTGACGGCGACGTGGACTGGGCCGAGCTGTTCTCGACCCTCCGGGCCACGGGCTACCTGGACCGGGAGGACGCCCTCCTCGTCTCTAACGTCTTCGCCGAGGACGAGACGGCGGACGAGACCTCGCGCTACCAGCTCCAGAAGCTCCGCGACCTGGTGGGCTGAGGGCCGGCGGCCTCGCTTCCGTCGCGTCCCTTCGACGGGCTCAGGAACCGAGGTGGTGCCGTTGGTGCCGCGCTGGTCGTTCCCGAGAGCTTCGCGAGCAGCGACGGAGTGCGCATGGTGGCGTGATCGAGATTCACGTGCGTTCCGTGCACGGTCGCTGAGCTTGTCGCAGCGACATGAGGTGCGTTGCGTCCCTTCGACGGGCTCAGGGTCCGAGGTGGTGCCGTGGGTGCCGCGCTGGTCGTTCTCGAGAACTTCGCGAGCACCGGCGGAATGCGGGCGGTACGGCTGGCGGGACTCGTGCGCGATTGGGAGGCGGTCACCACGGTCGCTGAGCTTGTCGAAGCGACGTGAGGTGCGTCGCGTCCCTTCGACGGGCTCGGGGACCGGGGTGGTGCCGTCGGTCGGCGCTGGTCGTTTCCGAGAGCTTCGCGAGCAGCGACGGAACGCGGGCGGTACCGCTGCCGGCACTCGTGCGCGATTCGCAGGCCGTCACCACGGTCGCTGAGCTTGTCGAAGCGACCGTGGTGCGTCGTGTCCCTTCGACAGGCTCAAGGACCGAGGTGGTGCCGTCGGTAGGCGCTGGTCGTTCCCAAGAGCTTCGCGAGCAGCGACGGAATGCGGATGGTGCGACCGAGATTCGCGGTCGTCCCGTAGACGGTCGCTGAGCTTGTCGAAGCGACGTGAGATGCGTCTCGTCCCTTCGACGGGCTCAGGGACCGACGTGAGCCGTTCGCCTGCGCTGGTGGTTCCCGAGAGCTTCGCGAGCAGCGACGGAATGCGGGTGGTACGGCTGCCGGGACTCGTGCGCGATCGGAGGCGGTCATCACGGTCGCTGAGCCTGTCGAAGCGACGTGAGGTGCGTCGTGTCCCTTCGACAGGCTCAGGGACCGTGAGAAGCTGCGCATCGGGCACGGTCAGCCGCCGGGTGGGGTCGGTTCGAGCGGGTGAACAGGGTCTCGGGGCCGGAGGCGGTGGCGGCGGGCGTTCCAGTCCTGGACCGCTCTGCTCTTCGTCGCCAAGTGCCGCCCCTCCCGGGTCGGGCTCATCGACCTCGGTGGCAGCAGCGTGTACTTGCCGCCCGTTCTGGTGATGTCCCAGCCGTGATTGTGGAGGAGCAGATGGTGGTGCTTGCAGAGCAGAACCCCGTCGGCGATGTCTGTCTTGCCGTGGTCCCGTTTCCACTGGTTGATGTGATGGGCCTCACACCAGGACGGTGGGCGGTCGCAGCCGGGCCACATGCAGCCGCCGTCCCGGACCGCGAGTCCGGTGCGCTGGCGGGCGGTGAAGAGGCGCTGCTCGCGTCCGACGTTGACGCACTGGCCGTCGTCGTCAAGGACCACGGCGACCGTTCCCGTGCTGCAGATCTCGCGGCGGATGGTCGCGATGCTCACGGCCTCACCCGTGTCCTGGATCGAGCCGTGGCCCTCGCCGGAATCGAGGCTCTCCTTGGTGACGATCACCCTCACAGCGGGTCGTCTCGACCCGTAGACCTGTCCGGGGTCGGCATCCGCTCCGATGCGCAGGAGCTCGAGGAACCCGTCCGCCGCGAGCCGCTCGGTCGGCCGCGGATCGTTCGCGATCGCGTCGATTCGCGCCCGATCCTCTTCCTTCACGAACCTCGGCCCGCCACGTCGTGGATTGGTGAGCTCGTCGAGCACGGAGAGGAGGAAGGCGCCTGGTTCGGGGGCGTAGAGGAACTTGCCCTCGACCATGCCGTCCGGCCGCTTCCACGCCTTGAGGTGCTGCTGCTCCAGCTGCGCCTTCTCACGGTCCGCGACCTCGGCGTCGTCCAAGTCGTCTCGCAGCTGCCTTGCCCGGCGGTGCAGTTGGCCCGCAGTGAGGGTCGCGGCGTCTTCGATCAACTCGACCGCGGCTTCGGAGAGCGCCTGCGGTGGCACCGAGTCCGTCGGGAGTCCCAGTCCGGCTCGGATTGCGTCGGCCTGGGCGATGGAGATCCGCCCGTCGGTTACGGCGTGCGCGATGGGCGCCTGCCAGGGAGTTTGCGGCACCGGTAGCTCGGGGTGCTCGCGCTGCAGGGTCTCGGCGGCGTCGGTCTCGGCGAGCATCTTGCCCACTTCGACGATCGAGACGGCGCCGCCCTTGGTGGTCCCGGTGATGGCCTCGACCATTGCCTGCGGCGTGCGGTAGCCCTCCTGTTGGGCGAGGCCTGCTGAGCCGAGGTCAGGCGTCGAGCGGCGGCTCAGTTCCGCGGCTATTGCAGCGGTGATCGTGTCGCAGCAGTGTCGTGCGTCGGAGATAACCTGCAGCGCGTCCAGCAGATCCTGCTTCGGGAGCGCGGCGTAGGAAGCCGGCGAGGAGCCTAGGCGCGCGACGGTGTCCGCTGTGCGGAGGAGCGTCGCTGCCGGGTTTCTCATAGCACACATTCTACCACGTCGAAAGTTTCTTCGATGAGGAACTTTGGCCCGGTGGAGAACTTCCAGCAGCCCAATCGAGAGAACGGCCAGCGTCCCTTCGACAAGCTCGGGGACCGTGATCGCGACGTACCGCAGGTCCTTGCGTCCCTTTAACAAGCTCAGGGACCGTGATTGCGACGTGCCGCAGGTCGTCGCTTCCCTTCGGCGAGCTCAGGGACCGCACTGCAGGTTCGTTGTGTCCTTTCGACTGAGCCCGGAGACCGCGCCGAAGGAGGGGTCGATGCGCTTCGTTCCTCTCTCGCTCGTTGACCGGCGGCGCCATTCCATGTCAGTATGTTCTAACAAATACCCCTCAGCTAGGAGAACGCACCCATGCCTCTTGTTCGCATCGACCACAGTGATGCCCGCACGAACTCCACCGAGGTCGCCGGTGCCGTGCACGACGCGATCGTCGCCGTGTACGGCATTCCCGAGCGCGACCGGTTCCAGGTCGTGACCGCCCGTCCGGCGACGACGATCGTCGCCGAGGATGCCGGGCTCGGCTTCGAGCGCGTGGACCCTGTCATCATCCAGATCTTCACCCAGCGCGGCCGCAGCGACGAGAAGAAGCAGGAGCTCTACGCCGAGATCGCGTCCCGCCTCTCCACCGTCGGCGTCGCGGGGGAGGACGTGTTCATCGGCTACGTCGAGAACGGCCCGCAGGACTGGTCCTTCGGATTCGGCCGGGCCCAGTACCTCACGGGCGAGCTGGCCGTCCCCGCGCAGCCCGTCGCCTGACCCGCACGTCGACCGACGCACCGCACGAACCCCCGAGCCCTACGACCGAGAGAAGAAACGTATGCCCACCCCGACCCTGAGCCCCACGACCGTGCCGCCGCTCCGCGCCGCGGTGGATCGGTTCCCCACGGTGCTGTGGAACGACTCCGCCGACCCCGTCGAGCTCGCGCAGTCCATCGCGTTCGGCGCCGTCGGCGCCACCTGCAACCCCGTCATCGCCCTCGCCGCGGTGAAGGCGCACCTCGACGTGTGGGGCCCGCGGATCGCGCAGCTCGCCGCCGAGCATCCGGCGGCGGGGGAGTCCGAGCTGGGCTGGAAGGTCGTCGAGGAGCTGTCCATCGAGGCGGCGCGCCTGCTCGAGCCCGCCTTCCGCGAGAGCGATGGGCGCAACGGCCGCCTCTCCATCCAGACCGACCCGCGCCTCCACCGCGACGCCGACGCCCTCGTTGAGCAGGCCGTCTACTTCAGCGGTCTGGCCGAGAACATCATCGTGAAGATCCCCGCGACGGCGGTCGGCATCCGCGCCATCGAGGAGGCGACCTTCCGCGGCGTCAGCATCAACGTCACGGTCTCGTTCACCGTGGCTCAGGCGGTCGCGGCCGCGCAGGCCATCGAGCGCGGACTGGACCGCCGCGCCGAGGCGGGCGAGCCGGAGCGCGAGTTCGGTTCGGTCGTCACCATCATGGGCGGCCGGCTGGACGACTGGCTCAAGCACTACGTGCAGAAGAACCGCATCCTCCTCGACCCCGGCCACCTCGAGTGGGCCGGTGTCGCCGCCCTCAAGAAGGCGCATCGGATCTTCACCGAGCGCGGCTACCGCTCCCGCGTGCTGTCCGCCGCCTTCCGCAATCACCTGCAGTGGTCGGAGCTCCAGGGCGGCGACCTCGTCGTCTCCCCGCCCTTCGACTGGCAGCGGCGCATCAACGAGAACGGCATCCCCGCCGAGGACCGCATCGACGTGCCGGTCGATCCTGCGGTCATCCAGACGCTCCGCGACCGCGTGCCGGAGTTCTCCCGCGCGTACGACGAGGACGGGATGACGGTGGAGGAGTTCGACCGCTTCGGCGCGACCGTGCGCACCCTGCGCCAGTTCCTCGAGGCGGATGAGCAGCTCGACCGCATCGTGCGCGACATCCTCCTGCCCCCGGTGTAACCGCCGACGCCGAGGAGCTGACGGGAATCAACCCGGCGCGCCCGCCTGGGCGGCCGGGCCCGGTCCCGGGCTTGGCCTCGTGCGACCATCGCGGCCGCCCTCCCTCCGCGTTCCGGTGGCGAACGGGGCGGATACCAGTGGCCTCCTGGCGGTGCCCAAGCGCCGCCAGGGGCCACCCTGGGGAAACGGCTCTTCCGCCGGATCCTCGAGAACCATCATTGTATGTTTGACAGGACATACGGTCATATGTGACCATGGCGCAAGAGGATCGCGGTCACGCCCGTAGCGGTCCTGAGACAAAGGAGTCGAGATGACCAGTTCCGGTACCCACGGAGGCGCCCCCAGGAGGACGCTTCCCCCGCTGACCGCGGGGCCCTATCGCAAGCGGCTCGGCGTCGTCGCCCTGATCGCGACGTTCGGCGGCCTGCTCTTCGGCTACGACACCGGCGTCATCAACGGCGCCCTGCGCCCGATGTCCGAGGAGCTCGGCCTGACCGCCTTCACCGAGGGCGTCGTCACGAGCTCGCTGGTGTTCGCCGCCGCGATCGGCGCCCTCGCCGGCGGCCGCGTGGCCGACGCGTGGGGCCGCCGCAAGACGATCATCCTGCTCGCGGTGCTCTTCTTCGCCGGCGCGATGGTCTGCGTGTTCACCCCGAGCTACGAGATCCTCGTGCTGGGCCGCGTGCTCCTCGGGCTCGCCGTGGGCGGGGCGTCCGGCGTCGTGCCGGTGTACCTCGCCGAGATGGCGCCCTACGAGATCCGCGGATCCCTCGCGGGCCGCAACGAGCTCATGATCGTCATCGGCCAGCTCGCCGCCTTCGTCGTGAACGCGATCATCGGCACCATCTGGGGTGACCTGCCCGGCGTCTGGCGCATCATGCTCGCGGTCTGCGCCCTCCCCGCCATCGCCCTCTTCCTCGGGATGCTCAAGATGCCCGAGTCCCCGCGCTGGCTCGTCGAGAAGGGCCGTGACGAGGATGCCCTGCTGATCCTCCGCACCATCCGCCCCGAGGGTCGCGCCGAAGCGGAGCTCGCCGAGGTCGAGGACATCGCGAAGGAGGAGCGCGAGGCGAACACCATCGGCTGGCGCTCGATCCTCAGCAACAAGAACCTGCTGCGCATCCTGCTCATCGGAATCGGCATCGGCATCGCCCAGCAGCTCACGGGCATCAACTCGATCATGTACTTCGGTCAGACGGTGCTCATCGAGTCCGGCTTCAGCCAGAGCGCGGCGCTCATCGCGAACGTCGCCCCCGGCGTGATCGCGGTGGTCGGCGGCATCATCGCCCTCGCCATGATGGACCGCATCAACCGGCGCAAGACGTTCATCATCGGGTTCACGCTCACCACGACGTGCCACCTGCTGATCGGCTTCGCGTCGATGATGCTGCCGGTCGGCAACCCGATCCGCCCCTTCGTCATCCTGTTCCTCGTCGTGGCGTTCGTCGGCTCCATGCAGACGTTCCTCAACATCGCGGTCTGGGTGTACCTGTCCGAGATCTTCCCGCTGCACATGCGCGGCTTCGCGATCGGCGTGTCGATCTTCGCGCTCTGGGTGACCAACGGGTTCCTCTCGCTCTACTTCCTCTCCCTGGTGGAGGCGGTGGGCATCACCGGCACCTTCTTCCTGTTCGCGGCCGTCGGGGCGATCGCCCTGGTGTTCGTGACGACCCAGGCGCCGGAGACCCGCGGCCAGACGCTGGAGGCGCTGGAGGAGAACGTCACGACTGGCGCGATCTACACCGTGTCGGCCAAGCGCGAGTCCGCCTCCACCCGCAGCTGATCCGCACCTGATCCACGCCGCTCCCGGCGTACGGCAACAGGCCCGCTCGTTCCGGAACGAGCGGGCCTGTCGTCGTCCCTGGGTGCCTCGGGATCCCCGGCCGGATGCGCGCGGATCAGGGGCGGTCGTACGTCGTCTCGCCCTCCACCGTCGGCACGGCGGTCCAGGTGCCGGATGCCGCGCTGCGGAGCGCGGCATCCGCCGCCTCGGCCGCGGCCCAGCCGTCGGCGACGGACGGGGCGAGCTGCCGGCCCTCCGCCACCGATCGCAGGAAGAGCGCGGCCTCGACGGTCTTCAGGTCGTCGAAGCCCATGCTCGTGCCGGC
Organism: Planctomonas deserti; assembly: GCF_003067705.1. Taxonomy (GTDB): domain Bacteria; phylum Actinomycetota; class Actinomycetes; order Actinomycetales; family Microbacteriaceae; genus Planctomonas; species Planctomonas deserti. The sequence goes on from NZ_QANL01000002.1 coordinate 347,628, forward strand.
TCCGGGCTGGAACCGGGAGAAGTCCCCGAAGCCGGGCGAGGCCATGATGGTGCGGTAGCCGGCCGGGTCGTCGGCGAACTGCAGCTCGTTGAGGCGCTGGAAGTCCCACCGCGCGGAGCCCTTCGTGCCGTAGACCTCGAGCACGTACTCGGACCGCGGTCCGATCGCGACGCGGCTCGACTCGAAGACGCCCACGGCGCCGCCGTCGAAGCGCGCGAGCACGCTCACGTAGTCCTCGTTCTCGACCGCGCCCGTCCGCGTCGCGTCGGTGTCGCTGCTGAAGCGGTTCACGGCTCCGGCGGCGGGCAGCGGGCGCGACGGGATGAAGGTCTCGGTCAACGCGGAGACGGAGTCGATGCGCCCGACCACGAACTGGGCGAGATCGAGGCCGTGGGACAGCAGGTCACCGACGACGCCGGACCCCGCCCTGTCCTTCAGGAACCGCCAGGTGAGGGCCGAGCGGGGGTCCGCGGAGTAGTCGGCGAGGAGCGACACCCGCACGTTGGTGATGCGGCCGAGCGCTCCCTCGCGCACCAGCCGCCGCATCTCGGCGACGGCGGGCGCGTGGCGGTAGTTGAAGCCCACGGAGGTGACGAGTCCCGCGGCCGTTGCCGCGACGCTGATCTCCCTGGACTCCTCGGCGCTGCGCCCCATCGGCTTCTCGATCCAGAAGGGCTTGCCGGCGGCGACCGCGGCCAGCGCGATCTCGCGGTGCAGGAAGTTCGGCGAGCAGATGGAGACGACGTCGACCTCGGGGTCGGCGAGCAGTTCCCGGTAGTCCGCGACCGTGCGCCGGTAGCCCAGGGCCTCGCGGGCGTGGCCCCGGCCGCCCTCGTCGGGATCCGCGGCGACGGCCAGGGACGCCCGAACCGGCAGTTCGGGGTAGTGCTGGCCCGCGGCGAGGTACGCCCGCGAGTGCAGCCTGCCCATCCAGCCGACGGAGATCAGACCGACGCCAAGCGTGTGCGATTCCTTCATCGAGAGCGCCCTTCTTCACTGTTTTTCTTCCCGCTTGTTCCGCTGGGGCGCCCGAATCGGCTTCTTCCGGGGCGGAGAGTGGACCTGGTCGGGCCGCTCACGGGGTCGGCGGGGTCGACGTGGCGGAAAGTGAGGGCGGGAGGGAGGCCTGGAGCGCGGCGTCCGCGGCCCGCAGCACCTCGGCGGCCACGGCGATGCCCTCGACCCGGCCGAGCTCCACGTCCTCGTGCTCGATGTTGACCATCATGTCGGGGTCGACCTCGTGCAGCGCGCGCAGGAACTCGGTCCAGTACGCGACGTCGTGACCCTTCCCCAGGGCCACGAAGTCCCAGGCCGACTCCTGGGGCCACTCGTTCGCCCACTCGTCGCCGCCCAGGTTGGTGCGCGGCTCGTCGGGCGAGAGCCTGCGGAAGCCGTTGTCGAGCACGCCGTTCAGCGCCGCCCACCTCCGGTTGATCCGCACGTCCTTCGCCGCGGCGTGGAAGACGAGGGGGCCGAGGTGGCGCACGACCTCGACCGGGTCCATCTGCTGCCAGAACAGGTGGGAGGCGTCCAGTTCGACGCCGACGTTCGTCGCTCCCGTGAGGTCGACGAGCTTGTGCACGTCGGCGGAGTTGAAGACGACGTTCTGCGGATGCAGCTCGAGCGCCACCTTGACGTCGGAGTCCCGCGCGAGCCGGTCGGTCTCGCGCCAGAAGTCGGCGACGATGTCCCACTGGTAGTCGAGCACGTCGAGCGCCGCCGAGTTCCAGGCGTTCACTACCCAGTTGACCCGGCTCGCGCCGGGTTCCCCGCCCGGCAGCCCCGACATCGTGACGACCCGGTGCTGACCGAGCCGCTCGGCGAGGCGGATCGAGCGGCGGACGTCCTCGGCGTGCCTCTCGCCGATCGCGCGGGTGGGGTGCAGCGGGTTGCCGTTGCAGTTCAGTCCGGCGATCTCGACGCCAGTCCCCTCGAACAGGCCCAGGAAGTCGTCGCGCGCGGTGTCGCTCTCGAGGATGTCGTCGAAGGTGGGCACGTGCACGGCGGGGAGGAATCCGCCGCTGTTCAGCTCGATGCCGGTGAGACCGAGGCCGGCGATGACCTCGATGGCCTCCGGCAGCGAACGGTCGTGCAGGATCGCGTTGTACAGTCCGAGTCGCATGGTCTCGTCCTTTCTCTCAGGCGCCGACGCGGACGGCGGCGGGCACATTTACGGCCGAACCGCCCGATGCGGCGGAGCGGGCGACGGCGTCGAGGATCAGCATGTTGTGGAGTCCGTCGTCGAAGCCGGCGTTGCGGGGGAGGGACGCCTCCTCGGGGATCCCTGCGACCTCCTCGAGGAACGCGCGCGCCTGGAAGACGAACCCGTCATTCTGCCCGATGCCCACCCCCTGGGCGTCCATGGCGAGCCCGCCCTTCCAGTAGGGGTGGTCGGGTCCGAGGATCACCGTGCGGTATCCGGCGGTCGCGGAATCGTCCCCCGCGAGGTAGAGCTGGAGCTCGCCGGGGTGACGGAAGTCGAAGGACGCGGCGCCCCGGTCGCCGAACACCTCGAGGACCAGCGTGTTGGGGTGGCCCGCGGCGACGCGCGATACCTGCAGCGTCGCCGTGGCGCCGGTCGAGAGGAGACCCGAGAAGGCGGCGACGTCGTCGTTCTGCACGCGCTCACGCTCCTCGCCGACGGCCGCGTGCTCGTGGCCGATGACGACGCCGAGGGGCTTCGGGCGGGTCGGGATGACGGTGCTGAGCGTCCCGCCGCGGACCTCGGTGAAGCGGCTGCCGGACACGAACTCGGCGAGGTAGGTGAGGTGGCTGCCGACGTCGGCGAGGGCACCGGAGCCGTTCGGGCCCGTGAAGCGCCAGCTGATGGGCCCGTCGGGGTCGCAGGCGTAGTCGGTCCAGTAGTGGCCGCTGACGTTGAGGATGTTGCCGAGGGCGCCGGACCGGACGAGGGAGTTGATGTAGGCGATGCCGGGGGACCGGAGGTAGGTGAGCCCGATCCGCGCCAGCACGGGGGAGGAATCAGCGGCGGCGGAGTCGGCCGCGGCGAGCATGGCTCGCGCGTCGTCGAGCGTGTCGGAGAGCGGCTTCTCGCACAGCACGTGCTTGCCGGCCGCGAGCAGCGCCTCGACGATCTCACGGTGCAGGAAGTTCGCCACCACGACGCTCACGACGTCGATATCGTCGGCCTCGGCGATCGCCTGCCACGACGTGTCGTGGCGCTGGAAGCCGAAGCGCTTCGCCGTCGACTCCGCCAGCGGCTCGTAGACGTCGGCGATGGACACGAGCCGGATCTCGGGCAGCGTGCTCTCGTACAGCGTGGACGCGGAGCGGTAGGCGGCGGCGTGCGCCTTGCCCGCCATACCCGCGCCGATGACGGCGACGCCGATGCTCGTGGTCATGAAACCTCCAGGCGAGTGGTACCGACCCTCACGGCGCCGGTGCGGTGAGAGACTCCATGTGGAGCGCTCCAACGCTCAGCCTATGATTGTGCGTATGTCCTGTCAATCGAGACCAGGGAAGGCGAGGGAGGTGACCCGATGAGACCGTCGCGACCCACGATCTACGACGTCGCCGCGGCGGCGGGCGTGTCGAAGTCCCTCGTTTCGCTCGTGCTGCGCGGCTCGACCCGGGTGAGCGACGCGTCGCGCGCCGCGGTCGAGAAGGCGATCGCCGACCTCGACTACAGACCCAGCACGGCCGCGTCGGACCTTGCCGCGGCGAGGACGGGGCACATCGGCGTGCTGATCGACGACTACGCCAACCCCTGGTTCGTCGACCTGCTCCGCGGGCTCGGGGAGGTGTTCGGTGAGGCGGGCTACCGGCTCAGCGTCGTGGACTCCGTGACGCTGCCTCGCGTGGAGGACCCCGTCGCCGGCCTCCTGTCCATGCGCGTCGACGGCATCGTCGTCGCCCGCGACGTGCCGGACTCGCTGCTCGGGGGCACCGCGCCTCCTCTCGTCGTCGCGGGAACGCGGGCGGAGGCGCCGGGAGGGGCGGATGCCGTCGCCAACGACGACGCCCACGGCGCCCGCCTCGCGGTCGAGCATCTGCTCGGCCTGGGGCACCGCACCATCGCCCATCTCGCGGTGGCCGGCGGCGCGGGTGAGGCCCGGGAGGCGAGCTTTCTCAGCACAACCCACGAGGCGGGAATCCGCGGCATCGTCACCCCGCGCCGGAGCCAGGCGTCGGAGCGGGCGGGGTACGAGGACGCGCTCACCGTCCTCGCGCAGCACCCCGGCATCACAGCGATCTTCGCCGCCAACGACGTCATGGCGATCGGCGCGCTCGGCGCCGCGCGCGAGCTCGGTCTCCGGGTGCCGGACCGCCTGTCCGTGGTGGGCTACGACAACACGGATCTCGCCCGCACGCGGCTCATCGACCTGACGACGATCGACGACGTGAGCTACGAGGTCGGAGTCCAGGCGGCACGCCTGCTGCTCGCCCGGATGTCCGGGAGCGATCCCGCCGACGTCCGGCGCACCCTCGAGCCCGCCCTCGTCGTGCGCGGGACGACCGGCCCGCCGCCGGACTCCGCCGGATCGTCGGAGGCCCGGCCGGCCTCGGATCCGGACTAGCCACAGCAGGGAGAGAGACGGCTCAAGCTCCGTCTCCACTCCCTGCCACGCGCGAGGGAGGGAAAGGACGAGGGGCGGGGCTAGCGCGCCGCGAGCAGGTCCTCCATCTGGTCGATCTCGCTCTGCTGGGCGGAGATCATGTCCTCCGCCAGCGCGACCGCGTCCGGATGCTGCCCGTCCTCAACCTCGGTCTTCGCCATCTCGATGGCGCCCCTGTGGTGCTCCGTCATCTGCTCGAGGAACAGCCGCTCGGCCTCGGCGCCGGACGCCTCGTCGAGGGCGGTCATGTCCTCGTCCGACATCATCCCGTGCATCGAATGGCCCATGTCCGACCCCTGGCCCTCGCCCCACTCGTCCAGCATCATGGACAGCTGCTCGATCTCCGGGCCCTGGGCGGCGGCGATGGCGGTGGCGAGATCCCGGACCTCTTCGGAGATGCCGCTCTTGGCGAGGAGCATCTCGCTCATGTCCACGGCCTGGGAGTGGTGCGGCATCATCATCTGCGCGAACATCACGTCCGCCTCGTTGTGGGCTACAGCGGGGGCGCTGCTGCTCGCCGGCGTGCTGGTCGGCGTGTCCTCGGCGGTGCTGCCGGTGCCGCCGGAGCAGGCGGCCAGGCCCAGGGTTACGGTCAGTGCGGCCGTCGTGACGGCGATTGTGCGGTTGGTGAACATGCGTGTCCTTCGTCCTTCTCTCGAGATGCTACGAACGGGGCCAGGCGGGCGGGCGCGACGAATCGTGGCCGCTAACCCGGAGGGGTGTCGGGAGCGAGAAGTCAGATCCGGAGGGTGGAGAGCTGCGCCAGCGATGGCGGGCGGACCGGGGTGGGCCGCAGGCTGAACGCCGCGACAGCGGCGAGCGTGACCCCGGCCAGCGCGACGGGCGCGGCGCCCGGTGCCTGTGACACCGAGAGCAGTGCGAGCACGGGAAGGCAGGCGGCGGCGGCGCAGCAGTGGGTGCCGCCCACCCCGGGGCACTCGGCGGAACCGAGTCCCGACCCGGCGTTGAGGTGGCCGGGATCCGACGCGGCGCGGAGGTGGCCGGAATCCGACGCGGCATGGATGTGGTCGGGTACCGACGCGGTGTCGCCGAGCGGGACCGCGGCGTGACTGTGCGGCGCTGGGCCCGGATGCGCGCCCGCGGCGGGCGCGTCCGCGCCGGGACCGTGACCGTGGGCGGCGGCGCCCGGAGCGTGCAGGGTCAGAAGTCCGACGATGACCGCGATCGCGGCCAGGAGGAGCACGAGCACCCGGCGGGTGCCGCGTTCGGGCAGTTCCCGGCGGGGGAGGGTCGGAGCAGAGGTCTGCATGCGCTCCTCCTTGGATTCGAGTCACGATCCGGTGCCGGGCCACCCCGACGGTACCCCAGAGGGTTCGGAAAGTCCCGCCCGGTCCGGCGGCCTGTGCGCCTCCGCTCGCGACGCGTCCCTGTGAGCGGGCGGCCGCGTTCTCCGGTGAAGGGCGGCCGGTGCCGTGGGGGACGGCGTGTCCCCTTTTTTGGGGACCGGCGGTGTCCTCCATTATGCGGACACGGACTGTAGTGTCGAGTCATCGCCGGGAACACCCCCGACCGGCGAGTACCACCGGGAGCAGGCACCCCCCTGATCTGCATGCCGCTCCCGTGAACCCGATCGAGCGCTCGACGACCTCCCCCCTCCTGTCGCGCTCGTTCCCGGCCCAGCCCCGCCTCCCCCCAGGCGGGGTTGGGCCGCCCCTTCCTTCGCCCTTCCTGGCTGCTAGCTCCGTCGCCGCGCTGTGCCGCGCGCGGGCGCGGCAGAGGGCGCTTGAGAGGATTGCCGGGTGAGTACCCGCAGGCCGCGCCGACCCGACGTGACGACAGTGGAGCTGGTGGGCGGCACCGAGGCGCTCGAACTCGACCTTCGCGACCACGACGACCGGTGGGCGGAGGTGTTCGCGGAACACCGGCGGCGGATACTCGACGCGCTCCCGGTGCTGGACGTCGACGTCCAGCACATCGGCTCGACATCGGTCCCGGGGCTGGCCGCGAAGCCGATCGTCGACATCGTCGTTGCGGTTCCGGACATCACCGCGGAGGAGGACTACCTCGACGCCCTCCTGGCGGCCGGATACGCACTGCGCACCCGCGAGCCGGGGCACCGTCTCGTGCGCACCCCGGCGCGCGACGTGCACGTGCACATTTACGAGCGGGGCGATGAAGCGGTCGTCGACTACCTCCTGCTCCGGGATCGGCTGCGCTCCGACGCGGACGACCGCGCCCTCTACGAGGAGACGAAGAGGTCCCTGATGCGGAGCCGCTGGGACGACATGAACGCCTACGCGGACGCGAAGACCGGCGTCATCCTCGCGATCACGGCCCGAGCGAGGGCGGCCCGGGCGCGGGAACCGCGCCGAGACGTCGGACCGGCTGCGGAGAACCCTGTGAGAGAATGAGGGCTGAAGGGGAGTAGTTCCCATGGCGTCACCCGGGTGGCGCGGAGGTACGTCGACATCCTGGTGCGCAGTCGCACCCGGCGTACCGCCCGGCTTTGGTCGGGTGAACGAGACCTTCGGCACCATAGCCCTGTGCCGGAGCGTCCTCTCGTTCCGGCCACGAACGAGAGAGCCCCATGTCTCCCTGGACCCTCCTCCTGCTCGCCACCGGCGTGTCGGCCGACGCCTTCGCCGTCGCCCTCGGCAAGGGACTGCACCTGCGGTCCCAGATCATCGGCAGGGCGCTTATGATCGCGACCGCGTTCGGTGTGGCGCAGGCCGCGATGCCCTTTCTCGGCTGGCTGCTGGGCAGCACCTTCGCCGAGGTGATCGCCCCGTTCGACCACTGGGTGGCCTTCGGGCTGCTCGCGCTCGTGGGCGGCAAGATGCTCTGGGAGGCGCTCCGGCCGGGTGCGGATGAGGACGGCAAGGACGGCGGCACTCTGTCGACCCGCGAGCTCCTCGTGCTGTCCGTGGCGACGAGCATCGACGCGCTGGCGGTCGGGGTCTCGTTCGCCTTCCTCGACATCGCCATCTGGATCGCCGTCCTCGTGATCGGCGTCACCACCTTCGCTCTGTCCTTCGCCGCGGTGCTGCTCGGTCACCGGATCGGCATCCGCTTCCAGAAGCCGGCCGAGATCGTCGGCGGCGTGATCCTCATCGCCATCGGCGTGCAGATCGTCCTCGGTCACCTCGGCCTGTTCTGATCGGCGAGGGCGACGCAGTCCGGGAGGGCCGATGACGGAGTGGTGGCAGGTCGTCCTCGCGGTGGTCGGCGGCCTCCTGGTGGTGTGGCTCGTGCTCGTCGGGGCCCTGCTCATGGCCGCCCGCGGGGCGCCTGACGCGATGAGCCTCCGCGGCGCCCTGAGACTCGTGCCCGACGTCCTCCGCCTCCTGAAGCGCCTGGTCGCCGATGGCACCGTTCCCCTCGGCACGCGGCTCTGGCTGGGGGCGCTACTGGTCTACCTGCTGATGCCGGTCGACCTCGTCCCGGACTTCATCCCCGTGCTCGGCTACGCCGACGACGTCGTCGTGGTCGCAATCGCCGTGCGGTTCGCGGTCTCGCGCGCGGGGGAGGACGCGGTGCAGCGGCACTGGCCCGGCACTCCGGAGGGCCTCGCTGCGGTCCGCGCGATCGCGTTCCCGCGGAACGCCTGACCTCCCGTACTCGGGCCCGTGCTCCGTGCGCGGCGGACGGGGGACGGCGTGTCCCCTTTTTTGGGGACCGGCGGTGTCCTCCATTATGCGGACACGGACTGTAGTGTCGAGTCATCGCCGGGAACACCCCCGACCGGCGAGTACCACCGGGAGCAGGCACCCCCCTGATCTGCATGCCGCTCCCGTGAACCCGATCGAGCGCTCGACGACCTCCCCCCTCCTGTCGCGCTCGTTCTCGGCCCAGCCCCGCCTCCCCCCAGGCGGGGTTGGGCCGCCCCTTCCTTCGCCCTTCCTGGGTGCTCGTGTGTGCTCCGCCGACGATGGGATCCGCCATGTACTTCCCCACTGATCTGCTCACCTCTGACGTCGCCGTGATCCGCGGCACCGGACGACTGAACATGCTGACCGCGTCGCGGTTGGATCGCACGGTGCGGTCGGTGCTGCGACAGGGCCGGTCGAAGATCGTCCTCGACCTGTCGGCGGTGGAGTTCCTGGACTCGACCGGCCTCGGCGCCATGATCGCTGGCCTGAAAGCGGCCCGCGCCCAGGGCGGCGACCTCCGCCTGGTCGGCCCGGGCCCGCAGCCGTCGATGGTGCTCACGATGTCGCACCTCGACCGCATCCTGACACCCCGCCGGGACGTCCACACCGCCTACGCGGACTGAACCCATCACGGTCCCTGAGCTCGTCGAAGGGGCGTCCCCCAACGAGCTCGGAGGTCGTGATTGCCCGGCTCGGCGACAGGACCGACAGACCCGAGTGCGCCGGCGCCACTTCGCCGTCCGATCGCAACAGGAGTAGTCCTGGAACGGTCGGGAGGAGACCGGTGGAGTTCCAGGAGTGGATCGAGACGGCAGGCAAGGCCGTGGACGCGGCGGGCGTCATGGCGGTCGTCCTCGGCGCGGTGCTGGCCACGGCATTCGCTCTGACCCGTCTCGTCCGCCGGCAGGGCGAGGTCTACGGGCGCTTCCGCCGATTCCTCGGGCGGTCGATCCTGCTCGGGCTGGAGCTGCTCGTGGCCGCGGACATCATCCGTACCGTCGCGGTGACCCCCACGCTCGAGAGTGTCGGCGTGCTCGCCTGCATCGTGCTCATCCGCACATTCCTCAGCTGGTCGCTCGAGCTCGAGATCACCGGGCGCTGGCCCTGGCAGAGCGAGGGCGACAGCGCCGCCGCCGGGGAGGGGTGATGCGGGGCCGGACCCGCGTCCGATCCCGACGGATCGGGGATCGGCCAGGACGGGCTCCGACCGAGTCCAGCGGGACGAGCACGGAGGGACGACCCACATGACCGGAACGCGCACGACGATCTTTTTCGACGTCAACGAGACGCTCTCCGACCTCAGCACCGTCGCCGACACGTTCGGAACCATCGGCGGCGACCGCTCGCTCGCCACGGTGTGGTTCGCCACCCTGCTCCGCGACGCCTTCGCGCTCACGGCCGCCGGGAGCGCGGCCTCCTTCCCGGATCTCGCGAGGAACAGTGCGTGCGGGGTGCTCAGCGGGCGGGACCTCGATCGCGGCCTCGACGACGCGGTGGACGCTGTGCTCGATTCCTTCTCGCGCGTCGGGGTGCACGCCGACGTCGCCGAGGGCGTCCGGGCGCTGCGGGAGGCGGGCCATCGGCTGTTCACGCTGTCCAACGGCCCCACAGCCACGGCGGAGCGTCTGCTCCGGGACGCGGGCGTGCTCCCCGCCTTCGACGACCTGCTCACGGTCGAGGGCCGCACCCCGTGGAAGCCCGCTCGCGCCGCCTACGTCGACGCCGTCGCGCGGACGGGGACGACGGGACCCGCGTACCTCGTGGCCGTGCACCCCTGGGACGTCCACGGCGCGGCCGAAGCCGGTCTGTCCACCGCCTGGGTGAACCGCGCGGGGATCCCGTACCCGGCCCACTTCACGCCGCCGACCGTCACCGTCGCGTCGATCGGCGAGCTGGTGCGGCACCTCGACGCCGCTCCCTGACCCGCCCTCGACTCCGACCCGTTTCCCGGTTCAGCGGGGAAGGAGCGCCCGGGCAGCGGCGATCGCGCCGAGCACGCCGGAGTGGTCGCCGAGCGCCGGCGACGCGAGGAAGCCCGGTTCGTCGAGGGAGGCGGCGTGCGACGCGCCCGGGCCACCGGTAACCCCGGGGAGCCGCTCGACGACGGCGTCGAACAGGCCGGGCGTCTTGAGCACGCCGCCGCCCACGACGAAGCGCTCCACTCCCGTCGTGTAGGCGGTCGCGGCCGCGAGCTGGGCGATGTAGAACGCGAGGATGTCGAGCGCCTGGGCTCGGATCCCCGCGTCGAGGGACGACGCGTCCGACCCCCATCGCCCGAGGACGGCGGGACCGGACGCCAGCCCCTCGAGGCAGTCGCCGTGGAAGGGGCAACTGCCCTCGTAGTCGTCACGCGGGTGCCTGCGCACGAGAAGGTGTCCCATCTCCGGGTAGCCGTTGCCGTGCAGCACCCTGCCGTCCAGGCAGAGGCCGACGCCCACACCGGTGCCGAAGGTGGCGTAGGCCACCCGTGGCACGCCGGCCCCCGCACCCCAGGTCTGCTCGCCGAGCGCGGCGCTCGCCACGTCGCTCAGCAGGACGGTCGGCACCTCCGCGGTCATGCGGATGCGGCCGAGCAGGTCGGTGTCCGCCCAGCCGGGCTTCGGCGTTCCCGTGACCCAGCCCCACCTCGGCTTGTCCGGCTCGACGTTGATCGGCCCGAAGGACGCCACACCCAGCGCGGTGACCGGCTCGATCTCGCGGATCTCGTCGAGGAAGGCGTTGATCGCGTCCGTCGTCTCGTCCGGGGTCGTGGTCGGGATGCGCAGATCGCGCACCAACTCCTGCGGCCGGCCCTCCCTCGCGGCCCCGCAGATGACCTTGGTGCCGCCGGTCTCGATTCCTACGATCACGTGCTCGTCCTCCCGTCCACCTCGGTCCGCGCTGCCGTGCGGCGCTCCTCGATGGATCAATCGCCTTGTCACCGGGGGCTGCGTCGTCCCGCCCCTCCAGCACTCTGGCAGGAAAAGCGGCCCCTGGGGCGCCGGGTCGGCCCTCACCCGTCCGTTAACGACGTGTTACCGACCCGTTCCAGGCCTTGACCTCCGGCGGCGGCGTCTCTGTAATATGTCATCCACTACTGCCGCCGATTGAGAGCAATATGTCACATGACACACTGAGCACCCGGGAAGCCGGCGCGCCGTCCGCGACTGCAGCGTCATCCGCGTCCGCCGTGTCCCCCACCGCCGGCCGGGTGCGACCCCTCGGGACGTCGGCGGTCTCGCTGGGCGCGGGCCTGCTGCAGCAGTGGCAGGGGCGCAACCGAGAGCGGACGATTCCGCACACGATCGCCCAGCTCCGAGCGGCGGGCAACCTCGACAACCTCCGCACCGTGGCGACCGGCGGGGAAGCGCCGTACCGGGGCCGGTACCCGTTCCTCGACACGGATGTCTTCAAGACCCTCGAGGGACTGGCGTACGAGCTCGCCCGCGACGACGCGAGCGCGGAGAGCCGCGAGTTCTTCGAGGAGGCGGTCGCCCTGCTGCAGGGCGCCCAGGCCGACGACGGCTACCTCAACTCCTTCTTCCAGCACCCGGGCAGCCAGAAGCAGCCGTGGAGCGATCTCGCCTGGGGCCACGAGCTGTACAACCTCGGCCACCTCATCCAGGCCGCCGTGGCCGCGACCCGCCAGCTCGGCGACGACCGCCTCCTCGATGTCGCGACGCGATTCGCGGACCTCGCCGTGCAGCGGTTCGGGCCGCACGGCGACCCGGAGGTGTGCGGCCACCCCGAGGTGGAGATGGCGCTCGTCGAGCTCTATCGCCTCACCGGGATCGCGGACTACCTCACGCTGGCGGGGCTCTTCGTGGTGCGGCGCGGACACGGATCGGTGAAGCTCAGCGTCTTCCCGGCGGAGTACTTCCAGGACAGTGCGCCGCTCACGGAGCTGCCGTCGGTCACGGGGCACGCGGTCCGGATGGGCTATCTCGCCGCCGGCGCGGCGGACGTCGCCATCGAGACGGGGGATGACGCTCTGCTTCGCGCCCTCGAGCGGCTCTGGGACGACATGGCGGCCACCAAGCTCTACATCACCGGCGGGCTCGGCAGCAGGCACTCCGACGAGGCGATCGGGGACCGGTACGAGCTGCCGTCCGAGCGCTCGTACAGCGAGACCTGCGCGGCCATCGCCGTGATGCAGTGGGCGTGGCGCATGTTCCTCGCGACGGAGAAGGCGCACTATCTCGACACCTTCGAGACGGTGCTGTACAACGCCTACGCCGCCGGGCTCTCCGTCGACGGATGCGCGTTCTTCTACGACAACCCGCTGCAGCGCCGCCCGGACCACCAGCAGCGCACCGGGGCGGAACCGGACGGCGAGCTCCTGCGCCGGGCCTGGTTCGTGTGCCCCTGCTGCCCGCCGAACATCATCCGCTGGACCTCCGAGCTGCAGGACCACATCGCCGCGACGGCCGGGGACACCCTCTACATCGCCCAGCACGCGACGGCCACCGTGCAGAGCGACCGGCTCTCGTTGAGCATGTCCACCGCCTACCCGTGGGACGGCACGGTGACCATCGACGTCACCGCCGCCGCGAGCGCCGGGCCGACGGAGCTCGCCCTCCGGGTGCCGGCCTGGTGCCACCGGGCGGAGGTGACCGTCAACGGATCGCGCCTCGACGCCGCCCCGCGCGACGGCTGGCTACGCCTCGATCGGGAGTGGTCCGTCGGCGACACCGTCCTGCTCGTGCTCGCCATGCCCGTGCGGGCTCACGGGTCCCACCCCCACGTGGACGCGACGCGCGGCTCGCTCGCGCTGGCACGCGGTCCCCTCGTCTACTGCGCCGAGCAGCAGGACAACAAGGGCGATCTCGACGACGTCGTCGTCACGGCCGCCGACGCGGCCCGGGCGACCCTGGCCGAGGCGCGGCTGACGCCGGAGGGCACGGAGTCCGTGATCCTCACGGTGCCGGCGGGCATCGCCCCGCCCCCCGCGCCGGTGCTCTACCCGGAGCTGGGGAGCGCCTCCGCCGACGCCCCGGGAACGACGGCAACGGTGACGGCGACGGCGTCCGCGCCGGAACACAGCAGCGTGACCCTCGTTCCCTACTACCTCTGGGGCAACCGGGAGCCGGGTGCCATGCGCGTGTGGCTCCGCCAGCGCTGACCTCCTACTCGGCCTGGACCGCACCACCCCTAGACCGCACCGACCTTCCTCCGCACCACCTCGTTCCGACCCCGACGGCGGCGCACCGGCGCCGCCGCAGAACCTCCGAGAAAAGAGAAACATGAACAAGCGAAACGTGGTGCTGGGGCTCGCCCTGACCGCCACCCTCGCGCTGACCGCGTGCAGCGGCGGCGGCGGAACCTCCTCGAACGGCGGCGGCGGGGGAGGCACCGGCGCCGATCCGGGCGACGGCGGCACACTGCACGTGCTGCAGACGGCGGACTTCTCGCACCTCGACCCGACCATGGGCTTCGACGGCGGCGTGAACAACTTCTACCGGCTCATCTACCGCACGCTCACCACCCAGTCCACGGGCGAGGGTGCGGAGGGCACCGAGATCGTGCCCGACCTCGCGACCGACCTCGGCACCCCGAGCGAGGACGGCCTGACCTGGACCTTCACCCTCAAGGACGACATCTTCTTCGAGGACGGATCGCCCATCACGAGCGCGGACGTGAAGTTCGGCGTCGAGCGGTCCTTCGACCCCGAGCTCGCGATCGGCACGCCCTACGCGCGGCTGACGCTCGCCGGAGCCGACGAGTACGAGGGCCCGTACTCGGACGGCGACTTCGCCTCCATCGAGACGCCCGACGAGAAGACGATCGTGTTCCACCTTGCGAAGCCGTACAACGACTTCTCGAGCGTCGTCGGCCAGAACGTCTTCGTGCCCTTCCCGGCCGACGGGGACGTCACCGCGACGAGCGTCGACCAGCAGCCCATCGCGTCCGGTCCGTACAGGGTCGAGAGCTACACGCCGGGCTCCGAGCTCACGCTGGTGCGCAACGAGCACTGGGAGAAGTCGAGCGACGACGTGCGAGCGGCGAAGCCCGACTCCTTCGTGTGGACGTTCGGTCTCGACGGGGCCACCATCGACGAGCGCATGATCGCCGGGCAGGACGACGACGTGAACGCGATCGCCGGCTCCGTGCAGGCGGCGTCGATTTCGCGGATCCAGACGCCCGCGATCAAGGACCGCACCGTGTCGGGTGTCCAGGGCTGCACGACGTACCTCGGCCTCAACACCACGAAGCAGTACACCAGCAACCCGCTCGTGCGCCAGGCCATCAGCTACGCCATCGACAAGAGTGCCGTCCAGTCCGCGACCGGCGGAACGCTGCTCGCCGACATCGCCACGACGATGCTGCCGCCCACCATCGCCGGCCAGAAGGAGTTCGACCTCTACCCGAGCGAGGACAACGCCGGCGACGTCGAGAAGGCCACGGAGCTGCTGGCGGAGGCCGGCTACCCGGACGGGTTCCCGCTCGTGCTCGACGTGCGGAACCAGCCGAAGATGCAGGCGCAGGCCGAGGCGGTCCAGCAGTCGCTCAGCAAGGTCGGCATCGACGTGTCGTTCAACCTCATCGACACGGCGACCTACTACGAGGTGATCGGCACGACGTCCCAGCAGAACGACGCCGCCATCACCGGCTGGTGCCCCGACTGGTCGACCGGCGCCACCTTCCTTCCCCCGCTGTTCGACGGCCGCCAGATCTACGAGAAGGGCAACTCGAACATCGCCCAGATCAACGACCCGGCCGTCAACGCCCGCATCGACGAGATCAACGCGATGACGGACCTCGACGAGGCCAACGCCGCCTGGGGCGACCTGGACGAGCAGATCGCCGAGCTGGCGCCCACCGTGCCGCTTTTGTTCGAGAAGGCCGTCATGGTCGTCGGTGAGAACGTGGCCGGCGCCTACTCCCACGCAGGGTTCTCGGGGGGTATCGACTACGTGTCGGTCGGTCTCGAGAACGCCTCGGAGTAACAGCGATGTCGGCGGTCCCCAGTGACCTCGCCGTCCAGGTCACGAGGCCGGGGGTGTCGCCGCAGGGCGGCGCCCCGCGGCCCGCTGGACGAATCGTCTCCGCCCTGCGCAGCTCGCCCTCGGTGCTGCTGAGCGCGGCCTTCCTGGTGTTCGTCGTGCTGCTGGCGCTCGCCGCGCCACTGCTCGTCGGCCTGGTCGGCTGGGGACCGTACGACTTCGACAAGAACGCGATCGACTCCGACCTCGGCGGGATACCGCGCGGCGCCCTTGGCGGGGTGAGCGCGGAGCACTGGTTCGGCGTCGAGCCCCAGAACGGCCGTGACATCTTCATCCGCATCGCCTTCGGTGCGCAGGTGTCGCTGCTCATCGCGGTCTCCGCCACGATCATGAGCATGATCCTCGGGGTCGGGCTCGGGGTGCTCGCCGGCTACCACGGCGGCTGGGTCGACCAGGTGATCTCGCGCGTCATGGACTTCCTCATGGCGTTTCCGTCGCTGATCTTCATGATCGCGCTGCTGTCCGCGCTCCCGGCGGGCAACCGTCCGGTGCTCCTCGTGATCGTGCTCAGCATCTTCAGCTGGCCGTACACGGCCCGGGTCATCCGGGGGCAGACCATGACGCTGCGCAACCGCGAGTTCGTGGAGGCGGCGGTGGCGAGCGGGGCGAACTCCGCGCGCATCGTCTTCCGCGAGGTGCTGCCGAACCTCCGCGGCACCATCATCGTCCTGGCGACGCTGGCCGTGCCGGGCTTCATCGGCACCGAGGCCGGCCTGTCGTTCCTCGGCGTCGGCGTCACGCCGCCCACGCCGTCCTGGGGTCAGATGATCGCGACGGCGGTCGGCTGGTACGCCGTCGACCCCATGTACTTCCTGATCCCCGGAACGTTCCTGTTCCTCACGGTGCTGTCGTTCACGATCCTCGGCGACCACCTCCGCAAGCAGTTCGACGGAAGGGACGTCGCCTGATGGTCGGCTATCTCGCGCGACGCCTGCTCTCTGCTCTCGGCATCCTGCTGCTGATCAGCCTGTTCACCTACGTGATCTTCTTCCTCCTCTCGCCGGACCCGGCCGTGCTGATCTGCGGCAAGACCTGCACGCCCGACCGCATCGACCAGATCCGGGGCACGCTCGGTCTCGACCAGCCGTTCTGGGTGCAGTTCTGGGACTTCCTCCGCGGCTTCTTCGTGGGCCGCACCTACGGGGACGGCGCGTCCGCCGTCTCCTGCCCGGCGCCCTGCCTCGGCTTCAGCTTCCAGACCAACCGGTCCGTCACCGAGATGATCGAGACCCGGCTCCCGGTGAGCGCGACCGTCGCACTTGGGGCCGCCGTGCTGTGGCTGCTCGCCGGCGTCGGCGCCGGCCTGCTCAGCGCCGTCAAGCAGGGCACCTGGTGGGACCGCGGCGCCATGATGTTCGCGCTCGGCGGCATCAGCCTGCCCAACTACTTCGTCGCGCTGATCCTGCAGTACGTGCTCGTGGTGCAGATGCAGATCCTGCCGTTCCCCTCGGCCGTGCCGTTCGGCGAGGACCCGGTCCGCTGGTTCCAGTCGTACCTGATGCCGTGGCTGGTGCTCGCCTTCGGCTACGCGGCCGTGTACGCCCGGCTCGTCCGCGCCAACGTGCTCGACACCCTCGGCGAGAACTTCCTGCGCACGGCCCGCGCCAAGGGGCTGTCGGGCCGGCTGATCCTCCGCAGGCACGCGCTGCGCCCCTCCCTCACCCCGGTGGTGACGATGTTCGGCATGGACTTCGCCGGCCTGCTGGGCGGCGCGCTCATCACCGAGACCGTGTTCGGACTGAACGGGGTCGGCAAGCTCGCGGCCGACTCCATCGCCAAGAACGACCAGCCGGTGATCATGGGCGTCACCCTCCTCGCCGCGTTCTTCGTGGTGATCGGGAACGTGATCGTCGACATCACCTACACATTCCTCGACCCCCGAGTGAGGATCGCGACACGATGACCGCCCCAGCACCACTCCTCGAGGTGAAGAACCTCACCATCACCTTCCCCACCCCGGGCGGAACGGTCACGGTGGTGGACGACCTGTCGTTCGCGATCCGGGACAACGCGACGCTCGGCGTCGTGGGGGAGTCCGGATCGGGCAAGTCCATGACGTCGCTCGCCGTCATGGGGCTGCTGCCCCCGGGCGGCCGGGCGACCGGCAGCGTCCTCCTCGACGGGGAGGAGCTGCTCGGCAGGAGCGAGCGCGAGCTGCGCCGGATCCGCGGCGAGCGGGTGGGCATGGTGTTCCAGGACCCGCTCTCCTCGCTGAACCCCTACTACACGGTCGGCCTGCAGATCGAGGAGGCCTACCGGGCGCACCGCGGCGGCAGCCGGCGCGCGGCCCGGGCGGTCGTCGTGGAGGCGCTCGAACGGGTGCGCATCACGGACCCGGCCCGTCGCGCGGACCACTACCCGCACCAGTTCTCCGGCGGCATGCGGCAGAGGATCATGATCGCCATGGCGCTCTGCCTCGAGCCGAGGGTGCTCATCGCCGACGAGCCGACCACCGCGCTCGACGTCACGGTCCAGGCGCAGATCCTCGACCTCCTCCGCGACCTCCAGGCGCAGACGGGCATGGCCATGCTGTTCATCACGCACGACCTCGCCGTCGTCAGCCAGGTCGCCCAGGAGGTGCTCGTGATGCGCAACGGCTCGATGGTCGAGCACGGCTCGGCGGAGCAGATCTTCTCGCGCCCCCGCGAGGCCTACACGCGCGTCCTGCTCGACGCGGTGCCGCGCATCGACGACCCGTTCGGCGACCTGAGGAGGGTGAGCGCGTGACCACGACGAGTGCAGCGGAGGACAGCATCCTGTCGGTCCGCGGGCTGTCCAAGGAGTACGTGACGAAGGGGAGCGGCGCGTTCGGCGGCCGGAAGCACCGGTTCCTCGCCGTGAACGACGTGAGCTTCGACGTCCCGCGCGGCCGGACGCTCGCCGTGGTGGGGGAGTCCGGCAGCGGCAAGTCCACGACCGCGCGCATCGCGGCCAAGCTGATCGAGCCGACCGGTGGCACGCTCGTCTTCGACGGGCAGGACGTCACGCATCCCGACGCGCGGGCCCTGGCCCGGTTCCGGGGCGACGTGCAGGTCGTCTTCCAGGATCCGTTCTCCTCGCTGAACCCGAAGCACACGGTCGAGCGCATCATCGCCGCCCCGCTGCAGTACCAGGGCATCAGGGCGCCCCAGGGCACGAGGGCGCTGGTGCGCGACCTGCTGGATCGCGTCGGCCTGAACCCCGACCACTCCGGGCGCTACCCCGCCCAGTTCTCCGGCGGCCAGGCGCAGCGCATCGGCATCGCCCGCGCGCTCGCCGTGAATCCGAAGCTCGTCGTCTGCGACGAGGCGGTGTCGGCGCTCGATGTCTCCGTGCAGGCGACGGTCATCAACCTCCTCCGCGACCTGCAGCGCGAGCGCGGGCTCAGCTACATCTTCATCGCGCACGACCTCGCCGTCGTCCGGCAGCTCGCCGATCGCGTCGCGGTGATGCACCAGGGCAGAATCGTCGAGCAGGGCGGGCGCGACGACATCTTCGACGCCCCGCGGCACGAGTACACGCGCGCGCTCCTGTCGGCCGTTCCCACCATCAACCCCGAGTGGGACAGGGCGCGGGCGAGCATGATCGCGGCAGAGGAGAGGGCGTCATGATCTCGGCGAGCTACACCGTTCCCGGCATGCGGATCACCGACCACGAGGTCGAGGTACCCCTCGACTGGTTCGACGACTCCGTGCCCGCCCGGCTGAGCGTCTTCGCGCGCGAGATCGTCGACCCCGCCCGGGCCTTCGAGGACCTGCCGTGCCTGGTCTACCTGCAGGGCGGACCGGGCGGCAAGGGGCCGCGGCCGACGGACGCGGGAGGCTGGATGGGGCAGGCCCTGAAGACGCACCGCGTCGTGCTGCTCGACCAGCGGGGGACCGGGCGGAGCTCCCGCGTCGACGGGCGACTCATGTCGACCTTCGCGGACGGAACCGAGGCGGGCGAGTACCTCAGGCGCTTCCGGGCGGACTCGATCGTGGCCGACGCCGAGCACCTGCGCACGACCGTGTTCGGCGGCCGGCCCTGGGCGACGCTCGGGCAGAGCTACGGCGGGTTCCTCACGCTGACCTACCTGTCCCGGTCGCCCGAGGGCCTCTCGGCCTGCTACGTGACGGGCGGGCTCGCCGGCATCCGGCCCGACGCGGACGAGGTCTATCGGCGCACCTACCCCCGCACCGAGGCGAAGAACCGCGAGTTCGCGGCCCGGTTCCCGCACGACGTGGACGTGATCGGCCGCATCGCGGACCGGCTCGCGGCCGGCGGGGTGCTCCTTCCGGACGGCGACGAGCTCACCGTCCGCCGCTTCCAGACGCTCGGCATCGACTTCGGCATGAAGCCGGGGTTCGAGCGGATGCACTGGCTGATTGACGAGGCCTTCTCGGCGAGCGACGACGAGCTGAGCGACACGTTCCTGGCGCAGGTGCTCGCCCGCAGCTCCTACGCGGACAACCCGCTGTTCGCCGTGATGCAGGAGAGCATCTACGGCTCGGCAGGGACGGGGGCGACCGCCTGGGCCGCCGAGCGCGAGCGCGCGCGGCACCCAGGGTTCGCCGAGACCGCCAGGCCGCTGCTCTTCACCGGCGAGATGATGTACCCGTGGATGTTCGATGAGATCCGCGGGCTGCGGCCGTTCCGGGCCGCCGTCGACCACCTCGCGGCGGTCTCCGACTGGTCCCCGCTCTACGACCTGGACCGGCTCGCCGCGAACGACGTGCCGGTCGCGGCCGCCGTGTACTACGACGACATGTACGTCGACTCGCACCTGCAGCTCGACACCGCCGCAGCCGTGGGGAACATGCAAGCCTGGGTGACGAACGAGTACGAGCACGACGGCATCGGGTCCGACCGGGTGTTCGCCCGGCTGACCGGGCTCGTCGCCGAGCGCGGAGGAGAGAAGAAGGCATGACCGAGCAGCATCATTCCGAGCCGCAGTCCGCCATGCCGCGTCCGCAGGCGCCGGACCCCCGGCTGCCCCGCCTCGCCGAGGTGCCGGCGTTCCGCGACTACATGGCCACGGGATGGGCGACGCCCGACCGCACGCCCCCCGTGGAGCAGGGGGTCGCCGCCGCGGCTCGCGCGCACCGGGCGAGGGCGAGCGAGGCGCTCCCCGGCCGGACCCTCATCGTTCCGGCCGGCCGGGCGCCGGTGCGCAGCAACGACACCTTCTACGACTTCCGGCCCGACAGCGACTTCTTCTGGCTGAGCGGGTGCGCGGCGGAGGACGCCGTGCTCGTGCTGCACGCGGTGCCCGGCGGCCACGATGCCGTCCTCTACGTCGTCCCTCCCGCCTACCCGGGGGACCCGGCCTTCTTCGCCGACGCGGCGCACGGCGAGCTCTGGGTTGGTTCCGCTCCCGGGCTCCGGGAGTGGTCGGACGCCCTCGGCCTCCCGGTGAAGTCCATAGCGTCGCTCGCGGGCGATCTCGGACCGGCAGAATCCGCGCTCTTCACCCGACCCGACGACGCGGTGCCCGAGGGCGTCCGCCGCCGGGGCGGGTCCGCCGACCTCCTCCGCATCCTCGCCGAGCTGCGGATGATCAAGGACGAGTGGGAGGTCGCCGAGCTGAGGCGCGCGGTCGACGCGACGGTCGAGGGGTTCGCGAGTGTCGTCCGCGAGATCCCGCGGGCGATCGCCCACGGCGGCGAGCGCTGGTTGCAGGGCACGTTCGACCGCCACGCGCGCACCTGGGGCAACGGCCCCGGCTACTCCACCATCGTCGGCAGCGGCGCGCACGCGCCGACCCTGCACTGGGTGAGGTGCGACGGGCCGGTGCTCGAGGACGCGGCGCTCCTGCTCGACATGGGCGTCGAGACCCGGGCGTTCTACACCGCCGACGTCACCAGGACGTTCCCGGCCTCGGGCACGTTCAGCGCCGCACAGCGCGAGGTCCACGACCTCGTCGAGAAGGCGCATCGGGCGGGCCTCGCCGCGGTGGCTCCTGGCCGGTCCTTCACCGACTTCCACACGGCCGCCATGGAGGTCATCGCGACGGGCCTGTCCGACTGGGGCCTCCTCCCCGTCTCCGTGGACGAGGCGCTCAGCGACGCCGGCCAGCAGCACCGCCGATACCTCGTGTGCGGCATCGGGCATCACCTCGGCCTGGACGTGCACGACTGCGCCCAGTCCAGCTACGAGGCATACCAGGGCGCGCGCATGAGCCCGGGCATGGTACTCACGGTGGAGCCCGGGCTCTACTTCCACGCCTTCGACGAGACCGTGCCGCCCGAGCTCCGGGGCATCGGCGTCCGGCTGGAGGACGACATCCTCGTCCACCCGGGCGGGTCGGAGGTGCTCTCGGACGCCATCCCCATCGACGCCCGCGGCATCGAGGACTGGATGGCGCGGACCCTGCGTGGCGACGCGCCCGACCCCTCCCCGGTGCCGGCCGAGGCGGCCCTCGCGTGAGCCTGCCCGCGATCCAGCGGATCGAGCCGCCGACCAGCCTCCGCGCGCACGTCGAGAAGGTGCTGTCCGCCGCCATCATCTCGGGCGAGATGGCACCGAACACGCTCCTGACCGTCCCCACCCTCGCCGTGCAGTTCAACGTGTCGGCGACGCCCGTGCGGGAGGCGATGCTCGATCTCGAGAAGCGCGGGTTCGTCGAGCCGGTGCGCAACAAGGGCTTCCGGGTCACCGACGTGAGCGACGACGCCCTGCGGCAGATCGTGGAGGTGCGGCAGCTGCTCGAGCCGCCCGCGATGGAGCGCCTCGCCGGGCAGTTCCCGAGCGAGCAGTTCGACGAGCTGTCGCAGCTGGCGAACCGCATCGTCGACGGCGCCCGATCCGGTGACCTGCGCGCGTACCTGGAGGCCGATCAGGACTTCCACCTGCGTCTCACCCGCATGCTCGGCAACAGCGTCCTCGTCGAGACGGTCGCCGACCTTCGCTCCCGCACCCGGCTCGTCGGGCTCGCGGCGATGCTGGAGTCCCGCCGGCTGATCGACTCCGCCGAGGAGCACGTCGCCCTGCTCGACCTGCTGTCCGCGGGGGACGGCGCCGCCGCCCGCCGGCTCATGCACCAGCACATCCACCACGCCCTGGGCTGGTGGTCGGGCAAGCCCGAGGGCGGCGCCTGACGCCGGGAGAGGCATCCCCGGATCTGACACGTTCCGCCGACCAGCACGTGATCTACGCTGGTCCCCACGCTCAATGTGTGACATATTACTGTCACCGCAATCGAGGAAGGAGGCCGCCATGACCCCCGACGTGGTCATCATCGGAGCCGGCATCATCGGCGCCGCCTGCGCCAGATCGCTCGTCCGCGCCGGCCTCCGGGTGACCGTACTCGACCGGAACGCGGCCGCCAGCGGCACGAGCGCGAGCGGCGAGGGCAACCTCCTCGTCTCCGACAAGGGGCCCGGCGAGGAGCTGCGGCTGGCCCAGTACGCCTCGTCCCTCTGGCCCGACACCGTGGCCGAGCTGCGGCGGGAGCTCGGCGCCGACTTCCCGTCCCTCGAGTACGAGCGGAAGGGCGGCCTCGTCGTCGCCACGACGCCCGCGGGGAGGGACCCCCTGCTCGCCTTCGCCGAGTCGCAGCGGGGCGCCGGGGTCGACGCCCGCGTGCTGACCGTGAAGCAGGCGCTGCGCCTCGAGCCCGACCTGAACCCGGCCATCACGGCGGCGATCCACTACCCGGAGGACGCTCAGGTGCAGCCGGTCGCCGCAACGGAGGCGCTGCTCGCCTCCGCGCGCCTCGGCGGCGCCGACGTCCGCGTCGGCGTGACGGTCACGGGCGGCATCCGCGCGGCCGACGGCGCCCTCGTCGGCGTGCGCACCTCCGCGGGCGACTTCTCCGCCGGCGCCGTGCTGAACGCCGCCGGCCCCTGGTCGGGCGAGGTGTCGCGCTCCCTCGACGCGTCCCTCCCGGTGCGCCCCCGCCGCGGCGTCGTGCTCGTGACCACGCGCATGCCGCACCGCATCTTCCACAAGGTGTACGACGCGGACTATGTCGGGGCCGTCGGCTCCGGCGAGGCGGAGCTGCAGACGTCCAGCGTCGTGGAGTCCACGGCCGCCGGGACGGTGCTCATCGGCTCGAGCCGCGAGCAGGTCGGGTTCGACAACCGGCTGCGCGTGTCCGTGCTCGAGGAGCTGGCCGTCAAGGCGCTGCGACTCTTCCCGTTCCTCGCGGGTGCGAGCGTGATGCGCTCCTACGGCGGATTCCGCCCCTACATGCCCGACCACCTCCCGGTGATCGGTCCGGACCACCGCGTGCCGGGGCTCTGGCACGCCACCGGGCACGAGGGGGCGGGCATCGGCCTGTCCCTGGCGACCGCGGAGCTCATCGCGGCGCAGCTCACGGGCGGCGTCCCCGCGGTGGACCCGGCCTCGTTCCTCTTGACGCGGCCGTCGCTCGCCGCGCTCGTCCCGGAGGTGGCCTGACCATGGCATCCCGCATGTTCCCCTCACGCGACGACCGGATTCAGCCGGCCGAGGCCCCGCCCGTCGCCCTGACCATCGACGGCCAGCGCGTGTCCGGCCTGCGGGGACAGACGATCGCCGGCGTGCTGCTGGCCTCGGGGCGGCTGTCCTGGCGCACCACCTCGGCCGGCGCGACGCCACGCGGGGTCTTCTGCGGCATCGGCGTCTGCTTCGACTGCATCGTGACGGTGAACGGCGATCGCGACGTCCGCGCCTGCCAGCGCCGGGCGGACGACGGCGACGTGATCCTCACCCAGTACGACGATCTGCCCGGGCACGACGATCAGCCCCAGCACGACGAACTCACGCGGCGCGACGAGCTGCCGGGGGCGGCGTCGTGACCGGCGTGCTCGTGATCGGCGCCGGTCCCGCGGGGCTCGCGGCAGCCCGGGCGGCGCTGCGGGCGGGCGCCTCCGTCACGCTCCTCGACTCGTCCGACCAGCTGGGCGGGCAGTACTGGCGCCACCTTCCCGACTCGCGGGCGGGCGTCCGCGAGGACCGCCTGCACCACGGCTGGGACCGGTTCCGCGCGCTGCAGGACGAGCTCCTGGAGCACCCCGGCTGCGAGGTCGTCCCCTCGGCGCAGGTCTGGGCGATCGAGCGACTCGACGAGGGGCTCGTCGTGCACGTCCACGTCGGGCCGCCGGACGGCAACCGGCGCCCGTCGCGCGAGCTCACCCCGGACGCGATCGTGATCGCGACGGGCGCCTACGACCGCACCCTCCCCTTCCCCGGCTGGGACCTGCCCGGGGTGTTCTCCGCGGGCGCGGCGCAGGCGCTCGCGAAGGGCGAGCGCGTGGCCGTCGGCGGCCGGGTCGTCGTCGCCGGGGCGGGCCCGTTCCTCCTCCCGGTCGCGGCCTCGCTCGCCCAGACGGGAGCCCGTGTCCTCGGCGTGTACGAGGCGAGCCGCCCCCGGGCCCTCGCCCGGGGCTGGCTGCCGCGGCCCTGGCGGCTGCTCGGAGCGACGTCGAAGTTCGGCGAGCTGGCCTCCTACGCACTGTCGCACGTGCGCCACCGCATCCCGTACCGCGTCGGCCACGCCGTCATCGCCGCCCACGGCACTGACCGGGTCGAGCAGGTGACCGTCGCGCGACTCGACGCCCGCTGGGCGCCGATCCCGGGCACCGAACGGCGGATCGACGCGGACGCCGTGTGCGTGAGCCACGGGTTCACCCCGCGCATCGAGCTGGCCATCGCGGCCGGCTGCGACATCCGCCCCGACCGCTTCGTCCGGGTGGACGACCGGCAGCACACCAGCGTGCCCGGCGTGTTCGCCGCGGGGGAGATCACCGGCATCGGCGGCGTCGACGCCGCGCTCGCCGAGGGCGCGATCGCGGGCCACGGCGCGGCCGGGGGAGGGGCGGACGACCCGGCCGTGCGCCGCGATCTCGCGAGGCGCGCGACGTTCACCGACTTCGCCGCCCGCATCGAGGCCGCGCACGGCATCCGGCCCGGCTGGACCGGCTGGCTGCGCCCCGACACGCTCGTCTGCCGGTGCGAGGAGGTGCCCTACGGGCGCCTGCGGGAGACCGGCCGCGCCACGTGCTCGACGAGTCTCCGCTCCCTGAAGCTCAGCACCCGCGCCGGGCTCGGCATCTGCCAGGGGCGGGTCTGCGGCCGCACGGTCGAGGACCTGCTCGGCAGGGAGAGCCCCGGCGGACTCCTCGACGGCACATCGACGGATCGCCGTCCCATCGCTTCCCCCGTGCGCATCGGCGAGCTCGCCGCGGCGCACGGGCGGCACACCAGCGCGGCTACCGACGCCGCGCGGCATCAGCACCAGTAGAAATCCTGAAAGGATCAGCATGTCCGACAGCTCGTTCGACCTCGGCGGGGTCATCGTCGCCACAACGCTCGCGTTCAAGGAGGACTCGTCCGCGCCAGCCGGCCTCGCGGTGGACTACGACCGCTTCGCGGAGCACTGCAACTTCCTCATCGAGAACGGCTGCCGCGGCGTCGGGCCGAACGGCTCGCTCGGCGAGTACTCGTCGCTGACCGACGAGGAGCGCCGGAAGGTCATCCAGGTGGCCGTCGAGGCCGTCGACGGCCGCGGCCTCGTCGTGGCGGGCGTGCACGGCGTCGGCTCCCACCAGGCGCGGCAGTGGGCGGAGTACGCGAAGGAGGACGGCGCGGACGGCGTGCTCTGCCTCCCGCCCACCCTCTACCGCGCGAACCGCTCCGAGGTCGTCGCCCACTTCCGGGCGGTGAGCGAGGTCGGGCTCCCCGTCATGATGTACAACAACCCCATCGACACGAAGGTCGACCTGACGCCCGACCTGGTCGCCGAGCTCGCCCAGCTCGAGAACATCGTCGCGATCAAGGAGTTCAGCGGTGACATCCGCAGGGTCTTCGAGATCCAGGAGCTCTGCGACATCGACGTGATCGCGGGCGCGGACGACCTCCTCTTCGAGTCGCTCGTCGACGGCGCGGTCGGCTGGTTCGCCGGCTACCCCAACGCCTTCCCCCGCGAGGCCGTCGAGATCTACACGCTCGTCCGGGAGGGACGCATCGACGAGGCACGCGATCTCTACCGCAACGTCGTCGCGGTGTTCCGCTGGGACTCGAAGACCGAGTTCGTGCAGGCGATCAAGCTGTCCATCGACATCACCGGCCAGAGCTACGGTGGGGTGACCCGCCCGCCCCGCGGACCCCTCTCGCCGGAGCACGAGGCGCTCGTGCGCCGGGACACGCAGAAGGCGCTCGACTACATCGCCTCCCGCAACCGGGTGGGCGCGCTCTAGCGCGGGGACGACGGCGCGGCACGGAAGGACGCAATGAGATCGAAGCGGATGTTCACGGCCGTCGACTCCCACACCGAGGGGATGCCGACGCGGGTCGTGACGGGCGGGGTCGGGGTCATCCCGGGCGCCACCATGAATGAGAAGCGGCTGCACTTCATCGAGCACCTCGACGACCTCAGGCTGCTCCTGATGAACGAGCCGCGCGGGCACTCGGCGATGAGCGGGGCGATCCTGCAGCCGTCGACCCGCGACGACTGCGACTGGGGCGTCCTCTACATCGAGGTGTCCGGCTGCCTGCCCATGTGCGGGCACGGAACCATCGGCGTTGCCACCGTCCTCGTCGAGACCGGGATGGTGGAGGTCGTCGAGCCGGTCACCACGATCCGGCTCGACACCCCGGCCGGCCTCGTCATCGCCCGCGTCGCGGTATCCGACGGACACGCGGAGTCCGTGACGCTGGAGAACGTGCCCAGCTACGTCGTCCGGCTGGACGACGTCGTCGACGTGCCGGGCTACGGTCCGGTGCCCTACAGCCTGGCGTTCGGGGGCAACTTCTACGCCATGGTGGACCTCGACGCGGTCGGCCTGCCGTTCGACCGCTCCCGCCAGCAGGAGATCCTCACCGCGGGCCTCGCGATCATGACGGCCATCAACGAGACGGCGCCGCCGAAGCATCCGGAGATCGAGGGCCTCGACCACGTGCATCACGTGGAGTTCATCGCCCCCGGCTCGGACGCGCGGCTCTCCCGACACGCGATGGCCATCTACCCCGGCTGGTTCGACCGGTCGCCGTGCGGCACCGGCACATCCGCCCGGATGGCCGAGCTCTGGGGCAGGGGCGAGCTCGCGCTCGGGGACGACTTCGTGAACGAGTCGTTCATCGGCAGCCGCTTCACCGGGCGCCTGATCGCCGAGACGACGGTCGGCGGCATCCCCGCCGTCGTGCCGACCATCACCGGCCGCGCCTGGGTGACGGGGATCGGGCAGTACCTGCTCGACCCGTCCGACCCCTTCCCGACCGGATTCTCCTTCTGACCACCCGCACCCCGGAGGCGACCATGACCCCCAGCCAGGACACCGAGACGATCGCGGCGAAGGCGGCCGCGGCCGCCGAGACCGTCGCCGCGACGCCGCCGCGCGACCGTGCCGCCGCGATCCTCTCCGTCGCCGACGCGATCGAGGGCGACGTGGACGGCCTCGTCGCCCTCGCCGCCCGGGAGACCGGTCTGGGCGAGGCGCGGCTGCGAGGCGAGATCGCGCGCACGGTGCTGCAGCTGAGGCTGTTCGCCGACGTCGTCGTGGCCGGCGACTACCTCGACGTGCGCATCGACGAGGGGGACCCGGCGTTCGTGCTGGGGCCGCGCCCGGACATCCGCCGCTACCTCGTGCCGGTGGGGCCGGTCCTCAACTACGCGGCCAGCAACTTCCCCTTCGCGTTCTCGGTCGCCGGGGGCGACACGGCGGCCGCACTGGCCGCGGGCTGCCCGGTGATCGTGAAGGCGCACCCCGGCCACCCGGGGCTGTCCCGACGCACGGCCGATCTCGTGACCGCGGCTCTCGCGGCGGCGGGGATGCCCGACGGCGCGTTCCAGCTGGTCGAGGGCGACGACGAGGGCGTCGCCCTCCTCAAGGATCCCCGGGTGCGCGCGGCCTCCTTCACCGGGTCGCAGCGGGCGGGCCGCTTCCTCGCCGACATCGCCGCGTCCCGGCCCGCGCCCATCCCCTTCTACGGAGAGCTGGGCAGCGTCAATCCCGTCTTCGTCACCCGCTCCGGCCTGGCGGAGGAGGGCGAGGGGTTCGTCCCCGCGTTCCTCGCCAGCGTGTCCGGGTCGGCCGGCCAGCTGTGCACGAAGCCGGGCTTCGTGTTCGTGCCCGCGGGTCACGCGCTCGACGGGGCCATCACCGGCGCCGCCGGGGCCATCGGCGAGCAGCGGCTGCTCAACGGGAAGATCACCGCGGGCTACGACGAGCGCCGCCGCGCGGTGCTGGCCAGCGACGGAGTCCGAGTCCTCGCCGAGGGCGGCGTGCGCACCGACGAGGAGGGGGAGGGCTGGGCGACGCCGACGATCGTGGCCACCACCGTCGATGCCCTGAACCGCAACGGCGACCGGATCCTCGACGAGTCGTTCGGTCCGCTGTCCGTGCTCGTGGAGTACGACGACGAGGCCGAGCTGCCCGCCGCGGCCGAGGCGCTGTTCGAGGGCAGCCTCACCGCGACGGTCCACGCCGCGGACGGCGAGTCGAGCCCGGCGCTGCGCTCGCTCGTGCGCGTCCTCTCCGAGCGTGCCGGTCGCGTGCTGTTCGGCGGCTGGCCGACCGGCGTCGCGGTGACCCCCGCCATGCAGCACGGCGGCCCGTGGCCGGCGACCACGAACGACTCGAGCACGTCCGTCGGCACCGCGAGCATCGGGCGCTTCCTCCGGCCCGTCGCCTACCAGGGCGTGCCGGATGCGCTGCTGCCGGAGCCCCTGCGCACGAGCAACCCCTGGGGCGTGCCGCAGCGCCGAAGCGCCGCCGGCGAGTCGGAGCACTGGGGCCACGCGCTGGACAGCCGGGACTGACCCGCACGCCCGCGCCGACCCCGGCGCGGTGCAGCACAATGGCTGCATGGCGGACGAGGAGAGCACCGTCGGCGATGCGGTGTGCTGGCTCTCGGCGACGTGCGGAGAGTGCGGCGCGCTCATCGAGGGTGCGGCCTGCTGGAACTGCGGTGCGGCGCGCGTGCCGCGCGACTGAGCCCGCGGAATCGGGCAGCCGCCGCATCGATCGCGACGAGCGCGCCCCGCCCGGGCCCGTGTAGAAAGGACGCCAGGACGGCCCGCGTTCCGGGCCCTCGCGACGGAGAGAGAAGCGGACGATGACGATCGCGATCGACAGCCTGCGCCCGGCGGGAGGGGGAGCGGCCCTCTTCCAGGGCTTCGAGCATGGCGCGCAGACCTCGTTCTTCGTGGTGACGAGCAGGCCGGGCGGCGGCGCGCAGAAGCACCGGCATCCCTACGAGGAGATCTTCGTCATCCTCGACGGCGAGATCGAGGTGATCGTGGACGGGCAGCGGGAGATGATCTCCGGCGGGTCGATCAGGGTAATCCCGCCGCGGGCCTGGCACCAGTTCACCAACCGGTCCGCGCGTCCCTGCCTCATGGTCAACATCCACTCCTCGCCGCGGCTGATCCAGGAGGACTGGGCGGACCTGGTGCGCGATCCCGAGGGCGGATCCGCGGGAGACATATCCTGACAGGACGAGAACCCGACAGGACCGGGTTCCGAGAGAACCGGATCCTGGCAGGGCCGGGGCGGATGACGCCCGTTCGTCAGGTCGTGAAGAGGTGAGCGGTGACGGCGTCGACAGGGGAGAAGCAGGGGCCGGCGAGCCCGAGGCGCGTGCCCACCATCTACGACGTCGCGCGCCAGGCGGGGGTGTCGCACCAGACGGTGTCGCGACTGCTGAAGGGCGGCTCGGGCATCCGGCCCGAGAACCGCGAGCGCATCGAGCGGGTCCTCAAGGAGCTCGACTACCGCCCCAACCTCGCGGCGCGGTCCCTCGCCACCAACCGGTCGAGGCGCATCGGCGCCATGGCCTACGAGATGCTCGAGACCGGGCCGTCGAAGATCATCCAGGGGGCGAGCAACGCGGCCCGTGAGGCCGGCTACCTGCTCGACGTCGTGAGCCTCGACCCGCGCAGCAGGAACGACATCGAGGTCGCGGTGTCCCTGCTGGCGCAGCAGGACCTCGCTGGCATCCTCGCCTTCGCCCCCACCGACCACCTGGTCGAGGTCGTCGCCGAATCGCGGTTCTCCGTGCCCGTGTACGTGGAGACCGAGTCGGACGACAGCGTGCCCGGTCACCCCGCGAGCCCGAACTCAGACGGCGTGCGGCAGCTCGTCGACCACCTGTACCGGCTCGGGCATCGCCGCTTCTTCCACATCTCGGGACCGCCGGCGTGGCTCTCCGCCCGCAACCGGGCTGTGGCGTACGAGGGCGCGCTCGCCGAGCGCGGTCTCACCTCCCTCGGCTCGCTGCCCGGCGACTGGTCCGCCGCGAGCGGCTACGAGGGCGCCATGCGGATGCCGAGCGAGCTCGGCGTCACCGCGATCGTGGCCGCGAACGACCAGATGGCGCTCGGAGTGCTGCGCGCGCTTGCGGAACGGGGCCGCGCCGTCCCGGACGAGGTGAGCGTCGTCGGCATGGACGACCTCCCCGAGGCACGCTTCTACTCGCCTCCGCTCACGACCGTGCAGCTGGACTTCGAGAACGAGGGCCGGCTCGCGGTGAAGAGCCTGCTCGGGCTGATCGGCGACCCCAACGCCCTCGCGACCCCGGTCCCGGCGCCGCCGCGACTGGTGCCCCGGCTCTCCTCCGGCCCCGTCGCGGCCGGCTGATCGGGCCTCCCTTAGCTCCGCCCCGGACGGGGGCGCGGTCCGAGGGCTGATCGCGCGCCGGTCGCGATTGCGTAACAGCACTTGTTACCGGTAACGAAACCTGTCACTCTGTCCCCGGTCGTTCTCGTTACCGGTAACGAGACGGCGCAGTCCCCCTGCCCTCGACGATGGAGTCCACGGTATGACCGACCCCTCCCGCACCGACGCCTTCCGCAGCCGCATCCTCTTCGGGGCCGCGTACTACGCGGAGTATCAGCCCGAGCCGCGCACCGCGGAGGATCTCGACCTCATGCGGGAGGCGGGGTTCAGCGTCATCCGGGTCGGCGAGTCGGTGTGGTCGACGTGGGAGCCGCGGGACGGCGAGTTCGATCTGGACTGGCTGCAGCCCGTGCTGGACGGCGCGCACGAGCGGGGTATCTCCGTCATCCTCGGCACGCCCACCTACGCGGTACCGCCGTGGCTCCAGCGGGCGCACCCCGAGATCGCGGCCGAGCGCCCCACCGGCACGCGCCACCCCTGGGGTGCGCGGCAGGAGGTCGACTACACGCACCCGGCCTTCCTCTTCCACGCCGAGCGGGTGATCCGCAGGGTCATCGCCCGGTACGCCGAGCACCCGGCGGTCATCGGCTACCAGGTGGACAACGAGCCCGGCATGCTGCTGTTCCACAACCGGCACACGTTCGTGCGCTTCGTGGAGCGGCTGAAGGACCGCTACGGCGACGTCGAGACGCTGAACCGCGAGTGGGGCCTCACCTACTGGTCCCACCGCATCTCCGACTGGGCCGAGCTCTGGGTGCCGGACGGCAACACCCTCCCGCAGTACGACCTCGCCTGGCGGCGTTACCAGGCCGAGCTCACCACCGAGTACATCTCCTGGCAGGCCGAGATCGTGCGCGAGTACGCCCGCGACGACCAGTTCGTGACGACCTGCCTCGCCTACCCGCGACCGGCGATGGACGACGAGGCCATCACCACCGCCCTCGACGTGACCGCGGGCAACCCCTACTACGGCATGCAGGACCGGCTCGGCTTCGAGGCGGAGCGCGACCCCATCTCGGCCTGGACGACGACCGGGGTCTGGGGCCTGCTGCGCCAGGCCGACCGGATGTACTCCTCGCGCCAGGAGCGCTACCTCGTGACCGAGACCAACGCGGGAAGCATCTCCGGCAGCTACCACAACTACCCGCCCTACCCGGGGCAGCTCCGGCAGGCCGCCCTCGCCCTCGTGGCCCGCGGCGCCGCCATGGTCGAGTACTGGCACTGGCACAGCCTCCACTTCGGCACGGAGACCTACTGGGGCGGCATCCTCCCGCACAGCCAGCGACCCGGCCGCATCTACCGCGAGATCGCCGAAATCGGCGCCACCCTCCGCAGCATCGGCGACTCGCTTGAGGGATACGTGCCGGACGCCGACGTGACCCTCCTCTTCAGCAACCCCAGCAAGTGGGCCATGGAGTTCTTCCCGCCGCTCAGCGAGGGCGACGGACCGGACGCCTCGTCCTACAACCGCATCTTCGACGCGTTCTACCGAGGTGTGGTCGACGCGGGCCGGCAGGCGCGGGTGCTGCACGACGTGCAGGCGCTCGCCCTGACCGCCGCGCAACTCGCCGAGCAGCATCCCGTGCTCGTCGTGCCCGCGCTGTACGTGGCGACGGACGAGCTCCTCGGACTCCTGCGCGACTATGCGGAGGCCGGCGGCCACCTCGTGATCGGCCCCCGCACCGGCTACGGCGACGAGGAGGCCCGCGCACGCCGCGCGGTCGCCCCGGCGATCCTGACCGCGAGCGCCGGGGTCTGGTACGACGAGTTCTCGAACCTCGACCACGACCTCGCGCTGACCGCGGACGGCGACCTCCGCCTCTCCGCGGGAGCTCGCGGCACGGCGTGGGCCGACGGACTCGAGGCCGACGGCGCAACCGTGCTCGCCGCCTACGACCACCCGGAGTTCGGGCGGTTCGCGGCCATCACCTCCCGCGGCTCGGGCGCCGGCCGGATCACGACGGTCGGCACCGTGCCCAACCCGGTGCTGTCCGAGGACCTCGCCCGCTGGCTCGCCCCGGACCCGATCGCCTCCGGCTGGCAGCAGCCCGCCTCCGTGACCGTGCTCTCCGGCCGCGCGGGCGCGACGCGCGCCTGGTTCGTGCACAACTGGAGCTCCCACCCCGCATCCGTCGTCGCCCCGGCGACGGTGCGCGACCTCGTCACGGGCGCGGAGCACGCGCCCGGCACGACCCTCTCGCTCGAGCCCTGGACCTGCCTGGTCCTGGCGGAGCAGGAACCCCGCCGGTAACGGACCCGGCGGGCCGAACAAAGGAAGAACAGGACATGCGCAGAGTGGTACCGAGAACAGCGAAGATGCTGGGTGCTTCGGCGGTGGCGGCGGCGCTGCTGCTCACCGGCTGCACCGCATCGGACGGTGGCGGCGGCGGCGGGAACCAGGCCCCCGCCTCCCAGGACGAGATCGACGAGGCGCTCAGCACGCCGACCAAGCTCACGTTCTGGACGTGGGTCCCCGACATCCAGAACGAGGTCGACCTCTTCGAGGCGGAGTACCCGGAGATCGACGTCGAGGTCGTGAACGTCGGCCAGGGCGCCCCGCACTACCAGAAGATCCGCACCGCCATCGAGGCGGGCGAGGGTGCACCGGACGTCGTACAGATGGAGTACCAGTACATCAACTCCTTCGCCCTCACCGAGAGCCTGCTCGACCTCGCGCCCTACGGCGCGGACGAGCTCGAGGGCGACTACGTGGACTGGGTCTGGAACCAGGTGTCGAAGGACGGCGCCGTCTACGGCATCCCGCAGGACGTCGGCCCCATGGGCAACCTGTACCGCGAGGACATCCTGGCCAAGGCGGGCATCACCGAGGCACCTGCCACCTGGGAGGAGTACGCGACGGCGGCCGAGGCCGTGAAGAGCGCGACCGGCTCCTACATCACGAACTTCGCACCCAACCAGGCGGGCCAGGTCATCGGGCTCCTCTGGCAGGCGGGGGAGAAGCCGTTCTCCTACGACGGCGACCAGACCGTCGGCGTGAACGTCAACTCCGACCGCGCCAAGGAGGTCATGGCCTACTGGCAGGACCTCGTGCAGCGCGATCTCGTGTCCATCGACCCGGACTTCACGGACCAGTGGTACCAGGGCCTGGCGAGCGGCAAGTACGCCGGCTGGCTGACCGCCGCATGGGGCCCCGTGTTCCTGCAGGGCACGGCCGGCGAGACCTCGGGCCTCTGGCGCGCGGCCGAGCTTCCGCAGTACGCCGAGGGTGAGAGCGTGTCGGGCAACTGGGGCGGCTCGTCCGACGCGGTGCTCGCGTCGACCGAGAACCCCATCGCCGCATACGAGCTCGCGAAGTGGATCAACAACGACAAGGCGTCGACGCTGAAGTTCGCGACGGAGCAGTTCCTGTTCCCGCCGCAGAACGACGTGCTCGAGGACCCGGCGTTCGTGGACCAGGAGGCCGAGTTCTACGGCGGCCAGAAGGTGAACCAGCTCTTCTCGGAGATCTCGGGCACCGTCGACTCCGACTTCGACTGGCTGCCCTACATGGACTACGCCTACTCGAGCTTCGAGGACTCCATCGGCAAGGCCATCGCGGAGAAGGGCGACCTCTCCGCCGGCCTCGACGAGTGGCAGGACCTGCTCACCACGTACGCGACCGACCAGGGCTTCACGGTCGAGTAGCGCCACCGCGGGAACCGGCCGGCCGGCCGAGGTCGGCCGGCCGGTTCCCCCTGCTCCTTCCAGACATCGGAGTCTCGAATGACACGCACCTCAGCGCCACCCGCCCGGCGGCCGCGGCACAACGCAACCCAGCGGCGGCAGAACCGCGCCGCCTACCTCTTCGTCGCCCCCTTCATGCTGATCTTCATCGCCATGCTGGTGGTGCCGCTCTTCTACTCCGGGTACCTGAGCTTCTTCCAGGACCGGCTCATCGGCGGCTCCACGTTCGTGGGCTTCCAGAACTACGTCCGGGCGCTCACTGACCAGGGCTTCATCGACGGCGTGCTGCGGATGGGCGGATTCCTCCTCGTCCAGGTGCCGATCATGCTCGCCCTCGCGCTGTTCATCGCCCTCGCCGTGGACTCCGGTCGCGTGCGCGGCGGCAAGTACGTGCGCCTGCTCGTGTTCGTGCCCTACGCGGTGCCCGGCGTGCTCGCCGCGCTCATGTGGGGCTACCTGTACGGCAACGACTTCGGTCCGATCGCCCAGACCATCCGGGCCACCGGGCTGGACGCGCCGAACCTGCTGTCGCCCGACCTGATCCTCTACTCGATCATGAACGTGGTCACCTGGGGCTTCGTCGGCTACAACATGATCATCATGTACGCCGCGCTGCGGTCCATTCCCGGCGAGCTCTACGAGGCGGCGGAGATCGACGGCGCGGGCCAGTTCCGCATCGCCTGGAGCATCAAGATCCCCGCGATCCGGCCCGCGATCCTGCTCACGGTCATCTTCTCCATCATCGGCACGTTCCAGCTGTTCGCGGAGCCGAGCCTGTTCGACGCCATCGCGCCGAACGCCATCTCCGACTCGTACACGCCGAACTACTACGCCTACAACCTCGCGTTCGTCAACCAGAACATCAACTACGCCGCGGCCATCGCCTTCATCCTCGGCATCGTGATCATGATCGTCAGCTACGTCGTGCAGCTGTCGACCCAGAGACGGGAGCGACTGTCGTGAGCGCCATCCCCATCGTCGACGCCGCCGGAGCGGCGGAGACCACCCCGCGCGGCCCCGAGGCGGGCCTGCCCCGCCGGTCGAAGCGCCGCTTCGATCCCGAGAACCGCAGGAGCACCCTGCTCACGATCGTCCTCTGGGTGATCGTGCTGTACTTCCTGTTCCCGCTGGTCTGGCTGGTCGTGGCCTCCACCAAGAACAACACCGACCTGTTCTCCAGCTTCGGGCTCTGGTTCGGCAAGGACTTCAGCCTGTGGGAGAACCTGCAGTCGGTGTTCTCGGTGCAGAACGGCATCTTCCTCCGCTGGGGCTGGAACACGATCTTCTACTCGGTCGTGAGCGGGCTCGGCGCCGCGCTGCTGTCCACCATGGCCGGCTACGCGTTCGCGAAGTACCGGTTCCCCGGCGGCGTGCTGATGTTCAGCGTCGTGCTCGGCGCCATCATGGTGCCGCTCACCGCGCTGGCGATCCCCACCTACCTGATGTTCAGCAACTTCGGCATCACGAACACCGCCTGGGCCATCATCCTGCCGTCGCTGGTCAGCCCGTTCGGCGTGTTCCTCATGCGGGTGTACGCCGCGGACGCCATCCCCGACGGCCTCATCGAGGCGGCACGCATCGACGGGGCGGGGGAGTTCCGCATCTTCTGGCAGGTGGGCCTGCGCCTGCTCGGACCGGGCGTCGTGACGGTGTTCCTGTTCGCCCTCGTGGCGACCTGGAACAACTACCTGCTGCCGCTCATCATGCTCAACAGCCCGTCCCTCTTCCCGCTCACGGTCGGCCTCGCTCAGCAGCAGTCCGCCAGTGCCGCGGGCGGCGGCTCCCAGGCCCTGTTCTCCACGGTCATCACGGGCTCGCTCGTGTCCGTGATCCCGCTCGTCATCGCCTTCCTCTACCTGCAGCGCTACTGGCAGAGCGGCCTGGCTACCGGCGGCGTCAAGGGCTGACGCTCCATCCGTGCCGCTTCCGCGCCCGGCGCGGCACGCGCATCACGCACCATTCGCACACGACGAAGAGACGGAAAGGACGGCTCCATGCCGATCTGGTACGGCGGAGACTACAACCCCGAGCAGTGGCCGGAGGAGGTGTGGGACGAGGACGTCCGGCTCATGCAGCGGGGCGGCATCACCCTCGCCACCGTCGGCGTCTTCTCCTGGGCGAAGCTGGAACCCCGGGAGGGTGAGTTCGACTTCGGCTGGCTCGACCGGGTGCTGGACGGGCTGCACGCGGGGGGCATCCGGGTGGACCTCGCCACGGCCACCGCGTCGCCGCCGCCCTGGCTGCCGCATGCCTACCCCGAGGTTCTTCCCGTCACCGCGGACGGGGTGACCCTGTCCGTGGGCAGCCGACAGCACTACTGCCCGAGCTCTCCCGTCTACCGTCGGCTCGCCGCGAGGCTCGTCAGCGCGATCGCGGAGCGTTACGGCTCGCACCCGGCGCTCGAGCTGTGGCACGTGAACAACGAGTACGGCTGCCACGTCGCGCACTGCTACTGCGACGTGTCGGCGAAGGCCTTCCGCCAGTGGCTGCGGAACCGGTACGGCAGCATCGACCGGCTCAACGAGGCCTGGGGCACGGCGTTCTGGTCGCAGCAGTACGGCGACTTCGCCGAGGTGTACCCGCCTCGGACGATGCCGACGTACAGAACCCCGGGCACGCGCTCGACTTCGACCGGTTCAGCTCGGACGAGCTGCTCGACTGCTACCGCAGGGAGCGGGACATCCTGCGCGAGGCGACACCGGACGTGCCCATCACGACCAACTTCATGGGCTTCTTCAAGGGCGTCGACTACTGGCGGTGGGCGAAGGAGGTCGACGTCGTCAGCGACGACAGCTACCCCGACCCCGCGGACCCGGACTCGCCCGCCTACGGCGCGATGGTGCGCGACCTCGTGCGGTCGCTCGGCGGCGGGCGGCCCTGGATCCTCATGGAGCAGGCGTCGAGCGCGGTGAACTGGCGGCGCCGCAACGCCGCGAAGCCCGCGGGCATGAACCGCGCGCTCTCGTACCAGGCGCTCGGCCGCGGCGCCGACGGCATCCTCTACTTCCAGTGGCGCCAGTCGGTGGCCGGCGCCGAGAAGTTCCACTCCGGGATGCTGCCGCACGGTGGAACGGAGACGAAGACCTGGCGGGAGATCGAGCAGCTCGGCGGCGAGCTCGCCGGGCTCGACCGGGTGCGCGGCACCCGCGTGCCCGCCGACGTGGCCATCGTCTTCGACTGGGACAGCTGGTGGAGCATCGAGCAGGAGGCGACCCCCGCCGAGATCCCGTACGTGCAGCACGCCTTCGCCTGGTACCGCGAGCTCCACCGCCGCACGGTGACGGTCGACTTCGTGGCGCCGTCGGCCGACCTCAGCCGCTACCGCGCCGTGATCGTGCCGAGCCTCTTCGTCGCGACGGCGGAGGCGCTCGGCGCCCTCGACACCTATGTGCGTGCGGGCGGGCGGCTGCTCGTGACGTTCCAGACCGGAATCACCGACGAGGACGCCCACATCACCGCGGGCGGCTACCTCGGAGTGCTCGCCGAGACCCTCGGCGTGCGCGTCGAGGAGTTCGCGCCCCCGGCGGGACCGGACCTCGCGGGCACGGGCCTTGCCCCGGTTCCCGGCACCGCGTTCGGCGGCTCGCTGGTGAGCGGCGGGACGGGAACTCTGTGGTCCGAGTACCTCCACTCGGAGGGCGCGGACGTGATCGCCGCGTTCGAGGGCGGCGAGCTCGACGGCTGGCCGGCCATCACGGCGCACAGCCGCGGGGAGGGCCGGGCCTGGTACGCCGCGACACTGCCGGACCCCGAGGCCATGGCCGCCCTGCTCGACGCCGTGCTCGGCGACGCGGGCGTGAGCCCGGTGCTGCCGGAGCCCGTCGCGGGCGTCGAGGCCGTGCGTCGCGGCGACAGCGTGTTTCTGGTCAACCACGCGCCTCGCGAGGCGCGGGTGACGCTGGCCGGCGCCGAGCACGTGCTCGAGCCGCGCGGCGTCGCGGTGGTGGAGGTCGACGCCGCGGACTGAGCCCGCGGTCCGTGGGGGTTCGCGGTCCCTGAGACCATCGCGGTCCCTGAGCCCGTCGAAGGGACGGAACGGGCCTCGGACCATCACGGTCCTTGAGCCCGTCGAAGGGACGGAACGCGTGTCGGACCTTCACGGTCCCTGAGCTTGTCGAAGGGACGTACCCCGCGCAGGAACTTCGGACACGGAAAAGGCGGGGCACCGAATGTGTGCCCCGCCTTTTCCGTGCGTGCGAGCCGTCTAGATCGCGGCGATCGCCCAGGACGCCGACGCGGACCCGCCGGGCTCGATGAGGATCAGGTCGTCGCCGGAGTTGAAGGCGTCGGGCGGGCAGGTCATCGGCTCGACCGCGAGGCCCACGCGGTTCATCTCCGGCTCGGGGCGGTCCGCGGTGTGCACCTGGACCCACGGGCACTCGGCACCCCAGCGCATCGCGACGCCGGACCCGTCGGCCGCGGTCAGCCGCACCTCTGTGGCGCCGTCCCCGTTGCGGGACAGACCGGTGAAGGCGTGGTCGATGAACGTGTCGTCGATGCGTCGCGGCGAGCGAAAGTCGTAGACGCCACCGTCGGCCTCGGTGACGCTCGCGCGACCCGTCGGGATGAGCCGGTCCTCGGTCACCGTCAGCACCTCGTCCGCCGGGAGGCTCAGGGTCCACTCGTTCACGCGTCCGTCGCCCGCGCGCAGGTACGGGTGCGGGGCGGTGCCGAACGGCGCGACGCCGTGGCCCGTGTTGGTCGCGGTGACCGTGGTCTCGAGGCCCGCCTCCGACAGCGTGAAGGTGACGGCGATGTCCAGCCGGCGCGGGTAGCCGAGCTGCGCCGGGATGGTGACGCCCAGGGTGGCGGACGACCCGCTGTGCTCGCGCACCTCGTAGTCGAGCCAGCCCGCGAGCCCGTGCAGGGCATGCCCGCGCTCGGGCTCGGTCAGCCCGAGCTGCTGGGTCTCGCCGTCGAGCTCGTAGGTGCCGTCGACGACGCGGTTCGGCCAGGGCACGAGCGTCGCCCCGCGGTAGACCGGACGGATCGCGTCCTCGTCGAAGGGCACGACGAGGTCGCGCCCCTCGAACTGCAGCGAGCGCAGGCTGGCGCCGATGCTTGCGATGGTCGCCGTGTAACCGCCGGCGGAGAGGGAGACCTGCGTGCCCGAGAGCGGCGCGCCTGACGAGGGAAGTGTCATGTCGTCCATTGTCCTGGAACTACCGCGTGCCGCGGATGATGTGAGCGATGGTCTCGACGGGCAGCTTCGGCACCCGGTTCTCGTCGCACAGGCCGTTCGTCTCCTGGCGCGTGTCGGTGAGCTGCGTGTAGCAGAACCCGCGCAGCACCGTCGAGGCGTTCACGGCGTCGAGGATCTCCGAGAGGCGTCGCTCGAAGTCCTCGGCGTCGCTCGCGGTCGAGTAGCCCCAGCTGTCGTCGAGCGTCACGTTCGGGGCGTAGCTGACGCCGCCGAACTCGGTGAGCATGACGGGCTGCCCGCGCTCCACGCGCCCCTCCGGCATCACGCTGATGCGCCGGTCCGCCGGGCCGAAGCCGTCGAGCATCTCGTCGATGGCCTCGCGCGTGCCGTAGCGCTTCTCCAGCACCACGCCGCTGGCCTCGTAGTCGTGGATCGACCAGATGTCGGTGTCCGTGTGCTCCCAGCCGTCGTTGGAGACCACGGGGCGGGTCGGGTCGAGGGCCTTGGTGAGGTTCACGAGGGCGAGCCCGTATGCGCGCTGGGCGGCGTCGTGCGCCCCGTGCTGCACGCCCCAGGACTCGTTGAGCGGCACCCAGGTGACGATGCAGGGGTGCGACCGGTCGCGCCGCACCAGCTCGGCCCACTCGCGCATCAGGCGCTGCACCGCGGTCGCCGTGAACGCATAGGCGCCGGCCGTCTCGCCCCAGAGCATGAGCCCGAGGCGGTCGGCCCAGAACAGGAAGCGGGGGTCCTCCACCTTCTGGTGGATGCGGGCGGCGTTGAAGCCGAGGGAGAGGATGAGCTCGACCTCGGCCCGCAGCGCCTCGACGCTCGGAGCGGTGAGGTGCGACTCCGGCCAGTAGCCCTGCTCCAGGACGGAGCGGACGTAGGTGGGGCGGTCGTTCAGGAGGAACTGGCCGTTCTCGACGGCGGTCGAGCGCAGGCCGAGGTAGCTGCCGACCTCGTCGGTCGGGGCGCCGTTCTCGCCCAGGGTCACCACCGCGTCGAGCAGGCGGGGGTTCTCCGGCGACCAGAGCAGCTGCTCGTAGTGCTGGCCGTTCCGCTGACCGCCGAGCGTGATCTCGAACTCGACCTGGTCCTCGAGCGTCTCGATGCTCTGCCGGGCGACGATCTCACCCTCGTACGAGATGTCGACGGCGACCGTGACCGGCGTCGACGGGCGGCGGCTCAGGGTGAGCTCGGCGCGCACGACGCCGCGGGGCACGTCCGGAAGCCAGGCGACGTCGGTGACGGAGAGGCGGGGAACGGCCTCGAGCCAGACGGTGCGCCAGATGCCGGTCGTGCGCTGGTACCAGATGGCGTGCGGCTCCGGGTGCCAGTCCTGCTTGCCGCGGGGCATGGTGACGTCGAGCGGGTCGTCCTCGGCGCGCACGACGATCGCGTGCTCCGGAGCGGCGGGGTCGAGCGCCGCGGTGATGTCCGCGGAGAACGGGGACTGCCCGCCCTCGTGGGAGACGACGTGCGTGCCGTCGACCCACACGTCGGCGCGGTAGTCGACGGCGCCGAAGTGCAGCAGCATCCGGTCGCCGGAGGTGCCGCGGCCCGCGGCGTCGAGGTCGGCCTCGGTCACGGGGATGCGGTACCAGACGACGGGGTGGAAGCTCATGTCGCCGACGCCGGACGCGGGGGACTCCGGCGGGAACGGCAGCTGGATCTCGCGGGTGAACGGCGTCGCGTCGCGCTCCCAGTGGGCGTCGCGGCCCTCGTCCGCGTCGTCGTACGCGAAGCCGGCCCGCACGTCGAGCGCGCGGTGGTGCTCGCGGACGAACTGTGGGCGGGGGTGCGTGCCGTCCTGGCGGCTCGGGGGGGCGATGGGCATGCGGTGTCTCCTCGTCGAGTGGCAGTCCTGTGTCCCACCGTCATTACAACGTTGGAACGATCCGCGTTCCAGTGTAGCGACGGCGGGCTCCCGTGCCACGTCCGCCCGCCCGGTCCCGCCCCCGCTCCCGCTCCTGCCCGGCCCCCACTACCGCCCCTGCCCAGGCAGAGGCATCGTGCCCAGGTTGAAGCTGGGCAGGATGCTCCTGCCTGGGCAGGGGCAAGTGGTTTTGCGCGGATCGCGGAGGCAGGGGCACCCGGGGCAGGCTCAGCCCGCGGCGCCGCCCTCGGCGAAGAGGAGCAGGAGCCCGGCGATCCAGGCGAGGATGCCGATGGCGAGCAGGATCCCGCCGAGCAGCAGCAGCGCGCGCCCGTCGTGGGCGGGGGAGTCCGTGCGCATCCGGTCGGGACGCCGCGACGAGAAGTAGACGTGGATGTCGCTGCCCACCTCGAGGCCGGCGCACTCGGGCGTGTCCGCGTCGACCTGGTGCACCTCGCCCGCCGTGTCGAACCAGCGCACCAGCGGACCCATCGGCCCGCGCGCGATGACGCCCGTCGTGCCGACCCAGCGCCGCGAGGCGAAGCGGGCCGCGACGCCGAGGGGAAGCAGGAGCACGCCGCCGATCAGCCCGATCCAGGTGAAGAGCTCGCAGAGGACGGCGAGGGCGTCGAGCGTATTCACGTGCGGTGGCATCCCGGGGTCGAGGTCAGACCCCGAGGATACCGGCTAGACGTCGAGCGATTCCCCCGGCTGCAGCGGGAAGAAGGTTCCGCCGCCTGCCTCGGTTGCCGCCTCGATGCGCTGATTGGCCATGCCCTTGCCCGCCACGGACAGGACCATCTCGTGCACCGGGAAGCTGCGCTTCGGCGCGACGGCGGTCACGTAGTCGATCACCTCGGCGATCTTGAGCCACGGCGCGCCGCACGGCACGGCGAGCAGGTCGACCTCGACGCCCTCCGGGATCGTGAAGGAGTCGCCGGGGTAGAAGAGCGTGTCGTTGACGAGCACGCCGAGGTTGTCGATCACGGGGATGGACGAGTGGATGATGGCGTGGGTGCCGCCGAAGAAGCGCAGCGTGAAGCCGTCCACCTCGACGGTGTCCCCGGCGTTGACGACCGTGATCTCGAAGTCCTCGGCGGCGGCGGCCACGCCCGCGGGGGCGAAGATGGGCACGCCCGGGTTCATGCCGACGATGCGGTTGAGCTGCTCGGGCGTCCAGTGGTCGGGGTGCTCGTGGGTGATCACGATGGCGGCGGTGTTCGCGGTCTCGGTGAGCGGGGTCGTGAAGGATCCCGGATCGACGAACAGCTTCCGGCCGGAGTTCTCGAGCAGGAGGGCGGCGTGTTCGTACTTCGTCAGGCGCATCCTCCGATGCAACACCGTGCGTCCGTTCTCCGCAAATACCCGCCCGCGGTCGGCGACGCCCTACTCTTCGACCCATGCCCGCCGAAGCGCCCGCCCGCACCATCGTCGTCGCGATCAACCCGGATGCGGCATCCGGGCGGGGCGCCGCCGTGGGAGCGCGCACCGTGGCCGCCCTCCGTCGCGCGGGCTGGATTGTCACGCCGCTGCAGGAGGACTCGGCCGATGCGCTCGCCGCGGCCGTCGCCGTCGCCCTCGCCGGTGGACCGCGCGCGCTGATCGTCGTCGGCGGGGACGGCATGGTGGGGCTCGGCGCCAACGCGGTCGCGGGCACGGACGTGCCGCTCGGCATCGTGCCCTGCGGAACGGGCAACGACATGGCGCGGAACCTGGGGCTGCCCGTCGGCGACGTCGCGGCCGCGCTGAGTCGGCTGGTCGCGGCCCTGGCTCCGTCCGGCGGCGGGTCGCGGCGGATCGATGCCGGCCTCGTCACGCACGCCGACGGCCGCGAGACGTGGTTCGCCTGCGCCCTCTCGGCCGGCTTCGACGCTGCCGTGAACGAGCGGGCCAACCGGATGCGCCGGCCGCGCGGCGCCTCCCGCTACGTGCTCGCGCTCCTCCGGGAGCTGGTGACCTTCGGGCCCGTGGACTACCGGCTCACGATCGACGGCCGCGAGGAGCGGGAGCCGGCGGCGCTCGTCTCGGTGGGCAACGCGGGATCGATCGGCGGCGGCATGCGCATCACGCCGGACGCCGTGCTCGACGACGGCGCGCTCGACGTGCTGATCGTCGCCCCCGTGTCCCGGCTCACCTTCCTGCGCCTGTTCCCGCGCGTCTTCCGCGGCACGCACGCCGCCCTCCCGCAGGTGCGGCTGCTCCGGGCCCGCGCGATCCGCATCGCCGCGACCGGTGCCCGCGGCGGCATCGTCGCCTACGCGGACGGCGAGCGGCTCGGCCCCCTGCCGCTCGACATCCGGGTGGTTCCTGGCGCCCTCGCCGTGCTCGTCTGACCCCTCGGCGCTGCTGAGAGAACGGGCCTGGCCGGGTGGTCCCGCGCTCGATTTCGTTCGGCGCCGTTCCGTATGGCATACTCGTTGAGTTGCAAAAACGGCCCCATCGTTTAGCGGCCTAGGACGTCGCCCTCTCACGGCGGTAACGCGGGTTCAAATCCCGCTGGGGTCACAACACACGCGAAACCCCCTCCACTCGGAGGGGGTTTCGTCGTTCCCGGGACATCGCCGCCGCTGCTCGCTCCGGAACGGCCCCGACTAGCCCGTGAGGTGCCCAAAACGGTCCCGTTTCGGGCGAAAAGGGAACCGATCTGGGCACCTCACGGGAGCAGCAGGGGGACCCCCTACTCGGCGGGGCGGAACGGCAGGGGCTTCGAGAGGAACGCCTGCACGACAGGGGCGTGTGACGCGATGAGCTGCTCCCGCGGCATGCTCGCCACCGG
The DNA here is from genome assembly GCF_003067705.1 of Planctomonas deserti. Taxonomy (GTDB): domain Bacteria; phylum Actinomycetota; class Actinomycetes; order Actinomycetales; family Microbacteriaceae; genus Planctomonas; species Planctomonas deserti. The sequence goes on from NZ_QANL01000002.1 coordinate 391,838, forward strand.
TTCCAGCTTCCAGATGTACCGGGTGACGCCCAGGCCGGCGGCGACGGTACTGACGAGCCCGGACCGCACGGCCGCCTCGTCGAGCGGGGTGTCCTCCGGGAGGGCCAGACGCACGCCCTCCGTCGTGAGCTGCACCAGCCGGCGGTAGGCCTCGTTGTCGCGCTCAGCGGCGAACGCGACCCAGCGCATGATGGTGACGCCCATCGGGTGCTCCCACACGTCGAGGCAGGCCTCGAGGTACGCCCGTCCGCGGTCGTCGACGGGCAGGCCGGGCAGCTGCCGGAAGGGCAGGCGCAGTTCCTCGGGGATGCGCAGCGCCTCCTCGAGGAGGGCTTCGGTGGAGCCGAAGTAGTAGCGCACTAGGCTGGGGTCGACACTGGCCTCGCTGGCGATGCGCCGTGCACTCACCCGGTCGACGCCGAGTTCCATGAACAGGGAGCGCGCGGCGTTCACGATCGACTCGCGCGCGTCTCCGTCCGTCCGTGGCCCGCGCTTCCGGGTCTCTGACTTTTCCATCTTGTGATCCTCGATCGGTATCACGCGCGGAACCCGTCGGTCCTCGAAGGATCAGCGTTACTCGGTTAGGCGCACTATTCGGGTAGAGGGCCGGTCAGGTACGACTGAACCAGGGGCGCCTGACTGCCGATGAGACGCTCGAAAGGCATGCTCGCGAGCGGCTCCATTCGCCATACATAGCGCGTTATGCCGAGTCCGGTCAATACGGAATTCACGTATGCGGAACGAATGTCGATCTCGGCCTGGGGAGTGCCGTCCGGAAGGGCCGCGTGCCACAGCTTGGGGGTGGCGTCGACGAACCGGCGGTAGGCCAGGCTCTCCCGGTTGCAGGCCCCCGTGAGCCAGATCATGAAGGCGCGGCCGTGCGGGTCCTCCCACACGCGCAGGGCGGCGCGCAGCAGCGCCTCGCCGCGCTCCTCGGCCGGCAGCTTCGCCAGTTCGAGGAACGGATCCATGAGCTCACCGTTGGGGCGCATCACCTCGGCGAGCAACGCCTCGACCGAGCCGAAGTAGTAGCGGATGAGGCTCGGGTCGACGCCGGCCTCACTCGCGATGCGGCGGGCACTCACGTGCTCGGGCCCGTGCTCGATGAACAGGGCGCCCGCGGCATCGACGATGGCCCTGCGGGCGTCCCCGCTGGTGCGCGGACCGCGCCGGCGCGCCGCGGCGTCGTCGCCGTTGTGCTCCGGTGGGGCGGCCGGTTCCGTGGTCATGAACGACATGGCGTTCCTCGATTCTCGGTCGGGTTGCCGCAACGGTAGCGCCTGGAGTCGGGAACACCCGAGAACGCGCCGTGCACTGGGGTACGATGGGCAATCGCGAAGGGGAGTATCCCACTACGCCGTAGTCGTCAGTACGGGCTCCAACGGAGCGGCCCCGGCACGGTGGCATCTGTTTTCGGGGTGTGGGAGAGACTTTCGGGTTCTGTCACGCCTACCGCCACCTGCACAGGCTCGCTGCCCACCAGGGCGCGGCAACCGCAAGGTCCGTCACCCGCAAAGGAAACCCCGTGGAACTCGCACTCCCCGCATGGTTCGAGATCGGCTCGTTCATCGTCCTGATCCTGATCCTCGTCGCCGACCTCCTCATCGTGTACCGCCGGCCGCACGTGCCATCTGTTCGCGAGTCCAGCCTCTGGGTCGGCTTCTACGTCGGGCTCGCGCTGATCTTCGCGCTCCTCATGCTCGTGCTCGGCGACGCGGAGCACGCGGGCCAGTTCCTCGCGGGATGGCTGACGGAGTACAGCCTGTCGATCGACAACCTCTTCGTCTTCGTGATCATCATGGCGAGGTTCTCGGTGCCCAGGAAGTACCAGCAGGAGGTGCTCATGGTGGGCATCGTCATCGCCCTGGTGTTCCGCGGCATCTTCATCCTGCTCGGCGCCCAGCTCATCGAGAACTTCAGCTGGATCTTCTACATCTTCGGCGCGTTCCTGCTCTACACGGCGGTGCACCAGGCGCTCGCCAAGGAGGAGAACGACGACGAGGGCGAGAACGGCCTCATCAAGTTCCTCCGCCGCCACATGAGCATCTCCAACGAGTACGCCGGATCCAAGGTCCGCACGGTCATCGACGGCAAGAAGGTCTTCACGCCGATGATCATCGTGTTCGTCGCCATCGGCACGACCGACCTCATCTTCGCGCTCGACTCGATCCCGGCCATCTTCGGCATCACGCAGAGCCCCTTCATCGTGTTCACGGCGAACATCTTCGCCCTCATGGGTCTCCGCCAGCTCTACTTCCTGCTCGGTGGCCTGCTCGACCGCCTGCACTACCTCAAGTACGGCATCGCGTTCATCCTGTTCTTCATCGGCGTGAAGCTCGTCTTCCACGCCATGCACGAGAACGAGTTGCCCTTCATCAACGGCGGTCAGCACATCGAGTGGGCCCCCGAGATCGACACCTGGACCTCGCTGGGCGTCATCGTGGGCACCATGATCGTGGCGACCGTCGCGAGCCTCATCCGCATGCGCCGCGAGAGCCGCGCCGTGCCCGCCGCCCACGGCGACGAGCGCGCCGCGGAGATCAGCGCGGACCGCGACTAGGGGGCAAGAACAGCCCGACCAGAGCTCGGCCGGCCACCGGTTCAGCGCACAGGCCTCGCCCCCGCAGGGGCGGGGCCTGACTGGTACGGTGAGCGGTCCACCGCCTCACCGCGCCAGCATTCGAAAGGGACCCGTGAACCAGCAGCCCACCGCGCGCCTCACCGTGCCCGGCGGCGCCCTCACGGTTCGCGGCAGCGCGGCGACCGACCGCGGGGCCGTGCGCCGCGTGAACGAGGACAGCTTCCTCGCCCGGCTCCCGGTCTTCCTCGTCGCAGACGGCATGGGCGGGCACCAGTTCGGCGACCGCGCGAGCCAGACCGTCGTCGCCACGTTCGCCGAACTCTTCCCCGATCCCCGGCCTGTCGCCCAGGATGCGGTGCTCGAGGCCATCGAGGCCTCCAACGACGCCGTGCTCGGGCTCGTGGAGGCGGGCTCGGCCCCCGGCACCCTGGCCGGCACGACGCTCACGGGCGTTGCGCTCGTCACCGAGCCCGAGGATCCGTCCGGCGCCCTCCGCTGGATGGTGTTCAACGTCGGCGACTCCCGCGTCTACAGCTGGGACGGCGCCGCGCTCGCCCAGCTGACCGTGGACCATTCGGCCGTGCAGCAGCTCGTCGACCTCGGCCTCATCACGCAGGCGCAGGCCGCGGTGCACCCGGAGCGGAACCTCATCACCCGGGCCGTTGGGGCCGACGCGGACGTCGACGCCGACGCGTGGCTGCTCCCGGTCGACGGCCGCCAGCTGTTCCTCGCCTGCTCGGACGGGCTCATCAAGGAGCTGGGCGACGACACCATCGCCGCCATCGTGCAGGAGCACGCGGGCCGCGACGTCGAGTCCCTCGCCCAGCGGCTCGTCGCCACCGCGGTCGACGCAGGCGGCACCGACAACGTGACGGTGGTCGTGATCGAGACGCTGCTCGAGCCGGCGCTGGTGGACCCCGCCGCCCGCGGTTAGACTCCCCTGACGCTCCCGAGGGGCCTGCGGCCGTCCGGGCGGCGGAAGCCCTGGACCGGGGCGGCAGTCCCCGCCGGCGGTGCGGCGGGAATACGGCGAGGGCCCCGCTCGGTTGGGCTATAGCGTGCCGACGGTAGAATCGGCCCTCTCCGATCGACTCCGATGTGTCGATCCAGATGGAATCGGCTCCAATGTGAAGGTGATGATGGGCAAGACGCTTGCTGAGAAGGTGTGGGACGACCACCTGGTCGCGCGCGGCGAAGACGGAGCGCCCGACCTCCTCTACATCGACCTCCACCTCCTTCACGAGGTCACCAGCCCGCAGGCGTTCGACGGCCTGCGCATGGCCGGGCGCCCGGTGCGCCGGCCGGACCTGACGATCGCCACGGAGGACCACAACACGCCGACGATCGGCATCGACCGCCCGATCGCGGACCTCACGAGCCGCACCCAGATCGAGACGCTGCGCCGCAACGCCGAGGAGTTCGGCGTTCGGCTGCACTCCCTGGGCGACATCGAGCAGGGCATCGTGCACGTCGTCGGACCGCAGCTCGGCCTGACCATGCCCGGCATCACCGTGGTCTGCGGCGACTCGCACACCTCCACCCACGGCGCGTTCGGCGCCATGGCGTTCGGCATCGGCACCAGCGAGGTCGAGCACGTCCTCGCCACCCAGACGCTCCCGCTCAAGCCGTTCAAGACCATGGCGGTCACCGTCGAGGGCGAGCTCCGGCCGGGCGTGACCGCGAAGGACATCATCCTCGCCGTCATCGCGCAGATCGGCACCGGCGGCGGGCAGGGCTACGTGCTCGAGTACCGCGGCAGCGCCATCCGCTCCCTCTCCATGGAGGGCCGCATGACCATCTGCAACATGTCCATCGAGGCCGGTGCCCGCGCGGGCATGGTCGCGCCGGACGAGACGACCTACGCCTACCTGAAGGGCCGCCCGCACGCGCCCGAGGGCGCGGACTGGGACGCCGCCGTCGAGTACTGGAACACGCTCGCAACGGACGACGACGCGGTGTTCGACGCCGAGATCTTCCTCGACGCGAACGAGCTCGAGCCGTTCGTCACCTGGGGCACCAACCCCGGCCAGGGCGCGTCGCTGAGCGACACCGTGCCGAACCCGGCCGAGATCGCCGACGCCAACGAGCGCGCCGCAGCGGAGCGGGCGCTCGAGTACATGGACCTCGCCGCGGGAACGCCCCTCAAGGACATCCACGTGGACGCGGTCTTCATGGGCTCCTGCACCAACAGCCGCATCGAGGACCTGCGCGCGTTCGCGTCCGTCATCGAGGGCCGCACCAAGGCGGAGGGCGTGCGCGTCATGGTCGTGCCCGGCTCCGCGCGCGTGCGGCTGCAGGCGGAGGCGGAGGGCCTCGACAAGGTGATCACCGCGTTCGGCGCCGAGTGGCGCTTCGCCGGCTGCTCCATGTGCCTCGGCATGAACCCCGACCAGCTCGCCCCGGGGGAGCGGTGCGCATCCACGAGCAACCGCAACTTCGAGGGCCGGCAGGGCAAGGGCGGGCGCACCCACCTCGTGTCGCCGCTCGTCGCCGCGGCCACCGCGATCCGCGGAACGCTCTCCAGCCCCTGGGACCTCGAGCAGGAGCAGGCGTCCGCTCCCGTGCCGTCCCTGCAGGGCGGTGCGCGCTGATGGAGAAGTTCACCCGCTTCACGGGCGTGGCCGCGCCGCTTCGCCGGTCCAACGTCGACACCGACCAGATCATCCCCGCGAACTTCCTGAAGCGCGTCACCAAGACGGGCTTCGAGGACGCGCTGTTCTACGCCTGGCGGCAGGACCCCGACTTCGTGCTCAACCGGCCCGCGTACCAGGGCGCCTCGGTGCTCGTCGCGGGTAGCGACTTCGGCACCGGATCCTCCCGTGAGCACGCGGTGTGGGCGCTGCGGGACTTCGGCTTCCGCGCGGTGCTGAGCCCCCGGTTCGGCGACATCTTCCGCGGCAACTCGGGGAAACAGGGCCTGCTCGCGGGCCAGATCTCCGAGGAGGACGCGGAGCGGCTCTGGGCGGCCATCGAGGCCCAGCCCGGGGTCGGCGTGACCATCGATCTCGTCGAGCGTGTCGCCACGCTGGGCGACCTGACCGTGCCGTTCGCGATCGACGATTACACTCGATGGCGGCTGATCGAGGGGCTCGATGACATCGGCCTCACCCTGCGCGACGAACCGCGCATCACAGAATTCGAATCCCGCCGGGAGTCCTGGCGGCCCAAGACATTGCCGGTGAAATAGCGTGAGTTCTCTTCTGCAGGATGCCAACCGGGCCGGCGCGAGCGTCGGCCTCCGAGGCGACCGCATCGTCATCCGCGGCGGTCGCCCGCTGACGGGTCGCATCGAGGTGCGCGGGGCCAAGAACCTCGTGACCAAGGCGATGGTCGCCGCCCTGCTCGGCGAGAGCCCGAGCCTGCTGCGCAGCGTCCCCGACATCAGCGACGTGCGCGTCGTCGCGAGCCTCCTCGAGATCCATGGCGTGAAGATCGCCAAGGGTGCCGAGGACGGCGAGCTCGTGCTCGACCCGAGCAACGTGGAGAGCGCGCACTACGCCGAGATCGACGCGCACGCCGGCTCCAGCCGCATCCCGATCCTGTTCTGCGGGCCGCTGCTGCACCGCCTCGGCGAGGCGTTCATCCCCGACCTGGGCGGCTGCCGCATCGGCGACCGCCCCATCGACTTCCACCTCGAGGTGCTGCGCAACTTCGGTGCCATCGTCGAGAAGCAGCCCAACGGCATCCGCATGTCGGCCCCGAACGGGCTGAAGGGCGCCAAGGTCTCCCTGCCCTACCCGAGCGTCGGCGCGACCGAGCAGGTGCTGCTCACCGCCGTGCGCGCCCAGGGCATCACCGAGCTCACGGGCGCGGCGATCGAGCCCGAGATCATGGATCTCATCAACATCCTGCAGAAGATGGGCGCCATCATCTCGGTCGACACCGACCGCGTGATCCGCATCGAGGGCGTCGACCGCCTCGAGGGCTACACGCACCGCGCGCTCTTCGACCGCAACGAGGCCGCGAGCTGGGCCTCCGCCGCGCTGGCCACCGAGGGCGACATCTTCGTGGGCGGCGCGCGCCAGCAGGAGATGACCACGTTCCTCAACGTGTTCCGCAAGGTCGGCGGTGCGTTCGACATCGAGGACGACGGCATCCGCTTCTACCACCCGGGCGGACCGCTGAAGCCCGTGGTCATCGAGACCGACGTCCACCCCGGTTTCATGACCGACTGGCAGCAGCCGCTCGTCGTGGCCCTCACCAAGGCCAAGGGCGTCTCGATCGTGCACGAGACCGTCTACGAGCAGCGCTTCGGCTTCGTCGACGCGCTCGTGGAGATGGGCGCGACGATCCAGATCCACCGCGAGTGCCTCGGTGGGCAGCCCTGCCGGTTCGGCCAGCGCAACTTCAACCACTCCGCCGTGATCTCCGGCCCGACGCCGCTGAAGGGCGCCGACATCGTCGTGCCCGACCTCCGCGGCGGTTTCAGCCACCTGATCGCGGCGCTGAGCGCCGAGGGCACGTCCACGGTCAGCAACGTCGGCATCATCAGCCGGGGGTACGAGAACTTCATCGCGAAGCTCGAGCAGCTCGGGGCAGAGTTCGTTCTCGAAGGATAATGGGCGGATGCCCCGCCCCACCGCCTCTCCCGAACCCGCTCCGTCCCCGCGCCTGAAGGCGACACCCGAGAAGACCCGGCCGTCCATCTTCTGGGTGCTCGCCGCGCTCGCCGTGCCGCCCATGAACCTGGTGACGCGGTACCGCATCGAGGGTGCCGAGAAGCTGCCGCGCGAGGGCGCCTTCGTGCTCGCGCCGAACCACTACAGCGAGATCGACCCCGTCGTCATGGGTCACGCGGTGTGGCGGCTCGGCCGCGCCCCGCGGTTCCTCGCGAAGGCCGGCCTGTTCAGGATCCCCGTGGTCGGCTGGCTGCTGCGCCGGTCCGGCCAGATCCCCGTCGAGCGGGCGGGCACGGTGCGCGGCAGCGAGCCGCTCCGCGCCGCCAACGAGCTCGTGGAGAAGGGGCGCCTCGTCATCGTGTACCCCGAGGGGTCACTGACCCGGGACCCCGACCTGTGGCCCATGCGCGGCAAGACGGGGGCCGTGCGGATCGCCCTCGAGCAGGGAATCCCGATCGTCCCCGCCGCCCACTGGGGCACCCAGCAGCTGATGGGGCGGTACTCGAAGAAGATCTCCCTGTTCCCGCGGAAGACGATCCGCATCCGGATCGGCGACCCGGTCGACCTGTCCGCCTTCCGCGGTCGCGCCCTGGACTCCGGTACTCTCACGGAGGCGACAAGCGTCGTGATGGACGCCATCACGGCCCTGCTCGAGGACCTCCGGGGGGAGAAGGCGCCGGAGCAGCGCTGGGACCCGAAGATCAACAACCAGAAAGAGACCGGCCGGTTTGAGTAGTTCGCCGAAGGACGCGCAGCGCAGCGCCAAGATCGTCGTCCTCGGCGCGGGCAGCTGGGGGACGACCTTCGCGAAGGTCCTCGCCGACGGCGGCTCGCCGGTCACCATGTGGGCGAGGCGCGCGGAGCTCGCGACCGAGATCACGATCAGCAAGCGCAACAGCGACTACCTCCCCGGCATCAACCTGCCCCGCAGCCTCCGCGCGAGCGCGAAGCTCGACGAGGTGCTCGACGGGGCGACCCAGGTCTACATCTCGGTTCCCAGCCAGAGCCTCCGCGCCAACCTCGAGCAGGCCGCCGCGCTGATCCCCGACGAAGCGATCGTCGTCAGCCTCATGAAGGGCGTGGAGCGCGGCAGCGGCCTGCGGATGAGCCAGGTCATCGAGCAGACGCTCGGCATCGAGCCCGACCGCATCGCCGTCGCCTCCGGCCCGAACCTCGCCCTCGAGATCGCCAAGGAGCAGCCCACCGCGGCCGTGGTCTCGTCGAGCAACCTGGAGACGGCGCACATTGTGGCGCTCACCGCCTCCAACAGCTACTTCCGGTCGTTCGTGAACACCGACGTCATCGGCACCGAGTTCGGCGGGGTGCTCAAGAACCTGGTCGCGGTTGCCATCGGCATCGTGGACGGCGTCGGCTACGGGGAGAACACCAAGGCCTCGATCGTCACTCGCGGCCTCGCCGAGATGACCGACTTCGCCGTCGCCTACGGCGCCCGGCCGGAGACGCTCGCCGGACTCGCGGGCCTCGGCGACCTCATCGCCACCTGCGAGTCGCCGCTGTCGCGCAACAACACCGCGGGACGTCTGCTCGGCCAGGGCTACACGTTCAGCGACGTGGTGAACTCCATGCAGCAGACCGCCGAGGGCCTGGCGTCGGTCACGCCGATCCTCGAGCTCGCGGCCGCGCGCGGGGTGTCCATGCCCATCGCCGAGCAGGTGCAGCAGGTGCTGCAGGGGACGCTCGCGCCGCGGGACCTGGCGCCGCACCTGACCACCGATTCCGACACGCCCCAGGGGGAGTAGAGCATGTCCACGAAGATCACCGTCGCGCTTCTGTTCGGGGGACCGTCGAGCGAGCACTCCATCAGTTGCGCCACGGCGGGAGGCGTGCTGGCCGCGATCGATCGCGACCGGTTCGACGTCATCCCGATCGGGATCACGCGCGACGGCGCCTTCACGCTCGAGGACGACGACCCGGCGAAGTTCGCGCTGGACGCGACGGCTCTGCCCACGGTCGACGACAATGGCACGCGCATCCTGTGGCCGCAGAGCATGCTGTCCCGCGAACTCGCCGTCACGCTCGCGGACGGCACGGTGCGCGTCCTCGGCGACGTGGACGTCGTATTCCCCATCCTGCATGGACCGTACGGCGAGGACGGCACGGTGCAGGGCATGCTCGAGCTGCTCGGCCTGCCCTACGTGGGCTCGGGCGTGCTCGCGTCGAGCCTCGGCATGGACAAGCACTTCACCAAGACGGTGCTCCGCGCCGCCGGGATCGCGGTCGCGCCGTGGATCACCGTTCAGGGCCGCGAATGGAACGAGTCCGCGGACGCGGTGCGCGAGCGCGCGGGGGCCCTCGGCCTGCCCGTGTTCGTGAAGCCGGCGCGCGCCGGCTCGAGCGTGGGCGTCAGCAGGGTCGACGACTGGGCCGGGCTCGACCGCGCCATGACGATCGCCCTCGCGGAGGACAGCAAGGTGCTCATCGAGGCGGGCGTCGTCGGGCGCGAGGTGGAGTGCGCCGTGCTCGGCGGGCGCCCCGGCCAGCCGGCTCGCGCATCCGTCGCCGGCGAGATCGTGGTCTCCGGCCGCGACTTCTACGACTTCGACGCGAAGTACCTCGGCGCCCCCGGCATCGACCTCGTCTGCCCGGCGGAGCTGACCGAGGCGGAGCTCGCCGAGATGCAGGAGCTCTCGGTGCGGGCGTTCGAGGCCATCGACGGCGCGGGCCTCGCCCGGGTGGACTTCTTCCTCACCGCTGACGGCTTCGTGATCAACGAGCTGAACACCATGCCGGGCTTCACGCCGATCTCGATGTTCCCCAAGTGCTGGCTCGCCTCGGGCCTCAGCTACCCGGAGCTTATAACGGAGCTCCTCGACGTCGCGCTGGCCCGCGCGGATGTGTTCCGCGGCGCGGTGCCCGCCCCCGTCCCTTCCTCCGTCGCCGAGTAGCCGCGGGAGGCGCGTTCCGCGCATCCGCACCACATCGTGCCCCTGCCCAGGCAGGAGAATCCTGCCCAGCTAATAACTGGGCAGGATCCTTCTGCCTGGGCAGGATCGGGCGCGGGCCGTGGAGAGGGTTCGGGACCGGGACCGGGACCGGGGGCAGGCGCGCGTGCACGGTCCACACGGTCGCTGAGCCTGTCGAAGCGACGAGGCCGACCTCCTCGCGGGGCTCATCAACGTGATTCAGCAGATCCGCTCGACCCTCCGACGCAATTCAGCAGATCCGCTCGACTATCCGACGCAACTCAGCAGATCCGCTCGACTATCCAATGCAACTCAGCAGACCCGCTCGACCACCCGGCGCAATTCAGCAGATCCGCTCGACCACCCGACGCAATTCAGCAGATCTCGCCCGACACGCCGCTCCCGGCGTCGCGCCAACGGCGTGTCGCCTGAGATCTGCTGAGTTGCGTCAGGGGATGGGGAGCGCTGCACGTCGGAGTTCCTGCCGCGTCCCTTCGACAGGCTCAGGCTCAGGGACCGTCGCGCGCGGGCCGCCGAGAGGGTGGGTCCGCACCACATCGTGCCCCTGCCCAGGCAGGAGGATCCTGCCCAGCTAAAAACTGGGCAGGATCCTTCTGCCTGGGCAGGATCGGGCGCGGGCCCATCGGCAGGCTCAGGGACCGCAGCGCTCAGGGACCGCAGCGCTCAGGGACCGCAGCGCTCAGCGACCGCAGGGCCTCAGGGGCCGCAGCGCTCGGAGACCGCAGCGCTCAGGGACCGCGGGCCGCGGGACCGCGGCGGCCCCTAGCCCGCCGGGGCGACCGGGGCTTCGGTGCTCAGGAGCTCGGCCGGGTCGGTGCAGCCGCCCGTGGCCTCGATGCTCCCGCCGATCGCGTCGGACAGCGCGGCGAGCACGGACGATCCGGAGATGCCGCCGTCGTCGGGGTCCTCGTTCACGAACACCTCGACGGCCGGGTCGCGCCCGTAGGTCGTGTACGTCATGAGCGGCTGGCGGGAGTCGTCAATCACCCAGTCGACGCCGCTGACGCCGATGCAGCGCGCGGTGGTCGGCCCGGGCACGTCGACGCCGCAGCGCATCAGCACCGTCGAGTCGGGGGATCCCCACGCCGCGGTGCCCTGCGCGTCGGTCTCCCGGCTGCGCTGGCCCGCGACCTCCTCCGGCAGGTTCACGACGACGTCGGCGCACGCAGTGTCCGTCGCCGCGGGCGCGGCCTGCAACGGGACCTTCGGCGTGCACCCGGTCAGCAGGGCGGCCGCGAGAAGCGGAAGCAGTACGGGGGAGAGGCGCCGAGCGGTGCGCGATGCCCGCGAGGGGCGGGGGTGGCGCGGGGAACTCATTCCATCCACGCTACCGTGGAACGCGTGACCGCCCACGACACCCTCGGCTCCGTCGGGGAGCGCGCGGCCCTCGCCCGGATCTTTCCCCGCCTTCCCTCGGCCGACACCCAGCTTGTCGGCCCCGGAGACGACGCCGCCGTGCTCGCGGCGCCGGACGGCCGGTTCGTCGTGACGACGGACATGATGATCCACGGACCGGACTTCCGGCTCGCCTGGTCGAGCGCCCACGATCTCGGGGTGAAGGCCGCGGCCTCCAACCTCGCGGACGTCGCCGCCATGGGCGCCGTCCCCACCTCACTCGTCGTCGCGCTCGCGGTGCCCAAGTCGACGGAGGTCGCCTGGCTCGAGGCGTTCGCCGACGGCCTCCGCGACGGGGTGTCCGCGCTCGCGCCGGGCTGCGGCGTCGTCGGCGGCGACCTGTCGGTCTCGGATGCGCTCACCATCGTGGTCACGGCCTTCGGCGACCTCGAGGGCCGTGCCCCCGTCCTGCGCTCCGGCGCCCGGGGCGGCGACGTGCTCGCCGTCGCGGGCGTGCTCGGCCGCGCGGCCGCGGGCGTGCGCCTGCTGTTCAGCGAGGCGGTCCGCTCGGGAGACGGCACGGATGCGCCCGAGCCCGCCGCGGATCTCGCCCGCGCCCTGCGCAAGCGGCACCCGGAGGTCGTCGGCGCTCAACTCGCCCCGTCGCCGCCCATCGGCCTCGGCCGGGACGCGGCAACGGGCGGGGCGACCGCCATGCTCGACGTCTCCGACGGCCTCCTGCTCGACGCGTCCCGCATCGCGGCGGCGAGCGGCGTCGGCATCAACGTCTACACCGAGGCCCTCGCGGAGGACATGTTCTGGGTGTCCTCGGCGCATCCGGCGCTCCGCGATGTCGCGTACGACCTCGTGCTCACCGGTGGCGAGGACCACTCGCTCCTCGCGACGTTCCCGGCGTCCGCCCCGCTTCCCGCGGGCTTCCGCGCGATCGGGCTCGTCAACGACCACGCGGGCGTCGTCACGGTCGACGGCGCGCCGCACCGGGGGACCGGCGGCTGGGATCCCTACCGGGACTGGAACGGCTCGGCGGGCTGATCCTCGCCGGCCGGGGCGTGCGCCTCGGCCGAAGCCTGCGCCGCCGCGTCGCGCTCGCGGTCCCCGCTCGCGTCGGCGCCGGCCTCCTCGTCGGAGTGCACCGCGGACGCCCACCAGAGCGTCGTCTCGCCGTAGTCCTTGCGCCGGTCGAGCGCGATGCCGCTCGGCCACACGGGCTCCGGCGACCGGGAGGAGCGCTCGACCATCACGATCGCGCCCGGCCGGAGGCTGCGCACGAGGGAGGCGAGGGCCTTGCCGAGCTCGGACGGCCCGAGGTCGTACGGCGGATCGAGGAACACCACGTCGAAGCCGCCCGGCGTGTGGTCGAGGAAGGTCTGGGCGGCCTGCGCCGCGACGGTGATCTCCGGCTCGGCGCCCCGCGGCGCGACCCGCCGCACCAGGGCGGCATTCGCCTTGCAGATCGAGGCGGCTCCCGACGCGCGCTCGACGAGCGTCACGGCGCTGGCGCCGCGGCTCGCCGCCTCCAGGCCCAGTGCGCCCGACCCCGCATACAGATCGACGACGTGGGCGCCCGGCAGCACGTCGCGGGCGTCGAGGGCCGAGAAGATGGCCTCGCGCACGCGATCGCTCGTCGGCCGGGTGCCCGAGCGGGGCACCTTCAGCACGAGGGAACCGGCGAACCCCGAAATGATCCTGGTCATCGGATCGAGGCTACCTCCCGCCGCGGCCCCCGCCTGCCGCCCGCCCCGCCTGCCCTCGCGCATCCCGCCTCTCCACCCCTCCTCGCCGACCACCAGCCCGCGCCTCCCTCCCGTCACCGTTCGCAATTCAGGCTGAGCTGCGACACGCCGCGTTTCGAGGCCTCGAAACGCGGCGTGTCGCAGCTGAGCCTGAATCCGGAACGCCACCCCGAAGCTGAACCTGAATTCGGAACAGCACTCCGTAGCTGAGTCTGAATCCGGAACGCCACCCCGCAATCGAGCCCGAATCCGGAACAGGCCACCGTGCGGGGGAGGCGGAGGCGGGAGACGCCGCAGCGCACCGGCACCGCAGGGGAAGGGGACGGGCGGAACCGACAGCGGACGCGCTCCCGCGGCGAGCGGAAGTGGTAGGGATCCCACAACGGATTCGAGGCTCGACCACGGTGTCCCCACAATCGGGACCCATGGCACGAGTAGACCGGGCACAGCTGCCCTCCTTCACCAAGCAACTCTTCCTCGGGCAGGTCGCCGCCGAGACCGTCATGCCCTTCCGGCTCTTCGAGGGCGAGGAGAAGCTGCGCGTCGAGGCGCTCGCCGCCTGCGCGCGGGAGTACCTCGAGAACGATTACGACCCCAACCGCGCCGAGGCGGACCGCTGGGTCGGCGACGACACCATCCGCGACCTCGGCGAGCGCGGACTCCTCGGGCTCTTCGTCGACCCGAAGTACGGCGGCCAGGGCCTCAGCCAGAGCGGATACTGCCGCGTCATGGAGGAGTTCGGCCGCGCCGACGGCACGCTCGCGGTGGTCATGGGCGTGCACCAGTCCATCGGCACGAAGCCCCTGCACCTGTACGGGACGGACGACCAGAAGGCCCGCTGGCTGCCGGACCTCGCGGCCGGGCGCAAGCTGGCCGCCTTCGCGCTCACCGAGCCCAATGTCGGATCCGACGCGTACAACCTCGAGACCCGCGCGGAGCGGCAGAGCGACGGCAGCTGGCTGCTGAACGGGGAGAAGCGCTGGATCGGCAACGGCGACAAGGACGTGCTCACCGTCTTCGCCCGCAGCGAGCTCGGCCACGTCGCGCTCATCGTCGAGAAGGGGATGCCGGGCGTCACGACGGGGCCGCGCTTCGACACGCTGGGGCTGCGCGCCAACAGCCTGCAGCGCGTGTGCTTCACCGACGTCCGCGTGCCCGCCGAGAACCTGCTCGGCGAGCCCGGCGACGGCTTCCGCATCGCGATGAACACCCTCAACAACGGCCGGATGTCGATGGGCACGTCCATCGCGGGCGGCATGAAGCGCTTCCTCGACCTCACCCTCGAGCACGCGAACTCGCGCCACCAGTTCGGCCGCCCGCTCATCGACTTCGAGCTCGTCGAGGACAAGGTCGCCTGGATGAACACCCAGATCTACGGCCTCGAGTCGATGTCGTACCTCACGACGGGCCTCGTCGACCGCGGCGACAGCGACTTCTCGCTCGAGTCCGCCATGACGAAGATCGTGGCGAGCGACCTGGGCTGGTACGCCCTCAACCGCGCGGTGCAGGTGCACGGCGGCGAGGCCTACATGACGCAGAACCCGCTCTCCAAGGCGCTTCGCGACTTCCGGATCTTCCCCATCTTCGAGGGCTCGAACGACGTGATGCGCGCGTTCGTCGCGCTGGGCGGGCTGAAGGCGCTCTCGGAGGACCTGCCCGACGTGAAGAGCCTCAGCATCAGCGAGCCGGCGAAATCCATCGGCGTGCTGGCGCCGTACCTCGCGGGTCGCGTGAACCGGGCCCTCCGTCCGGACAGGGTGACGGGCGCCCACCCCGCGCTGGCCCGGCAGAGCGCCGCAATCGCCGACCAGACCGGACGGCTCCGGATCGCGGCGGAGTCGGCCCTGCGGAAGTACGGCAAGCGGGTGCAGGAGAAGCAGCTGATCCAGAAGCGGCTCACCGCCGTGGCCTCGGGCATCTACGCCCAGGTCGCGGTCGTCTCCCGCGCATCGGCCTCCTTCTCCCGCACCGGCGTGACGGCCGCCGCGGCGGAGAAGACCGTCGCGATCAACTTCTGCAAGAGCCAGGCGCGCGAGGTCGGCCGCCAGTTGCGGGCGCTCGAGCTCAACGACGACGCGTACACGCGGCAGATCGGCGGTCGCGTGCGCGACGCGGGAGGATACGAGTTCTCCCTGTGACGGCGGGCCTCCGCACCGGTCCCGACACTCGACGAGGCCAGTCGACGGGACCGCTCGGCGCGGGCCGCACGTCCCCCGGATCTCCCTGCTGCGGACGCGGACGCGTGACGTAGGATCAGGGCACGTCTGCGACGCTTCAGGAGAACCTGCGTGAACAATTACTCGGTCGCGGCTGCGACGAACTCCGCCTCCGGCGGTGCGACGGAGCAGTTCGAGGAGAGCGGTGCCGCTCTGTCGCTCGATGAGGTGCGCACGCTCGCGGACCGCATCATCGGCAACATCGAGTCCGTGATCTCCGGCAAGCACGAGGCCGCGCAGATGGCGCTCACGGTGCTGCTCGCCGAGGGGCACCTGCTGATCGAGGACGTGCCGGGCGTCGGCAAGACGGTTCTCGCCAAGGCGCTCGCGACCTCGGTGAACTGCACGGTCAACCGCATCCAGTTCACGCCCGACCTGCTGCCGTCCGACGTCACCGGCGTGTCCATCTACAACCAGGTGGAGCGCCGCTTCGAGTTCCAGCCCGGCGCGGTCTTCGCGAACATCGTCATCGGCGACGAGATCAACCGCGCCAGCCCGAAGACGCAGTCCGCGCTGCTCGAGTGCATGGAGGAGCACCAGGTCTCCGTCGACGGCGTCACCCACCCGCTGTCCTCGCCGTTCACCGTGATCGCGACGCAGAACCCCGTGGAGATGGAGGGCACGTACGCCCTGCCCGAGGCTCAGCGCGACCGGTTCATGGCCCGCATCTCCATGGGCTACCCGGACGCGGAGGCCGAGCTCGACATGCTGCACTCCCGCGACCTGGCGAGCCCGCTCGACGCCCTCGAGGCCGTGGCCACCGGCGAGCAGCTCGCCGCCATGATGGCGGCGGCGCGCACCGTGTTCGTGTCCCAGCCGGTCAAGCAGTACGCCGTGCACATCGTGCAGTCGACGCGCAGGCACCCCGAGCTCCGGCTCGGCGCGAGCCCGCGAGCCACCCTGCACCTGGTCCGCGCCGCCAAGGCCCGCGCCGCGCTCGAGGGGCGCGAGTTCGTGCTGCCCGACGACATCGACGCGCTCGCCGTCTCCGTGCTCGGGCACCGCCTCATGCCGACCAGCCGCGCGCTCGGTCAGCGCGGGCACGGCGCCGCGGCGGTCGCCGACGTCGTCGAGCGCATCCTCGCGGCCACGCCCGTGCCGCTCTCCGCGGGCGCCTAGGCGGCCAACGGCCATGTCCTCGCGGGGGCGCCACCCGGGCCGGACCTTCCGACCCCGCCTCAGCATGCGCGGCTTCGCGTTCCTGAGCGCGGCCGCCGCGTGCCTCGTGCTCGCCTACGTCCTCGACCGCCGCGAGCTGCTCGTCCTCGCGTTCTTCCTCGGCCTGATGCCCGCCCTCGGCGCCCTGCTGCTCTCGATCGGCCGTCCGCGCTTCTCCGTCACCCGCACCTTCCAGCCCGAGACCGTCGAGGCGGGCAGGCCCGTCCACGTGACGATCGGCGTCCGCAACACGGGCGGCACCGCGTCCCCGGAGGCGCGGTGGTTCGACACCGTCCCGCCCGATGCCGGGCGCACGCCGTCCGCCGAGCTCCCGGTGCTCGGCGGGTCACTCCTCCGGGCCGTCGCGGGCGCGGACGATGCGACCGAACTGACCTACGAGCTTCAGCCCGAGCACCGCGGCGTGTACCCGATCGGGCCCTTCGTGGTCGCGGGCCAGGATCCGTTCGGCCTCGTCCTGCGCACGACCGAGGTCGGCGGGTCTGACCCGCTCGTCGTGACGCCGCGCATCACGCCCCTTCCCGAGGTCCCGTTCGGCCGGGCCGTCGCGGACGGATCGGCCGCCGAGCTGCAGCGGCACGGCGTGATGGGCGACGACGACCTGATCACCCGCGAGTACCGCCCGGGCGACGCCAAGCGGCGCGTGCACTGGCGCAGCACCGCGCGCTTCGGCGAGCTCATGGTGCGCCAGGAGGAGCCCCGCAGCAACCCGGAGGCGGTCGTCTTCCTCGACACGCGACCGCGCAGCTATCCGCACGCGCACGGGATCGGGGTGTTCGACGGCGCGCTGCGGCACGCGGACGACTTCGAGCGCGCGATCGAGCTCTGCGCCTCCGTGACCCTGCACCTGCAGGGCGGCGGATACGAGGTCGACGTGCTGCAGTCGGCCGCGCGGACCGGCTGGCTGGTGCGCCCGCGCGAGGCGTTCGGCGCCCCCGGCGGCTCGGAGGAGTTCCTGGCGGGGCTCGCGGCGGTCGGCGCGCCCGGCGCCGTGGACCGCGGCTTCGCAGACCGGTTGAGCGGGGAGCTCCGCCACCGCGGCGGCGGCACGCCCCTCTTCGCCGTGCTCGGGTCGCCGAGCGCCGAGGAGGCGGAGCGGCTCGCCACGCTCCGCCCGCTCGCCGACCCGGCGGTCGCCTTCCTCGTCACGAACGACCCCGAGCCCGACGAGGAGTCGACGCTCACCGGAGCCGGGTGGACCTGCGTGCGCGTCGGCACGGGGGACGACCTCGCCGCGGCCTGGCGGCGCATCGGCGAGCGCGCGGTGCACCATGAGCACGTCTGACGTCCGCATGCCGTGGGCCGCCGCGCGCGGCCTGCTCTCGCTGCCGCGGGTCCCCGGATCGGCGTCGCTCAGCGCCGCCGTCGCCCTCCTGGCCCTCTCCGGCGTCGTGGCGCTGTCTCCCGTGTTCGCGCCGGGCGCGTGGTGGGCGCTCGCCGCCCTCGTAACGGCCGTCGTCGTCGGCGGCGGGGCGTGGCTGCGGGCGCTGCGGATGCCCACCCTCGTCTCCGCCACCGCCCCGGTGCTCGCCGCGGGGGTCGGCATCGTGCTCGCCTTCACGCAGGCGAGCCTGCTCGCGGGCGTCCTGCCCACCGAACGCACGCTGCGCAGCATCGAGGCGCTCGCCCGTGGCGGCGTCCGGTCCCTGCGCGACGGCGCGGCGCCCCTCGAGGTCGACCGGCCGGTCGCGTTCCTCCTCCTGCTCGGCGTCGCCCTGCTCGCCTTCGTCCTCGACGCGCTCACGTTGGTCGCGCGCGCCCCCGCCCTCGCCGGGGTGCCGCTGTTCTGGGTGCTGGCGATCGCGCCCCTGGTCGCGGGCGGGGCGTCGGCGTGGACGTTCGTGCTCGCCGCGGCCGCCTACGCCTTCCTGCTGCGCGCGGGCATCCGCTGGCGCGCCGACGGGCGCCGCTCCGCCGCCCACCCGGGCGGCACCGCCGCGGAGGGCGGGCCGTCGGGCAGCAGCGCGCCGAGTGCCGCAGCGACCCCGCGGGCGACCGGGACCGGCGGGGCGCACCGGGTGGCGGGTGGCCGCGCCGTCGCACTCGCCGCGGCCGCGATCGGCGGCGCCCTCGTGCTGCCGCTCGGCATGCCCACCTCGCTGCCCGCGCTCCCCGCGCTCTTCGGCGGAGAGTCCGGCGGCCGGGGCGGTGGGGCGCTGAATCCCATCGTCGCGCTCGAGGACGACCTCCGCGGGCGGAGCGACGTGCCCGTCTTCAACTACACGAGCACAAAGAACCGCCCCTCCTACCTGCGGTCGGCGGTCCTCACGTCCTTCGACGACACGACCTGGCAGCCGCGGCCCTTCCGACTCAACACGAACCGGACGCCGGACCGCATCGGCCCGCCCCCCGGGCTCACCGACCGGATCGAGACGGAGGCGGTGACGACCGAGATCCAGTTCATGGACGCGGGCAGCCGCTGGCTCCCCGTTCCGTACGCGGCCCGGTCGATCAGGGGCCTGAGCGGGGACTGGTACTGGGAGCCCGCGGCGCTCACCGTGCAGTCGCGCGACGCGTCGACCGCCGGGCAGCTCTACACGGTGGAGAGCGCGACGGTGGTGCCGACACGGGAGCAGCTCACCGCCGCGGGCCGACCCGATCCGCAGCGCCTGAGCGAGGAGCTCGACCTCCCGCGCGACGGCGTTCCGGAACCCATCACCGCCCTGGCGAACGAGCTGACCGCCGGCCTGACCAGCGACTACGCCCGCGCGGTCGCAATCCAGGACCACTTCCGCCGCGGCTCCTTCGACTACTCCGAGCAGGCGCCCGTGCGCGGCGGCTACGACGGCAGCGGTCCCGAGCTCATCGCCCGTTTCCTCGAGGAGGAGTCCGGCTACTGCATCCACTTCTCGTCGGCCATGGCGCTGCTCGCCCGCGTCGTCGGCATCCCCTCCCGCGTCGCCGTCGGCTACACCTACGGCGACCGCACGGACGGCGAGCGCGACGGCCGCCGGATCTGGGAGGTGACCGGACGGGACGCCCACGCGTGGCCCGAGCTGTACTTCGAGTCCGTCGGCTGGGTGCCGTTCGAACCGACGCCCGGCCGTGGCTCCGTGCCCGAGTACGCGTCCCCTGCCGCCGCCGAGCCCGGTGCGGATGACGTCGCCCCCGAGGCCGCCCCGTTCACCGGGCAAGCCGCCGACCCGCGGCAGCTGCGGGATGAGGCCCTCGGACTGAGCGCCGGCGCGGCGGCCGAGCGGGACTCCTGGAACGGGGTCGGCGCGGCGGCGTTGATCGCGCTCGCGCTGCTCGCCCCGGCGCTCGCCCGGGCGGCGGTCCGCCGCGCCCGCCTCCTGCGCATGCGGACCGGGCGCGGCACGGCGGCGGATGCGTGGCGCGAGGTGCACGACACGGCGCTCGACCTCCGGTTGCCCGGGCCCGCGGCGGACACCCCGCGGGCCTTCGCGACCCGGCTCGGGGGCATTGAGGGGCTCGGCGAACCCGAGCGCGACGCACTCGCGCGCATCCGGTCCGCGTACGAGCGCGAGAGCTTCGGCAGGCCGGGGAGCGCGGGCGGCGCCCCGCTTCCGCCCGACGCGGGAGCCGCGCTCGCCGGGGACGCGTCCCTCGTCGTCGCCGCGCTGACGGCCGCGGCACCGGTCCGGGTGCGGCTGGCCGCGGCCCTGCTGCCCGTCTCCCTGCTCCCGTCCAGACCCGGCCTCAGCCGCGCCGCCTAGAATCCCGCGCATGGCCCGCCGAGACCCCCTGCAGCACGCGCGAGCCGCCGCGCGCGCACTCGCCGCCCGCGCGCGCATCCTGCGCGTGCCGCGGCCGACCCTCCGCGGCGCCGGACTGCTCGCCGCGGGGGTGACGGCGCTCATCGTGGCGTACGCAACCGGTCGCCGGGAGTTCCTCTTCGTGTCCGTCGTGCTCGTGGCGCTGCCCGTGCTCGCCGCGGTCTACCTCCTGGCCGCGCGCACCCGGCTGACCGTGACGAGGTCGTTCGGCCCCGCCATCGTCGAGGCCGGCCGGCCGACGATGGTCGGCGTGCACGTGCGCAACGAGCTGCCCCTCGCCTCGGCGCCCGTCGTGTGGCGCGACCTCCTGCCCGCGCCGGTGGGATCGACGCCCCCGGGCGCCATGCCCGCCCTGAGCGGCTCCCGCTTCGGCGCCGACCGCTCCGGCGAAGCGGCGACGCTGCGCTACTCGCTGACCCCCGACCGCCGCGGCGTGTTCCCCATCGGGCCGCTCGTGCTCGACGAGCAGGATCCGTTCCGGCTGGTCACGCTCCGGCACGCCGTCGGCCCGGCCCACGACCTGGTCGTCACCCCGCGCATCAGCCGCCTGCCCACGGTCGCCCTCACCCGCGCGCTCAGCGACGGTGACGCGCACCAGGTGCACCGTCAGTCGAGCGCGGGCGAGGACGACGCCATCACCCGCGGCTACCTGGCCGGCGACCCGCTCCGGCGCGTGCACTGGCGGGCGACCGCGCGGCACGGCGAGCTGATGGTGCGGCAGGAGGAGCAGCGCAGCGACCCCGAGGCCGTGATCCTGCTCGACACCCGCGCCGGGCGGGGCGACGAGGACGCCGAGGCGTTCGAGCGGGCGGTCGAGTTCACCGCGTCCCTCGCGCTGCACCTGAGATCGATCGGCTGCGGGGTCCTCGTGCTCGAGACCGGGCGACCGGTCGCCAGCCGCGTCAGCAGCGACAGCGGCAACGAGGACGGCGCTCAGCGCGACCTCCTCGTGCGCCTCGCGGAGCTCGAGCGGGTCCCGGCCGACGACCGGGACGACGCGTTCCCGTCTGTCGCGGGGGAGTTGCGCCGCAACTCGTCGGCGACGCCCCTGTTCGCCGTGCTCGGGACGGTGACCGACGCCGACGCGGACCGGCTCCGGACGCTTCGGCACTGGTGCGACCCGGCCGTCGCGTTCCTCCCGCCCGGCACGCGCCGCGCATCCCGGCTGGCGCTCGAGGACGAGGGCTGGACCTGCATCACCCTGGATCCGGCCACCGGTCCCGCCGCGGCCTGGGCGGCCCTGGACCGCGTCGGGGCCGCCGCGTGACGGCCTACGGCGGCCCGGTCGCCGCGGCTCCCGCGCGCCGGTCCTCCCGCGTGGCGGAGAGCACGGTCCCCGGCGGCTGGCGGCTGCTCCTGCCTGTCTATCTCGCCCTCGCCGTCGGCGTGAGCGCGCTGACCCCGGTGCTCCGGCTCGGCGCGTGGCTTCCCCTCTCCCTGCTCGTCGTGGCCGTGATGCTCGGGGCCGGCGCCGTCGTCCGCTGGCTCGGCGGCCACGTCCTGCTGGCGAGCGGGGCGGTCGCGGGGTCCGGCCTGCTGCTCATCACGCTGATCTTCGGCCAGTCCACCGCCTTCCTCGGCATCGTGCCCACGCTCGACACGGCCCGCCTGTTCGCGCGGGTGTTCGAGCAGGGGACCGTGCAGGTGGTGGTCCAGGGGGCGCCGGCGACCCCGGTGCCCGAACTCGTCTTCCTCGTCGTCTGCGGCATGGCCGCGGTCGCCATCGTGCAGGACCTGCTCGTCTTCGCGCTGCGCGTGCCCGCGCTCACCGGCGTGGCCCTCATCGTGCTGCTCGCCATCCCCGGCTCAGTGCTCTTCACCGAGTTCGACCTCGCCGTCTTCGCCATCCTCGTCGCGCTCTACTTCTGGCTGCTGCGGGCGGACGTCCGGGTGCGGGAGCGCGAGGAGTGGCCCGCGCGGCCGGCCTCGGCCGCATCATCGGGCGGACCGGCGGTCGGCCGCCTGGGCGTGCGTGCCGCGGCGCTCGCGGCCGGGGCGGTGGTCGTCGCCCTCGTCGTGCCCAACGTCGTGCCCGCCTTCACCACGAGCGGCTTCACGGCCGCCGCGGGCACGGGCGGCACGGGCGGGATCAGCAGCGGACGGGTGAACCCCATCCTGAACCTCGGCGACGACCTGCGCCGGCCGGGCAACACCGAGGCGCTTCAGTACACGACGGACTCCGACGAGGACCTCTACTTCAAGCTCGCGACGCTCTCCCGCTTCACGGGCCGCACCTGGGCGCCGGAGCGCATCCTGCCCGACGAGCGGAACACCCTGAACGGCATCGCCCCCGCCCCCGGGCTTGCCGAGGCCACCCCGGTGACCGAGGTGGTCGTCGACGTGCGGGTGCAGGCGTCGAACACGCGCTGGCTGCCGGTGCCGTACTCGCCGACCGAGGTATCCGGCCTCGACGGCGACTGGTACTGGGAGGCCGACGGCATGACCATCGCGACGTCGAACGCCTCGACCCGCGGCCAGGACTACCGGGTGACCAGCGCGGTGCCCCAGCCGACCCGCGAGCAGCTCGCCGGCGTCGTCGCCCCCGCCGTTCCGTCGCCGTACCTGCAGCGGAACCTGGAGCTGCCCGAGGACCTGCCCGCCGTCATCCGCAGCACGGCCCAGGAGGTCACGGCGGAGGCGACGAGCGACTACGAGCGGGCACTCGCCCTGCAGGACTACTTCCGCTCCGCGGAGTTCCGCTACTCGGAGGAGGCGCCCGTTGAGGAGGGCTACGACGGCAACGGCATGGACGTCATCGCCCGATTCCTCGACGAGAAGATCGGCTACTGCGTGCACTACGCCTCGGCGATGTCGGTCATGGCGCGCGCCCTCGGCATCCCCGCCCGGGTCGCGGTCGGCTACCTGCCTGGCGACCGGCGCGGCACGGAGGACGGCCGGACGCGCTACCAGGTGGGCACGCAGGACCTGCACACGTGGCCGGAGCTCTACTTCGAGGGCGCCGGCTGGCTGAAGTTCGAGCCGACGCCGGGCCGCGGCGACCTCGCCGAGTACGCCTCCCCGGCCCCCGTCGACGCCCCGAGCGTCGAGCCGAGCGCCGCGCCGAGTGCGGCTGCCCCCGTCGCTCCCACGACGCCGCCCGATCAGACCCGGAACGACCCGGGCGCCGCGAGCGCCGCGAGCGTGGACGACGCGGGTGTGCCCGCGGGCGCGGTGGTCGCCGCGCTCCTGCTGCTCGCGCTGCTGGTCCCGGCCGCCCTGCGCGCGCTCCGCCGCTCGCGGCGTCGCACCGCCCTGCTCCGCGGTCGGGCGCCCGCGTCGCTCGCCTGGGCCGAGGTGCAGGACACGGCGCGCGACCTCGGGCTCCCGGTCCGGTCGACGGACACGCCCCGCGCCTTCGCCGCGGAGCTCGCCGAGCGGCTGGGGGTCGACGAGGCCGCTGGCGTCGCCCTGGCCGGCCTGCTCGAGGCGCTGGAGCGGGAGCGCTTCGCCGCCCCGGGGTCCGCCGCGGTCGTGACGCCGGAGCGCGGTCACCAGCTCGTGTCGTGGACGGCGGACGTGTCGGCGGCCCTCTCGTCGCACGCTCCGCGCCGCCGGCGGCTCGCCGCCGCGATGCTGCCGGCGTCGCTCGTCACCACCCTCCGGCCCGGGCGACCGCTGCGGGTGGGTCGTCCCGCCTAATCTGTAGGGATGGTCGGTTCGGCGCTCGATGCGAAGCTCGCGTCCGTGCTCGGCGGGCGCACCGCCACGGCCTTCGAGAAGGCATTCGGCATCCGCACGGCCGCGGACCTGCTCAGCCACTACCCGAGGCGCTACGCCAAGCGGGGTGAGCTGAGCGCCCTCGACGAGCTGCCGCTCGACGAGAACGTGACGATCATCGCCGAGGTGCGCGAGGTGCGCGAGCGCAGCATGAAAGCGCGCCGCGGCACCATCCTCGAGGTGCGGATCACCGACGGCAAGGGCTTCCTCACCCTCACGTTCTTCAATCAGGCGTGGCGGGCCAAGATGCTCGTCCCCGGCATGCGCGGCATCTTCGCGGGCAAGGTGACCGCCTACCGCGGCGCCCTGCAGCTCGCCCATCCGGACTACGAGCTGTTCGACCCGTGGGACGACGACCTCGGCCACGCGACGCCGAGTCCCGCCGCCATCCGCTGGGCCGAGTCGCCCATCCCCATCTATCCGGCGACGTCGACGCTCGCCAGCTGGCAGATCGCGAAGTCAATCGAGCTCGTGCTCGACGGGCTCGGGCCGGTCGCCGACCCCGTGCCCCCGGCCGTGCGCGCCGAGCGAGGGCTCGTCGACTACCGCGCGGCGCTCGAGGGCGTCCATCGCCCGAAGCGCGACGCGGACTGGCGGGCCGGCCAGCACGCCCTGCGCTTCCAGGAGGCGTTCGTGCTGCAGGCCGCCCTGCTGCAGCAGCGCGCCGCCAACCGGTCGTGGAACGCGACGCCGCGCACGCCCGTCGCCGGCGGGTTCCTCGAACGCTTCGACAGGCAGTTGCCGTTCGCGCTGACCGGCGACCAGCAGCTCGTGGGGGAGGAGATCGCGCGCGACCTCGCGGGCACCCACCCCATGAACCGTCTGATCCAGGGCGAGGTCGGCTCGGGCAAGACTCTCGTCGCCCTCCGCGCGATGCTCGCCGTCGCGGACAGCGGAGGGCAGGCGGCCCTGCTCGCCCCCACCGAGGTCCTGGCCGCCCAGCACCTGCGCTCCCTCGTGCGCGTGCTCGGCCCCAACCTGGCGGCCGAGCTCATGCCGACCCTCATCACGGGCCAGCTGCCCGTCGCCGAGCGGCGGAAGGCGCTGCTGCGCACGGTCGGCGGCCAGGCGCGCATCGTGGTCGGCACGCACGCCCTGCTCGGTGAGTCGGTGACCTTCTACGACCTCGGGCTCGTCGTCGTGGACGAGCAGCACCGCTTCGGCGTCGACCAGCGCGAGGCGCTGCGCCAGAAGGGCACGACACCGCCGCACGTGCTCGTGCTCACCGCCACCCCTATCCCGCGCACCGTCGCCATGACGGTCTTCGGCGACCTCGACATCTCGACCATCAGCGAGCTGCCGGCGGGACGCAAGGGCATCGAGACCTTCGTCGTGCCGCTCGCGGAGAAGCCCGACTGGATCAACCGGGTCTGGGCCCGGGTCTCGGAGGAGCTCGAGAAGGGGCACCAGGCGTTCGTCGTGTGCCCGGCGATCGAGCCCGCCCCGGCCGGCGCCTCCGGTGGCCCCGCCGGCACCGGCGGCGTGCGCGAGGACGACGACGTGGATCCGGATGCCGAGGCCGGCGCCCCGCAGCGGCCGCTCACGACCGTGGTGCAGCTGACCGCCGAGCTGCGCGCGCATCCGCTGCTCGCCGGCCGCCGGGTCGAGGGCCTGCACGGGCGGATGTCGAGCGACGAGAAGGATGAGCTGATGCGCGGCTTCGCCGCCGGGCGCATCGACGTGCTCGTGGCCACGACGGTCATCGAGGTGGGCGTCGACGTGCCGAACGCGTCCACGATGGTGGTGATGGATGCCGAGCGCTTCGGCGTCTCGCAGCTGCACCAGCTGCGCGGTCGCGTCGGCCGCGGCGGGGTGCCCGGCCTGTGCCTGCTCGTCACCGGCGCCGAGGAGAGCAGCCTCGGGCGCGAGCGGGTGGACGCCGTCGCGTCGACGCTCGACGGATTCGAGCTCGCCCAGGCCGACCTCGAGCTGCGGCGGGAGGGCGACGTGCTCGGCAGCTCTCAGTCCGGAGGACGCTCGTCGCTGCGGCTCCTGCGCGTCGTGCGCGACACGGACGTGATCGAGGCGGCCCGTGAGCAGGCGTCCGGCATCCTCGACGCCGACCCGAGCCTGTCCGAGCACCCGGAGCTCGCCGCGGCGATCGCACGACGGCTGGACGAGTCGACCCGCACCTTCCTCGCGAAGGCGTGACCGGCACCGCCGCCGGGCGTGAAACCTGGCTGCAACAGAGGGCCGTTAAGCTTGTCCCATGAGCAGAATCGCGGTCGTACCAGGTTCATTCGACCCCGTGACCCTCGGGCACCTCGACGTGATCGACCGCGCGGCCGGCCTGTTCGACGAGCTGCACGTGCTGGTCGTGCACAACCCCGCGAAGACCGCGCTGCTGCCCATCGCGGAGCGCGTGTCCCTGCTGCGCGAGGCCATCGCCGAGGCCGGGCTGCCGGACAACATCCGCGTCGAGTCCTGGAGCGTCGGCCTGCTCGTCGACTACTGCACCGACGTGGGCGCCAGCGTGCTTGTCAAGGGCATCCGCTCGCAGGTCGACGTCGCCTACGAGACGCCCATGGCCATCGTCAACCGCAACCTCGCGGGCGTCGAGACCGTCTTCCTGCTGCCGGACCCCGCCCACGCGCACGTCTCGAGCTCGCTCGTTCGCCAGGTCGCATCGCTCGGCGGGGACGTGTCGCCGTACGTGCCGCGGGTCGTCGCCGACCTGCTGCAGGGCGAGTCGCTGTCCTGAGCCGCCCGGCGGCGGGCGACTACACTCGTTCTCCGTGTCCAGATTCATCAAGACCCCGTACATGGTCAACGTCCGCGACATCGTGAACCGGCCGGGGGAGATGCGGGAGCACGATCTCACCATCGTCGTTCCGGAGCACCTCGGCGAGGGCCTGCTGCAGGTTCGCGAGGGCCAGGAGCTGCACGTCCACGTGCGCCTGGAGTCCGTTCACGAGGGGATTCTCGTGACCGGCGACGTCGAAACGATCGCTGAGGGACACACCGCGCGCACCCTCACGGAGATGCAGCAGACCATCGAAGTCGAGTTTCAGGAGTTATTCGCGTATTCTCTTGACGAAGCCTTCGACTATCAGGTTCTCGATGACCACGTGGATCTAGAACCTGTGATCAGGGATGCCGTAGTTCTGGAACTGCCGTTCCAGCCGGAACTGCCGGACGAACAGCTCGATTTCGAGCTGGGTTCGGGCATCAGCCTGGTCCTGTCGGACTCCGAGGACACCACCCCCGAGGTGGATGCCCGCTGGGCCGCGCTCGCGGGGTTCGAGGCTTCCACGGACAGCAGTGCGGGGGACACCACCACCGACACTGTCAAGGCCGAAAACGGCCCTGATCAAGAAAAGAGTTGAACCATGGCAGTTCCCAAGCGGAAGATGTCCCGCTCCAACACGCGCGCTCGTCGCTCGCAGTGGAAGGCCGAGGTCCCGAACCTCGTCAAGACCGTCGAGAACGGCCGCGTCACCTACAGCCTCCCGCACCGCGCGAAGGTCGTCGAGGACTCCGCAGGCACCGCCCTGTACATGGAGTACAAGGGCCGCAAGGTCGCCGACGTCTAGTCCGACCCGCACAACGCTTACCGGCGTGTCAGCCGTGATCCCGGACAGGGCCGCACTTCGTGCGACCCTGTCCGTGGACGTGAGTCCCGAGCTCCTCGAGCTCGCGCTGACGCACCGGTCCTACTCGTACGAGCACGGCAACATCCCGAACAACGAGCGCCTCGAGTTCCTCGGCGACTCGATCCTCGGGCAGGCCGTGACCGTGATGCTGTACCGCGATTTCCCGACCCTCGACGAGGGCGAGCTCGCGAAGCGGCGGGCGAGTCTCGTCAGTTCCGTCGCGCTCGCGGAGGTCGCGAAGTCCATCGACGTCGGACCGCACCTCCTGCTCGGACGCGGCGAGGAACTGACGGGCGGACGCGAGAAGTCGTCCATCCTCGCCGACACGGTCGAGGCGCTCATCGGCGCCGTGTACCTGGACGCCGGCGGCGACGCCGCGACAGACCTCGTGCTGCGCCTCATCTCCCCGCTGCTCGCCGACCCCGCGCGCTTCGGCGCCGCCATGGATCCGAAGACGAGCCTGCAGGAGGTCGCCGCCCGCGCGGGCGTCGCGGCCCCGGAGTACGCGGTGACCGACACCGGACCCGACCACCGCAAGCGGTTCCACGCCGTCGTGACCGTGCCCGGCCTGGTGACGGCCGAGGGCGACGGCACGAGCAAGAAGCAGGCCGAGATGGCCGCCGCGCTCGAGGCGTGGACCCTGCTCCAGGCCGACTCGCAGCGCGCCTAGGCAGCCCGTGCCCGAGCTCCCCGAGGTCGAGGTGGTGCGCGCCGGCCTCGAGCCCGCGGTCACCGGTGCCGTCGTGCACGGCGTCGAGGTGTTCGACGAGCGCTCCCTGCGGCGGCACGACCGCACGCGCGGCTCGTTCGAGTCCCTGCTCACCGGCGCCCGGATCGCCTCCGCGGTCCGCCGGGGCAAGTTCCTCTGGTTCCCCCTGGAGCCAGCCGCGGTCCCTGAGCCGCACGGGGTCCCTGAGCCCCGCACGGTCCCTGAGCCTGTCGAAGGGACGCAACGGATCTCGCCCGAGGGTCGATCCACGACCCCCGCACCCGCGGACCGGCGGCTCGCCCTCGTCACCCACCTCGGAATGAGCGGGCAGGTCCTCCTGCGTTCGCCCGGCGCCGCGGACGACGCCCTGCTCCGCATCCGGCTGCACATTGAGCATCCGGAGCACGGCGAGCTGTGGCTGCACTTCGTGGATCAGCGGATCTTCGGCTCTATGGCCGTCGACGCGCTGCTGCCCACGGAGGCGGGACTGCCGGCGGGGTTCGGCTCCGACCTGCCGCTGATCCCGTCGCAGGTCGCGCACATCGCCCGCGACCCCCTGGATCCGAACTTCGATGACGCCGCGTTCTTCCGCGCCCTCGCCCGGCGCAACACGGGCATCAAGCGCGCGTTGCTCGACCAGACGCTGGTGAGCGGCATCGGCAACATCTACGCCGACGAGGCGCTGTGGGCGTCGCGCATCCACTTCGACCAGTCGACGCGCGAGCTGTCCCGTCCCCGCGCGAAGACCCTGCTCGCGGAGGTGCGGCTCGTGCTCGCCCGGGCCCTCGCGGAGGGCGGGACCAGCTTCGACTCCCAGTACGTGAACGTGAACGGCGCGTCCGGGTACTTCTCGCACAGCCTAAACGCCTACGGGCAGCACGGGCGCCCGTGCCCCCGCTGCGGCAGGCTGATCGCCCGCGCGACCTTCATGAACCGGTCGAGTCACTTCTGCCCGTACTGCCAGCGCCTCCGCGCTCCGCGCACGGCCCGCCCCGCGTCCCCCTCTCCGTAGGGTTCCGCCGCCGGCCCGCGCAGGGTTCCGCCGGGGGCCTGCCTCCCTGCCCGCAACCGTGCCCATGCAGGTTCACGTGTACCCAACGCAGGCTGTCTCCCGCCTAACGCAGGCTCGGGCGAAACCACCACAGCAAGATTCCGCACTCCCGTGCTGGCCGAGGACAGCGCGAGCCTGTATTGCGTACATCCGGAGCCTGTGTTGGGTGCGCAAGGGGTGCGGAGGAGGGGTGGAAGGGGTGGTGGTGGCGCTGCGGGAGAGGCGCCCACGCTGGGGGTGCCCGGGGAGAGCGGGCGGGGATCCCCTGGATTGCGGACTAAGCCCGGTGCGGCACCGACGCCATCCCCGGCGCTGTCAAGTCAGCCACCGAACGCAACTCAGCAGATGTCGACAGGGGGGCGGCGTGTCGGTGCTCTGAGGCGGCGTGTCGCGACGGATCTGCTGAGTTGCGTCGATCTGAGGTCGGGATCTGCTGAGTTGCGTTGAGTAGGGCCGGGATTTGCTGAGTTGCGTCGGTGAAGGGCCGGGATCTGCTGAGTTGCGTCGGTGTGGGGTCGAGATCTGCTGAGTTGCGTCGGTCGGGGGTCGAGATCTGCTGCATTGCGCTGATCCGCGGTTGAGATCTGCTGAATTGCGTCGCCCTCCCGTCGTCGTCCACGGCTCGGCACGCGGGACCCGCACCCACCCCCTCAGGCGGGCGGGGTGGACTTCTTCCAGGATCCCTCGTAGCCGATCGCATCGAAGCCGAGGGCCTCGTTGACCCGGAGCATGTGGCGGTTCTCCTCCGCGTTGAACGTGACCACCAGCGGAGTCTCGGGCGCCTCCTCCGCGAGGTACTGCAGGTTCGCGGCCTTCAGCAGCATCCCGAGCCGGCGGCCGCGGTGCTCGTCGAGCACGATCGTCTCCTCCTGCTCCGTCGGCCTGGACCGGTCGGCGGGGACGGCCAGGCGGGTGAACGCGACCAGGCGCCCCGACGGCACGTGCTCGGCCGCCGCCGTGAGGAGGGTCCGGCCGCCGCCCTGCAGCACCTCCTCCTCCTCGACCACCCGCTCCTCGTCGTACCGCGCCTCGATCACGGCCAGTCCCGCGAGCGGCTCCGCCGTGCTCATGCGCGTGTACAGCGCGGCGAGGTCCGCGCGCCGCTCCTCCGGGGTCGGGCCGGTCCACACGACGACGCGGTAGTCGGATCCGGCGACGGCCGCCGCCCGTGCCCGGTGCGCCGCGAGCACGTCAGGGTCGACGGGCAGGCGCAGGATGCTGCCGCGCGAGACCTGCTCGAGCGTCATTCCGCGAGCGACCAGGAACCGGGCGCCGGGGTCGTCGGCGGCGACGCTGCCGTACCCGGTCGGCGGCACGAGGATGCCACCCGCACCCGCGCCAGCACCCGCCGCACCCCCGGTGACACCCCCGCCCGCGAACGCGTGCGCCACGAACCCCTGCAGCACTGACCGCCCCGTCTCGCGGTGCGCGCCCTCGACGGCATCGGCGAGGGCGGTCCCAATGCCGCGGCGCCTGTACTCCGGCAGCACCTCGACGAGGGCCCAGCACGCCGGGTCGTCCTCGTCGGTCGACCACTCGAGCACGCCGCGCCCCACGACGCGTCCGCCCGCGCGGGCGAGGAAGACCTGCCGGCGGTCGTAGCGCTGCAACCGGTACTGCGGCAGCAGCTCGTCAGCGCGCACCGCGAGCAGGTCGGTCTGGTACGTCGCGGCCTCGACCGCGTTGCGCACCTCGACCATCGCGGAGAAGTCCCGGCCGCCCGCTCCGTCGAGGCTGTCCGGGATCTGCAGCTCGTCGATGGCGAACCCGCTGGCAGTCATGCGCCCTCCCACGGCCCTCGTCGTCGCGGGCCGACGGCCGGAACGATACCGCGGCGGCCCGCCTCGCGCCTCCCCGAAAGCGGCCGGACCGTCGGGTACCGTGGTGGCTGCGCGCCCGCCGGGGCGCGGCGGCGGGAGAGCGACGTGTACCTGAAGAGCCTGACCCTCAAGGGGTTCAAGTCCTTCGCGCAGCCGACAACGTTCGCCTTCGAGACCGGCGTCACCTGCGTCGTCGGACCCAACGGATCGGGCAAGTCCAACGTCGTCGACGCGCTGGCCTGGGTGATGGGGGAGCAGGGCGCGAAGACCCTCCGCGGCGGCAAGATGGAGGACGTCATCTTCGCCGGCACGTCGACGCGGGGTCCGCTCGGCCGCGCCGAGGTGCAGCTCACGATCGACAACACCGACGGCGCCCTGCCGATCGAGTACTCCGAGGTGACGATCAGCCGCACGCTGTTCCGCAACGGCGGCAGCGAGTACGCGATCAACGGATCCGCCGTGCGCCTTCTCGACGTGCAGGAGCTCCTCAGCGACTCCGGCCTCGGCCGCGAAATGCACGTCATCGTGGGGCAGGGGCGCCTCGACAACGTGCTGCAGGCCACGCCGGAGGACCGCCGCGGCTTCATCGAGGAGGCGGCCGGCATCCTCAAGCACCGCAGGCGCAAGGAGAAGACCCTGCGCAAGCTCGAGGCGATGCAGGCGAACCTCACCCGGCTGAGCGACCTCGCCGGCGAGGTGCGGCGCCAGCTGAAGCCCCTGGGCAAGCAGGCGGAGGTGGCGCGCGAGGCGCAGACCGTCGCCGCCGTCGTGCGCGACGCCCGGGCCCGGCTGCTCGCGGACGACGTGGTCGCCCTGCGCGCGGCCCTCGACGACCACACGCGCACCGAGAACGAGCGCTCGACCGAGCGGATCGTGCTGCAGGAGCGGCTCGACCAGAACACGCTGCGCTCCGAGCGGATCACGGCCGAGCAGCGGGGCGACGCCGTGGACGCCGCCCGGCAGACCGCCTTCGGGCTCGAGCAGGTGCAGGACCGCCTGCGCAATCTCTTCGCGCTCGCGACGCAGCGCATCGCCCTGCTCGAGGCGCAGGCGGAGTCGACGGACGGCGCGCCCGGCGTCACGCCGCAGATGGTGTCCGACGCGGCGGCCGAGGTCGAGCGCCTGCGCGGCGCCGTCCAGGACGCGGAGCGTGCCCATGCCGAGAGCCGGGAGGCGACGGCCGCCGCGCGGGCCGCCCTCGACGCCGTCGACGTCGAGATCCAGCGGCAGAGCGAGCTGGTCTCCCGGTACGACCTCGACATCTCCAAGCTCACCGGCCAGGCGGACACCGCCAACTCCCGGCTCGCCGCCGTCCGCGGCGAGGTGCTGCGCCAGACGAACGCGCTCGAGGCGGCGAGCGACCGCCGGGAGGCCGCGAAAGCCCAGTTCGCGATCCTCGAGGCGGAGGCCGCGACGGCGGAGGTGGACGAGACGGACCTCGGCCAGGCCTACGAACAGGCGCAGAACCGCGTCGCCGAGGCCGAGGCCGAGATCGAGCGGATCCGCGAGGAGTTGCACACCCGCGAGCGGGAGCGCGACGCGCTCGCCGCGCGCACATCGGCGCTGTCCCTCGCCCTCGACCAGAAGGACGGCTCGAGCGAGCTGGTGGCAGCCCGGCTCGACGGCATCCGCGGTCTGGTCGCCGAGCACGTGCAGGTCGAGGCCGGTTACGAAGCCGCCGTGGCCGCCGCCCTCGGCAGCCTCGCGGACGCCGTGCTCGCGGAGACGCACGGCTCCGCCGCCGACGCCATCGCCCACGCCCGCCGGGCCGAGGCGGGCCGGGTCGAGATCGTGGTCGCCGACGCGGCGGGCGCCGTCGACGCGTCGACCGGGGCCGGTTCCGCGGCTCGTGCCCCGGCCAGGCCCGGCATCCGCGCCGCCGTCGACGTCGTCCGTGCGCCCGACGGCGTGCTCAGCCTGCTCGGCAGGACCCTGATCGCCGACGACCTGGACGCCGCGCGCACCGCCTGGGCAAACCTCGGCGAGGATCGCCCGCTCACCACGATCCTCACGCGGGAGGGCGACGTGCTCTCCAGCGCCGTCCTCCGCGGCGGGGCCGGCGCAAAGCGCTCGCGACTCGAGCTCGTGGCCGACCGGGACGCCGCGGCCGCCCGGCTCGCCGAGGTGACCGAGACCATCGATCGATCCCGGGAGGCGCTCGCCGAGCAGCGGGGCGTGCTGCAGACCGCGAAGGACCGGGCCAAGGGCGCCCTCGCCGCCCTCCGCGAGTTCGACGCGCAGCTGGCCGCGCAGACCGAGCGGCTCAACCGGCTCCGCGTGCAGGTGGAGGCCGCCGGCGCCGAGTACGAGCGGCTCGCGAAGGGCCTCGCCCTGGCGACAGAATCCGTTGCCGGGGCCGAGGCGAAGGCCGAGGCAGCGAAGGCGGAGCTGACCGCGGCCCGATCCTGCCCGCGCCCCGTGCTCGACGCGAGCGCGCGGGACGGCCTGGCCGCCGGGGTCGAGGCCGCCCGCGAGGCCGAGATCGAGGCGCGGCTGCAGGTCGAGACCGCCAGGGAGCGCGTGCGCGCGGAGCAGTCCCGGGGCGAGCAGCTCGCCCGGCAGCTGGAGCGCGAGCGGGCGGCGGCCGAGGCGGCGGCCCGTCGCGCCGTCCTGCGCAGGCGGCAGATGGAGGCGGCACAGGCCGTGCTCGACGCGCTGCCGCCTGTGCTCGCGCTCGCCGAGCGGTCCGCGTCCGCCGCCAAGCACGAGCTCGCCCGCGCGGAGCAGCAGCGCGCCGCCCAGAACGAGGAGCTGTCGGCCCTGCGGCGCGAGGAGTCGATGCTGCGCGAGCGGTTGCAGGCCATCACCGAGAACGTCCACGGCCTGGAGCTGCAGATCTACGAGAAGAAGCTGCACCTGTCGCAGCTGCTCGAACGGGCGGGGAGCGAGCTCGGCCTGGTCGAGGACGTGCTCGTCGCGGAGTACGGGCCGCACGTCCCCGTGCCCGCCGACGCGGCCATTCCCGGCGGCCCTGCCGGGAGCGCGGCCGGCTCCGCCTTCGACGACTCCGCCTCGGATGACGACGACGAGACCGACCCGGGGGACCGGTTCGCCGCGGCCACCGGATGGGGCGGCATCGCCGCCGGATCCGCGGAGCACGACGGATCCGCAGGGCCCGCCCAGAGCGCGGACGACGCCGGCGTGCCGTACAACCGGGAGGAGCAGAAGCGCCGCCTCGCCCAGGCGGAGCGCTCGCTCGCCCGGCTCGGCCGCGTCAACCCGC
This sequence comes from Planctomonas deserti, assembly GCF_003067705.1. Classification (GTDB taxonomy): domain Bacteria; phylum Actinomycetota; class Actinomycetes; order Actinomycetales; family Microbacteriaceae; genus Planctomonas; species Planctomonas deserti. The sequence continues at coordinate 426,314 of NZ_QANL01000002.1, forward strand.
TCGCGCTCGAGGAGTTCGCCGCGCTCGAGCAGCGGCACCGGTTCCTCACCGAGCAGCTCACCGACCTCACCGACACCCGCAAGGACCTGCTCACGATCATCGAGGAGATCGACGACCGCATGCAGGACATCTTCGCGGCGGCGTTCGAGGACACGAAGAACGCGTTCAACGACGTCTTCCCGGTGCTGTTCCCGGGGGGCACCGGCAGTATCTCGCTCACGAACCCGTCCGACCTCCTGACCACGGGCATCGAGGTGTCGGTGAAGCCGGCGGGGAAGAAGATCGAGCGACTCTCACTGCTGTCGGGCGGGGAGCGGTCCCTCGCCGCGGTCGCCCTGCTCATCGCCATCTTCAAGGCCCGGCCGAGCCCGTTCTACATCATGGACGAGGTGGAGGCCGCGCTCGACGACGCCAACCTCGGACGCCTGCTGACCATCTTCGAGGACCTCCGCGAGACGTCGCAGCTGATCGTCATCACGCACCAGAAGCGCACGATGGAGATCGCCGACGCTCTGTACGGGGTGTCCATGCGTCAGGACGGCGTGTCTGCGGTGGTCGGCCAGCGCCTCTCGCAGGAGGCGAAGGCCTCCTAGCCGGGACCATCACGGTCCCTGAGCCTGTCGAAGGGACGGGACCTGCTCCGGTCGCGTCCCTTCGACAAGCTCAGGGACCGTATTCGCTCAAGGCCCGCGGCGGGTCGGCGACCGCAGCGGGTCAGGGACCGTATGCGCTCAGGAACCGTATCTCGCGCGGGGACCGCGCCGGCTCAGTACTGGCGGGTGTCCGCCAGGGAGACCACCCGGAGCCAGCGGTAGCCGTAGGCGCCGAGCGGCAGTTCGAGGCGGCCGTCCTCGGGCAGCGGCAGCGACTCTCCCGTGAGCAGGTCGTTGAGCACGCCGCCACCCTCGGGCACCTGCAGGGTGAGCGGCACGACGGCCGGATCGGACGCGAAGTTGTGCAGGGCGACGACCTGCCCGCCGTCGAGCGTCAGCGTGTGCGCGAGCACCGAGGGGCTCGGGGTGGGCAGGACCCCGAAGGCGCCCCAGCCGAACTCGGGGGCGTTGCGGTAGTGACGCACGAGGGTGCTGAAGAACGAGAGGAGGGAGTCCGGGTCACGGCGCTGGGATGTGACGTTCACGTGTGCGGGGCCGAAGCCGCCCTCGACCACGCCGCTGCGCAGCCGGGACTTGGGGGCGGCCGAGAAGCCGCCGTTCGTGCCCTCGTTCCACTGCATGGGCGTGCGCACCGCCATCCGGCCGGGCTGGTCGAGGTTCTCGCCCATCCCGATCTCTTCCCCGTAGAACAGCACGGGGGTGCCGGGCAGCGAGAACAGCAGGCTGTAGACCATGCGGATGCGCCGCGGGTCGCCGCCGACCATCGGAGGCAGGCGGCGCACGAGCCCGCGCCCGTACACCTGCATCCGCTCCTCGGGCCCGAAGGCGGCGAACACCTCCTGGCGCTCCTCGTCGGTGAGCTTGTCCAGGGTCAGCTCGTCGTGGTTGCGCACGAAGTTGGCCCACTGGCTGTCCGGCGACCCCGCCGGTCGCGACTGCAGCGCCTCGATGAGCGGCGTCACGTCCTCGCGGGCCAGCGACAGGTACAGCTTCTGCATGGTGATGAAGTCGAACTGCATCGTGAGCTCGTCGCCCTCGTCGCCGCCGAAGAATGTTTCCTGCTCGTCGCGCGGCAGGTTCACCTCGCCGAGCAGCACGCCCTCGCCGGACCGGCGGCCGAGGAAGGTGCGGAGGTCGCGCAGGTACTCGTGCGGATCGGGGAGCAGCTCGCTCCCGTTCGCCACGGCCGAGGTCTCCAGCAGGAACGGCACGGCGTCGACCCGGAAGCCGGAGAGGCCGAGCTGCAGCCAGAACCCCATGATCCTGGCGATCTCGTCGCGCACGGCGGGGTTCGTGATGTTCAGGTCGGGCTGCTCGCGATAGAAGATGTGCTGGTAGTACTGCCCCGTGCGTTCGTCGTACTCCCAGTTGCTCGTCTCGGCGTCGGGGAAGACCGGGGCGCCCTCGTCCTCCGGCGGCTCGTCACGCCAGACGTAGTAGTCGCGGTAGGGCGAGTCGCGGCTGGCGCGGGCGCTGCGGAACCACGGGTGCTTGTCCGAGGTGTGGTTGATCACCAGGTCGGCGATGACGCGGATGCCGCGATCGTTCGCCGTGCGGATGACCTCGACGAGGTCGCCCAGCGAGCCGAGCCGCGGGTCGACCGAGTAGAAGTCGACGATGTCGTAGCCGTCGTCGCGGCCGGGGGTCGGGTAGAAGGGCATGAGCCACAGGCACGTGATGCCGAGCTCGGCGAGGTAGTCGAGCCGGTTGGCGAGGCCGGCGAAGTCGCCGACGCCGTCGTCGTTCCAGTCCATGAACGTCTCGACGTCGAGGCAGTACACGACCGCGCTCTTCCACCAGAGGTCGCTCGTGTCGGTGATCCGCACGATCAGGCGTTCCGGAGGCGCGGCAGCACGTGCTCGCCGAAGGTGTCGAGGAATCGGTCCTGCTGCTTGCCCACGTGGTGCAGGTAGATGCGGTCGAAGCCGAGCTCGATGAACTCCTCGAGCCTGCGCACGTGCTCCCCGGGGTCCGAAGAGATGATGACGGAGGAGTGCATGTCCTCGGGGCGCACGTGTGTGCCGGCCGTGTCGAAGCCCTCCACCGAGTCGATGTCCCAGGCGAGGGGCGGGCCGACGACGTTCGAGCGCCACTGGTCGTAGGCGATGTCGAGCGCCTCGTCGTCCGTCTCCGCGTAGCTGAGGTGTACCTGCAGGATGAGCGGTCCCCGCCCGCCGGCGGAGCGGTACGCGTCGGCCCAGGCACGCAGGTCCTCGACCGGCTGGTTGATGGTGGCGGCGCCGTCGGCCCATTCGGCGGACCAGGCGGCGGTCTCGGGCGAGACGGACGGGGCGATCAGCGGCGGCGGGGTCGGCGGGAGAGACCACAGCTTGGCGCGGTCCACCGTCACGAGCCCGTCGTGACTCACCTCCTCGCCGGCGTGCAGGGCCCGGATGATGTCGACGCACTCACGGAGCCGCGCGTTGCGGATCGACTTGCGCGGCCAGCCCTGGCCGGTGATGTGCTCGTTCGCCGCCTCACCGCTGCCGAGCGCCATCCAGAACCGGTCGGGGAACATGGCCTGCAGCGACGCCGACGCCTGCGCGATGATCGCCGGGTGGTACCGCTGGCCCGGCGCGTTGACCACGCCGTAGCTGAGCGACGTCGCCTGCATGGCGGCGCCGAGCCAGGACCAGGCGAAGCCGGACTCGCCCTGCGCCGAGCTCCAGGGGGCGATGTGGTCCGAGCACATGGCCGCGTCGAACCCCACCTCCTCGGCGCGCTGGGCCGCCGCCAGCAGGATGGCCGGGGGGATCTGCTCGTGGGACGCGTGGAAGCCGAAGATCGTCATGAAGCCACCTGCCTTTCAGGTGCGACCCTATCGACGGCGTGTCTCCCGTCCTAGGGAATGGGCCGACGGGACCTCCGCGGGTGCGGAAACGTCAGGGGATGCGCGCCTCGGGCAGCGGGGCGTCCGTGGCGTCCGGGACGGGCTCCTCCGCGAAGGACACGTCGTTCACCGTGAGCACGCGCCAGCCGTCTGCGGTGCGCTCGACGAGGCTCGTCGCGGCGTTCAGGATCGGCGGGATCGGCGCGTCCGTCATCCGGCGCAGGATCTCTCGGATGAGCGTGCCGTGCGCCACCACGATCGCGCTGGCGCCGGGCAGGTCGGCGGCGATGCGGTCGAGCGCCGCGAGCCCGCGCTCGGCGACGGACGGACGCGGCTCGAGCTCCGGGAACTCGCCGTCCGGCCAGCGCGCCGCGGCCTCCCCGTCGGTCAGCCCCTCCGCTCCCCCGTAGTGCCGTTCGCGGAGCTCGTCGTACGTGCCGCCGAGCGCGATGCCGAGGCCGGCCGCCAGGATCTCGCCCGTCTCCCGGGCCCGCACCAGCGGAGAGGTGACGACCGCGTCCCACTCGGCCGGGGAGAAGCGCTGCACGGACTCCGCCGCCTGACCGCGACCCACGTCGTTCAGGGGCACGTCCGACGAGCCCTGCAGGCGGCCGGCGGCGTTCCAGTCCGTCTGACCGTGACGGGTGAGCGCGAGGGTGAGCACGGAGCGGGAGGGAGGGGTCACGGTCGGCAAGCCTAGACGCGAGAATCCGGCCTGGCCCGCCGCCGTTAGGCTTGCCCCCATGGCAGGCCGTTCAAACCCGTGGTCCCTCGGCAACGCGCTTCGCGGCATGTTCGCGAAGCCGACGATCGACGAGAACACCTGGGACGACCTCGAGACGGCCCTCATCACGGCCGACTTCGGCCCCGACATCAGCGAGGCCGTGATCGCCGATCTCCGCGAGCGCGTGCAGCGCTACGGCACGACCGACCCGCGCGACCTGCAGCTCATGCTGCGTGAGCTGATCGAGGAGCGGCTCGCGAACTACGACCCGACGCTGCACCTCAGCGAGCGTCCGGCCGTCATCCTCGTCATCGGCGTCAACGGGGTGGGCAAGACGACGACGATCGGCAAGTTCGCGAAGTTCCTCGGCAACTACGGGCGCAGCGTCGTGGTCGGCGCGGCAGACACCTTCCGCGCGGCCGCGGTCGAGCAGGTCGCAACCTGGGCCGAGCGCGCCGGCGCCGCCATCGTGCGCCCTCAGCAGCCGGGTCAGGACCCGGCCTCGGTGGCCTTCCAGACCGTCGAGTACGCCAAGCGCACGGGCACCGAGATGGTCATCATCGACACCGCGGGCCGCCTGCACACCAAGGGCGGGCTCATGGACGAGCTCAGCAAGATCCGCCGGGTCATCGAGAAGCAGGCGCCCATCGCCGAGGTGCTGCTCGTGCTCGACGCGACGACGGGGCAGAACGGCCTCGCCCAGGCGCAGGCCTTCATCGAGCACGCCGGCGTGACGGGCCTCGTGCTCACGAAGCTGGACGGATCGGCCAAGGGCGGGTTCGTGCTGAACGTGCAGGAGAAGACCGGCATCCCCATCAAGCTCATCGGGCAGGGCGAGCGGATCGGCGACCTCACCGGTTTCACGCCCCACGTGTTCGCTCAGAACCTCGTCGGCTAGCCCCCTCCTGGGCGGGATGCGCCCGCGCAGCGGTTAAACTGGGAGCACTATGGCCACTTTTGGAACCCTCTCCGACCGCCTCGCCGAGACGCTCAAGAACCTCCGCGGCAAGGGCAAGCTCTCCGCCGCGGACGTCGACGGCACGGTCCGCGAGATCCGCCGCGCCCTGCTGGACGCGGACGTGGCGCTCGACGTCGTGCGCGCGTTCACCGCGAACGTGCGGGAGCGGGCGCTCAGCGACGACGTCAACAAGGCGCTGAACCCGGCGCAGCAGGTCGTCCAGATCGTCAACGAGGAGCTCGTGGCCATCCTCGGCGGCCAGCAGCGTCGCCTCGAGTTCGCCAAGCGCCCGCCGACCGTCATCATGCTCGCGGGCCTGCAGGGCGCGGGTAAGACCACCCTCGCGGGCAAGCTGGCGAAGTGGCTCGTCAAGGACCACCACACGCCGATGCTCGTGGCCGCCGACCTCCAGCGCCCGAACGCGGTGAACCAGCTCCAGGTCGTCGGCGAGCAGGCCGGCGTGCCGGTGTACGCGCCCGAGCCCGGCAACGGCGTCGGCAACCCCGTGCGAGTCGCGAAGGACGCCGTCAAGCTCGCGATCGACCGCCAGCACGACATCGTCATCATCGACACCGCCGGCCGCCTCGGCGTCGACGCCGACATGATGAAGCAGGCCGCGGACATCCGCCGGGCGACGAACCCGGACGAGGTCCTGTTCGTCATCGACGCCATGATCGGCCAGGACGCCGTGGCCACGGCGAAGGCCTTCCAGGAGGGCGTCGACTTCACCGGTGTCGTGCTCACGAAGCTCGACGGCGACGCCCGCGGTGGTGCGGCGCTGTCCGTCGCCTCGGTGACCGGGCGCCCCATCATGTTCGCGTCCACCGGCGAGACGCTCGACGACTTCGAGCCCTTCTACCCCGACCGCATGGCGAGCCGCATCCTCGACCTCGGCGACATCCTCACCCTCATCGAGCAGGCCCAGGCCGCGTTCGACGAGGAGGAGGCGATGAAGGTCGCGGAGAAGATCGCGACCGACAACTTCACGCTCGAGGACTTCCTCAAGCAGATGCAGCAGCTTCGCGGCGCCGGCTCGATCAAGAAGATGATCGGCATGCTGCCCGGCATGGGTGCGATGAAGGACCAGCTCGACAACTTCGACGAGCGCGAGATCGTGCGCACCGAGGCCATCATCCAGTCGATGACCAAGGCCGAGCGGCAGAACCACAAGATCCTGAACGGCTCGCGCCGCCTGCGCATCGCGCGCGGATCCGGTGTCACCGTGACCGAGGTGAACCAGCTCATCCAGCGGTTCGAGCAGGCCGCCAAGATGATGCGCACCGTCGCCCGCGGCGGCATGCCGCAGATCCCGGGCATGGGCCCCATCCCCGGTCAGCACGGCGGCGCCAACCGGAACAAGCAGAACGCGAAGAAGAAGGGCTCGAAGTCGGGCAACCCGGCCAAGCGCGCGGCGGAGAACGCGGCGCTCGCCGCGGGGCAGAAGCCGGGCGGGGCGATCACCTCGGGCGGCGGCACGGGCTTCGGCCTCGGCGCGGCGAAGGGCGCGCCCTCCGAGGAGGAGCTGGCCTCCCTGCAGAAGCTCCTCGGCCGCTGACCTTCACGCTCCCTGAGCCTGTCGAAGGGACGACTTCGCGGTCCCTGAGCCTGTCAAAGGGACCTCTCCACGGTCCCTGAGCCTGTCGAAGGGACGTCCCGTTACGGTCCCTGAGCCTGTCGAAGGGACGGAACTCGCGTCGCTTCGACGAGCTCAGCGACCGTGGGGGCTCAGCCGCCGGAAGGGCTCAGCGAGCGTGGGGGCTCGGCAGCGTCCCGCTAGTCGCGGATGCCGTCCCGGAGCTCCTTCACCAGATGCGCCACGACCGCCTTCAGGCTGCCGCCGTGCTCCGCCGCCACGGCCTGCTGCCGCTGGTAGCTCGCGCCGCGGTCGAGGATGCTCGCGACGTCGCGGAGCTCCTCGAGGCAGCCGAGGTCGGCCGCCACGGGTTCGAGCCGCTCGAGCAGCCGGGTGGTGTCCTCGCGCACGTGGCACTCGTCGCCCGCGGCGTTCTGGATGATGATGGCGTCCATGCCGTAGCGCGCCGCGCGCCACTTGTTCTCGCGCACGAACCACGGCTGCATCTGCGGGATGTCCTCGCCGCGGTCGAGCATGCGCGACAGGTCCTCGACGAGGCACTGCACGAGCGCGCCGAGGGCGGCGACCTCGCGGACGGACGAGATGCCGTCGAACACGCGGACCTCGATGGTGCCCCACTTCGGCGACGGGCGGATGTCCCAGCGCAGCTCGCTGAAGTGGTCGATCACGCCCGTGTGGGTCATGTCCTGCACCATCTGCTCGTAGTTCGCCCACGCGCCGAACTGCGGGGGCAGGCCGGCGGTCGGCAGCTGCTGGAACATGAGGGCGCGGTTCGAGGCGTACCCCGTCGACTCGCCGACCCAGTAGGGGCTCGACGCGGACAGGGCCTGGAAGTGCGGGATGTATGTAAGCAGGCCGTTGAGGATGGGCAGCACCTTGTCGCGGTCCTCGATGCCCACGTGCACGTGCACGCCCCAGATCATCATCTGCCTGCCCCACCACTGGGTCCGGTCGATGAGCGTTGCGTAGCGCTCCTTGTGCGGAGTGACCTCCTGCTGGAACCACTGGCTGAAGGGGTGGGTGCCGGCGCACATCAGCTCGACGCCGAGCGGCTCGACCACCTCGCGCACCCGGTCGATGGTCCGGGCGAGGTCCGCGACGGCGTCCCCGACGCGCTCGTGCACGCCGCTGACCACCTCGACGGTGTTCGTCAGCAGCTCGGCGGCCACCTGCGGGAACACGCCGTCCTCGGTGCCGAGCGCCTCGAGCACGATGGGCGCCGTGGGCGCGAGCTCGCCGCTCGAGTGGTCGACGCACGCGAGCTCCCACTCGAGCCCCACGGTCGAGCGACGGGAGGGGGAGAACTCGATCTCCATGGCTTACCCGGTCCTTCCCGTTCGCCGCGGACGCGGCGCATCGGAACAATCCTGACACGCCGCCCACGACTTCCGGCCAGCGTCCTTCCTTCTCCCGCCAACGCCCGGGCGGCCGCGTCGCCGCCGACGGTCGGCGGCTACCGTGGGCGGATGGCCACGCTCCGACCGCAGACCCCGACCCCGGTCGCCGCACCCGTCGAGGGGTCCGGCCGGGTGCTCGCCGCCATCCTCATCACGCTGCTGGCCTGGGCGAGCGCGTTCATCGTCATCCGTGGGGCGGGAACGGAGTTCACCCCGGGCGCGATGGCGCTCGGTCGCCTGCTCGTCGGCGCCGTGTGCCTCAGCCTGCTCGTGCTCCGGCGGCCGCTCGTGCGCCTGACCGGGCGGGAATGGGTGCTGACCGCCGCCTTCGGCATCGCCTGGTTCGCCGCGTACAACGTCGCGCTGAACACCGCGGAGCAGACGCTCGACGCGGGGACGACGGCGATGATCGTGAACATCGGCCCCATCCTCATCGCCGTGGGCGCCGGACTCGTCCTGGGCGAGGGCATCCCGCGCTGGCTGGCCATCGGCGCGGGCGTCGCGTTCTGCGGGGTGCTGCTCATCGGCATCAGCACGGGCGCCGACGGCTTCGGAGACATCTCCGGCATCCTCTGGTGCCTGGTCGCCGCGGTCACCTACGCGGTCGGCGTGCTCTGCCAGAAGCCCGTGCTGCGCCGCGTCTCCTCAACGCAGCTCACCTGGATCGGCTGCGTCATCGGCGTCGTCGCCTGCCTGCCGTACGCGGGGGATCTGCTGCGCGACGTGAGCACGGCATCGACGGGGAGCATCCTCGGGGTCGTCTACCTCGGCGCGATCCCGACCGCGCTCGCCTTCACGACCTGGGGCTTCGCGCTCTCCAAGATGCCCGCCGCGCGCCTCGGCGTCTCGACCTACGTCGTGCCGCCGCTGACCATCATCCTGGGGCTGATCGTGTTCGGCGAGGTGCCCGGCCCGCTCGCCGTCATCGGCGGCGTCGTGTGCCTCGTGGGGGTCGCCCTGTCCCGGCGCTCGCCGCGGCTGCCCGGCTGAGCGACGCGTTACCCGAACGCCCGGAAAATCTGTCACAATGGTTAGTCGAGTCTGCGGCCGCCCGACCCTCTAATCAGGCGCCGTGCCGACTCCCTTCGAGCTTGTGCCGAGTGTGCCCCCACGCTCACGGCCATCAGTTCAACCACACACACATACATTCAGGAGAATTGTGGCTGTAAAGATCCGTCTGAAGCGCATGGGCAAGATCCGCGCTCCTTACTACCGCATCGTCGTCGCCGACTCGCGCACCAAGCGCGACGGTCGTGTCATCGAGGAGATCGGCAAGTACCACCCCACCGAGGAGCCCTCGTTCATCGAGGTCGACTCCGAGCGTGCGCAGTACTGGCTCGGCGTCGGCGCTCAGCCGACCGAGCAGGTCGCCGCGATCCTCAAGCTCACGGGTGACTGGGGCCGCCACAAGGGCGACGCCAGCGCCGTCAGCACCGTCAAGACCAAGGAGCCCAAGGCTGCCTTCGTCGCCGACGAGAAGAAGAAGCCCGTCCTGAAGCCCAAGGCCGAGAAGCCCGCCGCTTCGGAGGCGCCCGCGCCCGCCGAGACCGCTGACAGCGAGCAGGCGTAGTCCATGCTCGCTCCCGCTCTCGAGCACCTCGTCAAGGGGATCGTCGATCAGCCTGACGAGGTGCGCGTCGCGGCGAAGAGCTCGCCGCGCGGCGAGGTCCTCGAGGTGCGCGTGCACCCCGACGACCTCGGCCGCGTGATCGGCCGGGCCGGCCGCACGGCGAAGGCGCTCCGCACGCTCATCACCGCGCTGGCCGACGGCAAGCGCGTTCGCGTGGACGTGGTGGATACCGATTCCTAGTAGCAAGCAGACCGAACTCCGCGTCGGTCGCCTGACGAAGGCCCACGGCCTCAAGGGCGGACTGAAGCTGGAGCTGTTCACCGACGACCCGGCACGACGATTCGTGCCGGGCGCCGTGTTCTCCCTTCAGGTGCCCACCTCGTCCGAGTGGCACGGCAAGACCCTCGAGCTGGCCGAGCTGCGCTGGTACAACGCGCAGCCGGTCGGCTTCTTCACGGGGGTCTCCGACCGCAACGCCGCCGAGACGCTCGTCAAGGCGATCCTGTGGATCAGCCAGGACGAGTCGGAGCAGTCCGACGAGGAGGACGCCTGGTACGACCACCAGCTGGTCGGCCTCGGCGTCGTCCGCGATGGTGAGCGCATCGGCGTCGTCCGCCGCGTCGATCACCTGCCCGCGCAGGACCTGCTCGCGATCGAGGTCGCCTCGGGCGACGAGGTGCTCGTGCCGTTCGTGAAGGCCATCGTGCCCGCCGTCGACCTCGCCGCGGGCATCGTCACCGTGACCCCGCCCGCCGGACTCTTCGAGGAGCTGCCGGACGAGGATCCCGCGCCTCAAGCCGCGGCGGATGCAGCCGATGGCGACGACGCCGGTGACGCGGACGTGGACGCAACCGACGCCAATGCGACCGACGCCGAGGCGACCGACGCCGTGGCGACGGACGCCCCCGCTGCGGATGCCGGGGCCGAGGACGCCGACGCCGCGCCTGCCGACGCCGCGCCTGCCGACGTCGCGTCTGCCGAGGACGCGGCGCCGTCCGACGACTCGGCCCGCGACTGACACGCGGACCAATGCGCGTCGACATCGTCTCGATCTTCCCCGGCTACTTCGACGTCCTCGAGCTGTCGCTGCTCGGCAAGGCGAAGCAGACCGGGCTCCTCGACCTCGCTGTGCACGACCTGCGCGAGTTCACGCACGACCGGCACCGCACCGTCGACGACACCCCGTACGGCGGCGGCGCCGGCATGGTCATGAAGCCGGAGCCCTGGGGCGAGGCGCTCGACAGCATCCTTCCCCCCGAGCCGGCCGACGACGAGGCGCCCCTGGTGATTTTCCCGTCGCCCGCGGGGGAGCTGTTCACCCAGGCGATGGCTCACGAGCTCGCGGGGGAGAAGCACCTGGTGTTCGGCTGTGGCCGGTACGAGGGCATCGACCAGCGGGTGTTCGACCACACGGCGGAGCGCGCCCGCGTGCGCCTCGTCAGCATCGGCGACTACGTCGTCAACGGGGGAGAGGTTGCGGTGCTCGCGATGATCGAGGCCGTGGGCCGGCTCCTGCCCGGCGTCGTGGGCAACCCGCACAGCCTCGTCGAGGAGAGCCACTCCGACGGCCTGCTCGAGTACCCCAGCTACACCAAGCCCGCCGAGTGGCGCGGGCATCAGGTGCCGCCGATCCTGCTGAGCGGCAATCACGGTGCGATCGCGGCCTGGCGCCGTGAGCAGCAGCTCGAGCGCACCCGCAGGGTCCGCCCGGACCTCCTGCCCTAGCCGCCCCGGCCAGCACGGTCCCTGAGCCCGTCGGAGGGACGCAACGGACTCCGGGACGGCCATCACGTCCCTGAGTCCGGCACGGTCCCTGAGCCTGTCGAAGGGACGCAACGGACGTCGCTTCGACGGGTCCGCGATGGCATCCGCTCAGGGACCGCAAGCGCCGCCGGCGCCGCCCTAGTCGCGAGCGGTGAGGATCAGCGGGCCGTCGGGGGTGATGGCGATGGTGTGCTCCATGTGGGCACCGCGCGAGCCGTCCTGGCTGCGGAGGGTCCAGCCGTCCGGGTCGGTGAAGATGCGGTCGGTCGACTCGAGGAACCACGGCTCGATGGCGATGACGAGGCCCGGCTTCAGCGGCACGCCGCGGCCCGGCCTGCCGTTGTTGGCCACGTGCGGCTCGCCGTGCATGGTGCGGCCGACCCCGTGGCCGCCGAAGTCGGTGTTGATGCTGTAACCGGCCGCCTTCGCGACCGCGCCGATGGCGGCGGAGATGTCGCCGACCCGGCCCCCGGGCTGGGCGGCCGCGATGCCGGCCTCCAGCGCCGCGGTCGTCACCTCGATCAGGCGCACGTCCTCGGGGCGCGGCGTGCCGACGATGACGGTGAGCGCAGAGTCCGCGACCCAGCCGTCCACCGACGCGGCGAAGTCCAGGCTCAGCACGTCCCCGTCCTTCAGCACGTAGTCGAAGGGAAGGCCGTGCAGCACCGCGTCGTTCACCGAGGTGCAGAGCACCTTGCCGAAGGGACTCGCGCCGAACGACGGGTGGTAGTCGATGTAGCAGGACTCCGCGCCACGCCTGCGGATCTGGTCGTGCGCGAGCGCGTCGAGGTCGAGCAGGTTCACGCCGACGTCCGCGGCCTCCGCGAGGCGCACGAGCGTCTCCGCCACGAAGCGGCCTGCGGGCCGCATCTCCTCGATCTCGGCCGGAGTCTTCAGTTCGATCACCCGACAACTGTAGTTCGCGAGCCCCGGTGCCGGGCGTCGCCCACGATCAGGGGAGGTTGAGGCGGGGCGTCGTATTCTGGTGCCATGACCGCGCGGCGCGCCTTCTTCCACTGGCAGTTCGTCGCGGCCGTGCTGCTTCCCCTCTGGGTGCTTTTCGGCCGTGGCCTCTTCGGTGCTGCCGTCGGCTGGCAGTTCCTCCTGCTGATCGTGCTCATGCCGCTGCTCAGCCTCGCGATGTTCGCGGTCGGCGGCATCACCGCGGCACGCAAGGGCGTGCGGCAGGCCCGCGCCGTCTCCTGGCTCGACGTCGCCGTCATCGGCTCCTGGCACCTCGCGATTCTCGCGCTGGGCTTCTTCGTCGTCGACTCCAACGCCGGTGCCGACGTCCGCTCCTCCGCCTTCACCCGGGTCGCCGGGCAGGAGACGGCGGCGCTGTCCGAGGCGCTCGCCAATGTGTCGGGGGCGCTTGTGGTGATGCTCGCGATCGCCGCGTTCTGGGCGGCGGGCAGGCAGCTGGTCCGCGAGACCCGCGCGCGCGTCAAGAGCGCGATCCAGACCATCGAACGGGAGGCCGGCTGGGTCAATCCCGAGGGGCTGCCCTCCCGGCTCGCGGCGCCGCAGGGCCCCGCCGCCGGCCGGGTCATTCGCATCGACCCGCCCGACGCACCGCCCGCCCCGCGTCCCTAGCCTGACCGCTATCGAGCACAGCAGACGCGCTCGGCGCCGGTGCGCCTTTGCGGAAGGGCACCGCTCGTGACAGAATGACTGTTTGTGCTTGCGGCGGACCCTGCCATGGGGGAGTCCACCAGTTGCGTGAGCGCCATCCCCTCTTCGAAACACCTATAGCGCAGTCGACCCGTGGCGGTTGCAGAGAGCGAATCACCGTGCACATTCTCGACTCCGTCGACAAGGCCTCGCTGCGGTCGGACGTCCCCGACTTCCGCGCCGGCGACACCGTCAAGGTCCACGTGAACATCATCGAGGGCAACCGCTCGCGTATCCAGGTGTTCCAGGGCGTCGTCATCGGCCGCCAGGGCGAGGGCGTCCGCGAGACGTTCACCGTCCGCAAGGTGAGCTTCCAGGTGGGCGTGGAGCGCACGTTCCCCGTGCACTCCCCGGTCATCGACCACATCGAGGTCGTCACGCGCGGTGACGTGCGTCGCGCCAAGCTGTACTACCTGCGCGAGCTGCGCGGCAAGAAGGCCAAGATCAAGGAGAAGCGCTTCAACTAAGAGCGTCTGTCCAGACTCGAGCTCCCCAGCGATTACTATTGCTGGGGAGCTCGGGCGGTTAAATGACGGATAGTACGGTGCCAACGGATACAGAGTCCGTCGGCCGCAACGGCAAACCCCGTTTGCGGGGATGGAAGCTTTTCCTTCGCGACGTCGTGGTGATCTTCGTGATCGCCCTCGTCGTGTCGGTCCTCATCAAGACGTTCCTCGTGCGGTCGTTCTACATCCCCTCGGAGTCGATGTCGGACACGCTCGTGCAGAACGACCGGATCATCGTGAACCAGCTCGCGCCGGATCTGATGCACCTGCAGCACGGCGACGTCGTGGTGTTCAAGGATCCGGGCAACTGGTTGACCCCGACGCCGCCGGTGGAGCAGAACGCGTTCGCCGCGGCCGTCGACTGGACCCTCGCCCTCGTGGGCCTGTCCGCGCCGGACAGCAACGACCACCTCATCAAGCGGGTCATCGGCCTGCCCGGGGACCACGTCGTGTGCTGCAACGAGCTCGGCCAGCTCTCGGTGAACGACGTGCCGCTCGACGAGCCGTACGTGTCGCTGCCCGACGGTTCCACCGATGTGTCGAAGGACGACTTCGACGTCACGGTGCCGGCGGACTCCCTGTGGGTCATGGGCGACAACCGCTACAACTCGAAGGACTCGCGCTACCAGCAGGACACCCCGAGCCGCGGCTTCGTGCCCCTCGAGGACGTCGTCGGTCGCGCGCTGCTCATCAGCTGGCCCATCTCGCGCTGGACCTGGCTCGACAACGCCCCGGACACCTTCCGCGGGGTCGAGCAGGGCGCCGCGTCGGAATGATGGCCGTCGCCGACCCCACGCTGCGGGTGGAGCGCGCGCTCTTCCGCGACGGGGCTCAGTACGTGATCGGCCTGGACGAGGTCGGGCGTGGGGCTCTGGCCGGTCCCGTCGCCGTGGGCGCCGCCCTCATCCCCGGCTCACGGCGGAAGATCCCGGATGGTCTGCGGGACTCGAAGATGCTGAGCGAGAAGCGCCGCGAGGAGCTGGCGCCCATTGCCGCGTCCTGGGCGCTGCACTCGGCCGTCGGCCTCGCGACTTGCGACGAGGTGGACGAGCTCGGCCTCACGGTCTGCCTGGGGCTCGCCGCCCGCCGCGCGCTCGCGGCCCTCGCCGACTCCGGTGCGCCGATGGCGGAGGCCGTCGTGCTGCTCGACGGCAACTGGGACTACGTGAATCGCGGCGTGACGGATCAGGTGCCCGTCCGCACCCGCATCAAGGCCGACCGGGACTGCGCGTCGGTTGCCGCGGCGTCCGTGATCGCCAAAGTGCACCGCGACCGCCTGATGATCGATCGCCACGAGCTCGAGCCCCGGTACGGCTGGGCGGGCAACAAGGGGTACGCGAGCCCGGAGCACATGGCGGCGATCCGGGAGCACGGCCCGTCCGACTTCCACCGGCGCACCTGGCTGCATTCGCCCCCGGAGATGCTGCCCGGCATGGAAGACGTAGGATTGGTGAACCATGGATGACGACGAATTCGACGACTACGACCGCGAAGTCGAGTTGGCGCTCTACAAGGAGTACCGCGACGTTGTCGGCCAGTTCAAGTACGTGGTCGAGACCGAGCGCCGGTTCTACCTCGCGAACGACGTCGAGCTCGTGCGCCGCGACACCGAGCACGACTTCTACTTCGAGCTGACGATGACGGACGTCTGGGTGTGGGACGTGTACCGCTCCGACCGGTTCGTGAAGTCCGTGCGCGTGCTCACGTTCAAGGACGTGAACGTGGAGGAGCTCTCCTCGAAGGAGTTCGAGCTCCCCAAGGAGCTCGCGCTCGACGAGTAGCTCGCGCTCGGCCATTCCCGCAGTACCTCCGCGCTCCCGCAGTACTTGCGCGCTCCCCCATCACTTGCGCGCTTGTGCGTGCTCGCTGAGCCGCGACAGCCGCCGGTTCCTCGTGCCCCTGCCCAGGCAGAGGCGGCGTGCCCAGGTTCAACCTGGGCAGGATGCCCGTGCCTGGGCAGGAGCGCGTGGCCGGTGGTGCTCCGCCCCTGTGCCGCGGAGGGCCCAGCGCTGAGCGCTGCCCCTGTCCCGCACAGGGTCAGCTGACCCCGGGCTTCCGCACCGGATCTCGGCCCGCGGACCGACGGCAACCGCGTCGCGCCACCCTGTTCCCGGAAGGGCGGGGCGATGGCGGCGAAGGACGAGCTCGGGCGGCGCGGCGAGGATCTCGCCGCCGCACACCTGCGGGCGCAGGGATACCGACTGTTGGACCGCAACTGGCGCTGCGAGCTCGGCGAGATCGACCTCGTGCTCGAGCACGGCCCCGAGACGGTGTTCGTCGAGGTGAAGACCCGGTCCGGAACTGGGTACGGGCACCCGCTCGAGGCCGTCACCGTGGTCAAGCTCGCGCGTCTCCGGCGGCTCGCCTCGCTCTGGTGCGAGCGCCACGGCGCACAGCGCCGGGCCATCCGCATCGACGCCGTGTCCGTGATCGCCCTGCCGGGGACGGAGCCGGTCATCGAGCACCTCGAGCGGGTGTTCTGATGCCGCTCGGCCGCACGTTCGCCGTCTCCCTCGTCGGGCTCTCCGGCGCGCTCGTCGAGGTGGAGACCGACCTGTCGAGCGCCCTGCCCGGGTTCGTGCTCATCGGCCTGCCCGATGCGGCGCTCGGCGAGGCCAAGGACCGGGTGCGCGCCGCGTCCGCCAACTCCGACTGCCCTCTGCCGAGCCGCAAGCTCACCGTCAACCTCTCGCCGGCCGCGCTGCCCAAGCACGGGTCGGCCTTCGACCTCGCGATCGCGGTGTCGGTGCTCGCGGCGACCGGTGTCGCCTCCGCGGAGTCGGTGGAGCGGGTCGTGCACATCGGGGAGCTGGGGCTCGACGGGCGGCTGCGCCCGGTCGCCGGCGTGCTGCCCGCGGTGCTCGCCGCCGTTCGTTCCGGGCACACCCGCGTCATGGTGCCCTCGGGGAACGCGGACGAGGCGTCGCTCGTGCCCGGCGCCGAGGTCGTCGCCATGGCGTCGCTGCGCGACGCGGCCATCTGGCACGGCGCGGAGCTGGATCCGATCCCGGTCGACCCGCTGCCGGCGGCCGCGCTCACGGAGCAGCCGGACCCCGGACCGGAGCCTGACCTCGCCGACATCGTGGGCAACGAGGAGTCCGTCGCCGCACTGCTTGTCGCCGCGGCGGGCGCGCATCACGTGTTCCTGCTCGGGCCGCCGGGGGCAGGCAAGACGATGCTGGCGAGCCGGCTGCCCGGCCTGCTTCCCGACCTCGACGCCGACGCCGCGCTCGAGGTCAGCTCGGTCCGGTCGCTGTGCGGGGCACCCGTGGGCCGCGCGCTCGTCACTCGGCCCCCGCTCGAGAGCCCGCATCACACGGTCACGGCGGCGGCCATGGTCGGTGGCGGCAGCGGTCAGATCCGGCCCGGCGCGGCGGTGCGGGCGTCCCACGGCGTGCTCTTCCTCGACGAGGCCCCGGAATTCAGCGCCGCCGTGCTCGACACGCTCCGCCAGCCGCTGGAGAGCGGGGTCATCAGCATCCACCGGGCCAACGCGACGGCTCACTTCCCGGGGCGCTTCCAGCTCGTGCTCGCGGCCAATCCGTGTCCCTGCGGGAACTACGGTGCCCGGGACTCCGAGTGCACGTGCCCGCCCCACGCCCGACGCCGCTACCTCGCGCGCATCTCCGGTCCGCTGCTCGACCGCATCGACATCCAGCTGAGCGTGCGGCGCGTCACGGCGGCCCAGGTGGCGCTGTCCGCCGAGACCCCGCGGATGACGACCGCCGAGGGGCGCCGACGGGTGCTGCACGCGCGGGCGGCGGCGGGGGAGCGGCTCTCCGGCACCCCGTGGTCCGTCAACTCGCAGGTGCCCGGACCCTGGCTGCGCGGACCGGCGGCCCTCGGCGGACGCACGACCGCCGCACTCGACCGGGCGTTGGAACGCGGCGGGCTGACCATGCGCGGCTACGACCGGGTGCTCAGGCTGAGCTGGACGGTGGCCGACCTGGACGGCGCCGAGCGCCCCGCGGCGGAGCACGTCGGCCGCGCGCTGTACCTGCGCCGGGCGATGTCATGACAGCGTCGCCCTCCTTCGCCCCCGACCTTCCCGGGATCCGGCGGCTGGTGGCCGCCGTCGTGCCGCCCGGCGCGCCGCCTCCCGACGACCCGGACCACGCCCGCGACGCGCTGGCCCGGGCGGCGTGGACCGGCATCGCGGAGCCTGGTGACCGGGCGGCGACCCTGCTCGTGAGCGGGTTGGGCGCCTGGCGGGCGCTCGCGGCGGTGCACGCCGGAGCGACTCCCGCAGGCCTGCTCGCCGCGCTGTCGGAGACAGCGGAGGATGCGCTGGCCCTGCCCGAACGGGAGTGGACGGCGGCCCTGGCGCGATGGGCGCCGCGGCTCGACCCGTCGGCCGCGGAGCGCCACCTGCGGCAGGCCGCGATGGTCGGGGCTCACCTCCTCACCCCGTCGTCACCGCTCTGGCCGACCGGTGTCGACGACCTGGGGGAGCACGCGCCCATCGCCCTCTGGTTGCGCGGCATTCCCTCCGCGCTCCAGGCGTCGACGCGCTCCATCGCGCTCGTCGGTGCCCGTGCCGCGACCGGGTACGGGGACCACGTGGCGGTCGAGGCATCCGCGGGGCTCGTCGATCGGGGCTTCGCCATCGTGTCCGGCGCCGCGTACGGGATCGACGGCACGGCCCATCGGGCGGCCCTGGCGAGCGGCGGGACGACCGTCGCGATCCTTGCGGGCGGCGTGGACCGGTTCTACCCCAGCGGCCATGACGCTCTGCTCGCCCGCATCGCGAGGGAGGGCGCCGTGGTGTCCGAGCTGCCGTGCGGCTCCGCGCCGACCCGGTGGCGATTCCTCCAGCGCAACAGGCTGATAGCCGCGTGGAGCGGGGCGACCGTCGTGCTCGAGGCGGGCTGGCGGTCCGGATCCCTCAACACGGCCGGACACGCCGCGGCCCTCGGCCGTCCCCTCGGGGCCGTGCCCGGTCCCGTCACCTCCGTGTCGTCCGCGGGCTGCCATCGACTGCTGCGCGAGTACGACGCCGTCTGCGTCACGAACGCGGACGAGATGGCGGAACTGGCGAGCGGGCTCCGTACCGGAGCGGGCGTCGACGGGGGAGCCGCCACGAGGGTCGGGGCAACCACCGGGGACAGGGCGCCTGACGACCGAACGCGGGGGGCGAGCTCGGAGGAGCGGCGCGTGCTCGACGCCCTGAGCCGGCGGGCAGCGAGGAATGAGAGCGAGGTGGCCCGGCGCAGCGGGCTCTCCGTCGCCGCCGTCCAGTCCGCCCTCGGCGTGCTCGCGCTCGAGGGCCGGGTAGCCGAGCGCGCCGGCGGCTGGGTGCTGCGGGGAGAATAGCGCGGTCCGGATCGCCTATGCGCGCTATCACCTGTTCTCCATCTGCGGCTTTTCCGACCCTCGCGAAATGCGCATTCCGCCGACGAAGTAACGCGGCGGCCCGAACGCGCCGCTATTGCGGAGCGCGAGAGCTAGTCGCACCTTTGGCTCGGAGAATGCAAAGAATCCGCGCCGCGCTGTTAGAGAATTACTTTCTCTATTGCTTTTCCTGTAGCCTTTGGATGCCCAACAGAAATAGTGAGGGGATCACATGGCTCAGAAAGTCGTCACGACACTCGTCGATGACCTCGATGGCGTCGTCATCGAGGACGGAAAGGGCGAGACCGTCAATTTCGCCCTCGACGGCACCACCTATGAGATCGATCTGACCGAGGACAACGCGCGCAAGCTGCGCGATGCCCTTCAGCCGTTCGTCGACAGCGGCCGCAAAGCGAACCGCGGCACGACCGCCGCATCGCGCGGCATCAGCGCCAGTTCTCGCAAGAACAGCAAGGAAGAGCTCTCCGCGGCACGCGAATGGCTCAAGAAGGAGGGGCACCAGGTCTCCGACCGCGGTCGCGTGCCCGCGTCTCTGCTCGAGCTGTACCGCTCGCAGAGCCACTGACAGCACCCGCTTCACGCTGCGCGGCCCGGAAAAGCGCCGGGAGCAATGCACGTGCCGCAAGCACGCAAGCGGAAAGGAGAGGGAGCACCTCGATGCTTCCTCTCCTTTGCTGTGCGCGGGTCCGCGCGGGCGCCGATACCGCCTCGTGCGGCCTCTGCACCAATGCGCGGAGCACGTCCTCGATAAGGCGGGGAGTCCCGGCTCTATCCACGTCTCGAGGCGGCGCCCTCGCCGGACCCCTTTCCTGACTACCGATACCTGCGCGATGTGCAGAATCATTGCTAATTCGGCTATTGGCGAAAAGCCATCGACCGGAAAAAGAGATTTCCTCATTGCGGAAGGCTTCGCGTAGCACGTCGTTCCGCCTGCTGGGCGCGCTTTGTCGACGCGCCAAGGAATGCCGATACAGTGCGAACATGCGTGGTACGGACGATGGTGGGCCGCTGAGCGACGCGGTATCCGCATTCGCCGACCATCTCGCGGGAGAGCGCGGCTACTCCGCCAACACGGTCCGCGCCTATCGCTCGGACCTGACCGACCTCCTTCATTACGCAAGGTCGCGCGGCGCCGGCTCCCCGGGCGATCTCGACCTCGATCTGCTGCGCGACTGGCTCTGGCGGGGATCGCAGGCCGGACTCAGCAAGGCCACGCTTGCGCGCCGCTCCGCCGCGGCGAAAGGGCTTGCCGCGTGGCTGTCGCGGGAGGGGCTCGCCGACGCCGACTCGGGCGCCAGGCTGCGGGCTCCGCGACCCGGCCGCACGCTCCCGCGCGTGCTCACCGAGGGGCAGGTGACCGGCCTCCTCGCGGGGCTGGCCGCCCGAGCGGCGGAGGGGGACCCCCTCGCGCTCCGCGATCTCGCCGTCGTTGAGGTCCTGTACGCCGCGGCGCTGCGCGTGTCCGAGCTGACCGGCCTCGACCTCGACCAGCTCGATCAGGAGCGATTGACGCTGCGGGTGACGGGCAAGGGGTCGAAGGAGCGCGTCGTGCCCTTCGGTGTGCCGGCGCAGCGGGCGCTCGGGGACTACCTCCGCCGCGGTCGGCCGGCGCTGGCGACGGACGGCTCCGGTTCCGCCCTCTTCCTCGGCAGCAGGGGCGGGCGGATGGGGACCAGGACGGTCTACGCCCTCATAGCCCGCCTGCTCGAGGACCTTCCGGGCAGCGGACCGGCCGGGCCGCACGCGCTTCGGCACACGGCGGCGACGCACCTGCTCGACGGCGGGGCAGACCTCCGCGCCGTGCAGGAGATGCTGGGGCACGCAAGCCTCGGCACGACGCAGATCTACACCCACGTCTCCACGGAGCGGCTGCGCCAGAGCTACCGGAGCGCGCACCCCCGAGCCTGAGCCGGAGGTGCGCGCCGGGCAGTGACGCGAGTCCCGCGCCGTGGGCGCGGGGGTCAGCCGGCGGCGACAGCCTCCCGCGAACCCACGGCGAGCTTCTCGGCGGCGAGCAGCCTCGCGGCCTCCGAGGGCGTCGTTCCGCGGGCCTCGGCCTCGTCGAAGACGGCCGTGAGCGTCTCGCCGATGCCCTCGATGCGGGCGAACACGTCGGCGCGCTCGGCCCCCGGCTCGTTCATGTGGAAGAGGTAGATCACGCCGCCGGCGTTCACCACGAAGTCCGGCGCCCAGAGGATCCCGCGCCGGGCGAGGCGGTCGGCACCCGAGGGGGAGGCGAGCTGGTTGTTGGCGGGGCCCACCACCGCACGGCAGCGAAGGGAGTCGATGACGTCGTCGGTCAGGATGCCGCCGACACCCGCGGGCACGAAGACGTCCGTCTCGACCAGGTGCGCGTTCTGCGGCTCGACCCATTCCGCGCCGAGCTGCTCCGCGAGGGCGCGCTTCGCCGGGTACACGTCGGTGACCGTGAGCAGGGCGCCGTCCTCGGTGAGCCGGGTCGCGAGCCGCGAGCCGACCTGGCCCAGGCCGACGACGGTGAAGCGCAGCCCGCGGACGCTGTCCGAGCCCGTGAGGCGGCGCACCGTCGCCTGGATGGCGGAGTAGACGCCGATTGCGGTCGGCTCGGACGGCTCGCCGACGCCACCCGTTGCGGAGGGCAGTCCCACCACGTGCTGGGTGCGCTCGTGGACGACGGCCATGTCGTCCGACGTCGTGCCCACGTCCTCGGCCGTGTTGTACGCGCCGGCGAGGCTCTCGATCGCGTCGCCAAGATCGAGGAGCGCGTCCCTGCGCTGGGCCTCGTCGAGCACGCGGTCCGCGGGAACGCGGATGACCGACTTGCCGCCGCCGGCGGGCAGGCCCGCGGCGGCGTTCTTGAGCGTCATGGCCTCGGACAGGCGCAGCGCGTCGGCCAGCGCCTCCTCGCCCGAGTCGTAGTGCCACATCCGGCAGCCGCCGAGGGCGGGGCCGAGCCGGGTGGAGTGCACGGCCACCGTGATCTGGAGCCCGGAGCGGGGACCGCGCACGACGAGCACGCGTTCGTGCTCGAACTCGTCGATGAGTCGCGGGGTCGTGCGGGCGGTGTTCTGCAGGGTCATTCGTCGTCCTTCTCGCGCCTTGTGGGCGTCGTAGAGCGTGATCGGGGATGGGATCACATCACCTCCCCATCGTCGTGCAGAACGGCCGGCGGGTTCAACGGACTCCCCGAGGGGGAGCAGGATCGACCGCGGAATCCCGCCGAGCATCAGGAGCGGCGAGAGGTAGCGCCCGTGCCTGCGCACGCCGAAGTGCAGACAGGACGTTCCCGGGCAGTGCTCGCTCGCCACGACGACGCCGACCGGGTCGCCGGCCCGGACCGGATCCCCCTCGACCAGGGGCGACTCCACCGCCTCGAAACTCGACAGCAGCCCGTCCTCGTGCTCGATCGAGAGCACGGGGCGGTCGACGACCCGGCCCGAGAAGTAGACGACGCCCGGGGCGGGCGCGAACACCGTCGATCCTGCGGCGGCCGGGAGATCGATGCCGCGGTGGCCGCTGCCGTACGCGGTGAGCGGTGCGCGGAACGGCCGGAGGACCATGTGCGGGGGCGGCGTCGGCCACTGCCAGGCGGCGACCGCGAGCCCCGGCAGCGGCAGCGGGTGCGGCACGGGCGCCGCCGAGGACGGCGCGACGAGCGAGGCGGCCGCCATGGCGAGGCCCAGTCCGGCCCCGAGACCCGCGACCGAGCGCCGCCGGCGCCGCACCACACCGGCTTCCGCTCCCACGCTCACTCCGATGCTCGCCTCAGCACTCCCGCCGCCGGTCACCCCGACGGTCGCGGCGGCCCTCCCGTCACGCGCTACGCCCCGCGCCCGTGCCCTCGCCCGCATCCCGTTCCTCCCGTCCGCACGAGTGTCCGGCCGGGACGCGCCCGGCGGACGCCGGCGAAGATGCACGGGGGAGAGGAAGGTGGGAGGATCGCATGTTCGCGACAGGAGGATCATGACCACGGACGAGAAACCGCAGGCACCGCACCGGACCGCCGAGGACAAGAAGCTCACCAGGAGAGTGATCGGGCTCGCGGTATCCGCCGCGGTCGGTGGCTTCCTCTTCGGCTTCGACTCCTCCGTCGTGAACGGAGCCGTCGACGCCATCCAGGGCGAGTTCGAGCTCTCCGCCGTGCTGACCGGCTTCGCCGTCGCGTCGGCGCTGCTGGGCTGCGCGCTCGGCGCATACCTGGCCGGTCGCGTCGCGGACCGCTACGGCCGCATCGCGACGATGCTGCTCGGCGCCGCCCTCTTCCTCGTCTCCTCGCTCGGCGCCGGCTTCGCCTTCGCCGTCTGGGACCTCGTTCTCTGGCGCGTGGTCGGCGGCCTCGGCATCGGCATCGCGTCCGTTGTCGCGCCCGCCTACATCGCGGAGATCTCGCCCAAGCAGGTGCGCGGCCGGCTCGCGTCCCTGCAGCAGCTCGCGATCACCCTGGGCATCTTCGCCGCCCTGCTCTCCGACGCGCTCTTCGCCAACGGCGCCGGTGGTGCCTCCGAGCCGTTCTGGTTCGGGGTCGCCGCCTGGCGCTGGATGTTCCTCGCCTGCGCCGTTCCCGCGGTCGTCTACGGGCTGCTGGCCTGGAAGCTGCCGGAGTCGCCCCGCTACCTCGCGCAGAAGGGCGAGGGTGAGAAGGCCCGCTCGATCCTCGCGACCGTGTGGCCGAAGGACGACGTCGACAAGGCCATGCGCGACATCGAGTCGCAGATCCGCGAGGAGGACAAGGCCAAGCAGAGCTCCCTCAAGGGCAACCGCTTCGGGCTGCTGCCGATCGTCTGGATCGGGATCATCCTGTCCGTGTTCCAGCAGTTCGTCGGCATCAACGTGATCTTCTACTACTCCACGACGCTGTGGAAGGCGGTCGGCTTCGACGAGTCGTACTCGCTGACCATCTCCGTGTTCACCTCGGTGACCAACGTGCTCGTGACGCTCATCGCCATCGCGCTGGTCGACCGGATCGGCCGCCGCCCCATCCTGCTCGTCGGCTCGACGGGCATGGCGCTGTCGCTCGGCACCATGGCGCTCGCGTTCAGCCAGGCGATCATCACCGACGGCGAGCCCAGCCTGCCGGCGCCCTGGGGCATCATCGCCCTCGTCGCGGCGAACGTCTTCGTCGTGGCTTTCGGCGCCTCGTGGGGTCCCCTCGTCTGGGTGCTGCTCGGCGAGATCTTCCCGAACCGGATCCGCGCCAAGGCGCTCGGCGTCGCGGCCATGGCGCAGTGGATCGCGAACTTCCTCATCACCGTCTCGTTCCCCGCGATGTCGTCCCTCTCCCTCCCGCTGACCTACGGCATGTACGCCGCGTTCGCCGCGCTCTCGTTCTTCTTCGTGCTCGTGAAGATCCCCGAGACCAACGGCATCTCGCTCGAGGAGGCGGAGACCCTCTTCGTGCGGAAGGACAAGAAGCGGGCGGGCGCCGCGACCCGCTGACGCACCGGCCGCAACCGAATCGACCGACTCGACCGACGCCCGCGCGCCCCGTTCCGGGGCGTGCGGGCGTCCGGGTTCGCCCGCGGGGCGGTGCTACACTGTTCCGAGCAGCGCGATGCTTCGCGCTGACTACGCGTGCCCACTCGGTCGCCGCACCACTCGGTCCCTTCTGACCATCGACTCCCTCGAGGGAGACAGCGATGAAGGGCGGATGCGCGCCCGGGCACCAGGATTGGCCGCCGACCGGTGGTCAAAAGAAACCGATCAGCGTTCGCGCGGGCACCGCCGGACGCTAAGAGAAGGAGCACGGCCATGGCCGTCGTCACCATTCGCCAGCTGCTCGACAGCGGCGTTCACTTCGGGCATCAGACCCGTCGCTGGAACCCGAAGATGAAGCGCTTCATCTTCACCGAGCGTTCCGGCATCTACATCATCGACCTGCAGCAGTCGCTCGGCTACATCGACAAGGCCTACGACTTTGTCAAGGAGACGGTCGCCCACGGTGGCACCATCCTCTTCGTCGGCACGAAGAAGCAGGCTCAGGAGACCATCGCCGAGCAGGCGAAGCGCGTCGGCCAGCCCTTCGTGAACCAGCGCTGGCTCGGTGGACTTCTCACCAACTTCCAGACGGTGCACAAGCGTCTGAACCGCCTCAAGGAGCTCGACCTCGTCGACTTCGACGACACGACGCGCGGCTACACCAAGAAGGAGCTGCTCATCCAGCGTCGCGAGCGCGACAAGCTGGAGAAGACCCTCGGTGGTATCCGCAACCTCACGAAAACGCCGTCGGCGCTGTGGGTCGTGGACACCAAGAAGGAGCACCTCGCCATCGACGAGGCCAAGAAGCTCGGCATCCCGGTCATCGGCATCCTCGACACGAACTGCGACCCGGACGAGGTCCAGTACCCGATCCCGGGTAACGACGACGCCATCCGCTCCGTCGCGCTGCTGACCCGCATCATCGCGGACGCCGCTGCCGAGGGCCTCATCCAGCGCCACCAGAAGCCCGAGGAGGGCGCCGAGGCTCCCGAGCCCCTGGCCGACTGGGAGCGCGAGCTGCTGCAGCAGTCCACCGACGCCGCCGCTGCGACCCCCGCCGCCGAGGCGCCCGCGGCCGAGGCATCCGCCGAGCTGCCGACCGAGGAGAACGACGCGGACGCTCAGGCTTCCGCCGACCTCGCCGCCACGACGGACGAGTCCCTGACGGTCGAGGTGGCCCCGGAGACCCAGGCCGACGTCGAGGAGCGCATCGAGTCGCAGGCGACCGAGGACGAGAAGGCGCCGATCGCCTCGTCCGACAACAACTAAGGAGTTCGACATATGGCAAACTTCACTGCCGCCGATGTCAAGACGCTCCGCGACCGACTGGGCGCGGGCATGATGGACAGCAAGAACGCTCTCGTCGAGGCCGATGGTGACATCGAGAAGGCCGTCGAGATCCTCCGTCTCAAGGGTGCGAAGGGCAACGCGAAGCGTGCCGACCGCTCCACGAGCGAGGGCCTCGTCGCCGCCCAGGTCAACGAGGGCACCGCGACGCTCATCGAGCTCGCGTGCGAGACCGACTTCGTCGCAAAGGGTGACCGCTTCGTCGCCCTCGCCGACCGCGTGCTCGCCGCCGTGGCCGCTGCCGGATCCGACAGCGCCGAGGCCGGCAACGCCGCGTCCGTCGACGGCCGGACCGTCGCCGAGATCATCGGTGACGAGGCCGCCGTCATCGGCGAGAAGATCGAGCTGCGCCGCGTCGCGCTCGTGCCCGGTGACAACTTCGCCGTGTACCTGCACAAGACGTCGAAGGACCTGCCCCCGCAGGTCGGCGTCGTGGTCGGCTACTCGGGTGACGACGCGGAGACCGCGCGCAGCATCGCGCAGCACATCGCGTTCGCCAACCCCGAGTACCTCGCCCGCGAGGACGTCCCGGCCGACAAGGTCGACGCCGAGCGCAAGATCGTCGAGGAGATCTCCCGCGGCGAGGGTAAGCCCGAGGCCGCCCTCCCGAAGATCATCGAGGGTCGCCTGACCGGCTTCTTCAAGCAGGTCGCGCTCCTCGAGCAGGACTACGCGAAGGACAACAAGCTCACGGTGTCGAAGGTCGTCGCCGAGGCTGGTCTGACCATCTCGGGCTTCGCCCGGTTCAAGGTCGGCGCCTAGTCAGCTGCAGAACGACAGGGGAGCCCGGAACGCGTCACGCGGGCCGGGCTCCCCTTTGCACGCGCCGGGAGGCGCAGCGGATATCTTTGAACGCCGGAACGAACGAGGAGTGGATTAGCGGATGACACATCAGGCCAAGCGACGGGTGCTTCTGAAAGTTTCTGGAGAGTCGTTCGGCGGTGGCCAGATGGGGGTGGACCCCGACATCGTCAGCCAGCTCGCCCGTGAGGTCGCCGAGGCGGCCCAGGAGGTCGAGGTGGCGATCGTCACCGGTGGCGGCAACTTCTTCCGCGGCGCGGAGCTCTCCCAGCGCGGCATGGACCGGGGTCGCGCCGACTACATGGGCATGCTCGGCACGGTCATGAACGCGCTCGCGCTGCAGGACTTCCTCGAGCAGGCCGGCGCGGAGACCCGCGTGCAGTCCGCGATCGCGATGACCCAGGTCGCCGAGCCCTACATCCCGCGCCGCGCGGAGCGGCACCTGGAGAAGGGCCGCGTCGTGATCTTCGGCGCCGGCGCCGGACTGCCCTACTTCTCCACGGACACCGTGGCCGCCCAGCGTGCGCTCGAGATCAAGGCGGACGTCGTGCTCGTCGCGAAGAACGGCGTCGACGGCGTCTACACGGCCGACCCGCGGATCGACAAGGCAGCCACGAAGATCGACGAGATCACCTACTCGCAGGCCCTGCAGCAGGGCCTCAAGGTCGTCGACTCGACGGCGTTCAGCCTCTGCATGGACAATCACATGCCCATGGTCGTCTTCGGCATGGCCCCGGCGGGCAACGTCAAGGCCGCCATCCGTGGCGAGCGCATCGGTACGCTCGTCTCCAACTGACGCCTTTCCGGGTGCTCGGGCCCCTGCGCGCCCCCGCTACTAAGCTGGAATGCGGGCTTTCGTCCCGCTTGTACGTTTCGATGAAGGAGTACCACGTGATCGCCGATGTTCTGACCGAGACCCGAGACAAGATGGACCGGGCGGTCGAGGTGGTCAAGGAGGACTTCAACACCGTGCGCACCGGCCGGGCCAACCCGCAGCTTTTCCAGCGCGTGCTCGTCGACTACTACGGCAGCCCCACGCCGCTCGCCCAGCTCGCCTCGCTGCAGAACCCCGAGGCCCGCACGCTGCTCGTGACGCCCTACGACAAGACCGCGCTCAAGGAGATCGAGCGCGCGCTCGTCAACATGCCGAACCTCGGCGCGAACGTCGGCAACGACGGGGAGATCGTGCGCGTGACGCTGCCCGAGCTCACCCAGGACCGCCGCAAGGAGTTCGTGAAGATCGTCCGCGGCAAGGCGGAGGAGGCCCGCGTGTCCGTGCGCAACATCCGTCGCCGCGCGAAGGACGACCTGGACGCCCTGAAGAGCGAGGTCGGGGACGACGACGTCGCCCGCGCCGAGAAGGAGCTCGAGCAGATCACCAAGACCCACGTCGACGCGATCGACGACGCGCTGAAGCGCAAAGAAGTCGAACTCCTCGAGGTCTAGGCTCCTCGCGTGTCCGACAAGAAGTTCCGCGACCCCGCCGATCGGACACCCAGGACCGTCCGCTCGCCGCGGCGGCACTCGGGGCGGCTCACCCGGGCCGACTTCGAGGCCCAGGTCCAGGCGACGAAGGCCGACCTCACGGCGCAGGTGCAGGCCACCCGGGCGGACCTCACCGCGCAGGTGAAGGCGACCCGCGCGCAGATCGACGCGACGACCGAGCGCATCAACGCGCGGACGGGACGCAACCTCGCGTTCGCGATCCTGATCGGCCTCGTGCTCGGCGGCGCGGTGCTCGCGAGCCTGCTGATCGTCAAGGAGCTGTTCCTGCTCGTGGCGGCGGCGCTCGTCGCGTTCACCGCGTTCGAGCTGGCGACCGCCATGCGCCAGGCCGGGCGCGACGTGCCGCGGGTGCCCGTGGTGCTCGCCATGGTCGCGATCGTGCCCGTCACCTACTACCTCGGCTCTGCCGGTCAGTGGTTCGGAATCCTCGGCGCCATGGCCCTGGTCGCCCTTTGGCGGCTCGTGGAGATCGTCCTGCCGATGAGCTCGGCCGGCCGGCACGGGCTGCTGGCCGACCTCGGCGCCGGCACGTTCATCCTCGGCTACCTGGCGGGGCTCGGCAGCTTCGCGGTCGCCCTGCTCGCCCGGCCCGACGGTCAGTACTGGACGCTGGCCTTCCTCGTGGTCGTCGTCCTCTGCGACATCGGCGCCTACGCGAGCGGGCTGTCGTTCGGCAAGCACCCCATGGCGCCGACCATCAGCCCGAAGAAGACGTGGGAGGGCTTCGCGGGCGCCGTCCTCGCCGCCCTCGTCGGCGGCGTGCTGTTCGCCGTGCTCCTGCTCGACCAGCCGTGGTGGTTCGGCGTGCTCTTCGGGGTCGTCATCGTGCTCACCGCGACGATGGGCGACCTCGCGGAGTCGCTGCTGAAGCGCGACCTCGGGGTGAAGGACATCAGCTCCTGGCTGCCGGGCCACGGCGGCTTCCTCGACCGCCTCGACTCCATCCTCCCGTCCGCCCTCGCGGCCTACCTGCTGTTCGTGCTGTTCACGTGAGCCGCCGTTCGCGCGAGGCGCCGAAGCCCGCTCCCGGCACGGCGTCGCCCGGCACAGCGTCACCCGTCCCCGGCGCCGATGGCGTTCCCAGCACGTTCCCCCGGGTCGGCCGGTCGGCGCCGGGCTACGACGTCGCCCAGGTCGACGAGTTCCTCGCGCGGGCCCGGCGGGCGTACGACGGGGAGGGCGAGGCGGCCGGCATCGACGCCGCGGCCATCCGCCACACGTCGTTCCGCATGCGTCGCGGCGGGTACTCGCCGTCCCACGTCGACGCGGCGCTCGAGCGGCTCGAGGACGCCTTCGCGGCGCGCGAGCGCGAGCGCGGCGTCGCGCGGATGGGTCAGGAGGCCTGGCTCAGGCAGGCGCGGGACCGGGCGGCCGAGATCACCGGCCGACTGTCGCGGCCGGACGGCGAGAAGTTCCGCCGGGTGGGCAGGATGTCGGGCGGATACGACCCGGCCGAGGTCGATCGATTCCTGATCCGGGTGCAGCGATTCTTCGCGGACAACCGGCCGATGAGCGTCGACGAGGTGCGGCAGGTCGTGTTCCGCACCCGCCGCGGGGGGTACAGCGAGGCGCAGGTGGACCTCCTGCTCGACGCCGTGATCGACGTCATGCTCGCGGTGCGCTAGAGCCCGGATCCCGGTCGTGAGGCGGGCGCAATGCCCCCTCATAACAAAAGAGGTGCACTTCGGTAACTTTTTGATAAACTCAACGAGCTCATGAGTGAAAACACGACTGAACCCGCGCCGATTCCCGCCTCGTCCAACGTAGCAAAGCCCGTTCGAAGACCCAGGAAGCCGGCCCTCTTCGCCGTCCCTGTGCTCTCCCTGGCGGCCGCGGCCTCCATCGCCCTCGTGACCATGGTCGACCCGATGTCGAACGCCGTCGCGTCCGGCACCCTGGAGCCGAGCATCGCCGAGCTGAGCGCGCTGCACGCCCAGTCCGTCACGCTCGACGCGACGACCGCGACCGCCGCCGTCGCCCTCGCGCCGCGCGAGAACTTCAGCGTCATCGCACCCCCGCCGCCTCCGCCGCCCCCGCCCGCTCCGGTCGCCCCCGCCGAGAAGCCGAAGGCGGCAGCGGCGAAGCCGGCCGCCCAGAGCGCTGCGAGCAGCAACGTGAGCAGCGCGAGCGCTCCGGCTCCGGCCCCGGCGAAGCCCGCCCCCGCGGCGGCGCCGAACCCCGGATCCGCCCAGGCCGTCGCTCACGAGATGGTTCTCGCCCGCGGCTGGGGCGAGGAGCAGTACTCCTGCCTCGTCTCCCTCTGGAAGAAGGAGTCCGGCTGGCGCGTCAACGCCGAGAACCCCTCGAGCGGCGCGTACGGCATCCCGCAGGCCCTCCCCGGAAGCAAGATGGCCTCCGCGGGCGCCGACTGGGCCACCAACCCGGCGACGCAGATCGCCTGGGGGCTCGGCTACATCACCTCCCGCTACGACACCCCCTGCGGTGCCTGGGCGTCCAGCCAGTCGCGCGGCTGGTACTGACCCGTCCCGCTCGCATCCGGCCGGCACTGGTTCTCCCAGTGCCGGCCGGATTCGTTTTCGCCCCCGCCGCCCGGCCCTGGCCGGCACCGGGCGCGCACTCGGCCGACCGTAGGATGGTCCCTATGCCGCGCAGCAACCGTCCCCGGGGGAGACGGCGGGAGCCGGCAGACGAGCCGGACGACCTCGCCCGCCTCATGACGGGGTGGAAACGCACCGAGCGCCGTCGCACGGGCCTCTGGAACGTGCAGCCCATCGCGCCGGGCCGCGCGGACAAGGTGTACACCTGCCCCGGCTGCGGGCGCGACATCGCCCCCGGTACGGAGCACCTCGTCGCCTGGCGCGCCGACGGACCCCTCGGCGACATGAGCGACCTCGAGGCCAGGCGGCACTGGCACACGCACTGCTGGAAGGTGTCATGACGAACGAGCCCATCGAGATCCGATCCGGAACCGTCCTTCCCGCCCGGCGGGAGGACATCGAGCTGCGGACCGAGGACGGCCTCACGCTCGTCGGCGAGCTCGCGCTGCCCGCCGACCGGGATCCGGTCGCCACGCTCGTCACGCTGCACCCGCTTCCGACGGCGGGCGGCTTCATGGACTCGCACGTGCTGCGCAAGGCCGCGGCACGGCTGCCCGCCCAGGCGGACCTCGCCGTGCTGCGGTTCAACACCCGCGGGACCGAGTCGCCCCGTGGCACGAGCGAGGGCCGGTTCGGCGACGGCGTGACCGAGCGCGCGGACGTGGCCGCGGCCATGGACTTCGTCCTGCAGCGCGGCCTGCCGAACCCGTGGCTCGTCGGCTGGTCCTTCGGTACCGAGCTCGCGCTCAAGTACGGTCGCGATCACCCCGTGCACGGCGTGATCCTGCTCTCCCCGCCGCTGCACCGCGCCACGGAGCAGGACCTGCGCGAGTGGGCGGGGGACGTGCGCCCCGTCGTCGCGCTCATCCCCGAGTTCGACGACTTCCTCCGGCCCGAGGAGGCGGAGCGGCGGTTCGCCGTCGTGCCGGACATCGAGGTCGTGCACGTGGAGGGCGGCAAGCACCTGTGGGTGGGGGAGAAGCAGACCCACCGTGTGCTGACCGAGATCGTGTCGCGCGTGAACCCCGCGGCGCTGCCGCTCGAGGCGACCTGGAGCCCGTCCGAGGGCTGACCCGTGCGGCCGCCCGGGAGCGGCCTACACGGCCGTCAGCGCTCGTTCTGGCGGGGGATGAACACCTGCTTGATGATCAGCAGGATCGCGGCGGCGACGGGGATGGCGATGAGCGCACCGAGGATGCCGAGCAGCGTTCCACCGGTCAGCGCCGCGACCACGACGATGACGCCGGGGACCTTCACGGCGCGGTTCATGATGTTCGGGCTGAGGAGGTACGCCTCGACCTGCATGTAGACGAGGTAGTAGACGGCCGTGGCGATCCACGTGCTCTGCGACTCCGGCAGCAGCAGGAGCTGACCGAGCACGATGATGACGGAACCGGTGATGGTTCCGACGAGCGGCACGAGCGAGAAGAGGAACGCGATGAAGGCGAACACCGCGGGCAGCTGCGCGCCGATCGCGGAGAGGAAGATGAAGCTGAGCACGCCGTTGCACACGGCGAGCGTCACCTGCCCGACGACGAAGCGGCCGATGGACGTGGTGATCTGCTCGGTGATGTCGGCGAACCGGGCCCGCTTCGACGCGGGCACGAGCTGGTAAAGACCGCGCTTCATGCTGCCGAGCGACGCCACGAAGTAGAGCATCAGGATGATGACGATGACGGCGCCGAAGAGGCCGTTGACCACGGAGATGCCGGCCTGCAGCACGCCGTTGCCGATCAGGCCCGCGTTGTTCTGCAGCCAGGTCGCCCCCTGATCCACCGCAGCCTGCACGTCGAAGAAGGTGCCGAACTGGCGGTCGATGTCGTTGATGAGGCTCGAGTCCGCGAGCGACTCCACCAGCGCGTCCCACCTGCTGGTCAGCTCGCCGACCTGGTCGGCGATGGCCGGCACGATGGCGAAGATGATGCCGGCGAACGAGCCGAGGATCACGATCAGCACGGTGAGGATCGCGGCCGGGCGGGGCACGCGCCGCCGCTCGAGCATGGTGACCAGCGGGTCGATGCCGAGCGCGAGGAAGAGGGCGGCGCCGACGTAGGTGAGGATCGTGGTGAGCGAGCCGAGTGCGCTGCCGATGAGCAACGCGACCAGAACACCGAGGCCGGCCAGCAGGCCGAGGCGGAACGGGTTCTGAATCTTCATGCTGCCCCTGTCGAGCGTTCCGCGGTTGTTCCGGACACGCCCGTCGGGGCGTCACTCGGAATCCCGTGACGCCTCCGTCGAGCCGTCACGCGGGCCTGGCAGGCCCGTCAACCGTCTGAGTTGACCTTCTCCTCCGCCCGCGTCACCACGGTGCGGAGATTCTGGAAGTAGCCGGCGACCGCTTCCCGCTCGATCCTAATCTGGGCGAGCCGCTCCTCCGCGTCGGCGAGGGTCGAGCGGGTCTGCTCCTCGGCCTCGGCGACCATCGCGGCCGCACGCTGCTGGGCGGCGTCGAGCGTCTGGCGGGCGGCGGCGTCCGCGTTCTCCCGCACCGCACGGGCCTCGTCGCGCGCCTCGGTCTCGAGGGTCTCGACGGCCTGCCGTTTCTCCGCGGCGCGGGCGGTGATGTCCGCCAGCTCCGCGCGGGCCTCGTCCAGGTACTGCTGCGTCTCGGCGACCGCGCGACGGTGCCGGGCCAGCAGTTCGCGCTCGGACGCGTCCCGCCGCTCGGTGAGCTCCGCGTCGAGGCCGCGCCGTGCGCTCGCCTCCTCCGCGGCGAGGGCGGTGCGTGCGGCGCTCAGCTCCGCGGCGAGGACGGCCTCGGCCTCCTCCCGCCGGCGCTGCTCCTCGCCACGGCGCTGGGCGAGCTCGCGGTCCAGCTGGGCCCTGGCCGTCTCGATCCTGGTGGTGAGGCGGGTCCGGCCCTCCTCGATCTCCCGCGCGAGCTCGGCCCGCTGCCCGTCGACGTCGGCGCGCAGCGCCTCCCGCGCGGCCTCGATCTCCCGGGCCAGCGCCGAGCGCGCCGCCGTGATCTCGCTCTCCAGGGCCTCCCGCGCCTCGGCAGCCTCCGCGGCGGCGGCCTCCCGGGCGGCCTGCAGCTCGCGCTCGAGCCTGCCGCGTTCGACCTCGGTCGCCCGCGCGAGATCCGCCGCTTGCCGCCTGGCGT
The DNA here is from genome assembly GCF_003067705.1 of Planctomonas deserti. Taxonomy (GTDB): domain Bacteria; phylum Actinomycetota; class Actinomycetes; order Actinomycetales; family Microbacteriaceae; genus Planctomonas; species Planctomonas deserti. The sequence goes on from NZ_QANL01000002.1 coordinate 460,063, forward strand.
CCGCGACCTCGCGATCGGCGGTGGCGCGGAGTGCGGACACCTCGTGATCGGCTGCGGCCCGGAGGGCGGCAGTCTCGCGCTCCGCCGTCGAGCGGAGCTCCGCCACCTCGGTGACCACGGAGGCGCGGATGGCCCGCGCCTCGCGCAGCGCCTCGGCCTTCATCGCGCCCGCCTCGGCGTCGGCCCTCTCCAGGGTCTCCTCGGCGTGGGTGCGCGCGGACTCGATCATGGCGTTCGCCCGCGACGACGCGTCGGAGAGCATGCGCTCCGCGGCGCTGCGGGCGTCCGTGCGCACCTGGATCGCCTCGGTCTGGGCCTCGCGCCGCAGCCGGTCCGCCGTCTCGTCGGCCTGGACGAGCAGCCGGGTGGACTGCTGCTCGGCGAGGCGCAGCGTGCTTTCCAGACGGGTGCCGAGCCCCGAGTAGGTGGGACGCCCGACCTCCTCGAGCTCCCCGGAGAGCTCGTCGACCCGTGCCCGCAGTCGCTCGGCCTCGTTCGCCCGCTCCGTCGCGGCGGCCTTCGACTCGGCGACCTCGCGCCGCAGATCGGAGATGGCGCTGTCCACTTCCTCGCGGTTGTACCCCCGCATGGCCGATGTGAACTCGGTCTCCTCGTGCGCCACGTGATCTCCCTGCTCCCGTGTCCCCGCCGTAGGGTGGCGAAGGACGTAACGACTGTACCCGCTGATCGAAGGCACATTCCCTGCACCGGGGAAACGTCCCGGTTACTCTCTGAGAGAACGCGTTGTCGCCTCTCAGGCAGGTCCGCTATCTTCGAATGTCTTTGTTCGTTGCCATCCGGACCGAAAAGCCGAGCAGCCCGATGCGCTCGCCGCGGTCCGTGCAGCCTCCGTCTCGTGCATCCCCGCACGCGATTCGCGGTGGTCAGGCAACACGAGAGGAGTAAATCCGTGCGCTTCGTGTCCGCGATCGTCGCGTTCGTGGTCGCGGCCGTTCTGATCGGTCTGGGCATCGCCCAGCAGACCATCTTCGCCGCACCCGACAGCTTAACCGCCAGAGCCACCGTCTCGGGGGAGCCACGCTTCGCCGTCGTCGACGGGAAGACGCTGAATAGCAACCCGGGCCTGCAGACGATGCGGGTCGAGGGGAGCGGCACCGTCTTCGCCGCGTACGCCCGCACCGAGGACGTCGAGGCCTGGCTGGGGGACACCCCGTACGCGCGCCTCTCATTCTCCTCCGAGACGCGCGAGCTCTCGAGCCGTCTCGTCGAGCCCGAGGAGTCCGCGAGCGCGACTCCGGCGCCGGGGGAGACCGCCGCCGCGACCGACGCGCCGACCGCCGAGGCCACGCCCGACCCCGCCGCGACCGAGCCCGCCGAGCCCGCGGCCGAGCAGGCCGCGCCGAACCCCGCCGGGTCGGACCTGTGGCTGTCCGAGCGCACCGGCGAGGGCTCCCTGCGCATGGACACCCGCCTGCCCGACTCCGTGTCCGTGCTCCTCGCCTCGGACGGCACCGCCCCCGCCCCGACCGAGGTGTCGCTGACCTGGCCCGTCGAGAACCGCACGCCCTGGGTCGGTCCGCTCATCGTCGGTGGCATCCTGTTCGCCGTCCTGGGTCTCGTGCTCTACGTCCTCGCTCTGAACCACCTGCGGAAGACCCGCGGACCCCGTCGCAAGGGCGGCGACGGCGGGCTGCCCCGCGGCCGTTCCGGTCGTGCCGGCCGCACCGCCAGCCCGGTCGAGGCCGGAACGACGAAGCCCCGCCGGTCGGTGAGCCGCTCGATGACCGCCGCCGTGCCCATGATCCTGGTCCCCGGACTCCTGCTCACCGGCTGCTCCGCCGAGTCCTGGCCGGAGTTCCTGGGCGGCGCTCCCGCACCCACCACGGCGCCGTCACCGCGGTCGACCCTCGAGGAGGCGATCGAGAACGAGGACGCGCCCAACCCGGTGGTGTCCGAGCGTCAGCTCGACGTCATCATGACCCGCATCTCGGAGACGAGCACCCAGGCGGATGCCGCCATGGACGAGAGCCTGCTCCGCTCGCGCTTCTCCGGCCCCGCCATGGAGCAGCGTCTTGCGAACTACAGGATCCGCGCCAAGAAGGCGGACGAGCCCGTGCCCGTCGCCATCCCCGCCGACAGCACGATCCTCGCGCTCCCGCAGGCCACGGACACCTGGCCGCGGACCGTCTACACGATCGTGCAGAACGACGCCGTCGAGGGCGAGCCGACGCAGGCGCTCTTCCTCGTGCAGGAGACGCCGCGCGACAACTACACGGTGCGCTACGCGACGAACATCGTGACTTCGGAGCCGCTGCCGGAGGTCGCCCCCGCGGGCATCGGGGCCGCGCGGCTCGAGCCGGACGTCAAGCTGCTCACGATGCAGCCCGCCGACGTCGCGACGGCCTACGCCGACATCCTCGCCAAGGGCGACGCGAGCGAGTTCGCCGAGGCCTTCCAGAAGGAGGGCGATACCGTGCGGGACCAGTTCGGCCCCGCCGTGCAGGACAAGGCGAAGGCGGACCTCGGCCCGACCGGTACCATCGAGTTCACCAAGCTGGCCGGTGGGGCCGAACCCATCGCCCTGGCCACGATCGACGCCGGGGCCATCGTCGCGGTGAACATCAACGAGGTGGAGGTCACCAAGCCGACGGACCCGCGGGCCAGCCTCAAGGTCAACGGAGGTGCCACGGCCGCCCTGCTCGGGCTCGCCGAGACGACGAAGGGTGTGCAGTCGGTGTACGACGACCAGGCCCTGTTCTACGTCCCGCCGGTGAACTCGGGCCAGAAGATCGTGCTCCTCGGCTTCGAACAGCAACTCGTCTCGGCAAAGGAACTCCCATGAGCTCGGTACCCCCTTCCATCGCCAACCTCCGCGGCGCCGTCGACCTCTCCTCGCTCGTGAATCGGCCGGCGCCCGGGGCCCCCGCGGGCCCCGGTGCCGCGGGCACTCCCGGCGCCTCCGCGCCCGGCGGCGCTTCCGGCGCGGCCGTCGAGGTGCCGAGCCTGGTGCTCGACGGCAGCGACGCCAACTTCAGCGCGATCCTCGACCTGTCGTCGACCGTGCCCGTGATCGTCGTCCTCTGGTCGCCGCGGTCACCCGCCAGCGAGCAGCTCACGGTCAGCGTCGGCTCGCTGGTCGGCGCCTACGAGGGTCGCCTCCTGCTGGTCCGTGTGGACGTCGATCAGAACCCCCAGCTCGCCGCGGCCTTCCAGGCCCAGACCGTGCCGACGACGGCCGCAATCGTCGGCGGCCGCCCCGTGCCCCTCTTCACCGGAACGGTGGACGAGGTGGAGATGCGGGACGTGTTCGACCAGGTGCTGCAGCTCGCCGCCCAGAGCGGGGTCGCAGGCACCGCGGCCGTCGCCGGTGGCGCAGCTCCGGCCGAGGAGCCCGCGGAGCCGCCGCTTCCCCCGCTGCACGCCGAGGCGTACGACGCCATCGAGCGCGGCGACTACGAGGCCGCCGCGCAGGCCTACCGCACCGCGATCGCCCAGGACCCGCGCGACTCCATGGCCGTGGCGGGGCTGGCCCAGGTGAGCCTCCTCGCGCGCCTGCAGGGCAAGACCGCGGGGGAGATCCGGGACGCCGCGGGCCTGAACCCGACCGACGTGCAGGCGCAGCTCGACGTCGCCGACCTCGACCTGTCCGGCGGGCACATCGACGACGCCTTCGACCGGCTGCTCGCGCTGTTCCCAACGTGCGACCAGGACGGCAAGAACCTCATCCGCACGCGCCTCGTCGAGTACTTCGAGGTCGTGGGCGCGACCGACCCGCGCGTGGTCGCCGCCCGCCGTCGCCTCACCGCGCTCCTCTACTGAGCAGATCGGCTGGGAGCGATCGGTCAAGGGGATCGACTGAGCGGATCGGCTGAACCCCATCCCAGCACCGTCCCGGTCTCGCGGACCGGGCCGGACACGCGAAAGCCCGGGCAACGAACTCGTTGCCCGGGCTTTCGCGTTTCGCGGTCCTACTCCTCGGGCGACGTGCCCTCGGCCTCGGCGCTCTTCGGCGCCGCGGCCTTCGATCGCGTCGTTCTCGTGCGAGCCGGCTTCTCGGCCGGGGCGTCCGTCGCGGCCGCGTCCACCGCGGTGCCGGCCGCGCTCTTCGCGCGGGAGGTCCTGGTGCGGGTGGGCTTGACCGGGGTCGCGTCCGCGGCGGTGGCGTTTGCGACGGCATCCACCGGGGTCCCCGTTGCGCTCTTCGCGCGGGAGGTCCTGGTGCGGGTGGGCTTGACCGGGGTCGCCTCCGCCGCGGTGCCGTCCACGGGCGCCTCCGCGGCGGCACTCTTCGCGCGGGAGGTCCTGGTGCGGGTGGGCTTCGCCGGCGGAGTGTCCGCCGCGTCCGCCTCTGCGCCGTCTCCGGACGCACCGGCGACCGCGGCCCCGACCGCCGCGACGCCCACCGCCGCGGCGCCGACGACAGCCGCTCCGACCGCCGCCGCAGCGCCCTTGGCCGCGCTCTTCGCCCGCGGAGTGCGCGTGCGCTTGGGCTTCGCCTCGGGCGTCTCGGCCGACTCGGTCGGAGCCGTTGCCGCCGGTGCCGTCTCGCCTGCGGGGGTCTCGGCCGGGACCGTCTCCCCGTGGGCCTCGGCGGAGCGCTGCTCGGCCGCGGCCTGCGCCTCCGCGGCGTCGACGTCGACCGGGAGCTCGACAGGCGCCTCGACGGCGGCCGCGGCCTGCTCGGCGAGCAACGCGTCAGCTCGCTCGTCGCGGCGCAGCTTGAGCCAGAGTCCTGCGAGCGGGGGGAGGGTCAGCGTCGCGGACGCGGGGCGACCGGAGTACTCGCCCTCGACCGCCTCGACGGAGCCGAAGTTGCCGACGCCGGATCCGCCGTACGCCTCGGCGTCGGTGTTGACGATCTCGTCCCAGGTGCCGGCGAACGGCAGCCCGACCCGGTAGTCGCTCACCGGCTGGCCGCTGAAGTTGTGCAGGACGGCGATGGGGTTCCCGTCGCGGTCCCAGCGCAGGAACGACACGACGTTGAGCTCGGAGCTGTCGTTCAGCCAGTCGAAGCCGCCGGCCTCGTTGTCGCGCTGCCACAGCGGCGGGTTCTCCACGTAGGCGCGGTTCAGGTGCCCGACGAGGCTGTGGATGCCGCGGTGCACCGGCTGGTCGAGGATCCACCAGTCGAGGCCGCGCTCCTCGCTCCACTCGGACGGCTGCGCGAACTCCTGACCCATGAACAGGAGCTGCTTGCCGGGGTGAGCCCACATGAACGACAGGTAGGCGCGCAGGTTCGCGAGCTTCTGCCAGTGGTCGCCCGGCATCTTGCCGAACAGCGATCCCTTGCCGTGCACGACCTCGTCGTGGCTGATCGGCAGCAGGAAGTTCTCGCTGTTCGCGTAGACGAAGCTGAAGGTGATTTCGCCGTGGTGGTACGACCGGTACATCGGGTCGGTCTGCATGTACTGCAGGCTGTCGTGCATCCAGCCCATGTTCCACTTGAGGCCGAAGCCGAGGCCGTCCCCGCTGGTGGGGCGCGTGACGCCGGGCCAGCTCGTGGACTCCTCGGCGATCATGACGACGCCGGGGAACGTCTTGTAGACGGTCGCGTTGACCTCCTGCAGCAGGCCGATGGCCTCGAGGTTCTCGCGTCCGCCGAACCGGTTGGGCAGCCACTGGCCGTCCTCGCGGGAGTAGTCGAGGTAGAGCATGGAGGCGACGGCGTCGACCCGGAGGCCGTCGACGTGGAACTCCTCCATCCAGTACAGCGCGTTCGCGACCAGGAAGTTGCGCACCTGGGAGTGCCCGAAGTCGAAGACCAGGGTGCCCCAGTCCATCTGCTCGCCGCGCCGGGGGTCGGTGTGCTCGTACAGCGGCTGGCCGTCGAACTTGGCGAGCGCCCACTCGTCCTTGGGGAAGTGCGCGGGCACCCAGTCCACGAGCACGCCGATGCCGGCCTGGTGCAGTCGGTCGATGAGGTACTTGAGGTCGTTCGGGTGCCCGAAGCGCGAGGTGGGCGCGTAGTACGAGGTGACCTGGTAGCCCCAGGATCCGCCGAAGGGGTGCTCGGCGAGCGGCAGGAACTCCACGTGGGTGTAGCCGAGCTCGGTGAGGTAGGGGATCAGCTCGTCGGCGAGCTCGCGGTAGCCCAGCCCGGGGCGCCACGAACCGGCGTGCATCTCGTAGACGCTCATGGGGGAGTTGTGCGGGTCGCGCTCGGCGCGAGCGGTGAGCCAGTCGCCGTCGCCCCACTCGTAGTGCGACTCGCCGATCACCGACGCGGTGCGCGGCGGCACCTCGGTGAACCGGGCCATGGGGTCCGCCTTGCGGACCCAGTCGCCGGCCTGGGTGAGGATGTCGAACTTGTAGGTGCCGGAGTCGAGCCCGGGCACGAAGAGCTCCCACACGCCGTTGGAGTCGAGGCGGCGCATGGTGTGCTGCACGCCGTCCCAGCCGTTGAAGTCGCCGACGACGCGGACGGCCCGCGCGTGCGGGGCCCAGACGGCGAACGCGGTGCCGCGGGTCGCGCGGTTGACGCCCCAGTGCTCGCGCACGTGCGCGCCGAGGACGTGCCAGAGGCGCTCGTGCCGGCCCTCCCCGAAGAGGAAGGAGTCGACCTCGCCGAAGCTCGGCAGGTAGCGGTAGGGGTCGTCCGTCGTCCAGGTGCCGCCGTCGTCGTAGCTCGCCTCGAGCACGTAGTCCTGCAGCCCCTCGGTGTGCCAGCCCTGCCAGACGCCGTGCGCGAGGTGGGCGAGGTCGACCCGGACGCCGGTGTCGAGTACGGCGACCACCTGCCGGGCGAGGGGCCGGAACGCGCGCACCACGACGAGGTCGCCGCTGCCGCCCTCCTCGTGCACGGGGTGCTGGCCGAGCACGGAGTGCGGGCCGGTGTGCAGACCCGATGCGACGGCGACGAGCGCCTCGTCCGGGATATCGGGCAGGGTGGGCGCGTTGTCGTCCTGAGTGGTGCTCGCCATGGGCTTAGTTGGCTCCTTCGTCGGTCTGGGGGTCGCGCAGCACGCGCAGGATGTGCACGGGCTCGACGAATGCGTCGAGTCGCACGAAGTTGGCCGTCGACCAGTTCCACGTGTTGCCGGTGATCAGGTCCTCGACGCCGAACACGGAGTCGGCCGTCATGCCGAACTTCGTCGGGTCGAGGTACACGGTCGTCTCGCGCGCGGAGTGCGGGTCGAGGTTGGCGACGACGATGATGGTGTCGTCGACGCCCTCGGGCGTGAAGATCCCCTCGAGGTGCTTCGTGAACACCAGGATGGAGTCGTCGTCGCTCCAGTGGATCTCGGTGTTGCGCAGTTGACGCAGGGCCGGGTGCGCGCGGCGGATCTCGTTGAGCCGGGTGATGTACGGGGTGATCGTTGCGCCGAGCGACTCGAGCTTGTCCCAGTCCCGGGGCCGGTACTGGTACTTCTCGTTGTCGATGTTCTCCTCGGCGCCGGGCCGGGCGACGTTCTCGATCAGCTCGTAGCCGGAGTAGATGCCCCACGTCGGGGAGCCGGTCGCCGCGATGGCGGCGCGGATCTTGTACGCCGGCCGCCCGCCGAACTGGAGGTACGGCGTGAGGATGTCGTGCGTGTTCGCGAAGAAGTTCGGGTGCAGGTAGTCGCTGGTCTCGTGCGAGACCTCCCAGAGGTAGTCCTCGAGCTCCTGCTTCGTGTTGCGCCAGGTGAAGTAGGTGTACGACTGCTGGAACCCGATCTTCGCGAGGGTGCGCATCATCGCCGGGCGCGTGAACGCCTCGCTCAGGAAGATGACGTCCGGGTCGTCCGTCATGATCTGGTGGATGAGGCGCTCCCAGAAGACGAGCGGCTTGGTGTGCGGGTTGTCGACGCGGAAGATCTTGACGCCGAGGTCGAGCCAGCGGCGCATGACGCGCAGCATCTCGCGGTACGAGCCCTCGGGGTCGTTGTCGAAGTTCAGCGGGTAGATGTCCTGGTACTTCTTCGGCGGGTTCTCGGCGTAGGCGATCGATCCGTCCGGGAGCGTCGTGAAGAACTCGGGGTGCGTCGTGACCCAGGGGTGGTCGGGGGAGGCCTGCAACGCGATGTCGATCGCGAGCTCCATGCCGTGCTGCTTCACCTGCCGCACGAAGTAGGTGAAGTCCGCCTCGGTGCCGAGCTCCGGGTGGATGGAGTCGTGACCGCCGTCCGCGGAGCCGATGCCGTAGGGCGATCCCGGGTCGTTGGGGCCGGCGGTGAGCGTGTTGTTCGGGCCCTTGCGGTTCGTCGTGCCGATCGGGTGCACCGGCGGGATGTAGACGACGTCGAAGCCCATGTCGCGGATCGCGGGGAGCCGCGTCACGGCCGTGCGGAACGTGCCGCTCGTCCACGAGCCGTCCTCGTGCTGCACGGCGCCCTCGGAGCGGGGGAAGAACTCGTACCAGCCGCCGTAGCCGCTGCGCTCGCGCTCCACGACGATGCTGCGGGAGTCGGAGACGGTGGTGAGGCTGCGCAGCGGGTTGCGGTGCAGCTCGTCGATTACGCGGGGGTCGGTGGCCGCGGCGAACCGCTCCTCGACGCTGGACGACGTCTTCACCAGGCGCGCGCGGGCGTCCTTGAGCAGGCGGACGGCGGTTCGCGCCCGGCCCGGCTCGTCCACGGCGCGCTGCAGCAGCTGCTCGCCGAGCGCGAGCATGACCTCGACGTCGATGCCGGCGGGCACCTTGATCTCCGCGTTGTGCAGCCAGGTGCCGAAGTCGTCGGCCCACGCCTCGATGCGGTACGTCCAGAGGCCCTGGGTGTTCAGCTGGGCGCGCACGGCGTAGCGGTCCTGTCCCGGGTGGGCGGTGTCGACGTGCATGCGGTGGCGCGTGTCGCGGCCCTTGGGGTTCGTGAGGAGGAGGTCGACGCCGATGAGGTCGTGCCCCTCGCGGAACACCGTGGCGCCGAACGGCACGACGTCGGTCACGTACGAGGTGACCGGCCATAGGTTGTCCTCGATCTGCGGGCGGAGCGAGAGGATGGGAATCCGACCGATCACGGGCTGGTAGTCCTCGAGGACCCGTTCCTTCGGTGCCCTGGTGCGGGGCTTGGTGCTCGTCTTCGTCTCGTCGCTTCCCGACCGGGTCTTCGCTGTTTCTGCCACCTTTTGACCGTACCGAGAATTGGGGGGAATGTCGCGCTGGGCGAAGGCGGGCGCATCTCCTAGGCTGGCGCTCGTGCCGGGCGACGCCGGCACCGCCAAGGAGGCAGCAGTGAAGGCAATTCGCAGGTTCACCGTCCGCTCGGTTCTTCCCGAGTCCCTGAGCGCCCTGGGAGAGCTCGCGGCCAATCTGCGCTGGTCCTGGCACGAGCCGACCCGCCAGCTGTTCGAGAGCGTCTCGCCCGAGCTCTGGGAGCAGACCGGCAAGGATCCCGTCACCCTGCTGGGCGCGGTGGACCCCGCGCTCCTCGAGCGCCTCGCGGCCGACGACGACTTCGTCTCCCGGGCCAACGCGCAGCGCGATGAGCTGCGCCGCTACATCAGCGAGCCCCGCTGGTACCAGGGCCTGCCCGCGGACGAGGCGCCCGAGTCCATCGCCTACTTCTCGCCCGAGTTCGGCATCGCCGCGGCCCTGCCGCAGTACTCCGGCGGCCTCGGCATCCTCGCGGGCGACCACCTGAAGAGCGCCTCCGACCTCGGCGTTCCGTTGATCGGCGTCGGCCTGTTCTACCGCTCGGGCTACTTCTCGCAGTCGATCTCGCCCGACGGCTGGCAGCAGGAGACCTACCCGAACTTCGACCCGGACGGCCTGCCGCTCTCGGTGCTGCGCGACGAGGACGAGGAGCCGGTGATCATCCAGCTCGCGATCCCGCGCGGCCGCGTGCTGCGGGCCCGCGTGTGGCAGGCGCTCGTCGGCCGCATCCGGCTGCTCCTGCTCGACACCGACATCCCCGAGAACGAGGACGTGCTGCGGTCCGTCACCGACCGCCTCTACGGCGGCGGCGGCGAGCACCGGCTCATGCAGGAGCTTCTGCTCGGCATCGGCGGTGTGCGCGCCCTCAAGGTCTGGTCGCGACTGCGCAACGAGCCGGTGGCCCGCGTGTTCCACACGAACGAGGGGCACGCCGGGTTCCTCGGCCTCGAGCGGATCTCGGACATCATCGCCGGGGGCCTCACCTTCGAGGAGGCGCTGCAGCTCGTGCGCGCCGGCACCGTCTTCACGACCCACACGCCCGTGCCCGCCGGCATCGACCGGTTCGACCGCTCGCTCGTGAGCGACTACCTCTCCAGCGGGCTGCTCCCGGGCGTCGACGCCGAGGACGTGCTCGCGCTCGGCGCCGAGGACTACCCCGGCGGCTCGCCCAGCGTCTTCAACATGGCCGTCATGGGCCTCCGGCTCAGCCAGCACGCCAACGGCGTCTCCCTCCTGCACGGCGAGGTGAGCCGCGTCATGTTCTCCGGCCTCTGGCCCGGATTCGACCCCGCGGACGTGCCCATCACCTCCGTGACCAACGGCGTGCACGCGCCGACCTGGACCGACCCCAGGCTGCTCGACCTCGCCGAGCAGAAGCTCGGCACCTCGGACACGACGGCCGCCGACTGGGCCTCCGAGAAGGTCACCGACGAGGACCTCTGGCGCGTGCGCGGCGAGATGAAGGTGCAGCTCGTCGAGGACGCGCGCCGTCGGGTCGTCGCCGCCCACTCCCGGCAGAACCCGGGCGCCATCACGCCCGCCTGGCTCTCCACCGTGCTCGACCCGACGGTGCTCACCATCGGCTTCGCGCGCCGCGTGCCGACCTACAAGCGCCTCACGCTGATGCTGCACGACCGCGAGCGCCTGCGCTCCCTGCTGCTGCACCCCGAGCGTCCCATCCAGATCGTCGTCGCGGGCAAGTCGCACCCCGCGGACGAGGAGGGCAAGCGCCTCATCCAGCAGTTCGTGCAGTTCGCCTCGGAGCCGGACGTGCGCGGCCGGATCGTGTTCCTGCCCGACTACGACATCGGCATGGCGCAGCTGCTCTACCCGGGCACCGACGTGTGGCTCAACAACCCGCTGCGTCCGCTCGAGGCCTGCGGGACGTCCGGCATGAAGGCCGCCCTGAACGGTGGTCTCAACCTGTCCATCCTCGACGGGTGGTGGGACGAGTACTACGACGGCGAGAACGGCTGGGCCATCCCCTCCGCGGACGCCGCCGGCGACAGCGCCGAGCGCGACAAGCTCGAGGCCGACGCGCTGTACGACCTCATCGAGCACCAGATCGCGCCGCGCTTCTACGAGCGCGACGAGTCCGGCGTTCCCCGCCGCTGGGTGCAGTCGATCCGGCACACGCTGGCGACCCTGTCGCCCGAGCTGAGCGCCGACCGCATGGTGCGGGAGTACGTGCAGCGCAGGTACATGGTCGCGGCGGCATCCGAGCGCGTGCTCGAGAACGACGACCGCTCGGCGGCCCGCCGCCTGGCGGCGTGGAAGCGCCGCGTGTCGCACTCCTGGCCTCAGGTCCACGTCACGCACGTGGAGAGCGGCGGCCTCGACGGCACGCCCGAGGTCGGTGACGAGCTCGGGGTGCGCGCGCTCGTGCAGCTCGGCGGGCTGTCCCCGGAGGACGTCTCGGTCGAGGTCGTGTACGGCCGCAGCCGTAACGGCGACGAACTGACCGACACGCAGACGACGCCGCTCAGCGTCGACCTGAACGCGACGAGCGACGGGCAGAACGTGACCTACGCCGGAACGGTGCCGCTCGTGCGTGCCGGGTCCTTCGGCTACACGGTGCGCGTCGTCCCCCGGAACGACCTGCTGGCCAGCTCCGCGGAACTCGGCCTGGTCGCGGTCGCCTCCTAGTGCAGGGGCTCGGGGATCCCGCCACGGGATCCCCGAGCAGATCCCGCAGCGTTCCTGAGCCGCCGCGACACCACCCCTGACCCGCTCCCACGCGGTCCCTACGCCTGTCGAAGGGCGTCACGTCGCTTGGACAGCTCAGCGACCGATGACGTCCGGGCTTCGGCCCGCGAGCCGGGAGGTCAGGCGGTCGCGGACCCGGCCACCGTCGGGGCTTCGCCCTCGGCGCGGTAGAGGCGGAGGGACGGGCCGGCCACGGCAATGGCGGCGCCCGGCGCGTGGCTCGACTCCACCTGGTCCGCCATGGTGATCGCGCTGTCCCAGAGCAGGGTGTACTGCTCGACGCCCTCGTGCTGCGGCAGCGACACGGAGACGGGCCACTCGAGTCCGTTGACGACGAGTAGCACCCGGTTGAAGTCCTCGAACTCCGGGGTGGATGCCGCGAGGAACTGCAGCGTGCGGTGCTGGGGCGCCGCCCAGTACTCGTCGCGCATGCTCTCGCCGCGCGCGGTGTACCAGTGCATCTCGCTCGCGCTCGGCGTGCTCGCCTGCGACCTGGCGAAGCGCGCGGGGCGCAGGGCGGGGTTCTCCCGCCGCAGCCGCAGCAGGTGACGGGCCGTCTGCTGGAGGTCGCGCTGCCAGTCGCGCAGCTCCCAGGAGATCCAGGTGAGCTCGCTGTCGTGGCAGTACGCGTTGTTGTTCCCGCGCTGGGTGCGGCCGATCTCGTCGCCCGCCGTGATCATCGGGACGCCCGCGGACAGCAGTAACGTGCCCATCAGGTTCCGGATCGAGCGGAGCCGGTCGCGCATAATGCGCGGGTTGCTCGTGGGGCCCTCGACGCCGTGGTTGAACGAGCGGTTCCCGTCGGTTCCGTCCCGGTTCGACTCGCCGTTCATGACGTTGTGCTTGGTGTTGTAGGTGGCGAGGTCGGCCATGGTGAAGCCGTCGTGCGCCGTCACGAAGTTGATGGACGCGAGAGGGCCGCGCTCCGCCTCGAAGAGGTTCGACGAGCCGGCGAGGCGGGTGGCGAGCGCACCGGCTCCGGTCTCGGGGGAACCGGTGTGCCGCGCCCGCTGCAGGTCGCTCAGCCAGAAGCTGCGCACGTCGTCGCGGTAGCGGTCGTTCCACTCGCTGAAGCCGTGCGGGAAGTTGCCCGTCTGCCACCCGTCGATACCCACGTCCCAGGGCTCGGCGATCATCTTCACGTCCGCCAGATCCGGGTCGCCGACGATGGCGGCGAGGAGCGGGTGCTCGCGGTCGTAGCTGACCTGGGCGTTCCGGCCGAGCACGGGCGCGAGGTCGAAGCGGAAGCCGTCGACCTGCACGTCGTTCGCCCAGTACTTCAGCGAGTCGAGCACCATCTGCACCGGGGCGGCGCGGGAGAAGTCGACCGTGTTGCCGCATCCGGTCACGTCGATATACGCGCCGTCCTCGTGCCGGTGGCGGTAGTAGGTCGCGTTGTCGATGCCGCGGAAGCTGCGCTTGGGGCCGTCGAGGCCCTCCTCGGCGGTGTGGTTGTAGACGACGTCGAGGATCACCTCGAGGCCGGCCGCGTGCAGGTGCTTGACCATGCCCTTGAACTCGCGGAGGATCGCGTCCGGCCCGCCGGCCCGCGCCTCGGGCGACGCGTAGGAGGCATGCGGCGCGAAGTAGCTGAGCGTGTTGTAGCCCCAGTAGTTGACGAGCCCCTGCCGCACGAGCCGTCGCTCGGACACGTGCTGGTGCACGGGCAGCAGCTCGACGGCCGTGACGCCGAGTCCGGTGAGGTACTCGATCGTGCTCTCGTGGGCCAGCCCGGCGTAGGTGCCGCGCAGGTGCGCGGGGACTCCGGGGAACGTCTGCGTGAGGCCCTTCACGTGCGCCTCGTACACGACCGTGCGGTCGAGCGGGGTGTTCGGCTTGGTCACGGTGCCCCAGTCGAACGGGCGGGTCTCGGGGACGACCGAGCGCCACGAGTGGGCGGTGACGCGACGGAGCGCGCGAGCGTACGGGTCGAGGAGGTGCAGGGCCGGGTTGAACGCCGCCGTCGGACCACGCGGTCCGTCCACCCGCAGGGAGTACTGGGTGCCGGGGGAGAGGCTCCTGCTCCGGGCGCTCCAGACGCCGTGCGCGTCGCGTGCCATGGGAACGGTCTTCACGATCCAGTTCGGGTCGGCGTCGTCGAAGATGCACAGCTCCATCGACGTCGCGGACTCGGAGAAGACGCGCAGTTCGCCGCCCCCGGAGGTCTGTCGGACCCCCAGATCGTCCAGGCGGGCTATGACTGACATGAGACTTAGAGTAGGGGGCATGGCGGTCTATCTTGACCACGCGGCGACAACCCCCATGCTGCCCGAGGCGATCCGCGCCTTCACCGACGCGATGAGCCTCGTCGGCAACCCCGCATCCATCCACTCCCAGGGCCAGCAGGCCAGGCGGCTGCTCGAGGAGTCGCGGGAGACGGTGGCCGCCGCGCTCGACTGCGAGCCCATCGAGGTCGTCTTCACGTCCGGCGGCACCGAGGCCATCAACCTGGGCATCAAGGGCCTGTACTGGGAGCGCAACCGCGGCGATTCCGCCCGCCCGCGCATCCTCGTGGCGGGCGGCGAGCACCACGCAAGTATCGACACGGTGGAGTGGCTCGAGCGGTTCGAGGGCGCGCGGGTCGAGGAGCTGCCGCTCGACGCCCGGGGGCGCATCGACCTCGCTGCCGCCGAGGCGGCGCTGCGCGCCGACCCGGAGTCGATCGCCCTGCTCACCTTCCTCTGGGCGAACAACGAGGTGGGCACCATCGAGCCCGTCGAGGAGCTGGCCGCGCTCGCCGCATCCGTCGGCGTGCCCGTGCACGTGGATGCCGTGGCCGCGTTCGGGCACACGCCCGTCTCGTTCCGCCGCGCCTCCGCGGCCGGGGTGTCCGCGCTGTCCGTGTCGGCGCACAAGGTCGGCGGTCCGGTCGGGATCGGCGCCCTCGTGCTCGCGCGGCGCGCGACCGTCGTGCCGCTCATCCACGGCGGCGGGCAGCAGCGCCAGGTGCGCTCGGGCACCCAGGACGTGGCCGCGGCCGCCGCGTTCGCCGTCGCCGCGCGGGCCGCCGCCGAGAGGCTCGAGCCGACCGCCGAGCGCCTCTCCGCGCTCCGGGACCGCCTGATCCGCGGCGTGCGTGACCTCGTGCCGGACGCGCGCCTCAGCGGACCGGAGCCCGGACCGGAGCGGCTGCCGATCAACGCGCACTTCACCTTCCCCGGCTGCGAGGGCGACTCCCTCCTCTTTCTGCTCGATGCCGCGGGCGTCTGCGTCTCCACCGGATCCGCCTGCCAGGCCGGCATCCCGGAGCCGTCGCACGTGCTGCGCGCCATGGGCGTCGACGAGTCGGTCGCCCGGGGCGCGCTGCGCTTCACGCTCGGGCACACCTCGACGGAGGACGACGTGGACGCGCTTCTTGCCGCCCTCCCCGCGGCCTACGCATCCGCATCACGCGCGGGCCTCGCGGACCGGGCGGTGTCCCTGGGGCGCTGACCCGGGAACCTGATGCGGGAAGGGGTGCAGCGGGTGTGTGGGTGCGCGGCCCGCGTGTTCCCCTGCCCCCTCCTTCTTGACGCTCATCTGTTCTGACGTCCCTCGCAATTCAGCAGAATCCCCCGGACACGCCGTCTGTCGGGCCCCGGTGACGGCGTGTCGCAGGAGATCTGCTGAGTTGCGTTGAGCGCGGGCTGAGATCTGCTGAGTTGCGTCGGGTGTGGGGCTGCCCTGAAAATCAGGGCCTCTCGCGCAACTCAGCAGAATCCACCCGACACGCCGTCCACCCGGCATCCGAGACGGCGTGTCCGGCGGGATCTGCTGAGTTGCGTCGGGTGTGGGGCGGGATTTGCTAAGTTGCGTCGGGTGTGGGGCGGGATTTGCTGAGTTGCGTCGGGTGTGGGGCGGGATCTGCTGAGTTGCTTCGACACGCACCCCCAGCCCACGCACCCCAGCCCACGCACCCGCACCTACCCGCACCCCCAGCCCCCGTACCCGGGGCGCCGCGTACACTTGCCGGGTGAGAATTCTGGCGGCGATGAGTGGTGGAGTGGACTCCGCAGTGGCGGCCGCGCGAGCCGTGGAGGCCGGCCACGACGTCGTCGGCGTGCACCTCGCGCTCTCCCGGATGCCCGGCACCTTGCGCACCGGCAGCCGCGGCTGCTGCACGATCGAGGATTCGATGGACGCTCAGCGCGCCGCCAACGTCATCGGCATCCCCTACTACGTGTGGGACTTCTCCGAGCGCTTCAAGCTCGACGTCGTCGACGACTTCGTCGCCGAGTACACGGCGGGCCGCACCCCGAACCCCTGCATGCGCTGCAACGAGCGCATCAAGTTCGCCGCGCTGCTCGAGAAGGCGCTCGCGCTCGGCTTCGACGCCGTGTGCACCGGGCACTACGCCGCCATCGTCACGGATGCGGACGGCAACCGGGAGCTGCACCGCGCGAGCGACGAGGCGAAGGACCAGTCCTACGTGCTCGGCGTGCTCACGGCCGAGCAGCTCGCGCACGCGATGTTCCCGCTCGGCTCCACCCCCAGCAAGGCGGAGGTGCGCGCCGAGGCCGCCGCGCGCGGCCTCTCCGTCGCGAACAAGCCGGACAGCCACGACATCTGCTTCATCCCGGACGGCGACACCCGCGGCTGGCTCGCCGACCGGGTGGGCGCGACCCAGGGGGAGATCCTCGACCGCGAAGGCAACACCATCGGCAGCCACGAGGGCGCGCACGCGTTCACCGTCGGCCAGCGCCGCGGACTCTCGATCGGCACGCCCGCCCCCGACGGAAAGCCGCGATTCGTGCTCGAGGTGCGCCCGAAGACGAACACCGTCGTCGTCGGACCCAAGGAGGCGCTCGACATCGCCGAGATCGCCGGCTCCCGCTACACCTGGGCCGGCGCCGCTCCGCGCGATCCCGGGACGCCCTTCGCCTGCGAGGTGCAGATCCGCGCCCACGCCGACCCGGTGCCCGCCGTCGCCCGGGTGGTGCCGGCACCGACGCCGGACGATTCCGGTAGAACTGAACTCGTGATCACTCCCACCGAACCGCTGAACGGCGTCGCACCGGGCCAGACCGCGGTCGTCTACGTGGGCACCCGGGTGCTCGGCCAGACGACCATCGACCGCACGGTCAGCGCGGTCCCCGTCGGCGCGGTCCCGGTGGGCGCAGCCCCGTCGAGCCCGTCACGCTGATGGCGGCGCCGCTTCCCGAGGCGACGGACACCGCGCTCGAGGCGGCGCGGGAGGAGGCCGCCCGGCTGACCGAGCGCATCCTCGAGCTGCGCGACGAGTACTACGGCGGCAACGCCTCGACCGTGTCGGACGCCGACTACGACGCGATGGTGCGCCGGCTCGACGAGCTCGAGCGCGCGCACCCCGAGCTGCAGAAGCAGGACAGCCCCACCCAGACGGTCGGGGGCCGGGCGCAGACGACCCTGTTCGCGCCCGTCACGCACGCGGAGCGGATGCTCAGCCTCGACAACGTGTTCAGCGAGGAGGAGCTCGCCGAGTGGGCGGCCAAGGTCGTGCGCGATGCGGGGTCGCACACCGTGCGGTTCCTCAGCGAGCTCAAGATCGACGGCCTCGCCATCAACCTGCGGTACGAGAACGGCGTGCTCGTGACCGCCGCGACCCGCGGTGACGGCGTCGTCGGTGAGGATGTGACGCAGAACGTCCTCGCCATGGGCACCATCCCCGAGCGCCTGGCCGGCACGGACCACCCGCCGCTCGTCGAGGTGCGTGGGGAGATCTTCTTCCCGGTCGCGGCGTTCGACGAGCTGAACGCCCGCCAGTTGGCGGCGGGGGAGCGGGTCTTCGCGAATCCGCGTAACGCCGCGAGCGGATCCCTGCGCCAGAAGGTCGAGAACAAGTCCGAGGAGAAGGTGCGGCTCGTGCGCGAGCGCATCGCCGGCCTCCGGATGCTCGTGCACGGCATCGGCGCATGGCCCGTCCCCGAGCTGGAGCGTGCGACGGGCGTGACCACGCAGTCGCAGGTCTACGAGGTGCTGCGCGGCTGGGGCCTGCCCATCTCCTCGCACTTCCGGGTCTTCGACACCATCGAAGAGGTCGCCGGCTACGTGCGTGAGTATGGCGCGAACCGCGCGGCCGTCGAGCACCAGATCGACGGCATCGTCGTCAAGGTCGACGACCTCGGGCTGCACGAGGAGCTGGGCGCCACGAGCAGGGCGCCGCGCTGGGCGACGGCGTACAAGTACCCGCCCGAGGAGGTCAACACCAAGCTCCTCGACATCGTCGTCAGCGTCGGCCGCACCGGGCGGGCCACGCCGTTCGCGGTGATGCAGAAGGTCGAGGTCGCGGGCTCCGAGGTGCGCCAGGCGACCCTGCACAACCAGCAGGTCGTGAAGGCCAAGGGTGTGCTCATCGGCGACACCGTCGTGCTGCGCAAGGCGGGGGACGTCATCCCCGAGGTGCTCGGGCCGGTCATCGAGCTCCGCGACGGCACCGAGCGCGAGTTCGTCATGCCCGAGAACTGCCCCGAGTGCGGCACGCCGCTCCGGCCCGCCAAGGAGGGCGACATCGACCTGCGCTGCCCGAACGCGCGCAGCTGCCCCGCGCAGGTGCGCGGCCGGGTCGAGCACATCGCCTCCCGCGGCGCCCTCGACATCGAGATGCTCGGCGAGGTGTCCGCGGCCGCGCTGACCCAGCCCTTCGAGCCCGCCGACCCGCCGCTGCCCACCGAGGCCGGGCTGTTCGAACTCACGGTCGACGACATCCTGCCGATCAAGGTCGTGGTGCGCGACCCCGAGACCGGGCTGCCCCGGGAGAACGCCGACGGCTCGCCCAAGCTCATGACCCCCTTCCAGCGCACGGTGAAGAAGGAGGTCGTGCCGTCCGCCCGCGCGGTCGGCATGCTGAAGAACCTGGAGGAGGCCAAGACGAAGCCGCTGTGGCGCTTCCTCGTCGGCCTCAGCATCCGGCACGTCGGCCCCGTCGCCGCCCGCGCGCTCGCCGACCACTTCGGCTCCCTCGACGCCATCCGCTCCGCCACGCGCGAGGAGCTCGCCGCCGTGGAGGGCGTGGGCGGCATCATCGCCGACGCCCTGCTCGAGTGGTTCCAGGTCGACTGGCACGTGGACATCGTCGAGCGCTGGGCCGCGGCGGGGGTGCAATTCAGCACGCCGGGTCACGCCGGACCCGGCGCCGCGGCCGCGGCCGGGGGAGTGCTTGCCGGCATCACCGTCGTCGCCACGGGCTCCCTCGAGGGCTTCTCGCGGGAGGGGGCCCAGGAGGCCATCCTTGCCGCCGGCGGCAAGGCCGCATCGAGCGTCAGCAAGAAGACGGACTTCGTAGCGGCCGGACCCGGCGCCGGGTCCAAGCTCGGCAAGGCGGAGGCCCTCGGCGTGCGGATCATCGACGCCGCCCAGTTCCGCCTGCTGCTCGAGAAGGGACCGGGGGCGCTGGACGGGGGCGCGGAAGGCGCGCCGGACGAGGGCGGCGAGGCGCCGACCGGCGTGTGAGTGCGGGCCGGCCCCGCGGCACGCTCTTCGGTCATCCTCGACGCTGTCCCCCTGAGTGGGGTACATCTATTTCCCGGCATATGAATTAACTTGGTTGATACACGGTCGCGCGGCTTCGATCGAACGTGCGCATTACCATGGGGGTCCGTACACGTCTCGACACGTGAAGAAACTTGGTCTTTTGCGCACTCGAGGGGGGATGTACTCGGTTTGCTACTCAGTGCCAGTGCCCTTCTGCTCACCTCGGCTGCCTTCCCGGTGACCGAGGTTTTTCCTGCCCCCGTCGAGTACGAGGCTCCCCGCTCCGTCCAGGGGCAGCTCTACGAGGGGGCTCCGGACTTCCTCGCCGGGCTGCTCTTCCACCGCACGACGGCGTCCGCCGTCACCGCAGCCGACGCGCCCCTGGCGGCCGCCTCGCTCGCCGTGGCCGCGCCCGTGACCGCCGCGCCTGCCGCCCCGACGCTCGACTCGGTCCCGGCCGCCGCCGCGGCATCGGACACGGCCCCGGCCATCGATCCCGCCTCGGTGCTGCGGGCCCGGTCGTCCGCCTCCTCCTCGTCCGCGTCCGTGCCGTCGTCCGTGCTGATCCGCGACGCCGCCCGCGGTGCCCGGGGCGCCCAGGCGTTCGACACCTCCGTGCTCGCCGGGCTGAAGGGGCACGCGTTGCTGGGCAGCGTCGGGATGCTGTCCACCGCGCAGCTCGAGGCGTTCGTGACCGAGCACCCGCAGAAGGTGCGCGACCTCATCCGCACCCCGCCGGCGGGCTCTCAGGTCGCCAGCTGGTGGAAGAACCTCCCGCCCGCTCAGAAGCGCACGCTCGTGGCGGGCGCCCCCGAGATCGTCGGCAACCTCGAGGGCGTGCCGATCCCGGTGCGTGACGGCGCCAACCGCAGGTACCTGGAGGAGACGAAGGACGCCATCTTGGAGCGGCTCGACCGCGGTGTCGGCCGCGGTGTGCAGCAGACCCTCCTGCGCGACCTGCGGATGCTCGGGCAGATCGAGGCGGCACTGGGCGAGCGCAACGCCATGCCCGACCGCTCCCTGCTGACGCTGGACACGAAGTACCCCGGTCGTGCGGCCATCGCGCTCGGCGACCTCGCCACGGCCGACTACGTGACGTTCGTCGTGCCCGGCATGTTCTACTCCGTCACCGCGCACATGCGGGACTGGACGGACGCCGCGGCCCGCATCTACGACGAGCAGGCCGGCTTCCAGGGGCTGTTCCAGGAGAACCACACCGTCGCGACGGTCGCCTGGATCGGCTACCAGGCGCCGCACCTGATGAACATCGGCACTCTCGACCTCGCCAGGCAGGGCGCGGACTACCTGTCCAACGCGGTCGACGGGGTGCGGACCATCCAGGACACGGACCCGTTCGTCTCCGTCATCGCGCACTCGTACGGCACGACCACGACGCTCCTCGCGCTCTCCGACGGGAGCACCCGGGTCGACGCTCTCGGCCTGGTGGGCTCCCCGGGCAGTGCCGCACAGAGCGTCGACGAGCTCGACGTGCCCGCCCGCAATGTTTACGTGGGCGAGGCCGGGATGGACCCGATCGTGGACAGCGCGTTCTTCGGCAGCGACCCCGGCGCCGCCTCCTTCGGAGCGCAGAAGATGAGCGTCGCGGGATCCGTCGACCGGCTCACCAGCGAGGTGCTGAACCCGTCGCGCGGCCACAACGACTACTTCACGCCCGGCTCCGAGGCCATGCGCAACATGGCCCTGATCGGCATCGACAAGGGCCGGTGGGTCACGGACGGCACCCCGGACGACGCGGAGAAAACCCTCGCACTCGCGCGCTGACATACCGCATCGGCCCGGGAACCCCTCACACTCGAGCGGTGATACATTGACTCCCCATTCCGCGTGCGGATCGAGGGCCATGAACGTTCGCCTGATTGTCGCGCCAGCCGTCATCGTCGTAGCTGGCGCACTCTGCGGGTGCTCCGCGTCCGACGGGCTGACCGCCGAGGAGTCGCGCGACCGGTTCCACGCCGCCCTCGACTCGACGCAGGAGGCCCTCGGCGGCGCCTGGGAGGTGCAGGACGACGGCACGCCCCGGGGATGCGGCCTGCCGCTCTGGCAGGAGGGGGAGTCCTACGCGGGCCTGCGGGTCGGCCCGATGCCGGACGACGTGTCGGCTGCCGTGAGCACCGCGCGGAACGTCCTCCGGGATCAGGGCTACGACACGGCCGTCGGCGGCGTGGGAGACGTGACGGAGGTACGCGCCCGCGGAACCGGCACCGAGGTCATCATCTTCCGCATCACGGACGACGGCATGACCCTGCAGGGCGAGAGCGACTGCCGCCCGGGCTGATCGCGGCGTCGCCGAGCTTGGCCGCGCGTCCCCCAGCGCGACCGCGGCCGGCGCTCGGCGGGACGGGGCACGGAGGGCGCCACCCTACAATTGACCGGTACCCCCAGACCCTTCTCGAGACGGAGTCGCATGTCCGAAATCAGCGCGGAGCAGGTGGCGCACCTCGCCCACCTCGCCCGCATCGAGCTCAGCCCCGAGGAGATCGAGAGCCTCACCGCCGAACTGGGATCCATCGTCGACAACGTCGCGAAGGTGACCGAGGTCGCGACGCCCGACGTGCCGGCCACGAGCCACCCGATCCCGCTCGTCAACGTGTTCCGCCCTGACGTCGTGGGGGAGACGCTCACGCAGGAGCAGGCGCTCCGCGGGGCGCCGGAGCACGCCGAGGGCCGATTCAAGGTCTCCGCCATCCTCGGCGAAGAGCAGTAGGGACGAGCATGACCACCGCGAACGATCTGATCCATCTTCCCGCCGCCGACCTTGCCGAGCGCCTGTCCTCGGGCGAGGTCTCCTCGGTGGAGGCGACCCAGGCCCACCTCGACCGCATCGCGGCCGTCGACGGAGACGTCCACGCCTACCTGCATGTCGCCGGGGACGCCGCCCTCGAGCGCGCCGCCGAGATCGACCGCCTGCGCGCCGAGGGCGACGCCGGGCTCGGCCCGCTCGCCGGCGTGCCCGTGGCGATCAAGGACGTGCTCTGCACGCTCGACATGCCCTCGACGGCCGGTTCCCGCATCCTCGAGGGCTGGGTGCCGCCCTACGACGCGACCGTCGTGCGGAAGCTGCGCGAGGCGCACCTGATCCCGCTCGGCAAGACCAACATGGACGAGTTCGCGATGGGCTCCTCCACCGAGCACTCGGCCTACGGCCCCACCCGCAACCCGTGGGACCTCGACCGCATCCCCGGCGGCTCGGGCGGGGGATCCGCGGCCGCGGTCGCCGCGTTCGAGGCGCCCTTCGCGCTCGGCTCCGACACCGGCGGGTCGATTCGTCAGCCCGCGGCCGTCACCGGCTCGGTCGGCGTGAAGCCGACCTACGGCGGGGTCAGCCGCTACGGCGCCATCGCGCTCGCGTCCTCGCTCGACCAGGTCGGCCCGGTGTCGCGCACGGTGCTCGACTCCGCGCTGCTGCACGACGTGATCGGCGGGCACGACCCGCGCGACTCCACGTCCATCCCCGACGTCTGGCCCTCCATGGCGGACGCGGCACGGGCCGGGCGCCGCGACGGCGCACTGAAGGGCATGCGCATCGGCGTGGTGAAGCAGCTGAACGGCGAGGGCTTCCAGGCCGGCGTCACCCAGCGCTTCACCGAGGCGCTCACCCTGCTCGAGGGCGCCGGCGCCGAGATCGTCGAGATCGACGCGCCGAACTTCGAGTACGCGATCGCCGCGTACTACCTGATCCTCCCCGCGGAGGCGTCGAGCAACCTCGCCAAGTTCGACTCCGTGCGCTTCGGACTGCGGGTGAACCCGCCCGGCGGCGGAACGGTGGAGCAGGTCATGTCGGCCACCCGCGAGGCCGGCTTCGGCCCCGAGGTCAAGCGCCGCATCATCCTGGGCACCTACGCGCTCAGCGCCGGCTACTACGACGCGTACTACGGCAGCGCGCAGAAGGTGCGCACGCTCATCCAGCGCGACTTCGACGCCGCGTTCGGCCGCGTCGATGTGCTGGTGACGCCGTCGGCGCCCACCACGGCGTTCCGCCTCGGCGAGAAGCTCGACGACCCGCTGGCCATGTACCTGAACGACCTCACCACCATTCCAGCCAACCTCGCGGGCGTGCCCGGCATCGGCCTGCCGATCGGCCTCGCGCCGGAGGACGGGCTGCCCGTCGGCATCCAGTTCATGGCGCCGGCCCGGGCGGACGCGCGTCTCTACACGGTCGGCGCCGCGCTCGAGCAGATCCTCGAGGACCGCTGGGGCGGATCCCTTCTCTCGCAGGCTCCCGAGCTTGCCGTCGCGACCGCAGGAGGCACGAACTGATGGCCAAGCCAGAACTGATGGACTTCGATAAGGCCCTCGAGCTGTACGAGCCGGTGCTCGGCTTCGAGGTGCACGTCGAGCTCAACACCGCGACGAAGATGTTCTCGGACGCGCCGAACTACTTCGGCGGCGAGCCGAACACCAACATCACGCCCGTCGACCTCGGCCTCCCGGGCTCGCTGCCGGTCGTGAACGAGCAGGCGGTGCGCTACTCGATCAGCCTCGGTCTCGCGCTCGGCTGCTCCATCGCGGAGTCGAGCCGCTTCGCGCGGAAGAACTACTTCTACCCTGACCTGGCGAAGAACTACCAGATCAGCCAGTACGACGAGCCGATCGCCTACCGCGGCTCGGTCGACGTCGAGCTCGAGGACGGCCGGTCGTTCACGATCCCGATCGAGCGCGCGCACATGGAGGAGGACGCGGGCAAGCTCACGCACGTGGGCGGCTCGACGGGCCGCATCCAGGGCGCGGAGTACTCGCTCGTCGACTACAACCGCGCGGGCGTGCCCCTCGTGGAGATCGTCACCGACATCATCTACGGCGCCGACCGCGACGCACCGGAGCTCGCCAAGGCGTACGTGTCGACGATCCGCGACATTGTGGTCTCCCTCGGCATCTCCGACGCCCGCATGGAGCGCGGCAACCTGCGCTGCGACGCGAACATCTCGTTGAGCCCGCGTGGATCCGGCATCCTCGGCACCCGCACGGAGACGAAGAACGTGAACTCGCTGCGCTCGGTCGAGCGCGCGATCCGCTACGAGATCCAGCGCCAGGCGGCCATCCTCTCGGCCGGCGGCACGATCACGCAGGAGACGCGGCACTGGCACGAGGACACCGGCCGTACGTCCGCGGGTCGTCCGAAGAGCGATGCGGACGACTACCGCTACTTCCCCGAGCCGGACCTGCTGCCCGTGCAGCCGAGCGCGGAGCTGATCGAAGAGCTGCGGGCGGCCCTGCCGGAGGCGCCCGCGCTGCGCCGCCGCCGGCTGAAGGGCGAGTGGGGCTTCACCGACCTGGAGTTCCGCGACGTGGTCAACTCGGGGCTGCTCAACGAGCTGGCCGAGACGGTCGCGGCCGGAGCCGCGCCACAGGCGGCGCGCAAGTGGTGGACCGGCGAGATCGCCCGGCTCGCGAACGCCGCGGGGGTCGACTCCTCCTCGCTCGTGACGCCGCAGCAGGTGGCCGAGCTGATCGAGCTGATCGAGGCCGGCACGCTTACCGACCGGCTTGCGCGCCAGGTGCTCGAGGGCGTCATCGCCGGCGAGGGTACGCCCGCCGAGGTCGTGGACAAGCGGGGCCTCGCCGTCGTCTCGGACGACACTGCCCTGCTCGCCGCCATCGACGAGGCCCTTGCGGCCCAGCCGGACGTGCTCGCGAAGATCCGCGACGGCAAGGTGCAGGCCGCGGGTGCGGTCATCGGCGCGGTCATGAAGGCGATGCGCGGTCAGGCGGATGCCGCCCGCGTCCGCGAGCTGGTCCTGGAGCGCGCGAAGTAGGACGAGATGCGGTGCGGTGCCGCGGCGCGGTGCCTCCTCTGTGAGGGGGTGCCGCGCCGCCTCCGCACCGGCCCATACGGTCCCTGAGCCCGTCGAAGGGACGCAACGCGACGGGCTTCGGCGGTGCCCCACACGGTCCCTGAGCCTGTCGAAGGGACGCGCGTAGCCCGCCTCGTACGCCGCTCGATACGGTCCCTGAGCTTGTCGAAGGGACGCGCGTAGCTCGCCCGCCGGAGTTCTCCACACCCCCCACAACCCCGACACCCGTGGCGGAGGCGATGTCGGTGGTTCCTGGTTTGATGTCGGCATGGAAACACCGACGTTCCCACAAGAATCAACCCCACCACCGACCGAGGCAGAGACCTTCGCCGCGATGATCGACGCGGTGAGGATGTTCGAAGGCTTTTCGCGCTGGGCCGTCGCGTGCCGCGCGGAGGCGATCGACCGCGCACGACTGTGGACGGAAGCGACCGATCTCTCCGTTCCCACCACCGGCGGGCCGCGCTGGTCACCGAGGGTGGCCGGGAACAGGGTTCTGGTGACCGAGCTCGCCTGCGCGCTCCGCATCTCGGAGCGCGCTGCGGAGAACCTCGTCGCCGAGAGCCAGGCGCTCGTCCACGACCTCCCGGCGACCCGGAAGGCGCTGCAGGACGGTCGCATCGGCTACCGACACGCCCAAGTGTTGATCGACCACACGAACACGCTCCCGCCCGCGGGAGTGGCGGCGGTCGAGGAGGCGGTCCTGCCCAGGGCGGAGAGCCTGACCGTGCCGAAGCTCGACCGAGCTACCCGCGACCTGCGCGAGCGCCTCCACCCCGAGTCGATCACCGAGCGGCACACGAAGTCCGTCGCGGACCGGCATGTGGAGACCTGCCCGGCGAACGACGGCATGGCGTACCTGAACGCCTTCCTTCCCGCGCCGGAAGTGACGGGCATCGTGAACCGGCTGCGCGACATCGCCGAACAGCTCAAGGGTGAGCCGGGGGAGGAGAGAACGAGAACGCAGCTGATGGCGGACGCGTTCACCGACCTGCTCCTCGACGGCACCACGATCGCAGCGAACGCGTCCGACTCCACGGCGACGGGCGTGGCGGTGGAGGACCGTTCGACCCCGCGCATCGACGCGCCTATCGGGGGCGGCATCCGCCCGCGCGTGCTCGTGACGGTGCCGGTGCTCACTCTGCTCGGCCGCTCCGAGGAGCCGGGGACGCTCGAGGGGTATGGTCCGATCGACGCGGACACCGCGAGAAGGATCGCGGCGCGGGCGCCGAGCTTCACCCGCATCCTCACGCACCCCGAGACCGGTGCCGTGCTCTCGGTCGGGCGTGATCGGTACGCGGTACCGAAGGACCTGCGGACGTGGTTGCGGGTCCGGGACGAGACGTGCCGCTTCCCGGGCTGCAACCGGAGTGCCGCCGGGGCAGACGTGGATCACGTGACGGACTGGCAGTACGGCGGCGGCACCGACTACGGCAACCTCGTACATCTGTGCAGGCCGCATCACCGGGTGAAGCACCACACCGCATGGTCGTCGAGGTCCGCCAGCGGCGGAAGGGTGCGCTGGCTCTCCCCGAGCGGTCACGAGTACGAGACCCAGCCAGCGACGCAGGTCCACCCGTCCGCGCACAAGCGGCTGCAGGTGCAGGGGAGTGCGACACCGATCCCGGACGACCCTCCGTTCTAGCGCCGGCCACCCGGCTAGGCGAGGAAGGTCACGTCGCTTCGACAGGCTCAGCGACCGTGGGGCCACTCCCGCGCGCCCGGCACCACCACCACACGATCCCTGAGCCTGTCGAAGGGACGCAAGCGAGGCGTCTCGGGCCCATGGCCACCACACCGTCCCTGAGCCTGTCGAAGGGGCGTTGCCCGTGCTCGTGGTGCCTGCACTTCCGCAGTGACACCCTCCGTGCCGCCGTTGCTGCGGGGTCGGTGAGGGTTCCCGGAGAGCGGAGGCAGGGGCAGAGGGGGCTGCATAGAGTGGGCAACGTCAGCGATGGGAAGGAACGCATCATGGGCTTCTTGGACAGGATTCTTGGTCGGCCGGAACAGCCGGAGAACGAGCCGCCGCGGCGGTATGGCGCCGGGCTGGGCGCCAGCACCGGATCGCGTGCGGGTGCGAGTGCGGGGCGCAGCGAGGACGAGGTCGCCGTCGAGCGCTACCGCTACCTGTTGCGCACGGCGCCGCCCGAGACGATCGAGCAGGTGCACCTCGAGGCCTTCTCGAAGCTGAGCCCGGAGCAGCGGACGCTGCTGTTCGAGCAGCTGAAGGCCAACGCGCCCGAGGGTGAGCAGCCCGCGGACGACCAGGCCGCGACGCTCGCGCGCTCCGCGACCCGCTCCGAGATGCGCCAGCCCGGTACCCTCGAGCGCTCCTACCAGGGCGGCCAGGGCGGCCAGGGCGGCCGTGGCGGAATGGGCGGCGGCATGGGCGGCGGCATGGGGATGGGCGGCATGTTCGCCGGATCCCTCCTCGGCACGGTGGCTGGCGTCGTCGTCGGCTCCGCCCTCGCGCAGGCCTTCCTGCCCGACTCCTTCTCGGACACCGGTGCAGACGGGGCGGACGGCGGGGACGCTTCCGCCGACGGCGGGGACGCTGCCGCCGCAGACGGCGGCGGAGACACCGGCAGCGACTTCGGTGGCGGCGACGACTTCAGTGGCGGCGGAGACTTCGGTGGCGGCGGCGACTTCGGCGGCGGCGGCGACTTCGGCGGCTTCTAGCGCATCACCCACAACGACGATGACGCCGGCGCGAATCGCGCCGGCGTCATCGTTTCGTCCGGGGGGACGCTGTGGGATCAGTCCTCGAGGAACTCGTGCGCCGCCAGCTTGCGCAGGTGAGCGATCGTCTTGAGCTCCACCTGACGGATCCGCTCGCGTGTTACGCCGTGCAGGAGGCCGATCTGCTCGTAGGTCTTCGTCTGGCCGTCGACCAGGCCGAAGCGCATCGTGATGATCTCGCGCTCACGCGTGGGCAGCGATGCCACGAGCGATGCCACATGCTCGTTCATCATCGTGACGGAGACGGCGTCGAGCGGCTGCTCGGTGTCGGTGTCCTCGATGATGTCGCCGAACTCGCCGTCGCCCTCGTCGCCGAGAGCGGAGTGCAGGGAGAGCGGGTCGCGGCCGCGGTCGCGGAGGTCCTTGACCTTCTCGACAGGGAGGTCGACCTCCTTGGCCACCTCCTCGATCGTGGCGTCGCGGCCGAGCTCCATGCGCAGCTCCCGCTCCATGCGCGCGATCTTGTTGATCAGCTCGACCGTGTGCACCGGGATGCGGATCGTGCGGGACTGATCAGCCAGCGCCCGGGCGATGGCCTGGCGGATCCACCAGGAGCCGTAGGTCGAGAACTTGAACCCGGTGGTGAAGTCGAACTTCTCGACCGCGCGGACCAGGCCCATGTTGCCCTCCTGAATCAGATCCATGAAGAGCATGCCGCGGCCGGTGTAGCGCTTGGCGATGCTGACGACCAGGCGCAGGTTCGCGCTGACCAGGTTCTCCTTCGCGACCGCGCCGTCGTGGGCGAGCCACTTCAGGTCCCGGCGCAGCTGGTCGTCGAGATCGGTCTCGGTGTCGAGCTTCTCCTGCGCGAACACGCCGACCTCGATCCGCTTCGCGAGCGAGACCTCCTCCTCGGCCGTCAGCAGCGGCACCTTCGACAGCTGCCGCAGATAGTCCTTCACCGGGTCGGTCGAAGCGCCGACGATCCCTTCGGCGCGCGACTCGATCTCGTCGTCCTCGTTGAGAGCGATCCGCAGCGCTGCGTTCTCGTTGGTGGTCTTGATGCGTGCAGGTGCGTCTTCGATGAGCGTCATCGTTCTGTCCTTCCTCGTAACCCCAGATGTCCGAGCCAGCGACCCCCACCCCGTTGTGCGGCACACCCCCCGCTTGGGGGAGGGCGTGTCACCCTTTTGGGGGGTCACTAAGGTGAGCATAGCGTTATTTATAACGCTCGTCATGTTAATTACCCGAGAGCGGGACATGAACGCAATATGACGCAACTACTGAGGAATTCCGCCGCACTACTGAGTGGGGACAGTCCGATCGGATTGCCGGAAGCCCGGGTACCGACCGAATCGGCCGACGTTGCTTCGGAGCCGCCGGGGTCGGGCAGCGGGGGCCTCAGGGTGAACGAGGGTCACCCGATCGAGCGGCGCTGCTCAGACGCCCGCGGCCCCCCGGGAGCCGTTCAGTCCGCCGAGGATCTGCTCGCGCACCTTGCGGCGCAGCACCTTGCCGATGAGCGACCGCGGCAGCTCGTCGACGACGACGATGCGGCGCGGCACCTTGTACGCGCCGAGGCTGCTGCGGGCGTAGGCGCGGAGCTCTCCCTCGTCGAAGCGGGCGCCGGCCGCGAGCACGACCGCGGCGGCCACCTCCTCGTCCCCGCCCTCGCGGGGGATGCCGACGACGGAGACGTCCTCGACCCCCTCGTGGCCGCGCAGGGCATCCTCGACCTCGGTCGGCGACACGTTGAAGCCGCCGGTGATGATGAGCTCCTTGATCCGGTCGACGATGCGGATGAAGCCGTCCTCGTCCATGGTCACGATGTCCCCCGTACGGAACCAGCCACCGTCGAGGAGCACGGCGGCCGTCTCGTCCGGCTTGCCGTGGTATCCGGAGAAGACCTGGGGGCCGCGCACCACGAGCTCGCCCGCCTCGCCGATCGGGCGATCCCTGCTCGGATCGTCGGGGTCGACGACGCGCACCTCGGTGCTCGGCAGCGGCAGGCCTACGGTGCCGGCGCGCCGGGTGTCGCCCACGGGGTTCGCCATCAGCACCGGGGAGCACTCGGACAGGCCGTATCCCTCGACGAGGTAGCCGCCCGTCTGCTCCTCCCACGGCACGACCACGGACTCGGGCAGGGCCATGGCCCCGGAGATCGCGATATCGATGCCGCGCAGGGAGATCTTGCGCGAGTCGGCCGCGCGCTGCAGCTTCGCGTAGATGGGCGGCACGGCGGGCAGGAACGTGGGCGGGTGGCGCTGCACGACTTTCAGCACGAGGTCGGCGTCGAACTTGGGGAACAGCACGAGCCGCGAGCCCATGCTCATCGCGAAGGTGAGGCAGAGCGTCAGGCCGTAGGCGTGGAACATGGGCAGCACCGCGTAGACGACGGAGGTCCCGCGCGCGATCGTGGGCACCCACGCCCTGGCCTGTGCCGCGTTCGCGTTCAGGTTGGCGTGGCTGAGCATCGCGCCCTTGGGCGAGCCCGTCGTGCCGCTCGTGTACTGGATGACGGCGACGTCCTCGGCCTGGGGCCGCGGATGCTTCGGGTCGATGGCCGGGGTCGCGGCGATTGCGGACCAGTCCGTCGCGCCTCGGGCCGGGGCGGTGAGGGCCGCGCGCGACTCGCGCGCCCGCTTCACCGGCAGCCTCAGCGCGAGCCGGGTGCGAAGGCCCATGGCCCTCGTGACGTCGACGGAGATGATCGTGGTGGGCCGCAGCTCGTCGGGGAAGCCCTGCAGGGTGTCGCACACCTTGTCCCAGGCGATGGCGACCTTCGCGCCGTGATCCTCGAACTGGTGCCGCAGCTCACGCGGCGTGTACAGCGGGTTGTGCTCGACCACCGTCGCGCCGAGGCGCAGGACCGCGTAGAAGGCGACGACGTGCTGGGGGCAGTTCGGCAGCACGAGCGCCACGGTGTCGCCGTGCCGGACGCCCGCCCGCCGCAGCCCCTCCGCGGCGCGCGCGATCTGATCGAGCAGTTGCGCGTAGGTCGTCGTGGCGCCGAAGAACTCGAGCGCCACGTTGCCGGGGAAGCGGTTCGCCGACTCCTCGACGAGATCCACGAGGGACCCCTCCGGAACGACGACGTCGTGCGGAACGTTCGGGGCATAGCTGGACAGCCATGGGCGCGGTGTGTCGATGGTCACGAAAACACTCTATGGTTCCCCCGCGAACGGGCCCCTCAGGCGGCGGGGGCGGCGAGGGACCGGGGACGGAACCGGCCGCGGAAGCCAGTGAGCGGGGACGAAGGAGGTGTCGATTCCAGACGCCACGAGGCCCGGAAAGGGCAGCCTTCCCTCGCTAGACAGGGCTCCGGACCGGTGCTTGGCTGGCCGAATGAGCGAGCGGACGGACACGGTGGCCATTCCCGATCGAGCGGCGCTCGAGCCGCACGCGGCGAGCAGCGCGAGCCGGTTGAACTGGCTCCGCGCGGGCGTGCTGGGGGCGAACGACGGCATCGTGTCCGTGGCCGCGATCGTCGTCGGCGTGGCAGGCGCGACGTCCGCCGTCGCCCCCATCCTCACGGCCGGTCTCGCCGGTCTGGTCGGCGGTGCGATCTCCATGGCGCTCGGCGAGTACGTCTCGGTCAGCAGTCAGCGGGACAGCCAGCGCGCCAGCATCGCCCAGGAGCGCCGCGAGCTCGCCGAGGACCCCGAGGGCGAGCTGCGCGAGCTCACCGAGCTGTACCGAGCCCGCGGTCTCTCGCCGAGCACGGCGGAGGCCGTGGCCCGCGAGCTCAGCGAGAAGGACGCTCTGGCCGCGCACCTCTCCGCGGAGCTCAGCATCCACGAGGAGGACGTGGTGAGCCCGTGGCACGCCGCGCTCGCGTCCGCCGTCGCGTTCACCATCGGCGCGCTGCTGCCGTTCGCCGCGATCCTGCTGTCACCGGTGGAGGTGCGGGTTCCGGTCACGTTCGTCGCCGTGCTGCTCGCGCTGGCGTTCACGGGGGCGACGGCCGCACGCATCGGCGGCGCCCCGGCGACACGTGCCACCCTCCGCGTGGTCCTCGGCGGGGCGCTGGCGCTCGCCGCGACCTTCGCCATCGGCACCCTGCTCGGCACGAGCGGCGTGGTCTAGGTGGCATCCCCTCCGGCTGGAGCGGATTCGCTCTTCGCGGCCCCGTGGGGTCCGGGGCGGTTCCGGGTCTAGCCTGGTTGCACCCGACCGAAGGAGCCCCCCATGGCTGTCCTCAACCGTCCCCGCCGCGGCCGCATCATCGCCGGCGTCTGCGCCGGCCTCGCCCAGAGGCTGGGCTGGAGCCCGTTCCTCGTGCGCCTGATCTTCGTGATCTCGTGCGTGCTGCCCGGGCCGCAGATCCTCATCTACATCGCGCTCTGGATCCTCATGCCGTCGGACGACCGCCCGGTCCGCTACTAGGGCGCGCGGCTCCGGCCCGGACGGGGGAGCGGAACCCGATCACCCCTCGGACGCGAGGATCCGCTCCCGCACCGCGCGGCGCAGCACCTTGCCGATGAGCGTTGTCGGCAGCTCGTCGAGCAGCACGACGCGGCGGGGCACCTTGTAGGCGGTGAGCTGGCTCCGGCAGTGCGCCCGCACGGCCTCGAGGTCGAGGGTGGCGCCGGGCTGGGGCACGACCGCGGCGACGACGTCCTCGCCGCCCCCGGCGCGCGGGATGCCGACGACCGCCGCCTCCTTCACCCCCGGGAAGCTGCGGAGCGCCTCCTCGACCTCCGACGGCGCCACATTGAAGCCGCCGGTGATGATCAGCTCCTTGATGCGGTCCACGACCGTCACGAAGCCGTCCTCGTCCATGGTCACGATGTCGCCGGTGCGGAACCAGCCGTCGGCCAGCAGCACCTCCGCGGACTCGTCCGGCTTGCGCCAGTAGCCGGAGAAGACCTGGGGGCCGCGCAGCAGCAGCTCCCCGGGCTCGCCGATCGGGCGGTCCTGCGTCGGGTCCTCGGGATCGACGACGCGCGCGTCCGTGCTCGGGAAGGGTACGCCCACCGTGCCGGGCTTCCTGCTCGGGCCGATCGGGTTGCCGAGCGCGACCGGCGACGTCTCGGTGAGGCCGTAGCCCTCGACGAGGTAGCCGCCCGTGGCCTCCTCCCACCGCTCGACGGTGGCGATCGGGAGGTTCATGGCGCCGGAGATCGCGAACCGCGCGCTCGACAGGTCCACGCCGCGCTCGGCGGCCGTGCGGACGAGGCGGTCGTAGATGGGCGGGACGGCGGGCAGGAACGTCGGCGGGTGGCGCTTCGCGGCCGCGAGCACGAGGTCGACGTCGAACTTGGGGAACAGCACGAGCCGGGCGCCGATGCTCATGGCGAAGGTCAGGCACAGGGTGAGCCCGTACGCGTGGAACATCGGCAGCACGCCGTAGACGGTCTCCCGTCCCTCGACGAGACCGGGCACCCAGGCCCTGCCCTGCAAGGCGTTGACGCGGAGGTTGAGGTGGGTGAGCACGGCGCCCTTGGGCAGGCCGGTCGTTCCGCTCGTGTACTGCAGCAGCGCGGGATCTGTGACGCTGGGGCGCGGCACGGACGACCGGATGCGCGGCGCGTCGATCAGGTCGGCCCAGCGCGTCGCGCCCGTGACCTTCGCGGTGAGCGCGCGCCGGGTGGCGCGGATGCGGGGGAGCGGCAGGCGCAGGGCGGCCCGCTTGACGAACGGCATCGCGCTGGTCAGGTCGACGGAGACGATGTGCTCGAACGCGATGTCCGCGGGCATGCCCTGCAGCTCGCCGACCACGCGGTCCCAGGCGATGGCGACCCGGGCGCCGTGATCCTCGAACTGGTGCCGCAGCTCCCGCGGCGTGTAGAGCGGGTTGTGCTCGATCACGATGGCGCCGAGCCGCAGCACCGCGTAGAAGGCCACCACGTGCTGCGGGCAGTTGGGCAGCACGAGGGCGACGCGATCTCCCGCCGAGACCCCGAGCCGGCGCAGGCCCTCTGCGGCGCGCTCGATTTGCTCGCCCAGCTCGCCGTACGTCGTCTCCGCCCCGAAGAACTCGAGGGCGACCTTGCGCCGGAACCGGTCGACCGACTCCTCGATCAGGTCCACGAGGGATCCCGTGGGGATGTCGACGGTCTCGGGAACGCTGTCGGCGTAGCTGGACAACCAGGGCCGGGGACGGTCGGTGCTCACCCGGAGATCCTATTGAGGTTTCCCCTCACGCTGCCCGGCGCGGAGCACGGGCACGCGCTCGGCCGGTCGTCCCGCGGTGCAGCGCGGCACCCGGCGGCCGGCAACCCGGGTGGCACCTGTGAGCACGACGCACGCCGGTCCTCCCGCCCGTAGAGTCGACGGGCTCCATCGCGCACGAAAGAGGGACCATGACCGTAGAGCTCGTTCCCGTCGATGAGCGGATGCTCGAGCGGCTCATCGTGGTCGCCGTGACCGAGGCCGCCGCGGACGACGTCGTCCCGCCGCTCGACGACGCGGGCGGCTGGAACGAGAACCGACTCGTCTGGCTCCGGCAGTACCACCGCGACTGCCGCGCGGGGCTCGACGGCCCCGCCGGTCAGGCCACCTTCGCCGTGCTCGACGACGGCCACGTCGTGGGCTCCGTGCGGCTCGCGCTCACCGCAGACCCGCGCGAGCTGGAGACCGGCATGTGGCTCGCGCGCTCGGCCCGCGGCCGGGGCATCGGCGCCGAGGCGCTGAGCGCGGTCGCCGAGATCGCGCGCTC
Organism: Planctomonas deserti; assembly: GCF_003067705.1. Classification (GTDB taxonomy): domain Bacteria; phylum Actinomycetota; class Actinomycetes; order Actinomycetales; family Microbacteriaceae; genus Planctomonas; species Planctomonas deserti. Next base: position 494,384 of record NZ_QANL01000002.1, read on the forward strand.
ACGGGCGGATGCGGTGGTGCTGTGGCTGACGGAGGACCAGGAGGACGCCCGCCGGGAGCTGGAGCGCGTGGGCGCGGACCTCGGCCGCCCCGACGCCGACGGCATCCTGCGGGCGACCCTCAGGGTGGCGTCCTAGCCTCACGGCGCTCGCGCCCGCCGGTCTTCGCCGCACCCGTTAGTCGGCTGCCTGACCCGCACGCGCTCGCCTGCACACGCACCGCGTCCCTCCCGGCGGCTCCGCCACGGGGCTGAGACACTGGCGGGATGACCGACGCCGCCCCGACCCCGCGCACGCCGAACGACGATTCCGAGGTGACCGAGCTCGCGAGGCGGCTCATCTCCATCGACTCGGTCAACCCCGACCTGGTGCCGGGCGCTGCCGGGGAGACCGAGATCGCCGACTTCTGCGCCGGCTGGCTGTCCGACCGGGGCTTCGAGGTCACCCGCCTGGAGGCTACCCCCGGACGGCCGTCGATCGTCGGGAGACGATCCGGAACCGGCGGCGGCCGCACGATCCTGCTGAACGGGCACCTCGACACCGTCGGGGTGTCCGGCTACGAGGGGGATCCCTTCGGCGCCTCGATCGAGGACGGCCTCCTGTGCGGGCGCGGCGCGTTCGACATGAAGGGCGGCCTCGCCGCCCTGCTCGTCGCCGCGGCCCGGGCGGCCGGCGCGCGGCTGCGCGGCGACGTGCTCGTCGCGCTGGTCGCCGACGAGGAGTTCGGCAGCATCGGCACGGAGGAGGTGCTGTCCGCGTTCACGGCGGACGGGGCGATCATCGCCGAGCCGAGCAACCTGGAGGTCACGCTCGCCCACCGCGGATTCGCCTGGTTCGAGGTCGAGTTCACCGGGAAGGCCGCGCACGGCTCCATGCCGGAGCAGGGGGTGGACGCGATCGCCCACGCGGCGCGTTTCCTCGCCTCGGTCGGGGTGCTCGCCGAACGGCTCCGCAGCGGAGATCCGCACCCGATCCTCGGCCACGGGTCCGTGCGGGTCTCCACGATCGCCGGCGGCGTCGACGCGGCCACCGTCGCGCCCTCCTGCCGGCTCACGGTCGAGCGCCGCACGCTGCCGGGGGAGACAGCCGACGGCGTGGAGGCGGGGCTCCGTGCGCTGCTCGACGAGCTCGTGGAGGCCGATCCCGCCGTCGCCTACCGGCTCACCCGGCTCGTCGCGCGCGCGGCGTTCGAAGCGCCGCTGACCTCCCCGCTCGTCGAGATCGTCCTCGCCGAGACCGAGCGCGCCCTCGGCCGTCCCGCGGTCACCCGCGGCGAGCCGTTCTGGACGGATGCCGGGCTCTTCGCTGAGGCGGGCATCCCGACCCTGCTCGTCGGGGTGGACGGCGTCGGGGCCCACGCGACGCGCGAGGTGACCACCGTGGAGTCTCTCGCGCGGCTCGCGGCGCTGCTCGAGGGCAGTGTCCGGGAGTTCTGCCGCTGACGGGTGCAGACGCCTGCTCTCAGCGCGGGATGCGGTGCAGCGTCACCCGGCTCAGGTCGCCGTCGGTGACCGTCGCGGTGAGGTAGGTGCAGTGCGGCTGGCGCCGCCGGTCCGTGGGGGAGCCGGGGTTCAGCAGCCGCATCCCCTTCGGCGTGACGGTGTCCCAGGGGATGTGGCTGTGACCGAACACGAGCACGTCGACGTCGTCGAACGCCTCGTCCATGCGCCTCTCGCGCCCCGTCGCGGCCCCGGTCTCGTGCACGACGGCGAACCGGAGGCCGCCGATCCGTGCCCGGGCGACCTCCGGCATCCGGGCCCGCAGGTCCGGCCCGTCGTTGTTGCCCCAGCAGGCGATCAGCCGGGCCGAACGGGCCTCCAGGCGGTCGAATGTCTCCAGGTCGACCCAGTCGCCGGCGTGGAACACGACGTCGGCGGCGTCGACCGCGCTCCAGAGCTCCGGCGGCAGGTCCTTCGCGCGCTTGGGGAGGTGCGTGTCGGACATCAGCAGCAGTTCGGTCATCCTGCGCAGGCTACTCGGCGTTTCCTCCCGCTCGGTAGTCTCGGCGGGTGGCTTTCCTTCTCCGCGCCCTGACCGCCGATGACGCCCCCCAGATCACGGGGCTCAACAACGCGGCGGTGCCTGCCGTGCCCGAGATGACCGAGGAGGACCTCGACGCGCTGCGGGAGATGGCGGACGTCGCGCTCGCCGTGATCGACGAGGAGCGACCGCAGCAGGTGCTCGGCTTCGTGCTCGCGATGCACCCGGGCTCGCCCTACGACAGCGAGAACTACCGCTGGTTCGAGGAGCGGGGCGGCAACGGCCTATACGTCGACCGCATCGTGGTCGACGGCGCGGTGCGCGGCCGGGGACTCGGCCAGGTGCTCTACGCGAGCGTGTTCGGCGCCGCCGAGGCGGAGGGCCGGTCCGAGGTCACCTGCGAGGTGAACGTCGAGCCGCCGAACCCCGGATCGCTGGCCTTCCACTCCCGGCTCGGCTTCGCCGAGGTGGGCAGGCAGGCGACCAAGGGCGGCACGGTCGTGGTCGCGCTGCTGGCCGCGCCCCTGCCCCAGGCGCGCCGCGAGCTCGCCGGCGACTAGGACGCACCCTCGGAGCGGCCGGTGGCGCCCCGTGCGCCTCAGCCGCGGTGCGCCCCGCGGGAGAGCGCGGACGGCCACCAGATGCGCCGGTCGAGGTCGTAGGCGAGCGCCGGCACGAGGAGCGAGCGCACGACGAGCGTGTCGAGAAGCACGCCGAAGGCCACGATGAAGGCGATCTGCGCGAGGAACAGGATGGGGATGACGCCGAGCGCGGCGAACGTCGCAGCGAGCACGATCCCGGCGGACGTGATGACCCCACCGGTCGCGCTCAGGCCGTGCAGGACGCCGGCGCGCGTTCCCCGCGCGATGCTCTCCTCGCGGACCCGCGTCATGAGGAAGATGTTGTAGTCGACGCCGAGCGCGACGAGGAACACGAACGCGAACAGCGGCACCGAGGGGTCCGCGCCCGGGAAGCCGAAGACGCCGTCGAAGACCAGGGCCGAGACCCCGAGGGCGGCGGCGAAGGACACCGTGACGCTCAGGATCAGCAGCACCGGGGCGATGACGCTGCGCAGCAGGAGCATGAGGATCACGAGGATCACGGCGAGCACGATCGGGATGATCAGCGTGCGGTCGTGGATGCTCGTCTCGTTGGTGTCGAGTGCGGTAGCCGTCACGCCGCCGACCAGGGCGCCCGGGTCGACCTCCCGCACGGCCGTGCGGAGCTCGCGCACGGTCCGCTCCGCCTCCTCGGAGTCCGCCGCCGAGGTGAGCGTCGCCTGCAGCAGCACGCGGCCCCCCGACTCGGTGGGCGCCGCGCCGGGGACGATGCCCGCCGGGGCGCCGGTTCCGACGGGGAGGGTGCCGCTCGGGCTGTCGGCCGAGGCTGCGACCACGGAGTCGATCCCGTCCACCCCCGCGGCGGCGTCGGCCAGCGCATCGACGTCGTCGGCTGACCCGACGATGACCGCCGGGCTGCCGGTGCCGCCCGGGAAGTGCTCACCCAGCTCATTCTGGCCGTCCCGCGCCTCCGACGTGCCGAGCACGAGGTCGCTCTGCGGCACGCCGTTTGCGCGGAGCCCGAGCAGCCCCGCCGACATCAGGAGCAGCAGGATTGTGGACAGCACCCACACCGGGCGCGAGTGCCGTGTGATGAGCCGCGAGACCGCGGGCCAGATGCCCCGGCCGTTCGTGCCCGCGCTCGCGGGATGGGTGCTGCCGAAGGCCGGCCGGAGCGGCCAGAACGCGCCGCGGCGGAACACGTAGAGCAGGGCGGGCAGCAGGGTGAGGGCGCCGAGCACGCTGAAGGCGATGCCGATGGCGGCCACCGGCCCGAGCGCCTTGTTCGAGTTGAGGTCGCTGAGCAGCAGGCAGAGCAGGCCCGCGATCACCGTGCCACCGCTCGCGACGATGGGCTCGACGCTGCCGCGCAGGGCCGCCCGCGTCGCGTCCCACGGCTTCTCGTGATCGCGCAGCGCCTCACGGAAGCGCGACGTGTAGAGCAGCGCGTAGTCGGTCGCGGCGCCGATGACAAGGATGAACAGGATGCCCTGCACCTGCCCGTTGATCGTCACGACGTCCGCGTAGGCCAGCCACCACACCGCGAGGATGCTCGCGGACAGGGAGAAGATGGCGGTCCCGAGCACGAGGAACGGGAGCAGCGGCGAGCGGTAGACGAGCAGCAGGATGACGAACACCGCCGCGAGGGCGACGCCGAGCAGCAGTCCGTCGATGCCCGCGAACGCCGCGGTCAGGTCCGCCGTGAAGCCGGCGGGCCCGGTGACGAAGGTGTCCAGTCCCTCGGGTGCCCCGTCGGCGAGTGCCTCGCGGAGGTCCCCCACGGCCTCGTCCACCTCGGCGGAGCCGTCCAGCTGCGCGATGATCTCGACGGCTTTGCCGTCCTCGCTCGGGATGGCGGGACTCGTGCCCTCGACAGACTCGAGCTCGGCCAGCCGGGGTACGAGGTCCTCGACGTAGGCGCGATCCTCGTCCGTGAGTCCGCCGTCGCGGGTCACCAGGAGGATGCCGGGGGCGCCCTCGGACTCGCTGAAGTCGCCGACGAGGCCCTGCACCTGCGTCGCCTCGGAGCTCGCGGGCAGGAAGCTGGTCTGATCGTTCGTGGAGACCTCGCTGATCCGGCCGAAGTACGGGCCACCCACTGCGCCGACGCCCAGCCACACCAGGATCAGGACGACGGGGAGCAGGATGCGGATGGCGCGAGGGGGCATGACTCGACCGTATCAAATTAGTCAGCAGGCTGACTAATTTGCCTCATCAGTACGCGCAGGCCGGTCCGCGGGGGTGAGGCAGGACGTGCCGCCCTACGCCTGGGACTCGTCCGAGTCCTCGTCGTCCTCGGCGGCCGCGGGGTGCACGCGCTGCGCGCCGTGCTCGTCGCCGTCCGGCTCGACGCCGTAACGGTCCTCGCCGAGAGCCCGTACCGACCGCATGGCGTCGGCGAGGGAGGGGTCCTGTTGGTCGCTCATGTGCCCACCCTACGAGGTTCAGTGGTCGGCGGCTCGGCCACCCGTAGCGGGACCGGCGGCGGAGGGTCACAATCGACAGAGCATCCGACACGGCACTGCAGACAGCACGGGACACGGCGGGATGATCGTCGCAGAACGCTCTTTCGCACCACACGACTCGAGGGACACCCATGGGGAAGTACGTCGCTCTGCTTCGCGGGATCAACGTCGGAACCGCGAAAGGCGTCGCCATGGCCGACCTTCGTGCCGTGTTCTCCGAGCTGGGGTACGAGAACGTCGAGACGGTGCTCCGCAGCGGCAACGTCGTGTTCTCGTCGCCGAAGAAGCTGCCCGCGAGCGCGGCGGTGCAGATCGAGGACGCCCTCCTCCTGCGCACGGGCGTGCAGTCCTCCGTGCTCGTCTTCGACGAGGAGTCCTTCCGCGACATCGCCGACTCGAACCCCCTCGTGGACGTGAGCGAGGACGACTCCCGCCTCGTCGTGACCTTCCTCGGCCGGCCGCTCGAGGAGCACGAGCGGGAGTCGGCCGACATCGCCCGACCGGGGGAGTCGATGCTCGCCCCCGAGCAGCTCGCCATCGGCCGCAGCGCCCTGTACCAGTGGTGCCCCGACGGAATCCTGCAGTCGAAGGTGCCCGCCCGCTTCTGGAAGCAGTTCTCGCACGGGCTCACCCAGCGCAACTGGCGCACCGTCACGAAGCTGCTCGCGCGGCTCGAGGCCTGATCGGCGGAGCGCGGACCATGTGGCGAACCCCGGGCAAGACCTGGCGGGTGGCGGAGGACTCCCCGACCGACGTGCTCATCGCCCTGTACCTGCGCGACGCGGCGGGCCTGCTTCCCGCGGGCACCCCGCTGCTGCCGCCCATCGAGCCGCCGATCGCGCCCACCTTCGTGCCGCACTCGTCGTTCGCCTTGAACGCCGCGCGCGATCCGCGCCCCTCTCCGGAGCCCGGTCCGCAGGAGCGCGTCGACGCGCTGCGGCGGGAGTGGGAGGCCTGGTGGCAGCGGCTGGTGCGCCCGCCGAGCTATCCGAAGCTGTGGGACCTCGAGCCGCCGGGGTTCGATGCGTTCGCCGGATCCCCGGAGTTGCAGCAGCTGCTCAAGGAGCGGTTCCGCGACGCGCGGCGCTGGGCGGGCGCGCGGCACGAGGAGTTCGGCGACGCGGCCGTGGAGCGCATCCACCGGGGCGATCACGACGTGAACGCCGTCGTGGTCGCGCGCGAGCGGGAGCTCGGCCGCCGGGCGGAGCCCTTCCACCTCGATGTGCTCGTGCTGCCGGTGGCCGATCGCGACATCTGGATCATCGGTCCGTCGTCGATCGTCGTCAGCACCCGCCTGCGCAACGACTCCGCCGGCTTCCGGGAGGCGATGACCCCGCTGGTGCACGCGCTGGCGTGAGCCGCCCCGGCGCGCCGACCCCGTTCGGCCCTGCTGTTTCCGCGGCTCGGGAATCGGCGGTCGCTTCCCAGGGGCCGTGGTTAGGGTCGTCGACGTGGGTGGCGTGACTGAGGCATGGCGGACGAGGCTCCTGGAGCTCTTCTCGGGGACGGCGGACGGGCGACCGGCCTGGGTCACGGCCATCGAGGACGGCGACGACGGGGGCTACTTCGGCCCCGACTCGGCAGCGTGGGCGGTGCACGGCGGGATGCCGACGCTCGTCGCCGGCATCCGTGCGCTCCTCATGCAGACGCTGCATCCCGGCGCCATGGCTGGCGTGCACGACTGGTCGCGCTACCGCGAGGACCCGCTCGGCCGGCTCACCGGCACCATCCGCTGGCTCATCACCGTGACCTTCGCCGACACCGCGACGGCCATCGAGCAGAGCGAGCGCGTGAAGGGGTACCACGGGCGCGTGCGGGGCACCTACCTCGACGCCCGCGGCGAGGAGCGGCCCTACAGCGCCGGCGACCCCGAGCTGCTGTCCTGGGTGCACATCGTGTTCACCGACGCGTTCCTCTCGACCCACCGCATCTGGGGTTCGCCGATCCCCGGCGGCCCGGACCAGTACGTGCGCGAGTGGGCGAAGGCAGGGGAGCTCATGGGCGTGCCGACGCCGCCCCGCTCCGAGCAGGAGCTGCGGGAGCAGATCGCCGCGTTCCGCGACGCGGGGATCCTGAAGAGCGACGAGCGCGTCGCCGAGACAGTGCGCTTCATCCAGCACCCGCCGCTCCGCCGCGAGATGCTGCCCGGGTACCGCATCCTCTTCGCGGGGGCCGTCGCGTCGCTCGAGCCGGAGTACCGCGAGATGCTGGGGCTCAAGCTGCCCGCACTGGGGCCGATCCCGCTCCCCGCGATTGCGGCGACCCGGGTCACGCTGTCCGCCGTCGGCGCGGCGCTCGGCACCCGGTCGCCCAGCGAGGAGGCCGCGCGCCGGCGCATCGCCCGGGTGGCCGCCGCCCGCTCCGACGTCGCGGAGTGACGCCGCCTCCCTCCGCCCCTCCCGTCCTTTCCTCCCTCCCGTCCCTCTCTCTCGCCCCCGCCCGTCCCTCCCGAACCCCGCCGCCCGAGCTGTCCACGCTCGCCCCTCGGGGGAGTGTCGGTGGCGTCGGTTATCGTGCTGCTGACACGAGTCCGGAGGCGGTCGACCGATGAGCAAGAACGACGGCAGCAACCGTCAGGTCTCCGGTGACTCCGTCGACGACTCGGCGGCCACCATCCTGCACATCGACATGGACGCGTTCTTCGCGTCGGTCGAGCTGCTTGACCACCCCGAGCTGCGCGGCACGCCCGTCATCGTGGGCGGCACGGCAGGCCGGGGCGTGGTCACCTCCGCGACCTACGAGGCCCGGCGCTACGGCGTGCGGTCGGCCATGCCGATGTCGCAGGCGATGCGGCTCTGCCCGCGGGCGACGGTGCTGCCCTCGCACTACGAGAAGTACGGCGAGTACTCGAGGCGCGTCATGGAGATCTTTCGCAGCGTGACCCCGCTCGTGGAGCCGCTCAGCATCGACGAGGCGTTCCTCGACGTCGCGGGGGCCCGCCGCCTGTTCGGCTCGCCCGGGCAGATCGCGCGCGACATCCGCGCCCGCGTGCTCGACGAGACCGGCCTCACCTGCTCCGTCGGCGCGGCGTCGGCGAAGTTCGTCGCGAAGATGGCCTCGACCCGGGCGAAGCCCGACGGCATGCTCGTCGTGCCCGCGGACCGCACGCTCGAGTTCCTGCATCCGCTTCCCGTCGGCGCGCTCTGGGGTGTCGGCAAGACCACCCAGGAGTCGCTCGAGCGTCGCGGACTCCGGGTCATCGGCGACATCGCGGCGACGCCGCCGGACGCGCTGCGCCGGATGCTCGGCGAGGCCGCGGGGTCCAAGCTGCACGACCTGGCCTGGGGGCGGGACCCGCGGCGCGTGAACACCCACCGCGCGGAGAAGAGCATGGGCCACGAGAACACGTTCGGCGTCGACGTCGTGGATCCGGAGCGCGTGCGACGCGAGCTGCTCGGTCAGGCCGACCGCGTCGCGGTGCGGCTGCGCCGGGCCGGCTTCGAGGCCCGCACGGTCGCGCTCAAGCTGCGCTACGCCGACTTCACGACCATCACGAGGTCGCGCACCCTGGCGGAGCCGACGGACCTCGGCCGGCGCATCTACGAGGAGGTGCGCGACATCTACGAGGGCGTGCGCAAGCCCGGGGACCGGGTGCGGCTCGTCGGCGTGCGCGGGGAGCAGCTCGTCGAGGCCGGCGGCGCCGCGCTCTCGCTCTGGGACCCGGACGAGGGCTGGCGCGTCGCGGAGCGCACGGTCGACGCCGCGACCGAGCGCTTCGGCCGCGGGGCAGTGCGCCCCGCATCCCTTGTGAAGCCGCCGCGCCCCGCCGACTGACGCCCGCCGCCCCGTTCTCGCGGGCCCGCCCTGAAACCCTGTGCCTGAACTCTGTGCCGACCCACTGTTCCGGATTCAGGCTGAAACCACCACACGCCGCATACGGGGTGTCCCGTATGCGGCGTGTCGCAGCACGACCTGAATTGCGAAGGTTCGCGTGCCGGGAGCGCGGAAGTGCGGGCGCTCAGGCGTGCGGTGGTGCGGGGGATCAGACCGGGCGGCTCTCCGGCGAGTTGGTGAGGCTCGCGTCCGTCGACGCGAACTCGCCGATGGCGTCGTCGATCTTCGCCATCACGTCGGCGTCGAGCTTCACGCCGGCCGCCTTGACGTTGGACTCGACCTGCTCCGGGCGGGATGCGCCCATGATCGCGGAGGCGACGTTCTCGTTCTGCAGCACCCAGGCGATCGCGAGCTGCGCCATGGTGAGCCCGAGGTCGTTCGCGATCGGCTCGAGCTTCTGCACGCCCTCGAGGATGTCGTCGTTCAGGAAGCGCTTCACCATGTCGGCGCCGCCCTTCTCGTCCGTTGCGCGGCTGCCCTCGGGCAGCGGGGCGCCCGGCTTGTACTTGCCGGTGAGCACGCCCTGCGCGATGGGGGACCAGACGATCTGGGAGATGCCGAGCTCCTTCGAGGTCGGCACGACCTCCGCCTCGATGACCCGCCACAGCGCCGAGTACTGGGGCTGGTTGGAGATCAGCTGGAAGCCGAGCTTCGTCGCGAGCTCGTGACCGGCGCGGATCTGGTCGGCGGTCCACTCGCTGACGCCGATGTAGAGCGCCTTGCCCTGGCGCACGATGTCGGCGAACGCCTGCATCGTCTCCTCGAGGGGCGTCTCGTAGTCGTAGCGGTGCGCCTGGTAGAGGTCGACGTAGTCCGTCTGCAGACGGGTGAGCGAGCCGTTGATGGACTCCATGATGTGCTTGCGGGAGAGACCCACGTCGTTGTGTCCGGCGGGACCGGTCGGCCAGTAGACCTTCGTGAAGATCTCGAGCGACTCGCGGCGCTCGCTCTTCAGGGCGTCGCCGAGGACCTGCTCCGCAGCCGTGTTCGCGTAGGCGTCCGCGGTGTCGAAGGTCGTGATGCCGACCTCGAGGGCCTTGCGCACGCAGCTCGTCGCCACGTCGTTCTCCACCTGGGAGCCGTGGGTGAGCCAGTTGCCGTACGTGATCTCAGAGATCTTGAGACCACTGTTTCCGAGGTATCTGAATTCCATGAAGAAAGCCTAGGCTCGGGCGCTCCCCGATGCGGCCCGCCGCCCGGTTGTTCGCCGCCCACCCCCACCAACGGCTCCTGCCCAGGCAACGGGATCCTGCCCGGCTTGACGCTGGGCAGGGATCCGCTGCCTGGGCAGGGGCGTGGGGTTGTGCGGTGGTGCAGCGGTGCAGTGGTGCTGTCGTCCGGTGACGCGGGCGGGTCAGGCCGTGATCGGACCGAGGATCGCCGCCGAGTGGGCGGGCAGGCGGAGGTTCTCCTCGCCCAGGTCCACGTCGGGGGCGGTCGCGAACAGCAGCTGCGCGGGCTGGCCGAGCACCGGCAGGCCGGCCTCCTCGTCCGCGAAGTTGATCACGATGGAGAGCTCACCGCGGTTCAGCACGAAGACGCGCGACTCCTCGTCGTACTCGGTCGACGTCTCCGCGAAGCGCGGGTCCGTCAGGGCCGAGTACTCGCGGCGCAGCGCGATCAGGTCGCGGTAGACGCTGAACAGCCTCGCGTGCGTCGACTCCGAGGCGTCACCGGCCGAGCCGTACAGCTCCGACCAGTCGAGCTTCGAGTTCGTGAACGTCGACGGGTCCTGCGGGTCGGGCACGAGGGACTCGTCCCAGCCCATCCGCGCGAACTCCGCGATGCGCCCCTTTGCCGTGGCCTCCGCGAGCTCGGGCTCCGGGTGCGAGGTGAAGAACTGCCACGGCGTGGTCGCGCCCCACTCCTCACCCATGAACAGCATGGGCGTGAACGGCGAGGTGAGCGTGAGCACCGCGGCGATCGCGAGCTGGCCCTCGTCGAGGGTGGCGCTCAGCCGGTCGCCGATCGCCCGGTTGCCGATCTGGTCGTGGTTCTGGTTCGCGATCACGAGGCGCCACGTCGGGGTCTTCGCCCTGTCGATCGGGCGCCCGTGCACACGGCCGCGGAAGCTCGAGTACGTGCCGTTGTGGTAGAAGCCCTCGGTGAGCACCTTGGACAGCGCCTCGAACGAGTTGAAGTCCTCGTAGTACCCGGTCGTCTCGCCGGTGAGCGAGACGTGGATGACGTGGTGCATGTCGTCGCTCCACTGCCCGGTCAGCCCGTACCCGTTGGCCTCGCGGGAGGTGATGAGCTTCGGGTCGTTGAGGTCCGACTCCGCGATCAGCGTGAGCGGGCGACCGACGCTCGCCGAGAGCACGTCCACCTCGACCGCGAGCTCCTCGAGGATGTGCACGGCGCGCTCGTCGACAAGCGCGTGCACCGCGTCGAGGCGCAGACCGTCGACGTGGTAGTCGCCCAGCCACATCAGCGCGTTGTCGATGATGTAGTCGCGCACGTGGTCGGAGTGCTCGCCGTCCAGGTTCACCGACGAGCCCCACGTGTTCGCGCTCGCCTCGTGCAGGTACGGGCCGAACACCGGCAGGTAGTTGCCGGACGGGCCGAGGTGGTTGTAGACCACGTCCTGGATCACGCCGATGCCGCGGGCGTGGCAGGCGTCCACGAAGCGCTGGTAGGCGGCGGGACCGCCGTAGCCCTCGTGCACCGTGTACCAGAGGACGCCGTCGTAGCCCCAGTTGTGGGTGCCGTTGAACCCGTTGACGGGCAGCAGCTCTACGAAGTCGACGCCGAGGTCGACCAGGTGCTCGAGGCGGTCGATCGCGGAGTCGAGCGTGCCCTCGGGGGTGAAGGTGCCGACGTGCATCTCGTAGATCGTGCGCCCGGCGAGCTGGCGGCCGGTCCAGGCGGAGTCGGTCCAGGAGAACGCGTCGGGGTCGTACGTCTGCGAGAGCTTGTGCACGCCCTCCGGCTGACGCCGCGACCGCGGGTCGGGCAGCGGCGTGTCCGCGTCGTCGATCAGGTAGCCGTACCGCGCGTCGGGTCCGGCGTCCTCGACGGGCTCGGCGGGAACCCACCAGCCGTCCTCGGCGGGCGTCATGTCAACGCGTGAGCCGTTCAGCTCGAGCGTCACCTTCTCGGCCGAAGGCGCCCACACGTCGAAGCGATCGTCCGTCATTTCTGTCCTCCATCCATGCGCGCCAGGAGCGCTACCGGGTAGTGCGCGAGCAGGGCGGCGAGCCCGACGCGACCGCCCTCGACGGTCCGGCCGCCGACGTGGTCGACGTACCGGCCCTCGGGAACGGTGATGTGGGTGTCGCCCCAGCCGCCGCCGTCGGCGAGGCCGACGGGAAGGCGGGTCGCGACGGTGATCGCGCCGCCGCGGTCGAAGGCGAGCACGTGCTCCGCGGCCGCGCCCGTCGCGTACACGGGCTCGTAGCCCGTGAACAGGTCGGTGCGCTCGCGGCGCAGACGCAGGGCCCGCGCGGTGACGAGCAGCTTGGCGGCGCCCGTCTCGTCGATAGGCGGCTGCGCTCCAGCGCTGATGGCGTCGAGCGCGGCGCGGCGGGCGGTGAAGTCCACCGGGCGGCGGTTGTCCGGGTCGACGAGGCTCATCTCCCACAGCTCGCTGCCCTGGTAGACGTCGGGCACGCCGGGCGCGGTCAGCTGCACGAGCTTCGCGGACAGCGCGTTCGACCAGCCGTAGCCGCTCAGCCGGTCGTACAGACCGCTGATGATCGAGCCCGCGCGGGGGTCGTCGAACGCGGCGTCGACGAGCGCGTGCATGGCGCGCTCGAACTCCTCATTCGGCGCCGTCCACATCGTGGAGTTGCCGGCCTCGCGGGCGGCCTTCTCGACGTAGGCGTGCAGGCGGTCGCGGGACGCGGGCCAGGCGCCGAGGATCGTCTGCCAGATGAGGTTCTCGAACGGGCCGTCGTCGAGCGGCGCGATCTCGCGCAGCGACTCGAGATAGCCCGCCCAGGCGTCCGGCAGCTCGGACAGCACGTTCACGCGCGCCCGCACGTCCTCGCCACGCTTCGTGTCGTGCGTCGACATCGTGGTCATGGAGTGCGGCAGCTCCGCCTGGCGGCGGGCCTGGCGCTCGTGGAACTCGGGCACGGTGATGGCGAACTCGGACGGATTGGCCCCCACCTCGGTGAGGGACACGAGCCGGGTGTACCGGTAGAACGCGGTGTCCTCGACGCCCTTCGCCATGACCATGCCGCTCGTCTGCTGGAACCGGCGGGCGGCGGGGTGCGAGACGTCGGAGAGGACCGGCACGAGCACGTCGATGGCGTCGACGAGGTCCGGGCGGTAGTGCTTCGCGCGCTCCACCGCCTCGTCCAGGTGCTCGCGGCCGTAGGGGAGGTACGAGCGGTAGACGGGGAAGCAGGCGAGCAGCTCGGCCATCGCGTCCGCGAGGCGGTCGTCGGTCGAGCCGACGGACTCGGGCGCCGCCTTGCCCTCCGCGGGCTCGGGGTCGGGCATCACGCCGGGAAGGAGGCGGGTGAGCCGCAGCACCTCCGAGCGCAGGATGCCGTCGGCGATGGCGCGCTTGGTGCCATGCGTCATGTCCTCCCAGGAGACGGGGGACTGATCGTCGATGCCGCGGAGGCGCGAGTCGAGCACGTCGAGGCCGTCTTGGCCCTCGGGGTCGACGAACACCCGGTCGAGCGTCGCGAGCGCGTCGTATCCCGTCGTACCGGCGGTCTTCCACTCGGACGGCATGCGCTCGTCGCCCTCGAGGATCTTCTCGACGAGCACGTAGGCGCCGCCCGTGGCCTTCGCCAGCGACTCGAGGTACTCGCCCGGGTCGAACAGGCCGTCCGGGTGGTCGACCCGCAGGCCGTCGACGAGCCCCTCGGTGAACCAGCGCACGATCTCCTCGTGCGACTCGTCGAACACCCAGGGCACCTCGACCTTGATGCCGGCGAGCGTGTTCACCGCGAAGAAGCGGCGGTAGTTGAGCTCGGCGTCGGCGCGGCGCCAGTTCACGAGCTCGTAGTTCTGCCGCTCGTGCACGGTCTTGGCGTCCGACCCGTCGTCGGCGGTGCCGGGGGCGATGGGGAAGCGGTTGTCGTAGTAGTGCAGCTCCTTCGTGCCGGAGCCGTCAGGCGCGTCCGCGATCTCGAGCCGATCGAGCTCCTCGTCGCCGTCGCCGAGCACGGGCAGGCGCACCTTGCCCGCGCCGAACTCCCAGTCGACGTCGAACGCCTCCGCGTACCGGCTGTCCTGGCCGTGGGTCAGGAGGTCCCACCACCAGACGCTCTGCACGGGCGTGGCGACGCCGACGTGGTTCGGCACGATGTCGACGAGCACGCCGAGACCGAGAGAGTGCGCGACGTCCGCCGCGTGCTTCAGGCCCTCGGCGCCGCCGCGCACGGGGTCGACCCGGGAGTGGTCGGTCACGTCGTAGCCGTGGTCCGACCCCTCCTCCGCCTTCAGCAGCGGCGAGAAGTACACCCAGTCGGCGCCGAGGTCGCGCACGTACTGCAGGGTGTCCGCCGCGGCGTTCAGGTCGAACGACTCTCGGATCTGGAATCGGTAGGTGCTGATCGGAGTGCGCACTACAGCACCGGCTTTCCGCCGGTGGTGGCGGTCGGGGGCTGGACCGCGCCGGACGCGGCCTGGGCGAGGGAAGCCGAGACCGAGTGGTCCGGCTCGACCTCGGGCTGGAGGTAGGCGCGGAGCACGGCGAGGGACTTGCCCTGCAGCACGACCTCGGAGCCGGCGGGGACGGGGTCGGCGTCCGTGCCCTCGCCCGCGGTGTTCACCACGAGCTCCCAGGCGGGTGCGTACTCGTCCGTCGGCAGCGAGAAGGTCACGGCCTCGTCGTGCGCGTTGAAGAAGAGCACGAACGAGTCGTCGGTCACCCGCTCGCCGCGGGCGTCGCGGCCGCCGATGCCCTGGCCGTTGAGGAACACGCCGACCGTGCGGTCGAAGCCGGTGTCCCAGTCCTCGGGCTCCATGGCGTTGCCGTCCGTCTTCAGCCACACGATGTCGGGCAGGGGCTCGCCCTCGCCGCGGCGCACCGGGCGGCCGTCGAAGAAGCGACGACGGCGGAAGACCGGGTGGCTCTGGCGCAGCTGCGCGATCGCCGAGGTGAACTCGACGAGGGGCAGGTCGGCCTGGTCCCAGTGCACCCAGCTGATCTCGGAGTCCTGCGCGTAGGTGTTGTTGTTGCCCTGCTGGGTGCGGCCCAGCTCGTCGCCGTGCAGGATCATCGGCACGCCCTGCGAGAGCAGGAGCGTCGCGATGAAGTTGCGCTGCTGCTTGGCGCGGGCGCGATTGATGTCCTCGTTATCGGTCGGACCCTCTTCACCCATGTTCCAGGAGCGGTTGTGGGACTCGCCGTCGTTGTTGTCCTCGCCGTTCGCGTCGTTGTGCTTCTCGTTGTAGGAGACGAGGTCGCGGATCGTGAAGCCGTCGTGCGCGGTGACGAAGTTGATCGAGGCGACCGGGCGGCGCCCGTCGTGCTCGTAGAGGTCGGCGGAACCGGTGATGCGGGCGGCGAACTCACCGAGCGCGGACTCCTCGCCGCGCCAGAAGTCCCGGACCGTGTCGCGGTACTTGCCGTTCCACTCCGTCCACTGGGGCGGGAAGTTGCCGACCTGGTATCCGCCGGGTCCGACGTCCCAGGGCTCCGCGATGAGCTTCACCTGGGACACCACCGGGTCCTGCTGCACGAGTTCGAAGAAGGTGGAGAGCTTGTCGACGTCGTAGAACTCGCGGGCGAGGGTCGAGGCGAGGTCGAAGCGGAAGCCGTCGACGTGCATCTCGGTGACCCAGTAGCGCAGGCTGTCCATGATCAGCTGCAGCGAGTGCGGGTGGCGCACGTTCAGCGAGTTGCCCGTGCCGGTGTAGTCCATGTAGTACTGCGGGTCGTCGTCGACCAGGCGGTAGTACGCCTCGTTGTCGATGCCCTTGAACGACAGGGTCGGGCCGAGGTGGTTGCCCTCGGCGGTGTGGTTGTACACGACGTCGAGGATGACCTCGATGCCCGCCTCGTGCAGGGCACGGACCATGCCCTTGAACTCCTGCACCTGCTGGCCGCGCTCGCCGGCCGAGGAGTACTCGTTGTGCGGCGCGAAGAAGCCGATGGTGTTGTAGCCCCAGTAGTTGCGGAGGCCCTTCTCCAGCAGCGTGCTGTCCTGCACGAACTGGTGCACCGGCATGAGCTCGATGGCGGTCGTGCCGATCTTGCGCAGGTGCTCGATGATCGCCGGGTGGGCGATGCCGGAGTACGTGCCGCGCTGCTCCTCGGGAACCTCGGGGTGGAGCTGGGTGAGGCCCTTCACGTGGGCCTCGTAGATGATGCTCTCGTTGTAGGGCGTGCGCGGCGGGCGGTCGCCGGCCCAGTCGAAGAACGGGTTGATGACGACGCCGAGCATCATGTGCGGGCCCGAGTCGTCGTCGTTGCGGGAGTCCGGGTCGCCGAAGTTGTAGGAGAACAGCGACTGGTCCCAGTCGATCGAGCCGCAGGTCGCCTTGGCGTAGGGGTCGAGCAGCAGCTTGTTGGGGTTGCTGCGCTTGCCGGACTTCGGGTCGTACTCGCCGTGCACGCGGTAGCCGTACTTCTGGCCCGGCTGCACCTGGGGCAGGTAGGCGTGCCACACGAAAGCGTCGACCTCGGTGAGCTCGACGCGGGTCTCCTGACCGTCGTCGTCGATCAGGCATAGCTCGATGCGCTCGGCCGCCTCGCTGAAGATCGCGAAGTTCGTGCCACTCCCGTCGAAGGTCGCGCCGAGGGGGTAAGGGGAACCGGGCCAGGTCTGCATGCATCCTCCGGATGTAAGAAGTGGGGGGAGGGTTCAAAGGTATAGGAGGGGCGCGGCCGGTGCGGACGGCTCGAGAGGGGTTGACGACGCCGGGATTCCGGTTAGAAGGTGCCCCTTCCTGTGCGTCGGGTGAGAAGTCGTAGGGAACGACGCGACCCCGATTGCCGCGGCGTATGTTCGGACCCGTCACCGCAATCACCAACGAGAGGGGAACCGCTATGAGCACCGTCAAGTCGGATATCGACGTGAACGTCCCGATCAGCGTCGCCTACAACCAGTGGACCCAGTTCGAGTCCTTCCCGCAGTTCATGGGCGGCATCGACTCCATCACCCAGACCGATGACACGCACACGCACTGGAACGTGTCCATCGCCGGCATCAAGCGCGAGTTCGACGCCGAGATCACCGAGCAGAAGCCCGACGAGCGCGTGGCCTGGAAGAGCATCGGCGGCGAGCAGCACGCCGGCGTCGTGACCTTCCACCGCATCGCCGACGACCAGACCCGCGTCTCCGTGCAGCTCGACTGGAAGCCGGACGGCATCGTCGAGAAGGTCGGTGCCCTGCTGCAGGTCGACGACATCCAGATCGACCGCGACCTGCACCGTTTCAAGGAGCTCATCGAGTCCAACGGCTTCGAGACCGGCGCCTGGCGCGGCACCGTCGAGCGCGAGCCCGACGCGACCGGTCGCTGACCGGCGAATCGCGGCAGCACCAGCACCACGAACGACGAAAGGCCCGGCGGAGCGCCGGGCCTTTCGTGCGTCCGGGAGCGGGCGCTGCGCCGCGTCAGCGACGGCGGCCGGCCACGGCGGGGATGACGACCCAGAAGAGCAGGATCGCGGCGAGGGTGCCGACCGCCGTGACGATGCCCGCCGTCCTCGTCCAGACGACGTCGAAGATCAGCAGCGACACCCCGGAGATCGTCAGGGCGATGCCCACGAGGGCCGCCTGCAGGAAGCCGTGGCCGATGCGCACGATCGCGTCCTTCGCGCGCTTCCGGAACAGCCAGCGGTGCAGGCTCACGGGGGCGAGGCCGAGCGCCGTGGTGAGCGACGCGAGCACCACGAGCACGAGGTAGACGTCGACCTGGAACTCGTTCAGGTCCTCGAAGCGGGACTGGAACGCGACCGTGAGCAGGAACCCCGTGAGGATCTGGGTGCCCGTCTGCAGCACGCGGAGCTCCTGGAGCAGCTCGTTCCAGTTGCGGTCGAGGCGCTCGGCCTCGCTCTCCGAGCGGCCGTCGTCGCTGTAGTCGCCGCCTGCCGTCGCTCTGTCCGCCGTCACGACGCCTCAGCGTAGTTCGGGGACGGGGTCGGTGACGGTGCGCCACAGGTGCAGGGTGGCGTAGGAGCGCCACGGGGACCAGGCCCCGCCGCGCGCGGCCAGCTGCACCGGGACGGTCGGCAGGCCGAGCCGCGCGGCGGCCTGACGCACGACGAGGTCCGTCGCGAGCAGCACGTCCGTGTCGCGCAGGACGCGCATGGCGAGATAGTCCGCGGTCCAGGGTCCGATGCCCGGAAGCGCGACGAGGGACCTGCGCAGCTCGGCGCCGTCCACCGACTCGTCGACCCGCACCGCCCCCGAGGCGAGCGATGCCGCGACGAGCATCATGCTGTCGATGCGCCGGGCGGGCCCGCGCAGCACCTCACGGCCCCGCTCGGCGATGCGCTCGGCCGACGGGAAGACGTGGGTCACGTCGCCCGCGAGCGCCGCGGGCAGGGGGTCGCCGAGCGCGACGGCGAGGCGGCCCTGCACCGTACGGGCGGCCGCGATCGAGATCTGCTGGCCGAGCACCGTGCGGAACAGCGTCTCGTGCGGGTCGGGGCTGCCCGGGATGCGCACGCCAGGGGTGCGCCGGACCGCGGGGGCGAGCACGGTGTCCTCGGCGAGGGCGTCGTCGATGACGTCGGGTCGCGCGTCGAGGTCGCAGAGGCGCCGCACCCGCTGCACGAGCTCCGGCAGGTCGTCCGCGTGGGTCAGCCGGGCGGAGACGGACACCCCGGGCGGGGCGGGCTGCTCCGTCGGCGTGAGCGTCACGGTCGCCATGCCGAGCGGCAGCCGCATCGCCCTCGTGAACTCGGGCGCCGCCCACGCCTCCAGGCCGGGCACCGCGTGCGTCTCCAGGTAGCGGAACAGGCCGCGGCTGTCGAACGGCGGGTGCGCGCGGAGGCGGAAGCGAGCCGTCGCGATCCCCGCGGGGCCGTCCTCGCGCACGAGGTCGACGGGATCGGCGAAGGAGTTCACGGATCCACCGTGCCAGGGCGCGCCGCTTCGCCCAAGTCGGCGCGCGGCCAGCCGGCCGGCACGGTCGCGCCCGGACCCCGGCCCTGCGGGCGGGCGGGCGGGGAAGGCCCACCGGCGCGCGCTACCCTCGTCGCATGCGCAGCGACGACGTGCACGTGATGGTCGAGCCCTCGGGGGCCGAGGGGACGACAGCGGCCGGTGCCGCGGGGACCGCGGGAGGCCACCCCGTCCTGGACGCCCTCCGCCGGGAGCTCGGCGACGCGGTGAGCACCGATCCCGCCGAGCTCGACGCCACGCGCGAGGACAAGTCCGGCTGGCGGAGCGCCTCCCGGCCGCTCGCCGTCGTGCACGCGACGACCGTGGAGCAGGTGCAGGCGACGATGCGCATCGCATCCGCCACCGGAACGCCCGTCGTGCCCCGCGGCGCGGGCACCGGTCTCGCCGCGGGCGGCACGGGCGCGGCGGGCGAGATCGTGCTGAGCACGCTCCGCATGAACCGCATCCTCGAGATCTCCGAGGCCGACGAGCTCGCGGTCGTGGAGCCCGGCCTCATCAACGATGACCTCAACGCGGCGCTCGCGCCCTATGGGCTCTGGTATTCGCCCGACCCGGCGTCCAAGGCCATCTCGTCCATCGGCGGCAACATCGCCACGAACGCGGGCGGGCTGCTCTGCGCCAAGTACGGGGTGACCCGCGAGTCCGTGCTCGGTCTCACCGTCGTGCTCGCCGACGGGCGGCTGCTGCGCACGGGACACCGCACGGTCAAGGGCGTCACCGGGTACGACCTCACCGCGCTGCTCATCGGCTCGGAGGGGACGCTCGGCGTCATCGTGGAGGCGACGGTGAAGCTGCGCGCGCTGCCGACCGCGCCTCCCGCAACGATCGGCGCCTACTTCCCGACCGTGCGGGAGGCGGCCGCCGCGTCCGCGGCCATCACGGCCGCCAGGCTGCGGCCCGCCGCCATGGAGCTCATGGATCCCGCGTCGGTCGCGGCCGTCGACGCCTACCTCGGCACCGACGTCGGCGCCGGCGACCGGGCGTTCCTCCTGGTGCGGTTCGACGACCAGGCCGCGGCGCAGGACGCGGCGCGGGCGGTCGAGCTCGTGCGGGCGGAGGGCGGCGTCGCGGAGCTGACCTCGGATCCCGTCACCGGGGACCGGCTGCTGGCCTACCGCCGGGCGGTGCACCCGTCCCTCGAGGCGCGCGGCAACGTGCTCATCGAGGACGTCGCCGTGCCCCGGTCCCAGCTCGTCGCCATGTTCGACGAGATCGTCCGCATCGAGGCGGAGTACGACGTGCGCATCCCCACGGTCGCGCACGCCGGGGACGGCAACCTGCACCCCAACTTCGTGATCGACGCGGGGGCCGACGGCGTGCCGGACCGCATCTGGCGCGCGGCCGACGCGCTGTTCCGGTCCGCGGTCGCCCTCGGGGGAACGCTGACGGGCGAGCACGGGGTCGGCCTGCTCAAGAGCCGATGGCTGGAGGACGAGCTCGGCGCGGACTCGGTCGACATTCAACGGAGGCTCAAGGCCGTGTTCGACCCGGACAGCATCCTGAACCCGGGCCGCGTCTTCGGCTCCGGCATCGCGGCGCCCTGACCTGAGGCGACCCGAGGTCAGGGCGCAGAGCAGGCCCGGGAGGGATGCCGCGCCGACCCCTCGTGCGTAGGCTGAGCAGCCCATCGACCCGACGAGGAAGCAGCGCGCGTGTCCGACCCCTCCGGTTTCCAGCTCAACCAGTCGTCCCCCTCCGTGATCGCACAACACGCCGGCCACGCCGCACCCCGGCCGGCGGGGCGGCCCGCGCAGTCGGTCTGGAACCAGCCGGCGCCGCGGCCGTCCCTCGCGCTCACCGTGATCGGCGTCGTCGCGATCGTGCTGCTGTGCGTCGTCGGGCTCCTCGTGCTCGGCTACCTGAGCCTCGCGCTCGGGGCGACGGCCGTCGTCATCTGCGGGTTGCTCGCGCTCGTGCCGCTGCTCCTCGTGCTGCAGGTGGTGCGCTGGATCGACCGTTGGGAGCCGGAGCCGCGGGGCGTGCTGCTGTTCGCGTTCCTCTGGGGCGCCGCCGCGTCGGTCGCCATCGCGCTCCTGTTCGACCTCGCGTTCCAGCTGACCCTCGTGGCCACGAACAGCACGGCCCTGTACACCGAGTTCGGCGCGCTCGCCGTGCAGGCGCCGATCATCGAGGAGAGCGCCAAGGGCTTCGGCATCCTGCTCATCTTCCTCGTCGCCCGCAGGCACTTCGACGGCCCCGTCGACGGCCTCGTCTACGGCGCGACCATCGCCGCCGGCTTCGCCTTCACGGAGAACATCCAGTACTTCGGGCAGTCGCTCATCGAGGGCGGCACGTCGGGGCTGGCGAGCGTGTTCTTCCTCCGCGCCATCCTGTCGCCCTTCGCGCACGTGATGTTCACCTGCTGCACGGGCATCGCGCTCGGCTTCGGCGCCCAGCGCTTCGGCGTCGCCGGGGCGCTCGGCATGTGGCTGCTCGGCCTCGTGCCCGCCATCTTCCTGCACGCCCTCTGGAACGGCGGCTCCTACATCGCGGGGAACTTCCTCGCCTTCTACATCGCCCTGCAGGTGCCGCTGTTCCTCGTCGCCATCGTGATCGCCGTGCTGCTGCGTCAGCACGAGATGCGGGTGACCCGGCGCCGCCTCAGCGAGTACGCCGACGCGGGTTGGTTCACGCCCGCCGAGGTCGAGATGCTGTCCTCCTGGGAGGGGCGCCGCCGGGCGCGCGCCTGGGCACGGACCCAGGGGTCGGGCACGGCGGACGCCATGCAGCGGTTCACCCTCGACGCGACCCGCCTGGCGTACGCGAGGCACCGCATCCTTCGTGACCGGAATCACCTGGGCAAGCAGCGGGACGAGCGGCAGATCCTCGAGGCCGTGTCCGCGGACCGGTTCGCACTGCTGCACCCGACGGTCGCCGGCGCCCGGACCTGACTCGCAGCAGCGCGTCGCGCAGCGCCGGAAATGGTAATCCTGACGCACACAACGGGGCGCATCGCGAGCGGTTCACAGGCGATCCGCAGACCGAAGGCCGCTGTCGGGGGACCGGCATAGGGTCGGAAGTGCGTCGCCCGCCGGGGCGGCGTGCCGGCTGCAAGGCGGCCGGCCACCACCCACGCGGAAGGGGCGGCCATGCCGACCGACGACAACAGCACGCAGAACGACTCGGCGCAGAGCTCGGGCGAGACCCTCGGGGCGAAGAACGCCGAGCCCGCATCGAGTGCCGAGAAGGATCCCAGCGACTGGGTCACCGGCGACGAGCCCATGACCGGCGCTCAGCGCAGCTACCTCGACTCCCTGGCCCGCCAGGCCGGCGAGGAGCTGTCCGCCGACCTCACGAAGGCCGAGGCCTCGGAGCAGATCGACCGGCTCCAGGACGAGACCGGACACGGCAATTCCGGCAGCTGACGGAATACCAGAGCGGGCGCCGCGCGTCAAGTCCCTCTTGCGGGGGACGAGTATCCGATGTACTCGTAGAACACGCGCGCGCTCGCGCCGGGACGACGTCGTTCCGCCGCGCGTACGTCGAAAGGAAACGCCATGGGTGCCGTTATCTGGAAACGAATAGATTCTGATCGCTGGATGGGGGACGACGGAGGCAGGCCGCTCGGCGAGATCGTCGAGGCCGACCCCCACCGCTTCCTCCTGCGGAACGAGACCGGAGCCGAGATCGGCAGCTACCTCACCCTCCGCGACGCGCAGCGCGGGTTGCTCGCCGAGCGCTCCGCGTCGCCCGCCGACGTGCGGACCGAGGTCCGCACTGAGACCGGGTCGCGTCGTGAGGACGTGCTCGACATCGACCAGATCGGGCCGGACCTCGCTCGGGTGCGGGTGGACCTGCACACGATCGGGTTCGTCCGGAAGGTGGGCCGGGTCCACGTCGCGCTCGGCGGTCCGACGCTCCACCTCGCCGTGGAGGAGGGGCAGTTCTACTTCTTCGCCGACGCGGTGCGCTGCCTGCGCTCGCTGAAGCGGGAGTACTGAACTGCGGGAGTACGAGACAGCACGGCCGGCAGCACGGTCGAGCATGGAGGGGCCGGTCGCGATCGCGACCGGCCCCTCCATCCGCCCGGCCCGCCGTAACGGGAAAAGGGCGAGGTGGCGCGCCATTTAGGATGGACGCCATGGCCACGGGCGAGTCCTTCTACATCACAACGCCGATCTTCTACGTCAACGACGTCCCGCACATCGGGCACGCGTACACGGAGGTCGCGGCGGATGTGCTGGCCCGCTGGCACCGCCAGCGCGGCGACGACACCTGGTTCCTCACCGGAACCGACGAGCACGGCCAGAAGATTCTCCGCACGGCGACGGCGAACGACACCACCCCGCAGTCGTGGGCCGACAAGCTCGTGAGCGAGGCCTGGCAGCCGCTGCTCGAGGCCATCAACATCTCGAACGACGACTTCATCCGCACCACGGACGAGCGTCACGAGAACGGCGTGCGCATCTTCCTGCAGCGCCTGTGGGACGCTGGGTTCATCTACACCGGCGAGTACAAGGGCTACTACTGCGTCGGCTGCGAGGAGTACAAGCAGCCGAGCGACCTGGTCGACGGCACGGGGCAGTACGAGGGCCAGCTCGTCTGCGCCATCCACTCCATCCCTGTGGAGCTGCTCGAGGAGAAGAACTACTTCTTCCGCATGAGCGACTTCGCGGACCGCCTGCTCGCCCTCTACGAGGAGCGCCCCGACTTCGTGCAGCCCGAGAGCGCGCGCAACGAGGTCGTCTCGTTCGTGAAGCGCGGCCTCGACGACCTCTCCATCTCCCGCTCGAGCTTCGACTGGGGCATCAAGGTGCCCTGGGACGAGTCGCACGTCGTGTACGTCTGGTTCGATGCGCTCATGAACTACGCGACGGCCGTCGGCTTCGGAGTCGACGACGAGACCTTCGCCCGTCGCTGGCCGGCCACTCACATCGTGGGCAAGGACATCCTCCGGTTCCACGCGGTCATCTGGCCCGCGATGCTCATGGCCCTCGGCGAGGAGCCGCCCGCGCGCGTGTTCGGTCACGGCTGGCTGCTCGTCGGCGGCGAGAAGATGTCGAAGTCGAAGCTCACCGGCATCGCTCCCGAGGCGATCACGAGCACGTTCGGCATCGACGCCTTCCGCTACTACTTCATGCGCGCGATCAGCTTCGGCCAGGACGGCTCGTTCAGCTGGGAGGACCTCTCCGCCCGCTACCAAGCCGAGCTCGCCAACGGCTTCGGCAACCTCGCCTCCCGCGTGATCGCGATGGTCACCCGGTACCGGCAGGGGGCCGTGCCCGAGACCGGCGCCACCACGCCCGCGGACGAGCACATCTACGCCGTGGCCCGCGACGCCACCCAGCAGGCGGACGCCGCCATCGAGCGCCTCGCCATCCACGAGTCGCTCGCCGCCGTGTGGCAGCTCGTCGACGCCCTCAACGGCTACATCACGACGCAGGAGCCCTGGGCGCTCGCCAAGGACGAGGCGAACGCCGAACGGCTGGACACCGTGCTCGCCACGGCGGTGCACGGCCTCGGCGCGCTCGCCGTGCTGCTCGCGCCGGTGCTGCCGCAGGCCGCGAGCACCCTCTGGGGGGCGATCGGCGGGGAGGGCGAGGTCTCGGCGCAGGCGATCGACCACGCCTTCGAGTGGTCGGGATCCGGGCGTGTCACGCCGCTCGCGGCCCCGCTGTTCCCGCGGATCGAGGCGGACACGCCGGCCACCCCGACGCCCGCCACGAGCAAGGCCTAGCCGGCCGGTTCCCGGTTCCTGCCCCGCCACGCAATTCAGCAGATCCGGTCGAGCGGTCGGCGTGTCGAGCGGCCACGCGGCGTGTCGGCTCGAATCTGCTGAAGTGCGTCGATTCTGCTGACCAGCGTCCACAGGGTCGGGCTGCCGCCGTGCCCCTCGGCGCGTCCCTGCCGCATACCGTCCGCCCGGGTCGGCGTCCCGGGATCGCCCGCCCGCGGCGGCTAGGGTCGAGGAGGGCCGCCACCATCGAGTACGAGGAGCGACGCGCATGAGCAACGAGACCCCCGGCGCATCGGGCGGATTCAGCCACGGGCTGAGCACGGACACGAGCGCATACATCCGCAAGCGCGACACGAGCTCGGAGCACGGGCAGACCCGCGACCTCACCTACCCGCCGCTGCCGCCGGCGCTGGTCGTGCCGGTGTACGACAACCACGCGCACCTGGAGATCGCCGACGGCGAGAACCCCATGCACTACCGCGAGCACCTGGACCGTGCGTCCGCCGTGGGCGTGAAGGGCGTCGTGCAGGTCGGCGGTGACCTCGAGACGTCCCGCTGGTCCGCGGAGGTGGCCGCGCACGAGCCGCGCCTGCTGGCGGCGGTCGCCATCCATCCCAACGAGGCGCCGAACTACGACCGGGCGGGCACGCTCGATGACGCCATCGCCGAGATCGCGGAGCTCGCCACCCGGCCGCGCGTGCGGGCCGTCGGCGAGACCGGCCTCGACTTCTTCCGCACCGGCGACGAGGGCCGCAACGCCCAGTACCGCTCCTTCGAGGCGCACATCGAGATCGCGAAGCAGAACGACATCGCCCTCCAGATCCACGACCGTGACGCGCATGACGCGGTCATCCGCACGCTGAAGCGCGTCGGGGCTCCGCAGCGCGTGATCTTCCACTGCTTCTCCGGCGACGCCGACATGGCCCGGGAGTGCGCGGAGAACGGCTGGTTCATGTCGTTCTCGGGCAACGTCACGTTCAAGAACGCGCACGCCCTGCGCGAGGCGCTCGAGGTCGCCCCGCGCGCCCTGCTGCTCGTCGAGACGGACACCCCGTTCCTCACCCCGACGCCGCTGCGCGGCCGGCCGAACAGCCCCTACCTCATCCCGTACACGCTGCGGGCCATGGCGGCACACCTCGACACGGACGTGTCCATGCTCGCCGCCCAGATCTCGTCGAACACCGAGAACATCTACGGCCGCTGGGACGACGAGCCGGTCACCTCGCCGACCCCCGACCCCGCAGAGTCTTCATGAGTGAACCGGGACGCCTGCTCGGCCCGGCGGAGATCCGCGACCTCGCCGAGCTCCTCGGGGTCTCGCCCACGAAGAAGCTGGGCCAGAACTTCGTGCTCGACGGCAACACGGTCCGCCGCATCGTGAAGACGGCGCGCGTGCGGCCCGGCCAGACCGTTGTCGAGGTGGGCCCGGGACTGGGCTCGCTCACCCTCGGCCTGCTCGAGGTCGGCGCGTCGGTCGTCGCGGTGGAGATCGACGGCAGGCTCGCGGAGCAGCTGCCGATCACGGTCGAGCAGCTGCAGCCCGGGGCGCCGCTCACCGTGCTGCACCAGGACGCCCTGCGCGTGACGGAGCTGCCGGGCGACCCCACCGCGTTCGTGGCGAACCTGCCGTACAACGTGTCCGTGCCGGTGCTCCTGCACTTCCTCGAGCACTTTCCGAGCATCCGGTCGGGGGTCGTGATGGTCCAGTCCGAGGTCGGACTGCGCCTCGCGGCGGATCCCGGGTCGAAGGTCTACGGTGCGCCGAGCGTGAAGGCGGCCTGGTACGGCCGCTGGCGGACGGCCGGGCAGGTGAGCAGGCAGGTGTTCTGGCCCGTGCCGAACGTCGACTCCGTGCTCGTGGCGTTCGAGCGCGACGAGCAGCCGCGGGGCAGCGACGAGCTGCGCGCGCGCACATTCGCGCTCGTCGATGCCGCCTTCCAGCAGCGCCGCAAGATGCTGCGCCAGGCGCTGTCCGGCGTCCTCGGCTCGAGCGAGCGCGCGACCGCCGCGCTCAACGCCGCGGGGCTGGAGCCCACCGCGCGCGGCGAGCAGCTCGGCATCGCGGAGTTCGTCGCCCTTGCATCGGTCGCGCCGGACGTTCCTTAATGGCCGCACGGTCCGGGGAGCAGGCGGGCGCGGCGCCCGCGGCTCCGGCGAGGAGGAGATCGAGGATGATCGACGGGGTGGCCGGCCGGGAGGATGATCTCGGCGACCGCGCGATGCTGCAGGCAACGGGCAAGAGCTGGAACGAGTGGTACGAGGCGCTCGACCAGGCGGGCGCGACGAGCTGGTCGCATCCGCAGATCGCCGGTTGGCTCACGGATCGGCACGGCGTGCCCGGCTGGTGGGCGCAGGGTGTGACTGTCGGCTACGAGCAGGCGCGGGGGATGCGCAGGCCGGGCCAGATGGCGGACGGCACCTTCAGCGTCGGTGCGAGCAGGACGATGCCGTTCGAGCAGCTGCCGCTGCTGGACCGCGCCGTCGAGGTACTGACGTCCGCGCTCGGTGCGGAGCCGGTCGCAACGAGTCGTGAGGCGAAGTACGTCTCCGCGCGCTGGCCGCTCGAGCACGGCGAGTCGCTGCTCGCGCAGGTGAACCCGACCGCGGGCGGCCGTTCGTCGGTCGTGCTCACCCACTCCCGAATGCCAAGCGCCGAGGCCATGCCGCACGCGAAGGCGCGGCTGCGCGGGCTGCTGGACGCGATCGCGTCGGGTGCGGCGGGGGAGCGGTAGCGTCCCGCCCCGAGTGCGGAGACCGAAGCCCGGAGCGCGGAGGCCGGCGCCCGGCGCGACGGCATCCCGAATCCTCGACCCATCCGTGCCCCTGCCCAGGCAGCGGCCGTGTGCCCAGGTTGAACCTGGGCACGATGCCCGTGCATGGGCAGGGGCCCCCCGCCTCGGGACGCCCCCTCGAGACGCCGCCTCGGGACGCCGCGTCAGGCACCGTGGCAGGCTGGGAGGCATGACCTCTCCCGAACGCAGCACCTCGTCCCGCCTGTTCCTGATGCGGCACGGCGAGACGGAGTGGAGCATCAGCGGGCAGCACACGAGCCACACCGACCTGCCGCTGACCGAGGCCGGCGAGGAGCAGGCCCGGGCGCTCGGCAGGGCGCTCTCCGGGCACCCGTTCGGCCTCGTGCTCTCCAGCCCCCGCACGCGCGCCGCGCGGACCGCCGAGCTGGCCGGATTCGGCGACGTCGTGCAGGTGGACGAGAACCTCGTGGAGTGGGACTACGGCGCCTACGAGGGGCGGACGAGCGCCGACATCCAGGCCGAGCTCGGCCACGCCTGGAGCCTCTGGACCGACGGCGTGCCCGCCGGGGACACCCCGGGCGAGTCGTCGTCCGACGTGCAACGACGCGTGCGGGCGGCCATCGACCGGGCGCAGCCCGAGCTGGACGCGGGCCGCGACGTGCTCATGGTCGCGCACAGCCACCTGCTCCGCGCCCTCACCGCCGTGTGGCTCTCGCTGCCCGCGTCGAGCGGCGGGCTCTTCTCGCTGAGCACGGGCACGGTGAGCGAGCTGGGCTACGAGCACGGGCGGCCCGCCGTCAAGCGCTGGAACTGCCCGCCGGCTCAGCTGCCCGAGCTCTGAGGCGGTCCGGTCCCGGCGGCCGGATGCGCTCCGCCGCCCAGCCCGCCGCCGGGTGAACTTCGGCCCCCTCGGGGCTGGGCTAGGTTTGAAGCATGACCTCTGCGGCGGCCGGTTCCCGAACTGTCCACGCACGCGCCCCGGGGAAGATCAACGTCTTCTTCAAGGTCGGCTCCCTGCTCGAGGACGGCTACCACGACGTCGCCAGCGCCTACCAGGCGGTTTCCCTTTACGAGGACGTCTACGCGACCGCGGCCGACGACTTCTCGGTCACCTTCGGCGGCCCCATCGACACGTCCGGGCTCCTCACCGACGGCTCGAACCTCGCCATCAAGGCCGCGCGGATGCTCGCCCGCAAGACCGGGTTCCGCGGCGGCGTCGCGCTGCGGATCGACAAGAACGTGCCCATCGCGGGCGGGATGGGCGGCGGCTCCGCAGACGCCGCGGCCACCCTCCTCGCCTGCGACGCCCTGTGGCGCACCGAGGTGCCGCGGGAGGAGCTGCTCGCCCTCGCCGCCCGGCTCGGCTCCGACGTGCCGTTCGCGCTCGTGGGCGGCACCGCCATCGGCACCGGCCGCGGCGACCAGCTGAGCCCGGCGCTCGCCAAGGGCACCTTCCAGTGGGTGCTCGCGCTCGCCGAGTTCGGCATGTCCACCCCGGACGTCTACAGCGAGCTCGACCGGCACCGCGCGCGGCACGCCCGCGACATCTTCCCGGCCTCGCCGCAGCCGACCGTGGACACCAACGTGCTCCAGGCGCTTCGCGCGGGGGATGCGCAGATGCTGGCCGAGGTGCTGCACAACGACCTGCAGGCGCCTGCCCTGCACCTCGCGCCCGGCCTTGGCGCCGTGCTCGAGCTCGGCGAGGAGAACGGCGCGCTCGCGGGCATCATCTCCGGATCCGGTCCCACGGTCGCGTTCCTCGCGCCCGACCTCGACGGGGCGCTCGAGCTGCAAATCGCCCTCAGCGCGGCCCGGCTCAACGTGCTGCGCGTGACCGGTCCCGTCCACGGCGCCCGCCTCCTCCAGGAGCACTGAGCGCACGTTGCCGTCGTTGCCCCGTACGGTCCCTGCTCCGTACGGTCCCTGAGCTCGTCGAAGGGACGGTCGTCGGCCTGCGTCCCTTCGACGGGCTCAGGGACCGTGAGTGCTCAGGGACCGTGGGTGCTCAGGGACCGTGGGTGCTCAGGGACCGTGGGAGCCCAGGGCGTTCGCGCGGTCGAGAAGGACGCGCCGGTCGCGCTCGTTGAGCGTGAGCTCCGCCGCTCGCTCGAACTCGGCCCTCGCCTCGGCGGGGCGGCCGAGCCGCGCGAGCAGGTCCCCGCGCACGCTCGGCAGGAGGGCGTAGCCGGCGAGGGCGCCGCCCGCGACGAGGCCGTCGACGAGCCTCAGCGCGGCCTCCGGTCCCTCGGCCATCGACACGGCGACGGCGCGATTCAGCTCGACGACCGGTGACCCGGACGCCTCCGCGAGCTCCCCGTACAGCGCAGCGATGCGCCGCCAGTCCGTGGACTCCGCCCGGGGCGCGCGGGCGTGGCAGGCGGCGATGGCGGCCTGCAGCGCGTAGGGACCACGCGCGCCGAGCGCCTCCGCGCGGGCGAGCGCCGCCAGGCCGCGCCCGATGAGCAGCCGGTTCCAGCGCGACCGGTCCTGGTCGACGAGCAGGATCGGCTCACCGAGGTCCGTGGTGCGGGCCGCGAACCGGGAGGACTGCAGCTCCATCAGCGCGACGAGGGCGTGCACCTCCGCCTCCCGCGGCACGAGCTCGGCCAGGACCCGGCCCAGGCGAAGCGCCTCCTGGCACAGCGCCGGTCGCATCCAGTCCTCGCCCGCCGTCGCCGCGTAGCCCTCGTTGTAGATCAGGTAGAGCACCTCGAGCACCGAATCGAGCCGCTCCGGGAACTGGTCGCGGGACGGCACCTCGAACGGCACGTCGGCGTCGCCCAGAGTGCGCTTCGCGCGGGCGATGCGCTGCCCGATCGTGGCGCTGGGCACGAGGAACGCGCGCGCGATCTCCTCGGTGCTGAGCCCGCCGAGCAGCCGCAGTGTCAGTGCCACCCGGGCCGGGCGGGCCAGCACCGGGTGGCAGGCGACGAAGAGAAGGCGCAGCAGGTCGTCCTGCAGCGGTTGGTCGAGGGCCTCGGCATCCGGCTCGCCGACGCCGGGCCGCCCCTCGAGGCGGTGGGCGAGCTCGGCGTACTTCGCGCCCTGCCGCTCCTGCCGTCGCCAGTGGTCGACGGCCCGGTTCTTAGCGGTCGCCGTGAGCCAGGCGGCGGGGTTGCGCGGCACCCCCGCCTCGGGCCACTGCTCAAGTGCGGCGACGAGCGCGTCCTGAGCCAGCTCCTCCGCGAGGTCCACGTCCCGGGTGATGCGCACGAGCGCGCCGATCACGCGCGGACCCTCGATGCGCCAGATCGCCTCCACGGAGCGGCGCGCGGATCCGTCAGCGGCGAGGTCCGGCCCACCGGCGTCGCTCGCGTCGCTCACGTCGCTCACGGCCGGCCCGGTCAGCGCTCGTAGCGCAGCAGGTTGACGTAGCTCAGGTTCCACTCCTCGTCCAGGGTGAAGCCGAGCGGGGCGAGGCGCTCCGTGATGCCGGGGCGCCAGTCCTGACGGTCGCTCGTCACGAGCCACACGACGTCGACGCCCTCCAGCTCGTCGAGGCGGTCGCGCACACGGTGGCGCTCCTCCCAGAGCCGGCCCGTCTCGCCCGCAGGCGTCTCGAGGGTGAAGTCCTCGAGGCCCTCGAAGGCGTCCGGGTACGCGTAGCTGATCACCCTGCTCGTCGCGGTCGGATGCTTGCGCAGCGGACCGTAGATCACGGCCTCACGGGTGCCTGGCGCCTCCGCCGCCGTCGCCGACCGCTCCGCCGCCACGATGCGGGCGACCTCGGCCCACGACGACCTCTGCTTCGCCTCGGGCTGGCGCTGCGCCACGAACGTTGGGGCGGATAGCGCCGCGAGGAGCACGATGACGAGCGCCACCCGCCGCCCCCGGGCGACCGTCACGGCGCCGACGGCGAGCACGAGGGCGACACCGGGGGCCGTGAAGGTGAGGTAGCGCGGGGAGTAGAGCGGATCCATCAGCACGGACATGGCGACCAGCCCGAGGGGCGGGACGACGGCCCAGGGCACCGCGAGCTGCGCCAGGGTCGGCGCGAACGGGCTCGGCGTCACGGCGAGCGATGCGGCGGGGGAGGGGCCCCGGCGGCCGAGCGCGAGCACGATGGCGCCGAGGGCCGCGAGCGACCACGCGGCGGTCGCGAACCACGGGTTGCCGAGGAACAGCTGGGTCAGGAACACCGAGTGGAAGGAGTGGGCGCCGATCGGATCGATCCACGACACCTGACCGGACTGGGCGATGATCGCCGCGGCGAGGGGCAGGCAGACGAGCCCGGCGACGGCCGCGGCCGCGGCCCACCCCACGAGGGAGCGCAGCGCGTCGGCCCGCCGGCCGGTTCCGCGCGCACGCTCCCCCCGGGCGCTGACCGCGGCCCAGAGGAGCGTGACGCCGTGGCCGACGACGAGCAGGGCGAGGTAGATGAACACGGTGACGCTCGCGATGGCGAGGAGGCCGTAGGCGCTCCACCAGAGCGCCCGCGTGCGCCGGTTCTCGCCGGCCCGGCGGCAGGCGGAGGCGAGGACGAGGGTGAGGCAGACGGCGAGCGCGACGCTGAGCGCGTAGGAGCGGCCCTCCGCCCCCATCCAAGTGACCCGGGGGAAGAGGCAGAACGCGAGACCGGCGACGAGGGCGACGTTCCGCGTCGCCACGCGGCGGGCCAGGGCGACGAGGCAGCCGGCCGCCACCCCCGTGACGACCGCGCTCGGCAGACGCAGGGTGAAGGGCGTGTAACCGACGGCGTCGATCCACGCGTGCATGAGCAGGTAGTAGAGGCCGTGCACGGCATCGACGGTGCCGAGCATGCGCCACAGCTCGGGCCAGCTGCGGGTGGTCGCCGTGATCGTCGCGGCCTCGTCGTACCAGATGGACGGCACCCAGGAGAAGGCGATGGTCAGCAGGAAGCCGAACGCGCCGACGAGCAGCGCGTCGCGCCGCCCCGCCCGGCGGCCCGCGGCGACCGCGGCGGAGTCGGGCGGGAGGCCGGGCTGGGCAGCGGGCGTCGATCCCGTCGTTGCCTGCCCGGACGTCGCCGACCCTGACACAGACTGCTCCGACACGGACTGCCCTGACACGGACTGCCCGGCCGCGACTGCAGCGGCGGAGGCCCGCCCGCCCGGAAGCAGGTCCGTCCCCGCGATACCCCCGCCACCCGAGCTGTCCGGTAGGCGCGACCATCCCATGCGTCGAGGCTATGCGCTTCTCCTGAACAACGGAGCGGGTTTCGGGTCCGGGCCGTCGCCTAGGCTCTTCAGGTGGCTCACCTCCTCGGCGCGGAAGCGCTCTCCCTCGAATTCCCCACCAAGGTCGTCTTCGACCGCGTGACGATCGGGCTCAACGAGGGCGACCGCGTCGGCATCGTGGGGCGCAACGGCGAGGGCAAGTCGACGCTCATGCAGCTGCTGGCCGGGCGCATGGAGCCCGACGACGGTCGCGTCACCGTGCGCCGCGGACTGCGGATCGGCATGCTGCACCAGGCGGACGAGCTCGACTCCTCCCGCACGGTGGCCGACACGATCGTCGGCGGCATCGACGAGCACGAGTGGGCGGGCGACTCCCGGGCCCGCGACGTGATCGCCGGGCTCGCGTCCGACGTCGCCTGGGACGCGGAGGTGTCCAGCCTCTCCGGCGGGCAGCGGCGGCGCGTCGCGCTCGCCGCGCTCCTCATCGGCGACTGGGACATCCTCTTCCTCGACGAGCCGACCAACCACCTCGACGTCGAGGGCATCGCCTGGCTCGCCGCCCACCTGAAGCAGCGCTGGTCGCCCAACGCCGGCGCGCTCGTCGTCGTGACCCACGACCGGTGGTTCCTCGACGAGGTCGCGAACGCCACCTGGGAGGTGCACGACCGCATCATCGAGCCGTTCGAGGGCGGCTACGCGGCCTACATCCTCCAGCGTGTCGAGCGCGACCGGATGGCCGCGGCGACAGAGTCGAAGCGGCAGAACCTCATGCGCAAGGAGCTGGCCTGGCTGCGCCGCGGCGCCCCGGCCCGCACGAGCAAGCCCAAATTCCGCATCGACGCCGCCAACGAGCTCATCGAGAACGAGCCGCCCGTGCGCGATGCGGTGTCGCTCGCGTCCATGGCCATGCAACGCCTGGGCAAGGACGTCGTCGACCTGCTCGACGTGTCCGTCGCCTACGGTGAGAAGGAGATCCTCTCGCACGTCGAGTGGCGCATAGCGCCGGGGGAGCGCACCGGCGTGCTCGGCGTGAACGGCGCGGGCAAGTCCACGCTGCCCAGCCTCGTGGCGGGCTCCCTGCAGCCCACGAGCGGGCGGGTGAAGCGGGGCAAGACCGTGAAGATCGCGGTGCTCACCCAGCAGCTCGCCGAGCTGAACGACATCCAGAACGACCGGGTCAGCGAGGTCATCGGCCGGCAGCGGACCACGTACGTGACGGGCGGCAAGGAGGTGACGCCGAGTCAGTTGCTCGAGCGCCTCGGCTTCACGAGCGCCCAGCTCTCCACACCGGTCAAGGACCTGTCCGGCGGGCAGAAGCGGCGCCTGCAACTGCTGCTGATCCTGCTCGACGAGCCGAACGTGCTGATCCTCGACGAGCCGACGAACGACCTCGACACCGACATGCTCGCGGCGATGGAGGACCTGCTCGACTCGTTCCCCGGCACCCTGCTCGTGGTCAGCCACGACCGGTACCTCCTCGAGCGCGTCACCGACCAGCAGTACGCAATGATCGACCGTGGCTTCCGGCACCTGCCGGGCGGCGTCGAGCAGTACCTGCAGCTCCGGGCACAGCAGGTGCGCTCGGGGTCGGCGTCCGGCGGGACCTCCGCCGGTGCCACGGCGCCCAGCGCGGCCACCGCGGGCGGGCAGACGCTCGGCGGCGCCGAGCGTCGGGCCGCGGAGAAGGAGCTGTCGTCGTACACGCGGCGGCTCGAGAAGCTGGACGTGCAGATCCGCGCCCTTCACGCCGACCTCGCCCGCCACGACCAGGGCGACTACGAGGGGCTCGGGGCGCTCACGGCGCAGCTGCGCGACCTGGAGGCCGCGGTGGACGAGGCGGAGACGAACTGGATCGAGCTCTCGGAGCGCCTGGAGTCCTGACCCCAGGCGCGGCTGGCACGTTCCACCCGCGCCCCTTCATCACCCATTGATCGCCCCTGCCCAGGCAGGGGCATCGTGCCCAGGTTAAACCTGGGCAGGATGCCGGTGCCTGGGCAGGGACACAGCGGCCAGGGATGTTCCGCCGTGTTACGACCCGGCTTTGCGACGGGTTCGCGAGGCGTCTAGCGTCGGAGGAACGGACCCGCATCGAGGCGGCGCGGACCGGCACCCTCCCGTTGCGACACTCGTCCCTCGCGTCGACCACCGGCACGCGTTTCGGCGCCTACGCGCCTTGCGGGTCCCCAACGGAAAAGGACCTGCAATGAACAAGAAGCTCGTCGCGGCGCTCGCCGTGATCCCCCTGGTCGGCGCGCTCGCCGGCTGCTCCTACGGCTCGTCGAACGAGCCCGCCGCCCAGCCCGACGAGAACGGCGAGGTGACCGTCTCCATCGGCACCACGGAGGAGAGCCAGGACTACTGGACCGTCCTCAAGGATGCCGCCGCCGAGGAGGGCATCACCATCGAGACCGTGCAGTTCTCCGACTACACGCAGGCCAACCCGGCCCTCGACTCCGGCGAGATCGACCTGAACCTGTTCCAGCACCTCCAGTTCCTCGCCGAGTACAACGTCGGCACGGACAGCGACCTCACGCCCGTCGGCGCGACCCTCGTGGTGCCGCTCGGCCTCTACTCGAAGAAGCACACGTCCGTCGAGGACATCCCCCAGGGCGGCAGCGTCGCGATCCCGAACGACCCGAGCAACCAGGCCCGCGCCCTGCTCGTGCTGCAGGAGGCCGGCCTCATCTCGCTGACCGGCGGCGGCAACTCCCTGTCCACGCCGGCGGACATCGACACGACCGCGTCGAAGGTCACCGTGACGCCTGTGGACGCGGCGCAGACCATCCTGGCCATGGACTCCGTGGATGCGTCCATCGTGAACAACAACTTCGTGGCCGACGCCGGGCTCGACTTCGAGTCGTCGCTGTTCAAGGACGACCCGGCCAGCGACGCCGCGAAGCCCTACATCAACGCCTTCGTCGCCCGTGCGGACGACGCCGACAACGAGACGTTCCAGAAGATCGTCGACCTGTACCACACGCCCGAGGTCGAGGAGGCCGTGCTCGAGGGCTCCGGCGGTACCGCGGTGATCAAGGACGAGGACGGCGCCGAGCTGCAGGAGATCCTGAGCGGCATCGAGGACAACCTGCGCGAGAAGGCCAAGAGCTAGCCGTGCCCGCGATGGTGAGGTTCGACGGCGTCTCCAAGACGTTCCCGGTCGGCAAACAGACCGTCGTCGCGGTGGAGAACGTGAGCCTCACCATCGAGCAGGGC
This sequence comes from Planctomonas deserti, assembly GCF_003067705.1. Classification (GTDB taxonomy): domain Bacteria; phylum Actinomycetota; class Actinomycetes; order Actinomycetales; family Microbacteriaceae; genus Planctomonas; species Planctomonas deserti. Next base: position 530,039 of record NZ_QANL01000002.1, read on the forward strand.
GAGATCTTCGCCATCATCGGCTACTCGGGCGCGGGCAAGAGCACGCTCGTGCGGCTGATCAACGGTCTCGAGCGCGTCACGTCCGGCACGGTGACGGTGGACGGCGTCGACGTGACAGCCCTGTCGGAGTCGAAGCTGCGCCCGGTGCGCAGCGGCATCGGCATGATCTTCCAGCAGTTCAACCTGTTCCGCTCCCGCACGGTCGCCGGCAACGTGGCGTACCCGCTGAAGGTCGCCGGCTGGCCGCGGGAGAAGCGGGCCGCGCGGGTCGCCGAGCTGCTCGAGTTCGTCGGACTCGGGGAGCGGGCCCGCTCCTATCCGGACCAGCTCTCCGGCGGCCAGAAGCAGCGCGTGGGCATCGCCCGCGCGCTCGCCACGTCGCCCAAGCTGCTGCTGGCGGACGAGTCGACGAGCGCGCTCGATCCGGAGACCACGCAGGAGGTGCTGCGCCTGCTGCAGAAGGTGAACCGCGAGCTCGGCGTCACGGTGGTCGTCATCACGCACGAGATGGATGTTGTGAGGAGCATCGCCGACCGCGTCGCCGTGCTCGACCGCGGCCGCGTCGTGGAGCAGGACACCGTGTTCGAGGTCTTCTCCAACCCGAAGACCGAGACCGCGCGCCGCTTCGTCGGCACGGTCATCCGCGACCGGCCGACGAGCGGGGACCTGACCCGCCTCCGCGCGAACCACAGCGGCCGCCTCGTGACGGCCCAGGTGCGCGAGGGCGGCCGCGTCGGCGCGATCCTCGCCGGCGCCGCCGAGCTCGGGGTCAGCTTCGAGATCGTCTACGGCGGCATCAGCGCCCTGCAGGACCGCTCGTTCGGCAGCCTCACCCTCGAGCTGCAGGGCCCGGATGCGGGCATCGACACGCTGCTCTTGCGGCTGCGCGAACACACCGACGTCGAGGAGGTGGCCGCCTGATGTTCGGCATCGACTGGGAGACCATCGGCCCGCTCTACGTCCGCGCCTTCGGTCAGACGCTCTACATGGTGTCGGTCGCCATGCTCGCGGGCGGTCTCGCCGGCCTCGTGCTCGGCACCCTGCTCTACACGACGAGGCGCGGCGGGCTGCTGCAGAACCGGCTCGTCTACAACGTCCTCAACTTCGTGGTGAACCTGATCCGGCCGATCCCGTTCATCCTGCTGCTCGCGTTCATCGGGCCGCTGACGCTCGCCGTCGTCGGCACGCAGATCGGCACCGAGGCCGTCATCTTCCCGCTCGCGATCGCTGCGTCCTTCGCCGTCTCGCGCATCGTCGAGCAGAACCTGGTGACGATCGATCCCGGGGTCATCGAGGCCGCACGGGCGATGGGCGCGAGCCCGCTGCGGATCATCCTCACCCTGCTCGTGCCCGAGGCCCTCGGGCCGCTCATCCTGGGTTACACGTTCATGTTCATCGCGGTGGTGGACGCGTCGGCCGTCGCGGGCATCATCGGCGGCGGCGGCCTGGGCGACCTCGCGATCGTCTACGGCTACCAGCGGTTCAACTACCCCGTGACGCTGCTCGCGGTCCTCACGATCATCGTGATCGTGCAACTGGTGCAGGTGCTCGGCAACGCCCTGGCCCGCCGGGCGCTGCGGCGTTGAGAACGGCTGCTGACCGCTCGGCCGATAACACCTAGGCTGCGGTTCCGCAGCTTCCGCCCGCCCGCGGCCGAGGTGTAGAACAGGGCGCAACAGGAGGGTGGCGCTCATGACGACTTCGGCATCATCGAACACGGCTCCCGACACGATCGTGCTGATCCACGGGTTCTGGGTCACGCCGCGCAGTTGGGAGCACTGGAAGGCTCACTTCGAGGGCAAGGGCTTCCGGGTCCTGACGCCCCCGTATCCCGGATTCGAGGGCGAGGTCGAGGCGCTCCGGGCGGATCCGACGCCGATCGAGCGACTCGACGTGCCGGAGCTGCTCGAGTCGATCGAGAAGAGGATCGGGACGCTCGAGAGGCCACCGATCATCATGGGTCACTCGGCCGGTGGGGCCTTCACGCAGATCCTGCTCGACCACGGATTCGGTGCGGCAGGGGTGGCGATCAACTCGGCGCCGACCGAGGGCGTGCGGGTGGTGCCGCTCTCGCAGATCAGGTCATCGTTCCCGGTGCTGAAGAATCCCGCCAACCGGCACAGGGCGGTCGGCCTGACCCAGGAGCAGTGGTACGACATCTTCGCGAACACCTTCACCGAGGAGGAGTCGCTGGCCCTGTACGAGCGGTATCACATCCCCGCCTCGGGAAAGGTCTTCTGGGGTAGTGCGCTCGCGAACATCCACCCCGGCAAGGACGACACCTACGTCGACTACCACAACGACGCTCGGGCGCCTCTGCTCTTCATCTCCGGGAAGCAGGATCCCCTCTTCCCGCCCAAGGTGGGCCATTCGAACGTCAAGCACTACAGGTCGAACACGGTGACCGAGATCGTCGAGTTCGACGGCCCCCACCTCCTGCCCGCCGTTCCGCATTGGCGGCAGATCGCGGATTTCGCGCTCGACTGGGCCCTGCAGCACGCGACCGCCCGGCAGACGACATCGTCATGATCCCGGCGGCGGGGTCCGAGCGCCGGGCGCTGCGGCGCTAGGTGCGGGCGCTGAGCCTGTCGAAGCGACGTGACGTCCCTTCGACGGGCTCAGAGACCGTGGGGTGCCGCGCTGGACCGTGGGGCGCCGCGCCGCGCCGTGCCGCGCGGTGCTGTGCTGTGCTGGGATTCCTAGCGCAGGGAGAGGCGGTCCACCCAGTGGGCGAGGAAGGCCGCGCCCGCCTCGTCGTGGATCGCGTCGCCGATCGTGACGATCTGGTACGGCCGCTCGAGCACGCCGTCGCCCGGCCGCACGTCGACGTGGGCGACGTCGTAGCCCGCCGCGTGCAGGTGGTCGGCCATCAGGTAGTCGCTACGCGAGTCGCCGACCGAGCGCCAGAGGCGCGGCAGGTCGCCGTGCCGGGCGAAGTACTCGAGAGCGCGCTCGGCGCCGCGGTCCTTGTCGAGCAGCACGGACTCGATGTCCGTGGAGATAATGGTCGGGTCGAGGCGGAACGGCACGTCGCCCCTGTCGTCGGGTCGTGAGCGGTCGCCGTAGCGCACGCCGAGCCCGTGCGTCGCGACCAGGTCGAACGCGGCGTCGTTGAAGGCGACCTGCGCCTCCCGGTAGGTCGCTGAGTCGACGTCGGTGCGCTGCTCGACGGAGATCATGGCGCGCTTCGTCTCGTCGAAGAACATCGTGTCGGCAAACTCGGAGGCGACGAGCCGGCGCACGTCGTCCACGACCGCGTCCGGCAGCGCGACGCTCGAGTCGACTGTGACCTCGGCCATGCCGTCCGCGGTGATCGCTGACCAGGCCGCGCCCTTCTCGAACACCGCGAACATGCGCGCGTTCTCGGCCAAGAGCGCGTCGGTGAGCCCCGCGGCGAACAGCGGCGTCATCACCTGCTCGCGCAGGAAGGCGTCCGACCGTCCCGTGATGAAGGCGATGGGGATGCCCGCCGCCGCCATGGTCACGAGATCCGCGACGATGGTCTCCTCCGCGATCGTGCGGGTGATGGGGCTCGCGATGGGGCCGTCGACGTCCAGGAGCAGTCCGAGGTTATGCACCACCCCATCCTGCCCTGCTCCCGGCCGAACGTCCGGCGGAAGTTCCGGTCGCACTCGCGGCCGTACCTCAGTCAAAGTCGAGGCTGAGCTTGCGGAGCAGGCCCGCCAGGCGCTCCTGGTCGGCGCGCGTGAGGGTGGCGAGCAGACGCGTCTCCTCGGAGACGAGGTCCGTGATGGCCGCGTCCACGCGGCTGCGACCGAGCTCCGTCATCTGCACGAGGATGCCGCGGCCGTCGTTCGGGTCGGTGCGGCGCTCGACGAGGCCGCGCGTGACGAGCCGGTCGATGCGGTTGGTCATGGTGCCGCTCGAGACGAGGGTCTGCTGCAGCAGCGCCTTCGGGCTCAGCTGGTACGGCGATCCCGCCCGGCGCAGCGCCGCGAGCACGTCGAAGTCCGGCGGCTCGAGGTCGGAGCCGGTGAATGCGCTCCGCCTGGCCCGGTCGAGGTGCTTGGAGAGCCGGTCGAGACGGGAGAAGACCTGCAGTGGCGAGAAGTCGAGGTCGGGCCGCTCACGAAGCCACGCGCTCACGATGCGATCGACCTCGTCGGTGTTGGGCATCCCCCCATTATCGGGCGAGGGGATGGGGCCGGGACCGGGCCGGCGGTGCCCGAGGCCCGACAGGCACCGAACCCAGGCGAACACCTCCGGGGCGTCTGGCAGACTGGATCGCGCGTTGCGGGCGACCGCTTCCGCGTTCCGCCTTGGTGTAATGGCAGCACGACAGCCTTTGGAGCTGTTAGGTCCAGGTTCGAGTCCTGGAGGCGGAGCTTCCTGTTCTCGTGTTCGTTCCACATCCATCCGGGGGAGAGCCAGTGCCCATCGAATCCTCGACGCTCGCCGTCGTCATCCTCGCCGCGGGGCAGGGCACGCGGATGCGGTCCCGCACCCCGAAGGTGCTGCACCCCCTTGCCGGCGTGCCGCTCATCGGCCACGTGCTCGCGACCGCGGACGAGCTGGAGCCCGCCCACGTCGTCACCGTCGTGCGGCACGAGCGCGACCTCGTCGCCGAGGTCGTGACCGCCCACGCGCCGCACGCCGTGCTCGTCGACCAGGACGAGCTGCCGGGCACCGGCCGGGCCGTGGAGCTCGCCCTCGAGGCGCTGCCCGGGTTCGACGGCACGGTCGTCGTGCTCAGCGCGGACGTGCCGCTGCTCGATGCCGCGACGGTCCGGGCGCTGCTCGAGGCCCACACGCTGGCGGGCAACGCGCTGACCCTGCTCAGCGCCGTGTTCGAGGACCCCACCGGCGGCGGCCGCATCGTGCGCGGCTCGGACGGGATGTTCGAGTCGATCGTCGAGCAGAAGGACGCCTCGGTGGAGCAGCTCGCGATCCGCGAGGTGAACGCGGGCATCTACGTGTTCGCGGCCCCCGCCCTGCGCGATGCGCTCGCCGGGATCGGCACCGACAACGCGCAGCGCGAGAAGTACCTCACCGACGCCGCCGCGGGCATCCGGGCCGCGGGTGGCGGCATCGAGGCCGTGCCGGTGACGGATCCGTGGCTCGTGCAGGGCATCAACGACCGCGTGCAGCTCGGCGACGTCGCACGCGAGCTCAACGCGCGCATCGTGCGCGGCTGGCAGCTCGCCGGCGTGACCGTGCAGGATCCGGCATCGACCTGGATCGACCTGACCGTGACCCTGGCGGAGGACGTCACCGTGCTCCCGGGAACCCAGCTGCGCGGCGCGACGGTCGTCGAGACCGGCGCCACGATCGGCCCGGACACCACGCTGGTGGACTGCGAGATCGGCGCGGGCGCCACCGTGAAGCGCACGGACGGCACGCTCGCCGTGATCGGCGCCGGCGCATCCGTGGGGCCGTTCGCGTACCTGCGGCCGGGCACCTACCTGGGCGCGGGCGGGAAGATCGGCACCTTCGTGGAGACGAAGAACGCCCGCATCGGCGACGGCTCGAAGGTGCCGCACCTCAGCTACGTGGGCGACGCGACGGTCGGCGAGGGCGCCAACATCGGCGCAGGCACGATCTTCGCGAACTACGACGGCGTCAACAAGCACCGCACCGAGATCGGGTCGCACGTGCGCACCGGCTCGCACAACGTCTTCGTCGCGCCGATTACAATCGGTGACGGAGCGTATACGGGAGCCGGATCCGTGGTGCGCAAGAGCGTGCCCGCCGGTTCCCTGGCCATCAACGTCGCTCCACAACGGAACATCGCCGGCTGGGTCGCATCGAACCGACCCGGGACTGCCGCGGCCGAAGCAGCATCCGCTGCTGAAACCGGTGGGAACGCTGGTAACACCGACGGCAGAGACTAGGAAACGGAGTCCCGTGGCGGACATCAAGATCACCGGCGAAAAGCGACTCGTTCTCGTCACCGGGCGGGCCCATCCCGAGCTGGCGGAGTCCATCGCCTCCGAGCTCGACACGGCCCTGGTGCACACGGACGCGAGGACCTTCGCCAACGGCGAGCTCTACATCCGCTACGACGAGAGCGTGCGCGGCTGCGACGCCTTCGTGATCCAGTCGCACACGGCGCCCATCAACGAGTGGCTCATGGAGCAGCTCATCATGGTGGATGCGCTGAAGCGCGCGTCGGCCAAGCGCATCACCGTCGTGGCGCCCTTCTACCCCTATGCCCGCCAGGACAAGAAGGGCCGCGGCCGCGAGCCCATCTCCGCCCGCCTGGTCGCGGACCTGTTCCGCGCCGCCGGCGCCGACCGCATCATGTCGGTCGACCTGCACGCCGCGCAGATCCAGGGCTTCTTCGACGGCCCGGTCGACCACCTGTTCGCGATGCCGGTGCTCATGGAGCACATGCGCAAGGAGCTCGACCCCTCCACCCTCACGGTCGTGTCGCCCGACATGGGCCGCGTGCGCGTGGCGGACATCTGGAGCGACAAGCTCGGCGCCCCGCTCGCCATCATCCACAAGCGCCGCGACCCCCGCGTACACAACCAGGTCACCGTGCACGAGATCGTCGGCGACGTGAAGGGGCGGGTGTGCCTCCTGGTCGACGACCTCATCGACACCGGCCGCACCATCGTCTCCGCCGCCGAGGCGCTCAAGAAGAACGGCGCGACCCGCGTGGTCGTCGCGGCGACGCACGCCGTGTTCTCGCCCCCGGCCATCGAGCTGCTGAGCTCGGCGCACATCGACTCCGTCGTCGTGACCGACACTCTGCCCCTGCCGCCCGAGAAGCGGTTCGAGAAGCTCACGGTGCTCTCGATCGCCCCGCTGCTCGCCCGGGCCATCCACGAGGTCTTCGACGACGGTTCGGTCACGTCGATGTTCGACGGCGCCGCCTGACCGACGCGCGATGGATCCGTTCCTGCTCCTTCTCCTGATCTTCGCCGTCTTCGTGCCGGTCGGCATCGTCCTGGCGCTCGTGGTGTTCCCGGCGATGCGCCGGAAGCGTGACCACGCCATCACGGCGGCGGAGGACCTGCGCAACGAGCCCCCGCTCGACCGCCCCTGAGGTCCGCGGCCGCGGTATACGGTTCCTGAGGATCACGGTCCCTGAGCTTGTCGAAGGGACGGGACACGCGCTCCGCTCCCAAGCAGGGGACGGATTCGCCTCAAGCGGCGGTGCGGGTCCGCACGACCTCGCGCGCCACGCGGCCCGAGGGGATGAGCCCCAGCGACACGATGTGCTCGTCGCCGCCGAATGCCCCGACCGAGTAGCACTCCCAGCCCAGGAAGCCGGGGCCGAACAGCTCGAACCGGGCGTCGAAGCCCTCGGCGTCCGGGATCTCGTAGGAGACCCAATCTGCGCAGGCCGTGTTTGCGGTGCGCGACGCGACCCCGATGGTCGTGACAACGCCGGGCAGCACGAGCCCCACGATCCCGAGCAGCACGATGACGCGCATGGCGTTCACCATGCGCCTGCTGCGCAGCGGCCTGCCCTCGTGCGGCTCGTAGCCGGACAGCTCGGGTTCGTCGTCGTGTTCGCTCATGCCTCCGACAGTCTCCCACGCCCTCCTAGGCTGGTCGGGTGACCCTTCTGACCAGGCGCCTCGGTATCGGCCACGCGATCGGAATCGGGCTCGCGTCGATGATCGGGGCGGGCGCGTTCTACGTGTGGGCGCCCGCGGCCCAGGCTGCAGGGTCGGGCCTCTTCCTCGGCCTGCTCATCGCCGGTATCGTCGCGACGCTGAACGCGCTGAGCTCGGCCCAGCTCGCCATGGCGCACCCCGTCTCGGGCGGCGCCTACGCCTACGGCCGCGCGACGCTCGGGCCGTGGTGGGGATTCGCGGCCGGCTGGCTGTTCCTTGCGGGCAAGACGGCGTCCGCGGGTGGCATTGCGCTCATCGCCGGAACGTACCTGTGGCCCGACCAGGCGCGGGTGACGGCCGTGCTCGCGATCCTGGTGTTCGCCCTCGTGAACATCACCGGCATCCGCAGCACGGGCCGGGTGAGCGTGGGCATCGTGACGGTCGTGCTGAGCGGCATCGCGGGCGTCGTCGTGGTGGCGCTTCTCACGCACGGGAACGACTTCGCCCTGCCGGGCTGGGGCTGGGGCTCGGGCGATGCGACTGCGGGCGGTGACGCGGCCGGTGACGCGGCTGGTGCGGGCCCGTTCGGCGTGCTTCAGTCGGCCGGCCTGCTGTTCTTCGCCTTCGCCGGTTACGCGCGCATGGCGACGCTGGGGGAGGAGGTGCGGGATCCTCGCCGCACCCTGCCCCGGGCCATCGTGGGCGCGCTGGCGATCGCGCTCGTCGTCTACGCCGTGCTCGGCGTGCTCTGCGTGGGCATCCTCGGCATCGATGGGCTCGCGCGCACGGCGGCGCCCGTTGCCGCGCTGGTGCCGGAGGGCTGGGCCCCGCTCGTCACCGTCGTTGCGGCGGTCGCGAGCCTGGGGTCGCTCATGGGGATCCTCGCCGGGCTCAGCCGCACCTCCCTGGCGATGGCGCGCGGGCGCGACCTGCCCGGCCGGCTGGGCTGGATCTGGCCGCGCACCTCCGCGCCGGCGGCCGCCGAGGCCACGATGGCGGTGCTGGCCATCCTCGGCGTCCTGCTCCTCGACCCGGTGCAGCTCGTCGGCTTCTCCGCGAGCTCCGTGCTCGGCTACTACGCGATCGCCCACCTCGCGGCGCGGGCCCAGCCCCCGGGGGAGCGATGGCTGCCCCGCGCGGTGCAGTACGTGGGCGTGGTGGGCTGCCTCGTCCTGTCCCTCACCCTCCCGCCCCAGTCGGTACTCGCGGCGGCCCTCGTCCTCGCGCTGGGCCTCGCTCTCCGGGCGGCCCGCCTCCGCGCCCGCCCGACCGCCTGAGTAGCGGTGAGTGCCGTCACGACTTTCCCCACACACGGTCCCTGAGCCTGTCGAAGGGACGGAAGGCGCGCGGGCTCTCACACCGGCCCACACGGTCCCTGAGCTTGTCGAAGGGACGAGAGGTGAGCCGCCTCTGACACGGCAAATACGGTCCCTGAGCTCGTCGAAGGGACGCACCGAACCCGGCTGCAGGAGTTTTCCACACCGTCCACAGCTGGCGGAGAGGTGATGTCGGTGGTGCCTGGTTCGATGTCGGCATGGAAACACCGACGTTCCCACCCGAACCCGCTCCACCCGGCACGCCGCCGGGTGCTCCCGAGACGTTCGCCGCGATGATCGACGCGGTCAAGATGTTCGAGGGCTTCTCCCGCTGGGCCGCCGCATGCCGCGCCGAGGCCATCGACCGAGCCCGCCTCTGGACGGAGGCCACGGACCTCTCCGTCCCCACCACCGGCGGGCCGCGCTGGTCGCCGCGGGTCGCCGGACACCGGGTCCTGGTCACCGAGCTCGCCTGCGCCTTGCGCATCTCGGAACGCGCGGCGGAGAACCTCGTCGCCGAGAGTCAGGCGCTCGTCCACGACCTCCCCGCGACGCGAAAGGCGCTGCAGGACGGCCGAATCGGGTACCGCCACGCCCAGGTGTTGATCGACCACACCAATACGCTCCCGGCTGCGGGAGTGGCGGCGGTGGAGGAGGCGGTGCTGCCGAAGGCGGAGAGCCTGACGGTCCCCAAGCTCGACCGCGCAACCCGGGACCTGCGCGAGCGCCTCCACCCGGAGTCGATCACCGAGCGGCACACGAAGTCGGTCACCGACCGGCACGTGGAGACCTGCCCGGCGCAGGACGGGATGGCGTGGCTGAACGCGTTCCTCCCGGCACCGGAGATCACGGGGATCGCGAACCGTCTGCGCGACATCGCTGAGGGGTTGAAGGCAGAGCCGGGGGAGGAGCGGACGAGGACGCAGCTCATGGCCGACGCGTTCACTGACCTCCTCCTCGACGGCACCACCACCGCGGCGCCCACCTCCGACACTGAGACGACGGCCGAGGCGGTGGAGCACAGGTCGACCCCGCGCATCGACGCGCCGATCGGGGTTGGCATCCGCCCGCGCGTTCTGGTGACCGTTCCGGTGCTCACGCTGCTCGGCCGCTCCGAGGAACCGGGCACGTTGGAGGGCTACGGACCCATCGACGCGTACACGGCGAGACGGATCGCGGCGAAGGCACCGAGCTTCACCCGCATCCTCACTCACCCCGAAACGCAAGCCGTGCTCTCAGTCGGCCGAGACCGGTACGCGGTGCCGAAGGACCTGCGGACGTGGCTGAGGGTGCGCGACGAGACCTGTCGCTTCCCCGGCTGCAACCGCAGCGCCGCCCGCGCGGACATCGACCACGTCACCGACTGGCAGTACGGCGGCGGCACCGACTACGGCAACCTCGTGCACCTGTGCCGGTCGCATCACCGGGTGAAGCACCACACCGCGTGGTCGTCGAGGTCGGCGGGCGGCGGACGGGTGCGCTGGCTCTCACCCAGCGGACACGAGTACGAGACGGAACCGGCGACGCACATTCGGCCGCCCAAGCGGAAGCGGTTGCAAACCCAGGGGAGTGCGGCACCGATCCCGGACGAGCCACCGTTCTAGAGGAAGCCGCTCAGTTGAGGTCGGAAGGAACGTCCCGTCGCTTCGACAGGCTCAGCGACCGTGGGGGTGGCTCCTGCGTGCAGGCGCCAGATACGGTCCCTGAGCTTGTCGAAGGGACGTCACCGAAGCGATGGCGTTGCGCCGCTTCGACAGGCTCAGCGACCGTGTGATGAGGTCCGCGCGCCCGTGCAGGAGTCGTGGGGTCGCTCCTGCGCGCCCGGCGCCCCGTACGGTCCCTGAGCTTGTCGAAGGGACGTCACCCGAGCGGTGGAGTTGCGTCGCGCCGACAGGCTCAGCGACGGTGGCGTGGGCTCATGTGCTCAAGACGTCATCGCCCTGAGGCAAGTGCGCAATTCAGGCTGAGATGCGACACGCCGCGCATCCGGGAGTCCCCAGATGCGGCGTGTCGGCCTTCAGGCCTGAATCGTGGACGCTGCGCAACGTAGCGCGCTCGCCCTCGGACCTAGTGCGTGTCGTCCGCCTCGATCTCGGTGCGGTCGCCGCTCCACAGGATGTGGAAGGTGCCCGCGCCGTCGATGCGCCGGTAGGTGTGGGCGCCGAAGAAGTCGCGCTGACCCTGGATGAGAGCAGCGGGCAGCCGCTCCGACGCGAGGGAGTCGTAGTAGCTGAGCGCCGCCGCGAAGCCCGGGACCGGGATGCCGGACTGCGCCGCCGTCACGACGATGCGGCGCCAGGCCGCCTCGCCGTCCGCTACGGCCTTGGCGAAGTACGGGTCCTCGAGCAGGGACGTGATGGTCGCGTTGTGCTCGTAGGCCTCGACGATGCGGTTGAGGAACTGCGCGCGGATGATGCAGCCGCCGCGCCAGATCTTCGCGATCGCCCCCTTGTCGATGTCCCAGTCGTACTCCTTGGCACCCGCGATGATGGCGTCGAAGCCCTGCGCGTACGCGACCACCTTGGACGCATAAAGTGCGGCCCGCACGTCGTCCTCGAAGCCTTCGCCGACCGATGCGATCTCAGGGCGGCTCTCGATCGTCGCGCGCACGGCCTTGCGCTGCTCGGGCTTGCTCGACACCGCACGCGCGAACACTGCCTCGGCGATGCCGCCGACCGGCACGCCGAGCGCGAGCGCGTTCTGCACGGTCCAGACGCCGGTGCCCTTCGAGCCGGCCTCGTCCACGATCACGTCGACGAGCGGCTTGCCCGTCTTGGCGTCGACCTGGCGCAGCACCTCCGCCGTGATCTCGATGAGGTAGGACTCGAGGTCCCCGCCGTTCCAGGCCTCGAACACGTCCGCGATGGCGGCGGGCTCGTGGCCCCCGACGCGGCGCAGCAGGTCGTACGCCTCGGCGATGAGCTGCATGTCGGCGTACTCGATGCCGTTGTGGATCATCTTCACGAAGTGACCGGCGCCGTCGGTGCCGACGTGCGTCACGCAGGGCTCGCCCTCCGCGACGGCGGCGATGGACGCAAGGATCGGGCCCAGCGTCTCGTAGGCCTGGGCGGATCCGCCCGGCATGATGCTCGGGCCCTTCAGCGCGCCCTCCTCGCCGCCCGAGATGCCGGCGCCGACGAAGTTGAGGCCGCGGTCACGCAGCTCGCGCTCCCGGCGGATCGTGTCCGTGAACAGGGCGTTGCCACCGTCCACGATGATGTCGCCCTCCTCGAAGTGCTCGGCGAGCTGGTTGATGACGGCGTCCGTGCCCGCACCCGCCTTCACCATGATGATCGCGGTGCGCGGCTTCTGAAGGGAGGCGACGAAGTCCTCGATCGTCTCCGAGGCCACGAAGCCCGCCTCCGGGTGCTCCTCGAGGAGCGCGTGGATCTTCGAATTCGAGCGGTTGTACACGGCGACCGTGTTCCCCTCGCGGCTCGCGAGGTTCCGGGCGAGATTAGAGCCCATCACCGCCAGCCCGACAACACCGATGTTCGCGACAGCCTGCTCGGCCATGAAGTCCTCCTCGTCGTGGTTCCTCGTCCAGAGTAGTGACTCCCCGCGTCCGAATAGCGACTCCCGCCCCGCAGGTACGTCTCGCGACGTAGCATGCCGCCATGAACGATCAGCGGAGAGGACGGCCGGGCATCGACGTACCGGACGCCCGCGGACGGACAGGATTGGATCGGGTCGGCCGGGACCTCACCCGGAACCCCGGCGTGCGCGTGACCGACGTTGAGCTCGTGGCGTCGGGCTGGCATGTGCTGCGCGCCACGACGTTCGACTACCGGCGCCGCGACGGGCAGTGGACGAGCGAGCGGCGGGAGACCTACGACCGGGGCAACGGCGCGTGCGTGCTGCTGTACGACGCCGCGCGTCGGACGGTGCTGCTCACCCGACAGTTCCGTTACCCCGCGTACGTGAACGGGCACGAGGACGGCATGCTCGTCGAGGTCGCCGCGGGCCTGCTCGACGAGGACGACGCCGAGACCGCGATCCGGCGCGAGGCCGAGGAGGAGACGGGTGTGCGGATCGGCGAGCTGCAGCACGTGCTCGACGCGTACATGAGCCCCGGCTCCGTGACCGAGCGGCTGCACTTCTACGCGGCCGCCTACGACGGCGCCGATCCCCACCGCGCCGATCCCGACCGGATAGGCGGCGGCATCGCGGACGAGGGCGAGGACATCGAGGTGCTCGAGCTCGGCTTCGCCGACGCGCTCGCCGCGATCCGTTCGGGCGAGATCGCCGACGCCAAGACGATCATGCTGCTGCAGTGGGCGGCCCTCGACGGCCCGTTCGCGGCCGATGCCGGCCGGCACACGCACGGGCAGGCGCGCGGGCACGAGCCGCGCGGCGGCGAGTACGGGCACGAGGACGAGCTCGAGGTCCAGCACGAGTACGAGTCGGCGGTGTTCACCGAGGCGATGGGGTCGACGGAGCCGCCCGAGACCGACTAGCCCCGAGACCGACGGAGCCGCCCGAGACCGACCAGCGCGGAGACCGACCAACGCCCAGACCGACTGGCGCCGAGAAGCCTCAGGAGGCGGCGGGCGCGAACTGCGTGCGGTACAGCTGCGTGTAGCGCCCCTCCGCGGTCAGCAGCTCCTCGTGGGTGCCTCGCTCGACGACGCGACCCTCCTCGATCACCAGGATCTGGTCGGCCTGGCGGATGGTCGACAGCCGGTGCGCGATCACGATCGACGTGCGGCCCACGAGCGCCTCCGCGAGCGCGGCCTGCACGGCGGCCTCCGAGGTCGAGTCGAGGTGCGCGGTGGCCTCGTCGAGGATGACGACCTGCGGCCGGGCGAGCAGCACGCGCGCGATCGTGAGCCGCTGACGCTCGCCGCCGGAGAGCCGGTAACCGCGCTCGCCGACGATGGTGTCGAGGCCGTCCGGGAGCTCCCGCACGAGGTCCGTCAGGCGCGAGCGCTGCAGCGCCTCCCACACCTCGGCGTCGGTGGCCTCGGGCCGGGCGAGGAGCAGGTTGGCGCGGATCGACTCGTGGAAGAGGTGGCCGTCTTGCGTGACGAGGCCGACGGAGCGGCGGATGTCCTCGGCGGAGAGGTCGCGCACATCGACGGAGGAGAGGCGCACCGTGCCCTCGTCCACGTCGTACAGCCGGGGTACGAGCTGCGCGATCGTCGACTTGCCCGCGCCGGAGGAGCCGACGAGGGCGATCATCTGCCCTGGGGCGACGCGGAAGGACACGTCGTGCAGCACCTCGACGCCGCCGCGCGTGTCGAGCACGGCGACCTCCTCGAGCGACGCGAGCGAGATCTTGTCGGCGGACGGGTAGGCGAAGCGCACGCGGTCGAACTCGACCGACACCCCGCCGTCCGGGATGGGCGTGGTCACCGGCTTCTCGGCGACGAGCGGCTCGAGGTCGAGCACCTCGAACACGCGCTCGAACGAGACCAGGGCGGTCATCACCTCGACGCGGGCGCTGGCGAGCGCGGTGAGGGGCGCGTAGAGCCGGGTGAGCAGCAGCGCGAGCGACACCACGGCGCCGGCCTCGAGGCCGCCGTCCGCGGCGATCACGCCGCCCATGCCGTAGACGACGGCGAGGGCGAGCGCTGACACCAGGGTGAGGGCAGTCACGAAGACCTGCTGCACGACCGCGATGCGCACGCCGATGTCACGCACGCGCGCGGCGCGGGCGTAGAACGCCGCCGACTCCTCGCGCGGTCGGCCGAACAGCTTGATGAGCGTCGCGCCCGGCGCGGAGAACCGCTCGGTCATCTGGGTCGCCATGGTGGCGTTGTGGTCCGCGGCCTCGCGGGACAGCCGGGCGAGCCGGGCGCCCATGAACCGGGCCGGGAGCAGGAACACGGGCATGAAGACGAGCGTCACCAGGGTGACCTGCCACGAGATGCCGAGCATCACGATGAGGGTCAGCACCAGGGTGACGACGTTGCCGACGACCGTGGAGAGCGTGTTGCTGAAGGCGCGCTGGGCGCCGATCACGTCGTTGTTCAGCCGGCTCACCAGGGCGCCCGTGCGGGTGCGGGTGAAGAAGGCGATGGGCATCTTCTGCACGTGGTCGTAGACGCTCGTGCGCAGGGCGAGGATGAGGTCCTCGCCGATGCGCGAGGAGAGCCAGCGCTGCAGCAGGCCGAACGCGGCCTCGCCCAGGGCGATGAGTGCGATGAACCCGGCGAGCCCGAGCACGACCGGCGGCGCGGACCGGGCCACGATGGCGTCGACGACCTGGCCGGCGAGCAGCGGCGACACGACGGCGAGCACCGCGGTGATGACGCTCGCGATGAGGAACACCACGAGCGAGGTGCGCAGCGGACGGGCGAACGCCGCGATCCGGGTGAGCGTCGCCCGCGTGAACGGCCGCCGGTCGCTGCCCGACCGGCTCGCGTTCCACATCGCCGACCGGGCGGAGCTCTCGATATCCATGCGGTCAACGGTACGTCCTCGCTGAGGAGCCGCTTCACCGCGTGGTTAGCGGCGGGGGCCCGGGCGCGGGAGGATCAAGCATGGCAACCACGCGACAGACCGAGATCGAGCGCAAGTACGACGTCGAGGAGGGCGGCGGACTGCCCGACCTGTCCGGGATCGAGGGCGTCGGATCGGTCGAGACCCGCGAGACGGTCACCCTGGAGGCCGTCTACGTCGACACCGAGCGGGGCGACCTCGCCCGCGCCGCCATCACGATGCGCAGGCGGTCCGGCGGCAAGGATGCCGGCTGGCACGTCAAGCTGCCCGCGGGAGCGGGACGCACGGAGCTGCACGCGCCGCTCGAGGACGGCACCATCGAGGGCGACGAGGTGGTGGCGCCCGCCGGGCTCCTCGACGCGGTGCGACTCGTGGTGCGCGGGCGGCCCCTCGTGCCCGTGGCGCGCATCCGGACCGAGCGCACTGCCCTGATCCTGCACGACGCCTCCGGCCGGGAGGTGGCCGAGGTCGCCGATGACGCGGTCACGGCGACGGACCTGCGGTCGGGCGAGGAGCGGTCCTGGCACGAGGTCGAGGCCGAGCTGCTGGGCATCGACGAGGACGGTGGCGCCGAGGACGGGGGCGTGCAGGACGGTGGCGCCGAGGACGGGGGCGTGCAGGACGGTGGCGCCGAGGATAGTGGCAGGCAGGACGCGGCGACCGGCACGCCCCGCACCGCGGAGTCAGGCGCGGCGCTGCTCGACGCGATCGAGCGGGCGCTGCTCGGGGCGGGCGCCGTGGCGTCGGCGAGCCGCTCGAAGCTGGCCCGGGCGCTCGGCCGGGACGACCTGACCGATGCCAGCACCGGCGGCGGCACCGGGGCGGGGTCGGGATTCGCTTCGGCAACGTCCTCGAAGCGGCCGAAGACGGCGATCGACGCCGTCGCGGCGTCCCTGCGCTCCCTCGTCGGCGACCTGCTCGCGGCCGACCCGGCCGTGCGGCGGGACGACGCCGAAAGCGTGCACGAGATGCGCAAGGTCGTGCGCCGGCTCCGCAGCGTGCTCGCGGCGTCCCGCCGGGTGCTCGACCGCGAGCAGGCGGACGCGCTGCGCGCACGCCTCGCGACCCTGGGCCGCGTGCTCGGCGAGGCCCGGGACGCCGAGGTCCGCGCCGCGCGGGCCACCACCGGCATAGACGCCCTGCCCGCCGACGTCGGGGACCGCCGGCTCCGCAACCGGCTGATCGCTAACGCGAGGCGCGACTACCGGCGCGCCCACCGAAAGCTTCTGACCTTCCTGTCCGGTCCGGAGTACTTCGGACTGCTCGACGCGCTCGACGAGTTCGTCGCGGCACCGCCCGCGGGCAAGCGCGCCGCGAGCCCGGCGGGGAAGGCGCTCCGCCGCGCCCTCGAGAAGGAGGTCGACCGCAGCCTCCGCCGCGCCGGCGAGGCGCGGTCCGCGGAGGCGGCAGACGCCATGGACGCCCAGCACGCGGCCCGCAAGGCCGCCCGGCGGCTCCGCTATGCGGCGGAGGCCGCGCAGGCGGGCGGTGGCATCCGCTCCCGCGGCGACATCGAGCGGGTCGCCGCCCTGGCCGCGGCCGCGGAGCAGGTGCAGGACGTGCTCGGCGACCACCGTGACGCCTCCGTCTTCGCCGAGCACGTGCGCGCGGAGTCCGGACGGGCGCACGCCGCGGGGGAGCAGACCTTCGGCTACGGCGTGCTCTTCAGCGGAGCGCGCCGAGCAGCGGACGACGCCGAGACGCGCGCCGAGGAGGCGGTCCGCGGCCTGCGCCGCGCCGCGAAGAAGCTGTAGCGGCGGCGAGCCGGGGCTCCTCACGCTGGGGGCCTCCCTACGCTGCGGGGCTCCTTACCCTGCGGGGCTCCTAGCCCTGCACGAGGTTGCGCATCGGCCGGTCGCCGAGCAGCGCCGCCACGTTCTCGTCGATGAGGGCGGACGCGCCGAGCGGCCGGCCGCCCGCCGCGTGCGGGGTGAGGATCAGGTTCGCCTCGTCCCACAGCGGAGAGTCCGCGGGCAGGGGCTCCAGGCTCGTCACGTCGAGCGCGGCGCCGGCCAGCCGCCGGGCGCGCAGCGCGTCGAGCAGGGCGTCCTCGTCCACCGTGCTGCCTCGGCCGACGTTGACGACCCAGGCGTGCGGCGGCAGCTGGGCCAGCCTGTCGGCGTCGAGGATCTTGGCCGTGCCCTCGGTCGCCGGCAGGATCATGATAAGCACGTCGGTGCGGGGCAGCTCGTCCGCCAGGTCCTCGGTCGCGATCACCCGCACGCCGTCCTGCTCCCGGGCCGAGGTCGCGACGCCGGTGACCTCGGCGCCGAGGGCGGTGAGGTGCGGCGCCAGCGAGGCGCCGATGCTGCCGAAGCCCCAGATCAGCACGTGGGCGTCCCGCAGCGTGCTGAAGAGGCCGGGGCTGGGCTCGCGCTGGACTCCGCCGATGTCGCTCGCCCAGCGGTGGCCGATCTGGGCCCGCACGAGCGTGTGCAGCCGACGCGCGGCCGCGAGCACGAGGGCAAGCGCGTGCTCGGCGACCGGGCGGTCGTGCAGGGACCGGCCGGAGGTCAGGATCACCTCGGAGTCGAAGCCCGCCGCCACCAGGGCGTCCGTGCCTGCGGAGAGCACCTGCACCCAGCGGACCCGGGTCAGGCGGCGGGCCGCGTCCTTGAGCAGGGCGTCGGGCGTGCCCCATACGATCAGGGCGTCGGCGTCCTCGTGTTCGGCCGCGATCGGCTCCGCCGGATCGTAGGAGACGTACCGCACGTCGTCCCGGGGTGCGAGGGCGAGGTCGATGCTCGTCGGTACGAGCACCTTCAGCGGGGCGCCGCTGCTCGCGGCCTCGCCCGTGGTTGCGTCGGCTGTGCTGGTCATGCGTCGTCTCCGATCGGGAAGGAAAGGCCGTGGCGATCGCCGAGCTCGCGGAGCTCCGCGACGGTCGCGGCGGGCAGCGGGATGCCGTCCCGCTCGCGCTGTTCAGCGGTTCTGTCCTCGGGCTCCCCGGGCACGAGCACCGAGGAGAACCCCGCGGCGGGCGCGACGGCGTGTGCGAGGTCGACGAGGCCCTGGATGCGGTCGGTGAACTCCGCCAGCGGCAGGAAGTGCTCGATGTCGAGCACGAGCAGCCAGTGGCCGATGTTCTGCGGCTTGCTGAAGTCGTTGTACATGTTGCCGAGGTCGCGCGCGACGGCGGCGCCGGTGAGCACGCCGCCGAGGATCTCGACGAGGAAGCCGAGGCCGTACCCCTTCGGTCCGCCTGCGGGCAGAAGGGCCGTGACCGCGTTGGCGTCCGTCGTCGGCTCCCCGTCGTCGTCGACGCCCCAGGTCGGCGGGATCGGCTTCCCGGCGGCCTGGGCGACGAGCACCTTGCCCATCGCGCTGGTGCTCGTGGCCATGTCGAGGCTGATGGGCTTGCCGCCGGTCGGGGCGGCGAAGGCGATCGGGTTCGTGCCGAGCAGGGCCTCGCGTCCGCCGTGCGGCACGACGATCGGCTCGGAGTTCGACACCACGAGCGCGACTGCGCCCTGCTCCGCGAGCCAGCGCGCGTAGAAGCCTGCAGCGCCGAAGTGCGTGCTTCCCCGCACGGCGGCCGTCGCGACGCCCGTCTCCCGGCTCACGCGCAGGGCCGCCTCGACGGCGGCGCGGGTCGCGATCTGGCCGGCCGCCCCGTTGGCGTCCACCGTCACCACGGAACCCTCGACGGTGACGATCGGCGCCGCGGCCGGGTCGACGAGCCGCTCGCTGATCCGGCGCTCGTACGCGGGCAGGCGGATGACGCCGTGCGAGTCCACGCCCCTCAGGTTCGCGTCGACGAGCGTGGCGGCGAGGTACGCCGCCTCGTCCCCGCCGTAGCCCCAGGTCTCGACGAGGCGGGAGACCCACTCCTCAAGGACGCCCCTGTCGAGCGTGACGTCTTCCGTGCTTCGGTCGTCCGTGGTGCTGCCGTCCGTGGTCATCGGACCCCTTCTCATCGTCGAGTTCTCGTCTCGGGCACCGCCGCCGCGGGCCAGCCGCCCGGCCACGCGGACACGCAATCGCCCGCACCGATCGTATCGGCCTCATTTAGCGTGCTGAAGAAAGAGCGCTCAGCCCTCGGTGCGCCTGGCCGGGGCGACGACCCGGATGACCGCGGAGTCGTCCCGCTCGCCCAGACCCTGGGCCTGCCCGAGGAGGAACAGTTGCTCGGCCGCGGCGGCAACGGGGGAGGCGAGCCCCGCGGCGCGCGCCGCCGTGCCGACGATGCCGAGGTCCTTCACGAAGATGTCGAGTCGGCTGAGCACCTCGG
This sequence comes from Planctomonas deserti, assembly GCF_003067705.1. Lineage (GTDB taxonomy): Bacteria > Actinomycetota > Actinomycetes > Actinomycetales > Microbacteriaceae > Planctomonas > Planctomonas deserti. The sequence continues at coordinate 549,559 of NZ_QANL01000002.1, forward strand.
CGCCCTCCTCGTCGTAGGCCTCGAGCATCCGCGGCCCGCGGTTGGACAGCATGAACGACCCGGCCGCTCCGGCCTCCAGGGCGGCGAGCGTCGTCGCCCGGTCGAGCCCGAGCGCGTCGGCGAGCGCCAGTGCCTCCGCCGCGGCCGCGATGTGCACGCCGCAGAGCAGCTGGTTGACCGTCTTCAGCGCCTGCCCGTCGCCCGGTCGGCTGCCGACGACCGTGAGGGTGGAGGCGAGCAGCTCGAGCACGGGTCGCGCCTTCTCGAGTGCCGCGGGCTCGGCGCCCACCACGATGAGCAGGTCGCCCTGCCCGGCCCGCACCGGGCCGCCGGAGAGCGGGGCGTCCACGAGGGCAACGCCGTGCCTGCCGAGTGCCTCGACGGTGGGTGCGATGGCGTCGGTTCCGACCGTGCTCGTGAGGATCACGACCGCGCCGGGAGACAGCACCTCCGCGACACCGCTGGCCCCAAACAGCACGTCCTCGAGCTGCGCCGAGTTCCGCACGGCGAGCAGCACGGCGTCCGCGCCCTCGGCGGCGGCCCTGCCGGAGTCGAACCCGGAGATGCCGGCGTCGACGGCGAGCTGCAGGCGGTTCTCGGCCGGGTCGAAGCCGTGGACCGTGAGCTCGCTGGCAAGGCGGGTGGCCATGGGGAGGCCCATGGCGCCCAGGCCGAGCACGGCGACGGTGTACGAGGCCGACGGCCGGCCCGAGGGGCCGGGGGCGGACGACGAGGGGACGGACATGGGGGATCTCCGATCAGCCGGAAGCGGGGTGGATCAGGACGGGGTCGTGGTGCTCAGGGTCCGCACGACGTCGAGCAGGGAGCGGTCGTCGCCCACGTTGCCCGCGAACACGATGTAGGGGATGCCCCGGGCGGGGCCGTCGACCGGCTGCCACAGCGAGACGATGCCGGGCAGCATCGGCCCCCGCACCACCCCGTGCCGGATCTCGAGGCCGTGGGCGGCGACGTCGGACGAGGTGATGCCGCCCTTCGCGATCACGAAGCGGGGCGGTCGCGCCGCGAGGGTGCGCCGCACGACGTCGACGACGGCGGCGGAGACGGTGCGGGCGATTCGCAGGCTCTCCGCGGGGTCCTCGGTCTTCACGAGCAGGCGGCTGGTGTGCAGCACGACGTCGCCGTCGGCCAGGGCGTCCACGACGGTCTGGACGGTGGTGGCGACGTGGGCGGATCCGGATCCGGCGTCGGCGTCGGCGTCGAGCAGGCGCTCCACGTCGAGCTCGACCACGCGGGCGCCCCGGTGCTCCGCCACGAGGACGCCGAGCTGGCGCGTCGTGAGGCCCACGTGCGAGCCGACCACGATGAGGCCGCCGCCGGGTGCCGGATCCGTGCCGGCGTACGCGTCGGCCGCCGTGAGCGGCGCGCGCTCCTCCTGGCCGATGCGCGCCCGCACGAACGGGGGACCCACCCGGTACAGCAGCCGCTTGCCCCGGCGCTCCGCCTCCGCGAGGCCGAGGGCGAGCGCCCGCAGGTCGTTCTCGGTCACGGCGTCCGCCACGACGGGCGTGGAGTCCGCGGCGGACGACACGGCGTCCGCGATGCCGGCCGCGCCGCCCCGGATGATCGCGAGGTCGAGCACGATCACGGACCCGGCGGGGAAGCGGCCCGCGGACTTCTCCTCCACGTACTCGGCGAGGGCGGACGAGCGGAAGCCGAACGTGGCGTCGCGGGCGAACTCGGTCTCGGCGACGGGCACGAGCCCGCCCGCCTCGCGCATGTAGTGCACCCCGCCGATGGTCACCCGCCCGGCGTCGGGGAACGCGGGGACGATCACGACGCCGTCCGTGCGCTCGCCGGTGACCTCCCGCACGGTGTCGGCGAGCACGTCCGGCTCGAGCGGGAAGTGGCCGCGCAGGGTCGAGTCGCTCCGGCTGACGAAGCCGAGCTCCGTGCCGGTCTCGCCGGCGGCGGCGAGGGCGCTCCGGACAACCTGCCTGTTCCGCTCCGCGGTCTCGGCCGGGTCGAGGCTGCGGGTGTTGGTGAGCACGTAGATCGCGGGAGCGGCGCGGCCGTCGATGCGGTGGGTCAGCGCCCAGCGGAAGTCCTCCGGCTCCCACCGGGTGAGCACGGGAAGGTCCGCCACGGACTGGGTGCCGGTGGGGTCGTCGTCGAGGACGACGAGCACGCGGCCCGAGGCGGAGACGGACGCGGCGACCTCGGCCGGATCGACCGGCACCTCCGCCGGGAATCCTGCCAGAAGTTCCGACTCATCAATCACGGGGTGCCCCTCCGTCGCGGCGAACGATGCGGGAAAAAGTTCTTCCGGCGCGGCCATCCTACGGCGGTGATGCGGAGTAACCTCTGGCCCAGTCGAAGGAGACTCAAGGAGACGCCATGTCCGTGATCGTGATCCATTCCGACGCCGGCCCCCGTCTGCAGGGGGGTGTGCAATGACCTCGCCGCTGAACACCGACGGCACGATCGACGAGCTCGGCACGCGCACCCTGAAGAAGGTGCGGCGCCGGCTCATGCCGCTCATCGTGCTGCTCTACTTCATCGCGTACCTCGACCGGAACAACGTCGGCTTCGCCAAGCTGACCATGAGCGAGGACATCGGGCTCAGCGAGGCCGCCTACGGCCTCGGCGCCGGCATGTTCTTCATCGGCTACGCCCTGCTGGAGATCCCGAGCAACGGCGGCATGTACAGGTTCGGCGCCCGGCGCTGGATCGCCCGCATCCTCATCTCCTGGGGCATCTTCGCCACGGCGATGGCCCTTGTGAACGGCGAGCTGACGTTCTACATCATCCGCTTCCTCCTGGGGGCGGCGGAGGCGGGCTTCTTCCCGGCCATCCTCTTCTACCTCACGCTCTGGTTCCCCGCGGCGCAGCGCGTCGCGGTGCTCGGCATCTTCATCCTCGCCCAGCCCATCTCGAACGCGCTCGGCGCCCCGGTGTCCGGCCTGCTGCTCACCATGGACGGGATCCTGGGGCTGCAGGGGTGGCAGTGGCTGTACATCATCGAGGGCATCCCGGCGATCCTCCTCGGGATCTTCGCGCCCCGGCTGCTCACCGACCGGCCGAGCGACGCGCACTGGCTGGCGCCGGACGAGCGGCAGTGGCTGACCCGGGTGATGGACGCCGAGCTCGCCGCGAAGCAGTCCAGGGGCAAGCACAACTTCCTGCAGGGCCTCAAGGATCGCCGCACCATCGTCTACTCGGCCCTCTACTTCGGCCTCGTCTGCGGCATCTACGGCCTCGGACTCTGGCTCCCCACGATCGTGGCGGCGCTCGGCGAGTTCGGCTCCGTCCAGATCGGTTTCATCGTGATGATCCCGTACGTGGTCGCCGCCTTCTTCGTCTACTACTGGTCACGTCGGTCCGACCGGACGGGGAACCCGGCCTGGCACACGAGCGTCAGCATGGTCATGGCCGCGATCGGCCTGGTCGGCGCCGGCTACCTGCTCGACGTGAGCGCCGTCCTCGCCATGGCCTTCCTCACGCTCGCCGCCATGGGCATCTACTCCGCGATCGCGCCCTTCCTCTCCATGCCGTCCGCCGCCCTCACCGGCGCGGCCGCGGCCGCCGGTCTCGCCATGGTGAACTCGCTGGGCAACCTCGGTGGCTTCGTGGCGCCGTACGCGGTGGGCATCTTCAACGACGCCACCGGGAGCAACCAGAGCGGCCTCGTCTTCCTGTCCGTCGTGCTGCTGATCACCAGCATCGCGACCTACCTGTACGCGCGGAAGCGCCCCGAGGGGAAGTCGCAGCCCGGCATCCTCGTCGAGCGGCACGAGCCCGCGCCCGAGTCCGGCCTGGGAGGCTAGAACATGATCCAGATCCCCCCGTTCCCCGAACAGCGCACCGCGGTCCTGACCGGCGCGGGCTCGCCCCGCGGCATCGGCCGCGCGACCGCCGACCGCCTGGCGAGCCAGGGCTGGTGCGTCGCCATCCTCGACATCGACGGCGACGCGGCCCGCCAGGCGGCCGAGGACATCGGCGCCCGGCACGGCGTGCAGACGCTCGGCGTTCAGGCCGACGTCTCCGACCAGGCCTCGGTCGACGCGGCCGTCGCCGAGATCGAGTCCTCGTTGCCGCCCGTCGTGGCCCTCGCCAACCTCGCCGGCATCAGCTCTCCGACCGAGTTCCTTGACGAGACGCTCGAGGCCTGGGAGCGGGTGTTCCGCATCAACATGACGGGTACCTTCCTCGTGACGCAGCGCGTCATCCGCGGCATGGTGGAGCGCGGGCTCGGCCGGGTCGTCAGCGTCTCGTCCATCTCGGCGCAGCGCGGCGGCGGCACCTACTCGAAGGTCGCCTACAGCGCATCGAAGGGGGCGATCATCGGGTTCACCCGCGCGCTCGCCCGCGAAATGGGGCAGCACGGCATCACCGTCAACTGCGTCGCGCCGGGTCCTGTGGACACCGACATCATGGGCGGCACCCTCACCGAGGAGCGCAAGGACGCCATGGCGGCCGACATCCTCGTCGGCCGGGTCGGCACCGTGCACGACATCGCCGCCCTGCTCGCGTTCCTGGTGAGCGAGGACGCGGGCTACATCACCGCGGCGACCTACGACATCAACGGCGGACTGCAGGTGTCCTGAGGCCTCGCGTCTCGTGAGGCTGGCAGGATGGAGGGGTGAGCGACAGCAGTGCACGCAGCCCGATTGCCGGCGACGACGCGGTGAGTGGGGGAGCGACCCGCGGGAGCGAGAAGGCGCCCATCGTCGTGATGGGGGTGTCGGGATCCGGCAAGTCCACCGTGGGGAAGGCCGTCGCTGATGCGCTCGGTCGCACGTTCGTCGACGGCGACGGCCTGCACTCGCCGGAGAACCGGGCGAAGATGGCGTCCGGCGTGCCGCTGACCGACGAGGACCGCTGGCCGTGGCTGGACTCGGTCGCCGGCGTGCTCGCATCCCTCGACGACCAGGGGAACCACCCGGTGGTCGCCTGCTCCGCGCTCCGCCGCGCCTACCGCGACCGGCTCCGGGCCGCGACGCCGGGCATCGTCTTCCTGCACCTGCACGGGTCGCCCGCGCTGCTCGCCTCACGGCTGGGGCCGCGCAAGCACGAGTACATGCCCGCGTCCCTGCTGGCGTCTCAGCTCGACACCCTGGAGCCGCTGGCCCCGGACGAGCAGGGCGTCGTGGTGGACATCGCGCCGCCGCCCGCGCAGGTCACGGCCGCGGCGCTCCAGGCCCTGAGCCACTAGCACCCGACGGCCGCCGCCGGCCGGGAAGCCGACCGGGAAGCCGGCCGGGAAGCGCCGACGAGACGGACGCCGATCGGCCGAGCACCGAGCGGCCCGCTCAGCGGCCGAGCGGCTCCGTGGCTTCGTGGCTCCGTGTAGACTTCAGGATTGAACTTCGGCGAGGGACGCCCGAGGCGGTGCACAGCCGCCCCGACGGGTGTCCGTGATCGACGCGGTGGCGAGGCTCGCAGTCTTTCCTCACGCGCAAGCGTTCGAGTTGACCAATCCATCTATGCGGGCCCGCGGGCTCGCCAAGGAGTGTAAGAACCATGGCAAACGACAACCGTCTCGTCGCCGAGCAGCGCGAGAAGTTCGGCAAGGGCGCGGCCCGCAAGCTGCGCGCCGCCGGCAAGATCCCCGCCGTCCTCTACGGCCACGGCACCGAGCCCCAGCACCTCACCCTTCCGGGCCACGAGGTCATGCTGATCCTGCGCAAGGCGAACGCCGTGCTCGAGCTCGACATCTCCGGCGCCAACCAGCTCGCGCTGGTGAAGGACGTGCAGAAGGACCCCGTGCGTCAGATCATCGAGCACGTCGACCTCGTCGTCATCCGCGCCGGTGAGCGCGTCACCGTCGACATCCCCGTCACGGTCGAGGGCGAGCCCGCGGGCGACGGCGTCGTGACCGTGGAGAACACCACGCTGTCGATCGAGGCCGAGGCCACGCACATCCCCGAGCGACTCATCGTCAGCGTCGAGGGCCTCGCCGAGGGCTCCCACCTGCTGGCCTCGCAGGTGAAGCTGCCCGCCGGCTCCACCCTGCTCACCGACCCCGACACGCTCGTGCTCGCCGTCTCCAGCGGCGAGATGGACACCGAGACCGACGCCGGTACGGCTGAGGCCGAGGGCGACGAGGGCGTCGAGATCGAGGGCGAGGGCGGCGCCGCCAACGACGAGATGGTCGACGCGGACACCGAGAAGCCGACCGAGTAGTCTCGCCGCTTCCCGCGGAAGACGCTCACGTCTCGCGAGCCTGCCGGAACCGTCCACGGACGTTCCGGCAGGCTCGTTCCGCGTGCGGATGCAGAATCCGTGTGCGCGGGAGCAGAGGAGGAGAGAAGCGATGGAGAACAACACCTGGCTCGTGGTGGGCCTCGGCAACCCCGGACCCGGCTACGCGGGCAATCGCCACAACGTGGGCCAGATGGTGCTCGCCGAGCTCGCCGACCGGCTGCGCGCGACGTTCAAGTCGCACCGGACGAACGCCACGGTCGCCGAGGGGCGCACCTTCGCCGCGGGACCGAAGCTCGTGCTGGCCAAGCCCAACACCTTCATGAACGTCTCCGGCGGCCCCGTCGCCAACCTGCTCCGCTTCTACTCGCTGCAGCCGGACCGCCTCATCGTCGTGCATGACGAGCTCGACATCCCGTTCGACACGCTGCGCCTCAAGTTCGGCGGCGGGCACGGCGGCCACAACGGCGTGCGCGACATCATCGCGGCGGTCGGCACGGGCGACTTCATCCGGGTGCGCGTCGGCGTCGGCCGGCCCCCGGGCCGCCAGCCCGCCGCCGACTTCGTGCTGCGCGACTTCTCCTCGACGGAGCGCCAGTCGCTGCCGAACGTGCTCGCCGACGCCGCGGACGCGGTCGAGCAGATCGGCGCCGAGGGCCTCACCGCGGCTCAGCTGCGCTTCCACACCGCGGCGGGGTAGGAAAAGCCCACGGCTAGTCGACGCTAAGCAGGTCGTTCTCCTCGATCAGCTTCCGGGAGAGCACCTTGTAGCCCTCCTGCTCGAAGAAGACCGTGATGCGGTCCTCCTCGTGGCGCATCACGACACCGGGACCCCACTCGCGGTGCGTCACCGCGGCCTGCAGCGGATAGTCGTCGTCGCCCGCCTCCTCGAGCGCCTGCTCCTCGGTCGCCGGGACCTCGCCGCGGTCCAGCGGCGCCGGATCCTCGACGCCGAGCACGGTGGCCGCCTCGACGCGCGCCTCGCAGGTGTCGCAGTTGCCGCAGTCCGTGAGCCGCTCCTCGCCGAAGTAGCCGAGGAGGAACGCCCGACGGCAGTCGCGGGTCTCGGCGTACGCGCGCATCATCTCGAGCCGGCTGCGCTCGATGCGCTCGCCCTCCTCCGCGGCCTGGCGGGCGCGTTCCGCCGCCTCGTCGGCGCCCACCGGGTCGACGATGCTGACGCCCTTGCGGCCGGTCGCGACCACCCCCGCGTCGGCGAGCAGGTTCACGGGTCCGGTGACGGACCGGGTGGCCAGCTCGAGCTCGCGACCGATCTCCGCCGGCCGCACCGGACGCCCCGCGGCCTCGACGGCCCGGTACACGTTGCGGAGCCTGCCGCGATCGGCCGTGCGGGCGGTGAAGAACTTCTGCAGGGCCAGGTCCTCCGGCCGGTAGTGCAGGGCCGCGACCGCGGGCTCCCCGTCCCGGCCCGCCCGGCCGACCTCCTGGTAGTACTCGTCCACCGACTCCGGCACCGCGGCGTGCACGACGAAGCGCACGTTCGGCTTGTCGATGCCCATTCCGAATGCGGACGTGGCGACGACGACGTCGACCGTGTCCTCGTGGAACGCCTCGTGCACCTCCGCGCGCGCCTTCGCGCTCAGTCCGCCGTGGTACGCGGCGGTGCTGATGCCCCGCTCGGCGAGTTCCTCCGCGAAGACCTCGCTGGCCTTGCGGGTGGCGACGTAGAGCAGCCCGGGCTTCGGCAGGTCCGCGACCTGATCGAGCACGGCGGCCCGCTTCTCGCCGTCACTCTCGTGCCGCGCGACGTCCAGGCGGATGTTCGGCCGGTCGAACCCGCGGGTGAGCACGAGCGGGTCGTCCAGGCCGAGGCGCTCGGCGATCTCCCGCCGCACGGGGGAGGACCCGGTCGCCGTGAGCGCGATGACCCGCGGGCGGCCGAGGCGCTCGATCGCCGGTCCGAGGAACAGGTAGTCCGGACGGAAGTCGTGGCCCCACGAGGAGACGCAGTGCGCCTCGTCCACCACGAACAGGGCGACGCCGATGCCCTGCAGCCGCTCGATCACCTCGTCCTTGGCGAGCTGCTCCGGCGCGAGGAACGCGATGCGGGGCCCCTCGCCCTCGAGGATGCTCCAGGCCTCGTCGAGCTCCGCCGCAGTCCGGTTCGAGTTCAGGGCGACGGCGGGAGGGGCGTCCGGCGCGTCGGCGAGGCCGGCGACCTGATCCTCCTGCAGCGCGATGAGGGGGGAGATCACGAGCGTGAGGCCATCGAGCAGCGCGGTGGAGAGCTGGTAGATCGCGGACTTGCCGTACCCGGTGGGCATGACGCCGAGCACGTTGCGGCCGGAGAGCACCGCCTCGACCGCCTCGAGCTGCCCGGTGTGCAGGTCGTCCCAGCCGAAGGACTCCCGCGCGATCTTCTCGATCTGCCGGCGATCGGACTGCCGGCGATCGGACTGCCGGCGGTTGGAGCGGGCGTCGGTGGTGCGGTCTGCGGTGGTCCTCGTCACTCGATCCAGTGAAACAGGGCGAACCTGGAAGGACTCGGGGCTTGCAGAGGCGCCCGGCCCGGGCTAGGGCGGGCGCACCGTTCGCTGCCAGCGTGCCTTCCTGGACCGCGCTCGCGGGCGGGACGCGGGTGGGGGCACGTAGGCTTGTGCAGTGATTCTCCAGGGCCTGCTTCCGGCGTTGTGCCGCGCCTCCACGTTCGACGCCGCCCTCGCCTCGTCCCACCGGGACGCGGACTTCTCGCTCACGGACGGGCTCCGGGCGCCGCTGCTCGCCGCGCTCCTCGGGCGACGCGGCAGCGGCGCGCGCGACGGGGATCCGGCCGTGCCGGCGTCGCTGTTCGCGATCACCGCGACGGGCCGCGAGTCCGAGTCGTTGCGGGCCAGCCTTGCCGCCGTGGCGCCCGAGGCCGAGATCGTGGAGTTCCCGGCCTGGGAGACCCTGCCGCACGAGCGGCTCAGCCCGAGCGCGGAGATCGTCGGGAAGCGGCTGCGTGCCCTCCGCAGGCTGAAGGAGTGGGACGCCGCCCGCCTCCAGCAGGGCACCGCCGCGGCCGACGCCGCAGCGCGCCCGCTCGTGGTCGTGGCGTCCGTGCGCGCCGCCCTGCAGCCCGTCGCGTCGAACCTCACCGACCTGGATCCCGTGCTGCTGACCGTCGGCGGTCGCGGCTTCGACCTGTCCGCGCTGTCCCGCGACCTCATCGACCTGGCCTACGCGCGCGTCGACATGGTGACGCGCCGAGGCGAGTTCGCCGTGCGCGGCGGCATCCTCGACGTCTTCCCGTCGTTCGCCGACCACCCCGTGCGCGTCGAGTTCTTCGGCGACGAGGTGGACCAGATCCGCGAGTTCTCCGTCGCCGACCAGCGCTCGCTGCCGACGGACCTGACGTCGGTCGAGCTCGCCCCCAGCCGCGAGCTGCTGCTCACCGCCCCCGTCCGCCAGCGCGCGCGGGAGATGCGCGACGAGTTCCCCAGCCTGCGCGGCATGCTCGAGAAGATCTCCGAGGGCATCCCCGTCGAGGGCATGGAGAGTCTCGCGCCGGCCCTCGTCGAGCGGCTCGTCCCGGTGACGCACTACCTGCCCGCGGACACCGCGATCGCCGTCATCTCGCCGGAGCGGGTCGCGACCCGCGCGGTGAGCCTCGCCGAGACCAACCGGGAGTTCCTGTCCGCGGCGTGGAGCGCCGCCACGGCCGGGGCGGAGTCGCCCATCGACCTCGCATCGGGCGACTTCCTCAGCCTCTCCGACCTCCGCGCGACGAAGCGCGATCGCCCGTGGTGGACGCTCAGCCAGTTCCAGGCGACGGACGTGCTGCCCGAGGAGCTCGAGATCGACGAGATCCTCACCGTCCGCATCGACGCGGACCCCGTGCCCAGCTTCCAGGGCAACGCGATGGGCGCCATCGAGCACGTCGCCGAGCGGCTGCGCGCAGGCTGGACCGTCGGCGTCGTCGCCCGCGGCGCCGGCCTGGTGGAGCGGGCCGCGGACGTCCTCGGCGAGCACGAGCTGCCCGCCCGCATCGTCGAGGACTTCCCGGTGGAGCCGGAGCCCGGCATCGCCTACCTGGTGCAGGCCGGGCTCGACTCGGGCTTCGAGCTCGCCGAGACGAAGCTCGCCGTGCTCACGGAGGGCGAGTTCTACGGGCGGTCCGCCGGATACGACTCCCGCCAGGTCAAGAAGCTGGCCACCCGTCGCAAGAACGTCGTCGACCCGCTGCAGCTGAAGCCGGGCGACTACGTGGTGCACTCCACCCACGGCATCGGCAAGTTCCTCGAGCTGACGCAGCGCGAGGTATCCACGGGTGGCCGCAATGCCACGAAGCACAGCCGCGAGTTCCTCGTGCTCGAGTACGCCCCGAGCAAGCGCGGCTACCCGGGCGACAAGCTGTACGTGCCCACGGACCAGCTCGATCTGTTGAGCCGCTACGTCGGCGGCGAGGCCCCGTCCCTGTCCAAGATGGGCGGCAGCGACTGGGCCGCCGCGAAGGGCAAGGCCCGCAAGGCCGTGCGCGACATCGCGGTCGAGCTCGTGAAGCTCTACTCCGCGCGAATGGCGAGCAAGGGGCACGCGTTCCCGCCGGACACCCCCTGGCAGCGCGAGCTGGAGGAGGCGTTCCCCTTCGTCGAGACGCCGGACCAGCTGCAGGTCATCGACGAGGTCAAGGCCGACATGGAGCGGCCCATCCCCATGGACCGGCTGGTCTCCGGCGACGTCGGCTTCGGCAAGACCGAGATCGCCGTCCGTGCGGCGTTCAAGGCCGTGCAGGACGGCAAGCAGGTCGTCGTGCTCGTGCCGACGACGCTGCTCGTGCGCCAGCACCTCGAGACGTTCACCGAGCGCTTCGCCGGCTTCCCCATCCACATCCGGCCGCTCAGCCGGTTCCAGACGGACCGGGAGACCCGCGAGACCGTCAAGGGGCTCGAGGACGGGTCCATCGACATCGTCATCGGCACGCACCGCCTGCTCACCGACAAGATCTCGTACAAGGACGTCGGCCTCGTCATCATCGACGAGGAGCAGCGCTTCGGCGTCGAGCACAAGGACGCGCTGAAGAAGCTCAAGCACAACGTCGACATCCTCGCGATGAGCGCGACCCCGATCCCGCGCACCCTCGAGATGGCGGTGACCGGCATCCGCGAGATGTCGACGCTGGCCACGCCGCCGGAGGAGCGGCACCCCATCCTCACCTTCGTGGGCCCGTACAGCGAGCGGCAGGTGGCTGCCGCCGTCCGCCGCGAGCTGCTGCGCGAAGGCCAGATCTTCTTCGTGCACAACCGCGTGTCCAGCATCAACCGCATCGCCGCGCAGATCGCGGAGCTCGTGCCCGAGGCGCGCGTCGCCGTCGCGCACGGCCAGCTGCCCGAGCACGTGCTCGAGCAGGTCGTGGTCGACTTCTGGGAGCGCAAGTTCGACGTGCTCGTCTCGACGACGATCATCGAGACCGGCCTCGACATCGCGAACGCGAACACGATCATCATCGACCGCGCGGACAAGTACGGCCTCAGCCAGCTGCACCAGCTGCGCGGCCGCGTCGGCCGCGGGCGCGAGCGCGCGTACGCCTACTTCCTCTACGACGGGGACAAGCCGCTGTCCGAGACGGCGCACGACCGGCTGGAGACCATCGCCGCGAACAACGAGCTGGGATCCGGCATCCAGGTGGCGCTCAAGGACCTCGAGATCCGCGGCGCGGGCAACCTGCTCGGCGGCGAGCAGTCCGGGCACATCGCGGGCGTGGGCTTCGACCTGTACCTGCGCATGATCGGCGAGGCCGTCTCCGCCTTCCGCGGCGACGTCGCCGAGGGCCAGACCGAGCTGCGGCTCGAGCTTCCCGTCGACGCCCACATCCCCGAGGAGTACGTGGACAGCGAGCGGCTGCGGCTCGAGGCGTACCAGAAGCTGTCGACCGCGAGCGCGCCGACCGCAGGCGACGACCAGATCGACCGGGTGCTCGAGGAGCTCACCGACCGTTACGGCGAGCCGCCGGAGCAGGTCGTGAACCTCATCGCGGTGTCGCGGCTGCGGCGGATGGCGCAGAAGGCGGGCCTGTCCGAGGTCGTGGCCATGGGGCCCAACCTGCGCGTCGGCCCGGCAGACCTGCCGGACTCCGTGCAGGTGCGGCTGCGCCGCATGTACCCGGGCGCCAAGCTGTTCGCCCAGACCAGCGTCATCGCCGTGCCGATGCCGAAGGTGCACGGGGAGCCGCTCGGCGATGCCGAGCTCATCGCCTGGGTGAACCAGCTGCTCGAGGCGATCTTCGTGCGGGAGCCCGCCGCCGCCTCCTGATCGGACGAAACACCGGCTCGCGGGACTGGCAGAGTGGTCGCATGACCGATGCCTCCACTCCGTCCGACGTTCCCGGCGCCGAGAGCGAGCCCCGCGAGCAGAGCAGGCTCGACGAGCTCGTGGCCGTCACGGCCCGGCTGCGCGGTCCGGGCGGCTGCCCCTGGGACGCGGACCAGACGCACGAGTCGCTCGTGCGCTACCTCGTGGAGGAGACCTACGAGCTCATCGACGCGATCGAGACCGGCGACCGGGACGCCATGCTCGAGGAGCTCGGGGACGTGCTCTACTCGGTGCTGTTCCACGCCGACATCGCGGCGCACACCCCGGGGGAGGCATTCGACATCCAGGACGTCGCAGCGCACATGACGGCCAAGATGGTCGGCCGCCACCCGCACGTGTTCGGCGACGTCGAGGCGCGCACCGCGGACGACGTCGTGGGCTTTTGGGACGAGCTGAAGGCGCGGGAAAAGCCCGGCCGCACGAGCGTGCTCGACGGCATCCCTCAGGGGATGCCGGCCCTCGCGCTCGCCGACAAAGTGCTCGGGCGCGCCCAGAAGGTCGGGCTGCTCGACGACGGACCGGCGGCCGTTCCGGTGAGCACCGAGGACGAGCTCGGGCCGCTGCTGCTCGCCATCGTCGCCTCCGCCCGGGCCAACGGGCTGGACGCCGAGCGCGCCCTGCGCACGACGCTGCGCGGTCTGCAGGACGAGATCCGGGAGGCCGAGGCCGCCGCGACGGACGGCGTGGACGCCGCCGATGCGGGCGTCATCGGGGTCGTGGCAGGGGACCGCCCCGAGCCGGCCTGAGCGCCACCTGGCCACATCGCGGCCGATTCTAGGGTTGAGTGGAAGTGCACTTGATCCATCCCGTGAGGAGCACCAATGGCGAGGAAAGCGAATCCGAACCGACGGATCGTACTCCTCGACGGCATCACGGAGGCGCTCTACACCCGCCCCATCGGTGAGATCTCCTTCCGCACGCTCGCGGAGTCGCTCGGGGTGAGCACCTACACGCTCGTGTACCACTTCGGCACCCGCGAGGAGCTGCTGCAGGCGATCCTGCAGTCGATCACCGACCAGCAGACGGTCGCCCTGAAGCTCGTGGACGCGGAGCTGCACACCGTGGACGACCTCGTCGCCCACCTCGAGCACGCGTTCGACGTCATGGCGGACCCGGAGAACCGGCAGCTGCAGCGAATCGAGATCGAGGCCGCCATGCTCGGCGTGATGTCGCCGGACCTGCTGCCCGACGCCCGCAGGACCTTCGACACCTGGCTGCAGGTGATCAAGTCCGGCCTGACCGAGATCGGGCTCCCCGACGACAGGGCCGACATCGCCGCGCGGATGCTCGTCGACGGCATGTACGGCATCAAGTACGACCTGGTGTTGACGGCCGACGTCGAGCGCGCAACGGATGCCTTCCGCACCCTTCTCGACCGGTCCCGCCTTGCCCTGGGCGACGCCACCCGCCGCGACGCCTGATCGGGCCTCGCCCGTGTGGCCGGTCAGGCGATCCTGCTGCCCCTCGGCAGCCGCGCCGCCGGCGTGCGCGTGCGGGCGGTCGCCCAGACCAGCGCGCCCGCGCCGAGGACCACGTGGATCGCGAGGCCGACGAACCAGGTCGGCACGGTGCTCTCGAAGACCTCGCGGGACGAGGGGAACCTCCCGCTGTCGATTCCCCCCGCGCTGCCCTCCTCGCGCAGCTCGGTGCAGTAGTCGAACGTCGCGTCGAGATCGGGGGCGATCTGCGCCTGCCGCACGCCGACGGCCGTCGCGGTGAACAGGTCGGTCGGCTGATCGTCGGCGTCGAACTGACCGGCGGCCGAGTCGGCGAGCACGACGTACGGGTTGGCGGCGAGCACGCCCCAGTAGTAGTCGAACCGCGGCACCGTGTACGTCGTCACCGAGGGCGGCGAGCAGATGACTCCCTCCGGCAGCGGCACGTCCTCGTTCACGGACGCGACGTCGAAGGTGGTGGTCCTGGCCTCCGACGAGGTCGCCATGCCCGCGAGTGTGAACACGATGAGGGTGCCGATGCTGAGCGCGGCGACCGCGAGATAGGTCACGACGATGGAGAACAGCGGCCGGGTAAGGATGCCGGACAGGCCGACGCCGATGGCGGCGATCACCCCGAGCTCGACGGCGAGCACGAGGACCGAGACCGCGATCGTTCCGGGCCCCACGCCGCCCGCCACGACCGCGAAGAGGAGGAACGGCAGCGAGACCAGGAGGAAGGCGAGCGCGGTGAGCCACGCGGCCAGGAACTTGCCGAGCACGAGCTGCCCGGTCGTGAGCAGCGTGACCTGGGTCGTGGCGAGGGTGCCGGCGTCCCGGTCCCCGTTGATGGCGTTCCCGCTGAGGGCGGGCGCCACGAGCGTGCCGAGCAGCAGCACGAAGAACAGGATGCCGGAGAAGAGGAATCCGCCGAGCCCGTCCGAGACGCCGATGCTCAGCCAGAGCAGCACGGTGATGAGCGCGACGAGGGCCACGAAGACGCCGAGCAGCACGTACCAGGCCACACCGCGGATGCGCTGGCGGAGCTCGAGCGCGAGCACGGTGCCGATTCCGGAGAGGTAGGTGGTCACGAGCGGTTCCCACGGTGCAGGTCGAGGAAGGTCTGCTCCAGCTCGCCGAACGCGGGGGCGAAGGATGACACGGCGACGCCGCGGGTGACGAGCGCCGCGAGCAGCGCCGCGGCGTCCCCCTCGTCCCGCACGCCCACGAGGAGCCCCAGGTGGTCGGCGCTGATGCGCTCCGCGGGCACGCCGACGGCCCGCAGCGCGTCGGCGAGGGCGGTGGAGTCTGCGCCGTCGGCGGCCGCGGGATCCGCCCCCAGCGAGCGCACCCGCCACGGCCGGAGGCCGGCGCGGCTGGCCGCGATCCGCTCGGCCGAGACGCTGACGCCCGCGTCGAGGTAGACGGCGGACGTCGCCATCTCGTCGAGTTCGGCGAGCACGTGGCTGGAGACGAGCACCGTCCTGCCATCCTCCGCGAGCCGCTGCAGCAGCACCCTCAGGTCCACGCGGGCGGCGGGGTCGAGCCCGGACGCCGGCTCGTCGAGCAGCAGCACGGACGGATCGTGGACGAGCGCCCGGGCGAGGCTGAGCCGCTGCTTCTGTCCGCGGGAGAGCACCCGCGTGGGCTGCGCGGCCAGCTCGGTCAGCCCGACGAGCTCGAGCAGCTCCTCCGCGCGGCGGCGGGCCGCCGACTTCGGCAACCGGTACATCCGGCCCGCGATCTCGAGGGTCGCGCGCACCGGAAGGCTCGCCCACGAGCCCAGGATGTCCGGCATCCAGCCCATGCGGGCCCGCACCTCGTCGGGCTGGCGCACCGGGTCGTGTCCCGCGACCCTGATGTGACCGGCGTCCGGACGGAGCAGCGTTGCGAGCATGAGCAGCAGGGTCGTCTTGCCCGAGCCGTTCGGCCCGATGAGGGCCGTGATGGACCCGGGCTCGGCCGTGAGCGTCACGGAGCGGACGGCCTGGACGGCGGAGAAGGAACGGCTGACGCCGACGACCTCGATGCCCTCGCCCACGCCCTGCCTCCCCGGTGCCCGCCGCGCATGCGGCCCGCGCTCACCATATCGCCGGGCCGCATGTGCTCGCTCGGACAGGGCGTGCGGAGCGAAGTAGGGCGTGCGGAGAGAAGTAGGGCGTGCTGAGAGAATCGAGGCATGGCCTCCCCGATCAACCCGCCCCGCGGCATGCGCGACTTCCTCCCGGCAGAGAAGGCCAGGCGAGAGCACGCGCTCGCCGTGATCCGGCGCACCTACGCCGCCCACGGCTTCGACGAGATCGAGACGCCCGTGATGGAGGACATCGCGCGGCTGCACTCGGGGCTCGGCGGCGACAACGAGAAGCTCGCGTTCGCGGTGCTGAAGCGCGGGCTGTCCGGCGAAGAGCTGCACAGGGCCGCCGACGGGGGAGACGTGCTCGCCCTCGCCGACCTCGGCCTGCGCTTCGACCTGACGGTGCCGCTCGCCCGGTTCTACGCGTCGCATCGCACGGAGCTGCCGAGCGTGTTCCGCTCGGTGCAGGTCGCCCCGGTCTGGCGAGCCGAGCGACCGCAGAAGGGCCGCTACCGCCAGTTCGTGCAGTGCGACATCGACATCATCGGCGAGGCGGGCGAGCTCGCCGAGGTCGAGCTGATCTCGGCGACGGCCGCGACGCTCGAGGCGCTCGGACTGAGGGACTGCACCATCCGGGTCAACGACCGCCGCATCCTCACCGGCCTCCTCGAGCACTGCGGCTTCGACCCCGCGCGCTTCCCGGCCGTGCTCATCTCGGTCGACAAGCTCGACAAGATCGGTGCGGCGGGCGTGGTCGCGGAGCTGAGCGAGGAGGGCGCGGACGCCGCCGCCGTCCTCGGCGGCATCCTCGAGTCGTTCGAGCAGCACCTGGCCGACGGCGGAGTCGAGCTGACGACGCGGGCGATCACCGACATCCTCCCCGCGGGCATCGACCCCGACGCCGTCGCGGACCTGGAGACGCTCGCTGCCGGGCTGGCGGGCCTGCCGACCGGCGTGCGCCTCCGCTTCGACCCGACCCTCGTGCGCGGCATGGGGTACTACACCGGCACGATCTTCGAGATCGCGCATCCGGCGTCCGGCAGCTCGGTCGGCGGCGGCGGCCGCTACGACGGCATGATCGGGCGCTTCCTCGGCACGGAGGTGCCCGCCTGCGGCTTCTCCATCGGCTTCGAGCGCGTCGTCGACCTCGCGGAGCTGCCCGAGGAGCGGGCCGCGGACTCCGTCGCGCTCGTGCACGACGGCACGGTGCCGGCGGGGGTGCTGCTCGGTCTCAAGAACCAGCTGCTCGCCGAGGGGCGCCGGGTGCGGCTCGAGCGCCGCACCAAGAACATGAAGCTGCTCCTCGACGGACTCGCGACGGCGGGATTTGCCTCCTTCGCCTACGTCGAGGCCGGCGTAACCGACGCCTCCGCCCTGGCCCTGCGGCCCCTCGGCTGACGCCGGTCGGGCCGCCCGGCTCGTCACTAGACTGGCGAGCGGACTGCGGCGCGTCGCCGCTACCGGCGGACTCTTTCCGTCCGCCCCATGCATGTCCACCCCGCACAGAAGGAGACACACCTGTGGCACTCATCGAAGCAGTAGGCGCTCGCGAGATCCTGGATTCCCGCGGCAACCCGACCGTCGAGGTCGAGGTCCTGCTCGACGACGGCACCGTCTCGCGCGCGGCCGTTCCCTCCGGCGCCTCCACCGGCGCATTCGAGGCGTACGAGCTGCGCGACGGCGACAAGGACCGCTACCAGGGCAAGGGCGTGCAGAAGGCCGTCGCTGCGATCTACGACGAGATCGGTCCGGCGATCGAGAGCCTCGACGCCGCGGACCAGCGCCTGGTCGACGCGACCCTGATCGAGCTCGACGGCAGCGAGAACAAGTCCCGCCTCGGCGCGAACGCCATGCTCGGTGCATCGCTCGCCGTCGCCCGCGCCGCCGCGGACTCCGCGGACCTGCCCCTGTACCGCTACGTCGGCGGTGCGAACGCGCACACCCTGCCGGTGCCGCTGCTCAACATCATCAACGGCGGCTCGCACGCGGACAACGACATCGACGTCCAGGAGTTCATGATCGTGCCGCTCGGCGCGGACACCTTCGCCGAGGCCCTCCGCTGGGGCGCCGAGACGTACCACTCGCTCAAGTCGCTCCTGAAGTCGAAGGGCCTGGCCACCGGCCTCGGCGACGAGGGCGGCTTCGCCCCGAACCTGCCGAGCAACCGCGCGGCGCTCGACCTGATCATGGAGGCCATCGGCAACGCCGGATTCACCCCCGGCGAGGACATCGCGCTGGCCATGGACGTCGCGGCCACCGAGTTCTACTCGGACGGCGGCTACCAGTTCGAGGGCAAGACCTACTCGGTCGAGCAGATGAGCTCGTATTTCACCGAGCTCGTCGGCGCCTACCCGCTCGTGTCCATCGAGGACCCGCTGCAGGAGGAGGACTGGGAGGGCTACCAGCACCTCACGGCCGAGCTCGGCAAGCGCGTGCAGATCGTCGGAGACGACCTGTTCGTCACGAACCCCACGCGCCTGGCCAAGGGCCTCGAGCTCGGCGTCGCGAACTCGATCCTGGTGAAGGTCAACCAGATCGGCACGCTCACCGAGACGCTCGACGCCGTCACGCTCGCGCAGCACTCCGCGTACACCGCGATCCTCTCGCACCGCTCGGGTGAGACCGAGGACACCACCATCGCGGACCTCGCCGTCGCCACCAACGCCGGCCAGATCAAGACCGGAGCGCCTGCCCGGAGCGAGCGCGTGGCTAAGTACAATCAGTTGCTGAGGATCGAAGAGGAACTGGCCGAGGCCGCGACCTACGCAGGACGCACCGCCTTCCCCCGCTTCCAGGGCTAAGCACGTCAGTCCGCCGCGGGCGGGGAGGGCCTCTCGAAGGCGCTCCCCGCCCGCGTTCGCGTTCGGCGGACGCGTGGCCGGCATCCGGCACGCAGGTCCGCAAGCAGAAGGGAAGGCGCATGCCATCGTTCCCGACGAGGAACCGCGGCGCTTCGGCGTCCGGCAGGGACGCGGGCTCCGGCTCGGGATCCGGCGGCCGCGGCGACGCGGGTCGGGGCGGCTCCAGGCGTGTCCCCGTCGCCCTGCCGGAGTCGGACGAGGCCACGGGAAACTGGCTGCGCAGCATCCGCTTCTCGGGCTTCTCCATCATGGTGCTGTCGCTTCTCGTGCTGTTCATCGTCGTGCTCGCGCCAGGGCTGCGGATCTACCTCGAGCAGCGCCAGCAGCTCGCCGACCTGCGCGCCGCGGTCGCGGCCCAGGAGGAGGAGATCGACACGCTTCGGGACGAGCGCGCGCGCTACAACGACCCCGCCTACCTGAAGGCGGAGATCCGCGACCGGCTCTTCTACGTGATGCCGGGCGAGACCTCCTACCTCGTGATGGACGACCTCGGCCAGGCCGTGCCTGAGCGGTCCGCCCCCATCAGCGAGGACATCCAGGAGACCCGGGTGGACTGGGTGCAGACGCTCTTCGGCTCGGCGATGATCGCCGGCCTGAGCGACCTCCCGCCCGACCAGCTGACCACGACCGAGACGGTGCCAGAGTGACGACGCCCCCCTTCGACCCGCCCTCCGCCGAGGACATCGCCACCGTGTCCGCCCAGCTCGGGCGCCCGGCGCGCGGCGTGCTCGGCGTGAGCGCGCGCTGCGTCTGCGGCGCTCCGACCGTCGTCGCGACCGCTCCGCGGCTGGCGCACGGCGAACCCTTCCCCACGCTCTACTACCTGACCCATCCCGCGGCGACCGCGGCCATCTCGCACCTCGAGGCCGAGCACGTGATGGCGGACCTGCAGCAGTCGCTCGCCGACGACCCGGACCTCGCCGAGCGGTACGCCGCCGCGCACCGGGCCTACCTCGCCGACCGGGAGAGCATCGCCGTGGTGCCCGAGATCGCCGGGATCTCCGCCGGCGGCATGCCCACCCGCGTGAAGTGCCTGCACGCCCTCGCCGCCCACGCGCTCTCCGCCGGGCCGGGCGTCAACCCGATCGGCGACCTCGCCCTCGAGCGCGCGGACTGGTCGCCGCTCGTCTGCGAGTGCCGCGACTACACCGCGACGGAATGACCCGCGCTGCCGGGACCCGTGGTGCCGGACGCCACGTCCGGCGGGGGATGCTGCGCGGGCTGACCGCCGCCGTGCTGGCGATCGCGTCCGTCGCCCTGCCCACCCTCCCGGCCGCGCCGGCCGTCGCGGATCCCGTGCGCGACCGGCAGTACTGGCTCGACGACTACGGGGTCCGCTCCGCCTGGGACGTGACGCGCGGTGCGGGTGTCACCGTCGCGGTGATCGACACCGGGGTCGACGGCGGCGTGCCCGAGCTGAGCGGCGCCGTGATCGACGGCACGGACGTCAGCGGCCTCGGCGCGGCCGACGGCCAGACGCCGATCGGTTCGTCGAGCTCCCACGGCACGCTCGTCGCGTCCGTGCTCGCCGGCCGGGGCACGGGGGAGGGCAACGGCGTGATCGGGATCGCTCCGGAGGCGTCCCTGCTCAGCGTCTCCGTCGCCCTGGGCCCGGGAGCGCGGGACTCCGACGAGCAGATCGCGGACGCCGTCCGATGGTCCGTCGACCACGGCGCGGACGTGATCAACATGTCGCTGACCCGGAACTCGCTCGAGTGGCCCGAGAGCTGGGACGACGCCTTCCTCTACGCCTTCGAGCGCGACGTCATCGTGGTCGCCGCGGCGGGGAACCGCGGCAGCGGGACCACGGAGGTGGGTGCCCCGGCCACCATCCCCGGCGTCGTGACGGTCGCGGGCGTCGACCGGAGCGGCCGGGCGAGCTTCGACGCGTCGTCGCAGGGCATCACCATCGCGGTGGCCGCCCCGAGCGAGGAGCTGGTCGGGGTGACGCCCGGCGGCGGGTACGCCGTGTGGGGCGGCACCAGCGGCGCCGCGCCGCTGGTCTCCGGCCTCCTCGCGCTCGTGCGCGCATCGCATCCGGAGCTCGACGCCGACAACGTGATCAACCGGCTGATCCGCACCGCGCGGCCCGCGGGCAGCACGGTGCCGGACAACACCTACGGCTACGGGCTCATGGACGCCGCGGCCGCCGTCCGCGAGGAGGTCGCGCCGGTGACGGGCAACCCGGTCGGCGACCTCGCCGAGTGGATCCGGCTGTACCGTCGCGCCGAGGGGGTGCCCGCACCCCAGGCGACGTCCGTGCCGCCGCCGCCCGCGGTCGAGGCGACACCGGCGCCGCGGGACCCGGCGTCCGCCCTGCCGGTCGACCTCCGGGCCCTGCTCCCGTCCGCGTCGGACATCACGGAGGTCGGCGTGCCGGCCGCCGTGCTCGGCGGATTCGGTCTGCTCTTCGCGCTGTGCGGCGTCGCGGCGTGGCGGCAGCTCAGCCGCCTGCGCCGAAGCGGCGGGGCTGAGGAGCGGTCGGCGTCCGACTCGTAGCCCCCCGGCCGCAGCGGCTGCGGCGTGGCGGCGTGGCGCGAATTCAGCCGTCCGCCGGGCAAGTAGTAGCCTGTTCCAGTCAATCCCCATCTTGAGGAGCTTCAACCGTGCCCAAAATCCTGATCGTAGGCGGCGGCTATGCCGGTTTCTACACCGCGTGGAAGCTGGAGAAGTGGCTTCGCCCCGGCGAGGCCGAGGTCACCGTCGTCGACCCGCTGCCGTACATGACGTACCAGCCGTTCCTGCCCGAGGTCGTCGCCGGCTCGGTCGAGCCCCGGCACGCCGTGGTCTCCCAGCGACGTCACCTCAAGAAGACGAACGTCATCACCGCGAAGGTCACGGGCATCAACCACGCCTCGAAGACCGCCACGATCACGCCCGAGGTCGGCGAGCCGTGGGACTTCGCCTACGACATGATCGTCGTCACCGCCGGATCCGTGTCGCGCACGTTCCCGATCCCCGGCGTCGCCGACGAGGCCATCGGCCTCAAGACCATCGAGGAGGCGACCGCGATCCGCGACCGCATCCTCGGCAACTTCGACCGCGCGTCGACCCTGCCCGCCGGGCCCGAGCGCGACCGCCTGCTCACCTTCGTCGTGGTCGGCGGCGGCTTCGCCGGCATCGAGGTCTTCGCCGAGATGCGCTCGCTCGCCAGCGCGCTGCTCAAGTACTACCCGCAGCTCTCCTTCGAGGACACGCACTTCCACCTCATCGAGGCGATGGGCCGCATCATGCCCGAAGTGTCGCTGCCCACCAGCCACTGGGTGCTCAAGAACCTCGCCGAGCGCGGTGCCAACGTGCACCTCGACACGCAGCTGAAGTCCGCCGTCGGCGGCGTCATCGAGCTGTCGACCGGCGAGTCCTTCGAGTCCGACACCATCGTCTGGACCGCGGGCGTCATGGCGTCGCCGATGCTGAAGAACACCGACCTCCCGATCGAGGAGCGCGGCCGCCTGCGCGTGCGCGCCGACCTCCGCGTCGAGGGCGACGAGGGCATCGTGGCCGACGCCTGGGGCGCCGGCGACGTGTCCGCCGTCCCGGACCTCACGGGCAAGGGCGTCGGCGGCTTCTGCGTGCCGAACGCCCAGCACGCGGTGCGTCAGGGCAAGCTCATGGCGAAGAACATCGTGGCGCACCTGCGCGGCGAGGGCATCGCCGAGTACAAGCACGAGTCCATGGGCGCCGTCGCGGGCCTCGGTCTCGGCGTCGGCGTGTTCCAGTCCGGCAAGACGGCCGTCAAGGGCTTCCCCGCCTGGATCATGCACCGCGGCTACCACGGCCTCGCCATCCCGAGCTGGGAGCGCAAGATCCGCGTCGTCGGCGTCTGGGCGATGAACGTGGTCCTCGGTCGCGACATCGTCTCCCTCGAGGCGCGCGAGAAGCCGCGCCTGGCGTTCGAGACGTTCGCGTCGCGTCCCCGCCCCGCGGCCGACTCGGCAGCGGCCGCCGCGGCTGCCCCCGCGTCCGCCACCGTCACGGACACCACGAAGGACAAGCTGCCCGGCGCGGACGGCATCTCCGCCCCGGTGTACGCGAACCCCGGCACCAACTGATCGACGAACCACGCAGGAGGGCCCGGTGCGCACGAGCGCCCGGGCCCTTCGGCGTCTCCGGTACGCCTGGATAGGCTGATCCTGGCGCCGCCCGCCCCCGTAGCCCAATCGGCAGAGGCAGACGACTTAAAATCGTCGCAGTGTGGGTTCGAACCCCACCGGGGGTACCTGTCGCAACCACGTGGGTGGTGAAGCCCCGAGCTGCGCCATACTGCGTCCATGAGATTCACCACGACGGTGCTCGCGAGCGGCGGCACCACGACAGGGATCCCCGTGCCGGCCGAGATCGTCGAGGCGCTGGGCGCGGGGAAGAAGCCGCCGGTCACGGTCGCGATCGGCGACTACCGCTACCGCAGCTCGATCGCGAGCCGCGGCGGGCAGTACCTGATCTCGCTGAGCGCGGAGCACCGCACCGGCGCGGGCGTTGCCGCCGGGGAGGAGATCGAGGTCGACGTCGAGCTCGACACGGAGCCCCGGGAGGTCGCGATCCCCGCCGACCTCGCCGCGGCGCTCGACGCGGCCCCCGCGGCGGCGGTCGCCTTCCGCGCGCTCTCCTACAGCCGGCAGCTCCAGCACGTCCTCAGCGTGGACAGCGCGAGGACGGAGGAGACCCGTCGCCGCCGGATCGAGAAGGTGCTCGAGACGCTGAACGGATGAGATATCCCTCACCGGAAGCAATCGCTTATCCCTTTCTCCGAAGCAGGCCGTGTGTTCTCGCCGGATAAGCGGCAGAAAAGCGCCGCTACATCGGCGAGAGCTGATCAGCGACAGCGCAATAGCACGAGCCCCCATCCCAGAAGGTAATGGGGGCTCGTGCCCTGTACGGCAGATGTAACGAGAGGAAAGCCGGGCCGCAACCCGGTCATCCGCTACTGCTGCTGCTGGATCATCTCCGTGACGATGACGGCGCCGAGGATCATCGAGGCGATGCAGAGGGCGATGCCGATGAAACCGGTGATGATGCCGGCCAGGGCGAGCTTGCGGGCGCCGGGCTCGCTCCTGCGGCTGACAAAGCCGAGGATCACCGCGGCGATGCCGAAGAGGATCCAGAGGATCGGGAGGAACGGGCTGAAGACGACGCTGATGATGCCGAAGACGAGCGACAGCACGCCTTTCGTCTTCGAGCCGGTGCTGACATTGCTTCCGGGCGCGACTGAGGGGGTGGAGGACACGGGTAATCCAATCTCTTCGGGTTGGATGAATTACATCCGTGTCAATCCTCTGGCGGCCCCTCCGATAAGAGAAGCGGCGGGCGCGCCCCAGATACGGGGGCGCAGATCACGACCTTCTCCTGCAATTGCAGAGAAGTCGTTCCGGCTTCCCTTTTCCTACCCGCTCGGGTGGCAGTGAGTCACGCTCAGCCCCGGCGGTCCTCCACGGCAGCGCGGCGGCTGCGGGGGTTGAGGAGGGAGTGGTGGCGGCCGTAGAACCAGTAGATGGCGAGGCCGATCACAAGCCACACGCCGAACCGCACCCACGTCTCCCACGGCAGCGACAGCACGAGCCACATCGAGAAGATCACGCCGATCGCGGGCACCACGGGCATCAGGGGGAGGCGGAACGTCCGCGGCACCTCGGGCCGGCGGTAGCGCAGCACGATCACCGCGACGCAGACCACCACGAACGCGAGCAGGATTCCGATGTTCGTGAGCTCCGCCACGATCGTGATCGGGAAGAAGCCGGCGAACACCGCCGAGCCGATGCCGACGATCCAGGTCACTCGGGCGGGCACGTGGTACTTCGCGTCCGTCTTCGCGAACCACGGGGACAGCAGTCCGTCGCGGCTCATCGAGAACCACACGCGGGTCGCGCCGAGCATGAACGTGACCATGACGGTCACGATGCTCACGATGGCCCCGATCGCGATGAGGTTCGCGATCCCGGGCATCCCCACGGCCGCGAAGGCGCTCGAGAAGCCGCTCGTCGGGTCGATCTCGGTGTACTTCTGCATGCCGGTAAGCACGAGGGTCGCGAGCACGTAGAGCAGCATGGCGATGCCCAGCGACAGCAGGATCGCCTTCGGCATGTGCTTCGTCGCGTCCTTCGACTCCTCGGCCGCCGTGCTCATGGCGTCGTAGCCGAACACCGCGAAGAAGACCGTCGCCGCGCCCGTGAACGCCCCGCCGATGCCGTAGGGGAAGTAGGGGGAGTAGTTCGCGCTGTTGATCTGGAAGACACCCAGCACGATGATGAACACGACGAGCAGCACCTTCAGCCCGACGACGAACAGCTCGAATCGGGCGGCGTTGCGGATGCCGCGGGTCAGGATGAACGCCGTGCCGAGGCAGAGGACCACCGCGAACAGGTCGACGACGTGTCCCTCGCCGGTACCGGTGGCCCCGAGCATCCAGGCGGGCAGGTCGACGCCGAGCTGCTCCATGAGGAAGCCGAAGTAGCCGGAGACGCCGATGGCGACGACGGCCACGATGGCGGTGTACTCGAGCAGCAGGTCCCACCCGATGAACCAGCCCACGAGCTCGCCGAGGGAGGCGTAGCCGTAGGTGTACGCGGAACCGGCCTTGGGGATCATGCCGGCGAACTCGGCGTAGGACAGGGCTGCCGCGGCGCTCGCGACGCCGGCGATGAGGAACGAGATGAGCACGGCGGGGCCCGCCGTCTGGTTGGCGACCGTGCCGGCGAGGGTGAAGATGCCCGCACCGATGATGCCGCCGACCCCGATGGCGGTGAGCTGCCAGAGGCCGAGCGAGCGTTCGAGGCCGCCGCGCGGCTGCTCGTCCTCGATGAGGTCGATGGGCTTGCGGCGCGTGAGCGTTGCCCGGAGTCCGTGAGCCGGCGTTGTGGTCATGAGTCCTCCTCGACTCGGCCGCGGCCGGATGCGGGACTCCCGTCGTTCCCCCCTGAGGCGCGGACCGTATCAGTCTGGCCCTCGCGGGGGCGCGCTCCAAGAGGGGATATGGCGGGGGACGGTCAATGCTGGGGCTCGACGTAGCGGATCCACACCCAGGTGGCCACCGAGAGAGCGGCGAACACGACGGCGGTGACCGTGAGGGGGAGGAGCGACGCCGCCGAGGCCCGCGCCCCGGTCGAGGCGAGAGCGGCCGTGCCGATGGTGAGGACGACGATGGTCGCGCCCAGACGGAGCGGTACCGTGCCGCGAAGCAGCGAACGACCGAGCGGCGCGCCGAGCGGCAGCAGCGCGAGCACCGCGGACGAGATGCCCGCGAGGGTGACCGTCGACAGCGTCTCGCTCGTGAGCGAGGACCAGAACCCGTCCTGAGAGCCGAGGCCGGTGTAGGCGGACCAGGCCACGAGGCTCAGCAACGTGAGCGCGCCCGCCTGGACGAGCGCGACGCGGGTGCGCTCGGACTCGGTCGTCTCCCTGGCCAGGGCGAACCCCAGGACCTGCCCGACGATGAGCGGGGGCACGAGACCGGCGATCCGCGACAGCAGCACGGCGACCACGGAGATCAGCAGCATCACGGGGGCAAGCCGCACGTAGACTCCGACGCTCCGGAGGCGGCGGAACGCGTGAGCCACGAGGACGACGCCCACGAAGTTCACGATGGCGAGTCCCAGCCCGGTCGCCAGCAGCAGGCGCAGGAAGTTCTGCTGGTCGTCCACCCGGAGGGACGCGGCAACGAGCCCCGCCGCGCCGGCGAGGGAGGCGGCCGCCACGAGCCAACGGTTGGCCGGCTCGGCGGCGTGCGAGGGTTGGTTGCGCCCGGCGAGCCGGAGCGCGGGGACGCGTACGCGCCCGGCGAGGGAGCGTTGCAGCAGGACGGCCGGCAGGATCACCAGGATCAGGATGCCCAGCGCGATCCCGAGCGAGCTCAGCCAGCGCAGACCGGCGAAGGCGTCGGGCAGGGGATCGAGCGCCGAGCCGAACGAGCTCGGGGAGCTCCAGCCGCCTCCCGTGTCCGGGATCCGCGCCGGCGAGCCGCCGCTTCCGTCGCCGCTTCCACCGCCGGCGGCGGGCGGCACGGCGCCCTGCGGCGTCTCCTCCGGGGAGGCGGGCTCGTCCGTCTGCGGAGCGGCAGGGGTCGCGGACGGCGCCGCGGGCGTTGCGGTCGGCGTGGGGCGCGCCGGGGGCGTGAGGGACGATGCGCTCGGGGTCGGCGTCGGCGAGGCAACCGCCGTGGGGGCCTGGCCGGCGAAGATCCTCACCGTGACCGCCGGGCTCGCGTTGCCCGCCATGTCGCGCTGCAGGACGCTGATCTCGTTCTCCCCGGCGACGAGCCTGCCGCCCGAGCACGACCAGGTGCCGCCGCGCACGACGGTCGAGCAGACGGGGAAGACGCTCTGGTACAGGTCCACCGTGGCGCCCTCCTCCCCGGTGCCCGTGTATGTCGTCCCGCGGAGGGGCACCTGGGCGCCGGGCGTCGGGGTGGTGACCGTGGGCGGGGCGGGGGCGGTGCTGTCGATCACGACCGCCAGCGTCGAGGCAGCCGAGGGGCCGTCGCTCCACGGGGTCTGCTGCGTGGCGGTGACGGTGACGGCGCCGCTGGCGGGCACGGGGTCGAGCACGCAGGACCACGACGTGTCGGACCAGGGGATGGGGGTGCACCGGGAGCCGTTCGAGGAGGACGCCGCGACGGTCGCACCGATCACGGAGGTGCCGGTGATCACGCCGGCCGCCGTGCCGCGCAGGACGGGAGCGTTCAACACGCGGATCGTCGCGGGCGGCGAGGCGCTCGTGCCGCCCGCCGCCAGGGCGCGCACGTCGATGCTCTGGCCGCTGGGGAGCTCCGTGGCGGTGCAGGTCCAGGCGCTCGCCGCGCGCTGATCCGCCGCCGTCTCGCAGTAGGGGATGTCGTCGTTGCCGACGAGGAGGTGCACGTCGCTGCCGGGCGCCTTCGTGCCCGCGAACTCGCCGGACCCGTTCTTGACGACCTCGCGGGGGAAGTCGGTGATGACGGGTGTGACGGGAGTGGCCGGAGCCGCCGGAGCCTGGGGGACCGCCGGCGTCGGCGTGGGGGCGGCGGCCGTGTCGACCGCGGCCACGGCGGAGGCGGTCGGGAGCAGCGCCAGCGCTACCACGGCCAGCGTCGCCGTCATCACCGCCGTCGCCCGGGCGCGCAAAGACGCACCCCTCGTCTTCCGACTGCGCGAATACTGAACCTCGTGTTGCAACTGCTCCCCCACCTTGCACCTAGTAATAGGGAAAATCACAGGGAAGTCAACGCGGCGAGCCGGATATCAGTATTTGTTTCACACGCCTGAAATACGACGTGCGAGACTGCTCCTCCGCCGCCCCCGTTTCGGCCGCTGAGCCGCCCCCTCCGCAGCCCCTCGAGCGCCCCCGGGGCCGCCCTCGGGCGCTCGGCAGGCCCGGAGGAACGGCCAGTCGGCGCGGTTATAGTGATCGGATGGAATTGGTCATCGCCGCCGTCATCGTCGTCGTTGTCGCCGCCATCCTCGGCATCTATGTCTGGGCGTCCTACAACTCGCTCGTCGCCCTCAACCGGCGCGTCGACGAGGCGTGGAGCGACATCACGGTGCAGGTGAAGCGTCGCTCCGACCTCCTCCCGCGCCTCGTCGACGCGGTGCAGGGGTACGCCTCGCACGAGCGGGCCGTGTTCGACGACGTGACCCGGGCGCGCTCGGACACGATCGCGGCGCCGGACGCCACGGCCGCCTCCGCGGCTGAGAACCGCATGCAGACGGCGATCAAGAACCTGTTCCGCGTTGCGGAGGGCTATCCGCAGCTGCAGTCGAGCCAGGAGTTCCTGCGCCTGCAGGCGGACCTCGTGGAGACCGAGGACAAGATCCAGGCGTCGCGGCGCTTCTACAACGGTGGCGTGCGGGAGCTCAACAGCAAGGTGAAGTCCTTCCCTAACACCGTCTACTCCCGTCGCACCGGCATCACCCAGCGCAGCTTCTTCGAGGTCTCGAGCCTCGCGGCCATCTCCGAGCCGCCGCGCGTCCAGTTCTGATCCGCTGAGCCTCTAACTCGCTGAGCTCTGACCCCCTGAGCCTCTAACTCGCTGAGCCGCGCGCCCTGCCCTCCGCGCGGACGCTAGGCGAGCACCGCAGACAGCGCCGGAGAGAGGTTGCCGCGCCCGGTCACCGCGATGCCGTCGAGGCCCTGCCACCCGGCGGTCTCCCGCAGCACGGCCGCGATGCGTTCGACCTGCTCGTCGGACACGCCGCCGTCCTCCGTCCATGCGGACTGCACGCGGAGGATCCCCGCCTGCCGGTCGCTCTTCAGGTCGATGCGCCCCACCAGTCGGTCGTCGACGAGCACGGGGAGCACGTAGTAGCCGAACACGCGCCGCGGCTCGGGCGTGTAGATCTCGATGCGGTAGTGGAAGTCGAACATGCGCAGCGCACGCTCGCGCCGCCACACCACGGGATCGAAGGGCGACAGCAGGGCGACGTGCTCGATCCGGCGCGGGAGGCGCGCGTCCCGGGCGAGCCAGGTGGGCTGGGGCGAGCCGTTCCGCTCCCAGCCGGGCACCTGCACGGGCACGAGATCGCCGCTGTCGACGAGATCGCGGATGGCGGCCGCCGTATCCGCGGTGCCGAGGCGGAAGTAGTCCGCGATGTCGCTTCGGGTGCCGATCCCGAGGGCGACGGCGGAGCGCCGGACTAGCTCGCGCAGCGCATCCTCGCGGGGCACGTCGAGGGCGCGGACGGCCGGCGGCAGCACCTGCTCGGCGAGCGCGTAAATGCGCTCGAAGCGGTTACGGCCGGCGCTCACCACCTCGCCCCAACTAAAGAGGTACTCCAGGCCGAGCTTCACGTCCGACCACCCCCACCAGTTGCCCTTGCGCACGTTCGCGTCGTGCTCGATCATCCGGGCGGGCAGCGGCCCCTTGTCGGCCAGCTCGGCGCGCAGCCAGACGAGCAGCGCACCGTTGGCGTGCGGCCAGGCGTCCGGCGAGGCGTGCTGCCTGCTCCGGGTGTCCGCCATGCGCCAGCGGAACAGCGGCCAGTCCGCGACGGGCAGGAAGGCCGCCTCATGCGCCCAGTACTCCACGTAGCCCGACCCCCGCCGGTACAGCAGCCGGTCGAGCAGCGCCCGGTCGTAGCCGCCGAGCCGCGCGAAGACCGGAAGGTAGTGGCTGCGCTCGAAGACGTTGACCGAGTCGATCTGCAGCACGCGCAGCCGCTGGATGAGGAGGTTGAGCTGCCGGGTGCCGACCGGGGACGCCGATGGGCGGCCGAAGCCCTGCGCCGCGAGCGCCACGCGACGGGCAAGGGCCGGGGAGATCTGCTGCACCACGCTCCCGACCCTATCGAGCGGCACCGACACCGGCGGGGGCAGGAGTGCGGGGCGGGCGGGTGCCGCAGGCGCGCCGGATGCGGCCGCCGGCAACGGGGGCGCGGCGCGGTCGTCGGCGCGGCGGTCGCCCCGGGGCGGAGTCCTAGACTGTTGCGGTGATCCTCGGCAGGCGCAGAAGCAGGCGGGAGCCGCCGGTGGCTTCCGCTCGAGTGGAGCCCGTGATGCCGGCGGAGACCGCGGTGCCCGCGGTGCCGCCGCACCGCATCGGAGCGGGGTCCGTGCCCCCGGGCATGCAGATCGCCGCCTCGTGGTCCTGGCGGCTGCTCGTCGTGCTTGCGGTCGCCGCGGTGCTGGTCTACCTCGTCATCCAGCTGCGCGAGGTCATCATCCCCCTCTTCATCGCCGTCGTGGCGAGCGCGCTGCTCGTGCCGTTCTCCAACTGGCTGCAGCGGCACAGGTGGCCGAAGGGCATCGCGGTCGCCGTCGCGGAGATCGGCGTGATCGTGCTCGTCGGCGGGCTGCTCTACCTCGTGATCACGCAGGTCGTGTCGCAGTTCGACGACCTGCGCTCGCAGAGCATCGAGGCCTACCGCACGTTCCAGGACTTCCTCCGCGAGTCCCCGCTGCAGGTCAGCCAGAGGGAGTTCGACGACTACGTGCGCAGCGTGGTCGACTCCGTGCAGGCCGACAGCGGCGTGCTCGTGGGCGGCGCGCTCTCGCTCGGCTCGTCGCTCGGGCACATCCTGGCCGGGGTGCTGCTCGCGCTCTTCGCCGCGCTGTTCATCCTCATCGACGGCGGGGGCATCTGGCGCTGGATCGTGCACATCTTCCCGCGCCGCGCCCGGGACGCTGTCAACGGCGCCGGGGTGGCGGGCTGGAACACCCTGCAGAACTTCGTGAAGGTGCAGATCCTGGTTGCGGCCATCGATGCGATCGGCATCGGCGTCGGAGCGGCGATCATCGGCGTTCCGCTCGCGATCCCGATCGCCGTGCTCGTGTTCCTCGGCTCGTTCGTGCCCATCGTCGGCGCGGTCGTCACCGGCGCGCTCGCCGTGTTCATCGCCCTCGTCTACCTCGGCCTCGTCCCGGCGCTCTGGATGCTCGGTGTCGTGCTGCTCGTGCAGCAGATCGAGGGGCACGTGCTGCAGCCGCTCATCATGGGCACCGCAGTGAAGGTGCACCCGCTCGCCGTCGTGCTCGCGGTCGGCACGGGCGCCTTCGTCGGCGGCATCCCCGGCGCCTTCTTCGCGGTGCCGTTCGTCGCGACCGCGAACACCATGGTCAAGTACGTTGCCAGCGGCGCCTGGAAGAGTGAGCGCGGGTTGCCGCCTCGCCACGGGCTCCAGGTCGACGAGGAGACCGTCGCACCGCCGGCGAACCCGACCGCCGCACCCGAGCAGCAGCGCACCCTGCGCCGCCGCACGCGCACCAAGAAGGACCGAACCCGTGACTGACACCCCCCTGGCCGAGACCGAAGCCGACTTCGAGCGCGAGGTGCCCGAGACGGCCGGCCCGACTCTCGCCGACTTCGAGGCGGCCCGCACGGTCGTGGCGCGCGTCGCCGAGACGACGCCGATGGAGAGTTCCCGCTTCCTCGCGGAGGTGCTGGGCTCGCCCGTCTTCCTCAAGTGCGAGAACCTGCAGCGCACCGGGTCGTACAAGATCCGGGGCGCGTACAACCGCATCTCGAAGCTCACCGACGAGGAGAAGGCGCGGGGCGTCGTCGCCGCCTCCGCCGGGAACCACGCCCAGGGCGTCGCGTTCGCGGCGCGCGAGCTCGGCATCAAGGCCACGATCTTCATGCCGGTCGGCGTCGCCCTGCCCAAGCTGCAGGCCACCAGGCAGTACGGCGCCGACGTCGTGCTGCGCGGCCACACGGTCACCGAGCCACTGCAGGCGGCCGCCGAGTTCGCGGAGGCCACGGGCGCCGTCCTGATCCCGCCCTTCGACCACATGGACGTGGTGACCGGCCAGGGCACGCTCGGGCTGGAGATCCTCGACCAGGTTCCGGACCTCGACACCGTCGTCGTGCCCATCGGCGGCGGCGGCCTCGTCGCGGGCGTCGCGAGCGCGGTGAAGCAGCGCGCCGCGCGCGAGGGGCGCACCGTGCGCGTCGTGGGCGTGCAGGCCGCGAACGCCGCCGCCTATCCGCCCTCCCTCCGGGCGGGGGAGCCCACCGAGATCGTGATCAACGCGACCATCGCGGACGGCATCGCGGTGAGCCGCCCGGGCGCGCTCAACTTCCAGATCATCCGCGAGATGGTGGACGAGGTCGTGACCGTGAGCGACGACGACACGGCCCGGGCCATGCTCGTGCTGCTCGAGCGCGCGAAGCTCGTCGTGGAGCCCGCGGGCGCCGTCGGCGTGGCGGCCATCCTCACCGGTGCCGTCTCCAACGCCGGGCGCACGGTCGCGATCCTCAGCGGCGGCAACATCGATCCGCTCATGATGGAGCGCGTGATCGCCCGTGGCCTCGCCGCGTCCGACCGCTACCTGAAGCTCCGCGTCATGCTGCCGGACCGTCCCGGCCAGCTCGCCCGCACGTCGCAGATCATCTCCGAGGTCAACGCGAACGTCGTCGAGGTGCTGCACACGCGGCACGGCCGCGGTCTGCAGATCAGCGAGGTCGAACTCGAGGTCAGCGTCGAGACGCGCGGGCCGGAGCACAGCGCACAGGTGCTCGAGCGCCTGCGCGAGGCGGGCTACGACCCGCGGGTCGCCCAGGACTGACCGGGCTCCCCGCTAAGGCGGGGAGCCCGCACGCTACTCCTCCGGGTCGGCGGGGTCGAGCGGGGCGTGGTGGTCGCGGTTCGACGTGCCGCGCAGCCAGTAGCCGTCGACGACCGCGCGTGTCTTGTCGAAGCCGAGCTCGCGGCGAAGGTACCGGCGCACCGGGATGAGCGAGGTCGCCTCCCCGGCGGCCCACACGTAGGTGGAAGGGCCGAACCTCAGGCCGCGCACGACGGAGAGCAGGTTCCCGGCGCGCGCCGCGTCGTCCGGCTCCTCGATCAGGATCCACTCCACGCGCCTCACGGCCTCGGCGACGTACCAGCGGTAGCTGTCGTCCGGCACGACCACCACGGCGGTGACGGCGGCGTCCGCCGGGAGCAGCTCGATCCACCGCATCAGGGCGGGCAGCGCCGTCGGGTCGGCCACGAGCACGGCGGAGGCCAGGCCCTCCGGCGGGAGCTTCGAGCCGCGCGGGCCGCCGATCGTGAGGCGGTCCCCGACCGCGGCGCGGGTGGCCCAGGCCGTCGCCGGCGCGGTCTCGCCGTGCAGCACGAAGTCGATGTCGAGCTCGGCGGGGCGGTCGGCCGTCGCCGGGCGGAACGCGCGCGGGGTGAAGTCGCGCGCGATCAGCTCGCCACCGCCGGCGGTTCGCGGCCCCGAGGCCGTGAACTCGGGCAGGGTGAGCACGCCCGTGACCGGATCGGGGAAGAAGACCTTGACGTGATCCTCGGGTCCGTCGGCGGCGAATCCGTCCAGGTCGGCGCCCGTCAGGGTGATGCGGCGCATCGCCGGCGCGAGGTCGCGGACGGCCGCCACGGTGAGCGTGCGGCGCACGAGCGGGTGCCGCACGACCTCGCGCGGACGGAGGGTGCTGTGGAGCATGGGGGGTCCTGTCTGGTTCGTCCGGTGTGGGGTCTGCGGTCTGCGGAGGGGAGAGGCGGCGCCGGGGAGGCGATCAGTCGTAGTAGACGGCGATCCGCCGCCCGTCGAGCTCGTGCACCTGAACGTCGAGGTCGAACACCCGGCGCAACGGCTCCGGGGCGATGACCTCCTCGGGGGTGCCCTGCAGCACGACACGCCCATTCTTCATCGCGACGATGTGATCCGAGTATGCGGAGGCGAAGTTGATGTCGTGGATCACGAGCACGACGGCCTTGCCGAGCTCGTCGGCCGCTCGGCGGAGGAGGCGCATCATGTCGACCGCGTGGCTCAGGTCCAGGTTGTTCAGCGGCTCATCGAGCAGCACGTAGTCGGTGTCCTGGCACAGGACCATGGCCACGAACGCCCGCTGGCGCTGCCCGCCGGAGAGCTCGTCCAGGAAGCGGTCGCCCAGTTCGGTCAGGTCGAGGTAGGCGAGTGCCTCGGCGATGTGCCGCTCGTCCTCGACCGTGAGCCGGCCCGCGGAGTGCGGATAGCGGCCGAACGCGACGAGATCGCGCACGCTCAGGCGGGCGGTCAGGTGGTTCTCCTGGCGGAGGACGGAGAGTCTGCGGGCGAGCTCCCGGCTCGGGGCCCGGCTTACGTCGAGCCCGTGCACGGTAATGGTGCCGGCGTCGAGCAGGGTGAGCCGCGAGATGAGGGACACGAGGGTCGACTTGCCGGCCCCGTTCGGGCCGATGATCGATGTCACGCCGCCGATCGGCAGCCGCAGGTCGACGTCGTCCACGACCCGTAGCGTGCCGTACTCCTTCCGGGCGGCGGTGACCTCGATCATCGGCGGGCCCCCCGCATCACGAGCAGCAGGAACACGATGCCTCCGAGGAATTCGATCAGGACGCTGAGCACGGTACCCATGTCGAGGACGTGCTCGAGCACGGTCTGGCCGCCCACGAGCGCGAGAACGGCGAGCAGCACGGCGGCGGGCAGCAGCACCGCGTGCCGGTGGCTGCCCGTGAGCTGATGCGCCAGGCTCGCCACGAGCAGGCCGAAGAAGGTGACCGGGCCGACGAGCGCGGTCGAGACCGACACGAGCAGTGACACGATCACGAGCAGCCGCAGCACGAGCCGCCGATGGTCGACGCCGAGGGCGATGGCCATGTCACGGCCGAGCCCGAGCACGTCGAGGCTCCGTCGGTCGCGCCACAGCAGCACGCACGTCGCCGCGATGATCGCGGCCGAGATGCCGAGCAGGTCGGGCGGCACCGAGGTGAAGGTCGCGAACAGCCGGTCCTGCAGCACCGCGAACTCGTTGGGGTCGATCAGCCGCTGGATGAGCGCCGAGACGCTGCGGAACAGCACCCCGAAGACGATGCCCACGAGGATGAGCAGGTGCAGGCTCCTGCGTGCGCCGCCGAAGAGCCACCGGAACAGCGCGGTCGACAGCACGACCATCAGCAGCACCTCGCCCGCGAAGGACACGAGCGGCGGCAGGGCGGACAGGCCGGCCGTGCCGAGCGCGAACACGAGGCACGTCTGGATCAGGACGAACAGCGAGTCGAACCCCAGGATCGACGGCGTGAGGATGCGGTTCTCGGTCACCGTCTGGAAGAGGACCGTGGAGACGGCGATCGCGAACGCCACGAGCACGAGGGCGAGCAGCTTGCGGCCGCGGAACGCCAGCACGAAGTCCCAGCTGCCCTGGGCGTCCACCACGAGGAAGGCGACAACGGCGGCCACCGTGAGGGCGCCGAGCACGGCGAAGAGGATGCGCGTGCGGGCGCGCTCCGGCGCAGCGGGCGCGTGCGGGGCGGGCGGCACGAGGGTGCGGGAGCGCGCGTCACCCGACACGGGCGGGCTTCCGCAGCAGGAGGAACAGGAACAGGGCCGCGCCGACGACGCCGACCACGACGCCGATCGGGATCTCGTACGGGAAGCGCACCACCCGGCCGACGAGGTCGCAGGTCAGCACGAATCCGGAGCCGAGCACGGCGACCCAGGGAAGCGAGCGGCGGAGATGGTCGCCCATCAGCAGGCTCACGAGGTTCGGCACGACGAGGCCGAGGAAGGGCAGCCCGCCCACGACGACGACCACGACGGCGGTGACCAGGGACACGATCACGAGGCCGACCGCGAGCGTGCGCCGGTAGTCGAGGCCGAGATTCGTCGTGAACTCCTCGCCGAGGCCCGCGACCGTGAAGTGGTTGCCCACGACGTAGACGGCGACGGTGAGGACGCCGACGATCCAGAGCAGCTCGTACCTGCCGGCGATGACGCCGGAGAAGTCGCCGGTCATCCAGGCCGAGAGGGTCTGCAGCAGGTCGGCGTCGTAGGCGAGGTAGGTCGACGCCGCGCCGATGATGCCCGAGAGCATGAGGCCCACGAGCGGCACCAGCACCACGGACCGGAGCGGGAGCGAGCGCAGGATGCGCACGAACACGAACGTGCCCACGAGGGCGAACGCCGCGGCGACGAGCATCTTGACGACGAGGGGCATGCCCGGGGCGAGGATCGTCACGACGAGCAGGCCGAGCCCGGCCGACTCCGTCGTTCCGATGGTCGACGGCTCCACGAAGCGGTTGCGCACGAGCATCTGCATGACCAGCCCGCACATCGCCATGGCGGAGCCTGCGAGCAGGATCGACACCGTGCGCGGGAGCCGGCTGAGCAGCAGCATGTTCCAGGCGTCCGGGTCGCCCGCCAGGACCCGCGCGGGGGAGACGTCGGCCACGCCGACGAACAGGCTGACCCCGGCCAGCAGCAGCACGCCCGCGGCGGCGCCGTACAGGGCGACGCGTCCGAGCGCGGGCGCCCCTGCGGCGCTGCTCGGACGCGTCACAGCCACAGCGGTCGTCACGCCGTCGTTCTTCTCATCGAGCTGGTCCTCGTCGTTCTGTTCCTACTGCGTCTTCGGGTCGTCACTCGCCGAGGGCGGCGGCGACCTCGTCCGTCATGGCCTGCAGGGTGGGGAGGCCGCCGTTGACGATGTACCAGGCCACCGGGTCGACGTAGACGATGTGGTCGTTCTTGTAGGCCGTCGTCTGCTTGACGATCTCGTTGTCCAGCACGGCCTTCGCGGCGTCGGTCGACCCGCCGGTCGCGGCGTCTCGATCGACGACGAAGAGCCAGTCGGGGTTCGTCTCGAGCAGGAACTCGAACGACACCGCCTCGCCGTGGGTCGCCGCCTCGACGTCCTCGATGGCCGGCGTAATCCCGAGGTCGTCGTGGAGGAAGCCGAAGCGCGATCCCGGCCCGAAGGCGCTGACCTCGCCCGCGTTCGTCATGAGGATGAGCCCGGTGCCCGCGTCCGCGGCGACGTCCTGCACCTCGGCGATGCTGTCGTCCAGCGCCGCGACCATCTCGTCGACCTCGTCCTCGCGGTCGAAGATCCGGCCCAGGGTCTCCGCGTTCTCGACGACGGACGCGCGGAAGTCGGCGGCGTCATTGGAGAGGTCGACGGTCGGCGCGATCTTGCTGAGCTCCGGGTACACGGCGGCGGAGCGCCCGGCGACGATGATCAGGTCGGGCTCCGCGGCCTGCACGGCCTCGTAGTCGGGCTCGAACAGCGTGCCGATGTTCGCGTACTCGTCCGAGGAGTACTGCTCGAGGCGGCCGGGGAGGTTCTCCTTGGGCAGGCCCCACACGTCCACGTCGAGCG
This sequence comes from Planctomonas deserti, assembly GCF_003067705.1. Lineage (GTDB taxonomy): Bacteria > Actinomycetota > Actinomycetes > Actinomycetales > Microbacteriaceae > Planctomonas > Planctomonas deserti. The sequence goes on from NZ_QANL01000002.1 coordinate 586,903, forward strand.
CGTCCAGCGTGGTGAGCGCCGCGAAGTCGAACGTGAGCACGCGCTCAGGATTCACCGGCACGGTGGTCTCGCCCTGGGCGTGGGTGACGGTGATCTCCGCGGGAGTCGCCTCTGCGGGAGCAGCCGACGCGTCCGCGGCCGCCGCCTCGGCCTGGTCGTTGGCGCTGGTGCCGCTGCAGCCGGCGAGCAGAAGGGCGCCGGCGGCGAAGGCGGCGAGGGACGAGGCGAGGCGGATGCGTGGCAAGACTGTGGTCTCCGTTCGTTGGCGTCCGCCCACCATACTTAGGATTGCCTTACCTCACCAAACCGGCCGCGCGGCGCCTCCGGTCCTGTCCGGAAACGCGAGAACCGCCCCGCCGCGCCTGGGCGCGAGGGGGCGGTTCGTCGAGGATCGGGCGGGATCAGCGCGGGACGTAGGTCTCCACGCTCTTGATCTCGACGGGGATCTGGCGACCGTTCGGCGCCGCGTAGCTCACGGAGTCGCCGACCTTGAGGCCGATGATGGCCATGCCGAGCGGGCTCTTCTCGCTGTAGACGTCGAGGTCGCTGTCGCCCGCGATCTCCCGGTTGCCGATGAGGAACTTCGTCTCGTCGCCGGCGATGTCCGCGGTCACGACGGTCCCGGGCTCCACGACGCCGTGGCTCACCGGTGCCTCGCCGACCTCGGCGCTGCGCAGCAGGGTGGTGAGTACGCGGATGCGCGCCTCGATCTTGCCCTGCTCCTCCTTGGCGGCGTGGTAGCCGCCGTTCTCCTTCAGGTCGCCCTCTTCACGGGCGATCTCGATGCGCTTGGCGATCTCGGTGCGGCCGGCGACGCTCAGGTGCTCCAGCTCGGCGGAGAGGCGGTCGAACGCCTCCTGGGTCAGCCAGGTGACTGACGTGTCCTGTGCCACGGTGACTCCTCGGGTACGCGTGAGCGCCCCGACGGTTCCGTCGGGGCGAACCAATCACACTACGCGAGCCAGCAGCGGTAGATCAACCCGGTCACGGCGGTGTCGATGGTGCGCACGCGCTCCGTGAACACGCGGGTGTAGCGATCCGCGGGCGGGATCTCGACGACCCTCCAGCCCACGACGGCCTGCTGCTGGCTGAGGGCCTGGACCGCGCAGTAGGAGGTGGATCCGACCGGCGCCGACACCTCGAACGTCACGTCGACCTTGTGGTCGTCGATCAGGGTGAAGGCGAGGTCGCGCTGCTGCAGTCCGCCGCGGGCGCTGTCCAGCCCGGCGAACACGACCCACGCCGCGAACACCACGACGAAGCCGGCCGCCACGATCCACATCGCCAGCCGCTGCCGGGAGCGGTTGCGGGGGGTGCGCCCGTACCGGGAGTCCAGGATGTCCGACGCCACAGTTTCTCCCCGATACCGACCGATACGCTTGAGCCCTCAGGTTATTCGCTTTCCCTAGGAGTCCCGTGACCCTCCGCTTGCTGGCCGTGCACGCCCACCCCGACGACGAGTCGAGCAAGGGCGCCGCGACCTACTCCCACTACGTCGCGCGCGGAGCCCGGGTGCTCATCGTGACCTGCACCGGGGGCGAGGCCGGCGACATCCTCAACAGCGCGCTCGAGCCGCGGGCGATGGCGGAGCGCGACCTGCCCGGGCTGCGCCGCCGGGAGATGGCGAACGCGCAGCGCGAGATGGGAATTGAACACCGGTGGCTGGGCTACGTCGACTCCGGCATGCCGAGCGAGGACGGCACGCTGCCGCCCGGGTCGTTCGCCTCGATCCCGCTGCACGTGTCGGCCGCGCCCCTCATCCGCGTCGTCCGCGAGTTCCGGCCGCACGTGCTGCTCAGCTACGACGAGAACGGCGGCTATCCGCACCCCGACCACATCCGTGCCCACCAGGTGGCCATGGAGGCCTGGCGCGAGTCCGAGAACGTCGAGAAGTACCCGGAAGCCGGGGAGCCCTGGCGCATCGAGAAGCTGTACTACGACCGCATCTTCAACCCGCGACGCATCCGCGCCGTGCACGAGGAGTACCTGAAGACCGAGCCGCCCGCGGAGGTGCTCGCGCAGATCGACGAGATGCGCTCCTGGATGGAGGACCGGCCCGACCTCGCCACCACGAGGGTGCCCGTCGGCGACTTCTTCGAGCACCGCGACCGCGCCCTGCGCTCGCACGCGAGCCAGGTGGCGCCGGACAGCAGCTTCTTCTTCTGGCCCAACGAGATCCAGCGGGCCGCGTGGCCCTACGAGGACTATCAGCTCGTCGAGTCGCGCGTGCCGACGGAGCTGCCGGAGGACGACCTGTTCGCGGGCATTGTCGACGACGAGCCGGACACGGTCACGTCGAGCACTGAGGTCACGCCGAGCACCGAGGTCACAACGAGCACTGAGGTCACATCGAGCACCGAGGAGAACGACCGATGACCGCCGCCGCGCTCGCCGCACACGTACAGATGGTGCTGGCCGCGACGCCGTCGCCCACCCCCGGCTTCGACCAGACGACCGTCACCCCGGGTGTTGCGGGCTTCCTCATCACGTTCGGTGTCGCCGCCGTGGCGCTGCTCCTCGCCCTCGACATGACCCGCCGGATCCGCCGCACCCGCTACCGCGAGGAGATCCGCGCGAAGCTCGAGGCCGAGCGTGACGGCCGCCCCGCCCCGGGCTCGGGAACGGGACCCGACGGCACCACCGGAACCGCGGGCGGTTCCGGAACCCGGTAGCTCAGACGGGCGGCTGCTAACAGGCTCTTCCGGCCTATCGAAGGGCCCTGCGGACGGGTGGGCGTCGCATACGGTCCCTGAACTCGTCGAAGGGACGGAACGGAACTGCGCGGCTTGCGTCCCTTCGACAAGCTCAGGGACCGTGTTGGGCTACTTGCGCCGCCATCGCGGTTCGGCTCTTCGTTGCCGGGCGCCATCGGCGCATGTGGTCCAGCCACGGCGGGGCTTGCACCTCGGGCGCGCCGGCGCGCATCCGGATCGCCCATCCCGAGGTGTCGATCGTCCGATGGTGGAACCAGCAGAGAAGCACCCCGTTGTCCGGATGCGTGGGTCCACCCTCCGCCGCCGCCGGGATCACGTGGTGCACCTCGCACCAGCCCGCCGGGATGCTGCAACCCGGAATCAGGCAGCCGCCGTCACGAGCGGTGATCGCCCGCCGCTGCGGAGCCGTGAAGCACCGCTCCGCCGACCCGAGCTTGAGAATGCGGCCGTTTCTGCCGATCAGCACCTTCTGGGTGCCCCCGCTGCACACCATCTGCTGCACCGTCGTGGGTGACAAAGGGGACTCGACGCCGTCCGCGTAGCCTGCGCCGCCGGTGTCCAGGTCCTCGGCGCGCACGGTAACGAGCACCGTCGGTGCGGCCCCGCCGACGGTCGGGGTGTTCCCGCTGCGAGCCATGGCGTCGAGGACGCCGATGAGGATGTCGTGCCGCTGCTGATCCTTCGACCGCGGATCCTTGACTGCGTTCTTATCCGCGAGCTCCTCGTCGGTGAGGAACGCCGGCGCCGTCGTCGGGGTCAAGTACGCGTCGAAGAGCCGCTTCACCCGGCCCGCCGCCTCCGGCAGCAACCCGCCGGACACCGGGACGAGCCCGTTGCGCTCCGGCCCGAGGCGGAAGCCGCGCTTGGCCATCGCATGCGCCTCGTCCGGCTCGAGCCCGTCGGGGTCAAGGGTGGCCCGCCAGACCGACGCCTGGATCCGGATCTCGTCCGCCGACGCCGGCATGCTGCAATCGGGGCTCGTTCCCGTGGCCGCGGCGACGAGCTCCTTCTCCGCGGCATCAAGAGCGTCCGGGTGCACCCGGTCCTGCAGGGGTGCGAGGTTCTTCATCAGCGCGATCGCGGCATCCACGCCGAGCTCGCCCGCTTCCAAGGCGGCGCGAACGTGGTCGAACTTCGCAGGCATCGCCGCGCCGGAGAGCGCCGTGTCGGGCCGCGTCAGTGCGGCGAGCCCCAGGCGCGCGGCTCCCGTCGCGCTCGACACCTGCGTGAGCCGCTGCAGGAGTTCGTTCGCCGAGCGGCAGCCTTTTCGAGCCGCCAACCCTGCGGGTCCATCCTCGGTCCGCGAGCGCGCCGCAATCTCGCCTGCGCCGGCGATCCGCAGGGCGTCGACGTGGCGGCCCAGCGCCTCGATCTCTCGGATGGCGGCGAGAAGTGCTTCATCGTCCAGTCCGCCCATGGACGCCACCGGGAGCGCGGTCGGGACCGCTTCCGTGAGGTCCACCAGGGTGGGGCTGTTCATGCGAACATTGTCGCACCTGCCACCGACAATCTGCCGTTGACCAGCTCAATCTGTGGAGAAGTGGTTGGATCGGGCTTGTGTGAAGGAGGGGAGCTCGCGGGTGGGGTCGCGTCTCTTCGACAGGCTCAGGGACCGAGTCAGGGATCGTGCGAGTCCCGTCCCTTCGACAAGCTCAGGGACCGTGTGGGGACCGGGCCGGACCAGGAGGATGCGGACCCACCTCCACGCACCCCCTCGACACGGAAAGCGGGCGGGTACCCGGCACCGAGGCCGGGTCCCGCCCGCTTCACACGCGCTGGCACCTACCGGTCGATGTCGACGTCCTTCGTCTCCTTGCCGATGAGGAGCGCGATGAAGGTGATCGCGGCCATGACCGAGAGGTAGACGCCCACGAGGAACGGGCTGCCCTCACCGAGGGTCCAGAGCCACACCGCGATGAACGGCGCGACCGCCGCGCCCAGGATCGACGCGACGTTGTACGAGACGCCGGACCCGGTGTACCGCACATTGGTCGGGAAGAGCTCGGGCAGCAGAGCGCCCATGGGGCCGAAGGTCATGCCCATGAGGGTGAATCCGACGATCAGCCACAGCATCACGCCGATGAAGCCCGCACCGAGCATCGGCACCCAGACGAGACCGAACACGATGATGGCGCCGGTCACGACGAGCAGGGTGCGACGGCGGCCGAAGCGGTCGGCCCAGGGTCCCGAGAGCATGGTGAAGATGCCGAAGAACACGACGCCGGCGATCATCATGAGCACGAACGTCGTGTAGTCGTAACCGAGGCCGCCGATCGGGGCGTCCGTAGCAGCCCGGCCATAGGACAGCGAGAACGTGGTCATCAGGTAGAAGAGCACGTAGGTCGCGAGCATGAAGAACGTGCCGAGCAGCAGCTCGCGCCAGTGGTTGCGGAACACCGCGGCCAGCGGCACGCGCACGAGGGCGCCGGTTGACGCCTTCTTCGAGAACGTCGCGCTCTCCACCAGGCGGAGGCGCACCCACAGGCCCACGATCACCATGACGGCGGAGAACAGGAACGGGATGCGCCAGCCCCATTCGAGGAAGGCGTCGGAGGGGCGGGTCGGGTCGTCGGACGGCAGCAGCGCGGCGATGATGAGGAACAGGCCGTTCGCGATGATGAAGCCGATGGGCGCGCCGAGCTGCGGGAAGGTGCCGTACCAGGCTCGCTTGCCCGCGGGGGCGTTCTCGGTCGCCACGAGGGCGGCACCGCTCCACTCGCCGCCCAGCGCGAAGCCCTGCGCGAGGCGCAGGATCACGAGCATCAGCGGCGCGAACCAGCCCACGGCGGGGTAGGTGGGCAGGACGCCGATGAGGAACGTCGCGATGCCCATCGTCAGGAGGGCGGCGACCAGCGTCGTCTTCCGGCCGTGCTTGTCGCCGAGGTGCCCGAAGACGACCGCGCCGAGGGGGCGGGCGACCATGGCCGCGCCGAAGATGGCGAACGAGGCCAGCAGGGCCGTCGAGTCGTTGCCGACGGGGAAGAAGAGATACGGGAACACCAGCACGGCGGCGGTCGCGTAGACGTAGAAGTCGTAGAACTCGATGGTCGTGCCGATGAGGCTCGCGAGGACGACGCGGGAGCGCGGATTGGCCGGCGTAGACGCGGCGCTGAGCTCTGTTGCAGAAATGGACATGTGTACTCCGAAGGGATGGGCGACAGTCAAGCGTAAGCCCCCAGTTCAGAGTGAACTCGCGGAATGGGCGCCAGAACGTCATGCGGCGTCAAGGAACATCGGGTCGAGATGCCGCCAGGGCCGGTCCAGTCGCTACCCTGCCGGTGTGACGGAGCATGAGCGCGAACTGACCGGCGGCAACGCATCCGGACGCGTCGTGCGCGTCGGCTCGACGGTGCGCAAGCCGTGGACCCCCGGTAGCGCTTCGGTGCAGGCCTACGTCGCCGAGCTCCGCGCCCGCGGGGTGGATGCCCCGGAACCGCTGGGGCGGGATGAGCGCGGACGGCAGATCCTCGAGTACGTCGACGGCCCGCTCGCCCAGGATCGCGTTCCCCTCGGCGACACCGAGCTGCGTCGGGTCGGGGCGATGGTGCGCGCCATCCACGACGCGAGCGAGGGCCTCCCGATCCCGGACGCCCTCACCGCCGGCATGCTGCTGCCCACCGAGGGGGCCGACCTCCTGTGCCACAACGACCTCGCGCCCTGGAACCTGGTTCTGGGGGAGCGGTGGGTCTTCATCGACTGGGACGGCGCGGGCCCGAGCACGCGCCTGTGGGATCTGGCGTACGCGGCACAGGCGTTCGCGATGCTCGTCGGCGGCGAGCCCGTCGAGACGGCCGCCCGGAGGCTGCGCGCGTTCGTGGGCGGGTACGACGCCGACCTGAGGCTCCGTGAGGCGCTCCCCGCGGCCATGGCGAAGCGGACCGCGGCCATGTTCGAACTTCTCCGGTCCTCGAGCGAGACCGGCACCGCGCCGTGGGCGGAGATGTATCGCAGCGGTCACGGCGAGCACTGGCGCGCCGCGGCCGAGTACGTCGCCGAGAACGAGGCGGCCTGGGCACGGGCCGTGACCGAAGCCCCCGCCGCCCACGGCACCCGTCGGCGGTAGCGGACGGATGCTGAACGCGATGCCCGAAGCGATGAGCCGCGAGAAACCGGAGGACTTCCGGAACGTGCGCACCAGCCGGCTCGTCCTGCGCCCCGCGGAGGAGGGCGACCTCGACGAGCTGCACCGGCTCTACGCGGATCCGGTCGTCTGGGGCCCCGACCCGATCAGCCGCCACGAGACCCCGACCCAGACCGCCGCGCTCATCCAGCGCTGCCGGGACGCGTGGCGGCTCGACGGGGTGGGGATGTGGGTCGCACGCAGCGCCGAGGCGCCGACGGCGGGCACGCTGGTCGGCTTCGGTGGCTGCTACCTGCGCCACGACGTCACCTGGAACCTCGGCTTCCGGCTGTCGCCGCCGTTCTGGGGCCATGGACTGGCTCAGGAGATCGTGTCCGCAGGCGTGGCCGCGGCGCGGGCGGTGCGCCCCGGGCTGCCGCTCACCGCGTACGTGCTTGAGGGCAACGAGCGTTCCCAGCGGGCGGTCGAGCGCACCGGGCTTCACCTCGTGTGGCGTGGTCCGGATGCGGGCAACCCCGATCCGCGCGCCGTACGGCTGCTCTACGCCGATCGAGCGCTCGACGCGGCACTGATCGACCTCCTCACGGCGGACTGAGAAATTGTTTGCCGAAGTTGTCGATTCCGTCGTCCGCCGTTCGACGCGATAGTAAGGAGGACGCGAAACGCGGCCCGCATACGAAGGAGAATCCCATGAAGTACATGCTCATCATGCGCTCGACGGACGAGGCGCTGAAGGCATCGAAGGACATCCCGTTCGAGGAGATCATCAACGAGATGGGCGCCTACAACGAGTCGCTCATCAACGCCGGCGTCATGCTCGCGGGCGAGGGTCTGGCCGACGTCAGCGAGGGATTCGTCGTGGACTTCGCGACCGAGCCGCCCGCGGTGACCGACGGCCCCTACGGCGAGACCCACGAGCTGTTCAACGGCTTCTGGATCCTGCAGGTCTCCTCGAAGGAGGAGGCCATCCAGTGGGCGAGCCGTTGCCCCCTCCGCGCCGGAAGCAAGCTCGAGGTGCGCCGCGTGACCGACGAGAGCGACTTCGCCGACTTCGCCGACAACGAGTACATCCAGAAGGAGGCCGGCTGGCGCGAGCAGGAGGAGCAGGCCGCGCGCAAGGCGTGACCCGCCCGATCGGTCGCGAACCATGGACGACAGCACCGACGCCCTGAGCGCGGACGCGGCCCGGACGGTCGACGCCATCTGGCGCATCGAGGGCGCGCGCATTGTCGCCGGCCTCGCGAAGATGGTCGGCGACGTCGGCCTCGCGGAGGATCTGGCGCAGCAGGCGATCGTCGACGCGCTCGAGCAGTGGCCGGAGTCGGGCGTCCCGCGCAACGCGGGCGCCTGGCTCACGGCGGTCGCCAAGCGGAAGGCGATCGACGGCTGGCGCCGGCGGGAGCGGCTCGACGACCGCTATCGCGCGATTGCGCACGACCTGGACGCGCGGGAGGACGAGGAGTGGGACCCGATCGGCGACGACGTGCTCCGGCTCGTCTTCACCGCCTGTCACCCGGTGCTCGCCCGGGACGCCCAGGTCGCGATGACGCTCCGGATGATCGGCGGGCTTACCACCGAGGAGATCGGGCGGCTGTACTTCGTGCCGGTCGCCACCGTGCAGCAGCGCATCGTGCGGGCGAAGAAGACGCTGAGCGCCGCGATGGTGCCGTTCGAGGTGCCCGATCCGCACGAGTGGAGCGCCCGGCTGGGGTCCGTGCTCGGGGTCGTCTATCTCGTGTTCACGGAGGGCTACGCGGCGACCTCGGGCGACCGCTGGATCCGCATCGACCTGGCCAACGAGGCGCTGCGGATCGGACGCGTGCTCGCCCGGCTCATGCCGCGGGAACCCGAGGTACACGGACTCGTCGCCCTCATGGAGTTCCAGGCGTCACGGTTCGCCGCCCGGGTGGCCCGGGACGGAACGCCCATCCTGCTGGCCGATCAGGACCGGTCTCGCTGGGATCGCGCGCAGATCGAGCGCGGCCGGGCGGCCCTGGCCCGCGCGGACGCCATCGGTCGCGGCCGGGGCTCCTATGCGCTGCAGGCCGCCATCGCCGAGTGCCACGCGGTCGCCCGCAGGTTCGAGGACACGGACTGGGAGCGCATCGTGCTGCTGTACGAGGCGCTCGGGCGGATCGCCCCGAATCCGGTCGTCGAGCTGAACCGTGCGGTCGCGGTGTCCATGGCCACCGGACCGGCGTCCGCCCTGCAGATCGTCGACCGGCTCGCGGCGGACGGTGCCCTGCGCGGATCCCACCTGCTGCCGAGCGTGCGGGGCGAGCTCCTCAGCCGGCTCGGCCGACGGGAGGAGGCGCGCTCGGAGCTCACCACGGCTGCCGGGCTCGCCGGGAACGAACGGGAGCGGGAGGTGCTGCGCGCGAAGGCGGCGGCACTCTGATCACCCATCCGGCCCGGCAGACGCGGCTCCGGTCCGCCCCCGCTCGCTCGAGAGAGGCGGTCAGGCGCCGTCGACCGGGTCGACGCGCCAGCGCATCAGCACGTTGCCCGACTCCTCCCACACGCGGGTGCCGAGGAGCTTGAGCGCCACGGGCGGCCGAGAGTCGAACAGCGACACCCCCTGCCCGCCGATGAGCGGGAAGGTGACGAGGTGCAGCTCGTCGACGAGCCCGGCCCGCATCAGGTCGTTCCAGAGCATGCGCCCGAGCAGCACGAGGATGCCGCGTCCATCGGCAGCCTTGAGCGCGGCGACCTCGGCCCGCGCGTCCGCCACGGCCACGACACGGGTGTTCCGGTACGGCGCGAGGTCCGCCTCGGTGATCGTGTCGGAGACGATGACCTTCTCGACCGCCTCGAACAGCGCGGCGAACTCGCGCCGGATGTCCGTGGCGCCCGGGTCGTCGCGCACCCCCGCCCAGTAGCCGAGATTCCCGAGCGACGATCGCCTGCCCGACAGCAGGACGACGTCAGAGGCCCGCAGCAGGCTCGTCGTGTAGTGGTCGAAGGTGTCGGCGTCCCGGTAGTCGGGGTGCTGGTGCTCGAAGAACGAGCCGATGTCGTGGTCGTCGTCCTCGTAGAGGCCGTCGACGGTGACGAAGTTGCAGACCGTGAGCGTGCGCATGGGGCCACGCTAGACCGGCGCGTGCGACTCAGGAGAAGGTCGGCGGGTTCACGGCCACGAGGAAGATGCCCAGCCAGTGGCAGAGGAACGCCAGCAGGGTGAGCGTGTGGAAGATCTCGTGGAAGCCGAAGTGACCGGGCCACGGGTTCGGGCGCTTCAGCCCGTAGATCACTGCGCCGATCGTGTAGAAGATGCCGCCGGCGATGATCAGCGTCATCATGGCCGGGTCCGCGGCGAAGAAGTCGCCGATGAACGGCAGGCAGGCGTAGCCGAGCAGGAGGTACAGGGGCACGTACAGCCAGCGCGGGGCGCCGATCCAGAGCACGCGGAAGGCGATTCCGAGGCCGGCGCCGCACCACACGAGCCAGAGCAGGAGTACCGACTTCTCCTGCGGCAGGGCCAGCACCGTGATGGGCGTGTACGACCCGGCGATGAGCAGGAAGATGTTCGCGTGGTCGATGCGCTTCAGCAGGCGCTTCATGGGCGGCGACCAGCGGAACCGGTGGTACAGCGCGGAGTTGCCGAACAGCAGCAGCGACGACGCGACGAAGATGCCGGTGCTCGTCTTCGCCGCCGCCCCCTCGGCCGCGAGGACGAGGATCACGCCGAGCACGATGGCGAGCGGGAACGTGGCCGCGTGGATCCAGCCGCGCCAGGTGGGCCGCGCGTCCTCCTCGGCCGGATGCTGGATCGCATCCTCGAGGACGGGGATGTTCGGCAGGTCGGCCGCCGGTTCCCTGTCCACCCGGCCGGTTCCCTCGTCCTGACGGCTGCTCTCCATGCTGGGATTTTAGGGGAACGGGGAAAGGGCTTCGGGACGGCCAGCCGAGGCGGGAAGGGGGCGCGCGTGGGCTAGCGTGATGGGGTGCGCAACCGCCCCATGCCCCTCGGCTCCGGCATCGTCTACCGGCTGTACGAGAAGGGCATCCGCAAGGGCCTGAGGCCGGAAGCCCTGCCGCACCACGTCGCCATGATCGTGGACGGCAACCGCCGCTGGGCCGCTCAGCGCATGCTCGAGACCGCGGCGCACGGGCACCGCGCGGGGGCGGCGAAGATCCAGGAATTCCTCGGCTGGTGCGACGACCTCGACATCCGCGTGGTCACGCTCTACCTGCTCTCGAACGACAACCTGACGGGCCGAGCGAGCGAGGAGCTCAACGAGCTGTTCGAGATCATCGCCCAGCTCATCGACGACCTGTCCTCCTCCCGGGACTGGCGCATCAAGCACGTCGGCACGACGGAGAACCTGCCCGAGCGCCTCGCGACCGCGCTGCGCGAGGGCGAGGAGCGCACGGCCTCGCACACCGGCCTGCACATCAACCTCGCCGTGGGTTACGGCGGCCGGCACGAGATCGCGGACGCGGTGCGCAGCATCCTCGCCGAGCACCAGAGCGCGGGCGGCACCATCGAGGAGCTGGGCGAGCTGCTCACGCCCGACCTGATCGGCGAGCACCTCTACACGAGCGGGCAGCCCGACCCGGACCTCGTCATCCGCACCTCGGGCGAGCAGCGGGTGAGCGACTTCATGCTCTGGCAGAGCGCCCACAGCGAGCTGTACTTCGTCGAGGCCCTGTACCCGGACCTCCGCGAGGTCGACTTCCTGCGAGCCCTGCGCGACTACTCCAAGCGCCACCGCCGATTCGGGACGTGACATGACCATCGATGCAGCGACCACCATCGACGGGTTCGTCGCCGACTTCGACGAGGAGCCGGGCTACCTCGACTTCGCCGCGGTCGGTCCGCCGTCGCGCTCGGTGATCGACGAGGAGCGCGGCCTGCTCGACACGCTCGCGCGCGCCCGCTTCGGCTCGCTGAACGGCGTGCGGAACCAGGGCACCCGGGTCCGGGCGGCCGTGTCGGCGCTGACCCGCGTGCCGGCCGACCGGATCGTCTTCCAGCCGAACACGAGCACCGGCCTCATGCACGCCCTCTTCGGGCTCACCGGTCCCGTGCTGCTGTCCGCCGCGGAGTTCCCCAGCGTGCCCTTCGCCGCGGTCCGCGCCCAGCAGGCCCTCGGCGTCGTGACGCCGCAGTGGCTGCCGACCCCGAACGGGCGCGTGACGCCCGCGGGCATCCGGGACGCGCTCACGCCCGAGACCGTCGCCGTCGCGGTGAGCCTCGTCGACTCCCGCACCGGCTACCTCGCCGACCTGGAGGGCATCCGCCAGGTCATCGGCACCCGCCTGCTGATCGTCGATGCGATCCAGGGCTTCGGCGTCGTGGACGCGCCCTGGGAGGTCGCGGACGTGATCGCGACGGGGGGCCAGAAGTGGGTGCGCGCGGGCTGGGGGACCGGTTTCCTTGCCCTCAGCGAGCGTGCCGCCGACACCCTCGTGCCGGTGATGTCCGGATTCGTCGGCACGCCGGATGACGACCTGCCCTGGGACGCGGTGCCCGACCCGGCGCGCGGCGCCCGCGCCTTCCGCACCACGAACCCGGACCCGCTCGCGGAGGCGCGCCTCGCGGTCGCGCTCGAGCGCATCGCGGACGCCGGGGTGCCGTCGATCTCCGCGCGCATCGCGCACACCGTCTCCCGGGTCATCGACCTGGCCGACGAGGCCGCGCTGGCCGTGGTGTCGTCGCGTGCCGAGAACGAGCGGGCCGGCATCGTGGTCGTGGAGCCGCCGGAGGATCAGCTGACCGCCCTCGGCGCCGCGCTGTTCAACCACGGCATCACGGCGACCGTGCGGCAGGGCCGGGTGCGCCTCGGCGTGCACGCGTCGACGTCGGACGAGACGCTCGACATGGTGCGCGCCGCGTTCACCTCGTTCGGCTCGACCATCACCTACTGAGCGCACGGCCGGCGCTTTCGGGAGATCCGGGGACGGTGCCCGGATCCGGTTCCGGATTGTTCACACGCGCGACACATTGGGTCGCGTGTCGCAGCAGCGGGGGTCCCCGGCGCGGACGTAGGTTCAACCCATCAGGTAAGGCACCTGGTCGAGACGGCCACACAAGTACGGCTCGATAGTGCTCCACTGGCCGACTCGCCGACTAATCCGAGGCACCGAAACGCCTCGGGGTTGGAGTGGTCGTGGCCGCAATGAACACGCAGAAGCCGATGCTCGCCGACGGGATCGCATCCCGCGAGACTCAGGACCAGGCGGAGCGCACGTACGTGCTCGACACGTCGGTGCTGCTGTCCGATCCCAAGGCGATCTTCCGCTTCGCCGAGCACGCCGTCGTGCTCCCGGTGATCGTCGTGACGGAGCTGGAGTCGAAGCGCAATGACCCGGAGATCGGGTACTTCGCCAGGCAGGCCCTGCGTCACCTCGACGACCTCCGGGTGCGGCACGAGCGCCTCGACTTCCCGATCCCCGTGGGCGACGAGGGCGGGAGCATCCGCGTCGAGCTGAACCACTCCAACATGGGCGTGCTGCCCTCAGGCCTGCAGCTCAACGACAACGACTCGCGCATCCTTGCCGTCGCCCTCAACCTCGCCAACGAGGGGGTCGCGGTCACCGTGGTCTCCAAGGACCTGCCACTGCGCGTCAAGGCCGCGTCGATCGGCCTCAGCGCGGACGAGTACCGGGCCGAGCAGGCCGTCGACTCCGGTTGGACCGGCATGGCTGACGTCACCCTCGGCTCGGAAGACATGGCCCAGCTGTACGAGGACGAGCGGCTCAGCACGGACGCGGTCATCGACCTCCCGGTGAACACCGGCGTGATCCTGCACTCGAACCGGGGATCCGCGCTCGCCCGCGTCACGTCCGCCGGCGAGGTGCGGCTCGTGCGCGGTGACCGCGACGTCTTCGGCCTGCACGGCCGCTCCGCCGAGCAGCGACTCGCGATCGACATGCTGCTCGACTCCGACGTGGGCATCGTCTCGCTCGGCGGCCGGGCCGGCACGGGCAAGTCCGCGATCGCGCTCTGCGCGGCCCTCGAGGCCGTGCTGGAGAAGCAGCAGCACCGCAAGATCATCGTCTTCCGCCCGCTCTACGCGGTCGGCGGCCAGGAGCTCGGGTTCCTGCCCGGTGACGCCACGGAGAAGATGAACCCGTGGGCGCAGGCGGTGTTCGACACGCTCGGCGCGCTCGTGTCCGAGAACGTGCTCGAGGAGGTGCTGGCCCGGGGCATTCTCGAGGTGCTGCCGCTCACCCACATCCGCGGACGCTCGCTGCACGACGCGTTCGTTATCGTGGACGAGGCGCAGTCGCTCGAGCGGAACGTTCTGCTCACGGTGCTCAGCCGCATCGGGCAGAACTCGCGCGTCGTGCTCACCCACGACGTGGCCCAGCGCGACAACCTGCGGGTCGGCCGGCACGACGGCGTCGCCTCGGTGATCGAGACGCTGAAGGGGCACCCGCTGTTCGCGCACATCACGTTCACGCGCTCCGAGCGCAGCGCGATCGCGGCCCTGGTCACGGAGCTGCTGGAGTCCAACGACGTCGCCTAGCGACGCGTGAACGACGAACCGCCCCGGCCGTGTGCCGGGGCGGTTCGTGTCCTCATGCGGGGACTACAGGCCGGGGGTCGACGCAATTCAGCAGATCCGCCCTCGTCCGCGGCGTGTCGGGGCCTCCGAACGGCGTGTCCTCCGGAATCTGCTGAGTTGCGTTGCAGGTCCTGCCGAGGTGCGGAGAGTGCGGGGACTACAGGCCGGGGGCGGTCATCCGCAGCACGTCGAGGGCCGTGTCCAGCTGCTCCTCGGTGACCTCGCCGCGCTCCACGTAGCCGAGGTCGATCACGGCCTCGCGCACCGTGAGCTTCTTCGCCACGGAGTGCTTCGCGATCTTCGCGGCCGCCTCGTAGCCGATCACGCGGTTCAGCGGCGTGACGATCGAGGGCGACGACTCCGCGAGGGCGAGCGCGCGCTCCGCGTTCACCTCGAGGCCGTCGACGGTCTTGTCGGCGAGCAGCACGGTCGACGTCGCGAGCGTGCGGATCGACTCGAGCAGCGCGGTGCCCATCACCGGGATCGCGACGTTGAGCTCGAACGCGCCGGACGCGCCCGCCCAGGCGATGGTCGCGTCGTTGCCGACGACGCGGGCGGAGACCATGAGCACGGCCTCCGGGATGACCGGGTTCACCTTGCCGGGCATGATCGAGGAGCCGGGCTGCAGGTCGGGGATGTGCAGCTCGCCGAGACCGGTGTTGGGGCCGGAGCCCATCCAGCGCAGGTCGTTGCAGATCTTGGTCAGGCTCACGGCGATCACGCGGAGCGCACCGGACGCCTCGACGAGCGCGTCGCGCGCGCCCTGAGCCTCGAAGTGGTCCTCGGCCTCGGTGAGGGGCAGGCCGGAGTCCTCGGCGAGCAGTTCGATGACGCGCTGCGGGAAGCCGAGCGGCGTGTTGATGCCCGTTCCCGTCGCGGTGCCGCCGAGCGGAACCTCCGCGACGCGGGGGAGTGCGGACTTCACACGTTCGATGCCGAGGCGGATCTGGCGCGCGTAGCCGCGGAACTCCTGGCCGAACGTGACGGGCGTGGCGTCCATGAGGTGCGTGCGGCCGGCCTTGACGGTGGTCTTCCACAGCTCCGCCTTGGCCTCGAGCGCGGTGGCGAGGTGCTCGAGGGAGGGGAGGAGGGAGTTGAGCAGCGCGTCCGTCACGGCGACGTGCACGGAGGTGGGGAAGACGTCGTTCGAGGACTGCGACGCATTCACCTGGTCGTTGGGGTGCACCGGCGAGCCCAGCACGGTGCTGGCCAGCGTCGCCAGCACCTCGTTCATGTTCATGTTCGACGAGGTGCCGCTGCCCGTCTGGTAGACGTCGATGGGGAACTGGTCGTGGTGCTCGCCCCCGATGATGCGGTTCGCGGCCGCCACGATCGCGTCCGCGACCGGCTGATCGAGGATCCCGAGCTCCGCGTTCGCGAGGGCGGCGGCGCGCTTGATCCGCGCGAGCGCGACGATCTGACCGGGTTCGAGGCGGCTGCCGGAGATCGGGAAGTTCTCGACGGCGCGCTGCGTCTGCGCGGCGTAGAGCGCCTCGCGCGGCACGCGCACCTCGCCCATCGTGTCGTGCTCGATGCGGTACTCGGTCTCGGGGGTGTCCACCACGGTGTGTTGTCCTTCTGGTCGGGGAATCGAGTCGTGAGCGAAGTCTGGGCGGGCGGGCGTCAGAGGATGCCGACGGCGGTGTCCGGCACCGCCGTGCCCTCGAGCAGCCGGTAGTTGGCGCCGACGATGCCGAGGGTGCCGTCCGCGATCGCGTCGCTGATCAGCTCCGAGCGCTCGAGGAGCTCCGCGATCGTGTTGCGCAGGTGCTGGCGGCCCACCTCGGACGCGTCCGTGTCGCCGCTGTGCGTCTCGCGCACGCGCTGCACGGCCGGGACGATCCGGTCGACGAGGGACGCGACGTGCGCCGGCAGCGGCGCCGCGTCGGGCGCCTGGGAGTCGATGGCGGCGCGCACGGCGCCGCACTCGTCGTGTCCGAGCACGACGATCAGGGGCACGCCGAGCACCGCGACCGCGTACTCGAGCGAGCCCAGCACGGACTCGGAGACGACCTGCCCCGCGTTGCGCACGACGAAGAGGTCGCCGAGGCCCTTGTCGAAGATGATCTCGGCGGCGAGCCGGGAGTCGCTGCAGCCGAAGAGGGCCGCGGAGGGCGTCTGCTTCAGCGCGAGCTGGGTGCGCCGCTCCACGTCCTGACGGGGATGCAGCGGCTCGCCGTTCACGAAGCGCGCGTTGCCGCGCACCATCTCGCCCCACACCTTTGCCGGAGTGCGCTGTTCAGTCATCGTTTCCCTCGGTCGGAATCTCAGCCGCGACGCCCTCGGCGAGGGTGCGGAACTCGTCGTCGTCTGCGGAGCCGTACAGCACGTACGCGGTGCCTCCGACGGTCGTCGCGAGCGCGTACTCCGCGAGGCCCGCATCCTCGCGCGAGCGGTTGTCGAAGATCGACCAGGTCAGGCCCGCGATCTCCTGGGTGCCGGACTCCCGGGCGCCCTCGACCTTCTGCAGCAGCCAGGTCGCGTTGGCCTCGATGCCCTCGCTGAACCCGATGTACTCGTTGGACGGCGTGAGGAAGCCGATGTACCACTCGGTGACCTGGTCGGCGGTCTGGGTGCGCAGTTCGGCAGCGTTGCTGCTCCAGCCGGTCGGTACGTCGGGCACGACGACGGGCTCGGACAGGGAGGCGGACGCCTCGATCGCTACCTGCCGGTAGTCGACATCGCCGCGCTCGGGTGCCTGGGCCCGCGGAACGAGCAGCACGACGACGAGGACGATGCCGAGCGTCGCGAGCAGGGCGTAGATCAGGTTGTTGACGGTCTGCCGCGCGCGGCGGTTCCTCGACGCCTGGGCCTTGCGGAGGGCGGTCTCCTCCGGCGTCTCGGGGCGGCCGAGCTCGGCGACGACCCTGCTCTGCTTGGCCATCAGGCGGCGGGGCCGGTGCCGGCGCGGGCCGCCTCCAGGCGGGCGCGGGCGCCGACGAGCCACTCCTCGCAGCGGGCGGCCAGCGCCTCGCCGCGCTCCCACAGGGCGAGTGCCTGCTCGAGCGTGGCGGAGCCCTGCTCGAGCTCGGCGACGACGCGCACGAGCTCGTCGCGGGCCTGCTCGTAGCTCAGGGCCTGGACGTCGGCGGGGGGTGTGGGCATGGTGCTAATCCTATCGAGCGGTGCGGGCGGTCCCGGCCGGTTCGCGGCGGCGATCAGGGTCGCCGAGCGGCCCGTCCGAGACGGCGGAGATGCTGCCCTCGGCCAGCCGCAGCACGAGGGTTGTGCCGAGCGGGGCGTCGTCGTCCGAGCGGACGATCGAGCCGTCGTCGCGCTGGGCGATGGCATAACCGCGGTCGAGGGTGCGCTGGGGGGAGAGGGCGCGCAGCTGGGCGGCGAGCTCGGACGTCGCCGTCGCGGCCGTGTCGATGGCCCGCGAGACGAGCTCGCTGCCGCGGGCGACGTAGCGGGTGAGCTCCTCGGCCCGGGAGTCGACGATCCAGTCGCTGCCGGCGAGCACGGGCCGCGTGCGCAACTGCTCGACGCGGTGGGTCTCGTGCCGCAGCAGTGCGCTGATGCACGACCCCATGCGGGCCCGCGCCTGCTGCACGCGGTTGAGCTCCTCGCTCACGTCGGGCACCACGCGCTTGGCCGCATCCGTGGGGGTTGACGCGCGGAGATCGGCGACCTCGTCGAGCAACGGGCGGTCGGCCTCGTGCCCGATCGCGGAGACCAGGGGGGTGACGCAGGCGGACGCCGCCCGCAGCAGCCCCTCGTCGCTGAAGCCGAGCAGGTTCTGGAAGTCGCCGCCGCCGCGGGCGACGATGATCACGTCGATCTCCTCGTCCGCGTCGAGCACCCGGATGGCTGCCGTCACGTCGGCGACGACCCGGTCGCCCTGCACGGCCGTGTGCACGACCCGGAACTGCACGGCCGGCCAGCGCAGCTGCGCATTGCGCAGCACGTCCTTCTCGGCGTCCGAGTCCTTGCCGGTGATGAGGCCGACGCGGCGGGGGAGGAACGGCAGCGGCTTCTTGCGCGCCGTCTCGAAGAGTCCCTCGAGGGCGAGCTGCGCGCGCAGGCGCTCGAGCCGCTCCAGGAGGTCGCCGAGCCCGACGTGGCGCATCTCGAACACCTGCATGGTGAGGGTGCCGCCCTTGGACCAGTAGCTGGGCTTGATGAGCGCGACGACCCGGTCGCCCTGCTTGAGGTCGGCGGGCACGCGGGCCTTCACCGACGACCACATCGTGAAGCCGACGGTGGAGTCCGCGGTCAGGTCCTTGAGCTTGCCGTAGACGTTGCCGCCGGACACGCCCCACTGCGTGATCTCGCCCTCGACCCACACGCTGCCGAGCCGGTCGATGTAGCCCTTGATCTTCGCGGACAGCAGCCCGATCGGCCACGGGTTGTCGACGGTGGGCGTCTGGTCCATGCCGTTTCCTCCGGTGCTCGCCGCGGGCGCCCTCCGTGAGAGGGGACTCAGTGTCTGATGAGGGTCCGCACGGTAGAATCGAGTAGTGACCGACGAAACCATCAGCCTGCCCATGCCCCGTATCCCGGGCGCTCGCAACAGGCTAAAGGATA
The DNA here is from genome assembly GCF_003067705.1 of Planctomonas deserti. Classification (GTDB taxonomy): domain Bacteria; phylum Actinomycetota; class Actinomycetes; order Actinomycetales; family Microbacteriaceae; genus Planctomonas; species Planctomonas deserti. The sequence continues at coordinate 605,739 of NZ_QANL01000002.1, forward strand.
CCCCTGTCGCTGGCCGCAAACGTGTGCTGCTGGCTGCCCCCCGCGGCTACTGTGCGGGAGTGGATCGAGCGGTCATCGCCGTCGAGAAGGCCCTCGAGCACTACGGCGCACCCGTGTACGTGCGCAAGCAGATCGTGCACAACATCCACGTCGTGTCCGAGCTCGAGAAGAAGGGCGCGATCTTCGTGGAGGAGGTCGACGAGGTCCCGACGGGCTCGCACATCGTCTTCAGCGCCCACGGCGTGTCGCCGGCGGTCGTGCAGGGCGCGGCGGACCGCGGCCTGCAGGCGATCGACGCGACCTGCCCGCTCGTCACCAAGGTGCACCGCGAGGCCGTGCGCTTCGCGCGCGACGACTTCCAGATCCTGCTCATCGGACACGAGGGGCACGAGGAGGTCGAGGGCACCGCGGGCGAGGCCCCCGAGCACACGACCCTCGTCGGCAGCCCCGACGAGGCCGACACGGTCGTAGTGAAGGATCCGGACCGCGTCGTCTGGCTCTCGCAGACCACGCTCTCGGTCGACGAAACCATGGAGACGGTGCGCCGCCTCCGCAAGCGCTTCCCGAACCTGCAGGACCCGCCGAGCGACGACATCTGCTACGCGACGCAGAACCGCCAGGTCGCGATCAAGAAGGTCGCGACGGACGCCGATCTCGTGATCGTGGTCGGATCCGCGAACTCGTCCAACTCCGTCCGCCTCGTCGAGGTCGCGCTGGAGTACGGCGCCAAGGCCGCGTACCGGGTCGACTACGCGAGCGAGGTCAAGCAGGAGTGGCTCGACGGCGTCGAGACCGTCGGCGTCACGTCCGGCGCGTCCGTGCCCGAAGAGCTCGTGCAGGAACTGCTCGAGGACCTGGCCGCCGCCGGATACGGCGACGTCACCCAGGTCAAGACGGCGGAGGAGGACCTGATGTTCTCGCTGCCCAAGGAGCTGCGCAAGGACATCTCGGGTCGTACCGACGCCCGCGCCATCGGTGGCCGCGTGCGGGCGACCGCATGACCGACGCCCAGCCCGGCTCCGGCGCCGCCGAGCAGCGCCCCACCTCGGGGCCCGCTCCGCGCTGGGGCGAGTACGCGCCGCTTCCCCCGGCGCCGCCCGAGCCCGCCATCCACCCGGTCGGCCCGGCCCAGCAGACCCCGATCCCGCCGGCGCCCACCCGGGCCGCCGGCGGCGCCCCGGTCCGCAAGCGCCGCACCTGGGACCTCGTGCTCACCATCGCCCTGCTCGCGTACGGTCTGATGACCGTGCTTGCGAGCCTCGGCGGCGCGAGTGATCTCGGCAGCACGCTCGACCAGGTGTACGCGATCCAGGGGCTGGGCGACTACGAGCCGTCGGCGCTCGCCGCCTCGCTCACGGGCGTCGCGAACCTCGCGCAGGTGCTGTTGCTTGCGCTTGCCGCGTTCGTGTCCTACCGCCTGCTGAAGGCCGGGCGCATCGCGTTCTGGGTGCCGCTCGTCGCGGGCGCCGTCGCCTCCCTGCTCGTCGGCGTCCTCGGCCTGACCCTCATGCTCGGGGATCCGACGTTCCAGGAGTACCTCGGCTCCGTCGGTTAGCCCGCTTCCCGGGCCACACAGCCCTCCACCTCCCGTTTTCCTGTGGTTTTCATGCAAAGGAATGGAATCGGTATTTCCTTGGTTGGGAACACCGTGGGTCCGCACCGGCATTTCGCCCCTGCTGCGCTCACGACCGATTCTTCCTCCACAGAACGAGAGAGCGAGCGACACATGACGAAGATTGCGATCATCATCGGCAGCACCCGACCGGGACGCAACGGCGAGGCCGTGGCGAAGTGGGTGCTCGAGCGCGCGAACGCGCGCGGCGACGCGGACTACGAGCTCGTCGACCTCCTGGACTTCAACCTGCCCCTCCTGGACGAGGCCATCCCCGCGTCCATGGGCCAGTACCAGAACGCGCACACTCGCGAGTGGGCCGCGCGGGTCGCTGAGTTCGACGGCTACGTCTTCGTGACGCCGGAGTACAACCACGGCACCACGGGTGCGCTGAAGAACGCCATCGACTTCGTCTACGCCGAGTGGAACAACAAGGCCGCCGGGTTCGTGAGCTACGGTTCCGCGGGCGGCACCCGCGCCGTCGAGCACCTCCGCCTCATCATGGCCGAGCTGCAGATCGCCGACGTGCGCGCCCAGGTGGCGTTCAACCTCGCGACCGACTTCCGCAACTACTCGGAGTTCACGCCCGCCGCGTACCACGAGGGCAACCTCGACCTCATGCTCGACCAGCTGAACGCGTGGGCCACGGCCCTCGAGTCCGTGCGTCAGCCCGCCGAGGCCGTCGCCGCGTAACACGACGAACGCGCCGGTCGCTCCGCAGGGGAGCGGCCGGCGCGTTCGCGTGTCCGGGGGTGCCGTCGCGGATGCACGCAACGCAGGCTTCCGCACAGGGCGTCTTGCGAGGTTCCGGGGCGGACGCGGTGATTCACGGTCGCTGAGCCTGTCGAAGCGACGTATCGGGACTCTCGGCGGTCGCGGCACGTCCCTTCGACAAGCTCAGGGACCGTATCGGCCGGCGGACGCGCGTGTTCACGGTCGCTGAGCCTGTCGAAGCGGCGGGACCCGGCCGCGGATCGGGTTGCGTCCCTTCGACGAGCTCAGGGACCGTATCGGCCGGCGGACGCGCAGCATCACGGTCGCTGAGCCTGTCGAACCGTCGCGACCCGGCTCGCGGAGTGGGTTGTGTCCCTTCGACGAGCTCAGGGACCGTGTCGGTGGCTCAGGGACCGTATGAGCTGCGTTCGCGCTCGCGGTCAGGCGCCGAAGCGGGCGTGCAGGTGGATGGCCGAGTCCACCGAGACGTGGACGTCCCGCAGGCGGGCGCCCGCGAAGGTGTAGGTCGCGAGGTCGATCCGGCGCCCGTTCCAGGGCGCGATCATCGAGTCGGCCCTGCTCACGACCGCGGCGACGAGCGGGTTGCCGCTCGAGAGGTCGACGTTCGAGATGGTGAGCGCGAGGGCCTCGTCGACCTGGGCGCGCCCCGTGACGGTGACCTTCGCCGAGAGGAACGACTTGCCGACGGTGGCGTCCGCCCGCAGATCGAGCCCGCGGGTGCCCAGCGCGGCGACCGCGACGCTCAGGCTCTTCAGGCTCAGTCCCATGCCGCCGAGCCGCGCGGAGAGCTCGTCGGCGACGAGGCGCTCCAGGTCGGCGACCGCGGCCGTGACGTCCACGCGCGCGGACGCCGGGGCATCCTGACCGGAAGCCCCCGTGGCCGCGTCCTCGACGGCGAGCCAGAGCGACCCGTCGCCCGAGGTGTTCCAGGTGACGGGCACGTGCTCGGCCTCGGCGGCGATCGTGACCGGAAGCCCGCGGAGCACGGCGGGGGAGCCCGTGAGGCTGAGCGCCTCGATCGTGGCACGCGTGGACGACGCGATGGGCCCGGGCTCGATGTCCTTCGCGGAGGACGCGTCGATGCCGGTGATGTCGGCCGCGACGCGCGAGATCGAGCCGTCGGCGCCCGGCTCCGCGTTCACGGGAACCGGCGAGCCGGACGCGGGCGCGAGCACGCGGCCCAGGCCGGCTCCGAGACGCGCGCCGAGCTCGTCGGCCGACGCGGGAACGGGGCCGGGACCGAGCGGGATCACCGGGTCACTTGCCGGAGTGCCCGGCGGAGCCGAGCTGGCGGGTCGCGTCGACGACGCGCTGGGCCATGGCCGTCTCCGCCTTCTTGCCCCAGGCGCGGGGGTCGTAGACCTTCTTGTTGCCGACCTCGCCGTCCACCTTGAGGAAGCCGTCGTAGTTCCGCAGCACGGTGTCGGCGATGGAGCGGCTGTACGCGTACTGCGTGTCCGTGTCGATGTTCATCTTCACGACGCCGTTGCTCACGGCCTGGCTGATCTCCTCGTCGGTGGAGCCGGATCCGCCGTGGAAGACGAGGTCGAGCGGCTTCTCGCCCGTGCCGTACTTCTCCTGGATGCCGCGCTGGATCTCGCCGAGCAGTTCGGGGCGCAGCTTCACGTTGCCGGGCTTGTAGACGCCGTGCACGTTGCCGAAGGTGAGGGCGGCGATGTAGCGGCCCTCGTCGCCGAGACCGAGCGCCTCCACGGTCGCGATCACGTCGTCGAGCGTCGTGTACAGGTGCTCGTTGATGTCGTGGCTGACGCCGTCCTCCTCGCCGCCGACGACGCCGATCTCGACCTCGAGGATCGAGCTGATGTTGCGCATGCGGGGGAGGAGCTCCTTCGCGATGCGGAGGTTCTCGTCGAGGGTGACGGCCGAGCCGTCCCACATGTGGGACTGGAAGATCGGGTTGCGGCCGGCCTTCACCTCGGCCTCGGAGGCCTCGATGAGGGGAAGCACGAAGCCGTCGAGCGCGTCCTTCGGGCAGTGGTCCGTGTGCAGGGCGACGGTCACGGGGTAGTTCTTCGCGACCTCGTGGGCGAACGCGGCGAAGGCCAGCGCGCCCGAGGCGCGGTTCTTCACGGTGTGGCCGGCGAAGTAGTCGGCACCGCCCGTGGTCACCTGGATGATGCCGTCCGACTCCGCCTCGGCGAAGCCCTGCAGCACCGAGTTGATGGTGGAGGAGGAGGAGACGTTGACGGCCGGGTAGGCGAACCCCTTCGTCTTGGCCTTGTCGAGCATCTCGGCGTACTGCTCGGGCGTTGCGATGGGCATGGAACTCTCCTTCGGTCCGGCTATCCGGCGGACTGCACCGCCTCGGACGAGTCTATTGATCCCGACCCGGCCAGGCGCCGCCCGGCCGTGCCCATGTGGTCGGCCATGGCGTCCGCGGCGGCTGCCGCATCCCTCGCCCGCAGGGCCTGGTACACCCGGGTGTGCTCGTCGAGCGCGTCTCGGGCCTGCCGGGGATCCTGTAGGGCACGTTCGGCCCACACCCGCAGGAGCGAGCGGATGCTCTGCAGCAGGTCGAGCAGCACGCGGTTGTCGGTGCTGAGCGCGATCTCCAGGTGGAACAGGACGTCCGCCTCGATGAAGGCCGAGAGGTCGTCGACCGTGCGCTCCATCACCTCGAGGTGACCGCGCAGGCGGTCGAGCGCCTCGTCGGTCATGCGGTCCGCGGCGAGCCGGGCGGCGTAGATCTCGAGCTCGCCCCGCACCTCGATGAGCTCGCGCGTGCGCGGCTCGCCGAGCATCATGCCCCAGCTGAGGGTCTGGGGGAGGAGCTCGGACGCGGATCCGCGCAGGTAGGTTCCGGAGCCGGGACGCACGTCGACGATGCCGAGGATCTCCAGAGCTGCGAGCGCCTCGCGCACGGCCGACCGGCCGACCTCGAGGGACGCCGCGAGCTGACGCTCGGGTGGCAGTCGCGTGCCGGGCTCGATGGCACCGCTCGTGAAGTGGTCGAGCAGGCGCTTGGCCACGGCGGACACCGCCGACCCGCTGGGCATGACGCCCAGGGCGGCGCTGATCTCCGTAACGCTGTCATTGCGATAGGCGGGCACGCGGTAACCGTATCAATCCCCGCAACCGGTTGACCGAATTAGATCTAAACCGGTCAACCGGTTGACAAGTGGCGGAACCGGCATCGATACTGATTGCCGCGTGCCCGAACCGGGGTGCGGTACCGACGTGGGTACATCCCAGCTAAGGAGTCAATGTGGACGCCCGTTCACCCGGCACGGCCGCAGGCCAGTCGGCCGTAGAGAAGTCCGCGATCCGCAAGGTCGCCGTCCGCCTCGTGCCCTTCGTGGCGCTGATGTTCTTCATCAACTACCTCGACCGCACCGCCATCGGTTTCGCCTCGCCGAACGGCATGAACGACGACCTCGCCCTGTCCGCAGCCCAGTTCGGCTTCGCGTCCGGCGTGTTCTTCATCGGCTACATCCTGCTCGAGGTGCCGAGCAACCTCGCCCTGCACCGTTTCGGCGCCCGCCGCTGGCTCGCCCGCATCATGGTGTCCTGGGGCATCGTCGCGCTCCTCTTCACCTGGGTCGGCAACTTCGAGCAGCTCGTCGTGCTCCGCTTCCTGCTCGGTGTCGCTGAGGCCGGCTTCTTCCCCGGCGCCATCCTCTTCCTCAGCCTCTGGGTCCCGGCGCAGCACCGCAGCAAGATCCTCGCGCTGTTCTACCTGGCGCAGCCGCTCACCACGGTCATCGGCGCCCCGCTCGCCGGCCTCCTCATCCAGCAGGAGGGCGTGTTCTTCGGCCTCGAGGGCTGGCGCTTCATGTTCTTCGGCGTCGCCATCCCCGCAATCATCGTCGGCATCATCGCCTGGTTCTACCTGAAGGACAGCCCCCGCGACGCGAAGTGGCTGACGACCGAGGAGCGCGACTGGCTCACCAACGCGCTCGAGACGGAGAAGGCCGCGACGAGCAAGCAGAGCGGTCACGTGAGCATCCGCCACGCGTTCAGCAGCGGCCGGGTCTGGACCCTCTCGTTCATCTACTTCGGCTTCATCTACGGCCTGTACGCGCTCGCCTTCTTCCTGCCGACCATCATCGAGGGCTTCCAGTCCGAGTTCGGTACCGAGTTCGACGTGTTCCAGAAGGGCCTCATCACCGCGGTCCCGTACGTGCCCGCCGCCATAGCCCTGTACTTCTGGTCCCGCGACGCGACGCGCCGCGGCCTGAAGACCTGGCACATCGTCATCCCCGCCCTGGTGGGCGCCGCCAGCATCCCGCTCGCGCTGTTCGCGGGATCCCCGGCCCTCACGATCGCGATCATCGCGATCACCGCCATGGCGATCTTCTCCGCCCTGCCCAACTTCTGGACGCTGCCCACCCGGTTCCTCACCGGCGCCGCCGCGGCCGCGGGCATCGCGCTCATCAACACGGTGGGCAACCTGGCCGGCTTCTCCGCTCCGTACCTCACCGGTGCGATCGCGGACTGGACCGGCGGGTTCGAGGTCCCGATGTTCGTGGTCGGCTTCTTCATGCTGCTCTCCGCGATCCTGATGCTCGTCCTGTCCCGCCGCGGCACCACCGGCAACGCCGGCCCCGCGGTCGACGGTCACGAGGTCGCCGTCGGCACCGCGCCGATCGGTCACTGACCGGTCGGTGGCCCGCCCGCAGCCGCCCGTATCGGGGCGGGCGGGCCACCGCACCGCGCAGTCCCCGCGACGCGGACGCGCAGCTGCACCGCCGCACCGCCGCACCGCCGCACCGCCGCACCGCCGTGATGCCGTCGCCGGGAACCCGGTGGCGACACCGTCCGGCCGTACCACTACTTCCTCGCGCACTGGAGCCCATCCCCTCATGACCCGCCTGTTCAACGACCCGCACGACTTCGCCGACGAGATGATCGACGGCTTCGTCGCCGCCAACCGCTCCCGCGTGCGTCGCGTGCCGGGCGGCGTCGTGCGGAGCACCCGCTCCGAGCCCGGCACCGTCGCCGTCGTGATCGGCGGCGGGTCCGGCCACTACCCGGCCTTCGGCGGCCTCGTCGGCCAGGGCCTCGCCCACGGCGCAGCGATGGGCAACCTGTTCGCCTCGCCCTCCGCCCAGCAGGTGCACTCCGTGGCCACGGCCGCGCACGGCGGCGGGGGAGTGCTGCTCAGCTACGGCAACTACGCGGGCGACGTGCTGCACTTCACGCAGGCCGAGGAGCGACTGCGCGCCGAGGGCGTCGACTGCCGCACGGTCGTGGTGACCGACGACGTGTCGAGCGCCCCGCTCGCCGAGAAGCACAAGCGCCGCGGCATCGCCGGCGACCTCACCGTCTTCAAGTCCGCGGCCGCCGCCGCCGAGGCGGGCTACCCCCTCGACGAGGTGGTGCGCGTCGCGCAGTCGGCCAACGAGCGCACCCGCTCGTTCGGCGTCGCATTCTCCGGCTGCACGCTGCCCGGCGCGAGCGAGCCCCTCTTCACCGTGCCCGAGGGCCGCATGGCCATCGGCATGGGCATCCACGGCGAGCCCGGCATCGGCGAGTCCGGCGTGCCGACGGCCGACGAGCTCGCGCAGCTCTTCGTGTCCACCCTGCTCGGCGAGCTTCCCGAGGGCGTCCCTGGCCCCCGCGGGCAGCGCGTCGCCGTGCTGCTCAACGGCCTCGGCGGCGTGAAGTACGAGGAGCTCTTTGTCGTCTACCGCCGCGTCGCGCAGCTGCTCGAGGCCGAGGGGCTCGAGGTCGTCGAGCCCGAGGTCGGCGAGCTCGTGACGAGCTTCGACATGGCCGGCGCATCCCTCACCCTGTTCTGGCTGGACGACGAGCTCGAGCGCCTCTGGAACGCGCCCGTCGACACCCCTGCGTACCGCAAGGGCTCCGTCCTGCCCGCCGAGCAGCTGGCCGAGGCCGAGCTCGTCGAGGACGCCGCCGTCGCCGTGCCGCCGTCGACCCCGGAGTCGCGCGAGGTCGCCGTGCTCGCCCGCACCGCCATCGACGCCATCGCCCGGGTCGTGGACGAGAACGTCGAGGAGCTCGGCCGCATCGACGCGGTCGCCGGAGACGGCGACCACGGCATCGGCATGCAGCGCGGCTCGCGAGCCGCCAGCGCGGCGGCCGCCGAAGCCCTCGCCGCGGGGGCGGGAGCGCAGACCCTGATCGAGCGCGCGGCGGACGCCTGGGCGGATCGCGCGGGCGGCACGTCCGGCGCCCTGTGGGGCGTCGCCCTCCGCGCCGTCGCCTCCCACCTCGGGGACCAAAGCCGTCCCGAGGCGGCCGCGGTCGCATCCGGGGTGCAGGCGGCGAAGAATGGGATCATGACCTTCGGCAAGGCCGAGGTGGGCGACAAGACCATGGTCGACGCGCTCGTCCCGTTCAGCGATGCGCTGAGCCGAGAGGTCATGGCGGGTGCACCCCTTGCGGTGGCCTGGTCGTCCGCAGCGGACGCCGCGACCTCCGCGGCCGCCGCCACGGCGGACCTGCTGCCGCGCATGGGACGTGCCCGTCCGCACGCTGAGAAGAGCCTCGGCACACCGGACGCGGGCGCATACTCGTTCGGTCTCATCACAGAGGCAATAGCCGCGGTGCTCGCGGCCGGAGGCACCGGCACTCCCGGTGCGGGATCCGCCGCGTCGAGCACCGCAGAACAGGGAGAAACGAAATGACCGAGAAGCTTCGCCTTGTCGTCGGAAGCGACGACGCCGGATTCGACTACAAGGAGGCCCTCAAGCGGGACCTCGAGGGCAGCGACCTCGTCGAGTCCGTGACCGACGTCGGCGTCGACGCCGACGGCCACACCGCCTACCCGAAGGTGGCCATCGCGGCCGCCGAGCTCGTGGCCGAGGGCAAGGCCGACCGCGCCCTGCTCGTCTGTGGCACCGGCCTCGGCGTCGCCATCTCCGCCAATAAGGTCAAGGGCATCCGTGCCGTGACCGCGCACGACAGCTTCTCCGTCGAGCGTGCCGTGCTGAGCAACAACGCCCAGGTGCTCACCATGGGGCAGCGCGTGATCGGCCTCGAGCTCGCCCGCCGCCTCGTCCGCGAGTGGCTGACCTACCGCTTCGACGAGTCGAGCGCGAGCGCCGACAAGGTGCGCGTCATCGACGAGTACGAAACCACCGGCTCCTGCTGATGGCGCCCCGCGTCACGGTCGGCGTGAGCCTGAAGATGTACTTCGGGCATCGTCAGGCTATCGACTGGTGCCGCAGCGTCCGCGCACTCGCGGAGTCGCACCCGGCGGTCGCGAACGGATCCGTCGGGCTGTTCGTCATCCCGAGCTTCGTCGCGATCGCCCCGGCCGTCGCCGAGCTCGCGGGCACGCCCGTGCTCGTCGGCGCGCAGGATCTCTACTCGGAGGACCGGGGCGCGTTCACCGGTGAGGTGAGCGGCGCGGAGCTCGCGGAGGCGGGCGCCCGCGTCGTCGAGGTCGGCCACGCCGAGCGTCGGCGCCTGTTCGGCGAGACCGAGGAGGTCGTGGCTGCGAAGACCGCCGCCGCCCTCCGCAACGGCCTCACCCCGGTGCTCTGCATCGGGGAGGCCGCGAACACGGGAGCCGCCGACGCCGTGGCCGAGTGCGAGCGACAGCTGTCGAGCGCCCTGGCCGACGCCCCAGGCGGCGCCGTGATCGTGGCGTACGAGCCCGTCTGGGCGATCGGGGCCGAGCGTCCGGCCGAGGCGGAGTACATCCGCCGGGTGACCTCCGAGCTGCGCCGGGTCGTGGCGGGACTTCCGGGCAGGGACGGCAGCGCCGTCATCTACGGCGGCAGCGCCGGCCCGGGCCTGCTCACCGAGCTGGGCGACGACGTGGACGGACTGTTCCTCGGCCGCTTCGCGCACGACCCCGCCGCCCTCGGCGCGGTGCTCGACGAGGCAGCGGCTCTGGCCGCGACGCGCGCCGAGACCGTGGAGGCCGGGCGATGATCGGGCTCAGCACCTACGCGTTCTTCTGGCAGCACTCCGAGCGCGCTCCGCAGCCGCTGACGCTGGAGGAGATGCTGCGCCGCACCCACGCGCTCGACGTCGAGGTGTTCCAGATCTGCGACTTCCAGCCGCTTCTCGGCTACTCCGAGGCGCAGCTGCGCGACGTGCTCGCCCTCGCGGACGACCTCGGCATCCACCTGGAGCTGGGCACCCGCGGCGTGCAGGCCGAGCACCTCGCCCGGTTCCTGCGCATGGCGGAGATTCTGAAGGTCGGGCTGGTGCGGAGCATGATCAACACCGCCGATCACCGCCCTACCCTCGCCGAGGCGCAGCGCCTGCTCGAGGAGGCCCTGCCGGCGTACGAGGACCTGGGCGTGAACCTGGCGCTCGAGACCTACGAGCAGATCAGCTCGAAGGATCTGGTCTCGCTCGTGGAGACCGTCGCCAGCCCGAGCCTCGGCATCTGCCTTGACCCGGCCAACAGCCTCGCCGCGCTCGAGACCCCGAACGAGGTCATCGACCGGTGCGCGTTCTGGACGACGAACATCCACGTCAAGGACTTCGCGTTTACCCGACGCGACGGCTGGGTCGGCTTCACCCTCGAGGGGGCGGAGCTCGGCTCGGGGCTGCTCGACTACGAGTACCTCATGCGCACGGTCGATCCGCAGTCACGCGGCATCAACCGCATCATCGAGCACTGGCTGCCCTGGCAGGGCTCCTTCGAGGAGACCGCGCAGATCGAGAACCGCTGGACCGAACACAACCTCGCCTATCTAAGGAGTAATGAATGAGCACGACCACCTCGACCCACACCATCGCCGTCATCGGCGCCGGCGGCAAGATGGGCATGCGCGTGTCCAACAACCTGCAGAAGACGGACCACACGGTCTTCTACAGCGAGAACTCGCCCGCGGGCCAGGAGCGCATCGCCGCGACCGGCCGCACGGTGACCGACACCGAGACCGCGGTCACCGACGCCGACGTCGTCATCCTCGCCGTGCCGGACGTGGTGCTCGGGGCCGTGTCCGCCTCGGTCGTGCCCCAGCTGAAGAGCGGCGCCATCGTGCTGACCCTCGACCCCGCCGCCGCGTACGCGAACCTGCTGTTCAAGCGCGACGACATCGAGTACGCGGTCGCCCACCCCTGCCACCCCTCCGTCTTCGTCGAGCGCCACACGCCCGAGGAGTACGCGGACACGTTCGGCGGCATCGCCGCGAAGCAGGAGGTCGTCGCCGCCCTCGAGTCCGAGAACGCCGAGGCCCGCCAGGTGGCCGAGGAGGTCATCCGTGTGATCTACGCGCCCGTCATCGACGTGCACTGGGTGACGGTCAAGCAGCTTGCCTACCTCGAGCCCACCCTCGTCGAGACGGTCGCCTGCATGGTCGGCGACCTGCTCCGCGAGGCGCTGCACGAGACCGTGCACACGGTCGGCGTGCCCGAGGCGGCTGCCCGCGCCATGCTCCTCGGCCACACCCAGGTCGCGCTCGCGAACACCCTGAAGGGCGACAACCCCTTCTCCGACGCGTGCCTCATCGCCATGGAGTACGGCCGCGAGTCGATCATCAAGGACGACTGGAAGAAGATCTTCAGCGACGACCAGCTCGACCACGTGATCACGCGCATGCTGCACCTCAAGGAGATCGTGCGCTAGACCCGTGTCGGATGCGGGGGCCGCCCGAGCGGCGGCCCCCGCCCCTAAGCTCGGCCCCGGGCACCGTTGCCCTTCCCGCGGTGGTCCACCAGCTGTATCGACCCAGTCAGAACCGATTCGGAGCACCCCATGGTGAGCACTGAGACCGCATCCCTCTTCCTGCACCCCGACCGCAACCTCGGCATGGAGCTCGTGCGGGCCACCGAGGCCGCGGCCATTCGCGCGGCACCGTTCATCGGGCGCGGGGACAAGAACGCCGCGGACGGCGCCGCCGTCGACGCGATGCGCAAGTTCCTCGGCACCGTGCACTTCGACGGGCTCGTGGTGATCGGCGAGGGCGAGAAGGACAAGGCGCCCATGCTCTTCAACGGCGAGCACGTGGGCAACGGGCGCGGACCGGCGTGCGACATCGCCGTGGACCCCATCGACGGCACCAGCCTGACCGCGGCCGGCCGGCCCAACGCGCTGTCCGTCATCGCGGTGTCCGACCGCGGCAGCATGTACAACCCGGCCGACGTGTTCTACATGGACAAGATCGTCACCGGCCCCGAGGGCATCGGCCTTGTCGACCTGCGCCGCCCGATCGGCGACAACCTGCGCGCCCTGGCGGCGGCGAAGGGGAAGCCCGTCGAGGACATGCTCGTCGCCGTGCTCGACCGGCCCCGGCACGCGCAGCTCATCGAGGACATCCGGGCGGCGGGCGCCGGAACCCGCCTGCTGCTCGACGGCGACGTCGCTGGCGGCGTGAACGCGGCCCGGCCGGGGTCGCGCATCGACATGTGCGTCGGCGTGGGCGGAACGCCCGAGGGCGTCATCACGGCGTGCGCGGTGAAGGCGCTGGGCGGCTTCATCCAGGGCAGGCTCCACCCGCAGAGCGAGGCGGAACACACGGCAGCGCTTGCCGCCGGCCATGACCTCGACCGCGTGCTCGAGGCCGACGACCTCGTGAGCGGGTCCAACACCTACTTCGTCGCGACCGGCGTGACCGACGGCTTCCTCCTCGACGGGGTGCGCCGCGCCGGGCCGGTCATCTCGACGGAGAGCATCGTGCTGCGCTCCCACTCGGGCACGGTCCGCCGCGTGGCGGCCGACCATCTCATCGAGAAGTGGCTCTAGCTCGCCCGCGCTGAGAGACGTCACCCACGGTCCCTGAGCCCGCCGAAGGGACGCAACACCCGCGCTTCCTGTGCCGCCCCGACGGTCCCTGAGCCTGTCGAAGGGACGCGGCGTTCGTACGGTCCCTGAGCCCCCCACGGTCCCTGAGCCTGTCGAAGGGACGTCCGGCGACCCGCCCCCGTCGCGCGTTGTTCCCCCTGCCACTTTCAGGATATGGCCGCCCCCGGGGCTTGCCGCAAGGGCCCGGTCCGGCGCCAGGATGGTCGGCCGTGGCGGGCGGAGCCGCCGCGAGGAGGGGGACCGGAATGACGGACGTGATCATCGTCGGCGGGGGACCGACCGGCATGATGCTGGCGAGCGAGCTGCGGCTGCACGATGTCGACGTGCTCGTGCTGGAGAGGGATGCGGAGCCGAGCGCGATGGTGCGCTCGTTGGGCCTGCATCCGCGGAGCATCGAGATCCTCGATCAGCGCGGCCTGCTCGACCGGTTCCTCGCGCACGGCACGCGATACCCCGGCGCCGCGCGCTTCGCGGGCATCGACCGGCCCTGGCCTCCCGACCTCGATACGGCGCACGGATACGTGCTCGGCATCCCGCAGCCGGTCACCGATCGCCTCCTGACGGAGCGCGCCGTGGAGCTCGGCGCCGACATCCGCCGAGGTGCGGAGATGATGGGCGTCGAGCAGGACGACGACGGCGTCACCGTCGAGCTCGCGGACGGCGCGCGGTTGCGTTCCACCTGGCTGGTGGGCTGCGACGGCGGCCGCAGCCGGGTGCGGCGGCTGCTGGGGATCGCGTTCCCCGGCGAGCCCGCACGGAACGAGTGGCTGCTCGGGGAGGTGGAGGTCACGACGCCGCCCGACGAGGTGGCCGCCGCGGTGGAGGAGATCCGCAGGACGCACCGCGGCTTCGGTGTGGGCCCGGCCGGGAACGGACTCTTCCGCGCGGTCGTGCCCGCGGGAAGCGTGTCCGAGGACCGGAGCACGCCGCCCACCCTGGACGAGCTCCGCACACAACTTCGCGCGTTCGCGGGCACCGACTTCGGGGCGCGCTCCCCGCGCTGGCTCTCCCGCTTCACCGACGCGACCCGGCTGGCCGAGTGCTACCGCGAGGGTCGGGTATTCCTGGCCGGCGACGCCGCGCACGTGCACCCGCCGCTCGGCGGCCAGGGGCTGAACCTCGGCATCCAGGACGCGTTCAACCTCGGCTGGAAGCTCGCCGCGGCGGTCGCCGGCTGGGCGCCGATCGGGCTCCTGGACAGCTACGACACCGAGCGCCGCCCGGTGGCGGACGACGTGCTGACCATCACCCGCGTGCAGTCCGAGCTCATCTTGCCGGAGCCCGGGCCCCGGGCGGTGCGCCGCCTCCTGCAGGAGCTGATGGGCGTCGAGGAGGTGAACCGCCTCCTGATCGAGAGGATCACCGGCATCGGGATCCGCTACGACGTCGGCGCCACTCACGAGGGCCATGAGAACGGCACGCGCGACGGCCATCGCGGGGACGGGGACGCCCTGCTCGGCAGGCGCCTGCGCGACATCGCGCTGTCCCGGGGTCGGCTCTACGAGCGGATGCGCGACGGTCGCGGGCTGCTGCTCGACCGCATCGGCGTTCTCTCCATCGCCGGCTGGGAGGACCGGATCGACCGCGTCACAGACGTCGGCGACGAGCTGAACGTGCCCGCCGTCCTGCTGCGCCCCGACGGCCACGTGGTGTGGGTCGGCGACGATCAGCGGGATCTGCTCAATCGGCTGCCGCGCTGGTTCGGCGCCCCCGCGCTGGGCTGAGGCCTACTCGCGGGCGCCCTCGAGCTCGTCACGGATGCCGGCCAGCTCGTCGCGGGCCCCGTCGAGCTCGGCGAGCAGCTCCATGGCCGTGAGGTCGCGCGTGGTGTCCTCGATGACCGCGAGCGGCGGCAGGAGCTTGGACGAGTCGAGCGCGCTGAGCCGGCGCGCGGACGGCAGCACCTGCCGCTCGAGGGAGCCGACGAAGCGGTTGTAGTCCGCGACGGTGCCCTTGATGGAGCGACCGAGCTTGTCCACGTGATTCGCGGTCGTGGCGATGCGCGAGTACAGCTCGCGGCTGAGGTCGAACAGCTCCTTGGCGTCCTCGGTGAGCACGCTCTGCTGCCAGCTGAACGCGACGGTCTTCAGCACCGACCACAGCGTCACGGGGGAGGAGAGGGCGACGCGCTTGCTGAACGCGTACTCGAGGATGGACGGGTCGGCCTCGAGCGCGGACGCGACGAGGGACTCGCTCGGGATGAAGGCGATGACCATCTCGGGGCTCGAACCGAGCCCGGACCAGTAGGTGCGGCTGCCGAGGGTGGTGATGTGGTCGCGCACAGCCTTCACGTGCTGCTGCACGAGGCGCTCGCGTCGGGCGAGCTCGGGGGCCGGTGCGCTCGCCGGGATGGCGCTGGCCTCGAGATAGGAGGTGAACGGCACCTTCGCGTCCACGGCGATGCTCTTGCCGCCGGGCAGGTGCACGACCATGTCGGGCCGGCCGGCGCCCGCATCCGAGCTGATGCTGGACTGCACGTCGAAGTCGACGCGCTCCAGTAGTCCGGCGGCCTCAACCACGCTGCGCAGTTGGGTCTCGCCCCAGACGCCGCGGGTGCTGTTCGAGCGCAGCGCGGCAGCCAGCGACTCGGCCGTGGCCCGCAGCCGCTCCTCGGACTCCGTGGCGGCCCGCAGCTGCTCGCTCAGCTCGCCGTACTGCTGGTGGCGCTGCTCCTCGAGCTCCTGCACCTTGCGCTGCACGGCCTGCAGGGTCTCTTGCACGGGGCTCAGAGCCACGAGCACGCGGCCGTCGGACTCGGCGCGCTCGGCCTCTGCGGCCTGCAGCTCGCGGAGACGGGTCTGGAAGTCGCGCAGGCGCTCCTCCTGCTGGGCGGACTGCTCGCGATGCATCCGGCCCGTCTGCTCGAGCCGTTCGCGGAACTGCGACTCCGAGCGCTCGAGCTGCTCCCGGCTTCCGGCGAGGGCGGCGCGCATGGCCGCGAGCTCGGCGCCGAGCTGCGCCCGAGCGGACTCCTCGGCGGCGCGGAGTTCGCTCAGCTCGGCGCGGTGCCGGGCGTCGACGAGTGCGGGGTCGACGCCGTCACCGTCCCGCTTCGACTCGGCGGCGCGGCGGGCGAGCAGCATGGCCGTCGCGAGCGCGCCGATGGCACCTCCGACCAGGAGGCCCAGGATCAGGAACAGCAGCGCATCCATGCCCTCAGTGTCCCGCCGACCACCGACATCACCCGGCAGCCCGCGCCGCGCCGCCCCGCCGCTGTGCACAACTCGTACGCCGCCCTGTCCCGACTTCAGGCTGAGCCGTCGCCGCCCTGTTCCGGAATTCAGGCTGCGCCGTCGCCGCCCTCTTCCGGACTCAGGCTGAGCGGCGACACGCCGTGTTTGGGAGCCTCGAAACGCCGGCGTGTCGCAGCTGAACCTGAATCGTGAACGGCAGCCGCTGGGGAGGAGGGGTTGGGGTACCTCCAGCACCCCCGCAACTAGCCCGACGCGGCGCGCCCGTCAGCTCAGCTCGGTGACGAATCCAATCGTGTTGCCGTCGAGGTCGGTCAGCTCGAAGTAGTCGACGACGCCCTCGACATGCTGCAGCTCCGACACAGGCAGGCCGAGACCAAGGAACCGCTGCCGCTCGCCGGAAGCATCCGCGACGCTGAGATTGACCGAGATGCCCTCGACGCCCGCGCGCTCAGGCGACTCCGCCAGCTGCAGCCAGAACGGGCCGAGGTCGAACTCGCTCAGTCCGTCCATCGGCACGAGATCGGGTTCGCCGAGCTCGAAGGCCGCGCGGTACCAGGCGACGGCGAGGGTCAGATCCTTCACGGGGATACCGACGGTCACGGACTTCAGCTGCATGCAAGGAACCTATCGCCGGGTGACGCGCGACCGCACTAGCCCTGAGCATCGACTCCCGCAAATCGAGCAGGGGCGAGCCGACCGGTAGAACGGGGCGGACAGGCGCAACCGCTGAGCGCGTCAGCTCAGCGCCATCGCGCGGTTGAGCGCGCGCTCCTGCTTCTCGGCCCGCGCGCGCACCTTGGCGAGCGCCGCCTCGTGGCTGATCGTGCCGATGGTGACGCCGGCCGCATCCGCGAGGTGCGACATCGTCTCCACCTCATGCCGCTTCGCCGCGTGGATGACGATGGCCGCGCAGGCCTCGGCGTCGGCGAGGGCGTCGTGGTGTGCGAAGTCCTCGAAGCCAGCGGCCATCGCGGCGACGGGCAGGCGGTAGGAGTCGAGGTGGTAGGTCTTGCGCGCGACCTGCAGGCTGCACAGGTAGGAGTACTCGGGGCACATCAGGCCGCTCGCGATGCAGGCCGCTGAGAGCACGCCCATGTCGAACTGGGCGTTGTGAGCGACGAGGTGGTCGTCCTCGGCGAAGGCGACCAGGTCGTCCAGCTGGTCAGCCCAGCCGAGGGCGGCGATCACGTCCGAGGCGCGGATCCCGTGGATGCGCGTGTTCCACTCCGAGAACTCGTCGTGCCCCAGTGGCGGGCGGATGAGCCACCCCGCGCGATCCACGACGCGACCGCCTCGTACCTTCACCAGCCCCACGGAGCACGCCGAGGCGCTCGAGGAGTTGGCGGTCTCGAAGTCGATTGCGGTGAAGTCCAGTGACACGCTGGTCATGCTGACACGGGCCTCCGACGCTGCCGGGTTGCCACGCCCTGACCCCGTGCAGAGGTATCGCGAGTGCGGCGGCCGACCCCATCCACAGGAGCGGCGGGATGCAGCGCCCGCGCCACCCGGAGGGCCCGCGCATCTCCTCCCCGTACGATGGACTCCCGTGGCTCTCACTATCGCAATCGTCGGGCTGCCCAATGTGGGCAAGTCCACCCTCTTCAACGCCCTGACCAAGAACCAGGTGCTCGCCGCGAACTACCCGTTCGCGACCATCGAGCCGAACGTCGGCGTGGTGAACCTCCCCGACCCGCGCCTCGACGTGCTGGCGGGCATCTTCAGCAGCGAGCGCATCCTGCCCGCGCCGGTGTCCTTCGTCGACATCGCCGGCATCGTGCGCGGCGCGAGCGAGGGGGAGGGGCTCGGCAACAAGTTCCTCGCGAACATCCGCGAGGCGGACGCGATCGCGCAGGTCATCCGCGGCTTCGAGGACTCCGACGTCGTGCACGTCGACGGCCGCGTGGATGCCGCGAGCGACATGGAGACCATCAACACCGAGCTGATCCTCGCCGACCTCGAGACGCTGGAGCGCGCCGAGGCCCGGTACGAGAAGGAGATCAAGGGCCGCAAGCTCGACCCGAGCGTGCTCGAGACCGCGAAGGCCGCCCACGCCTACCTCGACACGGGCAAGCCGCTGTCGTCGTCGAGCATCGACCTCGAGCCCGTCCGCGAGCTCGGCCTGCTCACCGCGAAGCCTTTCATCTACGTCTTCAACGTGGACGAGACCGTGCTCACCGACGACGCGAAGAAGGCCGAGCTCGCCGCCCTCGTCGCGCCGGCCGAGGCCATCTTCCTCGACGCGAAGATCGAGTCCGAGCTCATCGACCTCGACCCCGAGGATGCCGCGGAGCTGCTCGCCAGCACCGGCCAGGACGAGAGCGGGCTCAACCAGCTCGCCCGCATCGGCTTCGACACTCTCGGCCTGCAGACCTACCTCACGGCGGGTCCCAAGGAGACCCGCGCCTGGACCATTCACAAGGGCTGGACGGCCCCGCAGGCCGCCGGCGTGATCCACACGGACTTTCAGAAGGGCTTCATCAAAGCCGAGATCGTCTCCTTCGACGACCTCGTCACCGCCGGCTCGATGGCCGAGGCCCGTGCCAAGGGCAAGGCCCGCATTGAGGGCAAGGACTACGTGATGCAGGACGGTGACGTCGTGGAGTTCCGCTTCAACGTGTAGCTCGAGCGAGTTAGCTCGGAGGCGAACCCGTCTCGCTTCACCTGAACGAAGGAATCACATGCCTGTACTCGCCATCATCGGAGCCGGACCGGGACTCGGGGCGGCTGTAGCGCGACGGTTCGGGCGCGAGAGCTTCTCCATCGCCCTGATCTCCCGCAATCAGTCGAAGCTCGACGCGATGGTCGCGGACCTCGAGGCGAGCGGCCTCACGGCGCGTGCTTACACCGCGGACGTGCGAACGCCAGCGGCCCTCGAGGACGCCCTCGCGCGTGCCGCCGCCGAGCTGGGCCCGGTCACCGCTCTGCAGTACAGCCCCTTGCCCTCCCGCGACTACCTGAAGCCGGTGCTCGACCTGACGCCGGAACTGGCGCTGGAGGCCCTGCAGTTCTCCGCTCTCGGACTCATCCACGCGGCCCGCGCGGTGCTCCCCGCCATGCGTGAGGCGGGAAGCGGCAGCATCCTCCTCATCAACGGCGGAACCTCGGTGAAGGCACGCGCCGGCTTCGCGGGGACCTCGATCGCGTTCCCCGCCGAGAGCGCCTACGGTGAGATGCTGCACGACGCGCTCGAGGACGAGGGCGTCAACGTCCGGCAGCTCGTGATCCCGGGGGGTATCCCCAAGCTGCAGCTACCCAACGGCATCGACGACGTCGCCGACCGCATCTGGGACCTGCACGCCGGTGCGGCTCCGTTCCGCACCATGCTCATCCCGCTCGAGGAGGGCCGCGAGTAAGCCCAGGCACGGCGACCCCTGGCGGCGGGGGCGGCCGAGTGGCATGATGCGGTCATCCTTCGAATAGGGGGGCCATGATGGCCGGCCGTGGTGCTCTTCGACCAGGCCGCCGCTCCCGGGCAACGACGCTCCGGCTCCTGGCGGTCTTACTTGTGCTCGCATTCGGCGTGGGGTTCACCGCTCCCGCCCGAGCAGTCGACTACGGACACGACGTCTCGTGGCCGCAGTGTCCTGGCGGTCTTCCGATGCCGCCCGAGGACACGGAGTTCGTGGTCGTGGGTCTGACGAACGGACTCGCGTTCACCGAGAACCCGTGCCTCGCGGGGCAGTTCCAGTGGGTGCGCGACCGGGGCGTCCGGGCTCAGGCCTACGCCATGGCCACGTTCCCGACGACGGCGCAGTACACCACCTACGGCGACGACGGACCCTGGCCCGCGATCACGAGGCCGGACCGGCTGCGCAACGTCGGCTACGCGGAGGGGCGCGCCGCCATCGCGTCCGTCGACGAGGTGCGCTGGCGTCCGGAGAGGATCTGGGTCGACGTCGAGCCCCGCCCCCGGCAGCCCTGGCCCAGCTCGACAGCGGCACAGCGGCAGGAGAACCGGTACGTCATCTCCGGGCTCCTGGCCGCACTGAGAGACGCCGGATACCCGACCGGCATCTACTCCTACGCGAGCGGCTGGGAGGAGATTACCGGATCGTGGCAGCTTCCGGACGTGCCCGTCTGGTCGCCCGCGGGGCGCCTCGACCGCGCCAGCGAGGCATCTGACCTGTGCCTGAATCGCAGCTTCTCCGGCGGCCCCGTGCACCTCACGCAGTGGACCGACGGCACCTACGACTACGACATGACGTGCACCGGGGTCTATCAGGCCCACGTCGCGACGATCGGCTGGCAGTCGAGCGTCTCGGACGGCGCGACGGCGGGCACGACCGGTCGGTCGCTGCCGATGGAGGCGCTGCGCCTCTCTGTCGCAGGTGACCGCCTATCCGGCGACATCCTGTGGCGAGGGCATGTGCAGTCGATCGGATGGCAGCCCTGGACGACGTCGGCCTCCGCGATCGGGACCACCGGGCGCGGACTGCGCCTGGAGGCATTTCAATTGCGCCTGACGGGTGACCTGGCCTCGCAGTACAGCATCCGGTATCGGGCCCACGTTCAGGACATCGGCTGGCAGCCGTACGGGGTCGACGGAGCCACCGCCGGCACGGTCGGGCAGAGCCGCCGGGTGGAGGCCGTCACGATCGAGCTGGTTCCGAAGGTCGCACCGGCGTTCACCGCCGTGTACGCCGCCCACGTGCAGGACCTCGGCTGGACGGCGAACGTGTCGGACGGGACCGTCGCCGGCACCACGGGCCGGTCCCTCCGGGTCGAGGCGCTGCGCCTGAAGGTCTCCAGCACGGCCTTCGCTGGGGACGTCGAGTGGCGGGGGCACGTGCAGTCGATCGGTTGGCAGCCGTGGACGTCCTCGGCCAATCCCATCGGCACGTCCGGGCAGCGGCTGCGCCTGGAGGCGTTCGAGATCCGGCTGACCGGCGAGATGGCGAACCGGTACAGCATCCACTACCGCGCCCACGTGCAGGACGTCGGCTGGCAGTCCTGGGTCACGGACGGCGGAACCGCGGGCACGACGGGTGCGGGCAAGCGGATCGAGGCGGTGCAGATCCTCCTCGCGCCCCGGTAGCGCGGCTTGCGCGAGTTCCCGCCGAGGACAGGACCGGTGAATCCCTCCCCTACCGGTGGATCCCTCGCCTACCGGTGGATCCCTCGCCTACCGGTGGATCCCTCGACTGCCGCCGCAGCGTGCCGTCAGCTACCCGCGGCCCTGCGGACGTAGTCAGTGATCGTCTTCTCGGTCTCCGGGGTCAGCGCCTTCAGGGCGAACGAGGTGACCCAGAGGTCGCCGTCGTCGAGCTGCGCGGCCTCCTCGAAGCCGAGCGTTGCGTACCGTGTGGTGTACTTCGACGCGGCCTTGAAGAAGACCACGATCTTGCCGTGCTCGTCCGCGTAGGCCGGGAAGCCGTACCAGGTCTTCGGCAGAAGTTGCGGGGCGACGTCGGCGACGATGCGGTGGATGCCCTCGGCGAGGGTCCGGTCCTCGTCCGGCATCTCCGCGATCGCCTCGCGGACGGCCTGCTCGCCCGCGGCCCGCGACTTCCCGGCCTTCTCCTGGGCGCGCAGTTCCGCGGCCCGCTGCTTCACAGCCTCGCGTTCCTCCTTGGACAGTCCGGCGGTGCTCTCAGCCATGTTCTGCTCCTTTGCGGTCTGGTCCTGGGCCCTCCGCGGCCCTGGCATCACGTTACGACTGTTCCTCCCCGGTCCGCTTCCCCGGGTCCGCTCGGCCGTCCGCCAGGCCGTGTGCCGATCCTTCTGCGTGAGGACGCGGCGAGGAGCCCACCGGGCCCGGATGCATCCGCGCCCACGCCGAGGTCGCACACACGTCGGGGGCGTAGCGTTCGGGAGGCTTCGCTCCAGCTGTAACCCGGGCGCGAGGCCGCCGGTCAGCACGCAGGAAGTGGGATCCGTCATGGAGATATCGCGCACGGCACCGCCGCTGCCGGGTTACACCGTCGCCGCCCAGGAGTGGCGGCGGGTCGCGTTCGTCCACTGGCGGGTTCCGGTGGAGCGGGTCGCTCCGCTCTTGCCGCGCGGGGTCGTCCCCGACGTCTTCGATGGTTCCACCTGGGTAGGCCTGATCGCCTTCGAACTGGGGGATGCGCGGGTAGGACCGCTCACCGTGGGCGCACGCTGGGGATCCTTCACCGAGGTCAACGTGCGGCTGTACGGGGTGGACGAGCAGGGGCGGCGGGGCGTCGTGTTCCGGTCGCTCGAGGCGTCGAGCCTGCCGGCGGTGCTCGCGGCTCGAGCCCTCTTCTCCCTCCCGTACATGTGGGCCCGTAGCGAGCACCGGCCCCGCCCGGGCGGCTGGGAGTACGCGTCGCGCCGCATCGTCCCGTTATCGGCGGAGCCGGGTCCGCGGTTCCAGCTCGCCGTCACGGTCGACCCGACCCGCACGGTGGACGACGAGCTGTCGCAGTTCCTCACCGCCCGGTGGGGGCTCTTCCAGGAGCGATTCGGCCGCACGCAGTGGCTGCCGAACGAGCACGAGCCGTGGGTGCTGCACCCGGCCGGGGTGACGTTCCTCCACGACGAGCTGATGGCGGCCGCGGGGCTCCCCGGCGTCGTCGACGGGCCGCCGGACTCCGTGCTCTTCAGCCCGGGCGTGAACTCGAGGTTCGGCCGGGGCAAGTGGCTCAACTAGTGCGAGGACGACCGACGCGGGTTCGGTTCCTGGATCACTGGGGGCGCTGAGGTCGCGCCTTCCTCCGCAAGGGGGCAAGGACCGCGTGTTTTGTGAGTACAGGCGTACTAACATAGAATGCGACATGCGCGACCGGCGCTGCAGGAGGGACAGCCGTGGTACTCGGTGCGATCGTGGCGTGCGAAGTGGCCTTCTGGGTCTTCCTCGTGGGGGGCCTGGCGGCACGCTACCTGCTCCACCGGCCGCGCCTGGGGGCGCTCCTCCTCATCGGAGCGCCGGTGGTCGACGTGCTCCTGCTCGCCCTCGTCGCCGTCGACCTTCTGGGCGGGGGCCACGCGTCCGTGCATCACGGCATCGCCGCCCTCTACATCGGCGTCTCCGTCGCGTACGGGCACCGGATGATCGCGTGGGCCGACGCGCGCTTCCAGCATCGGTTCGGTGATGGTCCAGCACCCGAGGTGCTGACCGGGCGGGCCTACACGGCGAAGTGCTGGAAGGACGTGGCCCGCACGGCGCTCGCCGCGGTCATCGCGGCCGGAATTCTCGCGGCGCTCATCGCGCTCGTGAACAGCCCGGCTCGTACGCAGGACCTCACGGGCTTCTTCCCGATCCTCGGATTCATCGTGGCCATCGAGATCCTCTGGGCCGCGAGCTACACCGTCTGGCCGAAGAAGGGGCGGGTCCACGCCTACCGGGCCGCGGAGAGTCGATAGTCGTGCCGAAGCTCATCGACCATGACGAACGTAACCGGGAGATCGCCGAGGCGTCGCTCCGGGTGCTCGATCGGGACGGCCTCGAAGCCCTCTCGGTGCGGCGGGTCGCGGAGGAGGCGGGCATCGCCCCGGCCTCGCTGCGGCGCTCGTTCCCCACGCAGCACGCGCTGCGCGAGCACTGTCTCGCCCTCATCCAGGAGCGGGTGGCGAGGAGGATCATCGCGCAGACGTCCTCGGGGCGGGCCTGGGCTTCCGATGTGCTCGCGCAGTTGCTGCCGCTCGACGCCGACCGCCGGCTGGAGCTCGTCGCGCAGACGCAGCTCGGGGTTCTCGCGCTGACGGATCCGGCCCTCCGACCCGCCGCGGTGCAACTGACGGGCGGCGTCGCCCAGGTGTGCGCCGCCGCCATCGATGCGCTGGATTCCGCGGGAGAGCTCGGCGCCGGGCGTGACCGGGTACATGAGGCGAGGATCCTGCACGCGGTCCTGGACGGGGCGGCGCTGCACGCGCTGTGGAGCCCCGGCGAGTTCCCCCGTACGCAGGCTCAGGCGCTGATCGAGCGCCACCTCGACGGGCTGCGGGAGGACGCTGTCCCACATCGCGAGTGACCGGCCCGGGACTCTCGGGCGGCGGGATGTGGAACACTTCCGGAGTGATCGACGTCGAGCTTGCGAGCATCCCGGCCGGGACGGTGGCGATGCACGACGCCCGGCGGAAGCGGAAGTGGACCGTCGAGCTCGAGCCCTTCGAGATCGCGGTGTTCGCCGTCACGGAGGAGCTGTACGCGGAGCACGCGGATGCGCCATCGCGTCATCCCCGGCGGCCCGCGACGGACATGAGCTGGTTCGCCGCGATCCGCTTCTGCAACGCGCTGTCGGAGTGGGAGGGCTACGACCCGGCGTACCGGTTCGACGGGGTGGACGTCGTGTGGGACGTGACCTCCGACGGCTACCGACTGCCGACCGAGGCCGAGTGGGAGTACGCGTGCCGGGCGGGATCGACGAGCGCGACGTACGGGCCGCTCGGCGAGGTCGCCTGGACCTCCGCGGACGGGGTGAGCACGCCGCAGAACGTCGGCGGGAAGCTGCCCAACCTCAACGGGCTCTTCGACACCCTCGGCAACGCGTGGGAGTGGTGCTGGGACCTGCTCGACCCGGCCCGCTACGGCGAGTACCGGGTGTTCCGCGGCGGCGGCTTCGCGGACGACGCCTGGAGCGTGCGCGCCTCGACGCGCCGCGGGGGCGAGCCGCGCATGCACCACGATGACGTCGGGTTCCGCGTCGCACGGGGCGGCTTCGACGCCGAGGGGGAGGCTCAGGGCTGGTCCTTGCTCGCGGACCGAGAACGGGCCGCGTACGACGGACCTCTTCCGCCCGGCTGGACCCCGCGGCGGTGACGCCGGCCGCGGTCCCGTCCCATTGACGGCGTCGTTTCTGCCTCCGTACGGTGTGCAGCACGGCACCCGATCACCGGTGATGGAGGCGCGTCATGTCCGCAACAATCGTGGGACCGAAGGACGGCAAGTTCGGCGATCTCGGCACGCTCGGTGTCCGCTTCATGCTCTGGTCCGAGCAGTCCGGCGGCACGGTCTCGATCGTCGAGCATCCGATGCCGCCGAAGGCCCTGGCGGCCCCGCTACACCGCCACTCGCGGGAGGACGAGTACTCCTTCGTGCTCGAAGGATCCACGGGCGCGCAGTTGGGTTCGGACATCGTCACTGCGCACGTCGGCGACCTGGTCTTCTTGCCGCGCAACGAGTGGCACACGTTCTGGAACCCCGCCGACGAGCCGTGCCGCATCCTCGAGATCATCTCGCCAGGGGGGTTCGAGCTCTTCTTCGAGGAGCTCGTGGACTTCGAGGGCGTGCCGGATCCGGTGTTCCTGGCCGACCTCGGCACCCGGTACGGCATCGAGTTCGATTTCGAGAGCATCCCCGATCTGTGCGCGACGCACGGCCTCTGGTACCCCGAGGACGAGATGCTGGTGTAGCGAGGGGTGAGGGCGCCGACGGCCCTGTGCTCAGCCGAGCGGCGGATCAGTCTGGCCGCTACACGGGGATGCCCTGGCCGGCTTAGAGCGCGTCAAGCTGGCGGAGTGCCTCGTGAGCCCGAGCGAGGCGCACGTCCTCCGGGTCGTCCCACCAGTAGGGGCCGCGCTCGCCGAGACCGTGCTTCGCGAGGCCGACGCGGGTGCGCGCCGCGGCGACCGCGTCCTCGTCTCCGGCGCGCTTGGCCACCCGCACTCCCGACCGGCCCCGGCCGAGGTGCGACTTCAGTGCCTGGACGACGTCCTCGGGCAGTGAGGGATCCGTGCGGCGCCACCGGCGCCTGTCGACGATGAGCCACCGTTCGTCGTCTGACGCTTCGTCGTCCGGATCGGAGTCGCCGGGCGCGGTGTCGTCGGGCTCGGTCATCCCTCGACCGTACAACTGAGGGGCGCGGGGGAGTGGGTCCCGGTTCGGGCGCAGCGTGGGTCCACGACGGGGTGCACGGGCGGTCGCACCGCTGCTTCTAGGGTGGGTGCGTGAGCATCGCGCGTCCCCCGGAGCCGATCGAAAGCGCTCGTACCCGAGACCACATCCCCCTCAGCGCGACGTGGTGGGTGCTCGGAGGCGCCATCTCAGCGCTGATGATGGTCGTCACCATTGTGTTCCTGTTGCGGGAGGTGCTGCACAGCGGATGCAGCATGCCGCCGCCGGGCAGCGAGGGCGCGGGCACCTGGATCTGCGGGGACGGCCTCAGCCTCGTCCAGCCCGTCGTGGAGTCCGGCGCGATGACGATCGCGGTGGCCGTGATTGGGGTGCTGGTCGCTGCCCGGCTGCGCAATGACCGCGCGGCGCGGATCGCGCTGACCGCGCTCGCCGTGGGCGCGGTCACCTCGATGCTGCTGTGGACCTGGGATGCCGCGGCCCGGGTGTACGAGACGGTGCCGGTCGGTGTCCATCCGCAGCACTACTGGTTCTCGGCCGTCGGCCCGGCCGCGGTGGTCGCGGTGCCCGCGATGGTCGTCGCGGTCGTCGGCGCACTGCTTCCGGGCAGGGTCGCCCGCGTTCTGTTGCTGGTCGGGATCGCCGGACTGGGAGTCGCGACCGTGCTCCAGGTGGGGCTGGCCGCGTCGACGCTCCTCGCGATGGGCCTCCTCGCCAGCGCGAGGACGCGAATGGGACGCGGGGCTTCGTGATCGCCCTCGGGGGCTAGACAGATCTGCCCTCCTCGTTTGGCAGGGGACGGCATCCTTCACCGAGCGTCGTCGCGAGGCGCAGGATGGTGCCGTGTCCGATGCAGCCGACGCAACTCGTGAACCGCTGCCTGCGGTGCTGATGTGGCTGCGCACCGACGTTCCTGGCTGGGAGGTCGTCGTGGTGGACGACCGGAGCGGGTTGCGGGCGCGGGGGTCGCAGCACGCCGTCGATCCCGTGCCGTACGCGCTGAGCTACGAGCTGTGGACCGACGCCCGGTGGGCCACGACGCGGCTGGTTGCGCACGCGGAGGGCGCTGGCTGGACTCGGGACCTCGAGCTGACCCGGAACGGGAACGAGTGGACGTCGGTGTCGGCTGCGGCGGGCGAGGCCGATATCGCGTCCTTCGACGGCAGCGGCGTTCGAGCCCCCGCACCACCCGGCATCGCTGATCCGGAGGCGCTGCGTGGCGCGGTCGACGTGGACATCGGCGGCTCGCCCCTGACGAACGCGCTGCCGGTGCGGCGGCTTGGGCTGCTCGCCACGGAGCCGGGATCCGTGGTTCGGCTCGGCAGTGCGTGGGTGCTGCCACCGACGCTTGAGGTCGTCGCGTCGGCGCAGACCTACGAGGTCCTGTCGGGCGACCGCATCCGCTACGGGGATGCCGGGAACGGCGCCGTCATCGAGTACGACGCCGACGGCTGGGTGCGCGACTACGAGGGCCTCGCCCGGCGCGTGGCCGGCTGAGCGCGTTCAGGCCAGCCGGTCGGCGTCCTCGCCGGCGAAATACCAGCACCCGTTCCGCTGCCGCAGCTCCGCGGATCCCGTTCCGGATTCAGGCTGTGCTGCGACACGCCGCGTTTGGACCCCGTCGAAACGCGGCGTGTCGCAGCTGGGCCTGAATTGCGAACGGTGACGGGGAGGGGGGATCGGGACCGCGGCGCGGACGAGGAGGGGGAGCCGGAGTGCAGAGGGAGGCGGGCCGGCGAGCGGGGTCGGCGGCTATCGGACGAGGTCGAGCACGAACGCCGCCGTGGTCTCGACCACGAGGTCGGCGATGCCGCGGGCGGTGAGCGGCGAACCCTTCAGCGCCTTGAGGCCGTGGTCGGCGCCGGCCACCTCCACCACGCGAATCCGTTCGGTGGCGGATCCGCCAGCGTCGGCACCCTGCTCCGCCTGTTCCGCGGCGGCAGAGTACTCACGGGCGTGCGCGGCGGCCTCGGCCACCTCCGCCCGCACCATCGCGGCGGAGCCGAAGGCGTCGCGATCGCCCTGCAGCACGAGCACCGGCACCGCAGGCGACAGGAGCTCGCCGAGGCGGGACTTCTCCGGGCCGCTGCCCGGCGGGTGCAGCGGGAACGACAGGCAGACGACGGCGGACGCGCCGACCGCAGCCGCGGTGCGGCACGCCACGCGGGCACCGGCGCTGCGGCCGCCAATCACGAGGGGGAGCCCGGGCGTGAGCTCCGCGACGGCCGCGGCGGCCTCGAGCCAGGCGACGTCGAGCGTCGCGGGCCGCGCCGCCACCCTCTTGCCCGCCGTGCGCCACGGCTGCTCGTAGCGCAGCACCGTGATGCCGAGGGCGGGCAGGCGCGCCGCCAGTGCGGCGAGGTCGACCGCGTTCACGCCGCCGCCGGCGCCGTGACCCAGCCACAGCGCGGCGCGCGCGGCGGGCGCCTCGTCCACCACGAGGCGGGAGGGTCCGACGGACGTGGGAAGGGCGACATCCACGATCGGCACGCTACTCCGAGCCGCCGCCCTCGCCGAGACCGTCGCGCCGGGCGTCAGCGCTTGCTGCTCGCCGCGGCGGGATCACTTGTCTACGAGGGTGACCTCGAACGAGTACAGGTCTGGGCGGTAGCAGTGGTGCCCGAACTCGACCGCTCGGCCGGAGTTGTCGAACGCCGTCCGGTCCATGGTGAGCACGGCCCCATGCCCGATCTCGAGCAGGCGGCCCTCCTCGGCGGTGGCGGTGCGCGCCCCGATCTTCTGGTGGGCGACGCGGATCGTGACGTTGCGGGCCCGGAGCACCTGGTAGAGCCCCGACGTCTCGAGCTCGGCCGCGGTGATCGTGGTGAAGGTCTCGGGCAGGAAGTTCTCGAGCACGCCGATGGGCACGCCGTCCGCGTAGCGGAGCCGGCGCACGTGCAGCACGGGCGACTCGAGGGGCACGTCGAGGATCTCGGCCATCCGCTCGTCGGCACCGACGACCTGGTGGGTGAGGAGCTTCGTGGAGGGCTGCTTATTGCTGCGGGCGAGGTCCTCGTAGAGGCTCGTCAGCTCGACCTTGCGGCTGAGCTGGCCGTGCACGACCTGGGTGCCGACTCCGCGCCTGCGCACGAGGAGGCCTTTATCCACCACGTCCTGGATGGCGCGCCGGATCGTGGGCCGCGAGAGCCCCAGCCGCTGGCTGAGCGCGATCTCGTTCTCCAGCCGCGCGCCCGCGGGCAGGGAGCCGTTCAGGATCGCCGACTCGATGCGCGTCGCGACCTGGTGGTACAGGGGGATGGGGCCGGCTCGATCCATGTCCGAGAACAGGTCGGCGGGCAGCGTGCTCTCGTCGGGCATCCGGACTCACGCTCCTTCGTCGCAAACATCGCACTTCGTACGCTTGTTAGAACATTAGCAAGGCGGGATGCATACGGTCGCTGGGCTCGTCGAAGCGACGTGAGGGGTGGTGCGTCCCTTCGACAGGCTCAGGGACCGTGAGGGGAGCGACGTGAGGTGCGGTGCGTCCCTTCGACGGGCTCAGGGACCGTAAGGGGAGCGACGCGAGGTGCGGTGCGTCCCTCGACTGGCTCAGCGACCGTGATCACCGTGCCGCCCTCACCCCAGGCGCCGTGCTACCTACCCAAGGGGGAGCCGCATGAGGATGCGGGGGAAGCCGCCCGCGATGGAGTCCGTGTCCGCCGCCTTCGTGAAGCCCGCGCGCTCGAACATGGCGCGGGTCCCCACGAACGCCATCGTCTGATCAACGCGCTCGCCGCCGTTGTCCACCGGGTAGCTCTCGACGGCGGGCGCACCACAGGCCCGCGCGTACTCGACGGCGCCGTCGATGAGCGCGCCCGTGATGCCGTGCCTGCGGTACCCCGGGCGCACGCGGATGCACCAGATGGACCAGACCGGAAGGTCGTCGACGTGCGGGATCTTGCGGGAGTGGGCGAACGGATGCAGCTCGGAGCGCGGGGCGACCCCCGCCCACCCGGCGACCTCGCCGTCGAGGTGCGCCAGCACGCCCGGGGCGATGTCCCGGGCGCACAGCTCGCGCACGCGCTCCGCACGGGCGGTGCCGACGAGCGACCGGTTCTCCTTCGACGAGAGTCGCCAGGACAGACACCAGCACACCGACGACTCGGGTTTCTTCGGCGCGAACATCACCGCCATGTCGTCGAAGTCATGCGCCGGTCGCACCTCGATCATCCCGTTCCCGCCTCCGTCCGCTCCACCCAGAACCACCGCGCCGCCGACCGCCATCACGGATCCGGCGTCGGCGAACGGAACCATGGTGGCACCGGTCGCGCCCGCCCGGTAGGTCGGTAGCCTGAGTGGCGACGCGATGGCGACGCGACGAGGGGGAGAACCGGTGGCCGACGAGAAGATGGCGAAGGACGGGGGCGGCGGCGGCCAGCGTGCCTCGTACCAGGTGCTCGGCTATGTCTTCGGCCTTCTCGGGCTCGTGCTGCTGCTGGGCATCGACAGCCGCGCGGCCGGCCTGCCGTTCCTCGTTCTCGGGGTCACCTTCTTCCTCATCGGCCGGAACGGCGGACGGCGGAGGTCCTCCAGACCCGGCTCCGAGCCCGGCACCGGACGCGACTAGACCGGCCGACGGGCGACTCCAGAGCCCGTTCCTGGCCCCGTCGGCGCGTGGTTACACTGAGAGCCGTCGGACGACGGAGGACCAGTGGCGAGCATTCACGATGTCGCGAAGCTCGCGGGCGTCTCCATCTCCACCGTCTCCTACGCGCTCTCCGGCAAGCGCTCTATCGCCGAGGCCACGCGGATCCGGGTCAACGAGGCCGTCGAGACGCTCGGCTACCGCGCCCATGCCGGCGCGCGCATGCTCGCGGGTGACCGCACCAACATCTTCGCGCTGACCGCCCCGCTGCACTCCGAGACCTACGCGCCCGCCCACATGGCGTTCGTCCTCTCGGTCGTGCGGGCCGCGCGCGAGCACGACTACGACGTGCTGCTCCTCACCCAGGACGAGGGGGCTGGTGGTCTGCGCCGCGTCGTCACGAGCAGCCTCGTCGACGGGGTCATCGTGCTCGACGTGTCGGACGAGGACGAGCGCATCGACCTGCTCCGCACCCTCGACATCCCGGCGACGCTGGTCGGGGTGCCGCGAGACACCGAGGGGCTGGTGTGCGTCGACATGAACTTCGAGGCCGCCGCCGACCTGTCGCTCGAGCATCTCGCGGCCGCCGGTCACCGCTCCGTCGGGCTGATCGGCCACCCGCACGCCATCTACGACCGCGGCTCCAACTTCCCCCGCCGCTTCCGCGACGCGTTCCTCGCCGCCGGTGCCGATCGGGGGATGGACGTGGCGTTCGAGATGGCGGACCGGGACGGCCCGAGCGTGCGGGCAGCCCTCGACGGGCTGACCGACGCGCTGCCCGGGATGACAGGCCTGGTCATGCACTCCGACGAGTCGGTGCAGACGACGGCGCTCGGGATCCTCAGGGACCGCGGCATCTCGGTGCCGGGGGACATGTCGGTGCTCTCGGCGTGCTCCAGCTTCAGCACCGAGCACTTCGAGCCGCCCCTGGACACGATCCCGCTCGTGCCCGACGACACCTGCTTCCCCGCGGTCGCGCTCGCTCTCCGGCAGGTGGGCGGGAAGGTGCCGCCGCACGTCGAGCTCGTGCCGCCGCGGTACATCGAGCGCGGTTCCATCGCCGCACCGGTCGCCTGACCGACTCGCAGCCCGTGGAGTCGTCGGCTCCGAGGTCCGGCAGCCCCCTGAGCGCCGCGCGGGCCGCTCGCGGCTCTCGCGCGAATCCATAGCGTCGCGTCTTGCGCAACCCGGCACGGCCCGCCTATAGTCGTGCCTGCAATCGAAACGCTTCGACGGACTCTTCGGCCCACGAATCGAAACGCTTCGACAACAGGACGCCGTCGCCTCTCTGACCGGTGTCGCAACGATGCGAACGAAAGCAGGAGCGGCAGTATGAAGTTCACCGACGGTTTCTGGCAGACGCGCCCGGGCGTCTCCGCGCTGTACGCGCAGGAGGCCTACGACCTGGACGTGACGCCGTCGGCCGAGGGGGACACCGTCACGGCGTACGCGCCGACCAAAGTGATCGAGCGCCGCGGGGACACCCTTAACCGTCCCGTCCTGTCCGTGTCGCTGTCCGCGCCCCTCGAGGGTGTCATCCGCGTGCGCATCGAGCACCACTCCGGCGGGAGGCCGCACCAGGGCTTCGACCTGGTCGGCGCGAAGACCGGTGTCGGCTCGGCTGCTCGGGACGAGCTCGGCGCCGCCCTGACCTCCGGCCCGCTCACGGCCCGCATCCGCGAGGGCGCGCCCTGGGATCTCGTGTTCGAGTCCGAGGGCGGCGTGCTGACCTCGAGCGGACACAAGTCCATCGGCTACATCGGCCTCGACGCCGGCGCGCCGGTGGCGGCCGAGCCCGTGGGCTCGACCGGTGTCACGGAGACCGGCCTCGCCCCCCGCTCGGAGTACCTGCACGCGCAGTTGAGCCTCGGCGTCGGCGAGCTCGTGTACGGGCTGGGGGAGCGCTTCGGCCCGCTCGTGAAGAACGGCCAGACCATCGACATCTGGAACGCCGACGGCGGCACGTCGAGCGAGCAGTCCTACAAGAACATCCCGTTCTACCTGACCAACCGCGGCTACGGGGTGCTGGTGAACCACCCCGAGCACGTGTCCTTCGAGGTCGGCTCCGAGACCGTCGAGCGCGTGCAGTTCTCGGTCGCGGGCGAGGTGCTCGAGTACTTCGTGATCCTCGGCCCCACCCCCGCCGAGGTGCTCGAGCGCTACACGGAGCTCACCGGCCGGCCCGCCCGGGTGCCCGCCTGGTCCTACGGCCTGTGGGTGTCGACCTCGTTCACCACGGACTACGACGAGCAGACCGTGAACAGCTTCATCAACGGCATGCGCGAGCGCGAGCTGCCGCTCTCGGTGTTCCACTTCGACTGCTTCTGGATGCGCGAGTTCCACTGGACCGACTTCGAGTGGGACGCCCGGGTCTTCCCCGACCCCGCGGGCATGCTCGCCCGCCTGCACGGGAAGGACCTGCGCGTCAGCGCCTGGCTGAACCCGTACATCGCGCAGCGCTCGAAGCTGTTCGCCGAGGCGCGCGACGCGGGCTACCTCGTCCGCACCCGCTCGGGCGACGTCTGGCAGTGGGACATGTGGCAGGCGGGCATGGCGCTCGTCGACTTCACCAACCCGGATGCGGTCCGCTGGTTCCAGGACAAGATCCGCACCCTGCTCGACCTCGGCGTGGACGCGCTCAAGACCGACTTCGGCGAGCGGATCCCCACCGACGTCGTCTGGCACGACGGGTCCTCCCCGGACGCCATGCACAACTGGTACACGCAGCTGTACAACCAGGCCGTCTTCGACGTGCTCGAGGAGTACCGCGGCGAGGGCGAGGCGGTGCTGTTCGCCCGCTCCGCCACGACCGGTGGCCAGAAGATGCCCGTGCACTGGGGCGGCGACAACTCGTCGAGCTTCGAGTCGATGGCCGAGAGCCTCCGCGGCGGCCTGTCCCTGTCGTTCAGCGGCTTCGGCTTCTGGAGCCACGACATCGGCGGCTTCGAGGGCACGCCCGACCCCGCCGTGTTCAAGCGCTGGCTCGCGTTCGGCCTGCTCTCCAGCCACTCCCGCCTGCACGGCTCCACGAGCTACCGCGTTCCGTGGGCGTTCGACGAGGAGGCGGTGGACGTCACGAGGCGCTTCACGCGCCTCAAGCTCGAGCTGATGCCCCACCTGTACGCCGTCGGGCTCGAGGCGCACGAGACCGGGCGCCCGTTCATGCGGCCCATGCAGGTCGTCTTCCCGGACGACCCGGCCGTGAGCCACCTCGACCGCCAGTACATGATCGGCGACAGCCTGCTCGTCGCGCCCGTCTTCAGCGCGGCGGGTGACGTCGAGTACTACCTGCCCGCCGGCACCTGGACCAATCACCTCACCGGCGAGACCGCCGTCGGACCCGGCTGGCGCCGCGAGCGGCACGACTTCCTCAGCCTGCCGCTCTGGGTGCGCGAGGGGGCCGTGCTCGCGACCGGAGCCCGATCCGACCGGCCCGACTACGACTACCTCGACGGCCTCGCCCTCACGATCTTCCCCGGCGCCGACGGGGAGACGGAGACCACCGTGACCAGCCCGGAGACGGGCGCCGCGGCGGCCTTCCGGGTGACCCGGGGGGCCGGAACCGTCACCGTCACGGCGTCCGGTGCGGCTACCACCTTCACCGCCCGACTCGCCGGCCGCGAGCCGGTCGCCGCGACCGACGGCCGGGTCGTGCTCCAGCACGACGCCCCGGCCTGATCCCCGGCCTGACCCGCCTTTCCCGCCACCCCACCACCGACCGAACCCACCACCGCCACCACATCGCCATCTGCACCGCACACACTGCACCGCCCACATCAAAGGAGATATCCATGCGTTCACGGTTGCTCGCCACGGGGGCCACCCTCGTGCTTATCGGGGCGGGCCTCACCGCCTGCTCGTCCTCGTCGGGCTCCGGCTCCGACGGTCCCGTCACCCTCGACTTCTGGGGCTGGGGCGTCGGCTACGAGGACGTCATCAAGGAGTGGAACGACGCCAACCCCGACATCCAGGTCAAGCACACCGACGCGGGCGGCGGCGACGAGTCCTCCGCCAAGCTGCTGACCGCCAGCCGCGCGGGCAACGCGCCGGACCTCGCCCTGGTCGAGTTCACCACGCTCCCCGCCATGATCGTCGCGGACGTGCCCCTCGACATCACCGACTACGTCGGTGACATCGAGGACGCGTTCACGTCGGGCACCTGGGACCAGACCCGGTTCGACGGCGCCGTCTACGGCATCCCGCAGGACGTCGGGCCCATGGCGCTGACCTATCGCGAGGACCGGCTCGCCGAGCTCGGCATCCCCGTGCCCACCACCTGGGAGGAGTTCGGCGCCGCGGCCCGCGCGGTCAAGGAGAAGGACCCGAACAGCGTCCTCACCTCGCTGCCCGCGAGCGAGCTCGGCTTCTACGCCGGCGTCGCGGCCCAGGCCGGATCCCAGTGGTGGTCGATCGAGGACGGCGTCTGGACCGTCGGCATCGCCGACGAGGCGTCGCTCGAGGTCGCCGACTTCTTCGAGGGCCTCGTGCGCGACGGTGCGATCTCCACCGAGCCGCTGCTCACCCCCGAGTACAACGCGAAGCTCA
Organism: Planctomonas deserti; assembly: GCF_003067705.1. GTDB lineage: Bacteria > Actinomycetota > Actinomycetes > Actinomycetales > Microbacteriaceae > Planctomonas > Planctomonas deserti. The sequence goes on from NZ_QANL01000002.1 coordinate 640,857, forward strand.
ACGAGGGCACCATGCTCTCCTGGCCCGCCGGCATCTGGGCGGGCGGCGTCTTCTACGGCGTCGCACCGGACACCGCGGGCAAGTGGGCCATGTCGCCGCTGCCGCAGTGGACCCCCGGCGACACCAAGGTCGCCTACCAGGGCGGCTCCGGGATGATCGTGACCAAAGGCAGTGAGCACCCGGAGGAGGCCGCCGAGTTCGCCAAGTGGTTCAACGCCAGCGAGCAGGGCAACAAGCTCCTGCTCGACTCGCGCCAGGTCTACCCGGCGTCGTCGGTCGGCCAGGAGATGGCCGCCGAGAGCGAGCCGCCCGCGCTCATGCCGCAGCAGACGGACTTCTACCAGACGGCCGCCGACATCTCCTCCGAGACGATCCCGGTCACCTGGGGACCGAACGTCAACCTCGCGAAGAGCGTCTTCGAGGACCAGCTGAACAAGGCCATCGCCGACGGCACGCCGTGGCGCGACGCCTTCGCGGCCACGCAGAAGGCGGTCGTGGACGACATGAAGAAGTCGGGCTACGAGGTCGCGAACGACTGATCAGCGTCGGATCCCGACCCGCACCGGGTCGGAACCCCGACGGACGCGGCCCGGCCTCCCGGACCGGGCCGCGTCACCCCCTCCAGCCGGGACATCGGCATCCCACACGGACAGGAAAGAAGCGTTCCCCGTGACAACAAGTGATCTCGCGCCCCTCGAGGCGTCGGTCGCGAGCGCTCCGCGCCGCGGCGGGCGCCCGGCGACCGGGCGGCGTTCCCGGGTGCGGCTCGCGCCGTACCTGTTCGCCGGCCCCGCCGTCGTCCTCTACGTCGTGTTCATGCTCATCCCCGTGCTGTACGCCATCTGGCTCAGCCTCCGCGCCTACCGCCTGCAGGCCGGCGGCACGTTCGGGCGCCGGGTCGAGGTGTTCGTCGGGCTCGAGAACTACATCGGCGTGCTCTCGGACCCCGAGCTCCTCGCCAGCTTCGGCCGCCTCGCGATCTACGGCCTCATCGCCGTGCCCCTGACCCTCGGGCTCGCGTTGCTCTTCGCGCTGCTGCTCGACGTGCCGGCCGTGCGCGCCAAGCGGTTCTCCCGCACCGCCATCTTCATCCCGTACGCCGTGCCGGGCGTCGTGGCCGCGCTCATGTGGGGCTTCATGTACCTGCCGAGCACGAGCCCGTTCTCCTACCTCACCGAGCAGGCCGGCTGGGGCCCGATCCCGTTCCTCACCGGATCCGGGCTGTTCGGCTCGCTCGCCAACATCGCCATCTGGGGCGGCGTCGGCTTCAACATGATCATCATCTACACGTCGCTGCGCGGCATCCCGGACGAGCTGTACGAGGCCGCCCGCCTCGACGGCGCGAACGAGCTGCAGATCGCGCTGCGCGTCAAGGTGCCGCTCGTCGGGCCCGCCATCCTTCTCACCACCGTGTTCGCCCTCATCGGCACCCTGCAGCTGTACGGCGAGCCCATGACGCTGAAGCCCATGACCAACGACATCAGCCAGACCTGGGCGCCGCTCATGACCATCTACCGCGACGCCTTCCTGACCGACAACCTGCCCGCCGCCGCGGCGTCATCGACGATCCTCGCGCTCGGCACGGTGGCCCTGTCGCTGCTCATCCTCGGCATCGTCAACCGCAAGAGATTCGGAGCCCGCTCATGACCGCAACGAGCGTCCGCGTGCCGCTGTCCGCGGAGCGGCGAGCAGCGAAGCCGCGCGCGTGGGGAGCCATCCTCCCGACCGTGATCCTGGTGATCGGCGCGATCTACTGCCTGATCCCGGTGATCTGGGTGTTCATCGCCTCCACCAAGTCGAGGGGCGAGCTCTTCACGACGTTCTCGTTCGCCCCCGGCACCGGCTTGTTCTCCAACCTCGCCGACCTGTTCTCGTACGGCGGCGGGCAGTTCGGCATGTGGGCGGCCAACTCCGTGCTCTACGCCGGGGTCGGCGGCGTGATCTCGACCCTCGTGTCGGCCGCCGCCGGGTACGCCCTCGCGAAGTTCGACTTCCGCGGCCGCGACCTCATCTTCTACTCGATCCTCGCCGGGGTCCTGATCCCGGGCATCACGCTCGCCGTGCCCCAGTACCTCCTGCTGTCCCAGTTCGGGCTGGCCGGCGGACCGCTGTCCGTGCTGCTGCCGAGCATCATCAGCCCTTTCGGCATCTACCTCTCCCGCGTCTTCGCCGCGTCGGCGATCCCGCAGGAGATCCTGGAGGCCGGCCGCATCGACGGCGCGTCCGAGTGGCGCATCTTCCGCCTGATCGTGCTGCCGATCATGCTGCCCGGCATGGTGACGGTGTTCCTGCTGCAGTTCGTCGGCATCTGGAACAACTTCCTGCTCCCGTTCGTCATGCTGTCGAACCAGGGCGACTACCCCCTCACGGTGGGCCTGTACACCCTCCTGGCCAAGGGTTCCGGCGCACCCGCGCTGTACTCGCTCGCGATCATCGGCGCGGCGGTGTCGATCATTCCGCTCATCTGCCTCGTGCTGTTCCTGCAGCGCTTCTGGCGTCTCGACCTGATCTCCGGAGGACTCAAGGGATGACCCGCACCACCTGGCCCACGACCGGACTCAGCTACGGCGGGGACTACAACCCCGACCAGTGGTCCCCGGAGACGTGGGAGGAGGACATCCGCCTCATGACGGAGGCGCGCGTGAACATCGTCACGCTCGGCGTGTTCTCCTGGGGCAACTACGAGCCCGAGGAGGGCCGCTTCGAGTTCGAGTGGCTCGACACGGTCTTCGACCTGCTGCACGCGGCGGGCATCGCGGTGGACCTCGCGACCCCCACGGCCGCGCCGCCCATCTGGCTGCACCAGAAGCACCCGGAGATCCTGCCCGTGACCCGCGAGGGGATGCGGTACTGGCAGGGCGGCCGCCTCGGCTGGTGCGCGAGCACCCCGATCTGGCGCGAGCAGGCGCTGCGCATCGTCGAGGTGCTTGCGAGGCGCTACGCCGCGCACCCCGCCCTGAAAATGTGGCACGTCAGCAACGAGCTGGGCGGCGGCAACCGGCTCTGCTACTGCGACGAGTCCGCCGCCCACTTCCGGCGCTGGCTGACCGAGAAGTACGGCACCGTCGACGCGCTCAACCAGGCGTGGGGCACGGCCTTCTGGGGCCACCGCTACGTCGACTTCGCCCAGGTGCTGCCGCCGCGCGACAGCGAGACCGTGCCGAACCCCGCCCTGAAGCTCGACTTCGAGCGCTTCGCGTCCGCCGCCCTGCTCGAGCACTTCGAGGCCGAGGCCGCTGTCCTGCGCAGCATCACGCCGGACCTGCCCATCACGACCAACTTCATGGTGAGCAGCAACCCGAGCGTCGTCGACTACGCCCGCTGGGCGCCGCGGATGGACGTGCTCGCGAACGACCACTACACGATCGGCAGGGACGACGCGCGCGAGCAGGAGCTCGCCATGAGCGCGGACCGGATGCGCGGCATGCGCCCCGACGCGCCGTGGCTGCTCATGGAGCACTCCACGAGCGCCGTCAACTGGCAGCAGCGCAACCGCGCGAAGCTGCCCGGCGAGCTCGTCCGCAACAGCCTCGGACACGTGGCTCGTGGGTCGGACGGTGCGCTGTTCTTCCAGTGGCGCGCGTCGACGGCGGGCGCGGAGCAGTTCCACTCCGCGATGGTGCCGCACGCGGGCACCCGGTCGAAGATCTGGGCCGACGTCTGCGAGCTCGGCCGTCACCTCGACGCGCTCGGCGACGTCGCGGGCACGCTCGTCGAGCCCGCGAGCGTCGCGATCCTCATGGACGACGAATCCCACTGGGCGTGGAAGGCGGGGCCGAAGCCGGTGAACGACGAGCCGGTGTGGAAGGCCGCCCGTGACGTGCACCGGGCCCTCTTCGACGCGAACGTCCTCGCCGACGTCGTTCCGCCCTGGGCCGACCTCTCCCGGTACCGCGTCGTCGTCGTGCCCGGCCTGTTCCTGGCCTCGGATGACACAGCGCGGTCCGTGCGCGCGTTCGCCGAGGGTGGTGGCCACGTGCTGGTGACCTTCCTGTCCGGCATCGTGGACGCCACGAACCGGGTCCGTGCGGGCGGCTACCCCGGCGCCTTCCGGCATCTGCTCGGCATCCTGTCCGAGGAGTTCTTCCCCCTGCTCGACGATGGCGGGCTCGCGCTCGACAACGGGTGGCGGGCCGGCCGCTGGAGCGAGCTCGTGCACGCGGACGAGGCGGAGATCGTGGCGCGGTACGCCGACGGTGACCTCGCCAGATCCCCGGCGGTCACCCGGCGGGCCCTGGAGGGCGGGGGATCGGCCTGGTACGTGTCCACCGAGCTGGACCGCGTCGCGCTCGCCGATCTGCTGTCCGGGCTCCTCGCCGATGCGGGAGTCTCGCCGTCGGCCGAGGTCCCGAGCGGCGTCGAGGCCGTGCGCCGCGTGGGGGACGACCGGTCGTTCCTGTTCCTGCTGAATCACGGGCCGGCCCGCGTGCATGTCCCGGGTTCGGGCCGCGAGCTGCTCACCGGCCGCGACGTGGAGGACGGCCTCGACCTCGACGCCGGGGGATACGCGGTGCTGCGCGAGCGGTGAGGTCGGGCGGCCGGCGACCCACGGGGACCGTCAGCCGCCGAGCGCCACGAGCAGGGTGAGCACCGCGAGCGCGAGCGACAGCGGGACCATCGTCCACCGCTCCGGACGCGACCTCGACGCGGCGTTGAGCGCGACGCCGAGCACGAAGTACGCCACGAGCACCCACGCGGCGACGGCCGCTACCGCGCCGGGAACCACGGCCACGAGGTCGGCGCGACTCAGGACGATCAGCGCGAACACCAGGTAGAGCGCGATCGACACGAGGCTGCCGATGCGCTTGCCGCGGGGGAGCACCCGGTCGCGGCCGCCCCAGGCGAGGTGACCGAGCGGCGCCCCCGCGATCAAAGCCGCCTGGAACGCGGCCAGTGCGGCCAGGAGGGCGCAGAAGGCGAGGGCCGCGGCCTGCGCGACGCCGCCGTCGACCGGCATCATTCCGCGCCGCCGTCCGCGACGCCCGCGCCCGCACGAGCCGGCGTCGCGCGGGTGGCGAGCCCGTCGAGGGCTGCGGTCGCCTCGTCGGCCCAGGCGACCGTCGCGCGGGCGCTGTGCTCGCCCGCGGACACGGTGAGCAGGATGTAGGGGGCCTGGTCCGCGAGCGACGCGTCCGCCTCCACCTCCGCTCGCGCCCGGGCGAGCTCGGCGAGCTGCCGCAGGGCGGACTCGCGGCGCTCCCGCACCAGCTCCCGGCATCGGTCCGGCCCGAGCTGGCGGCCGAAGAACAGCCGCAGCAGCACCCCGTTCCTCGGCTTGGCGATCTGCGGTGGCTCCGCCAGCAGCGTTCGCAGCTGTTCGGTTCCCACCCGCGTGATGGCGAACGTCGAGGAGCGGGAGCCGGCGTCCCGCCGCTCGACCAGTCCCTCGCCCTCCAGCCGGGCGAGCGCGGGGTAGATCTGGCCGAAGCTCTCGCTCCAGAAGTGCCCGAGCGTCGACACGATCTCCTCGCGCAACGCGTAGCCGGACATCGGCTGGATGCTCAGGGCGCCGAGAACGGCCGTCCGGGTCTGATCGGATCTGCTCATGTCTGCCGCCGTTCGTCGTCGTGCCCTTATATCTACTAGATATAAGGGCAATGGTCAACGCCCGGTTCGGAGCTCCCTATGCAGGAGTCCGCGGCGGGGGGAGGATTTTTGCGTGAGCACTCGCGTTGAGGAACCCGTCCGGACCCGTCGTCGCCGCCCGCGAGGCGGTGTGGGAGCCGTGATCGCCACGGCGTTCGCGACCCTCGCGCTCGCCGGTTGCGTCGGCCTCCCCGCGCCCACCCAGACCGAGTCCGCGGCGCCGTCGCCGGCCCCGTCGCCGGAGGGCACCTCCGCCGGAGAGGACGAGGCGATGAGCATCCCGGACATCGTGCGGTCCGTGCAGCCGTCGGTCGTGACGATCTTCACCGAGGGCGGCCTCGGCAGCGGTGTCGTCTATCACGAGGACGGCCTCATCCTCACGAACGAGCATGTCGTGCGCGGCAACACGCGGGTCGAGGTGGCGTTCGCTGACGGCCAGCGGGTGGACGGCACGGTCACGGCCACCGACCCGATCACCGACCTCGCGCTCGTCCAGGCCGATCGGGAGGACCTCCCGGCCGCCGAGTTCGCCTCGAGCCTGCCGGTGATCGGCGAGCTCGCCGTCGTCATCGGGTCCCCGCTCGGTTTCGAGAACACCGCCACGTCCGGCATCGTGTCCGGCCTGCATCGCGAGATCCCCGGCTCCGCGTCGAGCAGCCAGTCCCTCGTCGACCTCATCCAGACCGACGCCGCCATCAGCCCCGGCAACTCCGGGGGAGCGGTGGTCAACGGCCGGGGCCAGATCATCGGGATCAGCGAGGCGTACATCCCGCCGTCGGCGGGGGCGGTCGCGCTCGGTTTCGCCATTCCGTCCCCCACGGCGACCGAGGTCGCCGAGGAGCTCATCGAGGACGGCACCGCCGACCACGCGTTCATGGGACTCGTGCCTGGCGCCATCACGCCGCAGATCGCCGAGCAGCTCGGCCTGACGGACACCACGGGCGCGATCGTGCTCTCCGTGTCGAACGGCGGGCCGGCCGCGGCCGCCGGAATCCGCCCGGGCGACGTCGTGACCGCCATCGAGGGGAACGAGATCGGCTCGCCCGAGGACCTGCTCGCCGCCCTGCGGCAGCAGGACCCGGGCGACAGGGTCACCGTCGACGTGCGCCGTGGAGGCGACGAGGAGAGCTTCGACGTCACCCTGACCGACCGGCCCTCGGCCTAGTCGGCGCGCCCCAGAGGGGAACCGCCCGGGCCGGGGTTCCGGCCCGGGCGGCACTCTGCTCGTCGGGCCTGGCCTAGGCCTAGTCGGGCCTGCCTGCGGGTACGTGGTCCCCCTCCCAGTCGGCGGCTCGTCCCGGGCAGCGGATGCTCTCGCATCGCGGCTCGACGTCCGGCTCCCCGCCGGGCCACCTTCGGCTCGTGGCTCCGGTGCCCGTGCCCGCCGCGATGTGCTCGGCGAGGTGGGGGCCGAGCACCTCGGCCCACTGACGGAAGCCCGCGGGAGAGCGGTACCGCCCGTTGGCGGAGTCCGTCGGCGCGGGCATCGGGGTGTACACGGCCCGCGGCTCCCGCTCGCAGACCTCGCGCATCCCCTCGTTGAGCCGATGCCCATGGCGTTCCGCGATGCCGCCGAGGCCGGCCGAGCGGAACGCGACGATCGACCGGATCGGCTGCGTGCCTGCCAGGAGGAACCGCGTCGAGGGCGGGCAGGCGGCCTTCAGCCCGCGGAGAAGCGCGCGGACGTCGCGTCGCCAGGCGCGCGGAGCGCGAAGCGTGACCGCCTCGCGTGCTCCCGTCACGACGATCACGGCGTCGACCCGCAGGTCCCGGTCCGCGAGCGCCGTCAGCGCGTTCTCGAGGGCGAGCTCCCGGTCGGCAACGACGGTCACGTCGATGCCCCTGCCCGTGGCGGCCGCAAGGAACCGGGCGAGCTGACCCGGAAGAGCGAGGTCCTGGCGGCGCACACCCCAGCCGATGACGGGCCCGGCGCCGCCGAGGATCAGGATCCGGGCCGGTCGCGGGCCGCACGCGTGCGCCGAGGTGTCCTCCGGGCGGGGGAGGAAGTCGTTCGCCGCGAGGCCTCGGCGGTACCAGAGCCGCATGAGGGGGGACAGCGTCGCACGCCACAGGGACGCCGCCAGGTCGCCCGGCCGGTAGCCGTCGGCCGGGTCGACCAGCGCCATGTTAGCGCTCATCTGACCGAGGGCGGCAGGGCCGACCGGGCGCCCGGAGCAGGCGCCCGCGCGGGAGGGTGCCGCCACCGCTAGGCGCTCGGCCGGGACTGGAGTTCCACGATGGGTACGACATGGCGGGAGGCTTCTCCGAAGCTCGGCTGGTGACGTCTGGGAACGGGCGATAGTGCGCTAACATCCTAGGCGCGATCGAGGACCGGAGGGGACGCTCGGCGGGAGCCCCGAGGCGGTCGCGAGCCCGTCGCGGGCCGGGTCAGGACGCGGAACGGCGCGCGGCCGGGGGTGCCGTGCTGGCCCGAACGACGAGCGTGTGCGGCGGGAGCGCGGGGTCGGCCCGACGGTCGCCGGCGATGTTGGCGACGACCTCGCGGGCGCAGGCCCGGCCGACCTCGAAGAAGTCGAGCCGCACGGTGGTCAGCCCGGGCCGGAAGTACTCGGCGAACGGCACGTCATTGAAGCCCACGATGCTCACGTCCTCGGGCACGCGCACGCCGCGGTCGGCGAGCGCTTTGCAGGCGCCAAGCGCGACGTCGTCGTTCGAGGCGAACACGGCCGTGATCGCGGGATCCGCGGCGATCCGCTCGCCGGCCGCGTAGCCGGAGGCGGCCGTCCAGTCGCTGGGGAGCACCGGCGGCACGGTCCGCCCGGCCCGCCTCAGCTCGTTCTCCCAGCCCTCGCGGCGCCCGCCGTCGGCCGTCCAGTCGGATCGCCCGGCGATGTACCAGACGGTTTCGTGGCCGAGTTCGAGGAGGTGACGGGTGGCGAGCGCGGCGCCCGTGGCGTCGTCGAGCGAGATGACGCCCGCCCTGTCGTCCCCTCCCGGACCGAACAGGACCACGGGGACGGTCGGCGTGAGGTCACCGATGGCCTCGTCGGCGGCCGCGAGCGAGGTGAGCAGGACGATGCCCGCGACGCCCGCCGCGAGGTGGTGCTGCACCGCCTCGCGGAGCCGTGGGCCGCTCACCCTGTCGACGGTGATCACGCTCGTGCCGTAGCCGTGCGTCCAGTTCTCCTCGGTGATGCCGTAGAGCATCGCCGTGTTGGCGTACAGCGGGACGCCGAGGGCGACGACACCGATGTTCATGGCGCGATTTCCCGCAAGGGCTCGCGCGGCGACGTTGGGGTGGTAGCGCAGCTGCCCGATCGCGCGCTCGACCCGCTCCCGCACCTCGGGAGTCACGTTCGTCTTCCCGTTCACCACGCGCGAGACCATCTGCTGCGAGACGCCGGCGAGGCGGGCGACGTCCGCCATGCGCGGCGTCGGGGCGGCCTCGCCCCTAACCACGGAGCCCGGCGCCCGGTCGGACCGAGTTCTTCACCCGTCGATGCTAGCGAGATCGCGCCCTGTGCCGTGCCGCATCCTGCCCCTGCCGTGCCGTCACCGGGGGAGGCCCGATCCCGTCCAGGGGGCGCCGTGCGGCTTGAGCATGTATGCGCGCGTATTCTCATCCAAGCAGCACCGCTTTCTCGCCCGCTCGATCCTTGGAGTTCCCCCTGGACGCTTCCGCCAGCGCATCCGCCCTGCCCCCGCTCGAGTCGTATCGCGGGATCCTGTTCGACCTCGACGGCGTGCTCACGCCGACGGCCGACATCCACATGCTCGCGTGGCGGACGTTGTTCACCGAGGTGTTCGCCGAGAAGGCGGTGGACCTGCCCTACACGAACGACGACTACTACCGCTACCTCGACGGGAAGACCCGGTACGAGGGGGTCGCCGGGCTGCTGGCGTCGCGCGGCATCGACCTGCCCTGGGGTTCGCCGGACGACCCGTCGAGCGCCGACACGGTGAGCGGTGTGGGCAACCGCAAGAACGACGTTTTCACGCGCGTGCTCACGGAGCAGGGCATCGCCCCCTACCCGGGCTCGCTCGCGCTCGTGCGCAGGCTGCACGAGGAGGGCGTGCCCATGGGAGTCGTGTCGAGCTCCGCGAACGCGCGGTGGGTGCTGACCGCCGCCGGTCTCCTCGACTACTTCCCCGTGCTCGTCGACGGCGTGCTGGCCGCCGAGGAGCACCTCGCGAGCAAGCCCGCCGGCGACATGTTCGTGCGCGGTGCGCGCGGCATCGGCGTCGATCCCGCCGAGGCCGTGGTGTTCGAGGACGCCATCTCCGGCGTCGCCGCCGGCCGGGCCGGGGGCTTCGGTCTCGTCGTCGGCGTGAACCGCGGCGTGGGGGAGTCGGCTCTTCTCGAGTCCGGCGCCCACGTCGTCGTCGACGACCTCGCGGCCTTCCTGGGGAACGAGCGATGAGCCCGGTGGGCGACGGCGCGAGGACCGGCGGCGGATCCCCCCGCCAGCCCGAGCTCGACCGTGACCGATTCCCGGTCGACCCCTGGCGCCTCACCGAACTGCGCTACGAGCCGGACGACACGAGCGTCGCCGAGACCCTGTTCGCGGTGGGCAACGGCTTCCTCGGGCTCCGCGGCAACAACGCCGAGGGCCGCCGGGCGCACGAGCACGGCACGTTCGTGAACGGCCTGCACGAGACCTGGAAGATCCGCCACCCGGAGAGCGCCTACGGGTTCGCCGAGGTGGGCCAGACGATCGTCAACGCGCCCGACAGCAAGATCATGCGACTGTACGTCGACGACGAGCCGCTCGCGCTCGACGAGGCCGACCTGCTCGACTACTCGCGCACGCTCGACTTCCGCGACGGCGTGCTGCGGCGCGAGATCCTCTGGCTGACGCCGGCCGGCAAGCGGGTGCGCGTCACCTCGAGCCGCATGGTCTCCTTCCCCGAGCGGCACCTCGCGATGATGTCGATCGAGGTCACCATGCTCGACTCGGATGCGCCCATCACGATCTCCTGCCAGCTCCTCAATCGGCAGGACGGCGAGGACGAGTACGCCGGGAGCGGTGGCGACACCAAGGTCCTGAACGACCCGCGGAAGGCGCAGCGCGTGTCGGAGCGGGTGTTCGAGCCGCACGAGCACTGGCAGGACGACGGCCGCAGCGTGCTCAGCTACCGGATCGCCGAGTCCGGCATGACCCTGGCGGTCGCCGCGGACCACAGCATCGACACCGGGAACGAGTTCAGCGTCGCCTACTACTGCGACGAGGACATCGCCAAGACCGTCTACTCCGTAGCCGCGAAGCAGGGCGTGCCGGTGCGGGTGACCAAGACCGTGAGCTACCACAGCTCCCGGCGCACGCCGACGCGCGAGCTGATCGACCGGTGCCAGCGCACCCTCGACCGCACGCGCCTCGAGGGCGCGGAGGTGCAGTACACGAAGCAGCGGGAGTGGCTCGACGACTACTGGCGCCGCTCCGACGTCGAGATCCCGGGTCACGACGACGTGCAGCAGGCGGTGCGGTGGAACCTCTTCCACCTCGCGCAGGCCGCCGCCCGGGCCGACGGCCTCGGCATCCCGGCCAAGGGCCTCACCGGCAGCGGCTACAGCGGCCACTACTTCTGGGACACCGAGATCTACGTCGTCCCGTACCTCGCGTACACGAGCCCGCTGTGGGCGAGGAACGCGCTCCGCAGCCGCGCGACGATGCTCCCGCTGGCCCGCAAGCGCGCCCGCGCGCTCAACGAGGCGGGCGCCCTGTTCCCCTGGCGCACCATCAACGGCGAGGAGGCCTCCGCCTTCTATGCCGCAGGCACGGCGCAGTACCACATCAACGCCGACATCACGTATGCGCTCGCGAAGTACGTCGATGCGACGGGCGACGTCGACTTCCTCGCCGAGGGTGCCGTCGACATCGCCGTGGAGACGGCGCGCATGTGGATGACGCTCGGCTTCTGGCGCGACAACGGCGACTCGACCTTCGAGATCCACGGCGTCACGGGCCCGGACGAGTACACGACGGTCGTCAACAACAACCTCTACACGAACGTCATGGCGCGCTTCAATTTGCGCTACGCCCGCAAGGTGGTGCGGGCCATCGAGCGCGCGCGGCCCGACGCCTACGACCGCATGGTGGCGCGGCTGAACCTGCAGCGGGAGGAGCTCGACGAGTGGGAGCGGGCCGCCTCGACCATGGCGATCCCGTACTCGGAGGCGCTGGAGATCCACCCGCAGGACTCGCACTTCCTCGAGCGGGAGGTGTGGGATCTGGCCGCCACCCCCGAGGAGCAGAAGCCCCTCATGCTGCACTTCCACCCGCTGGTGATCTACCGCTTCCAGGTGCTGAAGCAGGCGGACGTCGTGCTCGCCCTGTTCCTGCAGGGGGACCAGTTCACCCGCCGGGAGAAGCTTGCGGACTTCGACTACTACGACCCGCTGACCACGAGCGACTCCTCGTTGTCGAACGTCGTGCAGTCGATCATCGCGGCGGAGATCGGCTACCGGGACCTCGCGCTCAAGTACTTCCTGCACACCGCGTTCATCGACCTCGCGGACCTGCACAACAACACGGCGGACGGCGTGCACGTGGCGTCGGCCGGCGGGGTGTGGAGCGCGCTCGTCAACGGGTTCGGCGGCATGCGGGACTACGACGGCACCCTGTCCTTCGACCCGCGTCTGCCGACGGACTGGCAGGAGCTCAGCTTCCGGCTCATCTGGCACGGCACGAGGATCCTGGTGACCCTGCGGGCAGAGTCGATGCGCGTCTCGGTGATCGAGGGTGAGGGCGGCGTCTCGTTCCGCGTCCGCGGCACGACCTATCGGGTGTCGAAGGACTCGGACATCGAGGTCAGGCTCGACGATCAGGGCCCCGTGCTCGAGGGCGCCCCGTCGCAGGACACGAACGCGCGGTACCGCCGCGAGGACGGGAGCATCATGCGGCCGTCGATGCCGGCGGTGACCGACTCGATCCCCGTCATCGGGGCGTAGCCGGGCCGGCCGCGCTGCCGCCGCGGCACGGGATGCCCGGCGGCGGCGGTGCGGTCGTGCAACGAGTGCGGCGCGATAGTGCTTCGTGCTTCGTGCTTCGTGCTTCGTGCTTCGTGCTGGTGCTGGTGACGCTGTGGTGCGGATGCGATGCGGTGGTGCGGTCGCGAGGACGGGCGTGCGGTGCCGTCCTCGCGACGGGTGGTCCTAGTCCTGGACGGCGTCCATGCGCTTGACGTACTCGGTGATGCGGGCGGCCCTGCGGACCATGCGCGGCGCGACCACCGCGCGGAACCACAGCGAGTTGGCGTTGTGGTTCGCGGCCTCGGCGCCGTACTCGGTGTAGAGGTAGGCGCCCGGCTTGCCGGTCGTCGCGGAGCGGCTGACCACCCAGCTCATGCCTTCAGGGGCCGCGGGAAGAGCGCGCGGCGCGGTGGCGCGGGGCGTCGAACGAACGCCGCGGGAGAGACGTGCGGGTGCGGCTTCCAGCAGAGGGAAGCTATCGATCGTGATCGCCATTTCGTTGTCCCGTTCCTTCTCGGGGGACCCACGACACAGCTTCGAGGAGTCCGCATCCCCCCGGCCGGACCCTCGAGTTGAGACTATCCCCGGGGCCGAGCCGCGTCAGGCCCCCAAACGGTGGTCATTTGGCGAACAACCGTCGCGGGGCCCGTTGGTTGACGATTCAAGCATCCCGGTATGCTTGCCGCATGGACGAGGAGCGCTGGCTGAGCGCGGAGCAACTGGCCGCCTGGAAGAAGCTCATCGCGGTCGTCTCGCTCGCGCCCGGCGTGCTCGACGCGCAGCTGCAGAGGGACGCCGACCTCACCCACTTCGAGTACTTCACGCTCGCCATGCTGTCCGAGGCGCCGGAGCGCACGTTGCGCATGACCGCGCTCGCCTCCCGCACCAACGCGACCCTGTCGCGCCTCTCCCACGTGGTGTCGAGACTGGAGGCGAGGGGCTACGTGACGCGCGCGCCGTGCCCGGCCGACCGCAGAGCCACCAACGCGAGCCTGACCGAGGAGGGCTGGCGCAAGGTCGTCGCGACCGCCCCGAGCCACGTGGAGACGGTGCGCGCCAGGATCCTGGACGCCCTCGACGAGCGGGACGTCGCCGACCTCGACCGGATCATGGCGCGCGTGCTCACGCGCCTCGACCCGGAGGGCCGGTTCCTCCCGGGCGACTGACCCGCCATGACGGAACCGAGGGCCTTCACCGGAGCGCAGGGGATGTCCGCCGAGGTGCAGGGGACGTCCGCCGGAGTGCAGGGGCGGCCGATCGGCGGTGGGTAGTCTGGCTCCGCGGCGCAACGGGTCGCCGGGGCAGGAGGGTCACATGACGAACACGGCTGCGGATCGATCGATGGCACGACGGGTGTCCGTCCGGCGCGCGCTGGGCGTGCTGGGCGCGCTCGGGGTGGCCCTGCCCCTCGCGCTCGGCTCGACGGCCCCCGCGTCGGCGCACGACGCCCTCTCGTCCGCCACCCCGGCCGCAGACTCCACGGTCACGGAGGCACTGACCACCGTGGCCCTCGGCTTCTCCGACGAGCTCCTGGCGCTGGGCGGGGACACCAACAGCTTCGCCATCCAGGTGCTCGACGAGGGCGACCGGCACTACGAGAGCGGCTGCGTCACCGTGGACGGAGCGACGGCGACCACTGAGGTCGCCTCCGGCCCCGCCGGTACGTACGAGGTCCTGTGGCAGGTCGTGTCCAGTGACGGTCACCCCACAAGCGGCTCTTACACGTTCACCTACCAGCCGTCCGAGCCCGGACCGCAGAGCGCGATGACGACGGCGCCGCAGTGCGGCGACGACTGGGCGGGCACCGCCGCGAGCGTCTCCGCGCCAGGTGAGGCGGTGGAGACCCCGGCACCGGACGCCTCCGCCGACGCGCCGGTTGCGGAGGAGACCCCCGCGCCGGGCGAGGACGGTGGCGATCCGGCATCCGACGGCACCGCGCTTCCGCTGTGGGCCATCGTGCTCGGCGGCATCGCCGGACTCGGCCTTCTCGCCGCGATCATCGCGCTCACGCTCCGCCGCACCCGCCGGTTCCCCGGAGAGGGCGACCCCGGGGCGTGACCGGCGGAGGTGCCGGCCTCCGTTCCGCCCGGCGCCGGCGCGATCACGACGGGCTGCGCGACGCGTGTCGCTAGGATGGTGCGCACAACCGAATACGAGACCACGAACGCGATGCGGGAGAGCCCGGACACCGGGCACCGAAGGAGCAAGCCTCCCCGCCAATCTCTCAGGTAACACGTACCGCATCGACCTGGTCGCTCTGAAAAGAAGGGCCTTACCGGCCCTCGCCCACGGTGAAAGCCGGCAGCGCTCCGGCGCCGCCGCGCGAAACTCTCAGGCAGATGACAGAGGGGGAGTTCTTTTCCGGGTCGCGTCCTCGCGCGTGCCCGCCGCCGTCGACGGGAGAACTCGTGTCCGATCCCCGCCCCACCGCTTCCCCCGCCCGCTTCTCGCCCCTGCACGACGTGCACGTGGCGGCGGGCGCCTCCTTCACCGACTTCGCCGGCTGGCAGATGCCGGTCCGCTACTCGAGCGACCTCGCCGAGCACCGGGCCGTGCGCACGGCCGCCGGGCTCTTCGATCTCTCCCACATGGCGGAGGTCAGCGTCACCGGTCCCGACGCCGGCGCCTTCCTCGACTACGCGCTCGCCGGGAAGCTCTCCGCGATCGCCCTCCTGCAGGCGAAGTACAGCCTGCTGCTCAACGAGCGGGGCGGCGTGATCGACGACCTGGTCGTCTACCGCACCGGCGAGCACGAGTTCCTCGTGGTCGCGAACGCTGGCAACCGGGACGCGGCCGTGCAGGCGCTCACCGAGCGCGCCGCCGCGTTCGAGGCGGTGACGGTCGAGGACATCAGCGACCGGGTCGCCCTCATCGCCGTGCAGGGCCCGGCGTCGCGCGCCATCCTCGAGGCGACCGAGGGGCTGGAGACGACGGATCCGCTCTCGTCCGTGCGGTACTACCGCACGACGGGTGCGACCTTCGGCGGCGGGACCGTCCTGATCGCGCGCACCGGCTACACCGGCGAGGACGGCTTCGAGCTGTACGTCGACGCGCCGGACGCGTCGGCGCTCTGGGCCGCGCTCGCCGCTGCGGGCCAGGACCACGGTCTGATCCCCGCCGGCCTCGCCGCCCGCGACACGCTGCGGCTCGAGGCGGGCATGCCGCTCTACGGTCACGAGCTCGGCCCGGACACGTTCCCTGCCCAGGCGGGCCTCGGCCGGGTCGTCGCGCTCGGCAAGGAGGGCGACTTCGTGGGCCGTCAGGCGAGCGAGCACGGCCCGGACCCCGCGGCCCGCGTGCTGGTGGGTCTCACCGCCGAGGGACGACGCGCGGGCCGTGAGGGCTACCCCGTGTATGCGACCGCCGACGCCGAGGCCGTCTTCGACGCGCTCGAGGGCATGGTCGAGCCGGCGGGCATCATCACGAGCGGTGCCCTGTCGCCGACGCTCGGACACCCGATCGCTATGGCCTACGTCGACCCGTCGCTCTCCGCGGTCGGCACCCGGCTGTTCGTCGACGTGCGCGGCACCCGGATCCCCGCGACCGTCGTGACGCTCCCCTTCTACAGGCGCGCCGCGGTCTGAGCGCGCGATCCCTCTCCTCCTCCTCCCTCTCCTCTTTCCACACGAATCCCAACGCACGAAGGATGCTGCCGTGACCGATCAGGACAACCTCAAGTACACCGCCGAGCACGAGTGGGTGAGCATCGACGGCGACATCGCGACCGTCGGGATCACCGCGTACGCGGCGGACAAGCTGGGCGACGTGGTCTACATCGACCTGCCCGCCGTGGGCGCCGAGCTCTCCGGCGGCACGGTGGTCGGCGAGATCGAGTCGACCAAATCGGTCGGCGAGCTGTTCGCCCCGATCGACGGCACGGTGACCGAGGTCAACGACGCCGTCGTCGACGCGCCCGACCTCGTGAACAGCGAGCCCTTCGGAGCGGGCTGGCTGCTCCGCGTGCGCTTCACGAACCTCCCCGAGCTGCTCTCCGCCGCTCAGTACCGCGAGCTGGTGGGCGAGTGATGGCGGAGTCCGCGACGTTCGACCTCGGTGCCTTCGGCAGCAGGCACATCGGCATCGACAGCGACGCGCGCGGCGTCATGCTCGCCGCCCTGGGCTACGACTCCGTCGACGCCCTCCTGGAGGCCGCCGTGCCGCCCGCGATCGCCGTCGGCAACTTCCGTTCCCCCGGCGAGTCGATCCTCCCGCCGGCCGCCACCGAGCGCGAGGCGCTGCGCGAGCTGCGCGGGCTTGCGAGCCGGAACACCGTCCGCGCCTCGCTCATCGGGCTCGGCTACTACGACACCATCACGCCGGCCGTGATCAAGCGCAACGTGCTCGAGAACCCGAGCTGGTACACGGCCTACACGCCCTACCAGCCGGAGATCTCGCAGGGGCGCCTCGAGGCCCTGCTGAACTTTCAGACCATGGTGTGCGACCTCACGGGACTCGCGACCGCCAACGCGTCCATGCTCGACGAGGGCACCGCCGTGGTCGAGGCCATGCTGCTCGCCCGCCGCGCGTCCAAGTCGCCGTCGAACCGCTTCCTCGTCGACCGGGACACGCTCCCGCAGACCAAGGCGCTGCTCGCGAACCGGGCCGAGGCGGTGGGCATCGAGCTCGTCGAGTTCACCGTCCCCGACGTCCACGCCGGTCCCGACGCGGACGCGGAAAACGCCGAGAACGCCGTGGCGCTGCCCGAGCTGGCCGACGGCTCGTTCGGCATCCTGGTGCAGTACCCCGGTGCCTCCGGCCGCATCGCCGATCCCGCCCGGATCTTCGCGGCCGCCAAGGCGCAGGGTGCGCTCGCCGTCGCGGCGGCCGACCTGCTCGCGCTCACGCTGCTGACCTCGCCCGGCGAGCTCGGCGCGGACATCGCCGCGGGCACCACCCAGCGCTTCGGCGTGCCCATGGGCTTCGGCGGTCCGCACGCGGGCTACCTGGCCGTGCGCGCCGGGCTCGAGCGCCAGCTGCCCGGTCGCCTCGTCGGTGTCAGCCAGGCGGCCGACGGCCGCCCCGCCTACCGCCTCTCGCTGCAGACCCGCGAGCAGCACATCCGCCGCGAGAAGGCCACCTCGAACATCTGCACCGCGCAGGTGCTCCTCGCCGTCATGGCGAGCATGTACGCGGTGTACCACGGTCCGGACGGCCTCCGCCGGATCGCGAGCGACGTCGCGTCCCGCGCCCAGCGGCTCGCTGCCGCGCTGCGCACCCTCGGCCACGAGCCGCTCTCGAGCGCGTTCTTCGACACCCTGCGCTACCGGGTGCCGGGGGAGGCCGCCGAGGTCGCCGGCCGCGCCCACGACCTCGGCGTGAACCTGCACGTCGTGGACGCCGACACCATCGGCATCTCGGTGGACGAGGCGACGGAGGACGTCACGCTCGCCGCCGTGCTGCGCGCCTTCGGGGGCGGAGAGGACGGCTCGATCGACCCGGCGCCGCACCGCGAGACCCTGCCCGACGTGCCCGTCGAGCTGCTCCGCTCCAGCCCCTACCTCACCCACCCGGTGTTCAACACACACCGCTCGGAGACGGCCATGATGCGGTACCTCAAGTACCTGGCCGACAAGGACTACGCGCTCGACCGCGGCATGATCCCGCTGGGCTCGTGCACCATGAAGCTCAACTCCGCCACGGAGATGGAGGCGGTCACCTGGAGCGAGTTCGCCAACATCCACCCGTTCGCGCCCGCCGAGGACGTCGCCGGCTACCTCGAGCTGATCACGCAGCTCGAGCGCTGGCTCGCAGACGTCACCGGTTACGACACCGTCTCGCTGCAGCCCAACGCGGGCAGCCAGGGCGAGCTCGCGGGGCTGCTCGCGATCCGCGGCTACCACCGCGCCAACGGCGACCACGCGCGCACCGTGTGCCTCATCCCGTCGAGCGCGCACGGCACGAACGCCGCCAGCGCTGTCCTCGCCGGGCTGCGCGTCGTCGTCGTCGCGTGCGACGAACTCGGCAACGTCGACCTCGACGACCTGCGGGCCAAGGTCGCCGCCCACGCGGACACGCTCGCGGCGCTCATGATCACCTACCCGTCCACGCACGGCGTGTACGAGCACGAGGTGAGCGCGATCTGCGACGCGGTGCACGAGGCCGGCGGCCAGGTGTACGTGGACGGCGCGAACCTCAACGCGCTGCTCGGCTTCGCCCGGTTCGGCGACTTCGGCGGCGACGTGTCGCACCTCAACCTGCACAAGACGTTCTGCATCCCGCACGGCGGCGGCGGGCCGGGCGTCGGCCCCGTCGCGGCCAAAGCGCACCTCGCCCCGCACCTGCCCGGCCACGCGTTCGCGCAGCGCGCCGAGCACGCCCGGGTCGGCGAGGGCCAGGCCGCGGACGCGACCATCGAGCACGGCGGCGCGCCCGTCTCGGCGGCGCCGTACGGCAGCCCGAGCATCCTGCCCATCAGCTGGGCGTACGTGCGAATGATGGGCGCGGAGGGGCTCAAGCAGTCCACGGCGACGGCCGTGCTGTCCGCGAACTACATCGCGGCCCGCCTGCGCGAGTCCTACCCCGTGCTCTACGCGGGCGACAACGGACTGGTCGCGCACGAGTGCATCCTCGACCTGCGGCCGCTCACCGCGGCGACCGGCGTGACGGTCGACGACGTGGCGAAGCGCCTCATCGACTACGGCTTCCACGCGCCGACCATGAGCTTCCCCGTGCCGGGGACCCTCATGGTGGAGCCGACGGAGAGCGAGGACCTCGGGGAGATCGAGCGCTTCATCGAGGCCATGATCGCGATCCGGGTCGAGGCGGACGCCGTGAACGGCGAGGAGGACAACCCGCTGCGCGGGGCCCCGCACACGGCGGAGTCCGTGATTGCGGGGGAGTGGACCCACCCGTACAGCCGCGAGCAGGCGGTGTACCCGGTGCGGGCGCTCCGCCGGAGCAAGTACTGGCCGCCCGTGCGCCGCATCGACCAGGCGTACGGCGACCGCAACCTGTTCTGCGCGTGCCCGCCGCCGGAGGCGTTCGCCTGACCAACCCCGTGAGGTGCCCGAATCGGTCGTGTTTTCGCTAGAAACGCGACCGAATCGGGCACCTCACCGGGGTGGTGCTGGGTGCGGGGGGTGCGGTGCCGGGAGCTAGTGCTCCACGGCCTTCTCGGCGCCGTGGCCCGTCAGGGAGCGCACCTCCATCTCGGCGGCCAGCTCCGGCGACTCGAGCCTGCGGGTCGTCACGGTGCCGATCCAGCCGAGCAGGAAGCCCACCGGGATGGACACGATGCCGGGGTTGTTGAGCGGGAAGATCGAGAAGTCCGCGTTCGGGAACATCGACGTCTCCGCCCCGGACACCACGGGTGACAGCAGGATGAGCACTAGTGCGGTGCCGAGGCCCCCGTACATCGACAGCACGGCCCCGCGCGTGGTGAACCGCCGCCAGAACAGCGAGTAGAGGATCGTCGGCAGGTTCGCGCTCGCGGCGACCGCGAACGCGAGCGCGACGAGGAACGCGATGTTCTGGCCGTTCGCGAAGATGCCCGCGACGATCGACACGACGCCGATGACCACGACGGTGATCCGGGCGACCCGCACCTCTCCGTTCGGCGGCACGGCACCCTTGCGGATCACGCTCGCGTAGACGTCGTGGGCGAAGGACGCCGCCGCGGTGATCGTGAGGCCCGCGACGACCGCGAGGATGGTCGCGAACGCCACGGCCGCGATGATGCCGAGCAGGATCGGTCCGCCGAGCTCGAGCGCGAGCAGCGGGGCGGCGGAGTTGACGCCACCCGGAGCGGCGAGGATCCGCTCCGACCCGATCAGGGCGCCGGCGCCGTAGCCGAGCACGAGCGTGAACAGGTAGAAGATGCCGATGAGCCAGATGGCCCAGACGACGCTGCGCCTGGCCTCCTTCGCGGTGGGAACCGTGTAGAAGCGCATGAGCACGTGAGGGAGCCCCGCGGTGCCCAGCACCAGCGCGAGCGCGAGCGACAGGAAGTCGAGCCGGGTGACCCCGGTGAGCCCGTACTGGTTGCCGGGCGAGAGCACATCGGTCGTCGCGGCGTCCGCCGCGGCACCGAGCAGCGTCGACAGGTTGAAGCCGTGCAGCGCGAGCACCCACACGGTCATGACCGCCGCACCCGCGATGAGCAGGCAGGCCTTGATGATCTGCACCCAGGTGGTGCCCTTCATGCCGCCGACGAGCACATAGATGATCATGAGCACGCCGACCACCGCGATCACGACCGACTGCCCGACCCGGTCGTCGATGCCGAGCAGCAGGGAGACGAGGCCGCCCGCTCCCGCCATCTGGGCGAGCAGATAGAAGAAGCAGACCGCGAGCGTCGTGGTCGCCGCGGCCAGGCGCACGGGCCGCTGCTGCAGCCGGAACGACAGCACGTCGGCCATCGTGAACTTGCCGGTGTTCCGCATCAGCTCGGCGACGAGCAGCAGGGCGACGAGCCACGCGACGAGGAAGCCGATCGAGTAGAGGAATCCGTCGTAGCCGTTGACCGCGATGGCGCCGCAGATGCCGAGGAAGGATGCGGCCGAGAGGTAGTCGCCCGCGATGGCCGTGCCGTTCTGCGGCCCCGTGAAGGAGCGGCCGGCGGCGTAGTAGTCCGCCGCCGTCTTGTTGTTGCGGCTCGCGCGGAACACGATCACGAGGGTGATCGCGACGAACACCCCGAAGATCGTGATGTTGAGGATCGGGTTCCCGGTCTCCGTGGGGGTCATGCCCGTCCCTCCCGTCCTGCGCGCTGCTCGCGGCCCTCGAGGTCGGCGCGGATCTCCGCGGCGATGGGGTCGAAGCGGGCGTTGGCGCGGTGCACGTACCAGGTGGTGATGGCGAACGTGGTGACGAACTGCCCGAGCCCGAGCAGAATGCCGACGTTCACGTTGCCGAACACGGGCGTCGACATGAACTCGTGCGCGTAGTCGGCGAGCAGCACGTAGGCGAAGTACCAGACGAGGAACGCGACCGCGACGGGGAAAACGAAGCTGCGGTGCTCGCGCTTCAGCTCGCGGAATCGCGGCGAGTCCTCCACCGCGATGTAGTCGATCGCGGCAGTGCCGCCGGGTGTTGCGCCCACGGGATGCGCGTCGCCCCTGTTCGCGCTGCCCCTGTTCGCGTTGCCGCGGTACGCGTCGCCCGGCGAAGCGCCGGCCGGATGAGCGTCGTTGCTCATGGTCCTCCTTGTGTCGAGGTCGCCGACGGCAGGCGCACGCCGGCGTGCGAGCCCCACTCTATTGACGGCCCGGCGCCCGGGCGCTCGGCCACACCGCGTCGCCGCATCGGGCGGGGAGATCTCTCCCGGGGGCGGCGTGCGTCAGGAGGCCGGCGGGAACAGGTCGGGCAGGAGCGCGACGGCGAGGGCGTAGCCGCAGAAGCTGGCGATGTCGAGGATCCAGTGCGCCACGATCAGCGGCGTCGTGCGGCCGAAGCGGTGGTAGAACCAGCCGAAGACGACGCCCATGATGACGTTGCCGACGAAGCCGCCGAAGCCCTGGTAGAGGTGGTAGCTGCCGCGGAGCAGGGCGCTCGCCGCGATGGTCGGCCAGGGCCCACAGCCGAGCTCCCGGAGCCGCGTGAAGAGGTAGCCGACAACGATTACCTCCTCGACGAGCGCGGCCCGCAGCGCCGAGAGCACGAGCACCGGCACCGTCCACCAGTGCGCGTCGAGCGCGGTGGGCACGACGGTGAGCGAGAAACCGAGGCCGCGCGCCACGAGGTAGAGGCCGAGCCCGGGGATGCCGATGAGCGCCGCGAGCGCGACGCCACTGCCGACGTCCCAGCCGGGGCGCCTGCGGTCGATGCCGAGCCGGCTGAGCGCCGAGCGGCCCGGCAGCCAGAGCAGGTAGAGCGCCAGCACCACGGGCACGAGGTCGAAGAAGATGCCGAGCAGCTGGTAGGTGAGGTCGAAGATCGGCCGCGGGCTGAGCGACTGATTGAGGGTCGTCGTCTGCGAGGAGAGCGGCGTCTCCCGGGTCAGGCTGTTGAGCAGCGAGACGATGGAGTAGACCGCGGACGCGCCGAGCGACAGGCCGAGCACGATCGCGATCTCGATCCAGATGCGCCGGGCCCGCGGATCCTCCACTGCGCCGGCGCCGGCACCGGCACCGGCACGCGCCGTCGCCGTCGCGAGTGCGTCACCGTCGGCTGCGGCACGCGTTGCGCTGCCGCGCCGGCCGACGGTCCACCTCATGGCTGGAATCCTACGCAGGGGGCGTCACCGCTCCCTGGAGGGCCGTCGAGAGCCCGAAGAGGGCTCGAGAGGGCAGGAGAGCTTCGCTTCCTCAGTGAGGAATAGCGGAAACCTACAATCGGCCGACGGGGCGCCGCGAGGGAAAAAGTGCGCGGGGGAGCGCTCACCTGCAGCATTCCTGCGGGGTTCATCCCCGCGAAAGTCGTGGGTTACCGGTATGTAACGTTTCCGGTGTCGTTTTTGTACCGGCCGAGAGCACAACCTAAGGTCTACGTATCCCGCGGTCGCATGCCATGACGCATGCCCGCAGTTCACCTGCACAGGAGGATACGTGAACATCAATCGCAAGGGCCTGAGCGCCATTGCCCTTATCGGGGCCGGCGCGCTGGTCCTGTCGGGCTGCGCTTCCGGCGGCAACGGAGGCGACTCCGGAAGCAACGGCGGCAACAGTGGCGGATCCGCCATCATCACGACGAATGGCAGCGAGCCCCAGAACCCGCTGATCCCGACGAACACCACCGAGGTGGGTGGCGGCAAGATCATCGACTCCATCTTCGCCGGCCTGGTGTCCTACACGGCCGAGGGCGAGATCGAGAACGACGTGGCCGAGTCGATCGAGTCCGAGGACTCGCAGAACTGGACCGTGAAGATCCGCGAGGGCCTCACGTTCAGCGACGGTTCCCCCGTCACGGCTCAGTCGTTCGTGGACGCGTGGAACTACGGCGCGAACCCCACCAACGCCCAGGGCTCGTCCTACTTCTTCGACAACATCCAGGGCTTCGCGCTCGAGGGTGACGTGCCGGAGCTGTCCGGCCTCAAGGTCGTCGACGACACCACCTTCACCGTCGCGCTCAGCGCCCCCGAGGCCGACTGGCCGCTGCGACTCGGCTACTCGGCCTACTCGCCGCTGCCCGAGTCCGCGTTCGAGGACATGGACGCCTTCGGTGAGAACCCGATCGGCAACGGTCCGTACATGCTGGACGGCGAGGGTGCCTGGGAGCACGACGTGGCGATCGACCTCGTCGCGAACCCCGAGTACGACGGCCCCCGCGAGCCCGCCAACGACGGTCTGAAGATCACCTTCTACGCCACCCAGGACGCCGCATACGCGGACGTGCAGGGCGGCAACCTCGACGTGCTCGACGCCGTCCCGGACGCCGCGTTCGAGACCTTCGAGGACGAGTTCGGCGACCGCGCTGTGAACCAGCCCGCCGCCGTCTTCCAGGCGATCAACATCCCGCAGTACCTCGAGCACTGGGGTGGCGAGGAGGGCAAGCTCCGCCGCGCCGCCATCTCCCGCTCGATCAACCGCGACGAGATCACCGACGTCATCTTCCAGGGCACGCGCACGCCGGCCACCGACTTCACCTCCCCGGTGATCGACGGGTACTCCGACGAGCTCGAGGGTGCCGAGGTGCTCGAGTACGACGCCGACGAGGCCAAGCGCCTGTGGGCCGAGGCCGACGCGATCGCTCCCTACGGTGACACCGTGTTCGACATCGCCTACAACGCCGACGGTGGCCACCAGGCCTGGGTCGACGCCGCGACGCAGAGCATCAGCAACACGCTCGGCATCACCGCGCAGGGCAAGCCGTACCCGACCTTCGCCGAGGCTCTCGAGGACCGCGAGGCTCAGCGCCTCACCGGTGCCACCCGCGCCGGATGGCAGGCGGACTACCCGTCGCTGTACAACTTCCTCGCGCCGAACTACCTCACGGGCGCGGGCTCGAACTACGAGGGCTACTCCAGCCCCGAGTTCGACAACCTGATCCGCGAGGGCAGCACGGCCGGCGACATCGACGCCGCGACCGCGAAGTACCAGGAGGCCCAGGAGCTGCTGCTCAAGGACCTGCCCGCCATCCCGCTGTGGTACTCCAACGTGACCGGCGTCTCCGCCGAGACCGTGGACAACGTGGTGTTCGGCTGGAACTCCGTGCCGCTGTACTACCAGATCACGAAGGAGTAACGAGGGGGCGTACCCTGGTTACTCGTTCGACCCGATGCCGGGGCGCGCTTCGCGCCCCGGCATCGCGGTGAAATCCCGCAGTTCCCACAAGGAAAAAACCTTCACTCCACACAAGAATGTGATCCCCATGCTTCCGATCTTCGGTGCCGGCATCTGATGCTCTGGTACATCGGGCGGCGTCTGCTCCAGCTCATCCCTGTCTTCTTCGGCGCGACGTTCCTCATCTACTTCATGGTCTTCTCGCTGCCGGGCGACCCGATCGCCGCCCTGTTCGGCGACCGTCCCCCGGCCCCCGGCGTCATCGAGGCCATCCGCGAGCAGTACCACCTGAACGAGCCGTTCATCGTGCAGTACCTGTACTACATCGGCGGAATCTTCACCGGTGACCTCGGCACGACCTACTCCGGACGCCCCGTCACCGCACTGCTCGCCCAGGCCTTCCCGGTGACCTTCCGGCTGGCGATGCTCGCCCTCGCGTTCGAGGCGATCGCCGGCATCCTCGTCGGTCTCGTCGCCGGCCTCCGCAAGGGCAAGCTGTTCGACGCGAGCGCCCTCGTGGTGAGCCTCCTGCTCATCTCGGTGCCCACGTTCGTGCTGGGATTCGTGCTGCAGTACTTCCTCGCCGTCGAGCTCGGGCTGTTCCGCACCACGGCGGGACCGGGCGCACCCATCCAGGACCTGATCCTCCCCGCCCTCGTGCTGGCCAGCGTCACATTCGCCTACATCGTGCGCCTCACCCGCGCGAGCGTCGCGGACAACGCCAGCGCCGACTTCGTGCGCACCGCGACGGCGAAGGGCCTGCCCCGCCGCCGCGTCGTGACCGTGCACATCCTGCGCAACTCGCTGATCCCCGTGGTGACCTTCCTCGGTGTCGACATCGGCAACCTCATGGTCGGCGCCATCGTCACCGAGGGCATCTTCAACATCAACGGCGTCGGCGGGGCGGTCTTCCAGGCGGTCATCCGCGGCGAGGGACCGACCGTCGTGTCGTTCGTCGCCGTGATGGTCATCATCTACATGCTCGCGAACCTGCTCGTTGACATGATCTACGCACTGCTCGACCCGAGGATCCGCTATGCCAAGTAACACCGCCCCCTCGGCCGGCCACTACGTCGCCGACCTCGAAGAGACGCCGGTCGGAGCGATCGACCAGGTCGACTCCAGCCAGAAGGCCCGCAGCACCTGGTCGGACGCCTGGGACTCGATGCGCGGGCGTCCCCTGTTCTGGATCTCGGCGGTGCTCATCGTGATCATCGTCGCCGTGGCGGCATTCCCGAACCTGTTCTCGCACACGGATCCGGCGCGCGGCTGCCTCCTCCCGGACAGCAACGGCGGCCCCGAGGCCGGGCACATCTTCGGCTTCACCCGCCAGGGCTGCGACGTGTACGCGCGCGTCGTGTACGGCGCCCAGGCGTCCCTGACCGTCGGGCTGCTCGCCACGGTGATCGCGACGCTCGTCGGGCTCGTCATCGGCGCCCTCTCCGGGTACTACGGCGGGGCGTTCGACGCGATCGCCTCGCGCATCGGCGACATCTTCCTCGCCATCCCGACCGTGCTCGGCGCCATCGTGCTCATGTCGGTGCTGCCGGTCCGGGACCCCTGGACCGTCGCGCTCGTGCTCTCCGTGTTCGCCTGGCCGCAGGTCGCCCGCATCACCCGCGGAGCGGTCCTCTCGGCACGGAACGCCGACTACGTGACCGCGTCCATCGCCCTCGGCGTATCGCGGTTCCGCATCCTGGTGCGGCACGTCGTGCCGAACGCGATCGCTCCCGTGATCGTCGTCGCCACGACCTCGCTCGGCACGTTCATCGTCGCCGAGGCCACCCTCTCGTTCCTCGGCATCGGCCTCCCGCCGAGCGTCATGTCCTGGGGCAACGACATCGGACAGGCCCGGGTCTCCGTCGCCACCGCGCCGATGGTTCTCTTCTACCCGGCGGCCGCGCTGTCGCTCACCGTGCTGTCGTTCCTGATGCTCGGTGACGTCGTGCGTGACGCCCTCGACCCGAAGGCGAGGGCCCGCCGATGAGCCAGGAGTACACCCTGTCCAGCACCGCAACCGCAGACACCAGCGCGAACGCGCCGCTGCTGCAGATCCGCGACCTCGAGGTCGGCTTCAAGACCCAGCGCGGCCTCGTGCCGGCCGTCCGCGGCGTCGATCTCACGCTGCACGCCGGTCAGACCCTCGCCATCGTGGGGGAGTCCGGTTCGGGCAAGTCCACGACCGCGCAGGCGATCATCAACCTTCTGCCCGGCGCGGGCCAGGTCACCGGCGGTCAGATCCTGTTCGAGGGCAAGGACCTGACCAAGCTGTCCTCGGCCGCGATGCAGGACGTGCGCGGCCGGGAGATCGGCTACGTGCCGCAGGACCCTATGTCGAACCTGAACCCGGTGTGGAGCATCGGCTTCCAGGTCGAGGAGGCCATCAAGGCCAACGGGATCGCCCAGGGTCGCGACGCCCGGAAGCGGACGATCGAGGTGCTGAAGGAAGCCGGCCTGAGCGACGCGGAGGACCGGCTCAAGCAGTTCCCGCACCAGTTCTCCGGCGGCATGCGCCAGCGCGTGCTCATCGGCATCGGACTCTCCTCGCGCCCGAAGCTGCTCATCGCGGACGAGCCGACCTCGGCGCTCGACGTGACCGTGCAGCGCACGATCCTCGACCACCTCGAGACGCTGACCCGCGACTACGGCACCTCCGTGCTCTTCATCACGCACGACCTCGGCCTCGCCGTGGAGCGCGCGGAGCAGCTCGTGGTCATGTACAAGGGCAAGGTCGTCGAGGCCGGTCCCTCCGCTGAGATCCTCGCCAACCCGCTGCACCCGTACACGCAGCGGCTCGTGGCCGCGGCGCCGAGCCTCGCGTCGCGTCGCATCCAGTCGGCGCGCCGACCGGAGACGACCGACCAGCTCGACATCTCGTCGGTGGGCTCCGCGGACGACCGGCTGATCGCGCGGGCCGACGCCCGCGAGAGCGGGACGCACCAGGACCTGATCCAGGTGACCAACGTCTCGAAGGTCTACAACATCCGCAAGGGCGGCTTCAAGACGGACCAGCTGAAGGCCGTGGACGACGTGTCGTTCGCCATCCCCAAGGGCACCACCATGGCGCTCGTGGGGGAGTCCGGATCCGGCAAGTCGACCGTCGCGAAGCTCGTGCTGCAGCTGGAGTCGATCACCTCCGGGTCGATCACGTTCGACAACCGGGACGTCGCGGGGCTCCGCGGCAAGGAGCTGCTCAACTTCCGCCGCCGTGTGCAGCCGGTGTTCCAGGATCCGTACGGCTCGCTCGACCCCATGTACAGCGTGGGCAAAACGATCGCCGAGCCGCTCGTCGCGCACGGCGTGGGCGACCGGGCGTCTCGCCAGGCCCGCGTGCGGGAGCTGCTCGACCAGGTCGCGCTGCCCGCGTCGACGGTCAACCGTTACCCGAACGAGCTGTCCGGCGGACAGCGCCAGCGCATCGCCATCGCGCGTGCGCTCGCGCTGAAGCCCGACGTGATCGTGCTCGACGAGGCGGTGTCCGCGCTCGACGTGCTTGTGCAGGGGCAGATCCTCAACCTGATCACCGATCTGCAGGCGGAGCTGGGGCTCACGTACCTCTTCATCACGCACGACCTCGCGGTCGTGCGGCTCGTCGCGGACTCGGTCTGCGTCATGCAGAAGGGGCGCATCGTGGAGTCGGCGAGCACGGACGACGTGTTCGACAACCCGCGCGAGGCCTACACGCAGAAGCTGCTCGAGGCCATCCCGGGGGCGCACTTCCAGTTCGGCCGCTGACCCCGGCCAGCCGCTGCCCCCGGTCACCCCACCTGCCCCTGCCCAGGCAGAAGGTTCCTGCCCAGCTTTCAGCTGCGCACGATCCTTCTGCCTGGGCAGGGGCTTGTTCGTGGGTTGGGGGTTCCGGGCTGGGTTCGGGCGAGGGGGCCCCGGGTGGCGATGGGGGCGCGTCCTCAGCGCACGGACTTCCGCTCGTAGATCGCCACGGACCAGACGTAGCCGCCGATGGCGAGCACGATGCACCAGCCGATCGCGAACGGCGGGTACCAGCCGAGCGGCGTGCCGAGCAGGAGTCCGCGCGTGGTCTCGATGAAGGGTGTGAACGGCTGGTACTGGGCGAAGCCCTGCAGCCAGCCCGGCATGGACTCCGTCGGCACGAAGCCGCTGCCGATGAAGGGCAGCAGGAGGAAGAGGAGAGGCTGGTTGCTGGCCGTCTCGACCGACTTGGCTTGCATCCCCATGCCGATGGCGACCCAGCTGATCGCGAACGCGATGAGCGCGATCAGGCCCACGGCGGCCAGCCACTCGCCGGGCCCGGCCGACGGGCGGAAGCCGACGAGCAGGGCGACGCCCAGCACCACCGCGACCGCGAGAAAGGCCTGGATGGTGTTGCCGAGCACGTGCCCGGTGAGCACGGCGGCGCGCGAGATCGCCATGGTGCGGAAGCGCGCCGTGATGCCCTCCGTCATGTCCATGGCGACGGTGGTTGCGGCGCCGCCCGCGGTGCCCGCGATGGTCATCACCAGGATGCCGGGCATCACGTACGCGAGGTATGCCTCGCGTCCGCCAGCGGGGTCCACGCCCGGCAGGCCGGCGCCGAGCGTGCCGCCGAACACGAACACGAACAGCAGCAGGAAGACGACGGGCGCCCCGATCACGAAGATCGTGAGGCCGGGGTAGCGCACGATGTGCAGCAGGTTGCGGCGCAGCATCGTGATGGAGTCCGCAACGATGTGCGACTGCCGGCGGCCGCGGGCCGCCACTCGACCGGGCGCGGTCGGTGACTGCGTGTTGAGGGTGGTCATGACTCGGTTCCCTTCGTGTCGACCCGGCCGGTGAGCGCGAAGAACACGTCGTCGAGGTCCGGGGTGTGGATGCTGAGGTCATCGACCTCGAGGTGTGCTCGGTCGAGGCTGTCGAGCAGGGCGCGCAGGGCGCCGACACCGGCGTCTGTGGGCACCGTGAGCGCGAGCCCGGCGTCATCCCGGGCCGAGGCCGCGAAGAGGTGGGCGGCGGCGTCGAGTGCCGCGGCGTCCGCGAACCGCAGCCGCACGTGGCCGCCGGGGACGCGCCGCTTGAGCTCGTCGGGCCTGCCCTCGGCAACGATGCGGCCACCGTCGAGCACCGCGATGCGGTCAGCGAGCTCGTCGGCCTCCTCGAGGTACTGCGTCGTCAGGAGCACGGTCGTGCCGTCCGCGACGAGGCCCCGCACGATGTCCCACATGGTGTGGCGGCTGCGCGGGTCGAGTCCGGTGGTCGGTTCGTCGAGGAAGATCACGCTCGGCGTCGAGACGAGGGTCATCGCGAGGTCGAGCCGCCGCTGCATGCCGCCGGAATAGGTGGAGAGCGGCTTGCGGGCCGCCTCGGTGAGGTCGAACTGCTCGAGGAGCTCCGCCACCCGGGTCTTCGAGCGCTTCGGGCCGAGGTGCCGCAGCCGGGCCATGAGCAGGAGGTTCTCCTCGCCCGTAAGGAGGCCGTCGACCGCCGAGAACTGACCCGTCAGGCCGATGGCGGCCCGCACGCCGTCGGGGTTGCGCGCCACGTCCGACCCGGCCACGACAGCGGAGCCGGCGTCGGCCCGCACGAGGGTCGAGAGGATGGTCATGATCGTCGTCTTCCCAGCGCCGTTGGGGCCGAGCAGGGCGGTCACGGTGCCCGTCGCCACCGTGAGGCCGAGGTCGTCGAGCACGACCTTGGGGCCGTAGGACTTCCTCAGCCCGCGGGCGTCGATCGCTGCAGTGCTCATAATGCAGTGCTCCTTCCTTTGTGACGTCACTATGACACCACGGATGGCGTCACGGCAAGGGGGAGTGGTGTCATCGAGAAAGAAGGTGGGAAGGAGGGGGTTCTCATGACGGTCGCTCGCGGCGACTCCCACGGTCCCTGAGCTCGTCGAAGGGACGTGACGCGGCGTGCTTCGCGTATACCCCTTACGGTCCCGGAGCTTGTCGAAGGGACGGAACGTGGCGGGCTTCGAGGGCGCCCCATACGGTCCCTGAGCTAGTCGAAGGGACGCGGGGAGCTCGCCCGCCGGAGTTCTCCACACCCCCCACGATCCCGACATCCGCGGCAGAGGCGATGTCGGTGGTGCCTGGTTCTATGTCGGCATGGAAACACCGACGTTCCCACACGACCCCGTCCCACCCGACACACCGCAGGACGCCGCGGAGACCTTCGCCGCGATGATCGACGCGGTGAAGATGTTCGAGGGCTTCTCCCGCTGGGCCGCTGCGTGCCGCGCCGAGGCCATCGATCGAGCTCGCCTATGGACGGAATCCGCCAACCTCTCCGTTCCCACGACGGGCGGGCCGCGCTGGTCCGCGAAGGTGGCCGGACACCGCGTCCTGGTCACCGAACTTGCCTGCGCCTTGCGCATCTCAGAGCGCGCTGCGGAGAACCTCATTGCCGAGAGCCAGGCGCTCGTGCATGACCTGCCCGCCACCCGAGAGGCGTTGCAGGACGGTCGGATCGGCTACCGCCACGCCCAAGTCTTGATCGACCACACCGCCACCCTCCCGCCCGCAGGAGTGGTGGCGGTGGAGGAGGCGGTGCTGCCCAGGGCGGAGTCGCTCACGGTTCCGAAGCTCGACCGAGCCACTCGGGATCTGCGCGAGCGGCTGCACCCGGAGTCGATCACGGAGCGGCACACGAAGTCGGTCACCGACCGGCATGTGGAGACGTGCCCGGCGAAGGACGGGATGGCGTGGCTGAACGCCTTCCTCCCGGCACCCGAGGTAACGGGCATTGCCAACCGTCTGCGCGACATCGCGGAGCAGCTCAAGGGTGAGCCGGGGGAGGAGAGGACGCGGACACAGCTTATGGCCGACGCGTTCACAGACCTCCTTATCGACGGCACCACCGCGGCGGGGATCACAGACACCGATGCCGCTGGTGAGGCGACGGAGGACACTTCAACCCGGCGCATCGACGCGCCGATTGGGACCGGCATCCGCCCACGGGTGCTGGTGACCGTCCCGGTGCTGACGCTCCTCGGCCGCTCGGAGGAGCCGGGCACGCTCGAGGGCTACGGGCCGATCGACGCGGACACCGCCCGAAGGATCGCGGCGAAGGCGCCGAGCTTCACCCGCATCCTCACCCACCCCGAGACTGGCGCCGTGCTCTCCGTCGGCCGGGACCGGTACGCGGTGCCGAGAGACCTCCGGACGTGGTTGCGGGTCCGCGACGAGACCTGCCGCTTCCCCGGCTGCAACCGGAGTGCCGCCCGCGCGGACGTGGATCACGTGACGGACTGGCAGTACGGCGGCGGCACCGACTACGGGAACCTGGTGCACCTGTGCCGATCGCATCACCGGGTGAAGCACCACACCGCCTGGTCGTCGACGTCGGCAGGCGGCGGACGGGTGCGCTGGCTCTCGCCGAGCGGACACGAGTACGAGACGGAGCCGGCGGCGCACATCCGGCAACCGAAGCGAAAGCGGATGCAGACTCAGGGCAGTGCGTCACCAACCCCGGACGACCCGCCGTTCTAGGAGAAGCCGCGAGAGATACCCGAGGAACGTCACGTCGCTTCGACAGGCTCAGCGACCGTGGGGTCGGCTCCTGCGTGCCCGGCGCCACTAGACGGTCCCTGAGCTTGTCGAAGGGACGGCATGTGTTTTGAAGACGGGAGGTGGGGCGCCGGGAGAGCGGGCTGCAGCGTCGCTTCGTCAGGCTCAGCGACCGTGGGGCTGGCTCCTGCGCGTCCGGCACCATTACACGGTCCCTGAGCTTGTCGAAGGGACGGCACGTGTTTCGAAGACGAGAGGCGGGGCGCCGGGAGAGCAGGCCTGCAGCGTCGCTTCGTCAGGCTCGGCGACCGTGGGGCGGGCTCCTGCGCGACCGGCACCGTTACACGGTCCCTGAGCTTGTCGAAGGGACGGCATGTGTTTCGAAGGCGGGAGGTGGGGCGCCGGGAGAGCAGGGCGGCAGCGTCGCTTCGTCAGGCTCGGCGACCGTGGGGCGGGCTCCTGCGCGTCCGGCACCGTTACACGGTCCCTGAGCTTGTCGAAGGGACGGTACGTGTTTCGCACACGAAGGTGGGGCGTCGTCGGCAAGTAGGAACGTCACATCGCTCCGACGAGCTCAGCGACCGTGCGAGCGGAGCGTGCCCGCACTCACGCGAGGGTGAGGGCGCAGGCGGCGACGAGGACGAGGGTCACCGCCATCGACCACCACTCCCACCGCGACACCCGCTGCCTGCCCGCCGACGATGACTCAGGGGACCCGGCGCCAACACCCTCGCCGGTACCAGTACCAGGACCAGTACCAGTACCAGTTCCAGCACCAGCACCGGACGTAATCGCAGACTCACGCGCCGCGGGCTCGGTGTCCCAGCGGTCGCGGGCGCCCTCGATGATGCTGCCGATCGTGGGCTCGGAGCGGCGGGCCGGGCGCCCGAGTCCTCCGGCACCGGTGCGCCGCACCCCGGCTGCTCGAGGCTGCTCGGGCGCGGCGAAGCGCGCGTCCGACGATCCGGTCTGGAAGGGCCGGTCGATGCCGGTCGACGGCGCGCCCCAGCTCCGGATCGCCCGGCCGTCCTTCAGGCGAACCAGAAGCGAAAAGCGCGTCGTGAAGTCATCGACGAGCGCCCACGCGATGCGGTGCCTGCGGAACACGTTGACGATCGTGATGCCGTCCGGCCCGAGGGCGACGCACGGCCGCAGCATCACGACGTAGACGGTCCACAGCACGAGCAGCAGCCAGGGCAGCGCCGTCAGGGCGAACTCCGTCGCGCCGCGGAGAACGGCGTCGACGAAGAGCCAGAGCACGAACGCGGCCACGATCCCGAAGGTCCACAGCGACGACGCGGGCCGCAGCACGATCCGCTCCGCCGATTCACGACCCGGGCCGGAACCGCGACCAGAACCGGACCCAGGACCGCTAGACCCAGCACCGCCGGACCCAGTACCAGCACCAGACCCAGACCCAGACCCAGACCCAGACCCAGACCCAGTACCGCCGGGCCCTCCCGATGCGGCGCTCACGCGACCAGCTGCTCGCTCACCTCCGCCCAGTGGCAGGCGACGTCGCGGCCCGCCACCGGGCGCTGCGCCGGGTCGTCCGTCTCGCAGCGCACCCGCTGGGCCTCCGGCAGCATCGCGTACAGCGGGCATCGGGTGCGGAAGTTGCAGCCGGTGATCTCCTCGGTGGGGGAGGGCAGGTCGCCCGCGAGCAGGATGCGGCTGCGGGAGCGCTCGATCTCCGGGTCCGGCACGGGCACCGCGGACAGCAGCGCCCGCGTGTAGGGGTGCCGCGGGTCGGAGAAGATCAGGTCGGCGTCCCCCGACTCGACGATGCGGCCCAGGTACATCACGGCTACTCTGTCCGCGATGTGCCGGATCACCGCGAGGTCGTGCGCGACGAACAGGTAGGAGAGCCCGAGCCGGTCCTTCAGGTCCTCGAGCAGGTTGATCACGCCGGCCTGCACGGACACGTCGAGGGCAGACACGGGCTCGTCGAGCACGAGGATCTTCGGCTCCACGATGAGGGCACGCGCGATGCCGATGCGCTGGCGCTGGCCGCCCGAGAACTCGTGCGCGTAGCGGCCGGCGAACGAGGGCTCGAGCCCCACGAGCTGGAGGATCTCGGCGACTTTGCGCCGGATCTCCGCGGGCTTCACGTCGTGCACGGTCAGCGGCTCGCCGATGATGTCCTCGACCGTCATGCGCGGGTCGAGCGAGGCCATCGGGTCCTGGAACACGACCTGGATGTCGCGCCGCAGCGCCCGCCGGTCCGTGCGGTTGAGCGTCGCGGTGTCGATCCCGTTCACCGAGATCGTGCCCTGCTGGGCGCCGGCGAGCTCGAGGATCTCCATGATCGTGGTCGTCTTGCCGCAGCCGGACTCGCCGACGAGGCCGAGCGTCTGCCCCGCCTCGAGTTGCAGCGACACGCCGTCGACGGCGCGCACCGTGCCGACCCGGCGCTTGAACACCGCGCCTCGGGTGAGCGGGAAGTGCCGCTGCATGTCGCGCAGCTCGAGCACGGTCTCGCGCTTCTGCGGAGCGCGCAGCTCGACGGGCACCGGCTCGGGCCGCGGAAAGATCTCGTCGCGCGCGAGCGTGCCGTCCTCGATCTCCTCGTGCCGGATGCAGGCGACGGCCCGCGTCGGGTCCGGCACCCCGGCGCCGTTCTTCACCAGCTCGAGCGGCGGCTCGCCGTCCAGGCACTCCGCGATCGCGGCGGGACAGCGCGGCGCGAAGGGGCACCCGGTGGGCACGACGGTGAGGATGGGCGGGCGGCCCTCGAGGGGCACCAGGCGCTCCGAGGCCGCGGACGCCATGTTCGGCATGGAGCGCAGCAGGCCGATCGTGTACGGCATCACCGGGCGACGGAACAGGTCGAGCACCGGCGCCTTCTCCACGATGCGGCCGGCGTACATGACCGCGACGTCGTCCGCGTTGCCCGCCACGACGCCGAGGTCGTGCGTGATGAGCACGACGGCCGCGCCGGTCAGGTCCTTGGCGCTCTGGAGCACCTCGAGGATCTGGGCCTGGATCGTCACGTCGAGCGCCGTCGTCGGCTCGTCGGCGATGATCAGTTGCGGGTCGTTCGCGATCGAGATCGCGATCATGGCGCGCTGGCGCATGCCGCCGGAGAACTCGTGCGGGAAGGACTTGGCCCTCCGCTCGGGGTGCGGGATGCCGACGATCTTCAGCAGCTCGATCGAGCGCTTTTCCGCGGCCTGCTGGGACAGCGCCCGGTCGTGCAGGCGGAGCGCCTCGACGATCTGCTGGCCCACCGTGTAGACGGGCGTGAGGGCGGACAGCGGGTCCTGGAAGATCATCGAGATGCCGCGGCCGCGGATGCCGGACAGCTCGCGGTCGTTCAGGTCGAGCAGCGACCGGCCGTTGAAGAGGATCTCGCCCTCGACGGTCGCGCTCGACGGGAGCAGGCCCATGACGGCGAGCGAGGACACCGACTTGCCCGAGCCCGACTCGCCCACGATGCCGAGGAACTCGCCGCGCTGCACGTCGTAGGACACGCCGCGCACGGCGTGCACCCGCCGTCCGTTCGCGTTGAAGGTGACGGACAGGTTCCGCACGCTGAGGACGGGGTCAGTCACGTGTTGCTCCCGAGGTCGGGTCGACGGCGTCGCGCAGGGCGTCGCCGATGAGGCTGGTGGCGAGCACGGTCAGGATGAGGACCGCGGAGGGGAAGACGAAGAGCCAGGGCCGGGTCACCGCAGCGCTGCTGCCCGCGGAGAGCAGGGTGCCGAGGGACACGTCCGGCGGCTGGATGCCGAAGCCGAAGAAGCTGAGCGCCGTCTCGGACAGGATCGCGGCGCCGACGCCGAGGGTCGCGTCGATAATGAGCAGCGATGCGACGTTCGGGATGATGTGCCGGCGCACGATCGTGAGGCCGCCGACGCCCATGTAGCGGGCCGCCTTCACGTACTCGCGCTCGCGCAGCGACATGGTCTGGCCGCGGACGACGCGGGCGAGCACCATCCAGCCGAACAGGGCGAGGAACAGGATGAGCGCGACGATGGAGGCGTTCTTGAAGGTTGGGCTGAGCAGCACGAGGATGTAGAAGCTCGGCAGCACGAGCAGCAGGTCGATGAACCAGACGATGACCCTGTCCCACACCCCGCCGACGTAGCCGCTGATCGCGCCGACGAAGCCGGCGATGAGGGCAGCGGCCGGGCCGACGATGAGGCCGACGAGCAGCGACTTCTGCAGCCCGATGATCGTCTGCGCGTACAGGTCCTGGCCGATGCCGTTGGTGCCGAACCAGTGGCTCGCCGACGGGCCCTGGCTGAACGCGAGCCCGTCCTGGTCGGTCGCGCTCCACGGGTAGAGGGCGAGGCCGAACAGTGCCCAGAGGCAGATGAGCAGCAGGGCGATCGCGCCGACCCAGAATCGTGGCGTGCTGCGCAGCCGGCGCCAGATCTGGGCGAGCCGCGAGTTGACCGCGTCCGTCTGGTGGGCGCCCTCGACGTGCTCGGAGGACTCGACGAGCTCGGGGTTGAGGAGGGACATGCGTTACACCCTTACTCTCGGGTCGAGGGCCGCGTACACGACATCCGACAGCGTCCCGGCAATGAGCACGAGGATCGACGTGAACAGGATCGTGCCCGCCACGGCGTTGATGTCCGACGAGGTGACGCTCTGCAGCAGGTACTCGCCCATGCCGTGCCAGCTGAACACGTTCTCGGTGATGGTCGCACCCGTGAGGATCGTGCCGAACGAGTAGGCGAAGAACGTCGACATGGGGATGAGCGCGACGCGCACGCCGTGGCGCACGATGGCGGATCCGCGCGTGCGCCCCTTCGCGCGCGCCGTGCGGATGTAGTCGGCGGACAGCACGTCGAGCATCGCACTGCGCTGGTAGCGGCTGTAGAGCGCGACGGCGCCGATGGTGAGCGAGATGGTCGGCAGGATGAGGTGCACGAGGCGGTCGCCGAAGATCACCCAGAATCCGCCGTCGAGCCCGGCCGTGTACTCGCCGGTGAAGTTGATGATCTGCTGGCCCGACGCCCGGTTCACGTTGGTCGCGCCGATCATGAGCAGCACGGCGACGACGAACGGGGGAGTAGCGAGCACCGCGAAGGAGCTATAGGTGATGACCTGGTCCGACGCCCGGTACTGCCGCACGGCGCCCCAGACGCCGAGCGCGACGCCGATGACCGCGCCGAGGATGCTGCCGATGATGAGCAGTCGGAGGCTGGTGCCCGCACGGCTCACGATGTCGGCGGTGACCTCGTTGCCGGTCACGCTCTGCCCGAGCGACCCGCGCGTGATGAGGCCGGTGATCCAGATGCCGAGCCGCTCGAGGATCGGCGTGTCCGGGTTGATGTTCAGGTCGTTGAGGATCGAGTTGATGCTCGCCTCGGGGATGGGCGGGTTACGGCCCAGATAGCGCGCAGCCGGGTTGAGCGTCGCGCTCGCCAGCACGTAGCCGAGGACCGTGGCGATCGACGCGAGGATGACGTAGTTGACGATCCGCCTGGCGATGAATCCGAGCACTGCTTACCCCACTTCGGTGATCGGAGGGCGGCTCGAGGACGCGCACTCCGGTGTGCGAGACCCGCCGGACTCGCGGCTCGCGGAGGGTGTCGACTCGAACAACTTACCCCCGAAGATTGCGTCCCCCGGCACTGCGCCCGATCGGCACCGCACGGGGGAGCGGACCTCGAACACTGTCCTCCCGATATGTTTCGGCGCTGTGACGACTTTGATTCAACTTCATAACGAAGGGGTCACGGGCGACGCCATCCGGTGCACCGCGTGAAACTCTGTTGCCCATTGGCTTGGGGGCACCGTGCCTCGGCAACGCGCGCCCCACTCGGTCGAGAACCCCACGAAAGGTAACGAAATCTATGCTGAAGCTGCGTAAGGCGGGGGTCGTGCTCACGGGCATCACCGCCGCCGCTCTCGTGCTCACCGGATGCACCGGCGGAGGAGGCGGGGGCGCACAGACGTCCGGTGGCGGTGGCGAGGACGCCGTCGAAGAGGCGAACCTCCCGGGCACCGGTTGGGACCGGGCCGAGCGCGACGGGATCCAGGACGGCGGGACGCTGACGATCCCCGTCGACCAGCCCACCACGAACTTCAACATCAACCACGTCGACTCCGGCACGGTTGATGACAACATCATCTCCGGCCTCTTCTACCCGAACTTCCTGAAGTTCAACGAGGACGGCACCTGGGAGCCCAACACCGACTACGTCCAGTCGATGGAGCTCACCAGCGAGGACCCGCAGGTCGTGGAGATCAAGATCAACCCCGACGCCGTCTGGAATGACGGGACCCCGCTCACCGTCGCCGACATCGCCGCCAACTGGCAGGCGCTGAACGGCACGAACGAGGCGTACCAGGTCGTGTCGACGAACGTCTGGAAGGACATCGCGTCCGTCGAGCAGGGCACGGACGACCGCCACGCGATCATCACGTTCGCCGCGAAGAACGCCGACTGGCCGTCCATCTTCGGCGCTCTGCTGCCCGCATCCGTCGCCTCGACCCCCGAGGCCTTCAACACCGCGTGGGCGACCGCCCCGACGATGTCGGCGGGCCCCTTCCAGATCGCGGAGAACGACGTCGCCGGCCAGGTGCTCACCTTCGAGCGCAACCCGGAGTGGTGGGGCGAGCCCGCCAAGCTCGACTCGGTGATCTTCAAGGTCGTGTCCCGCGCCGGTCTCGCCCAGGCCTTCGGCAACGCCGAGATCGACCTGACGAACCTGTACGGCAGCGCCGACAACTTCGAGACCGCGCAGGGACGCGATGAC
Source organism: Planctomonas deserti (assembly GCF_003067705.1). GTDB lineage: Bacteria > Actinomycetota > Actinomycetes > Actinomycetales > Microbacteriaceae > Planctomonas > Planctomonas deserti. The sequence goes on from NZ_QANL01000002.1 coordinate 679,711, forward strand.
GCGAAGATCGAGCGCTCGCTCGGCACGGTCTACCGCCACGTCACCCTCAACGGCACGGGCCCCGTGCTCAGCGACGTCAACGTGCGCAAGGCGTTCGCGATGTCGCTGAACCGTGAGGTCATCGCGCAGTCCCGGCTCGCGCCGGTGGAGTCGCCCGTCAACACCCTCGGCAACCTCGTCTACCTGCCCGGTCAGCCCGGCTACGAGGACCACGCTAGCGACGTGTACGGCTACGACGTCGAGGGCGCCAAGGAGATGCTCGAGGAGGCCGGCTGGACCGGCGAGGGCGTCCGCGAGAAGGACGGCCAGCCGCTCACCGTGCGCTTCGTGATCCCCTCGGACAACCCGGCATCGGCCGAGGTCGCCCAGCAGGTGCAGGCGCAGACCGCCGAGACCGGCTTCGACGTGAAGATCGACACCGTTCCCACGGACGACTTCTTCACGGAGTACATCACGCAGGAGGCCAAGGACTTCGACGCGACGTACTTCGCCTGGCAGGGCACCGCGTTCCCGGTCTCCAGCGTCGAGTCGATCTACTACCCGGTCGACTCCGGCCAGAACTACAGCGGCATCACGGACGAGAGCCTCGGTGAGGACTTCCTCGCCGCGAACGCCGAGCTCGACCCCGAGAAGCGCATCGAGCTGGCCAACGAGATCGACAAGAAGCTGATCAACCTCGCCGGGACGATCCCGCTGTTCTTCGAGCCCTACGCCTGGGCCGTCAAGGACGGGCTGGTCAACTACGGACCCAGCCAGTTCGAGTACGGCTCCGTGCAGTGGCAGAACGTGGGCTGGGCCACGGAGTAACCGCGCGGTTCGATCCGTTTCCACCTGGAGGGGTGCATGGTCCGCCCGGACCGTGCACCCCTTCGTCGTTCCACCGTGGTCTGCGCGCGGGAGGGGAACAAAACGCCGGGCGCGGCGGTTGCACCTGGGGACGGCGGCACCCCGCCGGGGGAATTCCGCGCGTGCGGGTAGACTGAACACGCCGGGTCCGTGCTCACGGACGCCCGCCCACTCTCGTCCAGACGGACCACCGCTCCGCAGGACCACCATCTTCTAAGGAAAAAACTATGGCGCTTGCCACGCGCGAGAACTTGAGGAACGTCGCCATCGTCGCGCACGTCGACCACGGGAAGACCACCCTGGTCGACGCGATGCTGAAGCAGACCAACTCGTTCGACGCCCACTTCGAGGGCGAGGACCGCATGATGGACTCGAACGACCTCGAGCGCGAAAAGGGCATCACGATCCTCGCCAAGAACACGGCGATCCTCTACAACGGCAAGTTCGCCGAGCACGGCCCCGTCACGATCAACGTGATCGACACCCCCGGCCACGCCGACTTCGGTGGCGAGGTGGAGCGCGGTCTGTCCATGGTCGACGGCGTCGTGTTGCTCGTCGACGCGAGCGAGGGCCCGCTGCCGCAGACCCGCTTCGTGCTCCGCAAGGCCCTCGAGGCCAAGCTGCCCGTCATCCTGCTCGTCAACAAGACGGACCGCCCCGACGCGCGCATCGACGAGGTCGTGGCCGAGAGCCAGGACCTCCTGCTCGGTCTTGCGAGCGACATGTCCGACGATGTGCCGGACCTCGACCTCGACGCGATCCTGGATGTCCCCGTCGTGTACGCGTCCGGCCGCAACGGCGCCGCGAGCGACAACAAGCCCGAGAACGGCACGCTGCCGGACAACGACGACCTCGAGCCGCTGTTCCACGCCATCCTCACCCACGTGCCCGCGCCGAAGTACGACGACGAGCACCCGCTGCAGGCTCACGTCACCAACCTCGACGCGTCGCCGTTCCTCGGCCGCCTCGCCCTGCTGCGCGTATTCCACGGCACGCTGAACAAGGGTCAGACCGTCGCCTGGGTCAAGCACGACGGAAGCGTGCACAGCGCACGCATCACCGAGCTGCTCGCGACCAAGGCGCTCACCCGCTATCCCACGGACTCCGCGGGCCCCGGTGACATCGTCGCCGTCGCCGGCTTCCCGGACATCACCATCGGTGAGACCCTTGCCGACCCGGAGGACGTGCGCCCGCTCCCGACCATCACGGTCGACGACCCAGCCATCTCGATGACCGTCGGCACCAACACCTCGCCGCTGGTCGGCAAGGTGAAGGGCTCGAAGGTCACCGCCCGCATGGTGAAGGACCGCCTCGACCGCGAACTCGTCGGAAACGTGTCCATCAAGCTGGTCGACATCGGCCGCCCCGACGCGTGGGAGGTGCAGGGCCGCGGCGAGCTCGCGCTCGCCATCCTGGTCGAGCAGATGCGCCGCGAGGGCTACGAGCTGACCGTGGGCAAGCCGCAGGTGGTCACGAAGACCATCGACGGCAAGACGCACGAGCCGTTCGAGCACCTGACCGTCGACGCCCCCGAGGAGCACCTCGGCGCCATCACGCAGCTCCTCGCCGCCCGCAAGGGTCGCATGGAGAGCATGAGCAACCACGGCACCGGCTGGGTGCGCATGGAGTTCATCGTGCCGTCGCGCGGCCTCATCGGCTTCCGCACCGAGTTCCTCACCATCACCCGCGGCACCGGCATCGCCAACGCGATCTCGCACGGCTACGAGCCGTGGGCCGGCGCCATCGAGACCCGCAGCAACGGCTCGATCGTGGCCGACCGCAGCGGCGTCGCGACGCCGTTCGCCATGGTCGCCCTGCAGGAGCGCATGTCGTTCTTCGTGGAGCCGACGCAGGAGGTCTACGAGGGCATGGTCGTGGGCGAGAACTCGCGCGCCGACGACATGGACGTGAACATCACCAAGGAGAAGCAGCTGACCAACATGCGTCAGTCCACCTCCGACACGTTCGAGCGCATGACCCCGTCGCGCCGGCTCACCCTCGAGGAGTGCCTCGAGTTCGCCCGCGAGGACGAGTGCGTCGAGGTCACGCCGACGGCCATCCGCATCCGCAAGGTGGAGCTGGACCAGAACGCCCGCGCCCGCTCGGCGTCGCGCCTGAAGAAGCAGAACGCGTAAGGCTCTCCGCCTTCCGCGCACAGGGCCCGCCCCGTCTCCGGACGGCGGCGGGCCCTGTGTTTGTTTGTATGCACGGTCGCTGAGCCGCTACGGTCGCCGAGCCGCTTCGGTCGCTGAGCCTGTCGAAGCGACGTGACGTCCCTTCGACAGGCTCAGGGACCGTGTCACTCGGCGAGGCGGTGGGAGTCTCGGAGGAGCGCCTCCAGCTCGTCCAGCGGTACCGCGGGCAGCCGCACCAGCACGAGCAGCGGCGAGCGATCGTGGTGCGCCGTCCAGTAGTAGAGCTCCGGATAGAGCGCGGCCAGGGCCTCCCGGTCCTCCGTCTTCACCGTCAGGACGTCGTCGTCCCACATCCGGGCGACGAGCGTCCGCGCGAACCAGGCCGGCCGGTTCCAGCTGAGCCGCTCGGTGACGCCGGGCAGGGTCGAGCAGATCCGCCGCACGTCGTCCTCGGTCGCCATGCCTCATGCTGGCACCGGCAGCGCGTTGTGGGCCAGGGTGCGCCGGGAACCCGGAGGGGTGCGTCCTAGGCTGGCGGGATGACGGACGGCACGCTCGACGACCCGAACCTGTGGCTCGAGGACATCCACGGGACGGAACAGCTCGCGTGGGCGGCCGAGCGGACGAAGCGCACGACCGACTGGCTCGCGTCCGACCGCTACACGGACACCGTGGAGCGGCTGCTCGAGGTGTACGACTCCGAGGAGCGGATCCCGGTCGTGCACCGCCGTGGCGAGCACTACTACAACTTCTGGCGCGACGCCGAGCATCCGCGCGGGCTCTGGCGACGCGCGACGCTCGAGAGCTACCTGACCCCCGAGCCCGAGTGGGACGTGCTCCTCGACGTCGACGCCCTCGGCCGGGAGGAGGGCACCTCCTGGGTCTACGCGGGCTCGGCGCTGCTACGTCCCACGCTGGACCGCGCCCTGGTGTCGCTCTCGCCGGACGGTGGCGACGCGGTGACCGTGCGGGAGTTCGACCTTTCGTCGCGCGCGTTCGTGCCCGGAGGCTTCGAGATCCCCACGGCCAAGAGCAGCGTCGGCTGGATCGACCGCGACACCGTCTTCGTGGCGACGGACTTCGGCCCCGGCAGCATGACCGAGTCGAGCTACCCGCGCACCGTCCGCCGGCTGCGGCGCGGACAGCCGCTCGCCGAGGCGGAGCTCGTGCACGAGGTGCGGCCGAGCGACATGATCGTATACGCCCGCCACGACCACACGCCGGGCTTCGAGCGCGACCTCGTGACCGAGGTGTACGACTTCCACCGCAGCCGCACCTTCCTTCTGCGGGACGGCTCGCTGGTGCCGATCGACGTGCCGGAGGACGCGGATGTCGACGTGCACCGCGAGTGGCTCCTGGTGCGCTCGCGCGCCGACACCGTGCTGGGGAGCCGGACCTACCCACCGGGTTACCTGCTCGCCGCCCGCCTCGACGACTTCCTGGCGGGCGACCGCAGCCTGCGCGTGCTCTTCGAGCCCGACGAGCACACCGCCCTCGAGCACTGGGCCTGGACCAGCAGTGGGCTGATGCTCACCCTGCTGCAAGACGTCTCGTCGCGCATCCGCGTGCTGTCGCCCGCGCACGACTGGGCGGCGAGCGACCTCGAGGGCGTGCCCGCCCTCGGGTCGGTCTCCGTTGTCGACACCGACCCCGACGAGTCGGACGAGTACTGGCTGCACGTCTCGGGATTCCTCACACCCCCGACCCTGCGCCGCGGCGTGCTCGGGATGGAGCCGCACCGGCAGGCGAAGGCGGCCGCATCCTTCTTCGACGAGGACGCGTTCGAGGTCGAGCAGCACTGGGTGACGTCGGACGACGGAACCCGCGTGCCCTACTTCCAGGTGGCGCCGAGGGGGCTCGTCCTCGACGGCTCGAACGCCACTGTGCTCTCCGGGTACGGCGGCTTCGAGCACGCGCGCGTGCCCGCCTACAGCGGTGTCGTGGGCCGGGGGTGGCTCGAGGGCGGCGGGGTGTACGTGGTCGCGAACATCCGCGGCGGTAGCGAGTACGGGCCGGCCTGGCACCGCGCGGCCCTCAAGGAGAACCGTCCGCGGGCATACGAGGACTTCGCGGCGGTGGCGCGCGACCTCGTCGCCCGCGGCGTGACGTCTCCGAAGCACCTGGGTTGCGAGGGGCGCAGCAACGGCGGCCTCCTCGTGGGCAATATGCTCACCCGGTACCCGGAGCTGTTCGGCGCGATCGTCTGCGGGGTGCCCCTGCTCGACATGCGGCGCTACACCCGGCTGTCCGCGGGGGCGTCCTGGATCGCCGAGTACGGTGACCCGGACGATCCCGAGCAGTGGGAGTACATCCGCGGGTTCTCGCCGTACCACAACGTCTCCGCGGGGGTGGAGTACCCGGCGCTCCTGCTGTACGCGGCGACGAGCGACGACCGCGTCGGGCCCGTGCAGGCACGGAAGATGGCCGCCCGCATGGAGCAGCTCGGCATCCCCGACGTCTGGTACTACGAGAACGCGGACGGCGGCCACGGCGGCGCGGTGGACAACCGCAGCACCGCCCAGCTGCAGGCGGCGGTGTGGAAGTTCTTCCGGCGGACGCTCGCGTGAGCCCCGGCCCGCGCCGACCCACCCTGTACCTCATGGTCGGGCTGCCGGGGGCGGGCAAGACGACCCGCGCCCGCGAGCTGGAGCGCGAGCGTAGGACCCTGCGACTCACGCCCGACGAGTGGATGCTGCCCCTGTTCGGTGAATCGGACCGGAACGGCGCGCGCGACGTGCTCGAGGGGCGCTTCGTGTGGCTCGCCCGCCGGGCGCTCGCCGCGGGCACGGACGTCGTGCTGGACTTCGGCCTCTGGGGTCGCGACGAGCGGTCGGCCCTCCGCGCCCTCGCGACGGAGGCGGGCGCGGCCTGCGTCCTGGTCTAGCTCCCGATCGACGAGCGGACCCAGCGGCAGCGCGTGCTCGCCCGGTTCGACCGTGAGCCGGAGGAGACGTTCGCGATGACCGACGACGATCTCGTCCGCTACCGGGAGGTGTTCGAGCCGCCGACGGACGACGAGTTCGGCGACGCCATCGACGCGCCGCCGCCGGGCTTCGAGGGATGGCCGCAGTGGATCGCGGACCGGTGGCCATCCGCGGGAACGGACTAGGGCCGGGGCTCCTGCGTCCCGTGCACGGGGCCGTTCTCCGTCGCGTTCTCTCGCCTGTTTCCGGCCGTGGACGCAGTCCCGTTCCCCGGCTCGTCCTCGTTCTCGTCCTCGGCTGCGGACGCGGGCCCGAGCTCCTGGAACAGGGTCAGCTGCAGTCCGGCCGGAGCTTCCAGGCGCGAGTTGAGCGACCGCCACGGCGTCTGCCGCGGCGACGCGACGAGCTCGGCGCCGCCGCGCACCAGGTCGTGGGTCACGGCCGCGGAGTCGTCGACCTCGAACGCGACCCGGATGCGCGCGCTCGGTGAGCCCTCCGCCTCCACGGCGTCGATCATCCTCACCTGGGCGGGATTCGAGAGCTCGAGCGTGGCGCGGCCGGCGTCGAGAATCGTCACGCGGGCGCCATCCTCGCCCTGGTACGCCTCGTGCTCGGGGAGCCCGAGGACGTCGCGGTAGAAGGCGAGGGCTGCTTCGTAGTCGTCGGCGGTGACGACGAGGCGGAGCTGCCGCACGCGCGGCCGGTCGGTGCTGTCGCTGGTCATGCCCGGCAGCCTAGGACGGCCCGGGAGGACGCGGAAGCGGGCGAAGCGGCGACCGTCCGGAGGGGACGGGATCAGGAGCGGACGAGACGCGCGATGGCGTCCGACGCCTCCTTGATCTTGGCATCCGCCGTGTCGCCGCCCGATCGCACGGCCTCGGCGACGCAGTGCGTGAGGTGCTCGTTGAGCAGGCCGAGGGCGACGGACTCGAGCGCGCTCGTCATGGCCGAGACCTGGGTGAGGATGTCGATGCAGTACTTCTCGTCGGCCACCATGTTCTGCAGTCCACGGGCCTGGCCCTCGATGCGGCGCAGACGCTTCAGGTAGTCGTCCTTGTTCGAGATGTAGCCGTGCGACGCGTGCTCGGCGCCGGCCGCGTCGTCGAGGGCGGCGTCGTCGAGGGCGGGGGCCGTGACGATGGGGGAGGGGGTGGACTTCGCCATGGGATTCTCCTTCGTGATTCGACAACAATACCCTACCGGGGTACCCTTGACCAAGGCCGACCGATTCGCGCGCCACCCGCGTCAGCGATCGGCGAACAACCGCCCCTGAGACACAAAGGACTGCCATGACGGAACTCTCCAGCGGCACGCCGCTGCCCCTGATCAACTCCGGCTCCTCCTGCGCCTGCTGTGCCCCCGCGGACACGACCGCGGCGTCGACCGCCGACACCACGGCCGGAGCAACGGCCGCGCAGAGCGCCGCGGACGAGATCACCACGGTGCTCCAGGTGACGGGCATGACCTGCGGCCACTGCGTCGCGAGCGTCACCGAGGAGCTTCGCGCCATCGACGGCGTGAGCGCGGTCGACGTCGACCTCGTTCCCGGTGGATCCTCCGCCGTGTCGGTCACGAGCGCCGCCGAGCTGGACTCCGCGGCGGTCGAGGCCGCCGTCGAGGAGGCGGGCTACAGCCTCGCGCCGTCCGGCCGATGAGCGCGGAGCGCGTCGAGCTCCTCGTCGGCGGCATGACCTGCTCGTCGTGCTCCGCCCGCATCGAGAAGAAGCTCAACCGGATGCCGGGCGTCGAGGCGTCCGTCAACTACGCCACCGAGAAGGCCACCGTTCTGCTGCCCGAGGGCACGAGCGTCGCGCAGGCCATCTCCACGATCGTGGCGACGGGCTACACGGCCGAGGTGCCGCCGGCCGCCGACGACGAGACGGGCGCCGCGGAGGTCGAGGGCCACGAGGACGCGAGGACGGCCCTCCTGCGGCGTCGCCTCGTCATCTCGGCCGCGCTCACCGTCCCCGTGCTCGCGCTGTCCATGATCCCGCCGCTGCAGTTCCCCGGGTGGCAGTGGGTCGCGCTGGTCCTGGCCGTGCCCGTCGTCGCCTGGGGCGCCTGGCCCTTCCACCGCGCCGCCGTGCTGAACGCGCGGCACGGCGCCACGACAATGGACACGCTCATCAGCGGCGGCGTGCTCGCCGCGTTCGGCTGGTCGCTCTACGCGCTCTTCCTGGGCGGGGCAGGCCGCATCGGCGCGACGATGCCCTTCGAGTGGACGCTCGAGCGCGGCTCAGGCGCCCACGAGCTGTACCTCGAGGTCGCGACCGCCGTGACCGTGTTCCTGCTCGCGGGCCGCTACTTCGAGGCGCGGGCGAAGCGGACGTCCGGCGCCGCCCTGCGCGCGCTGCTGCGCCTCGGCGCGAAGGATGCCGCCGTGCTGACCGGCGGTGTGGAGACGCGCATCCCCATCTCCGCGCTCCGGGCGGGGGACCGCTTCGTCGTGCGCCCCGGTGAGCAGATCGCCACCGACGGCGAGGTCGAGGAGGGCGCGTCCGCCGTGGACGCGAGCATGCTCACCGGCGAGAGCGTGCCCGTCGAGGTCGGCCCGGGTGACCGGGTGGTCGGCGCCACCATCAACGTGGGCGGCCGGCTCGTCGTGCGCGCAACGCGCGTGGGGGCGGACACCGAGCTCGCCCGGATGGCGCGCCTCGTCGAGGAGGCCCAGTCGGGCAAGGCCGATGTGCAGCGGATCGCGGACCGGGTCAGCGCCGTGTTCGTCCCCGTCGTCCTCGTGCTCTCCGCCCTCACGCTCGTCGGCTGGCTGCTCACCGGCGCGGGCGCGGAGATGGCGTTCTCCGCCGCGGTGGCGACCCTCATCATCGCCTGCCCCTGCGCGCTCGGCCTCGCCACGCCCACGGCGCTCCTCGTGGGCACCGGGCGCGGTGCCCAGCTCGGCATCCTCATCCGCGGACCGCAGGTGCTGGAGTCGACCCGTCGGGTCGACACGGTGGTGCTCGACAAGACGGGAACGCTGACGAGCGGGCGCATGACGCTCGCGGCCGTGGTCCCCGCCCCCGGCACATCGGAGAACGACGTCCTGGCGCTCGCCGGGGCGGCCGAGTCCGGCTCGGAGCACCCGGTCGCCGCGGCCATCGTCCGCGCCGCCGCCGGGCTCCCGGCCCCGGCGCTCGAGGCGTTCCGCAGCGAGCGCGGGCTCGGCGTCGAGGCCGTGCTGGCCGGACGCGTCGTCCGGGTCGGCCGACCGGCCTGGCTCGCCGAATCCGGTGCGGGCGCGCTTCCCGCCGCGTTGGATGCGGAGCGCTTCCGGCTGGAGCGCGCGGGCAACACGGTCGTCGCGGTCGAGGAGGACGGCGTGGTGCGCGGGCTGCTCGCGGTCGCCGACGCGCCGAAGCCCACGAGCGCCGCGGCGGTCGCAGCGTTCCGCGACCTCGGCCTGCGCCCCATCCTGCTTACCGGCGACAACGAGGAGGTCGCGGGAGCCGTCGCGGCGGCCGTCGGGATCGACGAGGTGCACGCGGGCGTGCTGCCGGCCGAGAAGGCCGACGTCGTCGCGCGGCTGCGCTCCGAGGGCAGGGTCGTCGCGATGGTCGGCGACGGCGTGAACGACGCGATCGCGCTCGCGACCGCCGACCTCGGCATCGCCATGGGAACGGGCACCGATGCGGCGATCGAGGCGAGCGACCTCACCGTCGTGAGCGGCGACCTCCTCGCGGCCGTGGACGCCGTGCGGCTGTCCCGTCGCACGCTCGCCATCATCAAGGGGAACCTGTTCTGGGCTTTCGCGTACAACGTGGCCGCGATCCCGCTTGCCGCCCTCGGCCTGCTCAACCCGCTGATCGCGGGAGCCGCCATGGCCCTGTCCTCCGTCTTCGTGGTGAGCAACAGCCTGCGCCTGCGCTCCTTCTCCCGCCGGACCGCCTGACCGCGCACGCTGGGCCCGCGCGCGGGGCCGGGTGACGTGCCCGGCACTCCGCCCCTGTCACCGTGCCCGTGCCCAGGCAGCGGCATCCTGCCCAGCTTTACCCTGGGCACGATGCCTCTGCCTGGGCAGGAGCGCGGGTTGGCTCGGGCAGGAGCGCGGGGTGGGGCGCGGGGTGCCCGCGGGGTCAGGCGGGCACGGCGGCTGCCGCGCGCTCGACCGCGGCGATCGCGGTCGCCACGTCGGCCCCGTCGGTCGACCAGTTGCTCACTGAGATGCGCAGCACGTCCCTGTCCCGCCAGTGCGATCCGGACATCCACACGGTGCCGTCCGCGATCAGGCGCGCCGTGACGGCGCGCGTCCGCTCGTCGGAGCCGAACGACAGGCAGACCTGTGTGAACACGACGTCATTCACTATCTCCACGCCGGGCTGTCGTGCAAGACCCTCCGCGAGTGCCGCGGCGGTGTCGACGAGTCGCTCTACCAGCGCCACGACGCCGCTGCGGCCCAGCGACCGGAGCGCCGCCCACACGGGGACGCCGCGCGCCCTCCGGGACATCTCCGGCACGAGCTCGTACGGGTCCGCCCGGTCGGCCGACCCGCGGATGAGGTAGGCGGCGTGCGTGCCGAGAGCCGCCCGCATCGCCTCGGGTCGGGACACGATCGCGACGCCGCAGTCGTACGGCACGTTGAGCGTCTTGTGCGCATCCGTCGCCCAGGAGTCCGCGGTGTCGATCCCGTCCATGGCTGCGGCGAAGCGGGGGCTCGCCGCAGCCCACAAGCCGAACGCGCCGTCGACGTGTACCCACGCGCCATGCTCGTGCGCGAGCGCCACCGCCTCCCTCATCGGGTCGAACGCACCGGAGTGGAGGTTCCCCGCCTGTAGGCACACGATGACCGGTCCCGCCGCCCGGGCGAGCGCGTCGGCGAGGTCGGCCGGCACGATGCGGCCCTCCCCGTCCGCCGGTACGGCCACCGGCGCGCCGAGACCCAGGTAGCGCAGGGCGAGGTCGACGGAGACGTGTCGTTCCGCGCCCGCGAGGACCGTGACGGCGGGCCCGCCGGTCAGCCCGCGCGCCTCGACGTCCCAGCCCGCCTGTGCGAGCACATGCCCGCGGGCGGCGGCCAGGCCAACGAAGTTCGCCATTGTGGCGCCCGTGGTGAAGCCGACGCCGGACCCGCCGGGCAGACCGAGGAGGTCGACGAGCCAGGCGCCCGCCACCTCCTCAATGGCTGCGGCGGCGGGCGTGGCGTATCGCATGCCCGCGTTCTGGTCCCAGGCGCTGACGAGCCAGTCGGTGGCGAGTGCGGCCGGCAATGTCCCCCCGATCACCCAACCGAAGAAGCGGCCCGAGGGCATTGCCATGAGGCCGGGCTCCGCCGCCGCGACGAGTTCGTCCACGACCTCGGCGGCTTCGAGGCCGTCGGCGGGCAGCGATCCGGCGAGCCGGTCGATCACTCCATCCGCGTCCAGGCGGGGCGCGACCGGCCGGGTGGGCATGCTCTCCAGCCACGCCACGGCCTGCTCCCGGGCACGGTCGAGAGCGTCGCGGTACACCTCCGGCTTCGCAGGCACGAGCCGAGGGTAGACCCACGCGTGGCCGCCGCGCCAGGGTCTTCCCCGCCCGAACGCGCTGCGGTCGCTCAGGCCACCCTGTCCCTGCCCAGGCAGGGGCATCCTGCCCAGCTTCACCCTGGGCACGATGCCTCTGCCTGGGCAGGAGCCCGGGGCCGCCACCTGGGCAGGAGCACGGGGTTCCGGCGGGCAGGGGCGCGGAGGGGGCTCCACAGGTCCGCTGCCTAGACTCGCGCGCATGGGTCTCTCGGACATCTCCCTCACCCGCATCGACGGGTCCGCCACCTCGTTCGGCGAGTACGCCGACCGCGTCGTGCTCGTCGTCAACGTGGCATCGCGCTGCGGCCTCGCGCCGCAGTACGAGAAGCTCGAGCAGCTGCAGCGCACCTACGGCGACCGCGGCTTCACGGTGCTCGGCTTCCCCAGCAACCAGTTCCTGCAGGAGCTCGGCAGCGAGGAGAAGATCGCCGAGTACTGCTCGGCCACCTGGGGCGTGACCTTCCCGATGTTCGAGCGGGTGCGGGTCAACGGCCGGTCGCAGCACCCGCTCTACGCCGAGTTGACCAAGACGAAGGATGCCGCGGGCAAGGCCGGGCGCGTCACCTGGAACTTCGAGAAGTTCCTCGTCACGCCCACCGGCGAGGTGCACCGGTTCCGACCAAGCGTCGAGCCGGACGCGCCCGAGCTCATCGCCGCCCTGGAGGCGGCGCTGCCCGCCGCCTGAGCCCGCTCGCCTCCGTGCACGCGGTGAGCCCGCACCTCCGCTGAGCTGACACGATCACTGAGCTCGTGGGGGCGGCATCCGCTGTGGAGGCGTCCCTTCGACAGGCTCAGGGACCGTGATGTTGCGCCGTCGTACGCTCAGCAGACACGGTCGCTGAGCTCGTCGAAGCGACATCCGTTGCGGTGGTGTCCCTTGGACAGGTTGAGGGGCCGTGCTGTTGTGCCTACGAACGACGCGGCGGTCAGTCGCCGAAGAGGGTTGCGCCGACGTAGGAGCCCTTCCTGGCCCCCGGGGGCACGGCGAAGATGCCGGAGCCCACGTGCCTCAGGTACTCGTTCATGGCGTCGTTCTCGGCCAGCCGCTGCTGGATCGGGATGAACTGGCGGCGAGGATCGCTCTGGAAGCAGACGAAGAACATGCCGGCGTTCAGCCGGCCCAGGTCGTCGTTGCCGTCGACGAAGTTGTAGCCGCGGCGCAGCAGCATCGCCCCGCCGTTCGCGCCCGGGTGGGCAAGCCGCACGTGGGCGTCGCGGTCGATGAGCGGCGCGTCGCCGCGGCCCGTGGCGGAGAAGTCCGGCGCGGTGGACTCCTCGCCGCCGGACAGCGGAGCGCCGGTGCCCTTGGTCCGGCCGACCACCCGCTCCTGCTCGCGGAGTGACGCGCGGTCCCAGGTCTCGATCGTCATGCGGATCTTGCGCGCCACCAGGTAGCTGCCGCCGACCATCCAGGACGCCGCGTCCCCGGGCGACACCCAGACGTGGTCGTCCACGAGGCCGGTGTCCTCCGCCTTCACGTTGGCGGTGCCGTCCTTGAAGCCGAAGAGGTTGCGTGGGGTCGCCTGCGCGCGGCTCGTGGACGACGTGCGGCCGAACCCCAGCTGCGACCAGCGCAGGGCGGCGCGGCCGAAGGCGATGCGGGAGAGGTTGCGGATGGCGTGCACCGCGACCTGCGGGTCATCGCTGCAGGCCTGGATGCAGAGGTCGCCGCCGACGAGCGTGTCCACGAGCGCGTCGCCCGGGAACGCGGGCAGATCCACGAGCGCGTCCGGTCGCCGAGCGGCGATGCCGAAGCGATCCCGGCCGTCCAGGGCGGTGAACAGCGTCGGCCCGAAGCCGATCGTGATGGTGAGCGACGACGCGGGGAGGTCGAGCGCCTCGCCGGTGTCCTCCGGCGGGGCGTCGTACGGGCCGTCGACCGGCCCGTACTCGCCGGCGCTGCGTCCGGCCGTCATGCGCGCGGCCGCGTCGCTCCAGTCCCAGAGCAGCTCGACGAGCTCGGCGCGCGTGATGTCGGCGACGTCGAACGAGGCGAAGTGCAGCCGGTCCTGGGCGGGCGTCACGATGCCCGACTGGTGGCGGGCGTAGAACGGATGGACGGTGGAGGCGGGGGTGGCGCCGGACGCGAGCGCCATGGCCGCGCGGTCCGTTCCCGCCCCGGCGCCCGCGCCGACGACCCCGGCGCCGGCCAGCCCGAGCAGACCGCGCCGGGAGAGGCCGCGGCGCTCGCCCTCGGGCCCGGCGCGCATCAGCCGACGAGCACGGCGGTGAGCGTGCTGAGCGGCTCGGCGAGGGCGTTGACCCCGTCCGCCAGCTCCTTCACCTGCGCCGTGCTGAGGTCGGTGTAGGAGGCGAAGCCGCTCTCCAGCGAGCCGTAGGCGGAGAGCTGGCGCTCGAGCGCCGCGAAGCGGGCGTCGAGGCGGGTGGCCAGCTCGCCGTCCTTCTGCTCGACGATGGGCCGCACGCCGTCGAAGGCGACCCGGGCGCCTTCGAGGTTGGCCTGGAAGTCCCAGAGGTCGGTGTGCGACCAGATCTCCTCCTCGCCGGTGATCTTGCCGGAGGCGACCTCGTCGAGCAGACCGACGGCGCCGTTGCTGATCGAGTCGATGGGCACCTCGAACGCCTCGTCGTGCACGGCGTCGTAGAGCCCCTGCGTGTCGGCGACGAGCAGGTCGGCGAAGCGGGCGCGGTCCGCGGCGGACAGCGGCGTGTACTCGGCGCCGCCGTTCTCGGCCGCGGCCGGGGGCCAGAGGTCCTTCTCAATGCGGTGCCAGCCGGTCCACTCGTCGCCCTCCGGCACGTCCGCCTCGCGGAAGTCGAGCTTCGGGTCGAGGTCGCCGAAGGACTCGGCGATGGGCTCGATCCGCTCGTAATGGGCCCGGCTGGGCGCGTAGAGGGAGCGCGCGGTGTCGTCGTCGCCGGCCCGGTAGGCGTCCGCGAACGATCGGGTCGCGGTCACCAGCTGGCCGACCTGATCCTTTACGTAGGCGACGTATTCCGCGGCCGCCTTCTCGCCCTGGGCCTCGAGGTCTCCCGTCAGCTGGATCTCGGCGCCCGAGTCCGTGACGGTGAACGCCTTCCTGCCGACGCCGTCGCCCACCATGCCCGGCTTGCACACGGTGAAGTACTCGCCCGGCCGGGCCTGGACCGTGAGGGTGCGGGTGATGCCGGGACCGATGTTCTCCACCTCGCCGACGATGCGCAGACCGTCCTCGGCGAGCAGGTAGAACTCGGTGACCTGGTCGGTGTCGTTCGAGACGGAGAAGGAGAGCGGCCCGCTCGGCGCCTCGGCCGCGTCGACGGTGCAGTCGTCCGCACTGCTCGTGACGGCGAGCGGAGCGGACGCGTCCCCGCCGGCGGGCGCGTTCGCGGTGCACGCGGTGAGCGGCAGGACGCAGAGCACGGCGGCGACGGTGAGCGCGGAGGGGCGGGGCGACATAGGACTCCTGGGGATGCGGGATTGTGGGTGGAGGGCCGGGATGAGGGGCCGGGGGCGGGGCCGGCTCAGTGGGGGCGGGGCCGGCTCAGTGGGGCCGGGGTCACAGGGCCGGCGTGGCGGGGGCGGGGTACGCGGCGGGGGAGCGGTCAGCGGTCGCGGGTCCCGCTGGGCGGCGCCTCCCGCGGACGGCGCGGGCGAACAGCGCGAGGGCGGGCACGGCGTATGCCAGCCAGGCCGCGGCTTCCAGCCACGTCGTCGCCGGCGAGAAATTCACGGTCCCCTTGAGCAGCGTGCCGTACCAGCTGTCGGGCGGGATGGCCGCGCTCACGTCGAAGGCGAGGGCGTGCAGCCCGGGCAGGATGCCCGCCTCCTGCAGGTCGTGCACGCCGTAGGAGAGCACGCCCGCCGCGACGACGAGCAGCGCGGCCCCGGTGCAGGTGAAGAACGTGGCGAGGTTGACCCGGACGAAGCCGCGGTAGATGAGGTAGCCGAGCACGACCGCGGTGGCGATGCCCGACGCGGCGCCGACGAGCGGCATCGTCGTCGATCCCGTGGCCTGCACCGCGGCCCAGAGGAACAGGGCCGTCTCGATGCCCTCGCGGCCCACCGCGAGGAAGGCCACGAGCACGATGCCCCAGCCCGCGCCGAGCAGGGCTCGGTCGACGTCGCTCGCGATATGCCGCTTCAGGTCCTTCGCCGCGCGCAGCATCCAGAACACCATCCAGGTGACGAAGCCCGCGGCGACGATGGACAGCGAGCCGCCGATGGCCTCCTGCGCCTCGAACGTGAGCCCGTACGCGCCGTAGGTCAGCACGGCTCCGAGGGCGAGCGAGACGAGCACCGCGAGCGCGACGCCGGCCCACAGCCGGCCGAGCACATCACGCCGCCGCAGCTTCACGATGTACGACACGAGGATGCCCACCACCAGCGCGGCCTCGAGACCCTCGCGGAGGCCGATCAGGAAGTTGGCGAGCACGCGTCGCTCCGCTCTAGATCGGGGGAAGGGGAAAGGTTGGTAAGGCTTACCTTACGTCGAGCCGACTGTAGTGGTCGTCGCGGACCCTGTCCAGACGGAACCGCCCGTTCCCGTCCCGCGCGGCCGTCCGGGTTCCCTCGAACCCGGCCGTCCAGGTTCGCTCCGGCCGGGCCCGGGTAGGCTCGGCCGGATGGAAACTCGAGGGCGCACGGAGCACATCGTGTTCGTGCACGCCCACCCCGACGACGAGACCATCGAGACCGGTGGCACGATCGCCCAGCTCCTCGCCGACGGCGTCGGCGTGACGGTGCTCACGGCCACCCGCGGCGAGCGGGGAGAGGTCATCCCGGACGACCTGGCTCACCTGCGCGACGATCAGGCGGCCCTCGCCTGCTACAGGGAGGGCGAGCTCGCCGAGGCCATGCGCGCGCTCGGCGTGCGCGACCACCGCTACCTCGGGTCCTCGGGGGCCCGCGCGGCCGGGCTCGAGGAGCGCCGCTACACCGATTCCGGCATGCGCTGGGGGAGCGACGGGCATCCGGCGCCGATCGAGCCGCTGGCGCCCGACGCCCTCACCGCCACGGACCGTCGGGAGGTCGCCCGCGACGTGCTCGCCGTGCTGCGGGACACGGACGCCACGGCGGTGGTGACCTACAACGACTTCGGCGGCTACGGGCATCCCGACCACATCGCCATCCAGCGGGCGGCCGTGCTCGCGGCGCGCGACGCCGCGCTGCCGGCCTTCGCCGTGGAGACGCCCCTGTCGATCGCCGACGCGAGCTATCGCGCGGTCCGCGAGGCCGGCTACTTCGAGCCGCCGCGCCACCACGACGCGGTCGCGCTCGACGACTCGCTCGTGCCCATCCGCATCGACGTGTCGGCCCAGCTGCCCAGGAAGATCGCCGCGCTGCGGGCGCACCGCACCCAGGTCGTGGTCACCGACGGCCAGTTCGGGCTGTCCAACGGGGTCGGCCGGGTGATCGCCGATGTCGAGTGCTACCGACCGCTCCGGGTGCCCGAGCGTCCGTCGCCTCGGGAGCCGATCCAGCAGCGGCTGCTCGGCTACGCCTTCGCCGCGCTCGCGGGCGTGGTCGTGGGCCTGCTCGGCACCGCGGCGCACCGGTTCTCGCCCGTGCTCCTCGGGATCCCCGTGCCGCTCGGACTCGGCCTGGGGCTCGCGGCGGTGGCCGCGTTGCTGCTCGGCCTGCGCGCCGTGCTGCCCAGCCGCACGCACGCGGTGGCCGCCGCGGTGGGACTGCTCGCGGCCATCGTCGTGCTGTCGCTGCCCGGTCCGGGTGGCTCCGTGCTGTTCCCGGACAGCCCGCTCAGCATCGTCTGGACCTTCGCGCCCGCGGTGATCGCCGTGCTCGTGCTCGCGTGGCCACGGCTGCCCGACCGCCGCGGATAGACTTGGGGAAGCCAGGAACTGTGAAGGGAACGCGACCGAATTGACCTATGTCATCGCCCTGCCCTGTGTGGACGTCAAGGACCGCGCCTGCATCGACGAGTGTCCCGTCGACTGCATCTACGAGGGTGAGCGTTCCCTCTACATCCAGCCCGACGAGTGCGTGGACTGCGGCGCCTGCGAGCCGGTCTGCCCGGTCGAGGCCATTTACTACGAGGACGACCTGCCCGACAAGTGGGCGGACTACTACAAGGCCAACGTCGAGTTCTTCGACGACATCGGCTCGCCCGGTGGAGCGGCCAAGGTGGGCGTGATCCACAAGGACCACGCCCTCATCGCGGCCCTGCCGCCGCAGGCCTAGCCGGTGCTCGGAGAACTCCCCGACTACCCCTGGGATCGGGTCGCCCCCTACGCGGACCGCGCCCGTCGTCATCCCGGCGGCATCGTGGACCTGTCCATCGGGTCGCCCGTCGACCCGACGCCGGAGCTCATCCGCGCCGCGCTCGCCGAGGCGACGGATGCGCACGCGTACCCGACCACGGTCGGCACCCCCGAGCTCCGCGCTGCCATCGTCGACTGGTTCGCGCGCAGGCGCGGCGTCACCATCGGCGAGGACGCGGTGCTGCCGACCATCGGGTCCAAGGAGATGGTGGCGTGGCTGCCGTTCATACTCGGCCTCGGTGAGGGTGACGTCGTCGTGCAGCCCACCGTGGCCTACCCGACCTACGCCATCGGTGCGACGCTCGCCGGCGCGCGGGCCGTCGCGAGCGACGACCCGGCGGAGTGGCCCGCGGGGACGAAGCTCGTCTGGCTCAACAGCCCGTCGAACCCCGACGGCCGGGTGCTCGGGATCGATGAACTGCGGGCCGCCGTGGAGCGCGCCCGCGAGCTCGGTGCGGTGATCGCCAGCGACGAGTGCTACGCCGAGCTCGGCTGGGGCGCCTGGTCGGGGGAGGCCACGCCGAGCATCCTCGACCCGCGCGTCGTCGGCGACGACCACGCCGGAGTGCTCGCCCTCTACTCGCTGAGCAAGCAGTCCAACCTCGCCGGCTACCGGGCCGGCATCATCGCCGGTAGCGGCGACCTGATCGACCGCATCGTGCGGGTCCGCAAGCACGCGGGGCTCATGGTGCCCGCGCCGCTTCAGCACGCCATGGCCGTGGCCTTCGGCAACGACGAGCACGTCGCCCAGCAGCGCGAGCGCTACCGCGCCCGGCGGGAGCTCCTGCTTCCCGCCCTCGAGGCACACGGCCTGCGCGTCGACGGCAGCGAGGGGGGCCTCTACCTCTGGGCGACGGCGGGAGTCGACGCCTGGCAGACCATGGGCGAGCTCGCCGATCTCGGCATCCTCGCCGGACCCGGACCGTTCTACGGCGACGCGTCGCCCGAGCACGTGCGGCTCTCGCTCACCGCGACCGACGAGCGCATCGCCGCCGCCGCGGAACGGCTGTCCGCGGCGCGCGCGATGCCGGGCCGGCACTAGCGCGAGAGCTCACGCGGCGAGGGGCGGGGACGGCCGGAAGGACGACTCCTCCAACCGATTCCCCCGAGCGTTGGCGGATGCACCAGTGGTGCACGGCTCCGATTAGGCTGTAGTCGCCTGCCCCGTGGCCGCACCGCTGACGGGGCACAACGTTTTTTCCCCACCAATCAGCAAGGAGGCGCCGTGGTAGACGTCGCGCGGACACAGTCGGCAGGCGAGGGCGACAAGGCCACTCTGACCTACCCCGGCGGTACGGCCGAGTTCCCGATCCTCGGCGCCTCGCAGGGCGCGTCGGCGATCGACATCTCCAGCCTCACGAAGCAGACCGGGCTCACCACGCTGGACAACGGGTTCGTCAACACCGCGTCCACGCGCTCCGCCATCACCTACATCGACGGCGACGCCGGCATCCTGCGCTACCGGGGCTATCCGATCGAGCAGGTCGCGACGCAGTCCACCTATCTCGAGACGGCGTGGCTGCTCATCCACGGCGAGCTGCCGACCGCGAGCGAGCTCGAGCGGTTCGACAGCGACATCCGCCGCCACACCCTGCTGCACGAGGACTTCAAGGGCCTGTTCCGGGCGCTGCCCACGAACGCCCACCCCATGTCGGTGCTGTCGAGCTGCGTATCCGCGCTCTCCACCTACTACGAGGACTCGCTGAACCCGCAGGATCGGCACCAGGTCGAGGTCTCGACGCTGCGCCTCATCGCCAAGCTGCCCGTCATCGCCGCGTACTCCTACAAGAAGAGCGTCGGCCAGGCCTTCCTCTACCCGGACAACTCGCTGAGCTTCGTCGACAACTTCCTGCGCCTGAGCTTCGGCAACAACGCCGAGCCCTACGTCGTGAACCCCGTGGTCTCGAAGGCGCTCGAGCGGCTGCTCATCCTGCACGAGGACCACGAGCAGAACGCCTCGACGTCGGCCGTGCGTCTTGTCGGCTCCACCGGCGCCAACATGTTCGCCTCGGTCTCCGCGGGCATCGACGCCCTCTTCGGCCCCAAGCACGGCGGCGCGAACGAGGCCGTGCTCGCCATGCTGGCGAAGATCCGCGACTCCGGGGAGTCCGTCGACACCTTCGTCGAGCGGGTGAAGAACAAGGAGGACGGCGTGCGCCTCATGGGCTTCGGCCACCGGGTGTACAAGAACTTCGACCCGCGCGCCCGGCTCGTCAAGGAGAGCGCCGACGAGGTGCTCGAGGCCCTCGGCATCTCGGACCCGCTGCTCGACATCGCGAAGGAGCTCGAGGCCGTCGCCCTCGCGGACGACTACTTCATCCAGCGCAAGCTGTACCCGAACGTCGACTTCTACACGGGCGTCATCTACAAGGCCATGGGCTTCCCGACGCGCATGTTCACCGCGCTGTTCGCCATCGGGCGACTGCCCGGCTGGATCGCGCACTGGCGGGAGATGAACGAGGACCCGGCGACGAAGATCGGCCGCCCGCAGCAGCTCTACGTCGGCGAGCCGGCGCGGGACTTCCCGCAGCGCTAGGACCCGGCCGAGCCGGTGTTCCTGCCGGTCGCTGGGCTCGGGGTCTCAGACCCAGCCGCTGATCCGGAGGATCGCCACCGCGATCTCCGTCGGCGTACGCCCGTCGGTGTCGATCCGGTGCACGCTCGCGCCCGCCTGCTCGTCGAGCCGGCGGGCGGCCGTCCGGCTGCGGCCGACGTGGCGCTCCAGCTCCTCGCCCTCCTCGCGTCCGGCCAGCCTGCCGGCCGCGGTGTCGTCGCTCGCGCGCAGCAGCACGGCGGTCACCCGCGGATCGTCGCCCATGGCCGCGGCGAGCACGTCGGCCTGCAGCACGCTGACGGTGTTCGTGTAGATCAGCCGGTGGTAGCCGAGGGCGCGGTAGTTGCCCCACAGCGCGGCGAGGTTGCGCTCCGCCAGTCCGTGCTCCCAGGGGGCGGGGTGAGCGAGATCGAGCGCGTCACCCTCGATCACCGCGTGCGGAACGTCCCGATCGGAGAGGATGCCGTGCAGCCGGAACGCCGCGGTGCTCTTGCCGACGCCCGATCGACCGCCGATCAGGATCGCCTCGCTGCGCTGCTGCATGCGCCCACTGTGGCGCACCCGTCCGGCGGAGGGCCAATCGGCGCCGGTTCCGGCCGTCCCCGCTGCACTAGGGTGGGCGGGCCGGAGGGAGTGGCGGGATGGTGCGGAAGCGGGCGGTCGCCGATCGGGAAGACCTCCCCGCCCTGCAGCGCAGGGTCGTCGGCACCCTCGTGGCCGGTCAGATCCTTGGCGGCCTCGGCATCGGGGCCACGCTCTCCATCGGCGCCGTGCTCGCGACCGAGGTTGCGCGCAGCGACGCCTTCGCGGGAGCGGCGGCGACCCTGAGCACGCTTGGCGCGGCCGCGGTCGCCATCCCGCTGGCGCGCCTCGCGCAGCGGAGGGGCAGGCGCATCGCGCTCGCCGTCGGCACCGCCGCGTCCCTGGCGGGCGCCGCGGGCACGGTGGCCGCGACGGCGGTCCTGAGCTTCCCGCTGCTGCTGCTCGGCTTCGCTCTGCTGGGCTGCGGCGTCGCCGTGAACCTGCAGTCGCGCTTCGCTGCCACCGACATCGCCGATCCGGGCCGCCGCGGGCGGGACCTCTCCCTCGTCGTCTGGTCGACGACCATCGGCTCCGTCGTCGGCCCCAACCTGTTCGGGCCGGGCGAGGACCTGGCGCAGCTTCTCGGGATGCCGCCGCTCACCGGCTCGTTCGCGATCGCGGTCGTGGCTCAGCTCGCCGCGACGATCGTCTACCTCGTCGGGCTCCGCCCGGACCCGTACCTCGTCAGTCGGCGGCTGCAGAACGCGCCGGTCGGCGGTGACCCGGAGGGCGGCGTCCGCGCGAGGGCCCTGGTCGTGCTCGCGATCGCCGTGCTCGGGGTGAGCCACGCGGTGATGGTCTCGGTGATGTCCATGACGCCCGTGCACCTCGTGCACCACGGGGTGGCGCTGACGGCCGTGGGGCTGACGCTGAGCCTGCACATCGCCGGCATGTTCGCCCTGTCGCCGCTGTTCGGCTGGCTGAGCGACCGGGTTGGAAGGTACGCCACCATCCTCTGCGGGCAGGCCCTGTTCGCCGCGTCCCTCGTCGTCCTGGCGCTGGGCGCCGACGACACGGCCCTCGTCACGGTCGGGCTCGTGCTGCTCGGCCTCGGCTGGAGCGCGTCGACGGTCGCGGCGTCGGCTCTGCTCACGGACCTCGTCACCGGGTCGGCGCGCCCGCGGGTGCAGGGCAGGAGCGACCTCGCGATGAACGTCGCCGGCGCCGCGGGCGGCGCGCTGGCAGGGCCTGTCCTCGCGCTGGTGGGCTACGCCGGTCTCGCCTGGGCGGCAGGCGTGCTCGTGCTCGTGCTCGTCGCGGCGGTGCTCACGGTGCCGAGGAGCAGTGCCGCGGCGCCGATGGCACGGGCCTGATCCTCACCGCCAGGCGGGGGATGCCGCGGGAGATACTGCGCCCCCGGCACTCCCGCTGGTGCCGCTCAGGCGTGCAGCGCCTGGTTGAGCTCGATCCCGGTTCCGGACCGGGACAGCACCTCGACCGCGCCGGTCAGCGAGTTGCGACGGAAGAGGAGGTTCGGCACGCCGGAGAGCTCCACGGCCTTCACCGTGCGGGGAGTCCCATCCGCCGTCGGGGCGTCACCCAGCAGGCGCACCTTGGTGCCCGCCGTCACGTAGAGGCCGGCCTCGACGACCGAGTCGTCGCCGATCGAGATGCCGATGCCCGAGTTCGCGCCGAGCAGCGCGCGCGCACCGATGCTGATGCGCTCCGTGCCGCCGCCGGACAGGGTGCCCATGATCGACGCCCCGCCGCCGATGTCGCTCCCGTCGCCCACGACGACGCCCTGCGAGATGCGGCCCTCGACCATGGAGGTGCCGAGGGTGCCGGCGTTGAAGTTCACGAAGCCCTCGTGCATCACGGTCGTGCCGGGGGCGAGGTGGGCGCCCAGCCGCACCCGGGACGCGTCGGCGATGCGCACGCGGTCCGGGCTCACGTAGTCCGTGAGACGCGGGAACTTGTCGATCGCGTGGGCGGCGATGCCGGCGCGCTGGAGCGCGGGGCGCAGCCGGTCGAAGTCGGCGGGCGCGACAGGTCCGGCGTTCGTCCAGACGACGATGGGCAGATGACCGAAGACACCGTCGAGGTTGAGGCCGTTAGGCCGGACCAGCAGGTGGCTGAGCAGGTGCAGGCGGAGGTAGGCGTCCGCTGTCGACGCGGGGGCGCTCGCGAGCTCGATGTCGACCGTCACGATCTCGATGCGCACGTTGCGCCGGGCGTCCTCACCGGCGAGCTCCTCGATGGAGGCGGGGGCGATCCAGCGGTCCCGGCCCTCGGGGATCCTGCCGAGCCGGGGCTCCGGGAACCAGGTGTCCAGCACGGTGCCGTCTGCCGTGACGGTCGCGAGGCCGTATCCCCACGCGTGCGTCTCGGTAGCGGTCGAGGGCGGAGAAGACGGCGGCGCGGTGGTCATTCCCCTAGATTATCGGTATGCCTCATGGCGGCCCGAGAGAGGGGAGGGGCGCATGGCGGACGCCTCTCGTGACCGAACCGGGCCGACCCCGGGTGCCGCGTCGCCCGCGCGGTTCGTCGGCATGCTCGGAATCGCGTTCCTCTACCTGCTGATCCTGACCTCGGTCTTCGGGCTGCTCTCCCACGCCTACCTGCCGGCCCCGTCGCTCGCCTCCGGCGGGTCGGAGGCCTGGCGGCAGTCCGTCGACCGGCTCGCCGCGCGCGTGACCGCCGTCGACACGCTCGTCGTGCCGCTCGTGGCCATCGTGCCGCTCCTGCTCCTCAAGGCGAACACCCTGCCGATCACGCGGGGGAGGCTGCTCGGCTGGGCGCTGGTCACCGGCTCGGCCGCGACCCTGGTCTCTGCCGTGTTCACCGTCGTCGGGCTCACCATCTCGTTCGGCCAGCGCATGGACCTCGTGCTGCCGACCGCGATGATGGTCGCGGTGTTCGGCTTCTACTACCTCTTCACCGTCGTCTCGGTCCTCCTCGCAGACCTCACCCTCCGCGCCACCGTGCCGTCCGCCGCGCACGCCCCCGAGCCCACCCCCGTCGGCTCCCCGTCCGCCGGGGGTTCGCGGGCGAGACGCGGCCCTTCCGTAGACTGACCGGATGGCTTCCGCTCCCGCCCTCGAGCCCACCCCCGTCGGCTCCCCGTCCGCCGGGGGTTCGCGGGCGAGACGCGGCCCTTCCGTAAACTGACCGGATGGCTTCCGCTCCCGCCCTCGACCTCTCCGCCGACTCCGTCACCCTCACCCGAGCGCTGTGCGACATCGAGTCGGTCTCGGGCGACGAGGCCACCATCGCCGACGCGATCGAGGCGAGCCTCACCGGCCTGCCCCACCTCGAGGTGATCCGCGACGGCGACGCCATCGTGGCGCGAACGAACCTGGGCCGGGCCCAGCGGGCCGTCATCGCGGGCCACATCGACACCGTGCCGATCAACGACAACGTGCCGACCCGGTTCGAGACGCTCGAGCCGGGGCACCCGTCCGGTCAGACGCCGGGGGAGTACCTGTGGGGCCGCGGCACCGTTGACATGAAGGCCGGCGTCGCCGTGCAGCTCAAGCTGGCCGCCGAGCTCACCGACCCCGTGGTCGACGTGACCTGGATCTGGTACGACCACGAGGAGGTCTCCGACGCGCTGAACGGGCTCGGCCGGCTCGCGCGCACCCGGCCGGAGCTGCTCACCGGCGACTTCGCCATCCTCGGCGAGCCCACCAACTCCTCGGTCGAGGGCGGCTGCAACGGCAACCTCCGGGTGGAGATCCGCACGTACGGCACCCGCTCCCACTCGGCGCGGTCCTGGGTCGGCTCGAACGCGGTCCACGCCGCGGCGCCCATCCTGAACACGCTCGCCGGGTACACCGCGCGCGAGGTCGAGGTGGACGGACTCGTCTACCGCGAGGGGCTGAACGCCGTGGGCATCACCGGCGGCATCGCCGGCAACATCATCCCGGACGAGTGCATGGTGCACGTCAACTACCGGTTCGCGCCGAGCCGCTCGGGCGACGAGGCGATCGCCCACATCCACGAGCTCTTCCCCGGCTACGACATCCGCGTCGTCGACCTGGCTGAGGGGGCCCGGCCCGGCATGGACGCCGAGCTCGCCCAGCACTTCCTCGCCGCCGTCGGCGGTGAGGCGAAGCCCAAGTACGGCTGGACCGACGTCGCCCGCTTCTCCTCCCTCGGGGTTCCCGCCGTCAACTACGGTCCCGGCGACCCCATCAAGGCGCACGCGGACGACGAGCGCGTCCTGCTCGAGCAGATCGTCGAGTGCGAGCGGGGACTGCGAGCGTGGCTGACCGCAGGGTAGCGGCCCCGGACAGGCCTCTGGGAGGGCGGACGCGGGATCGGGTTCCCCTCGCCCGGCAGCGGGCCCGGTGGCGCCTCCTGCCCTGGTGGGTTCGCGTCCTCGTCGTGTACGCGGTCGCGCGTGTTGTCACGACGGCCATGATGCTCGTGCTCGCCGCCGCGCAGGACGCGAACGCCTGGACAGGCGCGAATCCCGGCTACGCCGACTTCGCCAACATGTGGGACGGGAACTGGTACCACATCGTCGCGGTGGTCGGCTATCCGGCCGAGCTGCCGCTCACCCCCGAGGGGCGGGTGGCCGAGAACGCCTGGGCCTTTATGCCGGCTTACCCGCTCGTCGTGCGCGCCGTGATGCTGGCGACGGGACTGTCGTGGGCGCCGGCCGCGGTCACGGTGTCCGTACTGTTCGGGGCCGGGGCGGCCCTGCTGTTCCACCGGCTCATGGCGCCCCTCATCGGCGGGTCGTCGGCGATGTTCGCGGTCGCGCTGTTCTGCGTCGCGCCGCTCTCACCGATGATGCAGATCGCGTACGCCGAGTCGATGCACGCCTTCCTGCTGACCCTCGCGCTCCTGCTGCTCCTGCGCCGCTCCTACGGCTGGCTGTTCCCCGTCGTCGCCGTGATGTCGCTCACCCGGCCGTCCGGACTCGCGTTCGCTCTCGCCCTCGGGCTGCACGTGGTCTACCGCTTCGCCCGCCGGGGGCAGGAGCCGTTCCCGGCGCGCGAGCGCGTGCTGGCGGGGTCCCTGGCGGTGTTCAGCGCCGCCATGGGGTTCGCCTGGCCGGCGACGGCCTGGGCCGTCACGGGGTCGCTGTCGGCCTACACGGACACGGAGCTGGCCTGGCGCTCGGCCTACATCGGCTACGGCGAGCTCGTGCCGTTCGCGTCCTGGTTCCAGGGCGCGGACTGGTGGCTCGGCTCGCCGCTCGGACCCATCCTCGTCGTGGCGCTCGTGCTCGCGTTCGCCGGGGCGATGGTCCTGCCCGCGGTGCGCCGGCTGGGCGTGGACCTGCGCATCTGGGTGGCGAGCTACGCGCTCTACCTGCTCGCGGTGTTCTTCCCGCAGTCCAGCACGTTCCGGCTCCTGATGCCCCTGTTCCCCCTGCTCGGCGCGGTCGCTCAGCCGCGCTCGGCGACGTACCGAGCGGCCGTCGTCGCAGCCTCGATCGCCCTCCAGTGGGGCTGGCTGCTCGTCTGCTGGCGGGTCGACGGCTACGACTGGACGCCCCCGTGATCGGGCTCAATTTTTCAGAACGTGGAGGAATGTCCGATAATAGGGGGACATCCTTAGAAAGGGGACCTGAATGGCAGCCATGAAGCCGAGGACCGGAGACGGACCCATGGAGGCCGTGAAGGAGGGCCGCCTGATCATCGTTCGGGTGCCCCTCGAAGGCGGCGGTCGCCTCGTCGTGTCGGTGAACGACGCCGAGGCGAAGGAACTCCACGACGCGCTTGCCGGCGTCGTCTCCACGACCTAGTAGCGCGCTTCATCTCGAGCTGAGCCCCGGTTTCCGACGTCGGACCGGGGCCTTCAGCGTTTCCCCCGCCGGTACGCGGGACGCGTTGGGCGTCCTTCACGATCCCTGAGCCTGTCGAAGGACGCACCGTCTCACGGTCCCTGAGCGTGTCGAAGGGACGCACCGGACCTGCGGGTCGGCGAACGTCGCTTCGACAAGCTCAGCGACCGTACGGGTGTGGGGCGACCGCCCTCGCTCCCGGCGCGGCGCCCGGGCCGCGGGCACCCCCTAGCGGCCGCGCTTGACCAGCTGCAGCAGGCCGTCGCCCACCGGGGAGAGGGCGCTCGTCACGGCCTTCGACCGCGACACCTCCTGCAGCAGGGTGCGGAACGCCACGGACACGTCGTCCCGGGCGGCGGGGTTGGCCACGCGGCCCTTCCAGAGCGCGTGCGGCACGAGCACGGTGCCGCCGACCCGCGCCAGGCGCAGGCCGTGCTCCACGTACTCAATGACCGACGCCGGATCGGCGTCGATGAAGACGATGTCGTAGGAGGACTCGTTCATGCGGGGGAGCACGTCGCGCGCCCGCCCGGTGATCAGCCGCACCCGGTTGGCCGGGATGCCGGCGTCCGCGAACGCCGTGCGCGCGTGGTGCTGATGGTCGGGCTCGGTGTCGATGGACGTGAGGACCGCGCGCGACGCGCCGGACAGCAGACACAGCCCCGAGACGCCTGCGCCCGTGCCGATCTCGATGATGGAGGTGGCGCGGGAGGCACCGGCCAGGAGCGCGGTCTGTGCGCCGATCCCGGGCGAGACGGGCTCGATACCCAGCTCGTGCGAGTGCTGACGCGCGGCGACGAGGTGCTCGTCCTCGAGGACGAGGTCCTCGCTGAACTTCCAGTTCGATTCTTTATCGGACACGACACTCCTATTCGACCCTCAAGGTTAGTGCGTGCGCCGGGGCGTTCCGCACGGGATACTCCCGGTGAACGCACTATCCTGAAGGCGTGTTCGGACTGACCTTCGAGAAGCTGATGCTGATCGGCATCATCGCGGTCTTTTTGCTGGGCCCCGAGCGCCTGCCGTACTACGCGCAGAAGCTCGCCGACCTGGTCAAGGCCGGTCGCCGCATGGCGACGGACGCCCGCGAGCGCATGCGCACCGAGCTCGGCCCGGACTTCGACGACGTCGACTGGAAGAAGCTCGACCCGCGGCAGTACGACCCCCGCCGCATCATCCGCGAGGCCCTGCTCGAGGACGACGAGCCCGCGCCGCAGGTGGTGCGGCCCACGTCGCGTGTTGAAACGCCCGCCGCGAAGCGCGCCCGCCTCAGCGAGGAGCGCGCGAAGGCCGCGGGGGAGAGGTATGCCACCGCGCACACCGGACCCGCGCCGTTCGACGCCGAGGCCACCTAGACCCGCTTCCGCGACGCTTTCTCCCGCTCCTCCTCCCGCTCCTGCCCAGGCAGCGGCATCCTGCCCGGGTTTACGCTGGGCACGCCGCCTCTGCCTGGGCAGGGGCGGGTATGACTGACGCGAGCTGGTGGGACTGACCGAGCTGGTGCAACTGACGCGGGCTGGTGCAGCTAACGCGCGACAGTCAGCCGACGCTGAGGCCCAGG
Source organism: Planctomonas deserti (assembly GCF_003067705.1). Lineage (GTDB taxonomy): Bacteria > Actinomycetota > Actinomycetes > Actinomycetales > Microbacteriaceae > Planctomonas > Planctomonas deserti. Next base: position 707,773 of record NZ_QANL01000002.1, read on the forward strand.
CGGCGGCCGGCGAGGTTTCGCGGGCGCACCAGACGGTCGGCCACCGAGCGGATCGCGACCGCGGCCGGATCGTTCGGCTGCGAGAGCACGATGGGCGCCCCGCTGTCGCCGCCCTCGCGCAGCGCGACGCTCAGCGGCACGGAGGCGAGCAGGGGCACGGGCTCGTCCTGGCCCGCGGAGAGCCGCCGCGCCACCTCGGCGCCGCCGCCCGTGCCGAACACGTCGAGCACCGTCCCGTCCGGCTGCACGAGCCCCGCCATGTTCTCCACGACGCCGAACACGCGCTGTCCCGTCTGCCGCGCGACCATGCCGCTGCGCTCCGCCACGTCTGCCGCGGCGGGCTGCGGGGTCGTCACGACGAGCACCTCGGCCGCGGGCAGCAGCTGGCCCAGGGAGATCGCGATGTCGCCGGTTCCCGGCGGCAGGTCGAGCAGCAGCACGTCGAGGTCGCCGAAGTAGACGTCGGTGAGGAACTGGGTCATCGTGCGGTGCAGCATCGGGCCCCGCCACGCGACGGCCGCGTTGCCGTCCACGAACATGGCGATCGAGATGACCTTCACGCCGTGGGCGACGGGCGGCAGGATCATGTCGTCGACCCGGGTCGGCTTCACCGCGATGCCGGCCTCGTCGACAAGCCCGAGGATGCCGGGGATGGAGAAGCCGTACACGTCCGCGTCGACGATGCCGACGGCCAGGCCGCGCTCTGCGAGCGCGACCGCGAGGTTGGCGGTGAGCGTGGACTTGCCGACCCCGCCCTTGCCGCTCGTCACGGCGTATACCCGGGTGAGCGAGTCCGGTCCGAACTGCACCCCGCGCCGCCCGCCGGGGCCGCGCAGGCGGTCGGTGAGGGCCGAGCGCTGCGCGGGCGTCATCACGCCGACCCGCACCTCGGTGCTCGTGACGCCGGGCACCGGCGCGACGGCCTCACGCACGTCCCGCTCGATGGTGTCCGCGGCCGGGCAGCCGACGATGGTCAGCCGGATCCCGACGACGGCGGCGCCGTCGGAGGACACCTCGACGCCCTCGACCATGTCGAGCTCGGTGATGGGGCGCCGGATCTCCGGGTCGAGCACGCGCGCGAGCGCGGCCCGCACGGCCGCCTCGAGCGCGTCAGCCACCGCGGGTCGCCTCGACCGGTGCGTCCTCGTCGCGCCTGTCCAGCTCCTCGAGCAGGGACCGCAGCTCCGCGCGGATGAAGTCCTTCGACGCGACGTCCTGCATCTGCAGCCGCAGCGCCACGACCTCGCGGGCCAGGTACTCGACGTCCGCGACGTTCCGCTCGGTGCGCTGGCGGTCCTGCTCCATCTGCACGCGGTCGCGGTCGTCCTGCCGATTCTGCGCGAGCAGGATGAGCGGCGCGGCGTACGAGGCCTGCAGCGACAGGATCAGCGTGAGCACGGTGAACCCGTACACGGCGGAGTCGAAGCGCAGGTTCTCGGGCCCGTAGGTGTTGTAGAGCAGCCAGGCGATGGTGAACACCGTGAGGCCGAACAGGAACCACGGCGTGCCCATGGCGCGAGCGACGCCCTCGGTGAAGCGGCCGAAGCGGTCCCGGCTCACGCGCTTGCGCAGGGGGAGGACGCCCGTCCGCAGGCCCTTGGGGGCGTCGAGCCGCTGCTCCCGGTTGTTATCCCGCGCCATCTCGTCGCCTCCTTCCTCGTCCGGTCGTCTTGAGGGGAATGGCGGTGGTCGCCGTGCCCCGGTATCTCGCTGCCGCGCGTTTGCGCGTCTCGCGTTCCTCGTCCTGACTTCGCCAGTCGTCCGGGAGGATGTGGTCGAGCACGTCGTCGATCGTCACGACGCCGACGAGGCGGTGGTTCTCGTCCACGACCGGCACGGAGACGAGGTTGTAGCTCGCGAGGATGCGCGACACCTCGGCGGCGGACGTGGTCGCGTGCACGGGGTCGAGGCCCTGGTCGAGCAGGGTGCCGAGCCGCTCGTGCGGCGGGTAGCGCAGCATCCGCTGGAAGTGCACCATGCCGAGGAAGCGTCCCGTGGGCGGCTCGTACGGCGGCAGGGTGATGCACACGGCCGCGCCGAGCGCTGGCGCGAGCTCGTGCCTGCGGATGAGCGCGAGGCCCTCGGCCACGGTGGCGTCGGCGGAGAGGATGATCGGGTCAGTCGTCATGAGGCCGCCCGCGGTGTCCGGGGCGTAGCTGAGAAGCATGCGCACGTCCTCGGCCTCCTCCGGCTGCATGAGGTCGAGCAGTGCCTCGCCGCGCTCGTCGGAGAGCTGGGCGATGAGGTCCGCCGCGTCGTCCGGCTGCATCTGGTCGAGCACGTCGGCCGCGCGGTCATCGTCGAGGCTGCCGAGGATGGCCACCTGGCTGCTCTCGGGCATCTCCTCGAGCACGTCGGCGAGCCGGTCGTCGGGGAGCTCCTCCGCCACCTCGAGGCGGCGCCCCTCCGGCAGGTCGAGGAGCGTGCTCGCGAGGTCCGCGGGCTTCAGGTCGGAGTACGCGGCGAGCAGCTGGCTCGCCGACTGCGCCTCGCCGGCGACGCGGCGCTCGGTGACCTCCTCCCACCGGGCGAAGATCGTGGGGCCCTTGCCGAACGGGCCGCCTCCGGTCTTGGGCCGGCGGCAGAAGAGCTGGCTGACCTCCCACTCGCCGGGGCCGATCTCCTCGATCGCGACGTCCTCGATGGTGGCGTCGCCGGATCCGTCGAGCAGGGAGACGCGCCGGCCGAGCATCTCGGCGATCACCCGCACCTCGCCGCCGCGCTGCTCGAATCGGCGCACGTTGATGAGGCCGGTCGTGATGATCTGGCCGGAGCCCACGCTGGTGACCCGGCCGATCGACAGGAACACCCGGCGCTTGCCCGGGATCTCGACGATCATGCCGACGACCCGGGGCGGGTCATTCTTGCGGTACACCACGAGCACGTCCCGCACCCGGCCTACCCGGTCACCGAGCGGATCGAATACGCTGCAGCCGGCCAGCCTGGCGACGAAGACACGGGATGCACTCACACAACTAACTTAGTTGCTGTTACCGACCCTCTACAGGCAGCCATGGGAGACTAGGGCCCGTGAGCAACCCACTCTTCGGCAGAGGCCGTGTCGCAGCCCCCTCGATTCCGCGGGGCGAGGCCGTCGCAACCTACGAGACGTACCTCGAGGCGCAGGCGGCGGTGGATTCGCTGGCCAAGGCCGACTTCCCCGTGAAGCAGGTGTCGATCGTGGGCAACGACCTGAAGAGCGTCGAGCGCGTCACCGGCAAGCTGACCTACGCGCGGGCGGCCGGCGCGGGCGCCGCGAGCGGTGCCTGGCTCGGTCTGTTCTTCGGTCTCCTGCTGTTCCTGTTCTCGGGCGCGCCGGACCTGTCCTTCGTGCTCGCCGCGGCGCTCATCGGTGCCGGCTTCGGCATGATCTTCAGCATCGTGAGCTACTCGATCCAGCGGAACCGGCGCGACTTCACCTCGACGATGCAGGTCATCTCGAGCAGCTACTCGGTCATCGTGGATCCGGACAGCGTCAACCGGGCGCGCAACCTCCTCGGCGTCGAGGCCCCGATCCACGGACTGCCCCCGCGCGCTCTGCCCGAGGACGACGACACGACGGGCGCGGCCCCCACCGCGTAACCCGCGGCGTCGCGCGACGCACGTTCCCCGGACCCCTACGGTCCCTGAGCCTGTCGAAGGGACGCTCTAAACCTTCAGAGCCGCGTTGCGTCGCTTCGACGAGCTCAGTGACCGTGCTTCCGTGCTGCCACGACCCCGCACGGTCCCTGAGCCTGTCGAAGGGACGCGCCCGCTCCCGGCACGCGTGACGTCGCTTCGACAAGCTCAGCGACCGTATTGCTGTCGAAGGGACGCGCAGCCTAGGAGCGGAGGCGGGCGATCCAGGACTCCACGTCGTCCGCGGTGCGCGGGATGCCGATCGAGAGGTTCTCGGCGCCGTCGGGCGTCACCAGCACGTCGTCCTCGATGCGCACGCCGATGCCGCGGAACCGCTCGGGCACCGTGAGGTCGTCGGGCTGGAAGTAGAGGCCGGGCTCGATGGTGAACACCATGCCCGCCTCGAGCACGCCGTCGATGTACAGGTCGCGGCGGGCCTGGGCGCAGTCGTGCACGTCCAGCCCCAGGTGGTGGCTCGTGCCGTGGACCATGTAGCGGCGGTGGTGCTGGTTCTCCGGCTGCAGGGCCTCCTCCGCCGACACGGGCAGCATGCCCCACTCGGCGACGCGGCGTGCGATCACGGCCATCGCCGCCGCGTGCACCTCGCGGAACCGGATGCCGGGGCGCACGATGGCGAAGGCGGCGTCCGCGGCCTCGCGCACCGCCTCGTACACGTCGCGCTGCACGTCGCTGAACCGGCCGCCCGTGGGCAGCGTGCGGGTGATGTCCGCGGTGTAGTAGCTCTCGACCTCGACGCCGGCGTCGATCAGGATGAGGTCGCCGTCGGCCACGGCGCCGTCGTTGCGGGTCCAGTGCAGGATGCAGGCGTGCGGTCCGGACGCCGCGATCGTGTCGTAGCCCACGGCGTTGCCGTCGGCGCGGGCGCGACCGTTGAACACACCCTCGACTTGCCGTTCGCCGCGCTCGTGGGCAAGGATGCGCGGCATGTCGCGCAGCACGTCCTCGAAGCCGCGCGCCGTGGCGTCGACCGCGCGGCGCAGCTCCTGGATCTCGTACGCGTCCTTCACGAGGCGCAGCTCGGACAGGGCGCGGGCCAGCTCGGCGTCGCCCTCGGTCGCGCCGCCGTCGCTGGAGTCGGCACCCGCACCGGCGGCGGCGCGCGCGGCGTCGATGCGGTCGGTGACCGCGCGGTCCGCCTCCCGCACGACGAGCGTGTCGGCGTCCGCGGCGGCGATCACGGCGTCCGCGTCGGCGATGCCCCGCGCGGGAAGCGCGAGGTCGGCGGCCACCTGGGCGAGGGAGGGGCGGGGTCCGATCCAGAACTCGCCGATCTCCGGGTTGGCGTAGAACTCGTCGGAGTCGCGGCCAGCGCGCTCCCGGAAGTACAGTGTCGCCTCGTGCCCGTCGGCGGTGGGCTCGAAGACGAGCACCGAGCCGGGCTCCGAGTCGGCGCCCCAGCCGGTGAGGTGCGCGAACGCGGAGTGCGCGCGGAAGGGGAAGTCGGTGTCGTTCGAGCGCTGCTTGAGGCCGCCGGCCGGGACGACCAGGCGCTTGCCCGGGAACAGCCCGGAGATGCGCGCGCGGCGCTCGGCGGCGTACGCGGCCTGCTCGCGGGCCTCGGGGAGGGTCTCCTCGCGCTCGGCCCAGCCGCTGGCGATGTAGTCGCGGAACCGCGTGCTCACCGGGGTCGTCGACCGGTTCTCGGTCGCGCGGGGCTTCGGGGTCGCCTCGGGGGCGGTGGCGGGTGCGGACGCGGGGATAGCGGAGTCGGCCATCCCTCCATTCTGCCACCGGCGTGATAGGCGCACCCGGGCGGCGGGGGAGCCGAGCGGCTCAGCGCAGCGGGTGCAGCTGGGCGACGATCGGCCGGTGGTCGCTGCCGGCGTCGTCCCGGTCCGTCACGACGCGGAACCCGGTGAAGCGCCAACCGTCCGTCGCGAGGATGTGGTCGATCGGGGTGCCGAGCAGCGGAGGGATCGCCGCGGGCCACGTGCCCACCGCGGCGTTGCCGGTCGCGGCCGCGCCGTCGATGCAGTTGCCGAGGCTGGTGATCTGTCCGTCCCCGGTGCGCGCCCCGCCGTAGTCCGCCATGTGGTCGAGCGTGGCGTTGAAGTCGCCCGCCATGATCACGTTGCCCGTGTCGCAGCGCCCGCCGAGCCACTCGAGGTCGCTGCGCCAGTTGTCCATCTCGACCGGAATGGGGGCGACGGGGTGGACCGCCATGATGGTCGGGCCGTTCCCGTCCGCAGGCTCGGCGATGACGGTGGGCAGAACGGCCGTGTTGCCCTCCTCCTCGTTGACCACGTACTCGCCGTAGGCCTCGCGGATCAGCAGAGTGGTGGAGCGGGCGGCCGCGATCTCGTCGTAAGCGGTCGTGTACACCTGCATGGGCACGCCGGCCGCGGCCATCGCGGCCGCGACGTCGAGCCCCATCGGTTCCGTCGTCTCGGGCAGGGCCACGACGTCCGCCTCCACCTCCACCGCGAGGGCGGCGACGTCCGCCGCGTCGGCTGCGCCGCCGAGGGTGTTCCAGGAGAGCACGGTGACGTCCCACTCGCCCTTCTCCGCGAACTCCGTGTTGCCGAAGCCCCGGGTGCTGAGCACGGCCGCCGACAGGCCGACGAAGGCGAGGAGCAGCACGAGGATCGAGCCGAGGAAGCGGCGGGCGCGACGGGCGGCGATGGCGACGAGACCGATCAGCACGATCGCGAGGAGGGCCGCGACGGTGGCCGCACCGCGCAGCGAGACCACCTGGGCGACGAGGAAGACCTGCTCGAGGTTCAGCAGCTGCGGCCACACCGCGACGAGGAGCACGGCCGCTACGACGACGATCACCAGCGCTGCGAGTACCCGACCGATCATGACCGGACCACTGTAGTGGCGGGCGGCTGAGCATCCGCATTCGCCTACGATTGCAGGATGCCGTTTCCGCCTCTGTCGGGCCCGATCGACCTGCACACCCACAGCAGCGTCTCGGACGGCACGCAGGCGCCCGGCGAGCTCGTGCGGGAGGCCGCGTCCCTCGGCCTCGGCGCCGTCGCCCTCACGGACCACGACTCCACGGCGGGCTGGGCCGAGGCGTCCGCCGCCGCCCTGGACGCGGGCATCGCGCTCCTGCCGGGCATGGAGCTGAGCACCCGTATCGAGTGGGCGAGCGTGCACATCCTCGGCTATCTCCTGGATCCGGCGAACGAGGAGCTGGCCGCGGAGACGGCCCGGATCCGTTCCGGTCGGCGTGATCGCGCCGAGCGCATCGTCGAGCGCATCGCGGTCGACTACGACCTCACCTGGGACGACGTGCTGGAGCAGACCAGCCCCGGTGGCACCGTCGGGCGTCCGCACATCGCCGACGCGCTCGTGGCCCGCGGCTTCGTCTCCGACCGCAGCACGGCGTTCCAGACGATCCTGCACTGGCGGGGCGGCTACTTCCAGCCGCACTACGCGCCCGACCCGCTGACCGGGGTGCAGCTGCTGCGCGCCGCGGGCGGGGTGCCCGTGCTCGCGCACCCGGCGACCGGCGGGCGCGGCAAGGTGATCCCCGAGCAGAACCTCGCGAAGCTCGTGGACGCCGGCCTGTTCGGTCTTGAGATCGATCATCGCGAGAACACGCCGGACGGGCGGGCACGGCTGCACGAGCTCGCCGGGAAATTCGGGCTCGCCGTCACCGGGTCGAGCGACTACCACGGAAGCGGGAAGCCGAACCGGCTGGCCGAGAACTCGACGTCGCCCGCCGTGCTCGAGGCGATCCTCGAGGCCGGCACGGGATCCGCCCCCGTCCTCCCGTAGCCCGGCGGTCCTCACCCTGAGGTGCCCAGATCGGTCCCGTTTTCGCCCCGGGAACGACCGAACCCGGCACCTCACGGGGAGGTGCCGGGTTCGGGGCGGGTCGTGCGTTCGGGTCCGGTTCCCGGCTAGACCGCCGGGGTGCTCGGGCGCGAGCCGCCGCTACGGCGGCGACGGTTGCGCGAGTGCGGGCGGGTCTGGCCGTCGCCGTGCTCGCCGCCGTGTCCGCCGTGTCCGCCGTGTCCGGCGTGCGCGGTGCTCGCGGAGTCCGCCGCCGGCGCCTGGGCGCGCTCGCCGGACTCGGCGCCGCTCGCGGAAGCGCCGCTGCCGGAGCCGCCCCGCGTGCGGGTGCGGGTGCGGCCGCCCTCACGGGGCGGGCGGGAGGAGCCGTCGCGGCCGGAGTCACGGCCGGAGCCGGAGCCCTCAGACCGCACGACGGGCGTGCTCTTCAGGCGGCCCTTCGAGCCGGCGGGGATGTTGAGCTCCTCGTAGAGGTGCGGCGAGGAGGAGTAGGTCTCCTGCGGCTCGGGCTGGCCGAAGTCGAGGGCGCGGTTGATGAGCGCCCACTTGTGCATGTCGTCCCAGTCCACGAACGTGACGGCGATGCCGGTCTTGCCCGCGCGGCCGGTGCGGCCGACGCGGTGCAGGTAGGCCTTCTCGTCCTCGGGGATCGTGTGGTTGATGACGTGCGTCACGTCGTCGACGTCGATGCCGCGGGCGGCGACGTCGGTCGCGATGAGGATGTCCTTCTTGCCCGCCTTGAAGGCGGCCATGGCGCGCTCGCGCTGCTCCTGGTTGAGGTCGCCGTGCACGGCGGCGGCGTTGAAGCCGCGGTCGTTCAGCTCCTCGACGAGGCGGGCGGCGGCGCGCTTGGTGCGGGTGAAGACGACGGTCTTGCCGCGGCCCTCGGCCTGCAGGATGCGGCCGATGACCTCGTCCTTGTCCAAGCTGTGCGCCCGGTAGACGACGTGCTTGATGTTGGCCTGCATGATGCCCTCGTCCGGATCCGTCGCGCGGATGTGGATGGGGCGGTTCATGAAGCGGCGCGCGAGGGCGACGACCGGGCCGGGCATGGTCGCCGAGAACAGCATGGTGTGGCGCAGCGGCGGGGTCTGGGCGAACAGCTTCTCCACGTCGGAGAGGAAGCCGAGGTCGAGCATCTTGTCGGCCTCGTCGAGGACCATGACCTTCACCTTGGCGAGGCTGAGGAGGCGCTGACCGGCGAGGTCGAGGAGGCGGCCCGGCGTGCCGACGACGATCTGGGCGCCGGCCTTGAGCTGCTCGATCTGGCCCTCGTACGCCTTGCCGCCGTAGATGGAGACGATCTTGGTGGCGCGGTTGGATGCGGCGAGCTCGAGGTCCTCGGTCACCTGCACGGCGAGCTCGCGGGTCGGCACGACGACGAGCGCCTGCACGCCGGGCTCCGGGTCGAGGCCGAGACGCTGGATGAGGGGGAGACCGAACCCGAAGGTCTTGCCGGTTCCCGTCTTGGCCTGGCCGATGATGTCCTGGCCGGTCAGGGCGAGGGGGATGGTCTGGGTCTGGATGGGGAACGGTTCGAGGATCCCCTTCGACGCGAGAGCGTCGACCATGTCCTGTTCGATATTGAGTTCTGCAAAAGTCAAGTGAAAGCCCTGTCATGTGGCGAGCCGGAAGCGTCCGGCTGGGTGAGGCGCCCGTCACGAAAGGGGGCGCTGGTGCCTCCTTCCGATGAGGAGACCGCCCCAGTTTAGCGGCCCGACCCTGATGACCCCATGCGGCCCCTACACTGAACGCGTGTTCACCTTGTTCCGCCGTGGTCCGCAGGGCGCGGATGCGCCCCGCCTCAAGCCGCGTTCCGAGGCGAAGCGCGCCACCGTTCAGCGGGTCAGTCTCGAGGAGTTCACCCCGGACGTCCTCGCCTACCTCGGCCAGGTGGCCTATCTCCAGCTCGCGATCTTCGAGCTCCTCTCCCGCGCGGTGAGCACGGCTCCCGACATCGCGGGCAAGGAGGCGGTCAGCACCGCCGCCGGCATCGCGCTCAACCGGCACCAGGCGCTCGCCGCCGAGATCAAGCGCCACGGCGACGACCCCGCGACGGTCATGAAGCCCATCGCCGGGGCGATCGACAGGTTCTGCCGTCTCGTGCAGGGCGCCGATTGGTACGAGACCCTCGTGTCCGCGATCATCACGGCGGGGCTGCTCGACGACTTCTACGTGCGGCTGGCCGCGGGCCTGCCCGCCGAGTACCGGGACCGCGTCATCATCATCCTGGACTCCGGCGACGAGCGGCAGGGCCTCATGGATGCGGTGAAGCGCGGCATCGCCGCCTCCCCGTCGCTCGGCTCCCGCCTCGCCATGTGGGGACGCCGGCTCGTCGGCGACACCTTCCTCGTCGCCCGCTCCGCGATGATCGCGGCGGCCGACTCGTCCGCCGTCGAGGCGCGGCTCGAGCCCGTGTTCACGGAGCTCATCGCCGCGCACACCCGGCGCATGGACGCCATGGGCCTCACCGCCTGACGCCACCCGGTCCCGAGCCCAGCACATCGCGTGAGGTGCCCGCTTCGGTCCCGAATCCGGTGAAGAAGGGACCGAAGCGGGCACCTCAGCGGATGGTGGGGTGATGCGCTGCGGTCAGCCGCGGGTGAGGCGCGCGAGGAGTTGCTCGTCGTCGCGCACGCGGCGGCGGCCGAGCATCAGCTCCGTCGCGACGCTCGCCAGGCCGGCGAGCACGAGCGAGGCGACCCAGATCCAGCCGCCGTCCCAGGCGAGGCCCGCCCAGGTGAGGGCGACCCACACCACGGCGGCGACGCCCGCGCCCACGGCGGGCGCGACGGCGACGCCGATCTCGGCGCGGTGCGGCAACGCGTAGCGGGCCGCGGTCCCGAGGATCAGTCCGCCGAGGGTGACGAAGAGGAGTTCCATCCGGAGACGGGAGGGGTCAGGCGACGAAGCCGACCCGGCGGGCCTCTTCGCCGCCGAGCTCGATGTAGGCGAGGCCGTGCGTCGGCACGAGGTAGACGCGGCCCTTGACGTCCGTGAGCGTGAAGAACGCGGTCTTGCCCTCCACGGCGTCGGTGACGACCTTCTGAATGTCCTCGGGGGCCTGCTTCGACTCGAAGCTGAGCTCGCGGGGGGCGTTGGTGATACCGATGCGGATGTCCATGGGGTGCCTTTCGTGCGTCGATTCGACGGTAGGGAAAGGCTATCGGTACGGCTCGGGCGGTTCGCTCCCGTTCACTGTCGGCGGAAGGTTATAACTTGATCGCCGTGGCGATTCGAGGATTCACAAGCGGCGGTCGGGAGCACGGCCCGACCGTTCTCGACGCGTCCCAGGCCGCCGTGCTCGACCTGCCCGCCGACGCGACGGCGGCCGTGCTCGGCGCCCCCGGCTCCGGCAAGACGGCGACGCTCATCGAGCTGGTCGCGCATCGGCTCGAGCAGGGCCTGTCACCGGAGGAGCTCCTCGTCCTCACCCCGACCCGCGCGGGCGCGACCGTGCTCCGGGACCGCATCGCCCTGCGCATCGGCGTGCCCACGCTCGGGCCCCTCGCCCGCACGCCGCAGTCGCTCGCCTTCGAGATCGTCGCGGATGCGGCCGCCCACTCCGGGGACGAGCCGCCGCGGCTCCTGACCGGCGGCGAGCAGGACCAGATGCTCGCCGAGCTCCTGCAGGGCGAGATCGAGGACGGCGTCGACGGATACTGGCCCGAGCACCTCGGCCCCGACGTGCGGCGGCTGCGCGGCTTCCGCACAGAGCTGCGCGACCTCATGATGCGGTGCACCGAGCACGGCGTGACCCCGGATCGGCTCGGCCGGCTCGCGGAGCGGGAGGACCGCTCGGAGTGGGCGGCCGCCGCGACCTTCCTCCGCGGCTATGACGACGTGAAGGCCAGCTTCCGCGACCGCTCGTTCGACTCGGCCGAGCTGCTCAGCGAGGCCACCTCCCTCGTCACGGCCGCAGGCGCGGGGCTCGCCGACGAGCTCGGGCGCTTCGGCCGGCTGCGCCTGCTCCTGCTCGACGACGCCCAGGAGTCGACGCGGTCGACGCTCGCTCTCGTACGCGCCTTCGCCCGGCGCGGGGTCGCCGTCGTCGCGTTCGGCGACCCGGATGTGGCCACCGGATCATTCCGCGGCGCCCTCCCCGACGCGGTCGCCCGGCTCGGCGTGCACCTCGGCGTGCCGTCGGTGCCGACGGTCGAGCTGACAACCGTGCACCGCCAGGGGGAGGAGCTGCGCGCGCTGACCGCGGCGGTGTCCGGCCGCATCGGGTCCGCGGGCGCGGGCACCCAGCGCCGCGCCGGGGCCGCGGATGCGGTTCCGCCAGCGGATGCGGCGGCGGCAGCGGCGGAGACCGAGCCGGGCGCCGAGCGCCGCCAGGACGCGCAGCGCGGGCAGGACGGGCGGGATGCGCCCGCCGTCGTCGCCTACGAGCTGCCGTCCCCCGCGGACGAGCTCGCCGTCATCGCCCGGCGCCTGCGCGAGCGCCACGTGTTCGACGGGATGCCGTGGGGGCGCATGGCCGTGCTGGTGCGCTCGGGCGGCCAGGTGCCGGCGCTCGCGCGCGGCCTCGCGACCCTCGAGGTGCCCACCCGGGTCTCCGGTGCCGGCACCGCCGTGCGCGACGAGTACGCCGTTCGCGCCATGATCCTGCTGCTCGAGGTCGCCCTCGGGCGGGTGCCGCTTGATGCGCCCGCCGCCGTGACCCTGCTCACCGGCCCGCTCGGCGGGCTCGATGCGGTCTCGCTGCGCCGGCTCAAGTCGGCACTGCGGCACGACGAGCTCGACGCGGGCGGCGACCGGCCCGCGGACGACCTGCTCGTGGAGAGCCTGCGGGCGCCCGGCGTGCTCGCGCTCATCGACACCAGGGTGGCGCGCCTCGCCGGGCGGCTTGCCGAGAGCATCCGGGCGGCGGAGGCCCAGGCGGCGGACGGCGCGACCATCGAGGAGCTGCTCTGGGGCGTCTGGCAGCGCAGCGGGCTCGCCGGGCCCTGGCGCGAGCGCTCTCTCGGCTCGGGCATCGTCGCCGAGGAGGCGAACCGCAACCTCGACGCGATCGTCGCGCTCTTCTCGGCCGCGCGGCGCTTCGTCGAGCGCACCCCGGACGCTCCGGCCGGCGTCTTCCTCGACGCCTGGACGGGCAGCGACGTGCCCGAGGACACGCTCGCGCCGCGGTCCCTCGTCGACGCGGTGACCGTGGGCACGCCGTCGTCGGTGATCGGCGACGAGTTCGACACCGTCGTGGTCGCGGGCGTGCAGGACGGCGTGTGGCCGAATCTCCGCATCCGCGGATCACTGCTCGGCGCGCAGGACCTTGCCGCGCTCGCGGGCGGCGAGGCGGACGGCGACGGCATCGACGCCCGCACGGCCGTGCTGCACGACGAGCTGCGGATGTTCGCGCAGGCCGTGTCCCGTGCGAGCCGCGAGATCGTGGTGACGGCCGTCGCCAACGACGACGCCCTGCCCTCCGCCTTCTTCCGACTCGTGCCCGCGGGCGACCCGGGCGACCTCGCCCGTTCTCCGCTCTCGCTGCGCGGCATGGTCGCGCGGCTCCGGCGAGAGCTCACCGGCACGGGGAGCGCCGCCGCCGCGCGCGGGCTCGCCCAGCTTGCCGAGCAGGGCGTCCCCGGTGCCGACCCCGCCACCTGGTACGGCATGCTTCCGCCGAGCACGACGGAGCCGCTGCACGACCTGACGGACCCCGAGGCGGAGGCCGTGAGCGTGTCGCCCTCGCGCATGGAGTCGTTCGAGACCTGCCCGCTGCACTGGTTCATCGACACCATGGGCGGCGACAGCACCTCGACGGCGACGGGGCTCGGCACCGTGCTGCACAAGGTCATGGAGACGGCGACGGACACGAGCGCCGACGGCCTGTGGCGCGACGTCGAGGCGCGCTGGGGCGAGTTCCGCTTCGAGGCGCCGTGGCAGTCGGAGGTCGAGAAGATCCGGGCCAGGGAGATGACCACGAGGCTCTCCCACTACCTCGGCGACTTCGAGCGGGCCGGCGGCACCCTGCTCAGCTCGGAGAAGCGGTTCCGCCTGCCGATCCGGCTGGAGACGGGCGAGGCCGTGCTGAGCGGCAGCATCGACAGGGTCGAGCAGCTCGCGGACGGCAGCGCCGTGATCGTCGACCTGAAGACGGGGTCGCACGTGCCGACCACGGACGCGGCCGTCGCGGATCACCCGCAGCTCGGCGCGTACCAGCTCGCCTTCGCGGCGGGTCACATCGAGGGGCTGCCGGAGAACCTGCCCGCGGGCGGGGCCAAGCTCGTCATCGTGTCGAAGGGCACGCAGAAGAAGCCGTACCACGACCCCAAGCAGAGCGCCTTCACCGACGAGGAGATCCGGTCCTTCCAGGAGCGCGTGGCCGAGACGGCCGAGGGCATGGCGGGGGCCGTGTTCGTTGCCCAGGTCGGATCGCACTGCCTCGACCCCTGGTCATTCGGCAGCTGCCGCATCCACGTCGTCAAGGCGGTGTCGGCGTGATCGGCGCGGCGGAGCTCGCGGCCCGGCTGGGGCAGCCCACCCCGACGGTGCAGCAGCAGGCCGTCATCGAGGCGCCGCTGACGCCCGCGCTCGTCGTCGCCGGGGCGGGAAGCGGCAAGACCGAGACCATGGCCAACCGCGTGTTGTGGCTGCTCGCCAACGGCCTCGTGCAGGAGAACGAGGTGCTCGGGCTCACCTTCACCCGCAAGGCGGCGGGGGAGCTCGGCCAGCGCATCGGCCGGCGCATCGGCCAGCTGCGCGAGGCCGGACTACTGCCGGCGGACGACTCCTTCGAGCAGCCCACGGTCTCCACCTACAACTCGTTCGCGAACGCGATCTTCCGCGACAACGCCCTGCTCGTCGGGCGCGAGCCGGAGTCCGTGCTGCTCAGCGACTCCGCCGCGTGGCTGCTCGCCCGATCAGTGGTGCGGTCGAGCACCGACGAGCGCCTCGTGCCCCTCGGCAGGTCGCTGAACGCCGTGACGGACGCCGTGCTCGAGCTCAGCAGGGAGCTCGGCGAGAACGTCGTGGAGTCGTCGCGCGTCGTGCGGCTCGCCGAGGACTTCCGCTCGATCGCGGAGCTCCCGTACTCCGACTCGCCGGCCAAGCGCACGCCGTACGCGTCCGTCACCAAGGCCCTCGGCGACGTGAGTGCGCTGCCGGTGCTCGTCGACCTCGCCGACCGCTACGCCGCCGAGAAGAAGCGGCGCGGCCTCGTGGAGTTCTCGGACCAGGTCGCGCTCGCGCTCGCGGTGTGCGAGCGCCGGCCCGCCGTCGCCGCCGGCTACCGCGACCGGTTCCGGGTCGTGCTCCTCGACGAGTACCAGGACACCTCGGTGGTGCAGACCCGGCTGCTCGCGGCGCTGTTCGCCGGACACGGCGTCATGGCCGTGGGCGACCCCCACCAGTCCATCTACGGCTGGCGCGGAGCGAGCGCCGCCAACCTCGCCCGGTTCGGCGACGACTTCGGTGCGGGCGACCCGGTCGCCGAGTTCGCCCTCTCCACGAGCTGGCGCAACTCGACCACCATCCTCGCCGCCGCCAACGCGGTCGTCGGGCCCCTCACTGCGGCCAGCCGCGTGCGGGTGGAGCCGCTGCGGGCGCGGGACGGCGCGCCCGAGGGCACCGTGCTCGCCCGGTATGCCGAGACCGTGGAGGAGGAGGCCACGGGCGTCGCGGAGTGGCTCGCTGCGCGGCTTGCGGTGCGGAAGCCGGACGGCGAGTCGAAGGACGCGGCCATCCTCTTCCGGTCGCGGAGCGCCATGGGGCTGTTCGCCGAGGCGCTGGAGGCCCGCGGGGTGCCGCACCACATCCTCGGCCTCGGCGGGCTGCTGCAGGCGCCCGAGATCGTCGACCTCGTGAGCGCGCTGCGCGTGCTGCACGACCCGTCCGCGGGGTCGCACCTCATCCGCCTGCTCTCCGGCGCGCGCTGGTCCATCGGCGCGCGGGACCTGCAGCACCTGTCCCGCGTCGCGGGCTGGCTGCACAACCGCGACTGGTCGCAGCGCCGCCTGAGCGAGGAGCTCACCCGGCGGATGCGGGAGTCGGTGGCGAGCGACGACGGTCGCTCCATCGTCGACGCCCTCGACTTCGTGACCGAGGCGCCGGACGGGCACTCGCAGCTCGAGGGCTTCAGCCCCATCGGGCTGCGCCGGTTGCGGGCGGCGGGGGAGCAGCTGACCTTCCTGCGCTCGCGCACCGGCCTCGCCCTGCCCGACCTCGTGCGCCTCGTCGAGCAGGAGCTGCTGCTCGACATCGAGGTGGCGGCGCACGACAGGAGCGTGCACGGGCCGGCGAACCTCTACGCGTTCCACGACGAGCTCGACAGCTTCCTCGCGAGCGACGACCTCGCCACGCTCGGCAGCTTCCTCGGCTGGCTGGAGCGCGCGGAGCGCCAGGACACCATGGGGCCACGCAGCGAGAATTCCGAGCCGGGCACGGTGCAGCTGCTGACCATCCACGGTTCCAAGGGCCTGGAGTGGGACGTCGTCGTGGTGCCGCGGCTCGTCATCGACGAGCTGCCCGCGAAGGCCAAGGAGGGCTCGGGCTGGCTGCGCTTCGGCAAGCTGCCCTACGAGTTCCGCGGCGACTCCGCCGAGCTGCCCCTGCTCGCCTGGCGCGGCTGCGAGACGCAGAAGGACTTCGACGGCAGGCTCGCCGAGTACACGGCGGCGCTGGCCGACCGGCACCGGGCGGAGGAGCGCAGGCTGGCGTACGTCGCCGTGACGCGGGCCCGCGAGGAGCTGCTGCTCACCGGGTCGTTCTGGTCGCACACCACCCGGCCTCGCGCGGCCAGCCCGTTCCTCACCGAGCTGTTCGAGGCCGGGCTGCTGAACGAGTTCCCGCTGCTGACCCAGCACGAGGAGAATCCGCGGGCCGGATCAGCCCTCACCGCCTCGTGGCCGCTGGACCCGCTCGGGTCGCGGCGCACGCGCGTCGAGCGCGCCGCCGTCGCGGTGCAGGAGGCGATCGGTTCGATGCGGACCGGCGAGGACGCCGACGCGGGGCGCTGGCAGCGCGACATCGACCTCCTGCTCGCGGAACGCGACGCCGCGGCCGAACGGGCCGAGCTCGTGGAGCTGCCGACCCGCATCCCGGCGTCACGGTTCAAGGACTACGTGACCGACCCGTCCGGCGTCGCCGCGGCGCTGCGCCGGCCGATGCCGGAGCGGCCCTACCGCCAGACCAGGCTGGGCACGCTCTTCCACGGCTGGGTCGAGTCCCGCTTCGGCGGTTCGGGCACGGGCGACCTGCTCGACTCCCTCGCGCACGAGTTCGACGCGGATCCGGAGCAGAGCCCGGTGGACGAGGCGGAGCTTGCCCGCCTGCAGGCCACCTTCGAGCGCTCGGAGTGGGCGAGCCGGAAGCCGGTCGAGGTCGAGGTGGAGGTGCACGTGCGCGTCGCCGACCAGATCGTGATCTGCAAGATCGACGCCGTGTACGAGATTGACGGCCGGTACCGCATCGTGGACTGGAAGACGGGCAAGGCGCCCGCCGACGCCGCGGAGCTGGAGCTCCGCCAGCTTCAGCTCGCCCTGTACCGGCTCGCGTTCGCGCGCTGGCGCGGAATCGACCCGGACCTCGTCGACGCGGAGTTCTACTACGTCTCCGAGGACCGGGTCATCCGACCGGACCGTATCTACTCCGAGGAGGACCTGCGCTCGCTGTGGCTGGACTCGCTCGGCGGCCGGCCCGCGGAGAGCACCGCGACGGCGTGATCGAGTGATCCGCTCCTACTCGGGAGAGGACCTGCGCTCGCCGTTGCTCGGCTGCATCGGGGAACGGCGCGAGGCGAGCATCCGCTCGACCTGATCGACGTCCATGGCGGGCAGAGTCTGGTGCGACAGTGAGGCGCTCGACTCGTCGCCGACGCTGTCGGCGAGTCCGCCGAGCATCGAGACGGCGTCGTCGATGACCGCGCGGTCGTGCCGGTCGGTGCCGTGCAGCAGCCAGCGCGCGATCTCGAGCTCCGCGTACAGCAGGGCCCGCTGACGCAGCTGCCGGTCGACGGTCACCTGGCGGGCCGCGTTGTACGCGTCGAACACCGACTCGGCGACGTGCGCCCGGCGCGCGCCGAGCACCCAGTTCAGGTCGCGGGCGGGGTCGCCCACGCGGAGCTCGGACCAGCCGAGGACCGCCGTCACGGCGTCGCCCTCGGCGAGGAACGACGTCGACTGCAGCGAGCCGTGCACGACCGCCGGCTGGAACTGCCAGAGCGAGGTGTCGTTGAGCGCGTTCTCCCAGCGGCGCAGGAGGGCGGTGGGCACGAGGCTCGTCCCGGCCGCGCGGTCGAGGAGGCCGCCTGCGGCGCGCTGCGCGTCGGCCGCGGACAGCACGGGGAGCCCGGCGTCGCCCACGAACGCGGTCGGCAGGCTGTGGATCGCGGCGACGGCGCGGCCGATGGAGGCGGCAAGCCCGTCGCCCGGGGCGATGTCGTCGAGCTGCACGGGGCTGCCGGGGAGGAACTCGTAGACGTAGGCGCGCGTCGGGGCGATGGGCGCCTCGCCGAGCCACGTCGCCACGCGGAAGGGCAGGCGGCTGCGCACGCCCGTGCTCAGCGAGCGCAGCGCCACGAGGTCGGCGGTCTGCTCGTCCTCGGCCGACTTGGTCCTGGGCACGCGCACGATGAGGCGGCGGCCCGCGCGGTCCTCGAGGAGAGCGGAGTCGTAGTCGCCGTGCTGTCCGGAGCTGTATGGGGCGGTGCGCACGATGTCGAGCCCGGGAACTGCCGAGGTGGCCAACGCGGCTAGAGTGAGATGGGATCTGGCCATGCCTTACAGGTTAGGTCGCGGAGCCGCCCCAAAGCCCCTGCGCCACGCTGTTGAGCCGAGCCCCTCCGCTTTCGTCCCCGCCGCCGCCTGCACCCCGATGGGACTCTCGATGCCGAACCCCTTTCTCGCCCGCCTTCCGCTGTCCCGCTCCGGCGTGGACCGCGACTACATCTCCCGGGCACGCCCCGCCCTCTACGACGAGCTGTGGGCGGAGGAGACGACGCGGGTGCTGCCGCTCTGGGACGGGCGGACCCTCGCCCGCACGGACGAGCAGGGCGCGCCCGCGCTCGACCTGCGGCCGGCTGCGGAGCTGCAGACCGCCGTCGTGCGGATCTACCTCGGCCGGACGACGGTGGAGTCCGATCGCGAGCCGGCCGGATCCGCGGTCGTCGCGAGCGTGCTCACCGATGCCGCCGCCGCCGAGCTCGAGCCGGACGAGTCGCGCTGGGTGACCCTGCGCGACGTGGCGACCACGGTGAGCGACCGAGACGCCGGGCTATTCACCGAGGCGCTCGCGATCGCGAACTGGCACCTGTCCCACCCGTACTCGCCGAAGACGGGGGAGCCGACCATCGTGGAGCAGGGCGGCTGGGTGCGCCGGAGCCCCTCCGACGGCTCGGAGGTCTTCCCGCGCACCGACGCGGCCATCATCGTGGGCGTGATCGACGACCAGGACCGCATCCTGCTCGGCGCGAACGCGCGCTGGGCCAAGAAGATGTACTCCCTGCTCGCGGGCTTCGTCGAGCCGGGCGAGTCCTTCGAGGCCGCGGTCGTGCGCGAGGTCTTCGAGGAGTCCGGCGTCACCGTGACCGACCCGGTGTACCTCGGCAGCCAGCCCTGGCCGTTCCCCGCCTCGATCATGGTCGGCTTCCTGGCCCGCGTCGACGCGTCGTCGAGCCCCGAGCTCCGCCCGGACGGCGAGGAGATCGTGGACCTGCGCTGGTTCAGCCGGGAGGAGATCGCGCGCGGCGAGGTCGGCTTGCCCGGGTCGTCGTCCATCGCCCGTGCCATCCTCGAGGAGTGGTACGGCGGCCGCATCGAGGGCGGCTCCTGACCGATGTCATCCTCCGCTCCGTCGCCCGTCGCGCCCGCGTCGCCCGAAGCTCTGCTCGAGGCGCTCGACGACGAGCAGCGCCAGGCTGCCGAGGCCCTGCTCGGGCCGGTCGTGCTGCTGGCCGGTGCAGGAACCGGTAAGACCCGCGCCATCACCCACCGGATCGCCTACGGCGTCGCGGCCGGCGTCTACCCGCCGAACCGCGTCATGGCGCTCACCTTCACGGCCCGCGCGGCCGGGGAGCTGCGGAGCCGCCTGCGCGCGCTCGGGGCCGGCCCGGTGGCGGCGCGCACGTTCCACGCCGCGGCGCTGTCCCAGCTCAACTTCTTCTGGCCGCAGGTCATCGGCGGGCAGATGCCGCGCCTCGTCGCGAGCAAGGGCAAGCTGCTCGGGCACGCGGCCGAGACGCTGCACCTCAAGCTCGACACCGCGTCCCTGCGCGACATGGCCGCCGAGGTCGAGTGGCGCAAGGTGTCCCGGCTGTCGCTCCAGCAGTACGCGGCCGCGGTGCGCTCCAACCGCACGCTGCCCACCCGGGTCACGCCGGACGCCGCCGTCGACCTGCTGCAGGCGTACGAGGACGTGAAGGACTCCCGCAGGCAGATCGACTTCGAGGATGTGCTGCTCGCCACCGCGGGCATGATCGAGTCGGAGCCGTGGGTCGCGTCCCAGGTGCGGGAGCAGTACCGCTTCTTCGTGGTCGACGAGTACCAGGACGTCTCCCCGCTGCAGCAGGACCTGCTCGACCTCTGGCTGGGCGACCGCAACGACCTCTGCGTCGTCGGCGACGCGAGCCAGACCATCTACTCCTTCGCGGGCGCGAAGAGCGAGTACCTGCTGGGCTTCGCCAGCCGCTACCGCGCCGCTCGCGTGATCCGGCTGGAGCAGAACTACCGCTCGACGCCGCGGATCACCGAGACCGCGAACCGGCTAATGCGGGGCCGCCCGGGCGCCCTCGCCCTCTCGGCCGCGCGATCCGCGACGCCGGGCACCGAGGTCGTCGTCACCGCGTACCCGCACGACGGGGCCGAGGCGAGGGGCGTGGCGGCCGCCATCGCCGACCAGATCAGCGCCGGGGTGCGGCCCGAGGAGATCGCGGTGCTCTACCGCGTCAACGTGCAGGCCGCGGAGCTCGAGCGCGCGCTCGGTGACGCCGGCATCCCGTACCAGGTGCGCGGATCGCAGCGGTTCTTCGACCTGCCCGAGGTGAAGCAGGCCGTGCTCGCGCTTCGCGGCGCCTCCGTCTCCATCTCCGGCGAGCCGCTGTTCAAGTCGGTGAGCGACGTGCTGCGCTCGCTTGGCTGGACCCAGGAGGCACCCGCCTCCCGCGGCGCCGTGCGCGACCGCTGGGAGTCGCTCGACGCGATCATGGGCCTCGCGGAGCAGATGCCCGCGAGCACGTCGTTCCGCGAGTTCACGGACGAGCTGATGGAGCGCCAGGCGGGCCAGCACGAGCCAACGGTCTCGGCCGTCACGCTCGCGACCCTGCACTCGGCCAAGGGGCTCGAGTGGGACGCCGTGCACCTCGTAGGCCTCAGCGAGGGACTCGTGCCCATCAGCCACGCGACGACGCTCGCGGGCGTGGACGAGGAGCGCCGGCTGCTCTACGTCGGCATCACGCGGGCTCGGCGAGAGCTTCGGCTGTCGTGGAGCGCGGCCGGTCCGCATCGCTCGGCTGCCCGGGCGCCGTCGCGCTTCCTGGCAGAGCTCGACAGCCGCACTCCGGGTGCGGCTGCCACTCGCGCCGGCTGAGGCGTCCGGTCCGGCCGTCGAGCAGCAGGGAGCAGCCAGCGAGCGGGTTCCGACCCTCGGCGAGCCACGCGTCCGCCGCCCGGGCCACGAGGGCGGACGCCTCGAGCAGGGTGAGCGGCGACGACTCCGTCGGGGCGGGTCGCCCGGCCAACTGCGAGGCGAGCGCCGGCCAGGCGGCGTCCGCATCCGTGCGGTGCCGGTCGACGCAGTGCAGGCACGGCCCGACGTCGGGGACGACGAGCGGGCCCACCTGCACCCACCGGTCGCTGAACACCACGGCGAGGAGCGGGATGTCGCGCCGCGCCCAGTAGCCGTACACCCCGGGCCGCACGGCGTACCGCGCGACGACGACGGCGAGGTCCGCCTCCGCGGTGTTCGCGGTGTGCGGCCCGGGGGGTTCACCCGCCGCACCCGCGGCGCCCGCACCCGCGCCCTCCGTCGCATCCGAGGCGGCATTCCCCTCGGGGGTCGGCGCCGCGCTGCCACGCTGCACGAGGGTGTGGCCGGCCGCGGCGATCGCCGGGGCCAACCGGTCCGCGCACGGACCGTCGCCCTCGAGCACGACGCGGCCGACGGGGCGCGGCGACGGCGGACCGGGCACGAGCGCGTCGGAGACGGCATCGAGCAGGGCGACCACGTCGTCGTCGGTGCCGCCCGCCGAGGCCGCGATCATGGTGAGCCCCGACCGGCTGATGCCGAGTCGGAGCGCCCAGAGCATCCGCTCGTCGGCGGTGGTCACGCCGGTGAGCACGACGGCGGGCCGGTCGAGGCCGATCTGCACGGTGGTGGGGGAGCGCCAGAGCAGGGGGAGTGCGGGGTCGAGTGCCAGAGCCATCCGCGCAGGATGCACGAATCCGCTCCCGCCCGCGCCGCCTCTCCACAGCCGCCACGCGCCCGTCGGTGCCGGATGCGCGCCCCGCGCCGCCCCGCCGGCATGCCTCGGCGTCAGCCACCACGCGCCCCTGCCCAGGCAGAAGGGTCCTGCGCAGCCTAAAGCTGGGCAGTATCCTCCTGCCTGGGCAGGAGCGGAAGGGGAGGGAGGGTGCGGCGCTACACCGGGCGGGGGTCGTCGCCCGCGTCGGGCCCGCTGGCCTCGGGACCGGCGCCGTCGGGGCCGGCGGCGTCGGGGCCGCCGGACTCGCCGCCCGCGGGGGCGGGGCCGGGGTCGTCGCCGCGGAGCAGGTCCTCGATCGCCTGGTCCATCTCGTCGGGCTCCGGCTCGCCGGCCTGCAGCCGGGCCACGAGCGCGGCCGGGTCGTCGATGTCCGCGGAGGTGGGCAGCACGTCGGGGTGCGACCAGAGGGCGTCGCGCTGCTCGGCGCCGACGCCGTCCGAGACCGCCTGCCACATGGCCGCCGCCTCACGCAGGCGGCGCGGGCGCAGTTCGAGGCCGACCAGCGCGGAGAACGCGGACTCGGCGGGGCCGCCCGTGGCCCGGCGGCGTCGCACCGTCTCGGCGATGGCGTCCGCGCGGGGGAGGCGATGGGTCGCGGCGAGCGTCGTGACGTCGACCCAGCCCTCGATGAGGGCGAGCATCGTCTCGAGCCGGCCGAGCGCCGCAGTCTGCTGCTCGGTCTTCGGCGGGATGAGGGAGCCGCTGACCATCGCCTCGCGCAGCTCCTCGACGTTCGAGGGGTCGAGCGTCTCGGCGAGCTCCTGCAGGCGGGACGTGTCGATGGAGATGCCGCGGGCGTACTCGGTGATCGACGTGATCAGCTGCAGGCGCAGCCACTTCGCGTGGCGGAAGAGGCGGGCGTGGGCGAGCTCCCGCACGGCGAGGTAGATCTGCACCTCGGTCGCGGCGATGTCGAGGCCCTCCCCGAACCCGGCGATGTTCTGGGGCAGGAGGGCGGCGCGCTGCTCGTCCAGCAGGGGGATGCCGATGTCGCCACCGGACACGACCTCGGTGGAGAGCTGGGCGACGGCCTGGCCGAGCTGCATCGCGAAGAGGGTGCCACCGACGTTGCGCAGCAGCTGGCTGGCGCCCTGCACCATGCCGGCCATCTCCTCGGGCGCCTGCTCCGTGAGCACCCCGGTCAGGGCGTCGGAGATGCTGGTGGCGACCGGCTCGGCGAGCTGGGTCCACACGGGCATCGTGGCCCGCACCCACTCGGCGCGGCTCAGCAGCTTGGGAGGCAGCGGCAGGTCGCTGACGTAGGTGACCTCGTCGAGCCACAGGGCGGCGACCGTGAGCGCCTGCTCAAGTTCGCGGCGCTGCACGTCGCCGGTCGGGATGGCGGACTGGCGGGCGAGCGTCGTGGCCTGGTCCGTCGCGACCGTCCAGTTGATGCCCTCGCCGCTCGACTGCAGGGCGCTCTGCAGCTGCGCCATCAGCTGGCGCAGGACGGCCGGGTCGTTGGGCAGCCCCGCGGCGCCGGCGAGCTTCTCCGGGTCGAAGCCGGAGCTGCCGCTCAGGAACTCCCGCAGCATGTCGCGGAACTCGTCCTCGGGGTTCTGCGGTGTGTCGTCGGCCATGAGGAACTCCAGGATCTGTGGTCGCTCGGCCGGGCGGGCACCCAGCTGTCGTTCCTACGCTAATGCGCGGCGGCCTGGGCGATTCCCCCATTGACCTAGGCTGAGACGCCTGGCCTTGCGCCGCTGGCGAACACGCCCACCGGCGGGTGGGAGCAGGTAACGAAGGAGAGCCCGAGGTGAGCGTTTTCGCCCAGTACGCGCGCGATGCGACGCCCCGCCGTGGCGACCGGGGTCGCGCCGGTGTCGTGCTGCTCTCCGCGGCGTTCGTGCTCGTGCTGCTGCTCGGCATCGTCCCCACGCCGTACGTCATCGAGCAGCCGGGTCCCGTCTACGACACCCTCGGCACGAGCGAGCACGAGGGCACGAACCGTCCGCTCATCAGCATCCCCAGCCAGGAGACGTTCCCCACGACCGGCGAGCTGAACCTCCTCACCGTCAGCGTGCTCGGCAGCCCGGAGACGCCGCCGCACTGGCTCGATGTCGCCACCGCCTGGTTCGACCCCAGCAAGGCCGTCGTGCCCGTCGAGTCCGTGTTCCCGCCCGACGTCTCGCGCAAGGAGCGGGACGAGGAGAACCGGGTGCTCATGGTCAACTCGCAGCGGGACGCCATCGCCGCCGCCCTGCTCGAGCTCGGCTACGAGGTGCCGGGCGTCATCACCGTGCAGGGCATCGTGGAGGGGGAGCCGGCCGAGGGCATCGTCGAGGAGGGCGACCGGATCACCTCGGTGAACGGCACCGCGGTGACGGACTACGGCGAGCTGCAGGATCTCATCGCGAAGAACGGCAGCGACCGGCCCGTCGAGCTCGGGCTCACGCGGGACGGGAGCGCCATGACCCTGCAGGTGACGCCGCGGCAGCGGGAGGACGCGTCCGTGATCGGGGTGCTCGTCACCACCGACTACACGTTCCCCTTCGACGTGTCGATCCAGCTCGATGACGTGGGCGGACCGAGCGCGGGCATGATGTTCGCCCTCGGGATCATCGACAAGCTCGAGCCGGGCGAGCTCACCGGCGGCGAGAACATCGCGGGCACCGGCACCATCGACGCCCAGGGCGTCGTCGGGCCGATCGGCGGCATCCGGCAGAAGCTGTACGGCGCCGAGCGCGCCGGGGCGGACTACTTCCTCGCGCCGGCCCGCAACTGCGACGAGGTCGTGGGGCACGTACCGGACGGGCTCGACGTCTTCGCCGTCTCGACGCTCGACGACTCCCTCGCGGTGCTGAAGGCCGTGGCGGACGACACGTCGCTGGCCGACCTGCCGCGCTGCGCCGCGGAGTAAGGGGCGACGGATCGGGCGTCGACAGCGACGACCGGCGGACGGAGTCCTCAGCGGGACGCGAGCAGGGCGGCGGCGACGCCGCGCGCCGTGTCCGTCGTCCAGGCGGGGGAGCGCAACCGCATCGCGAGGTCGCCCGTGACCACGAGGAGCAGCTGCTCCGCGAGCTCGGCGCCGCGCCCGGGGTCGACGGCGTCGGCCAGGTTCTCGAGCCGCTCGCGCATCGACTCGGTGTCGCGGGCGATGGCCCGCGCGACCTCCTCGGGCGGGTCCGGGTACTCGGCCGCGGAGCCGAGGAAGGCGCACCACCGGGACCCGATGGGGCGAGAGCGGAAGGCGTCGAGCGCGTCGAAGACCGCGAGCAGACGGCCCTCGGCGCTGTCCCGGGCCGCGACCGCGTCGTCCCACGCCTCAAGCCACGCGCGGTGGCGCCGGTCGAGCGTTGCGGCGAGCAGTGCCTCCTTGCTCGGGTAGCCGCGGTACAGGGTGGCGGCGGACACGCCGGCCCGGTCGAGCACGGCGTCGATCGGCGTCGCAGCGATCCCGCGGGAGAAGAACAGCTCGTCGGCCGCGTCGAGCAGCTTCGACTCGGTGCTCGGGCGTATGGCCATGGCAGCACCCTAGACTTTGAAATGTGAAACGACCGTTTTCGTTACGTCCGGTATCTCCGCTCCCGCTCGTCGCGGCCGGGACCGGGCTGATCGCCGCCACGTACGGTCTCGTCCGGCTGGCCTACGGGCTCGTCCTGCCCGAGGTGGAGCGGGACCTCGCGCTCGGCGTCGCCATGGCGGGGGTCGTCTCCGCCGGGGCGTCGGTCGTCTACTGCGCGGGGGCGTTGCTCGGCTTCCTCCTGGCGGCGCGGCACCCGCGGGCCCTCGTACTCGCCGCGGCGCTCAGCGCGGCGACCGGGGCGGGCGGGATGGCGCTCGCCCCGACCGCCGTGGCGTTCGCCGTGTTCGCGATCGCCGGGTCCGCCGGCGCGGGGCTCGCGTCCCCCGCACTCGTCGCCGTGCTGCAGCGGAACCCGTCCACGCGGCGGAGCCCCCGCGCCCAGGCGATCGTCAACGCGGGAACGGGGCCGGGGCTGGTCGTGGCGGGGGTGCTGGCCCTCGTGCTGCTGCCGGACTGGCGGCTCGGCTGGGGGATCGCGGCCGCCGTCACGATCGCCGCCGCCGGCGCCGTCCTCCTCACCGATCGCGCCGACGCAGGCGACGCAGGCGACGCTCGCGCCGGGGATGCCAGGCCCCGCCGGCCCTTGCCGCCCGCGTCGTGGTACGCCGCCCACCGCGGCGTCCTCGCCGCCGCCCTCCTGATGGGCGTCGGCTCGGCCGCGGTCTGGACCTACGGCAGGACCGTCCTCGTCGCGTCCGGCGCGCCCGCGCCCGTGTCGGTGGCGGCCTGGGTCGCGCTCGGCGTCGGCGGGAGCGCGGTCATCGCCACGGCGAAGGGGCTGGAACGGCTCGGTCCGCGGGCGGCGTGGGGGCTCACTGCGGGCGTGATCGCGGTGTCCTCGGCGGCGCTCGCAGTCGGGGCGGGCAGCGCGGCGCTCGCGCTCGCGGCCTGCGCCGCGTTCGGCTGGGGCTACACGGCCGGCAGCGGAGCCCTCATCGCGTGGACGACACAGCTCGACGGCCCGCGAGCGCCGGCCGGCACGGCGCTCCTCTTCGTCACGCTGATCCTCGGCCAGGCGCTCGGCGCGGCAGCCTTCGGCGCGCTCATCCCCGCCGTGGGGGAGACCGCGGCCTTCCTCGTGGCGGCGGTGGCGTCCGCCCTCGCCGCCACGCCCGCCCTGCTCGGCGTGTCCCGCGGCAGCATTCCCCAGCCGGCCCGCCGTTGAACCGGTGCCGCCCTGAAGTTGCGCGTCCACGCCTGCCCCACCCGGCGATGCCCTACGCGGGCGGGGGAGCGCGCCCCCCGCGGCACCCCGGGTCCTGCCCGCGTGCAGCCCGTGCTCAGGGGTGTCCCAGAGGGGGAGCCACTACGCTGTGGGGGCACGCACAAACAACTGAACCAGAGGCTTCCCCTTGACTACATCAGCAGCCGAGCCCGCCAGGCGTAGCCGCGCGCCGATTGCCATCACGGCGGCGATTCTCGCCGCGCTCGTGATCCTGTTCTTCATCTTCGCCGGCTTCTACGCCGACGTCCTCTGGTACGACCAGTTGGGCTATCTCGGGGTCCTGCTGACGCAGTGGGGCAGCTACCTCGCGCTCTTCTTCATCGGCTTCCTCGCCATGGCGATCCCGGTGTTCGTGAGCCTGCAGGTGGCCTACCGCTCGCGGCCCGTCTACGCGAAGCTCAACTCGCAGCTCGACCGCTACCAGCAGGTGGTCGAGCCGCTGCGCAGGCTCGCGATGTTCGCGATCCCGAGCGTGCTCGGCCTGTTCGCCGGTGTCTCCGCCGCCGCGCGGTGGCAGACGACGCTCGAGTGGCTGAACCGCACGCCCTTCGGCACCAGGGATCCCCAGTTCGGGCTGGACATCTCGTTCTACATCTTCGAGCTGCCCTTCTACCAGGGCCTCGTCGGCTTCGCCTCGGCCGTCGTGCTGCTCTCCGGCCTCGGCGCGCTCGCCACGAGCTACCTTTACGGCGCGCTTCGCGTGAACGGCCGCGAGGTGCGCATCTCCAAGAGCGCGCGCGTGCAGATCGCGGTCACCGCGGCCCTGTACCTGCTGCTGCAGGCCGTGAGCATCTGGCTCGACCAGTACGCGACGCTCGCGGAGTCGAACACCAGCAACCTCTTCACGGGTGCGTCGTACACCGACGTCAACGCCGTGATCCCCGGCCGCGCGATCCTCGCCGGCATTGCCGCCGTCGTCGCCATCCTCTTCATCGTCACGGCGGTCGTCGGGCGCTGGCGCCTGCCCGTCATCGGCACCGCGCTGCTCATCGTGAGCAGCCTGCTGATCGGCTCCGTGTACCCGTTCCTCATCCAGCGCTTCCAGGTGGCCCCGAGCGAGAAGAGCCTGGAGTCGCAGTACCTGCAGCGGAACATCGACCTGACGCGCGACGCCTACGGGCTCACCGACGTCGAGGAGATCCCGTTCGACGCGACCACCGAGGCGTCGCAGGGCGCGCTCCGTGAGGACGCGGAGACCACCGCGAACATCCGCATCCTCGACCCGTCGATCGCGGGTCCCGCGTTCGACCAGCTGCAGCAGTTCCGGCAGTACTACCAGTTCACGCCTCTGCTCGACGTCGACCGCTACGAGATCGACGGACAGGTGCAGGACACGGTCGTCGCCGTCCGCGAGCTCGACCAGTCGGGCCTCGAGGGCAACCCCTCCTGGGTCAACACGCACCTCGTCTACACGCACGGCTACGGTCTCGTCGCGGCGTACGGCAACCAGCGCACCTCCGACGGCGAGCCGCGGTTCCTGCAGCAGGGCATCCCGACCACGGGCGCGCTCGGCGAGTTCGAGCCGCGCGTCTACTTCGGCGAGAACTCGCCCGACTACTCCATCGTCGGCGGTGAGGAGGGCGCGAACGTCGAGCTCGACTACCCGTCCGGTGCGGACGGCGAGGACCAGACCTACACGACCTTCCAGGGCAACGCCGGGCCGAAGCTCGACAACGTGTTCAAGCGCCTCATCTACGCGCTCAAGTTCCAGGCGGAGGAGATCTTCCTCGCCGACCAGGTGAGCAACGGCTCGCAGATCCTCTACGACCGCAACCCGTCCGAGCGCGTGCAGAAGGCGGCGCCGTACCTGACGCTCGACCGCGACCCGTACCCCAGCGTGGTCGACGGGCGCATCGTCTGGATCATCGACGGCTACACGACGAGCGCGGACTACCCGTACTCCGACACCCGGCCGCTCGAGGACACCATCGCCGACACGAACACCCCGAACCCGACGCTTGCTGTCGACAACATCAACTACATCCGCAACGCGGTGAAGGCGACGGTCGACGCGTACGACGGCACGGTCACGCTCTACGCCTGGGACGAGGAGGACCCGATCCTCAAGACCTGGCAGAAGATCTTCCCGACCACGCTCAAGCCGATGAGCGAGATGTCCGGGCAGCTGATGAGCCACGTGCGCTACCCCGCGGACCTGTTCAAGGTGCAGCGCGCCGTGCTCGGCCAGTACCACGTGGCCGACGCCGACCCGTTCTACTCGCAGCAGGACGCCTGGACGACGCCGAACGACCCCGCGTCGACCGAGGACGAGCAGCAGCCGCCGTACTACCTGACCCTGCAGATGCCCGGCCAGGAGAGCCCGTCGTTCTCGCTGTACACGAGCTTCATCCCGCAGCGCACCGGAGAGGGCAGCCGCAACGTGCTGACCGGATACCTCGGCGTCGACTCCGACGCCGGCTCCGAGGACGGCACGCGGGCGGAGGGCTACGGCAAGCTCCGGCTCCTCGACCTGACGAACGACGACACGATCCCCGGTCCCGGCCAGGTGCAGAACACGTTCAACACGAACACCGAGGTGGCCAACCAGCTCGCGCTGCTGACCCGCGGTGACACCAGCGTGCGACGCGGCAACCTGCTGACCCTTCCGGTCGGCGGCGGCCTGCTCTACGTGCAGCCGGTGTACGTGCAGTCGACCGGCTCGACCAGCTACCCGCTGCTGCGGAAGGTGCTCGTCGCCTTCGGTGATCAGATCGCCTTCGAGGACACCCTCGACGTCGCGCTGGACACCCTGTTCCAGGGCGAGTCCGGTGCGACGGCCGGCGACACGGATGTGCCCGCCGAGCCCGACGCCGGAGCCGGTGGCGAAGCCGACGGCGGCGCCGGTGAGGGCGAGACCCCCGCCGAGGGGGAGACCCCCGCCGGTGGCGAGGCCCCTGCCGCTCCCGCACCGACGGACGCGCGGTCCCAGGCCCTCGCGGACGCCAACGTCGCGCTCCAGGAGCGCGAGGCGGCGTACCGCAGCGGCGACCTCGTCGCCGCGGCCGAGGCCGACCAGCGCTTCGTGGAGGCCGTGGAGCGCGCGATCCAGGCGGAGGCTGCAGCCGGCGAGTAGCCGGTCACCCCGTGGTCACGAGCCGCTCTGACCGTGTGTTAGAGTACTTCTTGTGCCGCGGGGTGGAGCAGTTCGGTAGCTCGCTGGGCTCATAACCCAGAGGTCGCAGGTTCAAATCCTGTCCCCGCAACAAGAAGAGAAGGCCCGGAACCGTGAGGTTCCGGGCCTTCTCGCGTTGATGGGCGCGAGCGGATGTCCTCCTTCTGCCGTCGCGACTCCACGATCGGGCTGTCGCGACACCCCGGTTGAGGAGCATCCTTGAGGCGTGACCGAGATCGAGCCCACTGACTATGCCGAGACGCTCGGCGTGCTCGAGCGCCGGGTGCACGAGGCACGGTTCACCCTTCAGCGCCGGGCGAACGCCGAACTCCTCGACCTGTACTGGCACATCGGTGACGCCATCCTGAGCAAGCAGCGGGTGACTGGATGGGGGAGCGACGTCGTCGGCCGTCTCGCCGGAGATCTGCAGGCCGAGTTTCCGACGATGCACGGCCTGTCGCGCTCGAACCTCTTCTCGATGCGGGCGTTCGCGGCGGCATGGCCGCTGCGCGACGGGATCGTGCAGCAACCCGTCGGACAGCTGCCCTGGACGCACGTCGTCGAGCTTCTGAGCAGGCTCGACGACCAGGCGCTGCGGGAGTGGTACGCCGGGAAGGACGTGCAGAACACATGGAGCCGGGCCACCCTCATCCACCAGATCACCACGCGACTGCACGAGCGTGACGCCGCGGCGCCCGGCAACTTCCGCGCCGCGCTCTCCCGCCCGGACTCCGAGCTCGCGCACCAGCTCATGAAGGACCCCTACACGCTGGGATTCCTCGGCGTCGACGCCGACAGCGCCGGCAGCGCGGACGGCGCCAACGGGGAGCGCCAGGACCACCTCACAAGGCAGGACCGTCCGCGGGTTCCCTGAGCTCGGCGACGTCCGTCACCAAGACGAGGGAAGCCGCCCTCCGCGCGCGGACGCGAGGAGGGCGGCTTCCCGTGCACCCTGCGGCTAGTGCGCCGAGTAGCCGCCGTCGACCAGGTGGTAGCTGCCCGAGATGAACGACGCGGCGTCGCTCAGCAGGAACAGCGTGAGCGCGGCGACCTCCCTGTCCGTGCCGAGCCGCTGGGCGGCGTGCTCGCCCTCGAGGGCGGTGAGGGCCTCCTGCGACAGGCTGGAGCGGACGAGGGGGGTGTCGATGAAGCCCGGGCCCACGGCGTTCGTGCGCACGCCCTGGGCCGTGTACTCGAGGGCCGCGACCTTCGTGAGCCCGACAAGCGCGTGCTTGCTGGCGACGTATGCGGCGTTCTGCGCGATGCCGACCGAACCGAGCACGGAGGCCATGTTGACGATGCTGCCGCCGCCTGCCTCGACGATGGCGGGCAGCTGGAACTTGAGCCCGTAGAAGACCCCGTCGAGGTCGACGGCGCGGACGCGGTCCCACGCGTCGATGTCGTAGTCGCCGATCGTCTGCGGCGCGGCGCCGATGCCCGCGTTGTTCACCGCGAGGTGCAGCGCGCCGAACGTGCTCCGGGCGAACGTCACGGCCGCCTCCGAGTCCTCCCACTTGGCGGTGTTCTGGGCGAATGCGGCCGCCTTGCCGCCGGCGGCGGTGATCTCGTCCACGACCGCCTGCGCCGCGTCGAGGTTGATGTCGGTGACGACCACCGAGGCGCCCTCCTCGGCGAGCTCGCGCGCGATCTCCGCCCCGATGCCGCTGCCGCCACCCGTGACGATGGCTACCCTGCTGTCGAATCTGGCCATGCTGACCACTTCCTCACTGTGCTTCGTTGATGTCCGCGTACGTGCGTTGTGGGGCCGGGCGCCACCCGGCGGCCGGCCCCACCGTGCGGCTGTTAGCCGGCGTGCTGGTCCGACTCGGTCTCCCCGGGCTGCACGGTCCAGGCCGGAGGCTCGTCGATGCCCTGCTCCTCGTCGCGCTCCGCATCCTCGTCGGTCGGCTGCACGAGCCCCTTGGCGTGGTGGGTCGGCGCGTAGACGGCATAGAGCCGCAGGGGCTCATCGCCGGTGTTGATCACGTCGTGCCAGGTACCCGCGGGCACCTGGATCGACCAGCCGTCGGTGACCTCCTGCTCGAAGGTGAGCTCGTCCTCGGCGGGACCCATGACGCACTTGCCCGTGCCGGAGTCCAACCGCAGGAACTGGTCCGTGCCTGGGTGGGCCTCCAGCCCGATCGACTCGCCCGGGGGAATGGACATCAGGGTCACCTGCAGGTACTTCCCGGTCCAGGCGACGGTGCGGTACGTGTCGTTCTCGCGGGTCGCGGTCTCGATGTCGAACGCGTTGGGCTCCGGGCCCCTGTCCTCGATGGTCATCTACCGGTGTCCTCTCGTCGTGGTGGGTCTGAGAGCGCGGAAGCGACCGGTGGCGGTCGCGCGCACCCCCTTTCGATCCTCACACGGTTGGGTGCCGGACGCGCTCGAAGTCGGTACCGCACCACGATGTGCCTGCACCGGCGTCGCTCGTACTCTCGCGGCATCGGGTCCCGAGGGGGACCGAGAGAACCCGAAAGGAGTGCACTGTCATGTCCCGATCCACCGATCCCGGATCCACCAAGCACCGGTCCACCGATCGCCGGCGACCCGGAACGGCCGTTGCGTCCGCCCGGCCGGAGCTCCGGCCCCTCCTGGCGTTCGTCGCGCTCGCCCTGCCCATCGGCTGGGTGTTCCTCACGGTGCCGGTCGTGCTCGGCCTTCCCACCGAGCCGTTCGCCCTCGGTGCGACGCTGTTCGCCCTTCTCGGGCCCGCGTTGATCCTCACGGCGCGGGAGTCCGGCGGGAGCGGTGTCCGCCGGCTGCTCCGCGATGCGGTCCGGCCACCGCGACCGCCCTGGTGGGCCCTCGTGGCGGTCCTCGCGCTGCCACTGACCACGTGGGCCGCCGCCGTTCCGCTCGGCGGGGCGCGCCCCCTGACGCCGGCCCTGCTCGGCAGCTTCGCCGTGGGGCTGGTCATCACCACCGTGGTCATCAACATCTGGGAGGAGACGGCGTGGACCGGGTTCGTGCAGCGGCGGGCGATGGCGATCTGGGGGGCGCTCGGCGGCAGCGTCGTCACCGCGCTCCTGTTCGCCGGGATCCACCTGCCGCTCGCGTTCGCGGGGGCGAACGGCGCCGGCGACGTGCTCGCGGGCGTCGCCATCCTGGTGGCGACGGGAATCGGGCTGCGGCTCATGATCGCCGGACTCGACCCGTGGAGCGGCGGCAGCCTGCTGACCGTCGGCATCCTGCACGGCTCGTTCAACGTCACGTCGGATCTGATCGATCCCGCGTACGACTGGCTCCGGTACGTCGTCACGATCCTCCTCGGGGTCGCCGTGGTCCTGGTTCTCCGGCGCACGAGCGAACGCGGCAGACGGAGCGGGAGAAGTCCGTCGAAATAGCCTCCCCACCAATACCTCTCGGATGCTAGGTTTTCGGGTGGGCCGCTCATCGAGGACGCGGTCGAGGAGGAACCAATGACGGAAACCGCCCTTGTCTCGCGTCTGTGGCTGGAGAGCCGCGGCACGCCCGAATTCCTCCCGACCGGCACCCCGACGCTCACGTGGCAGGTCACCGGACCCGGCCCGGGCTGGCGCCAGGAGGCGGCCGTGCTCGAGCTGCGCCGCGCGGGCGCCGTCGAGAGCGTGCAGTGGGACGGCCCCGACTCCCAGGCCGTGGCCTGGCCGTTCCCCGCGCTCGCGCCGTACGACGAGGCCGAGGTGCGGGTGACCGTTCGCGGCGTCGGCGGGGCCTGGGGGGATCCGGGCGAGTGGGTGCGGGTGCGCACCGCGGCCCTCGGCCCGCAGGACTGGACCGCGGCCTTCATCGCCGCACCCACCCCCGTGGACGACGAGCGCGGCACCGTGCGGCTGCGCCGCACCTTCGACGTGTCCGGTCCCGTCCGCTCGGCGGTGCTGTCCGCCACGGCGCACGGGGTGCACGAGACGCTGGTGAACGGCACGCTCACGAGTGACGAGGTCCTCGCTCCCGGCTGGACGGCCTACGACCAGCGCCTGCTCTTCTCGTCCTCCGACGTCACCGCGCTGCTGCGTCCCGGCCGTAACGTCCTCGGCGCCACGGTCGCGGAGGGCTGGTACCGCGAGCGCTTCGGCTTCGACGGCACGTTCGCCGTCGCGTACCCGGGGCCCGTCGCGCTGTCCGCCCAGCTGCGCATCGAGTACGAGGACGGCTCCGTCGACGTCGTCGCCACGGATGGGCAGTGGGAGGCGAGCACCTCGGGCCCGACGGTCTCCGCGAGCATCTACCAGGGCGAGGCCTACGACGCCCGGCTCGAGGACGCGGCCCTGGCCGACCCGGACGCGCCGCTTCCCGGCGCGGCGGCCGCCGTGGTCGTCGAGGCCTCGCCCGCCCGTCTCGCGCCGTCGCCCGTACCGCCGGTGCGCCGCATCGAGCGCATCCCCGTCGCCGAGGTGATCCCCTCCGCCTCGGACGGCCAGATCCTCGACTTCGGGCAGAACCTCGTCGGCTGGCTCGAACTGCGGCTCGACCTGCCGGAGGGCACCGAGATCACGCTGCGGCACGCGGAGGTGCTGGAGAACGGCGAGCTCGGCATCCGGCCGCTCCGCTTCGCCGCGGCCACGGACCGCTACACCGCGGCCGGCGGCGAGCGCACGTGGAGCCCCCGCTTCACCTTCCACGGCTTCCGGTACGCGCAGATCGAGGGGCTTCCAGGCGACCTCGACCCGGCCGCCGTCACCGCGGTGGTGGTGCACACCGATCTCGAGCGCACCGGCTGGCTCGAGACGAGCGACCCCATGCTGAACCAGCTGCACCAGAACGTGCTCTGGGGCATGCGCGGCAACTTCCTGAGCATCCCCACCGACTGCCCGCAGCGCGACGAGCGGCTCGGCTGGACGGGGGACATCCAGGTGTTCACCCCCACGGCCTCGTACCTCTACGACGTGTCCGGCTTCCTCCGCTCCTGGCTCCGCGACCTCGCGCTTCAGCAGACGGACACCGGCGTGCCCATGGTGATCCCCTCTCCGCTGCCCGACCCGCCGTCGGCCGCGGCCGCCTGGGGCGACGCCGCGACCCTCGTGCCGGACGCGCTCTACGCCCGCTACGGCGACCCGGGCGTGCTCGAGGAGCAGTACCCGAGCATGCGGGCCTGGGTCGGGACCGTGCGGCGGCTCGCCGGCGACGATCACCTGTGGACCGGCACCTTCCAGTTCGGCGACTGGCTCGATCCCTCCGCACCGCCGCACAACCCCGCCGCGGCCAAGACCGACGCCGACATCGTGGCGTCCGCGCACTACTTCCGCTCGACCGAGCGGCTCGCCGCGGCCGCGCGTCTGCTCGGCAGGCACGACGACGCCGAGGAGTACGCGGCGCTCGCCGAGGCGGTGCGCGAGGCCTGGGTGCGGGAGTACGTCACCGGGGCCGGCCGCGTCGTGTCCGACGCCCACACCGCGTACGCGCTCGCGATCGAGTTCGGCCTCCTCGAGGGGGAGCGGCGCCAGGCCGCGGGCGACCGGCTGGCGGAGCTGGTCCGGGCATACGGCTACCGGGTGCGCACAGGGTTCGTCGGCACCCCGCTCGTTTGCGACGCGCTCACCGCGACCGGACACGTGCACACGGCGTACCGCCTGCTCCAGGAGCGCGGCAACCCGTCCTGGCTCTACCCGATCACC
This sequence comes from Planctomonas deserti, assembly GCF_003067705.1. Classification (GTDB taxonomy): domain Bacteria; phylum Actinomycetota; class Actinomycetes; order Actinomycetales; family Microbacteriaceae; genus Planctomonas; species Planctomonas deserti. The sequence goes on from NZ_QANL01000002.1 coordinate 743,035, forward strand.
ATGGGCGCGACGACCATCTGGGAGCGCTGGGACAGCATGCTGCCCGACGGCACGATCAACCCGGGTGAGATGACCTCTTTCAACCACTACGCGCTCGGCGCGGTGGCGGACTGGATGCAGCGCACCATCGGCGGGATCGCGCCCGCCGAGCCCGGGTACCGGGTCGTCGCCGTGCATCCTCGGCCCGGTGGGGCGCTCACCTCCGCCTCCGCCGCGCTGGAGACGGGGTACGGGCGCGTCGAGACGGACTGGCGGGTGGAGGGCGGCCGGTTCCGGCTTCGGCTCACGGTCCCCGTCGCGTCCGAGGCCCTCGTCACCCTGCCCGGGCACCGGGAGGAGATCCGGGTCGGCAGCGGCACGCACGAGTGGGACGTCCCGCTCGACGTGCCCGACCGCGCACCGCGGGCACTGGGCATGACGTCGCCGCTGGCGGACTTCGCCGACGACCTCGAGGCGAAGGATGCGCTCGAGGAGTTCTTCGCCGAGGTCGGCTACTTCATCGCGCGGGGCTGGGACGGGTCCGGTGCCTGGCGGTCCGACGCCCGGCTCGGATCGAGCCTGATCATGTTCCCCCGGGAGCAGCGACCGCGGCTCGAGGCGCTCCTCGGCGAGCTGAACGCCCGATGACGGGCGCGCAGGTCCCGGTCGCGGGGACGAGTGGTCGGCTCCGCACGATCATCACCGCCGACCCCGAGCTCGACGATCTCAACTCCATGATCCGGCTGCTGCTATACAGCAACGAGCTGGCCATCGAGGGGCTCGTCTACGCGAGCAGCCGCTTCCACTGGAAGGGCGACGGCGCCGGCACGACGTTCTTCCTGCCCGACCGCGAGTACGACGAGCCGAAGACGTCGTGGCGCTGGGCGCCGGGGGAGCGGTTCATCGACGACGCCATCGACGCGTACGCGCTGGTCCACGAGAACCTCGTCCGCCACGACCCCGGCTATCCCCGTCCCGAGGAGCTGCGCGCCGTCGTCCGCGAGGGGAACGTCGCGTTCGAGGGCGACATGTCGGAGGAGACGCCCGGCTCCCGGCTCATCGCCGACGCGCTGCTCGACGGCGGGACCGAGCCGGTCTACCTGCAGAACTGGGCGGGCACGAGCACCGTGGCCCGCGCCCTGCTCTCCATCGAGGAGCAGTACGCCGGATCGACGGACTGGGCGGCGACTAAGGCCGCGGTCAGCCGCAAGGCGGTGATCCTCAAGTTCGCGTCCCAGGACGGCACCTACGACGGCTACATCCGCCCGACCTGGCCCGACATCCGCGTGATCGACGTCTCGACCATAGCCTGGGGGTACGGCGCCCGCCGGGTCGCCCTGCCCGAGGGCGCCGCGATGCTCGGCGCGGACTGGATGCGCGAGAACGTCACGGAGCGGGGGCCACTCGGCGCCCTCTACCGCGTGTGGGGCGACGGCCGGCAGATGGTGCCGGGCGACCCGACCGACTACTTCCACCTCAGCGGCTTCTCCCGCGAGGAGCTGACGGAGCAGGGCTTCTGGGTCTGGATCGACCCGAGCCCGGCCGGGGAGTGGATCTCCGAGGGTGACACCACGAACCTGCTCAACCTGTTCGCGAACGGGCTCCGCGGCCACGAGCATCCGTCCTACGGCGGCTGGGGCGGCCGGGCCGAGCGGACCGATGAGGGCCCGGACACCTGGAGCGTGGCCGCGGCTCGGGACGCACGTCCCGAGGGCGAGGCACCGGATGCTGCCCCTTCCGTCGAGGCCGGCGCCGAGGGGTCGGTCTTCGGCGGACCCGCGTCGGACGAGTACTCGGTGACGCGCTGGTTCGCGCAGGCGCAGCGCGACTTCGCGACCCGGCTGCACTGGTCGGTGACGCCGGAGTACGCGGCGGCCAACCATCACCCGCTGCTCTCCGTGCATCCGGGGCTCGACGTCGCCGCGGCCGCCGGCTCCCGGGTCGTCCTGCGCGCGACCGCCGAGGACCCGGATGGCGGCACCGTGACTCTGCGCTGGTGGCAGTACCGCGAGGCGGGCACCCTGCCGGCGGCGCTCGAACTCGACGGGGCGGAGTCCGCCGAGGTCTCGTTCACGCTCCCGCCCGACGCGACCCCCGGCCAGACGGCGCACCTCGTCGTCGAGGCTCGTGACGACGCGGAGCTCCCGCTCGCGACCTACCGCCGCGTGATCGTGACGGTCACCTAGCCTGAAGCTCTTCGCAGCCCCTTCCGACGGAGCACCGCGCTCCACACCGACGCCCAGGAGAAACGCCCATGCCCGACACCCTTTCCGGACCCGTTCGCGGCCACGCAGACGAGCGGCTCGGCGGCATCGTCGCGCGCTTCGAGGCGGCCGTACGGAACGACCCCGACTTCTCCTTCCAGGCGGCGGCCTACCACCACGGCGAGTGCGTGCTCGACGTCTGGGGCGGCGCGCACCTCGGCGAGGACTCGCTCATGGTGCCGTTCTCCGTGTCGAAGAACATCATCGGCTTCACCGTGGCGCTCCTGATCCAGCGCGGCGAGCTGGACCTGGACGAGCGGGTGTCGACGTACTGGCCCGAGTTCGCCGCAGCCGGCAAGCGGGACGTCACCGTGCGGATGCTGCTCTCCCACCAGGCGGGCCTGCCGCAGGCCGACCCGCCCCTCGCGCCGGCCGAGCTGTTCGACCAGGAGCTCGCGGCGACGAGGCTCGCCGCGAGCCGGCCCTACTGGTACCCCGGGTCGTCCTTCGGCTACCACGGCATCACCATCGGCAACCTTGCGCTCGAGCTCGTCTCCCGCGCCACCGGCCGCACCCTGCACGACGTCTACGAACGCGAGATCCGGGGCCCGGGGAACATCGACTTCCACCTGGGCCTGCCCGCCGGCCTGGAGTCCCGGCTCGTGCCGGTCCTGCCGATGGTGCTCCCCGCCGCCCCCGCCCAGCCGCAGGTCATGCCGGCCCTGCTGTCGCGCGTGTTCGCGCCGGCCGGACCGACGTTCGACCTCGCGAACGACGAGCGGAGCTGGCGGTTCGGCCACCCGGCGGTCTCCGCGACGGGATCCGCGCGGGGCATCGCGAAGCTGTTCGCCGTTGCCGTCACCGGCGTGGACGGCGGCGCGCCTCTCCTCAGCGCCGACACGGTGAGCATCGTGGGGCAGCAGCAGGTCCGCGGCTACGACGAGGTGCTCGGGCAGGCGCACCGGGCGCACTCCATCGTCTTCCAGAAGCCCACGCCGGACATGCCGCTCGGCGGACCCCGTGCGTTCGGGCACGACGGCGCCCAGGGCGCCCTCGGCGGCGTGGACCCGGACACCGGCGTCAGCTACGCCTACACGGTGGCGCGCGGGCCCTGGCCCGGGGGCGCCGACCCCCGCGCTCTCGCGCTGGCCGCCGAGCTGAACGCCGTATTTGGTTCCTGACGCGAGCGCTGCTCGCCCACGATCACCTCGCCGCGGGTGCCGGCTCCCCGCGGCGAGGTCCCTCCTCGGTCCCGAATCCGGGCCCCGAACGGGGCCCGGGGTCCAGGCTCGGGTCCAGGCCTAGACGGTCAGCCCGTGGCCGTGGGGGTAGAGCGGATTCCCGGTATCCGACGGCACGTCGGGGCGGCTCGCCTCGACGGCGGCCATGGACCGGGGCAGCTCGAACGGAAGGCGCCCGCGCGGGGCGACGCGGCCGGTCAGGGCGTCCAGCAGGGCGGCGTCCGACGCGCCGTAGGAGCCCACGAGGGCCGTGACAGCGTCGTCCAGGTCGGCCAGGATCGCGGGCCGTTCGAGCGTCACGTCGAGCACCACCGGCACCTGGGCGGCGAGCGAGCGGATGCGCTCCGTCACGTCGGCCGGGAAGTCGAGGGACCCCTGGTGGAACATCGCCTCGAGGAAGTAGGTGTTGCGCGGCTCGAACGGTGCGGGGAGCCGCACGAGGGCCAGGTCGGCCTCCGCCGGGTCCGCCACCACGGTGCCGATGCCCGCGACAGAGTCGGCTGAGACGCCCTCGAGGTAGAGGCGCAGTCCGGTGCGCAGGGGGAGCGCGGCGCCGCCGCCCGGCAGGTCCCCGTTCTTCAGCACGGTCACCGACTCGGCCTGCGCCAGGTGCCCGGCCTCCCGGAACTCGGGCGCCCCGACGATGCGGTCCGCCGCGTCCTCGTCGAGGTAGGGGTCGTCGAACAGGCCGAGCTGGAACTTCACGAGCAGCAGGCGGCGCACGGCCTCGTCGATCCTGGCCTCGGCCACGCGCCCGGAGGCGACGAGGTCGAGCACGAGGTCGGTGCGCTCCTCGCCGCCGAACTGATCGGCCCCCGCGTCGAGGATGCGCTCCATCCGCTCGATCGGGGAGAGCTCCTCGACGCCCCAGGCGCGGGCCGGGAAGGGCAGCCCCATGACCTCGACGTCGGTGATGAGGCCCCAGTCGGTGACGACGACGCCGTCGAAGCCGAGCTTCTCGCGGAGCAGCCGGGTCACGATGCGGCGGTTGAAGCTGAAGGCGACCTCCTCCACGGTCTCCCCGTCGAGCTCGAGGTCGATCGGCTTGCCGTACGCGGGCATGATCGCGCTCGTGCCGGCCGCGATCGCCGCCCGGAACGGCGCGAGATGCTCCTCGAACCGGCCGCCGGGGTACACCTGGTCGTGCCCGTAGACGAAGTGGGAGTCCCCGCCGTCCTGCAGCGGCCCGCCGCCCGGGAAGTGCTTCGTCGTGCAGGCGACGCTGTCCGGGCCGATCCGCTCGCCCTGGAAGCCGTCGAGATGGGCGACGACGAGGTCGGCCGCGGTCGCCGCGTCCTGACCGTAGGTGTGAATCTGGCGGGCCCACCGCGGCTCCGTCGCCAGGTCGATCTGCGGGTGCAGTGCGGCGCGGATGCCGAGCGCCAGGTACTCCTGCCGGGCGATGGCCGCGAAGCGCCGCACGAGCTCGACGTCGCCGATGGCGGCGAGGCCGAGGGGCTCGGGCCACTGCGACAGGCTGCCCGCTGCGATCGAGGCCCCCGCGTTCTCGCTGAAGGCGTGCCGCGGGTCGGTGGAGAGCGTGACCGGGATGCCGTGTGGCGTCTCCTCGGCCAGCTCCTGCAGCGCGTTGTGCCAGCGCACGGTGTCGCGCACCGAGGGGAGGGCGCTCACGTTGAAGTGGTTGATCAGCTTGCCCATCACGACCTCGCGCGGCGTCGCGGGGGAGAATCCGGCGGCCTCGTCGTGCGCCCCCGGCTCGCCGATCCCGAGCATCGAGTGGAAGAGCAGTCCCGCCTTCTCCTCGAGAGACAGCCGGGGCACGAGGTCGGCGACGCGGTCCTCCGGGGAGAGGCGCGGATCCTCGTAGGGGTCGAGTCGCCCGTTCCCGTTCAGGTCCCGGTACTCCACGCCGTCCGGCGTCGTTGCTCTGCTGCGCGTCATTGCTGCACCTTCATCGCTTGCGTCGTTCCTCGGCGCCGCCCGCGCGAAACCGGGGAGGCACCGGCGCCCACCGTCGGACGTCTCTGAACCCTAGCAAAGAAAAGCGAATGGTCGCTAGGTTTTAGACTCCGGCCGGCCGGGGCTGCGAGGGGTGCGGCGCGTCGCCCACCTTCTCCTGCTCCCGCCAGAGAGCGCGCTTCAACTCGTCGCGGATCTCCGCGTAGGCGGGATCGGCGTAGACGTTGCGCACCTCGTGCGGGTCCGCCTCGAGGTCGTACAGCTCCCACTCCGGCGGGTAGCCGTAGAAGCCGGCGCCCTGCTGCCCGAGCCCGTCGTTGTAGAAGTAGATGAGCTTGTACTGCCTCGTGCGGTAGCCGTAGTGGGCCGACGCCTTGTGGATGATGTCGTCGTTCTCCCAGTAGCGGTAGTACGCGCCCTCGGCCTCCGGCTCGGTCGGGGCGCCCAGCAGGTCGCCCCAGAAGCTGCGGCCCTGCATGCGCGGGTGATGCGGCACGCCCGCTGCGTCGAGAATCGTCTTCGCCCAGTCCACGTTGGTGACGATGCCGTCGAAGATTCGGCCGGCGGCGATCCGCCGGGGGTAGCTCAGCAGGAGCGGCATCCGCAGCGACTCCTCGTACATGAACCGCTTGTCGAACCAGCCGTGCTCGCCCAGGAAGAAGCCCTGGTCCGAGGAGTACATGAGCAACGTGTCATCGAACTCCCCGCGGGCGCGCAGCCAGTCGAGCACCCGCCCGACGTTGTCGTCGACCGAGGCGACGCAGCGCAGGTAGTCCTCCATCATGCGCTGGTACTTCCAGAGCGCCTGATCCTCGTAGGAGAGCCCCTCGGGCGGGTCGACCTTGAGGTCGGACGTGCTGAGGTCGTCGGCGACCCGCATGCGGGCGCGTCGCATCGAGACCGAGCGCGTCGCGTAGTCGTCGAAGAAGGTCTCCGGCACCGGGATGGGGTCCGAGTACAGCTCGGCGTGCTTGGTGTCGGGTTCCCACGAGCGGTGCGGGGCCTTGTGATAGATCAGCACGCACCAGGGCTCGTCGCCCTCGAGGCTCTCGACCCACTCGGTGGCGAGGTCGGTGATGATGTCCGTCGCGTACCCCTCGATGGCGCGCTCGCCGTTCTCGGAGAGGAAGGTGGGATTCCAGTACTCGCCCTGCCCGTGCGTGCCGCTGAGGACCTCCCAGTGGTCGAAGTTCTGCGGGTCGTGCCCGTCGCCCATCCCGAGGTGCCACTTGCCGATCATCGCCGTGCGGTAGCCGGCGGCCTTCAGCTCGCTGACGAACGTCGGCTGGCTCGCGTCGATGGCGGTCCAGAGCGTGGTCACGCCGTTCACGTGGCTGTGCGTGCCGGTGAGGATGGAGGCCCGGCTGGGGGAGCAGAGCGAGTTCGCGACGAAGCAGCTGTCGAAGCGCACGCCGGCGGCGGCGACCTCGTCGATGCGCGGCGTGGTGTTCACGACAGACCCGTAAGCGCCGATCGTCTGGGTGCCGTGGTCGTCGGTGAGGATCATCACGATATTGGGCCGTCGTTCGGTCATCGGGTTTCTGCCTTCCGGGAAGCGGAGTCGGGGAGCGGATCGGGCGAGGGGGAGGGCGCCGGGAGCGCGGCGGCGAGGTGGGCGAGGCGGTCCTCCGCGGACTCGAGCCACGCGATGAGCGTGGCCGCGAGCAGCCGGCCCCGGCTCTCGAGAAGCAGGGAGGCCTCGAGGGCCCAGGCGGCGTCGTCGGCGTCTCCGGAGTCGGCGCGCGGGCCCGTGCCCGTGCCGATCAGGCCGGCGTCCAGGGGCACGCGGCGGTCGTGCTGCGCGCGGCGGAAACGCAGCTCCATGCGCACGAGCTCGAGCAGCGTCGCGGGACCGCGGTGGCGCGAGAAGTACATCCGCACCTGGAAGTCGGGATCCATCGGCCGCTCGGCGGGCTGGTAGGGCGAGTCCACCCACGCCTCGAACGCCTCCCGGCCGTCCTCCGTGAGGGCGTACAGCTTCGCGTCCGGCCCGGAGCCGCGGGGGTCGGGGGTGGACGCGGCCCACCCACGCTCGACGAGCCGTCCGAGCTGCCGGTAGATCTGCGAGGTCTGGGCCGAGTAGCCGAGCGCCCAGCCGTACCGGTTCAGCCACCTCCGCACGTCGTAGCCCGTGTGCGGACCCTGCCGCAGCAGCCCCAGCGTGATGATGTCGAGTTTCTGCAGCACCGGTTCCCTCGCCCCGCTATTCCGAGAGTGGAACGGCGTGGAATGGACGGTACCCTGATCGGGTCGGATCCCACAAGGGCCCAGCTAGGTGCAGAGTGGAATACCAGGAGCGCAGCCCACCGCGACGACGGCTCCCTGTGCAGCGGCCCGTCAGGCGGAGACGCGCGCGATCTTCGTGTACATGTCCTCGAACATCAGCCGGGTGTCGAGTGCCGTGTAGATCCGCATCGGGCGGCCGTCGGGCCGCGGCTCGTACCAGCCCTCGGCGCTCAGCAGCGGGGTGGGGCGGATCGCGTACGTGCTCGACGACGGGTCGGCCTCGAAGGACGAGTGCAGCGCGGTGAGTAGGACGAGCGGCTGGTCGCCCAGGCAGTACGTCTCGCCCATCAGCAGGCCTGCGGACTCCGCCATGGCGGCGAGGGAATCGATGCTCTCGGCGAGCCGGCGGCCCAGCGGGCCGTGCGGGCGGACGCGGGCGTCGAGCTCGGCGAAGGACACGAGCGCCTGGCGATACGTGTTCCGCGGCACCTGCCACAGGGGCACGGTCGAGTCGTTGAACACCGTGCGGGCGGCCGGGATGTCGATGGCGAGGTTGTACTCCACGCGCCCGGCGATGGGGAAGTCGAGCCCGAGCCCCTCGTGCTCGGGTCCGCCGATCCACACGGCGGTGAGGCGATTGGCGATGCGCGGCTCGAGCAGCACGGCGCTCGCAAGCTCCGTCATGCCCGCGCCCAGCGCGACGAACAGCGGCAGGTCGGTGTCCTCGCGCAGAGCCTCCCGCACGATGGCCTCGGCGGCGGCGCTCGCGATCGGCACGGCCGCATCGGCGAGTCCGATGTTGCTGCCCGCGAGCACGGGGATGTCGCTGCCGAGCAGTGCGAGCAGGTCCCGGGCGATGTCGGCCGCGTTGTCCGCCTGGCGGTCCGACGGGTCGAAGTGGTCGCCGGCAGCGAGGTGGGAGCCGATCACGAACGGGATCTCGACCGAGGGGCTCAGCACGTGGTGGGCGAGCTGGAAGAGGTCGTCCGGGTCCCCGGAGAAGTCGTTGTCGATGATGACCCGATATCGCGGCTGCATGCTGCTCCCTGCCCGGGCGCCTCGACGCGCTCCGATTCGGCGCTCACGCTAGCCCGTCCTCGGGCCTCTCAGCAAAACGTTATGAACCACTAGAAATTGGGCTCTTCAAAACCTTGTGCCCACTCGGGATTGCGCTTACAGTTCCACAACAGACGGTCCGAAGACGGGCTGCGCACCATGGAAGGACAACGATGTTCAGATTCAAGAGAGCCGCAGTCCTCGCGGTTGCCGGCACGCTCGCCCTCGCGGGCTGCAGTGCCGGAGGGTCCGGGGGCGACGGCGGTTCGGGGAACGGCTCGGGCGGCACCCTCACGTGGGGCGTGATCGCCGAGGCGTCCACGTTCGCTCAGAAGGACATGCGCTGGGCGAACGAGTCGCCCTACGCGCAGGCCGTCTACGACACCCTGCTCCGGGCCGACGCCGAGGGGAAGATCGAGCCCGGCCTCGCCACCGAGTGGTCCTACAACGAGGACAAGACCGTTCTCACCATGACGCTCCGCGACGACGTCACGTTCACGAACGGCGAGACGCTCACGGCCGAGGACGCCGCGAAGAGCCTCCTCGCGTTCAAGGGCGGTCAGTCGCCGAACGCGACCAACCTCATCAACCTCACGGACGCGAAGGCGATCGACGACACGACCCTCGAGCTGACCCTCGACGCGCCGAACCCCGCTCTCGAGACCTACCTCACCCAGAACTCCGGCCTCGTCGCGCCGGTCGAGGCCATCGACGACCCGGCCACCGCGCAGAACCCGGTCGGTTCCGGGCCCTACATCCTCAACACGGACGAGACCGTCGTCGGCAGCAGCTACGCGTTCGACAAGAACCCCGACTACTGGAACCCGGACGACCAGCACTACGACAAGCTCGTGCTCCAGTACTACGCGGACCCGACGTCGCTGCTCAACGCGGTCCAGGGCGGCCAGGTGAACGTCACGAACACCATCGACGTCAGCTCCATCGACCAGATGACGGCCACCGGCTACACCGCCAACGAGTTCGCGCTCAACTGGTGGGGCTTCCTGCTCAGCGACCGCGAGGGCACGCTCGCCCCCGAGCTCGCCGACGTCAAGGTGCGCCAGGCGATCAACTACGCGCTGGACAAGGAGTCGCTCGTCAAGACGGTCGGCAGCGGCTACGGCACCCCGACGTCGCAGATCTTCCCGCCGTCGTCGCCGAGCTTCGACGAGTCGCTCGAGGACTTCTACTCGTACGACCTCGACAAGGCGAAGGACCTCATGGCCGAGGCGGGCTACGCCGACGGCTTCGAGGTGACGATGCCCCGCGCCCCAGCCATCCCCGAGTCGCACTGGACCCTGTACGCCGACCAGCTCGCGCAGATTGGCATCACGGTCAACTACGAGGAGCAGGCCGGCGCGGAGTTCATCCCCGCTATCCTCGGCGGCAAGTACCCGATGACCTGGTTCACGCTGCAGCAGGACCCCACGGACTACCAGCTGGCGCAGTTCCAGATCGCCGAGGCGGCCACCTGGAACACGCTGCACCAGAGCACGCCCGAGGTCGAGCAGTGGGTCTCCACGATGCAGACCGGCACCGAGGATGAGGCTGTCGAGGCCGGCAAGGCGCTCAACACGTACATCGTCGAGAACGCGTGGTTCGCCCCGATGTACCGCCCCACGGCGATCTTCATGAGCGACGCCAACACGAAGGTCACCACCCAGGTCGGCAACGCCGTGCCGTACCTCTGGAACGTCCAGCCCAAGTAGCACCCGGTGCCGGACCGGGCGTACCCGGTCCGGCACCACCCCCTCGCTTTCCCCCTGCTCTCCCCGAAGGACCGATGATGCTCCGCTTCATACTCCGCCGCCTGCTCGCCGGCGTGATCCTCCTCTTCGTCGCATCGAGCCTCGCCTACCTGCTGCTCTACCTGGGCGCCGGCGACATCGCCCGCCAGATCCTCGGGGTCTCGGCCACGCAGGAGCAGGTCGCGGCGAAGGCCGCGCAGCTCGGCCTCGACCAGCCGCTGATCGTCCGCTACGTCGACTGGGTCGGGCACGCGATCACCGGCGACTTCGGTGCGTCCTGGTTCACCAGCCAGCCGGTCGTCGCCGCCATCACGTCGCGGCTCGCGGTCACGCTGTCGCTGGTCATCGGCACCACCGTCGTCACCGCGCTCGTCGGCACGGCCCTCGGGGTGTGGGCGGCGCGCAAGCGCGGCGCCGCCGACCGGTTCGTGCAGATCGTGTCCGTCCTCGGCTTCGCCATCCCCGGCTTCCTCATCGCGATCTTCCTCGTCAACGTCTTCGCCCTGAATCTCGGATGGTTCAAGCCGACCGGCTTCGTGCAGCTGAGCACGTCGTTCCCGGGGTGGCTCAGCACCGTGACCCTGCCCATCCTCGCGCTGTCGATCGGCGCCATCGCGGCGATCGCCTCCCAGGTGCGCGGCTCGGTCATCGACACCATGCGGCAGGACTGGGTGCGCACGCTGCGCAGCCGGGGGCTGTCCGAGAACCGCGTCCTCTACAAGCACGTGCTCCGCAACGCCGGCGGCCCGGCGCTCGCCGTGCTCGCCGTGCAGTTCGTCGGCCTCCTCGGCGGCGCGATCATCGTCGAGAAGATCTTCGCCATCCCGGGTCTCGGGCCGGTGGCGGTCGACTCCACCGCCCGCGGCGACATCCCCCTCGTGATGGGCCTCGTCGTCGTCACCGCGGCCATCGTCGTGGTCGTCAACATCGTCATCGAAATCCTGCACGGTTTCCTCAACCCGAAGGCGCGCATCTCATGAGCGAGTCCGCTTCCACCCCCGTCCCCACGGTCGCCGCCGAGCTCCGCGCGGCCCGATCCCACGTCGGCCGGCGTCTACTGAAGAACCCGACCGGGCTCGTCGCCCTGATCGTGCTGACCGTCATGGTCCTGCTCGCGGTCTTCGCGGACCTCCTCGCCCCCATGGACCCCAGCAAGGCCAACATCCAGGACGTGCTCGCCCCCGCGGGCGGGGCGCACCCGCTCGGCGCGGACAGCGCCGGCCGCGACGTGCTGTCCCGGCTGCTGTTCGCCACCCGGTTCAGCATCGCCGGCGCGCTCTGGGCGGTCCTCATCGCCGCGGTCATCGGCGTCACGAGCGGCCTGATCGCCGGCTACTACCAGAAGTGGTTCGAGTCGGTGTCGGTGTGGGTGATCAGCATCATCCAGGCGCTGCCCGGCATCGTCGTGCTGCTCGCCGCCCGTGCCGTCGTCGGCCCGTCGATCTGGCTCATCATGGCCGTCTTCGGCGTCATCCTCTCGCCCGCGTTCTACCGCCTCACCTACACGGCCGTGGTCGGCGTGCGCAACGAGCTGTTCATCGACGCGGCCCGGGTCGCCGGCGTGGGCGACGCGAGCATCATCGGCCGCCACATCCTCTCGGTGGTCCGCGCGCCGATCATCATCCAGGCCGCGCTGCTCGCGGGCATCGGCATCGCCGTGCAGTCCGGGCTCGACTTCCTCGGGCTCGGCGACACGAACGTGCCGACGTGGGGCCAGATGCTCTCCGACGCGTTCTCCCGTATGTACCAGGCCCCGGTCCTGCTGATCTGGCCGTCCCTGGCCATCGCGCTGACCTCCATCTCCCTCGTCCTGTTCGGCAACGCTCTCCGCGACGAGCTCGAACGCGCCGCAGGGAAGCCGAAGAAGAAGCGCCGCGGCACCACCGGGTACGTGCCCGATACCTCCGGCGACGCACCGGTGGTGCACGACGAGGAGCGCGCGGACGACCGGCCGACGCTGCTTGCGGTCGACGGCCTCGTGGTCGGCTACGACCAGCCGGACGGCGGCGTCAAGCAGGTCGTGAACGGCGTCTCGCTCACCGTGAGGAAGGGCGAGGTGCACGGCCTGATCGGTGAGTCCGGCTCGGGCAAGACCCAGACCGCGTGGTCGATCCTGCGCCTGCTTCCCGCGGGTGGCCGGATCGTCGCGGGCACCGTGTCCTTCGACGGCAAGGACCTCGCCCACCTCAGCGAGAGCGCGATGGTGAAGATCCGCGGCAGGCGCATCGCCTACATCCCGCAGGAGCCGATGTCGAACCTCGACCCGTCGTTCACCATCGGCAGCCAGCTGGTCGAGCCGATGACCGTGACCCTCGGCATCTCCAAGGCGGAGGCGAAGGAGCGGGCGCTCGCCCTGCTGGGCCGGGTCGGCCTCCCGGACCCCAAGAAGACGTTCGACTCCTACCCGCACGAGGTGTCCGGCGGACAGGCGCAGCGCGTGCTCATCGCCGGGGCCGTCTCCTGCGAGGCGGACCTCATCATCGCCGACGAGCCGACGACCGCGCTCGACGTCACCGTGCAGGCGGACATCCTCGACCTGCTCCGCGACCTGCAGAGCGACCTGCACGTCGCCGTGCTCATCGTGACGCACAACTTCGGCGTCGTCGCCGACCTGTGCGACCGGGTGTCCGTCATGCAGAACGGCCGCATCGTGGAGACGGGCCCAGCCCGGTCGATCTTCCGCGGCCCTCGCCACCCGTACACGAGGTCGCTGTTCGACGCGATCCTCGAGGACGGCGCCGCCCGCGGCCCCCTCGCCCATTCCGCAGACCGCAACACCATCACCGAGAGAAGCGCACGATGAACGCAGAGCCGCTGCTCGTCATCGACGACCTCGTCGTCGAGTACCCGGCCAAGGGCTTCGGCAAGAAGCCGTTCCGAGCCCTCAAGGGCGTCTCGCTCGACATCCGCCCCGGCGAGTGCGTCGGCCTGGTCGGCGAGTCGGGGTCCGGCAAGACCACGCTCGGCCGCGCCGTGCTCGGTCTCGCTCCCGTGACGGGCGGATCGGTGCGCTTCAAGGGGCAGGACATCTCGCACCTGAAGCGCAAGCAGCGGCGGGCGCTGTCGGACGAGATCCAGGTCGTGTTCCAGGATCCGTACTCGTCGCTCAACCCGTCCCTGACCATCGAGCAGACGCTCGCCGAGCCGCTGCGGGTGAAGAAGATGTCCGCCGCCGACGCGTCGAAGCGCATCCGCGGCCTCCTCGACCAGGTCGGCCTCCCCGCCAACTCCGCGGACCGCCTGCCCCGCGAGTTCTCGGGCGGCCAGCGCCAGCGCATCGCGATCGCGCGCGCACTCGCCCTGTCGCCGGAGCTCATCGTCTGCGACGAGCCGGTTTCCGCGCTCGACCTGTCGACGCAGGCCCGCGTGCTCGACCTGTTCAAGGACATCCAGGAGGCGACCGGCGTCGCCTACCTGTTCGTGTCGCACGACCTCGCCGTCGTCCGCCACCTCTCCCACCGGGTCGCCGTGATGTACCACGGCGAGATCGTGGAGTACGGCGACGGCGGGCAGGTCACCTCCGCCCCCGAGCACCCCTACACGCAGCGGCTGCTCCTCGCCGCCCCGGTGCCGGACCCGGTGCGCCAGGAGCAGCGCCGCGCCGACCGGCGCCGGCTGCTCGAAGCACAGCGCGAGATGGAGGTCCAGGCCGGTGTCTGACCGGCCCGTCCCCGCCGTCCGCTTCGGCGCCGCCTACTACCCGGAGTACCAGCGCACCCCCGACCAGACGAACGACTTCCGGCTCATGCGGGAGGCCGGCTTCACGGTCATCCGCGTGGGGGAGTCCGTGTGGTCGACGTGGGAGCCCGAGGAGGGGCGCTTCGACCTGGACTGGCTGGAGCCGACCCTCGACGCGGCGCACGAGAACGGCATCGGGGTCATCCTGGGCACGCCGACCTACGCGGTGCCCATGTGGCTGGCCCGGCGCCACCCGGAGATCGCCGCGGCGCCCGCGACGGGAGAGCGCCTGCAGTGGGGCGGCCGGCAGGAGATGGACTTCACGCACGGGGCCTACCGCCACTACGCCGAGCGGGTGATCCGCGCGGTCGTCGGCCGCTACCGGGACCACCCCGCGGTCATCGGCTACCAGGTCGACAACGAGCCGGGCATCCGCCTGCTGTTCAACGACGCGGTGTTCGAGCAGTTCACGGACCGGCTCCGCCGGGAGTACGGGACGGTGGAGCGGCTGAACGAGGAGTGGGGACTCGTCTACTGGTCGCACCTGCTCACGACCTGGGACGACCTCTGGCGTCCGGACGGCAACGTCCAGCCGCAGTACGACCTGGCCTGGCGCCGGTTCCAGGCCGACCTCGTGACCGATTTCATCGGCTGGCAGGCGGACATCGTTCGCGAGCTGGTGGGGCCGGAACCCTTCGTCACCACCTGCATCTCCTACGAGCAGGTCGGGGTCGAGGACGTCGACCTGTCGGCCCGCCTCGACATCGCGTCGGGCAACGCCTACTACGAGATGCAGGACGGCCTCGCGCACCCGTCCGACGCGCCGCGGTCCTCCGGGCCGATGGGCTGGATCGTCCGCGGGGCGTGGGCCGTCGCACAGCTGGGCGACCTCATGTACTCCTCCAAGCAGGCGCCGTTCCTCGTCACCGAGACGAACGCGGGCTCCATCGGCTTCTCGATGATCAATCAGTCGCCCTACGACGGGCAGTGGAAGCAGGCCGCGTGGCTGCTCGTCGCCCGCGGCGCGCGCATGATCGAGTACTGGCACTGGAACACGCTCCCCTACGGCGCGGAGACCTACTGGGGCGGCGTCCTGCCGCACAGCGGGCAGCCGGGCCGCGCGTATCGCGAGCTCGCCGAGCTGGGAGCCGACCTCGGCACCGCGGGCGCAGCCTTCGAGAACGCGGAGCCCGACTACGACATCGCCGTGCTCTACGACTCGGACAGCAAGTTCGCGCTGGGCGCGCAGTCGCCCGTCGCGGCGCCCGGTCAGTTCACCGATCCCGAGTCCTACCGCCGCATCGTCTCCGCGTTCTCGCGCGGCATCTTCGACGCCAAGCGCCAGGAGCGCCTCGTGCGGCCGCAGCAGCTGCTGCCCGGCCGCGGCGGCACCGGCTCCGCCGCGGAGGCCGCGTCCCGGTTCCCCGTGCTCGTCGTCCCCGCCCTGTACACGGCGTCGGACGAGGACCTCGACTTCCTCGCGGACTACGCGCGGGCCGGCGGCCATCTCATCGTCGGTCCCCGCACGGCGTACGGGGACCGCGAGGGGCGCGCCCGGTCCGAGCGCCAGCCGGCGCGGCTGGCCGAGGCCGCGGGCGTCTGGTACGACGAAGCGGCCAACCCCGCCGCTCCGCTCGAGCTCACCTTCGGCGAGGGTTTTCCCGCCTCGGGTGCGGCGATCGACTACCTGCAGGGGCTCGAGGCCGACGGCGCCGAGGTGCTCGCCCGCTACACGCACCCCCACTACCGGCGCTGGGCCGCGGTCACAACGCGCGCCGTGGGCGACGGACGCATCACGGTCGTGGGCACGATCCCGGACCAGGACCTCGCCCGGTCACTGGCCGAGTGGCTCGCCCCGGCGCCCGTCAACGGCTGGGCGACGCTCGACCCGTCGGTGACGGCGTCGAGCTCGACCGATGCAGGGGGGCGCACCGTCACCGTCCTGCACAACTGGGGCTGGGACGAGGCGACCGCGGTCGCCCCCGCCCTCCATCACGACCTGCTCGGGGGCGACGACGTCGCTTCCGGAGATCCCGTTCGGCTCGGGCCGTGGGGCGTTCGCGTCCTCCGTTCCGCCGGCACCGACCGCAAGGAGACACTGCGATGAGCGAGACCACGACACGAGACCGCATCGAGGCGGACGTCGAGCGTGCCCTCGGCGAGCTGACCGTCGAGGAGAAGGTCCTGCTGCTGACCGGCAAGGACTTCTGGACCACCTGGCCCATCGAGAGGATCGGGCTGCGCACCATGGTCGTCTCGGACGGGCCGTCCGGCGTGCGCGGTGAGGCGTGGGACGAGCGCTCGCCGTCCCTCAACCTGCCCTCCGCCTCCGCGCTGTCGGCGTCGTTCGATCCCGACATCGCGCGCCGCTACGGCGCGGTGGCCGCCTGCGAGGCCCGACGCAAGGGTGTCGACGTCGTGCTCGGCCCAACCATCAACCTGCACCGGTCGCCCCGCGGCGGCCGCCACTTCGAGGCGTTCAGCGAGGATCCCGTGCTCACCGCCGAGCTGGCGCGCACCTACGTGACGGGGCTGCAGGACAACGGGGTCGGGGCCACCCCGAAGCACTACATCGCCAACGACTCCGAGACGGAGCGCTTCACCGTCGACGTGCAGGTGCCGCCGCGTGCGCTGCACGAGCTGTACCTCCGCGCCTTCGAGACGGCCATCACCGAGTCCCGCGCCTGGCTCGTCATGAGCTCCTACAACTCCATCCACGGCGTCACCGCGACCGAGCACGACCTGCTCGAGACCCCGCTCAAGACGGACTGGGACTTCGACGGCGTCGTGATCAGCGACTGGACCGCGGTCCGCAGCCTGCGCTCGGCCGAGGCCGAGCAGGACCTGGTCATGCCCGGCCCGGACGGGCCCTGGGGTGACGCCCTCGTCGCCGCAATACGCGACGGCCGCATCGCCGAGGAGGTCGTCGACCGCAAGGTGCGGCGCATCCTCCGGCTCGCCGTGCGCGTCGGCGCGCTCGGCGACGCTGGCCCCGCGCCGCTCGTGCACGTCGAGGACGGCGTCGCCTTCAGCCGGACCGCCGCAGCCGAGGGCATGGTGCTCCTCGAGAACAGTGGCGAGCTGCCCTGGCGTGCGGATGCGCTCACCCGCGTCGCCGTCATCGGCAACAACGCCGAGCACGCCCGCACCCAGGGCGGCGGAAGCGCGACCGTGCTCCCCGAGCGCACGGTGTCGCCGCTCGAGGGCTTGGCCGCCGCGCTGCCGGACGTCCGGATCGACTACGCGCTCGGGGCCACCAATCAGACCGGCCTCGCCGGCATCCCTCGGGAGCGGATGACGAACCCCGTCACGGGAGGGCCCGGCGCGCGCGTGCGCTTCCTCGACGCCGCGGGCGCGGAGATCTTCGCCGAGGACCGGCTCGCGACCGAGCTGGTCTGGTTCGGCGGAGACGCGCCCGTCGCGGAGTCCAAGCAGGTCGAGGTGTCGTTCTCCTTCGTCCCCGGCCGCACCGAGCGGCTCGACCTCGGCTTCGCCGCCGCCGGTCACGGGCGGTTCTACCTGGACGGCGAGCTCGTGATCGACGAGCTCGTCGAGCCCGAGGGCGACGACCTCGGTGCCGCCTTCATGGCGCCCCCGGTGCGTGCGGTCCCGGTCGACCTGACCGAGGGGACCCCCGTGGACGTGCGATTCGTCTACGAGCAGCCGGCACGCGACGACGCACTGCTCAACGCCCTCGCGCTCAACGTCGGCACCCAGCCCTCCTCGGTCGACGAGGATCAGCTCATCGCCGAGGCGGTCGAGGCCGCCCGTGCCGCGGACGTCGCGCTCGTCGTCGTCGGCACCAACTCGAAGGTGGAGTCCGAGGGCTTCGACCGCACGGATCTGCGCCTGCCCGGGCGTCAGGACGACCTCGTGCGCGCCGTCGCCGCAGCCAACCCGCGGACGGTCGTGCTCATCAATGCGGGCTCTCCCGTGCTGCTGCCGTGGCGGAACGACGTCGCCGCCGTGCTCGTCGGCTGGTTCGGCGGGCAGGAGTTCGGCAACGCCGTGGCCGACGTGCTGCTCGGCGTCGCCGAGCCCGGCGGGCGGCTGCCCACGACCTGGGCCGCGGAGGAGGAGCACGTGCCCGTGCTCGACACGGCGCCGACCGACGGCGTGCTCGAGTACACCGAGGGCATCCACATCGGGTACCGGGCGTGGCTGCGGTCCGAGGAGGCGCCGGCGTACTGGTTCGGCCACGGGCTCGGCTACACCGACATCGCGCTGACCGACCTCGTGACCCCCTCCTATCTCATCGAGGGTGACACGACCGAGGTCGCGGTGACCGCGACGAACCGCGGCGACCGGCCCGGTAAGCAGGTCGCGCTCGTGTTCGCCGAGCGCGCGGGATCCGCCGTCGAGCGCCCGGTGCGCTGGCTTGTGGGCTTCGCGCCCATCCGGCTCGAGCCGGGGGAGACGAAGACGGTCAGCATTGACGTGCACGCGAAGCTGCTGGGGCACTGGGCCGACGGCTGGAAGTACGAGCTGGGCGACTTCACGCTCCGCGCCGGCACGACGGCGAACGACCTGCCGCTCACGGCGACGCTGGAGCTGCAGGCCGACTCCTGAGCCGACGCATCCACTGACCCCCGGGGCCCCGGTTCCGAATTCAGGCCCAACTGCGACACGCCGCGTTTCGAGGACTCGAGACGCGGCGTGTCGCAGCACAGCCTGAATTGCGAACGGCGGATGCGGGCAACCGGCGCTACGGTCCGTGAACTTGTCGAAGGGACGAAACGGTCCTCGGCTGCGGGTGCTACGGTCCCTGAGCCTGTCGAAGGGACGGAACGAGACTCCGCGTCGGTCGCGTCGCTTCGACAGGCTCAGCGACCGTAGATGGCTCAGTGACCGTGGGGTTGCTCAGCGACCGTGGGGTGGCTGACCGAGCGGGCGGCTGAGCGAGCGGGCGGCAGTTCACTGGCCGCGGGCCGCGCGCGACCGCCTCTCAGAGCGGGCGGGTGAGCAGGGCGTTCAGGTAGCTGCGGAGGTCGCCCGCCATGTCGACGGAGTCGCGGTCCAGGAGCCACTGGATCTGAAGGCCGTCCATGAGCGCGATCGTGCCGCGGGACGCCTCCTCCGGCGTGACCTCGGAGCGCAGGTCGCCGCTCTCGGCGAGCTCGCGGAACGCGGTGAGCGTCATCCCGCGCGTGAACGCGTAGCGCTCCTTGAACCACCCGTGCGCCGGGTGCTCCGGGGAGGTGGCTTCCGCCGACAGGGTGCAGAACAGCTCTACGACTCCGGGCGTCGACGCGTTGTACTCAGCGAGCTTGACCAGCGAGCGCAGCACCTCGACGCCGTGGCTGGGGTCGAAGTCGAACTGCTCCTGCGTCTGCTCGTCGCGGCGCTCGAGCACGGCGGCGAGGAGGGCGCTCTTGCTGGGGAAGTGATGCAGCAGGCCGGCCTCGCTCATGCCCACGCGCTCGGCGACGTTGCGCAGCGATCCGCTCCGGTAGCCTGACTCCGCGAAGACGTTGAGGGCCGCGTCGAGGATGACCATCCTGGTCTTCTCGCTCTTGGCGTAGGGGCCGCGGGGGCCGCGGCGCACGCGCCCATCGTCGATGGCCATGTCCGCCTCCTTGCTTCCCGGCCCGCGCCGGGGGATCATTCCTTAATACAGAGTACTCGTTCGGGATTGATTGGGATAGGGCCTCAGCTTACGCCGGGGGGAAGGGACAGCCCGATGGCGACACGATTCCCCCGCTCGGTCTTCGGCGAGGGCACCGAGCCGGATCCGCGCTTCAGCCTCGCCAACGAGCGGACCTTCCTCGCCTGGATCCGCACCTCCCTCGCCCTGATCGCCGCGGGCGTCGCCCTCGAGGCGCTCGAGCTGCCGATTCAGCCGGGCCTGCGGATCGCGGCCTCCGTGCTGTTCATCGCGCTCGGGCTGCTCGCCGCGATCCAGTCCTGGGTCGGCTGGGCGCGCACCGAGCGGGCGATGCGCCAGGAGCGCGCCCTTCCGGGTCCCACCCTGGGCGCCGTGGTCGCGCTCGGCCTCTGCGTCGCCGTCGTGCTCGTGTCGCTCGGATTCCTGCTGCCGTGAGCGACGATCGTCCGTTCGACCGCGGTCTGCAGCCGGAGCGCACGCTCCTCGCCTGGCGGCGGACCGCGCTCGCCATCGCCGTGGGGAGCGTGCTCGGCGCCAGGCTCGCCTTTCCCGTGCTCGGTGCGCTCGCCGTCGTGATCGGACTCCTCGGTGCCGCCACGGCGCTCGCCGCCTACACCGCGGCCAGCGTCCGCTACCGGCGCGCTCACCTGGCCCTGGTGGCGGGGGAGCCGCTCCCGGGCGGTGCGCTCCCGCTCGCGGCCCTCGCCGCCGCCGCGGCGCTGATCGGGGTCGCCGCGCTCGGTTACGTGCTCGCGCTCGCCGGGGGAGGGCGATCCCTGTGACGGAAGAGCCCGCAGAGCCCAGGGTTCCCGCAGAGCGCACGGTTCCCGTAGAGTCCCCGGCCCCGGTCCCGGCTGGGCCTCCGTCCGAGCCTCCGGTCGCCGGGCGGTCCAACGCGCCGGACAACCATGCGCCGGCCGCGATGTCCTGTTGCGCCCCCGCCCGGCCGGCGGTTCCCGCCGCACCGGCCCCGCGCCCCGAGCGGAGCGGGAACGGCGACCACCGCATCGAGCAGGTGGCGCTGCCGGGTGGCGTCTTCCGCATGGGCGACGCGAGTGGCGACCGGAACCCCCTCGACGGCGAGGGGCCGGTGCACGACGTGCGCATCGCCCCGTTCGCCATCGACGCGACGAGCGTGACGAACGCGGACTGGGCGGCGTTCGCGTCGGCCACCGGCTACCTGACCGAGGCCGAGACGTACGGCTACTCCGCCGTCTTCCACCTCGCCGTCGCCGCGGATCCCGCCGACATCGTGGGGCCGGCCGCCGGCGCGCCGTGGTGGTTCGGCGTCCGCGGTGCGGACTGGCGTCACCCCGGCGGCCCTCGGTCCGGGCTGGAGGGCCTCGACGACCATCCGGTCGTGCACGTGAGCTGGAACGACGCCTTGGCCTACTGCGCCTGGGCGGGCAGGCGCCTGCCGACGGAGGCCGAGTGGGAGTACGCGTCCCGCGGCGGAATCGATGGCGCGCGCTACCCGTGGGGGAATGAGCTGATGGACGGCGACCGCTGGCGGGTGAACATCTTCCAGGGCCGGTTCCCCGCGGCGAACACCGCGGAGGACGGCTTCGCGACGACCGCGCCCGTGCGCACGTTCGCGCCCAACGGGTTCGGGCTGTGGCAGACCGTCGGCAACGTGTGGGAGTGGTGCTCCGACTGGTTCGAACCCGGCTACTACGCGGTCTCACCCGCCGCCGATCCGGCCGGCCCTGAGGGCGGCCAGGCGCGCGTGTTGCGCGGCGGCTCGTACCTCTGCCACTCGTCCTACTGCAACCGGTACCGCAACGCGGCCCGGTCGTCGAACACCCCGGACTCGTCGATGGGCAACGCCGGCTTCCGCACCGTCGCCCTCGCCTGAGGCGCCTGAGGCCCGCGAGGCGCCCGAGGGGCCGCGGGGCGAGCCGGCCCGGGTTGCCTCAGGCCGGGGCCAGGTTCACGATCTCGCTCGGCTCGTAGCCCATCCGCCAGGCACCCACCCACACGCGTTCACCGTCGGGAACCACGACGGGCGACGTGTACAGGTTCCAGTGCCGCCCTCCCGTGCGCGGTGCGCCGATGTTCGCCGCGAGCCCGCCGTCGTCGGGGTCGTCGCGCGGCGGATCCGTGGTCCAGCCGATGGATGCCCCGGGCGTCACGCAGGCCGCCGTGAGCATCCCGCCCTCGACCGACGCCTCGGGGCGCGCCGTCGTGGGCGCGCGTCCGCCGGGCCGCCAGGACTCGAGCAGCTCGTTCTCGGGCAGCAGGCCGAGGTCGCCGTACCGCTCGGTCCACTCCCGCAGCGCGCTCCGCAACCGCTCGAGCGCGGCGGCGTGAGCGGGGTCGTCCACGAGGTTCACCGTCTCGTGCGGGTCCGCTTCGATGTCGTAGAGCTCCTCGGCGGGCTTGGCCGGCGCGACGATCGCCCGCTGCAGCACCGAGAGGCGGTCCGGGCGCTCGCCGCGGGCCAGCTGTCCAGCCTCCTCGAAGGCGAGCCGCCGGAACTCCTTCCAGGTGCCGAGGTGATCCGCGTACTCGTGGTGCTGCAGCTCCGACCGGTCGGGGTGCCGGTTGAGGATGTAGCGGTAGCGGCCGTCGCGCACCGTCCGCACGGAGTCCTGCTGCTCGTCCATGCGCTCGCGGGCACCGAAGGCGTACTCGTTCGGCGATCGGAACCGTCCGTCGCTGCCGAAGAGCGGGGAGCCGTGCATGTGCTCCGGCACGGGCAGGTCGAGCGCAGCGAGCATCGTCGGCGCGAGGTCGAGCAGCTGCACGATCTCCGTCCGCACGGTGCCCGGGCGGATGCGCTCGGGCCACCGCACGATCAGCGGCTCGCGCAGGCCCGCCTCGTGCGCCCACCGCTTCGCGCGCGGCATGCCCAGCCCGTGGTCGCTCCAGAAGACGACGATCGTGTCGTCCCGCAGGCCGTCGGAGTCGAGGTCGGCGAGGATCCGCCCCGCCCAGGAATCCATCTCGGTGATGAGGTCGAGGTATCGCGCCCAGGAGCGGCGGAAGACTGGGGTGTCCGGATAGTACGGCGGCAGCTCGGCGTCCTCGGGGCGGTGCCGCTGCTCCGCCGACACGTGCGGTGTCGCGGCGAGGAACGCGTCCTCGTCGAGGTAGATCTGCGACTCGTGCGTGACCATCCCTTGGAAGGCGGCGAAGAACGGCGTGTCGGGTGTCGGCCGGTTGCGCCAGTGGCCCTGCTCGCTGCAGTCGTCGAAGGCGGTGGGCGGGGTGTCCACCTGGAAGTCGGTGAACCAGTTGTTCGTCGCGTAGTAGCCGGCGGCCCGCAGGTACTCGGTGAAGAGTGCGACCTCGGGCGGCGGCGCGGCCTTCGTGCGCATGTGGACGGTGCCGATCGCCGTCGGGTAGCAGCCGGTCATGATCGCCGAGCGGGACGGGGCGCACACCGGGGCCGCCGCGAACGCGTTGTCGAACCGGGCACCCTCCTCGGCGAGCGTGTCGAGGTGCGGCGTTGTCGCGTGCTCGGCGCCCGGCCACACGCCGGCGTAGCTGCCGAGGTGCGGGCTGATGTCGTGGGTCGAGATCCACAGGATGTTCGGTCGAGTCGTCATCGACTTCCCTCGGTCGGTCGCGGAGGAGTTCGAGGAAACTCTAGCGATCACTCGGGATTGGCGGAAGGACGCGCTCAGGCGTCGATCGGCTCCGCCCGTCGGGGGTAGGCGGCCATGAGCGCCCCCGAGATCACCCAGACCACGCCGATGCCGACGATCAGGACGGTTCCGCCCAGTCCCGCCACGGCCGCGGCGAGCGCCGCTCCTCCCGCGGCGGCGGTCGCGCGCAGTCCGGCGCCCACGGTGAACACCTGGCCGCGCAGGGGAGCGGGGCTCTGCTGCTTGCGCAGCAGGAGCATGGCCGCCGAGCTGGACGCCGTGAAGAGGCCGGACAGCCCGATCAGGATCAGCGTCCAGGCGAAGCCCCAGTCGACCGCCGCGGCGAGGGTGAGTAGGCCGATGACGGCGAAGCCGAGGCCCATCGACAGCTCCGGCCGCAGGCGGCCCGGGCGCGCGGCGGTCGCGAGCGCGCCGACGAGACCCCCGATGGCGAAGGCCGACACGAGGAGAGCCCCGTCATCCGCGTCGCCGACGCGTTCGAGGGCGAGCACGACGGCGGCGACGGAGAGGGCGCCGCCGCCCAACTGGCTGAGCGTGCCGGACGTGGTGACGACGGCGAGCGGGCGATGCAGCGCGATGTGCCTGAGGCCTGCGCCCATCGTGCGCCAGATCGAGCGGTTCTGCGCGGGCCGCGGCCGCAGCCTCGTCGCGAGGGTCCCCGCGACGCCGATCAGCGCGGCGACCGCCATCGCGAGCATCGCGATCCGGGCCGAGCCCAGGGCGGTCGCCGCGGCCACGATCGCCGGCCCGCCGACCGAGCCGAGGTTGTAGGAGAGCGCATCCAGCGCGTAGGCGCGGCGCTCGCCCGGGATCTCCTCCGTGACGAAGCTCGAGAGCCCGCCCATGAAGAACGGACCGGCCGCTCCGGCCGCGCAGAGCGCGAGTGCCACGAGCGCGGTCGGGATCACGCCGAGCAGCGCGCCGAGCCCCAGCCCGAGGGCGGACACGGCTCCCGCGATGGTCATCATCGTGCGCGGCCGGCGGGTTCGGTCGAGCACGGCGCCGACGAGCGGCGCGGCGACGACCGCGGGCGCGAGGGAGGCGGCGACGAGCAGGCCGCCGATCGCGATGTCATTCAGTTCCTCGACCGCGAGGATCGGGATGGCGACGGTCGCACCGCCCATCGCGAGTCGCAGCGGGGTCGCCGACGCCAGGTAGCTCGCCGCGCTCACCGGGTGGCCCCGGCGGATGCGCCCGCGGTCCCGCACGTGCCGGCCGCGCCGCGGGGCGAGCGGGCGCCCAGCGCGAGGGGATGTCGAACTTGCCGCACGTCTAGCCCCCCTCATGGTCCCGAGCGGGCGCTGGCGTGCCCGGCCCCCGGCGGAAATGCTACGGGAGGAGGGGGCGTGGTGACGGTCGCGGCCCGGAGCCGGGAGAATGGCGGGGATGCCTGCCGACACGCTGACCCTCACCGCCCGCGCCCTCCTGTTCGACATGGACGGCACCCTCGTCGACTCCACAGAGGTGGTCGAGGCCGCGTGGCGCGGCATGGCCCGCCGATTCGACCTCGACGCCGAGGAGCTCCTCGCCGCCGTGCATGGCATCCGCGCCGAGGACAGCGTGCGCCGCTGGGCGCCGCCGGGCACCGACATCGCCTCCGTCGTCGCCGAGCTCTCCGCCTATGAGATCGACCACGCGCCGTCCACCCTCGCGGTGCCCGGCGCCGTGGCGTTCCTCGAGTCGCTCCCGCTGACCGCGCACGCCCTCGTCACGTCCGCGACGCTGCCGCTCGCCGTGGCCCGCATGGCCGGCGCGGGCATCCGCCTGCCCCAGCTGGTGGTCACCGCCGAGGACGTGCCCCGCGGCAAGCCCGCGCCGGACGTGTACCTCCTCGCCGCGAAGACGCTCGGCGTCGCGCCGGAGGACGCCGTCGTGTTCGAGGACGCCGAGGCGGGCATCCAGGCCGGGCTCGCGGCCGGGATGCGGGTCGTCGTCGTGGGCGGGCACCGCAGCGCGGCGACAGAGGGGCTGCCGCGCATCACCTCGTACGAGACGGCGGCCGCCGAAGCGGACGACGACGGCGCCCTGCGGGTGACCCTGCGGATCGAGTCCGACTCCTAGCGGTCGCGCAAGGCTCCCCGTGGCCGACGCCTAGCGGTCCGCCTCCTCGGCCCCGGCCTCCTCGGCCGCCGGCAGCGCGACCCCCTCGCGCTCGTCGCGATCGGCCCACTCGAGCAGCGGGGCGATGTCGAACACGGCGTCGTCGATGCCCGCGTGCAGGTCACCGAGGGCGGCGAAACGGGTCGGCACCGTCGCGATCGTCAGGTCCCGGGGGTTCACCGCGTCGATCTCCTCCCAGGCGATCGGCGTGGACACGGTCCCCTCCGGATTGCCCCGCACGGAGTACGCGGCCGCGATCGTGTGGTCCCGGGTGTTCTGGTTGTAGTCCACGAACACGGCCGCGGGGTCCCGATCGCGTCGCCACCAGGTCGTCGTCGCGTCCTGCGGCACGCGCCGCTCAACCTCGCGCGCGAAGGCGGCGGCCGCCCGGCGCACATCCTCGAAGCCGTGCTCGGGCCGGATGCGCACGTAGATGTGCAGGCCGCTGCCACCCGATGTCTTCGGCCAGCCCACCGCGCCGAGCTCGTCGAGGACCTCGCGCGCGACGTGCGCCACCCGGCGCACGCGGTCGAAGGACGACTCCGGCATCGGGTCTAGGTCGATGCGCCACTCGTCGGGCTTCTCGGTGTCCGCGCGCCTCGAGTTCCACGGGTGGAACTCCACGGTCGACATCTGCACGGCCCAGATCACGTGCGCCAGCTCGGTGACGCAGAGCTCGTCGGCCGTGCGCTTGTAGCGGGGGAAGAACACCCGCACGGTCTCCATCCACGGCGGCGCGCCCATGGGCAGCCGCTTCTGGTGCACCTTCTCGCCGGCGACACCGGTGGGGTAGCGGTGCATCATGCAGGGCCGCTCGCGCAGCGCGTTCACGATGCCGTCTCCCACCGAGAGGTAGTAGTTGACGAGGTCAAGCTTGGTCTCGCCCCGGGTGGGGAAGTACACCCGGTCAGGATTGCTGACGCGCACGACGCGCGAGCCGACCGGGATCTCGATCGCCGGGGTGCTCGACTTCGTGGCCGACTCCGCCGCTCGCTTCGTGGACTCCGCCATTGCCGACCTCCCGTGGTTTCCTCGTAGTCTGCTCCCTTCGCCGCCCGCCGTTCCAGCGTCGCCGCGTCGGGCGGTGCTCGAATGCTCCGGGGAAATCGGCGCGGCCGGGGAGGCGCGGGCAACCGGTTGACCGGTACAGTGGGCTCACCTTCGATGACGAACACAGGAGAACCAATGACGGATCGACTCCAGGGAAAGACCGCACTCGTGACCGGGGCCGCGACCGGCATCGGCCGCGGTGTCGCGGACCGCTTCGCCGCGGAGGGCGCTCGGGTCGTCTACGCCGACCGCAATGCGGAGGGCGCCGCGGAAGCCGCATCCGCCGTGGAGCAGGGCCGCGCGGTCGAGATGGACATCTCGGACGAGGCCAGCGTCGAGGCGGCCTTCGCCGAGCTGAAGGACGCGGGCTGGAGCCCGGACGTCGTCGTCGCCAACGCGGGCGTGCAGCTGTTCGGCCAGGACGCCAAGGTCGCGGACCTGTCGCTCGAGGCCTGGCGCCGCACCATCGACATCAACCTCACCGGCACGTTCCTCACGGTCAAGCACGCCGTCCGGGCCATGCTCGACGGCTCGGGCGGGTCCATCATCCTCACGGGCAGCCCGACCGGGATCAACGGCGAGGGCGCGGACTTCACCGCCTACAGCTCGTCGAAGGCGGGCATCCACGGCATGGCGAGGACCGTCGCGGCCGCCTACGCCCCACAGAACATCCGCGTGAACACTGTCGTCCCGGCCTACACGGAGACGACCCTCGTGACCACCATCACGACGGACCCCGAGTCGCGCGCGGGCATCATCAGCCGCATCCCGCTCGGCCGGCCCGGCGCCCCCTCGGACGTCGAGGGGATCATGGTCTACCTCGCAAGCGACGAGGGGGCGTTCGCCACCGGCGCGCTCTTCGCCGTCGATGGGGGGATGACGACCCTGTGACGCAGGACGCGGGGATCGACGCGCGGGGCGCAAGCGCCCAGGACGAGGCTTCGCGTGCGCACCGGATCGCCGAGCGCGCGTGGGCCGATTCGGAGCCGGAGCCACGGGTCTGGTCCGTCGGCCGCTGGGTGCTCGAGCGGCGCGGCGACGAGCTGGCGGATATCCGCTACGACGGGGTGCTCGTGCTGCGCAGCGTGCGGGCCGTCGCCCGTGACCGGGACTGGGACACCGTGCCCACGACGGTCGTGGGCGTGCGGGAGTCGGGCACCGGGTTCGAGATAGACCTGCGGATGACCGGCCTCGGCGCGGACCTCGAGGGGACGCTGTCCCTGACCGCGACCCCCGGTGCGGGCGACGGATCGGGCCGTGAGCGCGGCGACGAGCTGCACATCCGCTTCTCGGCGGTCTCGCACACCGACTTCCAGCGCAACCGCCTCGGGCTCGTCGTGCTGCACCCGCCCGCGGCCGCAGGCGCGCCGCTCGAGGTGACGTCGCCGTCCGGCGGCAGCACGCGGACGTCGTTCCCCGTCGAGATCGCCCCGCATCAGCCCGCCATGGACATCGCCTCCCTCGCCTGGCGTGCCGACGGCGTGCGCGTCGACCTGGCCTTCGCGGGCGACGTGTTTGAGATGGAGGACCAGCGCAACTGGACCGACGCCTCGTACAAGACCTACAGCACCCCGCTGACGCTGCCGTTCCCCGTGCTGGTGACCGGGGGCACGATGGTCGAGCAGTCCATCACCCTGCGCTGCGACGCCACGCCTGCGACCGGCGCAGCGTCCGACGCGGGCGACCGACCCGCGCCCGTCCGACTGCGGCTGGCGCCGGCCGGGCGCCCCCTGCCGTCGATCGCGGTCGGCGCCTCCACCGCCGCGGGGGCCCGTCCCACCGGGCTACCTGTTGTCGGCGACGCCCTGCTCGTCGAGCTCGAGACCGCCACGCCGAGCTGGCGGGCCGCCCTCCGCCGCGCGCTCGACGAGGCCGACGGCCGCTCGCTCGACGTGCGCGTCGTCGCAGCCGGTGCCGACCAGGTGAACGCCGCGCTCGACGCGCTCGCCGGCCTTCCGATCGCCCGGCTCGGCGTGTTCTCGCCGCGCTCGCACGTCAGCGAGCCCGCCCTCTGGGAGGCCCTGGAGAACGGCGTGAACGCGCGCGGCATCGTCGCGGAGCTGGTCGGGGGTGCGCGCTCGCACTTCACCGAGCTCAACCGCAGGCACCAGGACCTGCCCGGTGACATCCCGGCGCTCACCTTCAGCATCACGCCGCAGATGCACGCCCGCGAACGGGCCCAGCTCGTGGAATCCATCCCGATGCAGCGGCTCGTCGCGGAGAACGCGGTGCGGATCGGCGCGGGCCGGCCCGTGCACGTCGGTCCCGTCACCCTCCGGTCCCGGTTCAACGCCGTCGCCACCTCGGCTCCGGCGGGCGGCGACACCGACGACGTCGAGGGCGGCTACGGCGCCGAGCACGTGCCCGGCGCGACCGACGCCCGTCAGGTCTCCGCCGCGCTCGCGGCCTGGACCGTGGCGAGCGCCTCGGCCCTCGCCGTTCCCGGAGTGGCCGGCATCACCTACTTCGAGGAGTGGGGTCCGCGGGGCCTCGTCGGCGGGGACGGCCGACCCTTCCCCGTCGCGACGGCGCTCTCCTGGCTGCACGCGCTCGCCGGTCGCTCGGCGCTCCAGGCGGACGGGGACCTTCCGACGGGGCTCTGGGTCGTCGGCGCCGACGTGGACGGTGCCGCGGAGATCCTGCTCGCCAACCTCACGCCGGACGACATGGCCGTCACGATCGAGGCACCCGGCGTCGGGAACGAGCCGGTGACGGTTCGCGCCTACGGCATCGCGCGGGTGCCCGCGGCACGGGCGCACTGACCGGAATGCGCTGACAGGGGTGGCCTGACCGCGACCCTGCCCTGCGCCTACTATTCGTACTGGATTCGGTCGCACTCGCCGGCGGGGGCCGGGAAGGAACGCACGTGATCATCGACGCCCACCAGCACGTCTGGGATCGGGAGAAAGCCGCGTACGACTGGCTGGGGCCGCACCTCGCGCCCATCGACCGCACCTTCTCCTTCGAGGAGTCCCGGGATGCGCTGCGGCGGGCCGGTATCACCGCATCCGTTCTCGTGCAGGCGGCCGACAACGACGAGGACACCGACCTGATGCTCGAGACGGCGGAGCGCTGTCCCGAGGTCGTGGGCGTGGTCGCCTACGTGCCGCTCGCGGATCCCTCACGCGCCGCCGAGCGACTGGCGGAGCTGCGCCGCTCGAAGGTCGTGGTCGGGGTGCGGAACCTCATCCACGACCTGCCCGACCCGGACTGGCTCCTGCGGCCGGACGTCTACCGGGGTCTGACCGCGGTGCAGCGGGCGGGACTCGCCTTCGACCTGGTCTCCGTGCTGCCGCGCCACCTCGAGCACGCGACCACGATCGCTCGGCGGCACCCCGGCCTCCGCATCGTCGTCGACCACCTCTCGAAGCCGCCGATCGGCGGGGACGATCGCGAGCCCTGGTGGACGCTCATCGAGGAGGCCGCGCGCAATCCGCTCGTCTACGCCAAGATCTCCGGACTGTACGGCACCGTCGGCGGCCCCGATGCCTGGACGGTCGACGGCATCCGCCCCTTCTTCCACCGGGCGCTCGAGGTGTTCGGCCCCGATCGGCTGATGTACGGGGGCGACTGGCCGGTGTCGATCACGGCGGGCGGTTACGACCGGGTGTGGGCGGCGCTGTCCGAGCTGATCGGCGAGCTCTCGCCCGACGAGCGGGCGGCCATCCTCTCCGACACCGCGTACGCGTTCTACCGCCTCGATGACCGCCGGCTCGCGGCGGCGTCCGCCGCTGCCGCTGCATCGCCTTCGGCGGAATAGGACGGGGCCTCGCCGACCGCAGTGGGCGTCCCAACGGGCCGTATCGCTGTCAGGCGCGGCGGGACACCGCGACGGTGAACTTGGCGTTGCGTCCGGCGATCTCCGTCTGCCCGACGGTCGAACGCAGAAAACCCTGGTAGCCGAGCGGGGTGTTGAACACCGTCCACAGCTCGCCGCCCGGCCGGAGCACCCGCGCGGCCGCCCCGAAGAGCCTGAGCGCCGGGCCCGTGTGCACCGAGGTTCCGATGTGGAACGGCGGGTTGCAGACGATGAGGTCGGCGCTCCCGTCCGCCAGCTGCGCCATCGCGTCGTCCCGAATCACCGTCACCCGGTCCGACAGTCCGTTGAGGGCCATCGTCTCGGTGGCGCTCGCGGCGGCCGCGCTCGACTGGTCGGTCGCGATCACCCGAAGCTCCGGTCGCGCGCGGGCGAGGGACGCCGCGAGGATGCCGGTGCCAGAGCCGAGGTCGACGGCGGTGCCGGCGTCGGGCAGCATCCGGTCCTGGAACTCCAGCAGGAAGCGGGTGCCGAGGTCGAGGGCTGTGCCACCAAAGACCGCGCCGTGAGCCGAGACCTCGAGGCCGAGGTCGGGCACCGTGCGGCGCACGGGGAAGCGGTTCGGCGGCAGCGCATCCCGCACGCCCCGCGCGACGAGGAGGCGCGACTTCTGCCGGGCGAGCGTCGCCGTCACGTCCGAGAAGCAGGACTCGAGCACGCCGTTCATGGCCCGGGTCAGGTGCTTGATCCGGCCGCCGGCGAGCACGACCACGTCGGGGTGAGCGTGCCGGGCGACGACCTGCACGATCTCCTCGAGGGCGTCGAGACTCTTCGGCAGCTGCAGGAGCACGACCCGCGCATCGCTGACCAGCTCGGGGGAGAGGTCGTGCACGGACATGCGCTCGGTCAGGCCGAGGCGCTCGGCGTTGGACAGGAGGGCGAGCTCGCCGGTGAGCGCGTCCTGGTGCGCGCGGATCCCGCTCAGCCCGTACTGCCCGGCGGCGCCGAGGGCGAGTGCGCCGTAGTGGTCGTTGATCACCGTCACGTCGCCCGGGGCGGCCACGGCGAGCAGGGGCGCGGCCTCATCGAGCAGGTAGCGGTCGGTCGCGTCCACCGCGAAGAGGTTCTCCGCCTCCACGTCGGGGTGCCGCCGGAGGTCATCGAACGGGAACTCCTCCACCATGCGCACCCCCGATCCGTCGCATCCATTCTGCCGTGCCTCACCGGTGCTCCCCGCGTGCGGGTGCGCGGACGGGATCCGGACCAGGGGAGGGTCGGCGGCCGGTGGGGGCCGGAGGGGTGGCGATTAGGCTCATTCCATGCCTGCCCCCGAGACTTCCGCGGTCGCTGAGACCGCCTCAACCGCCTTCGGCGTGGCGGTCGCCCAGTTCGCGCCGGGCGACGACCGACGGGCGAACCTCGCGGAGATTCGTCGCCTCACCGCGGTGGCCGTGCAGCGCGGCGCCTCGCTCGTCGTGTTCCCGGAGTACTCCTCGTTCTTCCCGGGTGATCTCGGCGAGGCCTACCTCGCGGCGGCCGAGGCCCTCGACGGCGAGTTCGTCGGGGCACTGAGCGGCATTGCCGCGGAGCTGGGCGTGCACGTCGTGGCCGGGATGGTCGAGGCCACCGCGGAGGGAACGCGCGTGTCGAACACGCTCGTCGCCGTCGACCCGGAGCGCGGCCTGGTGGCCCGGTATCGCAAGGTGCACCTCTACGACGCGTTCGGGCAGCGGGAGAGCGAGTGGATCGCGCCCGGGGCCATCGAGGAGCCCGAGACGTTCGAGGTGGCGGGCATGCGTGTCGGCATGCAAACCTGTTACGACATCCGCTTCCCCGAGGTCACCAGGCGGCTGGTCGACGCCGGGGTCGACCTCGTGCTTGTGCCGGCGGAGTGGGTGCGCGGGCCCCTCAAGGAGCACCACTGGCGCACGCTCGTCACGGCGAGGGCGCTCGAGAACACGATCTTCGTCGCGGCGGCGGACCATGCTCCGCCGGTCGGCGTCGGCAATAGCATGGTCGTCGACCCGATGGGCGTCGAAGTGACGACGATCGGGGAGGGCACCGATGTCGCGGTCGCGTGGGTATCGGCGGAGCGCCTCGCGGGCGTCCGCCGCGTCAACCCGGCCCTGGCTCTCCGCCGCTTCACGGTCATCCCGCGCGACACCCCGCCCGCCTGACGCGCATACGGTCCCTGAGTCCGTCGAAGGGACGCGACACACACGGTCCCTGAGCTTGTCGAAGGGACGCGCAGCACAAGCGGTCCCTGAGCCCGTCGAAGGGACGCGACACATACGGTCCCTGAGCTTGTCGAAGGGACACGACAAGTACGGTCCCTGAGCCTGTGTAAGGGTCGCAACACACACGGTCCCTGAGCCTGTCGAAGCGACGCAAAGACACCTCGTCGCGACCCCTCCTCCACACTCTCCTTCTCTTGCTACTTAGCCACAAATATCCAGGTCAGCAGCCGAATGTCGGTGGTCGGTGAGACCATAGGGGCATGAACAGCCCGACCCTGGCGGAGCTCACGGAGGCGGTCTCGACCGCGGTACCCGTGGCGTCCCTGTGCGGGCTGAACGACGAGAATTTGCTCGCCCTCACCCGGCAGATCGAGGCGCTCGGCCGCTACGCCGACGCGCTCCGGGTGACGGCAGCGGGAGAGATCGCAGCGCGGTCCCGGACGGAGGACGGACCGGCCGGTCTCGCCGCTCGGAAGGGCTGCCGCAGTGCGAACGAACTCCTGCAGCGCCTCACCCAGATCTCCGGCGCCACGGGCGCATCCCGTCTCGGGTTGGCCGCCCTGACGCGGCCGGACACTGCGCTCTCCGGTGCGGCGATGCCGGCCAAGTTCGACCACGTCCGCGCCGCCCTCGAGACCGGCGAGCTGGGCGTGGACGCCGCGATCGCGCTGACGAAGAACCTCGCGCCGCTGCAGGACCGGGTGCACCCCGACGCCCTCGACGCTGCCGAGAAGGAGCTCGTGGCCGCGGCAACCGGTACCTCGCCCGACAGCAGCGTCCCCGCGTCGGCGGACGAGATCCGCATCCAAGCATCGGTCTGGCGCGCCACCCTCGACTCGGACGGGCTCGAACCCGACGAGGCGCACGCGATGGCCAAGCGGAGCTTCCGCCTCGGCCCCGAACGCAACGGACTCATCCCCGTGAGCGGCGGACTCCTGCCCGAAGCGGCGGGCCGAGTGAAGCGACTATTCGACGCGTACCTCACTCCGACGACCGCGCCAGCGTTCCTCACTGACGAGGAACTCGCGGCAAAGGACGCGGTCAAGGACCCGCGGACGAAGGACCAGCAGCGCCACGACATCCTCGTCGGCGTCCTCGACGCCATGGCCCGCAGCGGCGACACCCCGACCGTCGGCGGCGCCGCACCCACCGTGCTCGTGACGGTGCGGGCGGAGGATTTGGACACTGGCGGCGCAGGCTACGCGGACGGGGTCGACTCGCCCCTGTCACCCACCACGGTTCAACAGCTGGTGTGTAGCGGCGGCACGCAAAAGGTGCTGATCGGCAGAAACGGGCGCATCCTCAAGCTGGGCTCGGCGGAGCGGTGCTTCACCGCACCACAGCGCAGGGCGATCACCGCCCGGGACGGTGGCTGCCTCATCCCCGGTTGCTCGATCCCCGCAGGCTGGTGCGAGGTCCACCACGTCATCCCCGCGGCAGACGGCGGGCCGACGCACCCGGACAACGGCGTCCTCCTGTGCTGGTTCCACCACCGCACCATCGACACCTCAGGCTGGGCGATCCGCATGCGCGCCGGAGCACCCGAGGTACAAGCGCCGCCATGGCTGGACCACACCCGCCGATGGCGCCCAGCAACAAAGAGCCGAACCGCGACGGCGGCGCGCGTGAGCCGACACGGACCGTGAGCTCCACCACGGTCCCTGAGCTCCACCACGGTCCCTGAGCTTGTCGAAGGGACGCAAGCGGCAGACGTTCGAGACGCGCGTCCTAGCGCAGAGAGCGGAGGCCCGCGAGTTGGGCAGCGGCCCGCTCGAGCACGTCGACGCGTTTGCAGAACGCGAATCGCATCAGGGACGACAGCTCCCGGGCCGCGGGCTCGTGGCAGAACGCGGAGATGGGGATCGCTACAACACCGGCGAGCTCCGGCAAGCGCCGGCACAGGTCCGCGGCGTCCTGGAACCCGAGTGGGGCGGCATCCGCCGTGATGAAGTACGACCCACGCGGGCTGCCTACCTCGAATCCCGCCGCCCGCAGACCCTTGGCGAGCAGGTCGCGCTTGTGCGCCAGATCCGCCGCGATGTGGTCGAAGTACGAGTCGGGCAAGCCGAGGCCGAGCGCGATCGCCGGCTGGAACGGCGCGCCGTTCACGTAGGTGAGGAACTGCTTCACGGCGACGATCGCGCCGACGATCTCCCGCGGCGCCGTCAGCCAGCCGATCTTCCACCCCGTCGTGTTGAAGGTTTTGCCGCCCGACGAGATGGTGATGGTCCGATCCCGCGCGCCGGGCAGGGTGGCGATCGGGATGTGCTCGACCTCGAAGGTCAGGTGCTCGTACACCTCGTCGGTCACGAGGAGTGCATCGTGCTGATGGGCGAGCTCGACCAGCAGTTCCAGGGTTTCGCGCTCCAGCACAGTCCCGGTGGGGTTGTGCGGATTGTTGATCAGGATGATGCGCGTGCGGTCGGTGACGGCGCGCCGCAGTTCGTCGTGGTCCGGCTGGAAGTCGGGCGCGCGCAGGGTGACGGTCGTGTGCACGGCGTCGGCCAGGCCGATGAGTCCGCCGTAGGCGTCGTAGAACGGCTCGAGCGTCAGCACCTCGTCGCCGGGCTCGACCAGCGCGAGCAGGGTCGCCGCGAGCGCCTCCGTTGCACCGGCGGTCACCAGGACCTCCTGATCCGGATCCACCGATAGCCCGTAGAAGCGCTTCTGATGGGCGGCGATCGCCTCCCGAAGAACCGGCATGCCGAGTCCCGGCGGGTACTGGTTGATGCCGTCCGCGATCGCCCGCCGGGCCGCCTCAAGCACCTCGGCCGGGCCGTCCTCATCAGGGAAGCCCTGACCCAGGTTGATCGCGCCCGTGCGCGCCGCAAGCGCGCTCATCTCGGCGAAGATCGTCGTGCCCGGAGTTCCGTCGTCGTTGAGCAGCATGGCGCCGCTCGCGGCTCGAAGCCACGCCCCTCGTACGCTCATGCGCCCACCGTACCCGCAGGACGCCCTCGGCCCGCCCACCATGACGCTCGCATCGCTGTGGAAAAACCTGTCCGGCGGTGGGGCTGCTGCTCTACCGTTTCGGCATGAGGACTGCGCGGCGGCATCCCATCCGTGTCGTGACGGTCACCGCTGCCCTGTTGCTCGTCCTCGTCGGCTGCACGCAACCGTCCCCCGAGCCGACTCCGACGCCCTCGCCCGCCCCCAATCCGGTCTTCGCGTCGGATGAGGAGGCCCTGGCGGCGGCGGAGAAGGCGTACGCGGACTACCTCGCCATGTCGGACCTGATCGCACAGGAGGGCGGTGCGCACCCGGAGCGAATGGAAGAGGTGGCTACGGGTGAAGCGCTAACCGATGGAATCGCTGACGCTGCCCGGTACGAGGAGTCCGGCTATTTCGGTGTTGGCGTCTCGAAGTTCGATCGCATGAGTGTGCAGTCACGTACCGATGGGCCACCACCGACCCTTCGCACCTATGTCTGTCTCGATGTCTCGGGCACCAAAATTGTGGACTCTTCTGGGACCACTGTCGTTGAGACTCCCGGTTCGCCTCGAACGCCGCTTGAAGTCTCCTTCGAGCGAGTCGAACGAGGGGGAAGCTGGCTTGTCTCCGACTCAGTCCTCTGGGAGGGAGCTAATTTTTGCTAAGGCGCATCTGTCGGTGGTTCCCGCTTGTAATTCTTACGTCCTTGCTGGTGCCGGTCACTTCAGCCCAGGCGGCACCCGGTAGCTGCACTCCTACAGATGTCCGCTTTGGTACCTGCAGTAGTTCCGCCGGAGTTCAAGGCGGTCGCGTGGTCGTAGAGGGCACCGCGACGACGACGACCCCGGGCAGTGGTGGCGGCTCGGGTGGCGGTGGTGCGGCACCGCAGGCGCCGAGCGCGAACACTGGCCTGGGCACCGGCGCCGGTGTTGGGCCCGGCGCGGGCGGAGCGTCGGCCGTACGCGGCGGGGGTGTCGGCACCGGGGGAGGCAGCGGCAGTGGCACCGGGGGAGGGGGAGCTGGGGTGCCCGCGCCTCCCGCCCCTCCGCCGGTGCGGCCGCTGGTCGGTTGCGGATTGAACGCGGATGCGCTCGGCTGCACCACCGCCCCTTCCGCTCCCGGGGTGCCCGCGCCCGAGGCTGCCGCACCCGTTGCGCCCGGCACCCCGGTCGCGCCCACGCCGCCCGTCGTCGTGACGGTAACCGACCTCGTCGACTTCCGGCCCCCCACCGCGACCGCCCACATGGAGCCGAACGGCTGGGCCGTCGTGGGGCTGCCCGCGAACTTCTACGCGACGCTCGAGGGCCCGTGGGAGCAGACCGGCATGCTGCTCGGCCAGCCCGCGTCGGTCCGGTTCCAGCCCGCCGGGTTCACCTGGGACTACGGCGACGGAACCAGGTCCACCGCCGCGGTTGCCGGCTCGTCCTGGGAGGAGGCGTCGCTCGCCGAGTTCTCGACCACCGGGACCAGCCACGAGTACGCGAGCGCCGGCGACTACCGCGTCGCGCTCACCGTGCACTACTCGGCGGAGTACCGGTACGGCGGGGAGGCATGGCTGCCGGTTGCGGGGATCCTGCCCGTGGACAGCGGGGTGCTGCCGGTCTCCGCGGGCAGCGCTCAGACCGTGCTGGTAGAACGGGTGTGCACGCAGAACCCGCGGGGGCCCGGGTGTTGACCTCATAACCTTCGGCCAGATGCCTCCCAGTGCCGTCATAGAGAACGCTTAGACAGGAAGCGGAAGCTTGCGTGCAGTTGAGAGGAGCACCACTTCATGACCGACAGCCACAGGGATCCCGAAGAGATCCGGCAGGTCCCCGGTTCCGGCGCCGACGACGCCCGCACCGCATCGAACGTCCACCCCGAGGGCGGCGAGTACCGCGCCGACACCGCCGCCACTCAGCCCCTCCCGCCGAGGGACGCAGCTCCGACGGAGGACTTCGGTGTCGCGCCCCGCGCGGCCGAGGGCTCCTCTCCCGCAGGCGTCGCCGGAAACGCCGATGACGCGGGCCAGACGGCCCCCTACCCCGCCTTCCAGCAGCCGCAGGCTCAGCAGCCGCAGGCCACCCCCTACGGACAGCAGCCCAGCGCCCCTCGCTACGGAAATGAGCACGCCGGCGCTCAGCAGCCCAGCGCCCCGCAGTACGGCGGCCAGGGCTACGGCGCCGCGCCGCACACGTCCACCCCGTACCCGGGTGAGTACCCCGGCGGAGCGGCGCAGCCCGCCGGTGCCGCCGGTGCCGCCGGCGCCGCCGGAGCCGCGGGAAAGACGACGACCACGAAGCGCCGCACCGCGCCCCTCCTGCTCGCCGGCGTCGCCGTCGGCGCGCTGATCGGCGGCGTCGCCGGCGGCGGCATGACCGCTCTGCTCACGAACGACGACACCCCCGCCACCACGAGCAGCACCTCAGAGTCGCCCACCAACGTGATCGTGAACGACCCCAACGACGCGACCGTGGTCACCGAGGTCGCTCAGAAGGCGTCCCCTTCGGTCGTCACCATCTCCGTCGCCGGAGCTCAGGGCGGCGGCACCGGATCCGGTGTCATCCTGTCCGCGGACGGCTTCATCCTCACCAACACGCACGTGGTGACCCTCGACGGCCAGACCGGCTCGCCCGAGATCCAGGTCACCACGACCGACGGCAGGAACTTCAGCGCCGACCTCGTGGGCACCGACCCGATCGCCGACCTCGCCGTGATCAAGCTCCGCGACGCCAGCGGCCTGCCGACCATCGAGTTCGCGGACTCCGACAGCCTGAACGTCGGCGAGATGACGGTCGCCATCGGTGCCCCGCTCGGCCTGTCCAACACCGTGACCAACGGCATCGTCAGCGCGCTCAACCGCAGCATCCAGGTCGCGTCCGCGGCCGCGCCCGAGGACGACAGCAGCAGCGGTGACTCCGGCGGCCAGACGCCGTTCGACTTCTGGGAGTTCGGCGACCAGACGCCGAGCCAGGGGTCGACGCAGTCCGCCGCGATCTCCCTCGCCGTCATCCAGACGGACGCGGCCATCAACCCCGGCAACTCGGGCGGCGCGCTCCTCGACTCCGACGGCAAGCTGATCGGCATCAACGTCGCCATCGCGAGCGCGGGCGGCTCGTCCTCCACCTCCGCGTCCGGCAACATCGGTGTCGGCTTCGCCATCCCGTCGAACTTCGCCAAGCGCATCGCCGACGAGATCATCGAGGACGGCCAGGCCAGCCACGGCCTCCTCGGCGCCTCGGTCAGCGACGCG
The DNA here is from genome assembly GCF_003067705.1 of Planctomonas deserti. Lineage (GTDB taxonomy): Bacteria > Actinomycetota > Actinomycetes > Actinomycetales > Microbacteriaceae > Planctomonas > Planctomonas deserti. Next base: position 781,610 of record NZ_QANL01000002.1, read on the forward strand.
GATGCGGACGGCAACGTCCTTCCGGTGTCCGGCGCCTACATCGTCCGCACCACGGGCGGCGGCGCCGCGGCGAACGCGGGCCTCCAGGCCGGCGACATCGTCACCGGCATCAACGGCGTCGGCGTCGCGAGCTCCACCGACCTGACCGCCCAGGTCCGTGTGCTCCAGGGCGGCGCGGAGACCGAGATCACCTACGTCCGGGACGGCGAGGAGAACACCGTCGACGTCACCCTCGGCACGCTGTAGGCCCCCGGTTCGGACCGGGAGAGACGGCGACGGCCGCGCGGTTTTCCGCGCGGTCGTCGCCGTTCCGCTGCCCCGGTGAGCCGCCGGGTCGGGGTCTGATCGGCTGATAAACTGCGAGCCGGGACACGCCCGCGCCAGGACGGCGGAACTCGACACGAGGGATGAATGGCGCAACAGGCACCGGGCGAGGCAGCGGGATCGAGTCTCGATCTGCCCGCCGTGTCCTACGTCATGCCGATCCTCAACGAGGCGGACCACATCGAGTCCGCCGTGCAGAGCATGCTCGACCAGGACTACCCGGGCGACGTGCAGATCGTCCTCGCGCTAGGCCCCAGCACCGACGGCACGACCGAGCTCGTGCACCGGATGTCGCAGCGCGATCCGCGCATCCAGAGCGTCGACAACCGCTCCGGATCCACGCCGGCCGGACTGAACGCCGCCATCCGCGCGACCGTGCATCCCATCGTCGTGCGGGTCGACGCGCACTCCGTGCTTCCCCCCGACTACACCCGCATCGCGGTGGAGACGCTGCAGCGGACCGGTGCCGACAACGTCGGCGGGGTCATGTTCGCGGAGGGGCGGACGCCGTTCGAGAAGGCCGTCGCGCGGGCGTATCGAACCCGGGTGGGTCTCGGCGGCACCGCCCACCACGTCGGCGGCAAGGAGGGCCCCGCCGAGACCGCGTACCTCGGCTCGTTCCAGCGCCACCGCCTCCTCGAGGTGGGCCTGTTCGACGAGGGGATCCGCCGGGGACAGGACTGGGAGCTGAACCGCCGCCTGCGCGCGACGGGCGGCGTCGTCTGGTTCACGCCGCGGATGAAGGTGACCTACCGACCGCGCTCGGGCGTCCGCCCCCTGGTCAAGCAGTTCTTCGCCACCGGCCTCTGGCGCGGCGACCTCGCCCGCCGCTTCACGCGGTCGAACTCGATCCGCTACTTCGTGCCGCCGATCATGGTCCTCGCGGTGGTGCTCGGCACCCTGATCGGCATCGCCGGGCTCGCCGCCTCGGCCGCCGGCAGCGCGCTCGCCTGGCTCACCCTCGCGTTCGTGATCCCGGTCGTCTACGTGCTGTTCGTGGTCGTCTCGACGGTGCTCGTGGCCGCCCGCGACGGGTTCGCGTCGATGCTCTGGTTTCTTCTAGTGTTGCCCTGCATCCACTTCAGCTGGGGGGTCGGGTTCATCTTCGGCTTCTTCCGGCTCACCGGTGATCTCACCGGCCACACCGGGAGATAGACCATGAGTGCCGGAGACCGACCGCCGCTGGCCACCCCGCCCCGATCCATCGAGGAGCTGCGGCGTGTCACCCAGCCGCCCGAGGTCCGGCTGCGGCGCAACGCGGAGCACTGGACCGCGCACCTCTACCTGCGGGACCTGTCCCCGTACGTGACGTGGCTGCTGCTGCGCACGCGGATCAGCGCCAACGGCGTCACGGTGCTGATGATCCTCACCGGCTGGCTCACCGCGGCGTCCCTGCTGCTCCCCGGCATCGGCGGTGCGTTCCTCGCGCTCGTCCTCGGTCAGCTGCAGATGCTGCTCGACTGCTGCGACGGGGAGGTGGCGCGCTGGCGCCGCACGTCGTCGCCCGTCGGTCACTTCCTCGACGCCGTGGGCCACTACTCCACGGAGACGCTGATCGTGCTCGCGCTCGGCGTCCGCGCCGCGGGCTACCCGTTCGAGGCGCCGGGGGACTTCCTCTGGACGACCCTGGCGTTCGCGGTGGCCCTGCTGATCGTGCTCAACAAGGCGCTCAACGACCTCGTGCGCGTGGCCCGGGCGAGCGCTGACCTGCCCAAGGCGCCCGCGACGGACGCCACGGTCGCCCCGCGCCAGCGCCTGCTGGCCGTCGCCCGCCGCGCGGTGCGCTTCTTCCCGTTCCACCGGATGTTCCACTCGGTCGAGCTGACCATCGTCACGTTCGTCGTCGCCCTGATCGGCATCGTGGCGGGTCATCCCGAGACGGATCGGGTCTACCTCGCGGTGCTCGTGCCCCTGGCGGTGCTGGCCCTCGCGGGCCACTTCGTGATGATCATGAACTCGCGACGGCTGACCTCCGCGTGAGTGATCCGACCGTCGGCGTGGTCATCCTCAGCCAGGGCACCCGGGCGAGGGAGCTGGACGCGGCCCTGGCGAGCGCGATGGCCCAGACCGGCGTCGTGGTCGAGGCGGTCGTCGTCGGCAACGGCTGGGCCCCGACCGGCCTCCCCGAGGGCGTGCGCGCCGTCGCGCTGCCCCGCAACATCGGCATCCCCGCCGGCCGCAACGCGGGCGTCGACGCCGTGGCGGGGGAGTACCTCTTCTTCCTCGACGACGACGAGTCCGTGCCGAGCCCGCGCTTCCTGTCCGACGTCATCGCGCTGATGCGCCGGGACCCCAGCGTCGCGCTCGTTCAGCCCCGCATCGTCGATCCCCGGGGCGGCGAGCTCCCGCGCCGCTGGATCCCGCGCATCCGCAAGGGCTCGCCCGAGCGTCCGAGCGCGGTGTTCTCGGTGGTGGAGGGCGCCGTGGTGATCCCGCGGGACGTGTTCGAGCGTGCCGGCCGCTGGGCGGGTGAGTTCTTTTATGCCCACGAGGGCATCGAGCTGGCGTGGCGGGTCTGGGATCAGGGGCTCCGCGCCTGGTACGCCGGCGACCTCGTCGCGCACCACCCGGCCGTCGCCGTGACCCGGCACGCCGAGTTCTACCGGCTCAACGCGCGCAACCGGGTCTGGCTCGCCCGCCGCAACCTCCCCGTGCCGCTCATTCCGCTCTATGTCGGATCCTGGACCGCGGTGCAGCTCCTGCGCAGCGCCCGCAACCGCACCGGGCTTCGGGACTGGTGGGGCGGCTGGATCACCGGCTGGCGCGAGTCGCCGGGGGAGCGGCGTCCCCTCCGCTGGCGCACGGTGTTCCGCATGACCCTCGCCGGGCGGCCTCCGGTCATCTGACGCGAGGCGGTCACGATTCGCTTTCGGTCTGCGCCGGAACGGAGGCGTGGCGAAGGAGCGGGATGGCGCGTCGGTACCCTCGAATCCATGGGACTGGTGAGAGACGCGCGCCTGGGGGTGCGAGCGATCCTCAGTCTGCTGCGCCAGCGGCAGGCTAGGGGTGTGCTGCAGGGCAAGCTGGCCACGGCGGAGCCGCTGCCGCGTAATCGCTTTGCGATCGGCGTCTACTTCGCGGACTCCGCGGTGAACCTCTACCAGATCCGGCAGTGGTACCGCCCGCTCACCGAGCTCGCGAAGACCTGGCCCGTCGTCATCCTCTCCCGCAGCCCCAGCGGCGCGAACGAGCTGCTCGACGAGTCGCCGCTGCCCGTGGCGTACGTGCGGCGTGTCGTCGACCTCGAGCAGGTGATCGCGGAGCAGGAGCTGCGGATCGTGTTCTACGTGAACCAGAACACCCGCAACTTCCAGATGATGCGCTACGGGCGCCGCTGGCACGTGTTCATCAACCACGGCGAGTCCGACAAGATGTACATGACCACGAACCAGTTCAAGGCGTACGACTACAGCTTCGTCGCCGGCGACGCGGCCCTCACCCGGCTCGGCAAGGTGCTCTGGGACTACGACTTCGACCGGCGTGCCATCCCCATCGGCCGCCCGCAGGCGGACCACTACTCCGGCGTCCTGCCCTACACCCCGGACGACCGGCAGGTGATCCTCTACGCGCCGACCTGGGAGGGCGACCGCCCCGCCGCCGCGTACGGATCCATCGCCTCTCACGGCGTCGCACTCGTGCGCGGGCTGCTCCAGACCGGGCGGCATCGGGTCATCTACCGGCCGCACCCCCGCAGCGGCGTCGTCGACCCGGTGTACCGGCGGGCGAACCACGACATCATCCGGCTGATCGAGCAGGCGAATCTCGCAGACTCCGCCGCCCAGCACGTCTTCGACGACAGCGCGGACCTCGGCTGGCAGCTTGCGGCGGCGGACGTCGCCATCGTCGACATCTCCGCGATGGTCTACGACCGGCTCGCGACAGGCAAACCCCTGCTCGTCACGCGGCCGACCGCGGCGGAGGCGCAGGTCGACACCGGCGGCTACCTCTCCGACTGCGAGTGGCTGACCGCCGACGAGGCCACGGGGATCGTCGAGCGGCTCGACGCGCTCGCGGACGACGTCGCCGCGGGCGGCCGGCTCGCCGCCTGGGTGCAGCACTACTTCGGCGACACGACGCCCGGCGCCGCGACGGCACGCTTCCACGGCGCGGTGCAGCTGCTCATGGACCGCTGGGAGGAGCACGCGAGCCTGCACGCCCGCGACGACTCCACCGAGCCCGGGAACGCCGACCCGCGCGACGAGGACGACGAGGACGACGCCTAGGGCCCCCGTAGGGCCGCGCCGTCCCGCGCCTGCATGCCCGCTCCGGCTGTGTGCCTCACCGGCTTCACCCTCGCCCGTTGCTTCACCGTCCTACGCGCCCGCCGCTCTTTCCTCGGGCCCGATACCGGGGTAAGGGTGAAACAGACGGCGGGGAGGGCGAATGGACTGGCTCGGCTGGTTCGGCGGCGAGGACTACGAGTTCGCGCGGGAGGTCGTGCAGCGGGGCACGGCCGCCCTGTACGTCGTCGCGTTCGTCTCCGCCGTCAACCAGTTCCCCGTGCTGCTGGGCGAGCGCGGGTTGCTGCCCGCCCCGACGTTCCTGAGGCGGGCGCGCTACCGGGACTTCCCGAGCATCTTCCACTGGCGGTACTCGGACCGGTTCCTGCTGGCCGTGGCCTGGGCGGGGGCGGTCATCGCCGCGGCCCTCGTGGTCGGCCTGCCCCAGCTGGGCCCGCCCTGGTTGACGATGCTCACGTTCCTCGTGCTCTGGGCCCTGTACCTGTCGATCGTGAACATCGGCCAGACCTTCTACGGCTTCGGCTGGGAGAGCCTGCTGGTCGAGGCGGGCTTCGTCGTGGCCTTCCTCGGCTCGAACGACGTCGCGCCGCCGATCCTCATCATCTTCTTCCTCCGCTGGCTGCTGTTCCGGCTGGAGTTCGGCGCGGGCATGATCAAGATCCGGGGCGGTAGCGAGTGGCGCGACCTCACGGCCATGTACTACCACCACGAGACGCAGCCGATGCCGAATCCGGTCAGCTGGTTCGCCCATCACACCCCGACGTGGTTCCACCGCTGCGAGGTGCTCGGCAACCACTTCGTGCAGCTCGTCGTGCCGTTCCTTCTTTTCGCCCCGCAACCCGTGGCGTCCGTCGCCGCGCTGCTGATCATCGCCAGTCAGCTGTTCCTCGTGCTCACCGGCAACTTCTCCTGGCTCAACTGGATCACGATCGTCATCGCGTTCTCCGGCATCAGCGACGGTGTGCTGCGCGCCGTGTTCCCGTGGGCCGGGTTCGAGGGGACGTACGACGCGGACCCGGTCTGGTGGGTCGTCCTCGTCACCGCCGCGTTCCTCTTCCTCGCGGTGCTCAGCTACCGGCCGCTGCGGAACCTGTTCGCGCGCCGGCAGCTCATGAACGCGAGCTTCAACCGGTACCACCTGGTGAACGCTTACGGCGCCTTCGGCACGATCACGAAGGAGCGCAACGAGGTGGTCATCGAGGGGACGGACGACGAGGTGCCGGACGACGACGCGGACTGGCGACCGTACGAGTTCAAGGGCAAGCCCGGCGATCCCGCTCGGATGCCCCCGCAGGTCGCGCCGTACCACCTCCGCCTGGACTGGCTGATGTGGTTCCTCGCCCTCGGGTCCCGGGACACGCGGTGGTTCCAGATGCTGCTGCTCCGGCTGCTCGAGGGGGACCGGCCCACCCTCCGGCTCCTGCGCGGCAATCCGTTCCCGGACGACCCGCCGCGCTGGATCCGGGCGCAGATGTTCCTCTACCGGTACTCGACGCCGCAGGAGCGGCGCGAGCAGCACGTGTGGTGGGTGCGTGTGCCGCTGGGGCTCATCGTCGCGCCGGTGACCCTGCAGCCGGACACCCGGCGCTGATCACGGGTCTGGCGGTCAGGAGCCGGCGGGGAGGTCCTCGGCGGGCGCGTCGTCGGGCGACGGGGCGGCCTGCGGCTTCTTCCGGCCGGGCAGCAGCGAGAGCGGTCCGCGACGGCGCACGACGGCCTCGTCGCTCTCGGGCTTGACGGCCTTCGGGTCGAGGATGGCCGGGAAGACGACGGGCGGCGGCCCGAAGGCCTCGCGCGAGCTCTCGATGACCTTGCGCCCCAGCATGTGGTTGCCGGTGCCGCCGACCACAGCGCCCACCCCGAACGGGATGGCGCGACCGAGAGCGTTGCCGCCGATCCGGGCCGCGAAGCGCTTCACGAACGTGCGCTTGATGCGGTCCGTGATCGGACCCATCGCGAACTGCGGGATGCCGGTGGTGATGACCTGACCCCAGAAGCGGTTGTGGTCCGGCGCTGTCCCCTTCATCTGCCCGGTCAGCTGGCGGACGAGGTCGGCGCCCGCCGTGCCGAGGAGCATCGTCATGACGAGGGCGCGCGCACGCTCGGGGTCCTCGACGGCGATGCCGTGCACCTCGGTGATGGACTGCGCGTACAGCGCGCTCACCTCGAGGAAGCCGACGGTCTCCGCGCCGGTGAGGGCGAGGGAGGCCCCGGTGCCGATGCCCGGAACGACGGCGCTTGCGCCGACCGCCGCGCCACCGGTCGTGACCGCGGCGAGGTAGTTGCGCTCGAGGATGGCGACGAGCTGAGCCGGCGTCGCGCCGGGATGACGGCGACGGATGCGGCGGATGTGAGCGAGGACGACAGGACGCTGGATCGCGAGGACCTTGTCGATGCCCTGCACGACCCGGGGGTCGAGAGACTGCGGATCGGTCATGATCCCGAGTGTACGGGGCCGGACCGGGGCCTGCCGGGGAGTCGGCGCGAGGCAGGCGAGAATGCATATATGCCTCACTAGTATGGCATCTGGTCGCGTTGCGCGGAGGCCGATAAGCATGACGGGTGTCCGAAGCGCAGTCCGAAGCCTCCCGCGTGCTGGGGGGACGGGTGCGCGACGCCCGCGTGGCCCTCGCGCTGAGCCAGGAGGAGACCGCGCACCTCGCCGGCATGAACGTCTCGAACTACGGCAAGATCGAGCGCGGCATGGGGAACCCGAGCCTGCACACGATCGTGCGCATCGCCGCCGTGCTCGGCGTGGACCCGGGCGGGTTCACAAGGGGGCTGCGGGGCGACCAGCTCCCCGAGCGCCGCGCCGTGTACACGGCGGCGGACTACGTGCGGGAGCGCGAGCGGGAGCGCCGCGAGCGCCGCTCCTGACCCGGTTCCTCCTGACTCGGCCGCTCCTGACTGTGCCGCTCCTGATCGAGCGGTCGCGGCTCCCGCCCCCGCGAGGCGTCAGAAGCTGACGCGCCACAGGTACTCGCCCCCGTCCGGCCGGAACCAGCGGACCACGAGGACGGTGTTCAGCGCCAGGTCGTCCTCGTGCCGGAGGATGATGCGCGCGGAGTCGCCGGGGCGCATGGTGATGGGTGCCCGGCAGAGCATCGCGCCGGAGCCGAGCAGGTGCAGCGAGATGGCGTGCAGGACCTCCGAGCCGACGTTCGTCAGCGTGAACAGCGGCGGGCCCAGCGAGCGGTCGAACTCCCAGGGCACGGCGTAGGCGGCGGGCGGTGCATCGTCGTGCGACGCGTCGCCGGACGGCAGTGGCGGTACGAGGCGGATCATGCCGGGCACCATACGACTCGGGTCGGACACCCGCCCGGCGCGAACGGTGGATAGCCGCCCCCTGTGGAGGGCCGCTACTTCTGCTTCGGCGGATAGTCCGCGTTGTACGCCGCGAGCACGTCGGCAATGGGCCCGTCGAGCACGAGCGCGCCCTTGTCGAGGTAGAGCCCGCGCGTGCAGAACCGCCGCAGGTCCTTCTCGTTGTGCGACACGAAGAAGAGGGTCCGGCCGCCGGCCAGGAGCTCCTCGATGCGCCGGTAGCACTTCTCCCGGAACGCGCGGTCGCCCACCGCGAGCACCTCGTCCACGAGCATCACCGGCTCCTCGAGCCGGGAGATGACCGAGAAGGCGATGCGCACCTTCATGCCGCTCGACAGGTGCTTGTACGGCGTGTCCACGAAGTCGGCGATCTCGGCGAACTCGATGATCTCGTCGAACCGGGCGTCGATGTCGGCCCGCGTCATGCCGTGCAGTCCGGCCGTGAGGTAGACGTTGTCGCGCACCGTCAGGTCGTTCACGAAGCCGCCGGTGATCTCGATGAGCGGCGCCACGCCCGCGCCGACCCGCACCGTGCCCTCGTCGGGCAGGATCACCTCGGCGACGAGCTTGAGCAGCGTCGACTTGCCCTGGCCGTTGCGGCCGACGACGCCGATGGCCTCACCCGGTCGCACGTCGAAGGTGACGTTGCGCAGCGGCCAGAACTCGCCCGGGCGCGAACGGCGTGAGCTGCCGGCGAACAGGTCCTTGAAGTTGCGGCGCCCGCGCCGGTTCCGCCGGAACCGGATCCCGGCGTCGCGCACGGAGATGACGGGGCTTCCGGCGATGGTGGATGCGGTGGCGGACACGGCTAGATCTCCTTCAGCACGGCGCGGATGCTGCGGCGGAAGATGACGAGCCCAATCCCGAGCAGCACGAGCGACATGGCCGCGCTGACGCCGACGTAGAACGAGTCGAGCTGCTCGGGGAAGAACGCGGCGCGGTACAGGCCGAAGATGCCGCTCAGCGGGTTGAACGCCGCCCAGAAGTGGAACCCCTCGGGCAGGTCGGCGGAGGCGTAGACGATGGGCGACGCGTAGAAGAGGAAGCGCAGCACGAGCTTCACCGCGCGCTCGAGGTCGCGGAAGAACACCACGAGCGGGGCGACGATCAGGCCGACGCCCATGAGCAGGATCGCCTGGATCACGAAGGCGAGCGGCCACAGCAGCACCCAGGGGGTAAGCGTCGCTCCGGTGACGAGCGCGAACGCCGCAAGCACGGGAATGCTCGCCACGAACTCGAAGCCCTTGGACGCGATCAGGCGGAACACCCAGATGGTCCGGGGGATCTTCGTGGAGCGGATGAGCTTGGCCTCGGCCAGGAACGCGCGGGTCGAGTCGGACGCGGCACCGGTGAACCACATCCACGGCAGCAGGCCGCAGAGCAGGAACACGATGTACGGCTCGGTGCCGACGTCGCGGCTGAAGACCTGGGTGAAGACGAACCAGTAGATCCCCGACATGACGAGGGGATCGAGGATTGACCAGAGATAGCCGAGGGCGGAGGTGGAGTAGCGGACTTTCAGGTCACGCGTCGTGAGGAGCCAGAGGGCGTGGCGATACCGGGAGGCGTTCGAGCGCTGTACAGCGCCCGCGGATCCAACCACGTGTCAGGGGTTCCATTTCGTCAGCACCCCGACCCGTGGGCTACACGAAGAGGTTGGCCCGCTCGAGGTCCTCAGCGAAGTCAACCTCGACGGCGTAGAGGTCGGAGATGTCTACCGGCTCGACGAGCAGGTTGTCCTGCTCAATCGCCAACTCTATGCCACGTTCGAAGTAGTCCTGGTCCCCGACGCGGGCCAGCTGGCGCACGAGCGTCGCCTTGTCGCGGCTGGAGATGTAGTTGATACCGACCGCCTCGCCGAGGCCGCCCTTGACCGTCTTCGAGAGCTCCTTGATGTAGCCCTCGGCGGTCGTCGTGTACTTGACCTCCTCGTCGGACACCTTGCTGGTGTTCACGGTGACGAAGGTCTGGTCGCGGGCGACGAGCTTCGACGCGCGGTCGAGGATGGCGGGGTCGAAGACCACGTCGCCGTTCATCCAGAGCACGCCGCCGGGCGCCGACGCCTGGAGGGCGCGGAGCAGGCTCTTGGAGGTGTTCGTCTGGTCGTACTGCTCGTTGTAGACGAAGGACGCCTGCGGGAACGCCTCGATGATGTGCTCGAGCTTGTATCCCACGACGACCGTCACGCCGGCTGCGCTGCCGAAGGTGTGACGGATGTTGTCGAACTGCTGGCCCATGATGGTGCGACCGTCGCTGAGTTCGGTGAGGGGCTTCGGGAGGCTCCGGCCGAGACGGCTTCCCATCCCGGCTGCCAGAATTACGACCTGGGTCACGTTGATCTCCTTAGTTCCGACCGATGCGGGGAATCGAAGGACCCGGTACCAGCGTGCTGGAAGCCGGAATTCGCCCATAGTTCACCCACGAGTAGTTCACGGGACACGCCGTCATGCCTCCCAAGACTCTAACCTGAGCGACCTTCGACCTCCAGGATTGACCTTGAAGTCGTTTTCCTTTCGTGATATTTCTGCTGGTTCGATTCTTCCGGGCATCCGGACCGAACGCCCAGGCCGTGAGAACAGGGGCGCTTGGTAGCGTGGGGCGGTGAGCGACGGAACCAGGTCCGCGGGCAGAGACGCCGCGCGGGACGCAGGGCACGGCGTGCCCCTCAGTGCCCTCAACGACATCAGTGCCCTCAGCGGCGGCGCGGACCGAGCGCGGAGAGCCCGCGACGCGGCCGATTGGCTCGCGGGGGACGCCACGACCGCAGGCGGCCCGGTCGCTCCCGACGCCCCAGTCGCTCACGACGCGCCGCGAAGCGGGGGCGCGCCCGTTGTGCCCCGGGCCGGCGTGTTCCAGGATGTGCCCGTGATCGAGGACGCACCCGCAACAGAGCGGTCGAGGACGACCGCCGAAGACCGCTTCGGCTACGCGCGGTCCCGGCTGGACGAGGCGCGCGCACCCCAGGTGGCCCACCCGACGCCGACTACGCCCGGAACGTACCCGCCGCCCGAGCCGACCGGAACGTCCCGGCGTCCCGCCGATGCGCCGGGCGCCGAGGGCGTCGTGCTGTCGATCGACGGCCTTCGGAAGCGATTCGGCTCGACCGTCGCCGTCGACGACATCGACCTCGACGTGCCCACGGGATCCTTCTACGGCATCGTCGGCCCGAACGGCGCGGGCAAGACCACCACGCTCTCGATGGTGACCGGCCTGCTTCGGCCGGACGGCGGGCGCATCACCGTCCACGGCGTCGACGTCTGGGCCGACCCCGTGCGGGCGAAGCGCAGCATCGGCGTGCTGCCCGACCGGCTGCGCCTCTTCGACCGGCTCACGGGGGCGCAGCTCCTCTACTACTCGGGCATCCTCCGCGGTCTCGACGCCGCGACCGTGCGGCAGCGGTCGGCCGACCTCATCGCCGCCTTCGGCCTCGAGGACGCGGTGAACCGGCTCGTGGCCGACTACTCCGCGGGCATGACCAAGAAGATCGCCCTGGCCGCCGCCATGATCCACTCGCCGCGCCTGCTCGTGCTCGACGAGCCGTTCGAGTCGGTGGATCCGGTCTCCGCGGCGAACCTCATAGACATCCTGCAGCGTTACGTCGCGAGCGGCGGCACGGTCGTGCTCTCGAGCCACGGCATGGACTTCGTCCAGCGGGTCTGCGACCACGTCGCTATCATCGTGACCGGACGGGTGCTCGCTGCGGGGACCATGCGGGAGGTGCGCGGCGGGGGCACCCTCGAGGACCGGTTCGTGCAGCTGGCGGGCGGCCGCAAGGCGGCGGAGGGCATGGAGTGGTTGCACACTTTCTCGGACTGAAGCTCCGGATCCTCGCCAACACGTTCAAGCGCAGCCCCTGGCAGCTCGTCGCGCTCATCGTCGGCCTGCTCTACGGCATCGGCGTCTGCGTCGTCGCCGTTCTCGGGCTGATCGCGCTCCGCCTCGCCGACGTCGAGACCGCGCGCAACGTCGTCGTCATCGGCGGTTCCCTCGCGGTGCTCGGGTTCCTCGTCGTGCCCCTCGTGGTCGGGGTCGAGGACACCCTCGACCCGCGCCGGTTCTCGCTGTTCGGCATGTCCACCGACACGCTCGCGCTCGGCCTGGCCGTCGCCGCCTTCGTCGGCGTCCCGTCCCTCGTCATCGCCTCCGTCGCCATGTCGACCGTCGCGACGTGGTCGCGGGGAGTCGGCCCGGCCGCCCTCGCGGTCGTCGGCGCTCTGCTCGTCACGCTCACCTGCGTGCTAGGCGCGCGCGTGACAACGTCGGTCGCCGCGCTCACCCTCGCCACCCGGCGCGCGCGGGACACGACCGGGATCGTCGCCCTCGTCGCCCTCGTGCTCATCTCGCCGGCCGTGTCGTTGCTCGCGAACGTGGACTGGGGGCGCGACACCCGCGTCGCGTTCTCGACGCTCGCCACGACGCTCGGCTGGACGCCGCTCGGCGCCGCCTGGTCCGCCCCCGCCGACGCGGCCGCGGGCGACTACGGCGCCGCCTTCCTCAAGCTCCTGCTCGCCGCCGCCTTCGTGGGCGTGCTCGTGCTCGGCTGGCGCGCGCTGGTGGCGCGGATGCTCGTAACGCCGGAGCGCGAGTCGCACGTGAAGGTGTACGGCGGCCTCGGCCTGTTCGACCGCTTCGCCGCAACGCCCACCGGCGCCATCGCGGCCCGCAGCCTCACCTACTGGCTCCGCGATCCCCGCTACCGCGCGACGCTCGTGATGATCCCGATCCTGCCGGTCCTCCTGTTCATCCCGCTGAGCATCGCCGGCGCGCCGGCCGAGGCGCTGTGGCTGATGCCGCTGCCGTTCATGTGCCTGTTCCTCGGCTGGTCGATCCACAACGACGTCGCCTACGACAGCACCGCGCTCTGGCTGCACGTGGCGTCCGGCACGCGCGGCACCGCGGACCGCGTCGGCCGCATCGTGCCCGTCGCGCTCGTCGGGATCCCGCTCGTGCTGGTCGGCGCGATGGTCAGTGCGAACTTCCACGGCGACGACGACGTCCTGCCCTCGCTCATCGGCGTCTCGTCCGCGATCCTGTTCGCCGGGATCGGCCTGTCGAGCGTCATGTCGGCCCGGTTCCCCTACCCGGCCGTGCAGCCGGGGGACAGCCCCTTCAAGCAGCCGCAGTCGAGCGGCGCCGTCGCGGCCCTGCTGCAGTCGGTGTCGTTCCTCGTGTCGCTCCTCATCGCGTCGCCCGCCATCGTGTTCGCGGGCATGGAGCTCGTCTACGGCGGGGACTGGGGACTGTGGTCCCTCGCGTCCGGCGTCGCGATCGCCGTGCTCTCCGTCGTGGTGGGCGTCGCCTGGGGTGGCCGCATCTTCGAGCGCCGGGGGCCCGAGCTCCTCGCCTTCGCCACCCGCAACTGACCCGTGGCCGGCCCTCCTCAGGGGTCGTAGAATGTCCGGTCGTACACTGAGGAGATGTTTTCGATGAGCATGGTCCCTGAGGCGCCCCGTGAAGGGGGCGGCACCGACATCCTCGACCGCGAGCTCGAGGAGCTCCTCGAGCAGGAGCACATCGAGCCGGGCGATCACGAGCGCTTCTCGCACTACGTGAAGAAGGAGAAGATCCTCGAGTCCGCTCTCACGGGCAAGCCCGTGGTCGCGCTGTGCGGCAAGAAGTGGCTGCCGGGTCGCGACCCGCAGAAGTTCCCCGTCTGCCCGGACTGCAAGAAGATCTACGACCGGCTGAAGGACTAGCGCCCCTCGGTCGATCTGGCCCTCGGTTCCGCCGGTCCACGGCCGCGCTAGCCCTCGTAGGTGGTGGGGATCGCCGGGTCGCCCGCGCGCAGGCGGAACGCCTCGGGGGTCAGCTCGCCGATCGCGGACGCGTGGTGCTCCCGCGCCCGGCGCGTGCCGTCCGGCCCGAGGAACGACCCGTCGATCTCGCCGCCCGTGACCAACGGCACCAGCAGCTCGCGCTCCGTCGCGGAGTCGTCCGGGTCCTCACCGATGTAGATGCGCTCGAGCAGCGCCTTGCCGTGCGCGTCGAGGCGCCGCACGGGGTACTTCCGGCCGCCTACGGACTGCTTCTGCGCCGACTTCTTCGCGACCGACACCCAGTCGCCGGCGCCGTTCCGGTGGGCGACCAGCTTGAACACCATGCCCGCGGCGGGTGCACCCGAGCCGGTGACAACGCTGGTGCCCACGCCGTAGGCATCGACGGGGGAGGCGGCGAGGGCGGCGATGCCGTACTCGTCGAGGTCGTTCGTGACCGTGATCCGGGTGCGCGTCGCCCCGAGGGAGTCGAGCTGGGCCCGCACCTCGGCCACGAGCGTCGGCAGGTCGCCGGAGTCGATGCGGACGGCGCCGAGCTCGGTGCCCGCGACCTTCACAGCCGTCGCCACGCCCTGCTCGACGTCGTAGGTGTCGATCAGCAGCGTCGTCCCCGGCCCGGCCGCGTCGACCTGGGCGCGGAACGCGTCCTCCTCGCTGTCGTGCAGAAGCGTGAAGGCGTGCGCCGCGGTGCCCATGGTCGGCACGCCCCAGCTGCGGCCGGCCTCGAGGTTGGAGGTCGCTCGGAAGCCGGCGATGTACGCCGCGCGCGCGGCAGCGACGGCGGCACGCTCGTTGGCCCGGCGGGAGCCCATCTCGGCAAGCGGCCGGCCGCTGCTGACGGACACCATGCGGGCGGCGGCGCTCGCCACCGCGGAGTCGTAGTTGAGCACGCTGAGGGTGAGCGTCTCGAGGATCACGCCGTCGGCGAAGGGGGCGTCGATCACGAGGATGGGGGAGCCGGGGAAGTACAGCTCGCCCTCCCGGTAGCCCCAGATGTCGCCCTGGAAACGGTAGTTCGCGAGCCAGTCGAGGGCCTCCGCGCCGATGACCGCGTTGTCGCGCATCCACTCCAGCTCGGCGTCGCCGAAGCGGAAGTCGCGGATCAGCTCGAGCAGGCGCCCGGTGCCCGCGACGACCCCGTAGCGCCGCCCGTTCGGCAGCCGGCGGGCGAACACCTCGAAGACGCACTCGCGCGAATGCGTTCCCGCGCGGATCGCCGCGTCAAGCATCGTGTACTCGTACCGGTCGGTGAGAAGCGCTGATGAGCTGGCCACGCGCCAAGCCTAGGGGGGAGGGCGGGGCCGCTGCGGAGAGCACGGGAAGGGAGGAGGAGCCGTGTCGCGGGCGGCGACTACACTGATCTCCCGTGAGTGACGCGCCGATCGGGATCTTCGACTCCGGGGTCGGCGGACTCACGGTGGCGCGGGCCATCATGACCCAGCTGCCGCGCGAGTCGATCATCTACATCGGTGACACCGCCCACTCGCCGTACGGCACGAAGGCCATCGCCGAGGTGCGCGAGTACGCGCTCGAGGTGCTCGACACGCTCGTCGAGCAGGGCGTGAAGATGCTCGTCATCGCCTGCAACACCGCGTCGGCTGCCATGCTGCGGGACGCCCGCGAGCGCTACGACGTGCCGGTGATCGAGGTCATCCAGCCCGCCGTGCGCCGTGCGGTCTCCGCGACGCGGAACCTCCGGGTCGGCGTCATCGCGACCCAGGCGACCACGACGTCCCGCGCGTACGACGACGCCTTCGCGGCTGCGCCGCACCTCCAGCTCTTCAGCCAGGCCTGCCCCCGGTTCGTGGAGTTCGTCGAGCGCGGGGAGACCCACTCGCCCGAGCTGCTCGAGGTCGCCGAGGAGTACCTCGCCCCGCTGCGCGACGCCGGCGTCGACACCCTGGTGCTCGGCTGCACGCACTACCCGTTCCTCAAGGGCCCGATCTCGCTCGTCATGGGCCCGGAGGTCACCCTGGTGTCGAGCGACACCGAGACCGCGAACGACGTGTACCGGGAGCTCGTGTCGCACGGCACGCTCCGCACGTCGCCCGAGCCGGCCACGGTGCGCTACGAGGCGACGGGCCGCAGCGCCGAGGAGTTCCTCGCGCTCGCCGAGCGCTTCCTCGGGCCCCGGGTGTCCTCCGTCGAGCTCGTACAGACGGGCGCGATCCCGCTTCCGGCGCAGCGCTAGCGGTCGCCGCCGGTCGTCCGGCCGCACCGCAGCGCACCCCCAAGACCGCACTGGCACAACGCACCACGCACCGCACCACAGCCCCACCACGAACAGAACGGGATCGACGATGACCGGGAACACACGCAAGGACGGACGGACGGCGGACCAGCTGCGCCCGGTCACCATCGAGCGCCGCTGGAGCGCGCAGGCCGAGGGGTCCGCGCTCATCTCCTTCGGCAACACGCGCGTGCTCTGCACCGCATCCTTCACCCCCGGCGTGCCGCGCTGGCTCTCCGGCAAGGGCAAGGGCTGGGTCACCGCGGAGTACGCGATGCTCCCGCGCTCCACGAACGACCGGATGGACCGCGAGTCGGTCAAGGGCCGCATCGGCGGCCGCACTCACGAGATCTCCCGCCTCATCGGCCGCAGCCTGCGCGCCGTCATCGACACGAAGGCGCTCGGCGAGAACACGATCGTGCTGGACTGCGACGTGCTCCAGGCGGACGGCGGAACCCGCACGGCGGCGATCACGGGGGCCTACGTCGCCCTGGCCGACGCCATCGAGTGGGCCAGGACCAAGAAGCACATCCCGCAGCGGGCGACCCCGCTGATCGACAGCGTCGCCGCCGTGTCTGTCGGCATCATCGACGGCACCCCCATGCTCGACCTGGCATACGTCGAGGACGTGCGGGCGGAGACCGACATGAACGTGGTCGTGACCGGGCGCGGGCTGTTCGTCGAGGTGCAGGGCACCGCCGAGGGCGCGCCGTTCGACCGGCGCGAGCTCGACTCCCTCCTCGACCTCGCCGTGACGGGGGTCGGCCGGCTGACCGAGCTCCAGCTCGCTGCGCTCGCGGACTCCCGATGACGAAGGTCGTGCTCGCGACCCACAATGCCCACAAGGTCGAGGAGCTGCGCCGCATCCTCGGGCCGCGGCTCGAGGGCTTCGAGCTGGTCGGCTACGACGGGCCCGACCCCGCCGAGACGGGCACGAGCTTCGCCGAGAACGCCCTGATCAAGGCCCGCGCGGCGGCCCGCCACACCGGCCTGCCGGCGCTCGCCGACGACTCCGGCATCGGCGCGGACGTGATGGGCGGCGCGCCCGGCATCTTCTCCGCCCGCTGGAGCGGACCGCGCAAGGACGCGGGGGAGAACCTGCGCCTGCTCCTGTGGCAGCTCACGGACGTCCCCGCCGAGCACCGGGCCGGCGGCTTCACCTGTGCCGCCGCGCTCGTGCTCCCGGCCACGGGTGAGGAGCACGTCGAGACCGCGGTGTGGAGCGGCCGCATCCTGCAGGAGCCCCGCGGCGCCGCCGGGTTCGGCTACGACCCGATCTTCCAGCCCGACGGCTATGACGTGTCCGCCGCCGAGCTGCCGCCCGTCGAGAAGGACCGGGTCAGCCACCGCGCCATGGCCTTCGAGCGCATCGTCGCGGTACTCGCAGAGAAGCTGCCCCGGGCGTAGAGTTTCGGTGTGCCGAAATCCGGGCTGGCCGTCCACCGAAACTCGTTCCGCGCGGGCGCGATCGGGCTTGCGACAGCGCTGACCCTGGCCGGCTGCGCCGCGCCCGCGGCCGAGGCGGACCGGGCGGACGAGCGCCCGCTGGTGCTGACGACGTTCACCGTGCTCGCCGACATCGCGCGCCAGGTGGGGGGCGACGAGGTGCGCGTCGAGTCCCTGCTGAAGACCGGGGCGGAGATCCACGGCTACGAGCCCACGCCCTCCGACCTCGTCCGCGCATCCGGCGCCGACCTCATCCTGGACAACGGCCTCGGCCTGGAGGGCTGGTTCCAGCAGTTCCTCACCACCGTCGACGTCCCGCATGCCGTGCTCAGCGACGGCGTGGACACCCTTCCGATCGCCACGGGCCACTACGCGGGGGAGCCCAACCCGCACGCCTGGATGTCGCCGGTCGTCGGTCAGCAGTACGTGGGCAACGTCGCGGACGCGCTGAGCGGCCTGCTGCCCGAGCGAGCCGACGTGTTCCAGGCCAACGCGGCGGCGTATCGCGAGGAGCTCCAGGGGGTGGCCGACCGGCTCGAGGCCGCCGTCTCGACCCTGCCCGTCGACGCCCGGGTGCTCGTCACCTGCGAGGGCGCCTTCAGCTACCTCGCCCGTGACGCCGGACTCGACGAGGGGTTCCTCTGGGCCGTGAACAGCGACAACGAGGGCACGCCGCAGCAGATCGCCGCCACCACGCGGCTCGTGGCGGACCGGGACGTGCCCACCGTCTTCTGCGAGTCGACGGTCAACGACGCCGTCCAGCGGCAGGTGGCGCGGACGACGGGAGCCGCGTTCGCCGGGCCGCTCTACGTCGACTCCCTGTCCCGCCCCGACGGCCCGGTGCCGTCCTACCTCGATCTGCTCGAGCACGACGTCGACGTGATCACGAAGGGTCTCGCCCATGACTGACGCGATCGTCTCGCTGCAGGGGGTTTCGGTGCGCTACGGCGCGGTGCAGGCCCTCACCGACGTGTCACTCGAACTGCCGGCAGGCCGCATCGTCGGGCTGCTCGGCGTCAACGGCTCCGGCAAGTCCAGCCTCTTCGGCGCCGTCATGGGCACGGTGCCGATCGAGTCGGGGCGCATCCGGCTCTTCGGGGGCGAGCCCGCCGCCGCCCGGAAGCGGAATCTCGTCTCGTACGTGCCGCAGTCGGAGGCGGTCGACTGGGACTTCCCCCTGTCGGTGTGGGACGTCGTGATGATGGGCCGCTACGGGCGCATGGGGCCGACGCGGCGGCCGCGCGCGGAGGACCGCGAGGCCACCGAGCGCGCTCTGCAGCGCGTCGGCCTCCTCGACCTCGCCTCCCGGCAGATCGGCGAGCTGTCCGGCGGGCAGCGAAAGCGGGTGTTCGTCGCCCGCGGGGTGGCGCAGGAGGCGAGCCTCCTGCTGCTCGACGAGCCCTTCGCCGGGGTGGACAAGGGGTCGGAGCGGACCATCATCGAGCTGCTCCACGGCCTGCGGGACGAGGGGAAGGCCATCCTCGTCTCCACGCACGACCTCGCGGGCGTCCCGGAGCTCTGCGACGAGGTGGTGTTGCTGCAGCGCCGGGTGCTGTTCCAGGGCTCGCCGGCCGACGCGCTCGCGCCCGAGACGCTGGCCCTCGCGTTCGGCGGCGGAGTGGCGGTGACGGGATGACCCCGATCGAGTGGCTGCTCGAGCCGCTGCAGTACGCGTTCATGGCCCGGGCGCTCGTGGTGACGCTGGTGGCCGCGGTCACCTGCGCGATCCTGTCCTGCTGGCTGGTGCAGATCGGCTGGTCGCTCATGGGCGACGCCGTGTCGCACGCGGTGCTGCCGGGCGTGGCGCTGAGCTACATCCTCGGCCTGCCGTTCGCGGTGGGCGCCTTCGTCTTCGGCGCCGGCGCGGTCGCGCTGATCGGCGGCGTGCGGGCCACGACGAAGATCAAGTCAGACGCGGCCATCGGGGTCGTCTTCACGGCGCTGTTCGCCATGGGGCTCGTGCTCATCTCGATCACCCCGAGTCAGACGGACCTGTCGCACATCCTGTTCGGCAACGTGCTCGGTGTGAGCGACGCGGAGATCGCGCAGGTGGTGGTGATCGGTGCGGTCGCGAGCGCCGTCCTGCTGCTCAAGCGGCGCGACCTCACGCTGTTCGCCTTCGACCGCAGCCACGCGAACGCCATCGGCATCAACACCCGCTGGCTGTCCGTGCTGCTGCTCGGACTCCTGGCCCTCACCGTGGTCGTCGCGCTGCAGGCGGTCGGCATCATCCTCGTGGTCGCGATGCTGATCACGCCGGGCGCGACCGCGTACCTGCTGACCAAGCGCTTCGACCGGATGATCGCGCTCGCCGTGCTCGTGACGGCCGTCGCCTCCCTCGGCGGCGCGTACGCCAGCTTCTACCTCGACGTGTCCACCGGCGGCGCCGTCGTGCTCGCGCAGTCGGCGGCGTTCACGCTCGCGTACCTGTTCGGCCTCCGCGGCGGCGTCGTGACCGCGCGGGTGCGGGTCGCCCGGGCGCGGCGGCTCGAGGCGGCCTCGTGACCGGCGTGCCGCCGGGACCGGGCGCGGTGCCCGTGGCGTTCGAGGACTACGTGAAGGCGATCTATGCGCACACGGAGTGGCAGCCCGAGCCCATCACGCCGTCCGTTCTCGCCGCCCGCCTGGGTCTCGCGGCGTCGTCCGTGACCGAGATGGTGAAGAAGCTCGCCCGCGTCGGGCTCGTCACCCACCGGCCGTACGGCGCGGTCACCCTGACCGACGAGGGCCGGGCCCTCGCGCTGCGGATGCTGCGCCGGCACCGGCTCATCGAGACCTGGCTGGTGCGCTCCTTCGGCTACGGCTGGGACGAGGTGCACGACGAGGCGGAGGTGCTCGAGCACTCGCTGTCCGACCGCCTGCTCGAGTCCATAGCCGAGCAGCTCGGACACCCCGAGTGCGACCCGCACGGCGACCCGATCCCGACCGCCGACGGCCGGGTGAGCCGGCCGGAGGCGTTGCTGCTGCACGAGGCTGCCGTCGGGCACGCCGGCGCGGTCGTGCGCATCAGCGATCGGGACTCCGGCCTGCTGCGCTACCTCGCGTCCGTGTCCCTCGACGTCGGCACGGGACTCACCGTGCTCCCGCCGACACCCTTCAGCGACGCGGTGTGCGTGCAGGTGCAGGACGGGCCGCGGCTGGAGCTGGGCGCGCAGGCCGCCCGCTCCGTGTGGCTGTCGGCCTGACCCGCGCAGAGTGCGCGGGCCGGCCTCGGCTACCGGTCGCTGACCTCGCCGTGGTAGCCGGGGCTCGGGTGCTGGGTGAAGTCCTCGGGGTCGAGCAGCAGTTCGGCACGGCTGCGTCCGGCGGCCGCCTCCGCCGCCGCGGCGGCCTTGGCCTTCCGGCTGGACTGCACGTAGTGGATGGCGGTCGGGACGATCGTCACGACGACGGCGCCGAGGAGGATCATGTCGATGTAGTGGCTGACGAAGTCGCGGAGCGGCGGGATGTACCCGAGCAGATAGCCCGCGTAGGTGAGGCCCGCGCCCCAGAGCAGCGCGCCGATCAGGTTGTAGAGCGAGTACTTGCGGTAGTTCATGTGGCCGACGCCGGCGGCGAGCGGCGCGAAGGTGCGCACGACCGGCACGAACCGCGCGAGGATCACGGCGAGGCCGCCGAACCGCTCGAAGAACCGGTTGGTGCGCACCACGTTCTCGCGGCTGAAGATGCCGCTGTCTTTGCGCTCGAAGACCTTCGGCCCGGCTTTGTGCCCGATGAAGTAGCCCACCTCGCCGCCCACGAAGGCGGCGAAGCCGATCGCCAGGCAGACCCACCAGATGTCCATCTCGATCACGCCCGAGAACGTCAGGATGCCGGTGATCACCAGCAGGGTGTCGCCGGGCAGCAGGAAGCCGACGAACAGACCGGTCTCGGCGAACACGATGAAGCAGATGCCCAGCAGCGCGAACGCACCGAAACCCTGGATCAACTGCTCCGGATCGAGGAAGGGGATGAGTGCGGTGGGCGCCACGGGTTCGGGTTCTCCAGTTCGCTGGTCACGTGCACGGGGCGACCGATGGGGGTACTCTCTCGCCGCGCGCGGTGCTCATCACACTAGCGCGCAGGGTGGTCGCCGAACCGAGGGATTTCCCCCCAAAGCGGGAGCGGCCGATGCGCGCGGGGGAAGCGTCCATGGCGTGTGCGCGCGACAGGGGGAGAACTCCTAGAATGGGTGCATGAACATCGTGGCCTTCCTCGTCTCGGCGCTTCTCTTCCTCGGCGGCGTCTTCCTCCTCGGAGCGTCGTTCGGGGTTCCCGGCTGGGAGATGCTCGTGTTCTTCATCGGCATCCTCGCCGTGACCGCGGCGTTCTTCATCCCGGTTCAGATCATCGGCGCCATGGAGCGCAGGCGCTAGATCGGCGGGATCCCTCGGATCCTGAAGCTGCGGCAGACCCCCGGTCTGTCGCAGCTTTTTGCGTGCCCGGGTGGTTCGGCGCCGTCGGCGCCGTCGGTGCCGTCGGTGCGGGAGAAGGGACTTGAACCCTCACGCTCGAAAGCACAGGAACCTAAATCCTGCGTGTCTGCCAATTTCACCACTCCCGCGGGCGGTTCCCAGTGTAGGGGCCGCCGGCTTCAGTCCTCCGCGGGGTCCATGACGTTGAAGACGGCGCCCACGGGATCCGCCAGCTCGGCCATGCGGCCGTAGGGCGTGTCCTCCGGCTCGCCGCGCACGGTGCCGCCGAGCCGCACCGCGTCGGCGCAGGCCCGGTCGACGTCCGCCACCTGGAAGTAGACCCGCCAGCGCGAGAGCCCGTCCTCCGGCGGGAGCGCGTCGGCGTCCATGATCCCCGCGTACGGGCGGCCCTCGAAGACCTGCACGCAGTAGCGGAACTCGTCGGTGTCGCTCTCGACCTCGGTCTCCCAGAGGAAGGCGTTGCGGTAGAAGTCGAGGGACGCGGCGTAGTTCCTCGCCTCCACCTCGTGCCACACCGGTGCGCCGTCCTCGTTCACGATCTCGGTGCCGGGATGGTCGCCCGGCTGCCACACGCCCACGAGCGCGTCCCCGGGGTCCGCCACGAGCGCCATGGTGCCCAGGCTGCCGATCGCCAACGGCTCGACGAGCACATCGCCGCCGTGGGTCTCCGCCGCGGCGGAGGTCGCGCACGCGTCCGGCGACGCGAGATAGACCAGCCAGCCCTCGGGCGCGCCGGACCCGACGTCCGCAGCGCTGATGCCGGCGAGCACGGACCCCTTCAGCCGACAGGCGATGTAGCCGTTCTCCTCCGCGGGTGTATCGGTGGTCCAGCCGAACAGCTGGGAGTAGAAGCGCGCCGACACCGTCGGCTCGCGGGTGTAGAGCTCGATCCAGATCGGGGCCCCGGAAGGGGTGAAGGCTCGCGTGGGCATGGCGGACTCCTTTGTGCGCGGCGCTGCGCAGCACCGGCGCTTCGGGTGCGCCGGTACCCAGATGGTAGTGAGCGCGACCGTCCAATGCGGGAGCGCCCGTGCCCCAGATTCCGCCGTGCGGCCCCTCGCCCGGCTGTGGAGAACTCGCTCCGGCCGGTTCTCCTGCGGCCGAGAATGCTGCGGTGTCGTCCGCAGCCGAGATCATCGCCGAGAGGGTGCGCGAGCGTGTGCGGCGCGACGGGGTAGACCTGGCCGAGGGCGGGCCCGCGACCCGTTACGTGCAGGACGAGGTGCGCCGGTACAGCGAGCGCGCGCTCGGCGGGGCGACGCCCGTCGTCGCCGACGAGTCGGCGGTCGCCCGTCAGGTCGTCGACACGCTGACCGGGTTCGGCGCGATCCAGCCGTTCCTGGACGATCCGACCGTCGAGGAGATCTGGATCAACTCGCCCACGCGCGTGTTCGTCGCGCGGGACGGCGTTCCGGAGCTGACCACGACCGTGCTCACGGACGGGGAGGTGCGGGACCTGGTCGAGCGGATGCTGCAGTCCTCCGGGCGGCGGGTGGACCTGTCCTCGCCGTTCGTCGACGCTTCGCTGCCCGACGTTATCTGTGGGTGAGCCAACGCCGTCAGCGACGGTCAGCAGCGAGAGCGAGGCCTGCTGTAGGACTGACAACTGTCGGTGGCGGTCAGTAACCTGCATCCGTGACGATCCCTCAGTTTTACCGACTCGACCGCGCCGTGCTGCCCGACGGCTCTGTGCGGTTCGTCATCGTCGATCAGCAGGACGAGGTGCACACAGCCTCCCTTTGGCTCGCCGCGTTGGCGGACGTCGGACGTTCTCCGCACACGATGATCAGCTACGGTCGCAAAGTTGCGCACTACCTCTCCTGGGTCGTCACGATGGAGGACTGGCGGGCAGCAAAGCTGTCGCACGTTATCCTGTGGCGGCGAGGCCTCGCGGCAGGAGACAGGCTAAGCCCAGATTCCATCCGCTTATACATAGTCGCTTTGAGATCCTTCTACGAGTGGGCGGATTCCCGTCGCTATCTGCGTTCAGATGTCGCTCAACAAATGACGGAGGTGAAGTACTTTCCGGCTGGCAGCGCCGCGGGTGGGGAGCGCGGTGCAATTCGACGTGTCACATCGGCGCGGCTACGTGATCGACGCGAGTTTCGCAACACCAGAAAAGCCGCCTGGATAGATAACGCCGATGCACGCGGGGAGCTAGAGGAACTCGAGTTGCGGAAGCGAGACAGGCTCCTCGTAGACCTGTTCTACTTCACCGGTATCCGTGCGGGCGAGGCCCTTTCCCTCTTTACGGCAGACATGCACTTCGGGGGAGGCGACCGGCGATCGAACTGTAACATCCGGGACCCTCATCTTCACGTCAGGACTTCGAACCCGGTGGAGAACGAAGCGCGTGCTAAGGGGCAAGAGCGGACGCTTTTTGTGCAACAGTTCTTAGTCGACCGTTATATCGATTACGTGATCGAGCGCATGGGAAATCTAGGTGAATCGGATGCGTCCAAGCACGTCTTCGTCAATCTCTACACGCGCGGGCCTCACCGGAGCTCGGCTATGAGGTATCCGGGAGTGCGCGACCTTATCCAGCGGTGTGGCGAAGCAATCAAATTCCCGATGGATGGCCCGCACATACTGCGACATACATTTGCGACTCGGCTTCTGCGCGGGATCGACTGCACTCCTCAGCCACGGGATGTCGTCTCGGTACTGTTAGGTCACCGCAGCCGAAGTTCGATAGAGGTCTACGTTCACGATACGGAGAAAGCGGAGCGCGCGGCAATGATAGCGCTAAAGCCCCGCCGGATGGTCCTGGCAGGAGGGTGAAGTGGTGCTCCAAGCTGTGAGAGACGCTCCACTGAGGCTTCCCACTGCCTCGCACGCCGCGGTGACGTGGCAGGAGTTCCTCAGATCTCGGATCAAGTTTGACTGGCGCTCAGGAGAGTTTGACCAAGAGTCACTTGTCTACACCCCGGATCCCGCCGACCCGACCACGGCGATCACGGTCTGCGAGAAGAAAGGCTGCGGCGTCAGACTCGAGCATCGCGGGTTGTGCCCGACATGCCTTACGGCACGAGGCAAGGCCGAGGCGGCCGCTGGTTCAGCATTTGAAGTGAGCGAGTGGCTTCTGATTCCCCGGGTCAGGCGCCCGAAAGCCCGAGGATGTATCGTCATTGGATGTCAGCGGTCCCACGGGACCCGCGGACTCTGCATCAGTCACGCGACCACTTTCAAGAGTTGGGCCGCAAGGAGGTCTCCTAGGCCGGACCCAGAGGACTGGATCCAGGCGCGAAACCCGAAGGGCCTCCAAGCCTTAACACGCTGTCTGGCGGTCATCTGTCAGGCTGACGCATGGGGCCAGTACGGACTCTGCGGCGCTCATTCCTACCGCTACAAGCGTTGGGCGACCGCGCGAAGTTCAGCGGAGCACTCGGTCGAGGCCTGGCTGAGGCTCGCGGTTGAAGTTCCTCACGACACCGATTCGACGACCTCATACTCAGAGGTGATGGCCTTGCCCTTTGGCCTCTTACCCGAGCCACTCCGCTGGGAGCTGCTGTACGCCATTCAGCAACGAGACCTCTCCGATACGGCCAGGATGACGCCCCTGGAATTTCGTCGTGCATATCTTCACCTCCGGCGGTCAGAACTCACGACGGCCGTCGGCCTTGAGGCGCTGACCATGAGAAACCAGGATCGCAACGCCACCGGGATGTTGCGTGACCTCCAATACCGAATCGATGAAGCCCATCGCGAATGGTCCGGTATCGACAATCGACCGGCGAACGTCTACTTCATTCTTGATCTCGACCTCCGATACTCGACGAAGTCTGTTGGGCGAAATGCGAAAATCGACCTGCGCCCGATAAAAACCTCGTGGCTGCTCGATACGATGCGAGCGTTCCTTCTGGAGGGAGGGCCGCACGGGTATTCAGAGCTTTCGCAGGCCGGGCTGGTCGTGCAACTCGTTGATGATGTCCTGGTTGCTCGGCAAACCCGGATCGCGGCTCTCGGCCGTGCTGATATCGACGCCATAATGCGCGCTATACGAGCGCGCTGGACCACCGAATTGTCGCAGCGACGGCACATCGCCGCTTTGCAGGCAATCATCCGTTTCGCGCGCACTAACACGGATGCCGTTCCAGTCTGGAAGCGCGTGCCCGCCGAGTTTGAGATTGATCGCTCGCGGCACCGGCCGAACGGCACGCCAGCCCGCGGCCGATCCGTTGACACCTTGGACGAGCCCTTTCGGTTCGTTCCTCAGCCGATAATCGATTGGTTGATGGACCACCTTCACCTCTTGGAGCGCCGGACCTCCTACCAGACGGCTGAGGCGCGGTTCCTGCTATACCTTCATGAGCGGTGTGGCCGGCGCACGGGTGAAACGGTACGCCTCTTGAACGACTGTCTCAGCTACGACAACGCGGGAAACGCCTACCTTGAGTGGATCCAGGGCAAACCGCCGTGGGGGCAGGGGCGGCGCCTTCCAATAGACCAAGAGACGCACGATGCGATCAGGGAATGGCAGGCGTTCAAGAAGCAGGCCGGGGTGGAATCGAGATGGCTATTTCCATCACCGCGTCGACGCGACTTGCCAATTGATCCTGGGTTTCTTCTTGCGCGCGTACACGATTTCATAGACATCATTGAGCGCGACGCTCCTTACGATTCCGAGGTCGAGGGAGCGGAAGGCAACCTGATCTACTTCGACCTATCAACCATCGACGCTTACTCCTTCCGGCACGCCTACGCCCAGCGGCATGCTGACGCAACGGATCAGTTTGGTCGCGAGGCGGTACCGCAGGACGTGCTTCGAGAATGGATGGGACACTCTAACGCGAACACCACGGCGGTGTACTACGCCGTCACGAAGCAACGCCGCATGAGGGCGATGGCTGCCTTGCCGCCCCGGCGACTCAACTTCCTTGGAAAACTGGTGCCGTTCGATAGGGAACGAGAGAGCTACAACAGAATTGGGGTTGCTTTCGGCAGTTGCACGGAACCGCGCAACGTTGCCGCCGGTGGTGCGGCGTGTGCGATGGATTACGCGTGCGAGTCGTGCCCATTCTTTCTCGTCGACCCTTTCGAGAAAGACGGGATGGTGGCAAAGCGGCAGTACCTGATGGCGCAGATTGAGCGGCTGCAAATCATCGCTCCCGACAGTCACATGGTCAGCCACTATCGAGCGCGGGTGGCTGACTGCGATCGAATCATTGGCGCCATAGATTCCTACATCGCCACTCTTGCTGGCGAGGAGCGCGAAAAGATCGTTTCGGCACTCGATAAGATGTCCGACATGCGCCGACGAGCAACAGCTCACCGTCGCATTGATCTACGCTCTCTCTTCCGGGGTGAATGAGTGATGGTCCAACCATCTACCGAAGGCCTCCGACGGTTTCAGGCTAAGGCTGCTCAGGATAAGAATCTAGCGGTGCTGCAGGCCTTGGATGCAGCCGCCGAGTCCGATGAGCCGCTCACCATTGCGGCGGTCGCGCGCCGGGCCGGCGTCTCGCGCGAGTTCATACACAGTCGCCCCGTGCTGCATGCGAAGGTTCAGGAAGTGGCTGCCTTGAGGGAGGATGCGCGGTCGCGGGTTGCACTTGATCAAGCGACCGTGCAAGAGGGGCGTGTCGCTGACCGCTCTACGCTCGCGACTAAAGTCATCCGGCAACGCGACGAGATTCGACGCCTTGCAGACAGGGTGTCCGAGTTGGAGACCGCTCGATCCAAGCTGCTCGGCGAAAAGCTGCTGGCGCTCGACTCGACCGCCCAGGTGGATATCCAGGAAGCGCTTTCGCGGTCCGATCGGCTTCAGGCCGAGAATCTCGACTTGAAGCGCAGGTTGAACGAGGCCCAGCGCGTGCGAGCAGAACTCGAAGACGCCCTCGCAGCAGTTCGAGTCGCCCTCGCCGAGGCGCTATCGGATCAGCGGTTGAACGTGACTCCGTTGACCCCGCAGCGGCAGAGGCTCCCGGGGGCGCCGCCACCGCCGGCTCCGTGACCTGCCTTCCAACTGAAACTACCGCAGCACGGCGCGCTGTTGTGTATTACAATAAACAGGTATGAACAGCACTGAAAATCGCGCTACGGCGTGTCGTCTACGCTCGTCGTATGCCACGGCCCACGCGCACGCCACCGCTGGCGCGCACCGAAAGTTGGCCGAACGTGCCATCGCCGGATCCCAGCGGTGAAGTAGCGCGCCGCTTCGCGCTGAACCTCCGATCAGCGCTCGGGGCGAAATCGCTACGAGCGGCGGCAGACGTGACCGGGGTCGATCACTCGACCATCCAGGCGATCCTGCAGGGTCGTGTTTGGCCCGATTTAGAGACGATCGCGAAGCTTGAACGAGGCTTCGGGGTGGTCTTGTGGCCGGGACTCGTAGACATCGACAGTTGATCTGAGGTGGACGTGGTGGTGTCGACCGCCCCGCCCGATGGGCCGACCACAAGGCCCTTCGGCCTCGTTCCGTTATCCTCTGTGGCCAGGCTCGGTCTCATAGGAGACGTGAACGGGAGCACGCTCTACGCAATTCGTGCGGCGAAAAAGCTTTGTCAGCTCGGTGTGCGTGTGATCATCCAACTTGGCGATCTCGGCTTACTCAACTCTCGTCGCGACCACCCCGACCTCGAGTGGGTCAACCAGGAGCTGGAAGCTGCCGATCAATGGCTGCTCTTCGTCGACGGCAACCAGGACAACTTCGACGAACTGCTGAGTTACGCGCTCCACCCCAGCGGGCTCCGGCCGATCACCTCAAGGATCTTTCACCTGCCTCGCGGGTACCGGACGCGACTTTGGGATTTCCGCCTAGCCGCCCTCGGAGGCGCCAGCTCTGCAGACGCCTGGCGTGGACACTGGGAGCAGGAAGCTATTACCTCAGCGGATCTCGCTGACCTTGGGAGCGAGCGCGCCGAGATCATGATCGGCCACGACGCACCTCTGCACGTCCGGCCTCTCGAGGATTTTCTCGCAAGTACCGCGCACCGGTGGCCGGCTAGCGGGCGCGTGTACGCGCGCGGGGGTCAGGAAACCTTCCACGATGGCTTCCTGCAAGTCCGTCCGCGGGTTTACGTCGGATCGCATTACGAGCACCACGTCGACACGCGTGTGACGTATGCGGTAAATGGAGAGGCGTTCGAGACGCACGTGGTCCTACTCGACGCGTGTGGGCTTCCAGAATCGAAGAGCATGGCGATCCTCGACTCGAGGACGCTCGAAATCCGGAGCTTCGCGTTGATCGATTCGGATCAGCCATGACCAAGGGTTCTGGACATTTTCGGTCGACAAACGAGTCCGCGGAATCGAAATCGGAGCGGAGATCGGCCCCGCCCCGAAACAACCGTCGAGTGGCGCTGGGAGGGGTGAATTCGAGGATGCGGCAGTGGACCACAAAGCAAGCGGAGCTTGACTTTCCCGCCGACGTTCTCGGCGCCGTCAGGGCGCGGCGCCTCGCTGCAGCCTACGCGAGGGGTGACTTGCCCCTGTTGCTACCGGGGCCACCGACGTACGGCTTCTCGACGGAGGATCTCATCGAGTTCGGCGTGACTCTGGAAGACCTTTCGGGTGAGATCTCCGGTTCCACCCTCGCAAGGATCGCTCGGGGGCTCCTCGTCCGCATTTTGAAAGTAGAGGGCCGCGACGCGGAAATCGACGCCCTGCCGCCCCTTCCAGATCGACCACCGGCATCAGCTGAACCGGAGAGATCGCGTCCCCCTCGAAGAGGGTCTCCGAGATTCCGCGAAAATTGGCCCTGCCACTTCGTTCCGATCGTGCTGGCGTCTCTCGTCGGAGTCGTGGTTGCCAAGCTGTCAAACTCGCTAATCCGCTACCTTCTGCTCCGCGGCTCCGCGCGATGAGCGAACCTGTGCTTCGACCGCTCTCCTCGTCCCGGATCGATCGGGGAGCGCCCCTTGTCGTCCTCCTGCTGATATTGACCGTCGGATCGCTGCTGGTCACGGTCGAACCGGCCTATACCACCACGGCCTTGTTCGTCTTCCTCGCCTACCTCCTGGCAGGAGATGTGTGGGCCTCACAGCTGTCGCGCACTCGGTGGGTGCCGGCCACCCACACCTCCCTGTGGCCTGAGAACACTGCAATGGGCCTTGTCCTGTTCTTGCTTCTGGCGCACGGCGTCTGCACAGCGGTCGGCGCCCCCGTAGGTGGGTGGCTGTCCGTAGTGGGCATGGCCGTTGTCACCGCGGTGATCAGCCCCATCACTTTGGCGCGGTTCCCGGGGGTGCTTTTGGTTCCGCTTCGGGAGCTGCCCTCTGAGCCGCTCAGATACCAAGGAGCGGGTGTGGCTGTATCGACTCGGGCGCCGCGGCTGCCGGGGCACGGAGGCACGGCCGGTGCTCATCCTTCGCCCGTCGGCAGAACGGCGAAAGCGAACCTTCTGCGGCTGAATCGCGAGTTGGAAGTTGACCTCCTGCACAGCCTCGGCCGCGCCGAGGAAGCCGCGGCGCTGGAACCCATCGAACAAGTGATCAGCCGTCTGGACGCTCGCCGCCGCGCCCGCCAACGGAAGTACCTCAACCGCCGGAGGATGCGCCGACGGCCGTCGAAGCGTCAAGGAGCCCGGATCGTCCGACGGAGCGCCTCACGCCGCACCGGCCGCGTGTACGACCCGGACTACGACCCGGCGGCGAAGCGCGACGACGAGGACAACGAGTGGACCGACCTGGACAACATCTCGGACAGTCAGGTCATCACCAACGCTCGCCGCAGCTCCGGGACTACGGCTCCGTGAGACCGGAAGAGTTCACCGCGCTCTTCTACGCGCAGGCCTTCATAAACTGGAGTTCGCTGTGCGTGCGCGATCTGCTTCAGATTCTGGACGGTCAGGGCCAGCGGCCTTGGACGGACTGACGCGAGAGCACGGTCATCCACGAAGGCGATTCTCTATGCGCGGTCATATCCGGTGCGGAGACTCGGCCCTCTGCCCGGTGTCGCACCAATCTATCGTCGGTCGTTGTCGTTGTCGTTGTCGTTGTCGTTGTCGCTGCCCGCGGTAGCGGTGAGTGCCTCGAGTGCTGCTCGCAGGCGTGTATCGGCGTCGGTGGCGACGGCAGCGACGTGTTCGTTGTCCGTTAGTTGGACCATGGTCTGCGGGTCGATCGCTTCAACGGTCGTGTGGGTGCTCTCAGGGCTTCGTCGGACGACGACGTTGCATGGCAGGAGAGCGCCGAGGCTGGGGTCGGCGGCAAGCCCGCGGCTGGCCAGGTGCGGGTTGCAGGCGCCGAGGATGATGTAGTCACCAAGGGACTCAGCGACCGCCGTGCCGAGTTTGGTTTCGAAGGTAGCTCGAACGTCGATCTCGGACAGGATCCCGAAGCCCTGGACGCTGAGGGCGTCTTTTACGCGGGTGAGCGCTTTAGCGTGCGGCAGGTCGAGGGTGATGGCGTTGGTGTACATGTCGCTCCTGGTTCGGCGGGGGGACTTTCAGGCGAGGGAGAGGAACAGCTTTTCGAGTTCTTTCCGGTCCATGGTCCCGTCGGCGCTGGTGATGCATTTCTCGAGGGTGTCGGCGATGATCGCGAAGCCCGCCCGGTCGAGGGCTTTGGAGACGGCGGCGAGCTGGGTGACGACGTCCTTGCAGTCGCGGCCGTCCTCAACCATCCGGGTCACGGCGGCGAGTTGACCCTGGGCGCGTTTGAGCCGGTTGATGACCGGGGTCAGGTCGGCGGGATCGAGGTTCATGCGGGTATCTCCTTGAGCGTCATGAACCTCCAGCGTATACCCCCTGGGGTGTCTTGCATACCCCAGGGGGTATGTGTAAAGGTGGTGGTCGTTCCTGATCGACGCCTCTAGCAAAGAAGGACTTCATGACTGTTCCTCCCACCACGGTGATCGCCCTCGAGCCGGAGACTCTGCGGAGCTGGGTCTCGCAGCATGAGGACCTGGTCGTGCTCGATGTGCGTTCTGCAGCGGAGTTCGAATCCCTGCACATCCGTGGTTCCTACAACGTTCCTCTGCCGCATCTGGCCGAGCATGCAGACCAGGTGGCGGAGCGTCTGGGCAGCCGGGTGGTGCTCGCCTGCCAGTCGGGTGCCCGCGCTGAGCAGGCACGCCAGAGGCTGGCCGCCGCAGGCCTCGACACCGCGTATGTGCTCGTTGGTGGCGTGCCCGGTTTCGCGGCAGCCGGCGGCGATGTTGTCCGAGGCTCTGACCGGTGGGCGATGGAGCGGCAGGTGCGTTTCGCGGCAGGTTCCCTCGTCGTGCTCGGCCTGCTCGGAGGACGTTTCCTCTCACCACACCTGCGGTCCCTCGCCGGCGCGATCGGGACGGGGCTGACCTTCTCCGCAGCGACTAACACGTGCGCCCTAAGCCGAGTCCTCGCGGTCCTGCCGTGGAACAGGGCGACGAACGAGATCACCCCGACGGCCGCGATCGCACAACTCCCCGACACGAGCGAACAGGTTGCGTGATCGTGGGGATGTTCGAGAAGGTCACAGCACTGTTCCGAAGATCTTCAACGACCGTGTCGGTAGCGGAGGCAAAGGACCTCCTGGCCGCCGGGGCGAGCCTGGTGGATGTCCGCACTGTGCGCGAATGGCGCGTCGGTCATGTTCCCTCCGCGAAGAACCTGCCACTGGACACACTGCACAGCACGACCGCGGGAATCCGGAAGGACCGTCCCGTGGTGCTGGTGTGCCGAACCGGCGTCCGCTCGGCGGCCGCCGCTCAGTTGCTCGCCGATCGCGGATACGCCGCCCACTCGCTTCGCGGTGGGATCACCGCGTGGTTGGCCGCCGGGGAACCTTCTCAAAGCGATAACGGGGAGGAAACCATGTCGGAGATCAGCATCACCGAAGCCGACCAGCGCCGAGCCACCGAGCAGGTCCTCGACGTCCGGGAGCATAGCGAGGTTGCCAGCGGGATGATTCCCGGCGTGATTCACATTCCGATGGGTCAACTTGGTCAGCGCCTGAACGAGCTGGACGCCCAGACGCCGATCATCGTCGTCTGCCGCAGCGGTAACCGCAGCGCCATCACGGCAGAGGCGCTCACCTCCGCCGGCTACCGCGCCGACACCATGGCCGGCGGCATGATCGCCTGGACACGTGCGGGTCTTCCCACCACCTGAACGGCACACGACCGGCTCGAACGATCGCCTGAAAACGGCGTCCTCTCCTCGCCGAGCCCCGACATCCCTCATTTTCTGTTCTCTATCAAAGGATCTCTCCGTGGACGTCTCCATCATCGAAACCCCGCAGCTCGGGGACCGCAGCTACCTGGTCCATGACGGTGAGGTGGCACTCATCATCGATCCGCAACGCGATACCGATCGGGTCACCACCGCTGCCGCCGAGGCCGGTGTCCGCATCACCCATGTCGCGGAAACCCACCTCCACAACGACTACGTCACCGGCGGCCTCGCCCTCGCCCAGGAACTCGACGCCGTCTACCTCGTCAACGCCGCCGACCCGGTGGCATTCGACCGCCAGTCCATCGTGGACGGGGAAACGATCACCGTCGGCGCTCTGACCGTGAAGGCTGTGGCAACCCCCGGGCACACCCACACTCACCTGTCCTACGTCGTCACCCACGGTGACGAGCAGGCCGTGTTCTCCGGCGGGAGCCTGCTCTACGGCTCCGTCGGCCGCACCGATCTGGTGAACCCCGACGCGACCGTGGGACTCACCCACGACCAGTACGCCTCCGTCCGCCGCCTGACCGTCGAGGCGGACCCGGAAGCCGCTCTCTACCCGACGCACGGGTTCGGGTCGTTCTGCTCCTCGGGCCCCGCCACCGGTGCCGGGTCCTCCACCGTCGGTGAGCAGCTGCAGCACAACCACGCCCTCACCGACCCGGACGAGGAACACTTCGTCCGGGAACTGATCGCGAACCTCACCGCTTACCCCTCCTACTACGCCCACATGGGACCGGCGAACACGGAAGGCCCGGGTCCTGCGGATCTCACAGTTCCGCAGTCCCTCGACCCGCACGAACTCGCCCACCGGCTTCAGGCAGGCGAGTGGGTGGTGGATCTGCGGAACCGGGTCGCGTTCTCCGCCGACCACCTCGCCGGGGCGGTCAGCTTCGAATACGGGAACGGTGCCTCCTTCACGACCTTCCTCGGCTGGGTGATGCCCTGGAATCAGCAACTCACCCTCGTCGGCTCCCACGACGATGTCGAGAACGCCATCCGGGACCTGTCCCGCATCGGCATCGACTCACCTGATGCGGCGATCGGCACCGACCCCACCCAGCTCGCACCTGGTCACCCCACCCGCTCCTACCCGCGCGTGGACTGGGCCGGGTTCCTCACTCAACGACCTGACACCGACACCATCCTCGACGTGCGCCGTGAAGACGAATACGCCAATGGTCACCTCCAGGGGGCGGTGACGATCCCCCTGCACCAGCTGATCACCCGGATGGATGAGGTCCCCGCCGGGAAGTTGTGGGTGCACTGCGGTTCCGGATACCGCGCCGGGATCGCGGCGAGTCTGCTCGAACGCGCCGGACACGACGTCGTCCACATCGACGCGGCCTTCGGTGACGCCGAGGCCGCCGGCGTTCCCGTCACCCACGGCTGACCTGTCCCTCTCAAGGAACGTGTGGGAGGTGGACTCGTCGCCGCCTTCCACATGTTCCTCCTTCCCTGCCGTTGAAAGGCACATCCGTGACCACCCTCACGACGCTCCTCCCGGCGACCCCGCACCACCGTGCCCTCCTCGGTATCAGCTCGGCCATCACGCTCCTGCACCTGTCGGGTGGGGGGCTGCTGTTCACCCTCCTCCTGCCCACCGCGGCCGCGGCCGGCGGAAGCCCCGGTGCTCTCCTCGGGCTCGCCGTCGGCGCGTACGCGCTTGGCATCCGACACGCGTTCGACGTGGACCACATCGCCGCGATCGACAACGCCACCCGGCAGCTCATCAGCCAGGGCCGTGAATCGGTCAGCACCGGCTTCTGGTTCGCCCTCGGCCACTCCAGCGTCGTCTTCGGTTCCGTCCTCATCCTCACCACCGGGGTCGACACCTTCGCCGAAGCACTGACGAACGAGAACTCTCCACTCCGGCACACCGCCGGCATCTGGGGCGGCACGGTGTCGGGCGTGTTCCTGATCACGGCGGGAGCCTTGAACCTCCCCGTACTGCGCTCCCTTCTGCACCTGCGGCACCGGAAAGATGTGAGCACCACCGAGCTGCACAACCAACTCGAGCGGCGAGGGGTGCTCCACCGCCTCTTCCATCCCTTCACCCGACTCGTGGACCGGCCCACCCGGATGTATCCGGTCGGGTTCCTGTTCGGGCTAGGCCTCGACACCGCGGGTTCCATCAGCCTGTTCGTGCTCGCCAGCACCCTCACCCCCGGACTGCCCTGGTATGCCGCCCTCGTGCTCCCGGTGCTCTTCGCCGCCGGAATGACCCTGTTCGACAGCGCCGACGGAATCCTCGCCCGCACCGTCTACGCCTGGGGCACCGACGGCAACCGACGAACGATCATCTACAACCTCATCGTCACCGCCGTGTCCGTGTTCATCGCATTCCTCATCGGCGGCATAGGACTCCTCACCGTCGCAAGCGACCTCGTCGGAAGCCGCGCCCTCGACCCGGTGATGACCATCGACCTCTCCACCGTCGGTATCGGCGCGGTCATCTTCTTCGCACTCGCCCTGATGACCGTCGCCGTGCTGCACAGAAAACCCACTGCGACATCCTCCTGACGTAAACCTCCGGAACACACCACCGGAACTTCAACACCGTTCTCCTCCTGCTCGCGCTCAGCGCGTCCCTCCGAAAGAACAGGCACAACACGATGGGCGCACTCCTCGCCATACCCCTCGGGCTCCTCATCGGCGCGATCCTCGGCCTCGTCGGAGCAGGTGGCTCCATCATCGCCGTCCCCGCTCTTGTCTACGGCGTCGGCCTCTCCCCCGGAGAAGCCATCCCCTCCTCCCTGATCATCGTCGGACTCGCCGCTCTCACCGCCGTCCTCCCGCGCATCCGCAGCAACATCGACTGGAACACCGCATTCCCCGTCGGACTCGCCGGAATCCCCGCCACCTGGCTCGGCGCCACAGTGAACGGACTACTCAACCCGAACATGCTCATGCTCGCGTTCGCCGCGCTCATGGTCGCCGCAGCAACCCGGATGCTCGCCACAAATCCGACCAACCGCGCCACCGACTCCGATCCTGGTCACCGGCGGAGAAACATGCCGAAAGCACTTCTCGTGGGCGTGATCGTCGGGTTCCTCACCGGGCTACTCGGAATCGGCGGAGGCTTTATCATCACCCCCGCGCTGATCCTGCTCCTCGGCCTCCCCACGGGAACCGCCGTCGGAACCTCGCTCGTCATCATCGTCCTGAACTCGATCTCCGGATTCACCTCCCACCTCAGCGGCCTCGAACTCAACTGGATCGTCGTGCTCCTATTCAGCGCCACCGCGATCATCGGCTCACTGATCGCCTCCCGCTACGCCACCCGACTCCCGGACCGCATCATCAAAATGACCTTCGCCATCGTGGTCCTCACCGTCGCCGCTTTCGTCGCAATCAGCAGCACCACAGCACTCGTCACCACCTGAAGGACCAAACCGGCACTCACTAGCGACAGAACTTCACCCGCCAGATAGCAACACAGAATCACCGCCACCAATCGCCCTCAATAACACCCCAGTCGCTTGCTGGCAGTCTGGTCAGGGCGCGGTCGGCGTCCGCAGAGCGACCGCCACCCGGACATTTGATCGACGTTGGTTTCAGGATCGGTGACCGGATAGGGAGCACAATCCCTCCGTTGGCAGTTCGCATAGCCGTCGGCTGCCGGACGTCCAGGGTAGTTCGCAGTCACCTCTGCGGTTCACTCCAAGTTCGACTCTGCTGGCCTCACGTGCGTTGCTCTCAGAGGCAACAATTGGAGTTGCGGGTCGACGGATCCCCAGGAGGTCACAATGCGGTGGGAAGAGTTAACGGGAGACCGGTTCGCCGAGGCGGTCGACGAGTGCGGCGGGGTATGCGCCATCCCGCTCTCGGTGGTTGAACGCCACGGGCGTCACCTGCCGATGGGTACCGACACCTACCTCGGGCGGGAGACGCTGACCCGCGCGGCGGCGCTCGAACCCGTGATCGAGTTCCCGGACTACATCTTCACCCAGATCCCTGAAGCCCGGCATCGTGCCGGCACCATCAGCATCGATGGGGACCTGATGGTCAAGCTGCTCGACAACGTCTGCCGCGAGATCGCACGGAACGGGTGCAAGAAGATCGTGCTGGTGAATGCGCACGGCGGGAACCAGGGACTGGTGACGCTGTTCAACATGCTGCAGCTGTATTCGCCGCGTGACTACGTCGTCTATCTCGTTCAGCCGTTTATGGTGGTGTTCAGCGGCGACGTCGACGTGCCCTGGCCGATCGAGAGCGAGGGGCACGCCGGGCCGGGCGAGACGAGCATGATCATGACCACGCGTCCGGATCTGGTCCACATGGATCAGCATGTGGCGGAAGAGGGAGCAGCACTGGGTCGGCTGTCGGCGCTTCAAGACGCCGGTGTTCACACAGGGATTTCGTGGTACTCCGACTTCCCAACCCACTATTCCGGTGATGCCGCTCTGGCCGACGCCGAGGCGGGCGATCGGCTTCTTGACGCGATGGCGCAATCCGTTGTCCGTGCGTTACGTGCGATCAAGGCCGACACAACGGCGAGGCCACTCCAGGATGAATTCTTCGCCAGCTCTGAGCGCCCGGTCTAGCATCAGCCGAAGCGATAACAGGTGTACGTGATGGTCGCCTTCCCTTTTGAGGCTCCGGTCTCCTTGCCTGGGTGAGTCTGCCCGAAGTTCTCAGACGCGTACACGCGCCCGGTGGCATTGCGCGCTCGTATGGCTTCGCGTCGATGATCGATGAGGGGCGGCTAAAATAGCGCGGTGCCGACCAGCGCGGATGACCGTCTCCGATTTTTCGATGTCCTCGTGCGCACGGAGATAGCGCTATGGAACGCGGTGGACGACGCCGTCTCCACAGAGACGCCGGTGAACCTCGGCCTGCTCACCGCTTTGCGGCACATCGACGCGCATGACGGTCAAGCGCGCGTCCAAGAGGTGGCAGACGGGATAGGCATCACTGTCGGTGCGGCGAGCAAGATCGTCGATCGGCTCGAAAGAGCCCAACTTGTACGACGCAGGCCGCACCCGGCGGACAAGCGCTCATCCCTGATCGAACTCACCGACGATGGCGCCCAAGCCTTGCGTTTCGGTATGCGCGCCGTTCTCGCTGAGCTCCGCCGCCGTACCGACGTGCTTACGCCGGAGGATCTCGCCGCAACGACGATGCAGCTCGCCGCCCTCGGGAACGCGTTCGCCCCTTCAGGGTGCCGGGCCTAGTCGGCGCCGGATCCTGGTCTGCATTCCGTGGAATAACCTCGAGGTCCGCGCACGGACCGTGCGGGCGAGGAGAACCACTGGAACACGACGGCAAGGCCCTTGCTGCCGACGAGACTCATCGCCGTCAGCCCCGGCTCCGGGGCTCATCTCTGTTCTTGGCCGAGCCGCCGTGACGTGTCTGTCGATCTTTCCACTCGCGATGGTCGGCATGTTCGTAGAGGCGGCGCTCGTACCGTCCTGGCCCATCCCGTTACGAGCGCTGGCGCTCACCGTGATCGTGTGCCGCTGTCGGTACATGTGCTTGTACCGCGCCTGCTGCTGCTCGTGCGCCACATGATGGGGCAGCGGAGCGCGTGAACCTTCGCGGGCATAAGCTTCATTCCACGGAATAGTTATCCGCGTCTGACGCCGCCGCTTGGAGCCGGCGCCGGCGCCGGCGCGGAGGCGAAGGGAACTCGAACAATGCAGATCACCGCAGCCGTCGCCCGTGAGCACGGCCAGCCACTCTCCGTCGAGCAGCTCGAACTCGACGACATCCGTCCGAACGAGGTTCGCGTCCGGATGGTCTCGGTCGGCGTATGCCACACCGACGCCATCGTCCGCGACGGCGTATACCCGACACCGCTGCCAGCCGTGCTCGGGCACGAGGGCGCGGGCGTCGTGGAGGCGGTCGGGCACGCCGTCCGGAGCGTCGCCCCCGGTGACCACGTGGTCCTCGGTGCGGCCTACTGCGGCTTCTGCCGTCGATGCCGATCCGGCGAGATGGCGTATTGCGAGAACCTCTTCGCCGAGGACTTCGGCGGGCGCCGTCGGGATGGCAGCACGTCGCTCAGTCGGGACGGCGAGGTCATCTCTTCGCACTTCTTCGGCCAGTCGGCATTCGCGACCTACGCCAACGTGGTCGAGGAGAGCGTGATCAAGGTGGATAAGGACGTTCCGCTCGAGCATCTCGGTCCGCTGGGTTGTGGTTTGAATACCGGCGCAGGCACAGTCCTCAACGAGCTCCAGCCACCCGCGGGCAGCTCGCTCGTCGTGTTCGGAACCGGCGCGGTCGGATGCGCCGCCATCATGGCGGCGGGTGTCGCCGGGTGCACCACGGTAATCGCTGTCGACATCGTGGAATCCAGGCTAGAGCTCGCCAAGGAGCTCGGCGCGACCCACGTCATCAACTCCAAGTCCGACGACGTCGCCGCCCGTATCGCCGAGATCACCGACGGCCGCGGCGTCGACTTCGCCGTCGACACGACGGCCCGTCCCGAGCAGCTTCGGACTGCCGCCGAGGCGCTGGCCGTGCGCGGCACGCTCGCGCTCGTCGGCGCCGCGAAGCCCGGGACGGAGGTTGCTTTCGAGATCGGTGCCTCCCTGGTAAAGGGGTGGACTTTCAAGACGGTCGTTCAGGGCAGCTCGGTCCCGCAGGTGTTCATCCCGCACCTGATCGATCTCTGGCGCGAGGGCAAGTTCCCGTTCGAGAAGCTCATCGGCGAGTACGACCTCGAGCACATCAACGACGGTTTCGAGGACTCCCGCAACGGAAGCGTCGTCAAGCCTGTGGTCGTGTTCAGCTGATCCAGCCCTGAGCCGTTCGGGGAGGGCGCTTCGCCCTCCCCGAAGTGGTTTCAGGAGACTGGGTTCTCCTCGAGCCACTGCTTCGCGATGGTCGATGCCGGTGCCTGCTCGTCGACGCTCTGTGCGTTCAGGGCGACGAGGCCGGCCGGGGTGAGGGCGGCGCTCACCGTGTTGATGACCTTCTCGGCTTCGGCGTCGATCTTCTCGCTGGCCACGGGAACGACGTGTGACGCGAGGAACAGGCCGCGCGTGTCCTCCAGTGCCACGAGGTCGTTTTTCTGGACGGAGGGATCGGCAGTGTAGATGATTGCAAGCTGGATGTCGCCGTCCTGCAGTGCTTTGACCGTGAGCGGTCCTCCGCCGTCCTCGATGGGGGCGAACGACGCGTCGACGCCGTATGTCTCCTTGAGGCCCTTCGGCCCGTTCGGGCGATTCTCGCCCTCGGAATTGCCGCCGAGGACGAGGGGCTCGGGCACATCGGTCAGGTCGTCGATCGTCTTCAGCTCGTATCGCTCGGCGAAGCCACGGGTCACGGTGTATGCGTCCTGGTCGGTCGCTGAGGAGCGGTCCAGAATCCGGACACCTTCGGGTGCCGAGTCGACGAGAGCGTCGTAGA
The DNA here is from genome assembly GCF_003067705.1 of Planctomonas deserti. GTDB lineage: Bacteria > Actinomycetota > Actinomycetes > Actinomycetales > Microbacteriaceae > Planctomonas > Planctomonas deserti. The sequence goes on from NZ_QANL01000002.1 coordinate 821,818, forward strand.
CGTCCTGGTCGAGACGTGCCGCAGTGTCCGGTTCCCAGAACTCAAGGAGAGGACCGGTGTATTCGGGGAAGAGGTCAATCGATCCGTTCTCAATTTCCTCCACGTAGACCTCGCGCTGTCCGATGCGCAGGTCTCTCTCGACGTCGTAGCCGGCCGCCTCGAGAGCCTGTGCGTAGATCTCCGCGATGATCTCGTTCGAGTAGTAGTCCTGCGAGCCGACGACGATGGTCTGCGACTCCGAGTCCGACGGTGACTCGAGGTCGGACGCGCTGGCGCATCCGGAGAGAGCCAAACCGATGGTGATGACAGCCGCCGTCGTCCTGACGCGACGCGCGCTCGTGATGCGATGGGTGTTCTTCATGGGTGGTGCCTTTCTGTGGTGACGGGGAGTCGGTGGGGGTCGCGAAGCGTGACCCGCTGAACCAGGGCGAAAATGCCGTCGAGTAGCAGCGCGAGAGCGACGATGAGGGCGGAGCCGCCTATGAGCTCCGCGTACTCGCGACCCTTGAGGCCGGCGAAGATGTATCGCCCGAGCCCGGTGTTCGAGGTGTACGCGGCCAGGGTCGCCGTGGCCACGACCTGGAGGGTGGCCGAGCGGAGGCCGCCGAGGATCAGAGGTGCCGCGAGCGGCAGTTCGACCGTCCGGATGATCGCAGGTTCTGACATGCCCATGGCGCGGGCAGCGTCCACCGTTTGCCGGTCTACGGATTGGACGCCGGCATAGGCGCCGGCCAGGAGCGATGGTGAGGCGAGGACGATGAGGGCGATCGCCGGCGCGACGAGCCCGATACCCAGCCCCAGACCCAGCAGCGTGAGTAGACCGAGCGTGGGCATGGCCCGTGCGGCGCCTGTTGCGGCGCTCACGAGCGTGGTGCCGCGACGCGTGTGTCCGATGACCACCCCAACTGGCAGTGCGATCGTCGCGGCGACTCCGACCACAACGACGGTGAAGACGAGGTGCTCACTCAACCTTCGGGCGATCCCACTGTCGCCAATCCATGAGGTCGGGGCGATGAGCCACGCGAACGCCTGTTGAATCAGGTCCATGCGCTAGCCCCCCTGACGCGACGCTGGGACACGGTCCACGGGGTCAGGAGCCGAGCCATCAAGATGCAACCGCCGTCGAGCACGAGCGCGAGCAGCACCGTCACGACGAGGCCGGCGACCACCTCCGCGACTATGCCTCGTTGAAACCCATCGGTGAAGAGAGTCCCGAGATTCTGGATGCCGATCACCGAGGCCACCGTTACCATGCTGATCGTGCTGACCACCAGCACTCGCAATCCGGCGACCATCACAGGGATCGCCAGGGGAAGCTCCACCATCCACAGACGCTGCCAGGACGAGTGACCGATCGCGGCAGCGGAGAGCCGGGCGTCCTCGGGTACCGAGGCGAAGGCGTCGGCGGCGGAGCGCACCATGATCGCCGTGCCGTACACGGTCAGGACGATGATCGCGTTGGCGGCCGACCGGAGGCCCAGTCCGAACATCACCGGGATCAGCACGAATAGCGGCAGCGACGGGATTGCGTACAGGATGCCGACGAGGGTTAGCGCTGGGTCGCGCGCCCACCTGCGCCGCTGCGCCGCCCAGCCGATCGGCACCGCTATCAGGAAGCTGAGGACGACGGATGGCAGCACGAGCGCGAGATGGCTGGCGGTGAGCTGCAGCAGGGTCTCCCAGTTCTGACTCAGCCATCTCATCGGTCGAGGGTTCCGATCGGCCGGCCCAGACCATCCGTCACCAGCTCGACGCCGTTCTCCTCGCGGAGACGAAGTCGTCGCTCTGGCTGGCCGACCCCCACGAACTCGGCGACGAAGGCGTCCGCCGGGCGGGTGAGAACTTCAGTTGGCGTTCCCCGCTGCGCGAGCTTGCCTCCACTACTGATGATGATGATCTCGTCGGCGAGGGTCATGGCTTCGTCGATGTCGTGTGTGACCAGGAGGATTGTCTTGCCCAGCTCCTGCTGCAGTGCGCGAAGCTCGCGCTGCAGGGAGCGACGAACGATCGGGTCGACGGCGCCGAAGGGTTCGTCCATGAGCAGGATGTTCGGGTCGCCGGCTAGAGCTCGCGCGACGCCTACCCTTTGCTGCTGTCCGCCGGATAGTTGCGCGGGGTAACGCTTCCCGAGGCTGGCATCTAGTCCGACGATCTCCAGTACCTCGTACGCCCGCTTCGTCGCCACGGAGCGGGACGCGCCTCTCAGTCGTGGCACCGTGGCAATGTTCTCGACGACGGTGCGGTGCGGTAGGAGCCCCCCGGCCTGAAGCACGTACCCGATGGACCGGCGCAGCTGCACCGGGTCCATCTCGGCGACGTCGTTCCCGTCGATGAGCACGCGTCCGCGCGTCGGGTCGGTCATTCGATTGACCATGCGCAGCAGAGTGGTCTTGCCGGAGCCCGACGAGCCCACGAGGACAACGGTGGAGTGACTGGCAACGGTGAACGAGACGTCGTCGACTGCGACGGTGCCGTCCGGATAGTGCTTGAAGACGGAGGAAAACTCGATCATCGATCTAGAACGACGACCAGCTTGCCGGTCACCGCGCCTTCCTCCATGTCGCGGTGCGCCTGCACCACTTCGTCGAAGGCGTACACCTTGCCGACGGGCACAGACACCTCCCGGGAGGTGACCGAGTCAAGGAAGGCCTGCAATACGTCGGCGGGCAGGTCGCTGGCCTCACCATAGTAAGCCGTGAGGCGGACCCCGTTGGGGATGAAGTCCATCGGGTAGAAGTCCTTCACGATCCACTCATCGGAAAGCATGCCGGTGAAGCTGACGGTCCCGAACTTCGCCGTGGCTCGGAGCGTGTCCCGGAGCGAGGGCGTGCCGACCAGTTCGACCGCACCACTCACACCCGCCGGGAGGACCTGCCGGACCTGGCGCGAGATTTCACCGGCGTCGATGAGGACGTGATCTACCCCAGCCTGCTGCAGCTTCTCCCGCTTCGCCGCGTTCCTCGTGGTGGAGAGCACGGTGATGCCCCGGTGTTTCGCCAACACGGCTAGTGCGAGCCCGATTGAGGATGTGCCCCCGCGGACGAGCAACGAATCGCCTGCCTTCAGTTGCAGGAGTGCGAGCGACCCGTTCGCGGTCTGAAGCATCTCGGGTAGGGCCCCGAGGGTCGCCCAGTCGAGGTCGCTCGAGAACGGGATGACGGTGCCTGCAGGGACCAGGACGTACTCCGCGTACCCGCCATCGAAGTCCCGACCCATCCCTCCCATCACCGCGGCCACGGTGGTACCCGGCTCGAACTCGCCTCCCGGCGCCTCCACGACCACTCCGGTTGCCTCGATGCCGGGAATGCGCGGCAACGACCCGAACGACCCCATCCCTCGGCGGAAGTGCAACTCTGAGCGATTTAGTCCGAACGCCATCACCCGGATCAGCACCCATCCGGGGCGAGGCTCCGGCCGAGGAACATCCCGGGAAACTAGGACCTCGGGCCCACCGAATTCGTCGAGCACGATGGCACGCATGGTGGCGGTCATCGCGCCTCACTCTCCGCCTTGTCGAACACGCCCTGGTCGATCCGCTCGAGCCCGTCGAGCGTCCCAAGCACGGTTTCCTCGTCAACAGATCCGAGCAACTCAGCGATGGCGGCGTCGAAGGCGGCGGTCGAGGAAACGAACGCGGCCCGCCCGGAAGCGCTGAGCTGAATCAGCGAGCTGCGCCGGTCCGACGGGTGAGCTTCCCGCTGCACCAGACCATCCGCGACGAGTCGGTCGGTCAGCCGGCTGGCTGCGCCGACAGTGATGCCCAAGGCCTCGGCAACATCCTGCACTCGTGCGCTTCCGTTCTCGGTTACTACGCGCAGGAACTCGAGGCGACCGAGCCGCAGCGCGCCCGACTGTGCGAGTCGGCGATCCACCGCGTTCCAGAGGGCGGTTTCATGCGCGACAAGGGCGCGGAAATAGCGGGAGAGGAGAGTCATGAGGAGGAGTATGCCATGGAATTAGTTGTCATGTAAGATAGTGCCTTGTTAACTTCTCGGCATCGATGCGAGCTGCCGTGACTCGAGTCGACGGCGGCGACGCTCGAGCGGACCACCTTCGGAGGCATCCTTGAATTCATCCACGCGCCCCGCTGCGACGACGGCGATCCTGGTCGTCGACATGCAGAACGACAACCTGCACCCTGACGGCGCATTCGCCTCGAGCGGCGCCGCCGATCACGCAGCATCCCAGAACGTCGTCGTGAACGTCCGCGCCGTGCTCGACGCCGCCCGCGCAGTCGGCTCGCCGGTCTTCCACAACCGCATCGTCGTGTACCCGCAGCGCCCCGTCGGCGGCGACAACGCCCCAATCTTCCGGATGCTGGGCCCCGAGTCGCTCAAGATGGGAACCTGGGGCGCCGAGATCGTCGACGGTCTCGACGTGCGTGACGACGAGATCGTTCTCGAGCGCAACCGCATGAGTGCGTTCAACGGCACCGGACTCGACCTCATGCTGCGCAACCTCGGTATCACCGACGTCATCGTCGTGGGGGTGTGGACCAACATGGCCGTAGAGCACACCGTCCGGGACGCGGCGGACCACGGCTACCGGGTCGCCATCGTCTCGGACGCCACCTCCAGCATCAACGAGGACTGGCAGCGGGCAGCCCTCAGCTACGCGCTCACCAACATCGCGACGATCACCGACACCGCCTCCGTGGTCGAGGCGCTCAGATGAGCTGATCGGCCGACTGGGCGGCGGCGCCCTGTGGGAGGTGAGTCGCGTCTGTCTGTCTCGCGTTCGCCTAACGGACCCTTCTGATCGGGAGGTAACAGGTGCGCCTACCAGGGCGGCGGCCCTGGTAGCTCAAAGCCCTTTAGGGCCTTTCGCCGCCGACTGCGGGGTGGAGCAGGTAGCTCACGCAGGAAAAGTCTCTCCCTGAAGCCGGAGCGGTCGCTCTTGGAGTGATGGACGAGAGTATCTGTCGCGTCCGGGGGAGGGCCGACAAGCGGCGAAGTGAGTGGTCTTCCTGCTGCTGGGTCTGGCGGGGGCGAAGTGATACGAAGGAAGTCGTGCCGAACAAGCTGAAATAGGAGTCGACGGCAGGGGGGTACTGCCCGATCCCGGGCTACTCGTGCTGTGGAACCGAGGCAAGCATCTTGCCGGCCGGGTCCAGTCGGGTCAGCAGGGACGCTGAAATCGCCGACAACTGCTTCAACTGCTCCGGGGTCAGCGCGTCGATGACCATCGCGCGCACGTTCTCCACGTGCCCAGGCGCCGTCGCGACGACCTTTTGCCAGCCCGACTTTGTCAAGGCCACGTTCGTGGCTCGCTTGTCCTCCGGGCAGGGGTACCGGTTCACCAGGCCGCGCGTCTCCAGCCTGCCTATCACCTTCGAGAGCCTCGGCAGAGTGGCGTTCGTTCTGGCCGCTAATGCCGAAGCGCGGAGGACATGGTCAGGGGCCTCGGACAACATCGCGAGGGCGAAGTAGTCGAAGTGCGTCAGCCCGGCGTCCTGGGACAGTTGCGAATCCAGGGCCGCTGGGAGCAGTTCGAGGACCGCGGAGAACCGTATCCACGCCTCTCGCTCCTCGGGGGACAGCCAACGTGTTGCACTCATAGCGTCATCCTACGACAAAGGTTGTATCGACAACCAATATGGGTTACGTTAGTTGTATCAACAACCAATGACCGTCCCTGGTCGAGAAGGAGAAACACATGAGCACCGTCACGATTTTCGGCACCGGGAACATGGGAACTGCCATCGCAAGCGTCGTCGCTGCCGGGGGCGCGTCTGTTCAGCACGTCGGCTCCGCTGATGATGCCAGCATCAGGGGTGACGTCGTCGTTCTCGCCGTGCCCTACCCGGCGCTCGCCCCAATCGCCGCGAAGTACGCCGGCCAGCTCGAGGGCAAGATCGTGGTCGACATCACCAACCCGCTCAACTTCGAAACCTTCGACTCGCTCGTCGTCCCGGCGGGAACCTCTGCGGCGGCCGAGCTCGCGAAGGCGCTGCCCGCGTCGAAGGTTCTCAAGGCCTTCAACACCAATTTCGCTGCCACCCTGGCTGCGAAGAAGCTCGGTCCCGTCAACACGACCGTGCTCATCGCCGGTGACGACGCCGACGCGAAGGCCACACTGGCGGGCCTCGTCACCGCGGGAGGCGTGAACGCTATCGACGCCGGCTCACTCAAGCGCGCCAACGAGCTCGAGGCCATGGGCTTCCTTCAGCTCACCCTGGCCGCCGGCGAGAAGATCAGCTGGACCGGCGGCTTCGGCATCATCAACTGATTGACCCGGTCGAGTCAACCCCGCTGGGTCGCGCCAATTCAGCCGGCGCGACCCGCTCTCCCACTGCTTCGCCCTGTCACAGGATCGCAGCGCCAATAGCCACACAGAAAGTGCAGGGTCCATGGTTCCGCCGACGAACAACGTCCTTTCCGCCGACACCTCCATGGGCGCCGTAACCCTCAGGGTCGGCGACCTCGAAAAGATGTCCTCCTACTACTCGCAGGCCTTCGCCATGGAGTCCCTCGAGGAGGTCAGCCGCGGCCGAGAGGTACATCGGGTACTTGGCCGTGGACGCACGCCGCTGGTAAAGCTCGTCCACACCCCGGATCTTCCCGGTGTCGACTCCCGGCAGGCAGGCCTCTTCCACACGGCGTTCCTCTTCGACGACGCCTCCAGCCTCGCGGCCACGGTCTATCGATCCGCGCAGGTGACATCCGGGCGTTTCATCGGGTCCAGTGATCACCATGTCAGCGAGGCCTTCTACTTCACAGACCCCGAGGGCAACGGCGTCGAGCTGTATACAGATCGAGACCGGTCCATGTGGATCCATGACGGTGACCAGATCCGCATCACGACCACATTCCTCGACCCCAACGAATACCTCAGAAAGAACCTGACTCAGGAGGCCGTCGACGCGGGCCCGTCGCTCGCCGGCCGAGTCGGGCACGTCCACCTCCAGGTCGGTGACATCGACACGGCGAAGGCGTTCTACGTCGACGCTCTCGGCTTCGAAACGACCCAGACCGGCTACTCGGGCGCCCTTTTCGCATCGGCCGGCGGTTACCACCACCACATCGCCATGAACGTCTGGAACAGCCGAGGGGCGGGACCGCGTGCCGCAAGCCTCGGCCTGGGGGATGTCGCGATCACGGCCTCGAGCTCGCCGGACCTGGAAGCGCTCCAGTCGCGACTGCGGAAGGCCTCGATCCCGTTCGCTTCCGATGGTCGATCCGTTGCCGTCAATGACCCCTGGGGCACCCGTATCACCGTCGCCCTGTCCGACCTCAGCACAGAGGAGATGCTCGCCCGATGACGCTTTTGATCCTGCACGCCGAGCGCACGCCCGACGTGACGACCGAGGTCGTCTCCGGAACCGCCGTCGTGGTCTTCCTCCACGGGTACGGCTCCGGGGAGCGCGACCTCCCCGGCCTCGCCTCCGCTCTCGGATTGAACTTGCCGTGGGTATCGCTTCGGGCGCCGATCAATCTCGCGAACGGAGGAGCGGCGTGGTTCACCATCACCACCCCGGGTGATCCGGATCCGAAACCTGTCGTCGACGCCACCGATGCGATCTGGTCGTGGATCGACGAGCACATCGACCCGGACACGAAGATCGTCCCGATCGGCTTCTCCCAGGGCGGCCTCATGGCTAGCCAACTGTTGCGCACCCGTCCGGAGCGGGTCGTCGCCCCGGTGATCCTCGGCGGGTTCGTCCTGGGCGCTCACCAGCCGGGAGACGACCAGCTCGCGGAGGACCGGCCGGCAGTGTTCTGGGGGCGAGGCGCCGAAGACCGCGTCATCACGGTCCCCGCCATCAACCGCACCGGCGCGTTCCTGCCCGGTCACAGCACTCTCTCGCAGCGCATCTACCCAGGCCTCGCTCACGGCATCGACAATCGTGAGATCGATGACGTCCGTCACTTCCTCGCCACGCACGTCGGCCCTGATGCCGTGGCCGTGTGATGAGCACCGCACCGTTCGAAATCGGGATCTTCACCTTCGGAGAACTCACCAGGGACGCTGACGGCAGACCGATATCTCCATCCCAGCGCCTGCGGGATGTCCTCGAATGGGCACGCGTAGCGGACCAAGCCGGGCTCGACCTTTTCGGTGTCGGCGAGCATCACCGGCAAGACTTCGCCGTCACTTCTCCCCAGCTGATGCTCTCAGCGATCGCCGCGCAGACCAGCCGCATCCGGTTGACGAGCACGGTGACCGTACTGTCGAGCTCAGACCCCGTCCGGATCTTCGAGGACTTCGCCATGCTCGACCTCCTCAGCGGCGGACGCGCGGAGATCACCGCCGGCCGCGGGGCGTATGTCGAGTCATTCCCCCTGTTCGGACAGTCCCTCGATCGTTATGACGTCTACTTCGAGGACCGGCTCGACCTGCTGCTGAAGATCCGCGGGCAGAACCCGGTCACCTGGTCGGGCACCACCAGACCACCGCTGAACGCCGCCGAGATCTGGCCGCGCCCGTTGCAGGACGAACTTCCCGTGTGGATTGCCGTCGGCGGAACCCCCGACTCTGTCGTCCGCGCGGCCACCAGGGGCCTTCCCCTGTATCTCGCGATCCTCGGCGACCCGGGGCGATTCGCCTCCCTCGCACACCTCTACCGACACGCGGCAGACCAAGCGGGGCAGCAGCCGGGACGTGTCGGGGTCACCTCCCACTTCTATGCGGAGCCGACGTCGCAGGGCGCACGAGAAACGTTCTTCCCGCATTACTCGTCGTACATCGGCCAGAACATGCCGCGCACAGGGCGTCTCGACCGCGACACCCTCGATGTCTGGGCAGGTCCCCGCGGAGCACTTTTCGCCGGAAGCCCAGCCGAGATCATCGACAAGATCCTGTGGGAACACGACATCCTCGGCCATACGCGATTCCTCGCTCAGGTCGGTCTCGGTGGTCTCTCGCAACGAGACACCCTGGCCTCGATCGAACTGCTCGCAACCGAGATCCTCCCCGCCGTCCGTGCCGCCACCCACGCTCGTGTCTGAGCGGCACTGGCGCCCGTCCCGCGCCGGTGGGCCACCGGAGCGGCGCGCAGGGGAGCAGCTGACGGGCGGAACGGTGGTGCCACTCACGCCCGAAGCACCCGGGTGGAGAGTCTTCGTGTGGGCGCTGTTCCTCGCGGGGTTCGCGACCTTCGCTCTCCTGTTCTCGCCGCAGGCGTTCCTTCCCGCGCTTTCCGCGGAGTTCGCGGTGGACGCGGACGCGGCAGCGGTGACGGTGTCGGCGACGGCCCTCGGGGTCGCCGCGGGTGTGCTCGGCTGGGCTAGCGTGTCGAATCGCGTCGGGCGGCTGCGTGCCATCCGGATGTCCCTCGTCCTCGCCCTGCTTTTCGCCGTCGCCATCCCATTCCTCCCGAACCTGGGAAGTGTGGTCGTCGTCCGCTTCGCGGAAGGCCTTGCTCTGGGTGCTGCGCCTGCCGTCGGCATGGCCTACATCGCGGAGAGGGTGGACGGACGCTGGGCGGCGCACGCCGCCGGGACATTCGTCGCGGGGAACACCGTCGGCGGGATCGTCGGCCGTCTCACCTCCGGCCTCGCCGCCGACATCGGCGGATGGCGACTCGCTTTCGGGGTGAGCACCGAAGTAGCCGCCCTGGCGATCGCCGCCTTTCTGATCCTGTCCCGGCGTCTCTACGACCGCGAGGCGTCGCCATCTGGCGGTAGCGCAGGTCGCGCCGTCTGGTTGAACCTGCGCGATCCATACATGCTGGCGTTATACCTCCAGGGTTTCCTGCTCATGGGAGCCTTCGGTGCGGTCTACAACTTCTTCGGGTACCGCGTGCAGGCGCCGCCGTTCGATCAACCCGCATGGATATCCAGCGCCTTGTTCCTCGTTTACCTCACCGGCTCCGTCGCGGCACAACGGTCCGGTGCCCTCGCCGCAAGGATGGGCACCGCCCGGACGTTAGTCGTCGGAAGTGCCGCGATACTCGTATCGCTTCCGCTGATGGCGTCGGATCTGCTTGCCGTCATGGTAGGGGGGCTCATCCTCTTCACGATCGGTTGCTTCACCGCCCATCCCATCGCGAGCGGACTCAGCGCGCGCTCGGCTCGGGCCGGCCGGGCACAGAGCACCGCGCTCTATCAGATCGCCTGGCTCGGAGGAACGAGTCTGTTCGGCTGGCTCGGCGGGCTTGCGTACGCGGCTGCCGGATGGACGGCGACGCTAGCTCTAGTCGCGATCCTCTGCATCCTCTCCGCCGCGGCCGCCGTCCTAGGCGCCACCGTGTCCACCCGGCTTCGGCTCGCGGACAGTCCAACCGTGACAGTGAGCGGAGTGAGTTCCTGAGTCGTCCGCTCGTAATCGATGGAGCCGCCTCGCGGTGGACGCCCACGGCGATGACGGAATCGGGGATGCCGCAGGGCAGCCCGCCGCTCTGAAATATGGAGCGGCGTTCGTAACCGCAATTAACTAGCAGCCAACCGGTTGCGCCAACCCTTGAAAGGACCGAACGATGACCTCTACGGCCACCGCCCAGCCCACACGAACGACGTCGACCGCTTTGCCGAGCTATCCTTCGCTGGCGCTGTTGATCCTGCGCCTGGCGCTCGGGGCGATCCTGATCGCGCACGGCGCTCAAAAAGTCTTCTTCTACGGATTCGCCGGAACGGGCGCTTCCTTCGCCCAGATGGGCGTACCGATGGCGGAGATCGCCGGTCCCCTCGTGGGCATCGTCGAACTCGTAGGCGGGCTCGCGATCGCCGCGGGCATCGGCACTCGCATCGCCTCGGTCCTCGTCGCGATCGACATGATCGTTGCCGCCGTTCTGGTGCACCTGCCCAACGGCATCTTCATCGCGGATGGCGGCTTCGAACTCACCCTGATCCTCGCTGCGGCAGCGATAGCTCTCGCACTGGCGGGCGCAGGGCGGTTCTCGCTGGACTCGGTGATCTCCTCGCGCCGCTGAATCGCTGAGCCGAGGCTGGATCGACGTCAACGTCGGTCCAGCCTCGACGTGTGCCTCGGCAAGGAGTTGCAGGTCTCGAGTTCGGTACGAAGTGGACGGTTCATCTGGTTCGAGAGTCCGCTCTCGTGTGAAACGAGAGCCGTGAAGTACTCCCGCAGGTCGTCCGATCACCTGGCTGACACGACGAGATTGGAGAAGAGGGCGTCGGTTCCGATGTCCACGAACAGGCCGACCCGTCCTGGTTCGGGGGAAGCCAGCGTCTCGGGGATCAGGAGTTGCTCCGCACCGTTGACGGTGACCCGTACCCGGTCGTGGCGGACGTCGATCGCCAAGGTGATCCACTCGTCCGGGCCGATGTCGGCGCCGGCCTCGAATCTCTCCGGGGGGAACTCGTTTCGGATTCGGTCGAACGGCCACTCGGGGTAAGCAAAGTACTGAATCGCCCGGCCGGCCCGCGGAGCCGGAGGGTTGACCTTCCGACCGTTCAGTGGGCGCACATACACGGACTCGAACCGAGAGCAGTCCTCAGCAATACGGTACGCGAGCCCCGCAAATCCTCGGGCAAGCTCCGGCGCATCGGCGGTGAGTCGAGACCGGATGTCGACCTCGATGCGGCCATCGAGGAACTCGATCGGGAGGATGACGAAGGTTGGCTGGTCAATGTAGTCGACGCCGGGAACACCCTCTGCAACCGCCCTCTCCAATTGGACGCGAAGGCAGTCGCGGCCACCGACGCGAGCGGGCTGAGCCGTCACCGATCGGAGCATAGCCCCATCGGGGATGACATCCAAAGGAGAGCGAACCGGGTTGAAGGAGAACATCAGTCGGACACTACCCGACTATCTTCCATGTAATCAATCTGTGAAGCGGATGGCTCGCGTGCAGAGACCATTTCAAGGTGTTGAGGGGTATGGGGCGACGGGCTGAAGCCGCAGCGGGAAGCAGTCGCTAGTTGTGTCGACCCGGGCGTGGAGATTGAGCAAGGCGGGAGTCTGAGAAATTCCGCTGGAGTGTCGTCTGCGTTGCCAATCAGGCGTTTCGTGCCTACCAAGCATCACTGAACGATTGAGCCGCTACCACAACGGGCTCCCACAGCGTGACGCGAGCAAGGACTGATCGACGAATTCCTGTGATTCTGCGTGCCAACCAAACCGACCGGCAGCTGGAGCGCCGGTTGCCCGAGATGGCAATCCGCCCCACACCGGTCAGTCTCACTCCAGAGGAGCTCGACCTCGAGCACGACCCGGTTAAGCAAGCGGACAACACCGTCCCCGTGCGCGCGCGGGTCCGCTTTCCCCGAAACGGTCATCCGGGCCGAAGGGCGGGCCGTCGCATGGACCAGCCGCGCTGTGGCACCGCCCGCGGGCGAAGCGCCAAGGATCACGAATTGTCCGCCGGCACGCCCCGCGTCACGCGGATTCGAACGGACAGTCCGAATTACGACCCGGCGACGGAACGGGACGACGAAGACAACGCCTGGAACGACCTGGACAATATCACCGACAGCCAAATCCTCGCGAGCTCGCGCCGGCTCCTCCGAGACTTCGGGAAGGTTCGGCCGGACGAGTTCACCCGCTCTTCTATGAGCATGGCTTCTGGGAGTGGAGCTCGCCGTGCGCGACTTGCTCCGAATCATCGACGGGCAGCGTCCGCCGTCGTCAGGATGACCCGTCGATCTCCGTTCGGCTGCGTGGCAGCGCGGCCAGGTTCACCATCGGCTACCGGCCCGGTAGGTGTCTCGCCATCGGCTGTAGTCATTGCTGATTCGCCGTCTGAGATGATCGCAGCGCGACCACTGTTGTAGGAAGGGTCCGCCCGTACCTGCCCCGCTTCGCCTCCGAAACGAGCACGACTGGCGCAGCGGTCATCGGGATCCTGACCCGCTGAGGAGGGTCGAACGCACGCTCCGTGCACTCGGTTAGTCGGCCACTCCGGTAGCGCCGTTCTTGTTTACCTCCTTTCGCTCGCGCTCGAAGTGGAAGAGCCCCTCGGACCAGGCAGTCAGGTGACCGGTCATCCGGTCCAGCGCCTCGTAGGCCTGAAACACCGCGGAATTCAAAGCGGGGTGACCGTCGCCCTCCCGTTTCGCGATCTCATTCAGCGCCTCGGTCAGCTGAGCACGATCAGGCCGCTCGTCGAAGCGCGACATCGCTTCGTCGAGCATGTACCGCAGCATCCCCCGGGTGATCCGGGAGCCGGCGTTGGAATGACGGTTGGTCTCATCCTCACGCTCCGGAATACGACCGTACATCTCGCGCCAAATCACACTGAGCGGCGTGAATTCCGGTGACCCCTTGATGGCGGTGTATACGCCCTTACGGAGCCGCCATCGACGGCTCCAGCTGGACTTTTGGGGACGATTCGTCCGACCTGCGACTCCCACGAAGCCGCGTACGACGACCCGCCGCCTCGGGGCCGCGCTAAGGAGGCCGGGCAGGACGCTCCAGTGATCGAGGAGGAACGTCACACGCCCGTACGGCTCAACCCGGACGACAGTGTCCTTGATCGCCTCGTCGGGGCCGAACGAGGCTCCCGTCGCGAACATGCGTGGGACAAGCGAGTGGTCCTTCTTACCGTGTCCGCTGATGCTCAGGCCCGGTGAGTACACGGTCACAGGAACTCTCCCCGGATTCTCAACCACGAGTTGAGCGACCTCCAGCGCCTTCCCGTACTTCACGCTGCGCGCCACGCTGTCATCTCTCAAGGCGAAGCGGCCAGAGCGATTGACTGCGAGCATGAACTCGGGTTCCAGAATGGCCGTGTTCAGGTAGACCTTCACGCGGCCTCCGTCGAGGAAGTGCTTGAACACCTGCCAGCCGAGGGCCACGAGCGCGATGAGGAAACTGAGCAGAGAGACGACGAGTGCCCAGGTAGCCACAGGAGCACCGAACAGCTCAGGCGAGGGAGGAGGGGCCGGAATCACGTCTCGATGATCCCATCTGCGGGTCGGACGGGAAGTGGGATCGGCGCAACCGGTCGAGTGAGTGTGCGCGGTCACGGGTGTCCAGGATCCCTGAGGTGGCGCCCCGCGCACGTGCCATCAAGCGCCCCTGCCCTGAGAGCTGGAGCTGGACCTCGAATATCAGCCGTCAAGCAGGCCATGGCGGCGTACCGATGCGCGCGCGTGTCCCCCCGGAATGCTCGTTCGGACTAAGTACGCGGCGTCACATGGACGAACCGGGCATTGCTCATCTGGTAGGACGAGGCTGATCACAACTAGCCCGACGCCGAGTCTGGGCCTCGGCCGAACTTCGCTCCATGATCGCGGGCCTCGCGTTAGCCTGAAGACGCGGAGCCATCAGAGGCGTTCGGTGCGCCGGATTTCCAGCCTTCGCGCGGGCGCTGGAAATATCTCGGAGCGGCGGTCCAGACGCGTCGCCACCTCCTACGAAGTCGCACCCGGGCCGCGATGGACCCGATCGGGTCTCGCAACCGAACTGAAACCTCAGCGCGATCGACAATCGCCGAGTCGGGCGGAGTGAGAATTACCAGGAGCCCGGCAGTTCTTAGCATCAACGCCGCCTCCTCGCGTCGGAGGTCTATGCGATGACCATGGGCGAGTGCATTTCTGAGTGTTGCCACCGGTCCGCGAATAGTTCGAATCCAGTCAAGGTCGAACTCGTGTGCAGCGAGACGTTCCAAATATGTCTCGAGGCTGGGGAACTTGCCCTCCGAGCCACCGGTTTCGATTCTGAAGAGTGGATCTCCGAGAGCAAGGAGCAGTCCCCTCGCGCCAGCCTCGACCAGCGGGAATGCAGCGCGGCCAGCATCGGCAAAGCGACCATCCCAAAAGCTTGCGATCGCATCACCGAAAGCGACAGCTTTCTCCGGATCGCAGTTGAATCGCGTGGCCAAGTGACGCCCGAGTTCGCCCGCGGAGATCTGGCCATACTCGGTCTTGATTGCCTCCAACTCGTTCGCGAGCACGATGCTGCTCACAGCAGCATTCATGTTCTCGATGCGCTCCAGCTGCCAGGACGCAGCGGCCTCAGGGCCGATGCCGGAGCGCAAGGGTAGACCTTGCTCGCTGACGACAGTTCGCGACGCGAGACTGAGCATGCCGAGCTTGCTCAAGTCGTCAGCTTTCCGAGTGTTGGCCTCGAAGGAACCGGTTGGCGCGGGATTGGTGAGCCAGATTTCTATTGCGCCTCGAGCGTCCTGCGACCAGCGGTAGTTTGAAATTTCAGAGTCTAGTGCATGCCTTGGTACCCTCATTTCAGTTGTCACTGATTGGAAGCCGAAATCATCGACCGACAAGGATTGTAGGGCGCTAACCGCCGTATCCCGAAGGTTTATGAGGCCGAATCGTTGGGCGGCGCTGGCCGCCTCCTGCAGCCAAGTCATTCTGAGGAACCCGTCGCAAAGGTCCGCGAGATTCAAATAGCTCTGCACGAGTGACCCGCGGGCAGCCTCGCGCTCCGCAGCGTTCTGCGCCAATCGCTCTCGCACCTCATGGACTGCCTCGAACACAATCGAGGACCGGCCATGTAGGCGATCGACGGTTGATAAGAGTGTTACCACCTGCGCTCTATCCGGCTCGGTGAATTCACCATCCCGCAGCGGAATCGCCAATGGCTCGACTGCTCGGAACAGAAGCCCCGGTTGGACATCGGAGACCGCCACAAGCGTTTCCGCCATCTCGAAGAGACGGTGACGCACGTCCGCTTCCATTCCGAGCGGATACACTCGCGTCAAGCTCCAAGCGCGTCGCAGGCAGGAGGCACGGTAGTACCCATCGAGGGTGGTCATTTCTGCCAGTATCAGGTACTGGTCGACAAGCGCTCGCGCTGCCTGCACACCGGAACGAGTCCCCGTCGATAGTGCCAGATCCGAAAACTGGGCCAGCGGTAGAGGATGCGTGACGATATCGGCGAATTTTGCCCAGCACCTCTTCTCGTCGCCGTCCACTACGTCAAAGGCTGGCGGCCAGTCACCCCCTGATGATGAAAATCGACGTCCGAGGATCACAGTCCCATATCGGGCAGCATCGTCCTCGAAGCTGTACGCGAGAGCCCTCTCAGCCATGACGAGGAGCGGAGTGCGCTCCGCCTCGGCGCCAGGACCGCCATGAGCCTCCGATAGGCGCTGGAGCAGGTCCCAAGGGTGGCTCGCCTGCGTGCTTAGGGCGTCGATTTCCAGCGCGAGCTTCATCAGCGCGGACTCATCGTACGGAGAATGCTCTCCATTTGATGGATCTGATAGGCCCGTGACGGCGGGATCAAGCATTTTTCAACTCCGCAAGCAAGACGATTTTCGATGATGAGCGCGGGAGCATGCCGCCTGCTAATCATGCCCCGTCATCCTGCTGCGGACTGCGGTCCCGACGGATTCCCCAGCCGGCACAGCCCGGCCTCCCCATGCCCGTGGTCGGATTTCGCCAACGACCGACTCCTGTCCACCAGCCCCACGTTGACTTCCGCTCTTGTCCGCACGAGCCGCACAATTGGTACGTTGGCCACGTGGCGGACCGCCGCTGACATCATCTGGCGCGTAACTAAGCCGGACGTCGCTCCTGAGGTCAGATAACCGACGGATCCCGCCTGCACGTCGTCATCCCCGACGTGACGCGGCGGCACTGGGCCGTCAACGTGCGGAAGTTCCCGCGCCGCATCCGCGAGCTGGGACAGCTCGTCGAGCTGGGCTCGCTGCCGCCGGCCGCGGCCGAGTTCCTGCGCATGTGCGTGCTCGCCGGGCTGAACGTCCTGGTGTCCGGCGCGACGCAGAGCGGCAAGACGACGCTGCTGAACGCGCTGCTGTCCGTGGCGCGGCCGGCCGAGCGCATCGTGACCGTCGAGGAGACGTTCGAGCTCGACCTGACCGGGCGCGACGTCGTCGCGATGCAGTGCCGCCAGCCCTCGATCGAGGGCACCGGCGAGATCACGCTGCGCCGGCTCATCAAGGAGGCCCTGCGGATGCGACCCGACAGGCTGGTGGTGGGGGAGGTGCGTGAGGCGGAGAGTCTCGACCTCCTCATCGCGCTCAACTCCGGCTTGCCCGGCATGAGCAGCATCCACGCCAACGGGCCGCGCGAGGCCCTGACCAAGCTGTGCACCCTCCCACTCCTGGCCGGCAGGAACATCGACTCGTCGTTCATCGTGCCCACGGTCGCCGCCTGCGTGGACGTCGTCGTCCACCTGGAGCTGACGCCGTCCGGGCGTCGTCGCGTTGCGAGCATCTGCTCCGTCCTCGGCAGCACGCCGGACGGGATGATCGACGTGACGGAAATCTTCGCCGGCCGGGACGGCGTCCTTCGCCCGACCGGCGCCGCGCCGGGTCGCGAGCGCCGGTTCGCATCCGCCGGGCTCGACCCCGCCGCACTCCTGCGGGACGAGGCGGGTGCGGAGCACGGGGACCGCGAGGTGAGCGGATGAGCGCGCTGCTCGGACTGTGCCTCGGGCTCGGGCTGCTGTCGATGGTCGCGCCGTTCCTGTGGCCCCGGCGGCGCCGGCGGCCGACCGCGGTGCGAACGCAGCCCCTGGCCGGGCTGCGGGATCGGCTGGCCCGCGCGGGCCTGGAGCGGCTACCCCTCCCCGCGTTCCTGGCCCTGTCCCTCCTCTCGGCCGTCGCGGGCTTCGCCCTGGGCGGTGCCCTCTCCGGCGTCACGGCGGTGGCGCTGGCCGCAGGCCTGGTCGGCCTCGCCGCGCCGTTCCTCGCCGCCGGCTGGCGCGACCGCGCGACCCGGCGAGCTCACCGCGGCGCCTGGCCCGACGTCGTCGACCACCTGGTGTCCGCCGTCCGCTCCGGCGCGTCCCTGCCCGATGCCGTGGCGTCGCTGTCCCGGACCGGGCCTCCCGCCCTTCGTTCGGCGTTCGCCGCCTTCGAGCGCGACTACGGCGCCACCGGCAACTTCTCGGTGAGCGTCGACGGGCTGAAGGAGCGACTCGCCGACCCGACGGCCGACCGCATCGTCGAGATCCTCCGCATGTCGCGCGAGGTCGGCGGGAGCGAGCTGACGGGGGTGCTGCGCAACCTCTCGTCGTACCTGCGATCCGAGGCGGCGATCCGCGGCGAGGCCGAGGCGCGGCAATCCTGGGTGGTCAACGCGGCGAAGCTCGCGGTCGCGGCCCCCTGGCTGGTCCTCGTGCTGCTGTCGACCCGGCCGGAGGCCGCGGCGGCCTACAACTCGGCGGGCGGCGGCGTGCTCATCGCGGGCGGCGTCGCCGTCTCGCTCGTCGCCTACCGGGCGATGATGCGCCTCGCGCGGCTGCCCGAGGAGCGGCGGTGGTTCCGGTGAGCCAGATCGTGGCGTGGGCGATGCTGCTCGGCGCCCTTCTTGGGCTGGGAGCCTGGTCCCTCGCCTCGCTGCTGCCGCGGGTGGGCGCGCTCCCGCTCGCGGCGCGGGTGGCGCCGTACCTCCTCGACGTCTCGGAACAGGCGCGGCGGCTCGCGTCGCGGCGGCCCGTCGATCCGCTGCCGGTCGTCGGCGCACTGCTCGCACCGGTGTTCACGCGAGCGCGCCTGGGGCTCGAGTCCCTGCTCGGCGGTGCCGACCGGTTGCGGACCCGGCTCCGGCAGGCGGGCTCGCCGCTGAGCGTCGAGCAGTTCCGGGCCCAGCAGCTGGCGTGGGGTCTGATCGGCGCCACCCTCGGCGTCGCCGCGTCCATCGCGATCGCGCTGGGTCGGGCCGTTCCGCTCGCCGTGCCCGTCGCCCTGCCCGTGGTGGGGGCGCTCCTCGGCCTGACCCTGCGGGACGCGCTGCTGCAGCGCGCGGTGCGGGCCCGGCTCGCGCGGATTGCGGGCGAGTTCCCCACCGTCGTCGAGTTCCTCACGCTGAGCGTGTCCGCCGGGGAGGGCGTGCTCGACGCCCTGCACCGCGTCGCGAGGGTCACGTCGGGGGAGCTGTCGCGGGAGGTCGCGCTTGTCGTCTCGGACGCCCGCACCGGTGTCGGGCTCGCGTCGGCGCTCGAGTCGCTGGACGCCCGGCTCGGCATGCCGTCGATCACCCGGCTCGTCGAGCAGGTCGTCACGGCGCTCGAGAAGGGCACGCCGCTTGCCGAGGTGCTCCGGGCGCAGGCTCAGGACGCGCGGGAGGTCGCCAAGCGGGAGCTGCTCGAGGCGGCGGGCAAGAAGGAGGTCGCGATGCTCGTGCCGCTCGTCTTCCTCATCCTGCCCGTCACCGTCGTGTTCGCGATCTACCCCGGCATCTTCGTGCTACAGACCGGGTTCTAGCGGTCGACCGCCGCGAGGATCGCCGCGGCGAGCTCGCGCGGCTTCGTGAGCTGCGGCCAGTGGCCGGTGGGCAGGTCGACGAGCTCGTAGTCCGTGGCCCGCGCGAGCTCGGCGACGTAGGGGTGACCCTTGGCCATGAGGTCCCGCATCATCTCGGCGGGGAACTCGCAGCAGATGACGGTGGCCGGGATGTCGTAGCGGCGGGGGTCGGAGAGCACCTGCGGGTCGCTCGTCACCCTCGCCGGCTCCGGGATCGCGATGCTCCGGAACCTCTCCCGCAGCTCCTCGGTGAGGTCGACGAGGTCCTCGTCCTCGAAGACGCCCCAGTCGGGCAGCGGCACCTCGCCGTCCACCTGCGGCAGCTCGTCGTTGATCACCCCGCCCTCGCCGAGCGGGCCACTGTCGACGTAGACCAGGCGGGCGACGGAGTCCGGGCGCGCGTCGGCCGCGGCGTAGGCGATGGCACCTCCGCCGCTGTGCCCGACGAGCACCACGGGGTCGGGCAGGTAGTCGATCACGGCGACGACGGCGTCGACGTGGTCCCGCAGGCCGATCTCGGACCGGTCGGCGTCCCGTGACTCCATTCCGGGGAGGGTCAGCGCGTGCACGGTGTGACCCGCGTCACGCAGGGGCGGGGCCACGTCGTCCCAGGACGCGCCGTCGAGCCAGAAACCGGGGATGAGAACGATGTCCATGCCGCGAGGATACGGTCGCCCACCGACACCTGTCAGGTGTTCGGCGTCGTGCTGCCTCCGCCGGGTTCCAGCACCGACAAGAGGGTCAGACCAGCGTCCAGCGCAGCCTGCTCCTGCAGACGGTCGAACGTGGCGAACAGGTCCGCCGCGACCTGGAGAGCCGAGGCGATGTGCAGCGCGTCGAGGCTGCGCAGGGCCGCACCCGGGAGGACCCCGGTCTGTCGGTACGTGGCCCGGTCGAGATCGACCACGGTCAGCCGGGCGAGCACGTCCGTGACGGCGGACTGCTCGAGACCGCCGACTCGCCTGGCGAGACGGCGGAGCTCGGTCTCGGCGAGGGCGGACGTCAGCAGGGTCGCTCCCGTGCTGGCCAGCTCATCGAGCTTCTCCGCGAGGGCGGCGGACTCCGCCTCCTCGATCACGAGCTTCGCGACCGCGGATGTGTCGAGGTGAACGATCACCGCTCCGACCGCAGATCGTCGAGCGCATCTCCGGTCGGCTCGCCGGACCAGGCGCGAGTCATGCCCGAGAAGGAGCCGCCGATAAGCGGCCCGCGGTGACCGATACCGGTCAGCGGATGCGCTGTGGGCGGCGTCAGCACGGCCACGACCCGGCCGTGGTTCGTCACCTCGATCGTTTCCCCCGACTCCACCGAGCGCAGTACCTCGGAACTGCTGTTCCGGAGGTCGCGATGGGCGATGGGTCTGCTCATGGGCCGGACTGTAGCACCGTGTAGCAATGTTCCCCAGCGCCGATGCTGCCTGTGGAGAGTTTCGACGGGGACCGCCCGGTCGGGCGGACGATGAGCATCGGGAAGCGCGAAGGGAAGGAGCGTCCGATGACCACGTTGCGCAGGCGGTTCGTCGAGGAGGAGCGCGGGGACGTGCCCGGCTGGGTGCTCATCACTCTGATGACGGCCGGGCTCGTGATCCTGCTCTGGGGGCTGGCCGGACCGGCGCTCGGCGAGGTCTTCGAGCAGGCCATCTCCCGGGTCACCTCCTTCTGACCCGAGCCGCTTCCGTGGTGCGACATCGGCGTCCGAGCGGGGAGGGCGAGCGCGGCGGCGCACCCGCCGAGTTCGCGCTGGTGGCTGGACTGCTCGCGCTGCTCACGCTGTCGGTGCTGCAGCTGGCGCTCGCCCTGCACGTGCGGAACACCGCCCTCGACGCGGCCGCCGAGGGGGCGCGGATCGCGGCGCTCGCCGACAGCGGCCTCACCGAGGGCGAGCAGCGCACTCGCGACCTCCTCGGCACGGCTCTCAGTCCCGGATACGCCCGGCAGGTGAGCGCGGCGTACCGGGACGTCGCGGGGACCCGCACGGTCGAGGTGACCGTGGTGTTCCCGCTGCCGGTCCTCGGGCTCGTCGGATTCGAGCGGGGGCTGGAGGTGCGCGGCCATGCGGCTGTCGAGGCGCTGGACTGAGAAGGCGGCCGGCGAGGACGGCTCCGCGTCCATCGAGTTCGTCGTCGCCGGGCTGCTGATGCTGGTGCCGCTCGTCTACCTCGTCCTCGCGCTGTCGGCCGTGCAGGCGGCCGCCTTCGCCACCGAGGGGAGCGCCCGCCAGGCCGCCCGTGCCTACGTGCGCTCGGAGACACCGGCGGACGCCGTCGCGGCCGTGGACCGGGCGGTGCGGATCGGCCTGGCGGACTACGGCCTGGAGGCGTCCTCCGCGGAGGTGGTCGTCACCTGCAGCCCGGAGCCGGCGCGCTGCCTGACCCGGCGCGGCACGGTGGCCGTCACGGTGCGGGTCTCCGTTCCGCTTCCCCTCCTGCCCGCGGCCGTGCAGGCGTCGACACCGCTCGCCGTGCCCGTGGAGGGCAGGGCTGTTCAGGCCGTGTCCCGATTCTGGGCGGGGGAGGAGTGATGGGCGCGGGAGGCCAGAGGGACCCGCGGCGCCTGAGGAACGACGAGGAGGGGTCGACGCTGCTGCTCGCGATCTTCTTCGGCGCGCTGTGCCTCGCGGTCGTGCTGCTCGTCGTCGCCGCGACGTCGCTCTACCTCGAGCGGAAGCGCCTCTTCTCCCTCGCGGACGGCGCCGCGCTCGCCGCTGCGGAATCGTTCCCACTCGAATCCGTGTCGCGCGATGATTCCGGCGAGGTGAGGCCTGCGCTCCGCTCCGCGGACGTCGAGGAGGCCGCCCGCGAGTACCTCGCGGATGCGTCGACGGGGTCGTTCCGGGACCTCCGTCTGCTCGGCGCTCGATCCCCGGACGGGCGCAGCGCGGCCGTGTCGCTGGCGTGCGCCTGGGCGCCGCCCGTCGTGTCCCTCTTCGCACCCGAGGGGGTGCGTGTCGAGGTCAGCGCGACCGCCCGATCCGTGCTCGGCGGGTGATCCCTAATTTCCGCAATGAGGAGATGCTGAAATCGTTTTCAGCCGCGGAAACACGGGGAAATTCTTCTGTGGGGAACACTGGAGCAATCCTCAGAAGTCGCGTATCGTCGGAAGGGTAATCGCGGACCGGGGGAGGCGACGCGAGCAGCTTCTGCTCCCCTCTGGGGAGAGCGAGTTGCCCTCTTCTTTCCCCCTCAACGACAACGGCAAACCCGGCGCGAGCCGGGGACGCAAAGCCACGGGGCCCGTATCAGCGCGGGTCAGCCGGGTTACCGAAATGAGAGCAGCCACTATGTCTGATCTGCACGACCGTATCCTGACCGCCGCCTACCCGCTGTTCGTCCACCGTGGCGTCCGCGGGGTGAGCCTGTACGAGGTGCAGGACGCCGCCGGCGTAAGCGCCTCCGAGTTCGACCTTGAGTTCCCGTCGCGCGACGCGCTGGCTGAGGAGTGCCTCCGGCTCCGCGAGCGCGAGTGGACCATCGGCAAGATCGCCGAGGGCGCCCGCGCCCGCGGCGTGACGCCCGAGGGTCGCCTCCTCGCCATCTTCGACGTGTTCGACGAGTGGTTCCACCGCGACGACTACGAGGCGTGCACCTTCGTGAACGTGCTCCTCGAGATGGGGCGCGAGCACCCGCTCGGCCGCGCGAGCGTCGAGTACCTCGTGCACATCCGCCAGCTCCTGACGGCGCTGGCGAGCGAGGCCGAGCTGCGCGACTCCGAGGAGTTCGCCCTCTCCGTGCACCTGCTCATGAAGGGGTCGATCGTCAGTGCGGCGATGGGAGACCTGGGCGCTGCCCTGCGGGGCAAGGAGATGGCCCGGGACCTCATCGCCCGGCACCGCACCGCGCCGCTGCGGGCCCCCTCGCACACCGACGTCGACTGGTTCGACGCGTGCCAGCCGGACAGCGGGTACCTCCCGGCTCCGCGGGAGGAGAAGCCCCCGGCGCAGGAGCGGTCGGTGTTCTTCGCCGAGTCCGTTCAGCCGACGGCCACCGTCGAGGCGGAGCCGGAGGCCGTGGTCACACCCCCGGTCGTCTGGTCCGCCGTGCGCCACGACCTGTGGGTGGGCAACCACGACGGGGAGTTCGCGGGAATGGTCGAGCTCATCCACGGCGCGTACTGGGCCACCAGCCGGCACGGCCGCCCCTCCGGCTCCTACCCGACCCTCCGCGAGGCGGAGGAGGCCCTGGAGTGGGAGCAGATCCACGCGGGGCACGAGGACACGACGATCTTCGGCGTCTGAGCCCGCGCGGTCTGAGCCGACGCGTTCTGAGCCGACGCGCCCGGTGCGCTCCGCGTACCCGGGCGGCGTCGATCAGGTCGTGCGCGGTCGCCGGGGCACGTAGCGCGGCACGTACCGGGCGAGGATCCCGGCGCCGAGCAGGCCGAGGACGCCCATCACCCCGCTCGCGATGGCCAGTGACGCGACCGCGGTGAGCAGCGAGATGAGCAGGGGGGCGGCGGCGCTTCCCGCGTCTCCGGTGAACCGCCAGGCACCGAGGAACGGTGCGGGGTTGCCCTGCGGGGCGAGGTCGGCGCCCAGGGTCATCAGCAGGCCGCTGCCGATGCCATTCGCCAGGGCGAGGAACACCGCGACCGCGATGAACCACTGCACGTTCGCGGGCGCCTCGTGGGTGAGCGACAGCACGAGGTACCCCATGCCGAGCCCGATCATCGAGGGCATCGCGCTCCACATCCGGCCGAAGCGGTCCATGATCTGACCGCTCGAGTAGAAGAGCGCGAAGTCGACGCCGCCCGCGATCCCGATGATCAGGGCGGTGTTCGCCTCGGTGATCCCGATGCTCACGGCCCAGAGCGGGAGCAGCACGCTGCGGCCGGCGCGCATCGCGGCGACGAGCGCGGCGCCGCTGCCGAGCTTCACGAGCACGCCCTTGTAGGTCCAGATCGTGCGGAAGAGGCCGTGCGCCTCGCGCGCGACCAACTCCTCGCCCTCGCGGAGCGCGGACCCCGGGGCACCGGCCGCGGCGGCCTGCTGCGCGCGCGCCGCCTTCATCGGGTCGGGCAGCACGAGCAGCACGCCCGCCGCGAGGAGGCACGCGATGATGTGGATCCAGAACGCCGACTGGATCGAGCCGGTTGCGTGGATGAACGCGGCGCTGAGGAACGGGCCGATGAAGAAGCCGGCGCGGAAGATGCCGCCGAGCGTGGACAGCGCCCGCGCCCGGTAGTGCCGCGGCACGAAGCTCGTCATGAATGCGTGCCGGGCCAGGGCGAACACCGCCGTCGCGATGCCGATGAGGAAGACGCCGACGCCGAGCACCCAGGGCTCGGGGGCGAGCAGGCTCACGACGAGCCCAACGATCGAGAGCAGGGCCGCGCCGATCATGGCCGTGCGCTCGCCGATGCGGCTCACGACCGTGCCGCTCGGAATGTCGCCGAACAGCTCGCCGAGCATGAGCATCGAGGCGATGAACCCGGCGATGCCGAGGGTCGCGCCCAGGCTGTCCGCCGCGACCGGGATCATGGGGATGATCGCGCCCTCGCCGATGGAGAAGAGGAGCGTCGGCAGGAACGCGGGGAGGGCGACCGAGCGCAGGGAGAAGGGCGGCTCGGACGTCGACATGGCCCGTCAAGACTATGCCGACTCTCCGTCGCGAACATCGTCGCCGACGTCGCCGAGGGCCGCCGGGCCGAGGCTGCCGGGCCGCCGTCTCGGCCGCCGCTCCGGTCCGCAACCGCGGGCCCAGGTGCGGCGGGTAGGCTTGACGGTCATGGTCGACCTGGATTTGAGCGGGCAGATAGCCGCACTTCGCACGACGTTCGCCGATATCCGATCGGTGGTCGGCGTGGATCGGCTGGAGGCGGAGATCGCCGACCTCAGCGCGCAGGCGGGTGTCCCCGACCTCTGGGACGACACCGAGCGGGCGCAGAAGGTGACGAGCGAGCTCAGTCACCGCCAGACCGAGCTCGCCCGCATCAACAGCATCGACCGGCGTCTGGACGACCTCGAGGTGCTCGTGGAGATGGCCGTCGACGGCGACGACCAGGAGTCCGCGGACGAGGCGGTCGCCGAGCTGGAGAGCCTGACCAAGCTGCTCGGCGAGCTCGAGGTGCAGACGCTGCTGAACGGCGAGTACGACCAGCGCGCCGCCGTGGTCACGATCCGGGCGGGGGCGGGCGGCGTCGACGCCGCGGACTTCGCCGAGATGCTGCTGCGCATGTACCTCCGTTACGCCGAGCAGCACCGCTACCCGGTCAAGGTGCTCGACACGAGCTACGCGGAGGAGGCGGGCATCAAGTCCGCGACCTTCGAGGTCGACGCGCCGTACGCGTTCGGCACGCTGTCCGTCGAGGCGGGAACGCACCGCCTCGTGCGCATGAGCCCCTTCAACTCCGCGGGCAAGCGTCAGACGAGCTTCGCCGCGGTCGAGGTCGTGCCGCTCATCGAGCAGACCGAGTCGGTCGAGATCCCGGAGAACGACATGCGCGTCGACGTGTTCCGGTCCTCCGGCCCCGGCGGCCAGTCGGTCAACACGACAGACTCGGCCGTGCGCATCACCCACCTCCCGACCGGCATCGTCGTCAGCTGCCAGAACGAGAAGAGCCAGATCCAGAACCGCGCGGCCGCGCTGCGCGTGCTGCAGTCACGGCTCCTCCTGCTTCAGCGCGAGCAGGAGGCCGCGACCAAGAAGGAGCTGGCCGGCACCATCACCGCGAGCTGGGGCGACCAGATGCGCAGCTACGTGCTCGCGCCCTACCAGATGGTCAAGGACCTCCGCACGGACTACGAGGTGAACAACCCGTCGAACGTGTTCGACGGCGACCTCGACGGCTTCATCTCGGCCGGCATCCGCTGGCGCAAGCAGCCCGCCGACGCCTGATCCGGCCGTGTCCGTCCGACGGTCCGGCCCCACCCGGGCGCCCGGTCAAGCGGCCCGGGGAGCGAGTCGCTCGTCGGGATCACAGCAAACGATGCATAGGCTCTAGAGGTCATGATTCGGTTCGATAGCGTCTCCAAGATCTACTCCGGCACCTCGAAGCCGGCCCTGAACGACGTGACCCTCGAGATCCTGCGGGGCGAGTTCGTCTTCCTCGTCGGCGCGTCGGGATCCGGGAAGTCCACGTTCCTGCGGCTCGTCCTCAAGGAGGACAAGCCGACGAAGGGGACCATCCACGTGCTGGGTCAGCAGCTCAGCCAGCTGTCCGGCCGCAAGGTGCCCTATTACCGCCGCAACCTCGGCGTCGTGTTCCAGGACTTCCGCCTGCTGCCGAACAAGACGGTGTTCGACAACGTCGCGTTCACCCTCCAGGTGATCGGCAAGTCCCGCGGCTTCATCCAGGAGGCCGTTCCCGACGTCCTCAAGATGGTGGGGCTCGCGGGCAAGGCGCAGCGCCTGCCGCACGAGCTCTCCGGCGGTGAGCAGCAGCGCGTCGCCATCGCCCGCGCGGTGGTGAACAAGCCGGCCGTCCTGCTCGCCGACGAGCCGACCGGCAACCTCGACCCCGCGACGAGCGCGGGCATCATGCAGGTGCTCGACCGCATCAACCTGTCCGGCACGACCGTCGTCATGGCCACCCACGACTCCACGATCGTGGACGAGATGCAGCGCCGCGTGATCGAGCTCATCGGCGGCGAGATCGTCCGCGACGAGCGCCGGGGCGGCTACCAGACGACCACCATCCCGATCCAGCGCGAGGGGGCGGACGCCCGCACGCCGCAGGCCGAGGAGTTCGTCGGCGTGCCCGGCTCCGCCGCGATGTCCGGCGGACCGCGCACGGGGTCCATCGTGCGCCCGCTGCGTGAGGACGAGCTCCAGACCGTCGCGCGTGCCCAGGCGGTCGCCGCCGAGCCGACCGTGGCCGGGACGCCCGCGGCATCGTCGCAGCCGGAGCCGCAGCCGTCGACGCCCGCGTCCGGCTCCACCGTCGGCACCGCCCCGTTCGCGGGCGATGCCGCCGTGCCCGCCCCGAGCACCGAGTCCCGTCCCGCGGCCGCCGAGACGTCGCCCGCGACGGGCACCATCCGACGGCTGCCCGAGGGCACCGGCGTGATCGACCTCAGCGCTCTCGCCTCCGGCGGTGACGCGGGCCGCTCCGCCGTCCCCGTCACGGCGGGCGTCGACCTCAAGGAACTCGGCCTCGCCGAGAAGCTGGGGCTTCGGAAGGCCGATGACGACCTGAACGACGCCCGCTCCCAGGAAGTGGGTCCCACCTCATGAGATTCGCCCTCGTCTGGTCCGAGGTGACGCACGGCCTCCGCCGCAACGTCAGCATGGTCGTCTCCGTCGTCCTCGTGACCTTCATCTCCCTCACCTTCGTCGGCGCGGCCGTCCTGCTGCAGATGCAGATCGGCCAGATGAAGAACTTCTGGTACGACCGCGCCCAGGTCGCGATCGACATGTGCACGGACACCTCGGCGAGCGACAACTGCGCCAACGGGGCGGCCACCGAGGAACAGGTCGCGGCCGTGAGGGCGGAGCTGGAGGGCGAGACGCTCGCCCCGTTCATCCAGGACTACTACTTCGAGGACCGCGAGCAGGCCTACGAGAACTTCCAGCAGCAGTTCGAGGGCGACCCGGTCGCCAGCTTCGTGGAGCCCGAGTTCCTGAACGAGGCGTTCTGGGTGAACCTCAAGGACCCGTCGCAGTCCGACATCCTCACCGAGAGCCTCGGGACCGTGGCCGGAGTGGAGGGCGTGACCGATCAGCGGCAGTACCTCGACCGGATCTTCTCCGTCCTCAACATCGCGAGCCTCGCCGCGGTCGGCATCGCGAGCCTCATGCTCGTCGCCGCCGCGCTGCTCATCGCCACGACGATCCGGCTGTCGGCGTTCAGTCGCCGGCGGGAGCTCGGCATCATGCGCCTCGTGGGCGCGTCGAACCGCTTCATCCAGACCCCATTCGTGCTCGAGGGCGTGTTCGCCGCGTTGATCGGCTCGCTCCTGGCGGGCGGCGCCACCGTGGCGATCGTGCACTTCTTTGTGCAGGGCGTGCTGCGGGTGGAGTTCGCGGGCACCTCGCTCGTCGACCTGAGCGACGCCTTGCTCGTCGTGCCGATCCTGCTCGGCCTCGGCATCGTCCTCGCGGCGATCGCGGCCAACTTCGCGATCAGCCGGTACCTCAAGATCTAGCCCGGCCCGCTGCGGCGTCCCCGCCGCCGCGCCGTCGCCGGAACCGCACTACACTGATGGGCTGCCCGGCATTTCTCGTGCCCGGCATCCGATCACACAGAACACCAGCGACACCGGGGAGGTGGACCATGCCCAGAGAACGTGGTGAGAAGGTCGTGGCCACCAACCGCAAGGCACGCCACGACTACAGCATCGAGGACACGTACGAGGCGGGCCTCGTCCTGTCCGGAACCGAGGTCAAGTCGCTCCGTGCGGGCCGTGCGTCCCTGGTCGACGGCTACGCGTTCGTCGACGGGGGAGAGGCGTGGCTCGACGCCGTGCACATCCCCGAGTACGGCCAGGGGACGTGGAACAACCACCCGCCGCGCCGCAAGCGCAAGCTGCTGCTGCACAAGACCGAGATCCTGAAGATCCACAACCGGGTCAAGGAGGGCGGGTACACCCTCGTTCCGCTGTCGCTGTACTTCAAGGACGGCCGGGCGAAGGTCGAGATCGCGGTGGCCAAGGGCAAGCGCGAGTACGACAAGCGGCAGACGCTGCGGGAGCGGCAGGACCGGCGCGAGGCCGAGCGTGCCATCGCGAGCAGGCGGCACCTGGGGGAGTGACCTCGCCCGTTCGCTTCGATCGCTGGCGCTCGCGCCCCGATCGGACGTAGGATGGAGGGCTGCAGCGGAAGCGGTGCAGCTCTGTTCCAACTACACTGCAACTCAACAACTACACAGTGCGACAGTGGCCCACTTCACCAAGTGCGCATGGGGATGATCGGTTTCGACATTGCCTGCAAAACTGGGAGAAGCGGGTCGAGGATGCGAAGTTATCTCGTAAACGCTCTTCGCAAAAAAATAAGTGCCAATACTAAGCGCACTGACCTCGCTCTCGCTGCTTAAGCGAAGCACTAAGTAGGTCCGTCAGCCCGGGAATGCTCTCTACCCGGGTACTGGCGTCAGCTAGAGAGCTCGCTTTCGCGTTACGCCTTGGGGCGCGAAGGGACTTGCACCAGGGCTGGGCCCGTCGACCTAGTTGCCAGTAGCAAAGGTCGGGGCCGAGTAGAACGCCTGTACTGGATACACCCGTAGAAGGCTCGGAATTACAGCGATGGACGGGGGTTCAATTCCCCCCATCTCCACAACCGGCCACTGTCGCACTGAGTAGTTGCAGGCACGAATAGAACGACGCAGGGGACGCATCCGACGGATGCGTCCCCTTCGTCGTTCCCTCCTCTGGAGGCCCGGCACCCCGCCCGCTAGGGTCGAGCCGAGGGTCGGCGACGCGGACCGGTCCCGGCAGAGCGGGGAGAAGCAGCCGTGAGGGTTCTCGTAACGGGTGGGACGGGGCGGCTCGGCCGCGTGCTAGTGCCTGAGCTGCGACGGCGAGGCCACGACACGGTCGTCCTGAGCCGCAGTCCGCGCGACGGGGAGCCGGATCGCCTCGTGGGCGACCTGTTCACCGGCGTCGGCGTGCGGGAGGCCCTCGAGGGCGCCGAGGTCGTCGTGCATGCGGCCAGCCACGTCGGCGGCCACGACGACATCGTCGCCGCGGACCACCTGCTGTCCGGCATCCGGGAGGTCGGCGCGAGGCTGGTGCACGTGTCCATCGTCGGAATCGACCATCACCCCTACTCGTACTACCGGGTCAAGCGGGCCGTCGAGTACCGGGTCGAGCGCTCCGACGTGCCCGCGGCCATCCAGCGGGCCACGCAGTTCCACGACTTCGTGGAGGAGATGCTGCGCAAGTGTACGGTGGGGCCGGTCGCCGTCGTGCCGGCGGAGACATCCGCCCAGCCGGTGTCGCTCGACGCCGTGGCCACCCGCCTCGCCGAGCTCGTCGACTCGGGCGCGACGGGGCGCCAGCCGGACCTCGCGGGGCCGGTCGCGCAGACGGCCGAGGACCTCATGCGGCTGTCGCTCGCCGCCCGTCGATCCCACGCGCAGGTGCTCCGGGTCCGCGTCCCGGGGCGGGTCGGCGCCGCGTTCCGCCGCGGCGATCACCTCGCCGGTCCCGGCGCCGTGGTCGCGGGGGAGAGCTTCGCCCAGTTCCTCGCCCGGCAGCGCCCAGGGGGCCAGGAATAGACTCGGGTCTCGATGACCTCCTCACCCGCACCAGCAGAGAATCCGAAGCCGGGTGGGGTCAGCGAACGCGGGAGGTGGCAGGCCTACTGGGTCTGCGTCGGAGTCGCCGCGCTCACCATCCTCGACCTGTCGAAGGTCAACGTCGGGCTCCCCTCGATCGAGGAGTCGCTGGGCGCGGGTCCCACGGAGCTGCAGCTGATCGTCGCCGGCTACGCGCTCGCGTTCGGCCTCGCCCTCGTGCCCGCGGGTCGCCTCGGCGACATCCGGTCGCGCCGGCTCATGTTCGTGATCGGCCTCAGCCTCTTCACGCTGGCCAGCCTCGCCTGCGCGCTAGCGCCGAGCGTCGAGGTGCTCGTCGTCTCCCGCATCCTGCAGGGTGTCGCCGCCGGCATCCAGATGCCGCAGGTGCTCGGCCTCATCCAGCAGCTGTTCGAGCCGAAGGAGCGCGGTCGCGCGTTCGGGCTCTTCGGCGCGACCATCGGCATCTCCACCGCGTTCGGCCCGACGCTCGGCGGTCTGCTCATCGCGGTCGGCGGGCCGACGGACGGTTGGCGGCTCCTGTTCTGGATGAACATCCCGCTCGGTCTTCTCGCGCTGATCTTCGCCATCCGGCTGCTGCCGCACACCCAGCGCCGCGACGCGGCGGCCATGCAGCTCGATCCAGTGGGCATCGTGCTGCTCGGCATGGCCGTGTTCAGCCTCATGCTCCCGTTCCTGCTCACCACCGGCGGGCCGGACGACGACCCGCGCCGCTGGTTCTGGCTCGTCGGGTTCGCGGCGGCCACGGCCGCGTTCATCGCCTGGGAGCGGCACTACTCCGCGCTCGGCAAGTCGCCCGTGCTGCACTTCGCCCTCTTCGCCCGCGGCTCGTACCGCAACGGGATCCTGCTGGCGACGGCGTACTTCGGTGCGATCCCGGCGATCTTCCTGCTCACGACCCTGTACCTGCAGCAGGGGCTCGACATCGAGCCCGTCTTCGCCGGAATGGTCAGCATCCCCTTCGCCCTCGCGTCCGCGGTGAGCGCGTACATCAGCGGGCGGCTCGTCGACCGGCACGGCCGCAAGCTCGTCGTGCTCGGCCTGGTGATCGTGATCGCCGGCTTCGCCTTGGTGCTGCTGCTCGGCATCCTCACGCCGCCGGAGTACACCCTGGTCGCGATGGCGGGCGGCATGTTCGTCGCCGGGGTCGGCGGCGGCATGGTCGTCTCGCCGAATCAGACTCTGACGCTCGCCGAGGTGCCGGTGACGCAGGGCGGCGTCGCGGGCTCCATGGCCCAGGTCGGGCAGCGCGTCGGCACGGCCATGGGCGTCGCCGTCGCGACCTCGACCTTCTATGCGACGCTGTACAGCGAGCGCGGCGGGCGGGAGCTCGCGGTGTACCACGACGGGTTCCGCAACGGCTTCCTCGTGGCGCTCGCGCTCATCTCGGTCGCCCTGCTCGTGGGCCTCTTCGACCTGCGGGCGCGCCGGCGGGCCCGCCGCCGGGCCCCGGCACCCCAGCCCGCCTGACCGCCCCCTCCAACCCCCTCCAACCCCCTCGAACCCCCTGAACTCTCCCGTGAGGTGCCCGAAACGGACCCGAAACCCGCGATTTCGGGTCCGAAGTGGGCACCTCAGCGGATGGTGCGGGGCGGGTCACGAGAGGGCGCGGAGGACCGCGTCGTGGAGCAGGCCGTTCGTCGCGAGCGCGCTGCCGTGCCAGGGACCCTCGTGCCCGTCCACCGAGGTGAACCGGCCACCGGCCTCCTCGACGATCGGCACGAGCGCCGCCATGTCGTAGGGCTTCAGGTCGTACTCGCTCGCGACGTCGAGCAGCCCCTCGGCGAGCAGCATGTACGACCACATGTCGCCGTAGGCGCGCGTGCGCCACACCTTCCGGGCGAGCCCGATGAGGGCGTCGAGGCGGCCCGCCTCGTCCCACTGCTGCATGCTGCCGTAGCTGATGGACGCGTCGGCCAGGTCCCGCACGCCCGAGACCGAGATGCGTCGCTCGTGCCGTCCGGTGGGCGAGCCCAGCGCGTCGTCGACGTACGCGCCGAGCCCCTTCGCAGCCCACCAGCGCTTGCCGAGCGCGGGCGAGCTCACGACGCCGACGACCGGCACGCGATCGACGGCGAGGGCGACGAGGGTGCCCCACACGGGCACGCCGCGCAGGAAGTTCGCGGTGCCGTCGATGGGGTCGATGATCCACTGCCGGCGGGCGTCGCCCTGCGTGCCGTACTCCTCGCCGAGGATCGCGTCGCCGGGCCGGGAGTCGGCGAGGGCGCCCCGGATGGCCCGCTCGACCGCCTGATCCGCGTCCGTGACGTGCGTCGTGTCCGGCTTGGTGCTGACCACGAGGTCGACGGCGCGGAACCGGCTCCGGGTGATCTCGTCCGCCATGTCGGCGAGGTCGCGCGCGAGGCGGAGGTCGGACTGGAGCGAGTAGAGGTGATCGGAGGCCACCTATGCACCCTACCGAGTGGCGGCGGGCCGCCCGTCGGCGGGGCGGGCCGGTCGCGCGGGTTCGACCGGCGTCAGGACCGCAGCGTGCCGAGCAGCCGCTGCAGCGAGTCCAGCCGGGCGCGGCCGACGTCGCCGAGCTCGCCCTCCGCGACGCGCTCCATGATCGCGCAGTCCGGGGCGTCGGGCATGTGCGTGCACCCCCGCGGGCAGTCCTCCGCGATGGCGTCGAGATCCGGGAACGACTTGAGCACGTTCGCGACGTCGACGTGGCCGAGGCCGAAGGACCGCACGCCGGGGGTGTCGATGATCCAGCCGCTCTCCTCGCCCTCGCGCATGCGGAACGACAGCGTCGACGACGAGGTGTGCCTGCCCCGCCCGGTGACGGTGTTGACCCGGCCGATCGCCCGGTGCGCGCCGGGCACGAGCGCGTTGACGAGGGTCGACTTGCCGACACCCGAGTGCCCGACCGTCACGGTCGTGTGCCCGAGCAGCCGCGAGCGGATCTCGTCCACCGGCACGGCGCCCTCCGCGCTGCGGAACACCTCGATGTCCAGGCCCGCGAAGTTGCGGAGGAAGTCCTCGGGGTCCGCGAGGTCGGTCTTGGTGATGCAGAGCAGCGGGGTGATGCCCGCGTCGAAGGCGGCGACGAGGTAGCGGTCGACGAGTCGCGTGCGCGGCTCGGGGTTCGCCGCGGCCACGACGATGAGCATCTGGTCGGCGTTCGCGACGATGACGCGCTCGACGGCGTCCGTGTCGTCCGCGCTGCGCCGCAGCAGCGTCGTCCGGGGCAGGATGCGCACGATGCGGGAGAGGCTGCCCTCGGCGCCGCTCGTGTCGCCGACGAGCTCGACCACGTCGTTCGTCACGACCGAGTTGCGCCCGAGCTCGCGGGCCTTGGTCGCCGTGAGCTCGTGCTCGTCCGGCGTCCCCTCGCCGACGAGCACGCCGTACCTGCCGCGATCCATGGTGGTCACCCGGCCGGGGATGGCCTCAGCGTGCCCGGGCCGCGTCTTGGTCCGCGGCCGGTTCCCCTTGGGGTTCGGCCGCGTGCGCACGGCCGACTCGTCGTACTCCTCGTACTCGTCGTCCTCGTCGAGTCCCGTGAGCCAGCTCATCGCGCGGCGTTCCGTTCGCGCCGGATCACAGCAGGCTCAGCGGGTCGACGGCGGCGGGGGTGCGCCCGAGGAGGGGACCGAGCCACAGCTCCGGGAACTGGGGCAGCGTCTTGGCCGTCGTGGCGATGTCGTCCACGAGCACGCCGTCGACCGCGAGGCCGATGATCGCGCCGGCCGTGGCCATGCGGTGGTCCTCGTAGCTGCGCCAGGGACCGCCGTGCAGCGGGGCGGGGGAGATCTCGAGCCCGCCGTCGGTCTCCGTGACCGCGCCGCCGAGGCCGTTGATCTCGGTGGCGAGCGCCGCGAGCCGGTCCGTCTCGTGACCGCGCAGGTGGGCGATGCCGGTCAGCCGGGTCGGGCCGTCGGCGAGCGCCGCGACGGCGGCGATGGTGGGGGCGAGCTCGCTCGCGTTGTCCAGGTCGAGGCCGGCGATGCGCCCGGAGCCGGTGACCGTCAGGTCGCCCGCGCCGTGCCCCGTCGGCGCGAAGGACGAGCGCCCGCCCATCCGCTCGAGGATGCCGGGCACCTCGCCGCCGACCTGGGTCGTGTGCTCGGGCCAGTTCTCGATGGTCACCGAGCCGCCGGCCACGAGCGCCGCCGCGAGGAAGGGAGCCGCGTTGCTGAGGTCGGGCTCGATGGTGACGTCCCTGGCCCGGATCGGAGTGTGCGGCACCACCCAGGTGCCGGGCTCCGGCGTCTCCACCGTCACGCCGCGCTCGGCCAGCGCCGCGATCGTCATGTCGATGTGCGCGATGCTCGGCAGGGAGTCGCCGGTGTGCCGCAGGACGAGGCCGCGCTCGAACCGCGGCGCGACCATCAGCAGGGCGGACACGAACTGACTCGAGCTCGACGCGTCGATCTCGAGCTCGCCGCCCTCAACAGCGCCGGTGCCGTAGAGGCTGAACGGCAGGGTGCCCCGGCCGTCGTCGTTCACGTCGACGCCGAGCGCCCGGAGCGCCTGGACGGTGGTGCGCATGGGCCGACGGCGCGCGGACGGGTCGCCGTCGAACGTCACCGGGCCGAGGGCGAGCGCCGCGAGCGGCGGAAGGAAGCGCATGACGGTGCCGGCGAGGCCGCAGTCGATCGACGTGCCACCCTCGAGCGGCCCGGGGGTGACCACGAGGTCGGGGCCGTACTCGCCCGTGCCCTGCTCCTCGGCGATGCCGACGCCGAGGGACCGGAGCGCCTGCACCATGAGCGCGGTATCGCGCGAGTGCAGCGGGGCGCGAAGCCGAGAGGGTGCGTCGGCGAGGGCGGACAGCACGAGCTCGCGGTTAGTCAGGCTCTTCGAGCCGGGGATCTGCAGGCGGGCGTTCAGCGGCCCGGCGGCGACCGGCGCCGCCCAGGGACCGTCGTCGCCCACGATCTCGCCGTTCGCCCCGTCGTCGTAGGGATTGAACTGCGGTCCGGAATACCTGAATATCTCCATCGGTTGCTAACACTACCGGCCCGGGACATTCGGGAGGGGAGAGGAGGAGTGTGCTCGCGACGATGACGGCCCCAGCCGACACGGACCTGTCGAAGCTAGAATTGCCGCTGATGACTACCAGTGACGAGAGCGCTTCTGCAGACGCCCCGAACGAGACGGTGCTGCCCGACAATCGTGCGCTCTTCGAGGAGCAGGCTCTGCCCTACCTCGACCAGCTGTACGCCGCCGGGCTGCGCATGACCCGGAACCCCGCTGACGCCCAGGACCTGGTCCAGGAGACCTTCGTGAAGGCCTACTCCGCGTTCGGACAGTTCCAGCAGGGCACGAACCTGAAGGCGTGGCTGTACCGCATCCTCACCAACACGTTCATCAACACCTATCGCAAGAAGCAGCGCGACCCCTACAACGGCACCATCGACGAGCTCGAGGACTGGCAGCTGGGCGGTGCGGAGTCGGCCACGTCGACGACCACGCGCTCGGCCGAGGCCGAGGCCATCGATCACCTGCCGGACACCGCGGTCAAGGATGCGCTGCAGTCCATACCCGAGGACTTCCGGCTGGCCGTGTACCTGGCGGACGTCGAAGGCTTCTCCTACCAGGAGATCGCCGACATCATGAAGACGCCTGTCGGCACCGTGATGAGCCGCCTTCACCGCGGTCGCCGCCTTCTTCGGGACAAGCTCACCGACTATGCCAAGGAGCGGGGCGTGCGTGTGCACGCTCCCGCCTCCAAGCGCCTTACTGGAGTGAAGAAATGACCGACTGCGGCTGTGACAAGGCCAAGAAGGACCTCGAGGAGTATCTCCACCACGAACTCCGCAAGGAGGACGCGGCGGACATCCGCGAGCACATGGAGAACTGCCCCGACTGCAAGGCAGAGCTCCGGGTGGGCGAGGTGCTGACCGAGGTCGTGCAGCGCGCGTGCAAGGAGACTGCTCCCGAGGACCTGCGGGTCCAGGTGCTGAGCACTCTGCGCACGATGCAGAGCGCCCACTGACCCGCTTTCCCTGGGCGTCCCGACGACGGCGTCGGGGAGGGCTGCGGGCTGCGGTAGGTTTCTGCAGTGACCAATGCCATCGAACCGCTCGGCGTCCCCTCTAACGGGGACCTCGAGGTCATCGTCGAACTGCTCGCCCTGCTCGGCTACAACGCCACGACCGAGCAGGTCGCGCGCCGCATCGCCCGGATGAAGGCCGACGCCGGTCACGAGAACTGGGTCGTGCGCAACGAGTCCGGCGAGATCGTCGGCCTCGCCGGCGGTCAGGTGATGTGGGGCTTCAACGACGACGCGCCGCAGGCTCAGCTCATCATCCTCGTCGTGCGTGAGGGCAGCCACGGCGTCGGCATCGGCTCCGACCTCGTGCTGCACTTCGAGAAGTGGGCGCGGGCGCAGGGGGCGATCCGCTTCTTCGCGACGTCCGCCGCCGCCGTCGACAGCGTGTCCCGCTTCTACGCGCGCCGCGGCTACCACGCCGCGGGCCTGCGCTTCTTCAAGCTCGGCTAGCCGCCCGGACGCGCTTTCCCTGCGCCGGGTGGCTTCGTCCTGCCCGCGCCGGGGTGCAGGTGCGCGCGCTCCCCGTCGTGGTCGACGATCGTGAGGATCTCCACCGGGCCACCGTGCGCACGGATGGCGTGCGGCACCATCGTCGAGAACTGCGCCGCGTGCCCCGTGTGCACGAGGATGGACCGCTCGCCGAGCCGCAGCTCGGCGGTGCCGGAGAGCACGGTGAACCAGTCGTGTCCCGGGTGCACGCCCAGCTCGTCGTCGCCCCGTGCCCGCTCCGGCGTGATGCGCATCTTCGCCACCGTCACGCCGTTCAGGGTGCCCTCGCGGGAGAGCAGCCAGGTCGTGAGCCCCGGTTCGGAGTCCGGCTCGGGACGGATCACGACGTCCTCCTCCTCCGCAGACTCGATGAGGTCGTCGAGGGTGGTGCCGAGCGCCCGGGCGATGGGAACGAGCTGGTCGAGCGCGATCCGGCGGTGGCCCGTCTCGATGCGGCTGAGCGTCGACGGGCTGAGGAAGCAGCGCGCGGCGAGGGTGTCGAGCGACCACCCCCGCCCGATGCGGAGCCCGCGGATGCGCCGGCGGATGAGGGCGTCGAGATTAGGCTCTTGCGTCATACGCAATAGTGTATGTCTCTGACGCATAGCGCGCCTACCGTGGAGGCATGACCCATCCGCTTCCCTCCACCCGCCATCCCGGGCACGATCACGGGTGCGCTCATGGCCCTGTGCACCGCGGACTGACCGAAAGCCTCGCCGAGCTGCTCGACCTCGACGCGGCCGTCCTCGGCTCCTATCTGGGCGAGGCGACCCTGTGGGCGTCCGCCCTCGCGGCCGCACCGCCGCGGACGGTCGTCGACCTCGGGGCGGGGACCGGCGTCGGCGCCTTCGCCCTCGCCGCGCGCTTCCCGTCCGCCGACGTGGTGGCGCTCGACCGTACGGCCACGATGCTCCGCCGCATCGAGGACACCGCCCGGGGAACGGCATCGTCCGACCGGGTGCGCACCCTCGAGGCGGACGTCGACGTGGCCTGGCCCGCGCTCGGACCGGTCGACCTCGTCTGGTCGTCCTCGGCCCTGCACGAGGTGGCCGACCCGGGGCGGGTGCTCGACGACGTGCGCACCGCGCTCCGCCCGGGCGGGCTCGTCGTGATCCTCGAGTCCGCCGGACCGGCGCGTTTCGCCTTCGGGCCCGCCGCCGGGCTCGAGCCCGCTTTCGCAGCGCGCCTGCGCGACGCGGAACGCACGCTGCGGGGGGACGCCGAGGTCGACTGGGGCCTGCCGCTCGCGGAGGTGGGCCTCCCGCTCGTCGACCGGCGCACCTTCACCGCCACGGCGCGTCCGGGCTCGCCCGGCGTCGGCCGGTACGTCCGCCTGTACCTCGAGCGGATCCGCTCGGGCCTGCAGGAGCGCCTCGGCGCGCCGGATCTGGCGACCCTCGACGCGCTGCTCGCCGCTCGGGGAGCGGACGCGCCGCTCTCGTCCGGAGACGTCACGATCCGCACGACCAGGACCGCCTGGGCCGCCCGCCGACCCTGACCCGCCGACCCTGACCCGACCCGTCCCCGTCCCACCCCCGATGACCGGACGCGGCGCACCCGACGCCGCGCCGTCCGCCTTTTCCGCATCCCAGCACCTTCAGGAGGAACCCCATGAACGCACCAGACCACAGCACGGACGTCGTCGTGATCGGCGGTGGCCCGGCCGGCCTCGCCGCCGCGGTCATGCTCGCGCGCTCGCTCCGCTCCGTCCTCGTCGTCGACGCCGGCGAGCCGCGCAACGCGACCGCCGCGGGCGCCCACAACCTGCTCGGCCGGGAGGGCGTGCCGCCCCTCGACCTGCTCACGGCGGGCCGCGCCGAGGCCGAGGGCTACGGCGCCAGGATCTTGCCCGGGCGAGCCGTTTCCGCGCGACACGTCGACGGCGGCATCGAGGTGGGCCTCGCCGACGGCGCGACCGTCCGCGCGCGCCGCATGCTCCTCGCCACCGGGCTCGTGGACGAGCTGCCGGACCTTCCGGGCCTCCGCCCGCTCTGGGGGAGGAGCGTGCTGCACTGCCCCTTCTGCCACGGCTGGGAGGTCCGCGGGCGCCGGATCGGCGTGCTCGGCACGATCCCGCAGAACCTGCATCAGGTGCTCCTGTTCCGCCGGCTGAGCGAGAACGTCACCCTGTTCCTGCACACCATGCCGGAGCCGGACGACGAGGCCTGGGAGCAGCTCGCCGCGCTCGGCGTCCGCGTCGTGCGGGGCACCGTGCGGGAGCTGCGCGCGGAGGGGGACGCCCTCCGTTCCGTGGTCCTCGAGGACGGGCACGTGTTCGATCAGGATGCGCTCGTCGTCGCCCCGCGCTTCGTCGCCCGGGGCGAGCTCTACGAGCAGCTCGGCGGCGAGTTGACCCGCCAGCCGACGGGAGTCTTCGTGCCCGCGGGCCCCGGCGGCCGCACCGACGTGCCCGGCGTGTGGGTGGCGGGCAACTCGGCGGACCTCACCGCCACCGTCGCGGTGTCCGCTGCAGCGGGCACGAGCACGGGCGCCGCGATCCACGGGGACCTGATGATGGAGGACGTGGCCGCGGCCGTGCAGGCCCGGCGCGCGCCGTTCTCCGCGGCGGCCGAGGCTCGCCAGACGCAGCGCCTGCTCGGCGACCGCAGGCACGGCCTCGATTCCGTGGTCCCGTCGCGCTGAGCCTGTCCGGCACAACGACGACGGAGCCGGGTCCTCGTGGACCCGGCTCCGTCGTCGTGACGTGCGTTGCGCTTACGCCAGCGCGCGATTGATGAGCTGCTCCTGCTCGCGGCCGTGGCGCTTCGCCGAGCCGGCGGCGGGGGAGGCGGCGGCGGGGCGGGACACGACCTTCAGCTCCCGGCCGCCGAGGGCCTTGGTCCCCTCCATGCACATGAACGGCCAGGCGCCCTGGTTCTCCGGCTCCTCCTGCACCCAGACGAGCTCGGCGTTCGGGTACTGGTCCACGACGCTCTTCAGCTGGTCCGCGGGCAGCGGGTAGAACTGCTCCATGCGCACGAGGGCGACGGAGGTGTCCTGGCGCTTCTCGAGCTCGCCGAGCAGGTCGTAGTGCAGCTTGCCCGCGTGCAGCAGCACGCGGCGCACGGCACCCTTGTCCGGCACCCGGCGGTCGTCGAGGACGGGCTCGAAGCGGCCGGTCGTGAAGTCGGCGACCGCGCTGGTCGCGCCGCGGAGCCGCAGCATGGCCTTCGGCGTGAAGACCACGAGCGGGCGGCGCGGGCGCGCGTACGCCTGGCGGCGCAGCAGGTGGAAGTACGATGCGGGCGTCGACGGCCGGGCCACGGTCATGTTGTTCTCGGCGCACAGCTGGAGGTAGCGCTCGATGCGGCCGGACGAGTGGTCCGGTCCCTGGCCCTCGTAGCCGTGCGGCAGCAGCAGCACGACGGAGGAGCGCTGGCCCCACTTCTGCTCGGCGGACGAGATGAACTCGTCGATGATGGTCTGGGCGCCGTTGGCGAAGTCGCCGAACTGCGCCTCCCACAGCACGAGGGCGTCCGCCCGCTCCACGGAGTAGCCGTACTCGAAGCCCATGGCCGCGTACTCGCTGAGCAGCGAGTCGTAGACCCAGAACTTCGCCTGCTTCTCGGACAGGTTGGCGAGCGGGAGGAACTCCTGCCCGTTCTGCCGGTCGTGCAGCACGGCGTGCCGCTGCACGAACGTGCCGCGCCTGGCGTCCTGGCCGACGAGGCGCACCGGCGTGCCCTCGACGAGCAGCGAGCCGATCGCCGCGAGCTCGCCGAAGGACCAGTCGATGCCGCCGTTGCGGCTCATCTCGACGCGCTTGCGCATGAGCGCCTGCAGCTTCGGGTGGATGGTGAAGCCCGCGGGCGGGTTCTCGTGCGCGTCGCCGATCGCGGCGAGCGTCGACTCCGAGATGGCGGTGCTCTCGGGCTCGCCCGAGGCGTCGTCCTGCTGCGAGTCGGGGCGCTCGAGGTCGGCGATCGCGCCGTCGTCGCCGACGGTGATCGGGATGGACGCGGTCTGCGCGGCGTGGGTCTCCGCGAACGCGCGCTCGAGGCGGTCCTGGAAGTCGCGGTGCGCGGCCTCGTACTCGTCCTGCGTGATGTCACCACGGCCGACGAGCGCCTCGGTGTACAGCTTGCGGACGGAGCGCTTCGCCTCGATGAGGTTGTACATCAGCGGCTGGGTCATCGACGGGTCGTCGCCCTCGTTGTGGCCGCGCCTGCGGTAGCAGATGAGGTCGATGACGATGTCGCGCTTGAACTCCTGGCGGTAGCGGAACGCGAGGTTCGCCACCCGGGCCACGGCCTCCGGGTCGTCGCCGTTCACGTGCAGCACGGGCGCCTGGATGCTCTTGGCGATGTCCGTCGAGTACACCGACGAGCGGGACTCGGTCGGAGGGGTCGTGAATCCCACCTGGTTGTTGATGACGATGTGCACGGTGCCACCCGTGCGGTACGCCCGCAGCTGGGAGAGCTGCAGCGTCTCGAAGACGACGCCCTGTCCCGCCATCGACGCGTCGCCGTGGATGAGGATGGGCAGCACGGGGAAGGTGCCGACGGGCTTCCGGTCCTGCTTCGCCCGCACGATGCCCTCGAGCACGCCGTTGACCGCCTCGAGGTGCGAGGGGTTCGCGGCGAGGTACACCGGCATCTCCTCGCCGTTGGCGCCGCGGAACGTGCCCTCGGTGCCGAGGTGGTACTTCACGTCGCCCGAGCCCTGGACCGTGCGCGGGTCCTGGGTGCCCTCGAACTCGCGGAAGATCTGGCCGTACGTCTTGCCCGCGATGTTCGTGAGCACGTTGAGGCGGCCGCGGTGCGCCATGCCGATGGCGGCCTCGTCGAGACCCTCCTCGGCGGCGGCCTGCAGGATCGTGTCGAGCAGCGAGATGGTGGACTCGCCGCCCTCGAGGCTGAAGCGCTTCTGGCCGACGTACTTGGTCTGCAGGAAGGTCTCGAAGGCCTCGGCCTCGTTGAGCTTGCGCAGGATGCGCATCTGCTCGTCGTGCGTGGGCTTCGTGTAGGGCACCTCGACGCGCTCCTGGAACCACTGGCGCTGCGCCGGGTCCTGGATGTGCATGTACTCGATGCCGGTCGTGCGGCAGTAGGAGTCGCGCAGCACGCCGAGGATATCGCGCAGCGCCGCCTGGCGCTTGCCGCCGAAGCCCGCCGTGACGAACTCGCGGTCCAGGTCCCAGAACGTCAGCCCGTGGGTCTCGATGTCGAGGTCCGGGTGGCTGCGCTGGCGGTACTCGAGCGGGTCGACGTCGGCCATCAGGTGGCCGCGGACGCGATAGGCGTTGATCAGCTCGTGCACGCGCGCCGTCTTGTTGATGCGCTCGGAGAGGTCGACATGAATGTCCGGCGCCCAGTGGATCGGGGCGTAGGGGATGCGCAGGGCCGCGAAGATGTTCTCGTAGAAGTCGCGCTTGCCGGTGAGCAGCTCGTGCACGACCTTGAGGAACTCGCCCGACCCGGCGCCCTGGATGACGCGGTGGTCGTAGGTCGAGGTGAGCGTGATGGTCTTGCCGATGGCCAGCTCGTTCAGGGTCTGCTGCGACGCGCCCTGGAACTCGGCCGGGTACTCGAGGGCACCGGCGCCGATGATCGAGCCCTGGCCGCGCATGAGGCGCGGCACCGAGTGCACGGTGCCGATGCCGCCCGGGTTGGTGAGGGAGATCGTCGTGCCCTGGAAGTCCTCCGCGGTGAGCTTGTTGCCCCGGGCCTTGCGCACCAGCTCCTCGTAGGCGGAGAGGTACTCGCCGAAGGTCATGGTGTCGGCGCGCTTGATGCTCGGCACGAGCAGGGCGCGGGTGCCGTCCGGCTTCGGGATGTCGATCGCGAGGCCGAGGTTCACGTGGGCGGGCGCGACCACCGACGGCTTGCCGTTGACCTCGTCGTAGTAGACGTTCTGGCTCGGGAAGTCCTTCAGCGCCTGGACGAGCGCCCAGCCGATGAGGTGGGTGAAGGACACCTTGCCGCCGCGGGCGCGCTTCAGGTGGTTGTTGATGACGATGCGGTTGTCGATCATCAGCTTCGCCGGGACCGTGCGCACGCTCGTGGCCGTCGGGATGGTGAGGCTCGCGTCCATGTTGGTCGCGAGGCTCTTCGCCATGCCGCGCAGCGGCGTGACGACGTCCTCGGCCACGGGGGCGGCCTGCTCGGTCGCCGACCTCTTCTGCGACGTCGAGGGCGCCTCCGCCGGGATCGGCTGGGCCTTCGCGGCGACGGACGTGGTGCGGGCGGTCGGCTGGTTCGGCGTCACGGGAGCGATCGGGTCGCTCGCCGCCGCGGCGGCGGATGCGGCCGCGTCGGCGTTGCCTGCGACGGGGCCGTCGGTCGCCGTGTCCGGCGCGACCTCGACCGGGATCTGCGGCTCGACGTCGCTGTCGATCTCGGTCTCGCGGCGGGTCGTGTCCTGGCTCGCGCCGGTCGCGACGTTCCCCTCCTTGCCGGAGGGGGCATCCGCGGGAGCCCCGACGGCCGCAGGGGCGGTGGCGGTGCTCGTGCTCGCCGGCGTGTCCGCCGTCGCACCCGCCCCGCCGTCGCCGGTGTCCACGCCGGCCTCCGACGCCATGGCGGCGTCGTGGTTCTGCGGCGTGTAATTCTCGAGGATCGGCCACCAGGACCGATCGACGGAGTTCCTGTCCACCGTGAAACGCTCGTACATCTCGTCCACGAGCCACTCGTTCACACCGAACTCGGCGGCGGTGGCATCCTCTGTTCCGGTCCCGGTCAATTGGCTCGACACAGCCGCTCGCCCACTCTCTCGCTTCGTTAATCCCGGTGAACGGATCAGCCCTGATCCGCCCCACTCTCTCCAACTGACAAGCCTAAACCTTCCGGCAAAGGCGCCTCGCCCGGAACGTCCAGGAAGTCCAGGAAGTAGCGTTGGATCCATGCGGTTCTACGAGACCAGGCCACGACACGACCTCACCTACTCGGACGTCTTCCTCGTCCCGAGCCACTCGGACGTCGGAAGCAGGCTCAAC
This sequence comes from Planctomonas deserti, assembly GCF_003067705.1. Taxonomy (GTDB): domain Bacteria; phylum Actinomycetota; class Actinomycetes; order Actinomycetales; family Microbacteriaceae; genus Planctomonas; species Planctomonas deserti. The sequence continues at coordinate 865,512 of NZ_QANL01000002.1, forward strand.
GTCTCGCTGGCGCCGAACGACGGCACGGGCGCACAGATCCCCATCGTGTCCGCGAACATGAACTCGGTCACCGGGCCGCGCCTCGCCGCGTCGCTCGCCCGGCGCGGCGGACTCGGCGTGCTGCCGCAGGACATGCACCTGCAGGACCTCGACGCCGCAATCCGGTGGGTGAAGGACCAGCCCGTCGCCTACGACACCCCGTTGATCCTCCGCCCGGACGAGACCGTGGCGACGGCGCTCACGAAGCTGCCCGCCGTGCCCGGCCACGGGATCGTGCTGCACGACGAGCGCGACCGGTACGTCGGCTGCATCGAGGCGTCCCGGCTCGGCACCGCTCTGCCGGACGCGCGGCTCGGCGACCTGCTGCACGGCGCGCTGACCGCGCTGGACGCGGACGACGTCACGAGCGCGCGCGACGCCTTCCGGCTGATGACCGACGCCGGCGTCGACTTCGCCCCGGTGCTGCACCACGGCCAGGTGATTGGCACGCTGAGCCGCAAGAGCGCGCTGCGCTCGACGCTCTACGCGCCCGCCGTCGACGCATCCGGCCGGCTGCTCGTCGCGGCCGCGGTCGGCATCAACGGCGACGTCGCCGCCAAGGCGAAGGCCCTGGCGTCCGCGGGCGTCGACGTGCTCGTGCTCGACACGGCGCACGGCTACCAGCGCGGCATGCTCGAGGCCATCGCCGCCGTGAAGGCGCTCGGGCTGTCGCAGCCGATCGTGGCGGGCAACGTCGTGACGGCCGACGCGGTGAAGGCGCTCGTCGAGGTGGGTGCGGACATCCTGAAGGTCGGCGTCGGCCCGGGTGCCATGTGCACGACGCGCATGATGACGGCCGTCGGTCGTCCCCAGTTCTCCGCGGTGCTCGAGACGGCAGAGGCGGCACGCGCCGCCGGCGCGCACGTCTGGGCCGACGGCGGCGTGCGCTACCCGCGCGACGTGGCGCTCGCGCTCGCCGCCGGGGCGGCGTCGGTCATGGTCGGCTCCTGGTTCGCCGGCACGATCGAGGCGCCCGGCATCATCGTCACCGACGACGACGGGCGGCACTACAAGGAGAGCTGGGGAATGGCGTCGACCAAGGCCGTGCAGGAGCGGTTCGGCCGGCTCGACCCCTACGAGCTCGCCCGCAAGACGCTGTTCGCCGAGGGCATCTCGAGCTCCCGCATCTACCTCGACCCGCAGCGCCCGTCCGTCGAGGACCTGCTCGACATGATCACGTCCGGGGTGCGCAGCTCCTTCACCTACGCGGGCGCGTCGAGCGTGGACGAGTTCCACGAGCGTGCCCTCGTCGGCATCCAGTCGGCCGCGGGCTACGAGGAGGGCAAGGCGCTGCCGGTCTCCTGGTGAGGTGGCGTCGGACTCGGTCGGGTGGTTCCGCGCCGCGATCGAGCGCTCTCCGCGGGGAGGCTTCCCAGCCGGGGCATGACTACACTGGGCCGAATAATGGACGACCCTCCTCCCAGTACGTCGGCGCCGTTCCATTCGGCGCCGTGCCTGCCCCTCCTTCCTCTTCCCCCGATGACCCGATCGGGAGGCCGCCATGTATGAGTGGATCCTCCTCGGCGTCGGCCTCCTCCTCACGGTGGGCACGGGCTTCTTCGTCGCATCCGAGTTCGCGCTCGTCAACCTCGACCGGTCGGACCTCGAGGCCCGCGAGGCCCGGGGTGAGAAGGGCCTCGGCCCCACCATCGGCGCCCTGCGCATCACCTCGACGCACCTCTCGAGCGCCCAGCTCGGCATCACCCTGACGACGCTGCTCACCGGCTACACCATGGAGCCCGCGATCAGCACGCTGCTGCGCGCGCCGATGGAGGCGCTCGGCGTGCCCGAGGCCGTGCTGCCCGGGATCGGCACCGTGCTCGCGATCTTCATCGCGACCCTGCTGTCCATGGTGATCGGCGAGCTCGTGCCCAAGAACTTCGCCCTCGCGCTGCCCCGGCACACCGCCAAGATCGTCATCCCGTTCCAGGTGCTGTTCACGACGGTGTTCAAGCCCGCCGTGCTGCTGCTCAACAACAGCGCGAACGGCATCCTGCGCCTCCTCGGCATCGAGCCGAAGGAGGAGCTCTCCGGTGCCCGCACGGCAGAGGAGCTGTCCTCCCTCGTGCGCCGCTCCGCCATGGAGGGGCTCCTGGAGGCCGACACCGCCGTGCTGCTCGACCGCACGCTCATGTTCAGTGCGCACACCGCCGCGGACGTCATGACGCCCCGCCTGCGGGTGGCCACCGTCGAGCGCGGCGACTCCGCCCAGGACGTGATCGACCTCGCCAAGAGCACCGGCTACTCCCGGTTCCCGGTCGTCGACCACGACGTCGACGACATCGTCGGCCTCGTGCACGTCAAGCAGGCGGTCGCCGTGCCGCGCGCCAAGCGCGCGCTCGTGCCCGCCTCCGCGCTGCAGACCGAGCCCGTGCGGGTCCCGGAGACCATGAAGCTCGACTCCATGCTCGGCGAGCTCCGCGGCCGCGGCTACCAGATGGCCATCGTGGTCGACGAGTACGGCGGCACCGCCGGCGTCGCGACCCTCGAGGACCTCGTCGAGGAGCTCGTCGGCGAGCTGATGGACGAGCACGACCGCGCGCGGGCCGACGTCGTCCGCGGCCGCGGGTACACGACGTTCCCCGGCATGCTGCGGCCGGACGAGCTGCTCGACCGCGCCGGCATCACGGTGCCCGAGGACGGCCCGTACGAGACGGTCGCCGGCTTCGTGATGAGCGAGATCGGCCGCCTGCCCGTCGTCGGCGACGAGGTCGCGATCGAGGGCGGCGCCCTCCGCGTCGAGCGGCTCGACGGACGACGCATCGACCGCATCCGCTACACGCCGACGCCGACCCCGCCGGAGAACGACCGTCCGGTCGACGAGCTGGCCGCCGAGGTCAAGCGACGCAGGGAGGAGTCCCGTGGATAGCTACTGGGGCGGCCTCGCCGCACTCGTCGTGCTGCTCGCGCTCAACGCCTTCTTCGTCGGCGCCGAGTTCGGCGTCATCTCCGCGCGCCGCTCGCAGATCGAGCCGCGTGCCGAAGCGGGCAGCAAGGCCGCGAAGACCACGCTGTGGGCCATGGAGCACGCGACGCTCATGCTGGCGACGAGCCAGCTGGGCATCACGGTGTGCTCGCTGCTCATCCTCAACGTCTCCGAGCCGGCGATCCACCACCTGCTCGAGATCCCGCTGTCGCTCACGCCGCTGTCCGAGGAGGCCATCTCCACGGTCGCGTTCGTGATCGCCCTGCTGCTCGTGTCGTTTTTGCACGTGGTGCTCGGCGAGATGGTGCCGAAGAACATCTCGTTCTCGGTGCCGGACCGCGCGGCCCTGATCCTCGCGCCGCCGCTCGTCTGGGTCGGCCGGGTGTTCAAGCCGATCATCGTGCTGCTGAACGCCACGGCGAACGCGGTGCTGCGCCTGTTCCGCGTCGAGCCCAAGAACGAGGCCGCGAGCGCGTTCACCATCGACGAGGTCGCGAACATCGTCGACCAGTCGACCCGCGAGGGCGTGCTCGAGGACGCGGCGGGCGCGCTCACCGCGGCCTTCGAGTTCACGAACAAGCGCGTCAACGACGTGACGATCGACCTCGACAAGCTGATCGGCCTGCCGGAGTCCGTGACCCCGGCGCAGGTCGAGGCCGCGGTCGCGCGCAACGGGTTCTCGCGCTACGTCCTCGTGAACGACGAAGGCGAGCCGGTGGGCTACCTTCACCTCAAGGACGTCATCGACCTGGACGACGAGGACGAGTTCGACGAGCCCGTTCCAGCCAAGCGCGTGCGCCAGCTGGTCTCGATCTACGAGGCCACCGAGCTCGAGGACGCCCTGGCCACCATGCGCCGCTCGGGCGCCCATCTCGCCCGGAGCTTCGACGAGGACGGGCGCACCACGGGCGTCGTGTTCCTCGAGGACATCATCGAGGAGCTGGTCGGCGAGGTCCAGGACGCCACCCGCCGCTCCTGACCCCGTTCCTCCGGGCGGTGAGTCGCCGGGGCGTCTCAGGGTGTCCGACCCGCATCCAGGCACACCACGCATCCGGTGTTCCGGATTCAGGCTGAAAACGCGACACGCCGCATTCCGGGGGTCCGGGATGCGGCGTGTCGCAGCTGAGCCTGAATCCGGAATGGGGTCCGGGGCGCGGGGTCCGCGGCGTGAGTCTCGCGGCGTGGACTCAGCGGGGTCGGCGGGTGGGGATCAGGAGGCCCACTTGGCGCGCAGGTACTGCGCCGGCCAGTAGTCCAGGTCGGCGCCGAGCTCGTGGGCCGCGCGCAGCGGGAAGTGCGGGTCGCGGAGCAGCTCCCGCGCCATCATGACCACGTCGGTGGCGCCCGACGACACGAGGTCCTCCGCCTGCTGCGCGGTCGTGATGAGCCCGACCGCGCTGACGGGAACGCCCGCGTGCTCCCGCACGTACGTGGCGAACGGCACCTGGTAGCCGGGGGAGAGCGGGATGGGCGCGGACACGTTGCCGCCCGTGGAGATGTCGAAGAAGTCCGCCCCGGCCTCGCGGGACCAGCCGGACACGACGGCGGTCTGCTCCTCGTCCCAACCGCCCTCGGTCCAGTCCGTGGCGGAGAAGCGCACGAGCAGCGGCATGTCCTCGCCGATCTCCGCGCGGACGGCCGAGATCACGCGCAGCAGCAGCCGAGCGCGGTTCTCCAGGCTGCCGCCGTACTCGTCCGTGCGCTCGTTGCTGAGCGGGGACAGGAACTGGTGCAGGAGGTAGCCGTGCGCGGCGTGGATCTCGACCGTGTCGAAGCCCGCCTCGACCGACCGCCGGGCCGCGGACGCGAAGTCCGCCACGACGGCGTCGACGCCGTCCGCGTCGAGCGCGACGGGCTCGTCGTAGTTCGGGAAGGCGATGGCCGACGGGGCCACGGTCTGCCAGCCGCCCTCAGCCACCGGAACGGTGCCGTGCCCGCCGGTGGAGTACGTCGACGCCTTGCGGCCCGCGTGGGCGAGCTGGATGCCGATGGGGCTGCCCTGGGAGTGCGCGAAGTCGATGACGGGGCGCCAGGCGTCGCGCTGCCTGTCGTTCCAGATGCCGGTGTCCTCGGGGGAGATGCGCCCCTCCGGGCTGACCGCGGTCGCCTCGGTGAGGATGAGGCCGGCGCCGCCCTTGGCGAACGACCCCAGGTGCACGAGGTGCCACGCGGTCGGCACGCCGTCCCGCTCGTACACGGAGTACTGGCACATCGGCGCCACCCACAGGCGGTTGCGCAGCGTCAGCGACCGGAGGGTGATGGGGGTGAACAGGGCGGGAGTGGGCATGCGTGCTCCTTGGACTCGGTGGCCGCGCGTGTCGGTGCGCCCTGGCCGCCGTCGATCAGGCGACGGCGTGGGAGGCGAGGAACTCGCGCAGGCCATCAGCGGTGACGAACACGTGACCGGCGATCCCGACAGACTCGGCCCCGGCCACGTTCTCTTCCTTGTTGTCTACGAAGAGCGCCCGGTCCGCCGTTATTCCCAGCTCGCCGAGCACGTGCCGGTAGATCGCGGGATCCGGCTTCACGAGGTCGAGCTCCGCGCTCACGAAGAAGCGCTCGAAGAAGCGGGCCATCGGGCCGTACCGGAAGTAACTGCCGTAGTCGAAGCCCGCGTTGGAGAGCAGGGCAAGGCGCGTGCCGCCCTCGTGGAGCTCGTGCAGCACGTCGAAGACCTCGCCGTTGACGCTCAGCCAGCTGCGGAAGTCCGCCACCCAGAGCGCATGGATGCGCGAGGGCGGCCACGTCGCGCCGAGCCGGCGGCCCATCCGGCCCCAGTACTCCGCCGCGTCGATGCGACCCTGGTCGAGCAGCCCGCGGTCGCGCCAGTACTCCGGCCAGAACGCGTCGGCGTGGACGGCGGCGAGCTGCAGCAACTCGGCCCGGTCCGCGGCGCTCGGCCCGTGCGAGATCACCTCGCCGTAGTCGAACAGGACGACTCGGTCGGGGATGCGGAGGGTCACGTCTTCAACCTATCGTGAGGGTCATGACGCACTCCGGATGCCCCTCAGACCTCCTAACCCGCATCCCGGGGGCGGCGGGGCGGTGAGCGGCACCGACTGGCGCTCCTGGTCCGAGGCGGACGCGCGGGCCGATCTGCGGCCGCCCGTGCCGGGCGACGACAAGTACACGCGGGGCGTCGTGGGCATCATGACCGGATCGGCCATGTACCCGGGCGCCGCGGTGCTCGGCGTCGAGGCGGCCGCCCGCGCGGGGGCCGGGATGGTGCGTTACCTCGGGCCCGAGCGGGCGGCGGACCTCGTGCTGCAGCGGCGGCCCGAGGCGGTGACGGCGGACGGCCGGGTGCAGGCGTGGGTGCTCGGCTCCGGCATGGACGCGAAGTCACGCTCCGACGAGGCGACCGAGGGGCTCCTGCGTGCGCTGGGGCAGGGTGTGCCGACGGTGATCGACGCGGGCGCGCTCGACCTCGTCGGCCGGGTCGGCGGCCCCGCCGTCATCACCCCGCACTACCGGGAGCTCGCCACCGTGCTGACCGCCGCGGGGGAGGACGTGACGGCGGAGGACGTCGCCGCGGACGCGGCCGGTTGGGCGGAGCGCGCCGCGGCGACGCTCGGCGTGACCGTGCTGCTGAAGGGCCACACCACCTACGTCGTGGGACCGGAGACCCGGATCCGCGTGCTCGCCGGGCCGGCCTGGTTGGCCACCGCGGGGTCCGGGGACGTGCTCGCCGGGATCCTGGGCGCCATGGTGGCCGCCGCCGCTGACCGCATCTCAGCCGACCCCGCCGCGCTCGCCCGGGTGTCCGCATCGGCGGCCCTCGTGCACGGGCGCGCCGGTGCCCTGGCGTCGGCGGGCGGTCCGCTCGTCGCCCTCGACATCGCCGAGGCGGCCCCGGCGGTGATCGCAACGCTGCTCGCGAGCGGATGACCGGACCCGGCACGAGGTGGGGGAACCGGGGGAGGCGGAAACTCCGATGGTGCGGGGCATGAGTAGGGTGTCTTCGAGCAGGAAGGTGAACGAATGGGCAAGCTGACGTACGACTCGCATCTCACGGTGGAGTTCGACGACCGCCTCCTCGCCCACCTGCAGGTCGTGATCGGCATGAAGCTGCGCCGCGGCGAGTCCTTCTACTTCAGCTGGCGCGACGACCCCAAGGCGGGTGACGGGCGCAGCACGATCTGGATCCAGGACAGCGTGCCGCTCTACTACCGCTACTACGGCGGCAAGCCGCCCGCCCTGAACCGGCTCTGGATCGAGGCCCTGCTCGCGACCGCGAACACGGCGACCGGACTGCAGATCGTGCGCGAACCCACCAGCGGCGCAAACGGGACCGAGAGCGAGCTGTGATGCGCGTCGAGATCATCTACGACAGCCAGCTGTACTCGATCGGCAATCGCGATGCCGACTCCGTCCGCGCGGAGATCGAGGAGGCGCTGCGATCGGGGTCGCTCCACTGGCTCGAGGTGCAGCGCGGGGAGGGCGAGTACACGCCCGCCCACCTGCTCATCGCGCCCGGCATCCCGTTCGCCGTGACGCAGGCGCTCACGGGCGGCACGTCGCCGCTCACCGAGGACTGAGCCGCCACCGGGGACGACATCGACCAGGCGACCGGCGGAGACCTGGCGTCGAGGCTCCCGCGGAAGTGCGTGCGGGGTGAAGTGCGAGCGGGGCTAGGACGCGTCAGCCGAGATGTGCGGCGCCCCGGGCTCGTCGACGATGTGCAGGCCCTGCGGGCTATTGGCCAGCTCGAGCAGCTTCTCCAGCCAGTCGCGGTTTAACTGCGGCGCGGTGTTGCCCGAGTAGAGGAAGAGCAGGGGGATGGCCGGCTGGATCCAGGCGGTGCCCCGGCCGGAGCCCCCGGCGAGGCCGTTCGTCCAGGAGAAGAAGAAGCTCTCGTTGCGGCGGAGCTTGGAGCCCATGACCACCTGCAGATGAGCGAGCGGACGGTCGTCGATGGGGATCTCGAAACCCCGCTGCCCGTAGACCAGTCTTCCCATGGACGCACCTCTCACTAGACCGGGGCACAGAGTCGCCACGGGCCGTCACTCAGTTCTAGCAGGAACCGCGCCTCCGCTGGGGGAGCGTGACCGCCCCCGTCCGCGGAAGGATCGTCTCGACCGGCTTCTCCCGCCGGTAGAGTCGTGCCGATGAGGTCCGCCGGGGAAGCACTGCAGCGTGCCGCGGCGCATCCCGCGACGCTGTGGTCGGCGTTCCTGCTCGTGCACCTCGCCATCGCCGCGTTCAACCTGTTCGATCGCACCTCCAACCCGATCGGCGACATCCGCCGCGTGTACTTCGGCTGGGCGCAGCAGTCGATCGGCGGCACCGTCGTCGGCATCGACACGCCGTTCGTCTATCCGATCCTCGCGCTTCCGCCCATGCTCGCCGCGGCCGCGCTGGGCTGGGACGCCTACGCCGCGACCTGGATGCTGATCGCGATCGCCGCCGACGCTTGCGCGTTCGCCGTGCTGCTGCACGCCGGGCGCACGGTCAGCGGGCCGCGGCCGGCGCGGACCCGCGCCGCCTGTTGGTGGATCGCCTTCCTCGCGCTGCTCGGCCCGATCGCCCTCGGCCGCGTCGACGCGCTCACGGTGCCGCTCGCCATTACGGGGCTGCTCCTCCTCGCCACCCGCCCCGCGCTCGCGACCGCTCTGCTCACGGTGGGCGCGTGGGTCAAGGTGTGGCCCGCCGCGCTCGTCGGGGCGGCGCTCGTCGCGTTCGGCACCCGCCGCCGCTTCCTCGCCGCCGCGGCGGGCGTGTCGGCCCTCGTCGTGCTCGTCGCCCTCGCGCTCGGCAGCGGAGGCAACGTGCTGAGCTTCGTGACCCAGCAGACCGGTCGCGGCCTGCAGATCGAGTCCCCGGTCAGCACGCCCTGGCTGTGGCTCGCCCAGGCCGGGGGGAGCGCCGCCATCTACTACGACCGCGAGCTGCTCACGTTCCAGGTGCGCGGAACGGGCGTCGACCTCGCCAGCGCGCTCATGACGCCGCTGCAGGCGATCGCCGTGCTCCTGGTCATCCTGCTCGGCGTCCGCGCCACCCGCCGGGGCGCGGCGGCCCGCGACCTGCTGCCCGTGCTCGCCCTCGCGCTCGTCGTCGCACTCATCGCTTTCCACAAGGTCGGCTCCCCGCAGTTCACCTGCTGGATCGCCGCGCCGATCGTGCTCGGCCTGATCGCCCGCGGACGCCGTTTCGCCGTGCCCGCGGTGCTCGGCCTCGTGCTCGCCCTGCTCACCCAGGTCGTTTACCCGGTGCTGTACGGGATGCTGCTCGAGCTGTCGCCCGCCCTCCTCACCGTGCTCACGCTCCGGAACGCCCTGTGGTTCGTGCTGCTCGGCTGGGCCGTCGCCGAGCTGTGGAAGGCTGGGAGGGCGCGGTCGCTCCTCGGCGAGCGCGTCGCCGTGCAGCGCGAAGGGGTGTGACCCGCGTCCCCCCTCCTCGCGGTGCCTGCGCAGTGGCCGAGGTGGAGAAGGGGTATCGCATGCTTGTCGCATTCTCAGTAGCACCGAGTGGGGGAGAGTCGCCGGACGCGTCCGTGCACGACGCGGTCGCGGCGGCGGTGCGGATCGTGCGCGAGTCCGGCCTGCCCAACCACACGGACGCGATGTTCACGACCATCGAGGGCGACTGGGACGAGGTGTTCGACGTCGTCCGCCGCGCCACCGAGGCTGTCGGCCGTTTCGGCCCGCGCGTGTCCCTGGTGCTGAAGGCGGACATCCGCCCGGGGCGCACGGGTGAGCTCACCGGGAAGCTGGAGCGCCTGGAGCGCGCGCTCGAGGAGGGCGCGAGCGGGGCCTAGCGCCCGTCCCGCACTCCGGCACGGCCGGCGCCGCCGCCCACGGCGATTAGGCTTGTCGGGTGAATCCCCCCTCCTCGGGGCCGACGACGTTGTCTTCGGCCCGTATTCGTTGTGCCCTCCTCGCGCTCGCCCTGGGTGGATTCGGCATCGGCGCGACCGAGTTCGTGGCCATGGGTCTCCTGCCGACGATCGCGGCCGATCTGCTGCCCGACGCCTACGCCGCGTCCCCGGAGGCGGCGAACGCGAAGGCGGGTCTCCTGATCTCGGCCTACGCGCTCGGCGTCGTCGTCGGCGCCCCGACCATCGCCGCGGCAGCCACCCGCTGGCCCCGCAAGCAGCTGCTGCTGTGCCTGCTCGCCGCGTTCACGCTCGGCACGATCCTGTCCGCCGTGCTTCCGACGTTCGAGCTGGTGCTCGCCGCCCGGTTCCTCGCCGCCCTCCCGCACGGGGCGTACTTCGGCATCGCGTCGCTCGTGGCCGCGTCGCTGATGGGGGAGGGCAAGCGTGCGCGCGGCGTCGCCTTCGTCCTGTCCGGCCTGACGATCTCGAACGTGATCGGCGTGCCCATCATCACCTGGGTGGGCCAGACGTCCGGCTGGCGCCTCTCCTACCTGCTGGTGGCCGCGATCTTCGCGGCCACCTTCGCGGCCGTCTGGGTGAGCGTGCCGCTCCAGCCCGGGGATGCGGGCGCGAGCGTGCGCTCCGAGCTGCGGGTGTTCGCCCGCGGCCAGGTGTGGTGGGCGCTGCTCATCGGCGCCGTCGGGTTCGGCGGGCTGTTCGCCGTGTACACCTTCGTGTCGCCCATCGTGACCGAGGTCACCGGCCTCGGCCTCGAGCTCGTGCCGGTGACGCTCGTCGTCTGCGGCGTCGGGATGACCGTCGGCAACTTCGTGGGCGGCTGGTACGCCGACCGGGGGACCCGGCGCTCGATCTTCGTCTTCTTCGGCGCGATGATCGTGTCGCTCGTCGGCCTCGGGCTGACCGCGTCGACGCTGCCCGGCCTGCTCGTGTTCGTCTTCCTCGTGGGCGCATCCGCCTCCGCGCTGAGCCCCAGCATCCAGGTGCGGCTCATGGACGTGGCGAAGGACAGCCAGTCCATCGCGGCGGCGCTGAACCACCCGTCGCTCAACATTGGCAACGCGTCGGGCGCCTTCTTCGGCGGCGTCGGCGTCGCCGCGGGCTTCGGCTACCTGGCGCCGGTGTGGATCGGCCTCGCCATGAGCGTCGTCGGCGTCGCGCTGGCGGCCGTCAGCTTCTCGCTCGACCGGCCCGCCGCGCGCCCCGCGAGGATCGGCACCGACCCGCGTCCGCGCACGCAGCCGGTGCCCGCGCAGGGCTGAGCCGCGGCCCCGATGGGAGGTGACGGGCGCTAGTCGGTCTGCAGCAGGATGCCGTCCTGGATCGCGCGCTTCCGCAGCGCCACCTTCGTGCCGACGTCGAAGCCCGCGACCCGGTACTTCTCGCGGATGCGCTTCAGGTAGGACTTCGCCGTCTCCTCGGAGATGCCGAGCTGGTAGGCGACCGACTTCACGGGCTCGCCGCCGCCGTACAGGGCCATGACCCGGCGCTCCTGCGCGCTGAGCTTGGGCACACCGCCGACATCCGTCGCGTTGATGGCGAGGTCGAGCTCGCTCGAGATGTACGAGGAGCCGACGTTGGCCAGGCGGATCGCGTCGACGATCATGCTTGCGTCCTCGCTCTTCACGAGGTAGCCGAGCGCTCCGGACGCGAGGGCCTCGCGCACGACGGCCGGCTCCGAGTACGTGCTCATGAGCACCGTCTTCACCCCCGTCGTGCGCAGGGTCGACAGCTTCAGCGAGATCGGGATGTTGTCCTTGAGGTCGAGGTCGAGGAGCACGACGTCGACGGGGAACTCCGGGTGCGTCAGCAGCTCCGGCCAGGTCGAGACGGCGGCCACCATGTTGATGTCGGTCGCGGCGTTGCGGATCCATTCGGTCAGCGCCCCGAGGAGCATCTTGTGATCGTCGACGATCGCCAGTCGAATGCGTTCGGTGGGGGATGCCATGTGAGTCCTTCGTCCTGATGCTGTGAAGTGGTGTCCGAGGAAGCGCTGTGCCTACTGGTCTGCGGGGTTGCCGACGATGCAGTCGATCTCGACGCGGATGCTGCCGTCCTTGACCTGGACGACGTGGGAGCCGACCTTGCCGAGCGCCTCCCACAGCGACGGGTTGACGCGCTTGCGCGGGATGCCCGTCGTGCCGATGACGATGGGCAGGACGACCTTGCGGTCGATGTTCGTGCCCGGGGCGGGGTGCTTGATCGGACCGAGCGTGAGCTGCACGGTGACGCCCTGCCGGGTGCTGCTCGTGAGCAGGAGCCACGCCGCGGACAGCAGCCCGTCTCGCTGGCGGGGGTGCATCAGCCCCGCGAGGGCGCCGGGATCGACGAGCCGCACGGACGGGCCGAGGAACTCGGACTCGCTGATGGCGTGGTGCAGCCAGGTCTCCCGCCTGCCCTCGATGAGGTGCAGGCGCAGCTCCGTCGCGAGCGAGGCCGCGGTGGATGCCGTCTGCGGCGACAGGGGGAGCGGCTCCGCCCCGGTCGCGACGTCCTCGAGCAGGCGCTCGGCGGCGAGGTCGAGCCGGGCGAGCTCCTCGGAGGCGAGCATGCCGACAGCGAAGCGCGGGGCGGACACCGTGCTCTGCACCTGCACCCGGTCGAGCTCGATCTGCACGATGCGCCGGAAACCCGTGACCACGACGACGCCGACGACGGCGGGGAACATGACGCGGGCGACCGCGACCACGAGGGCGGCGAGGGCGGGATCGTCGGGGGTCAGGTCCCCGGGCCGGGTGAGCAGCATCGCCCCGACGAGCACGGCCGCGACGACCGCCGCGGCGGTGATGATCTCCCGGGAGCGCCGCAGAGTGACGAGCAGCACGAGCACGCCGCCGACCGAGACGGAGGCGGTGCCGAAGCGCCCGATGTCCTCCTGGGGCAGCACGGCGATGAGGTCGAGCGCGACCGCGCCGGCCAGGCCGGCGAGCAGGGCCGCGAACGCCCAGTTGGGCAGGCGGGAGGAGTTGCGGCCGACGAAGGATGCGGCGACGAGTCCGACGCCGATCAGCAGGATCCATGCCCCGACGGTGAGCCCCGCATCGGGGTGGTTGTCGAGCTGGATGACGAACTGGACGAGGCCGCACGCCACGATGAGCAGGAAGATCAGGGCGGTGCCGAAGCCCAGGTAGTCCGTGCCGACGGAGGCGGGTCGGCTTCCCGCGGTCTTGATCGGCCTCGTGCGCCTGCTCTGGATCCCGGCGATGCCGCCGAGCGTGTTCTCCTCTATCGCCGATGTCACTTCGGCACCTCCAGAACGACGGTCGTGCCGGAGCCCGGGGCCGAGAACAGGCGGGCGTTGCCGCCGACGTCACGGAGCCGGGCGACGACGGATTCCTTGAAGCCGAGCTTCTGCGTGTCGATGTCGCCGATCTCGAAGCCGACGCCGGAGTCGGTGACCATGGCGCGCACCGTGGTGTCATCGTCGGTGATGGTGACGTGCGCCACGGTGACGCCGGAGTGGCGGCGCACGTTCTCCAGGCACTCAGCGAGCGAGAGCAGGAAGGCGTCGAGGATCTCGCTCGGCAGGAGCACCTGCCCGGTGCCGTGCCAGCTGACCTCGAGGCCCATCCGTCCGAAGCGCTGCTTTACGTTCTCGAGCGTGTTGCCGAGCACCGACTCCGTGACGGGCTCGAGCGTGTAGTCCCCGGACGCCTGCGGGGCCGGGGTCGCGCCGAGCCGCAGCTGGCGCAGCAGCCGGGCGTCGTCGCTCGCCTGCTGGCGGAGCGCCGCCTCGGAGACGCCGTAGCCGGAGTGTGCGAGGAGCGTCAGCGTCGCGAGCACGGTGTCGTGGAGCAGCCGGGCGCCCTGCCGGCGCTGCGCCTCCGTCTCGCTGGCCTGCCGCTCGGCCCGGTGGGCGCGGCCGATGTTGGCGATGCGCCGCGACGCGCGGCGCAGGCTGGCACTCAGCCAGGAGCCGATGAGGAACGCGGCGACCCAGACGAAGAGCACGAACGCGAGCAGCGGCGTGGTGTAGCCGGTGCCGGAGGTGACGAAGAGGGTGAGGGCCACGGAGACGAGGAACGCCACCGCGACGACGGCGTTCCGCCAGGTGCGGGGCTTCGAGGCGATGGCGATGGAGGACGTGGAGCCACCGGCGAGCATCGCCGCGGCGAGCATCCCGGCGAGCGTCGGCCCGCTCTCCGGCCGCAGGCTGAGGAGCATCACGATGGAGACGGCGCTCGCGTTCGTCAGCACGGCCCAGGGCAGCCAGGACCCGATGGAGATGCGGTACTGGCTGTAGGCGAGCAGGGCGAAGAGCGGCAGCGTGAGCACGAGCGTGCCCGGTTCGATCGCGCCGGGCAGTACCAGCAGCAGGAGCGCGAGCGCGGTGAAGCCGTGTCCGAACACCCGCGCCGTCCGTTGGAGCAGAAGGTCGCGCTCCCGCAGGATCCGTTCCATTCGTCCTCGGCCACTCGCTCGCGTGAATAGGGAAGCGGGAAGTGGCCGATGCGTGCATCGAAGCCTGACCCCCCGCGGGGGCTCCACAAGCGTCAAAAAAATGACCGATCCCCCACCGAGCATCTTAGGCGGGAAACCGCCGATCCGGTTACTGCATTGGGGAAATCCGCCCGGTATGACGCCCCGTGAAGCGGAGGAGGCGGCCCCGTTGAGGTATCCCCCCAACGGGGCCGCCGCGGTCACTCGGGGGTGATCCAGCCCTGGCGCACCGCGTGGCGGCGCAGCAGGAGCTTGGACCCGAGGTCGATGCCCACGGCGAGGTACTTGCGCCGGGCCCGCTTGATGTAGGACTTGACGGTCTCCTGCGTGGTCTCCATGTCCTCGGCGACCTGCCGGATCGACCGGCCCGCCGCGTAGAGCACGAGCGCGCGCATCTCCTGCCGGCCGAGGCCGGGGTCGACGTCGGACGCGCCGTCGGTCAGCGCGCGCTGCACGACCGGCGAGTGGCGCTGGCGGTCGACGGCGGCCGCGCGGATGGCCTCGAGCAGCTCGGCGGCGGACTCGCTCTTCGGCACGAAGGCGATGGCGCCGGCGCGGATCGCGCCGCGGATGGACGCGGTGTCGGCGTGCCTGCTGATGACGATGGTCTTGGCGCCGGCGGCGGAGATCGCGCGGATCTTCACGCCGATCGGGATGTCGTCCTCGAGGTTCAGGTCGAGCACGACGATGTCTGTCGGGAACGCCTCACTGGCCAGCAGTCCCCGCCACGACGTCGTCATCACGGCGACGTCGATGCCGCTGCGCGATTTCGCCAGCCGGGCGCTCAGCCCGTCGAGCAGGAGTTGATGGTCGTCCACGATTGCGACGCGGAGACGGGCGGGCGCAGGGGCGCTGAGGGACGTGCGGGTCATCGACCGATCCAGTTCTCTTCGCCCGCATTCCGGCACCCCCCGTGCCAGGAATTGCGGGGTCTGGCGAAATACTAGGAACGAACGGGGGCGCGCGGGGGCGCGACAGGGCGTTTCACCCCTGTACTGGGGCGCACGCCTGCCCCCCGTACAGGTGCATCCGCCCCCGTTCGGGGGCTGTTCGGGGGCTCAGGTCGCGAGAAGGCGTCCGAGGTGGTGCCCCACGGCGTCGTCCTCGATGAGGAAGCCGTCGTGTCCGAACGCGCTCGTGATCACCGCGGGCTCGTCGCCGTCCAGAGTGCTCGGGATGTAACGGGCGAGCACCTCCTGGTCGGGCACGGGGAACAGGCGGTCGCTGTCGATGCCGAGCACGAGGGTCCGCGCCGTGATGCCGGCGAGCGCGCGCGCGACGCCGCCGCGATCCCGGCCCACGTCGTGGGAGTTCATGGAGTCGACCAGCCGGAGGTAGCTGTTCGCGTCGAAGCGCCGCGTGAAGCGGTTGCCGTGGAAGTCGAGGTAGGACTCGACCGCGAAGCGCCCCTCGCCGCCGAGCGGGCTGATGCCGCTCTGCCAGGAGCGCTCGAACCGGTCGTTGAGCTCGCTCGGGCTGCGGTAGTTGAGCAGCGCCATGCGGCGGGCGAGCGCGAGGCCGAGGTGCGGCCCCTCGCCGTCGGGGGCGTCGTAGTACTCGCCGCCACGGAACTGAGGGTCGATCCGCACGGCCTGCGCCTGCACGGAGTTCAGGGCGATCTGGTCGGCGCTCGACCTCGGCGGCGCGGCGAGCACGGCGAGCCGCTCCACCCGGTCGGGAGCGAGGATGCCCCACTCGAGCGCGTGCATGCCGCCCATCGAGCCGCCGATGACGGCCGCCCAGCGGTCGATGCCGATCGCGTCGGAGAACGCGATCTGCGCGCGTACCTGGTCGCGGATGGTGACGTAGGGGAATCGCGGGCCCCACTCGCGCCCGTCCGGCGCGAGCGAGGCGGGACCGGTCGTGCCCTGGCAGCCGCCGAGCATGTTCGGCGCGACCACGAACCAGCGGTCCGTGTCGATGGCCTTGCCCGGCCCCACTATCCCGGACCACCAGCCCGCGGTGGGCTGACCCGGGCCGGCGGGTCCGACGACGTGGCCGTCCCCCGTGAGTGCGTGCAGCACGAGCACCGCGTTGTCCCGTTCGGGGGAGAGCTCGCCCCAGGTCTCGTAGGCGACGCGCACGGCGGGCAGCTCGTCGCCGCGATCGAACCGGAAGCGCCCGATCGGGGCGAAGCGCCGCTCGAAGATCGGGTCGCCCTCGCGCCACGCGCCGCTCGCCGGAGGCTTGCCGAGCAGCGATCGCACCTGGGCGTCCGTGACAAAGCTCGACGGAACCGTGTCTTCGGAGATCTGCCAGTCCATGGTGAGTCAAGTAGAGCAGAAGCGCATACGGCCCGGAGAAGTGTTACGCCGTGCCCGATTCCCGCGGGGACAGGGAGGCCGGGTGCCGGGGCATCGGTGCGCGTACCCGTGTAGGTCGTTTCCGGCCCGGTGTCAAGCCTCGGAATGTAAATGACGATCGTTATGGATTGGAACTACAGTCAAGTCACTGGCCCCCGAACGGGGGACGGCCCAGGGGTCGAGTTGGACCGGTCGGCCGTGGATCGCGCCGGTATGGAGGGAATCTGATGACGATCATCGATGACGCAACAGGAACGAAGACCACGAAGGGCGAGGCCCCTCTGCGGATCGCGCTCAACGACGACGACGAGATCGAGCAGCGCGCCGGATTCATCCTCGGCGCCTCCCTCGACCCGGTGAAGGACTATCTGCGGCAGCTGTCGAAGGTGCCGCTGCTGACGGCCGAGGAGGAGGTCTCGCTGGCGAAGCGGATCGAGGTCGGCGTGTTCGCGCAGGAGAAGCTCGACACCGAGACCGATCTCGACGACCAGCTGCGCCGAGACCTGAAGTGGCTCGCGCACGACGGCGCGGTCGCGAAGGAGAACCTGGTCAGCGCGAACCTGCGCCTGGTCGTCAGCATCGCCAAGCGCTACACCGGCCGCGGCATGCCGTTCATGGACCTGATCCAGGAGGGCAACATGGGCCTGGTCCGGGCGGTGGAGAAGTTCGACTTCACCACCGGGTTCAAGTTCTCGACCTACGGGTCCTGGTGGATCCGTCAGGCCATCGCCCGGGCGCTGGCCGACCAGTCCCGCACGATCCGCATCCCCGTGCACACGGTCGAGCTGATCAACAAGATCGCCCGCATGGAGCGGGAGCTGCGCATGGAGCTCGGCCGCGACGCCACGATCGAGGAGGTGGCCAAGGAGGTCGACCTCCCCGTCGAGAAGGTCAAGGACCTCCGCGACCGCGGCCGCGACCCCCTCTCCCTGCACTCCGCCCTCGGCGACGAGGGCGACGGCGAGTTCGGCGACATCATCGAGGACACCGACACCATCCAGCCCCTGGACTCCGTGACGGCGAAGATGCTGAACCAGCACGTCGCCACCCTGATGGAGTCCCTGCCCACCCGGGAGAGGGAGATCCTCACCCTCCGCTTCGGCTTCGGGGACGGGCAGACGAAGACGTACGAGCAGATCGGCATGCTCTACGGGGTCACCCGCGAGCGCATCCGTCAGGTGGAGCTGAAGACGATCGCTCACCTGCGCTCGATCGCGGCGCACGAGTACCTCGAGGACTGACACGGGGCGCCGGCGGCGGCGCGCACAGCGACACCCAGGGAAACGGTCCCCGAGCCAGGCGGCTCGGGGACCGTTTCCCGTTTCCATGTGGCCTCCGCAGCGGGGCGGAGCCCACGTGGGGGACCAGACCGCGGGGCGGATCAGACGCGCGACGCCTCGACGGTCGCCCGGGCCGCCGCGAGGCCGGCGGTGAGGTCGGCCAGAATGTCGTCGATGTTCTCCAGCCCGACGGAGAGCCGCACGAGCCCGGGCGTAACGCCCGAGGTGAGCTGCTGCTCGGGCGTGAGCTGGGAATGCGTCGTGGAGGCCGGGTGGATCACCAGGCTGCGCACGTCACCGATGTTGGCGAGGTGGCTGAACAGCGAGAGGTTGTTGACGAGCGCGCGGCCGGCGTCCACCCCGCCCTTAAGCTCGAAGGACAGCACGGCGCCGACGCCCTTCGGCGCGTAGCGGTTCGCCGCCGCGTACCAGGGGCTCGACGGCAGGCCCGCGTAGTAGACCGTCGCGATGTCGTCGTGGGCGTCGAGCCACTCGGCGACGTGCTGCGCGTTCTGCACGTGACGCTCGATGCGGAGGCTGAGCGTCTCGATGCCCTGGATCAGCTGCCAGGCGCTGGCCGGCGCGATGGAGGCGCCGAGGTCGCGCAGCAGCTGCACCCGGGCCTTGATGATGTAGGCCAGGCCGTCGCCAAGCGCCTCGACGTAGTTGACGCCGTGGTACGAGGGGTCCGGGGTCGTGAGGCCGGGGAACCGGTCCGCGTGCTGCGACCACGGGAACCGGCCGCCGTCCACGACGAGGCCGCCGATCACGGTGCCGTGGCCGCCCAGGAACTTGGTCGCGGAGTGCACGACGATGTCCGCGCCGTGCTCGAAGGGGCGGATGAGATAGGGCGTCGCGATGGTGTTGTCCACGATCAGCGGCACACCGCTCTCGTGCGCGACGTCGGCGACGGTGCGGATGTCGAGCACGTTGATCTTGGGGTTGCCGATCGTCTCGGCGAAGAACAGCTTCGTGTTGGGCCGCACGGCGCGGCGCCACTCCTCGGGGTCGTCCTGGTTCTCGACGAATGTCGTCTCGATGCCGAGACGGGCGAGCGTGTACTTGAAGAGGTTGTACGTGCCCCCATAAATGGAGGAGGAAGAGACGATGTGGTCGCCCGCCTGGGTGAGGTTCAGGACCGCGAAGGTCTCGGCGGCCTGCCCGGACGCGACGAGCAGGGCGGCCGTGCCGCCCTCGAGCGCGGCGACGCGCTCCTCGACCACGGCCTGCGTCGGGTTCTGGATGCGCGTGTAGATGTTGCCGAACTCGGTGAGCGCGAAGAGGTTCTGCGCGTGCTCGGCGTCCCGGAAGACGTAGGAGGTGGTCTGGTAGATCGGCGTCGCGCGGGCGTTCGTCACCGGGTCCGGCGCGGCTCCGGAGTGAATCTGCTTGGTCTCGAACTTCCAGTCGGCCTTGTCGGTTGCCGCGTTGTCGCTCATCTACGCACTTCCTTGTCCTCGATCGGGTCTCGCTCGACACTAAGGACGGCCGCGGCGAGCGTCAACGGACCAGGACACACCGCGTAACGCGTGGTGTCACCGGTCCCGGCGAGATCCCGTCGGGTCGGTGCGCGAGGACCGGGCGGGGGAGTCGTCGGCCTCGACGAACAGCCAGCGAGGCCGGGGCTCGACGAGCGGCCGGAACACCCGCCGAACCCACGGTCCCGACAGCAGGATGGAGATGCCGACGCAGGCGAGGATCATGCTGATCAGCGCCGTCGCGTTCGAGTTGTCGCCGCGCAGCACATCGGACTCGCGGATGGGGTAGAGCACGAAGCTGTGCAGGAGGTACACGTACATCGTGGACTGGCCGAAGGCCGTGATCCACGTGTTCGATCGCGGCACGAGCGCGAAGAACGCGAAGCTGAGCAGCACCGCGAGCAGGATGAAGGCGAGCCGCAGCAGGCCCGCGTACCACTGGTCCTCACCGAGCACCTTGTAGTTGTCGTCATAGAAGAACCAGAAGCGCAGGTCCATCTCGCGCCAGGTGTCGATGAAGACGTAGACGACGACGCCCCAGGCGGCGAGGGCGGCGATGGCGGCGGCCCGGATCCACCAGACGGCGCGCTCGGCGAACCGCCACCGATCGACGAGGTGCCAGTCGTTGAGCTTCCAGCCCAGCACGAAGAACGGCAGGATGCCGATCGTGCGGGAGAGCGAGAACGTGTTGTCGACGTTTGTCAGGTAGCCGACCCCGATCGACAGGAGGACCGCCCAGAACAGCGGCCAGCGCACGAGCGCCAGGTAGGGCAGGACGAGCCGGAAGATGCCGAGCGCGAGCAGGAACCAGAGGGTCCAGGACGGCTTCGTGAGGTTGACGTCGGTCTTCCCCTCGACCAGCCACTGCACGACCGTCCAGATCGTCTCCATGATGAAGTACGGCAGCAGGATGTCGGTGATCACCCGCTTCATGCCGCGCCCCGTCGGCGGGCCGGACTTGCTGAAGTAGCCGCTGATGATGGCGAACGCCGGCATGTGGAAGGCGTAGAGCACGAGGTAGACCGCGAGCGCGTTGTCGGAGTCAATGGTCTGGCGCTGGATGCCGTGCCCGATGACGACGAGCATCACGCAGAGGAAGCGGGCGTTGTCCCAGAACGGCACGCGCACGCGCTTCTTCGCGTCGGGCGCGGCGAGCTCCTCGGTGCCGAACGCACCGGGGGCGTTCGTCGCGGGTTCGCTCACGCGGCAAGCATAGGGCGGCGTGGGCGCCCCGCGCGGGCGGCGGTGTCCGGCGCACGCCTCGCCGTGCGCTCGGTACGGTGGGAGCGGGCCGGGCCGGAGGCGGTCGCCTGCCGCCCTCGAACAAGGAGTTGCCGTGGGAGATGTCAGACGGGTCGTTGTCACCGGTGCGAGCTCGGGGATCGGCGCCGCGACGGTGCGCCTGTTCCGCGAGCGCGGCTGGAGCGTCGTCGGGGTCGCCCGGCGCGAGGACCGGCTGGCCGGGCTGGCCGAGGAGACCGGCTGCGACGTCTTCGCCGCGGACATCACCGACCAGGCCGACGTCGACGCCCTCCGCGCGTTCGTGGAGAGCACGGGCGGCGCGAACGCGCTCGTCAACAACGCGGGTGGCGCGTTCGGCCTCGACACGGTCGAGGCGGGGTCGGCAGAGGACTGGCTGCGGATGTACGACGTCAACGTCATCGGCACCAAGCGGGTCACGAGCGCGCTGCTCCCCGCGCTGCGCGCCTCCGTCGCGGAGGGCGGCCACGCGGATCTGCTCACCGTCACGTCCATCGCCGGTCACGTGGCGTACGAGGGCGGCGGCGGGTACAACGCCGCCAAGTTCGCCGAGCACGCGCTCGTCGCCGTGCTGCGGCTCGAGCTGAACGGCGAGCCGATCCGGGTGATCGAGGTCGCCCCGGGCCAGGTGCACACGGAGGAGTTCTCGCTCGTGCGCTTCGGTGGCGACCGGGAGCGCGCGGACGCGGTCTACCGCGACGTGCCCGACCCGCTGTCCGCCGAGGACGTCGCGGAGTCGATCGTGCACGCGCTCGAGCTTCCCGGTCACGTGAACCTCGACCTGATCACGATCAAGCCGGTCGCGCAGGCCGCCCCGCACAAGCTCGCGAAGGGTGAGCTGCGAGTTCGCGGCTGAGTCCGAGCGCCCGGCGGGGACCCCGGCGTAGGGTCGGACCATGAGTGAAACCACGTACACGGCACAGCTGGTGGGACCCGACGGCACGGAGAGCATCGAGCTCGAGCTCGTCGCCGGTGAGCCGCAGAGGAGCTTCGTCCGCCCGTCGGGGGAGGACGGCCAGGAGATGGTCTGGGAGCTCGACGCCGAGGCCGAGGGCGCGGTCTACCGCCCGGGCGGCATCCCGAGCGCCGACTACTCGTGACGGCGGAGGCCCCGCCCGCGGGTCAGCCGGACCCGGCCACGACCGACGCAGCCGCCGCGCCGCGGGAGGTTCTCAGCTGGGACGGCTTCGGCGACGCGTCCCGCGAGCTGGCCACCCGCATCGCCGAGAGCGGCTACCGGCCCGATCTCGTCATCGCGATCGCCCGCGGGGGGCTGCTGCTCGCCGGGTCGCTCGCCTACGCCCTCGGCACGAAGAGCTGCGGCAGCCTGAACGTCGAGTTCTACACGGGCGTTGACGAGCGGCTTCCGGAGCCCGTGCTGCTGCCGCCCATGCTCGACGCGCCCGCCCTCGACGGGCGTCGCGTGCTGCTCGTCGACGACGTGTCGGACTCGGGCAGGACGCTCGCGATGGTCGTCGACCTGCTCTCCGGCATGTCGGCCGAGGTGCGCAGCGTCACGCTGTACACGAAGCCCCGCACCATCCTCACCCCGGACTACGCCTGGCGCGAGACGGACCGCTGGATCGACTTCCCCTGGTCGTCCCAGCCGGTCGTCGAGGCGGCGCGGACGGCGGTCCCCGGAGACCTCTCCGCGCACTGACGGCATACGGGGCCCGCCGTCGGCTAGCGTTGACCGAGTGAGTGTGCATCTGGTCGGTGGCGGTTGGTCTGACGACGGCGGAAGCGTGTACCGCGCATTCCTCGAGGAGGCGACCGCCCGTGCCGTGTCCGGTGGCCGCTCGGTGCCGCGGATCGCGGTGATCGTCGTGCACGACGGCGACGGCCTCGACACCTTCGCCCGGTTCGACTCCATTCTCGGCGCGGCCGGCCCCTGCGAGCCCGTGAGCGTGCTCGTGGCCGAGGGCACCGAGGTGCCGCAGAGCGCGTTCGCCGAGGTCGACGCCATCCTCGTCGCCGGCGGACTCACCCCCGCGTACCTGGAAAGCGTGCGGCCGCGCTTCGGCGAGATCCGCAGGCAGGTCGCCGACGGCACGCCGTACCTCGGCTTCTCCGCGGGCGCCGCCATCGCGGCGGAGCGGGCGATCGTCGGTGGCTGGAAGATCGGTGACGTCGAGGTCTGCGCCGAGGAGGCGGGCGAGGAGCTCGAGGAGGTCACCATCGAGGAGGGCATCGGCCTGCTCGATGTCGCAATCGACGTGCACGCCGCCCAGTGGGGCACCCTGACGCGCCTCATCGCGGCCACGGAGGCGGGCCTCGTCGACGGCGGACTCGCGGTCGACGAGAGCACCGTGCTCATCGCGGGCGACGGGCCGTTGCGGGTGGCCGGGCGCGGGAGCGTCTGGACCGTCATCGCCGCAGAGTCCGGTGTCGTCGTGAGTTCGGCGGCAGCGAGGGCATGACGCCCCGCAGCCTCGCGGAGCTCGCCGACGCGGGGGAGATCGACCCCGGCTGGGCGGCGGCGCTCGCGCCCGCGCAGGACACCATCTCGGCGCTCGGCGACTTCCTGCGGGCGGAGGCCGCCGCGGGGCGCGGCTACCTGCCCGCCGGTCCAAACGTCCTGCGGGCCTTCCGCACCCCGTTCGAGTCCGTGCGCGTGCTCATCGTCGGGCAGGATCCGTACCCCACGATCGGCCACCCCATCGGCCTGGCCTTCGCGGTCGAGCCGCACGTGCGGCCGGTGCCGCGGAGCCTCGCCAACATCTACCGGGAGCTGCGCGACGACGTCGGCGTCGAGCCGCCCGCGCACGGCGACCTCAGCGCGTGGGGGAGCCAGGGCGTGCTCCTGCTCAACAGGGTGCTCACCGTGCAGCCGGGGGCGTCCGGCTCCCACCGCGGCAAGGGGTGGGAGGCCGTGACCGAGCTCGCCATCCGCGCGCTCGTGGCGCGGGGTCGGCCCCTCGTCTCGATCCTGTGGGGGAAGGACGCCGGCACGGTCGCGCCGCTGCTCGGCTCCACCCCCGCCATCACGTCCGTGCACCCGAGCCCGCTGTCGGCGAGCCGCGGGTTCTTCGGCTCCCGCCCGTTCAGCCGGGTCAACGCGCTCCTCGAGGAGCAGGGCGAGCGGCCCGTCGACTGGGCGCTGCCGCCCGCGACGGCGGGAAACTAGACTCGACCGCATCATGCTGGAAGAGGAATACCAGGAGCGCAGGAGACTGCCGCGGCACCTGCGGCCGCAGGCCCCCGAGCCCGCGGAGTTCTCGTTCACCATCCGCACGGCGGAGCCCACGGACCTGCCCGACATCCGCGAGATCTACAACCTCTACGTGGCCAACAGCACGGTGACGTTCGACGAGGACCCCATGACGCTCGCCGCGTGGCGCTCCAAGTACGCGTACCTCAAGAAGCTCGGCATGCCGTTCATCGTGGCCGTCTCGCCGGGCGGGAACGTGCTCGGCTACGCCCTCGTGACCCCGTGGGCGCAGAAGAAGGCCTACCGCTTCACCGTGGAGAACTCGATCTACCTGAGCCCCGCCGCGACGGGCAAGGGGCTCGGCCGCGCGCTCATGGAGGAGCTCATCGTGCGGTCGAAGGCGGCCGGGCTCAAGGAGATCATCGCCGTGATCGCCGATCGGGGCGCCGACGCGTCGCTTCGCATGCACGAGAGCTTCGGCTTCCGGGAGATCGGCCGCATGGGCCGCGTCGGCTACAAGTTCGAGCGCTGGCTGGGCACGATCATGCTGCAGAAGTCGCTCAAGTAGCGCCAGTTCACGCCCGGCGACGCGCCCCTGCCCAGGCAGGAGGATCGTGCGCAGCTTAGAGCTGGGCAGGAGCCTCGTGCCTGGGCAGGGGCGATGGAGAAGCCGGGTGCGTGCGACGTGCGGACCGCCAACACGCCCCTGCCCAGGCAGGGGCACCGTGCTCAGGGTGAACCTGGGCGGGATGCCTGTGCCTGGGCAGGGGCGGTGGAGCCGACTATTCGCGGGGGATGCGCGTCAGTCGTTGCGCGCGGCGGGACCGGTCGGCCAGCGCAGCAGCGCGGCGACGCCCTGCGGCAGCTCCTGGTCGCCCAGCGCGAGGACCTTCGCGTCCGTGAGCACGGCCGCCCGCACGAGCGCGTCGGCCGCGGGCACGTGTCCCACGACCGTCGCGCCGAGGGTCTCCTCGGGCGCGGTCGCGACCCACGGCTCGGTGGCGAGGGCGAGCAGCGTCCGGTCGGCGAGCAGACGCTGCGAGACCAGCAGCGTGTCGACCTGGCTCTGCTGCAGCGCGTGCACGACGGCCCCGAGGCCGGTTTCACCGAGTCCGCCCGTCGACGCCGTCTCCTGGGCGAGGCGGTCGAGCGCCGCACGCTCCTCGAGGGCGAGCAGCTCCGCGACCCGCGTCTCGATCTCGTGCTCGAGCGGCTCGTCCGACGAGCCCTCCGCCCGGGTGTTGCCCGCCACGAGCACCGCGACCTTCTGCGCCGCCGAGCCCAGCTGGTCCCGCAGCAGCTGCTGAGCGCGGACGTCGCCCGAGATGAGGACCAGCTCGACCTTCTCCGTCCGCACCAGCTCGTCGATCGACTCGGCGATCTGCGCCTCGTTCCGCTTCCACGTCTCCTCGGCGTGCTGCTGGAACCGGCGGTGCGACCAGCCGCCGAGCTGCACCTTGCGGATCTGCTCGGTCTCGCCCTCGATCTCCTGCTCCGACTCCGGCGCGGAGCCGCCCAGGCGGAACAGCTTGACGACGCCGCCCTCGCGGTTCGCCTCGACGACGACGTAGCTCAGGTCGCGCGGCCGGTGCGCGACCAGGGGGAGCAGGCCGGGTACGAGGCCGTAGCTCACGGCGCGCTCGGCGCGCGATTGGCCCGGAAGAAGCTCCTGCACGAGCACCTCGCCGTCACGGATCACGAGGAAGTGGCTCACGGGGCCGCCGACGTGCGACGGGCGCGACAGGATCTCGTCCACGACGTCGAGATCGGAGTCGGGCGCGCCGGCGGCGGCCAGCTCCTCGCGCAGCGCGCGGCGGCGCAGCTCCCGGGTGCGGTGCGGGTCGTTCGTGTCCTCGGACGCGTCGGCGTACACCGCGGTCAACGGGGCGCCCGAGCGGTACAGCTCCGCGAGCATCGAGTGCACGCCGTCACTCATCGGCGGCCTCCTGGCCGGTCTCGGTCGTGAAGGTCTCGCCGCTGCCGCGCTCGCCGGTGCCGGCCTCCTCGACGATCTGGGCCGCCCCGCGGTCCGAGAAGTCGGGCGCGTGGACGGGGTCCAGCCCGGACGCCTCGTTCACCTCGTCCGAGTCCGTGTCGTCCGGAAGGGGCTCCGTCTGGCGGAAGTCCTCGACGTGCCCGGGGCGGTGCCCCTGGATGATCGCCTGCTCCTCCTGCTGCAGCTCGTCGTCCAGGTTGAATCCGTGCGTGGTGTTGCCGCGCTCGCTCATGCGTTCTCCCTTTCGCGTGGGTTCTCGGGATGCGCTGAGCACCCCGCATCCCAGCATTCTCCGGACCGCCGTCGCTGCCAACGGGGAACGGACGAAAGAGGCCGCCGGTCGCCGATCCGCGCGGGGGCGGGACGGCGGCCGGTGGCCACGCACGACGCGGCGGCTAGTTCCTGGGCGTCGCCCTGCGCAGGACGAGGAAGCCGGTGACGGCCGCGACCGCCGTGGGCAGGAGCAGCCAGGCCGCCACCCCGGAGGCCCCGTTCGTCGCGAACCACTCGCCGACCGCGGGCCAGGTGTCGGTGTAGGTGAACAGCGCGACCAGTGCGATGAGGAGGACGCCGAGCGCCGCCCAGAACGCGATCATGCCGTACATGCGCCAGCGCATGTAGACGGTGGCGATCGCCGCGCCCGCGAAGAAGAAGAACAGGAACAGGGAGAAGAACACGAACAGGCGCGCGAGCCCGCCCTCGGTCCCGAAGTAGATCGCGGTGAACATGTGCCCGCCGAGGCCCCAGCCCCCGGTCGCCTCCTCGATGGCGGCGAGGATCGCCATGCCGACGGCGTAGCCGGCGGACACGAGCACGAACAGCAGGGAGGTGCCCAGGTAGTACTCCCGGCGGGTGACGCTGTAGCCGAGCGCGAACGGGAAGGTCACGGTGATCGCCTGCGCCGCGACGACGGACATGTAGACGAAGATGAACGTCGCCGCGCCGCTCCACTGCGTGCCGTCTACGGCCTCGCCCGAGTCCATGCTGATGCTCACGTCGAGGACCGCCCAGATGGCGTAGTTCACCGCGAAGATGAGGGCCAGGATGATCGCCGGCGTCTGCACGATCACCCACGTGTTCGTGAGGTGGAGCCGGACCACGTTCCAGATGCGGTTGGTCTGCTCGGCCCGCGGCGTCTCGAGGGTCGAGGACGGGGAGGTGGCGGTCATGATGTCTTCTCGAATTCCTTCTCGGTGGTGTTGGTGCGGCGGACGATGAGCTGTTGCAGGGAGACGGGCGCCAGTTCCAGGCCGGCGTCCGCGGCGTCGCGGCGCTCCGCAGCCGTCAGGGCGGGGACGGTGACGGACGCCAGCCCGCCGACGCCGTCGCGGTGCAGCACCTCGCGGCCCGCCACGAAGGCGTCGACCGCACGCCGCCCGCCGACGACCGTGACCGCGGAGGACCGCACGTCCTCGGCGTCCTGGTCGATGAGGACGCGCCCGTCGTCGATCACGAGGACGTGCTCGAGCAGGTTCGACACCTCGTCGATGAGGTGCGTCGACAGCACGATCGTGCGGGGGTGCTCCGCGAAGTCCTCGAGCAGGCGGTCGTAGAAGATCTGGCGCGCGACGGCGTCGAGGCCCAGATACGGCTCGTCGAAGAACGTCAGCGGCGCCCGCGACGCAAGGCCGACGACGACCCCGATGGCGGAGAGCTGGCCGCGGGAGACTTTCTTGATCGGCCGCTTCATCGGCAGCCGGAACTCCTCGATGAGACGCTCCGCGAAGGCGGCGTCCCAGTGGTCGAAGAACCAGGGCGCGCTGGCGAACACGTGCTTCACCCGCCAGTCGTCCGGGTACTTCTGGCTCTCCTTGACGAAGCAGACCCGGCGGAGCACCGCGGGGTTCTCCATGGGCGACTCGCCGAACACCTCGATGCTGCCGGTCGTGGGGAACTGCTGCGCCGTGAGGAGTTGCATGAGGGTGGTCTTCCCCGCTCCGTTGCGGCCGAGCAGACCGTAGATGCGGTCGGGCTCCAGGGAGAAGGACACGTCGTCGACGGCGGAGAACGAGCCGAAGCGCTTGGTCAGGCCGGTCACGCGGACGACGGGGGCGGGATCCGTTGCGGCGCTCATGCGGTCACCTCTTCCGTGCGGATCATGTCGGACAACTGCTTCGGGTCGATGCCGAGCTTCGCGGCCTCCCGGAGCAGGGGGCGCAGGTACTCCTCGCGGAAGCCCTCGCGACGCTGGGCGATCAGGCGCTCGCGGGCGCCCTGGGCGACGAACATGCCGATTCCTCTCTTCTTGTAGACGACGCCGTCCTCGACGAGCCGGTTCACGCCACGCCCCGCGGTCGCGGGGTTGATGCGATAGAACGCGGCGAACTCGTTCGTGGACGGGATCTGGGACTCCTCCTCGATGACGCCGTCGATGATGTCGTTCTCGATCTGCTCTGCGAGCTGCACGAAGATCGGCTTGCCGTCGTCGATCACGGGTTCCCTCCTTCCCTGGGAAGGACCCGGCGCAGCGGGTCCGGTCCGGGGGCCGCCTCGAACGGACGGCGGTTACCCGGTTCGTTAGTCATGTAACTAACCAACCATGTGGCGCGGCCCGTGTCAATGCTCGATTCCACGGTCCGCCTAGGCTCTGAGAGTGTTCGAACTCCATCACCTCACCGCCCAGGAGCAGTGGGACTGGCTGCACCGCGGCGAGATCACCCCGGCCGAGCTGGCCGAGCACTACCTCGGCCGCATCGATCGCCTGAACGACGAGCTCGGTGCCTTCGTCACGGTGACGCGGCGCGAGGCGCTGCAGCGCGCCGCCGACCTCCCCGACCTCGTGCCGCGCTCCGCCGTGCTGTGGGGCCTGCCTCTCGGTGACAAGGACCTCAGCCAGCGCGCGGGCGTGCGGACGACCTTCGGCTCCGCGCTGTTCGAGGACTTCGTGCCGGACAGCACGGACGAGATCGTGACCGTGCTCGACGCCGCGGGCGGGGTGAGCCTCGGCAAGACGAACGCGCCGGAGTTCGGCCTGCCCTCCTACACCGAGAACCGCGTCGCGCCGCCCGCCCGGAACCCCTACGACGTCCGCCTCGGCGCGGGCGGGTCGAGCGGCGGCGCGGCGGTCGCGGTGGCGGCCGGACTGCTCCCGGTCGCGCCGGGGTCGGACGGCGGGGGGTCCGTGCGCATCCCGGCCGCGGCGACGGGTCTGGTCGGGCTCAAGCCGTCCCGCGGCCTCGTTCCCGCGGGAGCCGGCATCGCCTCCCTCGGCGGGCTCGTCGTGCCGGGGCCACTAGCCCGCACGGTCGCGGATGCGGCCATGTTGCTCGACGCCATGATCGCCAGGGTGAACGGCAGGATCGCGCACCCCTTCACGCTGCGCGCGCCGGACGACGGCGCACCCCTGCTCGGCGCCGCCGTCCGGGGCGAGGGGCGCTTCCAGCTCGCCGTGATGACGACCTCCCCCTGGGACAGCGCCTACGACATCGCGCTCGATCCTGAGGCCCAGGCCGCGTTCGACGTCGCCGTGCGGGAACTGAACGCCGTCGGTCACGGGCTCGAGGGGATCGCCCTGCTGCCGGACGACACGTACGCGCCCGCGTTCCGCACGATCTGGCAGGCGGGCGCCGCCGGCATCCCGGCGGAGGGGGCCGAGCTCGAGAGGGTGGAGCCGCTCACCCGCTGGCTGATCGAGCGCGGCCGGGCCCTGTCCGCCCGGGACCTCTCGAGCGCGCTTGCTGCGCTCGCCGCCTACGAGCGCAGCGTCCTCGCCCAGTTCTCGTCCTTCGACGCCGTCGTGACGCCCGCGCTGGCGCAGACGCCGCGGCCGATCGGCTGGTACGACGCGGAGGACGGCGAGCGCAACTTCGCCCAGCAGGTGCAGTACACGCCGTTCACGTCGTTCGCGAACGTCACGGGGTTGCCCGCCATCACCCTGCCCGTGCACGTGACGCCCGACGGCCTGCCGATGGGCGTGCAGCTCATCGGGCGGCCGGGAGGCGAGGCGACGCTCCTGGCGATCGGGGCCCAGCTCGAGCGCCGGCTGCGCTGGCACCGGAGGCACCCGCCGCAGTGGTAGGGCGACGTGCGGAGAAGCGGGTGACGTGGTGAGCGGCGTGCTGGCGAGCAGTGCCGCCCGCCGGCCTCAGCCGGCGTGGCGGGCGACCTGCGGCAGCACCTCCGTGGCGAAGAGCTCGATCGACTCCATCATCAGCGGCTGAGGCACGCCTGACCAGTCCATCTGCAGCGTGTGCCGCGTGTGCCCCATCCGCTCCTGCAGGGCCAGGATCCGGTCGGCCACCTCGTTCGGGCTGCCCGCGAGAATCGCGCCGCGCGGTGCGGTCATCTGGTCGTAGGTGATGCGGTTCGGGGTCGGGAACCCGCGCTCGGCGGAGATGCGCCGCATCGAGTCGATCCAGTAGGGGTAGAACGCCTCCTTCGCCTTGCGCGAGTCGCGGCCGATGAATCCGGGACCCGCGACGGCGACCCGCAGCGCGTTCGCGTCCCGCCCGTGCTCGGCGGCCGCCTCGCGGTACAGCTCCGCGAGCGGGGCGAAGCGCTCGGGCAGGCCGCCGATGATGGCGTAGCTCACCGGGAGCCCGAGGCTGCCCGCGCGCACGGAGGACTGCGGATTGCCGCCGGTGGCCACCCAGATGTCGAGGTGTCCCGACGTCGGGCGGGGGAGGACCAAGGCGTTCGTCAGCGGCGGCCGGAACCGCCCGCTCCAGGTCACCGTCTCGTTCGCGTCGATCGCGAGGAGCAGCTCGAGCTTCTCCTCGTACAGGGCGTCGTAGTCCTCGAGCCGCGCCCCGAACAGCGGGAACGACTCGATGAAGGATCCGCGGCCCGCCATCAGCTCGGCCCTGCCGCCGGTCAGCAGGTCGAGCGTCGCGAACTGCTGGTAGACCCGCACCGGGTCCTCCGTGCTCAGCACGGTCACCGCGCTGCCGAGCCGGATGGAGCGGGTGATGCCCGCCGCGGCCGCGAGCACCGTGGCCGGTGCGGAGATCGCGTACTCGGGCCGGTGGTGCTCGCCGAGCCCGAAGGAGTGCAGGCCGAGCTCGTCGGCCAGCCGGATGCGCTCCAGCGTGTTGGCGAGCTGCTGCCGGGGGCTGATCCGCTCCCCGGTGACCGGGTCCGCGTGGATGTCACCGAAGCTGTAGATGCCGAGTTCCATACTTCTGGATACACCCGTAGCGCCCTGCGCCGCGCCGTTTCCCCGTGTGCCCTGGTCCCGCCCCTGCCCCCGCCGCTTGCCGCTTGTCGCCTCGCGCCTCCCAGGCCTCGCCCCTCACCCTCACGCAATTCAGCAGATTCGCGTCGGAGGTCGGCGTGTCGGCGCGCGCGGCCGGCGTGTCGGGCGAGATCTGCTGAGTTGCGTTCATGCCTCGGCGGGATCTGCTGAGTTGCGTCGATTTCTTGGCGGGGTCTGCTGAGTTGCGTCGGTGGCGGGCCCGGATCTGCTGAATTGCGGCGATCACGCGTCGGTCACCGGGGGTGCGGTGCGTCGTCGGCGCGGCCTGAATGACGGACTCTTTGCTGAGGCTCAGTTAGCCCTGCCATACTTAGGTAATGCTTACCTTGACTGACGCTCCCGCGCGCGTGCGTCTGTCGGAGCCCGTATACCGGCCGTTCGAGGTCACGGTGGCGCGCATCCGGCGGCTCGGACCGTCGTTCCTGCGCTTCACGTTCACCGGGGACGACCTCGAGCACTTCGGGACGGAGTGCCTGGATCAGCGCATCAAGGTGGTCGTCCCGGTCGACGGCATGCCGATGTGCGACCTCTTCGGCGCCGACGGCGGGGCCGACTGGTACGCCACCTGGCGCGCGCTGCCGGACGCGGAGCGCAACCCGTTGCGCACCTACACGGCGCGCGCGGTGCGCCCCGAGCTGCGCGAGGTCGACGTCGACTTCGTCTGCCACGGGGACACCGGACCCGCGACGCGCTGGGCGACGACGGCCCAGCCGGGCGACTCCCTCCTGCTCGTCGGCCCGAACGCGCTCTGCGACACGAGCGCCGGGGTCGGCATCGAGTGGCGTCCCGGCGACGCGCGAACTCTGCTCCTCGCCGGGGACGAGACCGCCGTGCCCGCCATCAGCGGCATTCTCGGCTCGCTCGACGACTCGGCCACCGGTCACGTCTTCCTCGAGGTTCCGTACGCGGACGACATCCAGCACGTGACTGCGCCCGCCGGTGTCACCGTCACGTGGCTGCCCCGGAACGACCTCCCGCACGGCGAGCGCCTGACCGAGGCCGTGCGGCACTGGGCGGCGGGACATCCGCCGCTGCACGGCGCGTTCGGCCTGTACGCCTGGCTCGCCGGCGAGGCGGGCACCGTCAAGGCACTTCGCCGGTTCCTGGTCCGCGAGGCGGGCGTCGACCGCTCGCAGGTGGCCTTCATGGGGTACTGGCGCGCGGGGCGGCCCGAGAACTGACCCGGTGAGCGACACACTCGACAGCGTTCGGCTTCGAACCCCGGCGGCCGCGCTCAAGGGTGGCAGGCGCGGCCTCCTGCACTCCACGCGCGCCCGGTCGCTGCTCTTCGTCGCGTCGGTGCTCATTCTCGCCATCGTCGCGGCCGCGAGCCTGTTCGTCGGGTCGGGCGACATCCCGGCCGACGTCGTGTGGCGGTCGCTGTTGTCCGGTGGCTCCGACACCGACGCCATCCTGGTCTCCGGCTTCCGGGTGCCCCGGATGCTGCTCGCCCTGATCGTCGGCGCGTCCCTGGGCCTCGCCGGGGCCCTCATGCAGGCGATCACCCGCAACCCGCTCGCCGACCCCGGCATCCTCGGCGTCAACGCGGGTGCCTACTTCGCCGTCGTCGCGGGCATCTCGTTCTTCGGGGCGAGCGCCGTCACCGGCTACGTCTGGTGGGCCTTCGGCGGCGCCATCGTCACGACCATCGCGGTGTACGTCATCGGCTCCCGCGGCCGCGCGGGCGCCACGCCCGTGCGGCTCGTGCTCGCGGGCGTGGCCATCGGGGCGGTGCTCGGCGGACTGAGCCTCGGCCTCACGCTCCTGCAGCCGGAGGTGTTCGACCGCATCCGGTTCTGGTCGGTCGGCTCGCTGCAGAGCAGGCAGATGGACATCGTTGTCGGCGTGCTCCCGCTCGCGGTCGTGGGCATGGCACTCGCGCTCTACCTCTCCCGCGTGCTCAACGTCGTCGCGCTCGGCGACGACCTCGCCCGAAGCCTCGGCGCGCACATCCAGCGCACCCGGATCCTCGCGCTCCTCGCCATCACGCTGCTCTGCGGCGCGGCGACCGCGGCGGCC
This sequence comes from Planctomonas deserti, assembly GCF_003067705.1. GTDB lineage: Bacteria > Actinomycetota > Actinomycetes > Actinomycetales > Microbacteriaceae > Planctomonas > Planctomonas deserti. Next base: position 898,433 of record NZ_QANL01000002.1, read on the forward strand.
GGGCCGGTCGGGTTCCTCGGCCTCATGGTGCCCTACGTCGCCCGCGCGCTGTTCGGGCCCGACCAGCGCTGGGTCATCCCGTTCACCCTCACGCTCGCGCCCCTGCTGTTCCTCTGCGCCGACATGCTCGGCCGGGTGATCGTGAGCTCGGAGCTACCGGTCGGCATCGTCACCGCCTTCCTCGGGGCCCCGATCCTCATCCTGATCATCCGTTCCCGGAAGTCGAGGCCGCTGTGAGCCGCGCCGCGGCGGTCGCCGCTCGTCCCGCCGGGGGAGCGGGCCGCAGGGTGATCCGCGCCGGCGACCGGATGAGCCTGGTCGTGCACCGGAGGGGAGCGATCGTGGTGCTCGCCCTCGTCGTGTTCACCCTGGCCCTCGCCTCGGTCGCGATCACGCTCGGCGAGTACCCCGTGCCCGTCGCGCAGATCCTGGACACGTTCGCCGGCGGCGGCTCGGACGGGGTGCGCCGGATCGTGCTCGAGGGCAGGCTGCCCCGCATCGTTCTCGCCGTGATCGCGGGCGCCGCGCTCGCGCTGAGCGGGGCGGTGTTCCAGTCGATGACGCGGAACCCGCTCGGCAGCCCGGACATCATCGGCTTCAACACGGGCGCGTACACCGGCGCCCTCGTCGTCGTGCTCCTGCTCGGCGGCAACTACGTCGCGCAGTCGGTCGGCGCGCTGGTCGGCGGCCTCGTCGCGGCCGTGCTGGTCTACCTGCTCGCCTGGACGAAGGGGGTGCAGGGCTTCCGGCTGATCGTCGTCGGCATTGCTGTCGGCGCCATCCTGCACTCGGTCAACGCGTGGCTCATCATCCGCGCGCGGCTCGAGGAGGCCCTCGCCGCGGCCACCTGGGGCGCCGGTTCCTTCAACGAGGCCGGGTGGGAGAAGGTCGTGCCGGTCGGGATCGCCGTCCTGATCGTCGTCCCGCTGCTCGTGCTGTTCGCCCGCCCGCTCGCCCTGCTCGAGATGGGCGACGAGACGGCGCAGAGCCTCGGCGTGCGCCCCGAGCTCACCCGCGGAGTCCTGCTGCTCGCGGGCGTCGCGCTCGTCGCGGCCATCACGGCGGCCGCCGGTCCCATCGCGTTCGTCGCGCTCGCGGCGCCGCAGCTCGCGCGGCGGCTCGCGCGGTCGCCCGGGGTCGCCCTCCTGCCGTCCGCCGCCATGGGCGCCGCGCTGATGCTCGCGAGCGACGTCGTGGCGCAGCGGCTGCTCGCCCCGACCCAGCTGCCCGTCGGCATCGTCACGGTGTGCATCGGCGGGCTCTACCTCGTGGGCCTGCTGATCGCGCAGACCAGGAGGCAGGGATGAGCGGCGACGCGGGGCCGATCGAAGGGGCGGGGATGACCGAGGGAACGAGCAAGAGGGGCGCGGGCGAGGCAGGAGCGCGGCTGACCGGGCGCGGCCTGCGGGTCGGCTACCACGACCGCACGATCTTGCACGAGCTCGACATCGACATCCCCGACGGCTCGTTCACGGTCATCGTCGGGCCGAACGCGTGCGGCAAGTCGACGCTGCTGCGCTCCCTCGCCCGACTGCTCCCGCCGTCGGCCGGGTCCGTGCTGCTCGACGGCAAGGCCATCGCGTCGTACTCGGCCAAGGAGGTCGCCCGCGTCGTCGGCCTGCTCCCGCAGACGTCGATCGCCCCGGACGGCATCACGGTCGTCGACCTCGTGTCCCGCGGCCGGTTCCCGCACCAGAAGCTGCTGCGGCAGTGGTCCGAGGTCGACGAGCAGGCGGTGACGCGCGCGATGGCGGCCACCGGCGTGGACGACCTCGCCGCCCGTCCCGTCGACGAGCTGTCCGGCGGCCAGCGCCAGCGGGTCTGGGTCGCGATGGCGCTCGCCCAGCAGACGCCGCTGCTGCTGCTGGATGAGCCGACGACGTTCCTCGACATCGCCCACCAGGTCGAGCTGCTCGACCTGTTCGCCCGGCTGAACCGCACGGCCGGGCGCACCCTCGTCGCCGTGCTCCACGATCTCAACCAGGCCTCGCGCTACGCGGACAACCTCATCGCCATGAAGGACGGCCGCGTCGTGGCCGAGGGCCGTCCCGTGGACGTCGTCACCGCGGAGCTCGTGGAACACGTGTTCGGGCTGCGGGCCCGGATCATCGAGGACCCCGAGACGGGCACGCCGCTCGTGATCCCGCTGGCCCCCGTTTCCTGACGCCTCGGCAGTCCGGTAGGTTAGGCTTACCTAAGCTCTTCCTCCTGCTCCCTCACAGAAAGATCCGTCATGCCCCGTTCCGCGTCCCGCGCCACAGCAGGCGCCGCCGTGCTCTCGGCCGCCCTCCTCGTCCTCTCCGGCTGCTCGTCGTCCCCCGAGGAGACCCCGTCCGGAGAGGCGTCCGGGAACGGCGGCGAGACGCTCGGCACGGTGGAGACCATGTTCGGCACCATCGAGGTGCCCCAGCCGGAGGACGAGCTGCGGGTCGTCGCGCTCGGCTGGTCCGACGCGGAGATGGCGCTCGCCCTTGGCGTGAAGCCCGTCGCGGTCTTCGACTGGCAGAGCTTCGGCGAGGAGGACAAGGGCGTCGGACCATGGGCCTCCGACCTGTTCGAGGACGAGACGCCCGAGATCCTCGAGCGCGCCGACGAGACGCTGAACTACGAGCAGATCGAGGTGCTCGACCCGGATCTGATCCTCAACGTGCGCAGCTCGAACGACGAGCAGGAGTTCAACCGCCTCAACGAGATCGCCCCCACCGTCTACGCGCCGGAGGGAACCGCCGCGTTCGCGACGCGCTGGGACGTGCAGATGACCAGCGTCGCCGCCGCGCTCGGCGAGAGCGAGCAGGGCGAGAGCATCATCGAGGACACCAAGGCGGCCATCGCCGCCGCCGCCGCAGAGCACCCGGAGTTCAAGGGCCTGACGACGGTCGCCGGCACCAAGTTCGGTGACGCCTACGGCGCCTACCTCGCCGGTGACGGGCGCTTCGACATCCTCGCCGACCTCGGCTTCGTGAACGCCCCCGGCGTCGAGTCCCTCGAACCCAGCGGCTTCTTCACGGCCGTGTCCGCCGAACAGGTCGGCGCGCTCGAGGCCGACGTGCCGGTGATCCTCCCGATCGGCTACACCGTCGCCGAGACCCAGGCGGATCCGCTGCTCGCGAGCCTCGCCGCGGTGCAGCAGGGCCGCGCCGTGTTCATCGACCCCGAGGACGAGCTGTCCGACGCGTACTCGGCCGCCAGCCCCCTCGCCATCCCCGTCGTGCTGGAGGAGCTCGTGCCCCAGCTCGCCGCGGCGGCCGCGAAGGTCACGCCGGCGGGCTGACCCTCGTCCTGCGGGAGGGGCGGCTGCGCACGTAGCCGCCCTTCTCCAGTCCCGCCTCGATCTCGAACCGGTTGTGCAGCGGATCGCGGCCGGCGCGCGCGTAGAGCAGCGGGAACAGCATCCCGTACCGCTTCCACTGGCGCACGTGCACGGCCTCGTGCTCAAGGACCCGCGGACCGGCGTTCGAGCGGGTCAGATAGACCGCCCCGACGCACGTCCCGCCGCGCCGGAACGCCCACGCGGGGAGTCCCGTGCACACGATCAGCTCGCCGACGCGGCGGACACGCCCCGTGCTCAGCGGCACGCCGACCGCGAGCCCGACGAGCGTGGCGAAGTAGAACCCGGCGCGGGAGACGGGGGAGTCGATCAGCAGACGGCGGAGCACGGTCAGGCCGACTCGCGGCCGTACGCCTCGAGCAGTCGCAGCCAGACCTCGCTCATCGTCGGGTAGGCCGGCACGGCGTGCCACAGCCGCGAGAGCGGCACCTCGCCGACGACGGCGATGGTCGCCGACTGCAGCATCTCGGCCACGTCCGAGCCGACGAACGTGACGCCGAGCAGCACCTGCCGGTCCTCGTCCACGACCGCGCGGGCGCGGCCCGTGTAGCCGTCGGCCTGCAGGCTGCCGCCGGCGACGTCGCCAATCTCGTAGTCGACGACGCGGATGCGGTGGCCGGCCTTCTCCGCCGCATCGGCGGTGAGTCCGACGGACGCGACCTCGGGATCGGTGAAGGCCACCTGCGGCACGGCCGCGTGGTCCGCCGTGGCCACGTGCGCGCCCCAGGGCTCGTCGTGCACCCGCCCGCCGGTGGCACGGACGGCGATGACGTCGCCGGCCGCGCGCGCCTGGTACTTGCCCTGGTGGGTCAGCAGCGCGCGGTGGTTCACGTCGCCCGCGGCGTACAGCCACGGCTCGGCCGCGTTCGTCTCGGCCTTCACGAGCAGGGTGTCGTCGACGTCGAGCCACTCGCCCGGAGTGATGCCGACGCTGTCGACGCCGATGTCCGCGGTACGCGGGCTGCGGCCCGTCGCCACGAGCACCTCGCCCGCGGTGAGCGACGACCCGTCGTCGAGCGCGAGCACGACGTGGCCGTAGGCGTTGCGCTCGGCGGAGGTCGCCGAGACGCCCCGACGGATGTCGACGCCGAGCCCGGTGAGCCCGTCTCCCACGAGCTCGGCGGCGAACGGCTCGTTGCCGCTGAGGATGTCGCTGCGCACGAGCATGGTCACCGTGCAGCCGAACGACGCGTACGCGGTCGCGATCTCGCAGGCGACGACCCCGCCGCCGATGATGGCCAGGCTGTCCGGGATGGACTGGGCCGAGGTCGCGTCCCTGCTCGTCCAGGGCGAGACGTCTGCGAGCCCGGGGATGTCGGGGATCACGGGGGCGGATCCCGTGATAACCGCGACCGCGGAGTTCGCCGTGAGGGTCAGGAGGCTGCCGTCGGTCGCGGTGACCTCGACGGTCCGCACCCCGGTGAGCCGCCCGTGCCCGCGGACGAGGTCGATGCCCGCGCCGTCCAACCAGTCCACCTGGCTGTCGTCGTTCCAGTCGTGGGTGAAGGAGTTCCGCCGGGCGAGCACGGCGGCGACGTCCAGGTCACCGGTCGCGGCCTCGCGGCTGCCGCCGACGCTCTTCGCGGCCCGCAGGGCCATCCCGCTGCGCAGGAGCGCCTTCGACGGCATGCAGGCCCAGTACGAGCACTCCCCGCCGACGAGCTCGTGCTCGACCACGACGACGCTGAGTCCGCCCTGCTTCGCGCGGTCGGCCAGGACCTCGCCCACCGCTCCGCCACCGAGAACCACAAGGTCATACGTCGTCGTCATGGGCAGAACGTTACTACCCCTAACATTCGGGTCATCTGGGGCGTAGCGTCTTCTTGTTCGCGAAATTCGCGTGTTAAGGAGGTCGCTTATGGGACTCGACGACAAGATCAAGAACGCTGCCGAAGAGGCTGTCGGGAAGGTCAAGGAATCAGCCGGAAACGCCAGCGGAGACGACAAGCTCGCCGCCGAGGGTGCCGGAGACCAGTCCAAGGCCAACCTGAAGCAGGCCGGCGAGAACGTCAAGGACGTTTTCAAGTAGCCGACCGGCGCCGCGTCGCGAGCGCCAATCTTCGGTGTGAACGTATTGGGAGGGCGACCCGCCCGACCGGGCAACCGGTCCGCGGGTCGCCCTCTTTCGTGCGCGCCGGCCTAGCGCCCCTCGAAGCGAGCGGGGCGCCGCGCCAGGAACGCCTCCATGCCGGCGCGGGCGTCCTCGCTGCGGGCGAGGCGTGCGAGCTCCCCGGGCAGGCGGGCCTCGGCGGCCGCGTCACCCTCGCGCACGGCGAGGCGGGCGTTGGCCAGCGTCGCCTGGACAGCGAGCGGGGCCTGGGCCGCGATGCGCCCGGCCAGCTCGACCGCGCGCTCGAGCTGCTGCCCGTCCGGAACGACCTCCTGGACGAGGCCGATGCGCAGCGCCTCGGCGGCGCCGAACAGGTCGCCGGTGAGCACCCAGCGCATCGCGTTCCCCCAGCCGACGGCCCGCGGGAAGCGCAGGGTGGCGCCGCCGAAGGGGAGGATGCCCCGGCTGACCTCCACCTGACCGAACCGGGTGCCCTCGGCGGCGACGACGATGTCGCTCGCGAGCGCGAGCTCGATCCCGAGCGTCAGGCAGGTGCCCTGCACCGCCATCACCACCGGCTTGCTCAGCGCGCTCCCGTCGACCTGCCACGGGTTGATGCCGCCCTCGGGCACCATGTCGAGGCCGTCAGCGGCGCCGATCCGCGGCGCGATGTCCGCGAGGTCGAGGCCGCCGGTGAAGTGCTCGCCCACGCCGTGCACGACCGCGACCCGCGAGTCCGCGTCCCGCTCGAACTCCCCGTAGGCAAACGCGAGCTCGGCGAGCATCCGCAGGTCGGCGGCGTTGCGCTTCTCGGGGCGGTTGAGACCGATCAGCCGCACGTGGCCGCGCTGTTCGACGACGACGCGGGGGGCGTCGGGGGAGGGATGCGTCATGCGGACTCCTCGGGCGATGGCGTCAGCGCGTCAGCGCGCTGATGATGCGCAGGATCGCGCCCATGTCGCGGGACACATCGTCCGGCGAGGAGGGGGCGAACTCGGTGATGCCCGCGCCGACGAGCTCGAAGTCAGCGCGCAACGCGGTGATGGCGGAGACGAGCGTCGGCACGGTGAGCCCGAACGGCTCGGGGTAGCCGATGCCGGCCATCTCACCGGGATCGAGCACGTCGAGGTCGACGTGCACGTAGATCCGGGTCGCGCCCGATGCGCGCACGGCCGCGACGACGGCGGCCGCGGCCGACTCCGGGTCGGCGACGTCTCCGGGGGAGAGCCGCGCAACGCCGGCCTCGGCCAGGAATGCGTCCTCGGGCTCGTCGGCGGCGCGGGTGCCGACGAGCACCACCCGCCGGGGCGGCAGAGCGAGCTCCGGGGACAGCGCGAGGCCGTCCGCCCCGTCGCCGAGCAGCGCCCGCAGCACCATGCCGTGGAAGGCTCCGGACGGCGACGACTCCGGGGTGTTCAGGTCGGGATGGGCGTCGAACCAGATGAGCGCGGTGTCGGTGCCGAAGCGGTCGAGCGCGTGCTCGACGGCGCCGAACTCCACCCCGCAGTCACCGCCGATGGTGATGGCGGGACCGTCCACCTCGGCGAGGGCGGAGCGCTGCGCGGACCGCACGGCGAGCAGGGAGGCGAACCGGGAGACGCCGCTGTCCAGGGGCTCGCCTGCCTCCATGGGCACGGCGACGACACGGGTCGCGGCCGCCGGGAGATCGCCGCGGATGGCGTCGGCGCCGTCGATGAGGCGCATCGCGCGCGAGGATCCCGAGCCCTGCCACTGCGGGACGACGACGAAGGTGGCGACCATGGGCTCGTTTCTGTTCGCCGCCGTGGAGGCGGCATAGGGCAAGGGGAGGGGACGCGGGGTCCCCTAGGAACGGGGATTCCGCGGCACGGCTGCGGGGCCGGCCGGCCGGCCGGACCGCGATGCGGCCCGGCCGGCCGGCTACGGGGCGGAACCTACGCGCCGGACTCGACGGCGCGCTGGCTGCCGCCGGACTTCAGCGCGGCGAGCCGGGCCTCGACCTCGGTCAGCTCGCCGAGGTCCTCGAGGCTCTCGAACTGCGCGTCGAGGCTGGAGGCGGCGAGCTCCTGCTGGCCGCGCACCTTGGCCTCCTCGCGGCGGATCTTCTCCTCGAAGCGGCTCACCTCGCTCGTCGGGTCCATGATGTCGATGCTCTTCATGGCCTCGTGCACCTGGGTCTGCGCCTCGACGGTCTTCGAGCGGGCGATGAGCTCGTCGCGCTTGGAGCTCAACTGGCCCAGCTTCTCGCGCATGGCGTTCAGGCCCTGCTTGAGCTGGTCGACGACCTGGGTCTGCGACGCGATGGTCGGCTCGGCGTCCTTCGCCTCGTTCTCGTACTGGAGCTGCTTGCCGAGGGCCACCCGGGCGAGGCTGTCGAACTTGTCCGCGTCGGCCGCGTTGCCCGCGGCGCGGAGCTCGTCCGCCTTGCTGCTCGCCGCGAGAGCCTTGCGACCCCAGTCGCTTGCGGCCTGGATGTCCTCGCGGTGGTCGTCCTCGAGCAGGCGCAGGTTTCCGATCGTCTGCGCGACGGCGCTCTCCGCCTCGGCGATGCTGCTGGTGTAGTCCCGGACCATCTGGTCGAGCATCAGCTTCGGGTCCTCGGCCTGGTCGAGCATGCTGTTGATGTTCGCCTTCGCGAGCTGCGCGATGCGCCCGAGGATGGACTGCTTTGCCATGTTGTCTCTCTTTCTTCTTCTGCCGAACAGGGTTGCCATTAGAAAGATCCTCCGTCTCCGCCGCCACCGAAACCGCCGCCGAAGCCGCCTCCGCCGGACCAGCCGCCTCCGCCGCCACCGCCGCCCAGGAAGCCGCCGCCACCGCCGCCGCCGAACATGCCGCCGCCGTGGTGGCCGCCGCCCAGCATGCCGCCCAGGATGCCGCCGATGATGGCCCCGGAGAACGCGTCGCCGCCGCCCCGGCCGCCGTAGCCGCCGACGCCGAGGCCGCCGCCACCGAAGCCACCGCCTCCACGTGTGGTGTAGTCGTCCACGTCCTCCTGCGCCTCGCGGATCGCGTTGGATGCGAGGGAGGCGGAGCGCTGGGCCGAGGCGAGGGCGGTGATCGGGTCGTTGCGGCTGCGGGCGTGCGCGTCGTCGAGCAGGCGGGCGGCCTCGGCGAGCTGCTGCCGCGGGTGCGGTCCGACCGCGCCGCGCCGGGTGGAGATGAAGTCGTCCGCCGCGGAGACCTGGGCCTCGGCGACCTGCAGCGCGCGGCCCAGGGAGGCCGCCGCTCGCATGGCCTGCTCGCGCTGCTCGCGGACGCCCGCGAGAGCCTCGTCGAGTCGGGCCTCGGCGTCCTGGAGCCGGCGTACGGTGGCGATCGGGTCGGTGCGCGCTCCGCGCGCGGCGCGGGCGTCGGCGATGGCCCGGTCGGCGGACTGGATGAGGCCGGTGAGGTGCGGCATCCGACGGGTCAGCTGGCGGGCCTCGGCGATGTCGGACTCGACGTCGCCGATCTCCGCCTCGATCTGACGGGACGCCGTCGCGAGGTCGCGGTCCACCTTGTCGACCGCCTCGAGCAGCTGCCTGGCCTGGCCGAGGCTCTGCTGGGCGGCGCGGACGGGGATCGCGACGCCGGTGCGGCCCTCGCGGAGCCCGCCGGCCGCCTCCTGGGCGCTCTGGGTGGCGAACTCCAGGAGCTTCCGCGCCTGGTCGACGTTGCCGTTGAGGGTCGCCATGGTCTCGCCCTCGTAGCGGCTCGCGAGCGAGGCGATCTTGCGGTCGGCCTCGTCGAGGCGCCGGCTGATCGCCTCGGCCTCCGTCGCCACGCCGCCGATGGTCGCGGGCGCGTTCTTCTCGAGCGCGCGCAGGTCGTCGAACGCCTTCGTCTGGGCGTCGAGCTCGGCGTTGGCGGACTCGGAGAGCTCGATGATGCGAGAGGTCCACTCGCGGCGCTCCTCGTCGGTGTCCGGGAACGCGTCCTCGAGCTTCTGCTTGAGCGTGAACGCCTCGCGGGCCTTCCCGGAGGCGCTGGCGAGGGCCTCGGCGAACGGCTTCGTCGCCTCCGCGCCGAACTCCGCCTCGGCGAAGCCGAGCTCCTGCTGGCTGGTCTTCAGGGCGTCGTCGAGCTGGACGAGCATGCTGCCCGCGCGCTGGTCGAGCTCCTTCTGCTCGCGCTGGGCCGCCTCGACCTGCTTCGCCCCCGCGCGGCGCTTGCGCACGGCCGAGGCGATGCCGATGCCGACGGCCACGAGCACCACGAGCACGAAGAGGCCGAGGATGGCGAAGAACCCGCCGAGCCCGCCGCCCGTGCCGGAGGCCGGCTGCTCGCCGCCGCCGGCGCCGAGGTTGCCGTCGACGGCGGCCTGGATGCCGTTGGCCGCCCCGATCGCCGCGCCCGCCCAGTCGTCCTGGGCGAGGCTCGGCACGATGTACTCGCGGCTGATGTCGTCGCCCTGCCCCGCGAGGTCGGAGGACGGCGAGATGCCGAGGTTGTACACCCGCTCCTCGACGGCGACGGCGAGGAGGTAGTTGTCGTCGCCGAACTGGTTGAGCTGACCGGTCGCGCTCGTCCAGGCGGCACGGTCGGACGGGCTCTCGAAGGAGTCGACGAAGGCGACGTAGAGCGTGCGGCCGGTGGTCGACTCGAGCTCGTCGATCGCGTCCTGCACTGAGGACTCCGCCGCGCTGTCGAGCACGTCCGCGGTGTCGAGGAGGTTGGAGCCGCCGAAGTCGACGGGCGGCTCGGCGTACGCGGGGGACGCGGAGGACAGGCCGACGAACCCCAGCACCAGAAGAAGGGCCACCATCAGCCTCGATCGCACTACGAATCTCCTCACGGCGTGTCGGACGTTCGAGGCAAGGCTATCGGGACGGCTGTCGCGCTGTCCGAGTGTCCGCTCAGGGCACCTCCGCGAACGCCCGGACGGGGAAGGTGCCGAACGCCTCGACCTTCGGCGGCACTGCGGTGAAGAGCGCGCCGCTCTCCGGCAGCCGGTCGAGCGCGGTGAGGTGCTCGACGACGTGGATGCCGGCGTCGAGCAGGAGGGAGTGCGCGGGGCGAGAGCCGCCGCTCTGGGTGTCGTCGATGTTGAGCGAGTCGATGCCGACGAGCAGCACGCCCGCCTCGACGAGGTGGCGTGCGCCCTCCTCGGTGAGGTACGGCGCGTCGACGCCGTACTCCGGGCGGCCGAAGTGCCTGTCCCATCCCGTGTGCAGCAGCACGGCGGCGCCACCGAGCTCGCGCCCGGCCAGGTCGCCCGGCCGGATCCCGCGCTCGGCCGAGCCCTCGAGGGAGAAGACCTCGGCGGGCAGGCGCACGAGGGTCTCGAGCTCGAGCGACGCGAGGTCTCCGCCCTCCTCGTACCGGTGGTACGGGCTGTCGAGGTAGGTGCCGGTGTTGCCGATCATGGTGAGCACGTCGATCGCGAACTCGGTGCCCGGGTCGTACACGCTGCGCGACTCCTCGCGCGTCAGGTGCGGGGTGATGGTGGGCACGGGCAGGCCGGGGTAGGTCACCATTCCGGCGCGGATGCTGTGGCTCAGGTCGACGAGTCGGGGCACCTGCCCAGTATGGCCGCACCCCGGCCGGCCGTCGCTACTGCAGTTCGATATCCGCGAGCGGTCCGCTCACCACGTCGGGCGACGGCAGCGACGCGGCCGACGGACCCTCCGGGGTCAGGTAGAAGATCGCGGAGAGCTGGTACACGCCCGGCTCCAGCGGCGGGAGGTCCTCGCGGAACGACTCCGCCGAGTCGTCCTCGATCCCGCAGCGCACCGGCAGGATGCTCGCGGGCAGGTCGACGGACGCGCCCGGTTCGAGGTCGATGAGCTGGGCCATCATGATCTGCGGCCCGTTGGTGTGCCACACCGTGATGCCGGCCTCGGACACCGTCATCGCCGGGCTCGCGCCCGTGTAGCCGGTCACCCGCTCCGTGCCGGTGTTGGTGACCGTCACCGTGCCCGTGATGTACTCCGTGCCGACGGGCGCCGTCGCGGGGAAGCGCGGCGTCGCGACCAGCCCGGTCTGCGCGGGCGCGACCTCCGCCAGGGGGCCGCCGCAGAAGTTCACCTTCTCGGCGGGGGCCAGGGAGATCCCGCCCCCGGCGGCGCCCGAGTCGGACACCGCCCCGGGCGCCGGGAGGGGGCCCGACTCGGCGCCGCCACCGCCGCCGGCCTGACCCTCGACCGGGCCGGCGGGGGAGTCGGCGGTGGAGTCCCCGCTCGGGCCGCTGGACAGCGTGGTGACCTCGCCGACGCCGCCCAGGGCGTTCGCCCCGGCGAACCCGATGCCCGCGATGGCCAGCGCGCCCGCGCCGCCGGTGGCCAGTCGCCGCGGGAGACGGCGCCGGCGAGCCCGCCGGAGGACGGCGTCGACGTCGAGCACGCCCGTGGGCGCGTTCGCGGCCGTGTCGCTGAGGAGGGAGCGCGTTGCCGCGCCCTCGCGGGGGTCAGACATGGTGGGCTCCTGATTCTCGGGCGGGTCGTGCGGGGGACTTTGCGGGGGACGATGCGGGCGCCGGCTCGGGTTCGGGCTCCGGGTCGGCGAGTGAGGCATGCAGCTTGCCGAGCGCGTCGCTCAGGTAGCGCTTGACCGCGCCGGGGCTGATGCCCAGGGTGGCGGCGATGTCGTCGACCTTGAGGTCGTCGTAGAAGCGCAGGACGACGCAGGCGCGCTCCCGCGGCGACAGTGCCGCGAGCTCGCCGTGCAGGTCGAGCCTCCGTTCGACGTCCGGCGTGGCCGGGTGGGTGGCCTCGGGCTGGGCGGCGAGGTGGGCGACCGACCGCCATCGCGTTGCGCGGCGCCCGCGGTCGAGGTAGCCGTTGAGGATGGCGCGCCGGACGTACGCCTCGGCACTCGAAACGGAGAAGCCGTTCCGCAGGCGCCCGAACGTCTTCACGAGCGCGTCCTGCACGAGGTCGCGGGCGTCATCCGGGTCACCGCAGACGAGATAGGCGTACCGGGTGAGCTCGTCGCCGCGCCGCTCCACGAGCTCGCGCACGATCCTCTCCCACCGGACTGTCGATGTGCTCACGCGGCAGCGCTCCCATCTAAAGGCGTTCTCGGGTCGGGCGTCACGGCGACGCTTTTTCCCTTCACCTGTACAAACGCACACCCCGACCGGAACGTTGGGGTGCCCGCGGCAGCAGGCTAACTCAGTCGCTTCCGCGCGTCCCTACACTGAGCCCCATGAGCCTTGCCCGGACCGCGGAGCGGTCGTCACTGCCCGGTCGACCGGCGAACGCACCGTGACGGTGCATCATCTCGAGGCGACGCGGGAGACGACGGCCGACGTGTTCGATCCCCGGCATCCGCCCGTGCTCACGGTTGATCCGGGGGACACGATCGTCGTCGACTCGCTCGACGCGTCCGGGCATCTCGCGCGGCAGACCACGCCGGGCGAGGTGCGGCCGAAGCTGTTCGCCGATCCGCGCGGGCACGCCCTCACCGGACCGATCGCGGTGCGGGGCGCTCGCCGCGGCGACATGCTCGCGCTGCGTCTCGTGGACCTGCGGGTCGGCGAGTGGGGCTGGACCGTCGCGGGGGCTGCGGAGACGCCCATCACCCGGCGGCTGGGGCTGGGTGCGGGCGCGCCCTCGTGGCTGCTCTGGGAGCTGGACGCCGAGCGCGGCGTCGCGACGGAGAGCCGCGGCTTCTCCCGCTCGATCGCGCCCTTCCTCGGCGTGATGGGCGTCGCGCCGTCGGCGCCGGGGGAGCACTCGACCATCCCGCCGCGCCCGGAGAGCGGCGGCAACATCGACTGCCGCGAGCTCGTGGCGGGGTCGACCCTCTTCCTGCCGGTGTCCGTGCCGGGCGCGCTGCTGTACCTCGGCGATGGGCACGCGGCGCAGGGCGACGGCGAGGTCGGCGGCACGGCGATCGAGTGCCCCATGCGCACGGAGGCCGTCGTCGACATCGCGCGGGACCGGCCGCTTCGCACGATCCACGCCGAGACGCCGACCGGGCGCATCACCTTCGGGTTCTCCGCGGACCTGGACGAGGCGATGGGCGACGCCCTCGACGCGATGGTGGAGTGGATGTGCGTGCTGCTCGACGTGCCGAAGCCGACGGCGCTCGCGCTGGCGAGCACGGTGGTCGATCTGCGGGTGACGCAGGTCGCGAACCGCACGTGGGGCGTGCACGCCGTGCTGCCCGACGGCGTGCTAACCGGCGCGGTGTGAGCCGGGGTCTGACCGGGGAGGTTTGACCGGCGCCGTCCCCCGCCCCGGCTTCCGCTGAGGGATCAGAGCCGGGCGGTCGGCGCCCGCACGAGCGCGTACGCGCCGTAGGCGATCAGGCCGACCCCGACGACGTGCAGCAGCACGCCGCCGAAGGGGAGTGCGACGAGCGCCCGCAGCGCGCCGTCCATGCCGGTCGCCTGCGATGCGTCGGCGGTGACCGCCGCGATGCCGAGGAGCACTCCGACGATCCCGAGCGCGATCCCTTTGGCGACGTGCCCGAGCACGCCGACCGCGACGGTGAGCTTTCCGGGCAGGCCCTCCGGCACATGGATGTCCCGGCGGAAGTCGGCCGTGACCCCTCGGTAGGCGAACGTGATGCCGACCGCCAGGACGAGAAGGCCCGCGGCCACCAGGGCGACCGCGCCGCCCGGCGTGCGGATGGCCCCGACGCTCAGGGCGTGGATGGTGCGCGCGGCGGAGGAGTGGCCGCCGAGGGCGAAGATGAGGGCGGACCCGGCGACGACGAGGAAGACGAGGGCTTTCGAGCCCTCCATCACGCGGCGGACGATGGCGCGCCGCCTGTCGTCCTCGCGCACGAGGATCGCCTGCGTCACCTGCCAGGTGCCGAGCGCGGCCAGCCCGATGACGACCGCCCAGAGCAGCGCGTAGCCGAGGGGTGTGGCCGTGAGCGAGGCGAGCGCGCCCGTCTCGTCCGCGCGCCCGGCGGCGCCCGAGGAGCCCGGCCCGGGGCGTGAGGTGGCCGCGTTCGATCCGCCGCCGCTCGCGGACGCCGCGCCGGATTCCTCGGCAGCGAGGGCGACGCTGATCGCGATCACGCCGACGATGACGTGCAGCACGCCGCTGACCGCGAAGCCCAGCCGCGCGAGGACGGCGAAGACGCTGCTGCGCTGCGCCTTGCGCGCGAGACGCCTGCCCGGGGACACGGTCGCGCCGCCCGCGCGGATCCCGCTCGCACTCACCGCGGCGGACGCGCGGCGCCACACGGCGTCGCGGTGGCCCGGGTGGCGGTCACAGCGGGTTGCTGCCGGCGGAGGGGAAGTCGAGGTCGTCGAGGCTCTGGACCGGCTGGTCGTCGTGTTCGGTCAGGACAGCTGTGCTGGGGCCGAGCTCTTCGATGCGCTGCCTGAGGGTTGTGACGAGCTCCTCGTCCACGATGTCCGCGGACTCGGTCAGCTCGGGCACCATGATGAGTTGGCTGGCCGGGCCGAGGAGGAGCGTCGCCATGCCCACGCTCCTGTCGCCCAGGAGCACCGGGATCTCCACCGTTCCGGCGGTGTTCACTTTCGCCAGCGCTTCCGAGTAATCGACCACAAGGGACGCGATGGCGTCGCCGGTCACCACAGATTCGCCGGCATAGCGGATACGTCTCATGCTTCATCCCTAGTCGCGCACAGAACCGATAACAACCCGGGCCCTCCCTCCGGCGGGCTCAGGAACCGCGGGTGCCGCCAGTCGGCCTTGGTTGTTCCCGAGGGCTTCGCGAGCAGCGAGGGCATGCGGATGGTGCGGCCGCCGAGTCCGAGGTGCGTTCCGCATACGGTCGCTGAGCTTGTCGAAGCGCCGTGAGGTGCGTCGCGTCCCTTCGACGGGCTCAGGGACCGGGTGCTTCCGCGTGTCTGCGCTGGTTGTCCCGCAGAGCTTCGCGAGCAGCGACGGATTGCGGATGGCCGGGTCGTCCATGCAGGGCCCGTCACCGACACGATCGCTGGTCCGTACGGTCGCTGAGCCTGTCGAAGCGACGTGAGGTGGGTCGTGTCCCTTCGACGGGCTCAGGGACCGTGAGGAACAGGCGTCGGGTAGCAAGGGGAGCATGATCAGCCGCCGGGCGAAGAGGGATCGGGGGAGTGGTCCCGAAGGCTGTCACGGAGGCGGTGTCGGCGGGCGTTCCAGTCCTGGACCGCTCTGCTCTTCGTCGCCAGGTGGCGGGCCTCCCGGTTCGCGCTGATCGACCTCGGTGGGATCAACATGTACCGCCCACCGGTTCTGGTGATGTCCCAGCCGTGATTGTGGAGTAGCAGGTGGTGGTGCTTGCACAGGAGCACGCCGTCGGCGATGTCTGTCTTGCCGTGGTCCCGTTTCCACTGGTTGATGTGGTGGGCTTCGCACCAGGACGGCGGTCGGTCGCAGCCGGGCCACATGCACCCGCCATCTCGGACGGCGAGACCGGTGCGCTGGCGGGAGGTGAAGAGGCGCTGCTCCCGTCCGACGTTCACGCACTGGCCGTCGTCATCGAGCACCACTGCGACCGTTCCGGCCGAACAGATCGCCCGGCGGATGGTGCCGATGCTCACGGCCTCGCCAGTGTCCTGGATCGAGCCGTGTCCCTCGCCGGAATCGAGGCTCTCCTTGGTGACGATCACCCGGACCGCGGGTCGCCTCGACCCGTACACCTGTCCCGGGTCGGCGTCCGCTCCTATGCGCAGCAGCTCGAGGAACCCGTCGGCCGCAAGGCGTTCGGTCGACCGCGGATCGTTGACGATCGCATCGATCCGCTCGCGGTCCTCTTCCTTGACAAAGCGCGGGCCGCCTCGTCTCGGGTTGGTCAGCTCGTCGAGGACGGACAGGAGGAAGGCGCCGGGTTCGGGGGCGTAGAGGAACTTGCCCTCCACCATCCCGTCCGGTCGCTTCCACGCCTTCAGGTGCTGCTGCTCTAGCTGCGCCTTTTCGCGGTCCGCGACCTCGGTGTCGTCCAGGTCGTCGCGCAGTTGGCGTGCTCGGCGGTGGAGTTGGCCTGCCGTCAGAGCCGACGCGTCGTCAAGTAGCTCCTTGGCCGCCTCTCTCAGCGCGTCAGCCGGCACCGACTCCGTCGGCAGTCCCAGCCCCGCTCGGATGGCGTCGGCTTGAGCGATCGAGATCCGCCCGTCCGTGACGGCGTGAGCGATCGGCGCCTGCCACGGAGTCGGCGGGGCTGGGAGTTCCGGGTGCTCGCGCTGAAGAGTCTCCACCGCATCGGTCTCGGCGAGCATCTTGCCCACCTCGACGATTGAGACAGCACCGCCCTTGGTGGCGCCGGTGATGGCCTCGACCATGGCCTGTGGTGTGCGGTAGCCCTCCTGCTGCGCCAACCCTGCTGAACCAAGGTCAGGCATCGAGCGGCGGTTCAACTCGCCCGCGATCCAGGCCGAGAAGGTGTCGCAGGACTGTCTGAGGTCCGCGATAGCGTGCAGCGCGTCGAGGAGATCCTGCTTCGGGAGGAGCGTGAACGCGGCGGGAGAATCGCCCAGGCGCGCGACCGCATCCACTGTGCGGAGGAGCGTCGCTGCCGGGGTTCTCATAGCACACATTCTACCACGTCGAAAGTTTCTTCGATGAAGAACTTTCGCTCCTGCGGAGAAGTCCGACGGCCTGGGGAATGGGATGGCCAGCGTCCCTTCGACAAGCTCAGGGACCGCGCCGGGCGCAGCTGAGAGAACGGGCTGTGTCCCTTCGACAGGCTCAGGGACCGTGGGGGCGCAGTTGACGGAACGACCGGCGTCCCTTCGACAAGCTCAGGGACCGTGGCGGGCACGGTCATAGTCCAGACCAACGTCGCGGCGCGCACCGAAAGAGGCGGCGGAGCGGCGCCCGCAGAGTCGTAATAGAGGTGCCCCCAGCAAGATTCGAACTTGCGCCCCTGCCTCCGGAGGGCAGTGCTCTATCCCCTGAGCTATGGGGGCCAGGGGGAAATGCCTCACCAGGTTAGCACCGGCGGCCACGCCTCCTCGCCATCACCGATCGGTGCGCCGCACCGCAGCGGGCACGCAGCCCGACCGCCCTAGGCTGGGGGGATGGCCGACGAGTCCCTGCGCGACCTGCTGCGCTCCCTTCCCGTGTTCGGTGACGACGTTCCCGAGTTCGATCCGGAGGCCGCGCCGGCCGACCCGCTCGAGCTCCTGGTCGAGTGGCTGCGCCGCGCCATCGAGGCCGGCGTCAGCCAGCCGCACGCCATGGTGCTCGCCACGGCGGACGCCTCCGGGCATCCCTCCGCGCGCACCCTGCTGCTCAAGGACGTGACCACCTCGACCGCCGACGAGCCCGGCGCCGTCTGGTTCGCCAGCCTCTCCGACAGCCCGAAGGGCCGCGACCTCGAGGCGAACCCGCGTGCCGCCCTCCTGCTCTACTGGCGCGAGCAGGGCAGGCAGGTGCGCATCTCCGGCTCCGTCTTCCACGGCGACCGGGATGTGAGCGAGCGGGACTTCCTTGCGCGCCACCCCGCCGCCCGCGCCACCGTGCTCGCGGGCCGGCAGAGCGAGCCGATGCCGTCCGGCGACGAGCTCGAACGCGAGATGGCGAGCGCCCGCGAGTTCGTCGCGGTGAACCCGAACTTCGTGCCCGACACGTGGCGGAGCTACCTCGTTCAGCCGCACAGCGTCGAGTTCTGGCAGTCGGCCCCGCGCCGCGAGCAGCGCCGCCTCCTGTACAGCGCGACCGAGAACGGCGGCTGGCACCGGGACATGCTCTGGCCGTAGGCCGGCCAGCCTGCACACCGAGCGGCAGCGCGCGCAGTCGCACGGGCAGGACCAACAGAACGAGAGCAAGAGAAGAAGGAGTGCCATGGCAGGCAGCGTGACCAACCCGAGCGAGGCGTTCCCGCCCGCGGTGGGGATCCGGCTGGACTACCCGGACCGCTGGGCGCCGCTCGCGGGCGCCGGGGTGCACCTCGCGGTGATCCGGGAGGAGCTGCCCGGGGAGTTCCGGCCGAATGTGGTCGTCACCGTGAAGCGCGTCGACGCATCCTTCACCCTCAGTGCCGCGGTGCAGCAGCTGCGGGCGAAGCTCTCGGGCCTGCCCGAGTACCGCCAGGAGCGTGCCGAGGACCGCCCGGTGCTCGGCACCGACGGCTTTGCCGCCGAGGGAGAGTACGTGCACCCGCAGGCGGGCACCCTGGCGATCGTCACCTCCATGGCCGTGATCACGCGGCCGAACGCCGTCGATCTCATCGAGGTCTCCGGCACCTGCACGGCCGCGCAGGCGGAGACGGTGCTCGACGAGGTGCGGTCGATCATCGACAGCGCCCGCACCGTGAAGACGGCCCTGATGGCGGTTCCCGGGTCCTGATCGGGCGCCCGATCGAGGGTGGCTCGGCGGCGCGTTCGCGCACCCGACGACCGGCCGCGAGCCTCGACTTCTGTTGCGTTTCGTGACGCGCCTCGGAGCATTCGCGGGAAGCGCCTTGCAGAATGGGGAAATGACCAGCAGCCGTCCCCGCCTCGCCGTCGTGCAGGTGACCCGATCCCGGCCGGAGAACGAGGCGTACAACGCCTTCGTCCAGGTACTCAACGGGCGCGTGTGGGCGATGGCCGAGGCCGCGGGCTGGCACGTGCTGCGCCTCGCGGCCGAGGAGCTGGGACCGCGAGCGCTGCTCGCCGCGACGGAAGACGTCGACGCGGTCGTCATCATGGGTGGCGAGGACGTGAGCCCCGCGTTCTACGGCGGCGACGTCGACTACCCCGGTCGCTCCCTCCACTACCGCTCGGCCGACGAGGGCCAGATCGCGCTCGTGCGTCGCGCCGTCGCGGACGGCACGCCGCTGCTCGGCATCTGCCGCGGCGAGCAGATCATCAATGTGGCGCTCGGCGGCACGCTTCACCAGCACATCGAGGACGGCGACCTGCACCGCAACACCGGCGTGCCCATCACCGAGGTGATGGCGGACCACGAGGTGAGACTCGCCCCGGGCAGTCGGATCGCGGACGTGCTCGGCGCCGACACCGTGATCGTGCGCAGCGCTCACCACCAGGCGATCGACCGCGTGGGCGACGGGCTCGTCGTGGCCGCGACCGCGCCAGACGGCGGCATCGAGGCCGTGGAGCACGTGTCCGCGCCGATCACGGGCGTGCAGTGGCACCCCGAGGACGCGCAGGCCGCCGCGGACCAGCTGCCCGCGCTGCTGGAGGCCCTCGCCGCTGCCGCCGTGCCCGCCGTGGAGGCTGGGGAGCGCGCCGCGTAGTACGCCCGCGTCCACGCACGGCGGGATGTTCGCGATTCAGGTTGTGTTGCGACACGCCGCGTTTCGCGGTCCTCAGATGCGGCGTGTCGCAGCTGAGCCTGAATTCGGAAACGTCCGCCGTCCCCTTGCGTCCCTTCGACAGGCTCAGGGACCGTGTGGGCGTCCCTTCGACGGGCTCAGGGACCGTGGCTCGTGGCCTACGGGCGGGCCGAGGAGACCGTCGCGATGGTCGCGGTCATGAGGTCAGCGGGGTCGGTCGGGTCGAGGAAGGCCGCCGAGCGCGCCACGACGCGGTACTCGCCGGTGAACGCCTGCGCGATGCCCTGCCCGGCCTCGGTGCCGTAGTACCCGGCGTCGCCACCGTAGAACGGCACGGCCTGCGACGCCGCGGCCACGGCGTCCTTCTCGCCCTGCAGCACGGCGGGTGCCGGGTGCGCAACGGCCACCTCGATGACCTCGCCGCTCGTCTGGTTGCGGTAGCCGCACGCGACGCCGCCGCTTGCGGCGATCGCGGCGGGCAGGGTGCCCGCGGCCGGCTGGTACCCCGGGTCGACCGAGAAGTTCGGGTTGAAGTCGTAGAGCGCCTGCGCGGGCACGAGGGCGTCGCAGGCGATCGCCACGGGGACGCCCGGCGCGGCGGTGGGCGGAGCGGTCGGCGCGGCGGAGGGGGTCACGACGGCGTCCGGGGTGGCGCTCGCGCTCGCGTCGGGAGTGGCGGAGGGCGCCGCAGAGGGCGTCTCGCTCGGCGTCGCCGAGGGCGCGGGGGCCTCGTCCGACGGGGTGGGACTGCCCGAGGCACCGGGGGCCCCGTCGGTCTGCGTGCAGCCGGTGAGGAGCAGTCCCGCGGCGAGCACGACTGCGGCCGCGGTGAGGCCGCGGGTTCGGGGCAGGGCGGGGGAGGAGGGGTGCGACATCGGCATGCGGGGAACGCTCCTTGCGTCATTCGGCGGACACAGGAGCCGCTGCCGATCTCGCGTCGGCGACCGAACCCCCGGGTCCATTCTCACCGAGGCGGGCGGTGTTCCCGCGCTCCGAGGGAGGCCAGTCGCGCGACGGGTAGGCTTGTCTGCCGTGACTTCCGTGAATCTCTCCCGCTCCATCTACGATCTCGTGGCGACGGCCGCGGACCGGCGAGCGCCGGACTCCGGGGTCACGATCACGGCCGACGATGTCGTGCTCGAGCGCCCCAAGAATCGCGACCACGGCGACTGGGCCACCAACATCGCCATGAAGCTCGCGAAGCGTCTCGGCACGAATCCCCGCGAGTTCGCGGCGGAGATCGCCCGCGACATCGAGGGGCTGCCCGGCGTCGCCTCCGTCGACGTGGCCGGCCCCGGCTTCATCAACATCCGGCTCGAGGCCGCGACCGCTGGCCTCCTGGCCAAGACGATCGTCGAATCCGGCGAGGAGTACGGCCGCGGCACGTCGCTCGCGGGCGTGCGGATCAACCTCGAGTTCGTCTCCGCGAACCCCACCGGCCCGATCCACATCGGCGGCGTCCGCTGGGCGGCCGTGGGCGACAGCCTCGCCCGCATCCTCATCGCCGAGGGCGGCGAGGTGACCCGGGAGTACTACTTCAACGACCACGGCTCGCAGATCGACCGCTTCGCGCGCAGCCTGATGGCCAGCCACCTGGGCGAGCCGGCCCCGGAGGACGGCTACGGCGGCGCCTACATCGGCGACATCGCGTCGCGGGTCGTCGAGCTGTACGACGGCGACATCGACGCGCTGCCCCGCGAGGAGGCGCAGGAGGTCTTCCGCTCCATCGGCGTCGAGCTGATGTTCGGCGAGATCAAGCAGAAGCTGCACGACTTCGGCGTCGACTTCGACGTGTTCTTCCACGAGGACTCGCTGCACGAGTCCGGCGCCGTCGAGCGCGCCATCGAGCGGCTGCGCGAGCTCGGTCACGTCTTCGAGGAGGACGGCGCCATCTGGCTGCGCACCACGACCTTCGGCGACGACCGCGACCGCGTCATCATCCGCAGCAACGGGGAGCCCGCCTACATCTCCGGCGACCTCGGCTACTACCTGAACAAGCGCGAGCGCGGCTTCGAGCAGAACATCATCATGCTGGGCGCCGACCACCACGGCTACGTCGGCCGCATGATGGCCATGGTCGAGGCCTTCGGCGACGTTCCCGGCGTGAACCTGCAGATCCTCATCGGCCAGATGGTCAACCTGCTGAAGGACGGCCAGCCGCTGCGGATGAGCAAGCGCGCCGGCACGATCGTGACGCTCGAGGACCTGGTGGACGCCGTCGGCGTCGATGCGGCCCGCTACGCGCTCGTCCGCTCGTCCACGGACTCGAAGCTCGACATCGACCTCGAGGTGCTGCAGCGCCGCACGAACGACAACCCCGTTTTCTACGTGCAGTACGCCCACGCGCGCACCCGCTCGGTCGCCCGCAACGCGAGCGGCGTCGGCGTCGACCGCAGCGCCTTCGCGCCCGAGCTGCTCACCCACGAGACGGAGTCGATCCTGCTTGGCGTTCTGCAGGAGTTCCCGCGGATCGTGACCCAGGCCGCGGAACTGCGCGAGCCGCACCGCGTCGCCCGGTACATCGAGCAGCTCGCCGGCGCGTACCACCGCTGGTACGACAACTGCCGCGTGACGCCGCTGGGGGAGGAGCCGGTCACCGACCTGCACCGCACCCGGCTCTGGCTGAACGACGCGGTCGGCACCGTCATCCGCAACGCACTCGGGCTGCTCGGGGTCTCCGCACCCGAGCGCATGTAGCGCGGGGACGAGACCACCGTGAGCTCAGCGGCCCAGCCCGCCGCGCGCCCCCGTCGGCGCGGGCGGGCGCTGGGCCGCGTCGCCGTCGTGCTCCTGGTGCTGCTCGTGCTGCTCGGCATCGGCGCTGTCGTGGCGGACGGGGCACTGCGTTCGTACGCGGAGGACCGCGTCGCGGAGGACATCGAGTCGGAGCTGCCCGCCGGCGTGGAGGGGAACGTCGACGTGACGATCGGCGGCGCGTCCGTGATCCTGCAGTACCTCTCCGGATCGTTCGAACGCGTCGACCTCGTCGGGCGCGGCCTGACGGTGAACGGGACGCCCCTCGACGCCCACATCCGGGCGACGGGTGTGCCGGCGGACCGGACGAAGCCCGTCGAGCGCGCCGTCGGCCGTTTCGGCATCGACGAGGCGGCCGTGACCGCGCTGCTCGACGCGTCCATGGACGCCCCCGCCGACGTCGCGCTGACGCGCGGCGCGGTCGAGTACTCGGCCCCGGTGCAGCTGCTCGGCATCGAGCTCACCTACGACGTGACCGCCGAGCCGCGGATCGACGGCGACACGGTGGTCTTCACCCCCACCGACGCCGCGCTCTCGGCGGGGTCCGGGAGCTTCGACGTCGGGAACCTGCTCGGCGAGGAGCGGCTCGCCTCGCTCGCCTTCCCCGTGTGCGCCGCGCAGTACCTGCCGGAGGGCGCGCGGCTGACCGACCTCGACCTCGAGCCCGGCCGCGCCACGGCGACCGTGGAGGCCGAGTCGCTGCAGCTGAGCGGCGACGCCCTCGGCACGGTCGGCTCCTGCGGCTAGCGCCCGCCCGCCCGCTCGCTCTGCCCCTGCCCCGCCCCTGCTCCTGCCCCTACCTCCTGCCCCCGTTCAGCCCGGCTCGGCCCCGCGCGGCCGTAACGTTGCTCCGGCGGCTCCTCGGCATTCAGTAGAATCGCACCGCGTCGTGCTGAGAACAGGGCACGGCGCAGATCGAAAGCGCACAGTGCCTCGGCCTTCGGCGAAACCCGCCGTCCCGTTCGCCTCGCCAGTCCCGTCAACACCCGTGAGGTGATCCGTGCCCGACAACCCGCTCGCCCCCGCGTGGCTCCGCGTGCCCGAGGACGCCAACGCGCTCGCCGACGGTCTCTGGTCGCGCAACGCCCGCCGGGCGGACTCCGGCGAGCTCGAGGTGGCCGGCGTACCCGTCTCCCGCCTGGCCGAGGAGTTCGGCACGCCCCTGTTCGTGCTCGACGAGGCGGACCTGCGTGAGCGCGCCCGCGGAGCCGTCCTGGCGTTCGAGCGCGAGTTCGCGCGCATCGGCTCCGGGGCCAAGGTCTACTACGCGGGCAAGGCGTTCCTCTGCACCGAGGTCGCGCGCTGGGTGACCGCGGCGGGCCTCGGCATCGACGTCGCCAGCGGCGGGGAGCTCGCCGTCGCACTCGCCGCGGGGGTCGACCCCGGCCGGCTCGGCATGCACGGCAACAACAAGGCTCCCTGGGAGATCGACCGCGCCGTGCGCGTGGGACTCGGCACCATCGTGATCGACAGCCTCCAGGAGATCGGCACCGTCGCCGATGCCGCGTCGCGGTTCGGCCGTCGCCAGGCGGTGCGGCTGCGGGTCAACAGCGGCGTGCACGCGAGCACCCACGAGTACCTCGCCACCGCCCGGGAGGACCAGAAGTTCGGCGTCCCGCTCTCCGACGTGGAGGACGCCGTCGCCCGGATCCGCTCGCACGAGAGTCTCGACTTCCTCGGGCTGCACTCCCACATCGGCTCGCAGATCTTCGACACCGACGGCTTCGTCGAGGCGGCCGCCCGGCTGCTCGCGGTGCACGCGCGACTGCTCGAGGGCGGGCCGGTGCCGGAGCTCAACCTCGGCGGCGGGTTCGGCATCGCCTACACGTCGGTCGACGACCCGACCCCGGTCGAGGAGATCGCGCGCCGCATGGCGGACATCGTCCGGGCGGAGTGCGACCGGCTCGGCATCCCCGTGCCCGTCGTCGCCGTCGAGCCCGGCCGGTCCATCGTCGGCCCCTCCACCCTCACGCTCTACACCGTCGGCACGATCAAGGACGTCGAGGTGACCCTGCCGACCGTGCCCGTGCCCGAGGAGGGCGCGTCGAGGCGCGCGACCGCGAACGGCGTCGTGGACGGGACCCTGTCCGTGAACCCGGCGACGGACGGCGACGAGGCCTCGGAGTTCACCGTCGTGCGGAAGTACGTGAGCGTCGACGGCGGCATGAGCGACAACGCGCGGCCGGCGCTGTACGGCGCCGACTACACCGTGCGGATCGCCGGCCGCACCTCGGCAGCGGAGCCGGCCCTCGTGCGCATCGCGGGCAAGCACTGCGAGAGCGGCGACATCGTCGTGCACGCGGACTACCTGCCGGGCGACGTGCGCACGGGCGACCTGGCCGCGCTGCCTGCGACCGGCGCCTACTGCTGGTCGCTCTCCAGCAACTACAACTACCTCGTCCGCCCGGCCGTCGTGGCCGTGCGCGACGGCGAGGCGCGCGCGATCGTGCGCGGCGAGACCGAGGACGACCTGCTCGCGCGGGACCTCGGCGTCGACCGCGGCGCGACGGGCGGAACCCGCGAACAGGACGGCGAATGATCGAATACCGCAATCTCCGGGTGGCCCTGCTCGGCGCAGGCTCCGTCGGCGCCCAGGTGGCGAAGCTCCTGCTCGAGCACGGCGACGAGCTCGCCGCCCGCGTCGGCGCGAGCCTCGAGCTCACCGGAATCGCCGTGCGCGACGTCGACGGCCCGCGCACGGCCGACCTGCCCCGGCACCTCCTCACCACGGACGCGCAGTCCCTCATCCTCGGCGCCGACATCGTCGTGGAGCTGATCGGCGGCATCGAGCCCGCCCGCACGCACGTGCTGCAGGCCCTCAACTCCGGGGCCGACGTCATCACCGCCAACAAGGCGCTGCTCGCGACCCACGGACCCGAGCTGTTCGATGCCGCGGAGCAGGTGGGCGCGCAGCTCTACTACGAGGCCGCCGTGGCCGGCGCGATCCCCATCATCCGCCCGCTGCGGGACAGCCTCGCCGGCGACCGCGTGCGCCGCATCCTCGGCATCGTCAACGGCACGACCAACTTCATCCTCGACCGCATGGACCGGGACGGCGGCAGCTTCCAGGACGCCCTGGCCACCGCCACCGAGCTCGGCTACGCGGAGGCGGACCCGACGGCGGACATCGAGGGCTACGACGCCGCGCAGAAGGCCGCCATCCTCGCGAGTCTCGCGTTCCACACGACCGTGCCGCTCGAGGCCGTGCACCGTCAGGGCATCACGGCGATCACCGGCGCCGAGATCGAATCCGCGCGCCGGGCCGGCTACGTGCTGAAGCTCCTCGCCATCTGCGAGCGCCTCGCCGACCCCGTGACCGGTCAGGAGGGCGTGTCCGCCCGCGTGTACCCGGCGCTCGTCAGCCGCGACCACCCGCTCGCCGCGGTGCACGGCGCGAACAATGCCGTGTTCGTCGAGGCCGAGGCGGCCGGCAGCCTGATGTTCTACGGCGCGGGAGCCGGGGGACTGGAGACCGCCTCAGCCGTGCTCGGCGACCTCGTCTCGGCTGCGCGACGGCACGTCGTCGGGGGCCCCGGAGTCGCGGAGTCCACCCACGCCGACCTCCCCGTGCTGCCCATCGGCAGCATCACGACCCGGTACCAGATCACGCTCGAGGTCGCCGACGAACCCGGCGTGCTCGCGCGCATCGCGTCCCTGTTCAGCGAGCACGAGGTCTCGGTGGAGACCCTCGTGCAGAGCGTCGCTCAGGCCGGAGCGCCTGCGCGGGGTGGGGCACGGTCCACCGCTACCCTGGTGATCGGCACGCACGCGGCCACGGATGCAGCCCTCGCGGCGACCGTCGCGGCCGTCGCCGAAAGCGACGTCGTCGACGCGGTGACGAGCGTGCTGAGGGTCGAGGGAGCGTGATGGCTTCACGCCTGAAGGCTCACGGCGGCACCGCCGCGGTGTCGTGCGTAATGAAGAGAAGGAGCCTGATGGCTCCCGACGGCACCGCCGCGGTATCGTCCGCAACGAAGATAGAAGGAGCCTGATGGCCCAGCAGTGGCGCGGAGTTCTGCGCGAGTACGCCGACCGACTGAACATCACGGACGCGACCCCGATCGTGACGCTCGGCGAGGGCGGCACGCCGCTCATCCCCGCGCCCGCGCTTTCGGCGCGCACCGGTGCGAAGGTCTGGGTCAAGTTCGAGGGCATGAACCCCACGGGCTCGTTCAAGGACCGCGGCATGACGATGGCCATCTCGAAGGCGGTCGAGCACGGCGCCAAGGCGGTCATCTGCGCGTCCACGGGCAACACGTCCGCGTCGGCCGCGGCCTACGCGACGCACGCGGGCATTACCGCGGCGGTGCTCGTGCCCGAGGGCAAGATCGCCATGGGCAAGCTCAGCCAGGCCATCGCTCACAACGCCGAGCTGCTGCAGGTGCAGGGCAACTTCGACGACTGCCTCGACATCGCCAGGGACCTCGCGGCCAACTACCCGGTCCACCTCGTCAACTCGGTGAACCCCGACCGCATCGAGGGCCAGAAGACCGCGGCCTTCGAGGTCGTCGAGGTGCTCGGCGACGCGCCGGACTTCCACTTCATCCCTGTCGGCAACGCCGGCAACTACACCGCCTACACCCGCGGCTACACGCAGGACCTCGAGGTCGGCAACGCCAGCCGCCTTCCCCGCATGTTCGGCTTCCAGGCCGAGGGCAGCGCGCCCATCGTCCGCGGCGAGATCGTGCGCCACCCCGACACCATCGCGAGCGCGATCCGCATCGGCAACCCCGCTTCGTGGAAGCTCGCGCTGGAGGCCCGGGACGCGACCGACGGCTACTTCGGTGCCATCCCGGACGCGCAGATCCTCGAGGCGCACCGCATCCTCTCCGCGGAGGTGGGCATCTTCGTCGAGCCCGCGTCCGCGATCAGCGTGGCCGGCCTGCTCGAGCGCAGCGAGGCCGGGCAGATTCCGGCGGGCGCGACCGTCGTGCTGACCGTCACGGGACACGGCCTGAAGGACCCGCAGTGGGCCCTCCGCGCCGCGGACGGCAGCGACGTGAAGCCGACCGTCGTCCCGGTCGACACCGCGCAGATCGCCGGCGTGCTCGGGCTGGGCGCGGCATGATCGCACCCGGCCGCTCGGTCAGCGTCAAGGTCCCCGCGACCACCGCGAACCTCGGTCCCGGCTTCGACACCCTCGGCCTCGCTCTCGCCCTGTACGACGAGCTGACGGTCACGGTGCGCGAGCAGCCGGGCGCGACGGTCGACGTGCACGGCGTCGGCGCGGGGGAGGTGCCGACCGACGAGAGCAACCTCGTGGTGCGCGCCATCGCCCACGCCTTCGCGGCGTACGACCAGCCCCTGCCCGGCCTGCACCTCGTCGCGCACAACGCGATCCCGCACGGCCGGGGGATGGGCTCCTCCGGCGCGGCCATCGTCGCGGGCATCCTCGCGGCGAAGGGCCTGCTCGAGGGCCTCGTCGAGATGGACGCGGACGCGCTGCTCGGCCTCGCCACCGACCTCGAAGGACACCCGGACAACGTCGCTCCCGCCCTCTTCGGTGGGCTCACGATCGCGTGGGTGACTCCCGAGGGCCCGCAGCACAAGAAGCTCATGGTGCACCGCGGCGTGTCGCCGCTCGTGTTCGTGCCCGAGGCCAAGATGTCCACCGCGCTCGCGCGGAGCCTCCAGCCGGAGTCCGTGCCGCACGAGGACGCGACGTTCAACGTGTCGCGCTCGGCGCTGCTCATCGCGGCGCTCATCCAGAGTCCCGAGCTGCTGCTCGCGGCGACCGAGGACAGGCTGCACCAGAACTACCGCGCCGCGGCCATGCCGGAGACGAACGCGCTCATCACGATGCTGCGCGAGCACGGGCTCGCCGCGGTCGTTTCGGGCGCCGGACCCTCGCTTCTCGTGCTCGGCAGCGACCCGGGTCAGCGCCTCCGCGCGGCCGAACTCGTGGCCCGACACGCCGAGACTCAGTGGCAGGCGCTCATGCTGGCCGTGGACTTCAAAGGTGCTACAGTGATCGTGCATCCGGAGGGGGCCGAGTAGCAGCCAACGCGCTTCTCGTGCCGCTCCTGAGTCCGAGGGCGTCCCGCTTGTCGGACTGGCCGGATCGGAATCGCACACGGCGACCATCGCGGGTCGCGATTCCAACGTGCCACGGATTGCACTTTCCAGATATTCATTGCTGTCGCAACTTCTCGTAGTTTCGGTCCTTCGCGACCGGCACCAGCGCCCGACTGGTACGTCCTCTCGCCGCTAGCAGTGAAACGCGACCAGTACTCCACCGTGGAATCTGTCCACGGTTCGGGGGAAGGAACCCTTTTTCGTGACTGACGTCAACACCCAAGAGACCACAGCGAGCCCCGAGCTCGCCCGCCTGCGCGTCTCCGAGCTGCAGGCCATCGCCGCCGAGCTCGGTATCCCGGGAGCGTCGAAGCTCCGCAAGGGCGAGCTCGTGGACGCGATCTCCGCCGCCCGCTCCGGCGCGCCCGTCGAGGTTCCCCTCGACGTCACCGTCGAGGGCGAGCCCGCAGCCGAGGCGCCCGCCGAGCAGGCGCCCGCAGAGACCCCGGCCCCCGAGCAGGAGCCCGCCGACGCCGTGAGCGCCGAGCAGGTCGCTCCCGAGCAGCCCGTCGGCGAGCTCGACGCTCCCGCGGCGCCCGCCGCCACGGAGCAGAACAGCCCCGAGCAGAACGCCTCCGAGGCTGCCGGCACCGAGCAGACTCCCGAGCAGGACGCGCCCGCGGCAGCCGACGCCTTCGTGCTGCCCACCCAGGCCGACATCGCCGACACCACCGCCGAGCGCCCGGCCGCGCCGGCACTGACGCTCGACGACCTCGCGAGCTCGCTCGAGCCCGCGTCGCGCCGCCGTCCGTCGCGCCGCGCGAGCGCCCCCGTCATCACCCCGGGCGCCGTGGACGAGGACCCCCGCGGGGCCGAGGACAGCAGCGACGCCGCGCCGGCCACCGCCGGGGACGACGAGCAGGGCGCCCGTGGGCGCGGCCGTCGTCGCAACGAGCGCACCCGCGACACCGCCGAGACCACCGACGCCCAGCAGGAGACCGAAGGCGGCGACGCCGGTTCCGAGCAGCGCGACGGCGAGCAGCGCGAGGGCGGCCGCAACCGCGGCCGCAACCGCAATCGCAACAAGCAGGACCGCGGCGACAGCCAGCAGGGCCAGGGCAACCAGGGCCAGAACAACCAGGGCCAGAGCAACCAGGGCCAGCCGAACCAGGGCGGCCAGCAGGGCAACCAGAACCAGGGCGGCCAGCAGGGCGCTCAGGCGAACCAGGGCACCCAGGCTCAGCCCGAGCAGGACCTCGACGGCGGACGGCAGAACCGTGGCGGCCAGCAGCAGAACCGCGACCAGGCTCGCGACCAGAACCGTGCCGACGCCCGTGACCAGGGCGAGCGCGGCGGACGCAGCCGCTACCGCGACCGCAAGCGCGGCCGCGGCCCCGCGGGCGACGAGTTCGAGCCCGAGATCGCCGAGGACGACGTGCTCCTGCCCGTCGCCGGCATCCTCGACGTGCTCGACAACTACGCGTTCGTGCGCACGACCGGCTACCTCCCCGGCACCAACGACGTCTACGTCTCGCTCGGCCAGGTCAAGAAGTACAACCTGCGCAAGGGCGACGCCGTGGTCGGCGCCATCCGCCAGCCGCGCGACAACGACAGCAGCGGCCGCCAGAAGTACAACGCGATCGTGCGGATCGACTCCGTGAACGGCCTGCCCCTCGACGAGGCGGCGACGCGCGTGGAGTTCGGCAAGCTCACCCCGCTGTACCCGCAGGAGCGCCTGCGCCTCGAGACCGAGCCCAACAAGCTGACGACCCGCATCATCGACCTCGTGTCGCCGATCGGCAAGGGCCAGCGCGGCCTCATCGTCTCGCCGCCCAAGGCCGGCAAGACGCTCGTGCTCCAGGCCATCGCCAACTCGATCGCGACGAACAACCCCGAGGTCCACCTCATGGTCGTGCTCGTGGACGAGCGCCCCGAAGAGGTCACCGACATGCAGCGCACGGTGAAGGGCGAGGTCATCGCCTCGACCTTCGACCGTCCCGCCGAGGACCACACGACGGTCGCCGAGCTCGCCATCGAGCGGGCCAAGCGCCTCGTCGAGCTGGGCCACGACGTCGTCGTGCTGCTCGACTCGATCACCCGCCTCGGCCGTGCGTACAACCTCGCCGCCCCGGCGTCGGGCCGGATCCTCTCCGGTGGCGTCGACTCGTCCGCGCTGTACCCGCCGAAGCGCTTCTTCGGCGCCGCGCGCAACATCGAGCACGGCGGATCGCTTACCATCCTGGCCACGGCGCTCGTCGAGACCGGCTCCAAGATGGACGAGGTGATCTTCGAGGAGTTCAAGGGCACCGGCAACATGGAGCTCCGCCTCTCCCGCCAGCTCGCCGACAAGCGCATCTTCCCCGCCGTCGACGTCAACGCCTCCGGCACCCGCCGCGAGGAGATGCTGATGGGCGCCGACGAGGTCAAGGTCACCTGGAAGCTGCGCCGTGCCCTCGCGGGCCTGGAGCAGCAGCAGGCCCTCGAGATCGTGCTCAGCCGCCTCAAGGAGACCTCGTCGAACGTCGAGTTCCTCATGAAGGTGCAGCAGTCCATGCCCGGCGGCAACGGCGGCAACCACAGCAGCGGCCACTCCGCGCACGAAAAGGGCTGATCGCGTGTTCGAGTCAGTGTCGTCACTACTGGCCGAGCACGAGGATCTCCAGAACCAGCTGGCCGATCCCGAGCTGCACTCCGATCCGGCCAGGTCGAAGCGGGTCAACCGGCGTTACGCCGAGCTGAGCCGCATCGTCGCCGCATACCAGGAGTGGCGCGGCCTCGTGGACGACGTCGAGGCCGCGCGCGAGCTCGCCGCGGAGGATCCGGCGTTCGCCGAGGAGCTCCCGACGCTCGAGGCGGCGCTCGATCCCGCCCAGGAGCGCCTGCGGCGCCTGCTGATCCCTCGCGACCCGGACGACGCCCGCGACGTGATCATGGAGATCAAGATGGGCGAGGGCGGCGCGGAGTCTGCGCTGTTCGCGGCCGACCTCCTGCGCATGTACCTGCACTACGCGGAGTCCAAGCGCTGGAAGACCGAGATCCTCAGCCAGACCCAGAGCGACCTCGGCGGCTACAAGGACGTCCAGGTCGCGATCAAGGGCAACTCGAACGACCCCGCGCAGGGCGTGTGGGCGCACCTCAAGTACGAGGGCGGCGTGCACCGCGTGCAGCGCGTGCCGGCGACCGAGTCGCAGGGCCGCATCCACACGTCGGCGGCGGGCGTGCTCGTCATCCCCGAGGTGGACGAGCCCGAGGAGGTCGAGATCAACCCGAACGACCTGAAGATCGACGTCTACCGGTCGTCCGGGCCCGGCGGCCAGTCGGTGAACACGACCGACTCCGCCGTGCGGATCACCCACCTGCCGACCGGCATCGTCGTCGCCATGCAGAACGAGAAGAGCCAGCTGCAGAACCGCGAGGCCGGCATGCGCGTTCTGCGCGCCCGCGTGCTCGCCAAGCAGCAGGAGGAGCTGGACGCCGAGGCGTCCGCCGTGCGCAAGAGCCAGATCCGCACCATGGACCGGTCCGAGCGCATCCGCACCTACAACTTCCCGGAGAACCGCATCGCGGACCACCGCACGGGCTACAAGGCGTACAACCTCGACGCCGTGATGAACGGCGCCCTCGACCCGATCGTGGAGTCCGCCATCTCGGCGGACGAGGAGGCGCGGCTCGCCGAGATCGGCGACACGGCAGAGTGACGGACGCGCGCGGCCTCCTCCGCGAGGCCGTCGATGCCCTGACCGCCGCCGGCGTGCCGGATCCGCGGGTCGACGCCGAGCTCCTGCTCGGGCACGCGCTCGACGCGAGCCGCGGCCGCGTGCAGTCACTCGAGATCACGGGCGCCGACATCGACCACGCGGTCGCCGAGCGGATGCGCGCCCTCGTGGCACGCCGAGCGACGCGCGAGCCGCTGCAGCACATCACCGGCCGGGCCCCGTTCCGCTCGCTCGAGCTCGCCGTCGGCCCCGGCGTCTTCGTGCCGCGGCCGGAGACCGAGCAGGTGGCCCAGTTCGCGATCGACGCCCTGCGCGCCGTCGCGTCGGAAGCGCCCATCGCCGTCGACCTCGGCACGGGCAGCGGCGCCATCGCGCTCGCCCTCGCCACCGAGGTGCCGCACGCGCGGGTGTACGCCGTCGAGAAGTCCCCCGACGCCCATCGCTGGGCGACGCGGAACTTCGAGGAGACCGGCGTGACCAACGCGACTCTCGTGCTCGGCGACCTCGCGGACGCGCTCCACGAGCTCGACGGCACCGTGTCCCTCGTGGCGAGCAACCCGCCGTACATCCCGCGCGAGGCGGTGCCCCGCGACCCCGAGGTGCGTCTCTACGATCCGCAGCTCGCGCTCTACGGCGGGGAGGACGGACTGGACGTCGTGCGCGCGCTCTCCGCGACCGCCGCCCGGCTGCTGCATCCCGGCGGCACCCTCGTGCTCGAGCACGGCGAGCTGCAGGGCGCCGCGATCCGCGAGCTGCTGCGGGCCGACGGCTGGAACGCCGTCGCGACCCACCGGGACTTCACCACCCGCGACCGCGCCACCGTCGCCCTCCGCTGACGCGCCGAGTCCCTCCGTCGGTCCGCCCTGCAGGGGGTCCGCGCGGGCTAGAGCCAGTGCTTCTTCTTGAAGATCGTGTACAGCCCGAACCCCATGGCGACCATCGCCGCGACGGCGGCCGGGTACCCGTAGGTCCAGTGCAGCTCGGGCATGGTGTCGAAGTTCATGCCATAGATGGTGCCGATGAGCGTGGGCGCGAACAGGATGGCGGCCCAGGAGGAGATCTTCTTGACCTCCTCGCTCTGCTCGAGGCTCACCTCGGACAGGCGCCGCATCTCCTCGTTCTGCTCGAGGCTCGCCTCGGACAGCCTGCGCATCTCGTCGTTCTGCCGCTGAGTGGTGAGCGTCGAGTGCACCGTCAGGGCGTTCTGCAGCACCTGGCGGAAGGCGTCTGCGCGCTCGGACACTCGCAGCACGTGGTCGAGCACGTCCCGCAGCAGGCGCTGCAGCTCGATGTCGACGTTGTACTTGTCCGATCCGCGCCCCAGGGCGTCAAGCACTCCGGCGAGGGGCTGCACGGCGCGCTGGAACTCGATGACCTCGGTCAGCAGGGCGTAGATGCGGCGGGACACCTCGGGATCGCCGCCGAACAGCTGGTCCTCGATCTCGTCGATGTCGTTCTCGAGCCCCGCGATCACTGGGCCGTACTCGTCCACGACCTGGTCGAGCATCGCGTAGAGCACCGCGTGCGGTCCCTGGGCCAGTAGCTCGGGCTGGTGCTCCAGCCGTCGCCGCACCGCGGCGAGGTCTGGAGACTCCGCGTGCCGGATGGTGACCACGAACTCGAGGCCGACGAAGAGGTGCAGCTCGCCGAACTCCACCGTCTCCTCGGCGTCGATGTAGCGGGCGGGGCGGAGGACCACGAACAGCGTGTCGCCGTAGCGCTCCAGCTTCGAGCGCTGGTGGCCCTTCAGCGCGTCCTCGACGGCGAGGTGGTGCAGGTCGAACTCCTCCGCGATCGTGCGGATCTCGTCCCTGCTCGGCCGGTACAGCCCGATCCAGGCCATGCCGTTCCGTCGCCGCAGCGTCTCGAACGTCTCCGCGAGGGACACGGGCGTCTCGACCCGCTTGCCGCCGGCGTAGACGCCGTTGTCAACGACCGGCATGGCCACCCTCGATCCCGGTGGCCTCGGCGGCACCCGCGGCACGGGCACCAGCGGCGGCACCGGCCCTGGCCGCCGCATCCCGCGCGAACCGCTCGATGGCGTCGCGCAGCCCCGGACCGCCGGTGGCGGGGGAGAAGAGGTGGGCCGTGATGCCGACGGACTCGGCCCCGGCCACGTTCTCGGTGAGGTCGTCGGCGAAGAACGCGTCCTCCGGGGCGGTGTCGTACCGCTCCAGCACGCGCTCGAACACGCGTGGGTCGGGCTTGCGGGCCCCGTACTGGCTCGACGTGCGCAGGTGCTCGTGACCGAAGAGGGGCACGAGGGCGGGCGCGAGCCGGGGGAGGTGCTTGGCCGTCAGGGGACCGTTGTTCGTGAGCAGGGTCACCCGGCCGAGCTCGGCCGCGCGGGACACCGCGTCGAGCGACTCCGGGAACGGGGCCATGGCGCTTCCCCGCGCGCGCACCCAGTCCTCCTCGGCGACGTCGACGCCGACCGCGGCGCGGAAGCTGTCGAGGTAGTCCTCGGCCGACGCGAAGCCGCCCGCCTCGGCCTTCTCCTCCGACCCGGTGCGCCACCAGCGCTCCCGCAACTGCGGTACCGAGTGGCCCGTCAGCTCCGACAGGGCCGCCATCCGGGTGCGCCAGTCGTAGTCATAGAGCACGTTGTCCATGTCGAATATGAAGAGGAGGGCCATCCCTCCCAGTATCGTGCACCGCCGCCAAGTAACATGAACCACGATATGGCGCGCATCTACGACTGTTCGGTCGACTCGGAACTCCTGACCGGCATGAGACTGGCGCGAGCGGCTATCGCCCGCGGCGAGTGCGTCGTGCTGCCCACCGACACCGTCTACGGCATCGCCGCCGACGCGTTCAACCCGGCGGCCGTCACCCGGCTGCTGGAGGCGAAGGGTCGCACCCGCCAGGCGCCGCCGCCCGTGCTCATCCCCGGCATCCCCACCCTCGACGCCCTCGCGGAGTCCGTGCCGGAGGAGGTGCGCCTGCTGGTCGACAGGTTCTGGCCGGGCGCGCTCACGGTCATCCTCCGCGCCCAGCCGTCGCTCTCCTGGGACCTCGGCGACACCCGGGGCACGGTAGCCCTGCGGATGCCGGACAACACCTACGCGCTCGAGCTGCTCGCGGAGACCGGCCCGCTCGCGGTGTCCTCCGCGAACCGCACGGGTGAGCCGGCCGCGACGACGGCCTTCGAGGCCGAGGCGCAGCTGGGGGAGAGCGTCTCCGTCTATCTCGACGGCGACGACACCGTCGCCGTGTCGCCCGGCGAGCACGGCGCCCCGTCCACGATCGTGGACGCGACTGCGCTCGGCCGCGAGGGCGGGAAGCTGCGGATCGTGCGCCAGGGCGCCATCTCGCGGGAGGACATCCGGGCCGTCGTGGGCGACGCGCTCGAAGACGAGGCCTGAGATGCCCTACTACTTCACGATCGGCCTGATCACGGCACTGATCACCCTGATCCTGTCCGTGTTGATCATGAAGCTGAGCCACCGTTACCGGCTCTACCCGAAGATCCGCGAGCGCGACGTGCACACCCGCCCTACGCCGCGGCTCGGCGGCGTCGCGATGTTCGCGGGCGTGCTCGTGGCGTTCGCCATCGCGTCGCAGATCTCCTGGTTCGACCTCGTGTTCGCGAGACCGGGGCCCATCTGGGCGATCCTCGGCGCCGCCTTCATCATCGTGGCGATCGGCGTCGCCGACGACATCTGGGACCTCGACTGGATGACCAAGCTCGCCGGTCAGATCCTCGCGGCGGGGCTGCTCGCCTGGCAGGGCGTCGCCATCGCGTCGCTGCCGATCGGCGGGCTCACCGTTGGCTCGTCCTACATGTCGCTGATCATCACCGTGCTCGCCGTCGTGCTCGTGATGAACGCCATCAACTTCATCGACGGCCTCGACGGCCTCGTCGCCGGCGTCGCGATCATCGCGAACAGCACGTTCTTCATCTACAGCTTCCTGCTGTCCCTGGAGGAGGGGCGCACCGAGCGGTTCAACCTGGCCTCGTTGATCTCGGTGATCATCATCGGCGCCTGCGTCGGGTTCCTGCCGCTCAACTGGCACCCCGCGAAGCTGTTCATGGGCGACGCCGGCGCGCTGCTGATCGGCCTGCTGATGGCGACGAGCGCGATCGCGGTCACCGGGGAGATCGACCCCGTGAACTTCGCGCGGAGCGAGTTCCTGCCGGCCTTCCTGCCGATCCTGCTGCCGTTCGCGATCCTCGTCGTGCCCCTGCTCGACTTCGGTCTCGCGGTGTTCCGCAGACTACGGGCGGGCAAGTCGCCGTTCAGCGCCGACCGCCAGCACCTGCACCACCGGCTGCTCGACATGGGCCACTCGCGGCTGCACGCCGTCTTCATCTTTTACGCCTGGACGACGGTGGTCTCCGTCGGCTGCCTGCTGTTCTTCGTGATCAAGCCCTACTACTGGGCCTTCCTCTTCATCTTCCTCGGGCTCGTCGTGTGCGCGGGGCTGACCCTCGCGCCGGTCACCCGGCGCAAGTCGGTCGAGGCGAAGGTGCAGTCCGCCTCCGGCGCCGACGCGTCCGCCCTCGCCGCGTTCGACCCGCTCGACAGCGCATCCGAGGACCTCGACCGGTCCCGGGTGACCGATGACCAGCTGGCCACCGTGGAGCGCGCCGCGACCGGCGGCATCCACCTCCCCCCGAAGGACTCCCGATGACGAATACCGCAGGCGGCCACCGCCGCCCGAGCTCGACGCCCGTGTTCCAGAGCGTGCTGCGCGGGGGCCTCGTCCTCGCCGTCGCGATCGCCGTCGTGGGCGGTGTCATCGGCTTCCTCGCCGCGGGCACGCCCGGGCTCGTCTCGGCGCTCATCGGGGCACTGATCGGCGGCCTGTTCCTCGCCGTGACCGCCGCGAGCATCCTGTTCGCGAACCGGCTGAGCAACGGCGACATGCTGCACCCGGCCTACTTCGGCATCATCCTCGGCGCCTGGCTGCTGAAGTTCGTGCTCTTCCTCATCATGGTGTTCCTGCTGCGCGAGCAGCCCTGGATCGACGGGACCGTGCTGTTCCTCACCCTGGTCGCCGGCGTGCTCGGCACGCTGGCCATCGACGTCATCGTCGTCGCCCGCTCGCGCATCCCCTATGTGAGCGACGTGAGCCTGCCGGGAGACGGCGACAGGCGGTAGCGATTGGGCGAGGGGAGCGTTATCTTGCTAGACTCTCCCACGGTTCCCCCCGCGCTAAACGAAGACATCACCGCCTGAGCGGTGCTTCCGAAGCGGGATGTTCTTCCCATCGTTCGCTGACGCGAGAGCCTTCGCTCCACGCCCCGAAACAGGAGAAAAGCGCTGCTCAACGCTATGCACCTGCTGGTTCCGAAAGCCGCCGAAGAGGGCGGATTCGTGGGCCCGTCAATCGCGGAATTCTTCCCCGACATCATCCTGTTCGAGGGCACCCCCTTCGCCATGAACCGCATCATGATGCTGCGGCTCCTGGTCGTCGCGGTGCTCGTGCTGATGTTCTGGCTCGGCACCCGGAACATGAAGATCGTCCCCGGCCGGTTCCAGACCCTCATCGAGATGGCCCTGAACCTGGTCCGCGTCAGCATCGCCGAGGACGTCCTCGGCAAGAAGGACGGAACCCGCTTCCTCCCTCTGCTGACCACGGTCTTCTTCCTGGTGCTCGGCATGAACCTCACCGGTGTCATACCCGGCCTGAACATCGCGGGCACGTCCGTGATCGGTCTGCCGCTGGTCCTCGCCGTCATCGCCTACATCGCGTTCATCTACGCGGGCCTCAAGAAGCACCCGGGCGCCTTCCTCAAGAACTCGCTGTTCCCGCCCGGCGTGCCGAAGCCGATCTACGTCATCGTGACGCCGATCGAGTTCGTGTCGATCTTCGTGCTGCGGCCGATCACCCTCTGCCTGCGACTCCTGATGAACATGGTCGCCGGCCACCTCCTGCTCGTCCTGCTGTTCTCGGCGACGCAGTTCTTCTTCTTCAGCGCAGCCGTCGACGGTGCGTTCCGCGCCTTCGGTGCCGGAACCCTCCTCTTCGGACTTGTCTTCACCCTCTTCGAGGTGCTGGTCGCTGTGCTGCAGGCGTACGTCTTCACCCTGCTCACCACGGTCTACATCCAGCAGGCCCTGGCCGAAGAGCACTAACGATCTACATCCGGTTCGCG
Source organism: Planctomonas deserti (assembly GCF_003067705.1). GTDB lineage: Bacteria > Actinomycetota > Actinomycetes > Actinomycetales > Microbacteriaceae > Planctomonas > Planctomonas deserti. The sequence goes on from NZ_QANL01000002.1 coordinate 936,487, forward strand.
CCGGATGAAGAGCTCGAAACGATGCAGGCGTCCGCCCGCGTCGCCATCACGGAAGGAAATACACGTGGACACCACTGTTCTCGCGGAACTCAGCGGAAACATCGCGACGGTCGGTTACGGCCTCGCCGCCATCGGACCGGCCATCGGTGTGGGAATCGTCGTCGGCAAGACGATCGAGTCCGTCGCTCGCCAGCCCGAGCTGCAGGGTCGCCTCCAGATCCTGATGTACCTGGGTATCGCCTTCACCGAGGCGCTCGCGTTCATCGGCATCGCGACGTACTTCATCTTCACCGCCGGCCAGTAGTCCCCCCATCTAGGTTCTCCGAGGAGACGCAATGCTTCACGCAGTAATCACTGCAGCCGCAGAGGACGGGCACGAGGCTCAGAACCCGCTCATCCCGGCGACGTACGACATCGTCTGGTCCCTCGTCTGCTTCGCGATCATCTTCGCGGTCTTCTTCTGGAAGGTGCTCCCCGCCATCCGCAAGACGCTGGACGAGCGCTCGGAGATCATCGAGGGCGGCATCGCCAAGGCCGAGAACGCCCAGGCCGAGGCCGCGGCGGCGCTTGCCGAGTACAACGCCCGCCTCAGCGAGGCGCGCGCCGAGGCCGGCCGCATCCGCGAGCAGGCGCGGGCCGACGGCCAGCGCATCCTCAGCGACCTCAAGCAGCAGGCCTCCGTCGAGGCGGCCCGCATCACCGCGAACGCGCAGGCGCAGATCGAGGCGGAGCGCCAGGCGGCGCTCGTCTCGCTCCGCTCCGAGGTGGGAACGCTCGCGATCGACCTCGCGTCGGGCGTGCTCGGCGAGAGCCTCACCGACGACCGTCGCTCCGCGGCGCTCGTCGACCGGTTCCTCGCGCACCTCGAGGCCAGCGAGACCGCGGGCAGGGCCAAGTAGATGGGGAGCGCGACTCGCGGTTCCCTCGGTGAGGCCCGCGCCGCACTGGCGCAGGTTCCCGAGGTCCGGCTGGAGACGGCCGAGCAGCTGCTGCAGGCGGGCCGCGTGATCGGTTCGTCCAACCAGCTGCGCAACCTGCTGGGCGACCCCGGCCTCGAGACCTCGGACAAGACCGAGATCGTGCGTCGCGTGTTCTCCGGCTCGCTCGACGGCATCGCCCTGCAGCTCGTCACGAGCATCGCCGGCGACCGCTGGTCGAGCGACGACGACCTGCTCGAGGCCATCGAGGAGCTCGGCCTCCGGGCCGCGGCGCGGTCGGCCGACTTCGGTACCGACATCGTGGGCGAGCTGTTCGAGTTCGGCAGGGCCGTCCGGTCCAACCCCTCGCTCGAGCTGGCGGTCAGCAGCAAGCTCGGGACGGCGGCGGCGAAGGCCTCGCTCGTGACCGAGTTGCTCGCCGGCGCGTCCCAGCAGACCCGGCTCATCGTCAGCCACCTCGTTCAGCAGCCGCGCGGCCGCCGCATCAGCGAGCTTCTCCGTTCCGCCGCGGCGGTGGTGTCGGACGAGTCCGGCCGACTCGTCGCGACCGTGACCGTCGCCCGTCCCATCGCGGGCGAGCAACTGGAGCGGCTGCGGGAGGGACTAGCCCGCGCGTACGGGCGTAACGTGGCCATCAACCAGGTCATCGACGAAAGTGTCATCGGCGGGCTTCGCGTGCAGATCGGCAATGACGTCATCGACGGAAGCGTCGCCACCAAGCTCAACGACCTGAGACTTCAACTCGCCTGACCCGCGGGAACCTCAACAAAGGAAATTTTCATGGCAGAACTTTCGATCAGCCCGGACGAGATCCGGAATGCGCTGAAGGACTTCGTGCGGGCCTACGACCCCACGAAGGCGTCCACCACCGAGGTCGGCTACGTCACGAACGCCGGCGACGGCATCGCCCACGTCCAGGGCCTCCCCGGGGTCATGGCGAACGAGCTCATCCGCTTCGCCGACGGCACCCTGGGCCTCGCCCAGAACCTCGACGAGGACGAGATCGGCGTCATCGTGCTCGGCGAGTTCTCCGGCATCGAGGAGGGCATGGAGGTGCAGCGCACCGGCGAGGTGCTCTCCGTCCCCGTCGGTGACGGCTACCTCGGCCGCGTCGTCGACCCGCTCGGCAACCCCATCGACGGTCTCGGCGAGATCGTGTCCGAGACGCGTCGCGCCCTCGAGCTCCAGGCGCCCGGCGTCATGATGCGCAAGAGCGTGCACGAGCCCATGCAGACCGGCATCAAGGCCATCGACGCCATGATCCCGATCGGCCGCGGCCAGCGCCAGCTCATCATCGGCGACCGCCAGACCGGCAAGACGGCCATCGCGATCGACACGATCATCAACCAGCGCGCCAACTGGGAGTCGGGCGACGTCAACAAGCAGGTCCGCTGCATCTACGTCGCCATCGGCCAGAAGGGCTCGACCATCGCCGGCGTGCGTGGCGCGCTCGAGGACGCGGGCGCGATGGAGTACACCACCATCGTCGCCTCCCCGGCCTCCGACCCCGCCGGCTTCAAGTACCTCGCCCCCTACACCGGTTCGGCCATCGGCCAGCACTGGATGTACGGCGGCAAGCACGTGCTGATCATCTTCGACGACCTGTCGAAGCAGGCCGAGGCCTACCGCGCCGTGTCGCTGCTGCTGCGCCGTCCGCCGGGACGTGAGGCGTACCCCGGCGACGTGTTCTACCTGCACTCCCGCCTGCTCGAGCGCTGCGCGAAGCTGTCCGACGAGCTCGGCGCCGGTTCGATGACGGGTCTGCCCATCATCGAGACCCGTGCCAACGACGTCTCGGCGTACATCCCGACGAACGTGATCTCGATCACGGACGGCCAGATCTTCCTGCAGTCCGACCTGTTCAACTCGAACCAGCGCCCCGCGGTCGACGTCGGCATCTCGGTGTCCCGCGTCGGCGGCGACGCCCAGGTCAAGTCGATCAAGAAGGTCTCCGGAACGCTGAAGCTGGAGCTCGCTCAGTACCGCTCGCTCGAGGCGTTCGCGATGTTCGCGTCCGACCTCGACCAGACGAGCCGCCGCCAGCTCGCGCGCGGTGCCCGCCTCACCGAGCTGCTCAAGCAGCCGCAGTACTCGCCGTACCCCGTCGAGGACCAGGTCGTCTCGATCTGGGCCGGCACCAAGGGCAAGCTCGACGAGGTTCCGGTGTCCGACGTGCTGCGCTTCGAGCGCGAGCTGCTGGACTACCTCGGCCGCACCACGGACGTGCTCACGCGGCTGCGCGAGACGAACGTGCTCGACGACGACACCGTCGCGATCCTCGACCGCGCGGTGGACCAGTTCAAGCTCGAGTTCCAGACGGGCGAGGGCAAGTCCCTGGTCGGTCCCGGCAAGGAGCAGTTCGACAGCATGCCCGCCGAGGACATCAACCAGGAAAAGATCGTCAAGACGCGGCGCTAGCCGACCCCGTTCCGCCGGTCGTCCCTCTCGAGCGCTTCTCGCCTCTGAGAGGGACGGCCGGCACATCACCGAACTACCTACAGGAGATACATGGGAGCCCAGCTTCGGGTCTACCGGCAGCGCATCCGCTCCGCCCAGACGACCAAGAAGATCACCCGTGCCATGGAGCTGATCTCTGCTTCGCGCATTCAAAAGGCACAGGCGCGGGTCGCGGCCTCCGCCCCGTACTCACGGGCCGTCACCCGGGCAGTGTCCGCGGTGGCGACGTTCTCCAACGTCGAGCACGTGCTCACCTCCGAGGCGGAGAACCCCCGTCGCGCGGCGATCGTCGTCTTCACGTCGGACCGCGGCCTCGCCGGAGCCTTCAGCTCGCAGATCCTGCGCGAGGTCGGCGAGCTGGCCGAGAAGCTGAGCGGCGAGGGCAAAGAGGTCGTCTACTACCTCGTCGGCCGGAAGTCCGTGGGCTACTTCGCCTTCCGCAGGCGCGAGTCCGAGCGGCAGTGGATCGGCGGCACCGACAAGCCCGAGTTCGAGACCGCCAAGGAGATCGGTGGCGTCCTCGTCGAGAAGTTCGTGCAGGACACGGACGAGGGCGGCGTCGACGAGATCCACATCGTCTACAACCGCTTCGTCAGCATGGTCACCCAGACTCCCGAGGTCGTGCGGCTGCTGCCGCTCGAGGTCGTCGAGGGTATCGATGAGCCGGGCGATCAGGCGATCCTGCCGCTGTACGAGTTCGAGCCCGACGCCGACGCCGTGCTGAACGGGCTTCTCCCCGTGTACATCGAGAGCCGCATCTTCAACGCGATGCTCCAGTCCGCAGCGTCCGAGCACGCCGCCCGCCAGAAGGCCATGAAGTCCGCAACGGACAACGCCGACGCCCTCATTCGCGACTACACGCGCCTCGCCAACAACGCGCGCCAGTCCGAGATCACCCAGCAAATCTCCGAAATCGTGGGTGGAGCCGACGCGCTCTCCTCCGCGAAGAAGTAAAGAAGGAAGAGACCATGACTGACACCGTCCTCGCGCCGTCCGGCACGAGCCAGGCGGCCGGCGTCGGACGCGTTGCTCGCGTCACCGGCCCGGTCGTCGACATCGAGTTCCCGCACGACTCCATCCCCGAGATCTACAACGCCCTCACCACGGTCATCACGATCGAGGGCGAGTCGACGACGCTGACCCTCGAGGTCGCCCAGCACCTCGGCGACGACCTCGTCCGCGCCATCGCCCTGAAGCCCACCGACGGCCTCGTGCGCGGCCAGGAGGTGCTCGACTCCGGTTCGCCCATCTCCGTGCCCGTCGGTGACGTCACCAAGGGCAAGGTCTTCAACGTGCTGGGCGAGGTTCTCAACGGCGTCCCCGGTGAGCAGCTCGAGATCACCGAGCGCTGGCCCATCCACCGCAAGCCGCCGAGCTTCGACCAGCTGGAGTCGAAGACGCAGCTGTTCGAGACCGGCATCAAGGTCATCGACCTCCTCACGCCCTACGTCCTCGGTGGCAAGATCGGCCTCTTCGGCGGTGCGGGCGTCGGCAAGACCGTCCTCATCCAGGAGATGATCCAGCGCGTCGCGCAGGACCACGGCGGTGTGTCCGTGTTCGCCGGCGTCGGCGAGCGCACCCGTGAGGGCAACGACCTCATCGCCGAGATGGAGGAGGCGGGCGTCTTCGACAAGACCGCCCTCGTCTTCGGCCAGATGGACGAGCCGCCGGGAACGCGCCTGCGCGTCGCCCTCTCGGCCCTGACCATGGCCGAGTACTTCCGCGACGTGCAGAAGCAGGACGTGCTGCTGTTCATCGACAACATCTTCCGCTTCACCCAGGCGGGCTCCGAGGTGTCGACGCTGCTCGGCCGCATGCCCTCCGCGGTGGGCTACCAGCCGAACCTGGCCGACGAGATGGGCATGCTCCAGGAGCGCATCACCTCGACCCGCGGTCACTCCATCACGTCTCTGCAGGCCATCTACGTGCCCGCCGACGACTACACCGACCCCGCTCCGGCGACCACGTTCGCGCACCTCGACGCGACGACCGAGCTCTCCCGCGAGATCGCGTCGCGCGGTCTGTACCCGGCGGTCGACCCGCTGGCGTCGACCAGCCGCATCCTCGACCCCCGCTACCTGGGCGAGGCGCACTACAACACGGCGATCCGCGTGAAGGCGATCCTGCAGAAGAACAAGGAACTCCAGGAGATCATCGCCATCCTCGGTGTCGACGAGCTCTCCGAGGAGGACAAGGTCACGGTGTCGCGTGCGCGCCGCATCCAGCAGTTCCTCTCGCAGAACACCTACATGGCGAAGAAGTTCACCGGCGTCGAGGGTTCGACGGTTCCGCTTAAGGACACCATCGAGTCCTTCGCCGCCATCGCCGACGGTGAGTTCGACCACGTGGCCGAGCAGGCCTTCTTCAACGTCGGTGGCATCACCGACGTCGAGGAGAAGTGGGCGAAGATCCAGAAGGAGAACGGCTAAGCATGGCGTCTCCGCTGACCGTCACGGTCGTCTCCGCGGACCAGGAGGTCTGGTCCGGCCAGGCCTCCATGGTCGTGGCGCGCACCGTCGAGGGCGAGATCGGCATCCTGGCCGGGCACGAGCCCATGCTCGCGATCCTCGCGAGCGGTGAGGTGCGCATCACCAGCGCCGACGGGTCGCGGATCACGGCCCGCGCCGATGACGGCTTCCTGTCCGTCGAGAACGACACCGTCACGGTGGTCGCAAGCCAGGCCGCGCTCGTCGCGTGAGTTCCTCCGCCTACGGGGCGGTCCCTCCCACTTCCGGGAGGGGCCGCCCCGTCGTCGTGCCCGCGGCACCGGTTCTCGTCGTGATGGCCGGGCTGCCCGGTGCGGGCAAGTCCGCGGTCGCCGACGTGCTCGGGGATCGGCTGGGCGCACCGGTGGTGTCGGTCGACCCGATCGAGTCCGCGATGCTGGTTGCGGGGGTCCACCCGGGGCAGCCCACGGGCCTCGCGGCCTACGTCGTGGCCGAGGGGATGGCGGAAGCCGTCCTCCAAGCGGGGGCGTCCGTCGTCGTCGACGCCGTGAACGCCGTGGAGCCCGCCCGGGCGCAGTGGTCGGCGCTGAGCGCGCGCACCGGGGTGCCGCTGCTCTTCGTCGAGGTGGTCTGCTCGGACGAGTCCGTGCACCGCTCCCGCCTCGAGGCGCGTCACCGCGGCCTCCCCGGCATGCGCGAGCTCGGCTGGGCGGACGTGCTGCGGTCGCGGAGCGAGTACGAGGAGTGGGCGGGGGAGTCCGCCGCGTGGCCGCGACTGCCCGTCGACTCGATGCGTCCGGTGAGCGACCTGGTCGACGAGGTCCTCATGCGGTTGGGAGCCTGATGCGCATCCTGCTGCCGCCGTCCGAGACGAAGCGGGACGGCGGTGACGGCGCGCCGCTCGACGTTCGTTCGCTCGCCTTCCCCCAGCTGAACACCCGGCGGCGCGCCGTGCTGAAGGCCGTGCGCGAGCTCGCCCGGGACCGCGACGCCAGCATGGCGGCTCTGAAGATCGGCCCGAAGCTCGCCGGCGAGGTGGACCGCAATCGGGCCGTGACGCGGTCGCCCACCATGCCGGCCATCGACCGCTACACCGGCGTGCTCTACGACGCGCTGGACGCGGCGGCGCTGCCGGAGCCTGCCCGCCGGTTCGCCGCAGACCGGGTGTTCGTGCACTCGGCGCTGCTCGGACCCGTCGGCGCGCTCGACGGTATCCCCGCCTACCGGCTGTCCCACGACTCGCGCCTGCCCGGCCTGCCGCTGCGCGCGCACTGGTCGACCGCCGTGGCCCGCGTGCTGGACGATCGCGACGACCTGCTGCTCGACCTGCGATCCGAGGGGTACGCCGGGCTCGGGCCGGCGCCTCGGCGGGACGGGTCCGTCTACCTGCGCGTGGTGACCGAGGGCGCGGACGGCGTCGCCCGGGCGCTCAACCACTTCAACAAGCACGCGAAGGGCGCATTCACCCGCGCGCTGATCGAGCACGGCGAGGACTTCGCGTCGGTGGACGACCTCGTCGCGTGGGCGGCGGGCGCCGGACTGCGATTGCGGGCGGGAGCGCCGGGCGAGCTGGAGCTCGTGGTCGACGGGGCCCGCTAGCGGCTGCGGCGGGGGCGTGCGCGGTCGCTGAGCCTGTCGAAGGGACGCGAGTCGGGAGCGTCGCCGGCACCACGCGGGGTGGGTACGGTCCCTGAGCCTGTCGAAGGGACGCATCCGGCTCTGCGAGGTCCGGAGCGTCGCTTCGACGAGCTCAGCGACCGTGTGGTTCCGTCCCCGGACGCAATTCAGCAGATTCTGCGCGACACGCCGTGTGCGAGCGCCGACACGCCCGCCCGCCGAGCGGGGTGGGTACGGTCCCTGAGCTTGTCGAAGGGACGCGACCGGGCTCTGGGAGGTCTGGAGCGTCGCTTCGACGGGCTCAGCGACCGTGTGGTTCCGTCCCCGGACGCGATTCAGCAGATTCCGCCCGACACGCCGTGTGTAAGCCACGACACGCCGACCGCCGAGCGGGATCTGCTGAGTTGCGTTCGGGCCCAGCGGGATTTGCTGAGTTGCGTTGAGTACCGAAGCGGGTTCGCTGAATCGCGCTCAGGACGGAGCCGGATCTGCTGAGTTGCGTCAGGTCCCTCCGGCTGCTGCGCGCGGGACCGGCCGCGGTCACTCCGCGCGGTGGCAGCCGACGATGTGGTCGTCCACCATGCCGGTGGACTGCATGAGCGCGTACATGGTGGTGGGTCCGACGAAGTGGAAGCCGCGGCGCTTCAGCTCCTTGCTCATCGCCAGGGACTCGGGCGTCGTCGCCGGGATGTCGCCGAGGCCGTGCGGCCTCTCGTGCGCCTGCCGCGGCGGGGGAGCGAAGCCCCACATCAGCCGGTCCAGCGCGCCGTCGCCCTCCGCCTCGAGGAGGGCGAGCGCCGCCCGGGCGTTGCCCACCGTCGCCTCGATCTTCGCGCGGTTTCGGATGATCCCGGGGTCACCGAGCAGGCGCTCGACGTCGTCCGCGGTCATGGCGGCGACGGCCTCAAGCTCGAAGCCGGCGAAGACGTCGCGAAAGTGCGGCCGGCGCCGCAGGATCGTCAGCCAGGAGAGACCGGCCTGGAACCCCTCGAGGCTCAGCTTCTCGAACAGGGGACGGTCGCCGTGCAGGGGCGCACCCCACTCCTCGTCGTGGTAGCGCAGGAGGTCGGGGTCGCCGGCACCCCATGGGCAGCGGGCGCGGCCGTCATCGCCGACGATCGCGAGGGAGGAGGATACGTCTGTCATGCGCTCGACCCTACTTTTCGCCCCGGCTCGCCAGCGAGCGGCTCACGCTCTCGGGTAGGCACGAATCGCGGCAGGGGCGGGGGAGGACAAGACGCGTCGGTAGCCTTGCCGCATGGCAGAGATCTCCTACCGCACCCTCGGCGACTCCGGGCTCATGGTCTCGAGCGTCGGAATCGGTTGCAACAACTTCGGCCGCGCGAAGACGGCATCCGAGAGCGCGGAGGGCACCCGGGCGGTCATCGACGCCGCCATCCACGCGGGCATCACGTTCTTCGACACGGCCGACATCTACGGCGCGACTCCCGGGCTCAGCGAGACGCTGATGGGGGAGGCCCTTCAGGGCAAGCGCGACGAGATCGTGCTCGCGACCAAGTTCGGCATGGACATGCGCGGGGCGAACGGCCCCGACTGGGGTGCGCGCGGCTCCCGCCGTTACGTGCGGCGCGCGGTCGAGTCCTCGCTCCGCCGGCTGCGCACCGACTGGATCGACCTCTACCAGCTGCACCAGCCCGACCCGAACACGCCCATCGAGGAGACCCTCGACGTGCTCGACGACCTGATCGCCGAGGGCAAGGTGCGCTACATCGGGCACTCGAATCTCGCCGGGTGGCAGATCGCCGACGCAGACCACGTGGCACGGCTCGGCGCTCATCCCCGGTTCATTTCGGCGCAGAACGAGTACAGCCTGCTGGCCCGGAATGCGGAGGAGGAGGTCCTGCCCGCCGTGCGGCACTTCGGGCTCGGGTTCCTGCCGTACTTCCCTCTGTACAACGGCCTCCTCACGGGTAAGTACAGCCGAGAGGGCGGGCCGGCGGACGGCCGGCTCGTCACGGCGAAGCCGCACCTCCTGGCGGACGCGCCGTGGGACGTGCTCGACGCGTATCGCGCCTTCTGCGACGCCCGCGGCATCTCGATGCTCACGGCGACGTTCGCCTGGCTGCTCGCGCAGCCCTCCCTCACGAGCGTCATCGCGGGCGCCTCCCGCCCCGAGCAGGCGACGGGCAACGCCGAGGCCGCGGCGGCCTGGACGCCGTCGCCCGACGAGGTGGCGGAGATCTCCGCGATGTTCTCCTGACGGCCGCGGCGCGGCCTCCTGCCGCGCCGTGCCGGGGTGGAGTCGCCCATAGGATGAACGCCATGAGCGTTCCGGGGCTGCGCAACTTCATCAACGGGGTGTCCGTCGAATCCGACTCCGACGACCGGATCGAGCTGATCGACCCGGTCACCGAGGAGGTGTACGGCACGACCGCCGTGTCCAGCGAGCGGGACGTCGCGCGTGCGTTCGAGGCGGCCGCCACGGCGTTCGAGTCTTGGGGCGAGTCGACCCCGGCCGAGCGCCAGCTCGCGCTGTTCCGCATCGCCGACGCGCTCGAGGCGCGGGCCGAGGAGTTCGCCGACGTCGAGTCCCGCGACACGGGCAAGCCGCGCGCAACCCTCGTGCAGGACGAGATCCTCCCCTCGGTCGACCAGCTCCGCTTCTTCGCCGGTGCCGCCCGTGTGCTCGAGGGCAAGGCGGCCGCCGAGTACCTGCCCGACCACACCTCCTTCGTGCGCCGCGAGCCGATCGGCGTCGTCGGTCAGGTGACGCCGTGGAACTATCCGCTCAACATGGCCGTCTGGAAGCTCGCCCCCGCCATCGCGGCGGGGAACACGACAGTGCTGAAGCCCTCCGACACCACCCCGTCGTCGACCCTGCTGTTCGCCGAGCTCGCGGCGGAGTTCCTGCCGGCGGGCGTTCTCAACGTGCTCACCGGTGACCGCGCCACGGGCGCCGCCATGATCGAGAACAGCGTGCCGCAGCTGGTGAGCATCACGGGCTCGGTGCGTGCGGGCATGGAGGTCGCCCGGGCCGCCGCCGCCGACCTGAAGCGGGTGCACCTCGAACTGGGCGGCAAGGCGCCCGTGATCGTGTACGACGACGCGGACATCTCGCTCGCCGTCGAGGGCATCGTCGCGGCCGGGTACTTCAACGCGGGTCAGGACTGCACGGCGGCGACACGTCTGCTCGTGCAGGAGGGCATCCACGACGAGTTCGTGGCCGCGCTCGCCGCTTACGCCCGGGTCAACGCCACGACGGGCGCGCCCCGTGAGGAGGGCGTGCTGTTCGGTCCCGTCAACAGCGCCGACCAGCTCGCCCGCGTGTCCGGCTACCTGGAACGCCTCCCGGACCACGCCTCAGTCGAGGTGGGCGGACGTCGCCAGGGCGACCGCGGCTACTTCCACGAGGCGACGATCGTCTCCGGCCTCCGGCAGACCGACGAGGTCGTGCAGAACGAGATCTTCGGGCCGGTCATCACGGTCCAGCGGTTCGCCGACGAACCGGAGGCGCTTCGCTGGGCGAACGACGTGCAGTACGGCCTTGCGTCCTCGGTGTGGACGAGCGATCACGGCCGCGCCATGCGCGCCGCGAAGAAGCTCGACTTCGGCTGCGTGTGGATCAACACGCACATCCCCATCGTCGCCGAGATGCCGCACGGCGGCTTCCGGCACTCCGGCTACGGCAAGGACCTGTCGATGTACGGCTTCGAGGACTACACGCGGGTGAAGCACGTCATGAGCTACCTGGGGGCACCGGCATGATCCGCCGTACGAACCGCTCCGTACGGCCCGAGGACGCAGCACTTCCGCCCCGGGTGAAGCACGTCATGAGCTACCTGGGGGCACCGGCATGATCCGCCACATGAAGCACTCCGTACGGTCCGAGGACGCAGCACTTCCGCCCCGCATGAAGCACGTCACGACCTACGTGGGGGCACCCGCATGACGCGTCGCGGACGCCTCGAGTACGCCCCGCCGGACTCGCACGCCTGGACCGTGATCGCCCACGCGCACGTCGTGTCGATCCTCCCGGCCTCCACCCCGCCCGAGCTCGTCGCCCGGCTGTGGAGCGCGGCGACGACCGCCTCGGTCAGCCTGGAGAGCTACGTCGCCGCGTTCCCGCTCTTCGGTCCCGACGCGGTCGAGTCGTTCGCGGTCGCGCTCATCGAGGACGTGACGCAGGGCGCCGAGCATCCCGAGGCCCGGATCGAGGTCGTGCTCCGCGGCAACGGAATCGCTCGGCTCCAATCGCCGACCGGCACGCGCATCATCGACGCGCGCAGCAGCCAGCCGTGGTACCTCGGCGAGTTCGAGAACGTCACCTCCTTCGTCCTCGCCGCCGCGCCGATCGACTACCCCGACGCGGAGGCGGACGGGGACGCGACGTTGCCCCTGCTGAGCGGGGTCGTGCCGGCGAGCTGGGCGCGATGGACCCCGAGAGCGCCCGTGACGACGGAGACCGGCGAGCTCGAGGACACCGTCCTCGGACTCGGAACGGGCAGGCGCGAGGCCCCGGTGGCGCCGCCCGCCGACCCCGCCGCACGGCCCGTCGCGGCTCCTCCGGTAATTGCCCGCCCCCAGGACGACGGGGATCCGCTCGACGACGACACGGTGCTCGGCGCGCGCGCACGGCGGGCGCAGCCCGGCCCTGCCGCGGACGACGCCGTCGACGGCGACACCATCATCCCGGTGCGTGGCGGCGACCCGCTCGCGGCCCCGCGGATGCCCCCGTCGTCGGCCGAACTCGACGACACCATCCTGACGCCGGGTCGGCGCAGCCCGGAGCGGCCTCAGCAGTTCGCCCCCGTGCCCGGCGACGGCGGCGAGCCGCCCGCCCGGACCCCGCTGTACGCGTTCCGCGTCGGGGTGGGAGAGGCCTACGCCCTCGAGCGCCCGGCCTACCTCGGCAGGAAGCCGAGCGCGCCCCGCATCGTGACCGGCCCGAGCCCGAGGCTCGTCCCCGTCGGCTCGCCCCGCCAGGAGGTCTCGAGCACGCACCTCGAGATCCGCCAGGAGGGCACCGCCGTCGTGGTGACCGACCTGCGCTCGACCAACGGCACGATCGTGTCGGCGCCGGGGGCCGACCGGCTGACGCTGCGTCAGGGCCAGTCCGTCGTGGTCGCGCCCGGAACCCGAATCGACATCGGCGACGGCAACGTCGTCGAGATACTCCCCGCGAGGTAGACCGTTGACACAGATCGGCCAGGACGAGCAGGCGCATTCCCTCACGATCCCCGGGCAGGACGGCAGGCCCGTCACGCTCGCGTGGGCGGCTCTCACGGACACCGGCCGGAGGCGGCAGCAGAACCAGGACAGCGTGCTCGCGCGTCCGCCGTACTTCGTGGTCGCGGACGGCATGGGCGGCCACGCCGCAGGCGACGTGGCGAGCGACGCCGTCGTCAAGCGTCTCGCCCAGCGGGTGACCGGCGAGTTCGCCGAGCCCGCCGACCTGATCGGTGCGCTGCACGACGCGGCGGCGGACATCGCCGACTACTCGCGCGAGTCCACGCTCGGTACCGGCACGACGGTGACCGGCGCGGTGCTCACGCTCGTGGACGGCGCGCCGCAGTGGCTCGTCTTCAACATCGGGGACTCGCGGGTCTACGCGCAGATGGACGGCGTGCTGTCCCAGGTGACCGTCGACCACTCGGTCGTCCAGCAGCTCGTCGACGCCGGCACCATCACGAAGGAGCAGGCGGAGCAGCATCCCGACAGCAACATGATCACCCGCGCCGTCGGCTTCAACGAGCTGCCGTCGCCGGACTACTGGATGCTCCCGATGCTTCCCGGGCTGCGCCTCCTCGTGTGCTCCGACGGACTCACGAAGGAGGTGCGGGACGAGGAGATCGCCCTCCACCTGCGCTCCGGAGCTGACGCCGCGTCCACGGCGCGGACCCTCGTCCAGCGCGCCCTCGAGCTCGGCGGGCGGGACAACGTGACGGTCATCGTGCTCGACGTGCTCGCCCCGGAGGGCGCTGCGGACGCCGACGAGACCGGTGCGGCGGTCGGGGACACGCGCCCGCGGCGACGGCGCTAGAGGTGCGTGCCCCCCTCACTGGGGGCACGTCCGACCCCGATTGAGGTTCCCCTTCGCCTAGCCGGGAGCCTGCCGCTCTTTAGACTTGACCCACTGGCACGGCACGTAAGACGCCTCAGTGAAGAGCTGCAGACCCCGGTGCGACCTGGGGGAATCTCAGGGGGGATCATGGCCAGACGCTTGCCGTCATCCCCTCCGAGCCTGCCCGGATTCAGCTACATCCGTGTGCTCGGCTCCGGCGGCTTCGCCGACGTGTTCCTGTACGAGCAGAACATGCCGCGCCGCCAGGTGGCCGTGAAGGTGATGCTGTCCGAGGTCGTCAACGACCAGGTCCGCGCGATGTTCCAGGCCGAGGCCAACCTGATGGCGCAGCTGAGCACGCATCCGTCGATCCTGACCGTGTACCAGGCGAGCGTCTCCGCCGACGGCCGGCCCTACCTCGTCATGGAGCTCTGCTCGGCATCGCTCGGCGAGCGTTATCGTCGCGAGGCCCTGCCCGTCGCCGAGGTGCTGCGCATCGGCATCAAGATCGCGAGCGCGGTGGAGACGGCCCACCGGGCGGGCGTGCTGCACCGCGACATCAAGCCCTCCAACATCCTCACCACCGCCTACGCGAACCCCGTGCTCTCCGACTTCGGCATCGCCGCGACCCTGGGGGAGTCGGACTCCACCGAGGCCATCGGCCTGTCGATCCCGTGGTCGGCGCCCGAGGTGCTGAACGACGAGACGTCCGGCACGGTCGCCAGCGAGGTGTGGTCCCTCGGCGCCACGGTGTACTCCCTGCTCTCCGGCCGCTCGCCGTTCGAGCTGCCCGGCGGCGCGAACCGCTCCGCCGACCTGATCTCGCGCATCAACAGGGCGCGGCCCCAGCCCATCGGCAGGCCCGACGTCCCGGCCCGCCTCGAGGCGGCGCTGCAGCGCGCCATGGCCAAGCGTCCGGACGCCCGCCCGCGCAGCGCGCTCGAGTTCATCCGCGAGCTGCAGGCGGTCGAGCAGGAGATCGGCGTCAGCCAGACCCCCGTCGAGGTCGCCATGGACGAGTGGGCCATCGCCACGGTGGTCGACGTCGAGGACCGCACGCGGGTCCGCGGCATCGTCGCCGTGAACCCCGAGGGCGCGCCGCCCCGGCGCAAGCGCCGGCCGAGCGGGGTCGCCGCGGCGCCCGCGGTCGACTACAGCCCGGTCGGCACGATGCTGCGGCAGAACAGCTCCACCCGGCCGACGGGCGGCGGAACCAGGCCCGACCCCGTTCGGCGGCCCACGCTGCTCTCCTGGGTGCTCGTCGGCGTCGCCGTGCTCGCCATCATCTGCGGCGCCATCGCCACTCTGATTGCGATCCGCTCCACGACCACCCAGCAGCTTCCCCGGGTGAACACCATTACCGCGCTGCAGACCCAGGGGTCCGTCGTGTTCTCCTGGAACGACCCGGGGCTCGAGGACGGCGACCGCTACCAGGTGAGTACCGGCGGTGCGCCCAGCCTGCAGCAGGCGCCGCGCTTCACGGCCGCGGGTCAGCGGGGCGACGAGGTGTGCATCACGGTCACCGTCGTGCGCCAGGGAACCCGGGGCACGCCCTCGAGTGAGAAGTGCGTTGAGTTCTAGGTCGGGGTCCGGCCGATGATGCGGGCCTGGCTGGCCGCTCACCGGTCGATGGTCGCCACGGCGACGAGCGGCACGCTCGTCGCGGCGATCGTGGCGACCGTCGCCGTCGTCTCCGGCGGCTACAGCGCGCAGCGCGTCGACCTCGACGACGGCACCGTGTGGGTGGCGAACTCGGAGGAGCGCGCCATCGGCCGCGCCAACGTCGGCGTCCTCGAGCTGAACACCGTCGTGGGCGGCGACAGCGCGTCGCTCGACGTCGTGCAGCGCGCGGACACCGTGCTGCTGCTGGACCGCGGCAACAACAAGGTGGACATCGTCGATGCGGCGACGAGCGAGGTCGACTCGAGCCTGCCGCTGCCGCCGGGCGCGCCGGAGATCTTCCTCGCCGGGTCCCGCGCCGTCGTCACGTCGACGGGCACGGGCGAGATCTGGCTGATGCCCTCGGACGAGCTGTCGAGCTTCGACTCGCTGTCGGAGCCAACGCTGAGCTTCGGCGTCGGCACCGTGACGAGCGTCCAGGCGGACGGCACCCTGTACGCGTACTCGCCGGACGCGGGCGAGCTCTACCGGGTGGACACCGCGGACGGGGACTCCGTCACCTCGGTGCAGTCGCTGGAGTTCGAGGAGACCGACGCGCGGTTCCAGGTCACGAGCGTCGCCGGCCGGCCCGCCGTGTACGACGGCGGCTCTGGACAGCTCGTCTTCGACGGCCGCCGCATCGACCTCGGCGAGACGATCGCCGACCCGGGCGGCGCGGTGCTGCAGCAGCCGTCCGTCGACGGCGAGGAGCTTCTCGTCTCCCACCGGGGCGGAATGCTCGCCCTGCCCGTCGGCGGGGGCGTGCGCCAGCTCGCCGCGGTTGCCGACGGAGCGCCCGCCGCCCCGGTCTCGGTCGAGGGCTGCGACTACGCGGCGTGGTCGAGCGGCACGAGCTGGCAGCGCTGCGACGCCGGTGAGGGCCGGACCGCAGAGCTCGAGTCCGTCCGCGAGGACGCCGATCTCGCCTACCGGGTGAACGGGAGGAACGTCGTCCTCAACGACGCGCTCAGCGGTGTCTCCTGGGCCGTCCAGGGCGGCAACGAGGTCATCGACAACTGGGCCGACCTGATCACCCGCAACCAGAACAGTCGCGAGGTCGAGAGGACCGATGCGGACGTCCCGCTCGACTACGAGAAGACCCAGGCCCCGCCGATCGCCGTCGACGACGAGGTCGGCGTGCGGGCGGGCCGCGCCAACGTCCTGCGCGTTCTCTTCAACGACTACGACCCCAACGGGGACATGATCGTCATCTCCGAGGTCACCCCCATCGACGAGAACGTAGGGCGCCTCGAGCTTGTCAGCGACCGCCAGCGCGTTCAGCTCACCCTCGCCCCCAACGTGACGGGCAGCTTCAGCTTCGGCTACACCATCACGGACGGCAGGGGCGGCAGTGCCTCGGCGATGGTGTCGGTCACCGTCCGCGGCGACGACGAGAACTCGCCCCCGCAGCAGGTCCGCGCGACGACCCTGAACGTGCAGGAGGGCGGCCGGGCCGGCCGCAGCGTGCTCGGCGACTGGCTGGACCCCGACAGCGACCCGTTCTACCTCGTCGAGGCGTCCACTGAGGTGCCGGACTCCGTCACCTGGAAGCCGGAGGGCGCCGTCGCCTTCACGGAGGCGACCCCCAACGGCCCCGAGGTGCGGCCGGTCTCGTTGGTCGTCTCTGACGGCAGGGAGACCAGTGCCGGGTCCATGTCGGTCACCGTGCGCCGCGTGGGCGACGTGCCGATCATCGCCTCCCAGTTCGTGGTGCTCGCCTACGCGAACACCGAGACCACGATCTCCCCGCTCGTGCACGTCCGCGGCGGGAGCGGACAGGTGCGTCTGACGAACGTGCCGACCGCGACCGGGAGCACGATCACGACGGACTACGAGGGCGGCACCTTCCGCTTCACCGCGACCGAGCTCCGCACCTACTACCTCGAATACACGGTCTCGGACGGGACCCAGACCGTCACGGGCCAGATCCGGGTGGACGTCACGGCGCCGCCGGAGGCGAACACGCGCCCCATCACCGTCACCCACACCGCGTTCATCCGCGAACTGTCGACCCTGAACGTCGACGTGCTTGCCACCGACATCGACCCCGCGGGCGGCGTGCTGCTCGTGACCGGCGTCATGGACGTGCCCGAGGAGTCCGGCGTGCAGGTCGAGATCCTCGACCAGCGCCTCCTCCGCGTCACCCTCACCCGGCCGCTCGAGGGCCCCGTCTCGTTCATCTACCGCGTGAGCAACGGCCTGGCCCAGGCCGACGGCACCGTGACCGTCGTCGAGGTCCCCGAGCCGGCCGTGAAGCAGCCGCCCATCGCCGTGGCCGACACCATCTCGGTGCGCGTCGGCGACGCCATCGACATCCCGGTGCTGGCCAACGACAGTCAGCCCGAGGGCGACCCGCTGACCCTCGCGCCCACGCTTCCGCAGGGGCTCCCCGAGGGCGACGGACTGCTGTTCGCCGCCGAGGACCGGCTCCGCTACCTCGCCCCGCACAAGACGGGCAACTTCAGCGCGGTCTACCGCGTCGAGGCCCCGGACGGGCAGTGGGCGACCGCGTCCGTGACGATCGCGGTGCGCGAGGTCGACGAGGCCTCGAACAACCCGCCGGTGCCGAAGACCCTCACCGCCCGCGTGATCGCGGGGGAGCGCGTCCGCATCCCGGTCGCGCTCGCCGGCATCGACCCCGACGGCGACTCGGTGCAGCTGCTCGGCCAGGAGCGGAGCCCGGAGAAGGGCGCCGTGACGGCGGTCGGGGACGACTGGATCGAGTACGAGGCGGGCGAGTACTCCGCGGGCACCGACACGTTCTCCTACGCGGTGGTGGATGCGCTCGGCGCGCGGGCGACGGGCACAGTCCGGGTGGGCGTGAGCGCTCGCTACGACGGCGCCCGCAACCCCATCGCCATCCAGGACGAGGTGACCGTGCGCCCGGGCCGCACCGTGTCCGTACAGGTGCTCGCCAACGACTCCGACCCGGACGGCGGGGCGATCCGGATCACGGGCGTCACGCCGACGATCGAGGGTATCGAGGCCACGCACAACGACATGGTGGTGCGCGTCGCGGCGCCGCAGACGCCGGGCCGGTACGGCTTCGTCTACGACATCGAGAACGAGCGGGGCGGCACGAGCTCCAACTTCCTCACCGTCGTGGTCGCCGCGGACGCTCCGCTGTCCCGTCCGGTCGCGGACGACACGGTCCTCACCCTGTCCGACGTGCTCGGGCGCGAGACCATCGACGTGAACGTGCTGTCGAACGTCTTCTTCGCGGACGGCTCCGTCGCCGGTCTCGACCTCGACGTGTTCTCCGACTCCGCGGAGATCACGGACGACAAGCGCGTGCGCGTGACGCTCGGCGACGAGCGGCAGATCATCCCGTTCCGGGTCGCCCACCCCGACGACCCTCGGGTCTCGGCGTACGCGTTCATCTGGGTCCCCGGCTTCGCCGACGCGCTGCCCCAGTTGAAGAAAGGCGCGCCGCGCCTCGCGGTGGAGAGCGAGGCCGCCCTCACCATCGAGCTCGCCGACTACGTCGTCGCCGTCGAGGGCCGCGACGTGCGGCTGACGGACGCCAACACCGTGCGGGCGACCCACGCGAGCGGGCAGAGCCTCGTCGTGGACCCCGACACGCTGCGCTTCACGAGCGAGGCCCGGTACTTCGGTCCCGCCTCCATCTCCTTCGAGGTGACGGACGGCTCGTCCGCCGACGACCCCGACGGCCGCAAGGCGACGCTCGTGCTCCCGATCACGGTCACCCCGCGGGAGAACCAGCCGCCCGCCTTCAACGGTGCGGTGCTCGAGCTCGAGCCGGGCCAGGACCGCGAGATCGACCTCCTCAAGCTCACCACCTACCCGTACGCGGAGGACCTCGGCGAGCTCGGCTACTCCATCGTCGGGCAGGGTCCCGCGGGGTTCAGCGCGTCGATCTCCGGCCAGACGCTCCTCCTGCACGCTGACGAGGGCGCGCGCGAGGGCACGACGTCCGCCCTGACCGTCGCCGTGCGGGATGCGCTCAACGAGGGCCAGGCCGGCCGCATCGACCTGCGCGTCGTGCCGTCGACCCGCCCGCTGGCGCAGCCGGCGGCGGACACGGCCATCGCGCCTCGCGGGCGCACGACGGTCGTCGACGTGCTGCAGAACGACGAGGCGACGAACCCGTTCCCCGGCCGGCCGCTCAGCGTCACCGCCGTCCGGGGCATCGACAGCGGGTCGCTGCCCGCGGGCGTCGAGGTCGTGCCGAGCGCCGACCGGTCCACCCTGTCGATCACCGTCGGACCCGACGTCGCACCCGGCGACGTGTCCGTGCAGTACCAGGTGACGGACGCGACAGGCGATCCCTCCCGGAGCGCGTGGGCAACGGTCCGCATCTCGGTGCAGGACCGCCCCGACCCGGTGGCGAACCTGCGCACCACCGGCTTCGGCGACCGCCAAATCTCGGTGGCGTTCGACGCCGCCGCGTTCAACAACTCGCCGATCCAGGGCTACGAGGTCAGGGCCGTGCGCGGTGGCACCGTCGTCTCGACCCGCACCTGCGTCTCGACGGCGTGCGACGTGGCCACGGACGGCAACGGGCCCGACCGGAGCGTGAGCATCCAGGTCTCCGCGATCAACGGCATCGGTGCGTCGGACCCCACGGCCCTGCCGAACCTCTGGTCCGACGTCATCCCCGCCGCCCCGACCGGTCTCCGCTCCGAGCCGCTCAGCACGGGCCTCCGCGTGCTGTGGAACCCGGTCGACACGGGCACGGGCAGCGCCGTCACGAACTACATCGTCACGGTCGGCGGCGTCGTCCGCGACGTGCCCGCCGGCACCACCTCGGTCGAAGTGCGCAACGCCGCGGCGAACGACTCGACGGTGCCGTTCTCGGTGAGCCCGCGCAACCGCGCGCAGGTCACCAGCGCGAGCGTCTGGAACGCCGCGAGCGGAAGCGACGTGCCGCTGGGGCGGCCGCAGCAGGTCGGCACCCCGACGCCCGAGGCGCAGCACGACGGCGCGGGCACGGTCGTTCTCCGCTGGCAGCCGTTCGCCGGATCCGGGCGCGACGGCATCCGGTACTGGGTGGCCGCCTACCAGGGCGGCAACGTGCCCTCCTGCTCGATGCGGACCGAGGGCGTCGTGCCGTGGTCGCCGGCGATCACGGGCGCCGTGCCCGCCGACTCCGCGGACAGCCACCGGTTCACCGGGCTGGCGGCGAACCAGGAGTACCGGTTCGCCGTGATCGCCGCGAACAGCCAGGGCTGCACCCTCGTGACCGAGATCCGGCCGGTGATCCCCCGGGTCGCGCCGACGGTGAACGACGTGCGGGTGACGCGGGCGGCCGACGGCGACCTGACCGCCGCGGGTGGCGTCTCGCTGCCCGTCCTCGCCGGCATCGACTCGCCCGGCACGGGCGGCGACGCGGCCCGCCAGTACGTCTACCGCGTGTCCGGGCGGCAGGCCGAGGCGGCGGCGAACGAGGGCGGCGTGCTGACCCTCGTGCCGACGGGGGAGCCCGCGGCCATCGAGGTCAAGGCGATCGACACATACAGCGACGGCACGCGCCTCGAGAGCGCGTGGTCGGCGCCCGTGTCCGCCGGGGTCGCCGTCGACGCCCGGGCCGCCGGGGTCCGCTTCACCCCGAGCGAGGCCGGCGCCGAGGTTCCGGTCGAGGGCGAGGCGCCCGGCGAGAACGAGGTTCCCGCCGACGGGTCGGGTATCTTCTCCTGGACGGGTGCGCCGTCGGGGCCGGGGTACGAGTCGGTCGACTACTCGATCGACGGCGGGGGAACCTGGCGCAGCATGCCCGCGTCGGGGGAGAGCGAGACCACCGGCGGAGGCGACGACGTCGCCGAGCTCATCGTGCGGGTGACGGCGAACGGCGCCGCGTACACGCAGCACTACAGGGGGGACTAGTCATGGACGCGACCATCGACTCGAGAGGCAGCACGATGACGATGACGCCCGAACAGGCGACCTGGTTCGAGGACGTCTTCGGGCGCCTGGTCGGCAACGTCGAGCACGTGCTCCTCGGCAAGACGCAGGTGATCCGGCTGGCCTTCACCGCGCTGCTGAGCGAGGGCCACCTCCTCCTCGAGGACTTCCCTGGCACGGGCAAGACTTCGCTGGCGCGCGCGGTCGCGCAGAGCGTGCAGGGCATGAACAGCCGCCTGCAGTTCACCCCCGACCTGCTTCCCGGCGACATCACCGGCGTCAGCATCTACGACCAGCGGACCGGCGAGTTCGACTTCCACCCGGGGCCGATCTTCGCGAACATCGTGCTGGCGGACGAGATCAACCGCGCGAGCCCCAAGACCCAGGCAGCCCTGCTCGAGGTCATGGAGGAGGGCCGCGTCACGGTGGACGGGCGCTCGCACGAGGTCGGCTCGCCGTTCATGGTCATCGCCACCCAGAACCCGATCGAGCAGGCGGGCACCTACCGGCTGCCCGAGGCCCAGCTCGACCGCTTCCTGCTGAAGACCTCGATCGGCTACCCGGACCACGCCTCGACCCTCCGCATCCTCGAGGGGGCGGCCACCCGGCCGCACGAGGTGCGCGTGCCGTCCGTCGTCACCGGGGCGACGGTGCTGGAGCTCGCCGCAACGGCGCGCACGGTGCACGTCGAGTCCTCCATCAACGACTACGTCTCCCGGCTGGTCGACGCGACGCGCTCGGCCTCCGAGGTGCGCCTCGGCGCTTCCGTCCGCGGCGCCCTCGCCCTGGTCCGCACCGCCAAGACGTGGGCCGCGGCCAACGGCAGGCACTACGTCGTGCCCGACGACGTGAAGGCGCTCGCCGAGCCGGTGCTCGCGCACCGCCTCGTGCTGGAGCCGGAGGCGGAGTTCGACGGCGTCACGACGTCGAGCGTGTTGGCGCAGGTGCTGCTGGAGACGCCGCCGCCGAGTGAACGGCACGCGATGTGACGCCCGCGTCCTCCCGCTCGACCCGGTCCGGATCCGGCGCCCGACCCGCACCCGGGGCGGGCGCCGACCTCGCCGTGCCCACGCCCCCGGCCTCGAGCCGGACGCGCCAGCGGCGCAGGGCCCGTCCGGTGCGCGGCTCGACCAGCGGATCCGGCGGGCGCGCCCGGTTCGAGTCCGAGCACTCCACCGGGATGAGCGCGCTCAGCAATCGGCGCACCCGCATCGTCGGCGGGCACACGGGCGTCATCGCCGACCTGGCGATCTCCCTCGTGCGGTTCACCGCGGCTGCGAGGCGGCTCGTTGCGCGCGCCCTCCGCACGGTCGGGTCGGTGGTGACCCCGCTCGGCTGGACCATCGCCGCGTTCGTGCTGCTCGGGTTCACCGCGGGGTACGCGCTGGGCTGGCTCGAGTTCATCGCGGTCGCCTGGGCCGGGCTCGTCCTGTTCGTCGTCGCGCTGTTCTCCCTCCTCCGCAACACGCCGCTCGACATCCGGATCGCGATGCCGCACACCCGGGTCGTCGTGGGCGACCGCGCACCGGGCCAGGTCATCGTGCGCAACCCCACCTCGCGCCGCCTGCTGGGCACGACGGTCGAGGTGCCGGTCGCGCGCGGGCTCGCCGAGTTCCCCGTGCCGTCGCTTCGCGCCGGGCGCACGTACGAGGAGGTGTTCGTCGTCCCGACGACCGCGCGCGGCGTGCTCGAGGTCGGGCCGGTCCGCACGGTCAAGGGCGACCCGATCGGGCTGCTCCGCCGCGAGTCCGGCGCGGCCGAGGCGCTGCGGCTCTTCGTGCACCCGCGCACGATCCCGGTGCCGAGCATGAGCACCGGCTTCGTGCGCGACCTCGAGGGCAACCCCACCCGCGACCTGTCGGCGAGCGACGTGGCCTTCCACGCCGTCCGCGAGTACTCGCCGGGCGACGAGCGCAGGCACATCCACTGGCGATCGAGCGCCAAGACCGGCACCGTCATGGTCCGCCAGTTCGAGGAGACCAGGCGCAGCCACATCATGATCGCGCTGAGTCTCGCCTCGAGCGACTACGCCACCGACGAGGAGTTCGAGCTCGCGGTGAGCGTCGCGGGCTCCCTCGGGGTGCGCGCCATCAGCGACGCCAGGAACGTGTCGATCGTCGCGAGCGAGCGGACCCCCGAGTTCGCCAAGCGCAAGACCTACGCGCTGAGGCGCCTGAGCACCATCACGAGGACGCGCCTCCTCGACGACCTGAGCGTCGTCCAGCGCGCGGACAACGCGCTCGCGCTCGTCGACCTCGCCCGGGTGGCGGGCGAGTCCGTGTCCGGCATGTCGGTCGCCTTCCTCGTCTGCGGCACCGGGGCGTCGAGCACCGAGCTGCGGGCGGCCTCGATCAAGTTCCCCCTCGGCGTCGAGGTCGTCGCCGTGGTGTGCGACCCGGGGGCGACGCCGGGCCTCCGGCGCGTCGCCGGCCTCAGCGTCCTGACCGTGGGCTACCTCGACGACCTCGCCAAGTCCCTGACCCGATCGGCCGCCGCCTGATGGCCGCGACCCAGGCCGCGGGCACGGCGCGTCCCATCCGGCCGGAGCGGACCGGGCGCGCGAGCCGGGCCCTCAGCGCCTCCCGGGCGACCGCGACGGGGAACCTGATCGCGGTGCTGCTGCTCCAGCTGCTCTCCGCCTACTCGCTGTGGCCCATCTACAAGACGCACCGCTTCGCGGTGCTCGTGCTCGTCACGGTCTTCGCCGGCTGGGTGATCGCCGGGCTGGGCGCCCGCCTCCGCTGGCAGAGCTTCACCGTGTTCGCCGCGGGACTCGCCGCCTTCCTCCTGCTCGGCGTGCCCATCGCCGTGCCGGGACAGGCCCTGTTCGGGCTGCTGCCGACGCTCGACGGCCTCGAGCAGCTGCTCCTTGGCGCCGGGCTCGGCTGGAAGCAGCTGCTGACGATCTCGCTGCCGGTCGGCGACTACCAGACCCTCCTCGTGCCGGCGTTCATCCTCGTGCTCGTCACGACCATCATCGGCGTCACCGTCGCCGTGCGCACCCGGGTGGGGGAGCTCGCCGTGTTCGCCCCGGCCGCCCTCCTCGTCGCCGGGATCGTGCTCGGCCCCAACACCGCCCGGTTCCCCGTCGAGCTCGGGCTGGCCTTCCTCGTCGGCGCGCTGCTCTGGTTCGCCTGGCTGCGCGCGGCGCGACGGTCGCTCGCGATCCGCCTGCTGAACAGCCAGAGCGGGATGCCCATCGAGGCGCCCGAGCGCAGCCTCCTCACCGCCGGCCGCGTGGTCGGCACGGTCGCGACGATCGCCGTGGCCGTCGTCGTGGCCGAGGGGGCGACCACCCTCGTGCCGCCCCGGGGCGACCGGGACGTCCTGCGCGCGGCCGTCGAGCAGCCCTTCGACCCGCGCGAGTACACGAGCCCGCTCGCCGGCTTCCGCGAGTACTTCCAGCCCGCCATGGCGTCGGCGGAGCTGATGACGGTCTCCGGGCTGCCCGCCGGTGCGGGGCTCCGGCTCGCGACGATGGACGCGTACAACGGCGTCGTCTACAGCGTCGGCACCCCCGATCTCTCCAGTGCGTCCGGATCCTTCACCCGCGTGCCCTACGAGCTCGACCAGGCGGAGGTGCGCGGACGGGTGGCGACCATCGACGTTACCGTCGGCGAGTACGAGGACGTGTGGCTGCCGAGCGTTGGCCAGCTGGAGCGCATCACCTTCCACGGCCCGCGCGCCGGCACCCTCGGCGACTCCTTCTTCTACAACGACAACACGGGCGCGGGGGCGGTCGTGTCCGGGCTGCAGCAGGGCGACTCGTACTCGCTGCAGGCGGTCGTGCCGCCGTCCCGCGCCGACGGGGAGCTTGCGCGGGCGGATCCTGGACCGGCCGAGGTCCCCGCGCTTCCGCAGCTTCCGGAGGAGGTGGCGACGGCGCTCGCCGGCATGGTGGGGACGGATCGCGATCCCGGTCGCCGGCTCGTCGCCATGCTCACCGCGCTCCGCGAACGCGGCTACGTGAGCCACAGCGTCGGGCCGGACGAGCCGTTCAGCCGGTCCGGCCACGCCGTCGACCGCATCGTGCAGCTGCTGACGGACGACCCCATGGTGGGCGACGCCGAGCAGTACGCCGTGGCCGCGGCCGTCCTCGCGAACGAGATCGGCTTCCCGGCGCGTGTCGTGCTGGGCTTCCGGGCGGACGACGGGCGCGCGGGTGCTGATCGGACCACGGTCACCGGTGCGGACCTCACCGCGTGGATCGAGGTGAACACGGCCGAGGACGGCTGGGTCGGCGTCGATCCCAACCCCGAGGTGCGCGAGATCCCCGAGGCCGCCCCGGAGGACCCCACCTTCGTCTCGCGTCCCCAGTCCGTCGTGCCGCCGCCCGCGGAGGAGCGGACGGAGCCTGACAAGCAGACCCCGCCGGACACGTCCGACGAGGAGCCGGACGGGCAGGACCCCGTCCTCGCCATCCTGTTCGCCGTGCTGCGCGTGCTCGGCTGGACGCTCCTTGCCGCCGCGCTGATCGCCTCCCCCTTCCTCGCGATCCTCGGCGCGAAGCTGCGCCGGAGAAGGCAGCGGAGGCGGCGGGGGACCCCGCTCGACCGCATCCGCGGGGGCTGGGCGGAGTTCGCCGACATCGCGCTCGATCACGGCTACGATCTGCCGGAGTCCGGCACGCGGCGCGAGATCGCGAGCGCGGTCGGCAGTCCCGCGTCGCGTCGGCTGGCGGCGGCGGCCGATCTGGCGGTGTTCTCGCCGGGCGAGGCCGACGAGGGCCAGGCGGGCGAGGTCTGGTCCACTGTGCGCGAGCTGCGCGGTGCCATGGGAAGCACGCTCACCCGCTGGCAGCGGTTCAAGGCGGCCGTGTCGCTGCGCTCGCTCGGGCGCGGCGCCGGGGCCGACCGGGGGAGGACGCGGTGACCGGGGTGTCGAACGGTCCGGGGAGCCCGAAGAGTCCGGGGAGTCCGAACGGTCCGGGAAGTCCGGGCTGCCGGGCGTGCGGCGCCCTGCTGCGGGCGGAGGCGATGTTCTGCGGGGAGTGCGGCACCGCCGCGCGCCGCCCGGGTTGGATGGACGCGGCGCTCGACCGCTCGCTGCCCCGGGCGCCGCGATCAGCAGCCGAGCGCGCGAGCGTCCGGGAGGGCGCGGGCGCGCAGGAGCGGGGCGGCATGCCCGAGCGACCCGGTGCGCCCGAGTTGTGCGCGGTGCCCGAGCGGCCCGCGCAGTCTGAGCGGTCCGCGGTGCCCGAGCGGGCTGCCGCGCCCGAGCGGGCTGCCGCGCCCGAGCGGGCTGCCGCGCCCGAGGATCGGCGTCACGCGTCCGCTGTCGGGCCCGCGGTTCCCGTCTCTGCTTCCGGTGTTGAGCGCCACCGCCCGGCGTCCGGTCCCGAGTACGAGACCACCGTGCGCACCGGGGGCGACCGGCCGCCGGATCCCGAGCCCGGTCCGGCGGCCAGGCCGGAGCTCGAGCTGCGACCGGAGCCCGGGCCCGAGCCCGAGCCGGGGCTCGGCGCGGAGCTGTGGCATCCCGCGGAGCACGACCCCGGGCCGGAGCCGGCCTGGCTGAGCGAGCCGGATCCGGAGCACCCCCGGCAGGCCCTGCCGCCCGTGGAGCACGGGGATCGGCGTGCGGCGGTCCCGCCGACGATGCCGATGCCGACACCCGAGCCGCGCACGTCGCCGCCGGTCGGGCCCGGGCAGGAGTCCGGCGGGTCAAGGGTGGCGGCGCCGTTCGACCGGGGGCCCCGGGAGAAGGTCTGCGGCTCGGTCGTCGCGCGGTTCAGCACGGGTGAGGTCGTGACGCTGCACGGCACGGGACTGATCGGCCGTAACCCGACCCCGCAGGAGGGTGAGCGGTTCGACGCGCTCGTGCGCATCCTCGACCCGGCACGGTCGGTCTCGAAGACGCACCTGGAGTTCGTGGTCGACGCCGGGCGGCTGTGGATCCGTGACCGCTTCTCCGGCAACGGCACGATCCTGCGACACCCGAACGGCACCGGATCCCGGTGCGAGGGCGGCAGGCGCTATCGCGTGGGCGAGGGCGACAGGGTGGAGATCGGCGAGCAGCACTTCGACGTCCGCTGAACGCGGGCGGGACCGCGCCGATGCGGCCTCTCCGCCACCACGGGCGGCCTCGCCAGGGCTCTCCACGGCATGCCGCCCACGCGACCGGAGGAGACCGGGACCCTGGTGACATGGCCGGGTGCGTTTCTCGCTGCCCGCCACCCCAGAACCGGCACCGCCCACCCCCTTCCCGCTCCTCGGCGTGCTCGCCCCGCTCCTGGTGACCGGCGGCATCTGGGCGCTCACCCGTTCTCCGTTCGCGCTGATCTTCGCCCTGCTCAGCCCCGTCATCGCCGTCGCGAGCGTCGTCGACTCCCGCCTCCAGGCGCGACGCCGGGCACGGATCGCCGCGGCTGCGGAGCGGGTCGCGCTGGCCGAGCTGGCGACCGCCATCGGCGAACGCCTGCACCAGGACCGCGCCCGGCGGTTCGTCCGCACGCCGCCCGCGGGCAACATCGTCACGGGTGGGGCGCCCGGGGCCGCCCTGTGGCGGGCCCCGGCCGCCGATGGGCGGCCGATCGTGCTCGGCCTCGGTCGGCAGCCGAGCGACGTCGTGCTCGACGGGCGTCCGGTCACCCCGCCTGCGCGCAAACTCGCCGATCGCGCGGCGGTTCTCGAGGCGGTGCCCGTGTGCGTGGACGCCCTCCTCGGGGTCGGCGTCTGTGGCCCGCCCGCCCTGGCCCGCGCGCTGCTCCGCGGCCTCGTGCTGCAGCTCCTCTTCGCGGCCCCGCCCGGAGCGCTGGCCGTGCACCGACGGCCCGGCGACGGCTGGGAGTGGCTGGCAGCGGCGCCGCACGCGATCGAGGACGACGGGGCAGATCGGGATGACCGGGGGAAGCGCGGTGACCGGGCGGAGCGGGGCGGCCGAGAGGACGCGTCCCGCGTGAGCGCGCCACCGATGGCGGAGCTGGTGCTGGCGGACGGGGAGCGGGAGGTCCTGCTGGCATACGCCCCCGCCGCCTCCGAGCTGCCCGCGGGGTGCGGCACGGTGGTCGTCGTCTCCGGCACGGCGGCGGCGCGGGTCGTCGCCGGATCGCCGTCCGTAGCGGAGGGCGACCAGGCGATCGAGCCGGAGCTGATCGCCGCCGCCCAGGCCGCGGCGGTAGCACGGGCCCTCGCCGCTCACCCCCGCGCGCTCAACGCAGCCTCGGGTGGCACCCTGCTGCCGCCAGTGGTCGGGCTGGGCGACCTGCTGCCCGAGGAGCGCGGGCCCGGGGGCGCCGCTCCCGGCTCGCGCGACGACCGGGGGGCGGCCGCGGCGAGGCGTCCGGACCGGCTGGCCGCCCCGATCGGCGTGCGCGAGGGCGGCGGCCCCCTGGTGCTGGATCTCGTGGCCGACGGGCCCCATGCCGTGGTGGGCGGCACGACCGGCAGCGGCAAGAGCGAGCTGCTCGTCACCTGGGTGTGCAGCCTTGCGGCGACGCACGATCCCGCCGAGGTCACGTTCCTGCTCGTCGACTTCAAGGGCGGGTCCGCCTTCGACCCGCTCGCGGCGCTGCCGCACTGCGTCGGCCTGCTCACCGACCTGGGGCCGCGAGAGGCGGAGCGGGCTCTGGCCAGCCTGCGTGCGGAGGTGCGGCAGCGGGAGCGGCTGCTGCGCGAGGCCGGGGCGCGGGACATCGCCTCCTGCCCGGCCGGGTCCGCCCCGCCGCGCCTCGTCGTGGTCGTCGACGAGTTCGCCGCGATGCTCACCGACTTCCCCGACCTGCACGACCTCTTCGTCGACCTCGCGGCCAGGGGCCGCTCGCTCGGCGTGCACCTGGTGCTCTGCACCCAGCGGCCGTCGGGCTCGGTCCGCGACGCCCTCCTCGCGAACTGCAACCTGCGGCTGTCGCTGCGCGTCAACAGCCGCGCCGACAGCACGGCCCTCCTGGGCAGCGATGCCGCCGCGGCACTGCCCGCCGCTCCGGTGGGCCGCTGCGTCGTGCGGACCGGCGGCGGCGATCCGCAGCTGTGCCAGGTGGCGACGGCCGGGCCGGACCCCCGAGGCGTCATCGCGCGGGTGTCAGCGGGCGAGTGGGGGACCGGCCCCGCCCCGCAGCGCCGGCCCTGGCTGGAGCCCCTGCCGTCGGTGCTCGGCGTGCGGGAGCTCGAAGACCCGACGGTGCAGCGGGAGGACGTGCCCGGCGCGATCGTGTTCGGGCTGCTCGACGTGCCGGAGCAGCAGGCCCGCAGGTACGCGGCCTGGCATCCGGTCGAGCACGGGCCGCTTCTCGTACTCGGCGCGGCCCGGTCGGGGAAGACGGGCGTCCTCGCCGCTCTGAGCCGGGCGAGCGGTCCCGGTCGCCCCCTCCGGATCGTGTCCGCGGACCCGGTGCAGGCGTGGGACGCGGTCGGGGCGGCCCTCGAGCAGGTGCGGGCGCCCGGCGGCGGTGCCGGCGGCGATGCGACGGACGCGCACCTGCCCGGCCACGGAGCGCGATTCGTGCTCGCCGTCGACGACGTCGACGTGCTCCTCGGCAGGCTGGGCGCGGAGTACGGCGCGGAGCTCCTGGACCGGCTCGCCGCACTGCTGCGGGAGGGCGCTGCCGCGGGGTGCTCGCTCGTGCTGACGGCGCAGCGGCTCTCGGGCGCCATCGCGCCCCTGGCCGCGCTGGCGGGGCGCGTCCTGCTGCTGCGCGCCGCCAGCCGGCAGGAGCACGTGCTGGCCGGCGGCGACGCACAGCGGTACGACCCCGATCTGCCGCCCGGGGGCGGGTGGTGGCAGGGGCACCGCGCCCAGGTCGCGCGGGTGCCGCCCGTGCCGCCCGCCGAGCCCGAGGCACCGCGGCGGGTGCGGCTGAGGCCCGGTCGCGCCTACGCCGTCGTGTCGACCCGGCCGGCCGAGACGGCCCGCAGGCTCGCCGCCGCCGCGAACGGCCCGCCGATCCTCGTCACCTCCCTCGGCGTGGACCCGGTCGGCGCGGACGATGCGGGCACCGCCCGGCGGGGCGCCTCTGGGGCGGCGACCGGCGGCGACGACGCGATCCCGGTGCTTCTCGGCGACCCCGAGGAGTGGCAGGCGCAGTGGGGCGTGCTCCAGTCCGCCAGGCGGTCGCGCTGCATGATCTACGACGGCTGCACGCCGCGGGACGTCCGGGCCCTCGGCCGGCCCCGCGGGCTTCCGCCCCTCCTCGGCGACGCGCGCTCCGTCTGGTTCGCGGAGCCGGGCGGCGAGGTGCAGAGGCGCGCGTGGCCGGACTGACCAGCACGACGCGTCCCTCCGGGTGCCGGAGCGCGGGCTCGTGTCGCCCCGCCCGCGTGCGGTTGCCCGGCATGCGGCCCGGGACCGCCCGCGGTTAGGCGGCCGCGAGCACGGAGTCGATCGAGCGGTGCTCGAGCCCGTGGGCCGTCGCGACCGGAACGCTCGTCACGGCCCCGCCGTACGTGTTCAGTCCGAGCGCGAGCGCCGGGTCCGTCGATAGGGCATCGCGCCAGCCCGCGGATGCGAGGGCCCGCACGTAGGGGAGGGTCGCGTTGGTGAGCGCGTACGTCGACGTGTGCGGCACGGCGCCTGGCATGTTGGCGACGCAGTAGAAGAGCGACCCGTGCACCGGGAAGGTCGGCTCCGCGTGCGTCGTGGGGTGCGAGTCCTCGAAGCAGCCGCCCTGGTCGACAGAGATGTCGACGAGCACGCTGCCCGGCTTCATCCGCGACACGAGGTCGTTGCTCACCAGCTTCGGCGCCTTTGCGCCCGCGACGAGCACGGACCCGATCACGAGGTCGGCCGCGAGCAGGGCGTTCTCGATCTCGAACGCGTTCGAGGCGATGGTCTTCACCCGGCCCGCGTAGTGCGCGTCGAGCTCCCGGAGCCGGAAGATGTTCGTGTCGAGCACCGTGACCTCCGCGCCTAGGCCGACAGCGACGGACACGGCGTTCGTGCCCGCGACCCCGCCGCCCAGGACCGTGACGCGGGCGGGATGCGTGCCGGGCACGCCGGGCACGAGCAGGCCAGGACCACCGCTCGGCTTGAGCATGGTGTGCGCGCCGACGATGGGCGCGAGGCGCCCCGCGACCTCGCTCATGGGGGCGAGCAGCGGCAGCGCGCGGGTCGGCAGCTGCACCGTCTCGTAGGCGATGGCGGTGACCCCGGCGGCGGTGAGCGCGGCGGTGAGCTCCGGCTCCGCCGCGAGGTGCAGGTACGCGAAGAGGGTGAGGTCCGGCCGGAAGTACCGGTACTCGGCCGCGATGGGCTCCTTGACCTTGAGCACCAGCTCGCTGGCCCAGGTGCTCTCTGCGTCGGCTGCGATCTCGGCGCCGGCGGACACGTACGACTCGTCGGGGATGGAGGATCCGACGCCGGCCCCGGACTGCACGACGACGGTGTGGCCCCTCGCCGTGAGGTCGTGCACCCCCGATGGGGTGATGGCCACGCGGAACTCGTTGTTCTTGATCTCTGTCGGGACGCCGATCCTCATGGCGCAACCATATCGATCAGGAGGAGTAGGCCGCCGCAGCGACCGCGACGACGCAGCCGAGTCCGACGACGGCGATCGCGATCATCAGCGCCGCCATGGTGCCGAGCCGCTTCCGCCCGGGCTCCGTGCGGAGGCGCACGACCACCATGGCCGCGTACAGCCCGAGCACCGACACCAGCCCGAACAGCGCGACGCCGGGCGGGTCGAGGGGCAGCTCGAACGTGAGGATGACCGCGCAGATGAGCGTCAGCAGCCCGCCGAGGATCAGCCAGATGCCCCCGTTCGACGTCGTCAGCGACGCCTGGTTGCGCATCAGGGTGGGGTCGTCCTCGTCGTCGTCCGGGTAGGTCATGGGGTCGTCACCGCCGGGCTCACCCGGATGGCGCCGACGCGCAGCCCGCCGCCCAGCACCTCGAGCTCGAGGTCGGGTCGCAGGCGCTCGACCTGATCGCGGGCGACGGCGCCGACCGACGCGAGCAGCTCGAGCGCGACGATCGTGGCCACCCGCAGGTTGCCGTCGAGCACTTTCAGCGCGACCGTCGTGCCCTCCGGGGTCGCCATGACCATGACGCCCTCGGCGCCGCCCTTCGCGATGAGGCCGAGGCGCTCGATGACGATGGTGTTCGCCCGTCCCGGTCCGTCGATGACCCAGCCGTTCTCGCGGATGGCGGCTGCCAGCGCCGCGGCCCGGCGGAAGATCTCGAAGGGCGACGAGACGGAGCTCGTGCTGATCTTGGCGATCCCGCGGGCGAGGCCGGTGACGGAGACGGCGTACACGGGGGCGCCGCAGCCGTCGACCCCGGTCGCGGCGATGCGCTCACCCGCGAAGCGCTGCAGGACGTCGCGGATGCGCTCCTGCAGGGGGTGGTCGACGTGCAGGTAGCTCGCCGTGTCCCAGCCGTTCTGCACGCAGGCGAGGAGCATGGCCGCGTGCTTGCCCGAGCAGTTCATGTAGAGGGGGGAGGGGGACGCCCCGGAGCGCACGAAGTCGTCGCGGGCGGGCCCCTCGGCCGGGCGGTCGGCGGGGCACTGCAGCGCCTCGTCCCCGAGGCCGGCGCGCGCGAGGACGCTCCGCACGAGCGCGACGTGACGGGCGGTGCCGCTGTGGCTCGCGGTCGCGATGACCATCTCCTCGGGCGACAGGTCGACGCCGCTCGCCAGCACGGCCAGGGCCTGGAACGGCTTCATGCAGGAGCGCGGGAAGATGGGGGCGTTCACGTCGCCGAGGCTGCGGAGCACGGTCCCGTCCGGGCCGAGCACGACGGCGGATCCCGCGTGTCTCGACTCGACGAATCCGCTCCGGTCGAGGGTCGCCAGCTCGACCGCATCGCCGGTGGTGAAGGTGCCGCTCATTCGTTCCGCCTTACTCGTATCACTCGTGAACGCTGAGGTGCCCACCTCGGCTCCTCCCCGATGTCGGGGAGGGCCGAAGTGGGCACCTCGGGATGGTGTGCTTCCGTCCTACAGGCTCGCGAAGCCCTCTGCGAGGACATCGAGCGCGTCGTCGAGGAGCTCGTCGGACAGCGCGAGGCTGGGCAGGAACCGCAGCACGCTGCCGTAGGTGCCCGCAGTGAGCAGCAGCACGCCGTTCTGCGCCGCGTGGTTCGCGAGCGCCGTGACGGCGGCCGGGTTCGGCTCCTTGGTGGTGGACCCGGTTCCCGGCTGCACGAGCTCGATGGCGACCATGGCGCCGATGCCGCGCACGTCGCCGATGATGTCGTACTTCTCCTGCAGCGCCGTGAGCCGCGACTTCAGCTTCTTCTCGATGCGCTTGCCCTCGTCGAGGAGGTTGTCGCGCTCGATCGCCTCGAAGACGGCCACGGCGGCGGCCGCGGAGACGGGGTTCCCGCCGAAGGTGCCGCCGAGCCCGCCCGGAAGGGCGGAGTCCATGATCTCGGCGCGGCCGGTGACGCCGGCGAGCGGCAGGCCGCCCGCGATGCCCTTGGCCGAGAGGATGAGGTCGGGGACCAGGCCGAAGTGCTCGCTGGCCCAGTAGGCGCCGGTGCGGGCCATGCCGCTCTGGATCTCGTCCGCGATGAAGACGACGCCGTTGGCCGTGCACCACTCCTGGAGCGCGGGCAGGTAGCCGTCGGCGGGGACCATGAAGCCGCCCTCGCCCTGGATCGGCTCGACCACGAGGCAGGCGAGGTCGACGGCGCCGATCCGCTTCTCGAGGTAGGCGATGGTGCGGGCGGCGGCCTCCTGGCCGCTGAGCCCGTCGTGGTAGGGGTACGAGCTCGGGGCGTGGTAGACGTCGCCGGCGAACGGGCCGAAGCCGGTCGCGTAGGGGGCGGCCTTATAGTTCATGGCCATCGTGAGGTTGGTGCGGCCGTGGTAGGCGTGATCGAGCACGGCGACCGCGCGGCGGCCGGTGTACCGGCGGGCGATCTTCACGCCGTTCTCCACGGCCTCGGCGCCGGAGTTCACGAGCACCGTGCGCTTGGGGTGGTCGCCGGGGGTGTGCTCGGCGAGCAGCTCGGCTACCCGCACGTACTCCTCGTACGGCGTGATGGTGAAGAGCGTGTGCAGGAAGTCGTTCATCTGCCCAGCCGCCGCCTCGACCACCGAGGAACGCGTGTGGCCGACGGTCGTGACGCCGATGCCCGCGCCCAGGTCGATGAACTGGTTGCCGTCGACGTCGACGAGGATCGGGCCGTGGGCCCGCTCGATGTAGACGGGGAGCGTCGAGGAGACGCCGGGCGGCACGACGGCGACGCGGCGGGCGTGCAGCTCCTGGGACTTGGGACCGGGGATCGCGGTGACGATCTTCCGCTCCTGCGTGACGGTTGTGCCGGGGGCAGAGGATGCGGTGTCGAGGGTGTTCGTCATGGTGCTTCGAGCCTACCCGCCGCCCCCCGCGCACCCGCCGAGCCACCGCCGGGGGGCCAGCCAAACCAGTGCGGAAAACTGCCAACGTCCGCCGCCGCCGGCCTCCGGTCGTTCACCGTCGCCTTCCCACCCGGCGCTGGTAGCGTGACGCCGGTGAAGATCGATCACGAGTACGCCCTCTCGCTCGAATGGACCGGCAACCGGGGGGTCGGCACCGCCGACTACCGGTCGTACGGCCGCGACCACGTGGTCAGCGCGCCCGGGAAGCACGCCATCGAGGGCTCGGCGGACCGCGTGTTCCGCGGCGACACGGATCGCTGGAACCCGGAGGAGCTGCTGCTCGCGGCCCTCACCCAGTGCCACCTGCTGTCCTACCTGCACGTCGCGGCGGTGAACGGGATCGTCGTGGTCGCCTACACGGACGACTCCGTCGGCACCATGGTCCAGACCGGCGACGGTGGCGGCCGCTTCACCAGGGCGGTCCTGCGCCCCACCGTGACGATCACGGACGAGGGTCAGCGCGACCTCGCCCTCGCGCTGCACGCGCGGGCGAACGAGCTGTGCTTCATCGCCTCGTCCGTCAACTTCCCGGTCGATCACGAGCCCACCATCCTCGTCGCCTGAGCGGACGCCGCGCCGCCCGTTCAGGCGGTATTGCGATTCGTCCTGCAGACTGGGTGCTTCGTGCCCGCGTGCGGGCGGGCCACAAGCAGAAGTAGAAAGCAGCACTGTGAAGCGACGCATCCCCCTGTTCCTCGCCGCCGCGTCGATCCTCGCCCTCACCGGGTGCACCGGGTCCACGGGCGAGGAGCCGAAGGCGAGCAGCACCCCCGCGGCCGGCGTCGCCGAGTGCGCGGACACCGCGTCCGGCGCGGCCTCGGAGTCCGTGAAGGTCACCGGTGACGTGGGCAGCGCCCCGACCGTGACCATCGACGGACCCGTGGAAGCGGCCGACAAGACCGAGCGCACCGTCGTCACCGAGGGCGACGGCGAGGCGGTCGAGCCGGGCGACTCCGCGAAGATCGCGATCGCCGCCTACAACAGCGCCACCGGTGCGGCGCTCGAGGCGCTGCCGTACAACGCCGAGCAGGCCGTGCCGCTCGCGGTCGACGACAGCCAGACCCTCGCGGCCATCGTCCGCGGCGTCGAGTGCACGAACGTCGGCTCCCGCATCGTCACCGTCCCCTCGGCGGACGACTCCTTCAGCGCCGAGGCGGCGACGCAGCTCGGCCTCGGCGAGGGCGAGGGTGCGGTCTTCGTGATCGACGTGCTCGGCATCGTCCCCGACCGCGCGACCGGCGCCGACCAGGACGCCCCGGCCGGCTTCCCGACGGTAGAGCTCGACGACGACGGCAAGCCCACCGTCACCATCCCGGAGGGCGACGCGCCCGCCGAGCTGCAGATCGCGACCATCAAGGCCGGCGAGGGCGCCGTCGTGCAGGACGGCGACAGCGTGACCGTGCAGTACCAGGGCTCGCTCTGGGCGAGCGGCGAGGTCTTCGACCAGAGCTGGGGCAAGGCGCCGGTCTCCTTCCAGACCACCGGCGTCGTTCCCGGCTTCTCGAAGGCGCTCGTGGGTCAGAAGGTCGGCTCCCAGGTGATCGCCGTGATCCCGCCGAGCGAGGGTTACGGCGAGGCCGGCCAGCCCGACGCCGGGATCAGCGGCACGGACACGCTCGTGTTCGTCATCGACATCCTCGACACCATCTCCGCGCCGGCGCAGTAACCGGCTCAGCAGGTTCTCAAACCGGCACGAGCCCCGGCGGTCGCCACGACCGCCGGGGCTTCGTCGTTCCCGGGCTGGTCGTTCCGCGGTCCGGGAAGCTGCGCACGATCGGCACCGTCAGATGCGCAACTCAGCAGAATCCCCGCGACACGCGGTGGCGAGAGCGCTCCCTTCGGTGTGTCCCGCGGGATCTGCTGAATTGCGTCGGTGTGCGGGGGCGTCTCCGGGAGCCGCGGCGCCACGGCGCGAGTGGGAGGATGGTGCGATGCGCAGGATTCTCGTGCTCGGCTCCACCGGTTCCATCGGCGTTCAGGCCCTCGAGGTGATCGCGGCCAACCCCGATCTGTTCGAGGTCGTGGGCCTGGCCGCCGGGACGAGGCGCGAGGCGGTCGAGGCGCAGGCGAGGACGCACGGCGTCGAGCACGTCGCCCTCGGCGCCGACGAGGCGGAGCAGCTGATCCGCACCGTGGAGGCCGACGTCGTGCTGAACGGCATCACCGGGTCCGTCGGCCTCGGTCCGACGCTCGCCGCGCTGGAGTGCGGGCGCACGCTCGCCCTGGCGAACAAGGAGTCCCTGATCGTCGGCGGCGAGCTCGTCAAGCGCGCCGCAGCCCCCGGTCAGATCGTGCCCGTCGACTCAGAGCACTCGGCCATCGCGCAGGCGCTCCGGGGCGGCACGCCCGACGAGGTCCGTCGCCTCGTCGTCACCGCATCCGGCGGCCCGTTCCGCGGACGCACCCGCGAGCAGCTCACGGACGTGACCCCGCGCGACGCCCTCGCCCACCCCACCTGGGACATGGGCCTCGTCGTCACGACGAACTCGGCGACGCTCGTCAACAAGGGCCTCGAGGTGATCGAGGCGCACCTGCTGTTCGACATCCCCTTCGACCGCATCGACGTCGTGGTGCACCCGCAGTCGATGATCCACTCGATGGTGGAGTTCGTCGACGGCTCTACGCTCGCCCAGGCGTCGCCGCCCGACATGCGACTGCCCATCGCCCTCGGCCTCGCCTGGCCGCGGCGCGTGCCCGGCGTGGGGGCGCCGATCGACTGGACCACGGCCACCTCCTGGACTTTCGAGCCGCTCGACGACGCGGTCTTCCCGGCGGTCGCGCTCGCGAAGCGGGTGGGCTCGGCGGGGAAGACCTGGCCGGCCGTGTTCAACGCGGCGAACGAGCAGGCGGTCGCCGCGTTCCACGCGGGCCGGATCGGCTTCCTCGACATCGTGGACACCGTCCAGCGCGTCGTCGACGCGCACGAGGCCGAGGGCGGGCCGCTCACCCGTGAGGCGCTCGCCGAGGCGGAGCGCTGGGCGCGGTCGACGGCCGACGCCCTCCTCGCCCGCTGACCCCGCTGCTCCTCATCCGCGTCTGTCCAGCCGCGCCGCGGCTTCCTCAGCCCCTGTTCCGGATTCAGGCTGAAATGCCGACACCCCGCATACGGGGGTCCCGAAATTCGGCGTGTCGCAACTGAGCCTGAATCGCGAACCGGCATCCCGGATGGGGGAGCGGCGGGGGTGCGAGCGGGCTCCTGACAGGGGCGGGTCAACCGTTGCCCTGGCCACCGTTTCCGCCGCCGTTGCCGCCGTTCCCGGTACCACCGCCGTTTCCGTTGCCGTTTCCGCCTCCACCGCCGTTCCCGTTGCCGTTACCGGGGACCACGGGCACGTCGGGCACGGGCACGGGCGGATCGGGCACCTCGGGCTCGTCCGGTTCCGGCTGCTCGGGCTCGGGCTCGGGTTCGGGTTCCGGCTCGGGCTCCGGGTTCGTCGGCGCGGGCGTCGTCACGGGCGGCGGCGGGGTGGTCGGCGTCGGCGCGGGCACGACGGGATCCTCGGTCTCCTCCGGCTCCGGGGTCTCGGTCTCCTCGGGCTCCTCGGGCTCCTCGGTCTCCTCGGGTTCCGGCTGCGGCTCCGGCGTGTTCTCCTCCGCGGGCTCCTCGGTCTCCTCCGGCGCCATCGCGGCCGTGATCTCGGCGGTCACCGCCTGGATCGCGGCGAGGATCGCGTCGCGCTTCGCCGAGGTGATGTCGCCTCGGCGAAGCGCGTCCTCCACCTCGGCGGTCAGCTTCGCGAGCTCGTCGAGCGCCGCCTGGTAGTCCTGCCCCGCAGCGGACTCCGTCGCCTCGAGCACGCGGGACTGGAAGTCCTGCACCGCGGCCTCGCCCGCCGTCGGGGCGGCCGTGCAACCGGCGACGAGGAGCGCGGAGGTCGCGACGAGGGCGAGCGACGCCGCACGGCTGCGGGAGCGGCGACGCGTGGGTCGCGCGGCAAAGTCGGCGCGGCGCTTCGGATCGGGCGTCATTCGGGGGTCTCCACGCTCTCCTGCAGTCGTTCGAGCGACGTGCCGATAGGCCCCGGCACCGGGGGGTAGGTCACCTCGGGACCGGGTGACGACGACGAGACGGCCGAGGTGATGCCCCACGCGGCGAGCGCGAGGAGCACGGCCGCGACGATCGTGCCGATCAGGGCGCCGGCCCGCCTGCGGGAACGCGGGTCGGCGGCGGCGCCGGCAGCACCGGCGGGAGCGCCGGTCGCAGTCGGAACCGGGAGGGCGGCGGTGGCCGCGGGCGCATCGGCCGGGGCCCGCAGGATGTCCAGCGGGTCGTCCGCCTCCGGCATCACGTCGGTCGCGGCGGAGGCGGGCGAGCGCGTGCCCGTCACCGACGGCACCGCCATGCCGCGGGTCGGCTCGTCGTGCGAGGCGAGCTCGGCCGTGTCCCCGGCGGGCTGCCCCGGCTGCTGGGGGAGCAGCGCCGTCGCGAGGAGCCCGGTCGCGCCGAGGTCGGCCCGGTCCGTCGCCGTGGCGACCGTCGCGGTGCCCGGCGAGCGGGCCGGCGGACGGGAGAGCCGGCGCAGGGTGGTGGACACCTCGCGCGCGCTCGGCCGATCCTCCGGCTTCCGGGCGGTCATCGCCCGCAGCAGCGCCGTCCACTCCGGGGAGAAGGACGCGGGCACGTCCGGATCGCGCAGCACCCGGGCCATGATCGACTCCGTCGCGCCGCCGGGGAACACCTTCTCCCCGGTGAGGCACTCGAGGAGCACGAGCCCCAGCGCGTAGATGTCGGCGGGCGGGCCCACCGACTCGCCCATCGCCTGCTCCGGGCTCAGGTAGGTGACCGTGCCGATGATCGCGCCCGTCGACGTCACGTGCGCCCCGTCGACGATGCGCGCGATGCCGAAGTCGGCGAGCTTCGTCCGCACGCCCGTGTCGTCCTCGGCCGGATCGACCAGGAGGATGTTGCCGGGCTTGATGTCGCGGTGCACGACGTCGCGTCGGTGGATGTAGTGCAGGGAGTCGGCCAGGTCGGCGCCCGTCGCCGCCACCTCGCGGAATGTCATCGGCCCCTGAGCCATGCGGTCGCGCAGGGTCACGCCGCGCACGAACTCCATCACGAGGAACGCGCGTGGACCGTCCGGGGTGTCGGCGGCGCCCGCGTCGAAGAGCGTCACGAGACCCGGGTGGCTGAGGCTCGCGAGCAGCCGCACCTCGCCCTGCTGCCGGCGCAGGTCGTCGGCGTCCGCGGAGTTCGAGGAGAGGATCTTCGCCGCGACGGGCCGCCCGAGCAGCTCGTCGGTCGCCCGGTAGACGGTGGCCATGCCGCCCCGGCCGGCCACCTCCTCGAGGCGGTACCGCCCCGCGAACACGGAGCCGAGCAGCGGGTCGCCCGTGCGGGAGTTCAGCGAATCGTCGCCCATGCCGTCACGCTCCCGCCTCGTCGGTGTGTCAATGCTACCCAGGGGCCCGCCGGGCACGGATCGTGTCCGCGTCGACGCCGCCGCCCCCTGCGGGCTCCAAGACTCCCGCGGCTATCCTGTGCGGTGTGGACGTCCTCCTCTATATCCTCGGCATTCTCGCGGTGCTCGTCGGGCTCGCGGTGTCGATCGGTCTGCACGAGGTCGGCCATCTCGTCCCCGCGAAGCTCTTCGGCCTGAAGGTCACCCAGTACATGATCGGCTTCGGCCCCACCCTGTGGTCGAAGCGCCGGGGGGAGACGGAGTACGGCGTCAAGGCGATCCCGCTCGGCGGGTACATCTCCATGATCGGCATGTTCCCGCCCGCGAAGCAGGGCGGCGCCATGCGGAACGCGAGCACGGGCTTCTTCAACACCCTCGTGCAGGATGCGCGCACGGCGAGCGCCGACACGATCGGGGACGGCGAGGAGCGCCGCGCGTTCTACCGCCTGCCCGTCCACAAGCGCATCGTCATCATGCTCGGGGGCCCGGTGATGAACCTGCTCATCGGCATCGTGCTGTTCGCCGTGCTCCTCATGGGATTCGGCGTCGCTCAGTCGAGCACGACGCTGGCCAGCGTGAGCGAGTGCGTGCTGCCCGCCACGAGTCAGCGGCAGACCTGCGAGCCGGGCGACACGGCGTCGCCCGGCGCCGCCGCCGGTCTGCGCCCCGGCGACACGATCCTCAGCATCGACGGCACGGCCGTCACCTCCTGGGAGCAGGCCTCGGCCATGATCCGCGACGCCCCGGGCGAGGACCTCGCGTTCTCGGTCGAGCGCGACGGCGGCACGCAGACGCTCACCGTCACGCCCCTGCTCTCCGAGCGCTACGTCCTCGACGACAGGAACTCCATCGTCGAGGACGCGAACGGCGACCCGGTGACGCGCGACGTCGGATTCATCGGCATCGGCCCGACCCAGGAGGTCGTGCGCCAGCCGGTCACGGCCGTGCTCCCGTTCGTCGGCGACAACATCGGGCGGGTGGCCGGGATCCTCGTCACCCTGCCCCAGCACCTCATCCAGGTGGCGCAGTCCACCTTCGGCGGCGAGGAGCGCGACCCGAACGGCCTCATCAGCGTCGTCGGCGTCGGCCGCGTCGCCGGCGAGATCGCGAGCCTCGACGAGGTGCCGCTCGATGCCAAGGTGTCCGGGCTCATCGGGCTGATCGGCTCGCTGAACATCGCCCTGTTCGTCTTCAACCTCATCCCGCTGATGCCCCTCGACGGCGGTCACGTGGCCGGTGCGCTCTGGGAGGGCATCCGGCGCACGTTCGCCAAGCTGTTCCGGCGCCGCGACCCGGGCCCCGTGGACACGGCGAAGCTCATGCCCGTGACGTTCGCGGTCGTGATCCTGCTCGGCGGGATGAGCGCGCTGCTCATCTACTCCGACCTCGTGAACCCGATCCGCTTCTTCGGTTGACACGCCCCGCGATTCCGCCCCGAGCGCACCGTCATATTTCCCGCAGATTCGGCACGTAAGCTATTCAGGTGCCAGCAGTCAATCTAGGAATGCCCAAGGTCCCCGAGGTCTTGGCGCCCCGCCGCAAGACACGGCAGATCAGTGTCGGCAAGGTCAAGGTGGGCGGTGACGCCCGCGTGAGCGTGCAGTCCATGACCACGACGCAGACCACCAACATCAACGCCACGCTCCAGCAGATCGCCGAGCTCACCGCGAGCGGATGCGACATCGTGCGCGTCGCGGTGCCGCATCAGGACGACGCGGACGTGCTGAAGATCATCGCCGCGAAGAGCCAGATCCCCGTGATCGCGGACATCCACTTCCAGCCGCGCTACGTGTTCACCGCCATCGACGCCGGCGTCGGCGCGGTGCGCGTGAACCCCGGCAACATCCGCAAGTTCGACGACAAGGTCGGCGAGATCGCGGCCGCGGCCAAGGCTGCGGGCGTGAGCATCCGCATCGGCGTGAACGCCGGCTCGCTCGACCCGCGCCTGCTGCAGAAGTACGGCAAGGCGACCCCCGAGGCGCTCGTCGAGTCCGCGGTCTGGGAGGCGAGCCTCTTCGAGGAGCACGACTTCCACGACTTCAAGATCTCGGTGAAGCACAACGACCCCATCGTGATGGTCAAGGCGTACCGGCTGCTCGCCGAGCGCGGTGACTGGCCGCTGCACCTCGGCGTGACCGAGGCCGGCCCCGCGTTCCAGGGCACCATCAAGTCGGCGACCGCGTTCGGCATCCTGCTCTCCGAGGGCATCGGCGACACCATCCGCGTGTCCCTGTCCGCGCCGCCCGCCGAGGAGGTGAAGGTCGGCCTGCAGATCCTGCAGTCGCTGAACCTCCGTGAGCGCAAGCTCGAGATCGTCTCCTGCCCCAGCTGCGGCCGGGCCCAGGTCGACGTCTACACGCTCGCCGACAGCGTCACCGAGGGGCTGAAGGGCGTCACCGTGCCGCTGCGCGTTGCCGTGATGGGCTGCGTCGTCAACGGACCCGGTGAGGCGCGCGAGGCGGACCTCGGCGTCGCCTCCGGCAACGGCCGTGGCCAGATCTTCGTCAAGGGCGAGGTCGTCAAGGTCGTGCCCGAGTCCGAGATCGTCGAGACCCTCATCGCGGAGGCGAACCGCATAGCCGCAGAGATGCCCGCCGGTGCCGTGGGAGCACCACAGGTCGTGACAGCGTAACCTCAAGGTCGTAGGTCGACTCCCGAGCCCGTTTCCGGGCGCTCGGCCGATGATGCGGGTTCTGAAGCGAACAGCTCCGAGGGTTCCTCGGGCGCTTGAGCGTGCGAGGGCTCGTGTCAACAGAAGAATATGAAGGATGCAAGTGAGCGGTAATGCCAGCTTCCGGCACGAGAACGTGGCGCTGCTGTCGGTTTCGGCCGTACAGGCGCCCGAGGTCGTGTCCTCGGAGCACATCGACACCCTCCTGAAGCCCACCCTGAAGCGGCTGCGGCTGCCCGAGGGACTGCTTCAGCGTGTCGCCGGCGTCCTGGAGCGACGGAGCTGGAACGACGATCTGTCCTTCGACGACGCGGCGACGCTCGCCGGCCAGCGGGCGCTCGCGGAGTCGGGCGTCGACCCCTCCGAGGTCGGCCTGCTCATCAACACCTCCGTCACGCGCACGCACCTCGAGCCCTCGGTCGCGGTGCGCATCCACCACGGGCTCGGCCTGCCGTCGTCCGCGCTCAACTTCGACATCGCGAACGCGTGCCTCGGCTTCGTCAACGGCATGACGCTCGCGGCGCAGCTCATCGACTCCGGTCAGATCAAGTACGCGGTCATCGTGGACGGCGAGGACGCCGGCGACGTGCGGCACAACACCGTTCAGCGGCTGCTGCGCATGGGCGTGACCCGCAAGGACTTCATGCAGGAGTTCCCGAGCCTCACCCTCGGCGCCGGTGCGGCCGCCGCCGTGCTCGGCCCGGCCGACGCGCACCCGGAGGGCCACCGCATCCTCGGCGGCATCACGCGCGCCGCCACCCAGCACAACGCGCTCTGCGTCGGCGACGTCGACGGCATGTTCACCGACGCGAAGGCGCTGCTGCGCGGCGGCATGGAGCTTGTCGTCGACGCCTGGAACGAGGCGAAGCCCAACTGGGACTGGACCCGCATGGACCGCTACATCCTGCACCAGGTCTCGGACGTGCACACCAACGCGATCATCAAGGCGGCGTCGCTCGACAAGACCCGCGTGCCCAAGACCTATCCGCTGCTCGGCAACGTGGGCCCCGCATCCATTCCGATCACGCTCGCCGGCGAGGTGTCGACCCTCGTCCGCGGCCAGCGCGTGCTGTGCATGGGTGTGGGCTCCGGCCTCAACACCGCGATGACCGAGATCGTCTGGTAGACCGGCGTGTCGACCCGGGCGAATCCCGCCCGCGCCGTCGCGGCGCGCGCTGACGCAACCCTGCCCCCGCATCCGCTGCCCGGGCTCGAGCCCGCGTTCCCCCGGCTGGTCCGCGTGCCCGGCGCCGGCGGCGGCGCGGATCGCACCTGGCACCTGCTCGACAACGGCCCGCGCCTGGCCGAGCTCGGCATCGAGCCGCGCGGCACCGTGCTCTGCGTGCACGGCAACCCGACCTGGTCGTACCTGTGGCGGCGGCTCGTCTCCGCAGCGACGGATGCGGCGGTCGCGAGCGAGGCGGACGCGTGGCGCGTCGTCGCGGTGGACCAGCTCGACATGGGCTTCTCCGAGCGCACGGGCGAGCGCCGCCCGCTGGCGACCCGGATCGCGGACCTCGGCGCGCTGACCGACGAGCTCGGCCTCGACGGTCCGGTGGTCACCCTCGGGCACGACTGGGGAGGCGTCGTGTCCCTCGGCTGGGCCGTGGATCACCGCGAGTCGCTCGCCGGCGTCGCC
This sequence comes from Planctomonas deserti, assembly GCF_003067705.1. GTDB lineage: Bacteria > Actinomycetota > Actinomycetes > Actinomycetales > Microbacteriaceae > Planctomonas > Planctomonas deserti. Next base: position 980,501 of record NZ_QANL01000002.1, read on the forward strand.
GTGCTGAACACCGCCGTGCACCAGCCGGAGCACCTCCCGATCCCCGCGCCCCTGCGTCTGGCGCTGCGCCGCTCGCTGCTGACCCGCAGCACCGTCGACACCCCCGCCTTCCTCGAGACGACGCTCGCGCTCGCCCACCCGCGCCTCCCCGCCGACGTGCGCGACGCGTTCCGGGCGCCCTACCGTGGCGCCGAGCGCCGGGGCGGCATCGGCGGCTTCGTGGCCGACATCCCCGTCGGACCCGGGCACGAGAGCTACGCGGAGCTCGAGCGGGTGGCGGCGGGCGTCGCCGCGCTCGACGTGCCAGCCCTGTTCCTCTGGGGACCCCGCGATCCGGTGTTCGGCGAGCAGTACCTCGCCGACCTGCTGCAGCGCGTGCCGCACGCCGACGTGCACCGCTTCGAGGGCACGGGGCACCTGATCGCCGAGGACGCGGAGTACGCGCCCGTCGTGCTCGACTGGCTGCGCGAGCGCGTCCGGTCGGCCGAGGGCGCGAGTTCAGCCGAGCATGCGAGTGCGGATGCGACCGACGCGTCCGGCGAGAACGCGCACCCCGAGGACGCGGCCGCCTTCCGGCCGCTCTGGCGGAACCTCGACGAGCTCGCGGACAGCACCCTGCCCGCCCTCGTGGAGATGGCGCCGCGGGTCGGCGGCGGCCCCCGCACGGTCACCTGGGCGAAGCTGTCCCGCCGTGTCGGCGAGATCGCCGCGGGCCTCGTCGCCAGCGGCGTGCGTGCCGGGGACCGCGTGTCCCTGCTCGTGCCGCCCGGCGCCGACCTCACCGCCGTCCTGTACGCCTGCCTGCGGATCGGGGCGATCGTCGTCGTCGCGGACGCCGGCCTCGGCATCCGCGGGCTCAGCCGTGCCGTCCGCGGCGCGCGCCCGGACCACGTCATCGGCATCGAAACGGCTCTCGCGGCCGCGCGCGCCCTCGGCTGGCCCGGGCAGCGCTTCTCCGCGACGACGCTGCCCGCGCCGGCCGCCGCCGCCCTCGGCGTGCGCGCGAGCCTGCCGCAGCTCGCCGCCCTCGGCGCCGAGCGCGGCGGCTCCGCGGGCCTGCCACCCGAGCCCGCCCCCGATGACGTTGCGGCGGTGCTCTTCACCTCCGGTTCAACCGGGCCGGCGAAGGGCGTCGTCTACACGCATCGCAGGCTCGCGGGCGTGCGGGACGCGCTCTCGGCACAGTACGGGGTCGGCGTCGGCACCGGGCTGGTCGCGGGGTTCGCGCCGTTCGCGCTGCTGGGCCCCGCCCTGGGCGCGACGAGCGTCACCCCCGACATGTCCGTCACCCGCCCCGGCACGCTCACCGCGACCGCCGTCGCGGACGCCGCGCTCGCGGTCGACGCCACCGTGCTCTTCGCCTCGCCCGCCGCGCTCACGAACGTGCTCGCCACGGCCGACGACCTCGACGAACGCCGACGGGCCGCGCTCGGCGCCGTGCGCACCCTGCTCTCCGCGGGCGCGCCGCTCGGTCTGCCGCTGCTCGAGCGGGTCGCGGCCCTGCTGCCGGCCGCATCCGTGCACACCCCGTACGGGATGACGGAGGGCCTGCTGCTCACCGACATCGACCTTCCCGGCATCCGCGAGGCCGCGGCCCAGGACGACGAGGGCGTGTGCGTGGGCCGCCCGCCCGCCACGGTGCACCTGCGGGTGAGCCCGCTCGGCCCGCTCGGCGAGGCGACCGGTCCACTCACGGCCGAGCCCGGCGTCACGGGCGAGATCGTGGTGTCCGCGCCGCACGTCAAGGAGCGCTACGACCGGCTGTGGGTCACCGACTCCGCGAGCCGACGCGACCGGGACGAGGGCCGCACCTGGCACCGCACCGGCGACGTCGGCCACTTCGACGCCGCCGGCCGGCTCTGGGTCGAGGGGCGACTGCCGCACGTGCTCACCACGGCGGCGGGCTTCGTGACCCCGGTCGGGCCGGAGCAGCGGGCCGAGACGGTGCCCGGCATCGCCCGCGCCGCCGCCGTCGGGCTGGGACCCGCGGGCACGCAGCAGATCGTGATCGTGGCGGAGACCCGCCCGGCCGCGCGCCGGGTCGATCGCGCGTCCGCCGAGCTGACGGCCGCCGTGCGGCAGGCCGTCGGGCTGCCGGTCGCGGCCGTGCTCGTCGTGCCCGTGCTGCCCACCGACATCCGGCACAACTCGAAGATCGACCGCGCCGCCCTCGCGCGCTGGGCGGGCGGCATCCTCGCGGGCGGCAGGCGGGTGGCCCCGTGACGGTCCTCGTCACGGGCACCAGCGGGCTGCTCGGCGCGGGCGTTGCCGACGCGCTGATCGCGCGCGGCACCGACGTGTGCACCTTCCAGCGCGGCGCGTCGGCATCCCTCTCCACCTTGGGGGCGGGGCGGGACGTCCGCGGGAGCGTGACGGACCCCGCCGCGGTCGAGCGGGCCGTCGATGGTGTGCACGCCGTCGTCCACCTCGCGGCGAAGGTGTCGCTGGCCGGCGACGAGCGCGACTTCGAGGCGGTCAATGTCGGCGGAACCAGACTGTTGCTGGATGCGGCGAAGCGGGCGGGTGTCTCGCGCTTCGTGTTCGTGTCCTCGCCGTCCGTTGCTCACGCGGGCATCTCCATCGTCGGGGACGACGCCCTGCCCGCCGATCCGGTGCGCGCCCGCGGGCCGTACGCTCGCACGAAGGCCGCCGCGGAGCTCGCGGCCCTCGCCGCGGACGCCCCCGGTTTCGCGACCGTCGCCGTGCGGCCGCACCTGGTGTGGGGGCCGAACGACACTCAACTCATCGCGCGGATCGTGGAGCGCGCGCGGGACGGTCGGCTGCCGCTGCTCGGGGCCGGCGCCGCCCTCATCGACACGGTGTACCGGGACAACGCGGTGGACGCCATCGTGGCGGCGCTCGACCGCGCGGATATCGTGCACGGGCAGTCGTTCGTGGTGACCAACGGCGAGCCGCGCACGGTCGCCGAGCTCATGTCGTCGATCTGCCGCGCCGCCGGCGTGGAGCCTCCGCGCCTCCGCGTGCCCGCCGGCCTGGCGCGGTTCGCGGGCGGCGTCGTGGAGGCCGTGTGGCGCGTCGCCCCGGGGGAGGACGAGCCCCCGATGACCCGCTTCCTCGCGGAGCAGCTCTCGACCTCGCACTGGTACGACCAGCGCCGCACGCGCGCACTCCTGAACTGGACCCCGGCCGTGTCCCTCGACGAGGGGTTCGCCCGCCTCGCGGACTCCTACCGCCGCCCCTGAGGGGTGGGGGGAGTGGGCTGCAGCACCGGGGTCGGCTTGGCCCGAGAACGCAATTCAGCAGATCCGGGTAGACACGCCGCTGGCGAGCGCGCGTGATCGGCGTGTCGAGGAGGATCTGCTGAGTTGCGTTGTTTCCCGAGTCCCCAGTGCCTATGCCTCTCGAATCTGCTGAATTGCGTCGCTTGCCGAGTCCCCGCTGCCGCTGCTGATTCCGCAATGCAGGCTCCCTCACAGGGCCCGCCGGATGCCCACGCGGCAGCTCCAGCGGATCCGGGCGGCCGAGCCTGTATTACGCGCGGGATCGCCTGAGTGGAGCCCACCCGGAGAACGCAATTCAGCAGATCCGGGTGGACTCGCCGTCCGCGGGCGCGTCCAGTCGGCGTGTCGTGCGAAATCTGCTGAATTGTGTCGCCCGTCCGTGTCCGTGGTGCCAGCGCCTAACGGATCTGCTGAGTTGCGTCGTTAACCGGTGTCCCCGCTGCCGCTGCTGATTCCGCGATGCAGGCTCCCTCACAGGTCCTGCCGGATGCCCGCGCGGCAGGTCCGGCGGATCCAGGCGGCGGAGCCTGTGTTCGGTGCCGGATCGCCCGAGTCGGGTCTACCGGGAGAACGCAATTCAGCAGATCCGGTTCGACACGCCGTCTGCGGGCGCGCCCAGCCGGCGTGTCGGGTGGGATCTGCTGAATTGCGTCGCTCGCCGGGATCTTCGGGTGCTCAGCCGATTCCGGTGCGTGCCTCCGACGAGCTCAGGGACCGTGCGGTGTCCCGGCACCCCCGTGCACCCCCCCCGCAGCCGCACCCGCGGCACGCGCGCAGAGGGGGAGGGCCGCGCACCTAACATAGAGGGCGTGTCAACTCGCCTCTCGAAGCTGTTCGTCCGCACCCTCCGCGAAGACCCTGCCGACGCCGAGGTGACCAGCCACCGGCTGCTCGTCCGCGCGGGCTACATCCGCCGCCAGGCCCCGGGCGTGTTCGCCTGGCTGCCGCTCGGCTTGCGGGTGAAGGCGAAGATCGAGGGCATCATCCGCGAGGAGATGGAGGCCGCGGGCGCCCAGGAGGTGCACTTCCCGGCCCTGCTGCCCCGCGAGCCCTACGAGACCTCCGGCCGCTGGACCAAGTACGGCGACGGCATCTTCCGCCTCAAGGACCGCAAGGGCGCCGACTACCTCCTCGCGCCGACGCACGAGGAGGTCTTCACCCTGCTCGTCAAGGACCTGTACGGCTCGTACAAGGACCTGCCCCTGTCGATCTACCAGATCCAGGACAAGTACCGCGACGAGGCGCGGCCCCGCGCGGGCCTCCTGCGCGGCCGCGAGTTCACGATGAAGGACGCGTACTCGTTCGACTACACCGACGAGGGCCTTGATGCGTCCTACGAGACGCAGCGGGACGCCTACGAGCGCATCTTCACCCGCCTCGGCCTCGAGTACGTGATCGTCCAGGCCGACAGCGGGCTTATGGGCGGCGCGCGCAGCGAGGAGTTCCTGCACCCCACGGCCATCGGCGAGGACAGCTTCGTGCGCACGGACGGCGGGTATGCCGCCAACGTCGAGGCCTTCCGCACCCTCGTGCCCGAGAGCCGCCCCGTTGACGGGATGCCCGACCCCGTGGTGTTCGACTCGCCGAACACGCCCACCATCGCCACCCTCGTCGACCTGGCCAACGACCGGCACCCGCGCGCGGACGGCCGTCCGTGGGAGGCCGCCGACACCCTGAAGAACGTCGTGCTCGCCCTCACCCACGTCGACGGTACGCGCGAGCTCGTCGTGATCGGCCTGCCCGGCGACCGCGACGTCGACCTGAAGCGCGTCGAGGTGGCGTTCACCCCCGCCGACGTCGAGGCCGCGACCGAGGCGGACTTCGCCCGCAACCCCGGGCTCGTGAAGGGCTACATCGGCCCCTGGTCCGCGTCGGGACCCGTCCTGGGCGGCTCGGACGAGACCCCGTCCAGCACGGGCATCCGGTTCTTCCTCGACCCCCGCGTCGTGGACGGCACGGAGTGGCTCACCGGAGCGAACGAGGACGAGAAGCACGTCTTCGGGCTCGTCGCCGGCCGTGACTTCCGCGCCGACGGATTCGTCGAGGCCGCCGAGGTGCGCGCGGGCGACCCCGCGCCGGACGGGTCCGGACCCATCGAGGTCGCCCGCGGCATGGAGATCGGTCACGTGTTCCAGCTCGGCCGCTTCTTCGCCGATGCACTCGGGCTCAAGGTGCTCGACGAGAACGGCAAGCTCGTCACCGTGACGATGGGCTCGTACGGCATCGGCGTCACCCGCATCCTCGCGGTCATCGCCGAGGCGAACAACGACGAGAAGGGCCTCATCTGGCCCGCCGCGGTCGCGCCGTTCGACGTGCACGTGATCGCGACGGGCAGGGACGCCGCCGTCTACGAGGCCGCCGAGGCGCTCGTCACCGAGCTCGAGGCCGCGGGCAAGGACGTGCTGTTCGACGACCGCCCCAAGGTGTCGCCGGGCGTGAAGTTCGGCGACGCCGAGCTCCTCGGTGTGCCGCAGATCGTGATCGTGGGGCGCGGCGCCGCAGAGGGCAACGCCGAGCTCTGGGACCGCCGCACGGGCGAGCGCACGCCCGTCGCGCTCGGCGAGGTCGCCGCCGCGCTCTCCTGACCCCGGGAGCCCGCGGCCGGTGCATCGGGTAGTCTGAGTGTTTTCATCTGAGTAACAAATCTGAATAGAGGAGGCCGCCCATGGACATCGATCTGAGCGTGCTTCGGCTCATGGAGCGCGAACGCGAGATCCCCTTCGACGAACTCGTGCACATCATCGAGCAGGCCATTCTTACGGCGTACCTCAAGCACACCGACCAGGCGGAGGCCCGCCCGCACGCGGACGGCACCGCCCCCGCACGGGTGCATCTGGACCGCAAGACCGGTCACGTCTCCGTGTTCGTGCCCGAGCGGGACGACGACGGCAACGTCATCGGCGAGGCCGAGGACAGCCCGAGCGACTTCGGTCGCATCGCCGCATTCGCGGCCAAGCAGGTCATCAACCAGCGGCTGCGCGACATCGGCGACGACAAGGTGCTCGGCGAGTTCCGCGGACGCGAGGGCGACATCGTCGCCGGCGTCATCCAGCAGGGCCCCAACCCCCGCATGATCCACGTGGACCTCGGCACCATCGAGGCGATCCTGCCCCCCGAGGAGCAGGTGCCCGGCGAGAACTACGCGCACGGCGAGCGGATCCGCGTGTTCGTGACGAGCGTGTCCAAGGGCCTCAAGGGCCCGCAGATCACGGTGTCGCGCACGCACCCGTCGCTCGTCCGAAAGCTGTTCGCGCTCGAGGTGCCCGAGATCGCCAGCGGCGTCGTCGAGATCGTCTCGCTCGCCCGCGAGGCGGGACACCGCACGAAGATCGCCGTCCGCGCCAAGGAGCCGGGCATCAACGCCAAGGGCGCCTGCATCGGCGAGCTCGGCCAGCGCGTGCGCGCGGTGACCGCCGAGCTCAACAACGAGAAGATCGACATCGTCGACTACTCGGAGGACCTGCCGACGTTCGTCGCCAACGCCCTCTCGCCCGCCAAGGTGACGAGCTCGTTCGTGATCGACAAGTCGTTGAAGGCCGTGCGCGCGCTCGTGCCCGACTACCAGCTGTCGCTCGCGATCGGCAAGGAGGGCCAGAACGCCCGCCTCGCCGCGAAGCTCACCGGCGCGAAGATCGACATCCAGCCGGACTCGATCCTCGAGGACAACTGAGCGACCCAGCGACACGATTTCCGCCCGTTCGCTGCAAGGCGAATGTCCTGAGCGGTACTGGGGGTACTATGGAACCTGTCAGAACGTGTGTTGGCTGTCGCCAGCGCGCCCCGCGATCCTCTCTGCTGAGGGTGGTCGCCGAGGGGGACCGGCTGGTGGCTGATGCCACGGCCAGCCTCCCGGGTCGAGGCGCGTGGCTGCATCCGACCGTCGACTGCCTCGAGAAATCGATCGTGCGCCGGGCATTCCGCCGGGCGTTCCCGAGAGCTGAGGCAAACGATCCCGATGATCTCAGGCGCTATCTGATGATGAAGTCGCCCTCCACCACTGGGGGAGCGATTGTCGAGAGAACAGGCTGAACGGCACAGTGACCACTGATGAGTGACAACAAATGAGTGTCTCGAAATGAGACCCACCCTCTAATGGTCTATCCCTGTCTGGGGTGGACCCCCAGACAGGAGAATTGTGGCAAAACCACGCGTACATGAGATCGCCGCCGAGATCGGCGTCGACAGCAAGACAGCTCTGGCGAAGCTGAAGGAAATGGGCGAGTTCGTCAAGGGACCCTCGTCCAGCATCGAGCCGCCCGTGGCTCGCAAGCTCAAGGCGGCGTTCGCGTCCGCCGGTGCCGCCGCCGCCGCACAGGGTGCGAAGGCAACCGCCCCGACCCCGGGACGTCCCGCGGCACCCAAGGCTCCGGCCCGGTCGTCCGCGCCCACCCCTGGCCCCGTCGCACCCGTCCCGGCGCCTGCTCCGGCTCCCGCGCCCGCCGCTTCGGCTCCGGCGCCCGCGCCGGCCGCCGAGGCACCCGCCGCGCCGTCGGCTCCGACGCCGCGCGCGCCGCTGACCGTC
>NZ_QANL01000028.1 GCF_003067705.1 Planctomonas deserti
GTCCATCGGCAGATCCTTCAGCTCGGCCGCGGTCAGTACCGGCATCGACACGCCGCCCGGGATCGCGCCCTTGAGGGTACGGCCCGGACGCAGGCCACCGGCCATTTCCAGCAGGTCGTGGAATTTGGTGCCCAGCGGCACTTCGAAGTTGCCGCCGTTCTGCACGCAGCCGGACACCGAGAAGCACTTCGGGCCGCCATTGGCGGTCAGGCTCAGGCCCTTGAACCACTCCGGACCGTTGCGGATGATCGCCGGCACCGAACCGTAGGTTTCGGTGTTGTTGATCGTCGACGGCTTGCCGTACAGGCCGAAGTTGGCCGGGAACGGCGGCTTGTAGCGCGGCTGGCCCTTCTTGCCTTCCAGCGATTCCATCAGCGCGGTTTCTTCGCCGCAGATGTAGGCGCCGGCGCCCAGCGCACCGTAGATGTCGATGTCCACGCCCGAGCCCATCACGTTCTTGCCCAGCCAGCCGTTTGCATAGGCATCGGCCAGGGCCTGCTCGAAGTGCTCGAACGGCTCGTGGTGGAACTCACCGCGCAGGTAGTTGTAACCCACGGTCGAACCGGTGGCGTAGCAGGCGATCGCCATGCCTTCCACCACCGAATGCGGGTTGTAGCGCAGGATGTCGCGGTCCTTGCAGGTGCCCGGCTCGGATTCGTCCGAGTTGCAGAGGATGTACTTCTGCATGTTGCCCTTGGGCATGAAGGACCACTTCAGGCCGGTCGGGAAGCCAGCGCCACCGCGGCCGCGCAGGCCCGAGGCCTTGACCATCTCGATGCCCTGCTCCGGCGCGATCCTCTCTTCGAGGCT
>NZ_QANL01000029.1 GCF_003067705.1 Planctomonas deserti
CGAGGAGCTGGGCGGCGCCGATGTGCACACTCGCATCTCCGGCGTGGCCGACCACATGGCCGACAACGATCTGCAGGCACTGGCACGGGTGCGCGCGATCATCGCGCAGTTGAACTGGCGCAAGCCGGAGCCGGCGATGGCGGTGCAGGCGCCCGAGGAACCGCTGCTGCCGGCGCATGACCTGTATGGGGTGATCCCCGCCGATACGCGCAAGCCCTACGACGTGCGCGAAGTGATCGCGCGGCTGGTCGATGGCTCGCGCTTCGATGAGTTCAAGCCGCGCTACGGCGCAACGCTGGTGACCGGCTTCGCGCATCTGAACGGCTACCCGATCGGCATCATCGCCAACAACGGCATCCTGTTCTCCGAGTCGGCACTGAAGGGGGCGCACTTCATCGAGCTGTGCACCCAGCGCAACATCCCGCTGGTGTTCCTGCAGAACATCACCGGCTTCATGGTCGGCCGCAAGTACGAACAGGGCGGCATCGCAAAGGACGGCGCCAAGCTGGTGATGGCCGTGGCCTGTGCCAAGGTGCCCAAGTTCACCGTGGTGATCGGCGGCTCGTTCGGTGCCGGCAATTACGGTATGTGCGGCCGCGCCTATTCGCCCAATTTCCTGTGGATGTGGCCGAACGCTCGCATCGGCGTGATGGGCGGCGAACAGGCCGCCAGCGTGCTGGCCACGGTCAAGCGCGATGGCATCGAAGCCAAGGGCGGCCAGTGGCCGGCAGTGGAGGAAGATGCATTCAAGGCACCTATCCGCGACCAGTTCGAGCAGCAGGGCCATCCGTACTACGCC
>NZ_QANL01000030.1 GCF_003067705.1 Planctomonas deserti
GGTGATCATGTTCTTGACGTAGTCAGCATGGCCCGGGCAATCGACGTGGGCGTAGTGACGGACCGGGGATTCGTATTCGACGTGCGCGGTCGAGATCGTGATACCACGAGCCTTTTCTTCCGGAGCGGCGTCGATCGAGGAGTAATCCTTGAACTCGCCACCGAAACGCTCGGCACCGATCTTGGTCAGTGCGGCGGTCAGCGTGGTCTTGCCGTGATCGACGTGACCGATGGTGCCGACGTTGACGTGCGGCTTGGTGCGCTCGAACTTACCCTTTGCCATTGTTCTATACCTTGATTGTTCGTAAGTGGTTTCAAGAGAGGCTGAGCGAGGCTCAGCCCTTCTTCATGACGGCTTCGGCGATGTTGGTCGGAGCCGGCTCGTAGTGATCGAATTCCATGGTGAAGGTGGCGCGGCCCTGGGTCTGCGAACGCAGCGCAGTGGCGTAGCCGAACATTTCACCCAGCGGGATCATCGCGTTGATGATGCTGGCCGAACCGTCACCGGTGGTGTCGGAACCCTGCAGCACGCCGCGACGACGGCTGACGTCGCCCATCACGTCACCCTGGTAATCCTCCGGGGTCACGATCTCGACCTTCATGATCGGCTCCAGCAGCACCGGCTTGGCCTTGGCGAAGCCCTGCTTGAAGGCCATCGACGAAGCCAGCTTGAACGCCATTTCCGAGGAGTCGACGTCGTGGTACGAACCGAACACCAGCTTCACCTTGACGTCCACGACCGGGAAGCCAGCCAGCGGACCGCTGGTGATGGTTTCGCGCAGGCCCTTTTCAACCGACG
>NZ_QANL01000031.1 GCF_003067705.1 Planctomonas deserti
CCGCCACTGCCAGCGACCACGGTCGTCGTGGCCGGGTGCTGTTCGCGCACGGCTTCGGCCAGACCCGGCACGCATGGAACGCCACCGCGCGGGCCCTGTCTGCGGCGGGGCTGCAGACGCTGGCCTACGACGCCCGTGGCCACGGCGATTCGGACTGGAATTCTGCCGAACTGCCCTATCACGGCGAGCAGTTCGCTGATGACCTGATCGTGCTGGCCGGGGAACAGCCACGCCCGCCGGTGCTGGTCGCAGCCTCGATGGGCGGCCTGTTCGGCCTGCTGGCCGAATCGCGCTGGCCTGGCCTGTTCTCGGCGATGGTCCTGGTCGACATCACCCCGCGCTGGGATACCGACGGTGTCGAACGCATCCTGGCCTTCATGACCGCCCATCCTGACGGCTTCGCCTCGCTGACCCAGGCCGCCGACGTGATCTCGGCCTACATGCCGCACCGTCCGCGCAAATCCGAGCAGTCGCTGCGCGCACTGCTGCGCGAGGACGGCCACGGCCGCTGGCGTTGGCACTGGGACCCGCGTCTGGTGGCCGAACTGGCCCGCGACAGCGAGCAGCACCAGGATGCGCTGGCCGAGGCCGCACGCCAGGTGAAGTGCCCGCTGCTGCTGGTCAGCGGCGGCCGCAGCGACCTGGTCACGCCACAGACCGTGGCCGAATTCCTGGCGTTGGCGCCGCACGCGCGCCATGTACAGCTGCCGCAGGCCACGCACATGGTCGCCGGCGATGACAACGACGCCTTTACCGCTACTGTGTTGGACTATCTGGACGTGTTGCCCGCAGCG
>NZ_QANL01000032.1 GCF_003067705.1 Planctomonas deserti
TACAAGCGCATCCTGATTGCCACCGACGGATCCGAGCTGGCCGACAAGGGCCTGGCGAAGGGCTTCGAGCTGGCCAAGGACCTCAATGCAGCGGTCGATATCGTGACCGTTTCCGAGCCGTGGGCCGTCGGCATGTACGACGCCATGGGCTGGAGCGTGGGCTACATGAACAGCCCTGAGTACAAGGCCGACCGCGAGGAAGGCGCGCAGAAAGTGCTGCAGCCGGCGCTGGCCAAGGCCGCCGAGCAGGGCATCACCGCCAATCCGGTGCATGTGCTGGACCGCTATGCGGCCGACGGCATCATCGAGACGGCGGGCGAGCGCAACAGTGACCTGATCGTGATGACCTCGCACGGCCGCCGTGGCGTGACCCGTGTGCTGCTGGGCAGCCAGACCGCTGAAGTGCTGGCACGCAGCACGCTGCCGGTGCTGGTCATCCGCTGATACAAGCGTTCCCGGGGAGGGGACCCGACGCCGGCCGCAGGATGCGCGCCGGCGTCATCTTTTGTAGGGCCGGCAGGGGCCCATCCACGCATGGCGTGGATCTACTGTAGAGCCGAGCCCATGCTCGGCTGCCGTTGGTTTCCTGGCATTTGGCAGCCGAGCATGGGCTCGGCTCTACAGGTCAGGGGAACCGCAGCTCCACCACGCCTTCATGCGGCAGGCTTACCTTCACCGGAACGCTCTGCAGGTCATCTTCGCTGCGGTTGGCGCTTCCGCTGCGCGAGATGCGTGCCAGCACCTCCACTTCGCGATGGGCCGACAGCGGTGCGGTCGGCATCGGGCT
>NZ_QANL01000034.1 GCF_003067705.1 Planctomonas deserti
ACGGCCCTCGACCTGACCGAAGTACGGTTCCGCGTATTGGAACGGGATGAGATCACCCGTTACGTCGCCACCGAACAGCCGCTGGACTGCGCCGGCAGCTTCAAGTGCGAGGGCTTGGGCATCAGCCTGTTCGAGGCGATCGACAACCGCGACCCGACCGCGCTGATCGGCCTGCCGTTGATCGCGGTGTGCGGATTGCTGCGGCAGGCCGGGTACGCGGTGCCGTGAACTGTAGAGCCGAGCCGATGCTCGGCTGCTTTTTTCGAGGCTGCCTGCCATCTGAATCAGAAGCAGCCGAGCATCGGCTCGGCTCTACAGGACCAGAGGACTCAACGAACCTCGAACGGCTGCTCCTGCCACACCTCTACGCTGCCATCGCGGCCGAACAGGCGCAGGCCCAGCCAATGCCTCCCAGGTGCAAGCGTCGTCGTGTCCAATGAGGCATCGAAGCCGACGGCGGGATGCTGCGGATCGGTGCTGTCCGGCCAGGTCTGGCGCACATCGAAGGCGCGCCCATAGCGCGCATCACCGATCGAGCGACCATCGACCAGCACTTCAACCCGTGCCAGCCCGACACCGTCCTTGAACGCCCAGCCCTTGATGGCAAGCGTGCCGGACACCTTCTCGCCAGCACCGGGTGCATCCAGCCAGGCCATCGCCGGGGTCACGCATGGCCCGGGAGCGCGCTGCACCGGCAGCCGGAACAGCAGGAAGCGCTGGAAGCCATGGTCACTGCTGACCACCCGCGGCGCCGGCAACGGCCCCACCTGTTCGCAG
>NZ_QANL01000035.1 GCF_003067705.1 Planctomonas deserti
CGAGTCTCGTTTCCCGCTCCAGATTCTACAGGGCCCCGGTAGGGGCCTTGTTTTTCTCCCGCCGCGGCAAGGCGGGGCACGTTGGGCCACAAGGCTTTGCGCGCAGTCAGAAAGGTGAAATCGCTGGTGTGTGTCCGGGATTTCCGGTACCATGTCGGCTTACGCGGGAATAGCTCAGTTGGTAGAGCGCAACCTTGCCAAGGTTGAGGTCGCGAGTTCGAGTCTCGTTTCCCGCTCCAGATGCAAGAAGAACGCTCCCGCAAGGGGGCGTTTTTCGTTTGTCACACCGGTTGCACCGCTGCCGCGCTAGCGTGGCTTGCCGGGCAGGGCGCTGCACCAGGTGCGGGCATCCTGCCGGTCGAAACCGGGGCAGCGGTTGTCCTGCGGGATGTAGACGTAGGGAGCGTCATCTTCGTAGGTGAAGTGGTAGTAGTAGGTCCGGTCCTTCCCGTACAACCAGTAGTTCGACGAGCCCTGGTTGATGGCATACGGCTCGAACGTGAAGATCGAGGATTCACCCGGGATGAAATTGCTGCGCTCCATCAGTAGCAGCATGGCGTTCGAGACCAGTGGGGTGGTCAGGACGAGTACGATCGCACCGACAGTCGCTGTCGTGACCGAGCCAATCAAGAGCCAGCGGTGGGGACGTTTCATGGTCGGGCAGCATCAAGCAAGGCAATGCCGCAATGTGCAATGCGCCGGAAATGCCGTCCAGTGTTCCGTGCCAGGAACGCATTGAAAGCGTAGTGAAAGGCTGGGTCGGCGTT
>NZ_QANL01000036.1 GCF_003067705.1 Planctomonas deserti
CTGCACTTTGCACAACCACTTCACCATCACTATTCAATACCCGGGCGGCTTCAACTCTGATTCGCAACACCAACGGTTGTGAAGTGGTCCAGGCGACCTGACCTGAGCGACTTCATTGCCAAGTGGAGTTGCCTATGTCCTCCAGCCGCCTGGACCTGTCGGAACGATACCGTCCCCATGCGCTACATGAAACCGGGATGTCGATGCGCGCCATCGCCGATGCATTGGGGCGGGCGCCCAGCACGATCAGCCGCGAACTGCGCCGTAATCAGCACGCTGCGCGGTACCGGCCCGATCACGCGCAGCGCATCAGCGAGCATCGGCGCACACAGGCCAGTCGGCGTCCACGCATCGACGCTGAGCGTATCGGCCAGATCGAGGACCTGCTGAGGGAGGACTTCAGTCCCGAACAGATTGCCGGTCGCACCGGCTTGGCCAGTCACGAATGGATCTATCGGCACATCGACGCCGATCAGAAGCGCGGTGGTCAGTTGTTCATGCATCTACGCAAACGCCGCCGCAAGCGCCGTCGGCGTGGCATGCGCGATGGCCGCGGGCAGCTGACGCATCGGCGCAGCTGGACACAGCGCCCCAGTGTGGTTGAGCAGCGCAGCCGCATCGGCGACTGGGAGCTGGATACCATCAGGGCCTCGCACGGAAAGGGTGTGGTGGTCAGCATGACCGAACGCCGCAGTCGTCTGCATCTGCTGGCTTACTCCCCCGACGGCACCGCCGAGAACGTGCGCAACGCCATTGTCC
>NZ_QANL01000037.1 GCF_003067705.1 Planctomonas deserti
GACAACGGCCTGAAGATCCGCGTGCAGGGCGGGCAACTGCATGTGGAGGGGGACGCCTACTGGCCCTCCGCCAACCCCACGCCGGAGCAGCGTCCCTACGGGCCGAACATGGGCCAGGTGGAAGCGCGCGCGGCGCCGCGTGGTGCCGATGTCGAGTTCGTCGAGGACACCTGCAAGGTGCGCGTGCATTCGCTGGGTGAGGTGCTGATCGTGGCCGACAACAGCGAATGCGGTGGCATGAACGTGCGCTTCAACGGCGTGTACCGACGCGCGGGCAAGCGCTGACCCCGCGGAAAGGCGCCAACCAAGGTTGGCATCTACCAGGGCAACCGGGCAGTAGGTCCACGCCATGCGTGGATGCTGCCCGCGATCCAATCGATGCGGTCAGCGCCGCCGTTCCAGCCACCACAGCAGCGATGCGCACAACACGAACGCCAGCCACCACGGCCAGCGTGAGCCTGCCACGGGTTGCATCACCGACGCATTCGCCGATGTACTGGAGGCCAACGCCCGCGTGGTCGCATCGATCATCGCCTGTCGATGCAGTGCGGGTGCGTCCTTCGGGTCGAACACATAGCGCCAGACAACGCTGTCGCCATGCTGCAGGCGCTGCCAGCCCGCTTCACGCGGCCACCAGCCGGCGCAGCGCAGCGCCGACGTCGCTCCATCGACAATCAGGGGTACAGCGTCGCCACGCTTGCTGAAGACCTGCAGGGGCGCCTGCGCGCCGCACAGCGACTGCCGTTCTCCGGCCCAG
>NZ_QANL01000003.1 GCF_003067705.1 Planctomonas deserti
CCGAGCGCCAGGCCCAGGCCGAGGCCGCCGCCAAGGCTGCCGCCGCCGCAAAGGCGGAGGCAGCCGCAGCCGCGTCCACGAGCACGCCGGAGGCCCCCGCCGCCCCCGCCGCGCCGAGCGACGCGGTGAAGCCGGGCGCCTCCATCCCGCGCCCGGGCATCCCCCGTCCGGGCATGCCCCGCCCCGGCAACAACCCCTTCGCCAGCAACCAGGGCATGGGCCAGAAGCCGCGTCCCGGCAACAACCCCTTCGCGAGCAACCAGGGCATGGGCCAGCGCCCCGCCGCCGGTGCGGGCGGACCCCGTCCCACCGCGCCGCGTCCCGGTGCTCCCCGCCCCGGCGCCCCGCGTCCGGGTGGACCCGGCCAGGGTGCCCGTCCGGGCGGCTTCGGTCAGCGTCCCGCCGGTAGCGGCCAGCGTCCCGGCAACGCCGGTAGCGGCTTCCGTCCCGGTGGCGCCCCTGGTGCTGCCGGTGGTTTCCGACCCGGCGGCGCCCCCGGTGCCGGTGGTGGCTTCCGTCCCGCCGGTGGTGGCGGCCGTGGTCGCGGCCCCGGCGGCGGCACGGCCGGTGCGTTCGGTCGCGGTGGCGGCAAGAGCAAGGCGCGCAAGTCGAAGCGGACGAAGAGGGCAGAGTTCGAGCTGAGGGAAGCCCCGTCGCTCGGCGGCGTGAGCGTTCCCCGCGGCAACGGCAGCACGGTCATCCGACTGCGCCGCGGCGCCTCCATCTCGGACTTCGCCGACAAGATCGACGCGAGCCCCGGAAACCTCGTCACCGTGCTGTTCCACCTCGGTGAGATGGCCACGGCGACGGAGTCGCTCGACGAGGCCACCTTCTCGGTGCTCGGTGAGGAGCTGGGCTACAAGATCCAGGTCGTCTCGCCCGAGGACGAGGACCGCGAGCTGCTCGAGGGCTTCGACATCGACCTCGAGCAGGAGCTCGAGGACGAGGACGACGACGTGCTGGAGATCCGGCCCCCCGTCGTCACCGTCATGGGTCACGTCGACCACGGTAAGACCCGACTGCTCGACGCCATCCGCAGCGCCAACGTCATCGCGGGCGAGGCCGGCGGCATCACGCAGCACATCGGCGCCTACCAGGTGTGGGCTCCGCACGAGGACGTCGAGCGCGCCATCACCTTCATCGACACCCCGGGCCACGAGGCGTTCACCGCCATGCGCGCCCGTGGTGCGCAGGTGACGGACATCGCGATCCTGGTGGTCGCGGCCGACGACGGCATCATGCCGCAGACGGTCGAGGCGCTGAACCACGCCCAGGCGGCGAACGTGCCGATCGTGGTCGCGGTCAACAAGATCGACAAGCCCGGCGCCAACCCGGCGAAGGTGCGCCAGCAGCTCACCGAGTACGGCCTCGTGGCCGAGGAGTACGGCGGCGACGTGATGTTCGTCGACGTGTCCGCGCTGAACAAGACGGGTATCGACGACCTGCTCGAGGCCGTTCTGCTCACCGCGGATGCGGGACTCGACCTCCGCGCGAACCCGAACAAGGACGCGCGCGGTGTCGCCATCGAGGCGCGACTCGACAAGGGCCGCGGCGCCGTGGCGACCGTGCTTATCCAGTCCGGAACGCTGCGCGTCGGAGACGCCATCGTCGCGGGCACCGCCTACGGGCGAGTGCGGGCGATGATGGACGAGAACGGCGACGTCGTGCACGAGGCCTACCCCTCGCGTCCGGTGCTCGTTCAGGGTCTGTCGAGCGTGCCCCGCGCCGGCGACACCTTCCTCGTCACCGAGGAGGACCGCACCGCGCGGCAGATCGCCGAGAAGCGCGAGGCCGTCGAGCGCAACGCTCAGTTGGCCAAGGCTCGCAAGCGCATCAGCCTCGAGGACTTCACCCGTGCACTCGAAGAGGGCAAGGTCGAGGCGCTCAACCTCATCATCAAGGGTGACGTCTCCGGTGCCGTCGAGGCGCTCGAGGAGTCGCTGCTCAAGATCGAGGTGGACGACAGCGTTCAGCTGCGCATCATCCACCGCGGTGTGGGTGCGGTCACCGAGTCCGACGTCAACCTCGCAACGGTCGACAACGCCATCATCATCGGCTTCAACGTGCGTCCTGACAACAAGGCGCGCGAGCGGGCCGCTCGTGAGGGCGTCGACGTGCGGTTCTACTCCGTCATCTACGCTGCGCTCGAGGACATCGAGAACTCGCTCAAGGGCATGCTCAAGCCCGAGTTCGAAGAGGTCCAGTCCGGCGTGGCGGAGATCCGCGAGGTGTTCCGCTCCAGCAAGTTCGGCAACATCGCCGGTGTCATCGTCCGGTCCGGCACGATCACGCGCAACGCCAAGGCGCGCGTCATCCGCGAGGGCATCGTGGTGGGGGACAACCTCGCCATCGAGTCGCTGCGCCGGTTCAAGGACGACGTCACCGAGGTCCGCACGGACTTCGAGGCCGGTATCGGCCTGGGCAAGTTCAACGACATCCAGATCGGCGACGAGATCGAGACGATCGAGATGAAGGAGAAGCCGCGCGCGTAGCACGCGGCACATCGGGTGCCGGCGTACGGTTGGGGGCGAGTTCGCCCCGCCGGACGCCGGCACCCGGCTTTTCGCCGGGGCAACACCTGCCCCGGCGGCACGTCAGAAAGAGGAACGAACATGGTCGATGAAGCACGCGCACGCAAGATGGCCGATCGCATCAAGGAGATCGTCGCCAAGAAGCTCGACCGTGGCATCAAGGACCCGCGGCTCGGCTTCGTCACCATCACCGACGTCCGCATGACCGGCGACCTGCAGCACGCCAGCATCTTCTACACCGTCTACGGCACGGAGGGGGAGCGCGCGGACAGTGCCGCCGCCCTCAAGTCGGCGACCGGGATGCTGCGCAGCGAGGTCGGCCGCAACATCACGGCCCGCGTCACGCCGTCGCTCGAGTTCATCCTCGACGCCTTGCCCGAGACGGCCGCGTCGATCGAGCGCCTGCTGCAGGAGGCCCGCGAGCGGGACAACGAGACGCAGACGCTCGCGGCGAACGCCACGTACGCCGGCGACGAGGACCCCTACGTCAAGCCCCGAACCGACGAGGACGACGACGAGGAGGACGACGCCACCCGCTGACCCGACGTGGTCCGCGAGCGATCCCAGTCCCTGAGCCCGTACGGTTCCTGAGCTCGTCGAAGGGACGCGACATCCGTTGCGTCCCTTCGACAGGGTCAGGGACCGTCGTCGTTGGGGACCGTCGTCGTTGAGGACCGTCGGCGGCTCAGGGACCGTGGCGGGCGCCGTTACTCGGGTAGCGCGTAGGACCCGGGTTCGGCGGGCACCGCGAGGCCGTCCGCCACGAGCGCCGCGAGAGCGCGTTCGAGCTGCACCGCGTCCGGCCACAGCGCCGCGATTTCCGCCGCAGTCACGGGCCGGTGCGACGCGCGCAGCTCGGCGAGGATGAGGCCGCGCACCTGGCGGTCCGACCCCTCGAACCGCTTCTGCACGACCCTGGCCGGCCCGGTGTATTCCGGATAGCCCGCGGCGCGCCAGCGGCAGGTCTCCCGCAGCGGGCACGCGTCGCAGCGCGGCGAACGCGCCGTGCACACGACGGCGCCCAGCTCCATCACGCCGGCGTTGAAGACTCGCGCCTCGTCCCGGTCCTCGGGCAGCTCCGCGGCCATCGCCGCAAGGTCGCGCCGGGTCGACGGCGGGCCGGGGTCGGCGACTCCGCCGACCGCCCGGGCGAGCACGCGGCGCACGTTCGTGTCCACGACCGGGTGCCGGTGACCGAACGCGAACGCCGCCACGGCCCGCGCCGTGTACTCGCCGACGCCCGGCAGGGCGAGCAGTTCCGAGACGGTCTCGGGCACGATCCCGCCGTGCCGCTCCGTGATCGCGACCGCGCAGCCGTGCAGGTACAGCGCCCGGCGCGGGTAGCCGAGCCTGCCCCAGGCCCGCACAGCCTCGCTCTGCGGCGTCGACGCGAGCGCGTGCGGCGTCGGCCAGCGCTCGAGCCACTCCTCGAGCCGGGGGATGACCCGCACCACCGGGGTCTGCTGCAGCATGAACTCGCTGACGAGGATGCCCCACGGGCCGAAGCCCGGCCTGCGCCACGGCAGGTCGCGCGCGTTCGCGCGGAACCAGGCGTTCACGGCGAGCGCGGTGTCGCTTGCCGGTGTCACCCGTTCAGCCTAGGCGAGGACCGGGACGGTCCACGCGCGTAGGCTCGCGGCATGCCCCTGTACCAGGCAACGCGTTCCGAGGTCGTCGGCGGGATCGCCGACGAGTTCCTGCACAACTACGGCCGCGGCCGCACCATCCTCGCCGTCGACGGCGCCGACGGGGCGGGGAAGACCCGCTTCGCGGACGAGCTCGCAGCGACGATGCGCAAGCGCGGCGTCGCCGTTTTCCGCGCCTCCATCGACTCGTTCCTCCGGCCGCGGTCGGAGCGCCACGGCCGCGGACGCACGGGCGAGACCTGCTTCCACGACTCGTACGACTACTCGACCTTCCGCCGCGTGCTGGTCGAGCCGTTCCGCCTGGGCGGCAGCGCCGGCTTCGTGCTCGAGGCGTTCGACGGCCGCCGCGACGCGCCCGTCGAGCCGAAGTGGGTCACCGCGCCGGCCGATGCCGTGCTGATCGTCGACGGCGTCTTCCTCAACCGCCCCGAGCTCAGCGGCATCTGGAACTACTCGGTCTGGCTCGACGTGCCCGCGGAGATCGCGTTCGCCCGCGTGGCCGAGCGGGACGGCACGGACCCCGACCCGGAGGCGGAGAGCAACCGGCGGTACGCGGACGCGCAGCGCCTCTACCGCTCCGTCGTCGACCCGCGCACGAAGGCGTCCGCGATCATCGCGAACGGCGACCTCGAGCACCCCCGCCGGATCTTCGCCGACAGCTGCTAGGCGTTAATCGCTACCGGCTACCCGCTACCCGCTAGCCGGCCACGCGGCGCACGACCTCGGCGACGGGCAGGTGCGCCCGCGAGGCCTCGACCTCGTGCACCATGGCGACGAGCGCCGCGTTGACCGGGCTGTCCAGCCGCAGTCGGGCGGCCTGCGCCACGACGGCACCGTTCAGTCCGTCGACCTCCGTCGGCCTGCCTCGCCGGATGCTCTGCAGCGTCGACCCCGGATTCGGCGTCGCACCCATGCGCCTGCCCATGCGGGCGGGAACCGCCTGCGCGAGCCGGACGGGCAGTCGGGCGAATGCGCGCAGGGTCCGGTCGCCGAGGCCCGAGATCGGATCGAAGCGGATTCCCGCGGCCACCCCGACGCGGACGGTCTCCTGCATGCCCCGCGTCACCACGGCACGCAGGGCAGGGTCGGCCAGCGTGGCCTGGACGCTCAGCCCGGTGATGGCGGGCACGGCGTTCACGCCGTTGATCACGAGCTTCGTCCACTGCGCGCCCTCGAAGTTGGCGGTCGCGCGGACCGGCAGGATCGGGTCGAGCAGCTCGACCGCGGACAGCACCGGCAGGGTGGGCGCGGCACCGGGCACGCCGAGGATCGTCTCCGCTGCCGCCGTCACCGAGACCCGCCCGGGCGCCACGAGGGAGGCCGCGAACAGCGCGAGCCCTCCGACGACGTCGGAGTGGGGGAGGGCCCTCCTGCCGCCGCGCACGCCCTCCAGGCCGTTCTGCACGACCACGACGGGGATGCCCCGCAGGTAGCCCGCGTTGGCCGACATCGCGTCCGCGGCGTCCGCGATCTTGGCCGTGACGAGGGCGAGCTCCGGCGGGCGGCCGAGGCGCTCGGCGGCGGCGACCCGAGCGGTGTGCGTGCCCCACGCGCCGGTGAGGAGCAGGCCGTCCTCCTGGAGCGTCCGCAGGTTCTCGCCGCGCGCGGTCACGTCGACCTCGTGTCCGGCGCGGTGCAGCAGCGCGGCGAGCGTGCCGCCGACGGCACCCGCGCCGATCACCGCTACCCGCATGCGTCCCCCGCTTCCCGCGGTCTCCCGCGCCTCCGTACACCCCGTGGGCGCGGCTTCCGATCCTGGTCCCCGCGCACCCGCTCCAGCCTAGGTGAACCGTTTTGGCTCCCCCCGGCGGCATGCCGGATGATGGGGGAGTCATGACACGAACATCCGCCGGGGAGCCCGGCCCGCGGGCGAGCGGCATCCTGCTCCTCGACAAGCAGGGCGGCTGGACGAGCCACGACCTCGTCGCCCGCACCCGGCGCCTCGCCGGAACCCGGAAGGTGGGTCACGCGGGCACGCTCGATCCGATGGCCACCGGGCTCATGATCCTCGGCATCAACAGCTCCACCCGGCTGCTCACCTACCTCGTCGGGCTCGACAAGGAGTACGTCGCCACCATCCGGCTGGGTTCGGCCACCGTCACCGACGACCGCGAGGGCGACGTCGTGTCGACCGCCCCGCCCGGCGCCGTAGCCACCCTCGGCGTCGATCAGGTCGAGCAGGCGATGGCGCAGCTCCGCGGCGACATCCGCCAGGTGCCGAGCACCGTCAGCGCGATCAAGGTGGACGGCAAGCGCGCCTACGCCCTGGCGCGCGAGGGCGAGGAGGTCGAGCTCGCGGCCCGCGCGGTCACCGTCTCCGCCTTCGAGCTGCGCGGATACGAGCCGCAGCCGTCCGAGGACCCCGGACAGGGCGACCACCTCGACCTCCTGGTGCGCGTCGAGTGCTCGTCCGGAACCTACATCCGCGCGCTGGCCCGTGACCTCGGCGCCTCTCTCGGCGTCGGCGGGCACCTCACCGAGCTGCGGCGCACTCGGGTGGGCCCCTTCGCCGTGCGGGACGCCGTGACCATCGACGAGCTCGACGTGGCCACCCGGCTGCTGCCGCCCGCCACGGCGGCGGGCGCGATCTTCGAGACCCTGCACCTCACCCACGAGCAGGCGGTGGACCTCGGACACGGCAAGCGCATCTCTGCCGCGGAGGAGGCGCCCGGTGGCGGACCCCTCGCCGCCGTCGCCCCCGACGGCCGGCTCGTGGGCCTCGTGGAGTTCTCCGGCCGGGTCGGCAGGTCGGTCGTCAACTTCCCGCCGGACGACCCGGTGCCCCCCGCCGCAGCCGACCCGACGGGAGCGCCGTGATCGAGTGGTTCACCACGGCGCAGATCGCCATCGCGGTCGCGGCCGGACTGCTGTGCCTCGTCCTCGGCTTCGCGGGCCGGAAGCCCAACGACCTCAGCATGGGCGCGGCCGCCCTCGTCGAGGTGCTGCTCGTCGCGCAGCTGGTCACCGCGATCGTCGCGCCGATCTTCGGGAACCTTCCCACGGGCAACGTCGCGGAGTTCTACGCGTACCTGATCAGCGCCGTCATCGTGCCTCCGCTCGCCGCCTTCTGGGCGCTCGTGGAACGGACGAGATGGAGCACCGTCATCCTCGGCGTCGCCTGCCTGGCGATTGCCGTGATGCTCTACCGCATGCACATCATCTGGAACGTGCAGCTGACCTGACGCGGCGGCGGTGCCCAGCCGGGTAGGCGATAATGGATGGGACATGGCTAACAGCGCGCGCGTGACCGGGATCGGTCGAGTCCTGATCGTGGTCTACGGCTTTCTCGCCCTCGCGGCCACCGGTCGCTCGGCGGTGCAGATCCTCACGAAGTTCGACGAGGCCCCGCTGGCCTACTCGCTCTCCGCCCTCGCGGCGGTCGTCTACATCGTCGCGACGGTCGCCCTCGTCGCGCCCGGCCGCAGCGCCGCGTCCCACACCGCCTGGTACCGCGTCGCCTGGGGCACGATCACGTTCGAGCTGCTCGGCGTGATCGTCATCGGCGTGCTCAGCCTGGCCGACCCCGAGCTGTTCCCCCACGACACCGTGTGGTCGGTCTTCGGCCGTGGCTACGTGTTCGTGCCCCTGATCCTGCCCGTGCTCGGCATGGTCTGGCTGGCGAAGCACCGCCCGCGGTCCACCTCGCCCGCCGCCGCGTCGGCGGCCCAGAGGACGGCCTGACGGGTGCGCCTGTACGAGACGCTGGAGGACATCCCGGCGGGCTACGGCCCGTCCGCGGTGAGCATCGGTAAGTTCGACGGCGTGCACGCCGGCCACCGCGCCGTGCTCGGCCGGCTCGTCGAGCTCGCCCAGGCCGAGGGCCTCGTGTCCACGGTCGTGACGTTCGACCGGCATCCGCTCGCCCTGCTCTCGCCCGGATCCTGCCCGCCGCCGCTCGTGAGCAACCCGCAGAAGGTCGCGCTGCTGGCCGAGGTCGGCGTCGACACGACCGTGCTGCTGCCGTTCGACGAGGCGCTCTCCTCGCTCACCCCGCGCGAGTTCGTCGAGAAGATCCTCGTCGACGCCCTCTCGGCGCGGCTCGTGCTCGTCGGGGAGGACTTCCGCTTCGGCGCGCGCGGGGCCGGAACGGTCGAGACCCTCGCGCAGCTCGGCGAGGAGCACGGATTTCGGGTGCAGACGGTCGGCGACGTGCGCCCGGACCACCACAGACGGGCCTCCTCCACCTGGATCCGCGACCTGCTCACCGCGGGGGAGGTCGGCGCGGCGGCGACCCTGCTCGGCCGCGCGCCGTCCGTGCGCGGCGTCGTGGTGCACGGCGCCAAGCGCGGCCGGGAGCTCGGCTTCCCGACCGCGAACCTCTCTCCCGAGTCCGAGGGCCTCATCCCCGCCGACGGCGTGTACGCCGGCTGGCTCACCGACGACGGCAAGCGGTATCCCGCGGCGATCTCCGTGGGCAGCAACCCGACCTTCGAGGGCGTCCCGCCCAAGCAGGTCGAGGCGTACGTGCTCGACGAGGACCTCGACCTCTACGACCACGTGGTCGACGTGGCGTTCGTGTCCCGCATCCGCGGCCAGGTCGCCTACGAGGGCATCGGGCCCCTCATCGAGCAGATACGCCACGACGTGGAGCGCGTGCGCCGCATCCTGGCCTAGCCGCGACCCGACCGCGCGGCCGAGTCCAGCCGCATCCGGCGGGTCCGGCTACCGGGAGCCCGCCGCTTCCGACGCGGTCGCCTCGTCCCACCAGTCGAGGACGCGGGTGGCGTGGAAGGTGAGCCACGGCGAGGGCTCGCCCGGCGGCACGTCGATCTGGAACCAGGTGCGCCCGGGGTGCCGGCGCTCCTGCAGCCAGGTCCCGTCCGGGCGGCGCGCGGCGCGGATCACCTCGATGGCGTCCGCCAGGCGCGGGTCGGGGGCGGTGCCGTCGTGCAGCGCCGCTGAGCGGAAGTGGTCGGCCGCGTTGAGCGCGCTGTAGACCCAGCGGAACGGATAGGCGAAGTGTGTCGCCCACGATCCGACGAGCTCGCCCGTGCTGCGCCGACGCAGCAGCCCGCGCTCCAGCAGGTACTCCTCGCCCGCCCGCCTGGCCTCCCTCAGCGCGTCCGTGCCCCCGGTCGCGGCCTCGTAGTACAGCATCCCCTTCAGGCTGTTGAGGGTCGAGTGGAAGGAGGACCGGGTCGAGCCCTCGACCCACTCGCAGTTCCAGCCGCCGTCCGCCAGCCGGTGCTCGACGAACCAGCCCGCCAGCGCCGAGACGTCCGTACCGAGCCACGCACCGTTGGCGAGTGTGAAGGCGTTGATACAGCAGTCGACCTCGCCGCCCCAGTAGGGCAGGCCCTCGTACTCCCAGCGGCTGTTCGCCGCGAGCAGCTCCGCGGTCCCGGCGAGCGCCGCCGGATCCAGCCCGAAGTCGCGCAGGGTGTTGAGCGTCCACGTCGTCGCCGTGTAGGGCTGCCCGTCCTCGTCGGCCGGGTCAGGGCCACGGAAGTCGCCGGGGAAGTACGCGCCCCCCGCCCACTGCCCGTCGGGATCCTGGGCCGCGAGCAGCCGGGCGCCGAAGCCCTCGGTGGCGACCCGGGCGCGCGTCGCGCTCCAGACCGCCTCGGGTGCTCCCACCAGGTCGCGCTCGACCTGCCAGCGGAGGGCGGGGTCCGAGTCCAGTAACCAGTCCAGCAGCGGCGGGTCGATCGGCATGCTGGCCAGGCTAGCGCCGTCGCCGCGATCCACCACCCCCTCTCTAAAGGCGGGGTGGCGCGGGCGACGCGACCCAGCGGGGCGACGCGGCGCGGCCGACTGATTAGGGTTGGCCCTATGTCGCTGCCGATCGTCTTCGTCCATGGCTCGAACCTCGGCGGAAGGGCTGCCTGGCCGGTTCAGGCGGCCGCCGACTTCGGACGCGAGACGCACTTCCTCGCCCTCCCGGGGTACGGCGAGGGCGAGGAGCGCATCCCCACCGACTTCGAGGCGGATGCATCAGCCGTCGTCGAGGCCGCGGGGGAGGGCGCACACGTGGTCGCGCACTCCTACGGCGCGCTCGCCGCGATCCGGGCGGCCCACCTCTCACCCGCGACCGTGGTGTCGCTCGTGCTGTTCGAGCCGTCGGCGTTCTCGCTCGTGCGCGGGGAGCCGCGGGTGGAGCACTTCATCGCGTCCTTCGGCACCGAGCAGGAGATCCGGTCGAACGAGCGCTTCCGCCTGCTCCGGCCGCCGTGGGAGGCGGGCCTGAGCCCGGACATCTTCGCCGACGTCGCCACCCTCGCCGTCACCGGACACTCGAGCGACGCGTACGACGTCGTCGTCGACCGGATCGCGTCGCTCGGGGGCGAGCGCGCCGAGATCGAGGGCTACGGCCACGACCTGCCGGACGCGCCGCAGTCCGTCGACCTCATCCGCGACTTCATCGAGCGGGTCGAGGCGCGGATCAGCGGCTGACCCGCTCCGGACCCATCGTCTTCATCCAGCGTGCGTCATCGCGGGCGGATCACGCCTGCTGCGGCACCGCCTGCTGCGGCACCATCTGCTGCAGCGCCCAGCCGTTGCCGTCCGGGTCGGTGAAGAACACGAAGCGGCCCCACGGATACTCCTCCACGCCGCGAGCCTCGACGCCGAGCTCCCGCAGCTCCGCCAGCGCGCGGTCGGCGTCGGCGACGACGCACTGCAGCCCCTCGACGGACCCGGGTGTCATCTGGCTCATGTTGGTGTCCAGCACTATGGAACAGGCCGAGCCCGGAGGCGTCAGCTGCACGAAGCGCAGGTCCTCGTTGACCCGGACGTCGTGGTCAGCGGTGAAGCCGATCTTCACGTAGAACTCCTTCGCCCTGTCGATGTCCGCCACGGGCACCGCGATGAGCTCGAGCTTCCAGTCCATGCTTTTTCCGTCCCTTCCCGGTGGGGTCGTGCCGATGCGCCGCGCACCGGCGGCTCCGGCCGCCACCGCCATCACGATAGGAACGATTCAGGACGGTTCTCGTCCTGTTTTCCGTCGTATTCTCGACCATGGCCGAGACGACGTCGCGGGTGCTCGCGCTGCTCGGCGTGCTGCAGACCCACCGGCAGTGGACAGGCCCGGAACTGGCGCGGCGGCTCGGCGTCACCGAGCGGACCCTACGACGGGACGTCGAGCGCCTGCGCGGGCTGGGCTACCGGGTGGAGGCGACGCGGGGAGCGGCCGGGGGTTACCGGCTCGAGGCGGCATCCGCCCTGCCCCCGCTGCTGTTCACCGCGCAGGAGGCGGTGGCCGTCGCGGTCGGCCTGCGGCTGGCGGCGGCCCAGGGCCTCGCCGATGACGAGCAGACCACGATGTCGGCGCTCGCGAAGTTCGAGCAGGTGCTGCCCGCCGCGTTGCGGGAGCGGGTGAACGCCCTCGCGGGCGCGGTCACGGCGCAACCCGGCCGTCGGGCGCCCGTGTCGCCAGACCTGCTCGGCGCGCTCGCCCTCGCGTGCCGCGACCACGAGCGGATCCGCTTCCACTATCTCGCGGCGACGGGGGAGGAGACGCGCCGGCTCGTCGAGCCGCACGCGCTGGTGGCCGCCCAGCGCGACTGGTGTCTGGTGTGCTGGGACCTGCACCGGGAGGACTGGCGCACGTTCCGGGTCGACCGCATCCACGACCTGACCGGCACGCGACTGCGGTTCGAGCCGCGCGCGCTGCCCGCGGCCGACGCCGCGCAGTTCCTCGCCGCCGCGACCGCGGAGCTCAGCAGGACGCACACCGCCTGGGTGGTGATGGACCTACCCCTGGATCGCATGCGGGAGCGGTTCGGGCCGTGGGCGGCCGGAGCCCAGGCGGACGGGGAGGGGCGCACGCGATGGCCGATCGGCGGTCGCAGCACCCAGGAGCTGCTCGATGCCCTCGTCTGGGTGCCCGAGGGGGTGCGCTACGAGGTCGAGGGCTCGCCCGAGCTCGTTGCGGCTCTGCGGGAGACCGCGAGCCGCATGCTCGACGCGGCGGACCGGTCGTCGGTCCAGCGCTAGGCGGGCCAGACGAACCAGAAGAGCAGGATCGCGACCGGCTGGAGCGCGATGCAGGCGGTCAGCATCCGGCGCCGGCGCTGCGGGGTGGCCGACAGCGCGGGCAGCCCGAGCAGGGGGGAGAGCGGCAGGAGCATGCGGAAGAGGCTCTGCTGCGGCAGGAAGACCGCCACGAGGTAGGCGACGTAGCTGATCGTGTACAGGTGCAGGTCGAGGCCGAGGAGGCGCACCTGGCGGCCGGACAGCCACAGGATGGCGCCGAAGAGCACCGCGGTCACCATCACGACGCCGAACGCCCCGAGGTAGTGGCCGGCCATGAGGAACCACGGCGTGAAGGGCACGAAGCCCACGTCGCCGACGTAGTCGCGCCACCACGCCATCTCCGTGTCGAAGTACGCGCTCCGGCTGCCGGTCACCGCCGTGGCCACCAGGGGCCAGGCGAAGCCGGCGATCGTGATGACGATGCCCGCCGCGATCGCGGCGACGCGCTCCGCGTGCGGGAACGGCGCTTTGTCGCGCCCCGCGAGGCGGAACAGGAAGTGCAGGCCGAGCGCGGCGGACACCGCAAGCGCGCCGGGGTGGGCGAAGGCGGCGCCGACGCCGAGCGGGATCATGAGCCAGTACCGGCGCGCGGACATCGCGGCGACGCTGCAGAACATGAAGAACAGGAAGACGCTCTCGGCGTAGGCGATCTGCAGCACGAACGACATCGGGCCGAAGCAGAAGAACATGGCGCCCCAGAAGGCGCTGGTGCGCCCGACGCTCGGCAGGAGCAGTCGGTAGAGCGCGACCGTCGCGGCCGCGCCGAAGATCGTGGAGATGACCGCACCGCTGAGCGCGAAGTCCCAGCCGGTGAGGGCCGACACCGGCCGCACCATCAACGGGAAGAGCGGCAGGAAGGCCCAGGGGTTCTTCTGGACGTTGCCGTCGTCACCACGGGGGAGCTCAGTCGGGTACCCGTCGACGGCGATGGTGCCGTAGTGCACGCCGTCCCAGGAGGCGAGGAACCGGGCGAAGCTGGGCACCCAGTCGAAGCTAGCGAAGTCCCAGCCGAGTGCCCGGGCGAGCCCGTGCACCGCTGCGAGGAACGCCGTCGTCAGCAGGCGGGATGCGGCGTAGGCGGCGAGGACCAGTGCCCACATGGGCACGAGGTAGCCCCGCAGGGTGACCGCGTCGGTCGACCGGCGACGTACCGTTGTGACCGCCCGCGCGGCGGTGAGCTGCGTGGGCGTCATCGCGTGTGGGGGATCCGGCGGATAGTCATCGGATCCGATTCAAACACGGGTTTTCCCGGTCCGCCGGTTATTGAACCCCCCAATACGCGGGTCGCGCGCGCCCCAGTTTCTGCCCCCGCCGCGCCCCACTTTCCGGGGCGAGTGCGTCTCGGCGGCTTCGGGGTGCGCGCCTAGCGCGCCCGGCGACTAGGCGTCGTCGCCGACCGCCTCGTCCGAGATCCACGTGTACTCGTACAGCGACGGTCCGCCGACCGTCTCGCTCAGCTCGTACGTGGCGACCCGGCGCTGGCCGTCGGTGGCGACGTACGACTCGCGGATGGCTGGGGCGGGCTTCCCGTCGAGGAAGGGGTGCGGGCCGGTGATGCGTCCCTCCGCCTCCCGTCCCTTCTTGGCGAGGAAGGCGGTGTAAGTCTCGTCAGCCATGCGAAAACCCTATCCGTGCCGCCTCTGAGCCCGTACGGTCGCTGAGCCACGACGGTCGCAGCGCCCGTACGGTCGCTGAGCTTGTCGAAGCGACGTGAGGTGCGTCGCGTCCCTTCGACAGGCTCAGGGACCGGAGTTGGTGCCGTTGCGCGGTCTTGGTCGTCCTCGAGAGCTTCGCGAGCAGCGATGGAGTCCGGGTGGTGCGGCTGCCGAGTCCGAGTTGCGTCCCGCACAGGGCCGCGGAGTTGGTTTTTGAGAGCTTCGCAAGCAGCGATGGGATGCGGGCGGTGCGGCCGCCGGGACCCGCGGGCGCTCCGCACACGGTCGCTGAGCTTGTCGGAGTGGGGCGCGTCGTGTCCCTTCGACAGGCTCAGGGACCGTGAGGAAGCGGCGCCAGGCAACATCGTGAGCATGATCACCCACCGGTTGGGGTGGGCTCGAGCGGGTGGACAGGGGGTCGGAGGCGGTGTCGGCGGGCGTTCCAGTCCTGGACCGCCCTGCTCTTCGTCGCCAGGTGCCGCGCTTCACGGGTCGGGCCGATCGACTGCGGCGGGAGCAGCAGGTACTTCCCGCCAATTCGGGTGATGTCGCAGCCGTTGTTGTGGAGGAGCAGGTGGTGGTGCTTGCAGAGCAGGACTCCGTCGGCGATGTCGGTTTTGCCGTGGTCTCTCTTCCACTGGTTGATGTGGTGGGCTTCGCACCAGGACGGCGGCCTATCGCAGCCGGGCCACATGCAGCCGCCATCCCTCACGGCTAGTCCGATGCGCTGGCGGGTGGTGAAAAGGCGCTGTTCCCGTCCGACATTGACGCACTGGCCGTCGTCGTCGAGGACCACCGCGACCGTTCCCGTGCTGCACACCTCGCGCCGGATGGTGGTGATCGAGACCGCTTCGCCGGTGTCCTGGATCGAGCCGTGGCCTTCGCCGGAGTCGAGGCTCTCCTTGGTCACGATCACCCGGACCGCGGGTCGCCTGGACCCGTACACCTGTCCTGGGTCGGCGTCCGCGCCGATGCGCAGCAGTTCAAGGAACCCGTCGGCCGCGAGCCGCTCGGTCGGCCGAGGGTCGTTGAGGATCGCGTCGATCCGCTCTCGGTCCTCTTCCTTCACGAACCGTGGTCCGCCACGGCGGGGGTTGGTCAGCTCGTCGAGTACAGACAGGAGGAAGGCGCCGGGTTCAGGGGCGTAGAGGAACTTGCCCTCCACCATCCCGTCCGGTCGCTTCCATGCCTTCAGGTGCTGCTGCTCCAGCTGCGCCTTCTCGCGATCCGCGACCTCGGTGTCGTCCAGGTCGTCGCGCAACTGCCGCGCGCGGCGGTGCAGTTGACCCGCGGTAAGGGTCGCCGCGTCTTCGACTAACTCGACCGCGGCCTCGGACAGCGCTTTGGCCAGTACCGCGTCCGTCGGCAGTCCCAGCCCGGCCCGGATCGCGTCGGCCTGCGCGATCGACAACTTCCCGTCGGTGACGGCGTGTGCGATCGGCGCCTGCCAAGGGGTGGGCGGCGCCGGGAGTTCGGGGTGCTCGCGCTGGAGGGTCTCCACCGCGTCCGTTTCGGCGAGCATCTTGCCCACCTCCACGATCGAGACGGCGCCACCCTTGGTGGTCCCGGTGATCGCCTCCACCATCGCTTGCGGGGTGCGGTAGCCCTCCTCTTGGGCGAGGCCGGCGGATCCGAGGTCGGTGCTCGAGCGGCGATTCAATTCGCCGGCGATCCAGGCGGAGAAGGTGTCGCAGCACTGCTTGAGGTCGGCGATAGCGTGCAACGCGTCGAGCAGATCCTGCTTGGCGAGCGTGACATAAGCAGCGGGGGAGGAGCCCAGGCGCGCGACCGCATCCGCTGTGCGGAGGAGCGTCGCTGCCGGGGTTCCCATAGCACACATTCTAGCATGTCGAAAGTTTCTTCGATGAGGAACTTTCGCTCCTGTGGAGAACTCGCTTGCCCGCTGGGTCCGGGGTCGTACCGACCAGCGTCCCTTCGACAAGCTCAGGGACAGTGTCGCCGGGTCCGTGCCGGCGCCCCACGAACCTCACCCACTCCCACCGCACCCACCGCACGGGCACACGCCCGGTAGCGTGGGCGGCGGACGGGGGAGGGTCATGAAGGCGGTCGTCGCGCTCGTGCTCGCCACGCTCATGTGGGCGGGCAACTACGTGGTGGGTGGCATCGCTGTGCAGTCCATGACACCGGTCGAACTCACCTGGTTCCGCTGGCTGCTGGCCGCGGTCCCGCTGCTCGTGCTCGCGCAGGTCATCGAGCGGCCGCGGTGGCGGGCCGTGCTCGCGGAGTGGCCCCGCCTCCTGATCCTCGCCGTCCTCGGCGTCCTCGGCTACACCCTCCTGCTCTACTCGGCGCTCCAGTTCACGACGCCGCTGTCGGCGTCGCTCATCAACGCCGCGAATCCCGCCGTCATGGCCGTGCTGGCCGCGATCCTGCTGCGCGAACGGATCGACTGGCGCGGCGCACTGGGGCTCCTCCTCGGGCTCGTCGGCGTGATCCTCCTGATCACGGACGGGGCGGTGTCGACGGTGTTCTCGGCCGGGCTGAACCCGGGCGACCTGCTGATGATCGGCGCCATCCTCGTCTGGAGCCTGTACACGATCCTCGGCCGCGGCCTCAGCGCGCCGCCCATCACGGCGACGGCGGTGCAGGCCGTGCTCACCGTCGTGTTGCTCGCGCCCGTGGCCCTCGGGACCGGCGCCCAGTGGCCGGATCGCGGCGACACTGTCGCCGCACTGCTGTTCATCGCCGTCTTCCCCTCGATCGGCGCATACGCGCTCTGGAACCTCGCCCTCACCCGCATCCCGCCCGGTCGCGCAGGACTCTTCCTCAACCTCATCACCGTGTTCACGGTCCTCATCTCCGTGCTGATGGGATCCCGCCTCACCGGGACCGACATCGTCGGCGGCCTGCTCGTCTTCGCGGGGGTCGGCCTCAGCTCGCTCCGCCGGCGACCGAACCGGCGACCGCCGGCTGACCCCGGCGACCCTGACGACACCTCCCGGCAACAGCAAGCGAGCACCGCCTCCCCTGCGTAGTCTCGATCCACCGTTTCGTGCGGGGTCGTGGCGACCCCCTCAGGGAGGAGACTGCGATGAAGTCGGTTGCTGAGCAGAGCGTCGAGGAACTCGGGGGCCGCATCAGCGTCCTCGCCCGCCAGAAGCGCGATCACGTCAAGCTCAACCGCCTCCTCGAGGAGCTGCACCGCACAACGGGCCGGGATCAGGAGCGCGTGCTCCTGCGCATCTACCGCCTCGTCTTCCCGCACGCCTTCGCGGAGGAGTCGGTGCTCTGGCCCGTGATGCGCCGGACCCTTGCCGACGGGCAGGAACTCACGCTCGAGATCGAGCGGGAGCATCAGGAGGTCAACGAGCTGGTGACCCGGCTCGAGGGGATTCCGCGGGACTCGCCGGAGCGCGGCCCGATCCTGAACCGGCTCACCGAGGTGCTGCGCGAGGACGTGCGGGACGAGGAGGACGAGCTGTTCCCGCGCCTGCAGTCGCGCGTGGACCGCCGGGAGCTGCGCCGCCTCGGCCTGCTCTGGGAGGTCGTGCGCCGGGTCGCGCCGACGCGCGCGCACCCCATCGTCGCCCGCAGGCCCCCGGGGAACGTCGTGGCCGCCCTACCCCTCTCGGTGCTCGACCGCCTGCGCGACCTCGCCGACCTTCTCGTCCAGCGGGGTCCCGCCCGCGTGGCGCCCGCGGCGGGCACGGCCGGTCGAGGGCTCGCCCGCGCGGCCCACGCCGTCGAGCGCCTGCCGATCATGCGCCGGGGCGAGGATCCGTCCACCCGCTTCCCGGGCTGACGGCCTGACGGAGGAAGGGCGGACCGATCGACCCCCTCGCCCCCGCCCCCCTCGCTCCCACACCCGCCCTCGCGTCCCGACCTCCACGCCCGCAGGCGCGCTGCCGCGCACGCGACGGTGGCGACGGGACAGAATGAGGCATGACCTCAGACGCACCCGCGCTTCCGATCCGCATCCTCCTCGACACCGACATGGCCATGGGCGTGCCCGGGGCGGACGTGGACGACGGCTTCGCCCTCGCGCTGGCCCTGGCCGACCCCGGCATCGTCGTCGAGCTGGTCACCAGCGTGAACGGCAACGCAGACGTGGAGAGCGGATCCTTCCTCAGCGGCGAGCTGCTCGAGCGGCTGGGCGTGCCCGAGATCCCCGTCGTGCAGGGCGCAGCGGCGCCGCTGTCCTTTCCGGACAGGCGGCGCGGCGCACCCGACGACATCCGCGCCCAATTCGGACGGCACACGCCCTCACCCGGCTACGCCGCCGCCGAGCTCGCCTCCCGGGCCGCCGCCGAGCCCGGCGCGCTGACCGTCGTCGCCATCGGGCCGCTGACGAACATCGCCACGGCGATCAACCTCGACCCCGACTTCGCGAGCAATGTGCGCGAGATCGTCATCATGGGCGGCGTCTACCTCGGCCAAACCAACCAGGCAGGGATGCCCGGCGAGTTCAACTTCTGGGTCGACCCCGAGGCCGCGGATGCCGTGCTCCGCTCGGGCGCACGCATCCGCCTCGTCGGGCTCGACGTCACGCTGAAGGCCCGCCTGACCCGCGAGCACGCGGAGGAACTGCAGGCCGCCTCGGGCAGCTTCGCCCCATTCGCCGGGGAGCACACGCTGCACTGGATCGACTACCTGGCCGAGGAGTCCCCGGGCGACCCGGAGGCAGCGCGGTCCTGCGCCATGCACGACCCCCTCGCCGTCGCCGCGCTGACCCGGCCGGATCTGCTCGACTGGCGCGACGCGCACGTCGAGGTCGTCACGGGCACGAGCATCGCCCGCGGGGTCGCGATCGCCGACTTCCTCGACTCCCGGGATGCCCCGCCGGCGAACGCGTCCGTGGCGGTGGACGTTCGCGGCGACGAGTTCATCGCGCACCTCGTGGAGCGCGTCTCCTCGCTCTGACGTGCCGGCCGTTCTCGGCTCGACAGGGAACGGTTCTTCGCGCCGCTTCAGCATCGACGCCGCATAGTGGAGGGATGCAGATCTATTCGGCCTCCCCGCTCGCCCGCGCCCGGCAGGTGACCTCGGACGTCCTGGCCGTCGCCGCGATCGTGCTGTTCGCGACGCTGGGCATCCTCACCTCGACGCTCATCTCCGCCCTCGCCGACCTCGGGCGGGGCATCGAGGATGCGGGGCGCGGCTTCCAGACGACGATGTCCGACGCCGCCTCGACGATCGGCGACATTCCGCTCGTCGGCCGGGGCGCGGGCACGCCCTTCCGGGACGCCAGCGAGGCGGCGGCCGCGCTCGCCGCAGCCGGCCGCGATCAGCAGCAGCTCGTGCACACCCTGGCCGTGCTGGCCGGCCTGATCGTGGCCCTGGTGCCGATCGCGCTGATCGCGCGGCACTGGCTCGTGCGACGCGTCGCGTTCGCCCGGCGGGCGTCCGCCGTGCGCGTGCTCGCCGGCTCGCGGGGCGGCGTCGAGCTGCTCGCCCTCCGTGCCCTGTCCGGCGGCAGCGATCGGGACCTTCTCGCCGTCAGTCCGGACCCCGTCGCCGACTGGCGAAGCGGGAACGCCGTCGTGGTGCGGCGGCTCGCCGACCTCGCGCTGCGCGACGCGGGCGTCGTCCGCGGGTGACCGTGGAGCGCAACGACGGGCGGCATCCGCCCTCCGCCGATCGCGACCGGGTCGTGCTCGAGCTGCGGAGGGCCGGCTGCGTCTTCGCGGAGGAGGAGGCCGACCTGCTGCTCGCCGAGGCCGAGGACGCCCCGCACCTCGGGCGGATGCTCGCCGAACGCGTCTCGGGCACGCCCCTGGAGCACGTGCTGGGCTGGACGGAGTTCGCCGGCCTGCGCATCCTCGTCGACCGCGGCGTCTTCGTGCCGCGGCAGCGCACGAGGCTGCTGGCGAGAGAGGCCGCCGCCCTCGCCGCCGCCGGGGACGTCGTCGTCGACCTCTGCTGCGGGTCAGGCGCGGTCGGGGCGGCCGTCGCCGCGGCCGTCCTGGGCATCCACCTGCACGCGGCCGACCTGGAGCCGGCGGCCGTGCGTTCCGCCCGCCGCAACCTCGAGCCGCTGGGCGGCCACGTGCACGAGGGCGATCTCTACGCGGCGCTGCCGCCCGCGATCCGCGGGCGGGTGCGGGTGCTGGCCGTCAACGCTCCCTACGTGCCGACGGGGGAGATCGGCCGCATGCCGCCTGAGGCCCGCGAGCACGAGCCGCTCCTCGCCCTGGACGGCGGCGACGACGGGCTCGACGTGCACCGCAGGGTGGCGGCGGACGCCCGCTCCTGGCTGGCCGCTGGCGGATCGGTGGTGATCGAGGCGAGCAGGCCGCAGGCACCCGTGACGGCGGCGCTGTTCGAGCGCCGCGGGATGGCGGCCCGGGTCGTGATGGACGACGACCTCGACGCGACCGTCGTCGTGGCTACAGCGCCCGCGAGCTGAGCGCTCGCCCGCCCTGCCCCTGCCCTACTTCTTGCCGGGGATCGCGGCGTCGTCGAACTTCTTCTTGTTCCGGCCGCCGGTGAAGTAGGTCGCCGCCCAGAGCACGACGCCGATCGCGAGCAGGACGCCGGCGATCTGGTACTGCTCCACCGGGCGACCCGACCAGGGCAGCACGAGGTAGGCGCAGGCGACGGCGCCGATGACCGGCAGGGGGGTCGGCGCCCGGAAATGCTTGTGCTCCACGGGATCCTTCCGCAGCACGAGCACGGTGCAGTTGACCACCGCGAACACCGCGAGCAGCAGCAGCGACGTCGTGCCGCCGAGGAGGGCGACGACGGGGTTGTCGGAGTCGAGGGAGAGGAATGTGATCAGGCCGATCGCGATGGCCGTGGTGAAGAGGATCGCCGCGTACGGGGTGCGACGCGTCGGGTGCACCTTCGACAGGAAGCGGGGCAGGATGCCGTGCTTGCTGATGCCGTAGATCAGGCGGCTCGCCATCATCATGTTGATCAGCGCGCTGTTGCCTACCGCGAAGAGCGAGATGAACGGCAGGACCGCGGTGATGGGGAAGTCGGGCGCCGCGGTCTGCACGACCGTGACGAGCGGGGTGGCGTTGCCGGCCAGCTCGCCGATCGGCACGATCGCGACCGCGCAGATGGAAACGAGCACGTAGATGACGGCCGTGATGCCGAGTCCGGTGAACATGATTCGCGGGAAGATGCGGCTCGGATCCTTCGTCTCCTCGGCCATGTTCACCGAGTCCTCGAAGCCGACCATGGCGAAGAACGCGAGCGAGGTCGCCGTCGTCACGGCCAGGAAGACGTTCTTGTCGTCGGGGGTGTCGAAGGCCACGACGCGGGAGAAGTCGGCGGCGCCGCCGGCGATGGCCCAGAAGCTGATGAGGATGACGAGCAGGA
Source organism: Planctomonas deserti (assembly GCF_003067705.1). GTDB lineage: Bacteria > Actinomycetota > Actinomycetes > Actinomycetales > Microbacteriaceae > Planctomonas > Planctomonas deserti. The sequence goes on from NZ_QANL01000003.1 coordinate 21,091, forward strand.
GGCCGGAGAGCTCCACCATCGTGAGCACGACGTTGAGGCCGACGCTCTCCGCGACCCCGCGGAAGTTCACGGCGGTCACGAGCAGCATGAAGCAGAGCGCGATGAGCAGCAGCGTGCCCGGGCCGCCCTCGAGCCCGAACCCGGTGACGAAGTTGGCGGCGAAGGCGCCGGACGCGGCCGACGCGGACGTGATGCCCGACGCCATGACCGTGAAGCAGACCAGGAAGGTGACGAAGTGGATGCCGAACGCCTTGTGCACGTACAGGGCGGCGCCCGCCGCCTGCGGGTACTTCGTGACGAGCTCCAGGTAGGAGCAGGCCGTGATCGCCGCCACCGTGAACGCGACGATGAACGGCAGCCACGCCGCCCCGCCCACCTCGGCCGCGACCTGCCCGGTGAGGGCGTAGATGCCCGTGCCGAGGATGTCGCCCACCACGAACAGGAGCAGCAGTTTCGGGCCGAGGACCCGCTTCAGTTCCGGCTGCTCGGTCTTCTCCGCAAGTGCCATGTCGATCGGATCCTCTCGATACGGAGGCTGCACGGCCTCGGAATGAGTCGGTGAACGCCTGGCAGCAGTCTCTACCCGTCCGGGGCCCGGTGCCAGGGAAGTGAACATTCCGAAACATGCTGGTTACGCGGAATCCGGCTTCGGACACGGGCTGTGCCGGTTCCCGCGGCCCGGCAGTCCGACCGTCGCGGTCACGGACCGTCGAGCAGCACCTGCTCGACGGTCCGCCGGGCGAGAGCGACGAATCCGGGATTCGTCTCGGCGTAGTAGGGGATGATCATGGCCGCCTGATGAAGGGCGTATCCGCGGGCGCGGCGCCACATCTGCTCGTCCATGTCGAGCTCCTCGCGGTAGACCGATCGGCCGGCGGGGCCGAAGACGGCCCAGGCGGCGATCACGTCCGCCGCCGGATCGCCCACGCCGGCGCCGCCGAAGTCGAGCACGGCGGTCAGCCGGCCGGAGCGGGTCAGGAGGTTGGGGCGGAGGAGGTCGGTGTGAATCCACACCGCGTCGCCCCGCCACGGGTCGGTTCTCAGCGCGTCGTCCCACGCGCGGTGGGCGGCATCGGCATCAATGGCGGACCGCGCCTGTTCGATGGCGGCACGGGTCCCCTCATCGAGTTCGCGGAGCGGTCGGCGACCGGCGGGCGGGGCGCCCGCGGGGTCGAGGCGACGCAGCGCGCGCACGAAGCGGGCGAGGTCGCGCGCCGCCCGCGGCTCGTCACCCGGGGGAGCGTCGGCGTACGGCTCGCCCTCGATCCAGCGGTAGATCGCCCATCCGAACGGGTAGGCGGCGGTGGCCTGCCCCGCCGCAACGGGCCGCGGGATGTCGAGGGGAAGCTGCGGGGCGAGCCAGGGCAGCCAGCGCTGCTCGCGTTCCAGGTCGGCGGCCCAGGCGGCCATCCGAGGGAGCCGAGCGTAGAGATCCCCGCCGATCCGGTACACCGCGTTCACCGTTCCCGTCGATCGCACCTCGGCGACGGGCAGCCGCGCGAGGGCGGGGAACTGCTCGGCGACGAGCCGCGCCACGAGGTCGGCGTCGATGGCGGCCTCGCCCGCGTGCATCCTCATCTGGCCGGCGACTTCGCTGCGGCGGGCGTCAGCGGCCGCCTGCCGACCGGGCGGTCCGTTCGAGCCGCTCCCGGTAGTCGTTCCACCACGCCTCGTCCATCTCGGGCAGGTTGCTCACCCCCTGCCGGAGACCCGCCGCGCCGTCGATGAGCTCGCGCGCGATGTCGGCGTGGCCCGCGTGGCGCTGATTCTCGGCGATCATGTGCACGAGGATGCGGTGCAGCGTCACCGAACGCCGGTCCGCCGCCCACCACGCCACCGTGCCGGGGGAGTCGAGGTCGAGCGCGGCGATGGTGGCGTCGGAGTGCGCCCAGACCCGACGGTAGAGGCCCACCACGGACTCGCGGGACTCCTCCGCCGTCGCCCACATGTCGGCGTTCGGCTCGGCGTCGTCGGCCATCCAGGGCAGCGGCTCGGGGAACGGCCGGCCGAACGTGTCCCCGAGGTAGCCGGCCTCCACGCTCGCGACGTGCTTGACGAGCCCCAGCAGATTCGTCCCGGTGGGCACGACCGGCCGCCGGATGTCGTACTCGTCCAGCCCCTCGAGCTTCCACAGCAGCGCGTCCCTGCCGCTCTGAAGGTAGTGCTGCAGGTGCGCCTTCGCCTCGCTGTCATCCATGGAGGCAACCGTATCGGCGGGGTGGAGCAGGCCGCAGGATCACGGAGGGGGAAAAGCGGAACGGGAGCCGGGGAAAGAACCCCGGCTCCCGTTCCCCGGGCGGTTGGCCCGGTGGTGGTGCGTCAGTCGACGGCTACCGTCATCATCCCCTGCGAGTTGCTGGAGACGACCTTGATCGTCGTGCCCGTTCCGGCCACGCGCACGCTGCCCTGCGGGTTGGCCGCGTCGTAGTACCGGTTGGGGTCGGTGTCGTCGAACACCGGCACGGCGGGCTGCGACCCGACGGTCAGCGTGGTCATCCCCGCCGCCGTCTCACGGTGCAGGCTGATCGGATCCGTCGCCTGCCGGCCGAAGGTGGCGTCGAAGGTCTGGATGCGGTTACGGGCGACCGTTCCGTCGGACCAGGTGAGGGCCTTCGGGTGGGCGTCGACGGGCAGAGCCAGGCCCGCGCCCGGGTGCTGCCTCGTGTTGTTGTTGCGCTGGGCCGTGTTCCAGTACGTGATGCTCAGCCCGTCCTGGTAGGGGAAGTGCTCCACCCGGTCCGGCGAGCTGGTCAGCCAGCCGAAGTTGTACGGACCCTGGGCGAGGGTCGCGTCGTAGCCCAGGTACTGCCGGTTCTCGGCGATGTAGAAGCGGCCGTTGCCCTGCTCGTCCTCGGGCAGAACGACGACGAGCGCCTGCTGCTGCTTGGTCGAGTGGAACGCCGGGCCCAGCTTGTGGGTCGAGCGCTCGCCGGCGGTGGCCACGTCGTAATCGAGCCAGCCGAGCTGAAGCTTCTCCCAGGCGCCCATGTGGTTGGGGGTGGTGCCGATGGCGCCGTCCCCGTGGCTCAGCCAGGATCCGGAGCTCATGAGCGTCCAGAAGCCCGTGCCGTTCTCGCCGCCGCTGGTGTCGTACAGGTCCGGCAGACCGAGGTCATGGCCGTACTCGTGCGCGAAGACGCCGAGCCCGCCGTTCTCCGGCTCGGTCGTGTAGTCGCGGATCCAGACGTCGGAGTCGCCGATCTTGACACCGCCGAACGGGTTCGCGGAGGGACCGTCGGTGCCGCGCCCGGCCTGGTTGACCGCCCAGCGGTGCGACCAGATGGTGTCGGTCGACGCGCCGGCCTCCTCGCCCTCCCCGGCGTGGATCGCCTGGAAGTGGTCGATGTAGCCGTCGGCCTCCGCGAAGTCGCCGTCGCCGTCGTAGTCGTAGCGGTCCCATTTGTCGAACGACGCCAGGTACTCGTCGATCTCCGCGGCGGTCTTGCCCGACGCGATCTGGGCGTCGTACCAGGCGTTCGCCGCGTCCTGCACGAACCGGGTCATGTCCTCCTGGCTCTCCGTCTCGCCGTAGCTGGCGGAGGCGTAGGGAACGGTCACCCAGTCGCTGACGTCGCCGTCGACCGTGTAGCGGCCGCTCGACATCTCCTCGTAGAGGCCCTTCAGGGACTCGCCCTCCTCGCCGAAGAACATGTCGAGGTAGTGCTCGCGGTCGAAGTCGGCCGTCCAGTACGTCGAGTTGTCCTTCGTGCGGTCGGGGGCCGGAATCTCGTTGTGCACCGGTCCGGCCGGAGCGGCCGGGAATCGCGGGTCGGTCTTGGTTCCGAAGTCGATGAGGAACGACAGGATGTTGTCGCTCGACTGGACCCCGTACTGCGCCCACTGGCCGGGCGCGACGCGCACGGCCTGCGATCCGCCGCGGTTCTGGACCGCGGCCTTCCCCTGGACGACAAGCTCCGTCGCCTTCTGGTTGAGCTCGCGGCGCTCGGCCTCGGCGGCGTCCGGGCGGTCGTCCACCCGGGCCGCCGACGCGCTGTCCGCCCCTGCTGCGCCCGTCGCGCCGAACGCCGACGGTGCCGCGGCGGCGGGCATGCTGATCATTGTGGTGAGCAGGGCGGCGATCGCCACCCCTCCCGCCACGGGAATGGAATTTCTTCTCACAGATAGACCCCTCTTAGGTGTGATGAAGGTCGAGCCGGGCCCGATCGGCCCGGCTCGGGATGCGCCCCGGATCGCTCCGGGGCGCGTGTCCCGCTACGCCGTCCGGCGACGCGAGACCAGCCAGAAGCCGGTGCCCAGCGCCAGCAGCACCGCGGCCAGCCCCCCGAGCGGGAGAGCGGACCCGGTACCCGTCCAAGCGAGAACCCCGGAATCAGTGTCGCGATGCGCACCGACATTCGTGCCCGGAGCCGCCGTTCCGTTCCCGGATCCGTCGCCGGCACCCCCTGCGCCACTGCCCGAGCCGCTGCCCGGCGCGGGAGCCGGCGTGGGCGCGTCCGTCGGACCGGTCGGGTCGCCCGGCACCGTGGGCACCGTCGGCTCGGTGGGCGTCGGGGTGGGGTCCGTGGGAACCGGGGTCGGCGTCGGCTCGGCGGCCGACGTGACCAGCGTCCAGTTCGGGTCGAAGAAGTCTGCCGGGTCGATCGTGCCCTGCTCGCCTGCCCAGTCGATGAGGAGCTGGCGGATCTCCTGCAGCTCGTCGTAGACAACGGGCGCCGTGGCGATGTGCGGGAAGCCCCCGCCACCGCTCGCGCGGTAGTTGTTGACCGCGACCACGAAGCGGGCGTCCGCCGCGACGGGCGTGCCGTCGGGCATGGCCAGCCCGACGATGCGCGAGCCGACCGGCTGGCTGATGTCGATCGTGTAGTCGACGCCCGACAGGATGTCGTAGTTGTAGTCGGGGATGCCGTTCGGAGTCTCCGGGTACACCGCGTTGGTGCCCGTCTCCGGGTCGAAGGTGCTCCCCGGAGCGACCTGCGCGAAGTAGCGCGCCGAGTACTCGAGGTAGTCCTTGACCTGCGCGCCCGTCATCTCGACGCCGCGCAGGGTGTTCTCGTAGATGTAGAGACCTGCGATGTCGCGGATGGTCACCTCACCCTCAGGGAAGAGGGCGGTGCGGGAGAACGGCGAGGCCTGCGACAGCACCGGCACGTCCGCGAGGTCCCCGGCGTCGAGAGCCTCGTCCACCGTCTCGGCCTGGACGTTGTTGATGAAGTCGATGATCGCGGTGTCCTCGTACCGCGAGGTGGCGGCGGGAAGCTCGGTCACCGACCGGGCCACCGGCGTGTTGACGTAGTCGACCGTCGTCCGGTGCTCGTCCGCGAGGGCGGCGACGACGTCAGGGTCCTCCTCGGCGACCTCGCTGCCGTAGTGGGCGACCGTGCTCGGCTCGTTGCCGTCCGACCAGTCGACCCGGTATCCGCCCGCCTCGGCGTCCGGCACGAGGTTCATGGTGACCTCGGTCACGCCCTGCGCCCAGCGGTAGGGCTGCGTCACGAGCACGAGCTCGCCGGCGACGTTGGTGTAGATGGTCTCGGGCGCATCCTGGTGCGTGTGACCGGCGACCATCACGTCGATCCCGGGCACCTGCGTCGCGATGTTGTTGACGGTGTTCTCGTTCAGGTCGACGGGGTCGTAGTCGGCGTCCGACACGGTCCCGACGCCGGTGTGCGCGAGCACGACCACGACGTCGGCCTGCTCGTCCACGATCGGCACCCACTGCTTGGCGGCCTCGACCATGTCCTCAAACTCGAGCACGCCCTCGACATTCGCCTTGTCCCAGATGCGCACACCGGGGGTGACGAGGCCGAGCACGCCGATCGTGACGTCCTCGCCGTCGATGGTGCGGTGCACGAGCGTGTACGGCTCGTGGTACGGCTCGCCCGTCGCGACGTCGAGGACGTTCGCGCCGAGCAGGGGCGCGTCGAGGTCGCCCTCGTAGGCGCCGAGCATGTCGAGCCCGTAGTTGTACTCGTGGTTGCCCACGACCTGCGCGTCGTACCCGATGGCGTTGAACGCCTGGGCCATGGGGTGGGTGGTCGTGCCGTCCAGCACGCCCGCCGCCCCGGCGCCCATGCCGTAGTAGTAGGTCAGCGGCGTGCCCTGGATGGCGTCGCCGTTGTCCACGACGAGCACCGAGTCGTCGCCCTTCGCGGCGCGGACCTCGTCGACGACCGTGCCGACGCGGGTGAGACCGCGCACGTTGGTGCCCTCGTTCGCCCTGTTGGCGAAGTAGTCCCAGTTGGTGACGTTGCCGTGGGTGTCCGTCGTGGACAGGAGGGTCAGCTCGAGCGCGTCGGGGGTCACCTCCGCGGCGGCTACCGCCGTGGGTGCCGTCAGGGCCACGCCGAGCGCGGCCAGGGTGAATGTTGCTGCTGTTCGACGAAGTCGCATCAGGCTCCTGTCAGTGGGGGCGTCCGAACGGGTCGACGCTACAGACGGTCTGTAAACAATGCGTTACGGCGGCGGCCTTCCCGGCGAGGACGGTTCCCGAATGTCGGAGGCGCCTGCGAGGGTCGTTCTCGCCCCCATTTCGGGGTTGGGGAAATAAGTAAGGGGAACTCATGTTTCAATCCACAGTTCGGGCAGGGACGCGCCGACGCGGCCTCGCCTCCACGTGCGCTGTTCTCGCCGTCGCCGGCGCCGCAGTGCTCACGCCGGGCCTCTCCGCCACCGCCGCGCCCGGAGCGTCGGCGGGGGCGCGCGTCGTCCAGGCCGCACCCGGGCCGCTCATGAACTACGCCGTGAACGTCGTACAGGCCAACCGGGGTCAGACGCTCAAGGCGGAGCGCGCCATCGAGGCCGCCGGCGGCTCGGTCATCGAGTCCTACGCCGAGATCGGCGTCGTCATCGCCCAGTCCGACAACGCGAACTTCGCTGCCGCTCTTCGTGTGGAGAAGTCCATCGCGTCGGTCGGTGCCACCCGCACCGCACCGGTCGCCGCGACCGACCCGACCTTCGGGGTGCACGATCCGCTGGCGAACGGCGAGTCCGGCAAGGGCGGCAAGACGCCGAAGCGCACGGCCGCGCCGAGCGTCGAGACGCCGACGAGCGTCACCGCGGACCCCCGCGAGGGCGAGCAGTGGGACATGGCAGCGATCGGGGCGACCCAGGCGCACCAGATCACCGACGGCAGCCGGGACGTGCTCGTCGCGGTGCTGGACTCGGGTATCCAGGGCGACCACCCCGACCTGGCCGCAAACATCAATGCGAGCGCGTCGGCGGACTGCAACAGCGGCGTGCCGGACACGAGCTACGCGGCGTGGCAGCCGACGACGAGCGACCACGGCACTCACGTGGCCGGCACGATCGCCGCCGCCCGGAACGGCGTCGGCATCGTCGGCGTCGCGCCGAATGTGCGCCTCTCCTCCGTCAAGGTCGTGAACGACGACGGGTTCATCTACCCGGAGGCGGCGATCTGCGGCTTCATGTACGCGACCGCGACGGGCGCCGACGTCACCAACAACAGCTACTACATCGACCCGTGGCAGTTCTGGTGCGATAACGACGCGGACCAGGCCGCCGTGAAGACGGCCGTCGATCGCGCGGTGCAGTACTCGCAGCAGAAGGGGCTCGTGAACGTCGCGGCCGCAGGCAACTCGAACATCGACCTCGCCAACAAGACCGTGGACTCGTCGAGCCCGAACGACACGACGCCCGTGCTGCGGGCGATCGGCACCGGCGGCTGCGAGGACATCCCGGCGGAGCTCGACGGCGTCGTGACCGTCTCGTCCACGACGCAGGCGGGCGAGCGGTCCAGCTTCTCGAACTACGGGCTCGGCGTCATCGACGTCGCGGCCCCCGGATCGCGCATCCTGTCGACCGTCGTGAACAGCGGCTACGGCCTCAAGTCCGGCACCTCGATGGCGTCGCCGCACGTCGCGGGCGTCGCCGCGCTGCTGAAGTCCACCCACCCGACCACCTCGGGAACCGCCCTGGTGACGCTGCTCACCGAGCAGGCCAACGACGTGCCGTGCCCCGCCGTAGCGAGCACCTGCGTCGGGACGCCGGACGTCAACGGGTACTTCGGCGAGGGTCTCGTCGACGCGCTCGAGGCCGTGCAGTAGGCCCGGTGCAGCAGTAGTACCGCTGTCGCAGTAGTACCAGCGATAGGGGGGGCCGTGCCGGCGGACGTCGGCACGGCCCCTTTCGCGTTCCGGGGCTGGCGGAGAGTGACGCGTCAGACCGGTGAGTCGGGGTCAGTGGCTCCGGGTGCCGCGCCGCGACTCGAGCGAGGGGCGGATCAGCCGATCGGCGACCACGCCGGTGACGACCGCGTACACGGCCTTGTGCACCACGTCGACGACGAACTCCTTCGCGGGCCAGCTCGACGGCGGCGCTCCGGCGCCCGTCGTGTTCTCCAGCGTCTGATCGAAACCGAGACGCACGACCGTGTGCTTCGTGTTCGCGAGCGGGCCCCGGATGCCGGTGACGGCCCACACCCCGCGGAGCGCGCCGAGGACGGCGCCCGTGCCCCAGTGCATCAGGTGGTTCCAGACCGGCGGTTTCTCGCTCTCGCCGGGGCGGCGGCCGAGCAGGGTCAGGAGCGTGCGGGCGGGCACGTACGAGTTCGGCCGGTGGGTGAAGCGCTGCTCCACCTTCTCGCCCGCGGTCATGGCCGCCACTCCCGCGAGGCCGCTCAGCGCGCCGACGGCGGCGGCTTTCAGCAGCGTCGGTCCCCGTCTCTCGTCCGCCATGGCGTCCTCCCGATCTCGTCGTTCCCGCGTACCTCCATCCAACTCCCGCCGCCGTGCGAGCGGGGCTCGGGCAGGCCGGTGCCGGGGTGCCGGTGCCGGTCAGAGCCGCGGCTCTACGCGGCGTGCGCGGAGGGCAGCCGGGTCGGTTCGCCCGTCGCCGAGACGCTGTCCCGGAAGACCGTGAGGATGCCCGGGCGACCGACGCGCGCGGACACCGCGGACACCACGTCGCCCGTGGCCGGCCGCCACTCCCGGAGCAGCTCGATCTCACGGTGCACCGCGTGCAGGAGCTCCACGCCGAAGTCGCCGCCCGATCGGGTGTGCGGCTCGTACTCGATCAGGTTCACGACCGCGATGGTCGGCTCCGGTTCGTCGTACCGGACCGTGATGCTCTCCCAGAACGGGTCGTGCATCACCGCGGCGTACAGGCAGCGGATCACGGCGAGCTCCGCCTCGAGCACGAGCTCGGGGATGCTGCGGCCGGCGGATGCGGAGGAGGTGCTCATGACGGTTCCTTCGTTCGAAGGGGACGGGAGGGAGCGCCATCACTCGAACCCAGCCCATCACGAGCCCACCGAAAAATCTGGGGCTCGACAACGCCCGCGATCCGTGCGAAGCGACCGGGCAGTCGCGTCCCTGTCGACGGGCTCAGGGACCGTACGAGCGGACGCCGGGGCACCCGGCTGGGTGCCGGTCGTAGCCGGAGGGGCGGGGGTCCGGTCCCTGAGCTTGTCGAAGGGACGCTTCCCTAGCCGCCCAACGCTGCCCGGCGTCCCACGTCGTCGTCCGCCTAGGAACGGGCACACGGACAACGAAACGGTCCCCGAGCCGCGTGCGGGCGACTCGGGGACCGTTCCGGTCAGACCTCGCGGGTCTTGGGCGAGCTGTCCTTCGTCTTTTCGGGGTCGCGCTCGACGATGTCACCGAGGACCTCGTCGATCTGACCCAGGAGCTCGGCGGGGATCTCGACGCCGGACGCCTTCACGTTCTCGTGCACCTGCTCGGGCCGGGAGGCGCCGATGATGGCCGACGCCACGTTGTCGTTCTGCAGCACCCACGCAACGGCGAGCTGGGCGAGCGAGAGCCCGACCTCGTCGGCGATGGGGGAGAGGCGCTGCACGCGCTCGAGCGTGTCGTCGTTGAGGAAGCGCTTCACCATGTTTGCGCCGCCCTTCTCGTCCGTGGCGCGGCTGCCCTCGGGCAGCGGGGCGCCCGGCTTGTACTTGCCGGTGAGCACGCCCTGCGCGATGGGGGACCAGACGATCTGGGAGATGCCGAGCTCCTTCGAGGTCGGCACGACCTCCGCCTCGATGACCCGCCAGAGCGCCGAGTACTGGGGCTGGTTCGAGATCAGCTGTACGCCGAGCTCCTTCGCGAGGGCGGCGCCGTCGCGCAGCTGCTCCGCGGTCCACTCGCTGACGCCGATGTACAGCACCTTGCCCTGGCGCACGATGTCGGCGAACGCCTGCATCGTCTCCTCAAGCGGGGTCTCGTAGTCGTAGCGGTGCGCCTGGTACAGGTCGACGTAGTCCGTCTGCAGACGGGTGAGCGAGCCGTTGATGGACTCCAGAATGTGCTTGCGGGAGAGGCCGGTGTCGTTGTGGCCCTTCGGCCCGGTCGGGCCGAAGACCTTGGTGAAAATCTCGATCGACTCGCGGCGCTGACCCTTCAGCGCCTCGCCGAGCACGGTCTCGGCCGCGGTGTTCGCGTAGACGTCCGCGGTGTCGAAGGTGCTGATGCCGGCGTCGAGAGCGGCGGACACGCACGCGGTGGCCGCGTCGTTCTCGATCTGGGAGCCGTGGGTGAGCCAGTTGCCGTAGGTGATCTCGGAGATCTTGAGGCCGGAGTTGCCGAGGTAGCGGAACTTCATTGTGCGTCCTAACGAGTCAGAGGCGGGAGATAGCCAACTCCGCAAGCCTTGCACTCGGGCCGCCGCGATGAGGGGTCCGGCACCGCCCGAACGGTTCGCGGTGAAGCGGCGGGCATGAGAAAGGCGTCCGGCCCGGGAAACCCGGACCGGACGCCTGGAGTGCTACGCGGCGGCGTTGACCCGCTTGGCGAGCCCGAGGTTCTCGAGCAGCTCGTGGCGGTTCTGGCGCACGACGTAGGCGGGCTGGTCGCGCTCGACGCGCCAGCTCTCGGCCAGCGAGCCGACGTTCACCGTGTCGAAGCCGAGCTCGTCGTAGAGGCGCTGGACGAGCTCGGCCGCCTCCTCGAAGTCGCTGGCGGTGGCGAGCGCACGGCGGTTCTCGGTGCCGGCGGGGGTGCCGTCGGTCGTGATGTCCTTCGCCATGATGTGGTTGAAGCCCTTGGCCACCTTGCTCGTGGGCAGGTGGCGCTGCAGCATCGCGGAGACGGTGTCGACCCCGTTGTCGAGGGCGGGGATCTGCCCGTCGCGCTCGAAGTAGTAGTTGTTCGTGTCGATCACGATCTTGCCGGCGAGGGGCTCGACGGGCACGTCGTACACGTTCTTGAGGGGCACCGTCACGACGGCGAAGTCGCCCGCCTCAGCCGCCTCGGCGGCCGTCGCGGCACGCGCCTTCGGTCCGAGCTCCGCGACGAGCTCCGCCAGGGTCTCGGGTTCGCGAGAGTTGCTGATGACCACGTCGTAGCCGACGCCGATCGCCGCGCGTGCGACCTGGCTGCCGATGTGTCCTGCTCCGATGATTCCGATAGTTGTCATACGGAGGAGAACGCCTGAGCCGCGGTGCTATTCCTTCGCTGAGTAAACGCCCAGGACCGCGCGGACGATGGGCCGGCGCCCCGATCGCGAGCGGCGTCGGCACGGGAAACGGCAGCCGCGGCGCGAGGTACGGCAGCCAGCGGTGCTCCTTGCTTACCTGTGCCCCGTCGCCCGCGCCGGCCATCCTCTCGCCCGTCCCGCCCGAGCGGAACCACCCGAGCGGACCCACCGAGCCGAACCGCCAGGAGCGCACCTGCCAGGATGGGCGGAATGAGGATTCAGCACGTCGCCCTGATCACCGGAGCGAACCACGGCATCGGCGCCGCGGTCGCCGAGCGGCTCGCCGCGGAGGGAATGGCTGTCCTGATCGGCTACCTGTCGATCGAGGATCCCGAGGACGAGGGCACACCGGAGCGGCAGCGGCAGAACCACCGCAGCGACGCATCGGCCGTGCTCGAGCGCATCGAGCGGGCGGGCGGCACGGCCGCCGCGGTCTCGGCGGACCTGTCCGACGCCGCGAGCATCCCGCTGCTCTTCGACGCGGCGGAGGAGCGCTTCGGTCCGGTCGACGTGCTGGTGAACAACGCGACCGCATCCCTGGGCGACACCTTCCGGAGCGGCGGACGGGACTGGATGGGCCGCCCGCTCGCCCGGGTGACGGCCGAGACATTCGATCGCCAGTTCGCGGTCGACGCCCGCGCGGGGGCGCTGCTCATCGCGGAGTTCGCCGCCCGGCTGCAGGCGCGGCAGGGGTCCTGGGGACGCATCGTGTCGATGACCTCGGGCGGGGAGGACGGCTTCCCCGAGGAGGTGTCGTACGGGGCAGCGAAGGCGGCCCTGGTCAACTACACGAAGTCCGCGAGCCTGGAGCTCGGCCGCTTCGGGGTGACCGCGAACGCCGTGCATCCGCCGATCACCGACACCGGCTGGGTCACGGATGCGGTGCGCGAGGCGATCGAGAAGGACGACCACTTCTTCAGCGTCGCCGAGCCGGACGAGGTCGCCGAGCTCGTGGCGTTCCTCGTGTCGGACGCCGGGCGGCGGGTCACGGGAAACGTGCTGCGCATGGCGTGAGCGATTGGGGCTTTCTGTCCCGCGCATAACTGAGACTTCCCCGACTACGGTGAGTCCCAACATGCGTGGAAAGGCCCGCGAATGACGGACAGCTACCCGCCCGACGACGAACTGCTCGAGTCGGCCACCGGAATCGCGTACGAGTTGTGGGACTGGTCGGTCAAGGCGGTCCGGGCCCGCCTGTTCACCGACGCCGTCGCCTACGTCGCCGACCATCTGCACGCCCGGGGGCCGCTCGACCGGGTCACCCTGGAGGGCACGGTCGTCGCCTCCACCGGCGAGTCCGCCGTCAACCTCTTCGACACCGAGCTCGGGCAGCACCTGGACCTCGACCGCGGGCGCCAGTGGATGTGGTGGGTCGTCGAGCAGATGGTGAGCCACCGCCACGCGGCCGACCTGGTGACGTGGGCGGAGCGCACAGTCGGCGGGGACCCGCAGCTGCTGCCCGGGTCCCTCGATCCGCTCGTCGAGGACTTCGGCGAGGCCCTCATGCTCGACGTTCCGGCGCTCTCCCTGCGCGGTGCAATCATCGACGAGGTCGGGCGTCTGCCCGTGCGTCGCGTGCTGGAGCTCGACGCCGGCGGGGCGACCGGCCGGGTGCGGGCGTCGTCGATGCAGCGGCGCCTGGACCGCGAGGAGGAGGAGCAGCGCCGCGAGGCGTCCCAGCGCTTTTACGAGGAGCGCAGGCAGGAGTTCGATGCCGCGGTCGGTCTCGGCGGACCGCCTTACGCGGCGGAGAACATCTCGCAGATCATCAACGCGGTGCGCGCGCTCGGCTGGGGGAGGCACGAGCGCCTGATGTTCTGGCAGGGCGCTCCGGCGGGCACCTTCTCGCTCGCGCTCGCGCCGCGATTCACCTCGACGGAGCCGGGCTGACCGAAGCCCGGCTGCAACGCGGCGACGGCCCCGCCGCTCCACCCGAGGGGGAGTGGCGGGGCCGCCGCGGTGAGACCGGGTGCTACTTGGCGAGCACCACGCGCTCGTTCGGCACGCAGTGGGTCATCATCAGGCCCTCGACGTTCCGCGGGCCGTTGTGCCCGAGGTTCGCGAGACGCGCCAGCTCGTCCTCGTTGAGGGTCTGGCTCTGCAGCGGCGGGAGGTCCTTGATCTCGTCGAGCGTGATGCCGAGGCCCGCGCCGACTCGCGCGCCCAGCTCATCCTCGACCATGTAGAAGTGCCACACCATGCGCTCCTGCACCTCGCGGGCGGCCTGGCCGATGAGCGTCACGAAGTTCGCGACGAGGTCGTCCTGCTCCCACTTCTCGAGCAGCAGGTAGCGCTGGCCGGCCTGCGTGTAGTCGTTGGTGCGGGGGATGCGCTTGCGCGTGAGCCGGCCGACGATCTCCGGGCCCTGGTCGTCGTGGGTCGGGTACGTCGCCTCACGGAGCCCGCCGGTGATGGACGGCTCGTAGTTGACGTGCGGGTTCTCGCCGACCTGGTCCACGTGGTAGGTCATCTGGCCGCCCTGCTGGTTGGTGCGGACCTTCGCGTTCTTGGCCGAGTTGACCGGCAGCTGCAGGTAGTTCGGCCCCACGCGGTAGCGCTGGGCGTCGCTGTAGGAGAACGTACGGCCGACGAGCATCTTGTCGTCGGAGAAGTCCAGCCCGTCGACGAGCACGCCGGTGCCGAAGGAGAGCTGCTCGTTCTCGGCGAAGAAGTTGCGCACGTTGCTGGTCAGCACCATCGTGCCGACCTTCTTCGGTGAAAACTCGTTCTCCGGCCACACCTTCGTGTCGTCCAGCGGGTCGAAGTCGAGCTCGAGGTGCTCGTCGTCGCTCATGAGCTGCACGCGAAGCTCCCACTCGGGGAAGTCGCCGCGCTCGATGGCCTCGTAGAGGTCCTTCGAGGCGTGGCCGAGGTCGCCGGCCTGGAGGGCGGCGGCGTCGGCCTCGGTGAGGCTCTGCACGCCGGCCTTCGGGATCCAGTGGTACTTCACGAGGTGCGTGAGGCCCTCGGCGTTGACCCACTTGTAGGTGTTGACGCCGAAGCCCTGCTGGGTGCGGTAGTTCGCGGGGATGCCACGGGGGCTGAAGAGGTTCATCAGCATGTGCATCGACTCGGGGGTCTGCGACATGAAGTCGAAGATCCGCCCGGGCTCCTGGCGGAAGGTGATGGGGTCCGGCTTCAGCGAGTGGATGACGTCAGGGAACTTGATCGCGTCACGGATGAAGAACACGCCGAGGTTGTTGCCGACAAGGTCCCAGTTGCCGTCCTCGGTGTAGAACTTGACCGCGAATCCGCGGGGGTCGCGCGCGGCCTCGGAGGAGTCGCGGCCGCCGATGACGGTGGAGAAGCGGATCGCCAGGTCGGTGCGCTTGCCGGCCTCCTGGAAGAGCTTCGCGCGGGTGTACTTCGCGATGGGCTCGTCGCCCCAGGTGCCGGTGGCCTCGAAGTAGCCGAAGGCAACGGCGCCGCGCGCGTGCACGACCCGCTCCGGGATGCGCTCGCGGTCGAAGTGGCTGATCTTCTCGAGGAACTGGTAGTTCTCGAGCGTTGCGGGTCCCCGCGCGCCGACGGTGCGCTGGTTCTGGTTGTCGTAGACCGGGTGACCCTGGCGGTTGGTGAGCACCTCGCGGGTGTCACCCTCGTCCGGGCTCTGTGACGCGACGTCGGTCATGGATGTCCTTTCGTGGGGCAGGTGCGGGCGCCGCGGTGTGCGGCGACCGCGGGATCAGGGGCGCGCGACCGGCGCGGACGATGCCGCGCACGACGGGCACAGCCCCCAGAACGTGACTTCGGCCTCGTCGACGACGAAGCCGTTGGTGCTCGACGGCGTGAGGCAGGCGGACTCGCCCACGACGCAGTCGATGTCGGTGACCAGGTTGCACGAGCGGCAGACCAGGTGGTGGTGGTTGTCGTTCACCCGCGACTCGTAGAGCGCGGGCTGACCGGCCGGCTCGAGGGTGCGCAGCAGATGCGCCGCCTCGAGCGCCTCGAGGCAGTCGTAGACGCCCTGGGTGGAGATCGCGCCGATGCGGGCGCGCACGCGCTCCTCGACGGTTGCGGCGCTCAGGTGCTCGTGGCGCGGGCGCGCCTCCTCGAGCACGTCGAGCACGGCGATGCGCGGCTTGGTGACGCGGATGCCCGCCGAACGGAGACGACCGGCGGAGGCGCTCTCGGCTGCCGGAGCGGCCTCGTGCACGTGTGCGGTCATGTGTCCACTCAACCGGGAGAACTTGAACGAGTCAAGTTTAGCGGTGCGGTGGGCGTGTCGCTCGGGCCGGCCGGTCCGTGCTGATCCGCACTCGGTCGCGCCCGTCCGCGGAGGAATTGCGTCAGTTAAGCGCCACGCCGCCGGTCTGGAGCGGCTCTGACACGCGCGGGAGCAGCGCCGTGACGGCGGCGATGCCGCCCACCACGAACAGGAAGCCGATGTCGACCTTGGTGAGGGTGGTCGGCAGGAGGCCGGCGAGCGAGTCGTCCAGGAGGCCGAGCACGGCGATCAGGAGGAAGACGGCCGCGACGAACAGCAGGCCGCCGCGCAGGAGGCCGGCCGGGCTGCGGGTGCCGCCGACGACGAGCAGGACGAGGGCGCAGAACAGGTACACGATGTCGAGGAGGATGTCGACGTTGAAGAGTCCGAGCAGATGCTCGCCTTCGACGAACAGCCCGAGGAATCCGTGGCTGCCGAGCAGCACCCCCATCATGAACGCGATCGCTCTGCCCATGTGTCAACCTCCCGTGAGAAACCGGCGCGATTGCCGCCGTCATGGCCAGCGTATTGAAGCCGCGCCCGTGATGCCCGCTTCGCGCGCCCGACACAGACACCGCACAGCCCCTGAAGGTGCCGCGGTGTGTCGGGTCCCGTCCCTTCGACGGGCTCAGGGGCCGAGGTGGTGCCGTCAGCGGGCCCTGGTCGTTTTCGAGAGCTTCGCCAGCAAGGACGGCACATGGACGGTGTCGCCGTCGGTATCGGGGAGCGTTCCGTACACGGTCGCTGAGCTTGTCGAAGCGACGCAAGGTGCGCTGACACGGGTGCGTCCCTTCGATGGGCTCAGGGACCGACGTGGTTCCGCCGGTCTGCGCTGGTTGTTCCCGAGAGCTTCGCGGGCAGCGACGGAATGCAGGCGGTGCGGCCACTGAGGCGTACGTGCGTTCCGTACACGGTCGCTGAGCTTGTCGAAGCGACGCAAGGTGCGCTCACACGGGTGCGTCTCTTTGGCAGGTTTAGGGACCGAGGTGGTGCCGTCGGTCTGCCCTGGTTGTTCCCGAGAGCTTCGCGGGCAGCGACGGCATGCGGGTGGTGCGGCCATTGAGGCGTACCTGCGTTCCGTACACGGTCGCTGAGCTTGTCGAAGCGACGCAAGGCGCGTCGCGACTGTTGCGTCCCTTCGACGGGCTCAGGGACCGTATGGTCAGCAGTCCGCTGAGTGGTCACCGCCGCGACCACGATCAATCTTTCGGTGATGCCGGCCCGGATGGGGGAACAGAGTCGCGGGGCCGGAGGCGGTGCCGGCGGGCGTTCCAGTCCTGGACCGCTCTGCTCTTCGTCGCCAGGTGGCGCGCTTCCCGGGTCGGGCTGATCGACCTCGGTGGAAGCAACAGGTACTGCCCGCCGGTTCTGCGAATATCCCAGCCGTTGTTGTGGAGGAGCAAGTGGTGGTGCTTGCAGAGCAGGATCCCGTCGGCGATGTCCGTCTTGCCGTGGTCGCGTTTCCACTGGTTGATGTGATGCGCCTCGCACCACGAGGGTGGCCGGTCGCACCCAGGCCACATGCACCCGCCATCCCTTACCGCGAGCCCGATGCGCTGACGCGCGGTGAACAGGCGCTGCTCGCGACCCACGTTCACGCACTGCCCGTCGTCATCGAGCACCACGGCCACCGTTCCCGTCGAGCACACCTCGCGGCGGATGGTGCCGATGCTCACGGCCTCACCCGTGTCTTGTATCGAGCCGTGGCCGTCGCCGGAGTCGAGCGACTCCTTCGTCACGATCACCCTCACCGCAGGCCGCCGCGATCCGTACACCTGGCCTGGGTCTGCGTCCGCGCCGATGCGCAACAGCTCGAGGAACCCGTCAGCGGCGAGGCGCTCGGTCGGCCGCGGGTCATTGACGATCGCATCAATCCGGGCCCGGTCCTCCTCCTTGACGAACCGCGGCCCGCCTCGACGGGGGTTGGTCAGCTCGTCGAGGACCGAGAGGAGGAAGGCGCCCGGTTCGGGTGCGTAGAGGAACTTGCCCTCCACCATCCCGTCCGGTCGCTTCCATGCCTTCAGGTGCTGCTGTTCCAGCTGCGCCTTCTCGCGATCCGCGACCTCGGTGTCGCCGAGGTCGTCGCGTAGTTGGCGTGCCCGGCGGTGCAGCTGCGCCGCCGTGAGTGTGGCCGCGTCTTCTAGGAGTTCCCGCGCTGCTTCCGACAGGGCCTCGGCCGGTACCGCGTCCGTCGGCAGTCCCAGCCCGGCACGAATCGCGTCCGCCTGCGCAATCGAAACCCGTCCGTCGGTGACGGCATGCGCGATCGGCGCCTGCCACGGGGTGGGCGGCGCGGGAAGCTCCGGGTGCTCGCGTTGCAGGGTCTCCACGGCGTCGGTCTCGGCGAGCATCTTGCCGACCTCGACGATCGAGACGGCGCCGCCCCTGGTGGTTCCGGTGATGGCCTCGACCATGGCCTGCGGCGTCCGGTAGCCCTCCTGCTGCGCCAACCCTGCTGAACCGAGGTCGGTGCTGGAACGCCGGTTCAGCTCGCCCGCGATCCAGGCGGAGAAGGTGTCGCAGGCCTGTCGCAGGTCGGCGATAGCGTGCAGCGCGTCGAGCAGATCCTGCTTGGGGAGCGTGACAAAAGCAGCGGGGGAGGAGCCCAAGCGCGCGACCGCGTTCGCTGTGCGGAGGAGCGTCGCTGCCGGGGTTCTCATAGCACACATTCTACCATGTCGAAAGTATCTTCGACGAAGAACTTTTGTCCTGTGAAGAACTTCCACGAGCGCAGTCGCCACTGTCCCTTCGACAAGCTCAGGGACCGTGGGGCTCCCTGTGCCGGGCAGCCGTGTCCCATCGACACGCTCAGGGACCGGCCTCACTGAAACACGAAAGCGGCGCCCCCCTCGGGACGCCGCTTCCGCGGTGGTGCTGGGCTGGATCTAGCGGCGGCTGACCTTGCGGCGGCCGGCGAGGCCCTCCGCGACGCCGATCAGCAGGACGGCCGCGATGACGCTGACGATGAAGCCGAGCACGTTGAGCTCGAAGATGTCTCCCGTGCCGAGGAGGTTCGCGATGACGCCACCGATCACGGAACCGGCGAGTCCGAGCAGAAGCGTGGCGAGCACGCCGAGGTTCTGACGGCCCGGCTTGATCAGGCGGGCGAGCGCGCCGATGACGAGTCCGGCGACGATGAATCCGATCATGTGTGGGGTCTCCCTGTGGTGTTCTGTTGCCCGTGCACCGCACGGGCGCGGGCACGATCGACGAGCGTACCCTCGTCGGTCGCGCCATGCGGTGGGACCCACTCTGCGCCGCCTGCCAACGGCACGGGTGCGAGCAAGGTTCTTACAAGCTCGCGTCCCTAGCGTGGCCCGGCAGGGCGACAGGGAGGTGCGCGTGACCGATACGGGGAAGCGGAGGCGGGAGTCGATGACGTTGCGCATCATCGGTGCCGTCCTCATGATCTCCGCGGAGGGGTGCATCTTCCTGGTGCTGTTCGGTGCCCACGCGGTCGCCTGGACCGCCCTCGCGGCTGCCCTGATGGCCGTCGGCGTCCTCGTGTGGCGGCGCGGCTGGGGACTCAACCGCTGATCGCCCGCAGAACCGGGCGGCGACCCCCTGCGCCACCCCGCGGGACAGCAGACCGGAGGGCGCACAGGCAGAGCCCACCGGCACCGCACACCGGCACCGGCAGCGCACCCCGGCACCACGGGCAGCGGCGCAGGCTTCCCTCCGCTACCGTGATGGCGTGCTGAAGCCACCGGCCGAGATCTCGCTGAGCGAGAGCCAGGTGCGCGAGCTGCTGGTCGCCGACTGCCGCGAATACGCCCACCTCCCGTTGCGCCTCGTGGCGGAGGGATGGGACAACGCCGTCTGGCGCCTCGGTGACGAGCTCGCGGTGCGGCTGCCCCGTCGCGCGGTGGCCGCGGAGCTCATCCGGCACGAGCAGCGGGCCCTTCCCCTGCTTGCGGCGCGGACGACCGTCGCCGTGCCGCTTCCGCTCCACGTCGGCGCCCCGCGAGGACCGATGCCGTGGCCGTGGAGCGTCGTGCCCTGGTTCCCCGGCCGTGCACTCCTCGCCGTGCCGCGATCGGCGCGCGGCGGCGTGGCCGCGCCCCTGGCCGCCTTCCTCCGAGCCGTCCACGCACCCGCCCCCTCGGATGCGCCCCCGAACCCCGTGCGAGGCGTGCCGCTTGCCGCGCGTTCCGTCGCCGTGGAGGAGCGCTTCGCCGGCGGCCTCGTCCCGCGCTCCAACGAGCTGCGACCGGTCTGGGAGGAGGCGCTCACCGCACCGCTCTTCGACGGCGAGCCGGTCTGGATCCACGGTGACCTGCATCCGGGCAACATCGTCGTAACCGGACCCGAGCACGGCGCCGGGCATCGTGCACCCGGGCCGGCGCTCGCGGCCGTCGTCGACTTCGGCGACGTCACCGCGGGCGACCCGGCAACGGACCTCGCCGCCGCGTGGCTGTGCTTCGACCCCGCGGGCCGGCGCGCATTCCGCGCCGCGTACGGGGACGACGACTCCTCGCTGTGGGCCCGGGCGAGGGGATGGGCCGTCGTTCTGGCGACGGCACTGTGCGGCAACAGTCTCGACGACCCGGAGATGGCCCGGCTCGGGCACGAGACGGTCGACGAGGTGTTGGCGCGCGGGGAAGGCGGCAGGGTTAGGTTCGTCCCATGAGCAACGACACCGACCCCACCCGGAACGACGAGACGGCCTCGGCCGACGACGGCATGGAGAACGCGGAGGTCACGGGACCGTCGGCCGACGGCATCCCCGACGGATCCGGGACCAACACGGACTCCGATGACGTCGAGGATGACAGCGCATCCGGTCACGGGGACTCCTGAGCCCGCAACTCCCGCCTGCGGCCGCGGCCCCTGTGCCGCGTCGCCGAAATCGCGGTTCGACGGCGTGACCGACCTGCCCCCGAGGGGGAGCGCGGCGTAGTGCAGCACCCCGCTCCTCCGATAGCAACCCCCGCACCGCGACTTCGTGCCGCGCGTACGGTGGAATCAACCGGAGGGGGGCACCGCATGTCGTTATTCACCCTGTCGGTCGCCGGGCACACCTACTATCTGCCGGCGGACACCGACGTAGTGCAGCTCCAGGACCGCCTCGTGGACGCTGTGCGGCACGGAGGCGACGTCGTCGCCATCCCCACGGTCGGCACGACCGAGTGCGCTGTGCTCGTGTCGCCCGGGCTGCCGGTCTACTTCGAGGAGCGGCCGGACGCCCCGGCGCAGCCTGAAGCGAGCAGCTGGACGCGCAGCATGTTCACGGCCGAGGAGTGGGACTCGTACTGATCCAGTGAGTGCGTGCCGTCGCGACTCACGTCACGACGGCACGCACTCATGCACGACCGCCCGGCGCCGCGCCTTCGCTGCGCCAAGCCATCGGTGCACGCCCCGACGCTGCCCGGCGCCTTGCCTCAGTGGGCGTCGGCCAGGATGCCGTCGATCTGCCCGACGGCCTCGCGCATCCCCTCCTCCATGCCCATCTCGAGCATCTGCTCGAGCTGCTCCGTGCTCACGAAGGTGCTGGTGATCGTCATGCGGGTGCCGTCGCCGACCGGCTCGAGCGTGACGACCGCCCGGGTCGGCTCCATCGACGGGTCCGGCTCGCCGTCCTCGCCGGCGAAGCCGTCGTCGAACTCGAGCCGCCGCGGCGCGTCGACCGAGACGATCGTCCACCAGCCGCGCGCTCTATCCCCCTCGGGGCCGGTCATGTAGTACCGGCACTGACCCCCCGGCGTGAGGTCGTGCCGCTCGAAGGTCGCCGGATAGGTCGGCGGCCCCCACCAGCGCTCCAGCAGCCGGGGGTCCTCCCAGATCTGCCACACGCGCTCGACGGGTGCGTCGAACTCGGTCACGAAGGTCAGGGTCAGCGCTTCGACGTCTCTGTCCGAGCTGACTACGGTCATCTGCTTACTCCTTGTCTCTATCTGTCTCGGTGTCGATCTCTCGGTGTAGGTCGTCCGGGTGCGCTCGTCCCGCGTCGGGCTGCTCGGCGAGCAGACCCTCGATGCGATGCGCGCGCTCCAGCCAGACCCGCTCGAACTGGTCGAGCAGGCGTGCCGCGGTGCGGAGGGTGTCGAGATTGCTGTGCACGATCTGCTCCCGGCCGGAACGCTCCTTCGTCACGAGCGACGCCCGTTCGAGCACGGCGACGTGCTTCTGGACGGCGGCGAAGCTCATGGCGTAGTGCTGAGCGAGCGCGGACACCGACTGGGACTGCTGATTCGCCCGGGCCACGATGTCGCGCCGGGTCGCATCCGCCAGCGCGTGGAAGATGCGGTCGATCTCGGTCTCGCTCAGATGTACAACCATGTGGTTGTACATTACGCCTGCGTCAGCACGGGCACAAGGGGCACAGCGTCAGATCCCGGACGCGAGTGGCGGATCGACGCCGGTCACTGTGCCGTCAGCCGCCCGGTAGGTGCCCGCCGACAGGTCGAGCAGCACGAGCACCGTGCCGAACGGATCCGCTACCACCGCGAGACGGCCGACCGGGATGTCGAGCGGCCCCGACAGGATCCGCCCGCCCGCGCGCTCGACGGCCACGGCGGCCGCGTCGGCGGAGTCGACGAGCCAGTTCGGCTCGTACGGCTGCCGGGTCGTGAGCACGAGTTCCGTGTCGGAGCCGGGCAGCGCGAGGCCCGCCTGCCCCACCTCATCGTTCCGCCACAGGAGCTCCTGCCCGAGCGCGTCACAGTAGAAGCGCAGTCCGGCGTCGATGTCCGGCACCGGGATCGTGACGGCGTCCACCTTCTTCAGCAACGGCCTCTCGGTCATGCCCCCATCCTGGCCGCGAGTGGGGTGGAGGGGCAGGGCGTGACGTCCGGCGCCGCGGATTCGTTGGGATCGACATGGCGACGGCGAGCGGTCAGGCTTCGGGCATGACCGATACACCGTGCTCCCGCCGATCGATGCGGGTCCGCGCGGTGCGGGCGTCGGTCGCGGTGCTCGTGTTCGTGGCCGCGCTCGCCGGATGCGCCACCCCGGGCGCCCCGGCGACAGCGACAGCGCCGGCGCCCTCCCCGACCGCTCCCGGGATCGAGCGAACCCCGGAGGCCGCCTGGCTGCCGGTGCCCGAGGGGCCGCTGACGGCACGCCACTCGGCGGTCGGGGCCTGGCTGGGGCACCGCTTCGTGGTCGTCGGCGGCATGACGAGCGAGCCCTGCGCGGACACCGCGGACTGCGAGATCACCGCCTTCCCGCGCTCCGACGGGGCCGCGTTCGATCCCAAGTCCGGCGTCTGGACCCGGATCGCGGACGCGCCGGCCCCGGTCGCCGGGCAGGTTTCCGTCGTCGGCGACCGGATGTTCGTCCAGACGGTCGTGTCGGGGCCGGGTGGCGCCGAGACGCGGTCGTTCCTCGCCTACGACCCGCGGGACGACACGTGGGAGCAGCTGCGTCCGGCTCCGCCGGTGTGGGGAGCGCTCGTGACGGCCGGGGACCGCATCCTGTCCATCGCGGCCTCCGACGAGAACATGCCCGCGATCGACGCCGTCTTCGACCCGTCCACCCGGGCGTGGCGCGAGCTCCCGGACGACCCGCTCGGGCCGAGCTACGACCGCCAGGCGGTCTGGCTCGGCGACCGCCTCCTGCTGACGGCGAAGGATCTGGTGGAGAACCCGGGCACGACCGAACCGTCCCTCTCTCGGCTGGCCGTGCTCGAGGGGTCGCCGGCCTCGCCCGAATCGCTCCGCTGGCGGGTCCTCCCCGACAGCGACATCATCGGCTTCGACCCGACGGCGGTGGCCGGGCGCGTGGTCTTTCCCGACGTGGGCTCGGCCGACGGCGGCGCGGTCGACGGCTGGGGGAGGAGCGTCGACTTCGGCGGCATCCTCGATCCGGCGACGCTGTCCTGGCGCCCGCTGCCGGAGCCGCCCACCGGTCCGGGCCTGGAGCGGTACGCGATCCACACGCGCACGTCCCTGCGGATCGGCGATCGGGCACTCGTGGCCGGTCACCTGCTGGATCCGGTCACCGAGGATTGGCTCCCCGTGCCGGCCCTGCCCGGCCCGTTCCGGACCGAGGCCACCCTGGTCGCCAACGAGGGCGCGGCGCTCCTCTGGGGCGGCGCGGCCGACGGCGCCAATCGCGCGGACGGCTATCTCCTCCGGCCGTAACCTCGCCTTGATCTGGCCGCGGGGTCACGCCGCAACCTTGCCACGACCTGGCCGTCCGACGCCCGTTGTTCACCTGCGCATTCACCTCCGGTCACCGAAGCGCCGGGCGATGGCCACGGCGCCCTCCTAACGTCCCGAGGGGCGTGGGTATGCGCCCTTCGGGTAGGGGTCAGGAGACTGCAATGCAACGAACCAGAGTGGGATTCGCGGCGGGGGTGCTCGCGCTGATGCTCGCCGCGGGCGGGACCGCCGCCGGGCTGGGCGCCAACGCCGCCGTGGCCGAGCCGCGGCACAGCGGCAGAGATGGCGGCAGCATCAAGAACGTCATCTACCTCGTGGGCGACGGCATGGGCCGCACGCACGTGACCGCCGGCCGCGAGCGCTTCTACGGCGCCGACGGCAAGCTGACGATGGAGACGCTGCCGTCCCAGGGTTACGTCAGCACCTACGCGGTGCAGAAGAACTCCGGCCAGCCGGGCGAGGCGGACTTCGTGCCGAACCTCGTCACGGACTCGGCGTCGGCCGCCACGGCCTGGGCCTCCGGCGTCAAGACCTACAACGCGGCGCTCGGCGTCGACGCGAAGGGTGCCGTCACGCCCACCCTCATGGAAATGGCCAAGCAGGCGAAGTACCTCACCGGCAACGTCTCCACCGCGGAGATCACGGATGCCACTCCGGCCGGCCAGATGAGCCACGCGCTCGCCCGCGGCTGCCAGGGCCCGGTCTACTCGGCTGCCTCCTGCCAGGACACCAGCATCACCGGCACGCCGCTGCCGACCGACGACGTGCGCGTCGTGCCGATCGCGGACCAGATCGCCCGCAACGGCACGGCGGACGTCATCCTCGGCGGTGGCCTCAGCCGCTTCGACGCGGCGGACGAGCAGGCGCTGAAGGACCAGGGCTACCAGGTGCTCGGCTCCCCGACCACCCAGACCGTCGCGACGCGCGCCGACCTCACCAGCGCGTCCGGTTCGAAGGTCTTCGGCCTGTTCAACCGGGGCAATCTGACCATCGAGAAGGCGAAGCAGGACAACCCGCAGTCGGTGCAGGCTGAGGAGCCGACCCTGCCCGAGATGACGAGCAAGGCCATCAGCCTGCTCGACGTGAAGAAGAAGCCGGGACGCGGGTTCTACCTGCAGGTCGAGGGTGCGCTCATCGACAAGCGCTCGCACGCCAACGACGCGGCCCAGACGCTCGAGGAGATCAAGGCGTTCGACGACGCGGTGAAGGTGGCCCTCGACTTCGCGAAGAAGGACAAGCACACTCTGGTCATCGTCACCGCCGACCACGAGTGCGCCGGCTTCAACATCATCGAGAAGGGCACCTTCACGAACGCCGAGGCGGCGACGCCTCCCGGCAACGTGGACAGCGGAAACCCGGCCAACAACTCGACCCCCAGCCGCGCGACGAGCTCGACCCTCGACCCGGAGCGCTCCAGCGGGATCGTGAACGGCTCCGGATCCACGGACGCGACGAACTTCGCGCCCGCCACCTTCCGCACGCCGGACGACGCCGAAGGCGTCTCCGACGGGTCGCCGGAGGCCAGCCTGTGGCTGACCTACCTCTCGGGCAACCACACCGGCGCCGATGTCCCTATCTACGCCTACGGCCGCGGTGCCGAACAGCTGGACGGCTCCATCGACAACACGGATCTCTTCGGCGTCATGGCCGACGCGATGCGCCTGAACTGATTGATCCGAACACCAACGGGGATGGGCCGGGAGCGATCCCGGCCCATCCTCAGTGAAGGAAATCACCATGAAGCACCCCTCCCGTCCCCTGCTCATCGGCTCCGCGGTCGCCGTCTCGGCCGTGGTCGTGGCCGTCGCGGTCGGCACCGGCATCGGGGCGGCCTCGGGCGCCGCCTCCGGTTCGGGCGCCGCCTCCGGCACCGCCTCGGCGTCGGCGTCGGCCGAGCCCGCACCCGCACCGACGGCGGTGACGTCCTTCCCGGGCCTGGCCACGGCCGACTCCGACACGCCAACCCTGGCGAGCCTCGCCTCGGCCGGGCCCCAAGCGGGCACGGTGATCCAGGCCGCCGGACCCTTCGACGACCGGTTCGTGCTGCAGGATCTCGCGTTCGGCGAGTCCGGCGTCACCGGATCCGTCGAGGTCACGAGCGACGTCAGCGAGGTCATCGAACTCGAGGTGATCGCCGGGTTCTACGGGGCGGACGGCGCCCTGCTCGGTGAGAACTCGTTCGTGCTCCACGCGGACGAGGAGGAGAGCGGCCACGCCCACACGCACTCGGGTCCGCCCGAGGAGGTGCACGGGTTCACCGTCCCCGTGCCGCCGTCGTTCGCCGGCGAGGCCGTGTCCGCAGCCGTCGGTGTGCCCGTGCTCGTCAACGAGTAGGGCCCGCTGCGTAGCGCTGCGCCTCAATCACGCCGCGCCTCGCCCCCGCCACGCCCCCGCCACGCCCCCGACTCGGCGCCGCTCGACGCGGCTCGAGGGAGAAACCTAGGCTTGACGGTATGGCTCACAGGAAGGACCGAGGGGACGCCCGACTCAGTGTCGCCCGATACCAGGTGGACCGGCTGACGGAGGAGACCTCTGGTGAAGCCTCTGCCGCCGCCGCCGAGGAGGAGGGCGACAACGCGGGTCAGGCGACGATGGACCAGCGGGCCCAGTTCGTGGAGATCGCCATCCAGCAGGCGCAGCGCCGGGGCGACTTCGACGACCTCCCCGGCGCGGGCAAGCCGCTCGCGAGCCTCCGCCAGCCGTACGACCCCAACTGGTGGATCCGGCAGAAGATCGAGCGGGAGAACCTGACCGGGCTCGGGCCGCCCGCGCTGACCCTCCGTCAGGAGAACCGGGAGCTCGACGCGCGCCTCGACGCGACCGGGTCCGAACGGGTGGTGCGCGAGATCCTCGACGACTTCAACGCCCGCATCGTGGAGGCGCGACGGCAGCTGCAGGGCGGCCCGCCGGTCGTGACGCCCACCCGGGACGTCGAGGAGGAGGTCGCCCGCTGGCGCGAACGCCAGGCCGTCCGGCTGCGGGAGGCGCGGGAGGCCCGCGAGCAGGAGGAGACGGCGTACGCCGCGATGTCGTGGCGCGAGCGCCGGAGGGCGCGGCGCGGCCGCTAGCCCCACCCGCGCCCCGCGATCCGCTGCTGAAGCGGAGTCGCCAAGGGGCTGATCCCGGCGGCAGAGGCCCGGTGGGACAGAATGGGGGCGTGCCGGATCCCGACGAGCAGGACCTCTCGCCGGACCCCGGGCGGCGCCCTCCTCCAGTCGAGACGTCCCTTCTCCGCAGCCGCGACTTCCGCCTGCTCCTCGTCGGCCAGACCACGAGCCAGCTCGGTGCGCAGATCAGCGGCGTCGCGATCCCGCTCCTCGCCGTCCTCGAGCTGAACGCGACAGCCTTCGAGGTCGGCCTCATCGGCGCGTCGTCGACCGTGGCGTTCGCCGTGATCGGGCTGCCCGCCGGCGCCTGGGTCGACACCTGGCGCCGTCGCCCGATCCTCATCTCGAGCGACCTCGCCCGCATGGTGCTGCTCGCGACGATCCCGCTCGCCGCGCTGCTCGGGGTGCTCTCGATCGCCCAGCTCGTCGTGGTCTCCCTGCTCGCCGGCTTCGCCCGCGTCTTCTTCGACGTCGCGTACCAGAGCTACGTGCCGTCGGTGATCGGCAGGGACCGGGTGCTGGCCGGCAACTCCGCGATGGAGATGATCCGCGCCTCCGGTCACGTGGTGGGTCCCGGCGTCGGCGGCGTGCTCGTGACCCTCGTCGGCGCGGCGAGCGTCGTGCTGATCCAGGCGGTCACCTTCGCGGTCTCCGCGGCGTCCCTCGCCGGCATCCGGCGGACGGAGTCGCCCGTCGTGCGGCCCGCGGTGCGGCAGCGGCTCCGGTCGCAGATCCGCGAGGGCCTCGTGTTCGTCGGCGGCAACCGCATCCTCCGCGCGACGGCCATCACGAGCGCGGCGAGCAACTTCTCGTTCGCGGTCGCCTCCGCGGTCTCGTTCATCTTCCTGGCTCGCACCCTGGACCTGTCACCCGCGGTCATCGGGATCGTCGTGGCCGCCGGATCCGTGACCGTGATGCTGGGCGCGGCCCTCACCCCGCGCCTGTCGCGGCGGTTCGGCTCGGCCCGCATCATCTGGCTGTCGCTCGCGATCACCGGCCCCCTCACCCTGCTCAGCCCCCTCGCGCAGCCCGGCTGGACGGTCGTCCTGATCTTCGTGGGCATGGCCGCGGGGGAGTTCGGCCAGATCATCTACGCCATCACGAACGTGAGCCTGCGCCAGCGGCTCTGCCCCGACCGGATGCTCGGCCGGGTCACGGCGACCATGCGGTTCCTCATCATGGGCCTGTTCCCGCTCGGTGCACTACTCGGCGGGGTGCTCGGCGAGCTCATCGGCGCGCGGTCGACGCTCTGGGTCGCGGGCGCCATCATCGTGCTGTCGCCGCTGCCCCTCATCCTGGTGCTGCGGCGCACGAGGGACGTCGAGGAGCTGCCGAGCTGGCATCGCGACGAGCCGGCGGGCACGGTCTGAGGCCGCGGGCCCGCGCCCCCTACCGGGGGCGTGCGCCGGGAATGCCGAGTTCCCTCCACCGGACTTACGGCCGGGGAGGACGCGCGACTACGGTGCCGAGAATCCGCTGATTCAGGATCGGAGCTGATCGTGAAGTCGAATCGTCGTGTGATGGGGGCCGCAACCGCGGCGATACTGGTGACCGCACTGCTGACGCCCGCCGGCATCTCGGTGGCGCAGGCGTCCGCCCCGGGCGTGCGAGGCGCGTCCGGAGTGGGCCGCGCCGAGGGCGGCGGTGCCCTCGGCAACGGCCTCGGCCGGCTGCTCGCCGAGGCGGAGGGCTCCGTCGAACGGCGCTCGGCGTCCGGGCTGCGCATCGACCAGGAGGCGCTCGCGATCCGCGACGGCGAAGGCCGCGTGCTGGTCGAGGTCACGCCGAGGGAGGGCGCCGACCGCACCGCCTATCGGGCGGAGCTCGAGGCGCTCGGGTTCATCGTGCAGGCGTCCGACCCCGACGCCGGAACCCTCGAGGGCTTCCTTCCGCTCGCCGCCGTCCGGCAGGTCGCCGCCCTGCGCGACACGGGCACGATCGCCCAGTCGCTGCGACCGCACGCGACCGTGGGCGCGGCGACCTCGCAGGGCGTCGCCCTCGAGAGGATCGACCGCGTTCAGCAGGCCGGCATCGACGGCGAGGGCATCACCATCGGCGCGCTCTCGGACTCCTACGACATCGCGACCACGACCGTGACGGGCGAGCCGCTCGGCATCCGCGCGGCCGATGACGTCGCGTCCGGTGACCTGCCCGGCGCCGGGAACCCGGTGAATCCCGAGCCGGTGGTGGTGCTCGCGGAGCCGACCGAGGAGGAGGAGGGGAGCGACGAGGGGCGGGCGATGCTGCAGATCGCCCATGACGTCGCACCCGCCGCGAAGCTCTGCTTCGCGACGGCGTTCGGCGGGCTCCTGACCTTCGCTCAGCACGTGCGGGATCTGGCGGACGACTCCGGCCCGTGCGCGGCGGACGTGGTCGTCGACGACGTCATCTACTTCTCCGAGCCGTTCTTCTCCGACTCGGCCCTTAGTGACGCGATCGACGACGTCGCGGCGGAGGGCGTGCACTACTTCTCGTCGGCCGGGAACCAGGGCCATCAGCACTCCTGGGACGCGCCCGTGCGCCTCCTGCCCGCCGAGGAGGCGGCGGCGGGGGCCAACCTCGACCTCGCCGACGTCGACCCCGCCCTGTACTCGGGCGGGCTGCAGGACATGGACCCGGGGGACGGCACGGACGCCGCCCAGACGATCACTCTCTCCGAAGCAGGCGGACTGCTGAACGTGCAGTGGGACGACCCCGTCGACCTGGACGGGCCGACGCTCGGCGAGCCGCTCTTCACCGCGACGGGCGAAATCACCGCCGCGGACCCGGAGCCCAGCTTCACCTTCACCGCGACGTCGGAGGACGTGGGCGACCTGGTGCTGTTCCGCACGGACGCGATCCCCTCCGGCACGACGGACCTGATCCTCACCGTGACCGCGCCGGACGGCACGGTGCTCGCCGAGATCGACACCGGATCCTCCCCGGAGCTGTACTCGACCGTCCTGCCCCAGGCCGGCGACTACACGATCACGATAAGCGGCTTCATGGGTGCTCAGGGCGACTTCACCGTCGAGGTGCTGCCGGTGGTCGCGCCCTCGCAGGTGAGCACCGACTTCAATCTCCTCCTGTTCGACATGGAGGGGAACTTCCTGGGCGCGGTGGCGGACATCAACACGGTCACGGGACGCCCCTCGGAGCTCGTCTCCCTCGCGGGCCTGCCGGAGTTCCAGCTCGCCATCTCCCGTGCCGGGACGGGGCCGCTCGGCGCCACGAGGCTCCGCAACGTGCTCTTCAACGACGCCTACTTCACGGAGTACTCGGTATCGCTCGCACCTGCCGTGTTCGGCCACGCCACGGCTCGCGGTGCCACGGCGGTCGGCGCGTTCGACCCGTTCCGCCCCTACCTCCCGGAGTACTTCACCTCCCCGGGCGGCGACCTGCAGATCCTCTTCGACTCGGCGGGCAACCGCCTGCCCACCCCGGAGACGAGGCGGGTGCCCCAGGTGACCGCCGCGGACGGCGGAAACACGACGTTCTTCGCGCAGGACACCGTGAGGGACGAGGACACCCAGCCGAACTTCTTCGGCACGAGCGCTGCCGCGCCGCACGCCGCCGCCATCGCGGCGCTCGCCCTGCAGCGGTCGGGCGGCCCCGGGTCGCTGAGCCCGGACGACCTGCGCCGCCGGCTCGAGCGGAGCGCGTTCGCGCACGACCTCGACCCGCATCACTCCGAGGGAACCGCGCACGGCCTGACCATCACGGCGGGCGGGCCGCAGGGCAACGAGAACAGCCCGGTCCCGGGCTCGATGACGGACCCGAACTTCTTCACCGCCACCAACACGGGGACGGAGCCGCTCTCCTCCATCACCTTCTACGGCGAGAGCGGCAGCCCGACCGCCCTCGGCGAGCGGTTCGGGTTCCTCACCGACGGGATGGTGTTCGACCCGCGCCCCTTCGACGGTGTGGCCCCGTTCCGCAACGACGGCTTCCCCTTCACGGTCGGTTCGACCTCGGGCGGTCTCGCGGCGGACTCCGTCACCGCGTCGTTCTCGGAGCCCGCTGCGGCGCCCGCCGTCGAGGGGCAGTACCGGCGGATGACGGTGTCCTTCGCGGACGGTCTGCAGCCCGGGCAAAGCGTGTCCTTCGGCGTCGACCGGGACCTCGCCGTGTCGGGCCTCGGCGGCGCGGAGGAGGGCAACGGCGCGGACGAGCTGGGCGGTGCGACGTTCCTGCCCTCCGGCATCCCCGTTCCGTTCGGCATGGCCTTCACGGCGGAGCGTCCGGGCGGGTATCCGCTCTGGGGCGCCATGACCAACCGGCTCGGCTCGGGCTGGACGCCGCTCGACGGCTACGGTCTCATCAACGCGGAACGAGCCGTGCTCGGGCACTGACCGGGGCATTCCGCGCGATCGTCACCGCGCGATCGTCACCCCGCGTTCCTCAGCGCGCGAGCAGCGCTCGGAGCGTCGCGACGATCTCTCCCGGGGCCTCCTCCGCCATGAAGTGTCCGGCGTCGAGCGTGCGGTGCACGAGGTCGTCCGCCCAGGCGCCCCACAGCGCCGCGGCGTCGTAGCCGAGGGCGGCGCCCCAGTCCTGCTGGACCACGGTCACGGGCATGCCGAGCCGTCGCCCGGCCGCACGGTCCGCCTCGTCGTGGTCGACGTCGATGCCGGCGGAGGCGCGGTAGTCCGCGACGATCGAGGGGATCGCCGCTCGGGACGCGCGCAGGTACTCCGCCCGCACGTCGGCCGGGATCGCGTCGGGGTGTCGGGTCCAGGCGTCCAGGAAGTGGCCGAAGAACTCGTCCGCAACCCCCTCGATCATCCGCTCGGGGAGCCCCTCCGGCTGCGCCATGAGGTAGAGGTGCCACGCGACGGCGGCGTTCCTGCCCTGCAGGATCTGCCACATGTCGAGTGTCGGCAGCACGTCGAAGGCCGCGAGGTGGGTGACGACATCGGGGTGGTCCAGCCCGGCCCGCACCGCCACGAGGGCTCCGCGGTCGTGGCCGGCCAGGGCGAACCGGTCGTGCCCGAGGTGCGCGGCCAGCGCCACGACGTCCGCGGCCATGGTCCGCTTCGAGTAGGTCTCCGGGCCGGTCGCCACGGGCTTGTCGCTGGCGCCGTATCCGCGGAGGTCCGGGCAGATGACCGTGTGGTCCGCCGCGAGCTCCGCGGCGACGTGGCGCCACATCAGGTTCGTCTGCGGGAAGCCGTGCAGCAGCACGAGCGGGCTGCCCGAGCCGCCGACCGCGGTGCTCAGCCGCACGCCGTCGGCGACGGGAACCTGCTGGTACGTGAATCCGGGGAGGGTGGGGGTCTGCATCGGTGGTGTCCTTCGAATCGGGGTGGCGAACGGCACCACTCTCCCCGGGGCCGATCAGCAGCCGATCAGTGACGACGGCGGTCGTGCTCTCGGTGCTGTCGTCCGCGCGGATAGATGCTGTCGGCGGCGCTATACAGTGGTCGGGATGAGGCACAGCGGGACTGCGGCGTGACCACCACCTTCGGCGTGCTCGGCCCGGTTGCGGCATGGAGCGGATCCGGCGCACCCCTCGAGTTGAAGGGCCCGCGGCATCGGGCGGTGCTCGGCCGGCTCCTCGCTGCGCGTGGCCGCGTCGTGCCGCTCGACCTGCTGATCGACGACCTGTGGGAGGAGCCGCCCGCGTCCGCCGCGGGCGCCATCCGCACCTTCGTCGGCGACCTCCGTCGGGCCCTCGAGCCGGAGCGGCCGCCGCGCGCCGCTCCGCGCCTGCTCGTCACAGACGGTCCCGGCTACGCCCTGCGGCCCGAACCCGAGGATGTCGACGCGTGGCGCTTCGAGCGCGTGCTGAGCCGGCCGGCGGGTCTCCCCGCAGTCACCGCTGCTGCAATCGAGGACGCGCTCTCCTGGTGGCGGGGTCCCGCGTACGCGGACTTCGCGGACGAGCCGTGGGCGCGCGCCGAGCGGTCGCGGCTCCTCGAGCTGCGGCTGACAGCCGTGGAGCGGCTCGCCGAGGCGCGAATGGCGATGGGGCGGGCGGCGGATGCCGTACCCGACCTGGACGCGCACGTGACCGACCACCCGTGGCGGGAGGACGCCTGGCGACTCCTCGCCCTCGTCCTCTATCGCGCGGGGCGGCAGGGCGACGCGCTCGCCGTGCTCCGGCGCGCCCGGGACCGGCTCGCGAGGGAGTTGGGCATCGACCCGGGCCCGGCGCTCGCCGAGCTCGAGACGGACATCCTGCGCCAGGCCGCGCACCTCGCCCTCCCTCCCGCACCGAGCGGACCGGACGACGTGTGGGCGCGGGCGACCGCCGCCTACGACCGCACCCTGGGCTTGGGGGCGCGGGCGCGCCTGGAGTCCACGGTCGGCCTGCTGCGCACTCTCGCCGTGACCGGCGGCGCCGGCCTCGAGGCGGCGCGCGAACAGCGGCTTGGCACCATCCACGCGGCCGAGCAGGTGGGCGACCCCGAGCTGACGGCACGGGTCGTCGGGAGCTTCGACGTACCCGGCGTGTGGACCCGGTCGGACGAACAGCGGCAGGCCGGCGAGGTGGTCACGGCGGCCGAACGCGCGCTGGCGGGCCTGGCCGGCACCCCGGGCCAGGGGCACCTGGCGCTGCGGGCGCGGTTGCTCGCGACCATCGCGGTGGAGTCCCGCGGTGTGGCCGACGCCCGAGGGGGAGAGGCGGCGGTCGAGGCGGAGCGCCTGGCCCGGCGGCTGGACGATCCGGCGCTGCTCGCCTTCGCGCTCGGGGGCGTGTTCCTGCAGAACTTCTCCCGCGCCGGACTGGCCGAACGACGGGAAGCCGTCGGCGCCGAGCTGATCGCCCTGTCCCAGAGGCACGGCCTGGCCACGTCCGAGATCCTCGGCCGCCTGGTGCGGATGCAGGCGCGGGGCGCCCTCGGCGACTTCGCCGCGGCGGACGAGCACGCGCTCGCCGCGGACACGCTCGCCGAGCGACACGAGCGGCCGTTGGTGCACGTCTTCACCTCGTGGTACCGGGCGATGCGGCTCACCGCGACGGGCGCGGATGCGGCGAGTGGGGACGCGGGTGCGAGTCCTGAGGATGCGGGTCAGGACGCGGAGGCGGCTTACCGGGCCGCGGCCCGAGGGCTTGAGGGCGCCGGGATGCCGGGCCTGGAGCGCGGGATCCTTCCGCTCGCGATTCTGTGCCTCCGGGTGTGGCGGGGACGGCCGCTGTCGTTTGCCGCCGACACCGAGTGGGGACCGTACGAGCCGTGGGTGCGGCCGCTCCTCCTGATCGAAGCCGGGCGGCGAACGGAGGCCGCCGTCGCGCTGCGCCGTGCCCCGGAGCCGCCGCCCGACCTGCTGCTCGAGGCGCTGTGGTGTCTGCTCGCCCGCGCGGCCATCGACCTGAACGACCAGCCGATGATGCGACGGGCCCGAGCGGCCCTCGAGCCGGCGTCCGGCGAGATCGCGGGTGCGGGCAGCGGAATGCTGACGGTCGGGCCGGTCGCCCTTCACCTGCGTGCCCTCGATGCGGCCCTCGACGCCTCTCATCCGCATGCCTGACGCGCGGCGCGGTCGCGGTCGTGGGGGCCCCTGACGGTGCTGGGTGCGGGCGATGAGCGCCGGCAGCTCGTGCACCCAGAACGGGGACTGCCCCTGTCGGCCGCAATCGACGATCGTTGTGAGGGATACCGATTGAGGGGAACCCGCATGCTTTCGATGGCCTACCTGAGCTCGGCGAGCGTCCCCTACTCAGACGAGGACCTCGCCGACCTGCTGCTGCGCAGCCGCGCGAACAACGGGCGGCTCGGCCTGACCGGCATGCTCCTGTACCGGGATGGTCAGTTCCTGCAGGTGCTGGAGGGTCCGGACGAGGTCGTGCGCGAGCGCTACGAGGTGATCGCGGCGGACGGCCGGCACAGCAGCGTCCACAAGCTGCTGGAGAGCCAGATCACTGAGCGGCAGTTCCCCGAGTGGACCATGGGCTTCCGCGCGATGACGGACGACGTCGTCGCCGACATCCCCGGCTACGCGGACTTCTTCGGCTCGCGATCGGCTCGCCTCGACGGAACGCAGAAGGCGAGCCGCGCCCGCCTGCTGCTCGAGTGGTTCCGCCACCACTCCTTCGTCCCCGCCGCCTAGCCCCACCGCGCCCCCGCTCGGTCCCTGAGCCCGTCGAAGGGACGCAACGCGACGGGCTTCGGGGGTGCCCTCGTACGGTCCCTGAGCCTGTCGAAGGGACGAGCCCCATCCGGTCCCTGAGCTTGTCGAAGGGACGCAACGCGACGGGCTTCGGGGGTGCCCTCGTACGGTCCCTGAGCTTGTCGAAGGGACGCGCGTAGCTCCCGCCGCACTTCTCCACACCCTCCGCATCGAGCGGGAAAGCGATGTCGGTGGTCCCTGGTTCGATGTCGGCATGGAAACACCGACGTTCCCACCCGAACCAACTCCACCACCGAACGAGGCAGAGACGTTCGCCGCGATGATGGATGCGGTGAAGATGTTCGAGGGCTTCTCCCGCTGGGCAGCGGCGTGCCGCGCGGAGGCGATCGACCGTGCTCGGCTCTGGACCGAGTCCGCCGACCTCTCCGTTCCCTCGACGGGCGGGCCGCGCTGGTCCGCGAAGGTGGCCGGACACCGCGTCCTGGTCACCGAACTTGCCTGCGCCTTGCGCGTCTCCGAGCGCGCTGCGGAGAACCTCATTGCCGAGAGCCAGGCGCTCGTGCATGACCTGCCCGCGACTCGGAAGGCTCTTCAGGACGGCCGGATCGGCTACCGCCACGCCCAAGTCTTGATCGACCACACCGCCACCCTCCCGCCCGCAGGAGTAGTGGCGGTGGAAGAGGCAGTGCTGCCCCAGGCGGAGTCGCTCACGGTCCCCAAGCTTGACCGCGCCACCCGGGATCTGCGCGAGCGGCTGCACCCGGAGTCGATCCAGGAGCGCCACACGAAGTCGGTCGCCGACCGGCACGTGGAGACGTGTCCGGCGAAGGATGGCATGGCGTGGCTGAACGCCTTTCTTCCTGCACCGGAGGTGACGGGAATCACCAACCGTCTGCGCGACATCGCGGAGCAACTCAAGGGTGAGCCGGGGGAGGAGAGGACGCGCACGCAGCTCATGGCCGACGCGTTCACTGACCTACTCCTCGACGGCACCACCACCGCAGCGGCAACGGCTCCGGACGAAAGCACGGCGGGCGAGGCCGCGGAGGACACTTCGATCCGACGCATCGACGCGCCGATCGGTGTCGGCATCCGCCCGCGCGTTCTGGTGACCGTTCCGGTGCTCACGCTCCTGGGCCGTTCCGAGGAGCCGGGCACGCTCGAGGGCTACGGGCCGATCGACGCGGACACCGCCCGTCGGATCGCGGCGCGGGCGCGTAGCTTCACCCGCATCCTCACGCACCCCGAGACGGGAGCCGTGCTCTCCGTGGGTCGTGATCGGTACGCGGTGCCGAAGGACCTGCGGACGTGGCTCCGGGTGCGCGACGAGACGTGCCGCTTCCCGGGCTGCAACCGTAGCGCCGCCCGGGCCGACGTCGACCACGTGACCGACTGGCAGTACGGAGGCGGCACCTACTACGGGAACCTCGTGCACCTGTGCCGATCGCACCATCGGGTAAAGCACCACACCGCATGGTCATCGACGTCGGCGGGTGGCGGGAGGGTGCGCTGGCTCTCACCGAGCGGCCACGAGTACGAGATCGAACCGGCGACACACATCCGGCCGCCGAAGCGGAAGCGCCTGCAGGTGCAGGGGAGTGCGACACCGATCCCGGACGACCCGCCGTTCTAGCGCGGTGACCCCAATCCGCGAGGAACGTCACGTCGCTTCGACAGGCTCAGCGACCGTGAGGTCGGCTCCTGCGCGCCCGACGGGACCTGACTCGCGCCCGACACCACCATACGGTCCCTGAGCTTGTCGAAGGGACGGGACCTGACGCGCCTGCGGGCGCAACACACGCCCGGAACGTCGAAGGGACGGACCGGTCAGGTGACCGCGTGGATGAGGGTCTCGGCGGCGCGGCGGGCGTGTGCGGCCGCCTCAGCGTTGCCCGCGATAGCCGCCGTCGTCTGCGCGCCCTCGGCGAGGATCGCAAGTTGCGGGGCGAGTTCCACGGGTGCGCCGGCCGCCGCGACGAGGTCGGCGACGTAGCGCTGGAAGTCCGCCTTGTGCTCGCGGGCGAGGTCGGCGACCGCGGGGGAGACGGCGCCCAGCTCCCCGAACGCGTTGATGAAGCCGCAGCCGCGGAACGAGTCGTCCGCGAACCAGTCGGCGAGGTAGTCGTAGATGGCGAGGAGGCGGTCGGTGGGGGAGCCGGCCGCTCCCACCTTCGCGGTCACGCCGGCAGTCCACAGCTCGTGCCGGTGCGCGAGCACGGCGAGCACGATCTGCTCCTTCGAGGGGAACAGACTGTAGAGCCTCTTGAGCGACATCCCGGACGCCCGGCGCAGTTCGTCCATTCCCACCGCCTGGATTCCGCGGGCGTAGTACAGGTCGTCCGCGGTCTCGATCACGTGCCGGCGCGCGTCCTCGAGCGTGGCCGTCGCCCCCGCGTCCCCGTCGTTCATCACCTCGCTCGTTCCCATTCACTCAGTCTAACTTGCGGTGAGAACGACCGTTCCCCTATTGTGGGGACATCGCCGGAGAACGACCGTTCTCCGGATTCGAGAAGGGATTGCGCCATGGGTTACATCACCGTCGGAACCGAGAACAGCACGGACATCGAGCTCTACTACGAGGACCACGGCGCGGGTCAGCCCGTCGTTCTGATCCACGGCTACCCGCTCGACGGGTCCTCCTGGGAGAAGCAGACGGCGGCCCTCCTCGAGGCCGGCTACCGGGTCATCACCTACGACCGGCGCGGTTTCGGTCGCTCGAGCAAGCCCGCCGTCGGATACGACTACGACACCTTCGCCGCCGACCTCAAGGTGCTGCTCGACACTCTCGACCTGAGCGACGTCGTGCTCACCGGGTTCTCGATGGGCACCGGCGAGGTCGCCCGCTACATCGGCACCTACGGCTCCGAGCGCGTCGCCAAGGCGGTCTTCCTCGGCTCGCTCGAGCCCTTCCTGCTGCAGACGGATGACAACCCCACCGGCGTTCCGCAGTCGGTGTTCGACGGCCTGCTCGAGGCAGTGACCGCCGACCGCTTCGCGTTCTTCGGTTCCTTCTACGACAACTTCTACAACACCGACACGTTCCTCGGCACGCCGCGCCTCAGCCAGCAGGTCGTCGACGCGAGCTTCGCCCTCGCCGCCGGCGCGAGCCCCATCGCCTCCGTCGCCGCCCAGCCGAGCTGGCTCACCGACTTCCGCGCCGACATCCCCAAGATCGACGTGCCCACGCTGATCGTGCACGGCACGGCGGACAACATCCTGCCGATCGACGCCACCGGACGCCCGTTCAGCAAGGCCCTGCCGTCGGCCGAGTACCACGAGATCGAGGGCGCTCCGCACGGCATGCTGTGGACCCACGGCGCGGAGATCAACGAGATCCTGCTGCCCTTCCTCGCGAAGTAGCACGCGGGTCGAGGGAACCCTCCTCAGCGGATCCCCGGGCCCGTCGGCTCGGGGATCCGCCGCGTCACGCCCCGCGACGCAGGGCGAGCACGTCCTCCGCGATCCGCTCCACAAATCGGCCGTCGGTGCCGACCGGATGCCCGACGCCCGCCGCAACGAGGTCCGCTGCCTCGCGCATCGAGCGCTCCACCACCTCGTGCTTCGCCTCCGCCGACAGGCCGCGCAGGTCGTCCCCGGGCAGGTGCAGGGTCCGCTGGACGGCCCGGTGGGCGACTCGCTCGCGCACCGACGCTTCGCCGGCCTCCAGGCGCGCGACCGTGAGCTCCGCGGGCGCGAGGGCGGCCGAGTACGCCGCCTGCTCCTCGGGGCCGACGATCGCGCCGCTGAGCACGAGAACGGTCGCGCCTGATCCGGCGAACACCCGTGCCATAGCGCCCGCATTGGCCGCCCGTACCTCGCGGGCGTCGCGGGCATCGCCGACATCGCCGACGGCCCGGGCCCTGGCGCTCGGCACGCCCACGCTCAGGAACCCGACCTGCTCGAGGTCGACGAACGCCGAGACGTGGCCTTCCCGCTGGACGCGCTGGAAGACCTCCCACGCCACCGTCGACTTGCCCACGGCTCGCGGTCCCGTAACCGCGATCGCGGTCAGGGGACGGCCGCCGGGCATCGCCGCGCCGGCGAGATCCGCCGCGTTCTCGTCCGACCTGCCGGCCGGGATGATGCGTGACGGCAGGTCCGGCGGCCGAGACTCGACGGCGGCGCGGACGGACGCGACGACCTCGTCGACGGATCGCCCCGTGGTGTCGACACTGATGTCAGCGAGGGCGTGGCCGGCGACCTCGTGATCCTCCAGCAGCCGTGCGTGTGCCACGGCATCGTCGATCATGTCGGGCTGGTCGCGGTGCCGGACCAGCCGATCGCGGACGTCATCCGTGCTCGCGGTCAGGCGGCACCACACCCAGCCGGCGCCGGCGCCGGCGCGAGCGAAGTCGGCCATCTCGTCCGGGTCGACGACGCCGGACACGATCAGCCGCCGCATCCCCGCCGCCAGGAACGAGCGGAACACGACGGCGAGGTTCTGCGCCTTCACCCGGTGATTCCGGGGGTCCGGCGTCGGATAGAGCATTCCGAGCTGGTCGATGTCCACGTACGCGGTGGGCGTGCCCTCCGCGGACCACGCGCGGTAGAGGGACCACCCGACCGTCGTCTTGCCGACGCCGGGTGGCCCGAACAACCACAGGACGGACGGGGATCCCTCGCCGGATCCCCGTCCGGTCACCGTGCCGACCGCTCCGTCAGGGTGTACGCCCGCACGTAGTCGAAGTCCGCCGTGAAGGTGGTGTTCTCCGGCGCCGCGTACGCGACGAGGGCGATCTGCGCGTCCCGGCCGAGCGAGTGCGTCCACGTGCCACCGCGGACCCAGTTCTCCCCGTCCTGGCTCGTGTAGGCGGTGTACCCCTCGGTGTCGCCGCCGGCGTCCCGTCGGTCACGGCCCGTCAAGCGCTCGGCGACGATGCGGAGGTACGTCCACTCCTCGGACGGCGGCCCGACGACCGTGTTCCCGTAGCGCGCCCACCCCTCGGGCACCGGGTTCAGCTCCTTGCCGAACTCGGTCTGCCGCGTGTTCCAGATCGAGGCGTTGGTCAGCTTCACGTAGTTGTCCTCGTCGCCGTACACGACGATTCCCGCTTGCGCGTAGTTGAAGCAGCAGTCCTCATCCGGCACCGAGACGCGCACCCGGGTCTCGAGCACGTAGTCCTTGCGCGGAGCGTCCCGAAGCAGCACGTAGGCGTTGTCGAGGTCCGTGAACAGGTCGCCCGTCTGAATGGGCACGGTCAACGCGCCGTTCGACACGGTCGTCGTCGGGACCGCAGGGGCGGAGGTCACGCCGGGCCACTCCCACTCCCACTCGCCCGACAGGGCCGAGCCGTCGAACTCGTCCGAGTATCCGGGCAGCGGCTTCCCCGGAAGCTGGGTCTTCACGAGCTCGGTGCGGTGCTTGGACACCTCGCCGGGCTGGCCGGCCGGGGCGTACTGCCGGTCGTCCGAGGGTCCGGAACCGCCGTTGACCGTCGGCCACTCGTTCACCCAATCGATGGGGTCGAGCAGGGCCGGGCGCTTGGTGAAGCCGACGACCGACTCGAAGAACGGATCCCGCTGATCCACCGCGTGGTAGATGGTCCACCAGTCGCCGTTCGCGTCCGTGAAGACCGTGTTGTGACCCGTGCCGACCCAGCGGTTCCCGTTCATCGTGAGGAACGGCGTGCCGCCGGTCTGCGCGTCCACGAGCGAGTTGCCCTGCTGGTCGACGAAGGGTCCGGTCGGGCTCGTCGAGCGGCCGACGAAGACGCTGTAGCCGGTCAGGGCGCCGTTGCAGCAGTTCGTGGCCGACAGGAAGATGTAGTAGTACCCCTCCCGGAAGACGACGTTCGCGCCCTCGTACTTGTTGTCGATGGCGACCATCGCGGCCGCGGCCGTGTCCGCTACGGCGCCGTCCTCGGTGAGGGTCACGGGCGAGGCGTACACGCCACCGTTGTAGCTGCCGTAGTAGAGGGTCGATGCGGTCTCGACCGTGTCGCTCAGCACGTCGGGGTCGTACGTCCAGCGGAAGTTGCAGCCCGCGCCTGCCCGCTGCGGGGCGACGGCCGGGGTGTCGGAGAACTCCCACGGGCCAGTCGGGCTTGCGCTCGTGGCGACGCCGATGGCGTTGTCGGTGGTGCAGCCCTCCTCGCCGCTGACGGAGGTTGCCGTGTTCGTGACCACGAAGAACAGGTAGTACTGGTCGAACGTGGAGGAGTAGGTGACCTCGGGCGCCCACAGCGCGGCGGCCGGGTCTGCCCAGCTCGGCAGCGCATCCGAGGCGTCACCGACGTACGTCCAGTTGACGAGGTCGGTCGAGGTCATGGTCGGGATGCGGTGGAAGATCAGGTCACCGTTCGCGTCCAGGTCCTCGTCGTTGAGCGGATCGGTGGTGCAGTACATGTACCAGGTGGTGTCGCCCGGCTGCTGGCCGCGGATCACCGTCGGGTCCGCGCAGCTCTCCACGGCCCCGTCCCCCGGTATCTGCGGCAGGAGCGGATTCGAGTACGAACCTGGGCTCTTTCCCTGGCCTCGCCTGTCGTTCCCCTCGTCCGCCGCGACACCGGTCGCCGGCACCACGAGGGTGAACGCAAGGAGTGACCCGAGGAGGACCGAGAGCCCTCCGCCCAGTCGACTCCGCTTCCATCGCACCATCACACGCTCCTTCATCGCAGGGTGTGGGCAGACGCCCGCCTCCGGTCCGGGGCGGGCCGCGTCGGCCTCCCGGCTGACGCTACGCCGGAAACACCGCCGACGCGTGCCGGAAGGCACTCGCGGTCCCTGAGCCCGTCGACGGGACGCAGGACACCGGGGTTCGTGGCGCTCAGGCGCGCCGATCCGCGAGATGGGCCCGGACCGCGGGATCGGTCGTGAGGGCGATCGCGCGGTCGTACGCGGCGGCCGCCTCGTCCGCGCGACCCGCGAGGGCGAGGAGGTGCGCCCGCGTGGCCCAGGCGGGCTGGAAGCGCTGGGCGGCGCCCGGGTCGATGCGATCGAGGGTCGCGAGGCCGGCGTCCGGGCCGTCCGACTCGCCGATCACGGCCGCGAGCGAGACGAGCGCACCCAGGGTCGGCGCGATCCGCGCGAGCCCCTCGTGCAGCGCGCGGAGGGCGGCGAGGTCGACGCGCCCGGTGATCCGCCGGGCGCAGTGCACGGACTGGATCGCCGCCTCGAGCTGGTACCGCCCGATGCGGCCGAGGGAGGACGCGCGGCGGAGGTGCGCCTCGCCGCGCACGATGAGGGCCGCGTCCCACCGGGCGGGATCCTGCTCGTCGAGGGGCACGAACCGTCCGGCGGTGTCGCGCCGGCCGGCGGCCCGCGCCTGGGACAGGCAGATGAGCGCGGCGAGGCCCGCTGCCTCGGGCTCGGCGGGCAACAGGCCGGCCAGGGTCTCGGCGAGGTACAGGGCCTCGCCCGCCAGGGAGTCGGGATCGGCCGTGGCGCCCATGCCGGCCTCGGGCTCCGCACCTGCATCCGCGCCCGCGCCCGCACCGGCCCCCGTCCCAGCGCCGGGATCCGTTGCCGACCCGATCGCGAAGCAGCCGTAGATCGCCTCGAGCACCGCGGGAAGCCGCCGCGGCATCACGTCGGCGTCGGGCACGGCGAAGGGAATG
The DNA here is from genome assembly GCF_003067705.1 of Planctomonas deserti. Lineage (GTDB taxonomy): Bacteria > Actinomycetota > Actinomycetes > Actinomycetales > Microbacteriaceae > Planctomonas > Planctomonas deserti. Next base: position 63,518 of record NZ_QANL01000003.1, read on the forward strand.
CGGGCGTCGCGGATGCGCCGCTTCGCCCGCACGAGCCGCTGCGCCATGGCCGGCGCCGGGACGGCGAACGCCGTCGCAATCTGCGCGGCTTCGAAGCCGAGCACCGTCTGCAGCATCAGCGGCGTGCGCACGCCCGGGTCGATCGCCGGGTGCGCGCAGACGAACAGCAGCGCGAGCCGCTTGTCCGGGATGGCGCTCATCGTGTCCTCGTCCGGCTCAGCAGTGCCGCCCGCGAGCTCGGGGACGGCGTCCAAGGGCATCGACGTCCGCACGGCGGCGGACTTCCAGGCGTCGCGCTGACGGTTGCGTGCGACCGTCAGCAGCCACCCCTCCGGATTCGCGGGGATCCCGGACTCCGGCCAAGCGGTCAGGGCGGCCTCGAAGGCGTCGCTCAGGGCGTCCTCCGCCATCGCGATGTCGCCCGTCGGCGCGGCCAGGAGGGCGAGGAGCCGGCCGTAGGATGCGCGGGCCGCGGTCTCGGCGAGCGACCGGGCCCGCGCTCGATCGCCGGCTCGGTCGCGCTCCGACGCGCCCGCGCCACCGGCCTCGGTACCGCCGCCGCCCTCGGTACCGCCGCTGGCCTCGATACCGATCAGCTCGGGGTGATCCACTCGTCGCCCTGTGCGGTCACGGCCACCGGCCGGACCTCGATCACGCCGTATTGGGCGGCGGGGCACCGCTCGGCCCAGGTGAGAGCCGCGTCAAGGTTGGGCACCTCGATCACGAAGACGCCGCCGAGCTTCTCCTTCGTGTCGGCGAAGGGTCCGTCCTGGATGAGCAGCTCGCCGTTGCGGGTCGTCACGGTGGTCGAGACCGAAACGGGCTGCAGGATCTCCGTCGAGACGAACACGCCCGCGGTGTTCAGCGCCTTCAGGTACTCGTCGAAAGCGGCGCGGCCGGCGGCCAGGTCCTCATCGCTCAGCCCGACGTCGCCGGCCTCGGGGTAGTTGAGCAGCAGTGCGTATCGCATGGTGTTCCTTTCCGTTCGTCAGGATCGTGATGCACCTATGACGATCGAAGCGGCCGCCGATCGACATCGGTCGCGAAGTTTCTCGGATCCCTCGCCGCCGGGTCAGGCGGGCCAGACCCCGATGATGATCGCCATCACGAGCAGGGTCACGAACTCGTGCGCGACGTTGAGCACGGTGAGGCCGGTCGGCCTCCGGTCGAAGGCGTCGTGCGTCACGAAGCGCGCCGCGGTGAAGCCGGCCCACAGCAGGATCGCCGTGACCACGGAGTTCGCGAGGAAGGAGCCGCCGTAGAACTCCCACGCGATGAAGACCGCCCCGGCGAGCACCCACGCCGTGACGAAGCTCACGACGAGCGTCACGAGGATGGGCCGCACCGCGTTCCTCGCGTCCCCGGACGGCCGGACCCCCGTGACCCGCATCCAGTAGTTGCCGAAGACCTTCGGTGTGTACCAGATCGAGCCGACGATCATGCTCGACAGGGTGGCGAGGACGACCGCCGCGTAGTTGATGTCGGGAACCATGGGTCCTCCTTGCGCTGGTGCGGAACGGCCGCTGCGGAACTGCTGTCGCGGAAGTCTAGGGGCGCGCGTCCGGCCCGCGGGGGAGCCCGGCGCCGGCCCGGCGTGTTCCGCGCTCGCAGTACGCGTAGAAGGCCGCGTACGCCGCCAGCGATGAGACGAGCCCACCGACGAGCAGGGGCGCCGACGGCCGTGACCAGTCCAGCGCCCCGCCGCCGATGGCCAGCGCCGCGACGAGGAACACGAGGCTGAACAGCTGCGCCTGGAACATCCAGCGGAACGACGACCACCGGGGATCCAGCAGCAGCCACAGGTTCACCATGCCGGGGAGAGTCAGGATCGCCCCGATCACCCGAGACGTCAGCGGCGTGAGCATCCACGGCCAGGCGTCGATGCCCGCCTGCGGCACCGCGAAGATCACGAGCCCCGTGCCGAGCGAGAGGATGCCGAGCACCGCGAGCAGCAGGCGCGGCGCCCGGGGGATGCGGAAGTCGGGGTCCTCCGCGGCGCCGTCATCCGCCGGGCGGTTGAGCAGGAGCGCGGCGAGGGTGAGGAACGGCGTCGTCGCGTAGAGCGTGAGCCAGGTGAGGAACGAGATGTGCCCGGCGTGGAACCGGTCGATGTGCAGCAGCGTCGCCAGGCCGAGCAGGGACGCGAACAGCACGACGGGAGGGAATCCGTACTTCACCCGGTGCCACAGGGGTTGGCGCACCGCCTGCACGAAGAACCAGATGCCGCCGAGGTACGCCGAGGCGAGGAACATCGCGGTGATCGGCGGCTCGATGGTCCACGCGAAGAGCTGCTCCGTCGCGAACGGGAGCACGTAGAGCAGCACGCTCGCCACCACGAGGAACGGGAGGATGACGATGGAGAGCCCCCGCGTGAACGGCCGGACGGCGCCCGGCGCGCTCATCGGTCCGCCGCCTCGCCCCGCGCGTGCGTGCTCTCTGCGGGCGCGCTCTGTGCCGGCGATGCCGCATCCGACGCCGCCACCGCCGCCGGTTGCGCGGGTTGCGCGACGGACGCGGACGCGGCCACCTCGAGGGCGAGCGCGACGGCGGCGTCCTGGGACATCTCGCGGCCCGCCGCGCGCGCCGCCTCCAGGACCGGCGCGAACTCGCCGGCGAGCGCGGGCCCCAGCAGTTGCTCGTGGAAGGAGAACGTCGGAGCGTTGTACAGGCCCGTCTGCTCGCGGAGGGCCTGTGATGCGCCTAGCAGACGCCCGGCCCGCTCGAGGTCGCCGGTGACGGCCGCGATGGCGACGAGACCCTCGAGCCCGTACGCGATCCCGTCGGCGTGCCGCAGGCGCAGCGAGAGCCGCAGGCTCTCCCCGAATGAATGCCCGGCGCCCGCCACGTCCTCGAGAAGCAGCTGAGCCCACCCCAGGTGGTGCAGGGCGATGGTCGTGCTCAGGTCGTCGTTCTCCTGACGGGCAAGGGCGAGGCTCTCCTCGAAGCGATTGAGGGCGCGCTGGACCTTTTGCTGCAGGATCGCGAGGCGGCCAAGCGTCACGACCACCATCGCGTCGCCCCAGCGGTCGCCGGCCGAGCGCACCAGGGTGAGGGCGGACTCGAGCACCTCCTCGGCGGTGTCGTGATCGGGGGTGGCGGCGGAGACGAGCGCGAGGGCGAGGGAGACGTCGGCGAGGGCCTCCCCGCCCGCGTCGCCGCTCGCGCGGAACCGTTCGGCGCTCTCGCTGAGCCCCGGCACGACGAACTCCTCCGGCTTCAGCCAGAGCGTGATGGACCGGGTGAAGTAGAGCGTGATGGCCTTGGTACGGTCCGGCAACTCGTCGCCGGAGGCGAGGGGCTCCTCCATCCAGTCCCGCACCTCGCCGAGGTGCCCGCCGACCCACCAGTACATGTAGAGCGACCAGGCGAAGTCCGCCGCCTCACCCCACCGTCGCTGATCGAGGAGGTACCGCGCGGCGGAGCGGAGGTTATCCCTCTCCGTGGCCAGCCGATTCACCCAGTCCCGCTGGAGCGGCCCCTTCAACTCGGCCTCCGCACGGGCGCCGAGCTGGACGTAGTACCGGGCGTGCGCATCGCGGAGCACGTCCAGCGTGCCGTTCCCCGCCAGCTGCTCGCGCGCGTACTCGCGCACCGTCGCGAGCAGCGAGAAGTAGGGCTGGTCTCCGCGGTCATGCTGCCGCACGAGGCTGCTGTCCACGAGGGTGGAGAGGTCGGTGAACACGTCCGCGCCCGCGAGCGGGGAGGCGGCTTGCGACACCGACTCCGCCGCGTCCAGCGAGAAGTCGCCGGCGAAGACGCCGAGCTGGGCGAGCAGGGCGCTCTCCGACTCGGTCAGCAGGTCGATGCTCCACTCGATGGTGCCCCGGAGGGTGCGCTGGCGCGCGGGGAGATCCCGCGCCCCGCCGGCGAGCAGCGGCAGCTGCCGATCGAGCCGGGCGAGCATGGCGGCGGGCGGGAGCAGGCGGATACGCGCGGCCGCGAGCTCGAGGGCCAGCGGCACGCCGTCGAGGGCGAGGCAGATCCGCGCGACCGCGTGGACGTTCTCGGCGGTCAGCTCGAAGTCCGGCTTGACCGCCCTCGCGCGCTCGACGAAGAGCTCGATGGCGGGGAAGCGGAGGGCCTCCGCGGGTGCGAGCCGGGCAGGGTCGGCGGGCAGGGCGAGCGGCCCCACCTCGAACGCGTGCTCGCCGGACACGCGAAGCAGGCTTCGGCTCGTCACCACGATCTTCAGCCCGGGGGATGTGGTCAGCAGCGCGGGGAGCTGCGGCGCCGCGGGGAGGACCTGCTCGAAGTTGTCGAGGACGAGCAGCATCCGTCGGCCGCGGAGGGCCATGACCAGCTTCTCGTCGAGCGTGCCGACGCCCGTGTCGCGCACGCCGAGCCCCTGAGCCACAGCGGCGGGAACCAGGGCCGGGTCCCGCACGGCCGAGAGATCGATGAAGGCGACGCCGCCGGGGAAGGCGTCCGTCATTCGCGCGGCGAGGTCGATGGCGAGCCGGCTCTTGCCGATCCCGCCGGAGCCGGTGAGCGTCACGAGGCGCACGGACTCCCGGCGGAGGAGCCCCTCGGCGGCGGCGATCTCGGCTTCGCGGCCGATCAGCTCGGTGAGGGGAGCCGGAAGCGGGCCGGTCTCCGGATCCGGCAGCAGGGCGGGCTGCGCCTCCGCGCCGGCCCGGGGCGCCTGCGCCCGGCTCTGGTCGAAGCGCTCGGCGAGCATCGTGGCGAGATCCGCCTCGAGCAGCTCGCCCAGCTCCTCCGCGGTGCTGAACGCCTTGTAGGAGGCGTTGTCGTCGTTGCGCACCCGCCCGAGGAGCTCGGCGAGGCGCGGCTCGCGCCCATCGGCGGGCTCCTTGATGTAGATGAGCTTCGGCATGTCGGCGGGGGAGAGGAGGTACTCGTCCTCGAGCCCGGACACCTCCTCGCCCGGCGCGACCCAGCCGTACCGCTCCCAGTAAAGACCGACGAACACGTCGCTCTGCTCCAGGTACGCGCGGTAGAGCTCGCGCGGCGGGTGAGGCCTCGCGCCCAGCTCGAACATCACGGGAGCAAGGCGCAGCCGCTCGATGGCCGCGCGCGCACTTCTCCGCTCGGCCGCGAGCTCTTTCAGCGTGGAACTCACGAACACGCGGAGCCGCTGATCGGGCGTTCGGATGCCGCCCGTCGTTCGGGTCATCCCCACAGTGTGGAACGCGCGGGGGCCGCGAGTCCAGCACCCGGAGAATACTGTCGCGCACTGTTTCCGTCCGGAGCCTACGCTCGGTCGTGTGTTCCTCCTCTTCGGTGGTGAGCCCGTCGCACTCGTTCGGTCAATCGCACTGAGTGTCCGGCTTCCTCAGAGGGGTCGAGTTGACAGCCGGCTATGCGGCCAGCTGAGGAGGAATCAGCCTCAGCTATTCACACACCCATGAGCAATACGGTTCGGCCCATGGCATTTGCACCGGTGAGTGATCCAGCAATCGCGTCGTACTCGAATAAAGCCATCTGAGCACGGTTAGCGAAGTCAGTTGCACCGCTCGTATAAGTACCAGAAGTGAAGAACAGCCCGATCCGGCCGTCGACGCTTGCTACTCCATGGAAGGCGCGCACCTCTTCGACGCCTACGGTGCCAGAGTAATTCTTCACCTGTGCTATAGCGGTGTCGCTTACCACGTCAATGCCACCGTCGCCCGAAAATGTTGTGATCGAGACGTTGGTCCCACCCAAGTGACTGAGCCACCCTGCGCACAGCAGTTCTGCCCCCTCATGTGAGACGCCATACGGCTGAGGGGAAGGCCTCGATGCCCTTACGCGCGAGCGCCCGCGAAGCCCTGCAACGATCAACTGGTTCCGACGGGCATTCAGTCGGTACCAATAGGCGTGATATAGAGCAAGACGAGCGCCATGTTCCAAAGTCGCCATCACCGTAGCAGTCCGCTCAGCACGCAACATCTGTTTCCGGGTCGCGGTGATGAAACTCTTGTGCCGTGACTCTAGCTCTTGTATCTCACCTTCCAGGTGGCGCGGATCGGCAACTATCCAGCCGCCGTAGTCGAGTACGTTGATCCAATTGTATTGGTGCGCCTCGCTGATAACTCTGCTATCTCCCACGACTTGCCCGACGGCGTGTAGGAACCCCATCTGTGCGTAAGACAGGGCGGGTTGCACAGGCAATGAGGTGATCGGAGCGGGATCCAGCGGAAAGGTGAAGTGTTGACCGTGATGCAACGCTGAGTAATCTGCGAGCCGCTTCCGGAGCGCTTCGTAATACAACCTACGGCTGTCGAATCGGACATCCGACTCTTTCCATCCGAACGCTGCGGCGGTCCCGACTATTTCTACCTCGATGTTGTGAGGCAGTGGATCATTGAGCCAGGCCCACTCTGGGTATGTGAAGACCAGATCATCGGCGTCCTGGGTGTCAGCAACCATTGTCGCTTGGAGCACTGCGCCATTGATGCGTTCCCAAGGCCGATGCGGGTCGTACAACGTCAACTCCTGATCAGTTCGAGGCATAGCTGAGCCAGCTACGCACGGTATCGTCGTCGACGCTAGTCGATCGCCAGTCCTGGACGTCCTCCTTCGAACGAGGGCCGTCGGTGCAGCACCCGGGAATACTGTCGCGCAGCGTTGGCGTCCGGAGCCTACGCTCGGTCGTGTGTTCCTCCTCTTCGGCACCCGCCCCGCCCTGACCCTGCTCGTGGTCGTCACCTTCCTGTGCGACTACTGCGGGCAGACCGTCGCCCAGCACGTCTACAAGAAGACGAACAAGTTCACGCTGTTCTTCGTGCCGCTCTTCTCGTTCTCGAAGTCGTACTTCGTGGAGTGCTCGAACTGCGGCGGCGCCACCGCGCTCACCGAGGCGCAGGCCCACCGCTCGATGCGGACGGCCGGCGGCACCCCCGACCCGCACGATCGCTGAGCCTTACGGCGTTGAGCCGCGCGGCGCTGGGCTCCCTCAGTCGCTGAACCCCACGGTCGCTGAGCCCGTCGAAGCGGCGAACGTCTTCTCGACAGACGCGGGGATGGACCGGGCTCAGCGGATTGCGGCGGTGATCCGCAGGTCCGTGACCTCGGCGTCTCCGCCGCTGGCGTAGACGGAGATCGCGGTCGCCGACTCGGCCGGGAACACGAGGTCGGTGAGGGTCACGAGACCGTCCTCGGCGAACACCTCGACCGAGCACCGGTCCGTGTAGACGGTGAGCCGGTATGCGCCGTCCAGCGCGGCGACCGGTGCCGTCTCCACCGAGGGGAACGCGGCGGAGAAGCCGGTGTCGCCCGAGCGTGTGCGGTCGAGCAGGATCACGCCCTCGCCCGGCCGGATGCCGATGCGCGTCCCTCCGGCCGCGTCGTCGCTCCCACCCAGAGCCGCACCGCGCACGACGAGCCCGAACTCCGTCGCCGACCCCGGTCGGAACGTCGCGTCGATCCGCATGGCGACCGAGTCGGGGGCGGGAACCGCCCGCACCTCGTCGACGAGCACGTCGAGGTCGACCGGGGTCCGCTCGGCCGCGAAGGCCGGGAACGCCGCACGCTCGACCTCGGCCGGCACCCGCTGGGCCAGCCGCAGCCCGGCGGCCGTGCGCACCAGCGACAGCTCGCGCGGCAGCGACATGGCGCTGCGCCACGGGGAGGTGGGGATCTCGTTCGCGTACTCCCAGTTGTTCATCCAGCCCAGCAGGATCCGCCGGTCGTCCGGAGCGTCGGTGAAGGCGACGGCGGCGTAGAAGTCGCGGCCCCAGTCCAGCCAGCCGTACTCCCGGAGGCGTGCGCCGTCGTCGGGCCCCGGCGGAACGGTGCTGTGCGGGGTGAAGGAGACGCCGTCGAAGTCGCCGACGAAGTACTGCCCGGCCGAGCCGCCGTTCGGGCCGCCGGGGCTGAGGTTCACGGTGAGCACCCAGGCGCTCGCCCCCGGCTCATCGCGTACGGGAAGCGGGAAGAGGTCGGGGCACTCCCACACGCCGCCCGTCGCGTTGGCGGGGCCGAAGTCGCTGAGGTGCTCCCAGGCGAGGAGGTCGTCCGAGCGGTACAGCACGACGAGGTGCTGCGTCGCCTCCACCGCCACGAGCACCCAGTACGAGGATCCCTCGCCGGAGTACCAGAACACCTTGGGGTCCCGGAAGTCGGGGGACGCCCGCGACAGCACCGGGTTCCCCGCGTGCTTGGTCCAGCGGTAGCCGCCGTCGAGGCTGAACGCGATCGACTGCGCCTGGATGCCGTCGTGGCCGGCGCCGTTCCGGAAGGCGCTCGTGTAGACGGCGACGAGCGGCGGCTGATCCGAGGTGCCGAGTCCGCTGGTGTTGTGGGCGTCGAACACCACGCTGCCGGAGAAGACGTCCTCCCGCTCGTCGCACGGGATGGCGACGGGATGCTCCCGCCAGGTCACCAGGTCGGCCGACGTCGCGTGACCCCAGGACATGTTGCCCCAGACGTTGCCGAACGGGTTGTTCTGGAAGTAGAGGTGGAAGAGGCCGCCGTGGTAGATGAGGCCGTTCGGGTCGTTGAGCCAGGTGTCCCGCGCGGCGAAGTGCAGCTCCGGGCGGAACGCCTCCGGGGATGCACCCGGAACGGTCGGAGTCGAGCCGGTGACGGTCGGATCCAGCGCGGTCATCCCTTCACCCCGGTCGACGCGATGCTGTTGATGAACGATCGTTGGAAGGCGATGAACAGTGCGATCACCGGCAGCGTGATCATCGTCGAGTAGGCCATGATCTCGCCCCACGACACGTTCAGCTGGTAGAAGTACTGGATCCCGACCATGACGGGTCGGAGCTCCTCGGTCTGGATCACCATCAGAGGCCAGAGGTAGGAGTTCCAGGCCGGCAGGAAGGTGAGGATCGCGACGGTCGCGATCGCCGGGCCTGACAGCGGCATGACGACCTTGCGGTAGATCCGGAACCAGCCGGCCCCATCCATGCGGGCCGCCTCGTCGAGCTCCTTGGGGATCGACTCGAAGTACTGATGGAAGAGGTAGATCGCGAACGCGTTCACAATGAACGGCACGATCTGCACCTGGTAGGTGTCCAGCCACCCCCGCGTGAACGCGACGCCGAACTCGTCGACGGAGAGCGACGGCAGCTGGTTCACCCACCACACGAGCGGCAGCGCCAGGGTCTCGAACGGGATGATCAGGGTCGCGATGATGACCGTGAGGATGAGTCCCTTGCCGGGAACCCGCATCCGCGACAGGGCGAACGCCGCGAGGCTGTTGATCACGATGCCGAGCGCCACCGTCACGACGGACACGCCCACCGAGTTGATGAGGAAGCGTGCGGCGGGCACGCGGTCGAACACCGCCGCGTAGTTGTCGAGCGAGATGTTGCCGACCGGGAGGAACGCGGCCAGCGACGCCAGGTCGCCGAAGATCTGCGCGTCCGGCTTGAGCGACGACACGAACATGAACAGCAGCGGGAAGGAGAAGACGACGGCGAGCACGATGCGCACGAGCCAGCCGAGGATGCCGAGCCGGGCACGGGGAGCCCGTGCTGTGCGGGAGGAGGATCGGGCGGTGCGGGCCGGCGCCGCCGTCGGCGGCGCCAGGTGGACGTCGGTGGCCATGTCAGACCTTCTCTCTGGTGAGGAGTCGCTGGATCGCGGAGATGATGAGCACGATCACGAAGAAGACAAGCGAGATCGCGGAGGCGTAGGACGTCTCCTGCTGACGGAACCCGGACTCGACCGCCTGGTAGACCACGGTCGTGGTGGAGTCGAGCGGGCCGCCCTGGGTCATGACGCTGACCTGGGTGAACAGGCTGAGCGCGGCGATCGTGATGGTGACGAGGATGAGGCTGCGGGTGGCTCGCAGACCGGGCCAGGTGATGTAGCGGAACTTCTGCCACCGGCTGACCCCGTCGATGTCGGCGGCCTCGTAGAGCTCGGCGGAGATGGTCTGCAGCCCCGAGAGCCAGATGATCATGTGGAAGCCGACGCCCTGCCAGACCGACATCAGGATGATGGCGGGCATCGCGGTCGCCGTCTCGCCGAGCCAGTCCGGGCCGGTGACGAGCCCGAAGGTCGCCTTCGACAGCAGCACGTTGAGCAGGCCGTCCTCGCGGTAGAGGAAGACCCAGAGCAGGGACACGACGACCATGGAGGTCACGACCGGCAGGAAGTAGATCGTCCGGAAGAACGTCGTGCCCCGGATGCGCGTGTTGATGAGCAGCGCCATGACGAGGGCGAGGCCCGCCTGGAGCGGCACGACCACGATCGCGAAGTAGGCGACGTTGAGCAGCGCCCGGCCGAACGACGCGTCCTGGAACAGGCGCACGAAGTTGTCCAGCCCGGCGAACGTGGCCGGGTAGGGGGAGATCAGACGCGCGTTCGTGAAGGCGAGCCCGAAGGCCAGGCCCGCGGGGATGAGGATGAACAGGATGAGCAGCACGATCGCCGGCGCCAGCATGGCGAGGCCCGATCGCTGCTCGTGTCGGTAGCTGCGGTTGGGCTTCTTCCGCCCGACGGGACCGGGAAGCTTCGCGATGGCGACGCCCTCGAGGGGGATGATCGAGGGGCCCTGGGTGGATGTGGTCATGACAGTCTCCGTTGACGCGAAAGGCGGGGCGCTCGCCGAGGGCGGCGCCCCGCCGCGGCTACTTCTGCGTGTATCCGCCGTTGGACTTGATGTTGGTGTCGATGTTCTTCACCGCGGTGTCGAGCGTCGATCGCGGGTCGCCGCCGTTGATGACGTCCTGCATGGCCTTGCCGAACTCCGTCGCGATGAATGGGTAGGCGGGGGTCTCCGGTCGCAGCACGGCGTACTTCTCCGAGTACTCGCGGAACTGCGCAAGCTCGCCGCCCTCCTCGTAGCCCGGCACCAGCGCGGCCGCCTCGGCGGTCGCCGGGATGGTGCCCGTGGCCGACGCGACGGCGGCGATGTACTCGGGCTTCAGCGAGAAGGAGAGGTAGTCCATGGCGGCCTCGGGGTTCGCGCACCCGGTGGTCACACCCCACTGCCACGAGCCGCCGCCGATCTTGGGTCCCGTGCCGAGGTCGAACGACGGCATGACCACGAGGTCGTCGCCGAGGACCTCCCTGGTGCTGGTCGCCGCCCAGCTGCCCGTGTAGAGGATGGCGGACCTGTCGTTCTGGAAGTCGATGGTCGAGTCCTTGCCGCTCTTCTTCGCGGCGTACCCGTCCTCGATGAGGCCCTGGAACCACGTCGCCCACTCCACGGCCTCTGGACCGTTCAGCACGCCGTCGGCGGACTGGAAGTCGTCCCGGTTCACGAGGTCGCCGCCGAAGGACTGGAGGAACGGCGAGTACGCGTAGGGCAGCCATTCGCCGGTGCCGGCCGTGCCGAGGTCGAGCGGGTACTCCCAGGTGCCCTCCGCCTTCAGCGCGGCGAGCGCGGAGTCGAGCTCCTCGCGGGTCCACGGCTCCTCGACGGTGGCCACGCGGATGCCGGCCGCGTCGAGCACCGACTTTCGGGCGAACGTCGCGAGCGCGACGTCGTAGTAGCCGACGGAGTAGGTCTCGTCGTTCCACACGCCGAGGGTGCTGGGCAGGTTCTTGTCGAGGTCGACGCTGAGGTCGAGGGGGGCGAGGTACTTGGCCCAGGCCCAGTTCGGCACGTTCGGTCCGTCGATGTCCACGATGCAGGGGAGCTTCCCGGCGGAGGCGGCCGCCACGACGGAGTCGTTGTACGAGTCCTGGGGGAACGCCTGCACCTTGACCGAGGTCTCGTCCTGGCTGGCGTTGTAGTCGTCGACGATCGACTGGATCGCGTCGAGCTCGGCCTTGTTCCCCGCGTTGTGGGTCCAGAGGGTCAGCTCGCCGTTCTTGCCGTCGCTGCCCGCCGCCCCGCCGCCGCCGGAGGCGCAACCGGTGAGGGCCGCGATGATGCCGACTGCTGCTGAGGTAACGACGACGCGTCGCGCGGGTGTTCTCACCGGTGGTTCTCCTTTGAACGAGTGCTGCGTGAATGACGCTAAATTGATTTAGCACTCGCACGCTAACACGCGCACCCGGCGGCGACAAGGGATTTGCTAAATTGATTCAGCGGATCGCCTTCCGACCGACTCTCTAGGCTGGCGGAGGAAACGGAGGACGCATGAAAGCCAGAAGGGCGACCCTTGCCGATGTCGCGGAGCGCGCCGGCATGTCGAAGACGGCTGTCAGCCTCATCCTGAACAACCGGCCGGCCCGCCTGTCCGACGCGGCCATCGAGAAGGTCCGCGCGGCCGCCGCCGAGCTAAACTACCGGCCGAATCCCGCCGCCCTCGGTGTGCGCACGGGGAAGACCCGCACCGTCGGCCTCATCTCCGACGAGGTGACCGTGACCCGGTTCGCGTCGGCGATGATCCGCGGCGTGCTCGATGCGGCCGGACAGCGCGACCACACCGTGCTCATCGCCGAGACGGGAAGCGACCTGACTCAGGAGGAGGCCGCGCTCGAGGCCATGATGGACCGCCGCGTGGACGGCGTCGTGTTCGGTCTCATGGGGGCGAAGGAGGTCGACATCCCCGAGATCCCCGCCGACGTGCCGGTGGTGATGCTGAACGGCACGACGCCGACAACGGCCGCGACGGTGCTGCCCGACGAGTACGAGGCGGGGCGGGGAATCGCCCGGGTGCTCCTCGATCGCGGGCACGGGAAGGGCATCGCCCTCATCGGTCACTACCCCGAGGCGATCGAGGACGCCCGGGTGTCGGCCACGGTCGGCAGGCGCTTCGCCGGCATCGGTGACGCCCTCGCGGAGGCAGGTGTGCGGCTCGCCGCGGAGATCACCGTCCGTCAGTGGGAGCCCGCCGCGGGCCGGGAGGCGGCGGCGGAACTCCTCGAGACCGTCGACGGACTCACGGCCGTGATCTGCGCAAACGACCGCCTCGCCTTCGGCCTCTACCAGACCTTCCAGGAGCGGGACGTGCGCATCCCGCAGGACGTCTCGGTCGTCTCCTTCGACGACGATGAGATCGCGGCCTACCTCCGCCCGGGGCTCACCACGGCGCGGATCCCCTACGAGGAGATGGGCAAGCGGGCGGTCGAGTTGCTGCTCGCCGGGGACTTCTCGCCTCAGCGGATCCTGGTGCCGATGCCGATCGTCGAGCGGGAGTCGGTGCGCGACCTCCGTTCGTCGGAGGGGTAGGGACCCGCAAGCGCTCCGGAGGCTCACGGGCATACCCGCCGCACGCGGAAGGGCCGGGCGGTCCGCCGCTGAGCGGGGCCGCCCGGCCCTGTGTCCGATCCCGTCGGAGTCTGCCCCAAGGGCGTCGAGCCGGTGGGCGTCGATCCCGTGCGAGTCCTCCCGTGCGGAGAACCGGTCAGTCCTCCGAGATCTCCTGCACGAGGTCGCCCGTCGCGCCCTCCGAGAGCGAGTTCGCGATGTCCGCCTGGCTGATGATGCCCACGAGGTCGTGGCCGTCGATCACGGGCAGACGGCGCACCTGGTGCTTCTTCATCGTCTCGAGCGCCTCGGTGATGTCGTCGTCCGCGCCGATGGTCACGGGCTTGCCCTCACCGAGGCTGCCGGCGGTGACGCTGCTGGGGTCGCCGCCCTCGGCGAGGCACTTCACCACGATGTCGCGGTCGGTCAGCATGCCCTTGAGCCGGTTGTCCTCGCCGCAAATCGGCAGGGCGCCGACGTCGAGGTCGCGCATCTTCCGTGCGGCGTCGACAAGCGTCTCGTTCTCCCGGACGCACTCGACCCCCTGCGACATGACTTCTCTGGCTGTCGTCATCTTTCGTCCTTCCACTGTTGTCAGAACCGACCCGGACGTGGGGACGCCCGGGCGCGGGCCGCATCAGCGTTCCGAACGGTCGCCTGCGGCCCGTCGCCTCCGACGCTACGCCGGAAGGATGGCGCGGGGGAGGGGTCTCGACGGGCGGCAGAAGCGGCGATTCGGGGAGGATCGCTGAGCGCGATCCGGCAGCCTCGAGACGTCAGTGGACGGGCATGCCCTCGGGCGCGTTCTGGTCGTCCGTGCGGCGGATGAAGAACGCGGCGGGGATGGCGAACAGCGAGATGATCGCGCCGATCACGAAGGCCATGTGAATGCCGCCCGCGGTCGCCGAGAGCTCCGAGGATCCGCCGGCCGTGAGGGTCGCGGCCTGAGCGGACATCACGGTCACGAACAGCGCCGTGCCCGCGGCGGCCGCCACCTGCTGCACCGTGCCGACGACCGCGCTGCCGTGCGAGTAGAGCGACGGACGCAGCGAGCCGAGGGCGGAGGTGAACAGGGGGGTGAACAGCAGGGCGAGGCCGAGGCTCAGGCCGATGTGTGCGACGAGCAGCCACCAGAACGGCGAGCGCTCGTCCAGCATCGTCATGAACCAGAACGCGAGGCTGACGATCGAGGAGCCGGTCATCAGCAGGCCGGTGGGCCCGAACCGGTCGTAGGCCCGGCCCACGAACGGCGCGAGCAGGCCCATGAGCAGGCCGCCGGGGAGCAGCAGGAGGCCCGTGCTCAGCGGATCGAGGCCGAGGACGGTCTGCATGTAGATGGGCAGCAGGATGAGGGTGCCGAACAGCGCCATCATGCTGATGGTCAGCATCAGGATCGCGAACGAGAACGTGCGGGTCGTGAAGGTGCGCAGGTCGAGCAGGGCGGAGTCGCGACGCTGCAGCGCCACCTGGCGCAGCGCGAAGATCACCAGGGCGATCACGCCGACGGCGAGCGGGGCGAACCCGGCGACCGCTCCCGCGCCCTCCGAGGCCTCGCCGAGGTTGCTGAGGCCGTAGACGAGGCCACCGAAGCCGAAGGCCGACAGCACGACGGAGAGCACGTCGAAGTGCGTGCGGCGCGGGGTCGTCACGTTCTTGATCCGGGCCATGCCGAGCAGCAGCGACCCGACGGCGATCGGCAGGACGAGGATGAACATCCAGCGCCAGTCGAGCACGCTGAGGATGATGCCCGAGATGGTGGGACCGATGGCCGGCGCGACGGAGATCACGATGGAGATGTTGCCCATCGTGCGGCCGCGGGAGGCCGGCGGCACGAGCGTCATGACGGTCGTCATGAGCAGCGGCATCATGATCGCGGTGCCGCTCGCCTGCACGACGCGGCCGACGAGGAGCAGCTCGAATCCCGGCGACACCGCGGCGAGGAGGGTTCCCGTGCTGAACAGGGACATCGCGGCGATGAAGACCGGGCGGGTGTGGAAGCGCTGCAGCAGGAAGCCCGTGATCGGGATGACGACGGCCATCGTCAACATGAACGCGGTAGTGAGCCACTGCCCGGCGGTCGCGGTGATGCCGAGGTCCTCCATGAGCCGGGGCAGGGCGACGCCCATGATCGTCTCGTTGAGGATGACGACGAACGCCGACACCAGCAGGAGCGAGATGACGAGCCGGTTGCGCGACTCGGTGGCGCGCTCGCGCTCGAGGCCGTCCGCCACATCCGGGAGCGAGATCGGTGCGGTCTGAGTCATGGGGGTCCGTTCAGGAGCGGGGCAGGGCTGCGGTCCGTTCGAGGACCGGGAGGATGCGTCGGTGCTGCG
The DNA here is from genome assembly GCF_003067705.1 of Planctomonas deserti. Classification (GTDB taxonomy): domain Bacteria; phylum Actinomycetota; class Actinomycetes; order Actinomycetales; family Microbacteriaceae; genus Planctomonas; species Planctomonas deserti. The sequence goes on from NZ_QANL01000003.1 coordinate 78,887, forward strand.
GGCTGGCGTGACCGGTCCGTTCAACAGGAAGCGCGGAACGGGTTCCCTTTATTCCGCTGCTGAGGAAGTTCTTCTGCTGCGAGGGCGGAGCGACTAATGTTCACACCGTCCACAAGTTACTACGGCGCATCACCCGAACGGAAGGAGGAACGGACATGTTCGAGGTCTTGGTGAGGGAGGTGCCGGAGCAGACGGTCCTGGCGGAGCAGCGTCACGTGACGGTCGATGCGATCTCCGGTTTGATCAGCGAGGTGGTCGACCGCCAGCGTGCAGCCATCGAGGCCGCGGGCGGATCCGGCGCCGCTCCTTCCGTGATCTACCACGGCGTCGTGGACGAGGTCGCTGACGGGCCGGTGGAGGTGTGCACACCGGTGGATCCGGCGCTGCTCGAGCGCGTCGGTCTCGCCGCCCGGGTGGAGCCGGCCCACCGCGAGGCCTACGTCAGCATCCCGAAGCCGCTCGTCGAGTTCCCCGCCATCCTCACCGCCTACGACGCGGTCGAGAAGTGGATCGGCGAGCACGGGGAGACGATCATCGGGTCGCCCCGTGAGGTGTACTTCGGGGACTTCGAGGCGGCCGGACCCGAGGAGCCCGTCGTCGACATCGCGTTCCCGATCGCGTCCCGCTGAGCAGGACCTCAGCCGGAGAGTGGGCGGAAAAAGAGGAGCCGGGCGCTCGGCCCGGCTCCTCTCGGCCTCGAAGGGGGTCAGCCCTTCTTGTCCTGCTTGGCGCGCTTCTCCGCGCGCTTCTCCTTGAGGGACTTCGCAGCGGTCGTCTTCGTGCTGCTCTTCTTCGGTGACTTGTCGGCCATGAGTCGCTCCATTCTCGAAACGCGTCGGCTTCGGTTCCTGCAGGATACGGGTCCGCGCGGCGGGGACGATAGGGGCGGCCGCCGGATGTGGACGCGGGGTGGAGCCGGCGCTGTGCTCGGCGCGTCGGTGCCGTTCCGCGCCGACGTTCTATATCACCGTCGCGCCCGGCACTTCTCCAGCTTTGCCCAGGTCTCCGGCGTCCCCTGCGAGCAGACTGGAGGCATGCAAGCGAACGACGACGTTATGCGGAGCGCGACCGCCCCGATGATCCCTCCCACCCCCCGCGGCCCGGCGAGCGCCGCCCTCCTCGACGTGCTCCTCGAAGCCGCCGCGGACCCGTCCCGCCTCGTCGAGTCCGTCCGCGCGGCCATGGCGGCCACCCCCGACCTGCTGCGCGACGACGACCTGCAGCTGACCCTGTTCGCCCTGTACGAGCTGCAGTACGGCGGCATCGAGGGCGTCGACGACCGCTGGGAGTGGGATCCGACCCTGCTCACGGCTCGCGCCCTGATCGAGGAGCGCTTCGAGGCCGAGCTGCACGCCGCCATCCCGACTCCCGCGCTGCCCGAGGCGAGCGCCGAGGCCGTCGCCCAGGCTCTGTTCGACCTCACCTCCGCCGATGGCGGCCCGTCCCTCTCGCGCTTCGTGGCGAAGAAGGCGACGGACGAGCAGCTGCACGAGTTCCTCATGCAGCGCTCGATCTACACGCTGAAGGAGGCGGACCCGCACTCCTGGGCGATTCCCCGCCTGCGCGGACGGGCGAAGGCGGCCCTCGTGGAGATCCAGTCCGACGAGTACGGCGGTGGTCGTCCCGGCCGGGTGCACTCCGCGATCTTCGCGCGCACCATGCGCGGGCTCGGGCTCGATGACCGCTACGGCACCTACGTCGACTCCGTGTCCGCGCTCACGCTCGCCTCGCTCAACATGATGTCGATGTTCGGCCTGCACCGCCGCCTCCGCGGCTGCATCGTCGGCCACCTCGCCGCGTTCGAGATGACCTCGTCCATCCCCAGCCGTTTCTACGGCAACGGCTTCCGCCGGCTCGGCTACGGCGAGGACGTGACCTGGTACTTCGACGAGCACGTCGAGGCGGATGCCGTGCACGAGCAGATCGCCGGGCGCGACCTCGCGGGCGGGCTCGTGGAGTCGGATCCCGGCCTCCTCGCCGACGTGATGTTCGGTGCGGCCGCGTGCCTCGCCGTCGACGGCTGGGCGGCCGGGGAGGTGCTCGACGCGTGGACCGCGGGCAGGAGCTCGCTGCGGACGCCTGCGCAGGAGCAGGGGCAGGGGCAGGCGCGGGAGCAGGAGCAGGCGCGGGCGTCGGTGGCATCGCTGTCGCAGGAGCCGCTGCCGCAGGCGCCACTGTCGCAGCCGCTGCCTGCATGATCGACGCGGAGTACGTGCTTCCGCTGCGCTGGTCGGACGACGCGGGGCGGGACGAGCTCGTCGGGTACCTCGGCGAGCTGTCCCGCTGGATCCCGGTCCTCGTCGTGGACGGGTCCGAGCGGGCGCTGTTCGACCGGCTCGCGGTGGCGCTGCCGCCCGCGGTCCGGCACATGGCGCCGGAGCCGTGGCCCGGGGGCAACGGGAAGGTCGCCGGCGTTGTCACGGGACTGCGCCACGCGCGCGCCGAGCGCGTCGTGATCGCGGACGATGACGTGCGCTACACGGAGGACGCCCTGGCCCGTGTCGTCCAGCTTCTGGACCAAGCCGAGACCGTGCGGCCCGCGAACTACTTCGAACCGCGTCCCTGGCACGCCCGCTGGGACACGTCCCGGTCCCTGCTCAACCGCGCCCTCGGCTCGGACTACCCGGGCACGCTTGCGGTGCGCCGCTCCCTCCTGCTCACCGCCGGCGGTTACGCGGGCGACGTCCTGTTCGAGAACCTCGAACTGCTGCGCACGGTCCGGGCGGCGGGCGGGCGCGAGCGCCGCGCCGACGACCTGTTCGTCCGCCGGATGCCCCCGACGGTCCGGCACTTCCTCGGGCAGCGGGTGCGCCAGGCGTACGACGACTTCGCCCAACCGCCCCGACTCATCGCCGAGCTGTCGATCCTCCCGCTCGTGATGCTCGCCGTGCTGGCGCGACGGCCCCGATTCGTCGCGGCGGGCGTGCTCGGGCTCGTCGTGCTCGCGGAGCTGGGTCGTCGGCGAGGCCGGGGCACCCGGGTGTTCCCGGCGACGAGCGCGCTGTGGCTGCCGCTCTGGCTGGGGGAGCGCGGCCTCTGCGTGTGGCTCGCGCTCGGCGCCCGCCTTCGCGGCGGCGTGCGCTACTCCGGCGGCCGGCTGCTGCGCGCCGCGACGCCCAGGCGGGAGCTGCGCCGCCGGGTGGCTGCGTCGCTAGCCGGCGGTGGGATCCCGGCGGCGCCCGCTCCAGACGCCACCGGATCAGCTTCCCCACAGAGTCCACGATTAGTCGCCGAGGCGGCGGAAGGAGAGCCGACATGACCTCGATGCGCGAGGAGCAGGACCTGCCCGAGATCGTCGCCTGCCCGAACGGGCCGCTGCTGGTGCGCGGCAACGTGCGGATCGTCACGCCGGACGGCGAGCCGGTGCCGCGCGACCGGCGCACCGTCGCCCTCTGCCGGTGCGGTGTCTCCACTCTGAAGCCCTACTGCGACGGCACCCACAAGGCCATCAACTTCCGCACCGAGTAGGGGAGCTAGGGGCGACTTGCTGAGGGGCGCACTCCGGGCACCGAGTCGTCGCCCGGGAACGAGCACGTGGCCAATACAGGCTGTCTCGGTACCGACACAGGCTCCCTCACACCCGTAGCCGCACGGAACCGGGGGAGGGCCGGGCCTTCGGAGCCGGAGAGCCTGTGTTGCGAACAGCTGTGTCCCGCCCGAAGCCCCGCCCAGCCTGCGATGCGCGCAGCAGAGCCTGAAACGCGCACCCTCTCCGGCGCAATTCAGCAGAATCCGTTCGTGCGTCGGCGTGTCACCTTTCCTGGCCGGCGTGTCGGCTGGGATCTGCTGAGTTGCGTGCCCGGGGAGGGTGATTCTGCTGAATTGCGTGGGGGCCGGGGGCGGATCTGCTGAGTTGCGGCCAACCCCACGACCCCTAGGAGGGGTCGAGCGTGGGGCAGGCCCGGCGGCCGAAAAGGAACTGGATCAGGGTCGACGAGGTGCCGCTGAGCGCCGGCCCGCTGCCGAAGTGCCAGCCCGCGTCGGTCGCCGTCAGCGTGCGGGCGCGCAGCACCGCCCTGATCGGGGTGGGCGCCACGAGGATGCGGGCGAGCGCCACGGCGCCCGTCGCACGCGGCTCGAGCTGGAGGTCGACGCCGAGCGCGTGCGAGATGTCGTACGCGTGCACCACGGCCTCGGTCAACTCCGTGATGCGCACGCGCCCCCTGCCCATGCGCTTGTCGTCGGCGATCTCGCGGATGCGGTCGACGAGGTCCTCGTAGGAGGCCTCGGCGGCCTGGATGCTGAGATCGCCGATCGCGTCCATCGGATTCAGGCGCTTGCCGAACCAGGCGCGCCCGCCCGTCACGAGCATCCGCCCGGTGCTCGACCCCAGCCGCCACACGAGGTGCCCCGCGACATCGCGGACGCGCCACCCGTCGCACATGCTCGCGCTCTCCCACTGCTCAGGGGAGAGGGCGTCGAGCAGATCGGCGACCTGCTCGAGGATCACCGCGATCTCGCTGCTCCAGTTGCCCGTGACCTTCGCCTCCGGCTCGCGGGGGCCCTGGCTCAGGGGGAGGAATCGGGCGAAGTCGCTCATCTCCCCAGCCTACGGTCGCGTCCGGGTGGTGGTCATGCGGCGCCTTTCCGAGACCGAGCGGCGTCCGCTCGGGACGGTTCCCGGCGGGCGCGGGCGGCGGGTCACGCCGCCGTAGACTTGCGCGGTGCAGAATTCCCGCCCGGCTCCCGTCTGGGCGGGCAGAGGCCTCGCCGTCGTCGGGCTCATCGTCCTCGCCCTCAACCTGCGCAGCGCCGTCGCGGTCTTCTCGCCCATCATCGACGAGGTCGGCGTGGACATCCCGCTCACCACCGCCTCGGTCGGCGTGCTCGGGATGCTGCCGCCCGTCTGCTTCGCGCTCTTCGGCCTCCTCGCTCCCACCGTCGCCCGCAGAGCGGGGCTCGAGCTCACGGTCGTGTGCGCACTCGTGGCGATGACCGTCGGGCACCTGGTGCGCGGCCTGTCCGACTCCCTCGAGGTGTTCGGCGTCGCCACGGCTCTGACCCTGGCAGGCATGGGCTTCGGCAACGTGCTGATGCCGCCCCTCATCAAGCGCTACTTCCCCGACCGCATCGGCATGTTCACTTCGGTCACCACGGTCATGCTCTCCGTGAGCACGGGCGTGCCGACCCTGATCGCCGCCCCGGTCGCCGACACGGTAGGCTGGCGCGTCGCCATCGGCTCCTGGGCCGCGCTCGCCCTGATCGCGCTCGTGCCGTGGATCGCCCTGCTCGTGCAGCACCGCAGGCGGGTGAGCCGGGAGGACTCGCCCGAGCTCGGCGGCGCCGCATCCGGCCCGGTCGGTCGCGCGTGGCGGTCGCCCGTCGCCTGGTCGATCATGGTCGTGCAGGCCGCGTCCTCCTTCAACGCCTACGCCATGTTCGCCTGGCTTCCGCTGCTGCTCGTCGACACCGCAGACACGACGCCCGCGGCCGCGGGCGCCCTGCTCTCGCTCTTCGGCTTCGCGGGACTTCCCGCGGCGATCGTCGTGCCGTTCCTCGCGGTGCGGATGCGCAACGTCGGCATCCTGGTGCAGGTCGGCGTCGGGTTCTTCGTCGCGGGCTACGCCGGCCTCCTCTTCGCGCCGGCCACCCTGACCTGGCTCTGGGTGCTGTTCGCGGGGCTCGGGCCCATCCTGTTCCCGGTGACGCTCGTGCTCATCAACCTGCGCACCCGCACCCAGCGCGGGTCGGTCGTGCTGAGCGGCTTCTCGCAGGGCTTCGGCTACGTCATCGGCGCCCTCGGTCCGCTGCTGTTCGGCCTCGTGCACGAGATCACGGGGTCCTGGCAGGTGCCGCTGATCATGCTGCTCGTGCCGGTCGCGGCCGCGAGCGTCGCGGGCGTCTACCTCGCCCGGCCGCACATGCTCGAGGACTCCTGGCACCCGAGGTCCGCCCCGAAGGCCTGATCGGTGGCGCGGCGCGAAAGCGCGATCAGAGTCAGAGGCGCTTGAGCGCGACCACCGTCACGTCGTCGAAGAGGTCGTCCGGGTCAACGGCGCCGGCCAGCGCCTGCACCGCCTTCTCCGGCGATCCGGCGTCGCTCACGACGCGCGCCACCTCGTACAGGGACGCGAGGGAACCGTCGAACAGCTCCAGCACGCCGTCACTGAAGACCAGGAACGTGTCGCCCGGCCCGAGAGGCACGCTCTGCCGCTCCCACGTGTCCTCGCGGAACAATCCGAGCGGCGGACCGCCGGTCGGCACGCGAACGACACCGCCGTCCTCCGGCACAACCATGGCGAGGCCGTGCCCGGCGTCGACGTAGTGCACGACGTCGTTCTGCACGTCGAGGCTGGCGTGCAGCAGGGTGACGAACGAGCCCGTGCTCGACAGGTCCTCATAGATCGCTCCCGCGACACGCTGCATCGTCGCGCCCACCCTCTCGGTGGCCGCATAGCGCAGCACGGCCCGCAGTCCCGCGGCGATGATGGCCGCGCCCATGCCCTTGCCCATCACGTCCGCGACCGTGAAGGTGATGCCGCCGTTGACGTCCTTCTGCCAGTCGAAGAAGTCACCGCCCACCACGCGGGCGGAGGTCGAGGCACCGGCGATCTCGTATCCGGGCACGAGCACGTTGGCCTTGGGGGCCAGGGCCTTCGCCACCTGCTGGGCGCGCTCGGCCTCGGACTCGCGCGCGAGCTCCTCCTCGAGGAAGCGGGCGATGACGCCGAGTGCGATTCGGTGCTCTTGCGTGAACGTGCGGGGCACGTGGTCGGCGACGGCGAAGAAGCCGGCGACCTGCCCCTCCTTCGTCAGCAGCTGGTGCGCGGCGTAGAAGCGGATGCCGAGTCTCTGGGCGACACTCTGCGGGCCGGTGAACTGCGGCACGGCGGCCATGTCCTCGACCACGACGAGGGCGGAATCGAGGGTGGTCTCGCTGAGGCTGCCCTCGCGAGGGATCTCCGCGTCCGTGAAGCCGATGTGCGACTTGAACCAGATGGACTTCTCGCCCAGCAGGCCGAGTCCCGCGAGGGGCACGCCGAAGTACTCCGCGGCCATGTACGTGAGCCGGTCGAACCGGGTCTCCACCTCGGTGCCGAAGAGGTTGAGGGCCTGCAGACTCTCAAGCCGCAGCTGCTCGTCATCGGTGTGGGGCAATCCGCGCTTCCTTCATGCTTGCGATCGTTCCGGTGCGGATGCGCGCGCTCCGCTGTCGTCCCAGAGGAAGAGAGGCGGCCCCCGCGGGTGCTCTCGCACCCGATGCCCACCCCGCAGGGGGGCGTTGCCCCAGGATAGGCCCCCCGAGGGGAAATCGAGGGGAAGAGGAGGGGCGGGAAGGGAAGTGGCCTCGGTTCTGTCGCCCTCGCATGGCCTCCTCACCGGCTTCACGCCGCCTGTGTCACGCCGCCTCGGCTGGGCGTCGCGCGACCGATGTCGGTGCCGGGTGAGAGAGTGCTGCGGGGCAGGTCCTCGGCCGTGGATCCGGGCGTCGCGGGCGATCCCGGGCGATGCCAGACGACACGCCGGGGATGTCGGCGGGGATTGCTATCGTCGAAGCTATGTTCGATCATAGAGGGGTGATCTCCGCAGCGGCTTCGAGCGTATCTACGCATGATACGCCGGTGTCCCGGGTGCCCGCAGGCCGCGCGTCTGCCACCCAGGCGGCGGACGCGGGAGACATGGGAGATGCCGCGGGCGGCGCCGCGGGCGCCGCATCCACGGCCGACACCGTGCGCACGCTGCAGTCGCGCATCCGGCAGATGCAGGCGAGCAAGCTCGACAGCCGGAGCATCCCCACCCACCCCGCCATCGCCGAGCTGCTGCCCGGCGGCTCTCTTAAGCAGGGGGCCGTGTACTCCGTCGACCGTTCCGCGACCCTGCTCATGGCCCTGCTCGCCGGCCCGTCCGCCGCCGGCTCGTGGTGCGGGGTCGTCGGCGTGCCCGAGTTCGGCGTCGAGGCCGCGGCACGGTTCGGCATCGACCTCGACCGGCTGGTGCTCGTGCCCGATCCGGGCGACCAGTGGCTCGCCGTCACCGCGGCCATCGCCGACGTCATGGGCGTCGTCGTCACCCGGCCCCCGCGCCGGGCGGACGACGGGAGCGTCGCGCGGCTGGCTGCCCGGCTGCGGCAGCGTGACGCGACGCTCATCGTGCTCGGCACCTGGCCGCAGAGCGAGGCCATGCTGAGCCTGTCGGAGAGCGACTGGAGCGGCATCGGCAACGGGCACGGCTACCTCTCGGCCCGCCAGGTGACGGTCACCGTCACGAGCCGCACCCACGCGAGGCCGCGCAGCGCCCGGCTGTGGCTGCCCGATCGCGAGGCCGCCTTCCGCTCGGCGGGGCGCGTTCCGCAGGCCGCGCAGCCCGACCTGCGGCCGGTGCTGCGGGAGGCGGCGGGATGACGGACACGGGGGGAGCGGTGCGGACGACGCGGGACGTGCCGTCCGTCGTGCGCACGCTCGTGCTGTGGTGCCCGGACTGGCCGGTCACGGCCGCGGTCCGGGCGGGGCACCTCGACGCGGACGCGCCCATCGCGCTCATCGAGAAAGGGCTCGTCTTCGCCTGCTCGGCCGCCGCGCGGCGCGCGGGCGTGCGCCGCGGCCTGCGCGTGCGGGAGGCGCAGTCCCGGGCCCCCGAGCTTCTCGTCCAGCCCTACGACCCGCTGATCGACCACCGCACGTTCGACGGCGTCGTCGACGCGATCGAGGAGCTCATGCCGGGCACGCAGCTGCTGCGGCCGGGCATGTGCGCGATCCGCAGCCGGGGGCCGAGCCGCTACTACGGCGGAGAGGAGCCGGCCGCGCGCGCCCTGCTCGACTGCCTCGACGCGCAGGGGCTCCCGGACTCGCGCGTCGGCGTCGCGGACGGGCCGTTCACCGCCGAGCACGCGGCCCGCAGCACGCTGACCGGGCCGGGCCGCGTGCGCGTTGTGCCCGAGGGGGAGTCCGCGGCGTTCCTCGCGCCGCTGTCCATCGGCCTGCTCGACGATCCCGCGCTCGTCACCCTGCTGCGGCGCCTCGGCGTGAACACGCTCGCCGACTTCGCCGCGTTGCCCGCGGTGGATGTGCACGGCCGGTTCGGCGAGCACGGCGCGCGCCTGCACGCCCTGGCGAGCGGCCTCGACAGCCGCGCGGTCGTGCCGCGCGTGCCGCCCGAGCAGCTGGAGCGCGCCATCGAGTTCGAGCCGCCGCTCGACCGCGTCGACCAGGTGACGTTCGGCTTCCGCGCCACCGCCGACCGGTTCCTCGACGCGCTCACCGAGGCGAAGCTCGTCTGCACGGCCGTCCGCATCGAGGTGCGGACGGAGACGGGGGAGACCTCGGAGCGCACCTGGCTGCATCCGCGCTCGTTCACCGCGTCGGACGTCGTCGACCGCGTGCGCTGGCAGCTGCAGGGCAGCGGCGCCATCGACAGCGGTCTCGGCTCCGCCATCAGCCGGGTGCGCGTGGCGCCGGAGAGCGTCGACTCCATCGGCAACCACGAGGTGGGGCTGTGGGGCGGCGGACCGGACGAGCGCATCCACCACGGCCTCTCCCGCGTGCAGAGCATGCTCGGCCACGGCGGCGTGCTCACGGCGGTGATCGGCGGCGGCCGCAGCCTCGCCGACCGGCAGACTCTCGTGGCCTGGGGCGACCGGCCGGTGCCGGACAGACCGGCCGACCAGCCGTGGCCGGGGCAGCTGCCGCCGCTGCCGCCCTCCACCGTGTTCCGCGCCCCGCCGCCGGTGATCGTGCTCGACGCGGGCGGCCGGTCGGTCGAGGTGGACGAGCGGGGCGCGCTCTCCGGTGCGCCCGCCGCGTTCGCGCCGGCGACCGCGACCGACGCCGTGCGCGCCGTCACGGCCTGGGCGGGCCCGTGGCCGCTCGAGGAGCGCTGGTGGGACGCGGAGACGAGTCGCAGCGCGCACCGCTTCCAGGTGGTGGACGCGGACGGCACCGCCTGGCTCCTCGTGCTCGAGCGCGGCGCGTGGTGCGCAGAGGCGAGGTACGACTGATGGCCGGGTATAGAAATGGGCGGGGCGACTGATGGGCTTCAACAACCCGCCCATCCCGTGGTCCGAGCTCGAGCGCCGGCTGTCCGGGCGCGCGAGTCAGGAGCACGCGGGCGACGGCGGCGACAGCCCGGCGTGGTCGCACAAGCGCGGCGCGTACCTGCCGCCCGCTACCCCGGAACCGGAGCCGATCGCGCCCGCCGTGCCGTACGCCGAGCTGCACGCGCACTCCAACTTCAGCTTCCTCGACGGCGCGAGCTCCCCCGAGGCGATGCTCGAGGAGGCGGCGCGGCTGGGCCTGCACTCGCTCGCCCTCACCGACCACGACGGCCTGTACGGCATCGTGCGCATGGCGGAGGCGGCGGAGGCGCACGACATCGGCACCGTGTTCGGCGCGGAGCTCTCGCTCGGCCTCACCGCGCCGCAGAACGGCGTCGCCGACCCCGAGGGCAGCCACCTCGTCGTGCTTGCCCGCAGGGAGGAGGGCTACCACCGGCTCGCGGCCGCGCTCACGGCCTCCCAGCTGGCGGGGGAGGAGAAGGGCCGCCCGCTCTACGACATCGACGACCTCGCGCGCCGCGCCGCCGGGTCCTGGCTCGTGCTCACCGGATGCCGCAAGGGCCGGGTGCGCCAGGCCCTCGCGGCGGAGGGGGAGCGCGCGGCGGGGCGGGAGGTCGACGGCCTCATCGAGCTGTTCGGCCGGGACAGCGTCGTCGTGGAGCTCTACGACCGCGGCGACCCGTTCGACACGACCCACAACGACGCGCTCGCGGACATCGCCCGGCTGCGCGGCCTGCCCGTGATCGCGACGGGCAACGTGCACTACGCCACCCCGAAGCAGCACCACCTGGCCACGGCCCTCGCCGCGGTGCGGGCGCGCCGCAGCCTCGACGAGATGGACGGCTGGCTGCCCGCGACGAGCGGGGCGCACCTGCGCTCGGGCGCCGAGATGCGCGCGCGGTTCGCGCGCTATCCGGGGGCGGTGGAGCGCACCGTCGAGTTCGCCGAGGACCTGGGCTTCGAGCTGCGCCGCGCCCGCCCAGGCCTGCCCAAGCAGCAGGTGCCCGAGGGGCACACGCCCATGAGCTGGCTGCGCAAGCTCGTCTGGGACGGCGCGGCCGAGCTGTACCCGAACCTCGGCGACAGGGATCGGCAGCGCATCGAGCGCGAGCTCGGCGTCATCGAGGCGAAGGACTTCCCCGGCTACTTCCTCATCGTGCACGACATCGTGAGCTTCGCCCGGCAGCGCGGCATCCTGTGCCAGGGCCGCGGCTCGGCCGCGAACTCCGCGGTCTGCTACCTGCTGCGCATCACGGCGGTCGACTCGATCTTCTACGACCTGCCGTTCGAGCGCTTCCTCTCCAGCATGCGTGACGAGGAGCCGGACATCGACGTCGACTTCGACTCCGACCGCCGCGAGGAGGTCATCCAGTACGTCTACGAGAAGTACGGCAGGCACAACGCCGCGCAGGTGGCCAACGTCATCAGCTACCGGCCCAAGAACGCCGTGCGCGACATGGCGAAGGCGCTCGGCCACAGCCCTGGTCAGCAGGACGCGTGGTCGAAGCAGGTGGAGCGCTGGGGCTCCCTCGTCTCGAGCGACGACCACGACATCCCGCCGGCCGTCGTCGGCCTCGCGACCGACGTGCTCAAGTTCCCGCGGCACATGGGCATCCACTCGGGCGGCATGGTGCTCACCGACCGTCCCGTGGGGGAGGTGTGCCCCATCGAGCACGGCCGGATGGAGGGGCGCACCGTGCTGCAGTGGGACAAGGACGACTGCGCGTGGATGGGGCTCGTGAAGTTCGACCTGCTCGGCCTCGGCATGCTCGCGGCGCTGCAGCACACGTTCGACCTTGTCGGCGACTCCCTCGGGGAGGTGTGGGGGCTCGACAGCCTGCCGCGGGAGGAGCAGGGCGTCTACGACATGCTCTGCCGCGCGGACTCGATCGGCATCTTCCAGGTGGAGAGCCGGGCGCAGATGGGGCTCCTGCCGCGCCTGCAGCCGCGCCGGTTCTACGACCTCGTCGTGGAGATCGCGCTCATCCGCCCCGGTCCGATCCAGGGCGGCGCGGTGCACCCGTTCGTGCGCCGCAAGCTGGGCGACGAGCCGGTGACCTACCTGCACCCGAAGCTCGAGGAGCCGCTGGAGCGCACGCTCGGCGTGCCGATCTTCCAGGAGCAGCTCATGCAGGTGGCCATGGCCGTCGGCGGCTGCACCGGTGAGGACGCCGACCTGCTGCGCCGGGCGATGGGCTCGAAGCGCGGCATCGAGCGCATCGAGTCGTTGCGCGAGAAGCTCTACCTCGGCATGGCCGAGAACGGCATCACCGGCGAGGTGGCCGACGACATCTACTCGAAGATCCAGGCGTTCGCGAGCTTCGGCTTCGCCGAGAGCCACTCGCTGAGCTTCGCGCTGCTCGTCTACGCGAGCTCGTGGCTGCGGCTGCACTACCCCGGCGCCTTCCTGGCCGGCCTGCTGCGCGCCCAGCCCATGGGCTTCTACTCGCCGCAGACGCTCGTCGCGGATGCCCGCAGGCACGGCGTCGAGGTGCGGCGCCCCGACATCCTGCGCTCCGGCGTGATGGCCGGGCTCGAGCTGATCGACGGGCGGGACGCGGCGCCGACGGGCCGGGACGCCTGCCTCGACTTCGAGCAGCCGCCCGTGGCGCCGTACGACCGGTCGGCGCACTTCGACTTCGCCGAGCACCGGCGCGACGGCGCCTTCGCCGTGCGGCTCGGGCTCGACGAGGTCACCGGCATCGGCAAGGCGCTCGCCGAGCGCATCGTCGCCGAACGGGATCGCGGCGGGGACTTCCGCGACATGAACGACCTCGTGCGCCGCACCGGGCTCACGACGGCGCAGGTGGAGGCGTTCGCGGCGGCGGGCGCGTTCGACGGGTTCGGGCTCTTCCGGCGGGAGGCCATGTGGAACGCGGGCAACGCGGCGCAGGACCGCGAGGAGTTCCTGCCCGGCACGGTCGTCACGGTGCAGCCGCCGCTGTTCGCGATGCCCACCGACCTCGACACGCTGCTCGCGGATCTGTGGGCGACGGGGATGTCGGCGGACGACCACCCCGTGCGGCACCTGCGGGAGGCGCTCGACCGCCGCGGCGTGCTCGCGGCCGCGTCGCTCGGCACCGCCGAGCCCGGCCGCCGGGTCGAGGTCGGCGGCATCGTCACGCACCGCCAGCGCCCGGCCACCGCGAGCGGCATGACCTTCTTGAACCTCGAGGACGAGACGGGCATCCTCAACGTCATCTGCAGCGTCGGGGTGTGGGGACGCTACCGCCGGGTCGCCCGCGACTCGCCGGCGCTGATCATCCGCGGCATGCTCGAGCGCTCGCCCGAGGGCGTGACGAACCTGGTCGCCGACCGCTTCGAGCCCCTGATCATGGCGCCGCCGACCCGATCCCGGGACTTCCGCTGACCGGCTCCGCCCAGCCCACCCCGTGCGGTGCCCGACCCGGCTCCGGGATCGGCGGAAGAGGTCCCGGGTCGGGCACCTCACCGGCCGCGACGACGTCCCGGGGCCGGGCCAGGCGCAGGAGGAGACGCTCGACGTAGAGCCCGAACGACCGCTCGAGGTCGAACCCGGGGTTCAGCAGGTACTGGGTCTCCAGGCCGTCCATGGCAGCGAGCAGCCACTCGGCCTCGTGCTCGATCTCCTCCGCCGTCATGGGCAGGAAGTCCCCGTCGGCCACCCCGTCGAGGAAGACCTGGCGCATCTCCGCGAGCGTGGCGGCGTAGCGCTCGGTCATGAAGCGGTGCGCGGGATGGTCGAGGGACGTCGCCTCCGCCGCCATGGTGAGGTACAGCTGCAGCAGCCCGGTGTGCGTCACGTGATAGGCCATCAGCCTGCGGTACCCGTCGAGGTGGGCCGGTCCGCGCGTGCCCTCGCCGACGACCTCCCGGGTGACCGCCCCCCAGTGCTCCAGGACCGCGATCAGCAGGTTCTCCTTGCTGCCGAACAGCTTGAGGATCGCCGCGGGCGTCCCGCCGATGCGGTCCGCGATCTGCTGGAGCGTCCCGCCCCGGAACCCGCTCTCGCCGAACACCCCCATGGCGGTCTCCACCATCGCCCGGCGACGCTCGATGCCCCGCTTGTACGGTCCACGGGGCCCGCGGGAACCGCGGGGTCCTCGGGATGCAGACACGCCCGAAGGGTACTGCATGCCGAGGACCCCACCGCGTCCCTCAGCGGCCGGCCAGCGACCCGCCGATGCCGCCGACGCTGAAGTGCTTGTTCAGGAAGGCGAACAGGATGACGGGCGGCAGCATCATGACGACGGCGACGGCCATGACGAGGCCCCAGTTCGTCGCGTTCTGCTGGAAGAACGACTGCAGGCCGATCTGCAGCGTGAACCTCTCGTTCGACCGCAGGAACACGACGGCGATCAGGTAGTCGTTCCACGCCAGGAGGAAGGAGAAGATCGCCGTGGACAGCACGCCGGGCAGCGAGTTGCGCAGCACGACCCGGGTGAAGCTGCCGAACACCGAGCAGCCGTCCATCCACGCGGCCTCCTCGAGCGTGATCGGGATCGAGTCGTAGTACGCCGCCATCATCCAGATCGCCACGGACATGGTCGAGCCGACGTAGATGATGGTGACGCCCACGAGGCTGTCCACGAGCTGGATCTGCGCGAAGAGGATGAACAGTGGGATGACCGCCGTCACGACCGGCAGCGACTGCACGACGAACAGCACGAGCGAGTAGCCCGACACCAGCCTGTTCCGCGCCCGGGACAGCACGTAGCCGGCCGGTGCGGCGACGATCACCGAGATCGCGACCGTGACGAGCGTGACGCCGAGGCTGTTCGCCATCCACTGGGCCACGTTCGTGGTCGTGAAGATCGCGCTGAAGTTCTCGAACGTGATCGGCGCCGTCGTCGTGCTGCCGAGGGACGGCTGCAGCGACAGGATCACCACGGCGGCGATGGGCACGAGCACGACCAACGTGACGACGAGCGCGACGGTGAAGCGCAGCCACTGACCGCGTGCGCCCGGGTCCGGCTTCTTGACCTTGTCCGTGGACGCGACGGTGGCCAGCGAGTGACCGACGGTTACGGTGCTCATTCGATGTTCACCTTCCGGATCTGGCGGTACAGGACCACAGAGACGATGACGAGCACGAGCGTCATCACGAACGCGATGGCGACGCCGGGGCCGGTCTGGAAGTTCTGGAAGACCGTGCGGTACGACAGCACGACGAGCGACGTCGTCGCGTCGACCGGACCGCCTCCCGTGAGGAGGAAGATCGTCGGGAAGTCGTTGACGCAGAAGATCGTCATGAGGATCCAGCTGATGTAGGTGGACCGGGAGATCATCGGCATCGTGATGTGGCTGAACGACTGCCAGTTCGTGGCGCCGTCCATCTTCGCGGCCTCGTAGACGTTCACGTCGACGGCGGCGAGCGCGGACGCCATCATCATCATCATGAACGGGAAGCTCACCCACACCTTGAACACGCACACCGTCACCTGAGCAAGCACGGGATCGGCGAGGAACAGCACGTTGCCGAGGCCGAGCGCGTTGGCGAGCATCGGCAGCGGGCTCTGCGGCGTGGCCACGAGCCAGTTCCACGACGTGGCCGAGACCACGACGGGCACGACCCAGGGCAGCAGGAGGAGGACCTTGAACAGGCCTCCCGCGGGGACCCTGGTGCGCAGGAGGAGCGCGAGGGCGAGCCCGATCAGCCAGCTGCCGAACACGCCCACGATCGTGAAGATGATCGTGAAGCGCGTCGCGGTCCAGAAGCTCGGCTGGGTGAGGACGTCGGTGTAGTTCTTGAGACCGACGAAGTTCCCCGGATCGATGAGGTCGCCGTCGCGCACCGACTGGATGCCGGCGTAGATCACCGGGTACAGGTTCAGCAGCACGAGAAGGAACAGCGACGGGAAGGCGAAGGCGAACAGCGTCCACGCCCGGGCGCTGATCCCCTTCTTCTTCTTCCGCCCCTGGTCCGGCGCCCCCTGGCCGGAGACGCCGACGCCCTTGCGGGCCTTCTCTATCCGATTCGTGATAGTGCTCGTGGCCATGGGTACTCCTTCGTCTCCAGCCGAGCGCTTCCGGTCCTGATCAGGCCAGAGCGCCCTCGATCGCGGACTGGAGGGCGGTCAGGGCCGTCTTCGAGTCGGTGTTGCCGCCCAGGATCGACTGGCTGAACGTGTCCATGGCGGGCGTGCCGTCCACGGCCGTGACGTCGAAGAACAGGGCGTCGCCGCCGGGCGCCGCCCACGTGCGGGCGACGGGCTGCCACTCCGTGATGATCTTGACGTTGGTGGGGTCCGCCTGGAACTCCTCCGTCTCGGTGATGGACTTGAGCGGCGGCAGGCCGATGCCGGTCCCCTCCGTCCAGAGCGGGGTCATGTTCTGGTAGTAGTACGTGAGGAACGCTTCCGAGGCCTCCTGGCTGGGGGTGTTCGTGTACATCATGATGCTGTTCGGGAAGAACAGGGCGCCCTGCTTGCCCGAGGGGCTCTTCAGCGGGCTCATCACCTGGAGCTCGGCGCCGACGTCGCCGCCGACGTTGTTGGCCAGACCGCCGGTGTTGTAGCCCATGCCGAAGGTGCGGGCCTCCCACTGGCTGTCCACGTTCGCGCTGGTGTAGGTGGCGCTCGCCGGGTCGACGTAGCCCTTCGAGACCATCTCCAGCACGAAGTCCATCGCCTCGATGTTCTCGGGCGTGACGCAGTTCGGCTTCTGGTCCTCGTCGAACAGGCCGCCGCCGTTGTTGATCATCCAGGAGACGAGGGCGTGGGTGCCCGTGAACGCACCGGCGCCCGCACCGGTGCCGTAGCCGTACACGTTGTTCTTCTTGAGGGCCTCGCAGGCGTCCATGTAGCCCTGCCAGTCGGTCGGCGGGGCGCTGATGCCGGCCTTCTCGAGCAGCGTCGTGTTGTACCAGAGCACGCGCATGTCGAGGTTGTACGGGACGGCCGCGTAGCCCTTCTCCACCTTCATGGTGTCGAGGAGGCCGGGGAGGAAGTCGTCGTAGAGGCCGTTCTCCTTCCAGCTCTCGAGCAGGTCGTCGGCGTACGCGATCTTGCCCTGGGCCTCGAACTGGAATGCCTGCGTGCCACCGCCGGAGCTCACGGCGGGACCGGTGTTGGATGCGACCGCCGAGGAGAACGTCTGGGTGAAGTTGGCCCACTGGATGACCTGGTAGGTCGCCGCGCCGAGGCCGTCCTCGGGCTTGTAGGCCTTCGTGATCTCCTCGTCGAGCTTGTTGAACTCCGTATTGCCCCAGGGCATGTTCCAGAACTTGATGGTTCCGCCGCCACCGCCCCCGCCGCCGCCGCCACCCGATCCCCCGGAGGGGCTGCAGGCCGCGAGCAGGGTGGCCGCGGCCATGCCTCCCGCG
This sequence comes from Planctomonas deserti, assembly GCF_003067705.1. GTDB lineage: Bacteria > Actinomycetota > Actinomycetes > Actinomycetales > Microbacteriaceae > Planctomonas > Planctomonas deserti. Next base: position 96,181 of record NZ_QANL01000003.1, read on the forward strand.
ACGCCGATGAAGCCACGCCTGGTGAAAGCGGAACCTGAACCTGAGGACTGTGATGCCATGAGAGGAATCCCTTCCGATGCGCGCGCTGTGGTCGCACATCGCTCATTCGTCATTGAACAAAAAGCGAAGGTGGTGCGGCGAGGTATCGCCGATGGACCGTCCCCGATGCCGGGCTGCGTCCGCCCGACGACGTCATCGGGGGAGGGGCCGGCTCCAGAGGGGAGCATCGCGAGTCAGTGTACGAGAACAACGGCGAAACGGTGTACGCAAATTCACCTTTCGAAAAGAGCACCGCTGGGCCAGGGTTTAAGCTATGGCGCCAGCGAAGGGCTTTCCCCATTCCGAGGCCGGCACGGCGCGGTCCGTGGACGGAAGGGCGCTCCGGTGACCGTGCGGCGCCTGATCGCCACGGGACGGGCCGCGACGATCGTCGAGGAGACGGACCCGGAGGCGCTGCCGGAGGGACACGTGCGGGTTCGGGTCGCCTACGTCGGGGTGTGCCATTCCGACACCGCGCTCGTGGCGGAGGGGGCCGCGGAGTTCCCGCGGCGCCTGGGACACGAGGTCTCCGGCACCGTGACCGAGAGCAGGGCGAGCGCCGTGCCGGAGGGCAGCAGGGTGTCCGCGTACGTGGGGGACGGCTACGCCACCGAGGTCGTGCTGCCGGCCGAGCGGGCCGTGCTCCTGCACCCGGCGTGCGGCCTCCTCGACGGCGCCCTAGCCGAGCCGCTCGCCTGCGTCATTGGCGGCATGGAGATGCTCGACCTCGCCCGCGTGCCCCGCGTGGTGCTCGTGGGGGCGGGCTTCATGGGACTGATGGCCCTTCGCTACCTTGTCGCCGCCGGGCATCCCGTCACGGTGATCGAGCCGCGCGAGCGGGCCAGGGAGCTGGCCGTCGGCTGGGGAGCGGACCGCGTGCTCCATCCCGACGAGGTGCCGGGCACGATGAACGCGGGCTGCCCGGTCGTCATCGAGGCGACCGGGGGAGCGGCGGGTCTGCAGCTCGCCGGCGACCTCGCGGCCATCGCGGGCACCCTGGGCATCCTCGGCTACCACCAGTCCCAGGGCGGCAGGCGCACGGTGGACATGGAGAGCTGGAACTTCCGCGCCCTGCGCGTGCTGAACCTGCACCACCGTGACACCGGCGACCTGCTGCGCTGGATGGACCGGGCTCAGCGCCTGGCCGCGCACGGCATCCTGCGGCCGGCCGAGCTCGTGGATGCACGCGTGGGACTCGAGGGGCTGCCCGCCCTCTTCGCCGGTGCGCACCGGCCCGACTCGATCAAGACGGTTGTCGACCTCGCGGGCCAGGAAGGGAACGAAAGGCTGGGGGGCTAGAAGGAGGGGACCATCGCCTTGTGGTGCACGAGGGCGGCCGCGCCGATGATCGGGCCGTCGCTGGAGAGCCCGGAGGGCACGACTTTGACCTTGGTCACGAAGTCGAAGCTCTGCCGCGCCGCGATGGCCCGGCGGATGATCGGGAAGATGTCGGACGAGACCTTGATGAAGCCGCCGCCGATCGCCACGATGTCGAGGTCGACGAGCGCCGTGGCGGAGGCGATGGCCTGGCCGATGGCGCTGCCCGCCCGCTGCACGGCCGCGATCGCGATCTCGTCGCCCGCGGCGTAGCTCGCGGCGAGGTCCTCACCGGTCGATCCCGACCAACCCTGGGTGCGCGCCCACGCGACGGTGCGCGGGCCGGACGCGACCGCCTCGACGCAGCCGAAGCCGCCGCAGGCGCAGGGGTCGTCGAGGCCGGCGACCTCGACGTGTCCGACGTGGCCCGCGTTGCCGGTCGGACCGGCCACGGTGCGGCCGTCGAGGATCAGGCCGCCACCGATGCCGGTGGAGACGATCATGCCCATGACGTTGTCGTACCCGCGCCCGGCGCCGACCCAGTGCTCCGCGAGGGCGATGCAGAGACCGTCCATCTGGAGGGTGATCGGCACGTGCGGCGCGACCTCGTGCACGAGGTCGCGGAGCGGGAACTCGCGCCAGACCGGCACGTTGAGCGGCGAGACGCGGCCCTCGCGCACGTTGATGGGCCCGGCGCAGCCGATGCCGATGCCGGCGAGCTCGGACTCCGCGGGGAGCGCCGCGAGCGCGAGCTCCGCCGTCTTCACCACGTTGGCCGCGAGCTGCTCGGACGTCGCCGCCGAGCCCGTGGGGTTGCGGAATCGGCTCCCCGCCAGCACCTCTCCCGCCTCGTTCACGAGTGCGGCCTCGACCTTCGTGCCGCCGAAGTCGATGGCGAGTGCGTAGCGTGCAGACATGGTTCGGCCCTGGGCTTTCCGTGAGACTGGAGTGGCGAGCGGCGCGACGCACGCGCGGCGTCATCGCACCTAAAGATTAGGGTGTCGCTCGCCGGGTTCTCCAATCACCGCGGCATAACCTGGGGCCGTGGAGCCCGACCGCACTGGAGTCCGCCCGGCGGACGAGCCGATCCCGTCGCACGCGCTCTCGTTCGGCCGGCGGCTCGACCTGCCGCGCGTCATCGTCTGGGACGCCCTCGTCGACCCGGTGCTCGTTTCCGGTTGGCTGGGTGAGGCCGACATCGACGCCGCTCCCGGTGGCCGCTTCGACGTGCGCCCGGGGGCGCCCGAGCACCGCCGCCCGGTCGGTGTGGCCCGCGGCGTCGTGGTCTCGATCGTGGCTCCGCGCCAGCTGGAGATCGAGTCCACCGGGGAGGCCGGCGCGGCACCGGCCCGGGTCCGCTTCGTCCTGGACGACGTGCCGGGCGGCCCCCGTGACCGGTCAACCGAGATCTCGGTCACCATCACGTCCCCGACGCCCCTCGTTCACCCCGAGGAGGCCCGTGCGGCCTGGCTGACCCACCTCGACCTCCTGCACGATCTCCTGCACGGCCGCATCGCGGACTGGGACCGCTGGGCCGCCGACCGGGAGCCCGCCTGGCTGGCGTACCGCGCGGATTCCGCCCGCCGCGACGGCTGAGCGCCGGCCCGGCGACCCGGTTATCCGAACCTGTCCGGACAGGGCAGACTGGAGGGGTGGTCCGCCCGGTCGGCGGGCCCGCACACCGTGGCTCGCGGCCGATGGCGCCGCACCACCCGAGACACCCCTGGAGGATCTGTGACGATCGACACAGCGTCCGCCGAGCGCGCCGTCGCGCCCGCCGCACGCGCGATCGAGGTGATCGGCGGCGACCTCACCGAGAAGAGCTTGCGCCGCTACCTCGAGGGCATCCCCGGCGTCGACGCCGTGGGCCTCGAGCAGCGCGCGGCCGCTCTCGGCACGCGCTCCATCAAGACGACGTCGAAGGCCTGGGCCCTCGACCGCATCATCGAACTCATCGACCTCACCACGCTCGAGGGTGCTGACACCCCCGGGAAGGTGCGCTCGCTCGTCGCGAAGGCGCTCGTGCCCGACGCCGCCGACCCGACCACGCCGCGCGTGGCCGCGGTCTGCGTCTACGGCGACATGGTGCCGCACGCGGTGCGCGCCCTCGGCTCCGCTCACGCCAACGGCGGCGACACGGGCATCAACGTCGCCGCGGTGGCCACCGCGTTCCCGAGCGGCCGTGCCTCGCTCGAGGTGAAGCTCGCTGACACGGCCGACGCGGTGCGCTCCGGCGCGGACGAGATCGACATGGTCATCGACCGCGGTGCGTTCCTCGCCGGCCGCTACGGACTCGTCTTCGACGAGATCGTCGCCGTGAAGGAGGCGTGCCGGCGCGAGAACGGCTCCTACGCCCACCTCAAGGTGATCCTCGAGACCGGCGAGCTGAACACCTACGACAACGTGCGGCGCGCGTCGTGGCTCGCGATCCTCGCGGGCGGCGACTTCATCAAGACCTCGACCGGCAAGGTGTCGCCCGCGGCGACGCTGCCCGTCACGCTGTCCATGCTCGAGGTCGTGCGCGACTGGCACCGGCTCACGGGCGAGAAGATCGGCGTGAAGCCCGCGGGCGGCATCCGGTCGTCGAAGGACGCGATCAAGCACCTCGTCACGGTCGCCGAGACCGTCGGCGAGGAGTGGCTGCAGCCGCACCTGTTCCGCTTCGGTGCCTCCAGCCTCCTCAACGACGTGCTCCTGCAGCGCCAGAAGCTGCGCACGGGCGCGTACTCCGGACCCGACTACGTCACCGTCGACTGACGGTCCCACGAGAGAAGAAACACCAATGAGCTTTCTTGACTACGCGCCGGCCCCGGAGTCGACGTCCATCCTGAACCTGCGGTCCGAGTACGGCCTCTTCATCGACGGGGACTTCGTCGACGGCCACGGCACGCCGTTCGACACGATCTCCCCGGCCACCGAGAAGACCATCGCGCGCATCGCCACCGCGGACGCGCACGACGTCGACCTCGCCGTCGCGGCCGCCCGGCGGGCCTACGACCGCACCTGGTCGCGCCTCTCCGGCGCGGATCGCGGCAAGTACCTCTTCCGCATCGCCCGCCTGGTGCAGGAGCGCAGCCGCGAGCTCGCGGTCGCCGAGAGCCTCGACAACGGCAAGCCGATCAAGGAGACCCGCGACGTCGACGTGCCCCTCGTCGCCGCCTGGTTCTTCTACTACGCCGGCTGGGCGGACAAGCTCGACCACGCGGGGCTCGGCGCGAACCCGCGCTCCCTCGGCGTCGCCGCGCAGGTCATCCCGTGGAACTTCCCGCTGCTGATGCTCGCCTGGAAGATCGCCCCCGCGCTCGCCGCGGGCAACACGGTCGTGCTCAAGTCCGCGGAGTCCACACCGCTCACCGCCCTGCTGTTCGCGGAGATCCTCCAGCAGGCCGAGCTGCCCGACGGCGTCGTCAACATCCTGAGCGGCGCGGGCGACACCGGCGCGACGCTGGTGAACCACGCCGACGTCGACAAGGTCGCCTTCACCGGATCCACCTCGGTCGGGCGCGCGATCGCCCGCTCGGTCGCCGGCACGCAGAAGAAGCTGACGCTGGAGCTCGGCGGCAAGGGCGCGAACATCGTGTTCGACGACGCGCCCATCGACCAGGCCATCGAGGGCATCATCAGTGGGATCTACTTCAACCAGGGCCAGGTGTGCTGCGCCGGCTCGCGCCTGCTCGTGCAGGAGAACGTGCACGACGAGGTCGTCGACCGGCTGAAGGCCCGGCTGTCCACGCTCCGCGTGGGCGACCCGCTCGACAAGAACACTGACGTCGGCGCCATCAACTCCGCCGCCCAGCTGAAGCGCATCACCGAGCTCAGCGACATCGGCGAGCAGGAGGGCGCCGAGCGCTGGAGCCCCGAGTGCAACCTCCCCGAGAAGGGCTTCTGGTTCGCGCCGACCATCTTCACCAACGTGTCGACGAGCCACCGCATCGCCAGGGACGAGATCTTCGGTCCCGTGCTCTCCGTGCTCACCTTCCGCACGCCCGCCGAGGCCATCACCAAGGCGAACAACACGCCGTACGGGCTGTCGGCCGGCATCTGGAGCGACAAGGGCAGCCGCGTGCTCGCCGTCGCCGACCGCCTGCGCGCGGGTGTGATCTGGGCGAACACGTTCAACAGGTTCGACCCCTCGAGCCCCTTCGGCGGCTACAAGGAGAGCGGCTTCGGGCGCGAGGGCGGCCGTCACGGACTCGCCGCCTACCTGGCCCCGGCAGCGCGGCAGGCGCCGGGCGCCGTGCCCGTGTACGAGTCCGTCATCGACGCCCCCGCGGCGCCTGCGGGGCCCGAACCGCTGCCGCCCGCCGAGCCGGCGATCCCGTCGCTCGCCGAGGCGCCCGCGATCGACGCCACCGCCACCTCGTCCAGCGCCTCCGCGACGGACGCCACCACCGCCGCAGAGGGGAACGTCCGATGAGCCGGCTCGCCATCCCGAAGACCTACAAGCTCTACATCGGCGGCAAGTTCCCGCGCAGCGAGTCCGGGCGCGTCTACGAGGTCACCACCAAGGAAGGGGCCTTCGTGGCCAACGCCGCCAAAGCCTCCCGCAAGGACGCGAGGGACGCCGTCGTCGCGGCCCGCGCCGCCCTCTCCGGCTGGTCCGGCGCGACCGGGTACAACCGCGGCCAGGTGCTGTACCGCATCGCCGAGCTGCTCGAGGGCCGCCGCGCGCAGTTCATCGACGAGATCGCCACGACCGAGGGCGTCACGCGCACCGCGGCCGAGGCGCAGGTCGACGAGGCCATCGACCGCTGGGTCTGGTACGCCGGCTGGGCGGACAAGTACGCACAGGTCGCGGGCAGCGGCAACCCGGTGGCCGGCCCCTACTTCAACATCTCGGTCCCCGAGCCGACGGGCGTCGTCGCCGTCGTCGCCCCGCAGGCCGAGGGCTCGCTGCTCGGCTTCGTGAGCGCCGTCGCCCCCGCCCTCGTCGCGGGGAACACCGTCGTCGTGATCGCCTCCGAGCGCTACCCGCTCTCCGCGGTCAGCCTCAGCGAGGTGCTCGCGACGAGCGACGTTCCCGGCGGCGTGATCAACATCCTCACCGGATCGCCCGCCGAGATCGCGCCGTGGCTCGCCAGCCACGCCGACGTCAACGCGCTCGACCTGCTCGGCGCGGGGGAGCTGGACTGGGTGGACCTGCAGATCGCCGCAGCCGAGACGCTGAAGCGCGTGTCGCCGCCCGAGAACGGACCCGACGCGGGCGCGCCCCGGCTGGAGCGCATCACCGCGTTCACGGAGACGAAGACCGTGTGGCACACGAAGGGCCTCCTCTAGCCCGCCCCTGCCCTTTAGCCCTGCCCTTCCGCCCTGCTGCTCCCGCCCCGGTCCTTTCGCCCCTGCCCAGGCAGGAGGATCCTGCCCAGTTATAAGCTGCGCACGATCCTCGTGCCTGGGCAGGGGCGAGCGTGTACTGCGGCACCGACGCGAATTCCTCCCCGGTGTGTCGAGAACGCGTGGTCGGCTCCGACCACCAGGTGAGAGCGCCCGACGGGGGCGCCCAACGCGAGGAGTACGAGATGAAGTACATGCTGATGATGTTCGGGTCGTCCGAGGGGATGGGGGAGTCGGCGTCGCCGGAGTGGATCCGCGAGATGATCGGCTTCATGAAGGCGCTCGACGAGGACCTGACGCAGCGCGGCGAGATGGTGTTCAACGCCGGACTCGCCGACGGGAGCACCGCGAAGACCGTGCGCGTCGAGGGCGGGCTCCCGGTCGCGACCGACGGCCCGTTCGCGGAGGCGAAGGAGTCGCTCATCGGCTTCTGGATCGTCGACGTCGCGAGCGAGGAGCGCGTCGTCGAGCTCGCGGGGAGCATCGCGAAGTACTCGGGCGTCGTCGAGGTGCGCCGCACCGCGGACGCGCCGCCGGAGTTCTGATCACGGCGACGCGGCCCGCTATGGAGACCTGCGTCGACACGGTGCCCGAAGGCCGGTCGTGACCGAGGACGAGCGCGTCGAGGACCTGCTGCGGGGGCTGACCCCGCAGGTCCTCGGCGCGCTCGTGCGCCGGTACGGTCGATTCGACTCGTGTGAGGACGCGGTGCAGGAGGCGCTCCTCGCCGCCGTCACCCGCTGGCCCGTCGAGGGGCTGCCGGAGGACCCGCGGGCGTGGCTGGTGACGGTGGCGTCGCGACGCCTGATCGACGAGTGGCGGTCGGAGTCGGCCCGGCGCAGGCGGGAGGAGCACTCGGCGGCGACCGAGCCTGCGCCTGACCCTGAACAGGACCCGGGCGCCGCGGCCGCATCCGCGCATGACGACACCCTCTCGCTGCTCTTCCTCTGCTGCCACCCGGCCCTCTCGGTGCCGTCGCAGCTCGCGCTCACCCTGCGGGCGGTCGGCGGGCTCAGCACGGCCGAGATCGCGAGCGCGTTCCTCGTGCCCGAGGCCACCATGGCGCAGCGGATCGTCCGGGCGAAGCAGAGCATCCGTCGCGCGGGGCTGCGTTTCGAGCTGCCGGCACCCGCCGACCGGGCGGACCGCCTGCGGGTCGTCCTGCAGGCGCTGTACCTCGTCTTCAACGAGGGCTACGCGCCCACCTCCGGGGCCGCCGGCCCGCGCGTCGAGCTCACCGCCGAGGCGATCCGGCTCACCCGGATGCTCGCGGAGGCCGTGCCCGACGAGGGCGAGGTCGCCGGCCTGCTCGCGCTCCTGCTCCTCACGGATGCGCGGCGTGCGGCGCGGGTCGATGACCTGGGCGGACTCGTGCCGCTCGCGGAGCAGCGCAGGGAGCTGTGGGACGCCGATCATATCGCCGAGGGGGTGGCGCTCATCACGGCCACCCTCGGGCGCGGACCCGTGGGACCCTACCAGCTGCAGGCCGCGATCGCGGCGGTGCACGACGAGGCCGCCGGCGACGCGGACACCGATTGGGCTGAGATCCTCGCCCTGTACGAGGTGCTCGAACGGGTGTCGCCGGGACCGGTCGTCACCCTCAACCGCGCCGTGGCCGTGGCGCGGGTGCACGGACCGCGGGCGGGCCTCGCGCTGCTCGGCACGCTCGACGGCGACGACCGCATGGCGCACACGCATCGGCTCGCCGCCGTGCGGGCGCACCTCCTCGAGCTCGCGGGCGACACGGCGGCGGCCCGAGAGGCGTACCGCGACGCGGCCCGGCGCACGGCGAGTGTCGCCGAGCAGCGCTACCTCGCGTTGCGCGCCGCCCGCCTGTCCTGATCCTGCCTGCCCCGGGGCAGGATCGGGCCCTGAGGCAGCGGACGCCGGGTCGCGCCGAGCGAGTCGTCCATGGCCGGATCCCCGAATGCACTGCGAGGTCGCTCCCAGCGCCGAGTCCTAGGGTGGCGGAATGAGCGAAGCGGCCACCCGAACCGAGTCCAAGCTGGTGCTCGTCACCGGCGCCACCGGGTACATCGGGGGCAGGCTCGCGCCGCGACTGCTCGAGGCCGGCTACCGGGTGCGCGTGCTGGTGCGCAGCCCCGAGAAGCTCGCCGACGTGCCGTGGGCCGACCAGGTGGAGGTCGTGCGCGGCGACCTCGGCGACCCGGCGTCCCTGGCCACCGCGACGGCCGGCGTCGACCTGCTCTACTACCTCGTGCACAGCATGGGCGCCAAGGGCGACTTCGAGGCGACCGAGCGCACCGCCGCGCGGAACGTCGCCCTGGCCGCACGCGTGGCCGGCGTGAAGCGCATCGTCTACCTCGGCGGGCTGCACCCCGCCACCGGCACGCTGTCGAAGCACCTGCGCTCCCGGCGCGAGGTGGGCGAGGTGCTGCTCACCTCGGGCGTGCCCACGGTCGCCCTCCAGGCCGGCGTCATCATCGGGTCGGGTTCGGCCTCGTTCGAGATGATCCGGCACCTCACCGAGGTGCTCCCGTACATGCCGGCGCCCTACTGGGTGCGCAACCACATCCAGCCCATCGCCGTGCGCGACGTGCTCTACTACCTCCTCGCGGCGGCCGGGCTGCCCGACGACGTGAACCGCACCTTCGACATCGGCGGGCCCGACGTCCTGCGGTACGGCCAGATGATGAACGGCTACGCCGTGGAGGCGGGCCTCAAGCAGCGGCCGATCGCGTCCATCCCCGTGTTCGCGCCCCGGCTCGCCGCCCACTGGGTGAACGTCGTCACGCCGATCCCGCGTCGCCTTGCGGTGCCGATCATCGAGTCCCTGCAGTACGACTGCGTCGCCCTCGAGCACGACATCCGGGACCTGATCCCTGACCCGGAGGGCGGCCTCTCGAGCTACCGGGACTCGGTGCGGCTGGCGCTCGGCAAGGAGCGCGCCGGCGAGGTGGAGACGAGCTGGCAGAACTCGTCGGTCATGGACGCGCCGAGCGACCCGCTGCCGAGCGACCCGGAGTGGGCGGGGCACACGGTCTACACCGACGTCAAGCAGCGCCGGACCAACGCGCCGGTGGAGGAGCTCTGGCGGGTCATCGAGAGCATCGGCGGCGACAACGGCTGGTACTCGCTCCCCGTGGCCTGGGCCGCGCGCGGCTGGATGGACAAGATGGTCGGTGGGGTGGGCCTGCGTCGTGGCCGCCGCAACCAGGAGCACCTGCAGGCGGGCGACGCGCTCGACTTCTGGCGCGTCGAGGCGATCGAGCGAGGCCGCCTGCTCCGGCTCCGCGCCGAGATGAAGCTCCCGGGCCTCGCGTGGCTCGAGCTGCGAAGCGAGCCGGACGGCGCCGGCGGCTCTCTCTACTACCAGCGGGCCGTGTTCTTCCCGCGGGGACTCGGCGGGCGGCTGTACTGGCTCTCGATCCTCCCGTTCCACGGCGTGATCTTCACCGACATGGCGAACCGCATCACGGCGACGGCGGCCCGCCAGGCCCACGTCGAATCCGTCCGCTCCCTCTCGGAGTCCCCGGCAGCGGTCTAGCGGCGGGGAAGAGGCGCGCCGTACTGGATGCAGGCTCCGCCAGGCGCGACACAGGCTCGTCCACGCGCAACGCAGGCTCCCTCACAGCCGCCGTCGCGTGGATACGGGGCCGGCACCGGTGCAGAGCCGCTCGCAGCCTGTGTTGCGACGGGAGGGCCTGCGTCAGGAACGCGAGGGTCTCGGGTCTCGCGACCGCGAGCGCCGGCGGAGGAGGATCCCCGCGCCCAGCATCAGCCCTCCGAGCAGCACCGCCGACGAGGGGTCGGAAGTTCCACCGGTGTCGGCGAGGTGCCTCGCGCTGTTGCTGCTCTCGTCCGACGTGGTGAGCGGAGATTGCGATCGGTGGGGGTGGTCCCGGCCGCTGAACAGGGGTGCGCGCACGACCGGGCCGCCGTCCGGACGCGGGGTGATGGGTGCGGGCGGCGTGACCGGCTGCCCCGCCTCGAGCGGCGGCACCGGTGGAAGCTGCGGAACGACAGGAGGAATCGGGCCGGTGCCCATGACGATGGACAGGTTGTCGACCGTCGTGCTCGTGCTGGGAAGGACGATCCTCGTCGCACCGGCCTGATCCGGAGAGCGCACGTACCACTGCGGGGTCAGAACCGTGTTGAGGAGGCCGGCTTCGAAGCGCGCGGTGTACGAACCCGGCGTCAGGCCCCACACCTCGAAGAGGCCACCCGGCTCGACCGAGGCCACCGCTGCCGGGACGTCGGGGGCGGCATCTTGGTAGAGGTACACCCGCCCGCGCACCACCGCTTCACCGCTCTCCGTCGATATGACGCCACGGATGCGGGCCCCGGCCGGGAAGGTGACGTCCAAGCCGGTCAGCACGTCGCCGTTCCGAAGGATCACCGGCACCGGTGGCCGCACCTGCGGGCTGTTGGAGAAGGGCCAGGCCCTGCCGATGCCCTCGACCTGTATGAACAGTTGCCAGGCATCCTCCCGCATTGTGACCGACCAGGGGACGGAGGTGTCGCCCTCCGGGATGAGGCCTTCCGCAACACGCAACTCTCTATGGTGCAGGTCCACCACGTAGACGAAGAATGATCGTGGTTCGCCCGCCGGGACCCGAATCGTCCCCGAGAGCCTGGGGTGCTCCGGTACCTCTCGTATCGAGTGCGATTCACCGGTCTGCAGCGTTACGCACGTTCCGTGCGGCCTGTACGGCGGGCTGTCGCCCAGAGTGACGATCTGGAGTGGGCGATTCATGGGCACTTCGACGGAGAAGTCATAGCCCTTGACCACGATCTCCGGAAACTCGTCCGATTCTTCGACCTCACTCGTGTCGCAGTACTTCCATCGAACAGTGGCGCCACCGCTCCCCGGGATGACTCCGACGATGGTCGGAGGGGCACCCAGGAGCACATCGACATCGGTCACATGCTGGGCAGGTCCGGGACGGACTGTCACGGCTGTTGCCGCCTCCGGGTCGGAGACGCCGCCGAGATAGATCGAGCCGTACAGTCCTCGGAACTCGATGAGGTAGTCGCCGGGTGGCAGATCACGGATCGAGTACGCGTCGGTGCCCGTGAGGGCCTCGTCCGCAGCGTGAACGGCACCCGATGCGATGTCCACTGCTCGCACCGAGTAGGGCCTGAGCCAGCTGTCGTGCCCCGCACGGGCCGTGCCGGACACCGACGACAACTGGTGAGACGTGAGGTCCTTCCCACCTTCGGAGGGAGGGGACACCACGGGGCCGGAAGTCGGAGTGGGCGCAGGGGCGGGAGCAGGCGCAGGGATGGGAACGGAGATTGGCTCCTGCTCGGGAGCGGGAGCGGGAGCGGGAGCGGGAGCGGGAGCGGGAGTGGGCGTGGGCTCCGGGGTGAACGCGGGCGCCGAGGTGGGAGACGGCGTGGGCAGCGGTGCCGTCACCTCGTCCCCGGTGGCGTCGGGCGCCTCCTCGCTGATGCCGGCCACCGTCGCCGCGCCGTGCTCGGCGGGCTCGCCAGACGGCTGCGGTTCGCCGGCCATGCCGGTCAGCATCAGGAGGGCCGCGACCCCGGCCGCCACGCGCCCCGTTCTCGACGCCGATCGCCACGGATCCATGTCGCGCCACCCTTCCGCCCGCCGGTACACCTCCGCTCACACTGGCACCGCGCGGCATGCGGCTAGCCGGTACTCAGCGGTTCCGACCGACGAATCCGGCACAGCTCGGCGTGTGAGCCACGCCCATAGCGGCCGCGGCTCACGCGCCGCGCAGGAGGGCCTTCACCTCGGCGTCCGTCGTCTGGTCGAACCGCACGTAGGCCTGCCCGACCGCCCAGAAGGGCTCCGGCACCCAGGCGCACTCGAGGTCGTCCGCCATCGCCTCGATCTCGCGGCAGCTGTCCCGCGCCCCGACCGGCACCGCGGCGACCACCCAGGCCGGGTTCACCGCGCGGACGGCGGTGATCGCGGCCCGCATCGTCGCGCCCGTCGCGAGGCCGTCGTCGACCAGCATCACCGTCGCGCCCTCGAGCCGGAGCGGCGGCCGGTCGCCCCGGTACTCCCGCTGCCGCCGGGCGAGCTCCACGCGCTCGCGCTCCTCCACGCGGGCGAAGGCGCCGGAAGACCTCGAGGATGCGTCCGTGAGCGTGCGGAGCACATGCGGATTCGTGACCGTGACGATCTCGCCGGCCACGGCCGCGATCGCGCCCATCGCCACCTCCGACTGCGAGGGCAGGCCGAGCTTGCGCGCCACGAGCACGTCGAGCGGGGCGTCCAGCACCGCGGCGACCTCGGCGGCGACCGGGACGCCGCCGCGGGGCAGGCCGAGCACGATCAGCCCGGAAACGTCACGGTAGCGGTGGAGCCGGGCGGCGAGCTCGCGGCCGGCCTCTCCCCGGTCCGCGTAGGGCGTGCCCCGCATGGTCCTCCTCCGGTCGAGGGGTGCGGCACGGAAATCCCGTCCGCACCGGCACCTTACGCCGCCGTCGTTTCGGCGGTCCAGGCCCGGGTCCAGGTCCCGCGTCCGGGCCGGGGCGCTCGCGCTTGCCGCTCATTCAGCGGAGAATGAAGGCAACGTGGGAAGGCAGGCTATGACTGACGAGGACACGACGGACGGCACGGTCGCCGCGCAGACGGCGGACGCGGCGACGACAGACGGGGAGCGGGCAATGAAGCCCACGGTATTTCTAGGCGACAGCATCACCGAGGCGGGCCGCTGGACCGAGTGGTTCCCGGAGCTCGAGACGGTGAACCTGGGCATCGCCGGGGAGACCACGGACGACGTGGTGGCCCGGCTGCAGGACGTGATCGACGCCGACCCGGGCACCGTCGTGGTGCTCGTGGGCACGAACGACATCGGCCGGCGGCGGCGGAGCACGGAGTACATCGGCCGCAACATCGAGACGATCCTGGTGGAGCTGCGCAAGCACCTGCCCGAGGCGCGCATCATCCTGCAGTCGGTGATGCCGCGGACGAAGGACTTCGCGCGCGGCGTCCACGAGATCAACGTCCACATCCGTCAGTTCGCTGCGGTCGCGACGGCGCGGGCGGAATGGCTGGACCTGTGGCCGGTGCTGGCGGAGCCCGACGGGTCGCTCTCGCCGAAGTACAGCGACGACGGGCTGCACCTCAACGAGGCCGGTTACCAGGCCTGGGTCGAGGCGCTTCGTCCGGTGCTGCTCCGGAAGGACGGCGGCCAGGGGCACTCCGACGGCCGCGGCGGCGCCGGACGGGCGGGTGAGTTCGACGGCGAGTCGCAGCAGGGCGTGGATCCGATGATCGAGCGCAGGCGCCAGTCGGAGTCCGTCGTCACGTCGAACCCGGATCGCCCCTAGCTGCGTCGTCCGGCGTCGCGCTCGCCGCGACGTCGCGGCGTCGCGGCGTCGTGTGTGCACGCAGCCGGTCGCCGGATGTCCTCAGGCCGTCGTCGGGTGCTGCGCGATGCCCTCGGCGATGTGCGCGATGTGGGCCGGCATGACCCGGCAGCATCCGCCGACCGCGCCGACTCCGGCAGCCAGCCACGCGTCGAGCAGGGCGTCGCCGTAGCGCGGCTCGCCCGACCAGCGGCGTGCGCCGGCGTCCCAGGTCTCACCGCTGTTCGGGTAGGCGATCCTCCGAGATACGCCGGCCCGCTCGGCCGCCTCGAGCGCCGGGATGACCTCGGCCGGGGCGCTGCAGTTGATGCCCGCCGCGACGATGGTGGGCGCGGACGCGGCGATGGCGAACGCCTCCTCCAGCGGCTCCCCGGATCGGAGCCGACCGGACGCCGCCGTGACGGCGACCCAGGCGGGGACGCCCAGGCGATCCGCCTCCGCGACGACGGCCTCCGTCTCCGCGACGCTGGGGATGGTCTCGATGGCGAGCAGGTCCGCCCCGCTGTCGGCGAGCACCTGCATGCGGCGGCGGTGCCACATCCGCAGCTCGCGCACCGAGAGCCCGTAGTCGCCGCGATACTCGGAGCCGTCGGCGAGCATGGCCCCGTACGGACCGACGGACGCCGCGACCAGCCGCCGTCCGGTTGGGTTCGGGACGCGCGCGGCTCCGGACGGCCCCGAAGCATCTGCAGCGTCCGCCGCATCCGCCGCCTCTCGGGCGAGCTCAACGCTCCGCCGCAGCAGCCGTTCCGTCTCCCGAGCATCGATCCCCTCACGCTCGAAGCCCTCGAACGACGCCTGGTAGCTGCACGAGATGGCCACCTGCGCCCCGGCGGCGAAGAACTCGGCGTGCGCGGCCACGACCTCCTCGGGACGCTCCGCGAGCAGGCGGGCCGACCACAGGTCCGAACGCAGGTCGTTGCCGCGCTGCTCGAGCAGGGTGCCGAGGCCCCCGTCCAGCACGATGGGGCCGGCGGCGAAGACCTCCCGCACGGCCGAAACCGACGCTCCGCTCACCGTGCGGCCCGCCCGCCGTGCACCGGTGCGGCTCCCCGACATCGATCCCGTTCCATGAAGCGACCCTACCCACGCTCGCCGGCGCGACCGCCGATTCGTGCCCTCCGACAGGGTCGGCGGGACCGGCGGGCGTAGGGTGGCCGAAGGGAGGCACACCGATGTCCATGAAGTCGCTCTGGCTTGACCGGCCGCCGATCACGCTCGCGGAACAGCCGCCCTTCGAGGCGGGTGCGACCTACGACGACATCGTCGTCGGCGCGGGCCTCACCGGTCTCACGACGGCCCTGCTGCTCGTGCGGGCCGGCCGGCGGGTGGCCCTGCTGGAGGCCCGATCCATCGGAGCGGTGACCACGGGCAACACCACCGCGAAGCTCTCGCTGCTCCAGGGGACCCGGCTCTCCAGCATCCTCGCCTCCGCGTCCACCGCGACCGCCTCCGCCTATGTCGAGGGCAACCGGGAGGGCCGGGACTGGCTGCTGCGCTACTGCGTCGACCACGGCGTGCCCGTGCAGCGCCGCGACGCCTACACGTATGCGGGCACGCGCGACGGGCGGGAGGCGGTCCGGCGGGAGTACGAGGCCGCGCGATCGCTCGGCCTTGAGGTCACGTTCGAGGACGACGCGGGCCTGCCCTTCGAGTCGCACGGCGCCGTCCGGCTCGCCGATCAGGGGCAGTTCGACCCCATGGACGTGCTCGAGGCTCTGACGCGGGACTTCACCGCCCGGGGCGGGCTCCTCTACGAGGGCGTGCGGGTGCAGGGCGTCGACGCCCGCAAGCCCGCCCGCGTGAAGACCACGAAGGGCGACGTGTTCGCCGAGCACGTGATCCTGGCGACCGGCATCCCCATCCTCGATCGCGGGCTGTACTTCGCGAAGCTCACCCCGCAGCGGTCGTACGCCCTCGCCTACCGGGTGCCGGGCGCGATCCCCTCCGGCATGTACGTGACCGCCGACGAGCCGACCCGCTCCCTGCGCACCACGCCCGACCCCGCCGGATCCGGCGAGCTGCTCGTCGTCGGCGGCAACGGTCACGAGGTGGGCAGGCACGCGTCCCCGCAGTCCCAGGTCGACGACCTCGAGGCCTGGACGACGACGCACTTCCCGGGCGCGGAGCGCACGCACGTCTGGAGCGCGCAGGACTACGAGTCCCACAACGAGATCCCGTTCGTCGGCTGGCTGCCCCGCGCCCACGGCCGCGCCTTCGTCGCGACCGGCTACAGCAAGTGGGGGATGACGAACGCCGTCGCCGCCGCGATCCGCCTGTCAGCGGAGATCCTGGGCGGCAACCTGCCCTGGGCCGACCAGCTGGGGCACCGGATCACCCGCCCGCAGTCCCTCGTCGAGGGCGCCATCGCGAACCTCAAGGTCGGCGCGGAGGCCACGCGCGGCTGGGTGGCCGCGGAGCTCGGCAGCCTGCCCGACGCGCCGCCCGCGGAGGGTGAGGGCGTCGTGGGAAGCGACGGCGGCAAGCCCGTCGCGGTGTGCACGGTCGGCGGGATCACCAGGACGGTCTCCGCGGTGTGCTCGCACCTCGGTGGCATCGTGACGTGGAACGACGCCGAGCGCTCCTGGGACTGCCCGCTGCACGGCTCACGCTACTCGGCCGACGGCACCCTGCTCGAAGGGCCCGCGACCTCGGACCTGGCGCCGCGCGGCTGATGGGAGACTGGGACGGTGCCGAACCGTCCCGCTCCCGCGTCCGCCGCCGACTTCCTGCGACCCGCGCTCGCCCCCGGGCTGCTCGGGGCGATCGTGCTCGTGGCCGGGCTCGCGCTGATCGACACGTCGTGGTTCGTCCCGGTGCGCTTCATCGTCGCCATCCTGGCGCTCATCATGTGCGTCTTCGCGGTGCGTGGGCGCGCGTGGTGGGCCCTGCCGTTCCTGGCGGCGATCGCCGTCCTGTGGAACCCCGTGGTGGTGATCCCGGTCGACGATCAGCCCTGGCAGGCTCTCCAGTTCGCCGCGGCCCTCGTGATGGTGGTCGCCGGCATCCTCATCCGGGTACCCGCGGAGGACGCCCGGGCTAGTGCAGGTCCCAGGCGGGGATCACGGTGAACGCGTCCTCCTCGCGCAGCCCGCGCCGGAGGAACTGCACGGTGTCGTCCAGGGCGCGCTCGCTGATCGCAGGCTGAAGGCCCGGGTAGCGGAACCAGCCGTTCGCGGCACCCGGGTACTCGACGATGCGGGCCGGCACGCCCGCACGCTTCAGGGCGTCCACCCGGCCGGTCGTCGCGTCGAGCGCCTGGTCGTGCTCGCTCACCAGCACGAGAGTGCCGGGGAATCCGCTCGCGTCGTCGAGGGGAGCGACGTCGTCGGTCGGGGAGACGAGCACCTGGCGCATGACGAACGGCCCGCGTTCGGCCACATTGCGCGGCATCAGCGCGTTCAGGAGGTCGGCGCCGGGCCCGTCGCCGATCACGCCGAGGTGATCGCCCGCGGCGCCCCAGCCCGCGGCGTGGCCCTTGCTCCAGGTGATGGCCGCCGCCGCGGTGGCAAGCCGCTGCTCGGGCGGGAGGGACGGCGACAGGGGCTCGAGCACGTGCACGACGGCGGCGTTCAGGCGGGCGGCGATGCGGCTCGGCAGCCAGGGCGATGCCGAGGCGCCGTCCGCCGGGAACACCACGACGAGCGGGCGCCCGGGCTGGTACTCCTTCGGCGTGTAGACCCGCATGCGCACGGCGCCGCCGGGCTGCGGGAAAGACCGCTCGTCCACGTCGACGTCGCGGGCGATGCCCCCGCGGAAGCCCGCGAGGAAGCCGGGGGACAGCGCCCCGAGCGCACTCAACAGCCGGACCTTGATCGGGATGCGCGCCATCGGCGCTCCTTTCGACGTGCTCTGCGTTCGGGTGGGGCGGTTGTCTGAGGGCTAGGACCGGCCGGATCCGCCGGCGCCGTGCTCCGGAGGCACCGTCTCGTCCGCGGGCGGCGGGGGCGGGGGAGTGCCGTCCCCGAAGGGCCGGCCGCCCAGCTCCTCGCGCCCGTGCGGGTCGAGCCAGCCGGAGGTGTCCGGGCCGACGGGCACGACGCCGGTCGGGTTGATGTCCCGGTGCGTCGCGTAGTAGTGCTGCTTGATCTGCACGAAGTCGATGGTGTCGCCGAACCCCGGCGTCTGGAAGAGGTCTCGCGCGTACGCCCAGAGCACGGGCATCTCGCTGAGCTTGCTGCGATTCGCCTTGAAGTGCCCGTGGTACACGGCGTCGAAGCGAGCGAGGGTGGTGAACAGCCGCACGTCCGCCTCGGTGATCGTGTCGCCGACGAGGAAGCGCTGCCGCTCCAGCCGCTCGCTCAGCCAGTCGAGCGCGGCGAAGAGGCGGTCGTACGCCGCCTCGTAGGCGTCCTGGCTGCCGGCGAAGCCGCAGCGGTAGACCCCGTTGTTCACCTCGGTGAACACGCGCTGCGCGACCTCGTCGATCTCGGCGCGTAGCGCCTCGGGGTACAGGTCGGGCGCGCCCTCGCGGTGGTACTCGGTCCACTCGGTGGAGAAGTCGAGCGTGATCTGGGGGTAGTTGTTCGTGACGACCATCCCGCTCGGCACGTCGACGATGGCGGGCACCGTAATGCCCCGCGGGTACTCGGGGAAGCGGCGGAAGTACGCCTCCTGCAGCCGCTCGATGCCGAGGACCGGGTCGACGGCGCCCGGGTCGAGGTCGAAGGTCCAGCTGCGCTCGTCGTGGGTCGGGCCCGGCAGGGCGAGCGAGATGACGGACTCGAGCCCGAGGAGCCTGCGGACGATGACCGTGCGGTTCGCCCAGGGGCACGCCCGCGCGGCGACGAGGCGGTAGCGGCCGGGCTCGACGGGCCAGCCGTCCCTCGCGTCCCGGGTGATCCGGTCCTCGATGTAGTTGGTGTCCCGGGTGAACTCGCCCTGCTCGACGTACCGGCCCTGGGGTGCTGGGCTCGGCGGAGCCACCGTCTCGCTGCTCATCCCCCCAGCCTAGGCCGGTACGCGGATCGATATCCGGTGCGGCGACACGCGGCGCTCGCAGCGAACCGGCGCCGCCGCGGCCGCCCGGGTAGCGTAAACTGTCTGTGCGCACGGTGGGGCGCCTCATCACCATCTCGACCCGGATCGTTCAGGTTGCTCGAGAGACGGTGCCCGCCGTACGGAGGCATTCGGTCCGTCAGGATGCGATCTCCGCGCACGCGGCCGAGGACGGCCGCAGCCCATTCCCCGTCGAGCGGCGGGGATGGTTTTGAATCTCAAGGAGAAGCATGGCTCGAACCGGCCAGCGTCGTTCCGCCCGTTTCCGCAGCGTCGACAACGACGGGCTCATCCCCGTGCTCGCCCGCGCCGTGCGCGAGGTGGAGACCGCCGCCCAGCGCGGCAAGCTCAAGCCCGCGAACCGCACCAAGTTCCAGGTCATCGCGCTGCTCATGCGCGAGGAGCGCGCGCACGCGAAGACCGACCCGGACCTGACCGACGCCGAGCGCGCCGAGGTGCTGAAGCGGCTTGACGGCATCGCCTCGATCCTCGCCAAGACGGCGGCGCGGGACACGTCCGTGCTCACGCTCCTCGACCCGGACGCCGTGGTGTCGGACGCCGCGCGTAGCCTGCGCAAGCAGATGCTGTTCGAGGGCGGCATCGAGATCGTCACCGAGGACGCGCTGCCGGTGAAGGAGCCGGAGATCGACCTCGAGCTCGCGCAGAAGCAGGTCGTGCCGCCGTCGGTGAAGGCCCGCGCCCTGGCGAACCCCTTCCTCGCACCCGACCTCGACCGGCTCGCCCCGGCGCCGACCCCGCGCCGCCTGGCGAACTGGGAACTCCTCGGGCCGCTTTTCAAGTCCTTCGAGTACGGCGCCGGCGGCCAGATCGCCAGCATGGACCTTCCGGAGTCGCCGCGCATCGACCGGCTCTCGCCCGAGGGCCTCGAGCTGATGCGGCACCAGGCCCGCTTCCTCGAGAGCGTCCGCCTCGGCCACCGCACGTTCCTGCTCGCGGACGAGCCCGGCCTCGGCAAGACCGCCCAGTCGATCCTCGCGGCATCGGTCGCCGGCGCGTACCCGCTGCTCGTGGTTGTGCCCAACGTCGTCAAGATGAACTGGGCGCGCGAGGTGCAGCGCTGGACGCCGGGACGCCGCGCGACCGTGATCCACGGCGACGGCAACACGCTCGACGCCTTCGCCGATGTCGTCATCGTCAACTACGACGTGCTCGACCGGCACATCGGCTGGCTCGGCACCCTCGGCTTCAAGGGCATGGTCGTCGACGAGGCCCACTTCATCAAGAACCTGCACTCCCAGCGCTCGCAGCACGTGCTCGCGCTGGCGCAGAAGATCCGCGAGCGGGCGACGAACCCGCTGATGATGGCCCTCACCGGCACGCCCCTCATCAACGACGTGGACGACTTCCGCGCCATCTGGCGCTTCCTCGGCTGGATCGACGAGAGCAAGCCGACGGGCGAGCTCATGGCCCACCTCGAGGACAACGGGCTCACCCCGGCGGACTTCGGCTTCTTCGCCGAGGCGCGGGCCGCCGTCATCGACATGGGGATCGTGCGCCGGCGCAAGATCGACGTCGCCGCCGACCTGCCCGCGAAGCGGATCGCCGACCTGCCGGTCGAGCTCGACGAGGACCTCGGCCGCTCCATCCGTCAGGCCGAGGCCGAGCTCGGGCAGCGGCTGGTGCGCCGCTTCCGCGCCCTCGCCTCCTCCCGCAACACGACCGTGGCCGACGTGCTCGCCGGTCCGGCAGGCGAGCTCGACTCGATGCTCCGCATGGTGGCGCAGGGCGAGCTCGAGGAGTCGAAGGCCGCCAAGACCGGCGAGAACGTGTTCACCATGGTGCGCAAGATCGGCCAGGCGAAGGCCGGGCTGGCTGCCGACTACGCGGCGCAGCTGGTGCGCTCGGTCGGCAAGGTCGTGTTCTTCGCGAAGCACATCGACGTGATGGACCAGGCGGAGGAGACGTTCGCGAAGCGGGGGATCAAGAGCATCTCCATCCGCGGCGACCAGTCGCCCGCGCTGCGTCAGCAGCAGATCGACGCCTTCAACAACGACCCCGAGGTGTCGGTGGCGGTCGCGTCGCTCACCGCCGCCGGAGTGGGGCTCAACCTGCAGGCCGCGTCGAACGTCGTGCTCGCGGAGCTGTCCTGGACGAGCGCGGAGCAGACGCAGGCGATCGACCGCGTGCACCGCATCGGTCAGGATGAGCCGGTGACGGCGTGGCGCATCATCGCGTCGCAGACCATCGACGCCAAGATCGCCGAGCTCATCGACAGCAAGGCCGGACTCGCGTCCCGGGCCCTTGACGGCGAGGACGTCGAGCAGGTGGAGGCGGGCTCGGTGCAGCTGCAGGCGCTCATCGCCCTGCTGCGGGAGTCGCTGGGCGCCTAGCCCGGGCTTCGGACGACCGGGGCCGCCGCGGTCCCGGTCCCGGCCTCCACTACTCTCGACCCATGGACAGACTGGCCGAGGTGACTCGAACGGACGACATGCAGCGGACCGGTGGGGTGCGGCCTCGGCCGGTGCTCCGCGTGGCGGACTGGGCGGAGACCAGGCAGACCCTGCACATGTGGCTGCAGATCGTCGGCAAGATCCGCATGATCAACGCGACGCCGCTGAACCACTACTGGCACGTCACCCTCGTGGTCACCCCGCGGGGACTGAGCACGGGCCATGTGTCGGACGCCGTCGGCGCCTTCGACATCGAGTTCGACTTCGTGGCCCACGAACTCGTGGTGCGCCGCGACGACGGACGCGCGGCGTCCCTGCCGCTCGAGTCGATGACCGTCTCCGACTTCTTCGAGCGGGTGCGGTCGATCTGCGCGTCGCTTGACATCGACACGCGCATCCATGCCGCGCCGAACGAGGTCGACCCCGCCGTCCCGTTCGCCGAGGACCGCCTGCACTCGACCTACATGCCCGAGCACGCGTCGGCCTTCTGGCGTCAGCTCGTCGACGCGAACCACGCGCTGCAGACCTTCCGCGGCGGCTTCGGCGGCAAGTCGAGCCCCGTGCACTTCTTCTGGGGCGCCATGGATCTCGCCGTCACCCGGTTCTCCGGGCGTCCGGCACCCGAGCACCCGGGCGGCGTGCCCAACTGTCCCGACTCCGTCATGGTGGAGAGCTACTCGGCGGAGCTCAGCAGCGCGGGCTTCTGGCCGGGCGGCGGCGCCGAGGGCGCCTACTACTCGTACATGTACCCGGAGAAGCCGGGCTACCGCGAGGCCGCTGTGCCGGCGGGAGCGTTCTACGACGAGCAACTCGGCGAGTACCTGCTGCCCTACGAGACGGTGCGTCTCGCCGACGATCCGGATGCCGTCGTGCAGCAGTTCCTCACGGCGACCTTCGAGGCCGCCCGCGCCGCCGCGGAGTGGTGAACCTCCGGTCCCTGAGCCTGTCGAAGGGACGTCACCTGCGAGGGGAGCGTCCCTTCGACAAGCTCAGGGACCGTGAGGCTCGGAGCCGCGCGGTGGGAGTTGAACAGATATCGAGCCCTACAGGCGGGCCGTGACCTCGGCGAGCGACGGGTTCGTCGCGGTGCTGCCGTCCGGGAAGATGACCGTCGGCACGGTCTGGTTGCCGCCGTTGACCTTCTCGACGAGCTCGGCGGTGCCGGGCACCTCCTCGATGTTCACCTCGGTGTAGGCGACGCCGGCGCGGTCCAGCTGCGTCTTCAGTCGACGGCAGTAGCCGCACCAGGAGGTGGAGAACATGGTGATCGATCCGGCGGAGGGTACGTAGTCCATGTCCTCCTCAACAGCCCGGACAGCGGGCTGATTCCCGCTCTCGGTAATTCGCCGGTGCCCCGGCCGGTGGCGTCAGGTCTGCGGGACGGAGCGCATCGCGAGGCGCCGCACGGCCCGGGTGGGGATCTCGAGCCAGTCCGGCCGGTTACGGATCTCGTAGATCGCCTCGTACACGGCCTTGTCGATCTCCAGCGCGTCGAGCAGCGCACGGTTGGCCCGCACGTCGCGGCCGGACTCCTCGATGTAGCCGTCGAGGAACGCGCGGCGGGCGGAGTGCGCCCAGGCCGTGGCGGCCTCGGCGTCCGCCGCACCGCTCAGCGTGAGCGAGCCGGCGACGTAGTCGAACGAGCGCAGCATCCCCGCGACGTCGCGCAGGGCGATGTCCGGCTCCGATCGCTCGGTCATGGGCCGCAGGGGCTCGCCCTCGAAGTCGAGCAGCACCCAGCCGCGGTCCGGGACCGCGAGCACCTGACCCAGGTGGTAGTCCCCGTGGATGCGCTGCAGCCGAGGCCACTCGACCGCCTCGGCGGCGGCGTACACGCGCTCGATGGCCGAGCGGTGCTCCTCGAGCTGCGGCACCTCGCGCAGTGCGGTGGCAAGGCGCGACCGCAGGCTCGACATGATGCCGCCGACGACCTCGGGAGTCGCCTCGACCGTGGGCAGCGCGGAGGCGAGCGTCTCGTGCACGGACGCGGTCGCGGCGCCGAGTGTGCGGGCCCGGTCCGCGAAGTCCTGGCCGGACTCGGCAGCCTGCAGTGCGACGCGCCAGGCGTCCTGGACGCCCGGCAGGAACTCCTGCGCGAAGGCGAGGTGCCCGGTGGCCATGCTCTCGGTCCGGCCCGGGTCCGCCCAGCTGCCCTCGACGTAGCCGACGGACAGCGGCACGTTCGGTGATCCCGCGCCGGCGAGGGCGGACTGCAGCACGACGTCCGGGTTCTCGCCGTGGTGGATGGCGCGGAACACCTTGCAGATCATGGGGTTCACGGCGTTGCCGTCCGCGCCGACCATGTCGTAGATGATCGAGGTGTTCGACTGCTCCCCGCTCAGCACGCGCGAGCCGACCACGGTCACGACGTCGACGCCCGGCTGGCGGTGGCCGCGGGCGGAGGAGCCCTCGGACTCCTCGCTGACCTGCGCCTCGGCCTCGTCCAGGATGAGGCGCAGCAGCGCCCACGCGTACGCGGGGTCCTTCGGGCCGTCGTAGACGTAGAGATGCGTGCCGTCGTCCTCGGTCACCTCGCCGATGAGGTCGGCCTCGTGGCCCTCGAGCGGCGCGTCGCGGAACGTGAGCGGCACCTGGTAGAGAGCGGGCTCGTCACCGGAGCTGTCCAGCAGCAGGTGCGTCTCGATGCGGGCGAACCAGCCCTCGTCGCGGAAGGACCAGTGACCGCGTCGTTCGAGCGTGGGGGTTCTTCCCTTGCCTCCGTACCAGCGTTGCGTGGCGATCCAACCGGGGAGGAATTCGGGAACTGCACTCATGGTCCCGACCCTACGCGAATCGGGGCGCGGCGGCCCGGCTGCACCCGCACGGATGCGGGAAGCCGGGCCGGCGGACGGGGCGGGTCAGGCGCCGAGGATGGTGCGCTCGAGCCACGGGTTGCGGAAGGCCCCGCGGGGGTCGAGGCTCTCCACGAGGTTCAGGAACTGCGGGAGCTTCGGGTACAGCGGCGCGATGTCCGCGGCGCCGGCGGCGAAGACTTTGCCCCAGTGCGGGCGGGCCTTGAAGGGGCGGAGCGCATCCTCGATCACGGCGGCGATGCGATCGACGGCCTCCTGCTCCTGGCGCCAGGTGAAGTGCAGACCGATGGTGTCGGTGCCGTACTGCGGGCTGAGCCAGAGCTCGTCCGCGGCCATGGTGCGGATCTCGCAGATCTGCAGCAGCGGCACGATCTGGTCGCGCAGTTTCTGGACGGCGCGGATGGCGTCCACGGCGTGCTCGCGCGGCACGAGGAACTCCGACTGGATCTCATCGCCGTTGCTCGGCGTGAAGCCCATCACGAAGTGCGGAAGGCGCTCCCACCACGGTCCGGGGACGCCGAGCTGCGGCGTGCAGCGCTCGGCGGACAGCTCGGGGATCGGGTGGCGGTCGGCCGGGGCGGGGGTGGCGCCGTAGAACTCGGTGCGCACGTCCTCGGCCTCGTCCGTCACCCGGGACTTGAGCCACACCATCTCGACGGTGTCGCTGAACCGCGTGAACAGGCTCGTGCTGTAGGCGGCGCCGGTGATGGCGTCGAAGTCGCTGTACACCGCGTCCCATGGCAGGTGCTCGAAGACCCGCTGGCGCACGCTGTACGCGGGCTCGACGTCGAGCGTGAGGCTCGTCACGGCGCCGAGGGCGCCGACGTTGACGACCATGCCGGCGAAGTCGGGGTCGGTGCGGACCGCGCGGAGCAGGTCGCCGTTCGAGGTGAGGATCTCCAGGCCGGCCACGGCGGTGGCGAGGTTGCCGTTGCGGTTGCCGGATCCGTGCGTGCCGGTGGCGACGGCGCCCGCAACCGAGATGTGCGGAAGGGAGGCGAGGTTGTGCAGGGCGAGACCCTCGGCCTCGAGGAGCGGGGCGAGCTCGCCGTAGGTCATGCCGCCGGAGAAGGTCACGGTGCCTGCGTCGCGGTCGACCTCGAAGCGCCGGGGGAGCCCGCCGATGTGCACGAGCTGCTCGGAGTCCGCAACGTCGCTGAACGAGTGCCGCGAGCCGAGCACGCGCACCCGCGGGGCCGTCGACACGATCTCCCGCAGCTCGTCGATGCTGGAGGGGCGGTGGATCTCCGCGGCCCGATACGTGTAGTTGCCTGCCCAGTTGCGCTCGCCGGTCACGACCGTGTGTCCATTCATCGGACCAGGCTATACGCCGGTCGAGCCCACCCGGTACGGCGGGCTCGACCGGCGGCCCGTGAGTGCTATCGAGACCCCTGTAGTGCTTCGAGAGTGATCGCGAAGGAGCGGGCTGGATGACGATCCTGTCCGGTTCGCGTGCCGAGGGTCGGCGCTATCGAGACCCCAGTAGTGCTTCGAGAGTGATCGCGAACGAGCGGGCTGACGGCCAGTTGGCGTGCTTCGGCAGCACGTCGATGCCGCAGGCCCGGGAGCCGAGACCGTGCTGGCGCTCGTCGAGGTACAGGTACACGTGCTCGCTCGGGGGCAGCTCGTGCGGGTGCCGTGCCACGTCCAGCTCATGGGCCGTGTGCCGCGTGACCGTGAACCCGGCGCGGTGGCCCTGGGCGTCCGCCTCCGTGGTCACGCAGAGGCGCGGCCCGTGCCGGTCCTCCAGCACGAGCTCGCGCAGGGCGCTGCGGTGCCCGTTCTCCTGCGGCATCGAGTAGTTCACGCCGAGGTCGTCGATCGCGCTGCCGAACCGGCCTACCCGGGCGGCGCGCGAGCTGTCCGGGTACGACTCGAGCGGCCCCGTGCCGAACCAGTCCGCGTGGGTGAGCTCCGGGGGCAGGGCGAAGCGCACGCCGGTGCGCGGCCAGGTGACCGCCCAGTCCGTCGTGGGCACGAGGTCGACCTGAAGGCGCAGGGCCTCCCCGACGAGGGTCCAGCGGTAGACGACCTCGATCGCGCTCGCGCTGTTCGCCGCGGACGTGAACACGGTCGTCGTGACTGCCGTGTCCGTCGCCACGACGCCGTCGACGCGGTGCACGAGCCGATCCAGCCCGGCGCGGCGCCACCGCTCCTCCGACGACGGCCCGGGCTCGCCGCGGCCGAACGTGAGCTCGGGGTCGCCTAGCTCGTAGGATCCGCCGCTCGCGCCGCGGTCGTTGTCCGTCGGGGCGCGCCAGAGCTCGAGCCGGGGTCCGTCGATCGGCATGCCGCCGAGTCGCACGAGGGAACCGGTGATCGCGTCGAACTCCGCGGGACCGAGGCTCACCGTTCCGCTCGCGCCCGTCGCATCCCCGGTCGCGGGCACAGCGTTCGTGCGCAGGAGGTCCGTCGTGCTGAGCGTCCCGGACTCGTACTCGGCCTCCGCCGCAGCGGTCCGCTGCGCCTGCGGGGTGACGTCGTACTGCGCGAACGCGACGACGTGGCCCGCGGGCGCCCAGGCGGTGTCCTCGAGGAGGGACGCCCGCACCGTGATCCAGAGCTCGCCGGGCTCGCGGTCGGTGAGCGGCGACTCCTCGGGAAGCGGGGGAGCGATCTGCTCGAGCGCCTCGGCGAGCGTTGCCTCGACGGTCTCGCCCGGCGGGATGACCGGCATGTCGACCCCGTCGCCGTCGATGGGGATGCCGTTGCGCTCGAGCACCCAGCTGAACTCGAGGTGCGAGGTGTCGAGCGAGTGGTAGCTGTTCTGGATCTGCAGCAGGTGGCCGTCGGCCTCGTCGTTCGAGCCGAGCAGTTCGCCGAACCGGATGGGCTGCACGACGGCCGCGAACTCGGCGAGGCCCGGGGTGGGGGACTCGTCGGGCAGCACGAGGCCGTCCATCACGAAGTTGCCGTCGTGCACGACCTCGCCGAAGTCCCCGCCGTAACCGTAGAACGGCGTGCCGTCCTCCGTCATCGTGAGGATGCCGTGGTCGCGCCACTCCCAGACGAACCCGCCGTGCAGGCGCGGGTAGCGGTCCACGAGCGCCTCGTACTCGCTGAACCCGCCCGGCCCGTTGCCCATCGCGTGGGCGTACTCGCAGAGGAGGAACGGCATGGCGCGCAGGCGCGCGCCCTCGGCCGGCGTCGCGCCGAGGAGGGCTCCCGGGATGCTATCGGAGCCGATGGACTCGGTCTCCTGCAGGTTCGAGTACATGCGGCTGTAGATGTCGGTGTACGCGCCCGCGTGGTCGCCCTCGTAGTGCACCGGGCGACCCGGGTCGCGGTGCCGCACCCACGTCGACATGGCGGCGAGGTTGCGGCCCGTGCCCGCCTCGTTCCCGAGGGACCAGATCACGATGGCGGGGTGGTTCTTGTCGCGCTCGACCGTTCGCTCGATGCGGTCGAGCAGCGCCGCCTCCCAGCGCGGGTCGTCGCTCGGGTTGCCGGCCCAGCCGAGGTGCTCGAAGCCGTGGGTCTCCAGGTCGCACTCGTCGATCAGCCAGAAGCCGAGCTCGTCGGCGAGATCGAGCACCCGCGGGTGCGGCGGATAGTGGCTCGTGCGGATGGCGTTGACGTTCGCGCGCTTCATCGCGGCCATGTCGGCGCGGGCGTGGTCCTCGTCGAACACGCGGCCGCGCTCCGGGTGGGTCTCGTGGCGGTTCACGCCGTGGAACACCACGCGCCTCCCGTTGACCGTGAAGATGTCACCGACGATGCGCACGGTGCGGAAGCCGAGCCTCAGGGAGACCGTCTCAGCGGCGGACGACACGGTCGCGTCGTACAGGCGGGGCGCCTCGGCGCTCCAGGGCTCCACGGCCTCGACCGGGATCGGTGCCACCTCTTCGGGCGCGTTCCAGACGGTCGAGATCCCGAGCTCGGGCACGGCGACCGTGACGGGATAGGCCGACTCCTCGGCGCGCACCTCGACGGCGAGCAGGCCGGCGCCGGTCTCGTGGTCGAACTCGGCGCGGGCCCACACGTCCTCGATGCCGCCGGCCGGGCGACCGAGCAGGGTGACGTCGCGGAAGATCCCGGGCAGCCACCACTGGTCCTGGTCCTCGACGTAGGTGGACGCGGACCACTGGTGCACCCGCACCACGAGCACGTTCCCGCCGGGCCGCACGAGCGCGGTCACGTCGAACTCCTGCACGAGCCGGCTGCCGGCGCCGACGCCGACCTCCTCGCCGTTCAGCCAGACCCGGTAGACGGACTCCACGCCGTCGAAGCGCAGCAGGACCCGATCCAGGTCCTGCCAGCCGTCAGGCAGGTCGAAGCGGCGGCGGTGGTCGCCGGTCGGGTTCTCGTGCGGCACGCGGGGCGGATCGATCGGGATCGGGAACTGCACGTTCGTGTAGATGGGGCTGCCGTAGCGCCCGTCGCCCTGCAGCACCCAGTGCGACGGCACGGGCAGCTCGTCCCAGTCCGCGTCGTCGAAGTCGACGGCGGCGGCGCTGTCGTCGAGACCGCGCGGCGTCGGGGACAGGCGGAACCGCCAGCTCCCGTTGAGCGACAGCGCCGGCGCATCGGTGTGCAGCCAGGAGCGAACGGGAGAACGGAGTCCGGATCCCGGGGTGAAGTCTTCGAAGTAGTTCTCGGTCACGTGGGAAGGTGCTCTCTTGCTCGTCCGGCGGGCGGGCTCTCCGGGCGGCTGCCGGGCGACGACGCCCGGAACCACTGAAGCCATCGGCTCAGGATACGTTTCCGAGCAGGCGAGGAAATAACCGAAGCCGACCCCTTGTACCGAAACGCCCGCATGCGCTACGGGGCATGCGGTGCCAGGGTTGGACCATGGCAGAGACAGAGGGACTCGACGACATCTGGACCGACTGGCAGGACGCGGTCAATATGACGCGGAAGGAGCTGTCGGACTGGCTCGACACGGAGGAGTCGCAGTCCGTCGGCGACACCGGCGGCGACGGCGAGTCGACCGGCCACAGGTCGGGGCGCCGCATCGTGGAGATCCTCGGTACGAAGAAGGGCGACCTCAGCGAGGACGACGTCGCCTGGATGCGCAAGGTGGTGGGCTACGTGCACCGGCACCGCGCCCAGCAGCCGAGCGGGGACGTCGAGAACACGAAGTGGCGCTACTCGCTGATGAATTGGGGCAACGACCCGCTCAAGGACTGAGCGGGACCGAGCGGGACCGAGCACTAGGGACGAACGCGGACCGGCTCGGGCGCCATTCTGGCGCGGGTCGGCTGCTGCCGGCGGCGCCCGTGGCTCATGCGGCGCGCTCGATGCGGCCGAGCGTGCGCCACACGGCGGTGGAGAGCGGCGGGTAGTCAAGCGCGATCTGACGCAGCACCCGGTACTCGAAGCGCATCGCGGCCGTCGCCGGCGCCGTCGGGTGGTACACCCGGGCCCGCTCCTCCTCGAGCGACGGATGCTCCATCGCCTCGGCTCGCAGTGTCGCCACGACCTGCTCGTCCACCGTCGGCAGCTGCCACATGAACTCCCAGGGGTCGTCGCCCAGGCGGCAGCGGTAGTCGATCACGGCCTGCAGCTCGTCGCGCGCCTCCTGGCGCATCAGCTCGAGGCTGGTCGGCATACGCGGTGTCACGAGGCGACTCCCATCTGTTTCGCGTCCGTTAAACGGTACGCGATGCAGAACGGGCGACCCGTGCATCCGCACTGTGGTCGGGTCGTGTCCCTGCGGTCCGAGCCTCAGTCGCGGCGGGACAGCAGAAAGGTGTTGATCGCGTCCGTCAGCTCGCGGTCCAGAGCCCGGTCCTCGCCGTCCACGCTCCGCACCGGGGCCGCGTGCCGCACGCTGGAGACCAGCCACGCGGCGTCGGCCGCGCGCAGGTCGTCCGGCGTCACCAGCTCGTAGGCGGTGTCCATGCCGAGTCCCTCGGCGAAGGCGAAGATGCCCGCCTGAGTCGTTCCCGCGAGGATGCCGATGTCAGTGGGCGGAGTTACCAGCCGGTCGCCGAAGCGGAGGACGACGTTGGCGGTGGGTCCCTCGAGCAGGTAGCCGTCGGTGCTGACGAAGATCACGTCGTCCGCGCCCCGTGCGGCGGCCTCGCGCCCGGCGGAGCGGTTGACGGCGTAGGAGAGGGTCTTCGCGCCCTGCAGCAACCAGGGGAGCTCGCGCTCGACCGTGGTCGCGTACCCGCGGTTCAGCGTGATGACGCGGATGCCCTCGGCCCGCGCCCTCCGGAAGTCGGCGCTCGGCTCCATGTAGACCCAGCCGGTGGGACGCCCGTCGCCCTCGACGCCGCGCGTGAGCACGGTCTTGATGTACGACTCGGGCACGTCGTCGTGCTCGTCGATGGCGGCGAGGATCGCCTCCCGCCACGCGTCGAGGTCCGGCGCGGGCAGCTGAAGCATGCGCGCCGACACCGCGAAGCGGGCGAGGTGCGGCTCCAGGGCCTGCGCCCGTCCTCCCGCGACGCTGATCGACTCGAAGATGCCGTCCCCCCGCGTGACGCCGAGGTCGCGGACAGTCACCTGTGCTGCCGACGGGGCCACGCTCGTGAAGGCGGCTGCACCCGGCTCGTGCGGCTCCGCTTCTCGGGACGGGCGGTTGAGCATCAGCAGCACGGGCGAGGTCATGGGTCAACGGTAACGGTGCCGGTCACCGAATCGGGTTGACTAGTGGGCGTGAATTCACCCGAACAGCAGAACCCGACGCCGTCCCTCGAGTGCGCCGATGCCCTGCGCGCCGACCTGATGGCGGCCCGCTTCGGCGTCGACGCGGTCGGCCGGCTGCTCGGGGACGCTGCCCAGGCGGCGCTCGGCCGGGCGCAGCGGGTGCCGGCGCGGCGCGCGCTGCTGCCGCACGCGGGCGAGCCGCTCGCCACGCTCGTCACCCTGTTCCTGCTCGGCGACGCCGTTCCCGCCGCGGCCGCCGCGGCGGCGTTCCCCGCCCTCGGGCTGGCGGGCGCGCGGAAGGGCGGGCTCGTCGCGCAGGGAGAGGGCGGGTCCGTGCGCGCGACCGTCGACCTCCGCCCGTACGGATTCGTGGACACGGTCGGTGTGGGGGAGTGGTGGATCGCCTCGGACCTGGGCGAGCTGGCCTCCGGCGGCGCCCTCCGTGAGGACCACGTGCTGGGCATCGGCGGCGCCTCGACGACGCTGAGCGGCCTCATGATGAGCGAGCCCGTCGACGCGGCGCTCGACCTCGGCACCGGCTGCGGCATCCAGGCGCTGCACGCGGCGCGGCACGCGCGCCGGGTGGTCGCGACGGACATCTCGGAGCGGGCCCTCGACATCGCCGCCTTCAACGCCCGACTCAACGGGGTCGAGAGCATCGAGTTCCGGCTCGGCAGCCTGTACGAGCCCGTGGCGGGCGAGCGCTTCGATCACATCGTCTCGAATCCGCCGTTCGTGATCACGCCGCGCGCCGAGGGCGTGCCGGAGTACGAGTACCGCGACGGGGGAATGGTGGGCGACGCCCTGGTCCGCGAGGTGGTGCGCGGCGCCGCCGATCACCTGGTTCCCGGCGGGGTGGCGCAGCTTCTCGGCAACTGGGAGTACCACCGGGACCGCGACGCGTTCGACCGGGTCCGCGAGTGGCTCACCGGCACTCGGCTCGACGCATGGTTCCTCGAACGCGAGGTGCAGGACGCCGCGCAGTACGCGGAGACCTGGATCCGCGATGGCGGCACCCGCCCGGGCCCCGAGTTCGACCGGCTGTACGGGGCCTGGCTGGAGGACTTCGACGCTCGCGGGGTCGAATCGGTGGGCTTCGGATACGTGACCCTGCGCGCCGCCCGGGAGAACACGGCACGCGGCGCCTGGCCGATGCGCGTGCTCGAGCGCGTGCACGGATCCCTGGGGCACAACGCGTCCGGGCTCGGTGAGCACATCGCGGCCAGCCTCGCGGCCCGAGACTGGCTTGCCGGCCGGAGTGACGCTGCGCTCGCCGCGGCATCCCTCACCGTGGCGGGCGACGTGACGGAGGAGCGGCACTACTGGCCCGGCCAGGAGCATCCGACCGTCATCGTGCTCAAGCAGGGCGGCGGTTTCGGACGTTCCGTCCGGCTGGACACCGGGCTCGCCGCGCTCGTCGGCGCGTGCGACGGCGACCTCAGTGTCGGCGCGATCATCGCGGCGGTGGCGCAGCTCCTCGAGGTCGACCCCGCGGATCTTCTGGCGGACCTGCTGCCGCGGGTCCGGGATCTCGTCGCGGACGGCTTCCTGCGGCCCTGATCGGCTGGGGCGTCGCCGGTCGACGGCGGGGAGAACGACACTGCCCTCCGCTCCCGTGAGGGGCGGAGGGCAGTGGGAGGCGCTGAGAACGGAGTTCCCGCGCCGGCTGCTTCGCTGAGCGGAAACCGCTACTGGCCGTCGTCGAGGTCGATGTCCTGACCCTGCAGCTCGTTCGGTGCGAGGATCGGCTCCCCCTCGCCGGAGGTGCCGTCCGCGCCGATCGCGCTGTCCGGGAACTCGGCCTCGAGGTCGCCCGGCGCGGCGGTGCCGTCGTCGGAGTCGTCGTCCATGTCGTCGACCTCGTCCTGCAGGTCGGGGTCGCCGTCATCCTCGGACGCGCCCTCGTCGCCGGTCAGGCCGACACCGCCACCCACGACGGCCGTTGCGCCGTCGGAGCCGAGGGTGTCGACGTCGCCGTCGTCGTAGCCGTCGCTCTCACCCGGGAGCACGGTCTCGCCGGCCACCGCATCGTTCGTGACGGTCTGCTTGGCCTCCGCGTCCTCCCGCGCGATGTCGCGGGACTGGTCGTCGCCGCCGCCGGTGAATACGCCGCCTGTGTCAGTCATGGGATCCTTCCGTGGTTCTGCTGTCGGTTCGAGTCATGCGGGCCGTGCGAGTCGTTCGGGCCGTGGGGCGGGGTGCGTCAGGACGCAGCCGGGTCGGGCTCGCCGGGCTTGGGGTGGCCCGGGATCGAGTCGCCGCTCATGTTGAGCTCCGAAGGGTCGACCTCGACCTCGCCCACGTCGTCGGGTCCGCCGGTGCCGGGCAGCACCTTCACCTCGTCGGTGTCGACATCGTCGGTAGCGCCGCTCTCGGCGACCGGCGTGTCCTGCTTCGCCTGCGTGTCGGTCTCGCTCGCCGGATCGTAGCGGGGGAGGAACTCTGCGCCGGTCGCGTCGTCGTTTCGATCTTCCTTAGTCATGAAACGACGCTACGCCGGGCCTCCTGCCGGGGCTACGCGCGGTCCTGTGCAGGTGCTCCGAGTGCGGCGAGCGGCCACCGGTTGCCGTGGTGTGGAGCGGCCGTGGTCCGCAGGGCAGCCGCGGAAAGGGCTAGGAGTGACCCATCTCCGTGACGCCGTCACCGAAGTCGTCGGCCGCCTCGTCGCTCGTTGCGCCCTCGTCGGCCGACGCGTCCGCGCCGGGCACGGTGGTGTCGCCCGCGACCGTCTCGCCGGCGTCATCCACGCCGCCCTCGCCGGGCAGTCCGCCCTCGAAGAGGTTGTCCGTCGCGGTGCCGTCCGAGACGACGCCCGCCGCCGTGCTGGGCGGGGTGTCCTGCTCCGAGAAGTGTGCTTCGACCCCTGCGGTGCCGTTCTGGTCCACGCCGTCGTTGAGTGCTCTGTCGTCGGTCATGCAGCGAGGCTACGCCCGCCGCCCCACAGCGGCGACTACCTCCGGATGCGGCGCCGGTTCAGTCCCTGCGCTGTCCCCGCACGGGGCCTGAGCCTGTCGAAGGGACGGATCGGCGGTGCCTCGGTTGACGGCTCCGCACGGTCCCTGAGCCTGTCGAGGGGATGGCGCCCGCTCAGTCTCGACCGACGCGCCCACACGGTCCCTGAGCCTGTCGAAGGGACGTGACCGAACCGCCTTGCGTCCCTTCAACAAGCTCAGGGACCGTGGTGGGCTCAGGGACGGTGGCCGCTTACTCGGGCGGCGAGGGCGGTTCGGCTCTTCGTCGCGGGGCGCCATCGGCGGGTGTGGTCGAGCCACGGTGGCGCCTGCACCTCGGGTGCTCCGGTGCGCATGCGGATGGCCCAACCGGAGGTGTCGATCGTGCGGTGGTGGAACCAGCACAGCAGAACCCCGTTGTCCGGATGGGTCGGCCCGCCCTCCGCGGCGGGGATCACGTGGTGGACCTCGCACCAGCCCGCCGGGATCGAGCAGCCGGGGATGAGGCAGCCACCGTCACGAGCGGTGATGGCCCTACGCTGCGGTGCGGTGAAGCACCGCTCCGCCGACCCGAGCTTGAGGATGCGGCCGTTCCTGCCGATGAGAACCTTCTGCGTTCCTCCGCTGCACACCATCTGCTGCACCGTGGTGGGTGACAGGGGCGACTCGACCCCGTCCGCGTACCCTGCACCGGTCTCCAGGTCCTCGGCGCGCACGGTGACCAGCACGGTCGGCGCGGCCCCGCCGACGGTCGGGGTGTCGCCACTTCGGGCCATCGCGTCGAGGACCCCGATCAGGATGTCGTGGCGCTGCTGGTCCTTCGTCCGCGGGTCTCTAACCGCATCCTTGTCAGCGAGCTCCTCGTCATTGAGGAACGCCGGCGCCGTGGTGGGGGTGAGGTAGGCGTCGAACAGTCGCTTCACCCGCCCGGCCGCCTCGGGTAGCAGCCCGCCGGACACCGGAACGAGCCCGTTGCGCTCGTGGCCGAGGCGGAAGCCGCGCTTGGCCATCGCGTGCTCCTCGTCCGGCTCGAGCCCGTCGGGGTCGAGAGTCGCCCGCCAGACGGACGCCTGGATGCGGATCTCGTCCGCCGACGCCGGGACGCTGCTGTCAGGCGAGGTACCGGTCGCCGCGGCCACGAGCTCCTTCTCGGCGGCGTCAAGAGCCTCCGGGTGCACCCGATCCTGCAGCGGCGCGAGGTTCTTGGTCAGCGCGATCGCGGCGTCGACGCCGAGCTCGCCAGTCTCGAGGGCGGCGCGAACGTGGTCGAACTTCGCCGGCATCGGAGCACCCGAGATCGGCGTGCCCGGTCGCGTCAGTGCGGCCAGGCTGAGACGGGACGCGCCCGTGGCGCCGGAGATCTGGGTGAGGCGCTGCAGGAGTTCGTTCGCCGAGCGGCAGCCCTTCCGGGCGGCGAGCCCGGCAGGCCCGTCCTCCGTCCGGGACCGCGCTGCGATCTCTCCCGCTGCCGTCACCCGGAGCGCGTCGGCGTAGCGGCCGAGCGCTTCGATCTGCCGGGTGAGGGCGAGCAGGTTCTCGTCGTTCTGGCCAACCAGGGACGCCACGGGTACCGCGGTCGAGACCGCCTCCGTGAAGTCCGCGAGGGTCGGGCTGTTCATGCGTCTATGGTCTCACCGACCACCGACATTCCCTTTCTGACCTGGACATTTGTGGATAGAGAGTGAGAGAAGGAGGGTGTGGAGGAGGGGTCGCGACGGGGTGTCGGTGCATCCCTTCGACAAGCTCAGGGACCGTGTGTGTTGCGTCCCTTCGACAGTCTCAGGGACCGTAGGTGTTGCGTCCCTTCGACAAGCTCAGGGACCGGATGGAGTGTGTCGTGACAGTGGCCGATACGCCCCGCGGGCTCTCCCTCCTGAGGGATCGCTGTGGGGTCGCTGGGGGCCGTGGCGCATCGGCGTAGCGTCGAACGGAACGCACACGAACGACCAAGCGAGGAGGAGCCAGATGAGCAACGACGACATGATCTCTCACGACGACGCGGTGAAGAAGGTCGGGGAACTGATCAAGGACATCCGCACGGCCATGCTGACCACGGTGGAGCCCGACGGCTCGCTGGTGAGCCGGCCCATGGCGGTGCAGGAGGTCGAGTTCGACGGCGACCTGTGGTTCGCGACCGACGCGGACTCGCACAAGACCGCCGAGATCGGCGCCACCACCAAGGTGAACGTCTCCTTCAGCTCGTCGGGCGCTTGGGTGTCGGTCTCCGGCCACGCTGAGGTGCTCGACGACCGTGCGAAGGCCAAGGAGCTGTGGAACCCCGCGCTCGAGGCTTGGTTCCCGGACGGACCCGAGTCGCCCGGCCTGCGCCTGCTGAAGGTGTCCGCCGACTCCGCCGAGTACTGGGACACGCCCGGCAAGATCGCGACCGCGCTGAGCTTCGTGAAGGCGAAGAACAAGGGCGAGCGCTTCGAGGGCGGCGAGAACGAGACCGTCGAGCTCTAGCGAGCCGCACCGCGACCCGGAACAACGGAAGCGGCGCCCGTCCCTCGAAAGGACGGGCGCCGCTTTCGCGTGCAATCGGGGTCAGGGAAGGGTGGTGTCGCCGGTGTCCGCCTCGTCGGAGTTGCCCTCGAGCCCCTCGACGATCCCGTTCGTCTGATCGAAGGGATGCGCCGGGTCGCCGAGGTCGCCGAGGTTGCTGCCTCCGGTGCTTCCGATGCTTCCGGTGGAGCCGACGGTCGCGTCGTGCGTGGCGCCGGTAGTGCTGCCGACTCCGGCCGCTCCGGTGGTCAGTCCGGTCGTACCGTCGCCGACACCCGCAGTTCCGGCGCCGAACGCATCGGTGCCCGCCCCCGCGGTGTCTGCTCCAGCGGTGTCCGCTCCAGCATGGTGGCCGCCGCTGCCGGTGAAGTCGACGTCGTCGTACTGGCCGGTGGATTCGCCGCTGGTCTTGAGATCCTGGGCGTCTACCGGGTGGGCCGCCGATGAAGCGGTGCCGTTCGCGTGTCCATCATCATTGAGGTTTCCGCTAAGCGGTTCGTTGTTGGTCATGGCGGCACACTACGCCCACGCCAGCGGCCCCGGTAGAGCGTCGGATGCCCCAATAGCCCCGGGTGGGGAAACTGCCAGGACCGGCCTTCGGCGGCGCGCCGCCTAGGGCGGTCTACTCCTGGGTGCCGTACAGGTTCCCGGGCCGGTTGAGGTCGGCCAGGGGAGCGTCGCCGGCCTCGCCCAGGTCCTCGCCCGCGGGCACCTGGTCCAGCGTGACCAGCCCGTCCGGATCCTTCTCGTCGCGCTCGCCCGTGATCCGCTCGGCATACGCGGTGGAGCCCTCGCCCTGTGCGGCGTGCTGCTCGGCCTCGCGCTCGTCCTTGCCGTTGTCCTGCGTGTTCGACATGCCTCAAGCCTAGGGGTCACCCTGACCCGGCCTCCGTGGAGACGCCACGCCCGCGACCCGCGGCGAGCACGCGCGTAGCGTTGACGCCAACTCGACACCACACGCGGAAGGCAGAGCTCATGGCTTGGGACAACGGCGGCGACACGGCGGGCAGCGCATCGAACGACGGCGGACGGGCCGGGGGTGCGGCGAGCGGCCGAGCGGGCCGGCCGAGGCGCGGACAGCCGGTCTTCACGAAGAACGTGGCTCCCGGCATCCACCGGCTGGAGCACGCGTTCGTCAACCTGTATCTGGTCGAGGACGGGGACGCCCTCACGCTCGTCGACACCGGGCTGCCCACCACCTGGCCCCTGTTGCTCCGGGCACTTGCGGTGCTCGAGCGGCACCCGGCCGACATCACGGCCATCGCGCTGACGCACGCCCACTTCGATCACCTGGGCTTCGCGCGGCGGGCGCAGAGCGAGCTCGGCGTGCCGGTGTGGGCGCACGCGAAGGAGGAGTACATCGCGGAGCACCCGTACCGCTACGCGCACGAGAACAATCGCTTCCTCTACCCGATCCTGCACCCGGGCTCGATCCCCATCCTCGGCCGGATGGCCGTGGCCGGCGCTCTCAACGTCGAGGGGATCACGGGACTGCGCACCTGGGAACCCGGGGCGACGGCCGACGTACCCGGCCGCCCGCGCGTCGTGTTCACGCCGGGGCACACCTTCGGGCACTGTGCACTGCACTTCCCCGACCGCGACACGCTGATCAGCGGGGATGCCCTCGTGACCCTCGATCCGTACACGGGCGTTACGGGGCCGCAGATCGTGTCGGGCGCCGCGACGGCCGACAGCGTCGAGGCGCTGATGACGCTGGACGCGCTGGCGGCGACGGATGCGTCCGTCGTGCTGCCCGGGCACGGCGAGCCGTGGCGCGGAGGCATCGAGGCCGCCGTCGATCACGCGCGGGACATGGGGCCCTCCTGACCCTCACGTGTCCGGGAGGAGGCCTGCAGCCGACTCCCCGGTTAACGGCCGTTACCATCGGACGGTGACTTCTCTCGCCATGAGCTACCTCCCGTCGGAGCTGGATGTCGAGGTGACCGGCGGGGTTGTGCGCGGCGTCCGGGAGCGGGCCGTCGACGCCTGGCGGGGCATCCCCTATGCGGCACCGCCGGTGGGGGACCTGCGCTTCCGCGCGCCGCAGCCCGTCGTGCCCTGGGTGGGCGCGCGCTTCGGCGACTCCTTCGGCAAGGTCGCGCCCCAGTCGCGAAAGGGCGCCTTCCTGGGTGCCCCGGAGGGCACGCCCATGGGGGAGGACTGCCTCACCATCAACGTGATCGCCCCGGCCGGTGTGTCGCCGAGCGCCTCCGCGGCCGTGCGCGCGGCGCAGTTGCGGCCGGTCATGGTGTTCATCCACGGCGGCGCCTACAGCGTCGGTTCCTCCCGGGAGTTCCCCCAGCAGGGCGAGGCCCTCGTCCGGCAGGGCGGCGTGCTCTACGTCAGCTTCAACTACCGCATCGGGGCGCTCGGCTACCTCGACTTCAGCAGGTACTCCACCCAGGAGCGGCCCATCGAGAGCAACCTCGGGCTCCGCGACCAGGTGGCCGCGCTCGAGTGGGTGCGGGACAACATCCGCGCCTTCGGCGGCGACCCGGACAACGTGACGATCTTCGGCGAGTCCGCGGGCGGCAACGCCGTGACGACCCTGCTCGCGGTTCCCGCCGCGGGCGGCCTGTTCGCGCGAGCCATCGCGCAGAGCCCCCCGCCGAACGCCGTCTACCCGGCCGAGCTCACCGCGCACTGGGCCGGCGAGTTCGTCGCCGCGCTCGACGGCGCGAAGCCGGGGGAGGAGGAGACCGACACCGCTCGTGCCGTCGAGCTCCTCACCGGCTCCCCGTGGTCCCGGCTCGTCGAGGTCACGGACGCGATCATGCTGCGCACGCCGGACGAGTACCCGGGCACGATTAGCCTCTGCCCGGTCATCGACGGGGACTTCCTGCCCGAACGACCGCTCGACGCGTTCAAGGCGGGGCGTGCCGCGCCCGTCCCGCTCATCATCGGCACCAACGACCGCGAGGGATCGTTGTTCCGCAAGCGACTCGACATCCTCGCAACCACGCCGAAGCGCATCGCCGCGGTGTTCGCGCGCACCGACCCGGACGCGCGACGGGAGATCGAGGCGCAGTACCCCGGCCTCCCGCGCCGGCGCGCCGCCCTGGACTTCGGCGGCGACTACGCCTTCTGGTTCCCCAGCGTCAAGGTTGCGGAGCGGCACGCCCGCTTCGCCCCCGTGTACTTCTACCGCTTCGACATCGCGCCGCGGCTGCTGCGCCTCGCGGGGTACGACGCGACGCACGGGCTCGAGCTCTTCGCGCTGTTCGACCGGATGGACGAGTGGTTCGGCCGGGCGATCACGACGCTCGGCGGTCGCCGGGCCTTCGTCGCGGCGGGGGAGCGGATGCGGCGCGCCTGGCTGTCCTTCGCCCACGACGGCACGGTGGACGAGAGCTGGCCGGCCTACGAGCCGGAGGCGCGAAGCACGCTCATCATCGACACCGTCGACCGCGTCGAGTCGGATCCGCGGTCGGGCCGTCGCAGGGCATGGCAGCGGTTCGTCCCGCACCTGTGAGTCCCCGCCCGTGAGTCTGCCGCAGGTCTGCGTCTGCTACCTGATCCGTCGTCGGGCCGATGGGCGCGACGAGGTGCTGCTCGGCCGGAAGAAGAAGGGCCTCGGCCTCGGCAAGTACGTGGCGCCCGGCGGCAAGGTCGAGCCCGGCGAGGGCATCCGGGAGGCTATGACGCGGGAGGTGCTCGAGGAGGTGGGTCTCGCCGTCGAGGTCGCCGACCTGGCCGCCCGCGGCGTGCTGACCTACCTGTTCCCGCACCGGCCCGCCTGGAGTCAGCAGTCGTCGGTGTTCGTGACCCGCAGCTGGGCCGGGGTCGAACGGGAGTCGGACGAGCTGGCACCGGAGTGGTTCGCCATCGACGAGATCCCGCTCGGGTCGATGTGGGACGACGCGAAGCACTGGCTGCCCGCGGCCCTGGCCGGCGAGTACGTGGAGGCCAGCTTCTCCTTCGGGCCCGACAACTCCTCGGTGGTCCTCCCCGCCTGACCCGCTCGCGTTCGCGACCGCACGGCGGACACGGTCGCCGGCGGGGTCGGCCCTGCGGGACTCACACGCGGGTGAGCGTCTCACCCTCCTGGATGCGCTCGAGCAGGTCCGCCTTGCGAAGCCGGTAGTAGCCGGTGAGGCCCAGCCGACGCGCCCGGGCGCGCAGCTCCTCGACGGACTCCGGGCGCACCTCGTCGGCAACGGCGAACACGCCCTGCCTGCCCGTGGTCCGCTCGGGCCGCGCGCCCTTCCCGGCGTTCTTCTTCTGCTTCTTGCCGTCCTTCTTGCGGTGGTTCTCCGCCATGCCGTCCCCTTCCGCCGGACCGTCCGCGCGCGCACCTCAAGTCTGCACGGCCCCCGCCCGTCGCCCCCGAAGGTTCACCGGCAGTTCACGCGGCACTAGTATCGGCCACGATGTATTCACAGTCTGAGACCACGTAATGGACTTCGCGTTCATCGTCGTGCTGGTCGTTCTGCTGGCCCTGGTGTTCGATTTCACCAACGGCTTCCACGACACGGCGAATGCCATGGCCACCCCGATCGCCACGGGAGCCATGAAGCCCAAGGTGGCCGTCACGGTCGCTGCGATCCTGAACCTCGTCGGCGCGTTCCTGAGCACCGAGGTCGCCAAGACCGTCTCGGGCGGGATCATCCGCGAGGGCGAGGGCGGCGTGCAGATCACGCCCGAGGTCATCTTCGCCGGCCTGATCGGCGCCATCACCTGGAACCTCATCACCTGGCTGCGCGGGCTCCCGTCCAGCTCCAGCCACGCGCTGTTCGGCGGGCTCATCGGCGCGGCCCTGGTCGGCATCGGCACGCAGTCCATTGACTTCGCCGTCGTGATGTCGAAGGTCATCCTCCCGGCCCTCCTCGCTCCCGTGATCGCCGGCGTCGTGGCCTTCACCGCCACGAAGATCGCCTACGCCATCACGCGCCGTTCCGTCGGCCCCAACGAGCGCGGCGGCTTCCGCACCGGCCAGATCTTCACGTCGTCCCTCGTCGCGCTCGCGCACGGCACGAACGACGCGCAGAAGACCATGGGCGTCATCACGCTCGTGCTGATCTCCGGCGGCTTCCAGACGGTGGGCACCGGCCCGCAGTTCTGGGTGATCGCGG
Source organism: Planctomonas deserti (assembly GCF_003067705.1). Classification (GTDB taxonomy): domain Bacteria; phylum Actinomycetota; class Actinomycetes; order Actinomycetales; family Microbacteriaceae; genus Planctomonas; species Planctomonas deserti. The sequence goes on from NZ_QANL01000003.1 coordinate 137,523, forward strand.
TGTGCGCGTTCGCCATCGCCTTCGGCACCTACATGGGCGGCTGGCGCATCATCCGCACCATGGGCTCCGGCCTCACCGAGGTCAAGCCGGCCCAGGGCTTCGCCGCCGAGTCGTCGACGGCCTCCACGATCCTCGCGTCTTCGCATCTGGGCTTCGCGCTCTCCACGACGCAGGTGGCATCCGGCTCCGTCATCGGCTCTGGCCTCGGCCGCCGCGGCTCGTCCGTGCGCTGGAACATGGTCGGCAAGATCATGATCGGCTGGCTGCTGACCCTTCCGGCGGCCGCCGCCGTCGGCGGTGTCGCGGCCCTCATCGCCTCGATCGGGCCGACCGGCGTCATCATCGACGCGTTCCTGGGCGCGGGCGTCATCATCTTCATCTACGTGTGGTCCCGCCGTCACCGCGTCGGCGCGGGTAACGCCATCGAGATCGATCAGGCCGGCAAGGCGGTGCGTGGGCGCAAGGCCACGGCAAAGGCACGGAAGGCCAAGCAGAACGCATGATCGACTGGATGGCTTTTCTCATCGTCGCGGGCGCCTCGCTGCTGGCCGCCTGCCTCATCTCGGCGCTCTTCGCGCTCGGCGTGCGCCTGCTCGCCGTAGGCACGGAGTACGACGAGGAGGGCCGCAAGGTCTCCGTCACGGGCATCCGGCCCCAGGCGGCGACGATCGCCGGCTCGATCTGCTTCGGCCTCTGCGGGCTGGCCGTGCTGTACGGGGTGTACCTCATCGTCCCCGCGCTGCACGGCGGCTGATCCCCGCCGCACTCGCGCCCCCGCCCCCGGTGGCGTAAACCCGAGCACGCCCGGAATAGGCTTGCCGCAGGCGCCTCCGCCCGCGAATCCCCTCCGCCCTCTTCCCGTTGGAGCAGATCATCTCGACGACTGAGCGGCCGCGCCGCACCCTTGCCGATGCCCTCGACCGCCGCTTCCGCTACACGGAGCGCGGGTCGACCCTCAGCCGGGAGGTGCGCGGAGGTCTCGTCACCTTCGTCACGATGGCGTACATCGTCATCCTCAACCCGCTGATCATCGGCGGCTTCAGCCCCGACCAGGCGGCGACCGACGTCGAGGGCGGATACCTCGCCGCGAGTGCGGTCAGCGCGGTCACGGCCCTCACCGCGGGCGTCATGACGATCCTCATCGGGGTGATCTCGAACCTGCCGTTCGGCATCGCCGCCGGACTCGGCATCAACTCGTTCCTCGCCGTGAGCGTCGTCGGCCAGGTGACCTGGCCCGAGGCCATGGGCCTCGTGGTCATCAACGGCCTCATCATCGTGCTCCTGGCATCCACCGGCCTCCGGGTGCTCATCTTCAACGCCGTCCCCGCGGAGCTGAAGACGGCGATCACCGTGGGCATCGGCCTGTTCATCGCGTTCATCGGCCTCGTCGACGCCGGCTTCGTGCGTCCGAGCGGCGTGGCGTCGCCGCCCGTGCAGCTCGGCGACCAGGGCTCGATCGCGACGCTGCCGACCGTGGTCTTCCTGATCGCGCTGGTCATCATGGGCGTGCTCATGGCGCGCCGGGTCAAGGGTGCGCTGCTCATCGGGATCCTCGTCAGCACGGTCATCGCCATCATCGCCGAGGCGATCTTCCGGGTCGGGCCGTCGCAGGGCACGAACCCCGCGGGCTGGAACCTCAACGCCCCCGTGCTGCCGGACGCCGTCGTGTCGCTGCCCGACCTGTCGCTGGTCGGCGCCTTCAGCTTCGGGGCGTTCGAGCGGATCGGCGCCCTCGCCGCGATCATGCTCGTCTTCACCCTCGTCTTCACCAACTTCTTCGACGCCATGGGCACCATGACCGGACTCGCCCGCGGCGCCGACCTGTCGGACCAGAACGGCAACTTCCCGGGCCTGCGCTCCGGCCTCATCATCGAGGGCGTCGGCGCGGTGGCGGGCGGCGGCACGTCGTCGTCGTCGAACACGATCTTCATCGACTCCGCGGCCGGCATCGGCGAGGGTGCCCGCACGGGACTCGCGTCGCTCATCACCGGCCTGCTGTTCCTCGCCGCGATGTTCTTCACGCCGCTGACCCAGGTCGTGCCGCTCGAAATCGCGGCCGCGGCCCTCGTCGTGGTCGGCGCCCTGATGGTGTCCCAGATCCAGCACGTGCAGTGGACGGACTTCTCGGTCTCGCTGCCCGTGTTCCTCACGATCATCGTCATGCCGCTGACCTACTCGATCGCGAACGGCATCGGCGTCGGCTTCATCTCCTGGGTGATCGTGCGGGCCCTGTCGGGTCGTGCGCGGCACATCTCGCCGCTGCTCTGGGTGGTCGCCGCCGGCTTCCTCGTGTACTTCGCCCGTGGGCCCATCGAGAGCCTGATCGGCTAGCTCGCGCGTTCGCGCCGCCCCGGACGACCGGGGCGGATCGGTCGGCTCGGGCACCGGTGGTTCACCGCTGCCCGCCTCGAAGGGAAGAAGGATCGCGTGACGGAATGGCTGAGCGCCTTCGGCGCCGGAGCCCTTGCAGGGGGCGCGCTGCTGATCGGCGCGGCGATCGCGTGGTTCGTGCACGTTCCACGGGGCGTCGTCGCGGGCATCATGGCCTTCGGCTCCGGCGTGCTCATCTCCGCGCTCGCCTTCGACCTCGTGCTCGAGGCGGAGGAGACCGGCGGCACCACCCCCACCGTCGTCGGCTTCCTGGCCGGCGCCGTGGCGTACGTGTCGGCGAACATCGCGCTGGATCGCATCGGCGCGCGCAAGCGCGAGCGCACGGGCGAGGGGTCGTCCGGGTCCGGAACGGGCATCGCGGTCGGCGCCCTGCTCGACGGGGTGCCGGAGAGCGCGGTGCTGGGGCTCAGCATGGTCGGCGGTGGCGGGGTGAGCGTGCCGATCCTCGCGGCGATCTTCATCTCGAACATCCCGGAGGGGCTCGCGAGCACGGCCGACCTCAAGCGCGACAAACGCGGCCTGCGGTACGTCGTGCTGCTCTGGGCGGGCATTGCCCTCGCTTGCGCGGTGGCCTCGCTGCTCGGCTTCGCCCTGCTCGACACGGCGAGCCCGGACCTGACGGCCGTCATCAACGCCATCGCGGCCGGCGCCATCCTCGCCATGATCTGCGACACCATGATCCCGGAGGCGTTCGACAGGGCGCGGGCGCTCACCGGCCTGCTCGCCACCATCGGTTTCCTCACGAGCTTCACCATTCACCAGATCTCATGACCATCGCCCCGTCCGAGAACGGACGGGGCGATCGTCACGAGGATGGCGCGGCGCTGACGATCGGCTAGGCGGGGCGCTCGCCCTCGGTGCCGAGGTCGGTGTCGAACTTGAGGTCGGCGTCGGACACCGGGTCGCCCAGGGTCGAGCCGGCCGTGTTCGATCCGGTCTCGCTGAAGCCCGTGTCGGTGCTGCCGGCGCCGGGAGCCGTGTACGACCCGCCGGATGCCGAGGTGCTGCTTCCGTTGCCGCTCGTGCTGCTGCTGCCGCCACCGCCGAGTACGGTGTGCGCGACGCCGCCGAGGGCCGGCGCCTTCTCACCCACGAAAGCCTCGACCTTCTCCGCAGCGCTGCGCACGGCGGGGCTCTGCCAGGTCTTGCTCGCGGTCGTCTTGATCTTGCGGTACTGCTCGCGGCCGGCCTTGCTGCCGAGGACGTATCCGATGCCGAGTCCGATGAGGAGGATGAGTCTTTTCATGCCGGGGCTCCATTCGCTAGGTCGAGAAGTCCGTCAACGCTACGCCACGGCCATGCGGCGTCCTATCGTTCGGGTTGATCCTTCTTCACGCCCGGACCGCGGAGCTCGTCCCGGCGCAGGTACAGGTCACGCAGCAGGGCCACCTCGGCGCCGTGGTGCACCTGCTCGTCGATCAGGATGCGGACGACCTCGACCGCGGGCAGCGGATCTCCGAGGTGCGACGGGCGCGGCTGCAGCAGCGCGGAGTCATCCGCTCCCGACAGCCAGCGGGTCACGGGCGCGCGGCTCGACCGCCAGTCGGCCAGTGCGGCCCGTGCGGTGGACGGCACGTCGAGGTCCGGGAAGGTCCGGGTGCCGGGGCCGAAGGCGTGCTCCCAGTAGATCCAGTTCCCCGCGGTGACGTGCACGAGCCGCCACGCGATGGTCGTCAGGGGAGCGGTCGGGGCGGGGGCGAACTCGTAGGGGTAGGTCCATCGTCCCGAGCCCTCCGGGTCCGGCTCGACGTTCCAGCACCCGGGCACGGGGCACCAGAGGTACTCGGCGTCGGTCAGCCCTCGACATCGCTCGTCGAGGCGCTGGGCGGACGCCTCCCACTCGAGAAGCAGGACCTCGGCGGCGAGGGACACGGCTGGGGGCGAGCGGCGTGGGCGTCGCGGGGCGCGGGCGGTCAGTCGGGCAGGGTGGCGGACAGCGGGGCCTCGGGGTCGACGTCGGGGTCGTCCTCGATGCGCTCGTCAGGATCGACGGTTGCGGGAGCCACGGGAAGTTCCTCGTCCTCGACGAGCGGCACGGGGCGTTCCTCGTTGGCGTCCGGATCGAATTCTCTCTCCATGCCCTCAGGGTATCCCCGCCGTCCCGTCCGGGGCAGGGCCGGTTGCCGGGGCCTCTCGGGGGCATCCCCGCCGGTGGGCGACCGCCCTGCGGCGAGTACAGTCGGAGGCGCCGACCGGCAGGATCTTCGAGCATCGGAGCGTGCGTGAGCCTTCCCCCTTCCCCCTCTCCGACGCAGGCGGCGGACCACGGTCGCACCCGCACCGAGACGGATTCGCTGGGCAGTCTCGAGGTGCCCGCCGACGCGTACTGGGGCATCCACACCGCCCGGGCCCTCGACAACTTCCCGATCGCCCGGCGCCCGATCAGCGTCTACCCCGAGCTGGTGCGGAGCCTCGCCATGGTGAAGCAGGCGGCGGCCCGGGCCAACGCCGAGATCGGCGTTCTGAGCCGGGAGAAGGCGCAGGTGATCGACGACGTGTGCGAAGAGATCCTCGCCGGCGAACTGCACGACCAGTTCGTGGTGGGGGTGATCCAGGGCGGCGCGGGCACGAGCACCAACATGAACGCCAACGAGGTGATCGCCAATCGCGGCCTCGAACTGCTCGGGCACGGCAGGGGCGAGTACCGCCACCTGCATCCGCTCGACGACGTCAACCGCAGCCAGTCGACGAACGACACCTACCCGACGGCGCTGAAGATCGCGCTGTGCCTGTCGCTGCAGACCCTGCTGGTCGAGCTGGACCTCCTGCGCCAGAGCTTCGCGGCCAAAGGCGTCGAGTTCGCGTCGATCCTCAAGATCGGTCGCACGCAGCTGCAGGACGCCGTGCCGATGACGCTGGGCCAGGAGTTCCGCGGCTTCAGCACGACGCTCGGCGAGGACCACGCCAGGCTCTCCGAGACCCTGCCTCTGCTCGGCGAGATCAACCTCGGTGCCACGGCCATCGGCACCGGCATCACCGCCGACCCCAACTACGCTGCGGCGGTGCGCGGCCACCTCGGCGAGATCAGCGGCTTCCGGCTGGTCACCGCGTCCGACCTCATCGAGGCCACGAGCGACGCCGGCGTGTTCATGACGGTGAGCGGCGCCCTCAAGCGCTCCGCGATGAAGCTGTCGAAGATCTGCAACGACCTGCGGCTGCTCTCGTCGGGACCCCAGGCGGGTCTCGGCGAGATCAACCTGCCGCCGCGGCAGGCCGGCTCGAGCATCATGCCGGGCAAGGTGAACCCCGTCATTCCGGAGGCGGTGAACCAGGTGGCCTTCGCCATCGCGGGCACCGATGTCACCGTCACCATGGCGGCGGAGGCGGGGCAGTTGCAGCTGAACGCGTTCGAGCCCGTGATCGGGCACAGCCTGCTGCAGTCCGTGTCCTGGCTGCGGCACGCGATGCGCACGCTCCGGGTGAACTGCATCGACGGGATCACGGCCAACACGGAGCGTCTCGCCGCCCAGGTGGAGACGTCGGTCGGTGTCGTGACGGCCCTCGCGCCGTACATCGGCTACGCCGAGGCGTCCGCGCTGGCGAAGAAGGCGCTGCTGACGAACGCGAGCATCAGCGAGCTCGTCGTCGACTCCGGGCTCATGTCGCGGGAGCAGGCGGACAAGCTGCTGGCGACCGACCGACTCGCCGGCCTCGAGCCCGTCACGGCGGCGATCACAGTCATCACTCCCGCCATGCTGGACGAGTACAACGCCCGGCACGCGGAGAAGGCGTCCGCCGCTGCGGCCTCGGGTGACGCGGCTTTGAGTGGCGCCTCGGCGGGCGGCGCGAGTCCGACAGCAGCGCGGGGCGACGCCAGCGCAGGGGAGGCGGCGGGCACGGCCCCGTCCGGCGACATCGAGTTCAGCAGCGGCGACGAGTAGCCGCGGCGCACTCCGCCCCGCCGGGTCCAGCGTCGGCCGGGTTCAGCATCCGCCGCGCTCCGCCCCGCCGGGTTCCGAATCCGCAGGGTTCACGATTCAGGCTGTGCTGCGACACGCCGCGTTCGGGACCGGCTCAAACGCGGCGTGTCGCAACTGAACCTGAATTCGGAACGGGCCAGGAGCGGGCACGGCCCAGGAGGGATCCGGGACGTGCAGGGAGGGACGGGACCGGGAGGGGTTCCGGGTCAGGAGGCGGGGCGGTCGTCGTGGTCGATCACCACGGTGCCGTCCTCGTCCGCGACGAACACCGCGTCCGTGTTCACGTCGTCGTCCTTCGCGAGATCCTCGTCGAGGTCGTCGTCGAGCTCGGCGAGGGCGTCGTCGCGTCGCTCGCTGGCCGAGAGCACGGCCTTCGCGCCGGCGTCGCTGCTGCGCTGGCGCAGGTCCTCGGCCGTCTCCGTCACCTTCGTGCGGGCGTCCGTCGTCGTCTCGACGACCCGGTCCCGCAGGTCCTCGGCGGTGTGGCTCACGGTGTCCGCCACCGATCGCGCGCGACCGGCGAGCAGCTCGCTCACCTCGCGGGCGGTGTCGCTCAGTCGCGACGACACGTCCTTCGTGCTCTCCGCGACGCGCTCGCCCACGTCCTTCGCGGTCTCGCTCACCCGCTCACCCACGTCCTTGGCGGTCTCGGCAACCTTCGCCGACACGTCCTTCGCGACCTCGGTCACCCGCTCCTGCACGACGGGGGCGTTCTCGGTGACGAAGCGCTGAGCGTCGGAGACACCCTTCTGCACGCGGGGGTCCTCCCAGAGGTCCTCGGCGGTGTGCCGGATGCGCTCGTAGCGGGAGCGGCCGGCGCGGGCGCCCAGGACGTACCCGATCGCGGCGCCGAGAAGGAAGAGGAATCGAGTCATGCGATGCTCCGATCGTGTCGAACGAGTACTGCCGACAAGCCTAGGAGACGCCGCCGTCCTTCTCCTCGGAGTCGGATCCGGATCGGCCGACAGCGGTGTCCTCGTTGGCGTCGTCCTCCGCGGTGAAGTCCGCGTCACCGGGGATGGAGTGGTCGTGGATGGGGTCGATGTTCGAGGCGTCGCTCATCGTCCGACCCTACGCCCGGGTCACCCGGGTGTGAGTGGTCAGCTCGCCGATGCCCTCGACCGTCACCGTGACCGTGGAGCCGTCGACGAGGAACACCTGCGGGTCGCGCGAGTAGCCCGCGCCGCTCGTGGTGCCCGTCGAGATGAGCGTGCCCGGCTGCAGGGTCGCGGAGCGGGAGAGGAACGAGATGAGCTGCGCCACCGTGCGCACCATCTCAGCGGTGTTGCCGTCCTGCATCCGCTCGCCGTCGAGGTCGGTGCTGATGCGCAGGTTCTGCGGGTCGGGGACCTCGTCCGCTGTGACCACGACGGGCCCGGTGGGGGTGAAGCCGTCGAAGCTCTTGCACCGGCTCCACTGCTGCTCGGAGAACTGCAGGTCGCGTGCGGTCATGTCGTTGACCACGGTGTAGCCGAACACGTGGGAGAGGGCGTCGTCGACGCTCACGTTGCAGGCCGGCGTGCCGATGAGAACGCCGAGCTCCACCTCGTAGTCGACCTCGGTGCTCAGGGAGCGCGGCCACTCGGTGACGCCCTCGTGCCCGGCGAGGGAGTTCGGCCAGAGCGCGAAGACGGTGGGCGCGGACGTCGAGACGATGTTCAGCTCGTCCGCGTGCGCCCGGTAGTTGAGGCCCACGGCGTAGATCGCGGGCGGCCGGAGCACGGCGGACGCGAATTCCACCTCGGCGGTGGCTGTGGCGCTCATCCCGGAACCGCGGGCACGGTCGGCGAACGCACGCACGCGGTCCACCTCGGCGGGGCCCCGCTCGATGAGGTCCTGCAGGTCACGCGGCGCGTCCTCGAGGATCTCGTCGAGGAAGACCGCCGACTCCTCGTCGATGAGCACGGCCAGACGGGGAGGGGCGCCGTTTCCGGCGACGAGGTGCGCGAATCTCACGATTCGAGGGTACAGGGGTAACGAAAACGGTCCCACCATGGGCGGGGCGCGTTCGAAGGGACAGCGGAATCAGCACGACGAGCGGGTTCGTCTGTCGACATTGACACTTACCCGCCGCTCCACTTTGGGGTGGGACAGGCAAACCCGCTCGCTTCGTGCTGGGGTCCGATGTGCCGGCTCACGATCGTCCCCCCCGAAGTCGTGACGTGCGGTCCGTTCCGCTGGCACTCTCCAATAATGCGTTGAGAACCCTCCGCGCGCCGGACTTCGTTTGTGGGGTCAGGGTATCCACGGCGGGATGCCCCCACAAGAGGGCGGCCCTCAGCACAGTGATCAGGCCCGAAAGAATCAGGGCGGGCGGCAGCCGGGGTCACGGTGTTCTCAGGGCCGCGGCCCGGCTCGGCAGGCACGTGCTCGCACTGCTCAACTCGGCCGCGGTGCCAACCGGGCTGCCGCTCAGCCCGGAAGGCGCTCCTCGACCACGTCTGCCGGGTCCTTGTCCGGCCGCCAGCCGCGCCAGCTCGGCTGCCGCAGCCGTCCCGTCGACGTCCACTCCGCGAACTCCACCTCACCGACGAGCGTCGGTGTGACCCAGCGGGCACCGGCCGCGTCCACCCTCGGCACATCGGACAGCGGGGACGACTCCTGTTCCATCCGGGTCAGGCGCGGCACGAGGTCCTCGAGCTCCGCCTCGCGGAAGCCGGTGCCCACCCGGCCGACGTACCGCAACCCGTCGTCGCTCGGCACCCCGAGGAGGAGAGAGCCGACGCTGCTCGCCCGGCGGCCCTTTCCCGGCTTCCAGCCGGCGATCACGACCTCCTGGTGACTGCTGTGCTTGAGCTTCACCCACGCGCGCGAGCGCCGCCCGGCGGCGTAGGTGCTGTGGCGCTTCTTCGCCATGATCCCCTCCAGCCGCAGCGCCCGGCTGCTCGCCATCGCCGCGTCGAGGTCGCCCTCGAAGGCGGGCGGGATCTGCACGACGGAGCGCGGCGGCGGCGAGAGCAGCGCGAACAGGGCCTCCCGCCGCTCGTCGTAGCCGCGATCGAGGAGCGACTCCCCGTCCTCCTCGAGCAGGTCGAAGAGCAGGAAGTGCACGGGTTGCTGCGACCGCGCGCGCTCGATGTCCGCGGCGCGGGTGAGATTCATCCGCAGCTGCAGCCTGCCGAAGTCGGGCCGCCCCTGATGCAGGGCGACGATCTCGCCGTCGAGCACCGCGCTGCGGCCGGGCAGCAGGGCGCCGAGCTCGGCCAGCTCCGGATAGGCGGCCGTCAGGTCGTTGCCGTTGCGGCTGACCAGGCGCACTCGGCCGTCCTCGACGTAGGCGAGGGCGCGGATGCCGTCCCACTTCATCTCGAATGCCCACTCCTCGTCGTCCGTGACGTCGGCGAGCGAGCCGAGCGACGCCGACATCGGGGTCAGGTCGCGGACCCGGGCCGGTGCAGGCGTCGGCCGCTTCTGCGGCTCCGGCGGCTCCGTCCGCTCCAGCGGCTCCGGTCGCTTCTCCCGCTCCGACGGCTCCGGTGCTGCCTCGGATCGCGACGTGGCGTGCCCGAAGGAGGACCGGCCACCGTGCGCCGTGGTGCCCGCGGGTTCCATGAGGTGCATGAGCCAGTTGTTCGGCCCACCGGTGCCGTTCGTGTGGATGAGCGCGTACCGGCGCGGTTCGGTGCCGATGCCGGACTCGCCCTTCGTGCCGTGCAGCGTCACGATGACCTCACGGCCGTCGCGCCACTTCTCCTCCTCGTACTCGCCGGCCTCCCAGATGGTCACCTCGCCCGCGCCGTACTCGCCCTCGGGGATGCTGCCCTCGAACGTGCCGTACTCGAGCGGGTGGTCCTCGGTCTGCACCGCCAGGTGGTTCTGCTTCGGGTCGGTGGGCAGGCCCTTCGGCACGGCCCAGCTCACGAGCACCCCGTCGTGCTCCAGCCGGAAGTCGTAGTGCAGCCGGCGGGCGTGGTGCTCCTGCACGACGAACGAGTGACCCGAGGACGGACCGGGCGCCTCGTCCGGCACGGGCTCGGCCGTGCGGTTCTTGTCCCGCATGCTGCGGTACTTCGCGAGGCGATCGCGGGACTCCGTGGTCGCGTCGAAGCGGTCGAGGTGCTCCCGGGTCGGCTCGAGCGCGGCTAGCCCGCCAGACTCGACGGCGGCCATCGGGTCCTCCCGCCCCTCCATCCGGGCCATGACCTCCCGGTAGTCGAGGTGCCGGAGGTCCGGGTCGTCGAGCTCCTCCCAGGTGCGCGGCACCGCGGCCGTGGGCCGGTGCCGACCGCGCAGGGAGTACGGCGCGATGGTCGTCTTCTTGCCGTTGTTCTGGCTCCAGTCCACCAGCACCTTGCCGGCGCGCAGCGTCTTCTTCATGTCGCTGACGATGAGGTCGGGGTGGTCGGCTTCGAGCGCCCGGGCCAGCTCGTGGGCGACGGCGGACACCTGGTCGGAGGTCTGGCGACCGTCGAGGGCCACGTACAGGTGGATGCCCTTACTGCCGCTCGTGACCGGGTAGGGGTCGAGCCCCATGGTGGTGAGGATGCGCCTCGCCAGCCTGGCGACCTCGACGCACTCGGGCAGCCCGGCGCCCTCGCCCGGGTCGAGGTCGAGCACCATGCGGTCGGGATTACGCGGGGCGCCGGTGCGGCCGAACTGCCACTGGGGTACGTGGATCTCGAGCGACGCGATCTGCGCGAGCCAGGTCAGCGTGGCGAGGTCGTTGACGAGGGGGTAGTCGTAGGTGCCCTTGCTGTGCTGCAGGGATGCGCGCGGCACCCAGTCCGGCGCGGAGTTGTCGAGGTTCTTCTGGAAGAAGACCTGTCCGGGCTCGCGCTCGCTGCCCACCCCGTGCACCCAGCGCTTCCGCGTCACCGGGCGGTTGCGAGCATGCGGGATGAGGTGCGGTGCGATGGCGGCGTAGTAGGCGATGACGTCACGCTTGGTGGTGCCGGTCTCCGGATAGAGGACCTTGCTCAGGTTCGTGAGGGTCAGACGGTGGCCGTCGATCGTCACGACCTGCTCGTCTTTTCCCGCCATAACACTCCATCATTGGACGTATGAGATCCATCTGGAAGGGCGCGGTGACGTTCGGCCTCGTGAACGTGCCGGTGAAGCTGTACAGCGCGACCGAGGATCACGACGTGAGCCTGCACCAGGTGCACGACCAGGACGGCGGGCGGATCCGCTACCAGCGGCGCTGCGAGATCTGCGGCAACGTCGTGGACTACGAGCACATCGCCAAGGCGTACGACGACGGCGACCGCACGGTCGTGCTCACGCCCGAGGACCTCAAGTCGCTGCCCGAGGAGCGCAGCCGCGAGATCGACGTCGTCGAGTTCGTGCCCACCGAACAGGTGGACCCCATCATGTTCGACCGGAGCTACTACCTGGAGCCGGACTCGAAGTCACCGAAGGCCTACGTGCTGCTGCGCGACACGCTCGCCCGCACCGACCGCACGGCGATCGTTCAGTTCGCGCTGCGGCAGAAGACCAGGCTCGCCGCCCTGCGCGTACGCGGCGACGTGCTCGTGCTGCAGACCCTGCTCTGGGAGGACGAGGTGCGCGAGGCCAAGTTCCCGTCGCTCGACGAGAAGGTAAAGACCTCGTCGCGTGAGCTCGAGATGTCGTCCCAGCTCGTGAAGAGCTTCGAGAGCGACTTCGAGCCCGGGAAGTTCACCGACGAGTACCAGGCGCAGCTGCGGCAGCTCATCGACGCGAAGCTCGCCGAGGGCGACGCGTACGACACCGAGGCGACCTTCGGCGAGACAGAGTCCGACCAGGGCGGCGAGGTGCTCGACCTCATGGAGGCCCTGCGCCGGAGCGTGGAGAGCAACCGCGCCACCCCGGCCGCGAAGTCGACCCGGGGATCCACGGCGAAGGCTGCGGACGACGCTGACGACGCGGATGCCGACGAGAAGCCGGCCGAGAAGCCCGCGCCGAAGAAGCGCGCCCCGGCGAAGAAGCCGACGGCCGCCGCGAAGAAGACCCCGGCTACGAAGGACGAGTCCGCGGACGAGGCGGAGCCGACGAAGAAGCCGACGCGCCGCAAGAGCGCCTGACCCGAGCCCACGGTCCCTGAGCTCGTGCAAGGGACGTCGTGTGCCTCTCGTCGCTTCGGCGTCCACTGTCCCTGAGCTCGTCGAAGGGACGGAACCCGCCTCGCGCCGCTTCGGCGGGCTCAGCGACCGTGTGGGCTCAGCGACCGCGTCGGCGGACGGGCCGTCCGGCCGCGACCCGCGGGGGCGCCGGGCGCGTACACTGGTGCCGAACACGGGAGTCCGGTGAGCCGGGCTGAGAGGAAGATACCCAATCTTCGACCGTCGAACCTGATCTGGATCATGCCAGCGCAGGGAGATGATTCTCTGACCAGTTGCCGGTCCGATGCCGGCGACTGTACCCGTGCCCGCTTTTTCTTTCGAAAGGGGCACGAATCGTGCACGACACCACCGTCCTTCCCCCCGCCACCACCGCCTCCTCGCGCGGTCGCCGACGCTGGCGCGTCGTCGACATCGTCGTGGCCAGCGTGCTCGGCGTCGCCTCCGGGCTGCTCTTCCTGGTCTGGAACGCGGCGTACAACCCGCTGAGCGCCCCGCTGGAGCTCGCGCTCCCCGGCCTCCAGGCCCTTCTCGGCGGCGGCTGGCTCTTCGCCGGGGTGCTGACCGGCCTCGTCATCCGCAAGCCCGGCGCCGCCCTGTACGGCGAACTGCTCGCCGCGGCGGTGTCGGCTCTGGTCGGCAACCAGTGGGGCGCGTCGACCCTGCTCTCCGGCCTCGTTCAGGGGCTCGGCGCGGAGATCGTGTTCGCCCTGTTCCTGTACGCGAACTGGCGGCTCTACGTCGCCGTGCTCGCCGGCATGGGAGCGGGCCTCGCCCTGGCCGTCAACGACCTGATCTTCTACTACGCCGGTGCGAGCGGCACCTTCGCCGTCATCTACGTGGTCGCCGCGCTGATCTCGGGAGCCCTCATCGCCGGGCTGCTGTCCTGGCTGGCCGCGCGGGGACTTGCGAGGACAGGGGCGCTCAACCGCTTCGCCTCCGGTCGCGAGGCGTCCGCCCGGCGCTGACGCGGGCAGGAGCGAGCAACCATGGGAACCATCGGGGCGGCGGTACGCGCGCGCGGCTGGGGCTGGCGGCACGCGGGACGCTCGAGCTGGGCGGTGCGCGGCCTCGACCTCGACGTCCAGCCGGGGGAGCGCATCCTCCTGCTCGGAGCGAGCGGCGCCGGCAAGTCGACTCTGCTGCACGCTCTCGCCGGTGTGCTGGGCGGCGAGGACGAGGGGGAGACCGCGGGCTCCCTCGTCCTCGACGGCGGCCCTCCCGAGGCGGCCCGCGGGCGGGCGGGACTCCTGCTGCAGGACCCCGACTCGCAGGTGATCCTGTCCCGGGTCGGTGACGACGTCGCCTTCGGCTGCGAGAACCTGCGCGTGCCGCGGGACGAGATCTGGCGTCGCGTGCCCCGTGCCCTCGCCGACGTCGGGCTCGACCTGCCGCTCGGCCACCCCACCGCCGAGCTGTCCGGCGGTCAGAAGCAGCGCCTCGCCCTCGCGGGGGTGCTGGCGATGCGCCCGGGGCTGCTGCTGCTGGACGAGCCGACGGCCAACCTCGACCCGGACGGCGTGCGCGAGGTCCGTGACGCCGTCGGCCGGGTGACCGAGACGACGGGCGCGACGCTGATCGTCGTCGAGCACCGCGTCGACGTCTGGCGCGGCCTCGTGGATCGGGTCGTCGTGCTGGAGCCCGGCGGCGGGGTGCTCGCCGACGGCCGGCCCGACGACGTCCTCGGCCGGGAGGGGGCGCGGCTCGCGGAGTCCGGCGTCTGGGTGACGGACGAGCTGCCCGGGATGCCGCGGCGTCCCGGCATCCGGACGGGGGACGCCCTCCTCGGAGCGGACGGGCTCGCGGTCGCCCGCGTCCCCGGCCGTGCCGTCGCGTCGGGCATCGATTTCGCGCTCGCGGCGGGCACCGCGCTCGCCGTCACCGGCCCGAACGGCGCGGGGAAGTCCACCCTCGGCCTCACGCTAGCCGGGCTGCTGAAGCCCGCCGGCGGGAGCCTGCGCGCGACCGCCGCCCTCGCCCGCGGTGCGGGAGTCGCTCCGCACGCGTGGCGATCCCGGGAACTGCTGACCCGCATCGGCACGGTGTTCCAGGACCCCGAGCATCAGTTCCTCGCGCCCACCGTGCGGCGGGAGCTGGAGGTCGGGCCGGCCGCCCTGCGCCTGCCCGCGTCGGAGATCGCCGAGCGGGTGGACGCGCTGCTCGACCGGCTGCGCCTCGCCGGGCTGGCGGACGCCAACCCGTTCACGCTCTCCGGGGGCGAGAAGCGCCGGCTGTCGGTCGCCACCGTGCTCGCCACCCGCCCGGACGTCCTCGTGCTCGACGAGCCGACGTTCGGGCAGGACTCGCGGACCTGGCGGGAGCTCGTCGGCATCCTCGCCGAGCTCCTCGACGACGGGTCGGCCGTCGTTGCCGTGACCCACGACCACCTCCTCGTGAAGGCCCTCGCGGACCACGAGCTGCGGTTGACGGCGGCACCCGCGGTACCTGCTGCCACCGCTGCTTCTCCTACCGCGGTTTCACAGGGGCGACGGCGATGACCGCCCTCGCCAGCGGAAGGGTCGGGGCGGGCGCCGCCCGGATCAACCCCGTCACGAAGCTCGGCTGTGCGCTCGTGCTCAGCATTGCGCTCGTGCTATCACTCGACTGGGTCTCCGCGACCGTCGCGCTGCTGCTCGAGATCCCGCTGTTCCTCGCGGCCGGGCTCCGGCCCCGGACCTTCCTGCTGCGCACCCTTCCGGTGTGGATCGCCGCCCCCGGTGCCGCGGCGACCATTGCGCTCTACGGCAGGGTCGGCGGCGAGATCCACTTCACGTTCGCGCTCGCGACGGTGTCCGACGGCTCGCTCGAGCTCGCCCTCGCGACGCTCCTGCGCGTGCTCGCGATCGGCCTGCCGGCCATCGTGCTCTTCGTCACCGTCGACCCGACCGATCTCGCCGACGGTCTCGGTCAGATCGCCCACCTGCCCAGCCGCTTCGTCCTCGGCGCGCTCGCCGGACTCCGACTCGTGGGGCTGTTCGTGCAGGACTGGCGCTCGCTCGAGCTGGCGCGCCGCGCGCGCGGGGTCGCGGATCAGGGGCGGCTGCGCCGCTTCGCCGGGCAGGCGTTCGCCCTGCTCGTGCTCTCCATCCGGCGCGGGAGCAAGCTCGCGACCGCCATGGAGGCGCGCGGCTTCGGCGCGTCGAACCAGCGCACCTGGGCGCGACCGTCCACCCTCGGGCGGGGCGACGCCGTGCTCCTCGCCTGGACCCTCGTCATCGCCGGTGGTGCCATCGCCGCGGCCGTCGCCGCCGGGACGTGGAACTTCCTTGGCCGCTGACGCGCGGGCCGAGCTTCGGATGGGCGGGGCGGTGGAGCGGGTCCTCGCGGCAGCGCTGGCCGGCTCGGTGCGGCCGGTCGTGCTCATCGACGGAGGGTCGGGTTCCGGCAAGAGCACGCTGGCGACCGCCCTGGTCGCGGCGTGGCCCGGCGCGGTGTCGCTGGTGCGGCTGGACGACGTGTACCCGGGCTGGGACGGCCTCGCGGCGGCGTCGGAGCACGTGCGCGAGCACACCCTCACGGGACGGCATCCGCGCTGGCGGCGCTGGGACTGGCAGGCGGAGCGCCCGGGGGAGTGGCACGACCTCGATCCCGCCCTGCCGCTGATCGTCGAGGGCTGCGGCAGCCTCAGCCGCGCCAACCGCGCGCTCGCCACCCTCGGCGTCTGGCTGGAGCTGGACGCGGCGGAGCGCAGGCGGCGGGCGCTGGCCCGGGACGGGGACCTGTACGCACCGTACTGGGAGCGCTGGGCGATCCAGGAGCGCCGGTTCGCCGAGCGTGAGCACCCGCGAGAGCTCGCCGACGTCGTGCTGGCCGGGGGATTCACCGGAGCCGCGGAGTAGCGTTGACGGTATGACTGACAGCACCGATCACACCAACAAGTACCTCGCCGTCTTCGCCGACGGCCCGGTGGGCGGAACGACCGAGACCCGCCAGCTCGAGGACGGCAAGTACGAGGAGCGCCTCAGCCGCGTCGTCCTCCTGCAGAACGTCGATGCCATCTTCTGGTACCGCGCGACGGAGAGCCGCGAGATCCAGGGCGAGCAGCACGTGACCTACGTCTTCGATCCCGAGGGCAGCGACTCGCTCGAGACGAACGACGAGGTCAACTCGCACGCCTTCTAGGCCCACACGTCACCGCCCCTTCGCTCGGCCGTTCCGGTCGGCGGAGGGGCGGTTCGTTGTTCAGCGGGCCAGCACCCCGCCCGGGCCGAAGACCCACTCCCAGAAGCTGGCGAGCATCGGGATGGGATGGAGCAGCCGCCACCCCGGCCCCGGATCCGGTACCGACGCGGTGGCGACGAGCGGCAACTCGACCGCCTTCCCGTCCAGTTCGAAGGCCAGCACGCCGACCCGGTCGCCCTTGCGCACCGTGCGGATCTCCTCGGCGTCGACGCGGCCGGTGGGCGGCGCCCCGGACCAGCTCACCGCGCGCAGCTCCTCGCCCACGACGGCGGTGGTCCGGTCGCCCCAGGCCGTCTGGTAGGCGACGGCCTCGGCGCCCGCGGCAGCGAGCACCACCTCGCCGAGGCTGGCGCGGGCATCCGTGAGGAACGCGTCCATGTCCGCGTTCAGCCGCTCGTACGAGGGCTGGCGCAGGAACGCGCCGTACACCGTCGTCGTGCTTTCGCCGAGGGGCAGGGGCACGGCGAACAGCAGGCAGACCCCCGCCGCGTCCGTGAAGCTTCGGCTGAGGCCCCGGATGCCGTCGGCCGCCCGGTACTCGGCCTCGTTCGCGATGACCACCCCTCGCGACGTCGTGACCGACGGGGCGGGCAGGACCTCGCCGAGGAACGGCGTGTTGTCGGCGATCTCGGCCAGGCGGGCGAGGTCGGCGGCCGTGCCGACGCTGCTCTCATCCAGACCCGTCGCGTCGGTGACGACCGTGTCCCGCAGCCCATGCGAGCGCAACCAGCGCTCCGCCGCGGCCGGATAGGCCTCCAGCGAGCCGAACGCCCAGCGCACAAGGGCGTCCGCGTGGTTGTTGCTCGAGCCGAGCAGCACGGCCTGCAGCATCTCGCGCTGGGTCCAGGTGTCGCCCTCGACGACGGCTATGGCCCGCGCGCCGGCGTCCCGGTAGTCGAGGTAGGACTGGTAGTCGTCCGCCGTGACGGGGATGCTGTCACCGTTCCGGCCCGGCTCAAGCGGATGCTCGTCCAAGGTCACGAGCGCCGCGACGAGCTTTGCGACGCCGGCCATCGGTACCGGCTCTGTCGTGCCCGAGGTGCCGAGCAGCGTCGTGCTGCCGGCGAGCAGTGCCGCGCTCGCGCCCTCCGCGGGGAGCACGGGCGCCTCGGCGGGATCGGCCGCCGGAGCGGCGAGGTCGACGAGCACGGGTTCGGCCGCGGGCAGCGGGGGGAGCAGCGTGACGGGTCCGTAGAGTCCCACCGCCAGGATCACGAGGGCGCCCAGCGCACCGCTCACGACCCGCCGCGCCCGCCGGTCCTCGTTCGTGCCACGCCCCATCCCGTCAGGCTAACGAACGGGCCGTCAGTCCCACCCGAGCTCGTGCAGCCTGTCGTCGTCGATGCCGTAGAAGTGCGCGATCTCGTGCACAAGCGTGACGTGGATCTCGTCGCGCAGCTGCTCCTCGTCCTCGCTGACGGCGAGCAGCGGTTCGCGGTAGAGGATGATGCGGTCCGGCATCTCGCCGAAGCCGTACTGGCCGCGCTCCGTCAGCGACACGCCGTCGTAGAGGCCGAGCAGGTCGAGCGTTCCGTCCTCCGGACGGTCCTCGACCACGAAGACGACATTGTCCAGCCCGTCGACCATGTCGTCGGGCAGCTCGTCCAGCTCGGCGACGACCAACCGCTCGAACTCGTCCCGGTCCACCTCGCGCATTGGTTCAGCCTGGCACAGCCAGCCTGAGCGGCTCCGGACGGCACCGCCGCCGGGAGCCGAAGCGCGACCTCGGGAAAGAGAAAGGCCCGGTCCGACACGAGGTCGGACCGGGCTATGGGGTGGACGACGGGGCTCGAACCCGCGACATCCGGCTCCACAAGCCAGCGCTCTGCCAACTGAGCTACGCCCACCATGTGCGCTCCCGACCCGAGGGCCGAGCATCGCGACTGGAAGAGTCTATTACAACCGAGAGCCCCACTTGTTCACCGTGGCGGAGGAAATCGCCTGGACGTCCTCCGTCGTCGGTCCGGGGGCGGCAACGAACAGCGAGGAACGGTAGTAGTCGAGCTCCCGGATGGACTCCAGGATGTCGGCGAGCGCCCGGTGGCCGCCGTTCTTCTCGGGGGAGTTGAAGTAGATGCGGGGGTACCAGCGGCGGGCGAGCTCCTTGATGGAGGAGACGTCGACGCTGCGGTAGTGGAGGTGGCTGTCGACGCGCGGCATGTACTTCGCGAGGAAGGTGCGGTCGGTGCCGATCGTGTTGCCGGCGATGGGCGCCTGCTGGCCGACCGGCACGTATTTGAGGATGTACTCGAGCACCGCGTACTCTGCGTCGGCCAGGCTGACGCCGCCCGGGATCTCCTCGAGGAGTCCGGAATCGCTGTGCATCTTCGTGACGAACTCGCCCATGTTCGCGAGGGCGGCGTCGTCCGGCTTGATGACGATGCTGAAGCCGGGGTGCACGGGCTGCAGCTCCCAGTCGGTGATCACGACGGCCACCTCGACCAACTCGTCGATAGCGATGTCGAGTCCTGTCATCTCGCAGTCGATCCAGACGAGATGCTCAGCGTTGTTGGCCATCCCTCGAGTCTACCGAGCGTGATCGGCGCCCCCCGGCGCCTGCGTACACTCGGTCGGTGACCATCGCCCTCGCCCTGTTCCTGCTCGTCAACGCCGCCTGGAGCTTCTTCGTCTGGCCCGCGTTCCTCCGCCGCGTCGCCCGCGACCCGCGCGCCCGCACGTCCACGGGTGCGGCGACCCGGTTCCTCCGGGTCCACCAGATCCTCGTGACCGTGTCGCTGCTGCTCGCCCTCGGGCTCGCGATCTTCGGCATCGTCGGCCTGGTCCGCGGCACCTACGCGTGACATCGGCGCGAAACACGGCCGCGGTATCGTTGTAGCGACGCAACGCCCTCGTAGCTCAGCGGATAGAGCAGGAGCCTTCTAATCTCTTGGTCGCAGGTTCGATTCCTGCCGAGGGCACGTGACCGATATGCGTGAACTGCAGACCCGTATCATCGCCGACCTCGACGTCGTGCCCCGGATCGATCCTGCCGAGGAGGTGCGCAAGCGCGTCACCTTCCTGAAGGACTACCTGCGCCACACGGGTGCCGCGGGCTTCGTGCTCGGCATCAGCGGTGGCCAGGACTCCTCGCTCGCCGGCCGGCTCGCCCAGCTCGCCGTCGAGGAGCTGGCCGAGGAGGGCGTGCAGGCCACGTTCATCGCGGCGCGGCTGCCCTACAACGTGCAGGCCGACGAGGACGACGCGCAGCTCGCGCTCACCTTCATCCGGCCGCAGCGCTCCGTGGCCTTCAACATCCACCGGGCCGTCGACGGCTTCGAGGCCGAGTACGCGGATGCCGTGGGCGCGGAGATGACGGACTTCACCAAGGGCAACGTCAAGGCGCGCGCCCGCATGATCGCCCAGTACGCGATCGCCGGTCAGGAAGGTCTGCTGGTCATCGGCACCGACCACGCCGCCGAGGCCGTCACCGGCTTCTTCACCAAGTACGGCGACGGCGGTGCCGACCTGCTGCCCCTGACCGGACTGACCAAGCGACAGGGCCGGGCCCTGCTCGAGCACCTCGGCGCGCCCGAGCGGCTGTACCTGAAGGCCCCGACCGCCGACCTGCTCGACGACACCCCGGGACAGACGGACGAGGCCAACCTCGGACTCCGGTACGCGGACATCGACGACTACCTCGAGGGCAAGGATGTCCCCGACGACGTCGCCGAGGCGATCGGTGCCCGGTATCTCGCGACGGAGCACAAGCGGCGCGTTCCCGCCTCGATGTTCGACGAGTGGTGGCGCTGACCCGGGTAGCGCTGACAGTGAGAGGGGGCCGCTTCCGGATCGGAAGCGGCCCCTTCTCATGCGCCGGGTTGGCGGGAAACGGCGGTGCTAGCTATGCGACCCGTCCGCATCCCGCGACGAGGAGTCAGGGGAGGACGCGGGCACCGGCTGCAGGTCGTAGTCCGCGACCGGCGCCTCGACCTCGCGGGAGCCGGACTGCGAACGGGGGATGGGCGAGACCGGCAGGGTCATCGTCTCCGTCTCGTTCTGCTGCTGGGCGGCCGGCTGCGCGGCGGGCCGGGAGTCGGCGGACACGACGGGTGAGGCGGTCCGGCCGCCGCG
The DNA here is from genome assembly GCF_003067705.1 of Planctomonas deserti. Taxonomy (GTDB): domain Bacteria; phylum Actinomycetota; class Actinomycetes; order Actinomycetales; family Microbacteriaceae; genus Planctomonas; species Planctomonas deserti. The sequence continues at coordinate 158,125 of NZ_QANL01000003.1, forward strand.
GTGCTGCGACTCGTAGCGCTCGGCCTGCTGCTGCGCGACCCACGCGTCCTGGCGGCTCTGCAGCTCCCTCTCGGTGTCGCTCACCTCGATCGACCAGCGGGCGATGTCGCTCTGGAAGATCTTCCGGGCGCGACCCGGGCGGTGCTGCCACTCCACGAGCCGGTTGCGGAACTCCGTGAGCAGCGTGTCGAACTGGTAGGCGAAGGTGGCGCTGCCGCGCTTGAACTCGGCGATCTCGTGCTCGGCCCAGTCGGCCGCCACGTCCGCACCGCGGATGGGCAGCATGCGCACCTGGATGTCCGCGTCCCCCGCGGCCCGGTCCGCGAGCAGCTGCTCCTGCGGCGACAGCGAGTGCCAGACGGCCGCCTGACGTGCCGCGCCCACCAGCGTGCCGATGGCCGCGGCCTTCAGCTCACGGTCCTGCCGCGCGAGCAGGCGCTTGATGGCACCGCGGGCGATCAGGGCGGCGATGACGCCGGCCAGCACGATGGCGACGAAGGGAAGAACCGCGCTCGTCATGATCGTCGAGCCCGGCTCCGAGGTCACCCAGTTCACGAGATTGTTCCACCACTCCATGCCCGCAGATTACGTGCGGGCCAGCGGTTCCCCGGGAAGGCGGCGCGGTGTGGCGTCAGGCGAAGCGCAGGCAGTCGATCGCGTCCTGCAGGCGCCAGAACTCGCCGAGCGGCACGAAGCCGCGCTTGTCGGCGGTGAGCCGCTTGGCTCGGAATCGCTCGCCGCGCTCGTCGGGCACGCTCTCGATGTAGCCGAGCACGCTGCCGGACGAGCGGAGCACCCGCCACAGGCCGTTGTGCAGCTGCACCAGGGTCGGCGCGGACGAGACGCGGGGCGGCAGGGTGAGTGTTGCCATGGGTCCTCCGTTCGTGCCGCCGGCCCGGCGGTGTCGTGGTGATGACTCAACGGTACGAGCCACCACCGACATTCCAGCCCGGTGAGCGCCGGGTCCTGAGTGACACGAGAAACGCCGCCGGCCCCCCTGGGAGGGGCCGGCGGCGTCGCTCAGTGAACGGGCGGAGGAGGGGTTACAGGCTGGTGCCGTCCACCGCGTTCGGCTCGATGGCCGCGAGCTCCTCGGCGGACAGCGGCGGCGCTTCGACGGCCGCGATGTTCTGCTCCAGCTGCTGCACGCTCGACGCCCCGATCAGCGCGCTCGTCACCTGCGGGTGGCGGAGCACCCACGAGAGGGCGAGCTGGGCGAGGGACTGGCCGCGCTGGCGCGCGACCTCGTTGAGCGCGCGCGCCTTCTCGAGGTACGCGTCGCTGATCGAGGTGCTCGACAGGAAGTGGTTCTGCGCTGCGCGGGAGTCGGCGGGCACGTTGCCGTCGAGGTAGCGGTCGGTCAGCAGTCCCTGGGCGAGCGGGGAGAAGACGATGCTGCCCATCCCGGTCTCGTCGAGCGCCTCGAGGAGGCCATTTTCCACCCGACGGTCGAACATGTTGTAGCGCGGCTGGTGGATGACGATCGGCACCTTGTGCTCCGCGATGGCGGCGACCGCCGCCCGGGTCTGCTCGGGGCTGTAGCTCGAGATGCCGGCGTAGAGGGCCTTGCCCTGCTGCACGGCGGTGGCAAGCGCGCCCACCGTCTCCTCGATCGGGGTGTTCGGGTCGGGCCGGTGCGAGTAGAAGATGTCGACGTAGTCGAGACCCATCCGGCCGAGGCTCTGGTCGAGGGACGCGAGCATGTACTTGCGGGAGCCCCACTCGCCGTAGGGACCCTCCCACATGTAGTAGCCGGCCTTGGTGGAGATGACGAGCTCGTCGCGGTACGGGCGGAAGTCGTCGGCGTAGATGCGCCCGAAGTTCGTCTCGGCGGAGCCGGCGGGCGGGCCGTAGTTGTTGGCGAGGTCGAAGTGGTTGACCCCGAGGTCGAACGCCCGGCGCAGGATCGCGCGCTGGGTGTCGATGGGGCGGTCGAATCCGAAGTTGTGCCACAGACCGAGGGAAACCTCGGGCAACTGCAGTCCGGTCTTCCCGGAGCGGCGGTAGGGCATGGCTTCGTAGCGGTTGTCAGCTGCGACATAGGTCATACCTGTAACCCTATTGCCCGGCCCGACGGCATCCATGTCGGCGGCGTCGGGACGGAATGCGAGCCCCCGTTCTCGCGTTGATTACCAAGGCGGGAAATCCCGCCGGAATAGACGAAAGTAGGCTGATTCCATGCAGACCTTTGTGCTCGCGGGTGGATGTTTCTGGTGTCTGGATGCGGTGTACCGCACCCTCGACGGCGTCAAGGACGTGATCTCCGGCTACACGGGCGGCGCGACGGCGCATCCCTCCTACGAGGACGTGTGCACCGGCCGCACGGGGCACGCGGAGGCCGTGAAGGTCGTCTTCGATGAGACCGTCATCCCCGCCCAGGTGATCCTGGACGTGTTCTTCACGCTGCACGACCCGCGCCAGCTGAACCGCCAGGGCGCCGATGTCGGCACCCAGTACCGGTCGGCGATGTTCTACACGGACGAGGAGCAGAAGGCCCTGTTCGCGGAGGCCATCGAGAAGGCCGCCGACATGTGGGACGGCACCGTCGTCACCACGCTCGAGCCGCTGGGTGAGTGGTTCGACGCCGAGGACTACCACCAGGACTTCTTCGCGAAGAACCCCGGCCAGGGCTACTGCATGGCCGTGGCCGTGCCGAAGGTCAACAAGGTGCGCAAGTCCTTCGCGCAGTACGTGCTGGCCTCGTAGTCCGCATGCGAGCGGAGGCGTTTCTGCGAAACGCCTCCGCTTCGCTCAGCCCGATCACAGGTGGGCGTAATCTGTCGGTAACACGGGACCAATGGAGGGCTGTGGAATGACGATGAGCACGCACGTGTCGGGCAAGACCTGGGTGGCATTCGGACCGGCGGGCGCCGTCGGGTCCATTCACTCCCGCGAGGACGGCTACGTCGTCCGGCTTCTCAAGCGCGATCAGGAGCACGGCGTCTACCCCACGCTGGAGATCGCGAAGTCCGCACTGCAGGGCATGGCGGGCGACCTGGAGTTCCGCGAGCACTGACCCGGCTCTGCTGCCGGTCGCCACGCAACTGAGCGGCGTGCGGTCATCCCGCTGCCACCGACGCTCCTGCCTAGGCAGGAGGTTCCTGCCCAGCTTTAAGCTGCGCACGGCGCCCCTGCCTGGGCAGAAGGGCGCGTCTTCCTGCCGGCACGCTCCCTGAGCCCGCGCCTCGGTCCGTGAGCCGGTCGAATCGGTCCCTGAGCCCGTCGAAGGGATGCGCCGTCCCCTCACACCGTCGGCGGCGCACGGGTCGGTCCACCGACTCGGGCGCTCCCGCCGGGCGCGTCCCGCGCTCCGCAACCATGGGCCGCACGGACCGGGGAGCGGCCGACTGGCACGAGCGTTGCTCCCCGGTCCGCCCATCGGCGATGAGCGAATCGGACGGGAGCGGTCATGACGGACACCATCACACTGACCGGATTCGTGGCGACGGCGCCACGCCACCTCGTCACCGGAGAGGGCCTGCCCATCACGAGCTTCCGCCTCGCCTCGACGCAGCGGCGGTACGACCGTCGCGCCGCGGAGTGGGTGGACGGCGAGACGAACTGGTACACCGTCACGGGCTTCCGGCAGCTCGCCGTCCACACCGCGGCGTCCGTCGCCAAGGGTGATCGAGTCATCGTCACCGGGCGGCTGCGCATCCGCGACTGGAGCAGCGGGGAGCGATCGGGCACGACGATCGAGGTCGAGGCCGAGGCGCTCGGTCACGACCTCTCCTGGGGTACGGCCGCGTTCACCCGGGCCGCGCCGTCGGCAGTGCTGCGTGGAGGTGCGACAGCAGGGGGCGACACGGCAACCGCCGGCAGGTCGGCCGCTCCCACCAGCAATGGAGCCGTCGAGAGCGCCGATGCGGGGGTGGATCCGACGGCGCCCGCGGAGCGGGGGACGCCGGGGGAGGGCGGCTCCTGACTCTAGAATCGGGGGGCGGCGCACGGCCGCGAGAGCGATTGCGAGGGCCGGGTGCGGAAGTGGCGCGCGAGCCTCAGTACCTCCGGCGAGGGAAGCCGCTCCGGCGTGGTGCTTCGCTCGCGGCGGGGCAATCCACGTCGACGCATCCTGCGGCTCGCTTCCGTCGTGTTGCTCGTCGCGCCGCTCGCCGGTTGCTCTCTGATCGGGGCTCCGGGCGGTGCCGCTGGACCCTCGACGCTCAGCCCGGCGGCGTCGCCGACCGGATCCGCTGCGGCGTCCCCGACGTTGGTCCCCGGCGGAACCGCGGAGGAGAACCGTCCCCTGTTCGACTCGGTGAGCGCCGCGGTTGTCGCCGCTGATCCGGGCGCTGACGGGCGGTCCCTCGTCGACGCGCTCGTCGCGGCCGGGTTCGACAGGGCCACGATGGAGGTCACGGACGACACGACGGCCATCGGCCGTGACGCCGACGCCGTGCAGTTCGCGGTGCGCACGAGCGACGGCTGCATCATCGGCGAACGCAGCGCCTCCGGCTACGCGAGCCTCATTGCCCCCGTCCTCGGTACCGGCCGATGCCTCGTGGGGGAGACCCGCGCGATCGACTGGTAGCCGGGTTCGCACCTTGCATCGAGGTGACTACGGCTATTCCTCAATCGAGTAATTCGCCATAGGGTCACTCCTACCGTGCTCTCCGCATGCGCGCGAGTATGAGCAACGTCCACCGAGAAGGAGTACCTGTGACACCGACGTCCACCGCCGACGAGGCGAACCCGAGAAGCCGCCGCCATAGAACGGTCGTCAGCGTCGTAGGGGTGATGACCGCAGCCGTGCTCGCCTTCACTGGTGGTCAGGCCGCTTTCGCGGCCGTCGAGGAGATCGACCCGGACAACGTGGCGAATGTCGAAGCGACGACGACGGCCGAAGAGCCGGTTCAGCCCGCCGCCGAAGTCGAGCCCGTCGCTGAGCCCGAGCCCGTCGCTGAGCCCGAGCCCGTCGCTGAGCCTGAGCCTGAGCCCGAGCCTGAGCCCGCGCCGATCGGTTGGCCTCTCTACAAGACCGCCTACGCGGGAACCATCTACGAGCTCGTCGACTTCGTGACTCCGATGCCGCTGTCCTACGAGCGGTGGCGCGACGAGTACGGCTTCCGTGCTCCCGAGAGAACGGCCACGGATTACGTGAAGTACCCCTGGTCGCCCACCATCTACGCCGTGACCTTCTGGCCCGGGGATGAGAACGCGTGGCAGTGGGACCGCCTGGACTACAACCAGTGGCGCAGCGCCGGTCAGCCCGGCGCGCGCAACGCCGGGTGGATCAAGGGGAGCTACTACTACAAGTGGGGGACCTCGCCGGAGCTGTTCGTGGAGGGCGCTGACGGCGTCAACCACAAGCTGACGGCCCGGGAGTGGCGTGACTCCGGCTATCGTCCGTTCGCCGATCGCAGCAACGAGGGCTTCATGAAGCTGTCCTGGACCAGCGACATCGTGCGCATGACGAACATCGGAGCAGGACACGGCTACCGCATCGGTGGCGGCGAATGGCGGGAGGAGGCGTACCCGGCGCCGCAGGTTCGCCAACGGATTCCCGGCGACCAGTTCTACCGGTTCGCAGGCCAGAACACCGTCTGGTACGCAGGGCCGGCCATGAATCGCCCGGTGACTTATGCGGAATGGAAGGCTGCCGGATCCCCGCAGCCCAGGATTCGGTCGCCGCGCTTCGACGGCGACGCTGGCGTTCTGCGCGTCGGAGTGGACGTTGAGCCGGGTACCTATCGATCGACCGGCAATGAGGACTTCTGCTATTGGGCTCGCCTGTCGGGCTTCGGCGGATTCGAGGACATCATCGACAACTACATCGGTAATGGCAGCGCTTACGTGACGATCACGTCCTCGGACGTTGCCTTCGAGACAAGCCGATGCAATGACTGGGTGAAGGTCGGCTGAGACACGCGATCACCGCACTCCGCCCTCAGCGCACTCCTGCGCTGAGGGCGGAGTGCGTCCAGGCCGGGTTCGCGGCCAAATAGACTGGGGGCATGGCCGAATACATTTACTCGATGGTGCGCGCCCGCAAGGCCGTGGGCGACAAGCTGATCCTCGACGACGTCACGATGTCCTTCCTCCCTGGAGCGAAGATCGGCGTCGTGGGGCCGAACGGCGCGGGCAAGTCCACCATCCTCAAGATCATGGCCGGGCTTGACACCCCGAGCAACGGCGAGGCGAAGCTCTCGCCCGGGTACTCCGTGGGCATCCTCATGCAGGAGCCGGAGCTGGACGAGTCGAAGACCGTCCTCGAGAACGTGCAGGAGGGCGTCGGCCCGATCAAGGCGCAGATCGACCGCTTCAACGAGATCTCCGCCGCGATGGCCGAGCCCGACGCGGACTTCGACGCCCTTCTCGCCGAGATGGGCACCCTGCAGGAGGCCATCGACGCCGCCGACGCGTGGGACCTCGACTCGCAGCTCGAACAGGCCATGGACGCACTGCGCACGCCCCCGGGCGACGCGGCCGTCGCGAACCTCTCCGGTGGTGAGAAGCGTCGCGTCGCGCTGTGCCGCCTCCTGCTGCAGAAGCCCGACCTCCTGCTGCTCGACGAGCCCACCAACCACCTGGATGCCGAGAGCGTCCTGTGGCTCGAGCAGCACCTCGCCAAGTACCCCGGCGCCGTGCTCGCCGTGACCCACGACCGGTACTTCCTCGACCACGTGGCCGAGTGGATCGCCGAGGTCGACCGCGGCAAGCTCTACCCGTACGAGGGCAACTACTCCACCTACCTGGAGAAGAAGGCCGAGCGCATGAACGTGCAGGGCCGCAAGGACGCGAAGCTCGCCAAGCGCCTCTCCGAGGAGCTGGAGTGGGTGCGCTCCAACGCGAAGGGCCGCCAGGCGAAGTCCAAGGCGCGCCTCGCCCGTTACGAGGAGATGGTGACCGAGGCCGAGCGCACGAGGAAGCTGGACTTCGAGGAGATCCAGATCCCGGTCGGTCCCCGACTCGGCGCCCAGGTCATCGAGGCCAAGAAGCTGCACAAGAGCTTCGGTGAGCGCGTGCTCATCGACAACCTCACGTTCACACTGCCCCGCAACGGCATCGTCGGCGTCATCGGCCCGAACGGCGTCGGCAAGACTACGCTGTTCAAGACGATCGTGGGCTTCGAGCCCCTCGACGGCGGCGACCTGCGCATCGGCGAGACGGTCGACATCTCATACGTCGACCAGAGCCGCGGCGGCATCGACCCGAACAAGACGCTCTTCGAGGTCGTCTCGGACGGCCGCGACTACATCCAGGTCGGCAAGACCGAGGTGCCGGCGCGCGCGTACGTGTCGACCTTCGGCTTCAAGGGGCCGGACCAGCAGAAGCGGGCCGGCGTGCTCTCCGGCGGTGAGCGCAACCGCCTGAACCTCGCCCTCACGCTCAAGCAGGGCGGAAACCTCCTGCTGCTCGATGAGCCCACCAACGACCTCGACGTCGAGACCCTCGGCAGCCTTGAGAACGCCCTGCTCGAGTTCCCCGGCTGCGCCGTGGTCATCACCCACGACCGGTGGTTCCTCGACCGGATCGCGACGCACATCCTGGCCTACGAGGGCACCGAGGAGGACCCGGCGAACTGGTACTGGTTCGAGGGCAACTTCGAGGCCTACGAGGAGAACAAGATCCAGCGCCTCGGTCCGGACGCGGCGAAGCCGCACCGCTCCGCGTACCGCAAGCTCACCCGGGACTAGGCCGTGGCGCGCATCCACGTCCCCATCCGGCTCCGCTGGTCGGACCTGGATGCGTACGGCCACGTGAACAACGCCGAGATGCTGCGCCTCCTCGAGGAGGCGCGCATCCAGGCGTTCTGGGTAGCGGAGGACGACTTCGACCTCGGCATCGAGGGCGAGGCCATCGGCGGGCGCGGTCCAGCCGTGCTCGACGGGCGGCCGGGCGCCGCGACGCTGTCGCTGATCGCCCGGCAGGAGGTCGAGTACCTCGCGCCGGTCCCGTACCTGCGCCGGCCGCTCGACGTGCAGCTCTGGGTCGGCCGGCTCGGGGGAGCCAGTCTCGAGATCTGCTACGAGGTGCGGTCGCCGGTCGGCGTCGAGCCGAACGTGCTGTTCGCCCGCGCCGCGACCACCCTGGTGCTCGTGGACGCGGTGACCGAGCGGCCGCGCCGGATCAGCGACCTCGAGCGGGCGGCGTGGTCGCCCTATCTCGAGCAGCCGGTGGCCTTCACGAAGCGGGGCTGACCGGCCTACGCCTTGACGACGTTGTCGCCCTCGACGGCGACGGCCACAGCGGCCAGCGGCGCCTCGGCGGGTCCTCGCAGCACCTCGCCGGTGAAGGCGTCGAACTGCGAGCCGTGGCACGGGCAGTCGAGCTTCGCGTCCGCGGGGGTCACCTTGCAGCCCTGATGGGTGCAGATGGCCGTGAACGCCACGACGGTGCCCGCCTCGGGCTGCGCCACGATGGACGGCGCGCCCTCGATGTCCACGGCGACGGCGCCACCCACGGGCACGTCGGCCAGCGCGAGGATCGGCGCCGCGCCGGAGGGGTCGGACCCGGTGGCAGCGCCGTCGTCCGCGCTGGGACTTTCGGCCGGCTGCGTGGCCGGGGAGGAGCAGGCGGCAAGGCCGACGCTCACCGCCGCGAGGCCGATGCCGCCGAGCGAGACCACGCGGCGGCTGACCCCACTGGTGGGGGCCGGTTCGCTCCGGACGGTGTCTGGAGCGCTGGTGGGGCCGGTGCGGATGTCGTCGATGCTCATGGCGGATCCTCCTCCTGAGGGCCGACCATCCGGAGGGCTCTATGTCGTCTGCGGAGCCTCTTCGGCGCGCGGGGCGCGCACCATTCCCTCCTGCGCCACACTAGCCACCAGGATCCCGTCCCTGGTGAAAATTCTTCCCTGCGCAAGGCCGCGGCCACCCGTGGCGCTCGGCGACTCCTGCACGTAGAGCAGCCAGTCGTCGACGCGCGCGAAGCGGTGCCACCACATGGCGTGGTCGAGGCTCGCCACCTTGATGCCGGGAGTGCCCCAGGTGAGCCCGTGCCGCCGCAGGATGGACTCGAGGATCGAGTAGTCGCTCGCGTACACGAGCGCGGCGCGATGCAGGTTCGGGTCGTCCGGCAGGGCGCCGATGGAGCGGAACCAGACCGCCTGGTGGGCGGTGCGCTCGGCGCCGTGCCCGAAGTAGACCGGACCGTTGACGTGCCGGATGTCGAAGGGGCGCCCGTTGGCCCAGTACTGCGCGACCGGGTGATCGATGCTGCCGAGGAAGTCCTTCTCCGCGGGGAGGTCCTCGGGCTGGGTCAGGTCGGCAGGCATCTCGGTCTGGTGGTCGAGGCCCTCGTCCTCGCGCTGGAACGACGCGATCATCGACAGGATGGGCCGGCCGTCCTGGTACGCCTGGGTGCGCCTCGTCGAGAACGAGCGACCGTCGTGGATGCGGTCGACCGAGAAGGTGATCGGCTTGTGCACGTCCCCGGGGCGCAGGAAGTAGCCGTGCATCGAGTGGACCGTGCGGTCGTCGTCGAGCGTGCGCTGGGCCGCCACGAGCGACTGCGACAGCACCTGACCGCCGAAGACGCGGCCGAGCGGCATCCACTGCGACGGCCCGGTGTAGATGTCCTCGCTTGTGCGGGCGCCCGTGTCGGTGAGGTCGAGCGCGGTGAGCAGGCTGGCGAGGGGGTCGGCGTCGCCGACCGTCGGGGTGTCCGTCATGAGGCCTTCCGGGATGCGGGCCGCCGGATCGCCCGGGCGGGGTGCGTCAGATAGTTTAGGACCCGGATGACTTCCTCTCTTCTTCTCTCGGACGCCCTCGATCTGGGCGATCTCTCGGTGTTCCTCGGGCGCGCGGAACGCGTCGACGACGGCTTCGTGCGGCTCATCGCCGCCCAGGGGGTGCTTGCCGCGTACGTCAGCGTGCTGCACCCGGCCGGCATCCTCGACCGCAGCCCGACCGTGCTGGGGCTGCGCACGTTCGCCCTGCCCCGGCAGGAGCGGTTCGACCTCGTGGTGCCCCTTCGCGCCATGCTTGACCGGCTCGCGCGTGCGACCAGCGAGGCGGCGGATCGCGCCGAGACCGATCCCGTGGAGCTGCCGCTGCCGTTCGAGTCGGGGACGGCGGTCTGGGCGGGTATCTCGCCGCCGCGGTCCGGCTGGCGCGTGCGCGACGAGCTCGACGGTGGTGTGCCGGCGGACACCCTGGAGCGCGCGGCCCGCGACGGCATCGACGAGATCGCCCGGGTGATCCCGACGGGCACGGGTGAGCAGATCGTCGGCCGCGTGCGCGCCGAGGTGTGGGGGCGCGAGGTGGAGGGCGCCCCGCGCGTGCCCGCCGGTGCGGCGTTCGCCGCGTACAGCCTGGGCTTCCTCGCTTCGGGCGAGTCCGCGCTCGTCTACGAGAACGGCCCGTGGTCGCGTCTCAGCACGTCGCGGGGCCACGTCCTCGTCCGCCGCGCGGGCGGCCTCCTCGGCTGATCCGCCGGCGGTCACGCCCTCCCAGGTCCCTGAGCGATACGGTCCCTGAGCTTGTCGAAGGGACGTGACTTCCGTGGTTCCGTCGCGTCGCTTCGACGGTCTCAGCGACCGTGGAGGGTGTCCTGCGGACGGGACCATACGGTCCCTGAGCGTGTCGAAGGGACGGGACTGCCGGCGTCCCGAAGCGTCGCTTCGACAGGCTCAGCGACCGTGGAGAGCGTCCCTGCGGACGGGACCATACGGTCCCTGAGCTTGTCGAAGGGACGGGACTTCCGAGGATTCGTTGCGTTCGCTTCGACGGGCTCAGCGACCGTTGTTGCCGTTCCTGGAGTCAGGGCAGGACCGTGGGGAGTGTCCCTGCGGACGGGACCATGCGGTTCCTGAGCTTGTCGAAGGGACGTGACTTCCGGGGTTCCGTCGCATCGCTTCGACCGGCTCAGCGACCGTGGGGAGTGTCCTGCGGACGGGACCATGCGGTCCCTGAGCTTGTCGAAGGGACGGGACTTCCGAGGTTCCGGCGGGTCGCTTCGACGGGCTCACCGACCGTCGCCGCGACCGCGACGGTGGAGATTCTCCGTCCCCGGCAGGTGTCGGGGCGACAGGGGGGCGCACGCGGGGGCGGCGCGTGTCATGCTGCGGGGATGACCGTGACCGTCACCCACATCACCATCGACAGCGAGGATCCCTTCGCGCTCGCCCGGTTCTGGGCGGAGGCGACCGGCTACCTCGAGGATCCGGACGAGCCGAACGAACCGGACGGCGACGAGGCCTACCTCGCGGCCCCGAACGGCCCGCAGGTGCTGCTCTTCCAGCGCGTGCCCGAGGGCAAGTCGGGCAAGAACCGCGTGCACCTCGACGTCGCACCGACGGACCGCACCCGGGACGAGGAGCTGGAGCGGCTCCTGGGCCTCGGCGCCTCCGTGCTGCAGGACCGCCGGGAGGAGGACGGGACCGGATGGGTCGTGCTCGCGGATCCCGAGGGCAACGAGTTCTGTCTCGAGCGCAGCGAGGCGGAGCGGGCGGAGCCGGTGCAGCCGACGACCAGCTGACGGACGGGCGTCGGCGGCCGGACGAGCGCTACGCCGGATCCGTCGTCACTCCTCGAAGGTGTTGACCATGGCGTGCGCGGCGCGCTCGAGGTAGCCCCAGAGCGTCGACTCCTGCAGCGGCGACAGCCCGAGCGTGTCGAGCGCCTCGCGCATGTGCAGCAGCCAGCGGTCGCGGGCGTCCGGATTCACCCGGAACGGCATGTGCCGCATGCGCAGGCGGGGGTGTCCGCGCTGCTCGCTGTACGTGGTCGGCCCGCCCCAGTACTGCTCCAGGAAGCCGGTGAGGCGCTGGATCGCGCCCTCGTAGTCGGTCTCCGGGTACATCGGAGCGAGCACCGGATCGGTCGCGACGCCGCGGTAGAACTCCCGGACCAGCCGCTCGAACGTCGCGCGGCCGCCGACGGACTCGTAAAAATTGCCGTCGGGCCGCTCGCCACCGGCGGAAGCCCGCAGGGTGAGCGGGGCGGGCGCGACGCCGGGCGACGATGCGCCGGGCACCGAAGCGCCGGACGCGGACACGCTGGACGCGGACACGCCGGACCCGAACGGGCCGCTCGTCGACGCGTTGGACAGGGGCAGCAGGGGAGGCCGCTTCGGTGCGTCGCTCACGGCAGCTGCTGCGATCGGGGGTGGCGGAGCGCCCGCTTCGGTGCGGTCTTCTGCGCGGGGGTGCCCGCGGTGCTGCCCACGAGCGGGCTCGGCTTGGTCTTCGGCGGGCGGGATCCGGTGACGCTGGCCGCACCCTCGAACCCGGTGAGCACGACGCTGCCGAGCGACGGCAGCTTCACGTCCATGTCGTCGAGCGCCTTCTTCAGTCGCAGCCGCAGCTCGCGGGCGACGTCGTCCTTCGCGCTGGTGCGCGTCTTCACGACGATCCGCAGAACGACCGCGTCCGCGGAGATGGACTCGAGGCCCCAGACCTCGGGCTTGTCGAGCACGCGGGTGCGCCACTTGGTCGACGTTGCGAGCTCGGTCGCCGTTGCCAGCATCCGCTCCTGCACGGCCTCGACGTCCGCCTCGTAGGGCACGCCGAGGTCGATGATGACGCGGGCCCAGCCCTGCGACATGTTGCCGACGCGCAGGATCTCGCCGTTGCGCACGAACCAGAGGGTGCCGTTCACGTCGCGCACCTGGGTGACGCGGATGCCGACCGCCTCCACGACGCCGGTGGCGAAGCCGGTGTCCACGACGTCGCCGACGCCCAGCTGATCCTCCGCGACCATGAACAGGCCGTTGAGCACGTCCTTGATGATGTTCTGCGCGCCGAAGCCGAGACCGGCGCCGAGGGCCGCGGTCAGCAGGGCGAGGGAGCCGAGGATGTTCTCGTTGATGGTCGTCAGGATCAGCAGCAGCGCGATCACGACGATGACCACCGTCACCACGTTGGAGAGAACGCTGCCGAGGGTGCGGGTGCGCTGCACGAGCCGCACGGCGGCGAGGGGGGACGCGGCGATCGACTGCGTGTCCTCGACGTTCTGCCGCTTCTTGACGCCGTTCACGATCTTGTCGACGACGCGGCGGATGCCGAACTGCATCCCCCAGCGCACGACAACGGCGATCACGAGGATGAGCAGCACTCCGAGCAACGGCCCGACGAAGGGCATGTTGAACACGGAGTCCACGGCGGTCAGGAAGTCTTCGGCAAGGGGCATCAGCTGGCGGCTCCAGAGGGAGGGTACGGAAAGGTTCCGACACCGTCGTCCCCTCCATGGTAAGCGAGGCGCCTCCGCCGCTCCCGGAAGCGACGCACGCCGGGCGCGCGCCCGGAGCGAACGAGGGCGCGGCCGCCATCCCAGTGGATGACAGCCGCGCCCGTCGTGTTCGCTCGCGCGGTGGCGTTACTCGGCGTCCCTCGCCTGGGCCGTGAGAGCACGCTCGACGCCCGCCAGGTTCTCGATGACGAGGCGGCGCAGCGCCGGGGGCTCCGGGTTCGCGTCGAGCCAGGCCCGCGTCGCCGACCGCAGGTCCTCGCTCGCGAGCGGCGAGGGGTAAAGGCCGTTGATCAGCGCGGAGGCGATGCCGTAGCTGCGCTCCTTCCAGATGCGCTGGAGCGAGTCGAAGTACGTCGGCACGAACGGCTCGAGCAGCGACGTGTCCGCCGCGCGCCGGAAGCCCTGGGCGGTCGAGCGCACGATCGCATTCGGCGCTCTGTCCTCGTCCACGAGCGAGGCCCACGCGGCCTGCTTGCCTGCGGCGGTGGGGATCGCCGCCTGGGCCAGGGCCGCGTTCTGACGGCCGGTCGCCGTCCTGTCGCGCTCGAGCTCGGCGTCGATGTCCGCCTGCTCCGCGCGGCCGCCGGCCACGAGGGCGGCGAGCAGCTCCCAGCGCAGGTCGGTGTCGATCTCGAGCCCGGGAAGGGTGGTCGAGCCGTCGAGCAGGGCGGCGATCGTGTCGAGGTGAGCGCCCGCGGTGGCGAGACCGGCGAAGGCCTTGAGGAACTGGAACTGCGCGTCCGATCCCGCCTCGGCCCCGCTGGTGAGGCTCCAGAGCTCGTCCGTGACGTGCTGCAGCAGCTCGTCGCGGTGGTCGCGGGCGGAGTAGTTGAGGACCGCCAGTTGCAGCTGCCCGAGCACGGTGCGCAGCGTGGTCGACTCGGTCTCGGTCGCGATGTTGCCGAGCACGAGGCGCACGTAGTCACGGGGGCGAGTCTCGGCGTCCCGGGTCGCGTCCCAGGCCGAGCCGAGCACGAGGGAGCGGGCCAGCGGGTTCTCGATGCTGGCCAGGTGCTCGGTCGCGACCTGGAGCGACTGCGGGTCGAGGCGGATCTTGGCGTAGGCCAGGTCGTCGTCGTTCAGCAGCACGAGGTCCGGGCGCTGCATGCCGACGAGGTCGGCGACCTCCGTGCGCTCACCGGCGACGTCGAGCTCCACGCGGTGGGTGCGCGTCAGCCGGCCGTCCTCGAGCGAGTAGAAGCCGATCGCGAGTCGGTGGGGCCGGATCGTGGGGTAGTCGGCAGCGGCCTCCTGCAGCACGGCGAAGCCGGTGATGACGCCCGAATCGTCCGTCTCGATCTCCGGGCGGAGCGTGTTGACGCCCGCCGTCTCGAGCCAGGCCGAGGTCCACGCGGAGAGGTCGCGACCGCTGGTCGCCTCGAGCTCTCGCATGAGGTCGGGCAGTGTGGAGTTCGCGAACGCGTGCTTCTTGAAGTACTGCGCCACGCCGGCCAGGAACTCGTCCTGGCCGACCCAGGCGACGAGCTGCTTGAGCACGGATGCGCCCTTGGCGTAGGTGATGCCGTCGAAGTTCACCTGCACGTCTTCGAGGTCGGTGATGCTCGCGAAGATCGGGTGGGTGGAGGGCAGCTGGTCCTGGTTGTAGGCCCAGCTCTTCTCGAGCGCGTTGAACGTCGTCCAGGCGCCGTGCCACTCCGTGGCCTCCGCGGTCGCAAGCGTGGAGATGTACTCCGCGAACGACTCGTTGAGCCAGAGGTCGTTCCACCACTTCATGGTCACGAGGTCGCCGAACCACATGTGGGCGAGCTCGTGCAGGATCGTGACGACGCGGCGCTCCTTGATCGCGTCGGTCACCTTGGAGCGGAAGACGTAGCTCTCGAGGAAGGTGACCGCGCCCGCGTTCTCCATGGCGCCGGCGTTGAACTCCGGCACGAACAGCTGGTCGTACTTGGGGAACGGGTACGGGTAGTCGAACCGCTCCTCGTAGAACTCGAAGCCCTGGCGGGTCTTCTCGAAGATGTAGTCGGCGTCCAGGTACTGCATCAGCGACTTGCGGGCGAATACGCCGAGCGGGATGGTGCGGCCGTCGCTCGAGGTGAGCTCGGAGCGCACGACGCCGTACGGGCCGGCGATGAGCGCCGTGATGTAGCTCGACATGACGAGCGTCGGTTCGAACGCCCAGGTCTTCGCGCCGTTCCCGGCGTCCACCGGCTCGGGGGTCGGCGAGTTGGACACGACCTCCCAGTGACCGGGCGCCGTGATCGTGAAGCGGAAGGTCGCCTTCAGGTCGGGCTGCTCGAACACCGCGTACATGCGGCGGGAGTCGGGCACCTCGAACTGGCTGTAGAGGTAGACCTCGTCGTCCACGGGGTCGACGAAGCGGTGCAGGCCCTCGCCCGTGTTGGTGTAGATCGCGTCGGCGACGACGGTCAGCTCGTTCTCGGCCTTCAGGTCGTCGAGCTGGATGCGGACGCCGTCGCTGACCTGCGCGGGGTCGAGCTCCTGCCCGTTCAGGGTCACGGAGTGCACCGTGCGGGTGATCGCGTCGATGAACGTTGACGCGCCGTCCTCGGCGCTGAAGCGCACGGTCGTGGTGCTGCGGAACGTCTCGTCGCCGGTGGTCAGGTCGAGGGTGACGTCGTAGTCGTGCACCGACAGCAGCGCCGCGCGCTCCTCGGCCTCGATCCGGGTGAGGTTCTCTCCTGGCACGTGGGCTCCTTCGTGTGGTGATGTGGGGGAGGGACGGGCCGCGGCCCGGCGTGGCGGGGATGGTGTCCCCGAAGTCCGTTCTTCAGCCTAGTGACGGCCCGGGACGTGCGATTGACTGACGGCATGCAGGCAATCCCGGACTCCGAGCGCACGACGGCGGAGAAGTACCGAGCCTTCGCCGAGGTCGAGGCACACGGGCTCTCACCCACGTACGACGCCCTCGCGCTCGGCGTCGCGGACGACCCCGAGGTGGTCGCGCTCATCGACGAGCTGCCCGTGCCGAAGCGGCAGGTGAACCTCGTGTTCTCGAGCGCCAGGCTGTTGTCCGCGCCCATGTCGGGCTACGGCGCATTCCGGGACTGGTTCGTGCGGCACTGGCCCGAGGTGCGCGACATAGCACTGACGCACGCGACGCAGACAAACGAGCCGCGCCGCGCGGCCGTGCTCCTGCCGGTGCTCGCGTCGCTGCCCGGCCCGCTCGCGCTGATCGAGGTGGGAGCCAGCGCCGGTCTCTGCCTCTATCCCGACCGGTACAGCTATCGGTACGACGACGCGCCGCCGCTGCATCCGGCGTCCGGGCCGAGCCCCGTGCTGCTCTCCTGCGCGACCAGCGGGCCGGTGCCGCTCCCGACCGCGGTGCCCACCGTCACCTGGCGCGCGGGCATCGATCTCAATCCGCTCGACGTGCGCAACGACGACGACGTGCGCTGGCTCTCCGCCCTGACCTGGCCAGAGCACGAGGACCGCCGGGAGCGGCTGACCGCCGCCGTCGCGATCGCCCGGCAGGATCCGCCGCGCATCGAGCGCGGCGACCTCAACGAGCTGCTGCCGGCGCTCGCCGCGGAGGCACCGAAGGACGCGACCCTCGTCGTCTTCCACACGGCGGTGCTGCTGTACCTGGACCGCGCCGCCCGGCAGCGCTTCGTCGACACGGTGAGCGGCCTCGACGCTGTCTGGCTCTCCAACGAGGGCGACGACGTGACGCCGGGCATCGGCGAGCGGTTGCCCCGCAGGAGCGAGACGCCGGCATTCGTGCTCGCCCGGGACGGCGAGCCCCTCGCGTTCACCCAGCCGCACGGCGCCTCCCTCGAGTGGCTGGGCTGACGGCTGAGGCCGTCCGCGCGGCTCGCGGTCGGGCGCGCGGTTAGGGTGGACGGCATGGCTGTTGACACGTCCACGCGCACGTCCGTCGAGTTCTGGTTCGATCCCTCCTGCCCCTGGGCGTGGATGACGTCCCGCTGGGTGGACGAGGTCGCCAAGCACCGGGACCTCGACGTGACCTGGAACATCATGAGCCTCGCCGTGCTCAACGAGGACAACGACGTGAGCGACGACTACCGCGCATTCTTCCCCCGCGCCCTGCGCTACACCCGGCTCGTCGCCGCGGTGAAGGAGCTGCACGGCCAGGACAGCGTCAAGCCGCTCTACGACGCGCTCGGCTCGCGGATCCACCCGGGCGGAAGCACGGATCCCGACGAGGTCATCCCCGCGGCGCTCGCCGAGGCCGGACTGCCCGCCGAGCTCGCCGCCTTCGCGGAGACGGACGAGTACGACGAGCCCATGCGGGCCTCGCACTTCGACGGGATCGGCCGTGTCGGCCAGGACGTCGGCACGCCCGTGATCGCGGTCAACGGCGTCGCGTTCTTCGGCCCGGTCATCTCGCCCGCCCCCAAGGGCGAGCAGGCGCTGGCACTCTGGGACGGCGTCGTCGCGGCCGCGGGCTACGAGGGCTTCTTCGAGCTCAAGCGCTCGCGCACCACCGGCCCCGTCTTCGACTGACTCCCCTTTCCCTCTTCACCACCGAGCCGACACAGGAAGGCGTACGCATGCGCGTCCACATCGCCACGGACCATGCCGGCCTCGACTTCAGCAGGCAGCTCACCGAGCACCTGACCGAGGCGGGGCACGAGGTCATCGACCACGGACCGGACTCCTACGAGCCGCTCGACGACTACCCGTCGTTCTGCATCAACGCGGCCCAGGCCGTCGTGAACGACCAGGCCGCCGGCATCCAGGCGCTCGGCGTCGTGTTCGGTGGATCCGGCAACGGCGAGCAGATCGCGGCGAACAAAGTGAAGGGCGCCCGCGCCGCGCTCGTCTGGAGCCACGACACCGCAGTGCTCGCCCGCGAGCACAACGACGCCAACGTGATCTCCATCGGGGCCCGCCAGCACAGCCTCGAGGAGGCGACCGCGTTCATCGACGCCTTCCTCGCCACCGCGTTCACCGGCGAGGAGCGGCACGTCCGCCGCATCGCCCAACTGGCGGAGTACGAGCGCACCGGCCTCATCGCCGGGCGCGACGTCGACGCCGCCGCCGAGTAGGAGGAGCCGTGCCCGAGGGGCATTCGATCCACCGGATCGCCAGGCAGTTCCGCGAGCACTTCGTGGGGCACGTCGTGCAGGCGTCGTCGCCGCAGGGGCGGTTCGCCGCGGGCGCCGAGCAGCTCTCCGGCCTCCGGATGCTCGACGCCAAGGCCGTGGGCAAGCAGCTGTTCGTGGAGTTCGAGAACGACCACTGGCTGCGCGTGCACCTCGGCCTTTACGGGGCGTGGGACTTCGCGGGTGCCGTCTCGACGCTCGCCAAGCGCTTCGGCCAGACCGGCATGCGCGGTGACGTGCCCATCGACACGGCCGCGGAGGACTCGATGACGAGCATCGGCGCTCCCCGGCACACCCGGCTGCGCATGGCGGAGCAGGAGGCACTGCACGACGAGTTCGAGGAGTGGCCGCCGGAGCCGATCGGCGCCGTCCGGCTGCGCCTGCTGACCGAGGATGCCGTCGCGGACCTCCGCGGTCCCACCGCCTGCGAGGTCATCGACTCTCAGGGTGTGAAGAAGGCCATGGCGAAGCTCGGGCCGGATCCCCTCGTCGATCGCGGACAGAAGGCCGAGGACCTGTTCACGCGCACCGTCCGGAGCAAGCAGACGCCGATCGGTCTGCTGCTCATGGATCAGAGCGTCGTCAGCGGCATCGGCAACGTCTACCGCGCCGAGCTGCTGTTCCGCGCCCGGCTGAACCCGCACACGCCGGGCAAGCAGGTGCCGGAGGAGACCGTGCGGGCGCTCTGGCGGGACTGGAAGAAGCTGCTCAAGATCGGCGTCGAGCGCGGCCAGATGCTCACCATGGACGGGCTCCGCGGCGCGAAGCTCGAGAGGGCGCTCGCCAACCGCGACGATCGGCACTGGGTGTACCGCCGGCAGGGGCTGCCCTGCCGGCTCTGCGGCACGAACATCGTCATCGAGGAGATGGGCGGCCGCAACCTGTACTGGTGTCCGCAGGATCAGGCGTAGCGGGTGAGGAGCAACCCGTCCTTCGCGATGGAGGACCCGGACGAGGTGAAGCGGTGGATCCGCGAGAACCCGTGGGTCGTTCTGGTGAGCCACACCGCGGACGGTCTGGTCGCCTCGCACTACCCGGTCATCCTCGACGAGGAGCATGAGGGCATCTCCGTGCTCAGCCACGTGGGCCGGCCGGACGAGGGGCTGCACGAACTGGGCCGGCACGAGGTGCTGCTCATCGTGCAGGGCCCGCACGGCTACGTGTCGCCCGGCTGGTACGGCGAGGGCCCGGCCGTGCCCACCTGGAACTTCCTGGCCGCGCACCTCTACGGCGTGCCCGAGATCCTGACCGACGAGGAGAACTATCGCGTGCTCGGCCTGCTCGTGGACCGCTTCGAGGACCGGATGCCGAACCCCCGGCGCCTGGCGGACTCCGCCGAGTACGCCAAGCGGATCGTGAAGGGCACGGTGGGCTTCCGGCTCACCGCGACCCGCTTCACCGCGAAGGCGAAGCTCAGCCAGAACAAGACCGCCGAGGTCGTGCACACGGTGATCGACCGCCTCGAGCACGGCGAGGAGTACGCGAACCCAGAGCTGGCGCGCGAGATGCGCCTGGCCCACGGACTCGACCGGTGAGCGCGGCGGTTCCGGGCGGCGCCGCAGGGCGGGCCGCCGAGGAGGAGGACGGCCTCGTGCTGCTCGACGCCCGGCTCGCGTCGGGCGCGGAGCCGGTGGACGTCGTGATCGAGAGCGGCCGCATCGCCGCGGTCGGGCCGGGCAGCGCGGCGGCGGCCACCGGGCGGCACCGGCACCTGCAGCTGGATGGCCGCATCGTCATTCCCGGCCTCTGGGACAACCACGTGCACTTCAGCCAGTGGACGCTGGCACGCCGCCGCATCAACGTCGAGTCGGCGACCTCCGCGGCCGAGGCCGCGCGGATGGTCGCCGCGGCGGGGGAGGGCACGGCGTCGCCCGGGTCACCCGTGGTGGGCTACGGCTTCCGGGACGCGCTCTGGCCCGACGCGCCGTCCCTGCCGCTGCTCGACGCCGCGCTGCCGGGCACCCCGGTCGTGCTGCTGAGCGGCGACCTGCACAGCGTCTGGCTCAACTCCGCGGCCCTGCAGCGCTACGGGTACGCGGGCGCGACGGAGACCGGTCTGCTGCGCGAGGAGGATGCGTTCGAGGTCGTCCGCCGCCTCGACGTCGTGCCGGACGACACGCTCGACGCCTGGGCGCGGGAGGCATCCGCCGCGGCGGCCGCCCGCGGCGTGGTCGGTGTCGTCGACCTGGAGATGACCTGGAACCTCGACACGTGGGTGCGGCGGGTGGCCGGCGGCCAGCGCGACCTCCGCGTCGAGTTCGGCACCTACCGCCAGCACCTCGACCGGGCGGTGTCGCTCGGGCTGCGCTCCGGTGCGGTCGTCGAGGGCACCGGGGGCCTCGTCAGCGTCGGTCCGTTCAAGGTGATCACGGACGGGTCGCTGAACACCCGCACCGCCTACTGCGTGGACGAGTACCCGGGCGGCTCGCCCGAGCATCCGCGCGGGCTCCTCACGGTGCCGACCGACGACCTGATCGACTGGATGGCCGTGGCCACCCGCGCCGGCCTGGCCTGCGCGGTCCACGCCATCGGCGACGAGGCGAACAGCCTCGCGCTGGACGCCTTCGCGGCCACGGGTGCCCGCGGCTCGATCGAGCACGCCCAGCTGCTGACCTGGGCCGACGTGCCCCGCTTCGCCGAGCTCGGCGTCGTGGCCAGCGTGCAGCCGGACCACGCGCTCGACGACCGCGACGTCGCGGACGCCTACTGGGCGGGGCGCACCGACCGTGCCTTCGTGCTCGCCAGCCTGGCGGCGGCCGGCGCGACGCTGGCTCTGGGATCCGACGCCCCGGTGTCGCCCCTCGACCCGTGGCGCACCATGGCGGCGGCGGTCTGGCGCACCCGCGACGGCCTGCCGCCCTGGCATCCCGAGCAGGCGATCTCCGTGCAGGCGGCGCTCGAGGCGTCCACGCGGATCACCGCGGTCCAGGCCGGGGCTGTGGCGGACCTGGCCGTGCTCGATGCGGATCCGTTCACCGCGAGCCTCGAGGAGTTCACGGCGATGCCCGTCGCCGCGACCCTGCTCGGCGGGCGCCTCACCCACGACGCGCTCTGAACCCACCGCCCACCGCCCGCGACCTCGCGGTCACGCCGCCCGCTGCCCGCACGGTCGGGACGGTGGCGGGACTCGGGAGGCGCGACCTCGGGAGGCACCGCATCCGGCGTCGCTCGACCCTCGGACGGACCCCACCGGGACGGGTGGGTTGGCCCCGGCGAAGGCGGGGGCGAACCCCCGCGACCCGGCCGGGTCGTTCTGAGACGCTTGTGCCGTGACTGACACACCCGCCCCCGCGATCCCCGCCTCTCCCGCATCCCCGGCCGCCGCCGAGCGCCGCACGACGTACCTCGGCCTGTGGCGATCGGTCCCCCGGGAGCTCGGTTTCCTGCTCCTCGCGCTGCCGCTGGCGCTGGTGTCGTTCACCGTCGTGCTGACGCTGTTCTCGACCGGGCTCAGCCTCCTCGCCGTGTTCGTCGGCGTGTTCCTCGTGATCGGCGCCCTCATCGTCGCCCGGGCGTTCGGCACGCTGGAGATGGCGCGCCTGGAGTGGGCGGGCCGCCCCGCCATCTCGCGGCCGCTGTGGACCCGGGCGGGGGACGCCGTCGGCTTCTGGCCCGCCCTGCTGCGGGTGCTCGCGAACGGGCATTACTGGCTGCACCTGCTGCACGCGATCGTGGTGAACTTCCTCGTGAGCCTCGTCACCTGGACGATCACGTTCACCTGGCTCACCATCGGCCTGAGCGGCACGACGTACTGGATCTGGGACGCGTTCGTGCCCGACGGCGACCGTGGCGACTTCTGGCTCTACCGGGTCGTGCTCGGCTGGTTCTCCCCGGACGCCGTGCCCGCTGTCGAGCGCGCCCTCGAGCCCGGCGTGCTCGAGAATCTCTTCTTCCTGCTCGTGGGACTGTTCTTCCTGGCCAGCCTGCCGCTGGTGACGCGCGGGTTCACCCTCCTGCACGACGTGATCGGCCGCAGCATGCTCGGCGCCTGGCGGTCTGAGTTCCTGCAGCGCGAGGTCGCCGACCTCAGCGCCTCGCGGGGGGCGGCGCTCGTCGCCGAGGACCAGTCGCTCCGCCGGCTCGAGCGGGACATCCACGACGGCCCGCAGCAGCGCCTGGTGCGTCTGCAGATGGACCTCGCGAGCGCCGAACGCCGGCTCGAGACGGACCCCGACGGCGCACGCCGCCTGCTCGGCGAGGCCATGCAGCAGTCCCGCGACACGCTCGAGGAGCTGCGCGCCCTGTCCCGGGGCTTCGCGCCGCCCATCCTGCAGGACCGCGGGCTGGTGGCAGGGCTCGCCTCCCTGGCCGCGACCAGCGCCGTGCCGGTGCGCGTGTCCACCGACCTCGACCCGGCCGCGGCGCTGCCCCCGGAGATCGAGCGCAACGCCTACTTCGTCGCCGCCGAACTGCTCGCGAACGTCGCCAAGCATTCCGGCGCCACCGACTCCGTGCTGCACTCAGCGCTACGACAGAGCGAGGACGGCGGCCGCTGGCTCGACATCACCGTGACGGACAACGGGCGCGGGGGAGCGGCGCTCGTCCCCGGGCACGGCCTCGCCGGGCTGGCCGATCGGCTCCGCGGGCTGCGCGGGGTGCTCACGGTCGACAGCCCCGCGGGTGGGCCCTCCGTCCTGGCGGCACACATCCCCGTGCCGCCGCCCGCTCATCCGCCGCTGATCTGACGGGCCCGCCGAGGGACCGGCTGAGCGGCCGGATCGAGCGGTCGAGTCCGGGTTGCGGCTGAGGGGCCGGCGGCGACGCCGGCCCTAGGCTGGTGGGGTGAGCGCTCCGATCAGCCCGGCACCCCCGTTGCGTCTCGTGCTCGCGGAGGATTCCGTGCTCCTGCGCGAGGGGCTGGTGCGGCTGTTCGACGAGGCCGGGTTCGAGACCGTCGCGGCCTACGGCAACGCCGACGACCTCCTGGCCGGCGTGCAAGGGCTGACCCCGGATCTCGCCGTCCTCGACGTGCGGATGCCGCCCACGTTCCGGGACGAGGGCGTGCGAGCGGCGATCGAGCTGCGCCGCCGGATGCCGCGGCTGGGCGTGCTGCTGCTCAGCCAGTACGTGGAGGGCACCTACGCCCAGGAGCTGCTCTCGGCGGGCACGGGCGGCATGGGGTACCTGCTGAAGGACCGCGTCAGCTCGCTCGACGAATTGAAGGACGCGGTCACCCGCATCGCCGCCGGCGGCACGGTGCTCGACCCGCAGGTCGTCAGCCAGCTGCTCGGCCGCCGGAACGACCCGCTCGCCACCCTCACCGCCCGCGAGCGCGAGGTGCTGCAGCTCATGGCCGAGGGGCGCACGAACGCCGGCATCGCGGCGAAGATGTTCGTCGGCGTCGGAGCGGTCGAGAAGCACGTCACGTCGATCTTCGCGAAGCTCGCGCTCGAGGACTCGGGATCCGACCACCGGCGGGTGCTCGCGGTGCTCGCCTGGATGCAACGCTGAGCCCACGGCGTGATACCTTCCGGGTGACCAGGATCAACCAGGAAGGACCGACGTCATGGGGACGCTCGTGTACGGCGCAGCGCCGGCCATTTCGATCGAGGACCGCACCCTCAAGCACCTGCAGGCCGTGATCATCATGAAGCTGCGGAGGGACGAGCCCTTCGCCTTCAACTGGGACGCCGAGCCCGGGGTCGGCGAGGACATCATGCACCCGAACGCCGCGCACGGGACCATCTGGATCTCGCAGGCCTCGCAGCTCTACTTCCGCTACGACGGCACGCGGCACGACAAGCTCAACCCGGAGTGGATCGACGTGCTCACCAAGACTGCGTACAGCCCGCGCGGGCTCTGGGCCGTGCCGGAGCCCGAGCTGGCGGGCACCTCCGCCTGACCTGCTTTCGCCTCCTCCGAAGGGGCGGCGCCGGCTGGCGCGGCTGACCCGCCGGCTCCGGGCCCAGGCTTGGATCGCTGGGCTCGCAACAGTGGGCTGGGATCAGCGGAAGAGGGCGCTGTACGCGTTGATCGCGGGCTGTCCGCCGAGATGGGCGTACAGCACCGTGCTGTCCTTCGGGATGTCCCCGGACGTCACGAGGTCGATGAGGCCCGCCATGGACTTCCCCTCGTACACGGGGTCGATGATCATGCCCTCGAGCCCGCCGCTCAGCCGCATCGCCTCCAGCGTCGACTCGACCGGGATGCCGTAGTAGTCGCCCGCCCAGCCCTCGAGCACGGTGATCTCGTCGTCGCTCAGGTCGCGGTCCAGGCCGATGAGGGCGGCGGTGTTCCGCGCGATGCGGGCCACCTGCTCGCGCGTCTCGTCGATCTTCGCCGACGCGTCGATGCCGATGACCCTGCGCGGGCGATCCTGACCGGCGAAACCCGCGATCATGCCGGCGTGCGTCGACCCGGTGACGCTGCAGACGACGATGGTGTCGAAGAACACGCCGAGCTCGCGTTCCTGCTGCTCCACCTCGTACGCCCAGTTGGCGAAGCCGAGGCCGCCGAGCCGGTGATCCGACGCGCCGGCCGGGATGGCATAGGGGGTGCCGCCGCGCTCGCGCACGTCGTCGATCGCCTTCTGCCAGCTGCTCTTGATGCCGATGCCGAAGCCCGCGGGGTCGAGGCGCACCTCGGCGCCCATGATGCGGGACAGCAGGATGTTTCCCACGCGGTCGTTGAGCGAGTCCGGCCAGTCCACCCAGTTCTCCTGCACCAGCACCGCCTTGAGACCGAGCTTCGCCGCCACGGCGGCGACCTGACGGGTGTGGTTCGACTGGAGGCCGCCGATGGAGACGAGGGTGTCGGCGCCCTGCGCGAGGGCGTCCGGCACGAGGTACTCGAGCTTGCGCGTCTTGTTGCCGCCGTAGGCCAGGCCGCTGTTCACATCCTCTCGCTTCGCCCAGATCCGGGCGCCACCGAGGTGTTCGCTGAGCCGCGTCAGCGGGTGCATGGGCGACGGCCCGAAGGTGAGGGGGTAACGCTCGAAGTCGGACAGCGGCATGGTGCTCCCTAAGAGTGAGGTCTGGAGTTGCGAGCGCCCGGTGCGGCGCGCTTACGCCGGCTCGAAAACCGATCGCATGCAATATATTGCACGCACGACGGCGTCACTTGTCAAATGCATGACCGCGGTTCGCGTCGGGTCGTAGCTCTTGCGAGGAATCCTCACGAACGGCTGGCGCCTGAGCCCGGTTCTGCGGTATCACTGCCTCATACGCACCGTCGCGTGGAAGCAGGCACGAACATGATCGGCAGTCCGCTCGCAAACGTCACCAGACTGGCCTTCGCCCTGGTCTGCATCGTGCTCTTCGGATTCGTCTACGTCTTCCCGCAACTCGACGGCCGGGGTGGTGGCGACGATGCGCATGTCGCCGACGCACATGCTGGGGCCGCCACCGCCGCGACCGCGCACGGCGCAGATCCGGCCGCGCCGGGGCCGGGCGAGGGCGCCGGGCGGGGCGGCGTCATCCCGCGCGCGGACGGCGGATCCGAGCCTGCCGAGCATTTCCACGCCGCAGACCTGCCCGAGGCCGCGTTCGCGGCGACGTCGGCGCCTCTTCCGCGCACCGGCTGGACCGTCACGGCGAGCGACGAGGAGACGGTGGGTGAGAACGGCCGGGCGGTGAACGTGCTCGACGGCAACGCCTCCACCATCTGGCACAGCAGGTGGAGCGGCACCGCGGCGCCGTTGCCGCATTCCATCACCGTCGACATGCACGCGACCCGGGCCGTCTCCGGGCTCAGCTACCTGCCCCGCTCGGGCAGCGCCAACGGGCGGATCGGCCGTTACGAAGTGCACGCGAGCGCGGAGGGCGTCACCTGGGGTGCCGCGCTCGCGACGGGCACGTGGGCGGACGACGCGGTGCAGAAGACCGCGACCTTCGCCTCCGTGCAGACGCGTTACGTGCGCCTCCGGGCTCTCACCGAGGCGGGCAACCGCGGCCCGTGGACCAGCGCCGCCGAGCTGAATCTCCTCGCCGACGTTGCCGCCCCGGTGGACGCCGTGCTGCCTCGGACGGGCTGGGTGGCCACGGCGAGCGACCAGGAGACGGTCGCGGAGAACGGCCGGGCACAGAATGTGCTCGACGGCAACGCCGCGAGCATCTGGCACAGCCAGTACTCGCCCTCCGCGCTTCCCCTGCCGCACACGCTGACGATCGACATGCGCGCGACGCAGCAGGTGTCCGGCCTGCGCTACCTGCCCCGCCCGTCCACTAACGCGAACGGGCGGATCGGGTCGTACACGATCACGGTGAGCGCGGACGGAACCACCTGGAGTGCTCCCGTCGCCTCTGGCACCTGGGCCGACACGAGCGCCGAGAAGAGCGTGTCGTTCACGTCCGTGTCCGCCCGGTACGTGCGGCTGACCGCCAGGAGCGAGGCCGGCAACCGCGGGGTGTGGAGCAGCGCCGCGGAGATCAATGTCCTCGGCCGGGGAGGCGGAACGCCCGGGCCCTCGGCGGGCAGTTGGGGGCCGACGATCGGTTTCCCGATCGTTCCGGCGGCCGCGGCGGTGCTTCCCGGCAACCGCATCATGACCTGGTCGGCGTACGACCGGTACCAGTTCGGCGGCAGCCGCGGGTACACGCAGACCGCGATCCTCGACCTCAACACCGGTGCCGTGAGCGGGCCCACCCAGGTGAACACGGGACACGACATGTTCTGCCCCGGCACGTCGCTCCTCGCCGACGGGCGCCTCCTCGTCAACGGCGGCAGCAACGCGGCCAGCACGACCATTTACAACCCGGCGACCAACACCTGGGCGGCCGGACCGAGCATGGTCGTGCCGCGCGCCTACCAGTCCAGCGTGACGCTCTCGACCGGTGAGGTGTTCGCGATCGGCGGCTCCTGGAGCGGCGGGGTGGGCGGCAAGGGCGGCGAGGTGTGGTCGCCCGCGACGAACGCCTGGCGGCGCCTCTCCACCGTGCCGGTCACGCCGATCCTCACCGCCGACCCGGCGGGGGAGTACCGCTCCGACAATCACGCCTGGCTGTTCGCCGCATCCGGCGGGCGCGTCTTCCACGCCGGACCGAGCCGACGGATGAACTGGATCACGACCACAGGCACGGGCACCATCACCTCGGCCGGGCTCCGGGCGGACAGCGCAGACGCGATGAACGGCAACGCGGTGATGTACGACGTCGGCAAGATCCTCACTCTCGGCGGAGCGACGGCGTACGACAACGCCGACGCGACGGCCCGGGCGTACGCCATCGACCTCAACGGCGGCCTGCGGGTGACCCGCGTCGGCGACATGGCGAGTCGGCGCGCATACTCCAGCAGCGTGGTGCTACCCGACGGTCAGGTCTTCGTCGCGGGCGGTCAGGCGCGCCCCGTGCCGTTCACGGACACCGGCGCCGCCATGGCCCCGCAGCTGTGGAACCCCGCCACGGGGCAGTTCACCTCGCTCGCGCCCATGGCGGTGCCGCGCACGTACCACAGCGTTGCGGTGCTGCTCCCGGACGCCCGGGTGTTCGTGGGCGGCGGCGGGCTGTGCGGCACCTGCGCGACCAACCACCCGAACGGCGAGATCTTCACCCCGCCCTACCTGCTCAACGCCGACGGCAGCGCGAAGGCCCGCCCGGGCATCACCGCGGCGCCGACGACGGCCGCGCTCGGCGCCCGCATCGCGGTGACCACGTCGGCTCCCATCAGCCGCTTCGCCCTCGTGCGGATGAGCTCGGTGACGCACACCGTGAACACGGACCAGCGCCGCATCCCGCTGACCGCCACGTCGACGAGCGGGAACACCGCGACCCTGACGCTGCCGACCGATCCCGGCGTCGTCGTGCCCGGGCCGTATCTGCTGTTCGCGTTCGACGCCGCCGGCGTGCCCAGCGTGGCGAGGACGATCCGCATCGGCTGAGCGGGCTGACCGAAGGGTCGGGCGCCGCCGGTCTCGCGCGCGTGGCCCGGCGCTGCCAGGCTGAAGGGCGTGGAAGCGATGCCGAGCGGCACCGGGGCGGAGGAACCCCTCGCGGGACTCGTGTTGCCGGAGGATGAGCCGCAAGCGGCGTCATGGCGGGCTGAGAGGATCACCGACGTCGCTGCCGTGATCGCCGAGAGGATCGGACCCCGGCGGGGGCGACCCGCGATCGTGGCGGTCGACGGGCGCAGCGCCGGCGGCAAGACGACCCTGACGGTCCGGCTGCAGGCGGCGGCGGAGACGATCGGTCTCAGCGTGGCCGTCGTGCACACGGACGACGTCGCCTGGTACGAGTCCTTCTTCGGCTGGGCGCCGCTGATGTCCGACGGGGTGCTCGTGCCGCTGCACGCCGGGCTCGGCGTGCGCTACCGTCCGTCCGCCTGGGTGGACCGCGGTCGGGAGGGGGCGATCGAGGTGCCGGCCTCGGTCGATCTCGTGCTCCTCGAGGGCGTCGGCGCCAGCCGACGGGAGCTCACGGGCTTCCTCGACCTGTCGGTCTGGGTGCAGTCGGACTTCGTCGAGGCGGAACGGCGGGGCCTGGTCCGGGACGCGACGCTCGGCGTCAATGGCGACGAGGACGAGACCCGCGAGTTCTGGGACCTGTGGATGAGCGAGGAGTTGCCCTTTCTTGCGGCCGACCGCCCGTGGGAGCGTGCCACCCTCGTCGTGGCCGGGACGCCGGTCATCCCGCTCGCGGAGGACGAGCTCGCGGTCGCGGATCCCGTGACCTGACCCGCCCCGGACTTGCCGCCGTTCCGCCGTCAGCCGGCGGGCGTCGGGAACATCGGCACTCCGTCGCGCACGAAGGCGAAGAAGGGCCGCGACCCCCACCACAGCGACGCCAGCAGGAACACGATCCCGCACAGTGCGCCGATGCCGACCACCACGGGCGTCGTTGCGCCAAGGGCCATGGCGATCGCGGCGACGAGGAGCGCGAGCAGGGCGCTGTTCACCGCCACCATGAACACCATGCTGCTGCCGGCCACCTGGGTGCGGCGCGAGCCCAGGAAGTAGTAGGTCTGTGTGACGCCGGCGGCGTCGTCGTGCGTGGAGGCCATGAAGTACCGCTCGATGCCCGGATCCAGTTCCGCGTACGCCGCCCGCAGCCGGTTCATGGCGACGACGTACATGAGGTCGTCCATGGCGGCGTTGAACACCCGGATCTGCGTGAGCACGCCGACCAGGACCGCGAAGGCCAGCACGACGATCGCGAAGATGCCGAAGCCCTCCGAGAAGTCCGTCGCCTGACCGATGAGGGCCAGGCTCACGAGCCCGGCGGACACCAGGGTCAGGAACATGGTGATGCGGGTCAGCACCTCGGACTGCGTCGACGACCGAGCCGCGAGCAGGCCCCAGTGCTCAGTCGCGAGCAGCTGGGCGCGCACGGACGGAGGCGGCGGGGGAGCGACCCCGTCGCCGAAACCCGGTGCCTGCCCGTCCTCGGGCGGCACGGCGCCATCCCCGGCCACGGGCCCATTGTGGTCCCAGCGACGCCGCGCCTCTAGGGGGAAGTGCCGGGTGAAGTGGGCGCCGCGCTACCTGTAGGGGCCTCCGTGTGGAGGGGATGACGGGAATCGAACCCGCGTAATCAGTTTGGAAGACTGAGGCTCTACCATTGAGCTACATCCCCGCAGCGCCGTGGGACGCGATCCTTGACGATCGCCTCGCCGGTTCGGACCCTCGGTGGAGGAGCCCGGCCCGTTGACGTGCGCGAGCCAGCTTAGTACAGCCTCCGGCGTGCCCGGACCACGGCGCTCCCGGGACCTCCGCTAGACTTGCGGAGGCCATTTCGCCCGCACGCGCGCTTCTGCATGCGTTCGAGCGGAGGAAAGCCAGCCGGGTTGTTGCCACAGTCCGGGGCGTAGCGTAGTGGCTAGCGCGTCCGCTTTGGGAGCGGAAGATCGCAGGTTCGAGTCCTGTCGCCCCGACCACAACCCCTCAAAGACCTGCCGTCCCACCCGGGGCGTGCACCGCGAATCAGGAGATCCCCACAACGTGAAGACCACGGTCGAACAGCTGAGCCCCACGCGCGTCAAGCTCGCCATTTCCGCTACCGCCGAAGACTTGAAGCCGCACCTCGAGCACGCCTACGGCCACATCGCCGAGCAGATCAACATCCCCGGCTTCCGCAAGGGCAAGGTGCCGCCGGCGATCATCGACCAGCGCGTCGGTCGCGAGGCCGTCATCGAGCACGCCGTCAACGAGGGCATGGACGGGTTCTACCGCGCCGCCATCGAGGAGACGCAGATCCGCCCGCTCGGCCGCCCCGAGGCCGACGTCGTGGAGTGGCCCAACAAGAAGGACTTCTCCGGCGACCTGCAGCTCGCCATCGAGGTGGACGTGCGTCCCGAGATCGAGCTCCCCGGCTACGAGGGCCTGACCCTCGAGGTGGAGCCCGTCGAGGTGACGGACGAGGAGCTCGAGAAGGAGCTCGACACCCTCCGCGCCCGCTTCGGCACGCTCAGCACCGTCGACCGCCCGGCCAAGACCGGTGACTTCGTGCAGATCGACCTGGTCGCCACCATCGACGGCGCCGAGGTCGACTCCGCCAAGGGCATCTCCTACGAGATCGGCTCCGGCGAGCTCATCGAGGGCATCGACGAGGCGCTGGACGCGCTCAGCGCCGGCGAGACCACCACGTTCGAGTCCGAGCTGCTGGGTGGCGAGAGCGCCGGCCAGAAGGCCGAGATCACCGTCACGCTGATCGCCGTCAAGGAGCGCGAGCTTCCCGACGCCGACGACGACTTCGCCCAGATGGCCAGCGAGTTCGACACGCTCGAGGAGCTCCGCGCCGACCTCCGCAGCACCGTCGAGAAGTCCAAGGTCTTCGGTCAGGTGACCGAGGCCCGCGACCAGATCGTGGACAAGCTGCTCGAGTCCGTCGAGATCCCCGTTCCCGAGAAGCTCGTCGAGGACGAGGTGCACCGTCACCTGGAGAACGAGAACCGCCTCGAGGACGACGAGCACCGCGCCGAGGTCAAGGAGGCCAGCGAGAAGAGCTTCCGCTCGCAGCTCCTGCTCGACACGATCGCCGAGAAGGAAGAGATCAAGGTCAGCCAGGACGAGCTGAGCCAGTACATCATCCAGGGCGCGCAGCAGTACAACATGCAGCCGCAGGAGTTCGTGCAGATCCTGCAGGAGAACGGCCAGATTCCGTCGATGGTCGGTGAGGTCGCCCGCAACAAGGCCCTCGCGATCGTGCTCGACCGCGCCAACGTCGTGGACAAGAACGGCAACGCCGTCGACGTGTCCGAGTTCACGAAGCCCGTCGTCGAGGCCGGTGCTGGCGCCGACGCCGAGGTGGACGACCTGGACGCCGAGGAGCTCGAGGCCGACGAGGTCGCGCAGCCCACGGCCGCGGACGTCGCGGAGACGCCCGTCGTCGAGGCACCCGCCGCCGAGGAGGCGCCTGCCTCCGCCGAGGAGCCCGCTGCCGACGAGCCCGCTGCTGAGGAGGCCCCCGCCGCCGAGGCCAAGCCGAAGCGCACCCGCGCAAAGGCGAAGAAGGACTAACACACGCACCACGAGAAGGGCCCGGGATCGCAACGATCCCGGGCCCTTCTGCGTGCGCGGGGTCCACGGTGCTGGGATTGTCGAAGGGAGGCAGCCGGACTCGGGCGGGGGACCCCGACGGTCCCTGAGCTTGTCGAAGGGACGCTCGCCACCGCTTCGACTCGGCGCGGGAAGGTTCTCCACAGAACCAAAGTTCTTCGTAGAAGAAACTTTCGACATGCTAGAATGTGTGCTATGGGAACCCCAGCAGCGACGCTCCTCCGCACAGCGGATACGGTCGCGCGCCTGGGCGATTCGCCCGCCGCGTTTGCTCCGCTTCCTAAGCAGGATCTGGTGAACGCGTTGCACGCTATCGCCGACCTGCGACAGTCCTGCGACACCTTCTCCGCCTGGATCGCCGGTGAACTGAACCGCCGCTCGGTGCCTGACCTGGGCTCGGCAGGGTTGGCGCAGCAGGAGGGCTACCGGACGCCTCAGGCGATGGTCGAGGCCATGACCGGGACCACCAAGGGTGGGGCGGTGTCGATCGTCGAGGTCGGCAAGATGCTTGCAGAGACCGACGCGGTGGAGACGCTGAAGCGAGAGCACCCTGAGCTGCCTGCCCCTCCGACCCCGTGGCACGCCCCGATCGCCCACGCGGTCACAGACGGGAGGGTGTCGATCGCGCAGGCAGACGCGATCCGAGCCGGACTGGGACTCCCGACGGACTCGGTACCGCCCGCGTCGCTGTCCGAAGCTGCACGGGAACTCTTAGAAGACGCGGTGACCCTCACTGCTGGACAGCTGCACCGCCGAGCGCGCCAGCTCCGTGACGACCTGAACGACACCGAGGTCGCAGACCGGGAGAAGGCGCAGTTGGAGCAGCAGCACCTCAAGGCGTGGAAGCGGCCTGATGGGATGGTGGAGGGTAGGTTCCTCTACGCACCAGAGCCCGGCGCCTTCCTCCTGTCGGTGCTCGACGAGCTGACCAACCCTCGCCGCGGCGGACCGAGGTTCGTGAAGGAGGAGGATCGGGCGCGCATCGACGCGATTGTCAACGACCCGCGGTCGACCGAGCGGCTCGCAGCCGACGGGTTCCTCGAGCTGCTGCGCATCGGCGCGGACGCCGACCCTGGGCGGGTCTTCGGCTCGAGACGACCCGCGGTCCGGGTGATTGTGACGAAGGAGTCGCTCGAGTCCGGCGGAGGTCACGGGTCGATACAGGACACCGGCGAGGCGGTCTCGATAGGTGCGATCCGCCGCGAGGTCTGCACCACGGGAACCGTGGCCGTGGTCCTCGATGATGACGGCCAGTGCGTAAACGTGGGCCGCGAGCAGCGGCTCTTCACCACCCGGCAGCGCATCGGACTCGCGGTCAGGGACGGCGGGTGCATGTGGCCCGGCTGCGACCGGCCACCGTTGTGGTGCGAGGCCCACCACATCAACCAGTGGCAACGGGAGCACGGCCAGACCGACATCGCCGACGGTGTTCTTCTGTGCAAGCACCACCATCTACTGCTTCACAACCACGGCTGGGACATCACCAGAACCGGCGGCCATTACACACTGCTCCCGCCACGATCGATCAGCCCGACCCGCGAAGGGCGCCACCTGGCGACCAAGAGCAGAGCGGTCCAGGACTGGAACGCCCGCCGACACCGCCTCCGACCGCAAGACCCTGTCCACTCGCACGACCCGGCCCCACCCGGTGGCTGACCGTGCTCCCCTTGTTCTCTGACGCCGGTTCCACGGTCCCTGAGCCTGTCGAAGGGACGCGACTCACCTGCGTCGCTTCGACAGGCTCAGCGACCGTATGGCTCAGCGACCGTATAGGGGACGCGGGCCGGCTTCGGTAGCCCGGCCATACACATTCCGTCGCTGCTCGCGAAGCTCTCCGGGACGACCAGCGCGGACCGACGGCACCACCTCGGTCCCTGAGCCTGTCGAAGGGACGCGACAAACCTCACGTCGCTTTGACAGGCTCAGCGACCGTATGGCTCAGCAACCGTGCAGGGGACGCAGGCCCGCTTCGGTAGCACGGCCATCCACATCCCGTCGCTCCTCGCGAAGCTCCCGGAACGATCAGCGCAGGTCGACGCCACCCCACGGTCCCTGAGCCGGTCGAGGGGACGCAATGCACCTCGCGTCGCTTCGACAAGCTCAGCGACCGTATGGCTCAGCGGCCGTGATGGTGCTGTGCTTCGGCACCCTCAGCGAACGTGTGAGTGCCGGACGGCAGAGGGCGGAGCGTCCGCGCGACACGCCGGGCGCGGGCAGACTGTCGCCCATCATCTGCCCACGGCGAACACGGCCGAACGCGCTCGTCGGCTCCTATAGATTCGACGTCGAAGCGATAACTGAATGGAGCGCGACACAATGGCCGAACCGACACTCGTCCCCGGTGTTTTTGATCGACTGCTGAAGGACCGGATCATCTGGCTGGGTTCCGAGGTGCGCGACGAGAACGCGAACGAGATCTGCGCCAAGATCCTCCTCCTCGCCGCCGAGGACTCCGAGAGGGACATCTACCTCTACATCAACTCGCCCGGTGGCTCGATCACCGCCGGCATGGCGATCTACGACACGATGCAGTTCGTGCCGAACGACATCGTCACCGTCGGCATCGGCATGGCCGCCTCCATGGGCCAGCTGCTGCTCACCTCGGGCACCAAGGGCAAGCGCTACATCACGCCGAACGCTCGCGTGCTTCTGCACCAGCCGCACGGCGGATTCGGCGGCACCGCCTCCGACATCCAGACCCAGGCTCAGCTCATCCTCGACATGAAGCGCCGCCTCGCCGAGATCACGGCGAACCAGACCGGCAAGACGGTCGAGCAGATCAATGAGGACGGCGACCGCGACCGTTGGTTCAGCGCCGAGGAGGCCCTGGAGTACGGCTTCGTCGACCACCTCCGCGCTTCGGCCGCGGACGTGACCGGCGGCGGCGGAACCGACCAGTAGGCGCACCGGACCCTCTCAGATTAGGAACAGACAAGACATGAACACACCCTCCTTCCTCCCGTCCGCGGGCGGGTCCGGCCTGGCCACCCCGTCGTCGCGCTACATCCTCCCCAGCTTCGAGGAGCGCACGGCATACGGCTACAAGCGTCAGGACCCCTACGCGAAGCTCTTCGAGGACCGCATCATCTTCCTTGGCGTCCAGGTGGACGACGCGTCGGCCGACGACGTCATGGCCCAGCTCCTCGTGCTCGAGAGCCAGGACCCGGACCGCGACATCGTCATGTACATCAACTCGCCCGGTGGCTCGTTCACCGCGATGACGGCGATCTACGACACGATGCAGTACATCCGTCCGCAGATCCAGACCGTCTGCCTCGGTCAGGCGGCCTCCGCCGCCGCCGTGCTGCTCGCCGGCGGAACGGCCGGCAAGCGCCTGGCGCTGCCCAACGCCCGCATCCTGATCCACCAGCCCGCCCTCGGCGGAGCCGGCCAGGGCCAGGCGTCGGACATCGAGATCCAGGCCGCCGAGATCCTGCGCATGCGCGTGTGGCTCGAGGAGACCCTCGCGAAGCACACGAACCGCGACATCGCGACCGTGAACCGCGACATCGACCGCGACAAGATCCTCAACGCGGCCGAGGCTCTCGACTACGGGCTCATCGACCAGGTGCTCGGCTCGCGCAAGAACGTCCCCGCGCTCGTCAAGTAGCGACTCCACGAACGGGACGGCCGCCCTCGGGCGCCGTCCCGTTCGTCGTCCCTCGGCCCGTCCACCGATGCCCCGAAAGGGGGCGTGCGGAAGAATCTTCACACGCCGACATCGGTTCGGCGTTGTCGTCCGCACGGGTTAGGCTCGTGGCAGCCGCTGAACTAGTTGGAGGAACCAATGGCACGCATCGGAGAAAGCGCTGATCTCCTCAAGTGCTCGTTCTGCGGCAAGAGCCAGAAGCAGGTCCAGCAGCTGATCGCGGGCCCCGGCGTCTACATCTGCGACGAGTGCGTCGAGCTATGCAACGAGATCATCGAGGAGCGACTTGCCGAGGCGAGCGACGAGACGACGAGCGAGTTCGACCTACCGAAGCCGAAGGAGATCTACGGCTTCCTCGAGGAGTACGTGATCGGCCAGGAGGCCGCGAAGCGTGCCCTGTCCGTCGCCGTCTACAACCACTACAAGCGGGTGCGCGCCCGCAACACCATCTCCTCCGCCGACACGCTCGGCGACGACGTCGAACTGGCGAAGTCCAACATCCTCCTCATCGGCCCCACCGGCTGCGGCAAGACCTACCTCGCGCAGACGCTGGCCAAGCGGCTCAACGTGCCGTTCGCGGTAGCGGATGCCACGGCCCTCACCGAGGCCGGTTACGTGGGCGAGGATGTGGAGAACATCCTGCTGAAGCTCATCCAGGCGGCCGACTACGACGTCAAGCGCGCCGAGACCGGCATCATCTACATCGACGAGGTCGACAAGATCGCCCGCAAGGCCGAGAACCCGTCCATCACGAGGGACGTGTCGGGCGAGGGCGTGCAGCAGGCGCTGCTCAAGATCATCGAGGGCACCGTTGCCTCCGTCCCGCCGCAGGGCGGCCGCAAGCACCCGCACCAGGAGTTCATCCAGGTCGACACCACGAACGTGCTGTTCATCGTCGCCGGCGCCTTCGCGGGCCTCGAGGACATCATCAGCCAGCGGGCCGGCAAGCGCGGCATCGGCTTCGGCGCCCCGCTGCACAGCAAGGGCGACGACCTCAACCTGTTCAGCGAGGTGCTGCCGGAGGACCTGCACAAGTTCGGGCTCATCCCCGAGTTCATCGGTCGCCTCCCCGTCGTCACCACGGTCACGCCGCTCGACCGCACCGCGCTCATGGACATCCTCACGACGCCGCGCAACGCGCTCGTGCGCCAGTACCAGAAGATGTTCGAGCTGGACGGCGTGGAGCTCGAGTTCGACCACGGCGCCCTCGAGGCGATCGCCGACCTCGCGGTCCTGCGCCAGACCGGTGCCCGCGGGCTCCGCGCGATCATGGAGGAGGTGCTCGGGCCGATCATGTTCGACATCCCGTCGGACGACCACGTCGCCCGTGTCGTCGTGACTCGCGCCGCGGTTCTCGACAACGCCGCGCCGACCATCGTGCCGCGCAAGCCGCTCCGCGCGGAGAAGTCCGCCTAGCCCCAGCACTCGTGCTGGGCCGCGTCTCTGCACGCGGAGAAAATCGCGCCGTCGCCCTTTGACCCCGCCGCCGTCGGACCGACAGACTCGGGGGCATGGTGGATTTCGAGGTTGACGGGGACGGCGCCGCACGGGTCTCGCGGGCGGCGGCGGAGTTCGAGTCCGAGGTCGTCTACCTCAACACGGCGTCGCTGGGGCTGCCGCCCGTGCGCACCACCACCACGCTGGTCTCGGTGCTCGAGGACTGGGGGCACGGCACGTCGAACCCCATGGACTTCGACATCCCGCTCGAGGAGGCGCGCTCGCACTACGCCGACATGGTCGGCGTCCCGAGCGGTCGCGTCGCGGTCGGCAGCCAAGTGTCGGTGTTCGCCGGCCTCGTGGCGGCGAACCTGCCCGACGGCAGCGAGGTGCTCACCGCCGAGGGCGACTTCACGAGCATCCTGTTCCCCTTCCTCGCGCAGGAGCGGCGGGGAGTCACGGTGCGGGAGGTGCCGCTCGAGCGCATCCCGGATTCCGTGACGCCGCGCACGACCCTCGTCTCCGTCTCCGCGGTGCAGTCGAGCAACGGGCGCATGGTGGACCTGGACGGGCTCGAGGCGGCCTGCGCGGCGACGGGCACGCGCGTCCTGCTCGACACGACGCAGTCCACCGGCTGGCTGCCGGTCGACGCCGGACGCTTCGCCTACACGGTCGGCGGCGGGTACAAGTGGCTGCTCACGCCCCGCGGCACCGCGTTCTTCACCGTGCGGGAGGAGTTCCTCGACGAGCTCATCCCGCACACCGCCAACTGGTACGCGGGGGAGAACCCGTGGACGAGCATCTACGGATCGCCGCTGCGGCTCGCGGCCGACGCGCGGCGGTTCGACGTCTCCCCGGCCTGGCACTCCTGGGTGGGGGCGGCGACGTCGATGAAGCTGCTCACCGAGGTCGGGGTCGAGGCGCTGCACCGCCACGCGGTCGGGCTGTCCGACCGGTTCTGCGCGGCGGTCGGTATCGAGCCGGCGGGCTCCGCGATCGTGAGCCTCGCCGTGGACGAGGCCACCCCGGACACGCTGCGTGAGGCCGGGATCGCGGCGGCGATGCGCGCCGGCCGCCTCCGCCTCGCCTTCCACGTGTACAACACCGAGGACGACGTGGATGCGGCGGCGGAGGTGGTCCGCCGCCACCTCGTGTGACGCGCGCTGCCGTCGGGCGCGGTCGTTCACGGTCGGCGAGCTCGTCGAAGCGACGCTGGACCGCCGGGGCGGGTTTCGTCCCTTCGACAGGCTCAGGGACCGTGGAGGTCCCGCGCGCCGCGAGGCGCTAGTTTAGGCCTCGGCGGGCGAGGAGGGGCTCGATCACCGCGTCCCGGCCGCGGAAGTCGCGGTAGGCCGCCAACGGGTCCATTCGCCCGCCCACGCCGAGCAGACGCTCGCGGAAGCGGTCGCCGTTCGCCCGCGTGAGGCCGCCGTTCTCCTTGAACCACTCTACGGTGTCCGCATCGAGCACCTCGCTCCAGATGTACGAGTAATAGCCCGCGTCGTAGCCGCCCGAGAAGGTGTGGGCGAAGTAGGTGCTCGAGTAGCGGGTCGGCACGGCCGGGTTGTCGAGCCCGACGTCGGCGAGGGCCTTCGCCTCGAACGCCGCCACGTCCGTGACCTCGTCGTGTACGCCGATGCGGTGCCAGGCCTGGTCGAGCAGCGCCGCGGCCAGGTACTCGCTCGTCGAGAATCCCTCGTTGAACGAGGACGCGGCCTGCAGGCGGTCGATCACGTCCTGCGGGATGCGCTCACCCGTGACGTGGTGCACGGCGTAGTTCTCGAGGATCTCGGGCCAGAGCATCCACATCTCGTTGACCTGGCTCGGGAACTCGACGAAGTCGCGGAACACGTTGGTGCCCGCGAACTTCGGGTAGGTCACCTGGGCGAAGAGCCCGTGCAACGCGTGCCCGAACTCGTGGAACAGGGTGTTGACCTCGTCGTAGGAGAGCAGGGTGGGCTGCCCGGCGGGCGGCTTCGGCACGTTGAGGTTGTTCACCACGACGGTCGGCTGGTCGAGCAGCGTGTTCTGCGAGATGAGCGGGTTCATCCAGGCGCCGCCGCGCTTGGAGTCGCGCGTGTAGAGGTCGAGGATGTAGAGGCCGACGGGGGAGCCGTCCTCGTTAGACACCTCGAAGACCCGCGCGTCCGGGTGGTAGGCGACGAGGTCGGGGCGCTCCTCGAAGGTGATCCCGTAGACGCGCGTCGCGGCGGCGAAGACGCCGTCCCGCAGCACGCGCTCCGACTCGAAGTACGGGCGTAGCGCCGCGGTGTCCACGTCGTACTTCGCGGACCGCACCTTCTCCGTGTAGAAGGCCCAGTCCCACGCCTCGAGCTCGAAGCGGGGCTCGCCCGCGGCGTCCTGGGCGGCGTCGATCTGCGCCTGCAGGTCCGCGGCCTCGGCGCGGGCGTTGCGCGCCGCGGCGGGCGCCAACCGGCCGAGCATGGCCGCGACGGCCTCCGGGGTCTTCGCCGTCTCGTCGGCCGTCACGTACGCGGCGTGGTTCTCGAAGCCGAGCAGCGCAGCGCGCTCGGCCCGCAGGGCGGTGATCTCCAGCACGAGGGCGCGGTTGTCGTGCTCGTTGCCGCGGCTGCCGCGGGAGCGCGAGGCCTCCATGATGCGGCGGCGCACATCGCGGTCGGTGAGGGATGCGAGGTAGGGGTGTCCCGTGAACAGCACGAGCGTCACGAGGAACTTGCCGTCGAGCCCGCGCTCCTTGGCGGCCTCGGCCGCGGCGGACAGCTCGCCGTCGCTCAGCCCGTCGAGCTCCTCGGCGGAGTCGAACACGAGGGCGAGGTCGTTGGTGTCGGCGAGCAGGTTCTTCTCGAACCGGGTCGTGAGGGTGGACAGCCGCTGGTTGTAGTCCCGGAGCTTCTCCTTGTCCGCATCCTCAAGCCCGGCACCGGCGAGGGTGAACTCGGTGAAGATGCGCTCGACGAGGTACACGGACTCGGCGTCCAGGCCGGCCTCGGCGCGGGCGTCGTGGACCGCCCTGATGCGGGAGTAGAGCGCGCTGTTCAGGCGGATGGCGTCCTCGTGCGCGGCCAGGCGCGGGGCGATCTGCTCCTCGAGCTCGTTGGTGAAGTCCGAGCTGTCCGACGAGCTCTTGTTGAAGAAGACGTGGGCGACCCGCTCGAGCGTGCCGCCCGCGCGCTCCATCGCCGCGATCGTGTTCTCGAAGGTCGGCTCGTCCGCGCTGTCGGCGATGCCCGCGATCTCTGCCAGGTGCTCCTCGAAGCCGCGCTCGAAGGCGGGCAGGTAGTGCTCGTCGCGGATGTCCGCGAACGGCGGGAGCTGGTACGGGAGCGTGCTGGGCGCGAAGAAGGGGTTGGACGTGTCTGCCATGGATCCACCCTACGGTCGGCGGGCGGCGCGCCCCCGTAACACGGCGGGGAGCCGTTTCGGCACGACCTATAGTGGCCGGATGAGCACCAAGCACGCCGACGCATCACCTCCCCAGGAGCGCTACACCCACGGTCACCACGAGAGCGTGCTGCGCGTGCACGCCTGGCGCACGGTGGACAATTCCGCCGCCTACCTCGTGCCGCACCTGCGGCCGGGCCTGTCCCTCCTCGACGTCGGCAGCGGCCCCGGCACCATCACGATCGAGTTCGCCGAGCGTCTCGCGCCCGGACGGGTGGTCGGCATCGACGCGTCGGACGACGTCGTCGCGCAGGCCCGCGACCGCGCCGCGGAGGCCGGCTCTCCCGCTGAGTTCCGGGTGGCCGACGCGTACGCGCTGGACTTCCCGGACGACACCTTCGACATCGTGCACGCCCACCAGGTGCTCCAGCACGTGGCCGATCCCGTCGCCGTGCTGAAGGAGATGCGACGGGTGGTGAAGCCCGGCGGCGTCGTCGCCGCGCGCGACGTCGACTACGTCAACGTGTCCACCCACCCCCGGCTGCCCGGGCTCGAGGCGTGGGCAGCGCTGTACCAGCGGGTGCACCGCGGCAACGGCGGCGAGCCCAACGCCGGCCCGCGGCTGCGCTCCTGGGCGCACGCCGCCGGCTTCACCGACGTCACGTCGTCCGCGTCCATCTGGTGCTTCGCCTCGCAGGAGGAGCGGGACTGGTGGGGCGGCGCCTGGGCGGATCGTGCGACCAAGTCGTCGTTCGCCGACCAGGCGCTGGAGGCGGGCCTGGCGACCCGCGAGGACCTGGAGTTCATCCGCGACGGCTGGCTGCGGTGGGCCGCGGACGACGACGGCTGGCTCGGCATGCCGCACGGCGAGATCCTCGCCCGGAAGTAGGGGCGAACCCCGGCGAAGTAGGGGCGAACCCCGGCGTCAGAGAGTAGGGCCGAGGATCGGGGTCAGTCCTCGTCGTCGAACGGGTCGTCGACCGCGTCCGCCGGCAGGGTGATCGTCGCGGCGTCCTCCCGGTCGTCGTAACGGATGACGGTGCCGTCGTCGAGCTCGACCACGGGCTTCCGTTCGAGCCAGGTGAGCGTCCACTTCCAGGCGGTCGTGTCCGTGCCCAGCTTGACGAGGTCGTCTTCCACCGTCTTCACGGCGAGGAGCACGACCTCGGGGAGGGTTGCGGGGGCGTTCTCGCCGACGCTCCAGCGGGTTCCGAGCTGCATGTCAGGGCCTCGTTCTTCTCGGTCTGCCGGTGCGCCTTCCCGCCGACGTCGTCGGGGTAAGGCGCACCGCGCGGGTCACTGCTCGCTGGGGGCGAGCACGATCTCGGTCACGGCCAGCTCGTCGCCCTCGGCGAAGGTCAGGTCGGCTACGCGGCCCACGGCCTTGATGTCGCCGGCGGCCTGCTCGAGCAGGCTCAGCTGCTCGGCGGGGCCGGTGATCACCGCGGACGCGACCGGGGTCTTCTGCGATGCCTTGGCATCCGTCTTGGCGCGACGGATGCCGATGAGGGCGCGGCCGGCGAGCGCGAGCAGCTCCGCCGATCCCTCGGTGCCCGCCTCGTCGGCGGTAGGCCAGCCCGCGGTGTGCACCGACTCCTCGTGCGACCAGGACCACGCCTCCTCGGTGGCGAACGGCACGAACGGGGCGAAGAGCCTCAGCAGCACGTCGAGAGCGGTGCGCAGGGCGGACACGGCGGACGCCTGGTCCGCCGTGTCGCCGGACTGGCCGTACGCGCGCTCCTTGACGAGCTCCAGGTAGTCGTCGCAGAACGTCCAGAAGAAGCTCTCGGTCACCTCGAGGGCACGGGCGTGGTCGTAGTCGTCCAGCGCCTGCGTCGCGGTGCCGATCACCCCGGCGAGGGCGGCGAGCATGCTGCGGTCCAGCGGATTCGTGATGGCCGCGTCGGTGCCGCCGGCGCCGGTGCTGTGCTCGCCGGCGCTGAAGCTCAGGATGAACTTCGAGGCGTTGAGGATCTTGATCGCCAGGCGGCGCCCGATCTTGATCTGGGTCGGGTTCTGCGGGTCGAACGCCGCGTCCGTGCCGAGGCGGGAGGAGGCGGCCCAGTAGCGCACCGCGTCCGAGCCGTGCGTGTCGAGCATGGCGGCGGGCGTCACAACGTTGCCCTTCGACTTCGACATCTTCTTGCGGTCGGGGTCGACGATGAAGCCGGAGATCGCCGCCGTCTTCCAGGGCTGCTCGCCGTGCTCGAGCTCGGCGCGGAGCACGGTCGAGAACAGCCAGGTGCGGATGATGTCCTGCGCCTGCGGGCGGAGGTCGAACGGGAAGACGAGGTCGTAGAGCTCCGGGTCGCGCTCCCAGCCGCCGGCCAGCTGCGGGGTGAGCGACGACGTGGCCCAGGTGTCCATGACGTCGAGCTCGCCGACGAAGCCGCCGGCGACGCCGCGCTGGTCCTCGGTGTACCCGGGGGCGGCGTCGGACGACGGGTCGACGGGCAGCGCATCCTCGGTGGGCACGAGAGGGGAGTCGAAGACTGGGTTGCCCTCGTCGTCCAGGGGATACCAGACGGGGATGGGCACGCCGAAGAAGCGCTGGCGGGAGATCAGCCAGTCGCCGGAGAGGCCGTTCACCCAGTTCTCGTAGCGCACGCGCATGAAGTCGGGCACGAACGTGATGTCTGTGCCCCGCTGCAGCAGGCGGGCCCGCAGCTCGTCCTCACGGGCGCCGTTACGGATGTACCACTGACGGGTCGACACGATCTCGAGGGGCTTGTCGCCCTTCTCGTAGAACTTCACGGGGTGCGTGATCTTGCGCGGCTCGCCGAGCAGCTCACCGCTCTCGCGGAGCAGGTCGACGACGGCCGCCTTGGCCGAGAAGACGGTCTTGCCCGCGATCTGCTCGTAGGCCGCGCGGCCGCTCTCGGAGGTGATCGCCTCGGGCGCCTCGCGCAGGATGCGGCCGTCGAACCCGAGGATGGCGCGGGTCGGCAGCTGCAGCTCGCGCCACCAGGTCACGTCGGTGACGTCGCCGAAGGTGCAGATCATCGCGATGCCGGAGCCCTTATCCGGCTGCGCGAGGTGATGCGCGACCACGGGCACCTCGACGCCGAACAGCGGCGTCGTCACGGTCGTGCCCACGAGCGCCCTGTACCGCTCGTCATCCGGGTGCGCCACGAGGGCGACGCAGGCCGGGAGCAGCTCCGGGCGGGTGGTCTCGATGACCACGTCGGAGCCGTCGGGCGCGTGGAACGCGATGCGGTGGTAGGTGCCGGGCTGCTCGCGGTCCTCGAGCTCGGCCTGGGCGACGGCGGTGCGGAACGTCACGTCCCACAGGGTGGGCGCGTCCGCCTGGTAGGCCTCGCCGCGGGCGAGATTGCGCAGGAACGCACGCTGCGAGGCCACCTGGGACTCGTCGCCGATCGTGCGGTAGCTCTGACTCCAGTCCACGCTGAGACCGAGGTCGCGCCAGAGCTTCTCGAACGCCTTCTCGTCCTCGACCGTCAGGCGCTCGCACAGCTCGATGAAGTTGCGGCGCGAGACGGGCAGCTGGTCCGCCGCCTTGGAGCTCTTGTTGTCGCCGCCCTCGAAGGGCGGGGTGAAGTCGGGGTCGTA
This sequence comes from Planctomonas deserti, assembly GCF_003067705.1. Lineage (GTDB taxonomy): Bacteria > Actinomycetota > Actinomycetes > Actinomycetales > Microbacteriaceae > Planctomonas > Planctomonas deserti. The sequence goes on from NZ_QANL01000003.1 coordinate 201,754, forward strand.
CGGGAGCGACGGGTCGCAGCGCACGCCGTAGTAGTTCTGGACCCGGCGCTCTGTGGGCAGGCCGTTGTCGTCCCAGCCCATCGGGTAGAAGACCGTCTTGCCCCGCATGCGCTGGTAGCGGGCCACGACATCCGTGTGCGTGTAGGAGAAGACGTGGCCGATGTGCAGCGAGCCGGAGGCGGTGGGCGGCGGCGTGTCGATGGAGTAGATGGAGTCGCGGGTCGCGCCCTGGCGATCGAACCGGTACGTGGCGCGCGTCTGCCACTCGGGGCCCCACTTGGCCTCGAGGCCCTCGAGTGCTGGTTTCTCCGGAATTCGTGACGTCAAGGGGGTCGCTCCAGTTCGATGTATACGGCAGCGTGTCAGTGGAGAACTGCCTGAGTGTCGGATGCCTCTAAGTTAGCGGATGCGGCACGAGGCGGTTCGCGCGCATCGTCCTGACAACGCGGTCGGACGACGAAGAAGGGGGCCACGCTCATGAACAACGGATTTCCCACCAGCATGGCCGTGCTGGTGAACGGTCTGCCCGGCTCCGGGAAGACGAGCCTTGCCATGGCGCTGGCGGCGGAACTGGGCTGGCCCTGCCTGTCCCGCGACGCCATCAAGGAGCGCCTCGCGGCCCAGAACCCGCACGACGCGAGCAACATCGTCGGGGCCGTGGCGATGCGCGAGCTCTGGCGGCAGGCGGCCGGGCTGCCCGCATTCGTCGCCGAGTCCTGGTGGTTCCGCCCGCGCGATCTGGAGTTCGCGATGAGCGGGCTCGAGGTCGCCGGCGTGGAGACGGTCATCGAGGTGTGGTGCGAGGTGCCGCCGACGCTCGCCCGCAGCCGCTTCGAGAGCCGCGAGCGGGGTCCGGTGCACTCGATCATCGGCGACGTGGACGCGAAGTGGTCCGAGTGGTCGGCGGGGGCCGAGCCGCTCGGCATCAGCCCGGTCGTGCGGGTCGACACGACTCAGCCGGTCGACATCGACGAGCTCCGGCGCCGCGTGCAGGACCTCACCACCGAGCGCGTCGTCGCCTAGGAACCGACCGTGCCTCACGCGCTCAGCGTGGGTGCGGCCGCGAGCAGCGCCCGGGTGAACGGGTGCCTCGGTGCCGCGAGCACGTCCGCCGTCGGACCGGTCTCGACGATGCGGCCCTCCGACATCACCGCGACCTGGTCGCTCACGTGGCCGATTACCCCGAGGTCGTGGGAGATGAACAGGTAGGCGAGGCCGAGGCGCTCCTGCAGGTCGTCGAGCAGGTCGAGCACCTGCGCCTGCACGGACACGTCGAGCGCGGACACGGGCTCGTCGCAGATGAGCACGCGCGGCCGCGGCGCGAGGGCCCGCGCGATCGCCACCCGCTGCCGCTGGCCGCCCGAGAGGTGCAGCGGACGGCGCGCCAGCACCGACGGGGGAAGGCCGACCGACGCGAGGAGGGACACGAGTTCGTCCGAGACGCGGGCGGGGCGCGCGTGCCGGCCGCCGCTGAGGGCGTCCGCGAGGATGCGGCCGACGCTCAGCCGCGGATCGAATGAGGCGAGCGGATCCTGGTAGACGGCGCCCACGAGGCTGCGCCGGGTCCGCCGCTCCCGCTCGGGGAGCGGGCTCCAGGGTCGGCCGTCGAGCTCGACCGTGCCGGTGTCGGGCTCGAGCAGCCCCAGCGCGAGGCGCGCGAGCGTCGTCTTGCCGGACCCGGACTCGCCCACGAGTCCCAGCGTCTCTCCGGCGCGGAGCTCGAAGGACGCGTCCTGCACCGCGAGGCGGCGCGACCCGTCGGGCCCGCGGAAGGCGCGCGTGAGGCCGTGCCCGGTGAGGAGCGGGGCGGACGCCGCGGCCTCCGCCGGGCGCGCCCTGGCGGAGACCGCGACGGAGGCGCCGGGAGTGTCGAGTGCACCGGAGGCGCCGCGCGCGTCGGTCGCGTCCGACGGCCGGGCATCCGCCGACAGGCGCTCGCCGCGGGGCTTCCCGGCAGGCACGGCACGCACGAGCCGGCGGGTGTACTCCTCCCGCGGGCGCTCGAGCACGTCCGCGACGGAACCGGTCTCGACGATGCGCCCCTCCGCCATGACGGCCACCCGGTCGGCAATGCCCCGCACGACCGCGAGGTCGTGGCTGATGAGGAGGATCGCCGTCCCCGCGGCGCGGAGCTCGCCGAGCAGGTCGAGGATCCGCGCCTGCACCGTGGTGTCGAGCGCCGTCGTCGGTTCGTCGGCGATGAGGAGGGGCGGGTCGAGGGCGATGGCCGACGCGATGAGCGCCCGCTGGCGCAGCCCGCCGGACAGCTCGCCGCTGCGCTGCCGCGCCCGCAGTTCCGGCTCCGGCATGCCGACGGAGCGCAGCAGGTCGAGCACCCAGTCGCCCCGCTGCCGCGGGGGCAGCGGCGTGTGCAGTCGAAGCGCGTCCGCGATCTCGCGGCCGACCGGGCGCAGCGGATCCAGCGAGGCGAGGGCGTCCTGCAGGATGAGCCCGACCTCGCGCCCGCGGATGCCCCGCCAGGCGCGGTCGGACAGGCCGAGCAGGGACCGCCCGCGCAGCTCGAGGGCGTCGGCCGTGACGGTCGCCCGCTCGCCCGCGAGCCCGAGAACCGTGCGCGCCGTCACGCTCTTGCCCGAGCCGGACTCGCCGACGAGGGCCAGGCACTCGCCGGGCGCGATGGACAGGGACACCCCGTCGACGACGGGCGTGCCCGAGCCGAACGCGACCCGGAGGCCCGAGATGCGCAGGACGGGCTCGGTCCCGCCCGCTGCCGCCGCCCCGCTCATCCCTGCTCCCGCACGCGTTGCTGCAGCCGCCGGCCGAGGACCGTCGTCGCGGTGGCGGTGAGCACGATGAACAGCCCCGGGAAGAACGTGAGCCACCACGCCGTCGAGATGTAGGTGCGGCCGGCGGCCAGCATCGCGCCCCATTCCGCGGCCGGCGGCACCGCCCCGAGGCCGAGGTAGCTGAGCGACGCGGCCCAGACGATGGCCTGGCCGACGCCGAGGGTGCCGAGCACGAACAGCGGCGCGAGGGTGTTTGGCAGGATGTGCCGCACGAGCACGCGCCAGCGACCGCGGCCGAGCACGGTCGCGGCCTCGACGTAGGCCGATCGGCGCACGGTGAGCAGCTGTCCCCGGATGATGCGGGCGTAGCCCGGCGCCGTTGACACGCCGACCGCGATGGTGGCGGTCACGATGCCGGGACCGAAGATCACGATGAAGAAGAGCGCGAGCAGCAGGCCGGGGAACGCGAAGAGCACCTCGAGCAGCCGGTTCACGCCGAAGTCGACGACCCGGCCGAGCATGCCCGCCGCCGTGCCGAGCACGACCCCGCCGGCGAGCCCGATGAGCGTCGCCGCGATGCCGAGCAGCAGCGACGGCCCCGTCCCGTGCACGACCCGGCTGAAGATGTCACGCCCGGACTCGTCGGTGCCGAAGGGGTGGGCCGCGGACGGCGGCCGGAAGGCCTCGAGCGGACTGATCGCGAGCGGATCGACCGGGGCGACCACCTGCGGCACGAGCGCGGACGCGATGAGGAACAGCAGCACGAGCGCCGCCGCAGACTCTCCGGCGCCGGGCAGCCGGCGCGCGGCGCGGCCACCCCCGGGACCACCGCGGGCACGCCGACGCTCGACGCCGGACCGGGCGAGGCGGGCGGATACCTCGAGATCGCTCACGCGGCCCGCGTCCTCGGGTCGAGCAGCCGCTGGGCGGCGTCCGTGAGCAGGGTGACGACGATGTAGGCGGCGGCGACCACGAGCACGACGCCGAGAACGAGCGGGATGTCGCGCAGCGTCACCGCGTTCAGCAGCGTGCGGCCGAGCCCCGGTCGGGCGAAGATCGTCTCCACCACGACCGCGCCGCTCACCAGGAAGCCGAACGCCCAGCCGGACAGGCTGACGGCGGGCAGGGCCGCGTGCCGGAGCACGTGCACCTGGCGGACGCCGGCCTCGCTCTCGCCGCGCGCCCGGGCCGACACGGTGAACGGCGCCTCGAGCGCGTCCAGAAGCGACTCCCGCATCACCTGGCCGAGGAAGCCGGCCAGGGGGATCGCCAGGGTCACCACGGGGAGCACGAGCCCGGCGACGCCGGGCGTGCTGATCGGCGGGAACCAGCCGAGACCCGTGCTGAACACGAGGATGAGCACGATCGCGATCCAGAAGTGCGGCAGGGCGGCGGCGATCACCTCGAGGCCGGAGCCGACGGCCGCCGAGACGCGGCCGCCCCGCGTCGACCACGTGGCGAGGGCGAGGGCGAGCAGCCAGGCCACCGCGAGGGCCAGCACGGCGAGCAGCAGCGTGCCCGGCAGCTGTGCGCCGAGCAGCGCCGCCACGTCCTCCCGGAGCGAGTAGGAGGTGCCGAGGTCGCCGACGGCCAGCCGGCCGAGCTGGCGGACGTACTGCACGGCGATCGGCTGGTCGAGCCCGTACTCGGCGCGGACGGCGGCGAGCGCCTCGTCCGAGGCCTGCGACCCGGGACCGCCGAGGATCGCCTCGGCCGGGTCCCCGGGGATCAGCCGGATCGCGAAGAACGTGAGGGTCGCGACCGCCCAGAGCACGAATGCGGCACCGGCGACCCGGGACGCCCACCACCGCGCGGCGGCACCGATCCGTCCCGCGTCGCCCGGCCCGCGCCCGCGGCCGCCCGCGGGAGCCGGGCCGGGAGCGGCGGCGGCGGCGCTTCCCCGATCGGGGGCGCCGACCCCGCTCACCGGTCGAGCCAGGTGTCGTACAGCGTCGGCGCGGACACGGTGGGCAGCGCCCGAAGCCCCTGCACGTCGTCCCGCAGCAGATAGGTGTTCTGCTGGTCGTAGAGCGGCAGGATGTAGAACCCCTCGAGCACCATGCGCTGGGCGTCCTCGTAGAGGGCCGCCCGCTCGTCGGGATCGGACACCTGGGATGCGCGGATCAGGAGGTCGTCGAGCGCGGGGTCGCGCACCTGGGCGTGGTTCGCGAAGTAGCCGCTCGGTGCGGGCGTGGTGCCCGAGCTCTCGTAGAGGATCCGCAGCACGTCCGGTCCCACCTTCGTGTACGGGGCGCTCACCAGGTTGTAGTCGTTCTCGCCGAGTGCGCCGTACCAGCTGCTGAGGTCGAGCGGGTCGAGCACGACCTCGAATCCGGCGTCCTTGGCGCCCGCCTGGAGCTGCTCGAACAGGGACTGCTCCGCCGGGATGGACTGGTTGGTGCTCACGGGAAGGCGGAGGGTCAGGCGCTCGCCGTCCTTCACCCGGTAGCCGTCGGAGTCGCGCTCCGTCCAGCCCGCCGCGTCGAGCAGCTCGTTCGCGGCCTCCGGGTCGTACTCGAAGAGGTCGGGCTGGGAGTAGGCGAGCGGCTCGACGCTGGACAGCGGGGAGTACGACCGCTCGGCCGTTCCGAGGAAGAGCCCCTGCACGGCGTCGTCGACGTTCACAGCGCGGATGAACGCCTCGCGCACCCGCACGTCGTCGAACGGCGGCTTGCCGGAGTTGAGCTCCAGCCGGTTCGAGGAGCCGGGCCGGGGGGCATCCAGCTCCTGCAGCCCGTCGGCGTTCTGCGCCTGCACGATGGTGTCAGGCTGCGCGTTGTCGATCACGTCGACCTCGCCCGCCTGCAGGGCGGCGTACCGCGACGCGGAGTCCGGCAGGAAGCGCCACTCGATGCGCTCGAGATACGCCGGGCCCTCATGGCTGGCGTCGCCGGGCGGCGAGCTGTAGTCGTCGTTGCGCACCAGGGTGATGGAGCTCTGCCGATCCCACGCCTCGACGGCGAAGGGTCCGGTGCCGATGGGCGCGGCGCAGTTCGCGTCCATGCCCCGGGCGATGCCTTCGGGGGACTGGATGGCCAGCCAGGGCTGCGAGAGCGACTCGAGCAGCGCGCTGTCCGGTGCGCTCAGGGTGAGGCGCAGCGTCCGCGCGTCCACCGCCTCCGCGTTCGCGACCTTGCCGAGCGCGAGGTACCCGGTGGAGGAGAGCGTCGCCGGATCCTGCACGTGCGCGATGTTCGCCCGCACGGCCTCCGCGTCCAGGGGAGTGCCGTCCGTGAAGGTCACGCCGTCGCGGATGGTGAACGTCCAGGTGAGGCCGTCGTCGCTCTGCTCCCAGTCGCTCGCCAGCCAGGGCAGGATCTTCCCGTCCTCGTCGAGCGACACGAGGGACTCGAGGTACTGGGTGCTCACGAGGGCCTGCGGGTAGTTGCCGCCCACGTGCGGGTCGAGGCAGGTCGGCTCCGCGTCACCGGAGGCGTAGGTGAGGGTGCCGCCCTCGACCGGCTCCGCACTGCCGCCGGAGGGCGCGGGCGAGGAGCAGCCCGAGAGGAGCAGCAGGGCGGCGGCTGCGGCCGCCCCGGTGAGGGCTGAGGAGCGTCTGGGGCGGGTCATGCGTCTTCTTCCGTCGGGGCTGTTCGCCCGATGCGAACCGGGCTTCCGTCTACAGGACACAATTGATGTACGCGGTACATTTATTCCGTCGAGGTCCATCGTACGGAACGGAGCGTGCATGCCGGACACCCGAGCGCCCCGCCGCGGGCGACCCACGGCATCCTCTCGGGCCGACCTCGAGGATGCCGCGGCCGAGCTGTTCCTCGAGCGCACCTACGCCGCGACCTCCGTTGCGGACATCACCCAGCGCGCCGGGGTCTCCCGCACAACCTTCTTCAACTACTTCACGGCGAAGAGCGACGTGCTCTGGTCGACGTTCGACACCCACATCGGCCGGCTGACGGAGTGCCTCGCGGACGCTGCGGAGGGAACACCCGCCATGGCGGCCGTGCGCGCGGCGTTCCTTCGGGTGGTGGCGCCGATCGGGCCGGAGTCGGTGCCGTGGGCGCTCACCCAGCAGGAGCTCATGGGCACCCGGGAGGTGCTCGAGTCCTCCGGCCTCCGGCGCTTCATGGAGCAGGCGGCCGTGCTGCGCCGCTTCCTCGCGGGGCGCACGGGCCTTCCGGCATCCGACGCGCGGGTGCAGTCGGCCGCGTTCGCGGCCCTCGGCGCGGTTGCTGCGGCGGCCGGGGCCTGGGCAGGCGACGGCGTCGGGCGCCGTCCCCTGCGCGACTACGTCGACGAGGCCCTGTCCCCGGTGTGCGCCGGCTTCGACGCCGCATTCGACCGGTCGGACGAGCGGCAGGCCGACTGAGCGGTCGCCCGGCTGAGCGATCGGGGGACCGGCGAACGGCGGACGACCGGTCGGGGGCGAGGGAACCTCGGACTAGGGAAGGGGCTCGACGATGGCGGCCTCGGCAGGGACGCCGGACTCGACGGGTGCAGGCTCTCCCCGCCCGCGCCGCCACTCCCGGTAGCGCCGGAACGCCATCGGCACCCCGCGGGCGACGGACAGGTCGGCGCTGTCCATGACCTGGACGTGCAGGTGGGGCTGGGTGGAGTTGCCCGAGTTCCCGCACTCGGCGAGCTTCTGCCCCCCGCGCACGGTCTCGCCCGCCCGCACCAGCAGGGACCCGGCGCGCAGGTGCACGAGGGCGACGAACGGGCCTCCGCCGGGCAACCGCAGGACGACGTGGTTGCCGGCGATGGCGGACGCGCCCTCGCGCAGCCGGTTCCGCTGCCCGAGCGCGTAGGGCACGAGCGCGAGCTGCGAACGCCGCGCCTCGTGGTCCGGCTCCCCGTCGTGCGCCACGACGACGACCCCGTCCGCCGGCGCGAGGATCGGCCGGCCGAAGCCGACGAAGCGATCGGCGGGCTCGGTCGCGAGCGCCGTCCGCCAGTCCCGACGGGCGGCGGTGCGCCCGCGGGCGTCCACGCCGACGAAGTCGATCGCGTACCGCTCGCCCAGCAGGTCGGTGCCGTGGCTCGGTACCCGGCGGGCCGGGCTGTTCTGCACGAGCCACCGACCCGTGAACGGCAGGGACAGCAGGACCTCGCCGGACGGCAGGATCTCGGTCATCGCCGCAGCCTAGGGGGCGACCCGCGCACGGGCCACCCCCGCCGCGACGGGTTCGCTACACTGGGGGGACAGGTGTCGATCCGGCCATCACCGGGGAGCCTTCGGAAGAACAGCAGCTTCGCGTTCCGGCGTGGTGGTGCTCAGTAGAACCGAACGGGGCTGGCCCGTCACAGCCAATGAACAAGCGGCCCGGCGCGCTGAACGAAGAGCGCCGCGGCAAGCGGGGTGGTACCGCGGTGCCCGCCGGAGAACCGGCGGACGGCGTCCTCGTGCAGATTCTGTCCTGCCAGGAGAGCCATGACGTACCCCCGCCCGCCCTACGAATCGAGCCCCTCGGATCCGTCCGATGCCGCGCGCGCAGACGCCGCTCGGCAGCGGGCCGTGAGCCCGAGCCCGAGCTTCCCGGAGATCGAGGAGGGCATCCTCGCGTTCTGGAAGGGCGACGACACCTTCCAGGCGTCGATCGACCAGCGCGAGGGCTGCACGGAGTGGGTGTTCTACGACGGCCCGCCGTTCGCCAACGGCCTGCCGCACTACGGCCACCTCCTCACCGGCTACGCCAAGGACCTGTTCCCGCGCTTCCAGACGATGCGGGGCAAGCAGGTGCACCGCCGGTTCGGCTGGGACACCCACGGGCTGCCCGCCGAGCTGGAGGCCGAGCGGCAGCTCGGCATCAGCGACAAGAGCGAGATCGAGAAGATGGGAATCGCCGCGTTCAACGGCGCCGCCCGAGACGCCGTGCTGCGCTACACCGGCGAGTGGCAGGACTACGTCACGCGCATGGCCCGGTGGGTCGACTTCGAGAACGACTACAAGACCCTCGACATCACCTTCATGGAGTCGGTCATCTGGGCGTTCAAGCAGCTCCACGACAAGGGCCTCGCCTACGAGGGCTACCGCGTGCTGCCCTACTGCTGGCGTGACCAGACCCCGCTGTCGAACCACGAGCTGCGGATGGACGACGACGTCTACAAGACGCGCCAGGACCAGACCGTGACGGTGACGTTCCCGCTCGTCGGCATGCGCGCCGAGGCCCTCGGGCTCACGGGCGTGCGCGCCCTCGCCTGGACGACGACCCCGTGGACCCTGCCGACCAACATGGCGCTCGCCGTGGGGCCGGACATCGAGTACTCCGTCGTGCGCAGCGGCCCGAACGCGACCCACGACTCCGAGGCGCCGGACGGCCTCGCGGAGCACCACCCCGCGCACGCCGACACCGAGGTGCGGGGCGCCGAGTACCTCATCGCATCCGACCTCCTCGCCGGCTACGCGAAGGACCTCGGCTACGACTCCGCCGAGGAGGCGCGCGCCGGGGTGGCCTTCACCATCCGCGGCGCCGAGCTGAACGGCGTGCAGTACGACCGGCTCTGGGACTACTACGCGGACACCGAGAAGTACGGCACGCAGCACGCCTGGCAGATCCTGGTGGCCGACTACGTCACGACCACCGAGGGCACCGGCATCGTGCACCAGGCACCGGCCTACGGCGAGGACGACCAGGTCGTCTGTGCCGCGGCCGGCATCCCCGTTCTCCTCTCCGTCGACGAGGGCGGGCGCTTCCTGCCGCTCATCGAGGAGGTGGCCGGCCTGCAGGTGTTCGAGGCGAACCGCACGCTGACCCAGATGATCAAGGCGCAGGGCCGGCTCCTGCGCCAGGCGAGCTACGAGCACCCCTACCCGCACTGCTGGCGCTGCCGCAATCCGCTCATCTACAAGGCGGTCTCCAGCTGGTTCGTGCGCGTGACCGACTTCCGCGACGACATGGTGCGCCTGAACCAGGACGTCACCTGGGTGCCGGACAACGTGAAGGACGGGCAGTTCGGCAAGTGGATCGGCAACGCCCGCGACTGGTCGATCTCCCGCAACCGGTACTGGGGATCGCCCATCCCGGTGTGGAAGAGCGATGACCCCGCGTACCCGCGCATCGACGTCTACGGCTCGCTCGACGAGCTCGAGGCCGACTTCGGCGTGCGCCCCACCGACCTGCACCGCCCCTACATCGACGAGCTGACCCGGCCGAACCCGGACGACCCGACGGGGCGGTCGACCATGCGTCGCATCACCGACGTGCTCGACGTGTGGTTCGACTCCGGCTCGATGCCGTTCGCGCAGGTGCACTACCCCTTCGAGAACTCGGAGTGGTTCGACACCCACAACCCCGCGGACTTCATCGTCGAGTACATCGGCCAGACCCGCGGCTGGTTCTACACGCTGCACGTGCTGTCCACGGCGCTGTTCGGTCGCCCCGCCTTCAGCAACGTCGTGAGCCACGGCATCGTCCTCGGCTCCGACGGCCAGAAGATGTCGAAGTCGCTGCGCAACTACCCCGACGTCAACGAGGTGTTCACCCGCGACGGGTCCGACGCCATGCGCTGGTTCCTGATGGCGAGCTCCGTGCTGCGCGGCGGCAACCTCGTCGTAACCGAGGAGGGCATCCGCCAGGGCGTGCGGGAGATGCTGCTGCCGCTCTGGAGCACCTGGTACTTCTTCTCCCTCTACGCCAACACCGCGGGGCCCGACGGCACCGGCTACGAGGCCGCCTGGCGCACCGACTCCACGGACGTGCTCGACCGGTACATCCTCGCGAAGACCGGCCAGCTCGTCGAGGACGTCACCGTCGACCTCGAGGCGCTCGACAGCTCGCTGGCCTCGGCGAAGCTGCGCGACTTCGGCGACGTGCTCACGAACTGGTACGTGCGGCGCTCCCGCGACCGCTTCTGGGCGGGCGTCGGCGCGGACGGCGCGGACACCGGGGCCTTCGACACGCTGTACACCGTGCTGGAGACCCTCACCCGCGTCGCCGCCCCGCTGCTGCCGCTCGTGGCGGAGCGCATCTGGAAGGACCTCACCGGCGGCCGAAGCGTGCACCTGACGGACTGGCCGGACGCGTCCGCGTTCCCGCGCGAGGACGACCTCGTCGCCGCGATGGACTCCGTGCGGGCGATCAGCTCGACGGCGCTCTCGCTGCGCAAGCAGTCGGGCCTGCGCGTGCGCCTGCCGCTGTCGACGCTCACGGTCGTGACCACCGACACCACCGGGCTCGTCCCGTTCGAGGCGATCCTGCGCGAGGAGCTCAACGTGAAGTCGGTCCGGCTCGTCGAGTTCGAGGAGTCGAGCGCCGAGCGCTTCGGCGTGACCTCGCGGCTCACCGTGAACGCGCGCGCCGCGGGTCCGCGACTCGGCAAGAACGTGCAGACGGTCATCAAGGCCGCCCGCGCGGGGGACTGGACCGAGACCGACGGCACCGTGGTCGCGGGCGGCATCGCCCTCGAGGAGGGCGAGTACGAGCTGAAGCTCGAGGCGTCCGGCTCGGCGTCCGGCTCGGCGCTCGCGCTGCTGCCGAGCGGCGGATTCCTGCTGCTCGACACCGTGGTCACCCCGGAGCTCGAGGCCGAGGGGCTCGCCCGCGACGTCATCCGGGCCGTTCAGGACGCGCGGAAGGCGGCGGGGCTCGAGGTGAGCGACCGCATCTCCCTGTCGCTCGCCGCGAGCGATGCGGCGAGCGAGGAGGCCATCCGCGAGCACGGCGGCCTCATCTCCGCCGAAACCCTGAGCGAGGAGCTCCGGGTTCTGCGCGAGGATGCTGTCAGCGGGGACTCCTGGAAGGCTGTGGGCCAGGGCTCGCAGGTGCGGATCGAGGTGGCGAAGCGATGACGGACAACACGTTCGACGACTCCGAGGACGCGCTGTACGAGCGCGCCGCCGACGAGGTCTACGAGGCGCTGCTCCAGCGCGCGGGCGAGGGCGCGCCCCAGCCGCGGCTGACCGCGACCCGCCGCGCGGTCGAGGTCCTCGGCGATCCGCACCGGGCTTACCCGGTGATCCACATCACGGGCACGAACGGCAAGACGTCGACGAGCCGCATCAGCGAGAGCATCCTGCGCGCCTTCGGGCTGCGCACGGGCCTGCTCACCAGCCCGCACCTGCAGCGGTTCAACGAGCGCATCGTCATCGACGGCGAGCCCATCTCGAACGAGGCGCTCGCCCGGAACTGGGACGAGATCCAGCCGTACATCACCATGGTCGACGACGAGCTCGAGGCCGCGGGGGAGCCGCGCCTCACGTTCTTCGAGGCGCTCACCGTGCTCGCGTTCGCCTGCTTCGCGGACGCGCCGGTGGACGTCGGCGTGATCGAGGTCGGCATGGGCGGCGAGTGGGATTCCACCAACGTCGTCGAGGGCCAGGTGTCGGTGTTCACGCCCATCTCCCTCGACCACACCGCCCGGCTCGGCAACACCGTCGCCGCGATCGCCCGCACCAAGTCCGGCATCGTCAAGCCGTCCACCGACGTCGTGTCCGCGACTCAGCCCGCGGAGGCGCTCGACGAGCTGCGTCGTGCGGCCGAGCTCACCGAGTCGACCTTCTCGGTGCAGGGCGAGACGTTCGCGCTCGAGTCCAACACGGTGGCCGTCGGCGGGCAGGTCCTCACGGTGCGCGGCATCGCCGGGCGCTACGAGGACCTCTTCCTACCGCTGTTCGGCGACCACCAGGCCCAGAACGCCGCGGTCGCCATCGCGGCGGTCGAGACCTTCATCGGCGGCGGCGACCACGCGCTCGCCCAGGACGTCGTGGCCGAGGGCCTCGCGACCGTGACGTCGCCCGGGCGCCTCCAGGTCGTGGGCGTCGAGCCCACCGTGCTCGTGGACGCGGCGCACAATCCGAGCGGGGCCGAGACGCTCGCGGCCTCGATCCCGCTGTACTTCACCTTCGACCGCGTCATCGCCGTGGTCGGTGTGCTCGCGGACAAGGACGCCAAGGGCATCATCGCGGCGCTCGAGCCCGTCGTGGACGAGTTCGTGATCACGCAGGCGCCGTCGGACCGCGGGTCGGACGTCGACGAGCTCGCCGCGACCGCCGTGTCCGTCGTGGGTCCCGACCGTGTCACCGTCGAGCCCAACGTCCGCACCGCGCTCGAGACGGCGCGCGACCTGGCCGGCGAGACCGACAAGGGCGCCGTCGTGGTGGCCGGATCCATCCTCCTCGTGGGCGAGGCCATCGGCATCGCCGCTGACGAGGGGTGGAAGGGCGCATGACCGTCGGAACGCCGGACCCGTCGCCCGAGCCGGGGCGCGCATCCCGCCCGGCGCGCAGGCGCAGGACCCGCTCCACGCAGGAGTCCCTCGGCTCGATCGTGCTCGGCTTCGAGGTGATCGTGGTCTTCCTCGCCGCGCTCGTGGCCTTCGGGCTCCGCGCGCTGCCCGCGGCAACGGCATTGGGCGGCGGCGCCGCGCTCATCGCGGTGATGCTCGTGACCGTCGGCCTGCTCCGCTACCGCTGGGGATTCGCCCTCGGCTGGCTGGTCGAGCTGGCGATCGTGGCCACCGGCTTCGTGCTGCAGGCCATGTTCATCGTGGGCGGGTTCTTCGCCATTCTCTGGGTGTACTGCATGATCCAGGGGGCGCGGATCGATCGCGAGAAGGCGGCGGCGCTGCGCGCGCAGCCGGACGCAGGACCAACGGTCGATGGACCGACGGAAACAATCTAAGGAGAACTCATGACCGCACCCGTGGAGGAAACGCTCGTCCTGGTGAAGCCGGACGGCGTCGCCCGCAACCTGACGGGCGAGATCATCCGGCGCATCGAGGCGAAAGGCTACAAGCTCGTCGACCTGAAGCTGGTGCAGGCCGACCGCGACCTGCTCGCCCAGCACTACGAGGAGCACGTGGGCAAGCCGTTCTACGAGCCGCTCGTCGAGTTCATGGAGTCCGGGCCACTCGTCGCGATCCGCCTCGCTGGCAACCGCGTGATCGAGGGCTTCCGCTCGCTCGCCGGAACGACGGATCCCACCACGGCCGCCCCCGGCACGATCCGCGGCGACCTCGCCCGCGACTGGGGCGCGAAGGTGCAGCAGAACCTGGTGCACGGATCCGATTCGCCGGAGTCCGCGGCCCGCGAGCTCGCCCTCTGGTTCGACTGACCCCACCCGTTCGTGAACGCCCCTGCCCAGGCAGCGGCATCCTGCCCAAGTTCAACCTGGGCGCGGCGCCTCTGCCTGGGCAGGGGCGAGAGGGACGCGCACCCCGGCCGCTCCACCCCTGCCCAGGCAGGAGGATCCTGCCCAGCTTTTAGCTGCGCACGATCCTTCTGCCTGGGCAGGGGCGCGAGTGCAGCAGCGGGGAGCGCGGTCGGGTCAGCCGAAGAGGACGAGCGGCAGGCGCGGGAAGACCGCGAGGATCACCAGCACGATCGCCGCGTAGTTCACCACCACAAGCACCCAGGTGAAGGGGAGGGCGGCTCCCGCCAGGCGACGGATCCGGCGCGGGACCGGCGTGAGACCGCGCGCCGCCGTGTAGACCAGGGAGATCCAGAAGAGCGGGATGGTGACCGCCCAGACGAGCATGCACCAGGGGCAGAGCGTGCCGATCGAGAAGACCGTCTGGGTGAACAGCCAGGTCACGAACAGCCAGGCGAGGGTGAGCCCCAGCACGAAGAGCGCCCAGAACCAGCGCGCGAAGCGAGCGCCCGCGAGCAGCCCGACGCCGACCGCGACGGGGGCGACGAACCCGGCGACGCCGAGGAGGGGATTGGGGAACCCGAACAGCGACCCCTGCCAGCTCTCGATGACGGTGCCGCAGGACACGAAGGGGTTGAAGTCGCAGCCGAGCGACTCGCCCGGGTTGCGGAGCAGTTGGATGCGATCCAGCACGAGCACGAACGAGCTGTATGCGCCCACGAGGCCGGTCAGAATCAGCAGCAGGGCGTAGGCCAGGGGCCGCTTCAAGGCGGCCGGGGAGTGCATGCGAGCGAGTATGCCACAGGCGGAATCCGTCCCGACTGGGAAGGCGTGCGATAATGGCTGCTGGTCGGCACACCGCGAGTGACGGCCCGACGAGAGTCTTTCCGGGCAGGTACCGGACCACTTAGGCATTGCCGGTGTCGACTTCCGGGTCCGGAGCAGTTGTGCCGGACCGCGAGAGCACGACGAAACGAAACAGGCTTGGGATCCCCGCAGCAGGCGGATCCTGAAAAAAGGATTAGTGCTCCTGCACAGCAGGACGCACGCGAGAGAGTAACCGCAACCGATGGCGCGGCCAACGGGAGCGGTCTAGGAGTGCACCAGCAGTGGTGGAGAAAGACGAGAACGTAGGAAGGTTCCGCGCCCGGCTCTTCGGGCGCAAGACCGCACGACGGTCGACGGGGCAGTCCCGGAACGAGGACGGGCAGGCCAGCGCGGCGCCCCGAGTTCCGGGCGCGCAGGGGAGCCCGGCTCCCGCGTCCCCCGACGACCTCCACACGCGCGCCCTCGAGCAGGGCGCCCCAGCCAAGAAGGCGGATGATTCCGTGCAGGACGACACCATGAAGGACGCGTTCACGAACGCGAACCAGGACGACATCACGGCCGACGACGCGACGGTGGCCAACGGCGGAGGCGACCAGCAGGGCACGCAGGGCGAGCCCGGGTCGGCGCCGGTGGCGGAGCAGCAGCAGAAGCTTCCCGTGCGGCCGCTGTCCACCACGACGCTGCTGTTCCAGGCACCGGACATCCAGCCGCTGCCGCCGCTCCGCCGCGGCCGCAACGACTTCGACGACCGTGACGACCGCGACGAGCGCGACGACATCGAGGACCGCGACGACCGGGTCCGCGAGGAGCGCGACAGCCAGGACGAGGACGTGTCGCGCGTGCGCCGCCGGTCGCGCCGTCGCTCGGGCGAGGACCGCTCCGGCACCGACGACCCCGAGAACACGGTCATCAAGGTGCGCACCCCGCGGGAGCGCGAGCCCGAGCTCATCACCGAGCCGCAGCGCATCAAGGGCTCGACCCGCCTCGAGGCCAAGAAGCAGCGCCGACGCGACGGCCGCGACGCCGGCCGGCGCCGCCCGGTCGTCACGGAGGCCGAGTTCCTCGCCCGCCGCGAGTCCGTCGACCGCACCATGGTCGTGCGCTCGAAGGACGACCGCATCCAGATCGGCGTACTCGAGGACGGCGTGCTTGTCGAGCACTACGTCGCCCGCGCCCAGGAGGCGTCCCTCATCGGCAACGTCTACCTGGGGCGCGTGCAGAACGTGCTGCCCAGCATGGAGGCCGCGTTCGTCGACATCGGGCGCGGGCGCAACGCCGTGCTCTACTCCGGCGAGGTCGACTGGGATGCCGCCGAGACCGGCAACCAGCCGCGCCGCATCGAGCTGGCGCTGAAGCCCGGCGACAAGGTGCTCGTACAGGTGACGAAGGACCCGGTGGGCCACAAGGGCGCGCGCCTCACCAGCCAGATCTCGCTGCCCGGCCGCTACCTCGTGTACGTGCCGAACGGATCGATGAACGGAATCAGCCGCAAGCTGCCCGACACGGAGCGTGCCCGGCTGAAGAAGATCCTCAAGGAGGTGCTCCCCGAGAACACGGGCGTGATCGTACGCACCGCGGCCGAGGGCGCCACCGAGGAGCAGCTGACCCTCGACGTGAACCGCCTCACCTCGCAGTGGGCCGAGATCCAGCGCCAGGTCGAGACGCAGTCCGCGCCCTACTCGCTGCACAGCGAGCCCGACCTGCTGATCAAGATCATCCGCGACGTCTTCAACGAGGACTTCACGAAGCTCGTGATCGCCGGCGACGACGCCCAGGCCACGATCGAGAACTACCTCCGCTCGGTGGCGCCCGACCTCATCGACCGTGTCGAGCGCTACGAGGGCTCGGTCGACGCGTTCGACCAGTTCCGCATCAGCGAGCAGATCGAGAAGGCGCTGGACCGCAAGGTGTGGCTGCCCTCCGGCGGTTCCCTCGTGATCGACCGCACCGAGGCCATGACGGTCGTCGATGTGAACACCGGCAAGTTCGTCGGCTCCGGCGGCAACCTCGAGGAGACGGTCACCAAGAACAACCTCGAGGCGGCCGAGGAGATCGTGCGCCAGCTGCGGCTGCGCGACATCGGCGGCATCATCGTCGTCGACTTCATCGACATGGTGCTCGAGACGAACCGGGACCTCGTGCTGCGCCGCCTGCTCGAGTGCCTGAGCCGCGACCGCACCAAGCACCAGGTCGCCGAGGTCACCTCGCTCGGCCTCGTGCAGATGACGCGCAAGAAGCTCGGCCTCGGCCTGCTCGAGTCCTTCAGCGAGAACTGCGAGGTCTGCGCCGGCCGCGGCATCATCGTGCACCACGACCCCGTGACCAAGCACCGCCAGACCCCGCAGCCCGAGATGACCGGGCGTCGTCGCGGGAAGGGCGGCAACACCGGAGCCGGCAACGGAAACGGTGGCGGCGCCAACACCGGCAACGGCAACGGCAACGGTGGCTCGAACGGGAACAACGGCAACGGCGGCCGCGGTGGGGACTCCGCCCCGGCGCCGAAGGCCACCCACGCCATCACCGAGGACGCCCGCAACGCGCTGGCCAAGATCGCCACGAGCACCATCGCCGTGCAGCACGAGAAGCACGCGGAGGACCCCACGGTGCCCGACGTGGCCGTCGAGGAGCCCGCCGTGGTGCCCGCTGCCGCCGCGCCCGCTGCCGCCGCGCCGAGCGCGGACTCGGCCGCCCCTGCGCCCGCCGACCAGGCGGCGGAGGGGGAGCCCCGCGTGCAGCCCGCCCAGGGCGCCCCCACCGCCCAGGCGCCGCAGAGCGGATCGGGTCGCCGCGGCGGACGCAACCGCCGCGCGTCGGCCTCCGGTCGCAGCCCGCAGGGCCTGACCGCCGAGGTCATCACCACGCCCGTGACGACCGCCGAGCCCGTCGCGCCGACGGCCGGGAACTCGGGCGAAGGTGCTCACGGCGAAAGCGCCGGATCGGACACGTCGGACGCGCCCGCCGACGCGCCCGTCGCGATCCTCGACATCCCGCTGGCGCCCGCGCACCACGCTCAGCCCAAGGTCAGCAGGCAGGATGCCGAGCAGCTGCTCGGCTCCGTGCTCGACGCCCTGCCGGAGCCGAAGGAGCCGGGCAAGGGGCGCTCGCGCAGCCGCCGGGTGAGCACGGCGACGCTGTCCGCGCCGATCCTGCCCCCCTCGGGCGAGTAGCGAGAGCCGGCACGACGCCGGTGACAGGACGAACGGGCGGGACCGTCGCGATCAGCGGCGGTCCCGCTGCCGCACCCGGAGCCCGCTCCTGACGAGCCGGGTCACGAGCTCGCGGTTGCTGACGGGCAGCGCGCCCGCCGCCACCAGCTCGTCGTACCGCTCCTGCGGCACGTCGTAGTGATCGATGTCGAAGCTCCGGCGAGGGACGCCGGCACGCGCCGCGAAGTCGTGGAGCTCGTCGAGGGTCGCGTCGCTGACAAGGTGGGACCAGAGCGTGCCGTGAGCCGGCCACATCGGGCGGTCGAGAAGCACGGTCATGGGGAGATCCTAGAATCGTCAGGGCGCGTCCGCGCGAACGCGCGGTGGGCCGCCCGGTGCGCGACACGCGGCGCCGCTGCCAGGCGGAGCGGGTTTGACCGGCTAGCCTCGATCAAGTAAAGTTGACCGCTGGTGTGCGTTGGGCTGAGCCCACGGAAACGCCAGCAGACTTCCTTGAGTTGAGACATGAACGTCTCGATCGGACTCTCCGGTTCGAGGATCGGCATGTCCTTTACATCAGGACCCCAAGAGAAATTAGGTACGAGAAGTGGTTTACGCAGTAGTGCGCGCCGGTGGCCGCCAGGAAAAGGTCGAGGTCGGCACCATCGTCACGATGGACCGCAAGAAGGCTGACAAGGACGGCAACGTGCAGCTTCCCGCCGTGCTGCTCGTCGACGGCGAGAACATCACGTCCGACGCCGCGGCGCTGGCCAACGTCAAGGTCACGGCCGAGGTCCTCGGTGACCTCCGCGGCCCCAAGATCGTGATCCAGAAGTTCAAGAACAAGACCGGCTACAAGAAGCGCCAGGGCCACCGTCAGGAGCTCACGCGCGTCAAGGTCACCGAGATCGCGTAACGCGCGTCCGCGTCACTAGAAGAGAGATAAGACATGGCACACAAAAAGGGAGCGAGCTCCACTCGCAACGGTCGTGACTCGAACGCTCAGCGCCTCGGCGTGAAGCGCTTCGGTGGCGAGGTCGTCAACGCGGGCGAGATCATCGTTCGCCAGCGCGGCACCCACTTCCACCCCGGCGCCGGCGTCGGCCGCGGCGGGGACGACACCCTGTTCGCCCTCGAGGCGGGCTCGGTGCAGTTCGGCACCAAGGGCGGCCGCAAGGTCGTCAACATCGTCGCAGCCGCGGTCTGACCCGGCTTTCGATCCTCTGCTGAACGGGCGGGCTTCGGCCCGCCCGTTCAGTGCTTAACCCGCTGGCGTGCCAAGCAACGGCCGCCACACCCGAATGAAAGGACGGTGAGGAACCCCATGGCGACTTTCGTCGACACAGTGACCCTCCACCTCCGGGCGGGCAACGGCGGGAACGGCTGCGTGTCCGTCCGACGCGAGAAGTTCAAGCCGCTGGCCGGACCCGACGGCGGCAACGGCGGCCACGGCGGTGACATCGTGCTCGTGAGCGACCCGCAGGTCACCACGCTGCTCGGCTACCACCGCGCACCGCACCGCTCCTCCTCGAACGGCGGGCCCGGCATGGGCGACCACCGCGCGGGCGCAAACGGCGAGCTGCTCGAGCTCCCCGTGCCCGTCGGAACCGTTGTGAAGGATGCCGACGGCAACGAGCTCCTCGACATGGACGAGCCCGGCATGCGCTTCGTCGCGGCCCCCGGCGGCCAGGGCGGCCTCGGCAACGCGGCCCTCTCGACCACCAAGCGCAAGGCGCCCGGGTTCGCGCTCCTCGGCACGCTCGGCTGGGAGGGCGACGTCGTCCTCGAGCTGAAGACCGTCGCCGACGTCGCGCTCGTGGGCTACCCGTCGGCCGGCAAGTCCAGCCTCGTCGCGGCGCTGTCCGCCGCGAAGCCGAAGATCGCCGACTACCCCTTCACGACCCTGCACCCGAATCTCGGCGTCGTCCAGGCCGGTGAGACCCGCTACACGATCGCGGATGTTCCCGGCCTGATCGAGGGCGCGAGCGAGGGCAAGGGACTCGGCCTCGAGTTCCTGCGCCACGTGGAGCGGTGCACCGCGCTGCTCCACGTGCTGGACTGCGCGACCCTCGACCCCGGTCGCGATCCCATCTCCGACCTCGACATCATCCTGCACGAGCTCGCCGCCTACCCGGTTCCCGACGGTCAGCTGCCGCTCCTCGAGCGCCCGCAGCTCATCGCGCTCAACAAGGTCGACGTGCCGGACGCCAAGGAGCTCGCCTCCTTCGTGCGCCCCGAACTCGAGTCCCGCGGCTACCGCGTGTTCGAGATCTCCGCCGCCTCGCACGAGGGTCTGCGATCGCTGTCCTTCGCGCTGGCCGAGCTCGTCGAGGCCGACCGCGCCCAGCGCGCGCTGACCCCGGCGGCTCCCCGCATCGTGCTGCGACCCAAGGCCGTCGACGAGCAGGGCTTCGTCGTGCGCGTCGAGGGCGGCACCTACGGCAACGTGTACCGCATCCTCGGCACCAAGCCGGAGCGCTGGGTGCAGCAGACCGACTTCACCAACGACGAGGCCGTCGGCTTCCTGGCCGACCGGCTGGCGAAGCTGGGCATCGAGGACGAGCTCTTCAAGGCGGGCGCGTCCACCGGCTCCACCGTCATCATCGGCCCCGGCGACGGCGTCGTGTTCGACTGGGAGCCCACGCTCAGCTCGACGGCCGAGCTCATCACGAGCCCGCGCGGCACGGATGCGCGCATCGACCCGTCGAGCCGTCGCACCAACGTGAAGCGGCGCCAGTCGTACACCGAGCGGATGGACGCGAAGGCGGAGGCGCGCGCCGAGCTCGAGCGCGAGCGCGCGGCCGGCCTCTGGGCGGACGATGACGGTACTCAGTCGTAGCGACATCCCGGCCGCGCGCCGGGTCGTCGTCAAGGTCGGCTCCTCGTCCATCAGCGGGGACAACGCCGGGCAGATCGAGCCCCTCGTCACCGCCCTGGCCGAGATGCATGGGCGGGGCACCGAGGTCATCCTCGTCTCGTCCGGCGCGATCGCCACGGGCATGCCGTACCTCAAGCTCGACGAGCGGCCGGACGACCTCGCCACCCAGCAGGCCGCCGCGGCAGTGGGCCAGAACGTGCTCATCTACCGCTACCAGGACAGCCTCGACCGGTACGACATCGTCGCCGGTCAGGTGCTCCTCACCGCGGGCGACCTCGAGCACCCCACGCCCCGCAGCAACGCCAAGCGCGCCCTGCACCGCCTGCTCGGGCTGCGCATCCTGCCGATCATCAACGAGAACGACACGGTCGCGACGCACGAGATCCGCTTCGGCGACAACGACCGGCTCGCCTCCCTCGTCACGCAGCTCGTGGGCGCCGACCTGCTCGTGCTGCTCTCCGACGTCGACGCGCTCTACA
Organism: Planctomonas deserti; assembly: GCF_003067705.1. Taxonomy (GTDB): domain Bacteria; phylum Actinomycetota; class Actinomycetes; order Actinomycetales; family Microbacteriaceae; genus Planctomonas; species Planctomonas deserti. The sequence continues at coordinate 222,874 of NZ_QANL01000003.1, forward strand.
CCCGGCCGCCGCTCGAGCCGGGCGCGGAGCGCATCGCGCGCGTGCCGTACGGCGACGCGCTGCAGGGCGTGAAGATCGGCAGCGTCGGCACCGGGCTCGGCACCGGGGGAGCGACCACCAAGGTCGCCGCCGCCCGCCTGGCGACCGCGGCCGGCGCCGCCGTGCTGCTCGCCGCGACGCCGCAGGTGGGCGAGGCCCTTGCCGGCGGACACGTCGGTACGTTCTTCGACGCCGCTCCCGCCGTCGCGCCCGTCTCGTCCCCGGTTTCCTCCTCGGTGTAGTCCACTCCCTCGGGGACCCGCCGTTCGGTTCCGGATTCAGGTTCAGCGGCGACACGCCGCGTTTCGGGTGCCCCGTACTACGGCCTGTTGCAGCACGGCCTGAATCCGGAACGGCACGCCTGCCGCGGCGCCTAAAATGCTGCTATGTCCGACACCCTCGTGCGCACCTCCATTGACGAGCGCCTGCAGGCCGCCAAGACGGCGTCCACGGTGCTCGCCACGGCGACCGCAGACCAGAAGAACCGCGCGCTGCGGGCCATCGCGGATGCGGTGCGCGGCAACATCGAGCGGATCACGCCCGCGAACCGGCAGGACCTCGAGAACGGCCGCGAGAAGGGGCTCTCCACCGGGCTGCTCGACCGGCTCACGCTCGACGAGGCCCGCCTCGGCGCGCTCGCGGACGCCGTGCTCGAGATCGCGGCGCTCGTCGACCCCGTCGGCGAGGTGCTCGGCGGCAAGACGCTGCCCAACGGCCTGAAGCTGAGCCAGGTGCGCGTGCCGTTCGGGGTCGTCGGCGCCATCTACGAGGCCCGGCCCAACGTGACCATCGACATCGCCTCGCTCGCGCTGAAGAGCGGCAACGCCGCCGTGCTGCGCGGCGGCAGTGCCGCCGAGAACACCAATCGGGTGCTCGTGGAGCTCATCCAGGACGCTCTCGCCTCCGTCGGGCTCCCGTCCGACGCGGTGCAAACGGTCGACGACTTCGGTCGCGAGGGCGCCAACCGCCTCATGCGCGCCCGCGGCTTCGTCGACGTGCTCGTGCCCCGCGGCAGCGCCGACCTCATCAACACCGTGGTCGCCGAGTCCACCGTTCCCGTCATCGAAACCGGCGCAGGCGTCGTGCACGTGTTTCTCGACGAGAGCGCGGCCGAGGACTGGGCCGTCGACATCGTGCGCAACGCCAAGGTCCAGCGCCCCAGCGTCTGCAACGCGCTGGAGACGCTGCTCGTGCACGCCGGCGCCGCCGACCGGCTGCTTCCACCCGTCCTCGGCGCCCTGGCCCAGGCCGGCGTGACGGTGCACGGTGACGAGCGCGTGCGCGCCCTGTTCCCGGATGCGGTGCCCGCGACCGAGGACGACTGGCGTGCCGAGTACTACACGCTCGATCTCGCGGTCGCCGTGGTCGACGGGCTCGACGAGGCGCTCGACCACATCGCGGCGTACTCCACGCACCACACCGAGTCGATCATCACGAACGACCACGCCAACGCGGAGCGGTTCCTCGCCGAGGTGGATTCGGCGGTGGTCATGGTCAACGCGTCGACCCGCTTCACGGACGGCGGCCAGTTCGGCTTCGGCGCGGAGGTGGGCATCTCCACCCAGAAGCTGCACGCCCGCGGCCCGATGGGGCTGAGCGAGCTCACGAGCAGCAAGTGGCTCGTGCGTGGCGCGGGGCACGTCCGCCCCTGACCGTGCTCTAGGCTTGTCCTCGGACGCCCGCGCGCGCCGCCACTCGAACGGAGTCATCGAATGCACCTGCTCTACGTCCTCGCAGCCGAATCGGAGTTCGCCCGCGAGCTGCCGTTCCCCGCCTGGGTCTTCGGGGTCATCGCGCTCGTGCTCTTCTTCGTGTTCGGGTTCGTGACGTTCACCTACCGCGACGTCGCCAACCGGCACCGCGCGAAGTTCGACCGTGGTCCCGCCCCTGAGCAGGGACACGGTTCCGGAACGGGCCACTAGCGTTCCGCCCGTGTCGCTGAACCGGACGAACAGCCACCGGCCCCGCATCGGAGTGATGGGCGGGACGTTCGATCCCATCCATCACGGCCATCTGGTTGCGGCGAGCGAGGTCGCTCAATCGTTCGACCTCGAAGAGGTCATCTTCGTGCCCACGGGGGAGCCGTGGCAGAAGCGTGCCGTCAGCTCTGCCGAGCACCGCTACCTGATGACGGTTATCGCCACCGCGGCGAACCCCCGCTTCACGGTTAGCCGCGTCGACATCGAGCGCAAGGGTCCGACCTACACGATCGACACGCTCCGGGACCTGCAGAAGGAGCGCCCCGAGGCCGACCTGTTCTTCATCTCGGGCGCCGACGCGATCTCGCAGATCCTCAGCTGGAAGGACGCGCACGAGCTCTGGTCGCTCGCGCACTTCGTCGCGGTCACCCGGCCGGGCCATGCCCTCACGGTCAGCCAGCTCCCGGACGGCGACGTAAGCTTGCTCGAGGTTCCGGCGCTGTCCATCTCCTCGACCGACTGCCGGACGCGGGTCGGGCGGGGCTTCCCCGTGTGGTACCTGGTTCCCGACGGTGTCGTCCAGTACATCTCGAAGCACCACCTGTATCGGAGTCCTTCATGACGGTGAACGAGCCAGGGGGCGGCACTGTGACGCCCCTGAGCCGTCGCCAGCTGCGTGAGCTCGAGCGCCGCCGGGCGCTCGAGGAGGCCGGCATGGACCCGGATGCGCCCGAGGCCGCCGTCCGTAGCGCCGCGCCCGCCGAGGGCGACGGCCCTACGGCGTACCCCGGGGTCGACACGGACGACGTGCGTTCCGTCTCGGCCGGCTACGAGGAACTGACGCGGGAGCTGACGCCCGATCGCATGCTCAGCCGCCGCGAGCTCCGCGCCCTGTCGGAGGCGCGCGAGGCCCAGCGCCGCGCATCCGTGGACGCCGCCCCGACCGGCGCCGCGTCCGATCCCATCGAAACCGAGCACGCCGAGCACGCCGAAGACGCCGGAGACACCGGAGACACCGAGGACACCGAGGACACCGAGACGGAGGCGGAGCACGAAGCCCTGCTCGGGGGCACGCCGCCGGCGACCGCCGCGGAGCGGGAGGCCGAGTCGGAGGCCGAGCACGACGCCCTGCTCCGCGACACCGGGTCGCCGGATGCCCCCGCTCCCGACCTCGCCGCCGGCCTCGAGCGCCCTGCCGCTCCGCCGCTGACGCCGATCCCCGGCGCCGACGGCCACCGCGATGCCGACGCCCACCCGGACACCGATCCCGTCGAACCGGTGCTCGACGCCGCCGACGGCGACGGTGACCGGCTCATCACGTCGCCGGTCGTGTACGGATCGACGCCCGAGCACTGGTCGAGCGCCGACGAGGAGCTCGCCGTGTCGACGTCGACCATCGTGCTGCCCGCCCCGTCCGGCACCGGCGAGGCGCAGCACACCCCCGTCGTCGCCGACGAGGTCATCGTCACCGGAACCATCGACCTGCCCCGCGGTCTCGCGGCCACCGGCGGCCATCCCGACCGCTACGACTCGGCGGAGATCGACCGCCTCATCGACGCCGCCGACGGCGTCGATCAGTTCGAGGCCGAGGCGGAGCCCGTCCGCGCCGTCCGGTCCGCGACCGCCCGGCCCGCCTATGGCGGTGCGGTCCGCGTGGCGCCACGCCGCGGCGTGACCCTTCCCTACGTGCTCGCCAGCACCGGCGGCGTCCTGCTCGTCGGCGTCGGAGCCCTCCTCGTGGTCGCGCTCGGCATCCGCTGATCTTCGCGACACTCCACCTACCCCCCTTACCTCACCTCACCTCACCTCACCCGAAGGATCCCGTGACCGCATCTGCACACGCCGTTGAGCTTCTCGAGGTGGCCGCGAAGGCCGCCGACTCCAAGCAGGCCGAGGACCTCGTGGCCCTCGACGTCTCCGGCCCTCTCCCGCTGACCGACATCTTCCTGCTCGCCTCCGCCCGGAACGAGCGGAACGTCCTTGCCATCGCCGACGAGGTCGAGGACAAGCTGGCAGAGGCGGGCACCAAGGCGCTGCGCCGGGAGGGCCGCAACGAGGCCCGCTGGGTGCTGCTCGACTTCGGCGACCTGGTCGTGCACGTCTTCCACCAGGAGGACCGCGCCTACTACTCACTGGAGCGCCTCTGGAAGGACTGCCCGGTCGTTCCCATCGAACTTCCCCAGGTACCCGCTTAGGCTCGTTCATCGAGCTGGCCGCTCGGCCGGCACCATCGTCATCGCCGCTCGAGGGAGAACGACATGAAGTGCCCGAACGACGCAGCCACGCTCGTGATGAGCGAACGCAGCGGGGTCGAGATCGACTACTGCCCGGAGTGCCGCGGCGTGTGGCTGGACCGCGGCGAGCTCGACAAGATCCTGGATCGGGCGGCCGCGGAGTCGCTACCCGCCGCTCCGCCGGCCCACGCGTCGTTCCCGACCGAACCGGCGCCCTTCCCCGCGGAGCCCGAGTACCGCTCCCGCTACTCCGAGCCGTTCCCGGAGTCCCGCGGCGATCGCCGGGACGACGAGCGCTCGTACGGCGGGTACGGCGACCGGCGCGGCGACGACCGCTCGTACGGCGGCTACGGCGACCGCCCCGGCCAGGGGCAGTACCGGCGCAAGCGCAAGGACAGTTGGCTCAGCGAGCTCTTCGACTGACGCGCCTGGGCCGGGCACCGCATCGCTGCCCGGCTTCTCCGTGCGAGGCGTCCATGTGTACGAAGCACCCCTCAACATGTAGTAATCTTGTGGAGTTGTCTTCCGGGAACGGAAAGCACAATGGGTCTGTGGCGCAGCTGGTAGCGCACCTGCATGGCATGCAGGGGGTCAGGGGTTCGAGTCCCCTCAGATCCACCCAATTACCCGGTGAGAACCGGATACCCCGCTCCCGTCCCCTGTCGAGGGCGGCAGCCACGTCATGCCGTCGGCGCTGACTTCTGGCTCACGTCATCCCGGTTCACGAGGCGTCTCGTCGCGCGTGTGCGCGGCGACGTTCTGCTCCGCGGCCCAGCGGCCGAGAGCCTCTATCGCGTCGCGCAGGGCGCGCCCGCGGTCGGTCAGAGCGTAAGCCCGGGTGTTGTGTCGGAGCGGCAATCGGCGGAGGACGCCGGCCGCTTCCAGCTCGCGCAGGCGGGTCGCAAGCATGTTCGTGCCCATCCCCAGGTCGCGCTGCAGATCGCTGTAGCGCTGCGGCCCGTCGAGCAACCGCTCAACGATGAGGAGAGCCCACCGTGATCCGACGACGTCGAGGGCTGCGGCGAGGTCGCTCACGGAGTCGGTTCGGTATCCGGCTTCATCCAGAACGGCGAGTAGTGGTAGCCGTCGGGGTCGTCGAACTGGCGCTGGTACATGAAGGGGTAGTCGTCGGTGTCGCCGATCCGGCCGCCGGCGGTGCCGGCCCGCTCGGTGAGCTCATCGACCGCCTCGCGGCTGCCGAGGTCGAACGAGACCGTCACCTTCGAGGGGGTGCCGGGCCCGCCGATCAGTTCCTCGGTGCCGCCGACGCTCGCGTACATCTCGCGGCTGCCGAGCATCACGTACTGTTCGGGCGCGATCGCGAAGCAGGACACGTTGTGGTCGGACATCTCAGTGTTGAGGGTCCAGCCGAGAGCGGTGTAGAAGGCGGTGGATCGCTCGACGCTCTCGACGGGACAGGTGATGAAGAGGCTCATGCCGTCATACTTCCAAAATGAAAGTACTGCCGTCAAGGTCCTCGGCTCGACGATCCGCCGGCGATGCGTGGATGCACGTGAGGCACCCGCGGGCGTGGCGCTGGTGCGGACACCGATCACCACGCCCACGGGTGAAAAGCGTGCTCCGGGTTACGCGTCCTCGTGGGCGAGGGAGGAGGACAGTTCCTTGAGCGCGGTGATCTGCTCGATGAGGAGGTTCGCCTTGTCGAGGCCGGTCTGGACGGCGTCGGCGCCGGCCACCCAGCGCAGCGGCGGCTGCTCGGAGTCGGCCAGGGTGATCAGGGCTCCGGCGAGCTTGGCGGGGTCGCCGCCCTGCTTGCCGTTCATGCCCTTCCACGCCTCGATGGTCGCCGCCGTGCGGTCGGCGTAGTCGTCGATGGTCAGCTCGGGCCAGGTCGTGGAGGCGCCCTCGACCAGCAGCTCGGTGCGGAAGAATCCGGGCTCCACGATCATGGTCGTGACGCCGTACGGGGCCAGGTCGTAGCGGATGGACTCCATCCACCCCTCCAGGGCGAACTTGGAGGCGCAGTACGCGGCCACGAATTCCTGCCCGACGAGTCCCGCGGTGGAGCTGAGCGTGATGACCTGACCACTGCGCTGCTTCCGCATCACGGGCAGGATCGCGCGAGTCACGTTCAGGGGACCGAAGAAGTTGGTTTCCATCTGCTGGCGCAGCTGGGCTGGGCTGATCTCCTCGAAGAACCCGGCGACGAAGATGCCGGCGTTGTTGACGAGGACGTCGATGCGGCCGAAGCGCTCGACCGCGGCGTCGGCTGCAGCCCGAGCGGCGTTCTCGTCGGTGATGTCGAGCGACACCGGCAGGAGGTTCTCGTGCTCGCCCAGTGCCGTGGTGACCTTGCTGGCGTCCCGCGCCGTAGCGACGACGGAGTGGCCTGCGTCGAGGGCGGCCCGGGCGATGTCGATGCCCATGCCGCGTGCTGCGCCGGTGATGAAGTAGACCCTGTTCTGGCTCATGTCTCTCGCCTTTCTGTTGCGGTGCCTCCAGTCAACGGAACGGCGGATCAGGGAGGCAGGCCCGGTCTATCCGGTTAATGCCAGGGACCCCCTCTGGGCGGGCAACTGACGTAGCGTCGCTGACGTGGACACCTCCAACGAGATTCGTGAGTTCCTGATGTCGCGGCGGTCTCGTCTGACTCCGGGCAGTATCGGGCTGCCCGACTTCGGCGGCCGCCGCCGAGTGGCGGGACTGCGACGGGAGGAGGTCGCGCTCGTCGCGGGGATCAGCGTGGAGTACTACACCCGCCTGGAGCGGGGGAACGCGTCAGGGGTATCCGAGGCGGTGCTCGAGGGCATCAGCCGTGCCCTGAAGCTCGATGACGTCGAGTCCGCTCACCTGGCAGACCTCGTCCGCGCCGCCACCAGCGCCACGACCCTCCGTGCCCGGCGCGCAGCTCCGAAGATGCAGCAGGTCTCACCCGTCGTGCAGCAGATCGTCGACGGCATGAACGCGATGCCCACCGTCGTCCAGAACGCCAGCCTTGACGTGATCGCCTCCAACCGCCTCGGCCGAGCGTTCTACCTCGACATGCGCATCACTCCCGAGCGGCCGGTCAACTTCGCCCGCTTCGTATTCCTCGACCCGCAGGCCCGCGTGTTCTACCGCGACTGGGACGCGGTCGCTGAGCAGAGCGTCGCCCTTCTCCGCACCGCCGCAGGGCGCACCCCATCCGATCGATCGCTGACGAAGCTCGTCGGGGAGCTCTCCATGGCCAGCCCCGAGTTCCGGTCGCTGTGGGCCAGCCACACCGTCCGTGAGCACCGCTCCGGCCATAAGCAGGTCCGGCACCCGACCGTGGGCGACATGGACCTCGTCTTCGAGTCCATGGAGCTCAGCTCCCACAGGGGACTCCTGCTCATCGCCTACACCGCCACCCCGGGAACCGTCTCCCACGACAGCCTGCAACTGCTCGCGAACTGGGCGGCCACGAATGACGAAACAGCGCCCCACCCTGTCGCCGAAGCTACCCCCGACCCCTCCGAGAGCAGGAAGCGTGCGTCCCCACCCTCGCGGAAAGCCGACTAGCACCGGCCGCTTCAACGGCCCGCTCATGCGGAGGTGCGGAGTAGGTGAAATCCCTGCGCGGACGCCCTCTGCATTCGCCTCAGGGGAGTGGGACCCGCCGTCGAACCGGTGTGACCAGGATCTCCCCCGTGCAAGCGCAGCCTTGCTTCAGCCTTCGCTGATCAGCGCCACCAGATCATGCGCATCTTTCTCCGGGGGCAACCCTATTCGGACGTGAGCGCCCTCCGCGACTTCCATCACCGCAACGGCGGCCAGTACCTCATCACCCGCCTTCATGACCAAGCGCGCCGTGTCCTCAGCCTCGGATGCTTCCTTCGAGAGTTGGTGGAATACCTCCGCCCCGTCGGGATCGAACGTCACGTCGATCACGTTCTGCCCGTCGCCTTCGACTACGACAGCATCCTCGACTCCGGCTCGAACGAAGGCGGAGGGGGACAGTACGCTCTCGCCGTTGACGGACTCGCACTGCCCGTCGGACTCATCGCTGCAGGTCTCAGACACGGCCAACTCGATTGCTCCGGTCCTCGGAGAGGATTCCGCATCGGTGCTTTCCGCGGTCGAGCACGCACTCAATGCCACCAACATGACAACGACCGTCGCGACTCTTGTTGCTCGAGAAGACACAAAGCTCCTTCGCTCCTGGGGGAACGGATCCGGTGCGGACTCTGCCGTGAAGATACCTTCCCCACGGGTGGGGGAGGTGGCCCTGCTGCACCGAGGCGAGCGACGGGATGAGAATCCCGGAGCGCTCCCGATTGGAGGCCCACGCCCCCTGTTCGGCGCATTGGTTCTGGTGCCAGGATCATCGCATCGGGCGAGGCCCGAGCTCGACGTCAACGGCGGGAGTCGACAGTGGGCATGGTCGTGTTGTTCGGTGCTGTCGCGTCCAGTGCTCTCGTGATCGGCGCGCTGGTCGGCGTGAGGTTCGAGCTGCCGAAGCGTCTGCTCGCGATGGTTCTCGCGTTCGCCGCCGGTGCCCTGATCACCGCGCTGACGTTCGAACTGTTCGAGGACTCCTACGAGCGCGGCGGCATCTGGCTCGCTGCGGTCGGCCTCGCCGCGGGCGCACTCGTCTTCACCGTTCTCAGCGCACTGCTCGATCGGTGGGCGCAACCCGCCGGGGAGTCCAAGCCGGCCGACCAGGTGCAGGGCAGCGCGAAACTGGACACCGACGCGGCAGCCTCGTCCCGCTCCGGCACCACGGCGACAACGAAGGGCGCGGCCGGTCTGGCGCTGCTCGCGGCCGTCACCCTCGACGGCGTGCCGGAGAACCTGGCGCTGGGAATCTCACTGGAGGAGGACAGCGGAAGCCTCGCGCTGCTGGCGGCGATCTTCATCTCGAACCTCCCCGAAGCACTCGTCGGAGCCGCGTCCATGCGCGAGCAGGGACGCCGGCCCGCTCAGATCATCGGCCTATGGACGACCTGCGCGGTTCTGCTCACCATCGCGGTCATCGCTGGAGCGGGTCTCCTCACGCAGAGCGGCCCGGCGGTGGTGTCTGTACCGCTCGCGTTCGCGGCCGGCGCCGTGATCGCCTCCCTCGCCGACACCCTCATGCCCGAGGCGTTCGAACACGGCGGCCCCGCCGTCGCCCTGAGCACCACCGCCGGATTCCTCCTGTCGTTCGTGCTCTCCCTCGCCTGACAGCTCGGTCGCGGACTCGCGACCCGTGTCCTGGCAGGATGGCTGACATGCCGATCGACGCCGCTCTCACGTCCCGTTTTCCGCTGCTCGAGGGCATCGACAGCTGGGACGCGATCGACACCGTACCCGGAGCGCGCGCAAGGATGGATGCGTTCGAGGCCGACGACGCGCCCTGGGCGGCGCCGGACGTGCCTCACCACGACGTCCCGCTCAACGCCGCCGGCCATCCGTTCCGCGTTCGGGTCTACGGCACCGGCGACGGCTCCGCACCCGCGCTGGTGTGGGTGCACGGCGGGGGGTTCCTGGCCGGTGACCTCGAGATGCGCGAGTCCGACCTCGTGGCGCGGGAGGTCGCCGTCCGCATCGGCGGGGTCGTGGTGGCGGTGGACTACTCGCTCGTGCCCGCGGTGACCTACCCGGTCCCGCATCACCAGGTCATGACGGCATGGCGGTGGACCCGGGAGCACGCCGAGGCACTCGGCGTCCACGTCGACCGGATCGGCCTGGGCGGGGCGAGCGCCGGTGGTGCGCTGTCGCTGGCTGCTGCACGGGAGCTCGCGGCCGAGGGCGAGCACCCGGCGGTGCTCGTCCTGGCTTACCCCGTGGCCCATCGTCGCTGGGGCGTCGACGCCGACCTCGACGCGGCGATGGCGGGCGTGCCGCCGATGTTCCGGTACCCACCAGCCACGGTCGAGCAGCTAAACGCGGGCTACCTCGGCGAGACCCCAAGCGCCTCATTCGCCTTCGTGGACACCGCGGATCCGGCGGAGCTGGCCGCCCTTCCTCCGACGCTCGTCCTCGTGGCGGAGTACGACGACCTGCGCACCTCGGCGGACCTCTACGTGCGTCAGGCGCGCGCCGCGGGCGGCCGTGTCGAGCGCGTGCTCGTGAAGGGCGTTCTGCACGGCCACCTCAATCGCACCCCGGCCTTCCCGCCCATGGACCGGTCGCTGGCCGACATCGCGCGGGTCGTCGCGACCGGGAGAGTGGCGCCGAACTGACGCCACCGATCGCGACCCCTCACTCAACCGCCGATCGTTCCACCAGCGGCGCGGCGACGGCTCAGAGCACGGAGGACGCGGCGGCGAATGCCGCGAGGCCGATGAGGCCCGCGCCCGCCACCACCTGCACTCGACGGTCCACGAGGCACATCGCGGCGAGGAAGCCGGGCATAGTGCCACCGGCTCGGGTGTGGAGGATGGCCGCGACGCTGGGCAGGCAGCGCCCCAGCGAGACGAGCGTGAAGAGCGCTGCCCCGAGCAGCGGGTTCCCGGCGAGCAGGAGACCGAGGACGAGGAGGTAGTAGGCGCTCGAGCGGATGAAGATGAGGAAGCCCGGGCCGACGATAGCTCCGAAGAGGAACGAGACCTTCCACGGTTCCTCCGTCCGTCGCAGGTGGCGGGGGAGTTGGCGGCGGCGCATGGGCGTGGGCATGCGGATGGCGCCGAGCTCGTGAAGTCCGTACAGCAGTGCCACGAGGGTCCACACCGCGACGGCCCAGCCGACCGCGATCACGGGCGCCGCCAGCATCCCGACGGCGCCGATCAGGGCGCCGGTGGGCGCGCCCGTCAGGAAGGAGCCGAGAGCGTGCCACCCGAGCCGGCGTACCGGCGTCGACGAGCCCCTGCGCTCGGGCTGCTTGGGGGCCGCGACCACTCCCGCCACGGACATGCCGCAGGTGGACCAGTTGGCGGCGATTGCGGTGAGAAGCCCCGCCCCCACCACGGCGGTCGTGAGCGCGGCTGCACCGGCCGGTGCGGCGACGGCTGCCGCCGCGACTCCCACCGCGGCGGCGACGAGCGGCAGGGCAATGCGCGTGCGACGCGGAACCGCTTCCCGGACCGTCGGACGCAGGTGCGCGGCGTCCCCACCGGGCAACGGTTGCGCGAGCGGGTGAGGGGCCGGCGCTCCAAGCGTTCTCATGGTCGTCATCACCCTTCGACGATCACGGTGCCGACCATCCACGGGTGCGGGGTGCAGTGATACGTGTAGGTCCCCGGCTCCTCGAAGGTGTAGCTGAACGTGTCCTCGGTGAGGAGCGGGCTCTGCAGCTCACCCTCCAGCTCCCCTTCACCCGCAACGTCGTGGGGCATGTTCCCGTCGTCGAACACCCACTCGACGGTCTCGCCCGCCTGGATCGTGACCTCGGTCTGCTGATAGTCCATGTCGGTGACGATGACGGTCGCGGCGGGTTCGGCCGACGTGGTGGAGGCGTTGCCGGCGCCGGTGCTGCATCCGGCGAGCGCGAGCGAGCCGACCACCGCGAGGACGGCCGCTGACCGCTGAACGAGCGCTGTGTGCTTCATGAGGTGCTTCCTTTCACGGGATGCGCTGGAAGGAGCGCGATCGTTTCTGGTGCCCGGTGGCGGGCGTTGTGGCGGGGAGTGCAGCGGGACGGCGTCATTCGATCACCTGAGGGGTGAGGATGCGCTCGGCGTCGCCGACGAAGTCCGGCACGGTGACCCGGGAGGTCTGCGCGCCGGTGGCGGCATCGAAGCCGATGAGCGTGACCTCCTCGTCCTCGTCGTCGGCCGTCCCCTGCACGTAGAGCGTGGAACCGTCGACGGAGTAGCCGAAGCCGTCGAACGAGAAGAGTCCGTTCGACTCCGCCGAGAGGGTCTCGATGGTCGTAAAGGAGGACGGGTCGTAGAGGGTGATCGTCATGATGTCACCGGCGTCCTCGGAGTCGGGATGCACGGGGGAGTCCGTGTAGCTCACCGCCATGCTCGTGCCCGGGTTGTTGATGACGGCCTCATCGAAGCGGCCGCTGTCCTGACCGGCGTTGCCGATCGGGCGCACCTCGTCCGTCAGCTTCCCCCCGGAGAAGTCGAACACGTACGCGTCCCCGTTCCCGCCGACCAGTAGGGCCGTGTCCGCTCCGCGACCGAAGCTCCCCTCGCGGCTGCTCACGAAGTCCTCCGGCAGCACCGCCGCGCGCTCGACCTCCTCGATCGACCCGTCGGCCTGGATGGCGAGGTGGAGCAGTTCGCGGGAGTTCTCGCAGACCGAGAAGATGTTCCGGCCGACCGGCCAGGTGAACGGGCCGCAGCCGGGAAGCGCCAGCTCCCCGGTGGCCTCCCCGGCCTCGAGATCGAACACCCGAACCCCGTATAGTCCGTCGTCCCACGCCACGAAGTAGGCGCCGTCGTCGGTCACCGCACTGGATCCGGGGCTGGAGTGCAGGCGCGTGTTCTCGGCCAGAGCCAATTCCCGCGGCTCGAGCAGCGTGCCCGAATAGGTCGAGATCGTGAACTCCGCGGCTCCCCGCGAGCCTCGCGGCCGCCACACCTCGGCGGCGAGCACGGCCGGGTCGTCCGAACTCTCGCCGACGAAGGGGTGGATCACGGGACCGTCGATGCCGGGGCCCGTCACGATCTTCGTCTTGGCCGCGCCGGTGGCCGGGTCGACGACCTGCAGCGAGTACTCCAGGTCGCCGTCGTCGACGAGGACGATGTCCGTCGCGGTGATCGGCTCGATCTGCGCCTGGTGCAACTCCTGCGGTATCCCGTCGGCGGAGGGGACCTCCTCGTCGGGGTCATCGACCGCCAGGTTCCCGTCCGGATTCACGGGCACGTCGTCCGGGGCGCTGGTGGGAGTCGGGTCGTCCGGGTCCGCCGTCGCCGTGCAGCCCGCCAGGAGGGCCGTGGACGCGAGGACGAGAGCCACCACCGCGGTCCGGCGCTCCATCCGGGGCCTGCTCATGAGGCTCCCGCCCCGGCCTTCGGCCGGGCGGCCGGAGTGACCTGGCAGTCGGTGCCGATGATGGGCGCCATCGTGCAGGTGTAGGTCTGCGACTCGTCGGAGACGCACCAGACGATGTCCGGATCGTAGGACCCGTTGATCGGGTTGTACATCACCGCCTGGCTGTCCGGCTGGCCGCAGAAGGTGTTCGAGCAGCCGGGAGCACCGCAGCAGTCGTAGTACCCGATGAGGTAGGTCTTCCCGTCGTCGACGTTGGTGCAGCAGCCGACCCAGAATTCCGCGCCCGGTCTGGCCCCTGGCGGGCAGGTGGTCACGCCGCCTCCGGCGCAGGACGTGCACGGGGTGCCGTCCATGTTGCACCAGCGCCAGTACTCGCACGATGACGAGTCGTCCGTCTCGTCGAACGGGGGGAAGAGCTCGTCGCCGGCGTCCGGGGTCTCGGAGGCCAGGGCCGCTCTCGTCACCGGGAGGCTGCCGATGATCGCCACGCCGGCGGCGCCGATGCTCCAGCGGCCGATGCGGCCGAGGAGCGAGCGACGGGACATCCTCTCGGACAGGAGGCGGCCGAGCCGGCTGACGGGAGTGCCGCCGCGTCCCGCCAGCCAATCGGCCTGGTCCCGACTGGCCGACTCGTCGATCGGGTACTGGTTCTCGGGCATCAGCGGTTCCCCCCTCCGACCTCAGCGGCTTGCGATCTGTGTGCTGGCCTGCTCGTGCAGGTGCTGCAGGGACGGCGTTCCGGTTTCGAGGGCGTTGAGAAGGCTCTCGACGTGGGCCATGTGATTGCAGAGACCCTTCGCGCGAATCCTTCCGTGTTCGTCGAGGATCACGCCGTACGGGGTGGTGCCCACCTGGTAGGCGATACCCACGTCACGGGCGTCGACGTAGGGGAACTCGTCGCGGATGTTCGCACCGGCGAGGAACTCGGCGTGCTCCTCGGGGGTGCCGTCGGAGATCATCACCACGTCGAGATTCCTGCGCTCGGCCTTGGCCAGGGCTCGGATGCCGGGCAGAAGGCTCTTGCAGGTGGAGCAGTTCGGCCCGGTGAAGAGAAGCAACTGTGGCTTCTCCCGGTGTCCGCCGACGCTTGTGCTGCGACCGAGATGGTCCGTGAGCCCCTGGAACGCCGGGCCGACCTCGTCGATCCTCGGACCGCCGTCCATCATCCGGGCGCCGAGGGGACCGAGGCGCACCTGCACCCGCCCGAGCTCGCGAGCCAGGGCGAGGTTCATCAGGAAGAGAAAAGCAACGGCGAGGGCGAGGAGGATCACGGCGACGAGAAGGAAGGTCGACATCAGGGATTCCTCGATTCGTTGGCGGAAGGACTGGGGTCCGGGGCGCTGGCGCTCACGGTCGGAGGGACGACCCGGCATGAAGGTGTGCCCGAGCCCGGGACAGGTGGACGTCGACGCGGTGGCGACGCGGGTGGACCACCGCTCGCACCGCGAATGTCGCCAGCCCGATACTGACGATCAGGAGGGCAAGCGCGACACCCAGGAGGTGTTCGACGAGGGGCGTGGCACCGATGCCGTACCCGCCCGGAATCAGGAGGAGTGCCGCGGCGAGCACCGCGAGCGCGAGGGCGCGCCCGGCGTGGAACCAGGTGATACGGGGCGCGGACTCCGTCGCCCCCGCGAAGCCGAAGCAGCCGCAGTCGAGCTCGCGGCGACCGCGCAGCAGATTGATCGAGAGAGCCGCGAAGAAGACGAGGAACAGGACGGCCGCAGCCGCGGGCACGACCGGTGCTCCGAGACCCAGGAGGAGCGGGACGCCGATCAGGATCTCCACGTACGGGAGGGTGATCGCGACGATCCGCTCCGCCACCCTCGGGAGCAGCCGATACCCCTGTACCGCCGCCAACCCGCCTTCCCGATCGTGCAGCTTGGAAACGCCGGCGAGCAGCAGCAGCCCGCCCAACGTTGCCGCGATCACAATGGCGAACATTCCTCAACTCCCTCGTCAAGAATGCCGATTAGATCATGGGTTCGAGAGGAGGACAAGGAATCTCAGTGATCCCAGCAGTCGCTGCCTGGCGACCGGTTGCTGATCGACCGGGGGGCGCTGCTGGGGGCGGCGGCGGGTGACCGCACCGGCTCGGCGACGATGGGATAACCGGCGGGTCCCCACGCTCCGAGCAGCGGAGCTTCCGGTGACCCGGTGCGCGGCCGGTCGTTCTCCGGCCCCGGTCTGCTGGGTGATAGACAGGAGCGATGCAGAAGCTCTACTACGCCAGTGGATTCGTGATCATCGATGACACCGTCTGCGACGCGGTGCTCGACTACGCTCACCAGCTCGCGCAGGTGCAGCGGTCCGATCTCGTGACCATTCCCGCCCTGTCCGACGAGGGGGCGAGGGGGATGACCACCCTCCTTCTTGGACCAGCGAGCGCGCTGTTCGCCGCTCCCGCGCTGGATCGCGGGGTGAACCTCGAGGACGAGAAGGCCGTCGCTTCCATGCGGCAGAAGATCGCCAGTCTCGAACCGCCGAGCCCGGTATCCGAGAGGGCGCACGAGGGCGGGGATCGGTCGTTCGACTTCTGACGCGGAATGGCGGGTCAGGGGCCCCGTGCTCTCCGCGTCCTCGCGGCTTGTCGGCGTAGGTTTGCGGCATGAAGCACCTGACCTACGCGGACAAGAACCTGCTGGTCGGCGACGAGGTGGCGGACCTGCTACTGCAGTATGCCGCTCGGCTCGCCAGCTCCGGCGTCGCGGACACCGTCGACGTCCATGCCATCAGCTCGGACGGGGACGAGGTCACCGCCACGTTCCTCCTCGGCGAAGGTGCGCCGCTGATGACCGAGACCACCCACTCGACCGTGCCCGAGCCGGACAACACCGGAGCGGTGCAGCAGATCACGGAGCGCATGGGTCGCCTCGTGCCCACCGCCGTCGAGACCGAGCTCGACCCGGAGACCGCCGCCCTCAACGATCTCTACAACGAGGCCTAGAAGCGCGTAAGGTCAGCTCAATACGGCAGGAGGCCCTTCCATGGGCAGGCTCACGTACGACTCGACGAACATCGTCGACTTCGAGGACCGCCTTCTGGCGCACCTTCAGATCGTCATCGGGCGGAAGATCCGCTTCGGGCAGTCGTTCTACTTCTCGTGAAAGAACGACCCGAAGGCCGGGGACGGCAGATGCACCGTTTGGATCAGCCCCCGTATGCCCCTGCACTTCACGTACACGGCCGGGAAAGTGCCGCCCATCAATCCGGACTGGTTACGCATCCTGTCTGACTCGGCGGATTCCCCTGTCGGCTTGGTCGTTCTCCCGGAGCCTCGTACCGACGGCGGACCGGCCGGGCCCGCCCTCATCGGTCGCGCGTCGTCCAGTCTCGGCTCGTCGCTCTAGGCCCTCCCTCATCACCAGGTGAAGGGGCGTAGCGTGTGCCTCTACGGCAGGAGACACATGGGCAGGCATACGGACGACCCGATTCTCACGCAGCCGATCCGTTCCGCGGGTGAGGAACGACGCGGGGGTGCCGTCAGTTGAGCGACATGCAGACGATGGTGCGAACCGAGGTCGCGATCGACGGCAGGAGCTCGTTCCTCGCCCAGGGCCAGGACCTCGACGACTTGAAGCGACGCATAGAGGCGGCCATGAGCACGCCTGGGCGGTTCGTGGACTTCGTGATCGTCGGCAATCGATCCGTGAGCGTGCTCATCTCTCCTCGAAGCCAGGTCGTGTTCTCCATTGAGACGGTGCAGTTCGACCCCCGCGACACCGGGAATGATCAGCAACCATTCGGCGGCCTGTACGACTACTGAACGCGCCCGTCCTGGCACGGCAGCCCGGGGGCCGGCGGTCCGCCGACGGCCCGGTCAGGTGCCGGGCACGGCTCGGATAGACTGACTGCACCACCCGGGACCGAGGCTCGAGCCCAGATTCCGGGACTGTGGTGTTAGGGCATCCGTCCGGGTCTGTGGCGCAGCTGGTAGCGCACCTGCATGGCATGCAGGGGGTCAGGGGTTCGAGTCCCCTCAGATCCACCCACACCCCCGGTATGTCGCACTTCGGTGCGGGATACCGGGGGTTCTCGCATTTCCAGGGCGTCGCGCTCGTTCCGTCAGCGATTGCGGTCGACTCGCTCGAGCCACTGCCGGAGGAGGACGCGCAGCAGTTCCGGCTGCTCGTGCGGCAGCGCGTGTCCCGCCTCGTCGAGCACGGCAAGCGTCGACCGGGGGTAGTGGCGGAGGAGATCGGCTGTTGCGGCGTAGCCGACGGTCGAGTCGAGCTTGCCCGCCACGAGCAGGGTGGGACCCGGGTACGCCGGGCCAGGGATGTCGGTGAGCTCCCACCGCTGACTGATGCGCTCGATCGCGTCCACGTCGGCGAGGTCGACCCCGGGGGCGACGTAGCGGTCGTACCGCTCGAGCATCTCACGCGTCTGCACCACGAAGTAGCTGCGGAAGTCCTCGTTGCCTATGCTGCCGGAGCCGGCGATGGCGCGATGCCGCGGCACGTCCCGAGCGTCCGGCAGCAGCGGGCAGACGAGCGCCAGCCCGGCCACCCGTTCCGGCTGCCGCGCGGCCATCGCCCGCGCGAAGTACGCCCCCACGGAGTGGC
Source organism: Planctomonas deserti (assembly GCF_003067705.1). Taxonomy (GTDB): domain Bacteria; phylum Actinomycetota; class Actinomycetes; order Actinomycetales; family Microbacteriaceae; genus Planctomonas; species Planctomonas deserti. The sequence goes on from NZ_QANL01000003.1 coordinate 240,478, forward strand.
CGACGAGCAGACGCGGCGCGCCGTTCGTGACCTCGTCCGCGAATCCGACCAGGGCGTCGAGCACGTCATCGGCGCTGCGCATGGTGTCCGGTGCGGGGGAGCGGCCCATACCGGGAAGATCGGGGTAGATCCGTCGCAGTCCTGGCACGTCGTGGAGCGCGGGCTCGAAGCACGCCTCGGTCTCGCGGTGGTCGACGTTCGCGCCATGAAGCACGAGCAGGGGCAGCCCGCTGCCGTGCTCGACGTGGTGCAGCTGCACGTGCTCCCCCTCCCCCCCCGTCCCTCGTTCCCTCCCGCTCAGTATGCGACCGGCATCGGATCACCGCCACGGGTGGGACAGCTCATACCGAGGGGTGTCCGCGGGCAGTGGCCGCGGGGGCGGGATGGACGCCCCGGTTCGTGCCTGGCGGGGGTCAGAGGGCAGGTGCACCCGAGGCGGCGGCGACGACCTCGTGGGGGAGGATCACCGTCCGCGCGGGCTCCGTGTCGCCGTTGATCCGCTCGATGAGCATCCGTGCCGCGGTGGTGCCCATGTCCCGCGCCGGGAGACGCACGATGCTGGTGGCGTTCGGGGTGAGCGTCGTGAAGGGGAGGTCGCCGATGACGGCGACGCCGAAGGCGGGCGGCACCCTGCCCGCCTCGGAGAGCACCTGCAGCGCGCCGACGCCCATTAGGTTGTTCGTCACCACGACGGCGTCGGGCGCCGGGTCGAGGGCGAGCAGCTCGGCCATCGCGTCCCGTCCCCCCTCCACCCGGAAGGAGGAGTATCGCAGGTGATCGTCGGGCCGCTCGAGGGAGCCAGAAGGGCTGACGACGCTCCGCCAGCCCTCCGCGCGCTCCTCGGCCGTGTCGATCTCCGCCGGGCCGGTGATGCAGGCCAGGCGCCGGTAGCCCGAATTGATCAGCGTTCTCGCCGCGGCGACACCGGCCGCCCGGTTGTCCAGGATGACGCTGTCGAGGTCGAACAGCGTGCTGCGGTCCACGGCGACGACGGGCCTCGACCGCGCGATGAGCTCGCTCAGGTCGGCCCGTCCGTCGGCCTCGGCGAGGATGACGCCGGCCATGTTCTCGGCGACGGCGATCTCGAGGTACCTCGCCTCCTTGCCCGGGTCCTCGTCGGTGTTGCAGAGCACGACGGAGTAGCCCGCCTCCTGCGCGACGTCCTCCACGCCCCGGGCCAGCGAGGTGAAGTACGGGTTCTCGATGTCCGGGATCACGAGGGCGATGACCTCGGCGTTCTTGCGGCGCAACGACCGGGCCGTGCGGTTGGGGGTGAAGCGCAGCTCGGCGACCGCGGCGCGCACCAGCTCGGCCTTCTCCGCGGAGACGGGAACGCCGTTGTAGACGCGGGACACGGTCGCCGGCGAGACGCCCGCGGCGGCGGCTACCTCGTAGATGGTCGCCATGCTCTCCTCGACGTGGTTTCCCGACGCGACTCGCCTCCGGGCCTGGACCCCGTGCCGGCGCGCACCGGTCGTTTGACACCTTCGGGGCATCACCCTACAGTGCTGAAATCGATTGCAGGCGGCGGCGTCCGGCCCGTCCCGCGAGAGCACGACGACGTGCAGGAGAGCTTCATGTCCGACACCCCGTACCGCTCGGCCTCGCGTCTCCACTCGATCTCGGCGCTGCGGTCCGTGCGGACGCGCTCCATCAGCCCGGAGAACCCGGACGGCTCACCGGGCGGGGGCGGCAGGGCCGTCGAGGGCACCGGCGCCGACGCGGCCCGCGACCTCGGCCCGGGCTGGAAGATCAGTCCCAGCGTCGTGGTCGGGGCTGGAGCGACATACTACCTCGCCCGCATCGACGAGCCGGGAACGATCACGCACGTCTGGCTCACGACGCACGCCGACGGCTGGCGCAGTCTGATCCTGCGGGCGTACTGGGACGGCGCGGCGGAGCCGGCGATCGAGGTGCCGCTCGGCGACTTCTTCTGCCAGGGCTGGGGCGTGTTCGCGCAGGTCGATTCCCAGGTCGTCGCCGTGAACCCGCACGGCGGCTTCAACTCCTACTGGCCGATGCCGTTCCGCGCCGCCGCGCGGCTCACGATCGAGAACACCGCGGATCGCGATGCCGTCGTCTACTACCAGGTGACCTACGAGACCGGCGGCGACTACGCCGGCGAGGGATACCTGCACGCGCAGTGGCGCCGCAGCAACCCGCTTCCCCTCCTCACGACGCATCCGATTCTCGGCACCGTCGAGGGCAGGGGCCACTACGTCGGCACCTACCTCGCCTGGGGCGTCCACAGCAGCGGGTGGTGGGGCGAGGGCGAGGTCCGCTTCTTCCTGGACTCCGACGAGGATCACCCCACCATCAACGGGACCGGGACCGAGGACTACTTCGGCGGCGCGTGGAACTTCGACGTGCCCGGGCAGGGCTACACGCCGTACTCGACGGCCTTCCTGGGACTGCCGCAGGTTCTCCGGCCCGACGGGCTGTACGCGAGCCAGCAGCGCTTCGGTATGTACCGCTGGCACCTGCCCGACCCCATCCACTTCGCCGAGCGGCTGCGGGTGGACATCCAGGCGCTCGGTTGGCGGAGCGGCGGGCGCTACCTCCCGCTGCAGGACGACATCGCCTCCACGGCGTACTTCTACCTGGACAGGCCGACGGCGGCGCGTCCGCCGGCTCCGACGGCGGACGCGATGGAGATCCACACCGGCGACGGCCCCGCACCCCGGCGCTGATCCGGGCGGGCCCGGGCGACGGTCGCCCGGGCATCCGCCGAGGGATCAGTCGGTGCCGGAGTCGAACGCGGCGCCCTCGGAGGCGAGGTCGGTCGCGTGCAGGAGGGCGTCGGCCGCGGAGTCCCCGCCGCCGATCTCCAGGATTTCCTCAGCCGCGCCCAGCTCGAGGCGGCCCACCAGCTCCGCCGTCGCGCCGCCGATGAGGCCGGCGGCGGCGTACTGCTCGAGCCGCGAGCGGGAGTCGGCGATGTCGAGGTTGCGCATGGTCAGCTGGCCGATGCGGTCGTCGGGGCCGAAGGCGGAGTCGCCCACGCGCTCCATCGACAGCTTGTCCGGGTGGTAGCTGAGGGCGGGCCCGGTGGTGTCGAGGATCGTGTAGTCGTCGCCGCGGCGCAGGCGCAGGGTGACCTCGCCCGTGACCGCCGAGCCGACCCAGCGCTGGAGGGACTCGCGCAGCATGAGCGACTGCGGGTCCAGCCAGCGACCCTCGTACATGAGGCGGCCGAGGCGGCGGCCCTCCGCGTGGTAGTTGGCGACCGTGTCCTCGTTGTGGATGGCGTTCAGCAGGCGCTCGTAGGCGATGTGCAGCAGCGCCATGCCGGGGGCCTCGTAGATGCCGCGGCTCTTCGCTTCGATGATGCGGTTCTCGATCTGGTCGGAGACGCCGAGGCCGTGGCGGCCGCCGATGGCGTTCGCCTCGAGCACGAGGGCGACCGCGTCGTCGTACTCGGTGCCGTTGATGGCGACGGGGCGGCCGGAGTCGAAGCGGACGGTCACCTCCTCCGTCTGGACGTCGACGTCGTCGCGCCAGGCGGCCACGCCCATGATCGGCTGCACGAGGTCGAGACCCGAGCTCAGCTCCTCGAGGCGCTTCGCCTCGTGGGTGGCGCCCCAGATGTTCGCGTCGGTGCTGTAGGCCTTCTCGGTCGAGTCGCGGTACGGGAAGCCGCGCGCCACGAGCCACTCGCTCATCTCCGTGCGACCGCCGAGCTCGCCGACGAAGCTCGCGTCGAGCCAGGGCTTGTAGATGCGCAGGCGCGGATTGGCCATCAGGCCGTAGCGGTAGAAGCGCTCGATGTCGTTGCCCTTGTAGGTGGATCCGTCGCCCCAGATGTCGACGTCGTCCTCCTTCATGGCGCGCACGAGCATGGTGCCGGTCACGGCGCGGCCGAGGGGCGTCGTGTTGAAGTAGGTCTTGCCGCCGGAGCGGATGTGGAAGGCGCCGCACTGGAGGGCGACGAAGCCCTCCTCGACGAGGGCGGCACGCGCGTCGACGAGGCGCGCGATCTCGGCGCCGTACTCCTTCGCCCGGCCGGGGACCGCCCCGATGTCCGGCTCGTCGTACTGGCCGATGTCGGCGGTGTAGGTGCACGGCACCGCGCCCTTCTCGCGCATCCACGCCACGGCGCAGGAGGTGTCGAGCCCTCCCGAGAACGCGATTCCGACTCGTTCGCCCACCGGAAGACTGCTCAGTACCTTTGACATGGCTACCAGCCTAAGGGCGAGCGACGCACCCGATCGTCGCAGCGGATGGGCGTGACGGGCCGCCCGCGCAGCGAACGCGGGCTCAGCGCGACGGCCAGTGCCAGGGTGGCTGCTCGAGCGGCGCGAGTCCCTCCACCCGCGTCTCCCCGGTCTCCTTCCGCAGCGTGTGCACGAGTGCGGAATCCGCGAGCCGCGCCACGAGCGCCTCCGAGTGCGAGACGACGAGGAGCTGCGAGTCGGCGGTCGCGTCGAGGATCAGGTCCGCGAGCGCCGGGAAGAGCGAGGGGTGCAGACTCGTCTCCGGCTCGTTGAGCACCAGGAACGGCGCCGGCCTCGTGCTGAGCAGGGCCGCCACCCAGATGAGGAAGCGGAGGGTGCCGTCGGACAGCTCGGCCGCGCCGAGCGGGCGGAGCAGCCCCGGCTGTCTCAGCCGCAGTGCGAATCGGCCGTCCTGGTCCTCCACGCTGAGGCGGCTGCCGGGGAAGGCGCGCTCGACGGCGGCATCCAGGCTGTCCCCGGAACCGGCCTCGCGGATGGTCTGCAGGGCGGCGGCCAGGTCGGCCCCGTCAGCGGCCAGCACCGGGGTGCGCGTGCCGACGGCCGCGCGCCGGGCGGGGGCGTCGGCATCGGTCCGCAGGGAATCGAAGAACCGCCACGAGCGGAGATCGTCGCGCACGGCGAGCAGCTCCGGCGCGGAGCGCGGGTCGGCGGCCTCGCTGAGCATGCTCGCCCAGGGCGGCAGCCGGTAGTCGTGCCTCTCCCAGCCGTCGTCGCCGCGGATGCGCAGCGCCGGTCCGCGCCGCTCGGCCAGCAGGCCGGCGGGTCTCAGGTACGGCCCGTGCCAGACCGCCTCCGCCTTGATCTCCGGGTCGCGGCCAAACATGGTCGTGGCGGGCAGGGGCAGGCCCAGGTCGACCGCGTAGCCGAGCGTGTCCGAGGCGAAGCCGAGCCGCAGGGCAACCGGACCGCTGCGCACGGTGCCCTGCACGGGGACCTCGCCCCGCCGCATCCCGCCGGAAGTGGTCTCCGGGCCTGCCCACAGGGTCGACGGCAGCCCGCCCTCCGCCGCGAGCGCGGCCACGGCGCCGTCGCGGGCGACCGCGGCGAGCAGGCGGAGCACCCGGTACAGGTTCGACTTGCCGCTGCCGTTGGCGCCGGTCACGACGCTGAGTCGTTCGAGCGGCAGCACCAGGCTGCGCAGGGAGCGGTACCCCTCGACGGCGACGGCGGTCAGCATCCCCCCAGCGTAGGCAGCGCCCCTGACACTCCTGCCACTCCTGACGTCGCGGTGCCGCGCGGCGCGCGCTTGGGGAGTGGCGGCGGCGCGCTCGGAGCCTGTACGTTTCCACCACACGCGTCCCGCGCGAACGAGAGGCAGACGAATGACCACGCTGTTCCCCGAGCTCGACGCCATCGCCACCGGTACGACTCTCGCCGGTGCCCGCTATGCGGAGCTGCTCGCTGCCGCAGCCAGCAGCAACGCCGCGGAGTCGCAGCGGGCCGCCGAGCAGCTCGTGGCGGACAACGAGTGGCCGACCGTCGAGGTCGCGCTGTCCCAGGCCCGCCTGTACCGGTCCCAGCAGGAGGCCAACCAGCAGCAGTGAGCGCCGCGGGCGGGCCGGATCCGCCTCCGGCTAGGCCCCTGGCCCGTTCCCTGGGGAACCCGGATCGGTGTCCGTGCCGCTCCGGCGACCGTCGGCGTCGCGCGGGGCAGCCCGCCCGGTTCTGCCGTCGGCCCTCCGAGCGGCGTCACTCGTGGAATCCGGCACGTCCGGCGCAGCGCCGCGAACGCGTCGACGCTGTCGCGACGACCGGACGAAAAGCACGACGCTGAGCACGAGGAACGCGCCCGCGGCAACAGCGAGCCCCACCCGGTACGGCGACGGGGCGGCGATCGCGACGAAGAGGAAGTTGACGAACGCGAGGAACATCACGGCGACGAGGAGTCCCCAGACCAGGGGCGACTCCTGGGTGGGGCGGCGCGCGGGTCGCGGGGGAGGCGATGAGGGCCGGTTGTCGGTCATGAGGGAAGCTTCCGTTCTGCTGATCCGAGGGTACCGCCCGTGCGCCGCCCGGCCGAGGGGAGGGGCCGCCGGGTGCGGCCAGGGCCGACTTGGGGACGTGCGGGCGTGAGGAACGAGAAGGGGAACGGGATGGACCTGCACGAGTACGCGAGCCACGACGCGACGGGACTCCGCCAGCTCATCGCGGCCGGGGAGGTCACGGCCGCGGAGGTGGAGGCCGCGGCGCGGTCGGCCATCGAGGGCGTGAACGGCGACCTCAACGCGCTCGCCCGGCCGCTGTTCGATCCCGCGCTCACCGCGGACCCGCGCGGTCCCCTCGCGGGGGTGCCGTTCCTCATCAAGGACAGCGGGCCCTTCGCCCGGGGTGTCCCGTTCGCCCTCGGCAGCCGCGCCGTCCGCGGTGCGGTCACCACGGTCGACCACGATCTCATGGCGCGGTTCCGGGCGGCCGGCCTCGTCGCCCTCGGTCAGACCACCGCGCCGGAGCTCGGCTTCAGCTTCGTGACCGAGCCGCTGCGCACGGGGCCGACCCGCAATCCGTGGGACCTCGCGCGCGGCGTCGGCGGATCGAGCGGAGGCTCGGCCGCTCTCGTCGCGGCCGGGGCCGTGCCGGTCGCGCACGGCAACGACGGGGCGGGGTCGCTGCGGGTGCCCGCGTCCGCCTGCGGGGTCGTCGGGCTCAAGCCGGGCCGGGGTCGCACGCCGAGCGGGCCGCTGGCGGGCGAGGCGGGATTCGGGCTGACGATCGAATTCGCCCTGACCCGGACCGTCCGGGATGCGGCGGCGCTGCTCGACGCGGTCGGCGCGCCGCCGGTCGGCGACAAGTACGTCGCCGCGGCCCCGGCCCGCCCCTATCGCGACGCGCTCCGGACGGACCCCGGACGGCTGCGGGTCGCCCTGATGCACGCCGCGTGGTCCGGCGCGGCCGTCGACCCCCAGGTCGTGGCGGCGACGGTGCGCGCGGCCGAGACGCTCGAGTGGATCGGGCACACCGTCGTCGAGGCCGCCCCGCGCATCGAGGCGGAGGACGTGGTCGAGGCTCAGATGCTCAACGTCTACGCCACCGGCGGGGCCATGCTCCGCGCACCGCGCCAACCCGACCCCGCGTTGTTCGAGGCGGTCTCCCGCGAGGTCCTCCGCGAGGTCGCCGCCGCGCGGGCTCTCGACGTGCTGGCCGCCGTCGACGCGCAGAACCGGGTGACCCGGCCCATCGGGCTGTTCCTCGCCGAGCACGACCTGCTGGTCACCCCGACGCTCGGCCGGCTCCCGCTCCCGCACGGCGCGCTCGACCAGGACGTCGAGGGTCTGAGCGCACGGGACTGGCTGCGGCGCATCCTGGAGGTCGGACCGTTCACCGCGCCCTTCAACGTCTCGGGTCACCCGGCGATCGGCCTGCCGCTCGGGCAGAGCAGGGAGGGCCTGCCCATCGGCGTGCAGCTCGTGGCCGCGGTCGGCCGCGAGGACCTGCTGCTTCAGGTCGCCGCGCAGCTGGAGGAGGCCCTGCCCTGGCGGGACCGCCAGCCCCCCGTGTACGCCGGGTGACGGCCGGCGGCGCTGCGCACGCCTCCTAGGCTGGCGCGGTGACCACGACGCGGCGAGACGCCGACCTCGCCCGCCGCATCGCCGCGCGCCACGGGGTCGATCCGGCAACGGTGTCGGCCGCGGCGTCCGGCCGGGTGAATGCGGTACACCTCGCGGGTTCCGGGGACAGGCGGGTGGTGATCCGCTTCGCGCTCGACCCCGCGCGCCCCGACGAGTTCGAGGTGGAGCAGTGGTGCCAGGAGCGGGCGGGAGAGGCTGGCATCGCCGTCGCGTCCCCCCTCGCGCGAGGCGTGCTCGAGGGCGTGCCGTACTCGATCCAGGAGTTCGTGCCCGGCATGCCGGGCACGGCGCTTCCCGCGGCCGACGCGTGGGAACGCCTCGGCCGATCGGCCGCCGCGGTGTCCCGCATCGTGCCCGGCGACGACGCGCCTGGGGGGCTGTTCTCCCGCTTCGGGCGCGACCTGCCGAACGCCTGGCGCGCCCACCTCGACTACAACATCGGCGCGCTGGGCGAGGACGACCCGCTGATCGCCCTGGGCGTTTACGCGGTCTCGCAGGCACCGGCCCTCGCGGCGGCGATCGGCGGGCTGCGGGACGAGCGGCTGACGTTCGGCCTCAGTCACGGCGACCTCGCGCCGCGCAACCTGATCGTGCGGGACGACGGCGAAGGGGTGCTCATCGACTGGGGCGGCGCGTCGGCCGGCCCGGCGCCCTGGACCGACCTGGAGACGGTCTACCGCTGGCACCTCGCGGACCTGCCCGAGGGCTTCGAGGCCCCGGTCACCGCGGGGGACGTGACGGCCTTCGCGCGCGGCTGCGGCGTCGACCTCGCCACCGTCACCCCGCTGCTCGAGACGCTCGTGCTGCTCCACGCGCTCGACCTGGCGCGCTGGGCGATGGACGTGCGGCCGGACCTGCTGCCCCACTACGCCGCCGGCGCGGCGCGAGCGGTCCGTCGCTTCCGTCCGGCGTCTCAGCCGGCGTAGACCGCCCAGCCGCGCGGGGGCACCGTCGACCCGAAGTCGCCACCCGTGCTCGACACGTCGACGGTGAGCCCGCCGACGCGGGGCGCGGGCACCGGGGTCCCTCCGAGGTTCAGCGCGAGGACGACCCGACCGGCGCCGCCCCGCTCGGTGAGGACGATCGTGCTGCTCTCGTTCGCGAGGTCCTCCACCCGCACCTCCGCGCGGGTCAACCACGGGTGCCGCCTGCGGAGGCCGATGAGGCGGCGGTGCAGGTCGAGCAGGCCCTCGCCCTCGGCGGACAAATCCGTCGGCGCGGCCGGGTAGGCCGGACGCACGGCGTCGTCACCGCCCGCCCGGTCCTCCTTCACGCCGCGCAGGCCGCGCTCGTCGCCGTAGTAGACGCTCGGGATGCCGGGCAGCACGAACAGCAGCGCGAGCGCGGCCGGGAGCGTGTCAGCAGGGAGCGTCGACGCGATGCGGGTCACGTCGTGGTTGCCGACGAAGGTGTACGGCACGAGGCGCGAGAGCAACTCCGAGTGGCGGCGCAGCGTCCACTCGAGCTCGAACAGGTTGCGGTCGCGCAGCGAGCTCCACACCGACTTCCAGAGCTCGTACTGCGTCACGGAGTCCAGCCCGGACCGCTCGACGTAGTGCGCGTAGTCGCCGTGGATCATCTCGCCGAGGAACCACGCGTCCGGGTGCCGCTCGCGCACGCGGGGGAGCACGCGGCGCCAGAACTCGGGCGGCACCGCGTACGCCGCGTCCAGGCGCCAGCCCGCCGCGCCACGGTCGAGCCAGTGCATCATCACGTCGGCGACGTGGTCGGCCACCTCCGGGTTGTCGTGGTTGAGCGTCACGAGCGCACCGTGTCCCTCGAACCCGACCGGCTCTCCCCGATCGGTCCAGCGGAACCAGCGACCCTCGGGGGAGTCGGGGCCGTGCTCGAGGGCGGCTCGGAAGCGCGGATGCGACCGCCCGACGTGGTTGAAGACGCCGTCGAGGAGCACCCGCACGCCGCGCTCGCGGGCGGCGGCCAGCAGCCCGTCCATGTCGTCGTCATTCCCGAGGCGGGGATCGATGCGCAGGTGGTCGGTCGTGTCGTAGCCGTGCGTCTCGGAGGCGAACACCGGTCCGAGCGCGAGGCCGTTCGCGCCGAACTGCACGAGGTAGTCGAGCCAGCCGACGAGGGCCGGCAGCCGGTGGCGGGTGCCGCCGTCCGCCTCCGTCGTCTGCTCCGCGCCCAGGAAGCCGAGCGGATACACGTGCCACCAGATCGCGTGCTCGGTCCACGATGCCATCGCCGGCGTCCTCCTCGTCCGGGCACCGCCCGGCGCCCGGACGAGCCTACGGGGTCGGCGGCACACGGTCGCTGAGCCCATCGCGACGCGGGCTTCACGGTCCCTGAGCCTGTCGAAGGGACGGGGGCTGCACGGTCCCTGAGCCTGTCGAAGGGATGCGGCGCGACCCCGCTACCGCCCCTCGCCCGCCTGGCCCTCCTCGCCCGCGTCGCCGTCGTCGGGCTCGAACGGCGGAACGGGAACGCCCGTGATCTTCTCGCGGTTGGACGCGGGGAGCACGCCGTTCTCGTCGGTGATCCCGTAGGCCGCGGCGACCTCGGCGGCGACGAGCGGGCGCCCGGTGAGCCGAAGGATCCGGGGATCGGCGGCGAGCGCGGCGACCGTGCGACCGACGAACAGCGGTGTCTCGAAGTTCGTCTCGTCCTGGAAGAACTCGATGTTGCGCAGAACGCCCTCGGTGAGCACGAGCCCGGGGTAGAGCGCGACGGATGCGACCCCGTGCGGCCGAAGCTCCTCCGCCATGTCCTTCGCGAGCCGGTCGATGGCGGCGTGCGCCACCCCGTACGCGACGGGCGGCACGAAGACCGTGGCGGCGAAGGAGGACAGGCTGACCACGAGACCGTGGTCCGAGCGCAGCAGCAGGGGCGCGGCGAGGCTCGACGTGACGTAGTGGGCGCGCAGCCCGACCCGGTGCATGGAGTCCCACAGCGACAGCGGCTGCTCCCAGAACGGGCCGGGGTTGAACTCGCTGCCGTCCGTGAACCGCTCGTACCCGCCCCAGGCGCTGTTGACGAGGACGTCGAGCCGCCCCTGTTCCCGCTCGATGCGCGCGACGAGGGCCTCGAGCGCGGCGTCGTCCCCGGCATCGAGCGGCACGGCGATGCCCGTACCGCCAAGCTCGGTGACCTGCTCGGCCGTGGCGTGGATCGTGCCGGGCAGGCGCGACCGCGACGTTCCTTCGACGGTTGTGCGGCCCGTGACGTACACGGTCGCCCCGGCCTCCCCGAGCCCCCGTGCGATGCCGCGGCCCACGCCGCGGGTCGCCCCCGTCACCAGTGCGATCCGGCCCGTCAGTGCGCCACGCGTGTCCATGGCGTCACCCTAGGCTCCGCCACCGACATCGAGGAACCCGTCAGCGGCTGCCGGGTCAGATCAGGGTCTGCAGCGCCCCCCAGGCGACGATCGCGATGCCGGCCCAGATGCCCGCGCTCGCGGTGACGAGGACGATGGCGCCGCGGCGGCGCTCCTCGTGGCGGTCGAGCGAGAGTGCCTCGCTGCGGACGTCCCGGCCGTCGAGGTCATCGCGGCCGTGGTGTGCAATGGCGTTGCTCATGCTGGTCCCCCTTCGGACGCGCCGTCGCGCCCTCGAAGACGATACTTGCACCCTTTCGGGGGCGTCGCGAACAGGAAGCGCCGCACGACCCGCGTACGGGGGCCAGACGGGGGATGGGGGGCGAGAGGGCGAAGGCGGGTGCGGAGTCTGTCAGGATCGACGGGACATGACGATTCCGGACCCCACTCTCGCCGACGCGCGCACCGACCTGACGCGGAGCATCCCCGAGCGCTTCGACCCGGACGAGGTGTACGAGCGCTTCGTCGACTGGACCACCGGCCTGGGTCTCACGCTCTACCCCGCGCAGGACGAGGCGATCATGGAGATCGTCTCCGGCGCGAACGTGATCCTGAGCACGCCCACCGGCACGGGCAAGTCCCTGGTCGCCGTCGCCGCGCACTTCGCGGCACTCGCCGAGGGCCGCCGCACGTACTACACCGCGCCCATCAAGGCGCTCGTGTCGGAGAAGTTCTTCGCGCTCGTCGACATCTTCGGGCCGGAGAACGTCGGCATGGTGACCGGCGACTCGTCCGTCAACGCCGACGCGCCCATCGTGTGCTGCACCGCGGAGATCCTCGCGAACCTCGCCCTCCGTCAGGGCGCCGACGCGAACGTGGGGCAGGTCGTCATGGACGAGTTCCACTTCTACGGCGACCCGGAGCGCGGCTGGGCCTGGCAGGTGCCGCTGCTCACGCTGCCCCGGGCGCAGTTCATCCTGATGTCCGCCACCCTCGGCGACGTGACGAGCCTCGCCGAGGACCTCAGCCGCCGCACGGGGCGCAGCACGGCCCGGGTCACCGGCGTCGAGCGCCCGGTGCCGCTGCACTACTACTACGCGACGACCCCGGTGCACGAGACGGTCGAGGAGCTGCTCTCCACCAATCAGGCCCCGATCTACATCGTGCACTTCTCCCAGCTCGCGGCGCTCGAGCGCGCCCAGTCGCTGATGAGTCTCAAGATCGTCGACCGCGAGCAGCGCGACCGCATCGCCGAGCTCATCGGCGGCTTCCGTTTCACCACCGGCTTCGGGCGGACCCTGTCCCGGCTCGTGCGGGCCGGCATCGGCGTGCACCACGCCGGGATGTTGCCGAAGTACCGGCGGCTGGTGGAGCAGCTCGCGCAGACCGGCCTGCTTAGGGTGATCTGCGGCACGGACACCCTCGGCGTCGGCATCAACGTGCCGATCCGCACGGTGCTGCTCACGGCGCTCACCAAGTACGACGGCACGCGCATGCGGCAGCTCAACGCGCGCGAGTTCCACCAGATCGCCGGGCGTGCCGGTCGTGCGGGCTATGACACGGCGGGCACCGTGATCGTGCAGGCGCCCGAGCACGAGACCGAGAACATCAAGGCGCTCGCGAAGATCGGTGACGACCCGAAGAAGCGGCGCAAGCTCGTGCGCAAGAAGGCGCCCGAGGGCTTCGTCTCCTGGGGCGAGCCGAGCTTCCGCAAGCTGGTGGACGCCGAGCCGGAGACGCTCCGCTCGAGCATGCAGGTGACTCACGCGATGATCCTCAACGTCATCGCGCGCGGCCACGATCCCTTCACCGACCTGCGCACGCTGCTCGAGGACAACCACGAGCCGCGCCCGCGCCAGCGCGCGCTCATCCGGCAGGCGCTCGCGATCTACCGCACGCTGCGCACCGCGGGCGTCGTCGAGCAGCGCTCGGATCCCGACGGGGGACCGGCCCACATCACCGTCACCGTCGACCTGCAGGCCAACTTCGCGCTCAACCAGCCGCTCTCGCCGTTCGCCCTCGCGGTGTTCGAGCTTCTGGAACCGGAATCGCCCACCTACGCGCTCGACATGATCTCCGTGCTCGAGGCGACCCTCGACGACCCGCGACCCGTGCTGTCCGCGCAGCAGTTCCTCGCCCGAGGCGAGGCGGTCGCCGCGATGAAGTCCGAGGGCATCGAGTACGACCAGCGGATGGAGCTGCTCGAGGAGGTCACCCACCCGCAACCGCTCGCCGGTCTGCTGGGCGAGGCGTTCGCGACGTACTCGGCCTCGCAGCCGTGGATCGGCGACTTCGAGCTGCACCCGAAGTCCGTGGTGCGCGACATGTACGAGCGGGCCATGACGTTCGGCGAGTTCGTCAGCTTCTACAAGCTCGCGCGCTCCGAGGGCGTCGTGCTGCGCTACCTGTCCGACGCGTTCCGCGCGGCCCGGCAGACCATCCCGGACGAGGCGAAGACCGAGGACCTCCGCGATCTCATCGAGTGGCTCGGCGAGCTCGTCCGCCAGGTCGACTCCAGCCTCCTCGACGAGTGGGAGAAGCTGGCGAACCCGACGGAGGCGACCCACGCGGACGAGGCCATCGTGCCGCCCGCGCCGCACCGGGTCACCACGAACGTGCGCGCCTTCCGCATCCTCGTGCGCAACGAGATGTTCCGGCGCGTGCAACTCGCCGCGCTCGAGCATTACGACGAGCTCGGCGAGCTCGACGCGGCGGCCGGCTTCGACGCCGATACCTGGGCGGACGCGATGGACGCGTACTTCAGCCAGCACGACGACCTCGGCACGGGCGGGGATGCCCGCGGGCCGGCCATGCTCATCATCGAGGAGCGCCCGGGCGCCTGGCACGTGCGCCAGATCTTCGACGACCCCGAGGGTGATCACGACTGGGGCATCAGCGCCGAGGTCGATCTCGCGGAGTCGGACGAGCAGGGCGTCGCCGTGGTGCGGGTCACGGGCGTGAACGCGCTGTAGGACCGCGCCCGCGCTATGGAGGCGGCCTGCCCGCCATGCCGCCTCAGAGCCTGCTCAGTGGCCATCGAGTAACGTCGCAGGGTGACCCGTACCCTCGACCGCCCCCGTGACCCCGACGCCACCCGCCCCCGTTTCTCGCGCACCATCCCCGCGTTCCAGGTGCGGAGGGTCGCCGTCGACGACCTTCAGGTCGTCGTGCGCACGTTCGGCACCGTGCGGCCGGGTGCTCCGGTCTTCGTCCTGGTGCATGGCATCGGCGTGTCCTTCCGCTACTTCGAGCCGCTCGCCGAGGAGCTCGCGAAGCGCGGCGTCGTGCACCTGCTCGACATGCCGGGGTACGGCAGCTCGCCGCGTCCGCGCCGCAACATCTCCATCGCGGAGCACGGCGAGGTGCTCGCCACCGTGCTGCGCACCGAGGGCATCGAGAACCCGGTGCTCATCGGGCACTCGATGGGTTGCCAGATGGTCACCGAGGCGGTGACGCAGGATCCGGACCTCACCGACTCTGTCGTGCTGATGGGTCCCACCATGTCGCCCTCCGAGCGCACCTTCTTCAGCGCCGCGTTCCGCCTCGGCGTCGACATGACCCGCGAACCGCTCCGTGGCAACTGGACCGTGCTCACCGACTACCTCTTCCGCTGCGGCCCGGTCTGGTACGCGATGCAGGTGCCGCACCTTCTGCGCGATCGCATCGAGGAGCGCGTCCCGCGCATCTCGGCGCGCGTGCTCGTGATCCGCGGCGATCGCGACCCCGTGGTGTCCCGGCCGTGGGCGACGCATCTCGCGTCGCTGGCGCAGGACGGTCGGTTCGCGGAGGTGCCCGGCCCCCACGTCGTCATGTTCACGGCGCCCGAGCAGATCTCCGAACTCGTGCGGGAGCACGCGCACCGATGATCACGCTGATCCGGAACGGGTACAGCTGGGTGCTCGACTACGCCTACGTCGGCTTCTGGCAGGTCGTCGGGTTCTTCCTGCGGCTGAACCCGCGCCGGTACCGGGACGGCCGCGAGGGCCTGGCTCCGATCCTGATCCTGCCCGGCATCTACGAGCGCTGGCAGTTCCTGCGGCCCGTGATCGAGCGCCTCCACCGCGAGGGGCACCCCATCCATGTCGTGACGACGCTCGGCTACAACCGCGGCGAGGTCACGGCCGGGGCGAAGCTCGCGCGCACCTACCTCGAGCAGCACGACCTGCGCGGCGTCGTGATCGTCGCGCACAGCAAGGGCGGGCTCATTGGCAAGCAGCTGATGGCGTTCGAGGACCCGGACCAGCGCATCGACTCCATGGTGGCCATCAACACGCCCTTCGGCGGCTCGCGCTACGCGCGCTTCTTCCCGGGGCGGGCCATCCGTGCCTTCGTGTCGACGAACGAGACGCTCCTCGCGCTCGCCAAGCGCGAGGAGATCAACCCCCGCATCACGTCGATCTTCGCCGAGTTCGATCCGCACATCCCCGAGGGCAGCGCGCTCGTGAACGCGCGCAACATGAAGATGAAGATCGGCGGGCACTTCCGCATCCTGGCCGCGCCGACCGTGCTCGACGCGGTCGCGGCCTCGGTGGCCCGCGCCGCCTGACGCTCGCTCCGGAGTGGGGCGGGGGTCGGGTGCGGCGTGGTTGCCGCCTGCCGTTCGTGTCCTGGGTGAGGG
Source organism: Planctomonas deserti (assembly GCF_003067705.1). Classification (GTDB taxonomy): domain Bacteria; phylum Actinomycetota; class Actinomycetes; order Actinomycetales; family Microbacteriaceae; genus Planctomonas; species Planctomonas deserti. The sequence goes on from NZ_QANL01000003.1 coordinate 256,171, forward strand.
GACCCGCTCACATGGTGAGCAGGATCTTGCCGACGTGCTCGGAGCCCTCCATGCGGAGCTGCGCGTCCGCGGCCCGCTCGAGCGGGAAGCGGCTGTCGATGATCGGGCGCACCGCGCCGGACGCGACGAGCGGCCACGCGTCGGAGAGCACCGCCTGGAGGATCGCGGCCTTCGCGTCCGCGGATTGAGCTCGAAGGGTCGTGCCGTGGATCTCGCCCCGCTTCGCCATGAGGCGACCCACCGGCAGCGCGGCCTCGCCTCCGCTCTGGTTGCCGATGAGCACGATCCGGCCCTCGAGGGCGAGGGCCTGGATGTCCCGCTCCACGTAGGGTCCGGCGATCGCGTCGAGCACGACGTTCGCTCCCGCGCCGTCCGTCGCGGCGAGCAGCTCGGCGACGAAGTCCTGCGCGCGGTAGTCGATGAGGATGTCGGCGCCGAGGGCCGCGCAGGCGTCGAGCTTGGCTCTGTTGCCCGCCGTGGCGGCGACGCGCGATCCTCGCGCTGACGCGAGCTGGATCGCCATCGTGCCGATGCCGCTGGACCCGCCGTGCACGAGCAGCAGCTCACCCGGGGCGAGCCGTCCGCGCTGGAAGACGTTGTACCAGACGGTTGCCACGGCCTCGGGAAGCCCGGCCGCGTCGATCAGGTCGACCGAGTCCGGCACCGGCAGCACGTGCCGAGCGTCGACGGCGACCCGCTCCGCGTATCCGCCGCCCGCGAGCAGGGCGCACACGCGGTCGCCGACGCGGAACCGCGTGACATCGTCCGCCATGGCGGCGACGACGCCGCTCACCTCGAGGCCGGGCAGCGGCGACGCACCCGGGGGAGGAGGATAGCTGCCCTGACGCTGCCCGATGTCGGCACGGTTGACCCCGGCGGCCGCGACCTCGACGAGCACCTGGCCCGGTCCCGGCTCCGGGTCCTCGACGGTGCGGATGGTCAGCACGGACGCGTCGCCCGCGCCCTCGTACACGCAGGCTCGCATCCGCCAACGCTACCCGCAGAAGTTTTTGGGGAGATGCGGAATAACTTCGCGATCAATGCACTTGCATGGAACTGGGACGCGCAGTCCCGCCACAAACTTCTAGAAGGAGCAGCAGCACATGAGCATCACCACCGCGACGGACATTCCCGGATACGTGGCCGGCACCTGGACCATCGACAAGACCCACTCCGAGGTCGGGTTCAGCATCCGTCACATCATGATCAGCAAGGTCAAGGGCACCTTCAAGGACTTCGACGCCACCATCATCACCGGTGAGAACCCGCTGGACTCCTCCGTGACCGCCTCCGCGCGCGTCGTCTCGATCGACACGAACGAGCCGAACCGCGACCAGCACCTGCGCACGAACGACTTCTTCGACGCCGAGACCTACCCGACCATCGACTTCGTCTCCACCGGCGTGCGCGTCGACGACGGCGACTTCAAGGTGGACGGCGACCTCACCATCCGCGGCGTCACCAAGCCGGTCACCTTCGACTTCGAGTTCGGTGGCTTCGCGACCGACCCGTTCGGCAATTCGAAGGCCGGCGCCACCGCCAAGACGGTCGTCAACCGCGAGGACTTCGGCCTCCTCTACAACGCCGCGCTCGAGACCGGCGGCTTCCTGCTGGGTGACAAGGTCACCATCACGCTGGAGCTCCAGGCCGTCCTCAGCAAGTAGCGCCAGAGCAACACCACGCAGCACCGACGGGAATCCCGTCCCACCCGCGCCGCCGTCCCGAGGACGGCGGCGCGGTTGCGTTTGCGGGGGATGCGGGTGGCGGCGGTGATGTCAGCCCTCCGTATACGGTCGCTGAGCTTGTCGAAGCGACGTGAGGTTGAGTCGCGTCCCTTCGACAGGCTCAGGGACCGTGATGGTGCCGTCCGCCTGCGCTTGGTCGTTTCCGAGAGCTTCGCGAGCAGCGACGGTATGCGGGTGGTGCTGACGCCGGGATCCGCTGGCGTTCCCCACACGGTCGCTGAGCTTGTCGAAGCGACGCGAGGCGACGTCCCGTCCCTTCGACAGGCTCCGGGACCGTGATGGTGCCGTCCGCCTGCGCTGGTCGTTCTCGAGAGCTTCGCGAGCAGCGACGGAACGTGGGTGGTGCGGCCGCTGGGATCCGCTGGGATCCGTACACGGTCGCTCAACTGGTCAAGGTGACGTGACGTCAGGCACCGAACGAGAAGCCCCACACGGTCGCTGAGCTTGTCGAAGCGACGTGAGGTGCGTCGCGGCCCTTCGACAGGCTCAGGGACCGTGGAACCGGGCGCCGGATCAGGATTGGCATGGTCAACCGCTGGGTGGGTTCGGTTCGGGGAAGCGGTCTCGGTCGTGCGATCGGAGGCGGTGTCGGCGGGCGTTCCAGTCCTGAACGGCTCGGCTCTTCGTCGCCAGGTGGCGGGCTTCGCGGGTCGGGCTGATCGAGCGTGGCGGCACCAGCGTGTAACTGCCACCCGTGCGGCGGATGTCCCAGCCGTTGTTGTGCAGGAGCAGGTGGTGGTGCTTGCAGAGCAGCACGCCGTCGGCGATGTCCGTCTTGCCGTGGTCCCTCTTCCACTGGTTGATGTGATGGGCTTCGCACCAGGATGGTGGTCGGTCGCAGCCGGGCCACATGCACCCGCCATCCCTCACCGCGAGTCCGATGCGCTGGCGTGTCGTGAAGAGGCGCTGCTCGCGACCCACGTTCACGCATTGGCCGTCGTCGTCGAGGACCACCGCGACCGTTCCCGTGCTGCAGACTTCGCGCCGGATGGTGGCGATCGAGACCGCCTCGCCGGTGTCCTCGATCGAGCCGTGGCCCTCGCCGGAGTCGAGCGTCTCCTTCGTCACGATCACCCTGACAGCGGGCCTACGCGAGCCGTACACCTGGCCTGGGTCGGCGTCCGCTCCGATGCGGAGCAGCTCGAGGAAGCCGTCGGCCGCGAGGCGGTCGGTTGGCCGCGGGTCGTTGACTATTGCGTCGATCCGGGCGCGGTCCTCTTCCTTGACGAACCTGGGCCCGCCTCGGCGGGGATTGGTGAGCTCATCAAGCACCGACAGGAGGAAGGCACCGGGTTCTGGGGCGTAGAGGAACTTGCCCTCCACCATGCCGTCCGGGCGCTTCCAGGCCTTCAAGTGCTGCTGCTCCAGCTGAGCCTTCTCGCGGTCGGCGACCTCGGTGTCGTTCAGGTCGTCGCGCAGTTGGCGTGCCCGGCGGTGCAGTTGACCCGCCGTGAGGGTGGCGGCATCGGTGACCAACTCGATCGCGGCCTCGGACAGCGCCTCCGCGGGCACCGAGTCGGTCGGCACGCCGAGGCCGGCGCGGATTGCGTCCGCCTGGGCGACGGAGACTCGCCCCTCCGTGACGGCGTGAGCAATCGGCGCCTGCCAGGGAATCTGCGGCGCCGGGAGTTCCGGGTGCTCGCGCTGAAGGGTCTCGACTGCGTCGGTCTCGGCGAGCATCTTGCCGACCTCGACGATGGAGACAGCGCCACCCTTGGTGGTCCCGGTGATCGCCTCGACCATGGCTTGGGGCGTTCGGTAACCCTCCTGCTGAGCCAGCCCTGCCGAGCCGAGGTCCGGCGTCGAGCGGCGGCACAGTTCTGCGGCTATTGCGGCGGTGATGGTGTCGCAGCAGTGTCGTGCGTCGGAGATAGCCTGCAGCGCGTCGAGCAGTTCCTGCTTCGGAAGCGTGGCGTAAGAAGTGGTGGAGGAGCCCAGGCGCGCGACGGTGTCCGCTGTGCGGAGGAGCGTCGCTGCCGGGTTTGCCATAGCACACATTCTACCACGTCGAAAGTTTCTTCGATGAAGAACTTCGGCCTCGTGAAGAACTTCCAGGAGCCCGATCGAGGGAAGCGAGCGTCCCTTCGACAGGCTCAGGGACCGTAGGTTTATGGGCGAGCAGGCGGCGTCCCTTCGTCGGGCTCAGGGACCGTGGATTCATGGGCGCGCCAACGAGCGTCCCATTGACAGGCTCGGGGACCGTGGCACCCGCACCCGCACCCGCACCCGCACCCGCACCGGCGCTAGGAGGAGTCCGCACCCACGATCTCCTCGCGGACACGGCGGAGGTCCTCGAGCAGCGCGCCGATCAGCACCCAGTGCTCCTCGCTGGGGGTCGCCACCTGGATGGGCTTCGTCAACGCGGGCTGCTCGTCCTCGGGGACGTCGAGCCGGAGCTCCGCGGACACGTCGCCAGCGTGGCGGGGGTCGTTGACGACGAGCAGCCGCAGGTCGTGGCCGGCCCGGCGCAGCTCGGTGCCGATCGCGCGGGCCATGGGCTCCTCGCCGATGCTCTCGTCGTAGTGGTCGCGCAGCGCCCGGGCCATGCCGACGACGCGGGTGGTGAGCACGGTGAGTCGCGCGAGCATCTCCTCGTCCCGCTCGAGCCTGCCGCGGTACCGGGCGCGGCGCGGGTTCAGCATCAGGCTCTCCCGCGCCTTCTCCACCGAGGCCTCCGCCCTCGTGCGCGCGTCGCGCAGGTCCCTCGCCCGCACCAGGAGCGCCTCGACCTCCTCGAGCGTGCGGCGTCCCTGCACGGCCTCGGCGATGTCCTCGAGGATGACCGCCGTGTCGCGGGCCAGCCGAGCCACCGCGAGCCGCGCCGGCTGCAGGATCACGGGCGGCACGACCAGGAGATTGACGACAACCCCGATGGCCGCCCCGATGAGCGTCTCGGCGATCCGGGCCGCGGCGTACTCGGGGGACTGGGCGCCGATCGAGAGCACGAGCATGGCGCTGATCGGGATCTGCGCGGCGGAACCCGGAGTCAGTCGCAGCGCCCAGCCGATCAGCACGGCCACCACGATGGAGGCGAGCACGATCCAGCTGGTTCCGCCAAAGAGGAGCCCGGCCCCGTAGGCGAGGATCACGCCGACCACGACGCCCGCGCTGCGCTCGATCGCCCGACCGAGCGACTGGTTCACGGACGGCTGCACGACGAGGAGGGCCGCGATGGCGGCGAAGATCGGCAGCTGGTTGGGCAGGATCGCCAGGCAGACGAACCAGGAGACCACCGCGGCGATCGAGGTCTTGAGCGCCTGGAGCAGCGGGATGCGGCTGTCCGCGCGGAGTCGGGCGGTGAGCGCCATCACGCCACCCGCACGGTCTCGCCGACAAACCGGCCGTAGTCCTGCAGGGCCGCGGAGAAACGCTCGCGCACGGGGTCGTCGAGCTCCGTGAACTCGGTCGTCTCGACCACCGTCTCCCGGCTGCGCCTGGTGCGGTGCCAGGTGCCGACCACGTGTCCGTCGTCGACGATGGTGGGGAGGAACAGCCCGTTCTTGCCGGGGACGACGCGCTCGGCCTCCTCCGGTCTAAGGGATGCAGCGCGATCCCGGTAGCCCAGCAACAGCTCGTCGAAGCCGGGAAGCGCGAGCGTGACGGGCCGCCCGTCATCCTCGCCGAGGGCAGCCGGCGAGTCCGCCGCCTGGAAGTAGGGAACGCCGTCCACCTCGAGCTCCTCCAGATCGTTCCGGGCGGATGCGACGGCGGCGCGCACGTCCTGCACGAGGAGCTGGGTCCACCAGGCAAGATCCTTTGCGGTCGCGGGGCCGTGGGAGCGGAAGTAGCGCAGCGCCAGCTCGCGCAGCGCGTCGTCGCGGTCGCGCGGCGGCACCGCGGGCAGCCACTCCTCGAACAGGACGAACGTGTGCTGGGCGCCTCGACGTGGCCCCAGGCAGAGCACCCGCGACTGGCAGAGTGCACCGAGCAGGTTGATACCCCGCTGGGCCCCGGTCGGCTCGCCGGCCCGCTCGAGCACCGCGAAGAGCTCGGGCCGGGTCGCTGCTCTGCCGCCCTCCAGCTCGCCACGGATCAGGTCGGCCGCGGCATCGAGGGTGTGGTCGGTGATGCCCAGCTGGCGCCGACGGGGCGCGATCGTGGCGAGCATGCGCGGGCCGATCAGCTCGAGCATCCAGGGCAGGTCCTCCGGTGCCGTGACGTGCAGCGTGCCGCGCATGGGCCAGGACCGCACGATCCGCCCCTCGTCGAGGGCGGCGGACACGTCGGCGACGCGGCTCCCCGGGGCGCGCACGCCCACCGACCAGAGCGCGCCGGCGTAGTCCTGCGCCTGCATCGCCAGCATCCAGCGCACCGCGTCGGCGGGAGAGGCGTCGGGGGCGTTCAGAAGGCGCTGGTTGCGAAGTCGAAGCCGGGCGAGGTCGCGAACCGTCCCCACCAGCGTCATGGTCCCAGTATCGTCCCGTGCACGCCCGCGACGCGGCCCCAGGAAGCAGCCGTATACGCGGCATCGTCCGGGACGCCAGGGTGCCCGCGCCCGCGCACGCCCCGCCACGACGGCCCCGCAGGATGCCGAGCCGCTCCACCCGCTCACGATCGGCGTCAGCCGGCGGGCGGTCCGGACCCGGCATCGTTGCGGGGGCCATCGGGGGTCGTTCCGTTCGGGCTGGAACGAGTGGGCGCCGACGGGTACCGGCGCCTGCTTGGGCGTGTCCCCCAAACGGAGGACACGCGGGACAACGTTCCGAACGTACCAGCGCTGCGCAAACGAGGGCAAGGACGCGTCCCGCGGCCCGAACGGTGCTCGACAGGGGCGGAAATAGGAGGAATAGGCTCGGAGGATGACTGCTGATCCCGCATCCCTCGTCGTACTCGGTGCAAGCGGCGACCTGACCGAGAGGCTCCTGCTTCCCGGTCTGGCGAGCCTCCTCGCAGGCGAAGGCACCCGCCCCCTGCAGCTGCTCGGCACCGGGCGCAGCGAGCGCGGTCAGGATGAGTGGCGCGACACCGTGCGGAAGGCGTTCGACGACGCCGGCGCCACCGGGTCCGAGGCGGCCGCCGTGCTCGACAGCACCGAGTACCTGCAGGCGGATCCGACCGAGAAGGAGGACCTGCAGCGCCTCCTCGACGCCTGCACCGGCGCCCCCATCCTGTACTTCGCGCTCCCGCCGACCATCACCATGAAGGTCTGCGCGGTCCTCGAGGAGCTGGAGCTGCCCGAGGGCACGTTCCTCGCCCTCGAGAAGCCCTTCGGCTCGGACAGCGAGAGCGCGGCGGAGCTGAACCGGCAGCTCGTGCGGATCGTGCCCGAGGAGCGCATCTTCCGGATCGACCACTTCCTCGGCACCGACACCGTGCTGAACCTTCTCGGGCTGCGGTTCGCGAACCGGCTCTTCGAGCCCGTCTGGAACGCCGGCAACATCGACCGCGTCGAGATCACCTACGACGAGGACCTCGCGCTCGAGGGGCGCGCGGCGTACTACGACAGCGCGGGCGCCCTCGTCGACATGATCCAGTCCCACCTCCTGCAGGTGCTCGCCGTGTTCGCCATGGAGCCGCCCGCGAGTCTCGACCCCGCCGATCTGCGCTCGGTCATGGCCCAGGTGCTTCGCGCCACGGAGGTGCAGGGGGGCGACCCGGTCGCCGCGAGCCGCCGCGCCCGCTACACCCAGGCGACGGTGGACGGGGAGGACGTGCCCTCCTACACCGACGAGGAGGGCGTCGACCCCTCCCGCAACACGGAGACACTCGCCGAGGTGACCTTCGCGGTGCAGAACCGCCGCTGGGCGGGCGTGCCGTTCGTCCTGCGCTCCGGCAAGGCACTGAAGTCGAACCGGAAGAACATTGTGGTGACCTTCGCACCCGTGCCCTCGCTGCCCCGCGGACTGAAGGGTCACGCGCAGCCGGATCGCATGGTCATCGACCTCAAGCAGCACACGGTCGAGCTGGAGCTCACCATGAACGGAAGCGAGGACCCGTTCACCCTGGAGCAGGCCTCGCTCCGGACGGAGCTGCGCGGCGCCGATCTCACGCCGTACGGCGAGGTGCTGCGCGGCATCCTCCACAACGACCCGACCCTGTCGGTGCGGGCTGATGTGGCGGAGCGTTGCTGGCGCATCGTCGAGCCGGTGCTCGATGCCTGGCGCGAGGATCGCGTGCCGCTCGACGAGTACCCGGCCGGATCGGACGGCCCGTCCTCCTGGAGCTAGTCCCCAGCCGGTAGGCCGGAAGACCCCGACCCGGCCGCTGCGCTCAGGATCGCACCGGCGCCTCGGGCGTGAACACCCCGGTGTCGTCCGCCCGCTCGCGTCGGCGTGCCCGCGCCCAGACGAAGAAGCCGGCGAGCGTGAAGGCCCCGTAGAACAGGTACATGATCGCGGAGGCGTAGTAGCCCGCGCTGAGGAGCAGGGGCACGCCCACGATGTCGACGGCGACCCAGATGAGCCAGAACTCGACCCAGCCCTTGGCCATGCCGTACGTGGCGAGCAGGGAGCCCATGAAGATCCAGGCGTCCGCCCACACGGGCTCGTACGAGCCGAGCGCGCTGAAGATCGGGGTGAGCACCGCGGTGCCGCCGACGAGCGCGACGACGAGCAGCGCCCGCTCCCGGCCCGAAGCCCAGCGAGGCGTCACGGCAGCCCCGCCCGCGTGCTTGCTCTGCCGCCAGCGGTACCAGCCGTAGACGGAGACCGCGATGAACATGAGCTGCCGTCCCGCCTGACCCAGCAGGTTCACCGGGTTCGGCGTGCCGAAGACGGCGCCCAGGAAGACCGTGAACAGCAGCACGTTGCCCAGGATGCCGACCGGCCACGCCCAGACCCGGCGGCGCATGCCCCCGAGGGCGCTGGCGAGGCCGAAGAGGTTGCCGAGCACTTCACGCCACAGCACGACCTGATCACCGATCACCAGCTGTGCGTCGAAGAGCCATCGAAGCAGATCCATGTGCCGTTGTCCCGTCCGTTCGTCGAGTCGATCGGCTACGGGGGTGCGGCGCGCGACGGGTGCGCCGAATCGGCGCGCCCGCTCACGGACGCGTGCTTCTCCCATCCAGACTTTGACTGTCGGTACCGGAATTCCACCGGTTCAGCCCCCGCCTGAGTCGCCTCGGACAGGAGCTCGCGGACTATCACCGCCGGTACGGATTTCCACCGTCCCCGGAGCACGTGTTACCCCACCATTGTGCACCCGGCGCGGGCCGCATTCCGCACGGCCACCCCGACGGGCCACCCTGGCGGGGTTGACGACCCGACCGGTCGCCGCGTCCGTTACTCGGTGGGCACCTCGGGCTGCGACGGGGCCGCCTCGAGCAGCCCGAGCGCGTGCAGCTGCTCGGACAGCCCCGAGCCGTCGGGAGCGTAGAGCCAGGGCACGATGCCCTGGTCCTGCCCGTCGCCCTTGGCGCGACCGCCGGCCAGCACCGCCTCGCCGGGGGAGAGCTGACGGATGAGCACCGCGACGACGTTCTCCGGGTTGCTCCGCACGAACTCGCCGTAGAGCTCCTCGTCGTGCTGTCCGTCGTCGCCGATCAGGATCCAGCGCACGTGGGGGAAGTCCTCCGCGAGCCGCAGCAGGTTGTTGCGCTTGTGCTCGCTGCCGCTGCGGAACCAGCGGTCGTGCGTGGGGCCCCAGTCGGTGAGGAGCAGGGCGCCGGACGGGTACAGGTTGCGGGAGAGGAAGCGGGTCAGCGTCGGCGCGACGTTCCACGCCCCGGTGGACAGGTAGATCATCGGCGACCCGGGGTGGGAGAGCCGCAGCCGCTCGTAGAGCACGGCCATCCCCGGGGTCGGCGTGCGGGCGTGCTCGTTGAGCACGAAGGTGTTCCAGGCGGCGAGGAAGGGCCGGGGGAGCGCCGTCACCATGACGGTGTCGTCGATGTCGGAGACGATGCCGGTGAGGACCTCGTCGCCGACGATGAAGACGGGCGCCTCGACGAACTCCGAGTCCTCGGCCTGGATGCGGATCGTGCGCATGCCGGGCTCGAGCGACGCCTCCATGGTCACGTCGATGACGCCGCCGCGGTCGGCGCGGACGGTGGTGCGGACGCCGTCGACCTCCACCGTCACGGGCGCGTTCGCGATGGGGACGCTGGTGAAGCTGCGCCAGCCCCGCACGCTCTCCTGTCGCGCCTTCCTCGTGCTCCGCGGGGCCGCGAGCAGCACCCGGCCGAGCACGCGGATGCGGTGCGGGGTGCCGTACCCGGCGTACGGGATCACCGTGGGGAGGTGTCCCTGGGCGCGGGCGCGCTTCTCCCGGAACTCGTGGAACGCATTCTCGATGCGGGCCGCGCGGTGCATGAGGGGCGCCGCGGTCGTCTGCACGAGCGGGGACTTCTTCCGTAGGGCTGCCACCTGATCAGTTTGTCAGAGAACGGCGTGTCCACCGTTTCGCGGACTGCGGGGGTACCTCCGAAAGGTTTAGCCTAAGGTGACGCTTCATCAGTTCGGGTTCGAGATCCGACAGCCGCCGCATTCGGCGGGGAAGCCGTGAAAGGACGACCACGTTGAGCGAAAGGCCAGGGGAGCCGCAGCCGGATCGTTCGCCGACCGTCCGTAACGAGCCGGTGCAGGCCAGGAGCGCTGCTCGGTTGGAGGCGCTGCTCGACGCCGCGGCCGCGATCGTCGACGAAGTCGGCTACGAGCGGCTGACGACGGCGATGGTCGCCGAGCGCGCGGGCGCCTCCATCGGCACCGTGTACCGGTACTACCCGGACAGGATCGCCCTCCTCCGGGCCCTCAGCGGGCGGTCCTTCCAGCGCTACGTCGACTCGGTCGCCGGTGGCGTCGACCGGCTGCTCTCGGGCTCGTGGGACGACGCCGTCGACCTGGCCGTCGACGCCTACGCTCAGATGTTCCGCACCGAGCCCGGATTCCGAGCCATCCGCTTCGGCGACACGCTGGACCTCGGCGCGGAGGGCGGGGCCCTCGACAACAACCGCATGCTGGCGAACGAGATCGCCCGCATCCTCGCGGAGCGCTTCGACTCGACGTCGGAGGCCCTCATGTTCGCTCTCGAGGTGGCCGTGGAGATGATGGACGCGCTGCTCTACCGGGCGTTCAGCGTCGATCCGAACGGGGACGAGCGATTCATCGAGGAGGCGCGCGTCGTCATGCGGGAGTACCTCACCCGTCACCTCCCCGTCGCCGTCTGAGCGGAGCCTGTGCGTATCCCGGGCGTGCGAGTCGGTGTTGTGATCTTCCGGCCATCGGTGCTTATGTAGGCATTTGCAAAGCCCATGTTCGCCGACGAGGAATGAGCGACCGCGATGATCGAGTTCCGCTCGGTGTCGAAGCAGTTCCCGGACGGCACCGTCGCCGTCGACGACTTCAGCCACGTCCTGCCCACGGGCAAGGCAACTGTGCTCGTCGGATCATCGGGAAGCGGCAAGACGACCCTCCTACGCATGATCAACCGGATGGTCGAGCCGACGGGCGGCCAGGTGCTCATCGACGGCACCGACGTGGCCAAGCTGGACCGCGTGAGGCTGCGCCGGAGCATCGGCTACGTGCTGCAGGCCGCCGGCCTTCTGCCGCATCGCCGCGTCATCGACAACGTCGCGACCGTCCCCGTGCTGAACGGCGTCCGCAAGGCGGAGGCCCGGGAGCGTGCCTACGAGCTGCTCGACAAGGTCGGCCTCGACCGCGCGCTCGGTGAGCGCTACCCGAGCCAGCTCTCGGGCGGTCAGCAGCAGCGCGTCGGGGTGGCCCGCGCCCTCGCCGCCGACCCCGAGATCCTGCTGATGGACGAGCCGTTCGGCGCCGTCGACCCGATCGTGCGCGCCGACCTCCAGCTGGAGCTCAACCGGCTGCAGCGCGAGCTCGGCAAGACCATCGTGTTCGTGACGCACGACATCGACGAGGCGTTCACGGTCGCGGACCAGGTCGTGATCTTCCGCAAGGGCGGCGTCGTGGCGCAGGCGGGAACGCCCGCGGAGATCCTCGCCCACCCGGCGGACGACTTCGTCGCCAGCTTCGTCGGTGCGGATGCCGGACGCCGCTCGCTGCAGCTGCAGCACCGCCCGGGCGACGACCGTCCGCTCGTGGTGGACCGGGACGGCCGGCCCATCGGTGTGCTCGAATCGACAGTAGAGGCCGCGCCTGGCGCGGGTGCTTCGGCGCAGGGTGGGACAGCGACGTGACCTGGGTCTGGGACAACCTCGACCTCATCGGGCGTCTGTCGCTCGAGCACGTGCGGCTCAGCGTCCCGCCGATCGTGCTCGGCCTCCTCATCGCCGTGCCCATCGGCTGGCTCGCCCACCGGTACCGGCGCGCGCGGCCGGCCATCCTCACCGTCATCGGCCTGCTCTACACGATCCCGTCGCTCGCCCTCTTCGTGATCCTGCCCGCCGTGCTCGGCGTCGGCTTCCTCAGCGAGGTCAACGTCACGGTGGCCCTGACGATCTATGCCGTCGCCATCCTCGTGCGCTCGGTCGCCGACGCGCTCGGCTCCGTCGACGCCGAGGTGCGCCAGGCGGCGACCGCAATCGGCTATTCCGGGTGGAGCCGGTTCTGGGTCGTCGAGCTGCCCCTCGCGGGGCCGGTCGTGCTCGCCGGGCTGCGCGTCGCCGCGGTCAGCACCGTGAGCCTCGTGACCGTGGGCATCTTCGTCGGGGTCGAGAGCCTCGGCTATCTGTTCATCAACGGGCTGCAGCGACGCATCCTCGCCGAGGTCGCGTCCGGGCTCGTGATGACCGTGGTCATCGCGCTCGTGATCGACCTGCTGCTCGTGCTCCTCGGCCGAGCGCTGATGCCCTGGACGCGCGTCGACTCCCGACGTTCCCGTCGGCGCCGCCCGGCTGCGGGGGTGGTGAGCCGATGACCCTCGTCCTCGACGCGCTCGCCTGGCTGTTCTCCCCGGAGCGCCTGACCGGCAGCAACGCGATCCCCACCCGGCTGCTGGAGCACCTTTTCTACACCGGCATCTCCGTGCTGGTCGCGGCGCTCATCGCGATCCCCGTCGGCTACCTGATCGGCCACACCGGCCGCGGACGGGAGCTCGCCGTGAGCATCTCGGGCGCCGCGCGCGCCCTGCCCTCCTTCGGCCTTCTGCTCGTGGTCGTGCTGCTCGTCGGCACGACCCGCGCGCCGCTCGCGGCGGTCGTCGCGTTCGTGCTCCTCGCGATCCCGTCCGTGCTCGCCGGCGCCTACTCGGGCATCGAGGCGATCGACCGCCGGATCATCGACGCCGCCCGAGCTCAGGGGATGACGGAGTGGCAGATCCTGCTCCGCGTCGAGGTTCCGCTCGGCCTGCCGCTCCTCCTCGGCGGCCTGCGCAACGCCGCGCTCCAGGTGGTCTCGACCGTCACCCTCGCCGCCTACATCGGCCTCGGCGGACTCGGCATCTACATCTTCCGCGCCATCCCGCTGCGCCGGTACGACGAGATGCTGGGCAGCGCCATCCTCATCGTGGTGCTCGCCCTCGTGGTCGACGCCGTCTTCGCGCTTCTCCAGCGCCTCTCCGTGCCCCGCGGCATCACCGCCGGCAGGGCCACCCGAACCCGCGGGTCCACACCTGGGCCGCGAGCACCGATGGGGTCGCCCATCGCCTACAAGTAAGGATGATGATGTTCACAGCACGGAAAAAAGGCCGGCTCGCCCTTGGCGCAGTCGCGGTCGGGGCCGCATTGGCCCTGGCAGGGTGCGCGTCGGGCGACCCGCTCGAGCCCGCCGACTCCTCGGCCGGCGGCGACGGCGGCTCAGGCGCCATCGTCGTCGGTTCGCAGACCTACTACTCCAACGAGATCATCGCGGAGATCTACGCGCAGGCGCTGGAGAACGCCGGTCTCGAGGTCGAGCGCAAGTTCCAGATCGGGCAGCGCGACGCCTACATCCCCGCCCTCGAGGGCGGCGAGGTCGACGTGTTCCCCGAGTACACGGGCAACCTGCTGCAGTACTTCTCGCCCGAAACGACGGCGACCCTTCCCGACGAGGTGTATGCCGAGCTCCAGGAGGCGGTGCCGGACGGGCTCACCGTGCTCGAGCAGTCCCCGGCGACCGACCAGGACTCCTACAACGTGACGCGCCAGTTCTCCGAGGAGAACGGCGTGACCTCGCTCGCCGACCTGGCCGACGTCACCGTGCCCCTCACCCTCGGCGGCAACGCTGAGCTGGAGGAGCGCCCCTACGGGCCCAGCGGACTGGCCGACGTCTACGGCGCGGAGGTCGCGTTCAGCGCGACCGGCGACACGACGGTCGACGCGCTCGTGGAGGGCACCGTCAACATCGCCAACGTGTACAGCGCCGACCCCCGCATCGCCTCGGAGGACCTGGTGACGCTCGAGGACCCCGAGGGCCTGTTCCTCGCGTCGAACGTCGTGCCGATCGTGAGCGAGGACGTGGCCGGGGACGTGGAGGAGGTGCTGAACGCGGTGAACGCCGAGCTCACGCCCGAGGGTCTCGCGGCCCTGAACGCCCTCAGCGTCGACGAGGAGCAGTCGTCCGACAAGATCGCCACCGACTGGCTCACCGAGAAGGGCCTGGTCGACTAACCGACCGATCCACGCGGCGGGGTCCGGGGGCTACGGCTTCCGGGCCCCGCCGTCCGTCCGGGTCTCGTCACGCCCGGCCATGTACTTCTCCTCGAAGTGCGACAGGACCTTCTTGACCACGACGATCAGCAGAACGAAGGCGACGACGATCCCCACGAAGATGTAGCCCGCGTAGTGCAGCTGGTCGGACAGCTCGCGATAGCTCCCGGCCGCGGCCGAGCCCACCGACACGTAGGCGAACGCCCAGAGCACGCATGCCGGGGCCGTCCAGGCGAGGAACTGCCGGTAGCGCATGCCGCTCATGCCGACGGTGAGCGGGATCAGCGAGTGCAGGACGGGCAGGAAGCGGGAGATGAACACCGCGATGCCGCCGCGACGGGCGAGGTAGTTCTCCGCCCGCACCCAGTTCCGCTCGCCGATCCGTGCCCCGAGCCGGGACGCGCGGATCCACGGGCCGAAGTAGCGGCCGAGGGCGAAGCCGATGCTCTCGCCGCACAGCGCGCCGACGATAATGGCGGCGACGAGCGAGAAGTACTGCACCGATCCGTCCACCGCGGTGCTGGAGACGATGACGACGGTGTCGCCCGGCATGATGAGGCCGACGAGCACCGAGGTCTCGAGAAGCACCGCGACACCGGTGAGAATCGTGCGCAGCACAGGATCGACGCTCTGGACGAGCTCGAGGATCCACGTGAGCGCTTCGTTCACGTCTCCGACTGTAGGCGGTCGGAGGTCAGGATTCCCTGGGGCCGCCGGGAAGCGGCCGGCGCAGGGCCTGCAGCCGCGTACGCCAGAGGGCGAGGCGGCCCGGCTCGGCGGCGAGGGCCGGCCCCTCCTGCCACTCGCGCACGATGCGGATGCCCTGCGCCGCGTTGACCGCCCACACCTCGAGCCCGTCGAGGTCGGCCGGCGCGCGGCGCTCGTGCAGCACCTCCACCCCGAGCGCCGCGGCGAGCGTGAGCACCGACCGCGACGTCACGCTGTCCACCCGGGCGAGCTCCGGGGCCGGGGTGCAGAGCGCATCGCCCCGCCACCAGAGCATCGCGCTGTACGCGGCCTCGATCACGCTGCCGTCGTCCGCCGTCAGCACCACCTCGCCTGCGCCCCGCTTGGCGGCGGCGGCCCGCAGCAGCCCGAGGCGCTCGAGGTCCGGACCCTTGATCGACGGGGTGCGCCTCGGGTCGGGGCCGTCGTGGGTGGTGACGACGACCGACGCGGTGCGGTCCGGGGCGGGCCGCACGTGCAGCAGCAGCTCGGGATCGTGCGCGGCGCCCGCGCACAGGTCGACCCGAGGGAACCAGTCGCCGGTGCGCGGAAGCGCGGCCACGGCGGCATCCCAGAACGGGGAGAGATCGACGGACGCGCCCTGGGCGTCGGCGGACCGGAGGAAGCGGTCACGGTGCAGCGCGAGCCCGAGCACGGCACCGTCGGACACGAGCCAGGAGTCGGCGGCCAGCACGTCGCCGAACGACGTCGCATCCGCGTCGGCGGGGTCCAGGCGCTCCTCGCCGGGATTCCAGCGGAGGAGCGCACTCATAGGCTTAGGCTAACCCGGCCCGGCGGGCGGATCGCACCGGGGGACGGGTCGGGACGGAACGGGCACATGACGAAGCGATTGATCGCGCGGCGCCTCGGCCACCCCGTGGACGCGCCCGCCGCCTTCGAGGCACTGTTCGGCGCCGCTGCCGCCGCCTTCTGGCTCGACTCCTCTGACGGCTCGGGATGGAGCTACCTGGGCGCCGGGGACCCCCTCCCGACGGGATCGGGCGGCGTGCTCGACGCCCTCGCCGACGCGCTGGAGTCGGCCGGAGGGCCGGGGGCCGTCGACGTGTCCGAGGCGCCGGACGGCATGGCGTTCCGGCTCGGCTGGGTGGGCCGGCTCGACTACGAGCTCTGGCGGCGCACCGCCGCACGGCACCCGGAACTCGAGGGCTCGCCGGGCGGCGCGTTCCTCGCGGCGGACCGCATGCTCGCGCTCGATCACGGCGCGGGACGCGCCTGGCTCGTGGCCTTCGACACGGCGGACGGCATCCGGTGGCTCGCGGATGCGGAGGGGGTGCTCGCCGCCCTCAGCCGTCACCGAACGGACGCAGCGGCCGTCGCCACCGCCTCTGCCGCCGCTCCCACCTCCGCCGCCCCTCCGGCGCCCACTTCGGCGCCGAGCGTCGCCACCTGGCGGCACTCGGACGCCGAGTACCTCGCGTTGATCGAGCGCTGTCGCACGGCCATCCGTGCCGGCGACGCGTACCAGCTGTGCCTCACCAACACCGCCACCGTTCCGGGGACCTTCGATCCGCTCGCGGTGCACCGGCGGTTGCGCTCGATCAGCCCCGCACCGCACGCGGGGCTGCTCCGGCTGGGGGAGTCGACCCTGGTCAGTGCGTCGCCGGAGCGCTTCCTGCGGATCACGCCCGACGGGATCGCCACGACACGGCCGATCAAGGGCACCCGGCGTCGCGACGCCGACGAGCGGGAGGACAGCCGCCTGCGCCGGGAGCTCGTCGAGAGCGACAAGGAGCGGGCCGAGAACCTGATGATCGTCGACCTCATGCGCAACGATCTGTCGAAGGTGTGCCGCCTCGGCTCCGTGCGGGTGACCGCCCTGCTGCAGGTGGAGTCGTACGCCCAGGTGCACCAGCTCGTCAGCACCGTCGAGGGCAGGCTGGCGGAGGGCATCACCGCGGTCGACGCGGTGCGCGCGCTCTTCCCCGCGGGCTCCATGACGGGCGCACCGAAGCTGCGGGCCATCGAGATCCTGGCTGCGCTCGAGGGCGGGCCGCGCGGCACGTACTCCGGCGCGTTCGGGTACCTCGGGGTGGACGGGGCGCTCGACCTCGCCATGGTCATCCGCAGCGTCGTGCTCGGTCCGTCGGGCGCGACCGTCGGCGCGGGCGGCGGCATCACGACGCTGTCCGAGCCTCGTGAGGAGCTCGAGGAGGTGCGGCTGAAGTCCGCGCCGCTCCTTCGCGCTCTGGGCGAATGAGCCTCGATCGCCCCGACTCCAGCGACTCCCGCGGCCGCCGCGACTTCCGCGACCGCCGGGGCGCCGGCGGCCTCCGCCGCTCCCGCGTCCCAGCCGCCCTTCACGTACTGACCCGGACCGACCGGCGGAACCTCCGCGGCCGATCCGGGTCAGCTCATGGCCCGTCCAGAGTGCTCTAGGGCTGGAACACCGCCCGCACGCAGCCGTCCTTCTTGTTCTTGAACATGTCGTAGCCCTTCGGGCCGTCGTCCAGCGGCATCACGTGGGTCGCGAGGTGCTCCGTCGTGAGCTCGTCGCGCTGCATCCGCTCGAGCAGCATCGGGATGTAGCGCTGGCCGTGCTGCTGGGCGCCCCGCACCGTGAGCCCCTTGTTGATGACGGCACCGAGCGGGAACTTGTCGACCACGGCACCGAACACCCCGAGCACGAAGACGTTACCGCCCTTGCGCGCCGCCATGATCGCCTCCCGCACCGCGGTGGGCCGGTCCGTCTGCATGCGCAGCTGCTGCTTCACCTGGTCGTAGAGGTAGTCGGCGCCCGTGCCGTGCGCCTCCATCCCCACCGCCTCGATGCAGACGTCGGGCCCGCGCCCGCCCGAGAGCTCGCGCAGCTCGGGCAGGACGGACGTGTCCTCGTAGTCGAGCGTCTCGGCGCCGATGAAGTCGCGCACCTGCTCGAGCCGCTCGGGG
Source organism: Planctomonas deserti (assembly GCF_003067705.1). Taxonomy (GTDB): domain Bacteria; phylum Actinomycetota; class Actinomycetes; order Actinomycetales; family Microbacteriaceae; genus Planctomonas; species Planctomonas deserti. Next base: position 274,030 of record NZ_QANL01000003.1, read on the forward strand.
ATGCGGTCGATCACGACGACGCGCTCGGCGCCGAGGAGCATGGCCGCGCGGGCCGCCATCTGACCCACCGCGCCGGCGCCCCACACCGCCACGACGTCACCGGGGCCGACCCCGCCGAGGTCGGCACCCATCCAGCCGGTCGGCACGGCGTCCGACGCGAACAGGGCGCGCTCGTTGCTCACGCCGTCCGGCACCGTGAACGCGCCGATGTCGGCGAAGGGCACCCGCACGTACTCCGCGTGGCTGCCGGCGAAGCCGCCGAGCGCGTGCGAGTAGCCGTAGATGCCACCGGGTGAAGCACCCCACAGCGCTTCCGGGATGCCCGGGTTCGGGTTCGTGTTGTCGCAGAGCGAGTACATGTCGTTGAGGCAGTAGTAGCAGGTGCCGCAGCTGATGAACGAGGCGACGACGACGCGGTCGCCGACGCGGTGCTTCTGCACCCCGGAGCCGACCTCGACCACCTCGCCGATGAACTCGTGCCCGATCACGTCGCCCGCCCGCATGGTCGGTACGTATCCGCCGAGGAGGTGCAGGTCGGAGCCGCACGAGGTGGTGAGCAGGATCTTCACGATCACGTCGTGGGAGTTGAGGATGCGGGGGTCGTCGACGTTCTCGACGGCGAGCTTGTTCACGCCGCGCCAGGTCAGGGCCTTCACAGCACGCCCTCGCCCTCTGCGCGCTCCTCGGCGGCATCGACCATCGCGCCCATCACGGTCGCGGCCCGCTTGCCGTGCGGCCGCGGATGCCCGACCATCACCTCGCCGACCTCGGCGAGCTCCTTGGCCTCCCGCAGGGCGGAGCGCAGCTCGCGCAACGACTCCGCACCGCGTGCGCCGCGCGACGACGACCCGCGGACCAGGCGAGCGGCGACCTCCGTGCCACGGCCGCCGGGAGCGTGGCGGAACTGCACCTCGATGCGGTCCGCGAGCGCGGCGAGCGGACGGGGAAGGGATCCGCCCGGGGCGATCTCATCCTGGGTGCGGCCGATGGTGACGACGCGCCACCGGTCCTGGTCCTGTTCGATGTGCTTGTCCACCACCTGAGCGGCCTTCTGTGCGACGACGCCCACGGTTGCGACGCCGGCGAGTAGGAACGTGGTGCGTAGTGCTTTCGACATGGCTCTCCTTTTCCGTGGTGCACACCGTACGCGCCGAGGCCGCGAGTCATAAGGGGATGGCCAGGGGCGGCGGCGTCCTGCAGTCCCCGCGCCACTCGATACGATTGGTGTCCGCGCCCGCCGTGGTCGAGCGGCCCTTCCGCGCCGCCGTCCGTTTCGACGCCGCCGCTGTGGCGGCCCGGGTGCGGTCCCCAGCGAGACGAGAAGCGAGACACGTGGCAGAGAACGACACCGCCGGCGCCGACGGATACGACATCCGGGCGATCCAGGACCGATGGCTCCCGATCTGGGAGGAGAAGCGTCCCTTCGACGTGACCCTCAGCGACGACTCGCGTCCCCGCAAGTACGTGCTCGACATGTTCCCGTACCCGTCCGGCGACCTGCACATGGGCCACGCGGAGGCGTACGCGCTCGGCGACGTCATCGCCCGGTACTGGCGTCAGCAGGGCTTCAACGTTCTGCACCCCATCGGCTGGGACTCGTTCGGCCTGCCCGCGGAGAATGCCGCCATCAAGCGGGGCATCGACCCGGTGGGCTGGACCTACGACAACATCGACCAGCAGAAGCGCACGATGAAGCGGTACGCGCCGTCGTTCGACTGGAGCCGGGTGCTGCACACGAGCGACCCCGAGTACTACAGGTGGAACCAGTGGCTGTTCCTCAAGATGTACGAGAAGGGCCTCGCGTACCGGAAGGACAGCTGGGTCAACTGGGACCCGGTGGACCAGACCGTGCTCGCGAACGAGCAGGTTCTGCCGGACGGCACCTCGGAGCGCTCCGGCGCACTCGTGGTGAAGAAGAAGCTCACCCAGTGGTACCTGAAGATCACGGACTACGCGGACCGGCTGCTCGACGACCTGAACCAGCTCGAGGGCAAGTGGCCCTCCAAGGTCATCGCCATGCAGCGCAACTGGATCGGTCGCTCGGTCGGAGCGGACGTCGACTTCGTGATCGAGGGCCGCGACGAGCCCGTCACTGTGTTCACGACGCGTCCGGACACGCTGTTCGGTGCGACCTTCATGGTCGTGGCGCCCGACTCCGACCTCGCCGCCGAACTGGCGGCGGGATCCACGTCCGAGGTGCAGGCCGCGTTCGGCGAGTACCTGCAGCGCGTGCAGAAGTCGAACGACATCGAGCGCCTGACGGCCGACCGGGAGAAGACCGGCGTGCCACTGGAGCGCTACGCGATCAACCCCGCCAACGGTGAGCGCATCCCGATCTGGGCCGCGGACTACGTGCTGGCCGACTACGGCACCGGCGCGGTGATGGCCGTGCCCGCGCACGACCAGCGCGACCTCGACTTCGCCCGCGCGTTCGGCCTGCCGGTGCGGGTCGTCGTCGACACGACGCAGCCGGCCACCGGCGCGATCCCGATCGTCCAGGCGGACGCGGAGGTGCAGGCCCCGACGCTCGACGAGCTCGACCCGGTCGCCACCGGCGTTGCGCTGCCCGGCGAGGGGCGGCTCATCAACTCCGGGCGCCTCGACGGTCTGAGCAAGCAGAACGCGATCAAGCGGATCATCGAGACGCTGCAGGCCGAGGGCACCGGGCGACCGGCGAAGAACTACCGCCTGCGCGATTGGCTCATCTCGCGCCAGCGCTACTGGGGCACGCCGATCCCGATCATCCACGGCCAGAACGGCGAGGAGATCCCGGTCCCCGAGGATCAGCTGCCCGTCGTGCTGCCGCCGACGGAGGGCCTCGACCTGCGGCCGAAGGGCTCGTCGCCGCTCGGCGGCGCGGAGGACTGGGTCAACGTGCCCAACCCGATCGACGGCACCCCGGCCAGGCGCGACCCGGACACCATGGACACGTTCGTGGACAGCTCCTGGTACTTCCTGCGCTTCCTCAACCCGGGCGACGACACCAAGGCGTTCGACCCGAAGGACGCGGAGAAGTGGGCCCCGGTCGACCAGTACGTGGGCGGCGTGACGCACGCGATCCTGCACCTGCTGTACGCGCGCTTCATCACGAAGGTGCTGTTCGACCTCGGCTACGTGACCTTCACCGAGCCGTTCTCCGCGCTGCTCAACCAGGGCATGGTGCAGATGGACGGGTCGGCCATGTCGAAGAGCAAGGGCAACCTCGTGCGGCTATCCGAGCAGCTCGACGAGCACGGCGTGGACGCCGTGCGGCTCACGATGGCGTTCGCCGGTCCGCCGGAGGACGACATCGACTGGGCTGACGTCTCGCCCGCCGCGTCCGGCAAGTTCCTCGCCCGCGCGTGGCGGCTCACCCAGGCCGTGACGAGCCCGGTGGACGCGGACCCGGCGACCGGGAACGAGGCGCTCCGCCGCCACACGCACCGGTTCCTCGCCGATGCGCCCGGACTCATCGAGGCCTTCAAGTTCAACGTCGTGGTCGCGCGCCTCATGGAGCTCGTAAACGCGGTGCGCAAGGCGATCGACACCGGCCCCGGCGGCGCGGATCCGGCCGTCCGCGAGGCGGTCGAGGTCGTAGCCGTGGGGCTCAGCCTGTTCGCGCCGTACACGGCGGAGGACATGTGGGCGCGCCTCGGTCGCACCGGCTTCGTGGCGTACGCCGGCTGGCGGAAGGCCGACTCGACGCTGCTCGTGGAGACGAGCGTCACCGCGGTCGTTCAGGTGGACGGCAAGGTGCGCGACCGCCTCGAGGTGAGCCCGAAGATCTCCCGCGAGGAGCTCGAGTCGCTGGCCCGCGCGTCCGCGGCGGTCACCCGCTCGGTGGGCGACCGCGAAATCGTGAACGTGATCGTGCGCGCCCCGCGCCTCGTCAACATCGCGACCCGCCCCACCGCCTGACCCGTCCCCGCCCCGCCCCGCTTCTGAGCGGGGCGGGGCACCACGGTCCCTGAGCCCGTCGAAGGGACGCGAGGCACCACGGTCCCTGAGCCTGTCGAAGGGACGCGAGGCACCTACGGTCCCTGAGCCTGTCGAAGGGACACAAGCTTCCCCGCCGCGGCGCTCACGGCCTCTGCCCACCTCAGGGACGGGAGGCGCTCGGCCGGCGGCCACCACGGTCCCTGAGCCTGTCGAAGGGACGCACCACTCCCTCTCAGCGGACCGCCCCCTGCCGCAGCGCACGGACCTCCCGCCCTCGCGCCGACGCACCGCGCGGGCCTCCTAGCCTCCCGGCATGGATTCCCCCGCCCCGGTCCCGGTCGACCCCGTACCGGATCGACCCATGCTCCCTCGACCGGAGGATCGCTCGTGGGTGCCTCCGGGTGTCGCCGCCCGGCTGAGGCGCGGCGCGGGCGCGGTCGTCGTGCTGCTCCTGCTCGCCCTCGCGGCGGCGGTCCTCGTCTCGCTGCTGACCCCGGCGGGGGCGAGCGCGACCCTTGAGCGGCCCGCGGCGACGGCCGAGGGCGGGGCGCCGGCGGGACCGCGACAGGGGGATCCGAACGCGCCGGGCTCGCCGACGCCTCCGGCTGAGGCGGGCCCCGCCGATCCCGGTGCCACAGCAGCGCCGGCGACCGATGCCCAGGCCAGGCCGGTGCTGGTGCACGTGCTCGGGGCCGTCGCGGCGCCGGGACTCTTCGAGCTGGGCGCCGGCGCCCGCGCCGTCGATGCCGTCGCTGCGGCCGGCGGACTGGCGCCCGCAGCCGATCAGGCGCGGCTCAACCTCGCCCGCGTCGTCACCGACGGCGAGCAGCTGTACGTGCCGGCGGTGGGGGAGGTGATCCCGCTCGCCGTCGTGCCGCCCGGGGCGACGGCGAGCGGCCCGGGCGGTGCCGCCACGGGGGCGCCACCCGCCGTGGTGGACCTCAACACGGCGACCCTGGGCGACCTGGACACGCTGCCTCGGATCGGTCCGGGGCTGGCGCAGCGGATCCTCGATTGGCGCAGCGCGAACGGTGGGTTCAGCGAGCCGGAGGACCTGCTCGAGGTACCGGGCATAGGGGACCGGACCTTCGAGGGACTGCGGGAGCGGGTGAGGGTGTGATCCTGCTGCGGCTCGCCATTCCGGCGGTGGCCGGGTGGGCCACGGCGTTTCTGCTCGTGGCGGCGCCCGACCTGAGGATGGGCACCGCCGTCGGGCTGTGGCTCCTTGCGATCCTGCTGGCGGTCGTCGTGGTCCTCGTCGCGCCGGGCGGTCCCCTGATGCGGCACTGGTGGATGATCGTGTGCCTCGTGGTGCTGGTCGCCGCCCTGACGGCCACGTCCGTCGTCGCGCACGGTGCCGCCCGGCGTCCGCCACCGGTGCGGGAGGCGATCGAGGCCGGGGGAGCGGTGGCGCTGACCGTGCGGATCGACGGTCCGCCCCACGCCGGCACGGGCGCATCCCTCTCGGGCGAGCTGATGGCCCGCGAGCGCACGCGGGCGACCTTCCTCGCGACCGCGCCCGTCCGCCCCGCCCAACCGGGCCCCTCCGTGGCGTCGATGGCCGTGCCCGTGCTGCTCTTCTCCTCCGGCGGGCTCCTCGGCTCCGCCGGGAGAGGCGACGCTCCGCGGTCGGGCCGCGCGAAGGCGACGGCGGCATCGACAGTGGCGCCACCCATCGGCACGGTCCTGAGGGTCCACGGAACGGTGAGAGGCACCGCACCGGAGGACGACGTGTCGCTACTCGTGTTCGTGCGCGGACGGGCCGAGGTGGTGGAGGGACCGCCGTGGTGGCTCGACTGGGCGTCGCGGCTCCGCGCGGACTTCTCGTCCGCCGCCGAGCGCCTGCCGGGCGACGGCGGGAACCTGCTCCCTGGTCTCGTGGTGGGCGACACCGCCGCCGTGGACGAGCGGCTGGATGCTGCCCTCAAGCAGAGCTCGCTCACCCACCTCACGGCTGTGTCCGGGGCGAACTGCGCGATCGTGATCGGGGCCGTGCTCGCCGTCACGTCCGCGCTGGGCTGCCGCCGCGGTGTCCGGATCGCGACCGGCCTCGTCGCGCTGGCCGGCTTCGTCGTGCTCGTGACGCCGGAGCCGAGTGTGCTCCGCGCCGCCGTTATGGCGAGCATCGCCCTGGCTGCCGTCGCGTCCGGGCGGCCCCTGCACGGCGTGCCCTCCCTGGCCCTCGCGGTGATCGTGCTGCTGACCATCGACCCCTGGCTGGCGCGCAGCTACGGCTTCGCGCTCTCGGCCCTGGCCACCGCGGGGCTCCTCGTGCTCTCCGGCCCGCTCACGCGATCCGTCGGCCGGGTGCTGCCCACCCCGGTCGCCGCGATCGTCGCCCTGCCGATCGCGGCACAGGCGGCGTGCCAGCCCGTGCTGATCCTGCTCGCCCCGACCCTGCCCCTGTACGGCGTGCCGGCGAACATCCTCGCGGCGCCGGCCGTGCCCGTGGCGACCATCGTCGGGATGCTGGCCATCGCGCTCCTGCCGGTCGCGCCGCCGGTGGCGATGGCCGCGATGTCGGTGGCCTGGGCGCCGGCCGCCTGGATCTCTGCGGTCGCGGTCACGATCTCGCGCCTGCCCGAGGCGCGGGTGCCCTGGCTCGACGGGGGTGCCGGCGCTCTGCTGCTCGCCGTGGTCACGGTGCTGGTCCTCGTCGCCGTGCTGGGCGACGGGAGCCGCGAGCATCGCCGCGTGCGTCGGCTGTGCGCGGCCTCCACCGTCGTGGCGGTCGGCGCCTACGTCGGCACGCTGGCCGGGTCGAGCCTGCGCGACCGGCTCAGCCTGCCGCCCGACTGGCAGTACGCCGCCTGCGACGTCGGTCAGGGCGACGCCCTCCTGGTGCGGTCCGGCTCCCAGGTCGCCCTGGTGGACGTCGGGCCGGAGCCGGACCCCCTCGAAGCCTGCCTGAGGCGACTCGGCATCGGCCGCATCGATCTGCTGGTGCTCACCCACTACGACCTCGACCACGTCGGGGGAGCGGCGGCCGTGCTCGGGCGCGTGAGCACCGCGCTGGTGGGGCCGACGGAGAACCGGGAGGACAAGCGGCTCGTCGACCGGCTGCGCTCGCACGGCGCGGATGTGACGGTCGCGACCGCGGGGCTCTTCGGCCGGCTCGGCTCGCTGGACTGGACCGTGCTCTGGCCGCGCGACCGTGGGGAGCGCACGCTCACCGGCAACGAGGGCAGCGTGACGATGCGGTGCGAGGCGCCCGCGCGCTGCTCGACCGGCTGCCTCAGCGGTCTGCTTCTCGGCGACCTAGGCGAGGAGTCGCAGAACGCCGTCCTCCGGACCGCCTCGCCGGAGCCGGTCGACGTCGTCAAGGTCGCGCACCACGGCTCCGCCGACCAGAGCGCCCGGCTGTACGACCGCGTGAGGGCGACGGCCGGCATTATCTCGGTCGGTGCCGACAACACGTACGGGCACCCGACCGACTCGGTCCTGTCGATCCTGCGTTCGGCGGGCACCGCGGTCCTCCGCACCGACCGCGGCGGCCTCACCGTCCTCGCCCCCGGCCCCGACCCGGGCACCATCCGAGTCTGGTCCGAGCGCCCGGACTCCCACGCTCCCTGAGCCCCGCGGTCCCTGCGCTTGTTACGGTCCCTGAGACTTCTACGCTCGCTCCCTGAGCCCCCCCTCGCTCCCTGAGCCTTCTACGGTCCCTGAGCCTGTCGAAGGGACGGGAGCTCACCTCGCGTCGCTTCGACAGGCTCAGCGACCGTGTGCTCACGGTCCTCGCGTCTCGGCACCATTCCCGGCCCGCGGGAGCCGCTTCCACGGTCCCTGAGCCCGTCGAAGGGACGTGACCGGCGCCGAGCCTCGGGCGCGGTGCGGGAGGGTCGGTGGGGCATGGCACCCTTGGAGGTGCGGTCGACCCGGGAACGTCGGGTGGCGGTGCGAGGGAACGGGAGAGCAGTGGCAGCGAGAACGTCATCGAAGTCGGCCGTCGCCATCCCGCAGCTGCCCTGGGATCAGGTGCGCCCCGCACCCGTGGTGCTGGTGTCCGGCACGGAGGCCTTCCTCGCGGACCGCGCCATGCGGCAGCTGCGCGACATCCTGAAGACCGAGGACCCCAGCCTCGAGGTCAGCGACATCCGCGCGGACGACTACGCGCCCGGCGAGCTGCTGACGCTCGCGAGCCCGTCGCTGTTCGGCGAGCCGCGGCTCCTGCGCATCACGAACGTCGAGAAGTGCAACGACGTCTTCCTCACCGAGGCGCTGGCCTACGTCGCGGCGCCGGCGGAGGACACCTACGTGATCCTCCGGCACAACGGCGGGGTCCGGGGCAAGAAGCTGCTCGACGCGATCCGCGGCGGAGCGGGCGGTGGCATCGAGGTCGTGTGCACCGAGCTCAAGAAGGACAGCGAGAAGTTCGACTTCGCCGTCGCCGAGTTCCGCACGGCCAGGCGGAAGATCACGCCGAGCGCGCTGCGCGCCGTCGTCGCGGCCTTCCAGGACGACCTCAGCGAGCTCGCCTCCGCCTGCCAGCAGCTGATCTCCGACTCCGCCGCCGAGATCACCGAGGCGACCGTCGACAAGTACTACGGCGGGCGCGTCGAGACCAACGCGTTCAAGGTCGCGGATGCGGCCCTCGCCGGCAGGATGGGCGAGGCCCTCATCCTGCTGCGGCACGCGCTCGCGACCGGGGCGGACCCCGTTCCCGTCGTCGCCGCGTTCGCCACCAAGATGCGCACGATGGCCCGGGTCTCGGGCGCTCGCGGCGGCGCGAACCAGATCGCGTCCTCGCTCGGCCTGGCCCCGTGGCAGGTCGACCGCGCGCGCCGCGACCTCGCGGGGTGGAGCGACGAGGGCATCGGCCGCGCGATCGAGGTTCTCGCCGAGACGGACGCCAGCGTCAAGGGCGCGGGCCGCGATCCGGTGTACGCGCTGGAGCGCATGGTGAGCGTCATCGCCCGGCGCGGCGCCCCCGACTGAGCGAGGCACCTGCAGCACGCCGTGCTCTCGCCGGACGCGGCGCATCCGCCCGACGCGCGGTCGCTGACGACCAGCCCGCCCGCAAAGCAGAAGGCCCCGCCGAAGCGGGGCCTTCTTCTGTTCGCCGGGGGCACGGGGCCCCGGTCGAGCCGGACTACTTGGTGAGCGCGCCGACCTGCTTCGCGAGGGCCGACTTGCGGTTCGCGGCCTGGTTCTTGTGGATGACACCCTTGCTGACAGCCTTGTCCAGACGCTTGCCGGCGAGGGCGAGAGCCTTGGCGGCCTTGTCGGCGTCACCGGCGGCGATGGCCTCGCGCGTGGAGCGGACGACCGTCTTCAGCTGGCTCTTGACCGCCTTGTTGCGCTCCTGAGCCTTCTTGTTGGTGTTGATGCGCTTGATCTGCGACTTGATGTTTGCCACGTGAATATCGTCTTTCGTTCGTGTGAATGGGTAAGTACCTGTGCCGCTCAGCGAGAGAGGGCGCCTCGCGGCGAGATCGTGGGATGTACACATCCACACGCAAGCCAACCAACAACATTACCAGCCGGCGGAAGAAACGGGCAATCGCGCACCGGGACACGCGGGAGCGGCGTCAGGAGACGAAGCGGGTCTCCGGCTCGTCGAGCAGGGCGACCCGGATGCGGGCGCGGCCCTCCTCGTTCATGACGGGCAGATCGTGCACGTCGAACCAGGCGACCTCGAGGTTCTCGTCGTCGCCGACGCGCGGCTCGCCCGAGAGGTAGCGGCAGCGGAAGGTGTGGTTCAGGTACTGGGCACGATCGCCGTTCGGGTACTCGTACTGGTCCGTCACGGTCACCTCGACGAGGCGCTCCACCTCGACGTGCACGCTCGCCTCCTCCAGCGCCTCCCGCCGCGCGGTCGAGCCCGGATGCTCGCCGGGTTCGACGATGCCGCTGATCGGCGCCCACCGCCCGGTGTCCGCCCGCCGGGCGAGCAGCACGCGATCCGCGTCCTCGTTCAGAATCACCGCGGTCGTGCCCAGCAGCCAGAGCGGGGCATGACCGATGTGCTCGCGCAGGGCGACGATGAAGGGCGGGATCGGCATCGGGGAGGCTCCTCGGGCATCGGGGGTTCGGGGATCAAGGGCGGCTGGTGTGATCAGAGCGGCTGGTGGGGATCGGCCTCGTCGGTCAGGGCGCCACAGCGTCAGGGCATCAGAGCGTCGGCATTCACGCCCTCACGGCATCACGCCATCACGGTCACGCGCTCCCGGCATCAGCGCGCTCACGGGTGTCCCTGCGGCGCGCTCGGCCGCGGCGGCACGGCGCCCCCGGTGTTTGCGAGCGCGCGGAGGAGCACGTCGGTGAACTCGACCGGGCGGGTGACGCTCACCATGTGGTTCGCCCCCGGGATGTGGACGAGGCGGGCATCTCGGGCCGCGCGGACGAAGCGACGCTCCTGCAGGCGGAAGTGGTCGAACTGTCCGTTCACGAACCAGATCGGCACCGTGATCCTGCGCACGCTGGTCGTCGGCGCCAGCCCGCGCAGCGCCCGGAGCACGTCGTCCATCACGTCGAGCGCCGCGCCACCCGCGAGCACGTCGTCCGCGCCCGGCCGGGGGATGAAGGCGCGCACGAAGAACTCGTTGAGCCTGGCGCCGCGGTCCGGCAGACGATGGATGAGGTTGGCGGCGAGCCGGTAGGGCTCCAGTACGGCGACGGCGGGCGACGTGCCGCAGCTGGCGGCGAGGAGGCCGCGGATCGGGGGCCGCGCGTGGGCCGCGCCCGCATAGCGGAGGGAGAGGTAGCCGCCGAGGGAGAAGCCGACCAGGAACGCCGGCGCTCCCTGCGCGTCGGCGGCCTCGCGGACCGCATCGTCGATGGCGGCGAGCGCCCCCTCGAGTGTGAAGCGCTCCCCGATGCGGGTGCCGTGTCCCGGCAGCTCGACGGTGCGCACGGGGATCCCGAGGGCCGTGAGTCGCTCCACCTGGTATCGCCACATGGTCGCGGACGTGCGCAGGCCGTGCACGAGGACGACCGGGGCGGGCATCCCCCGATCGTAGCCAAGAGAGCCGGTCGGATACCCTGTGGTTCTCATGCCGGAACTCGCCTCGCACATCGCCTCCGTGCCCCCGTCGGGCATCCGCCGCATCCTGGAGCTGTCGTTCGAGCTCGACGACGTGATCGCGCTCAGCGTGGGGGAGCCCGACGTGCCCGTCGCGCCGCACATCACCCGCGCCGCCATCGACGCGTGGGCCGCCGACGAGACCAACTACGGCCCGAACGGCGGCATCGCGCCGCTCCGCGCGGCCATCGTGAAGAAGCTCGCACGGGTCAACGGGCTCGTCGTGGACCGCGAGCAGGTCTGGGTGACCATCGGCGCGTCGCAGGCCCTCTACCAGGCCATGAGCCTGACCCTCGGGGCGGGCGACGAGATCCTGCTGCCCGACCCCGGCTTCCCCACATTCACCATGAACGCCCGGATGCTGCAGGCCGAGCCGGTCTACTACCCGCTGCGGCCGGAGGGCGGCTTCCTTCCCGACCTCGACGAGCTCGAGCGGCTCATCACTCCGCGCACGCGGGTGCTGCTCATCAACTCGCCGTCGAACCCGCTCGGCACCGTGTTCCCGCGGGAGGTGCTCCAGTCGCTCGTGAACCTCGCCCGGAGGCACGACCTCTGGATCATCAGCGACGAGGTCTACGAGTACTTCACCTACGGCTCGGCCGAGCACGTCAGCGTCGGCACGCTGGACGCCGACGACCGCGTCTTCAGCGTCTTCTCCCTGTCCAAGACGTACGCGCTCACCGGCGCCCGGGTCGGCTACCTCGTCACCCCGCCGGGCCTCGCGCCGATCATGCGCAGCGCCCAGGAGGCGGCGATCAGCTGCGTGAACACCCCGGCTCAGTACGCCGGCGTCGCCGCGATCGAGGGCGACCAGACCCACGTCGCCGAGGCGAGGGGCCACTACGAGGAGAACCTGCGCCTCGCCACGCGGATGCTCGACGACCGGGGCATCCGCTACCTGGAGCCGCTCGGTGCCTTCTACCTGTGGATCGACATGTCCCACGCCACGAACGGCGACGTGTCGGCGTGGGCGGAGCGCCTGCTGCTGACCGAGCGGGTGGCGGTCGCGCCCGGCCGCGCCTTCGGGAGGTCGGGCGAGGGGTGGATCCGGATCTGCCTCGCGGCGGACGTCGAGACCCTGCGCGCGGGGCTCTCCCGGCTGCCGGTGCCGGCCGCGGTGGACGCGGTCGCACGCTGACCGTTCCATCCGGTCGTGGCGGGGATGTCCGACGGCGGTCGACAGGACCCGAAGAGTAATCCGGGGACCCGCCCGCCCATCCGACGGGGGATAGCCCCATGGTCCCGGCCCCCCGCGATTCCTAGCCTGTAGTCATGACCTCGACAGCCTCCCCCTACAGCCCCAACGACGCCTCCTCTGACCAGGCCTCCTCCCAGCGCACCGGCGAGCCGGTGTCCTCGCAGTCCAGCTACACCGAGTCCGGGTACGGCCAGCCGGGCTACGGGCAGACCGGCTACCCGCAGACCGGCTACCCGCAGTCCGACTACACCGGCGCCGGCTACCAGCAGGGCGGTTACGGGCAGTCCGGCTACACCGCCCCGCAGCCGCGACCCGGCAGCTACCCCACCCCCTTCGGCGAGAAAATGCTCAGCTACGTGAGCTTCTGGCTGGGCGTCGCATCCGTCGTGCTGAGCCCCACGGTGCTCGTGCCCGTCGCGGCCATCGTGCTGGGCTTCATGGCGCGCAACCGCGAGCCCGGCGGCCGCACCTGGGCGACGTGGGGCATCGTGCTCGGCTTCGTCATGGCCTTCGGCTGGCTCGTCGCCCTGATCGTCGGCGGCGTGGCCGCGCTGGCGGCACTCCCGTTCGTCGCGTTCCTGTAGTCGCCGCGAGAGCAACGAAGGGCCCCCGTCACCAGGCGGGGGCCCTTCCCCGCGTGGCGGTGTCGCGCGCAAGCGGGCGGCGGGCATGCGCGAGCGGTAGCTGGGCATGCGCGAGCGGGCGGGCAGCCGGTCGTACGCTCGAGGGATGACGAAATCCTCGCCGCTCACCGCCATCATCCATGGAACCGTCGTGCCGGTCGCCGGTCCTCCGCTCGAGCACGGCACCGTGCTGTTCGAGAACGGCAGGATCCTCGCCGTCGGCACCGATGTGACGATCCCGGGGGGTGCGCGGGTCGTCGACGCGGCGGGAAGGTGGGTGCTGCCCGGCTTCGTCGAGGCGCACGGCCACGTGGGCATCCACGAGGAGGCCAACGGCCCCGCCGGCAACGACACGAACGAGATGACCAACCCCAACACGGCCGCCGTGCGGGCGATCGACGCGATCGACATCGACGACGAGGGGTTCCGCGACGCCCTGTCCGGCGGCATCACCTCCATCGTGGTGAAGCCGGGCTCCGGTAACCCCATCGGCGGCCAGACGGTCGCCATCAAGACCTGGGGTGGCCGCACCATCGACGAGCAGGTGATCAGCGACGCGGTGAGCGTCAAGTCGGCCCTGGGCGAGAACCCGAAGCGCGTGTACGGCGAGAAGAAGCAGACGCCGAGCACCCGCCTCGGCGTCGCGCTCGTTCTCCGCGAGGCATTCGTCGCCGCCCAGGACTACCGCGCGGCCCGGGATCACGCCGCCGCCGAGAGCAAGCCCTTCACCCGCGACCTGACCAAGGAGACGCTCGTCCGGGTGCTCGAGGGCGAGCTCGCCTGGGACCAGCACACGCACCGTCACGATGACATCGCCACGGCCCTGCGCCTCGCGGACGAGTTCGGCTACCGGCTCGTGATCAATCACGGCACGGAGGGCCACAAGCTGGCCGACGTTCTGGCCGAGCGCGACGTCCCGGTGATCTACGGACCCATGTTCACCTCGCGCTCGAAGGTCGAGCTGCGCGACCGCGGCATCCCGAACCTCGTGGCCATGGCCGCGGCCGGCGTGCGCGTCGCCATCACGACCGATGCGCCCGTCGTGCCCATCAACTTCCTCGTGCACCAGGCGTCCTTCGCCGTGAAGGAGGGCCTGCCGCGCCAGACGGCGCTCGAGGCGATCACGGTGAACCCGGCATCCTTCCTGCGCCTCGACGACCGGGTCGGCGCCCTGCGTGAGGGCCTCGATGCCGACGTCGTGATCTGGTCCGGCGACCCGCTCGACGTGAACTCGCGCGCCGAGCTCGTCTTCATCGACGGGGCGGAGGTCTACCGCTGGGAGAACGGCCACGGCGCCGTGGTAGAGCGCTCGAGCCGATTCGCCTCGGCGACCGTCACGTCCGAGCCCGCCGAGGGCCGGCTGTGACCGACGCCGACGATCCGAGTACCGCTGATCCGGCTGAGGCCCCGGTGAGCGCGGCCGAGCTCGGCGCGTCCGCGGGGGCATCCGCGCGTCGCGTCGTCCTGGCGGGCGCGTCGGGCTTCCTCGGCTCCTACCTGCGCCGGGAGTTCGAGGCCGAGGGATACCGGGTGCTCGCCATCGGCCGCTCCGGTCCGGACGCGCGCTGGGGCGACCCCGAGGGCATCCGCCGGCTGCTCGACGGGGTCGATCTCGTCGTGAATCTCGCCGGGAAGAGCGTCAACTGCCGGTACACGGCCCGGAATCGAGCGGAGATCCTCCGCTCCCGGCTCGAGACGACGCGGGAACTGGCGGAGGCGATCGCCGCCTGCGAGACGCCGCCCGCACTGTGGATCAACTCGAGCACCGCGACCATCTACCGCCACGCCGACGACCGCCCGATGACGGAGTCGACCGGGGAGATCGGCGACGGCTTCTCCGTGGAGGTCGCCCGCCGCTGGGAGCGCGCGTTCTTCGAGCCCGAGCTGCCCGGCACCCGGCGGGTCGCGCTGCGGATGGCGATCGTGCTCGGCAACGGATCCGCCCTGACGCCGTTGCTCGCCCTGGCCCGGTTCGGACTCGGCGGCCCGCAGCTCGACGGTCCCTGGTTCGCGACGCGAGCCCGTCGCCGGGCCGGCACCTTCCACCGGTACGCGCCGACGCGCGGCCGCCAGCGCTTCAGCTGGGTGCACATCGAGGACGTGCTCGGGATCGTGCGGTTCGTCCGTGACCACCCGGAGCTCGAGGGGCCGGTCAACGTGTCGGCCCCGAACCCGGAGGACAACCGCACGCTGATGGCGATCCTGCGGCGGGTCACCCGGCGTCCGGTGGGCCTGCCCGCCTTCCGCTGGATGCTCGAGCTCGGCATGTTCGTGCTGCGCTCGGAGTCCGAACTGGTGCTCAAGAGCCGGTGGGTGCTGCCCGAGCGGCTGACCGAGGCGGGCTACGTCTTCCGCCACCCGCGGCTGGAGCCGGCGATCCGGGACATCGTGCGCCGCTGACCCCGCTCGCCGAACCGGCCCACGGTCGCTGAGCCACGGTCGCTGAGCTTGTCGAAGCGACGCTCCGTGCCTCGGGGGCCCGGTCCCGTCCCTTCGGCAGGCTCGGGGACCGTGTGTTTCAGCCCGCTCTCGACACCCCGAGGGACCGCACACCGCCCGTCCCGGGGGACCCACGCAGGGCTGGCCCGGAAGGGCGCCGGAAGCATGGGAGAATTGCCGCACGATGTCACCTCGCGCAACCACGGTCCTGCAGCCGGCCTCCACCGACCCCTCGGCCATCCGGAACTTCTGCATCATCGCCCACATCGACCACGGCAAGTCGACGTTGGCCGACCGGATGCTGCAGATCACCGGCGTGGTCGACGAGCGGTCGATGCGGGCCCAGTACCTCGACCGCATGGACATCGAGCGCGAGCGCGGCATCACGATCAAGAGCCAGGCCGTCCGCATGCCGTGGAGCCTCGACGGCGCGCCCGTCGTGCTCAACATGATCGACACCCCCGGGCACGTCGACTTCACCTACGAGGTCAGCCGCTCGCTCGCCGCCTGCGAGGGCGCCATCCTGCTCGTCGACGCGGCCCAGGGCATCGAGGCCCAGACACTCGCGAACCTCTACCTCGCGCTCGACAACGACCTGACGATCATCCCGGTGCTGAACAAGATCGACCTCCCCGCCGCGGACCCCGAGAAGTACGCCAAGGAGCTCGCGAGCCTGATCGGCGGCCGGCCCGAGGACGTGCTGCGGGTGTCCGGCAAGACCGGCGAGGGCGTCGAGCAGCTCCTCGACCGCATCACCGAGCTCATCCCGGCCCCCGTCGGCGACGCGAACGCGCCCGCCCGCGCCATGATCTTCGACTCCGTCTACGACGCCTACCGCGGCGTCGTCACGTACGTGCGCATGATCGACGGCGCATTCTCGCCCCGCGAGAAGGTCATGATGATGAGCACGAAGAGCACCCACGAGCTGCTCGAGATCGGCGTGAGCTCGCCCGAGCCCGTCGCCTCCCAGGGCCTCGGCGTCGGCGAGGTCGGCTACCTCATTACGGGCGTGAAGGACGTGCGCCTGTCAAAGGTCGGTGACACCGTCACCAGCTCCGCGAAGCCCGCCACCGTCGCGCTCAAGGGCTACTCCGAGCCGAAGCCCATGGTGTTCTCCGGGCTCTACCCGATCGACGGCTCCGACTACCCGGTGCTGCGCGAGGCGCTCGACAAGCTCAAGCTGAGCGACGCCGCCCTCGTCTACGAGCCCGAGACCTCCGTCGCGCTCGGGTTCGGCTTCCGCTGCGGCTTCCTCGGCCTGCTGCACCTCGAGATCATCACGGAGCGGCTGGAGCGCGAGTTCAACCTCGATCTCATCGCCACCGCGCCCTCCGTCATCTACGAGGTCACCACCGAGGACAAGAAGCGCACGACGGTCACCAACCCGAGCGAGTTCCCCGGCGGCAAGATCTCGAGCGTGAGCGAGCCGATCGTCCGCGCCGCGATCCTCACCCCCAAGGACTACGTCGGCACCGTGATGGAGCTCTGCCAGGGGCGCCGTGGCAGCCTCATCGGCATGGAGTACCTCGGCGAGGACCGGGTCGAGATCAAGTACACGATGCCGCTCGGCGAGATCGTGTTCGACTTCTTCGACCAGCTGAAGAGCCGCACCCAGGGCTACGCCTCGCTCGACTACGAGCCCGTCGGCGAGCAGGAGGCCGACCTCGTGAAGGTCGACATCCTGCTGCAGGGCGAGCAGGTGGACGCGTTCAGCGCGATCGTCCACCGCGACAAGGCCTACGCCTACGGCACCCTGATGACCGAGCGGCTCCGCAAGCTGATCCCGCGGCAGCAGTTCGAGGTGCCCATCCAGGCCGCGATCGGCGCGCGGATCATCGCCCGCGAGTCCATCCGCGCCATGCGCAAGGACGTGCTCGCCAAGTGCTACGGCGGCGACATCACGCGCAAGCGGAAGCTGCTGGAGAAGCAGAAGGAGGGCAAGAAGCGCATGAAGATGGTCGGCCGCGTCGAGGTGCCCCAGGAGGCGTTCATCGCCGCGCTCTCCGGTGACACCGAGACCAAAGAGAAGAAGTAGCCCGTGGGGCGGCGCGCGCACGAGCCCGGGCCGCTCAACTACGCGCCCGTCGGCGGCACGTCGGCCCCCGACCTGCTCGGCAACCCGCCGCGCGGCTACCGGTCGTCCGAGCACCGAGGCCGCATCGGCGCCGGCGACGAGTGCTTCCGCCGCGCGGTCACCTCGCTGCTGACATGGGGCGTGCAGCGCGGCAGCGGACTGCGGGTGACCGACATCCGTCAGGGCACCGGCGCGCCCAGCGGGATCGTGGGGGACGACGGCACGCCCGCCCTCACCCTCGGCACGAGCATCGTGCTGCTGATGCCGCTCGGCCCGTTCGCGCTCCGGGCACCCGCGCGGGTCGTGTCCCTGACCGAGGAGCCCGACCGGGTCGGCTTCGCCTACGGCACGCTGACCGGCAATCCGATCAGCGGCGAGGAGAGCTTCGTCGTCGAGCGCACCGGCACCGGGGAGGTGTGGTTCACGCTCCGGCAGTTCTCCCGCCCGGGCAGGTGGTACTCCCGCGTCGCGTCCCCGGCACTCCGCGTCGCCCAGCGTCTGGGCGCGGCGCACTACCTCCGCGTGCTGCGCGCCGCGGCGAGGAGCTAGCGGCGGCCGGGCACACGGTTCCGAGCTCGCAGCCACCGGTGGGAGAATGAGGCAATGCCCAGCGCACTGCCCATCGCGGATCCCGCCCCGCTCGACGGTCTCCTGCCGTCGTCGGTCGCGGACGGCGCCGACGCCCGGAACCTCGGGGTCTACCTGCACGTCCCGTTCTGCCGCGTGCGCTGCGGATACTGCGACTTCAACACCTACACCGCCGCCGAGGTCCGCGGCGTGAAGCAGTCCGACTACGCGAGCGAGGCCGTCGCGGAGGTCGCGCTGGCCGGCGGTGTGCTCGGGGCGTCCGGTGCTCCCCGGCGCCCGGCAAGCACGGTTTTCTTCGGCGGCGGCACGCCGACCCTCCTGCCCGCGGACGACCTCGCGCGCATGCTCGGCGCCGTGCGCGACACCTTCGGCCTCGAGCCGGGCGCCGAGGTCACGACCGAGGCGAACCCGGACTCCGTCGACGCCGCGTACCTCGGGCGACTCGCCGAGGCCGGCTTCACCCGCGTCTCCTTCGGCATGCAGTCGGCCGTGCCGCACGTGCTGGCCACCCTCGAGCGCACTCACGACCCCGACCGCATCCCGCACGTCGTGCGCTGGGCCCGCGAGGCCGGCCTGCAGGTGAGTCTCGACCTCATCTACGGCACGCCGGGGGAGTCGCTCGAGGACTGGCGCGCCTCGCTCGAGCAGGCGGTCGCCCAGGAGCCCGACCACGTCTCCGCCTACTCGCTCATCGTCGAGCCGGGCACCAAGATGGCCCGGCAGATCAAGCGCGGCGAGGTCGCCGAGCCCGACGAGGACCTGCAGGCCGACATGTACGAGCTCGCGGACGCGCTGCTCGGCAGCGCCGGGTACGAGTGGTACGAGGTCAGCAACTGGGCCAGGGACGGTCGGGTGTCACGGCACAACCTCGCCTACTGGCAGGGACACGACTGGTGGGGCGTCGGCCCCGGCGCGCACAGCCACGTCGGCGGGGTCCGCTGGTGGAACGTCAAGCACCCCGCGGCCTACGCCGACCGGATGCACGCGGGCGTGTCGCCCGCGGCCGGGCGGGAGACGCTCGACGCGGAGACGCGCGAGGTGGAGCGTGTGCTGCTCGCGACCCGGGTGCGCGGGGGCCTGCGGACCGCATCGCTGCCCGCGGCAGCCCGCACCGCCGTCGCCGGCCTCATCGCGGACGGGCTGGTCGAGCCGGCCGCCGCGCTGCGCGGCTCCATCGTCCTCACCCTGCAGGGCCGGCTCCTCGCCGACGCGGTGGTCCGCCGGCTCCTGGACTAGGTCGCGATCGGCGCGCTCGTCGAAGAAACGTCCCGTCGACAGGCTCAGAAACCGTACGGGCGCAGCGGCCGCTCCCGCGCAGCTACTTGATGAAGCGGAACGCCACCGGATAGCGGTACGAGCCGCCGGCGTTGACCTTGACGCCCGCGATGATGGCAAACACGACGCCGGCGATCTGCACCGCCCAGGCGAGCGCGAAGAAGAGGCCACCGATGAGGATGATCATGAGGACGGCGCCCACGACGTAGAGGGCGATCACCGCCAGGGAGACCGTGATCTGGAAGTTCAGGGACTCCTTGCCCTCCTGGTTCGTCAGGCGGCCGCGGTCCTTGAAGATGAGCCAGAGGATGAGCGGCGGCAGCCAGCCGAGGATGCCGCCGAAGTGAGCGAGCGAGGCCCACTGCCGGTCCTCCGCGGGGCTGAGGGGCGGGGCGGGCTGCATGGAGTACTGAGGGGGGTTCGGATCGGTCATGGTCGTCCTCCAACGGAGCCCGAAGAGCCGCCGACGGCCTGACGGGCCAGGAGGGCGGGGCGCGTCTCGCACCAGTTCACAAAGTATCGTTCGCTCTCCGCCGAGTGCAATGCGTCCCGCTCCCATGAGCGGGCGGTACAATTGGCAGTCCGGTCCGGCGAGTGCCAATCGCCGGAATGGCACCCGGACCAGGAAGCCGGGATCGAACGAGAGAGGCGGTGTCTCATGGTTTCGGAACGCAGTCTCGAGGTGCTCCGCGTCATCGTGAAGGACTACGTCGCTTCGCGCGAGCCCGTCGGGTCCAAGTCCATCGTCGAGCGGTACGGCTTCGGCGTGTCGGCGGCGACCATCCGCAACGACATGGCCCTCCTCGAGGACGAGGAGCTCATCGTCGCGCCGCACACGTCCTCCGGTCGCGTGCCGACGGACAAGGGCTACCGACTGTTCGTCGACCAGCTCGCCGACCTGCGACCGCTGACCGCCGCCCAGCGCCAGGCGATCGAGACCTTCCTCGGCCAGTCCGTCGACCTCGACGACGTGCTCAGCCGCACCGTGCGCCTGCTGTCCCAGCTGACCAACCAGGTTGCGCTCGTGCAGTACCCCTCGCTGTCCACCTCGCACGTGCGGCACGTCGAGCTCGTGCCCCTCGCGCCGAACCGGCTCCTCACCGTGCTCATCACCGACTCCGGACGCGTGGAGCAGCGCGTCGTCGAGACGGCCGTCGACCTGGATCAGGAGTTCGTCGCCGAGCTGCGCGCCCGGCTGAACGCGAGCCTCGGCGGCCTGGGCCTCGCCCAGGCGGCCACCGCGCTCGACGAGATGACGACCGCGTTCCCCGCCGACCGCCGCGACGTCGTCGCGCCCGTCGTGGACACCCTCATCGAGCAGGTCTTCGCGAACCGCCAGGAGCGCCTCGTCATGGCGGGCGCCGCGAACCTGGCCCGCACCGAGCAGGACTTCCCGGGCAGCATCTTCCCGGTGCTCGAGGCCATCGAGGAGCAGGTGGCCCTGCTGCGCCTGTTCGGCGAGATGGCCGCGGATCAGCACGGCGTCGCCGCCCGCATCGGCCGGGAGAACGCGCAGTTCGGCCTGGGTGAGACTTCCGTGCTGACGAGTGGTTACAGTTCCTCGGGCGGCGCGCTCGCCCGGGTGGGCGTGCTCGGCCCGCTGCGCATGGACTACTCCAACAACATGGCCGCCGTCCGCGCGGTCGCCCGCTACCTCTCACGCCTGCTCGGCGAGAACTGAGACCCGACCCTCCACGAAAGGCCATGAGTGGCTGACCACTACGAAGTACTCGGCGTGAGCCGTGAAGCATCCCAGGACGAGATCAAGAAGGCCTACCGCCGGCTTGCCCGAGAGCTGCACCCCGACGTCAACCCGGGTGCGGACGCGTCCGAGCGCTTCAAGCTCGTCACCCACGCCTACGACGTGCTCTCCGACCCGCAGCAGCGCCAGCAGTACGACCTCGGCCCGCAGGCCGGGTTCGGCGGCCAGGGCTTCGGGGGCCAGGGCTTCGGCGGCTTCGGCGACATCTTTGAGACGTTCTTCGGCGGTGCCGCGGGTGGCGGCGGCGGACGCGGACCGCGCTCCCGGCGGGAGCGCGGCCAGGACGCGCTCCTGCGCGTCGAGGTCGACCTCGACGAGGTCATCTTCGGCACCCACCGCGACCTCGAGGTCGACACGGCCGTGCTCTGCGAGACCTGCAACGGCGCGTGCACCGCGCCGGGCACGTCCGAGGTCACCTGCGACATCTGCCACGGCTCCGGCTCGATCCAGCGCCAGGTGCGCTCGCTGCTCGGCAACGTCATGACCTCGAGCCCCTGCGGCACTTGCCGCGGCTACGGCACGGTCATCCCGTCGCCGTGCCCCACCTGCCAGGGCCAGGGTCGCGTCCGCGCCCGCCGCACCGTTCCCGTCGACATCCCGGCGGGCGTCGAGACCGGTCTGCGCCTGCAGATGCCCGGCTCCGGCGAGGTCGGCCAGGCCGGCGGCCCGAACGGCGACCTGTACCTCGAGATCAAGGTGCGCCACCACGACGTGTTCAGCCGGAACGGTGACGACCTGCTCGCGACCCTCGAGGTGTCGATGGCCGACGCCATCCTCGGCACCACGGTGACGGTCCCGGGTCTGGACGGCGACATCGACCTCGAGCTCCGGCCCGGGGTGCAGAGCGCGGAGATCCTCACCGTCAAGTCCCGCGGCGTCACCCGGCTGCGCGGCACCGGCCGGGGCGATCTGAAGATCGGTGTGCAGGTCGTGACCCCGACCCGGCTCGACCACAAGGAGCGCGACCTGATCAAGCAGTTCGCCAAGCGGCACAGGCAGCCGGAGCCGACGCTCGGCCACTTCCAGCAGGGACTGTTCGCCAAGCTGCGCGACCGCTTCCTGAACGTCTGACCCCGGGTGGCGCATTTCTACCTCGCCGAGGGCGGAGGAGCGGACTGGACCGTCGGCGCCTGGGTGTCGCTCGTCGGCGCCGAGGCCAAGCATGCCGTCACGGTGAGCCGGGTGCGGGTGGGGGAGACCCTGGAGCTGGGTGACGGCGCGGGAACCCTCGCGCGCGGCATTGTGACGCGCGCCGACGCGGCCGAGCTCGTGCTCCAGGTCGAGTCCGTCGAGCGCGTCCCCCCGCGCTCGCCCCGCATCCAGCTCGCCCAGGCGCTCGCCAAGGGGGACAGGGACGAGCTCGCCGTGCAGGCGGCGACCGAGCTCGGCGTCGACGGAGTGCTGCCGTGGTCTGCGGCCCGGTCGATCTCGCGCTGGCAGGGCCACAAGGTGGCGAAGGGTCGCGAGCGCTGGGCCGCCATCGTGCGCGAGGCGGCGAAGCAGTCCATCCGGCCCTGGCTGCCGACCGTCGGCGAGCTGATGACGACGCGGCAGCTCGCCGAGCTCGCCGGAAGCACGCGGATGCTGCTGCTCGAGCCGACCGCGACGAGCGCCATCTCGGACCTCCGTCTCGCCGACGCCGACGGTGCTGGCCGTAATGCAGAGGCCGATCCCGACCGCGACATCGTGCTGGTCGTTGGCCCCGAGGGCGGCATCGCGCCGGAGGAGCTCGAGACGCTGACGCGCGCCGGAGCGACGGCGGTCCGCCTCGGGCCCGAGGTGCTGCGCACGTCGACGGCCGGCCCCGCCGCCATCGCCGTGCTCAACGTCGCCCTGGCCCGATGGTGACCGGCACGGGAACCCCCGGAAGATTAAGCTGGACCCCATGACCGAACCCACACGCGAGCCGTCGATCTTCTCGCGCATCATCGCGCGGGAGATCCCGGCGACGATCGTGTACGAGACCGAAACGCTCCTCGCGTTCGAGGACATCGCGCCCCAGGCCCCCGTGCACGTGCTCGTCGTGCCCAAGACCGAGCGGTACGCGAACGTCGTCGAGCTCGCCGCGGGCAACCCCGCGCTCCTTGCGGAGATGGTGACCGCCGCCTCCCACATCGCCGCCGAACGAGCGGACGGCGAGTTCAGACTCATCTTCAACACCGGCGCGAGCGCCGGACAGACCGTGTTCCATGTGCACGCCCACGTCCTCGCGGGCTCGCTGGAGGAAGGCACCCTTGCCCACTGATACCACCCGCCCCACGAACGGACCCGCCGACGGAGGCGATTCCGTCGAGGTACGCATCCAGGTCGACGGCGTCGCCATGGTGCGACTGCTCGGCCCCCAGGACCGGCTGCTGAAGCAGATCGAGAACCAGTTCCCCCGCACCATGGTGCACGTCCGCGGCAACGAGATCACGCTCGCCGGGGAGCCGGATCAGGTGCACGCCGCGCGCCGCCTCGTCGAGGAGCTGCTGCAGATCGTGCGCAACGGCCACGACCTCGGCCCCGCCGAGGTGAACACGAGCGCCCGCATGCTCGGCGAGGACAGCCGGTCCAACCCGGCCGAGGTGCTGAGCCAGGCCATCCTCACCACGCGCGGCAAGAGCATCCGCCCGAAGACGCTCGGCCAGAAGCAGTACGTCGACTCGATCGACGAGAACACCATCGTCTTCGGCATCGGCCCCGCCGGCACCGGCAAGACCTACCTCGCCATGGCGAAGGCCGTGCAGGCGCTGCAGCGCAAGGAGGTGGAGCGCATCATCCTCACGCGCCCCGCCGTCGAGGCGGGGGAGCGCCTGGGCTACCTGCCGGGCTCGCTCACCGAGAAGATCGACCCGTACCTGCGGCCGCTGTACGACGCGCTGAACGAGATGATGGACCCGGAGCTCGTGCCGAAGCTCATGGCGTCGTCGACCATCGAGGTCGCGCCCCTCGCCTACATGCGCGGTCGCACGCTCAACAACTCGTTCGTCGTGCTCGACGAGGCGCAGAACACCACACCCGAGCAGATGAAGATGTTCCTCACCCGCCTCGGCTTCGGCTCGAAGATGGTGGTCACCGGCGACATCACCCAGGTCGACCTGCCCACCGGCGCGAGCGGACTCCAGCTGGTCACCCGCGTGCTGCGCGACATCGACGACATCTCCTTCGCGATGATGACGAGCGACGACGTCGTGCGCCACACGCTCGTCGGTCGCATCGTCGACGCCTACACGAAGTTCGACGCCGAGCGCCAGGCGCGGGAGTTCGCCCGGCGCGAGGAGCGCCGCACCGAGCCGGAGGGGGCCCGCACGCCCACCGACTACCGGCCGCCGCAGAATCGGGCGGAGCGCCGCTCCCAGGATCCCGGACGCTTCGGCGACGGCCGCGCCAGGAACCGATAGGACCGCATTGAGCATCGAGATCAACAACGAGTCGGCCGTCCCCGTCGACGAGGCGGCGCTGCAGCGGCTCGCGAGCTACGCCCTCGACGTGATGCACGTGCATCCGGACGCCGACCTCGCCATCGTGCTCGTCGATGAGGGCGCCATGGAGCAGCTGCACGTGCAGTGGATGGACGAGCCCGGACCCACCGACGTGCTCAGCTTCCCGATGGACGAGCTGCGGCCCGGCACGGAGGACGAGCCGACCCCGGCCGGACTGCTCGGCGACATCGTGCTGTGCCCGCAGGTCGCCATCGCGCAGGCCGAGACCGCGGGCCACAGCCCGCTCGACGAGATGCTCCTGCTCACCGCGCACGGCATCCTGCACCTGCTCGGCTTCGACCACGCCGAGCCGGACGAGGAGCGGGAGATGTTCGCCATCCAGCGCGACATCCTCATCGGCAACGCCATGCGCGAGCGCCACCCCTAGGCGGCGCGCGTGTTCGCTCTCTTCCTCGCCCTGGCCATCGTGCTGGTGGCGCTCGGTGGCCTGTTCGCCGCCGCGGACGCCGCCATCTCGACGCTCTCGCGCGCCGACGTGCACGAGCTGGCCGAGGGATCCCGCACGCCGCGATCGCTCGAGGCCATCTCCCGCGAACCGGACGCGCACCTCAACGCCCTGAACTTCATGCGCATCGTCGCGGAGACGACCGCGGCGGTGCTCGTCACGCTCGCGCTCGCCTCCGTGATCGAGCGGGTTTGGCTGGCCCTCCTGCTCTCGGCGCTCACCATGACGGCCGCGTCGTTCGTGCTCGTCGGCGCGAGCCCGCGCAGCGTGGGGCGCTTCCACCCGCGAGGCATGCTGCGCTTCACCGCCTGGATCGTGCACGGACTCCGCGTGTTCATCGGCCCGATCGCCAACGCGCTCGTCGCGCTCGGCAACCGCGTGACCCCGGGCCGGCCGAAGGCCGCCGCGACGTTCACCAGCGAGGAGCAGCTCCTCAGCATGGTGGACGAGGCCACCGAGCTCGACGTGCTCGAGGAGGACGACCGCGAGCTGATCCACTCGATCTTCGAGTTCAGCGAGACCGTGGTGCGCGAGGTCATGATCCCGCGCACCGACATGGTCACGATCGAGGCGACAGCGAGCATCGACGACGGCATGGGGCTGTTCCTCAGCAAGGGCATCTCCCGGGCCCCCATCACCGGCAAGGACTCCGACGAGATCGAGGGCGTGCTGTACCTCCGCGACCTGGCCCGGCAGATCTACGAGCGATCCTCCCGCGGTACGGAGCGGCGCGTGAGCGAGCTCGCTCGCCCCGCGATGTTCGTCCCGGAGTCGCAGAAGGCGGATGCGCTCCTGCGGCAGATGCAGGAGGAGTCGAACCACCTCGCCATGGTCGTGGACGAGTACGGCGGCATCGCCGGCCTCGTGACGCTCGAGGACCTGATCGAGGAGCTCGTCGGCGACATCTCGGACGAGTACGACCGCGACGTCGACGAGTACGAGGACCTCGGCGACGGAACCTTCCGGGTCAGCGCCCGGCTGCCGGTCGACGAGCTCGGCGACCTGTTCGACCTCGAGCTGGACGACGACGACGTGGACTCGGTCGGCGGACTGCTGACCAAGGCGCTCGGTAGGCTGCCCGTACGAGGCTCCGAGGCGACCGTCTCCGGGCTCGTGCTCACGGCGGACCGCTTCGAGGGCCGGCGCCGACGCATCAGCACCGTGCTGGTGACGCGGGATCTGGCCCTGCAGGAGGCGCAGGCCGCGTTCTCGGACGCGGGCAATGGAGGGGACACGGAACGTGACGGCTGAGACTGAACCCACGAACGGCGACATGCCCGGCGGAGCGGCGGGCGGCGATGCGTCCGGCGGTGTCGGCGGTGCTGGCGGCGAGTTCCGCGCGGGCTTCGTGTCCTTCGTCGGGCGCCCGAACGTCGGCAAGTCGACGCTGACGAACGCTCTTGTCGGCCAGAAGGTCGCGATCACCAGCCCGAAACCGCAGACGACGCGGCACGCCATCCGCGGCATCCTGCACCAGAAGAACGGGCAGCTGATCCTCGTCGACACGCCCGGCATTCACCGGCCGCGCACACTGCTCGGGGAGCGGCTCAACTCGCTCGTCCAGTCGACCCTCGGCGACGTCGATGTCATCGGCTTCTGCGTTCCCGCCAACGAGAAGGTCGGCCCGGGCGACCGTTTCATCAACGAGCAGCTCGACGCCTACCCGCGGGCCAAGAAGGTCGCGATCGTCACCAAGGTCGACGCGGCGTCCCGCCGGACCGTGGCCGAGCAGCTCATTGCCGTGTCGGAGCTGCGCGAGTGGGAGGCCATCGTGCCGCTCTCCGCCACGAGCTCCATCCAGCTCGACACGCTCGTGTCCGAGCTGCTGAAGCTCGTTCCGGTCTCGCCACCGCTCTATCCCGCCGACGCGGTGACCGACGAGCTGCTCGAGTCGCGGATCAGCGAGTTCATCCGAGAGGCGGCGCTCGAGGGCGTCACCGAGGAGCTGCCGCACTCCCTCGCCGTGACGATCGACGACATCATCGAGCGCGACGACCGCGAGCTCGTGGAGGTCTACGCGAACCTGTTCGTGGAGCGGGACAGCCAGAAGGGCATTATCATCGGGCACAACGGCAGCCGCCTCCGCGACGTCGGCGTGCGGGCCCGCGCCCAGATCGAGCCCCTCGTGGGCAAGAAGGTGTTCCTGTCCATTCGGGTGAAGGTTGCCCGCGACTGGCAGCGCGACCCGAAGCAGCTGGGGCGCCTCGGCTTCTGAGCCGGCGGGGCGGCCGAGTACCGCGGCCGGCGGGGGAACCGGATCCGCGGCCGGCAATCGGCGGCCCCACTCCCCGTCGCCCGGAGTACATCGCGAGGATGATCCGGATCGGCCGCGGGAGGGATTCCGGTCTCGCGGGGAGCGCCCCGGCTCGGACGCCGGTTACGGTGGGGGAGTGATGCGCAGGATCGGGCGGTACCAGCTCGCGAGCGACGCGATCCTCGCCACGCTCTTCGTCCTGTTCTTCAGCGCGATCATGGGCGCGAACGGCGGTCTCGTCGTGTTCGCGGTGCTGTGCCTCGGAGCCGCGCTCGCGTTCCGGCGCCTCTCCCCGGCGCTCTCCCTGGCCCTGGCGTGGCTCGGCGCCTTCGCGCAGATGGTCGCCGGACAGTCGGCCGATCTCTACGACGTCGCCATTCTCGCCGTCCTCTACGCCACCGCGGCCTACGGCACCCGGACCGTGCGCTGGTTCGGGCTCGCCTCGGTCGGTGTCGGCGGCCTGGTGTCCGCCTCCTACCTGACGGCGTACCGCCTCGGTGGGCTCTTCCCCAGCGACTCGACGACGGCGTTCGACAGCCTCCTGTGGTTCCTGTTCGTGCTCGTCGCCACCTGGGCGGTGCTCGGCCTGTCCTGGACGGCGGGCCAGCTCGTGCGCATCCGGCGGGCCGCCGTCGAGAGTCAGCGCGGCAGACGCATCGCCGAGGTCGAGCAGGAACGGGCGCTCGAGATCGTCGCCATCGAGCAGGAGCGCAACCGAATCGCCCGGGACATGCACGACATCGTCGCGCACTCCCTCGCCGTCGTCATCGCGCAGGCGGACGGCGCCCGCTACGCCAAGAACGTCGACCCGGACGCGGTCGACGAAGCCCTGCGCACGATCTCCGGCACGGCGCGCGAGGCGCTGGGCGAGGTCCGCGTGCTGCTCACCCAGCTGCGGCACAGCGAGGGGTCGGCGCCCGCCCCCGAGCTCGCCGACCTCGACAAGCTGATCGGCCAGGTGCGGGCGGCCGGGCTGCCCATCGACCTCGTGGAGACGGGCGAGCCCGCGGCTCTCGGCGGCGGGCAGCAGCTCGCGGTGTACCGCATCGTGCAGGAGGCGCTCACCAACGCGCTCCGGCACGGCGACCGCTCGCTCCCCGCTCGCGTGGAGCTGGACTGGCACCGCGGCGGGTTGGCCCTGCGGGTCGTCAACCGGGTCCGACCCGTGCAGGCGGCGACGACGCCCGTGCCCATCGTCGGCGCCGGCCACGGCATCGCCGGGATGCGGGAACGGGCGCAGCTGGCCGGCGGCGTGCTGCAGTCCGGCCGGTCCGGCGAGGACTGGGTCGTCGCCGCCGACCTGCCCTACGCGCCGACCGGCGCCGTGCCTCTCCCGTCCCCGCCCGGGTGGTCCGCGCCCGCGCCCGCCGTACCCCGCGGCACCCACCCGTACACGCCGCCCGCCCTGTCCGGTGGCATGACGCCGAGCGCGTCGCGCGACCGTTCCCCCCGATCCCGTTCAAGCCAGGAGTTCTCCCCGTGACACCGCCCCCCGCCATCCGTGTCGGCCTCGTCGACGACCAGGCCCTCTTCCGCACGGGCATCCGCATGCTCGTGTCGTCACAGCCGGATCTGGAGTTCGTCGGCGAGGCCGGCAACGGCGTCGAGGGCATGGAGATGGCCGCGGAGGCCCGGCCGGACGTGATCCTCATGGACATCAGGATGCCGGTCATGGACGGCATCGCCGCGACGGAGGGCATCCTCGCCGCCGCCGAGGCCGCGGGCACGACCCCGCCGCGCATCGTCGTGCTCACCACGTTCGACCTCGACGAGAGCGCGGCCCGGGCGATCCGGGGCGGCGCGAGCGGCTTCGTGCTCAAGGACGCCGATCCCGAGTTCCTGCTCGCCGCGATCCGCACCGTCCATGCGGGCAACTCCGTGATCGCCGCGTCGGCGACCAAGGAGCTGCTCGAGCACTTCGGCCCGGGCGAGCCGCCGCGCGTGCAGCCCGAGGCGTTCGGCACGCTCACCGCCCGGGAGCGGGACATCTTCCTGCTCGCCGCACGCGGACTCAGCAACTCGGAGATCGCGGGCAGCGAGTTCCTCAGCGAGGCGACGGTGAAGACTCACGTGAGCCGCATCCTGGCCAAGCTCGGCCTCCGTGACCGGGTGCAGCTCGTCGTCTTCGCCTTCGAGCACCGCCTCGTCGCCTAGCGCTCCGTCCGCGCCCGTTCCGGGCCGGTCCGGCACCCCGGGTCGGTGCCGGCCCACCCCGGGTAGCACGCCGAATCAGTCGGCAGGATGACCGGGGCGAGACCCCGGGCCGACGCGGGGAAACGGGGCCGCTTCCTAGCGTTGAGGCATGAACACTACAGCTCCCGGCGCCCGGCTCGTCGCCCGCGTCGACAGCGTCACCAAGTCCTTCGGCGTCGGCTCGAACACCGTCACCGCCCTCGACTCCGTCAGCCTCGGCATCCGGGCCGGCGAGTTCACCGCGGTCATGGGGCCGAGCGGATCCGGGAAGTCGACCCTCATGCACATCATGGCGGGCCTCGACACCCCGACGACGGGCCGGGTGTGGCTCGGCGACACCGACATCACCGGGCTCGACGACAGCGCCCTCACCCTCCTGCGCCGCCGTCACGTCGGCTTCGTCTTCCAGTCCTTCAACCTCGTGCCCACCCTCGACGTGCGCGGCAACATATTGCTGCCGTTCGAGCTGGACGGTCGCCGGCCGACGCGCGAGGAGCAGGACTGGATCGACCATCTGATCGGCAGCCTCGGCCTGTCCGCCCGGCTCGGCCACCGGCCGCACCAGCTCTCCGGCGGCCAGCAGCAGCGCGTGGCCATCGCCCGGGCGCTCGGCACGCGCCCTCACCTGGTGTTCGCGGACGAACCGACCGGCAACCTGGACTCGAGGAGCGGCCGCGAGGTGCTCGCGCTGCTCGCCACCGCCGCGCGCGAGTACGGGCAGAGCATCGCAATGGTGACTCACGACCCGCTCGCTGCGAGCGCCGCGGACCGGGTGATCTTCCTCGCCGACGGCAGCGTCGTCGACGACCGGGCTCGCTCCAGCGCCGAGGACATCTCGCGCTTCATGCTGGGCATGGAGGCGGCCGCGTGAGTGCCGGCATCTCCCTCCGGCGCGGCCGGGAGCACGTCTCCAGCCTGCTCGTCACGGCGCTGAGCGCGGCGTTCGGCGCCGGGCTCATCCAGGCGACCGGGTTCGTCAACGACCTGTACCGCGACGAGGAGGGCGGCGGCGAGACGCAGACCGCGCTCGTGGCCGTCGCGATGGTCTTCATCCTCCTGGCGCTGTACGTCGCCTCCATCGTGACCGCCAACACGTTCGGCACGATCATCGCGGGGCGTGCCCGCACCGTCGCTCTGCTGCGGCTCGTCGGGGCGAGCGCGCGCACCCTGCGGCGGGACGTGGCCCGCGAGGGTCTCGTGGTCGGACTCGTCGGCGCGCTCGGAGGCGCGATCGTGGGGGTCGGCGTCAGCCACGCCGCGCTCGCCTGGGGCGTGGCATCCGGGGTCATGCCGGAGGCCGCCTACCGCTCGGTGGACCCGCTGGTGCTGCTCCCCGTCGTGCTCGTGGTGCTGACGACGTGGACCGCCTCGCACGTGGGGTCGAGGGCTGTGCTGTCCGTGACCCCGATGCAGGCGACGGGGGCGGCGCAGGAGCGGAGCCACGAGGAGTCGGTGCGGCGCCCCGTGCGCACGGTGTTCGCGATCCTGTTCCTGGTCGGCGGTGCCAGCCTGCTCGCGCTCGGGATCCTGCTCGGGCTCGTGAGCCCGTTCGGCATCGTCGTCGCCTTCTTCGGCGGGGTCGGCTCGTTCACGGGCGTCGTGCTCGGCGCGCACTGGATCCTGCCCGCCGTGCTGCGGCTGGTGGGCCGCGCTCTCGGCCGCTCGGCCCCCGCGACGCTCGCCGCGGCGAACGCCGTCCGGTATCCGGAGCGGAGCACGCGCACGACGGTCGGCCTCGTCATCGGCGTGACCCTCGTGACCACGTTCGCGGTGGCCATGGCGACCTACCGGACGATCCTCCTGCGCGAGTTCGGCGGCGAGGACGTCGACGGGGTCCTCGCGGTCACGGTCGGCGTGCTCAGCGCGCTGATCGGCTTCTCCGGGGTCATCGCGGCCGTGGGCATGGTCAACAACCTCTCGCTGAGCGTGCTCCAGCGCACGCGGGAGCTCGGCCTGCTGCGCGCGCTCGGTTTCACCGCGCGCCAGGTGCGCGGCATGATCCTCGCGGAGAGCGCCCAGATGAGCGTCGCGTCGGTGGGCCTGGGCCTCGCGCTCGGCATCGTGTACGGCTGGGCGGCGGCGCAGTCCCTGCTCGGCAGCCTCTCGGGCACGGGACTCGTCTGGCCGACCATGCCCTGGGGCCTGCTCGCGATCCTGGTCGCCGGAGCGGCCCTGCTGGCCGGGCTCGCCGCGCTGGCGCCGTCGCGGCGGGCCACGGCCGTGTCACCCGTCGCGGCCCTTGCGGTCGACTGACCCGCACCCGTAGTCCCTGCCCAGGCAGAAGGATCCTGCCCAGTTTTTAGCTGGGCAGGATCCTCCTGCCTGGGCAGGAGCGCGTGAGACGCCCGCCACCCGGCACTCGGCACTGAGGCACCCCGCACCCGGCACCGCGTGGGGGCGGGAGCGGGGGCGGGTGCTACCCTGTTCTCGTGCTGTTCGGTCTGCTCCTTCTTAGCTGCCGCGACGAGTCCTAGTTCTCAGGCCTCCCTCGTCGCGGAGTTCGTCGTCGGCTGACCACCCCGTAGCGCGAGCAGAGGCTCGCTCCCAGCTGGAGCAATGATGAAGAACACACAGACCCCCTCGTCCATGCCGATCCACCGGTACCGTCCGTACCACGAGCAGATCCGGGTCGAGCTGCCCGACCGCACGTGGCCGACGAAGCGCATCACGACCGCGCCCCGCTGGTGCGCCGTCGATCTGCGCGACGGCAACCAGGCCCTCATCGATCCGATGAGCCCCGAGCGCAAGCGCATCATGTTCGACCTCCTGGTCCGGATGGGCTACAAGGAGATCGAGGTCGGCTTCCCGAGCGCGAGCCAGACCGACTTCGACTTCGTCCGCAGCCTCATCGAGGAGGACGCGATCCCGGACGACGTCACCATCCAGGTGCTGACTCAGGCCCGGGAGCACCTCATCCGCCGCACGTACGAGTCGATCGCCGGCGCCAAGCAGGCCATCGTGCACCTGTACAACTCGACGAGCGTGCTGCAGCGCGACGTCGTCTTCCGCACGGACAGGCAGGGCATCATCGACATCGCCCTCGAGGGCGCCCGGCTGTGCCGCGAGTTCGAGAAGACCATCCCCGAGACGGCCGTCTACTACGAATACTCGCCCGAGAGCTACACCGGCACGGAGCTCGAGTACGCCCTCGACGTGTGCAACCAGGTGCTCGAGGTCCTGGAGCCGACGCCCGAGCGGAACGTCATCATCAACCTGCCGGCGACCGTCGAGATGGCGACGCCCAACGTCTACGCCGACTCCATCGAGTGGATGTCGCGACACCTGAACCACCGCGAGAACGTGCTGCTGTCGCTGCACCCGCACAACGACCGCGGCACGGCGATCGCCGCCGCGGAGCTGGGCTACCTGGCCGGGGCCGACCGCATCGAGGGCTGCCTGTTCGGTAATGGCGAGCGCACCGGAAACGTCGACCTCGTCGCGCTGGGCATCAACCTGTTCACCCAGGGCATCGACCCGCAGATCGACTTCTCCGACCTGGACGGGATCAAGCGCACGGCGGAGTACTGCAACCAGCTGCCCGTGCCGGAGCGCAGCCCGTGGGCGGGCGACCTGGTCTACACCGCGTTCAGCGGGTCCCACCAGGACGCCATCAAGAAGGGCTTCGAGCGCATGGCCGAGGACGCGCATGCCAGCGGCAGGAGCCTCGACGAGATGGTCTGGGCGGTGCCCTACCTGCCGGTGGACCCGCGCGACCTCGGCCACTCGTACGAGGCGGTCATCCGGGTGAACTCGCAGTCCGGCAAGGGCGGCGTCGCGTACCTGCTGAAGACGGACCACGCTCTCGACCTTCCCCGCAAGCTGCAGATCGAGTTCTCCGGCGTCGTGCAGGCGAAGACGGATGCCGAGGGCGGCGAGGTCACGAGCGCGCAGATCTGGGCGATCTTCCAGGACGAGTACCTGCCCGCCCCCGTGGAACGCGCCGACGAGAAGTGGGGCCGGTTCGAGCTCACCCGCACGCGCACCGCGAGCGACCTGGGCGGCAGCGTGTCGCTCGAGGTCGAGCTGCGCGACGGCGACGGGGTCGAGGAGGCGCGCGCGGACGGCAACGGTCCGATCGACGCGTTCCTGCACCTGCTCGCCCAGCGCGGCGTCGAGGTGAAGCTCTTCGACTACTCGGAGCACGCTCTCAGCGCGAGCGGCGACGCCCTCGCAGCCTCCTACGTGGAGCTGCAGGTCAACGGCAAGCGCCTCTGGGGCGTCGGCATCGACGCCGACATCTCCACGGCATCGCTGAAGGCCATCGTCTCCGCCGTCAACCGCGCGATCCGCGCGGAGGCGCAGGAGCGCGAGCTCGTCACCTCCGTCTGAGCACCGGGTAGGGACGCGGCATCACGGCCGCTGAGCCTGTCCAAGGGACGCGACGCACGGGACGTCGCTTCGGCAGGCTCAGCGACCGTACCGGTGCGCCAGCCCGACCGTCGTCCTAGCGGCGGCGGGTGGGCAGGTGCCACAGCGGCAGCCGCCGCACCGGGAAGCGCAGCGGACCGAGCGCGCGCTGCTCCGGGAGGCTCCAGCCGAACCGCACGGCGAGGATCCGGATCACGGTCGTGACCGCGACGCCGATGGTCGCCGCCATCTCGATGGGCAGGCCGACGGAGACCGCGACCACAAGGGTCGCCGTGCCGACCAGCGCGGCGACCGCGTAGAGCGAGCCCACGTGCATGAGCGCGATCGGCAGGTTGAGCAGCATGTCGCGCACGACGGATCCGCCCACGGCGGAGATCACGCCGATGAACACGGCGGGCACCTCGGGCATGCCGAGCGCGAGCGCCTTGGTCGCCCCGATCGCGCCGAACAACCCGATCGTCAGCGCGTCGAGCACGGTGATGACGGTGTCGAGGCGCACGAAGATCCGCTCGAGCAGCATGCCCGCCAGCGCCGCGCCGACCGCGGCCAGCAGCAGCCAGTTGTTGCTGAGCGCCGCGGGCGTGACGTTCACGAAGACGTCGCGCAGGAGCCCGCCGCCGAGCCCGGACGCGGTGCCGATGATCGCGACCCCGAGCAGGTCGAGCCGCCGGTCGCGGAAGCCCGCGGCGAAAATGGCGCCCTGGAGGCTGCCGATCGCAACGGCCAGGATGTCCGCCCACAGAGGGATCGTGAACGGAGCGGCCATCCCTCCTTGATAGCACACGGATACATCGCGAGGACGAGGCGGCAGCGACCCGCGGCCGACGATTCTGGGGCCCCGCCGGCCGTAGCGTCGGCAGCATGAATCGACCCGATCTCCTCGGCCGGACGGGCCCGGCCGACACCGGTCCCGCACGCGTACCGGGGCCGCTGCGCCTGGTGCAGCCCGACGCGTCCATCGTCGCCCGCATCGACCACGCGGCCATCACGCACAACCTGCGCGTGCTGCGGCGGCACGCGCGCACCCCGCTCCTCGCCGTCGTCAAGGCGGACGGCTTCGGGCACGGAGCGATCGCGGTGGCGCGGACCGCGCTGGCGGCGGGCGCCGAGTGGCTCGGGGTCGCGACCGTCGACGAGGCGCTGGATCTGCGCCGCGGCGGCATCACCGCGCCGATCCTGGCCTGGCTCGTCGACCCGTGGGTGGATCTCGACGCCGCGGTCGCCGCGCGCGTCACGCTTTCCTGCCCGAACGTGCCGACGCTGGAGTCCGTGCTCGCCGCAGTCCGCAGGACGGGCACGCCCGCCGAGGTGCACCTCGAGGTGGACACGGGCATGGCTCGAGGCGGATGTGCGCGGGAGGACTGGCCGGAGCTCTGCCGGCGTGCCGCCCAGGTGCAGTACCTCGGCCCGGTGACGGTGACCGGGGTGTGGTCGCACCTCGGCTCCGCGAGCACCCCCGGCTGGCGTGCCGTCGCCCGCCCGCACCGCGCGTTCGTCGCGGCTGTCGAGCTCGCCCGCGGCGAGGGACTCGCGCCGTCCGTGCTGCACCTCGCCAACACCGCCGCCACCCTCGCGCATCCGCAGGCGGCGTTCGACCTCGCCCGCTGCGGGGCGGGCGTCTACGGCATCGACACGGTCACCGGTCGGCCGCACGGGCTGCGGCCCGCGCTCCGGCTGACGACCCGCGTGACGCAACTGCGCCGGGTGGGCGCCGGCGTCGGCGTCTCCTACGACCACGCCTACGTGACCCCCCGCGCGACGACCCTCGCGCTCCTGCCGGCCGGATACGCGGACGGCGTGCCCCGGGCGCTGTCCGCCGGGGGCACGGTGACGCTGGGCGGCACCCGCCGGCCGGTCGTCGGCGCCGTGTCGATGGATCAGCTCGTCGTGGACGTGGGCGATGCGCCTGTCCAGCTCGGGGACGAGGCCGTACTGCTCGGTGACCCGGCGGCCGGCGAGCCCGGCGTCGGCGAGTGGGCTGCGCTGGCCGACGAGCTGCCGCACGAGATCCTCACCGGCCTCGGCCGGCGCGTCGTGCGCCGACATGTGGGGGTGCCCGCGTGAGCGCGGCCCGGCCCACGGTGGCCGTGCTGTTCGGCGGGGCCAACTCGGAGCACGAGGTGTCCTGCTCGTCCGCGCGCAGCGTCGAGGAGCACCTCGACCGCGGTCGCTTTGACCCCGTCTTCCTCGGGGCAGACCGGCACGGCGGGTGGCACCGCGTCGATCGCGTCCGCGACCTCGCAGCCGTGAACCCCGTCGAGGGGCGACGGCTCCCGGACCTCGCCGGCGTCGACATGGTCCTGCCCGTGCTGCACGGCCGCTTCGGCGAGGACGGGACTCTGCAGGGGCTGCTCGAGCTCTCCGGCACCCCGTATGTGGGTAACGGCGTGCTCGCCGGCGCCATCGCGATGGACAAGTTCCGGTGCCAGCAGGTGCTCGGCGGCAGCGGCATCCCGACGGTGCCCACCGTCGTGATCGATCGCGCGAACCGGGCGCACGCGCAGAGGCTGGTGGACCGGGCGGCGGTCCTGGGCTACCCGCTGTTCGTGAAGCCGAACCGATCCGGCTCGAGCGTCGGCGCGACCCGGGTCGAGGACCCGGCCGACCTGTCGGCCGCCGTCGACGCAGCCCTGGCCCACGACGACGCGGCGCTGCTGCAGCCGTTCCAGGCCGGGGACGAGGTCGACGTCGCCGTGCTGCAACGGCCAGATGGGTCCCTCGCGGTCGCACCCCCGCTGCGCGTGCGGCTGAGCACGGACGCGTCGTACTTCGACTACGCGAGCAAGTACAGCCCGGGGTCCGTCGAGTTCGAGATCCCGGCGCGGGTGCCGACCACGGTCGCGGACCGGGTGTGCGCGCTCGCCCTGCTCGCCTTCGAGGCCCTCGGCTGCGAGGGGCTCGCGCGCATCGATTTCTTCGTGACCACCGACGGCCGGGTGCTGCTTAACGAGGTGAACACCATGCCGGGCCTGACGAGCCGCAGCCAGTTCCCGCGGATGTGGGCCGCCGCCGGGATGGGCTATCCCGACCTGCTGACCGCGCTCCTGAACCGGGCGTTCGCCGCGCGCGGAATCGCCGCGCCGGTCGGAACGGCCGCACCTGACCGCGACGCCCGGGTGGGCCGGGGATAATCGAGGGGTGCCGCTCTATCGTGATGAAGTCGTCGTGCTGCGCACCCACAAGCTGGGTGAGGCGGACCGCATCGTCACGATGCTCAGTCGGCAGCACGGCAAGATCCGCGCGGTCGCCAAGGGCGTGCGCCGAACCGCGTCGAAGTTCGGCGCCCGGCTCGAGCCGTTCATGGTCGCGGACGCCCAGTTCTACGAGGGCCGCACCCTCGACATCGTGACGCAGGCCGAGACGATCGGCTCCTACGGCGCGGAGATCACGCGTGACTACGGCAGCTACACCGCCGCGAGCGCAATGGTCGAGACCGCCGACCGCGTGACCGAGGACGAGGGGTCGCTGCAGCAGTACCTGCTGCTCGTCGGCGCGCTGCGCTCCCTGGCCCGCGGCGACCACAGCTCGGCCGCGACGCTCGACTCCTACCTCCTGCGGGCGCTGTCGCTCGCGGGCTGGGCACCCAGCTTCTCGGACTGCGCCCGCTGCGGCGCGCCGGGTCCGCACGACGCCATCGTGGTTCAGCTCGGCGGCGTGGTGTGCAACGCCTGCGCGCCCACCGGATCACCGCGGCCCGACGCCGCGACCATCGGGCTGCTCGCCGCACTGCTTACGGGCGACTGGGCCGTCGTCGACGCAGCGGGGGAGCAGACCCGGTCGAAGGCCAGCGGGCTCGTCGCCGCCTACACGCAGTGGCACCTCGAGCGCGGCCTGCGGTCGCTCGGGCATGTCGACCGCTCCGCCCGGCCCGCCCTTCCGGCCGCTGCCGCGCCTGCTTCCGCCGCCGCCGCCACCGCCGCCGCCGCCACGCCGCCCACGGTCGTGATCGGGCCCGTCGTCGTGGTGCCGGAGGCGCTCCCGGTCGCCGCTCCGAACCGGGTTTCGGCAACGACACCCATCTCGGGCGGTGCCAGCAAGCCCCCCGGGGTGACGCCCGTGGCGCCGGCGCCGGGAGCTTCCGCGTGAGCCCGGTGCGCAAGACCCACCGCGACGCCGTCGACTTCCGCCCGCTCGACTGGACCGGCATCTACCCGCCCGAGCTGCCCGCGGGCGCGGTGCCCGAGCATGTGGCCATCGTCATGGACGGCAACGGCCGGTGGGCGAACGGACGCGGCCTCACCCGCATCGAGGGCCACCGCGCGGGGGAGGCGTCGCTGCTCGACGTCGTCGCGGGCGCCATCCAGATCGGGGTGAAGCACCTCAGCGTGTACGCGTTCTCGACCGAGAACTGGAAGCGGTCGCCCGACGAGGTGCGCTTCCTTATGGGCTTCAACCGCGACGTGCTGCACCGCAGGCGTGACCAGCTCAACGAGTGGGGAGTGCGCGTGCGCTGGGCCGGGCGGTCGCCGCGCCTGTGGTCCTCGGTGATCAAGGAGCTACAGTTCGCGGAGCGCCTCACGGAGCACAACGACACCCTGACGCTCACGATGTGCGTGAACTACGGCGGCCGCACCGAGATTGCGGATGCGGTGCGCGGCATCGCGGAGGACGTGGCCGCGGGCAGGCTGAAGCCGTCCGGGGTGACGGAGAAGACCATCCAGAGCCGCCTGTACACGGCTGAGCTTC
This sequence comes from Planctomonas deserti, assembly GCF_003067705.1. Taxonomy (GTDB): domain Bacteria; phylum Actinomycetota; class Actinomycetes; order Actinomycetales; family Microbacteriaceae; genus Planctomonas; species Planctomonas deserti. Next base: position 312,359 of record NZ_QANL01000003.1, read on the forward strand.
CCGACGTCGACCTCTTCGTGCGCAGCTCGGGGGAGCAGCGTACGAGCAACTTTCTGCTCTGGCAGAGCGCCTACGCCGAGATGGTGTTCCTCGACACCCTGTGGCCGGACTTCACGCGCCAGCAGCTGTGGGACGCCATCCAGCTGTACGCGTCGCGTTCCCGCCGTTTCGGCGGCGCCGTCGACGCCCCGAAGGCCTGACCGAGGACGCAGGGCCCCGCGAGCACGTTCCGAATTCAGGTTCCATTGCGACACGCCGCATCTGAGGGCCTTCATACGCGGCGTGTCGCAGGACAGCCTGAATCCGGAACGGGACGGGACGGGGACGGGGACGGGCAGGGGAGGGGACGGGGCCGGGGGCGGGCGGCTGGGGTCCGGAGGCTGGCGGGGAAGTCCGCCCGGTCGGGGCGGCCGACGCCGCCCCCATAGACTTGGCGAGACTTTTTCTCGGGCCGGGCATCCAGCTCGGCGGAAACAACTGGAGTGCAACACACGTGGCCAACGCATCGCGTCTCGATCCCGTCATCAACCTCGCCAAGCGGCGCGGATTCGTCTTCCAGGCGGGTGAGATCTACGGCGGCTCGCGTTCCGCCTGGGACTACGGGCCGCACGGCGTCGCGCTGAAGGACAACATCAAGCGCCAGTGGTGGCAGAGCATGGTGCAGGGCCGCGACGACGTCGTCGGCCTCGACTCCTCGGTGATCCTGCCCCGCCAGGTCTGGGAGGCGTCCGGCCACGTCGACGTCTTCACCGACCCGCTGGTCGAGTCGCTGCACACCCACAAGCGCTACCGCGCCGACCACCTGCTCGAGGCCTACGAGGAGAAGCACGGCCACCCGCCGGCCAACGGCCTCGCCGACATCCGCGACCCCGAGACGGGTCAGCCGGGCGCCTGGACCGAGCCCCAGAACTTCTCCGGCCTTCTGAAGACCTTCCTCGGGCCCGTCGACAACGAGCAGGGCATGCACTACCTCCGCCCCGAGACGGCGCAGGGCATCTTCGTGAACTTCGCCAACGTGCTCGGCGCGGCGCGCATGAAGCCCCCCTTCGGCATCGGCCAGATCGGCAAGAGCTTCCGCAACGAGATCACGCCCGGCAACTTCATCTTCCGCACGCGCGAGTTCGAGCAGATGGAGATGGAGTACTTCGTCGAGCCGGGCACGGACGCCGAGTGGCACCAGTACTGGATCGACCAGCGCTTCGCCTGGTACACCGACCTCGGCATCGATCCCGAGAACCTGCGCCTGTTCGAGCACCCGGCGGAGAAGCTGTCGCACTACTCGACGCGCACGGTGGACATCGAGTACCGCTTCGGCTTCCAGGGCAGCGAGTGGGGCGAGCTCGAGGGCATCGCGAACCGCACGGACTACGACCTCCGCACGCACGGCGCCGCCTCCGGCACTGAGCTGTCCTACTTCGACCAGAACAAGAACGAGCGTTGGATCCCCTACGTGATCGAGCCCGCGGCCGGCCTCACCCGCTCGCTCATGGCGTTCCTGGTCGACGCGTACTCCGAGGACGAGGCGCCGAACGCGAAGGGCGGCGTCGACAAGCGCACGGTGCTGCGACTCGACCGCAGGCTCTCCCCGGTCAAGGTCGCCGTGCTGCCGCTGTCCCGCAACGAGCGGCTCTCCCCGCTGGCCCGGGAGGTCGCCGCCGACCTGCGCAAGCACTGGAACATCGAGTTCGACGACGCGGGCGCCATCGGCCGCCGCTACCGCCGGCAGGACGAGATCGGCACCCCGTTCTGCGTCACGGTCGACTTCGACTCGCTCGACGACCGCGCCGTCACCGTGCGCGAGCGCGACACCATGGGCCAGGAGCGCATCTCGCTCGACCGGCTGAAGGGCTACCTGGCGGAGCAGCTGCTCGGCGCCTGACACAGGGCGACGGCGGATCCGGGCGGCGGATCAGCGCGCGTGCACGCGCGCTGATCGCCGCCACACCGGGCGCGCTCGCCCGAAGAGGTGGGCCGCATCTTGCGCTGCCCGCCTCCGTCGGCGAAGGTGAATCGAACCCGGAGGAGTCGACGGGCGGGCGGCGGCCCCGCTCCGCCCTCGACCTCCCCGACAACCGGCGCACCGGAGAATCGGGATCGACGACGTGAAGCACGCAATTCAGGCCCGCCCCTGGCTCGCCGTCGTGCTCGCCTTCCTGGCCGGGGCGCTCGTCGTCACGGTCGCCTGGGTTGCCGTCGCGACCGTCGATCGCGTCCGGGGAGCGGATCCCGGCCCGGCCGAGGCCGGTCCGTCGGAGTCCCCGGGCGGAAGCACGGCTTCGCCGGATGCGTCGAGCTCCCCGGCCCCGCCCGCGAACGCGGGCGAGGAGTGCCCCGATCCCACCGTCGAGGTGGGAACGGCCGACGAGCTCGAGGATGCGCTGACGGCGGCGCGCCCGGGCGACGTCATCGGCATCCGGCCCGGGGAGTACGTCGGCAACTTCGTGGCCCGTGCCTCCGGCACGCCGGAGCAGCCCATCCATCTCTGCGGCACCGCGGACGCGGTCCTCGACGGCGACGACGATGGCGACGGCTACGTCTTCCACCTCGACCACGCGCAGTACTGGGTGCTCGACGGCTTCTCCGTGACGAACGGGCAGAAGGGCGTCATGGCGGACGGAACCGTCGGGTCCGTGATCCGCGGGCTCACGGTCTTCGCCATCGGCGACGAGGCGATCCACCTCCGCAACTTCAGCACGGACAACGTCGTCCGCGGCAACACGGTCTCGGACACCGGTCGGAGCAAGAAGAAGTCGGGCGAGGGCATCTACATCGGCTCCGCCGAGAGCAACTGGTGCGACATCACCGACTGCGACCCCGACCTGAGCGACCGCAACATCGTCGAGGACAACCGCATCTCCGGAACCACGGCGGAGAGCGTCGACGTCAAGGAGGGCACGACCGGCGGCATCATCCGCGGCAACACGTTCGACGGCTCGGACATCTCAGCCGCCGACTCCTGGGTCGACGTGAAGGGCAACGGCTGGCTGATCGAGGGCAACACCGGCACGAACTCGCCGGGTGACGGCTTCCAGACCCACGAGATCCTGGACGGCTGGGGCACCGACAACGTCTTCCGCGACAACACCGCGACCGTGAACGGACCGGGCTTCGGCTACGCGCTCACCCCGGTGCTCGACAACGTCGTCGAGTGCAGCAACCGGGCCACCGGCGGCGACGAGGGCCTGGCCAACGTGGAGTGCGTCCGCGCGTAGCCCGTTTTCCCTCGCCGGGAATACCGGTCGAGGCCAGAGCGGTTGCCCCCTTCGTGAGCACCGATTCCCTCCCCGCCAACCCGCCCATCAAGGTCGACATCTGGTCCGACGTGCAGTGTCCCTGGTGCTACATCGGCAAGCGGAAGTTCGAGGCCGGCGTCGAGCGCTTCGGCGGCGCGGTGGACGTCGAGTACCACTCCTTCGAGCTCGCGCCGGACACCCCGGTGGACTACGAGGGCAGTACCCGCGACTACCTGAGCGCGCGTAAGGGGCTGCCGGCGGCGGACGTCGACCGGATGCTCGAGCACGTGACCGGCATCGCGGCGAGCGTCGGGCTCGACTACGACTTCGACGCCGTGCACCAGACCAACACGGTGCTCGCTCACCAGCTCCTGCACCACGCGAAGTCCAAGGGGCTGCAGGCCGAGATGAAGGAGCGGCTGCTCCGCGCCTACTTCGTGGAGGGCGCGCACGTCGGGCGGGTGGCGGACCTCGCGGACCTCGCCGCGGAGATCGGGCTCGACCGCGAGGACGCCGTGAGGGCGCTCGAGTCCGGCGAGCACCTCGCCGCCGTGAAGGCCGACGTCGCGCAGGCGGCCGCGTACGGCATCAACGGAGTGCCGTTCTACGTCATCGACGGGCGCTACGGCATCTCGGGCGCCCAGGACCCGGCCGTGTTCGCCCAGGCGCTCGATCAGGTCGCGGCCGAGCGCGCCGACGGCGCGTCGGTCCCCTCGGGAGCGGGCGCGTGAGCGACCCGGAGGTCGTCGCGGTCGCCGCGTCGCCACTGCGGATGCTCGGGGACGCGTTCGTGCCCGTGTGCGTGGACGACGCGTGCATCATCCCCGTGCCCTCGAACGCCGGGGACGACAGCCGCGATTAGTTGCGAACCCCTCCCGTCCCTTCGACAGGCTCAGGGACCGTGTAGGGCGTCCCTGGAAGCACGTCCCCAAGCGCCTAGAGCGGGTCGGTGATCTCCGCGACCGTGGCGCCGAGCGACTCGAGGAGCGCGTCGGCGTCCACGAAGAGGCTGTAGCCGTGCTCGCCCGCGCCCATCGCGATCCGGCGGCCGACGATGCCGGCGTCCGCGTACACCGGCCAGGCCGTCGTGCTGCCGAGCGGGGTGATGGTGCCTCGCTCGTACCCCGTCGCCTCGAGCGCCAGGTGCGGCTCGGGCAGACGCAGCTTGTTCACGCCCACAACGGCCCGGAGCTTCGGCCAGCTGATGCGCCGGTCGCCGGGCACGAGGGCGAAGAGGTACTCGCCGTCGTGACGTCGCACGACGAGCGACTTCACCAGCTCGCGGGGCTCGACGCCGAGCAGCCGCGCCGCGTGCGGCAGGTCGTCCGCCTCCGGGCGCCTGCGGAGCTCGATGTCGAGACCCCGTGCCGCGGCATCCACCACGACCCGTTCACGCCCTACGACCGACGACATTCCACCTCCTGGGGAGGCGTGCCCGTCCGGCTCAGCCTCATCTGGGACAATCGAGGGGTGACAACCCTCGCTCCCGCCGCGCCCAGCCTATCGATCGGCCCCATCGCGCTCGACGTGCCCGTCGTGCTCGCGCCCATGGCCGGCATCACGAACACGGCGTTCCGCCGGCTCTGCCGCGAGTTCGGCGCGGGCCTCTACGTGAGCGAGATGATCACCAGCCGGGCCCTGGTCGAGCGCACCCCGGAGTCGCTCCGGCTGATCACGCACCACGAGTCAGAGACGCCCCGGTCCATCCAGCTCTACGGCGTGGACCCGAAGACGGTGTCCGAGGCCGTGACGATGCTCGTCGCCGAGGACCGGGCGGACCACATCGACCTGAACTTCGGCTGCCCGGTGCCCAAGGTCACCCGCAAGGGCGGGGGAGCGGCGCTGCCCTGGAAGCTCGGCCTGTTCCGCGAGATCGTCGAGCGCGCCGTGGCCGCCGCCGGGCCGATCCCGCTCACGGTGAAGATGCGCAAGGGCATCGACTCCGACCACCTGACCTACCTCGAGGCGGGCAAGGCCGCGGAGGGCGCGGGCGTCGCCTCCATGGCGTTGCACGCCCGCACCGCCGCCGAGTTCTACTCGGGCTCCGCGGACTGGTCGGCCATCGCCACCCTCAAGCAGACCGTCACGACCGTCCCCGTGCTCGGCAACGGCGACATCTGGTCCGCCCAGGACGCGCTCCGCATGGTCGACGAGACCGGATGCGACGGCGTCGTGGTCGGCCGCGGCTGCCTCGGCCGGCCGTGGCTGTTCGGCGACCTGGCCGCGGCGTTCCGCGCCCGGGAGAACGGCGAGACCCTCGACGACTCCGCGCTGCACCGCCCGTCTCTCGGCATGGTCGCGCAGGCGTTCCGCAGGCACGCGGAGCTGCTCGTCGAGTTCTTCGACGACGAGGACCGCGGCTGCCGCGACATCCGCAAGCACGTCGCCTGGTACTTCAAGGGCTACCCGGTGGGCGGCGACCTCCGAGCCGCGCTCGCGACCGTCGGCAGCCTGCAGCAGCTCGACGACCTGCTCGCCACCCTCGACGTCGACCAGCCCTACCCGGGCGAGGCCGCCGAGGGCGCCCGCGGCAGGGCGGGATCGCCCAAGCGACCCGCCCTTCCCGACCGCTGGCTCGAGTCCCGCGACCTCGGCGCCACGCATCGCGGCGAGCTCGCCGAGGCGGAGCTGAGCACCAGTGGCGGATAGCCGCGTCGCGTCGCCCGACCTCGATCCGATCGGAACGGGAGCGCTCGAGGTGGACTCCGTCGGAGCCGGTCCGTTCGATCCCGGCCGCCAGGTCGGCTACACCCCGGCCGACGAGGAGCGCTGGCTGCCCGAGCAGCACAGCTCGCGCCGCACCGACTTCGCGCGCGACCGCGGCCGCCTGCTGCACTCCAGCGCGCTGCGGCGGCTGGCGGCGAAGACGCAGGTGCTGAGCCCGACGGCGGGGCTCGACTTCGCCCGGAACCGCCTCACCCACTCGCTCGAGGTCGCGCAGGTGGGTCGCGAGCTCGCGACGAGCCTGCACCTTGCCCCCGACGTCGTGGACACGGCGTGCCTGGCGCACGACCTCGGCCACCCGCCGTTCGGCCACAACGGCGAGCGCGCCCTGAACGAGTGGGCGGCCGACGTGGGCGGCTTCGAGGGCAACGCGCAGACCCTCCGCATCCTCACCCGCCTGGAGCCCAAGGTGTTCGGCCCGGACGGGCGCACCTACGGCCTCAACCTCACCCGCGCCAGCCTCGACGCGAGCTGCAAGTACCCCTGGCCGTCGCAGCAGGCGGTGCCCGACCCGAGCGGCCGGCAGAAGTTCGGCTTCTACGACGACGACCTCGAGGCCTTCGAGTGGATGCGGGCGGGCGCGCCCGACCGCCGCCGCTGCATCGAGGCGCAGGTCATGGACCTCTCCGACGACATCGCCTATTCGGTGCACGACTTCGAGGACGCGATCTTCGGCGGCTACGTCGACGTGCGCGCGCTGACGGCCCGGGTGGATCACGCGTCCCTCGTCGAGTCCATGCACTCGTGGGTCGGCGGCGAGGTCAGCCGCGACGAGCTGCTCGCCGCGTTCGACCGGCTGGAGTCGCTCGAGAACTGGCTGACCGACTGGGACGGCAGCCGCGCCGCGCAGGGCCGGCTGAAGAACCTGACCAGCGAGCTGATCGGCCGGTTCGCCCGGGCCGCGACGGTCGCGACCCGGCGCGCGTACCCGCTGACCAGCATCACCCGGTTCGGCGCGGACGTGGTCGTGCCGCGCGAGGTCCAGGCCGAGATCGCGGTGCTCAAGGGCATCACGGCGGCGTTCGTCATGTCGCGCACCACGCGTCAGCCCATCTACCTGCAGCAGCGCGAGGTCCTCACCGCGCTGGCCGGCATGCTCTTCTACCTGGGCCCGAGCGAGATGGACCCCGGCTTCGCGGCGGACTGGCACATCGCCGAGGACGACACGGCCCGCAAGCGCGTCGTCGTGGACCAGGTGGCGAGCCTCACCGACCAGTCGGCGCTCGCCTGGTACGAGCGCCTGGTGCCCGGCACGCCCCTCTGATCCTGGCCCGCGCACCCCGGCGTCCGCTCGCTCCCATCCCTCCCACCCCTCAGCGCGGTGGCGGCGAGGTGCCGAGGGCGAACACGTCCGGAGCTGTCGCCGGCCGAAACTAGAATCGAGCCATGGCAGGACTCATCCGCAAGAGCGACATCGACGAGGTGCGCTCCCGGGTGAACCTGGCGGACGTCGTGGGGGAGTACGTCACGCTGAAGAGTGCCGGCGTCGGCTCGCTGAAGGGCCTCTGCCCCTTCCACGACGAGCGCAGCCCCAGCTTCCACGTGCGGCCGCAGGTCGGGTTCTACCACTGCTTCGGCTGCGGTGAGGGCGGCGACGTCTACACCTTCCTGCAGAAGATGGACCACGTCACGTTCGCCGAGGCCGTCGAGCGCATGGCCGGCCGCGTCGGCTACCAGCTGCACTACGAGGGCGGCCAGGAGGCCGCGGACCAGGGCAACCGGGTGCGCCTGCTCGGCGCCAATGCCGCCGCCGCGGAGTTCTTCGTCGAGCAGCTCGGCTCGAGCGAGGCCGAGCCCGGCCGCGCGTTCCTGGGCGAGCGCGGCTTCGACCAGGCCGCCGCCGCCCGCTTCGGCGTCGGCTTCGCCCCGAAGAGCTGGGACACGCTCACGAAGCACCTGCGCGCCAAGGGCTTCACCGAGGCGGAGCTCATCGCATCCGGCCTCGTGAGCTCCGGCGACCGCGGCGTCTACGACCGCTTCCGCGGCCGCCTCGTCTGGCCCATCCGCGACCTCACCGGATCGACCGTCGGCTTCGGCGCCCGGCGCCTGCTCGAGGACGACAAGGGCCCGAAGTACCTGAACACCCCCGAGACCGCGATCTACCACAAGTCGCAGGTGCTCTACGGCCTCGACCTCGCCAAGCGCGACGTCAGCCGCAGCCGGCAGGTCGTGGTCGTCGAGGGCTACACCGACGTCATGGCATGCCACCTCGCGGGGGTGACCACCGCGGTCGCGACCTGCGGCACGTCCTTCGGCGTCGACCACATCAAGGTCCTTCGACGCGTGCTCGGCGACGACAGCGGGCTCGGCGAGGTCGTCTTCACGTTCGACCCGGACGCCGCGGGCCAGAAGGCCGCGATGCGCGCCTTCTCGGAGGAGCAGCGGTTCGCCGCTCAGACCTACGTCGCCGTCGCGCCCGAGGGGCTCGATCCCTGCGACCTCCGGCTCAACCGCGGCGACGACGCCGTGCGCCGGCTGCTCACGACGAAGAAGCCCATGTTCGAGTTCGTCCTGCGTCAGATCCTCGCCGCGCACAACCTCGACACGGTCGAGGGCCGGGTCGCGGCGCTGCGGGCCGCGGCTCCCGTCGTGGCAGAGATCCGCGACCCTGCGCTCCGGCCCGGGTACTCCCGCGAGCTCGCCGGCTGGCTGGGCATGGAGCTCTCCGAGGTGGGTCGCGCGGTCGCCGCGGCGGGCCAGCGCACTGCGGGCCGCCACTCGGACTCCCGCTCCGACGGCAGGCGCGCGGACGGCCGCGGCGGAGACAGGACGGAGCACCGGGGCGGCGACTCCCGGGGGGACAGCCGCGGCGGCGGAGACCCCCGGTACGGCGACCACGGGGGCGGCGACGACTCCTTCGACGACGGTCCGCAGCCGGACCGCTCGCTCATGCAGCTGCCGACGGACATCGCCACCCGGCTCGAGCGGGACGCGCTGCAGGCGATGCTGCAGCACCCCGACCTGATCGGCAAGGACCTGCTGGCGCGGGCCGCGCAGGTGCGCTTCTCGAACCCCTCGCTCGCGGTCGTGCGCGACGGCATCGTCGGCAGCATCGACGCGGCCAGCGGGCCGGAGTGGCTGTCCCGCGTGGCCCTCGAGGTGCCCGAGCCCTTCGCCGGGCTCGTGAAGCAGCTCGGCGTCGCACCCATCCCCAACCGGGGCGCCGAGGAGAAGCTCCGCGCCTACGTGCTCGGCATCACGTCCTCCCTCATCGACCGGGACCTGCTCGCCCGCAAGTCCGAGCTGCTCGGGCGGCTCCAGCGCACCGATGCCGCGGCCGAGCCGGAGCGCTACCGGGAGATCCAGCGCGAGCTGCTCGACGTCGAGCGCCAGCGCCGGGAGCTGCGGGCCGAGTAGATCGCTGCTCGACGCAGGTGAGGCCGAGCGCAGTGACGACGCCCGGCCGAGTGTCCCGGGCACCTCATCCCTGCCCCGGCTATGTAACCGGGGGGTTACGGCCGCGCCCGGCGCACCGGCGCCGGGCTGAGCGTGTGTTAGTAATAACCCACAGCAATCCCGCGTGCGTGCGATCGACGCTGCGCACCCCTTTGCCCCCAAGAAATGAGGTAGACGGATGACATCCGCACACTCACGCCGTCGGCGTGTTCTCATGGCCGGAGCCGGCTTCACGGCTTCCGCCCTCGCCCTCGCCGGGTGCTCCGGCGGCGGCGGTGACGGCGATGGTGGAGGCGACCCGCTCGCCGACAACGGCAGCAGCATCATCGTCGGCACCACGGACACGATCACGTCGCTCGACCCGGCCGGTTCGTACGACAACGGCTCCTTCGCCGTGCAGAACCAGGTCTTCCCGTTCCTCTACAACAGCCCCTACGGCTCGCCCGACGTCGAGCCGGACATCGCCGAGTCCGGCGAGTTCACCTCGCCGACCGAGTTCACCGTCACCCTCAAGGAGGGCCTGACCTTCGCGAACGGCAACGAGCTGACCGCGAGCGACGTGAAGTTCACGTTCGACCGCGTGCGCACGATCGCCGAGAACGGCGCGGACCAGGGCAACGGCCCGAGCTCGCTGCTCGCCAACCTCGACACCGTCGAGGCGCCCGACGACACGACCGTCGTCTTCACGCTGAAGACCGAGAACGACCAGACCTTCGAGCAGGTGCTCTCCAGCCCCGCCGGCCCGATCGTCGACGAGGAGGTCTTCCCGGCCGACGCGCTGGCCGACCCCGCCGACATCGTGGAGGGCAAGCCGTTCGCCGGTCAGTACGTCATCACGGACTACACCGCGAACGAGATCATCCGCTACGAGAAGAACCCCGAGTACGCGGGCCTGCTCCCCGAGGCCGAGAACGACGAGGTCACGGCCCAGTACTTCGCCGACGAGACGAGCATGAAGCTCGCCGTGCAGGAGGGCGAAATCGACGTCGCCACCCGCAGCCTCAGCCCGACCGACATCGCCGACCTGAAGCAGGACGACAACGTCGTCGTGCACGACGGGCCCGGCGGCGAGATCCGCTACATCGTGTTCAACTTCAACACGCAGCCGTACGGCGCGACGCAGCCCGACGCCGACCCGGCGAAGGCCCTCGCGGTGCGCCAGGCCGTGGCCGACCTCGTCGACCGCGACGCGCTGTCCGAAGAGGTGTACAACGGCACGTTCACCCCGCTCTACTCCTACGTGCCGGACGGTCTGACGGGCGCGAACACGGCCCTCGAGGGAATCTACGGCGACGGCGACGGCGGCCCGGATGCCGACAAGGCGGCCGAGCGGCTGAGCGCGGCGGGCGTCACGACGCCGGTCACGCTCGACCTGCAGTTCAGCCCGGACCACTACGGCAACTCCTCCGGCGACGAGTACGCGCTGGTCAAGGAGCAGCTGGAGGAGTCCGGCCTGTTCACCGTCAACCTGCAGTCCACGCTGTGGGACGTGTACCGTGCGGAGCGCGTCGACGACGCCTACCCGGCGTACCAGCTCGGCTGGTTCCCGGACTACTCGGACGCGGACAACTACCTGACTCCGTTCTTCCTCGACGGCGGCTTCCTGCTGAACCACTACTCGAACCCCGAGGTCAACGAGCTCATCACGGCTCAGCTGTCCGAGACGGACGAGGATGCGCGCGCGGAGCTGATCGGCGAGATCCAGGACAAGGTGGCCGCCGACCTGTCGACCGTGCCGCTGCTCCAGGGCGCCCAGGTCGCGGTCTCCGGCACGGACGTCGACGGCGTAACGCTCGACGCGTCGTTCAAGTTCCGTTACGCACCGCTCACGAAGTAGCACCGAGGGCCGCCGGTTCGCCGGCGGCCCTCCCCGGTGGGATGCGTCGCTCGCCCGAGCGGCGCATCCCACCCGTTCTGTTCCCCGAAAGGTCTCACCCGACGTGACACTCCTCCCCGCGGCCGAAGCCCCCATCACCCCGCCACCGGCCGGCTCCGCCAAGAAGTCGAAGCAGGGCATCGGCCTCGGCCGGTACATCGCCATCCGCGCGGTCCTGATCCTCCCCACCGTGCTCATCCTGGTCACGCTCGTGTTCTTCCTCATGCGCGTCGTGGGCGATCCCATCTCCGCGTCGGTCGGCGACCGCCTCACGCCGGCCCAGCTCGAGGAGCGGCTCACGGCCGCGGGCTTCAACCGCCCGATCCTCGTGCAGTACTTCGAGTACATCGGCCAGATCTTCACCGGGAACTTCGGCCGCACCCTCACCGACAACCGGCCGATCACCGAGGTGCTGCTGCAGTACGGCAGCGCCACCCTCGAGCTCGTGATCTACGCGCTGATCGTCGCGTTCCTCATCGGCATCCCGCTCGGCCTCGTGGCCGCGTACCGGAAGGACCGCACGCCGGACGCCATCCTGCGCGTGCTCGCGATCCTCGCCTACGCGACGCCCGTCTTCTTCGCCGGCCTGTTGCTCAAGCTCGTCTTCGGCGTCTGGCTCGGCGTGCTTCCCCTGTCCGGCCGCGCGGACACGCGCGTCGCGCTCGCGCTCGGTCGGATGGACGATCCCACCGGCATCTACCTGATCGACGCAATCCGGCTCGGCAGCCCCACCGCGATCGGCGACGTGCTCGCGCACGCCGTGCTGCCCGCGCTCGCCCTCGGCCTGCTCACCGCCGGCGTCTTCCTGCGGCTCGTGCGCACGAACGTCATCAGCACGCTCTCCAACGACTACGTGACCGCGGCCCGCTCCCGCGGCGTGAGCGAGTTCCGGCTCGTCACGAAGCACGCCTACAAGCCCGCGCTGATCCCGATCATCACCGTGATCGGCCTGCAGATCGCGCTCATGCTGGGTGGCGCCGTGCTCACCGAGACCACCTTCGAGTGGCGCGGCCTCGGCTTCCAGTTGACGCAGTACCTGAACGCACGCGACTTCGTGGCCGTGCAGGGCATCGTCGCCCTGCTCGCCGTCATCGTCGCGGTGACGAACTTCGTCGTGGACGTCATAGCCGCGCTCATCGACCCGAGGGTGAGGTACTGATCATGGCCGGAACGGCAACCCCCGTGAGTGCCCGCCCCACCATCAAGCCGACGCTCTGGCAGCGGCTCCCGCTCGTCTCGCACCTGCGGCAGAGCATCGGCCTGCAGCGCGGCATGCTCGTCGTCGGCATGGTCATCACCGCCGTCATCGTGTTCGCCGCGATCCTCGCGCCGGTTATCGCGCCCTACGGCTTCGCGGAGTCGCGCGTCGACGGCGTGCAGTTCGGGCGCCAGCAGCCGCCGTCGGCGGAGCACATCTGGGGCACGACCGTCGGCGGCTACGACGTGTTCTCGCGCGTCATCTGGGGCGCCCAGACGGCGCTCCTCGTCGTGATCATCTCGGTGCTGCTCTCGATCTTCGCCGGCGTCGTGCTCGGGCTCGTGTCCGGCTACCTCGGCGGCTGGCTCGACCGCATCCTCGTCGTCATCGCGGACGCCATCTACCCGTTCCCGACGCTGCTCATCGCCATCGTCGTGTCGATCGTGCTGACCGGCGGCGAGTCCAGCCTCTGGGGCGGCGTGCTCGCGGCGGCGGTCGCGGTCACGGTGGTGTTCATCCCGCAGTACTTCCGGGTGATCCGCTCGGAGGTCGTGCGGCTGAAGGCGGAGGCGTTCGTCGAGTCCGCGCAGGTGATCGGCTCGAGCACGGCGCGCATCATGTTCCTGCACGTTCTGCGCAATTCGACCCGGACCCTGCCGCTCATCGTCACGCTCAACGCGTCGGAGGCCATCCTCACCCTCGCCGGCCTCGGCTTCCTCGGCTTCGGCATCCAGCCCACGGCCGCGGCGGAGTGGGGCTACGACCTGAACCGCGCCCTGTCCGACACGGCGAGCGGCATCTGGTGGACCGGCGTGTTCCCGGGCATCTCCATCGTGCTGCTCGGGCTCGGGCTCACTCTGGTGGGCGAGAGCATCAACGACATCGCCGACCCGCGCCTGCGAACGCGCAAGCGCCCGACGAAGGGAGTGCCCGCGTGAGCACCGTCGTGGACATCCGCAATCTCGACGTGACCTTCGCGACGGACGCGGGCAACGTCACCGCCGTCAACGACGTGAGCCTCACGGTCTCGCCCGGCGAGATCCTCGCCATCGTCGGTGAGAGCGGCTCGGGCAAGTCCGTCACGGCGAAGACCATCCTCGGGCTGCTCCCGGACACGGCGATGACCTCGGGCGCCGTGCTGCTGAGCGACCGCCACGGCGCGGGGGCGCACGACGTCGTGCAGCTCACCGGCGACCGCCTGCGCGAGGTGCGCGGCCGCGACGTCGCGATGGTCTTCCAGGAGCCGTCCACCGCGCTGAACCCCGTGTACACCGTGGGCTGGCAGATCGCGGAGGGCATCCGCGCCCACGAGAAGATCAGCAAGCGGGCGGCGAAGGCCCGGGCGGTCGACATCCTGCGCCGGGTCGGCATCCCTGAGCCGGAGAAGCGCGTCGACTACTACCCGCACCAGTTCTCGGGCGGGCAGAAGCAGCGCGTCGTCATCGCCATGGCACTGGTGCTCGACCCCGGCCTCATCGTGGCCGACGAGCCGACCACGGCCCTCGACGTCACCGTGCAGGCCGAGATCCTCGACCTGTTGCGCCGCTGCCGCGACGAGTTCGGCACCGCGATCGTGCTCATCACCCACAACATGGGCGTCGTCGCCGACCTGGCGGACCGCGTCGCGGTGATGTACCAGAGCAGGCTCGTCGAGCAGGCGGACGTGCGCACCCTCTTCACCGCTCCGCGCGAGGAGTACACCCGCAACCTGCTCGCCTCCGTGCCGAAGCTCGGGGCGGGCAAGGCCGCGGCACCGGTGGTGTCCGACCGGATGCGCGACCGGCAGCCCGACCACGCGGACCCGACCCCGGTGGTCGAGGCGCGCGACCTGCGCATCATCTACCCGGGACGCCTCGGCAGCCCCGCCTTCAACGCCGTTCAGGGCGTGAACCTGCGCATCCACCAGGGCGAGGTGCTCGGCCTCGTGGGCGAGTCCGGGTCGGGAAAGACCACGATCGGCCGCGCCATCGCCGGGCTCACGCCGGTGACCGGCGGATCGCTCACGGTGCTGGGCCGGGAGATGCTCGGCATCCGCCAGCGGGACTTCCGCGGCGCCCGATCCGAGATCGGCTTTGTGTTCCAGGACCCGGCGACGAGCTTCAACCCCCGCATGACCATCGCCGAGTGCGTGGCCGAACCGCTCATCGTGCACGGCCGGGCCCGCGACGCCGCGGCCGCGAAGCCGCGCGTGCACGAGCTGCTCGAGGCGGTGCAGCTGCCGCGCACCTTCGGTGAGCGCTTCCCGCACGAGCTGAGCGGTGGCCAGCGCCAGCGCGCCAGCCTCGCGCGGTCCCTCGCGCTCGAGCCCCGGCTGCTGATCGCCGACGAGCCCACGTCGGCCCTCGACGTCTCGGTGCAGGCCCGCGTGCTCGAGCTCTTCGCGGAGCTGCAGCGCGAGTTCGGCTTCGCTGCCCTGTTCATCAGCCACGACCTGGCCGTCGTCGACCTGCTCGCGGACCGCATCGCGGTGCTGTACCAGGGCAAGCTGGTCGAGGAGGGATCGGGGAGCGCCGTGCTCGGCAGCCCCCAGCATCCCTACACGAAGCGCCTCCTCGCGTCGCTGCCCGTGCCGGACCCTGTCGAGCAGGAGCGCCGCAGGGAAGAGCTGCGGAGCCTGCGCGCCGCCGAGTAGGCGTTCCAGGCCGCCGCGAACAGAGACGGAGAACAGCGTGGTTTCCGCATTTCCCGACCGGGCGAGCGCCGATGCGACGGCGCCCGCGGTGTCGCTCAGCGACATCAGCATCACGTATCCGGGGCGCACGGCGAGAGACACCTTCGCCGCCGTCCGGGGCGTGACCTTCGACGTGGGCCCGGACGAGATCGTCGGGCTGGTGGGGGAGACCGGCTCGGGCAAGTCGGCACTGCTGCGCACCATCGCCGGCTTCGCCGGGGACGGGAGTCCGGGATCGCCGCTCGTCACCGGGGGCGACGCGACGGTGCTCGGGCAGCAGCTGCGGCGCATCAGCCGCAGGCAGCGCACGCGGCTCACCTACTCGATCGGCTACCTGCCGCAGGACGCGGGGCAGACGCTCAACCCGCAGCTGACGGCGGGAGAGAACGTGGCCGAGCCGATCTTCTCCCGTGACCGGCGCTTCGATCAGAACGTCGCGGGCAAGCGGGTGTACACGCTCATCGACGCGGTCGCCCTGCCCACGACGGTGATCGAGAAGTTCCCGCACGAGCTGAGCAGCGGCCAGCGGCAGCGCGTGGCCATCGCACGGGCGCTGGTGCTCGGTCCCCGGCTGCTCGTCGCGGACGAGCCGACGTCCGGCGTCGACGTGTTCGGCCGCGGCGCCATCCTCGACCTGCTCGGCGACCTGCAGCGGCGCGGCGGGTTCGCCGCCCTCATGGTGACGCACGACCTCGCCGTCGCGGCGCGGATCACGCAGCGCATCGCCGTGATGCACCGCGGCATGCTCGTGGGCCTCGGCCCGGTCGAGCAGGTCCTCAGCAATCCGACCCATCCGTTCGTGAGCGGGCTCGCCGCCTCGCGCTTCCTGACGGGCGAGATCGAGACCATCCCGGGCGGGGAGCCTCCTGCCCGGCGGAACGGGCCCGAGGCGCCGCGTGTCGAGTAGCCCGGAGACGGCTGACTTCCTCGAGGACCAGCTGGCCGGGCTCGACGTCCGGACCGGCAAGATGTTCGGCGAGTACGCCGTCTACGTCGACAACAAGGTCGTGGGCCTCATCTGCGACGACGACTTCTACCTCAAGCCCTCGGCAGCCGACCCCGAGCTGTTCCGCGCCACGGAGCTTGCGCCCCCGTATCCTGGCGCCAAGGACTACCACCGCGTGCCCGGAGACCTCCTCGAGGACCGCGAGTGGCTGCACGAGGCCGTGCAGGCGACGGCGGATGCGCTCCCGGTGCCCCCGCCCAAGAAGCCGCGGCCCCCCGCCCCCGACCGACTGCCGCATCCCAGGAGACCCGCCACATGACCGACACACGCCGGCCCGCCACCCGTCAGCATCAGGCGGTGCAGGGCGCGCCCGACCCGGCGCTGCCCGAGGACCGGCGGCCGACGCCCGGACCCATCACGATCCTGCCGGAGCCCCTCGACGAGTTCGTCGACGCGGTGCGGTCGGCCGGGGGCGAGGTGACCGAGCTCGGCGAGGACACGCGTGGCATCATCTGGACCTCCGTCTCGCGAGCGAGGGAGCTCACGGACGCCCTCTCCGCCAACCCGCAGGTGCAGTGGGTGCAGCTGCCCTTCGCCGGCGTCGACGCGTTCTCGGAGTCGCTGCGCGACTACGACCGCGACGACCTGGTCTGGACGAGTGCCAAGGGGGCGTACGCCGAGCCGGTGGCCGAGCATGCGCTCACGCTGGCCCTCGCGGCCCTGCGGATGCTCGTCGTCCGGGCCAGGGCCACGAGCTGGGGGTCGTCGGACGGGCAGTCCCTGTACGGCATGAACGTGGTCGTCGTCGGCGCCGGTGGCATCGCGGTCGAGCTGCTGCGCCTCCTCAAGCCCTTCCGCGTCACGGTGACGGTGGTCCGCAAGAGCCCCGGAGAGCTGCCGGGAGCCGACCGCACGGTCACGTCGGACCGCCTGGACGAGGTACTCCCGGACGCCGACGTCGTCGTGCTCGCCGCCGCGAGCACGGACGGCACCCGACACCTCCTCGGCGCCGAGCGACTCGCGGCGATGAAGCCCTCGTCGGTGATCGTGAACATCGCTCGCGGTCCGCTCATCGACACGGAGGCGCTCGTCGCTGCGCTCTCCGACGGCACGATCGCGGGCGCCGCGCTCGACGTGACGGACCCCGAGCCGCTGCCCGACGGGCATCCGCTCTGGTCGCTGGACAACTGCCTCATCACGCCGCACACCGCGGACACGCCCGAGATGACGACGCCCCTGCTCGCCGAGCGCATCCGGCTCAATGTCGAGGCCTTCCTCGGGACCGGCCGGTTCGTCGGCATCGTCGATCCGTCGGCCGGGTACTAGGGGGAGCGATCGTGACGGACACCCGGGGCGCCGACTTCTGGTGCGGTTCCTATACCGAGGACATGGGCGGCGAGGCCGACGGGATCGGCGCACTGCGCAGGCGTGAGGACGGCACGCTCGAGTACATCGGCGTGGCCGCTCGCACCGACTCGCCCTCCTTCCTGGCCCGTGATCCGAGGGACGAGCGCATCGTCTACGCGGTCGGGGAGGCGAGCGGCCGGCTGGAGGCCTACCTCGCCGGGGGCGGCGGCTCGCTCACGCCGCTCGGCGTGCAGCAGACCTCCGGCGCCGGGCCGTGCCACATCAGCGTGCGGCCGGACGCGTCCGCCGCCATCGTCGCCTGCTATGGCGACGGCTCCGTGCGAGTGCACCCGCTCGACGCGCACGGCGTGCCCCAGCCGCTCGAGCAGGCGCTTCCGGGAGAGGGAAGCGGCCCGCACCCGTCCCAGGACGGTCCGCACGCGCACGCGTCGCTGGTGCTCGACGACGGCATCGTGCTCACGACGGACCTGGGTGCGGACCGCCTGCACGTGCACACCACCGACCCCGGGACCGGGCACCTCAGTCGGGTGAACTCGCTCGCCTTCCCGGGCGGCACCGGCCCGCGTCATCTGCGCCGTCACCCGTCCGGCCTCGTCTACCTCCTCTCGGAGCACAGCCGCGAGGTGTTCGTGATCGAGTCGAGAGGCACCGACGTGCGGGTCCTGTTCTCGACGCCCGTCACCACCGATCCGGTCGACGACGACACGGCGGCGGAGATCACGGTGACCGACGACGGGCGCTTCGTGCACGTCGGGCTGCGGGGCAGCAACCGGCTCAGCACGCTCGCGGTGCTCGGCACCGGGGCGGAGCTCGTGCACGTCGACGACGCGTCCTGCGGCGGCAACTGGCCGCGGCACCACGTGATCGACGGGGAGCTGCTGCACGTTGCCAATCAGCTCTCGAGCACCGTCACGACGTTCCGGCTCGACCCCGCCACGGGCGTGCCGACCCAGCTCGGGCTCGCCGAGCCCGTTCCCTCGCCCACCTACCTGCTGCGGGCCTGACCCGCGGGGATGGTGCCCCGATCGGTGCGTGCTCGGCGCCCGGCCGGTGCCCCGCTCGCTCGCCGGCATCCGCCCCGTCCCTTCCGCGGCGGCACGCCGAGCGGGACCGCCGATTTGGTGAGCGCGGGGAATTGGGTAAACTAGCGAAGCTGTTTCAGCGATCCTCGATAGCTCAATTGGCAGAGCAGCCGGCTGTTAACCGGCAGGTTGTTGGTTCGAGTCCAACTCGGGGAGCGAAGCCCCCAGTCCTCCACGGCTGGGGGCTTTTTGCTGTCCGGACGCCCTCGGTGTTGCCCGGGCTGCACAGTGCGCCGGCCTCTGGTTCAGCGCGGTCCGCGCCCCCGTGGTGCTGTTCAGCTCGCCCCCCGCGCCCCAGTTCTTCGTCGACGCCGCGCGCTGCCGCCGGGCGGCCGAGGTCTGCTCCTTCCGGCCCCTATAGTGCGAGGGGCGCCCCCGCACGTGGGGAAATAGCCACGTAGGCAAGCATCAGAGGGAGTAGCAATGGTCGGCGGGCTCATCTTCGTGATTCTCGCGGTGGTGGCGTTCCTCGTCGCCCGCTTCGGGAAGTTCACCACCACGGCGGGCGGACTGTCCAAGACACCTGAGCCGTCGCGCAAGCCGAACCGCATCGCCGCGTTCACCGGCGCCGCCTTCGCCGTCATCGCGGTCATCTTCCTCGCCGGCTCGTCCCTGTACACGCAGGACGCGGGCGAGGCGAAGGTGCTGAAGGACATCACGGGCAACATCGTGGGACAGAACAACAGCACCGGCCTGCAAACGAAGGCGCCCTGGGTGGAGACGGTCACGTTCAACATTCGCAACCAGCAGGTCGTGTTCGCTGGCAAGAACGGCGAGGGTTCCGACAACTCCGGCGGAGCGACGAACGGCCCGCAGATCACGGTGCAGGACAGGGACGGCGTCTCGAGCAACGTCGACATCGCCCTCCGCTACTCCATCCGCCCCAACGCGGTCACGGACATCTACCGCGAGTTCCTCAACGAGGACAACTTCAAGAAGTCCTTCATCGAGCAGGACGTCCGCTCCGTCGTGCGGCTCGTGCCGAACAGCTTCTCTACCATCGACCTGCTGACCAAGCGCGGCGAGGTCGAGACCGCCGTGCTCGAGGCGCTCGAGGCCCGCTGGGAGGACGACGGCGTCGTGGTCGACAGCATCTCCCTGCAGGAGATCCGCCCGCCGGAGTCCGTCGTGGCCAGCTACGCCGCCGCCCAGGAGGCGCAGATCAACGTCACGAAGGAGCAGGCGAACCTGCAGGCGCAGGAGGTCAAGGCGCAGCAGAAGGTCGTGAACGCCCAGGCGGAGGCAGACGCGAACGCGCTGCTCAACGCGTCCCTCTCGCCGCAGATCCTGCAGCAGCGCTACCTCGACACGCTGAAGGAGCTCGCCGCGGCGGGCAACCTCGTGGTCACGGACGGCTCCAACTCCGGCGTCCTGCTCAACGTCGAGCGGTAGCAGGCGGCTAGGCCATCAGGCGGGGCAGCGGCAGCGCCATCAGATAGCGGGGCAGCGGCAGCGCGATCGGGACGGCGCTTCCGCGGGTGCACCCCTCGTTCTCGCCGGATTCCGACCAGATTCGGACAGCTGCCGGCCGGTGCTCACGGCGTCCGCGCAGGGCAACTAGAGTCGATCGGGTCGCCGTCGGCCAGCGGGCAGCGGGTCTGGCGTTGCGTCTCGGCGTGTCCCGCGGATCACCGAGTGCGTGGTCCGGTGGGCCGCCGACGCGGGCGGCGACGAGGAACTCCGACAGCCGAGGTGGTGTGAGTGGCACGCAGCGAAGCCGAGCGGGCGGCCGTGCGGGCCGGCATCGCCGTCGGCGTGGCGACCGGCGCCTACGGCATCTCGTTCGGCGCGCTCTCTGTCGCCGCCGGGCTCGACTTCTGGCAGACCGTCGTCCTGAGCTCGGTGATGTTCACCGGCGGCTCGCAGTTCGCCCTGGTCGGCGTGCTGGCGTCGGGCGGCCTCGCCGCCGGGCCCGCCGCGATCGCGAGCGCCGTGCTGCTCGGATC
Organism: Planctomonas deserti; assembly: GCF_003067705.1. Taxonomy (GTDB): domain Bacteria; phylum Actinomycetota; class Actinomycetes; order Actinomycetales; family Microbacteriaceae; genus Planctomonas; species Planctomonas deserti. The sequence goes on from NZ_QANL01000003.1 coordinate 332,799, forward strand.
CCGGAACGCGCTGTACTCCATCCGCATGTCCCCGATCATCGGCAGCGGGCTGCTGCGCCGGATCGCAGCGGCGTGGATCACGATCGACGAGTCGACAGCCGTGGCGACGGCACAAACGGAGCCGCGGGCGCAGCGGTTGGGCTTCTGGGTCACCGGACTCGCCGTGTTCGTCGGTTGGAACGCGATGACCGCCGTGGGGGCGCTCATCGGCGACCAGCTGGGCGACGTGCGGCAGTACGGCCTCGACGCGGCTGCGGCGGCCGCGTTCCTCGGGCTGCTGTGGCCGCGGCTCCGTGAGGTGCAGCCGATCGCCGTCGCGGTCGGTGCCGCCGTTGTCGCGACCGTTCTCACCCCGGTCGTGCCCTCGGGCCTTCCGGTCCTGGCCGCCGCGCTCGTCGCGGTGCTCGTGGGCGCCTTCAACTGGTTCTCCCGCCCCGCGGAGACCCTGCGTGCTGCCGCCAGCGCTGACGCTCGCGCGGGGAATCGCGACACTGCAGCCGGTACCGCGGCGGAGGCCCCAGACTCGTCGGGCTCCGCCGAGTCCGACACGGACCGATCGATCGCCACAGGCGCCGGCCACGCAGGGGAGGAGGACCGGTGACGGCCTGGCACATCGTCCTGCTGGCCTCGATCGCCTGCGCGGCAATCAAGCTGATCGGCTACGCCGTTCCGCCCGCCGTGCTCGAGAAGCCGGCGCCCGCGCGGATCGCGAACCTGCTCACGGTCGCCCTGCTCTCCGCTCTCATCGCGGTGCAGACGCTCGGGCAGGCCGCGACCATCGTCCTCGATGCGCGGGTCCCCGCACTCCTCGTTGCGGCCCTCCTGTTCGCCCTCCGGGTCCCGTTCATCGTCGTGGTGATCGCGGCCGCCGCGGTGGCGGCAGCCATCCGAGCTTTCGTCTAGCAGGTCTCCTAGGCGCTGGCGCGCTCAGCGCGGGGCGTCGGACACCGCACACGGTCGCTGAGCCTGTCGAAGCGACGCAACGGTACTGACCGATCCGCGTGCGTCCCGTCCCTTCGACGAGCTCAGGGACCGTATGGTGCCGCGCGAAGCAACTGACAACACGGTCACTGAGCCTGTCGAAGCGACGTGACGTCCAGTCATTCACTGAATTCTTTCCGCCCCTTCGACAAGCTCAGGGACCGTATGGTGGCGCGCCGAAGCCCGCCTCACGGTCGCTGAGCTCGTCGAAGCGACTCGACGTTCCCTCCGAGCTGGAGCACGCCGGCGCTAGAACGGCGGGTCGTCCGGAGTGGGCGTCACGGGTCCCTGCACCTGCAGCCGCTTCGCTTTCGACGGCCGGATGTGCACCGCCGGGTGCGTCTCGTACTCGTGTCCGCTCGGCGCCAGCCAGCGCACTCGCCCACCGCCCGCTGAGGTGGAGGACCAACCGGTGTGGTGCTTCACCCGATGGTGTGATCGACACAGGTGCACCAGGTTGCCGTAGTCCGTTCCTCCGCCGTACTGCCAGTCCGTCACATGATCGACGTCCGCCCGGGCGGCGCTGCGGTTGCAGCCGGGAAAGCGGCACGTCTCATCGCGAACGCGCAGCCAGGTGCGCAGGTCCTTCGGCACCGCGTACCGGTCGCGGCCCACTGAGAGAACGGCTCCCGTCTCGGGCTGGGTCAGGATGCGGGTGAAGCTCGGCGCCCTCGCTGCAATCCTGCGGGCGGTGTCCGCGTCGATCGGTCCGTAACCCTCGAGCGTGCCCGGCTCCTCACTCTTCCCGAGGAGCGTGAGCACCGGCACTGTAACGAGCACGCGGGGCCGGATGCCGACGCCGATCGGTGAGTCGATGTGGCGCGACGACTTCTCCTCCACAGGATCACCGCCACCGACAGGCGCTGCGGTGGTGGTGCCGTCGAGAAGCAGGTCGGTGAAGGCGTCGGCCATCAGCTGCGTCCGCGTCCTCTCCTCGCCAGGCTCGCCCTTGAGCTGCTCGGCGATGTCTCGCAGCCGGTTCGCGATGCCCGTGACCTCGGGCGCCGGCAGGTAGGCGTTCAGCCACGCCATGCCGTCCTTCGCAGGACAGGTCTCGACGTGACGATCCGCGACCGACGTGGCGTGCCGCTCCTTGATCGACTCCGGGTGCAACCGCTCCCGCAGCTCCCGTGCGGCCCTGTCGAGCTTGGTGACCGGCAGCATCTCCGCTCTGGGCAGCACCGCCTCCTCGACCACCGCCACCGCGGCCGGCGGAAGGGTGTTCGTGTGGTCGATGAGGACCTGCGCGTGCCGATAGCCGATCCTGCCATCCCGGAGCGCGTCGCAGGTGGCGGGAAGGTCGTGCACCAGCGCCTCGCTCTCCGCAACCAGGTTCTCCGCCGCCCGCTCCGAGATGCGGAGCGCACAGGCGAGCTCGGTCACGAGGACACGCCGGCCTGCGACCTCGGGCGACCAGCGCGGGCCGCCCGTCGCGGGGACGGAGAGGTCGGTGGCCTCGGTCCACTGGCGAGCGCGGTCGATCGCCTCGGCGCGAAGGGCATGGGCGAAACGGGCGAGCCGCTCGGCTGACGTGACGGCGTCGATCAACGCGTGAAAGGTGTCCATCACGGCTGCGCCCGCCGGTGGCGGGGTGTCGGGCGGATTCGGGTTGGGTGGGAACGTCGCTGTTTCCATGCCGACAGTGAACCAGGAACCACCGACATCACTTTTCTGCTCAATGTGGAGGGTGTGGATACCTCCGGAGCCGTGTGCAGCGCGTCCCTTCGACGGGCTCAGGGACGGTGACGGGACGCGATTCTAGGAACACTGCGCGCCCCATCAGCAGCTCAGGACCCGCGACCGGCACATCGTGCAGGCGCACCGCGCGTCCCTTCGACAAGCTCAGGAATCGTGACGGGACCGAATCGTGGGCCCGCACCCCGCCGCACCCGATCCCGCGGACTAGTCCTCCAGGTGGTCGATGCCCGGGGTCCAGCTGACGCCCGGGACACCCCAGCCGCTCCGCCGGGTGATCTTCGCGACGGCCTTCGTGTAGCCGTACTCGAGGCGGTCGGTGTACAGGATGCCGTCGAGGTGGTCGTACTCGTGCTGGAAGATGCGCGCGAACCAGCCCTCGGCCTCGATCTCGAACGGCCGGTTGTCGAGGTCGACTGCCCGCAGCAGCGCACGCTCCGAGCGCCGCAGCGGGAACCGCTCGCCCGGGAAGGAGAGGCAGCCCTCCGACTCGGTATCCTCGTCCGCCTCGCCGACCGGTGGCGGACTGATCCAGAGCTCCGGGTTGATGGCGACGCCGCGCAGAGGCTCGCCCTCGTCGGTCTCGTACGAGTACACGAACAGCCGCAGCGGCACGCCGACCTGCGGCCCGGCGAGTCCGACCCCGGGAGCCAAGTCCATCGTCTCGTACATGTCCTCTACAAGCCTGTGCAGGTCGGCGCCGAAATCGGTGACGGGGGAGGCGGGGGAATGCAGAACGGGGTCTCCGGAAATCCGGATCGGGAGCACGGCCATTCGCCCAGGATATCGGCGGGCCAGCCGGTAAAGTCGTGGCGTGCCGCCCGACCTGAACGACATCACCGATCAGATCTCGCTCACCCCCTTCCAGGCGCTCGGTATCCCGATCGCCCTGGTCGGCGCTGTATTCCTTGCGCTCGGCGCGCAGTTCCAGTCGCGCGGGGTCAGCAAGGTGGAGCAGCGCACCGGGATCGAAGCATCTGGTGGGCTCACGAGCGCCCACCTGCTCGCGCTGCTCTCGCGCCCCTCCTGGGTCGCCGGCACGCTGATGCTCGGCCTCGCCATCGTGCTGCAGTTGATCAGTCTCGGGATCGCGCCGCTCATCGTCGTGCAGCCGCTCGGTGCCGTCGCCCTCGTGATCACCGCCGTCGTGAACGCCCGGATGACGAAGACACCCATCGACCGGCTCAGCATCCGAGCGATCTCGTTGTGCGTCGGCGGGGTCGGCCTGTTCGTGCTCTTCGCCGCGCTGTTCGCGAAAGAGACGCCGATCAGCAACCGGCAACTGGTGATCATCCTCGTGATCTTGGCCGTCGTCCTCCTGCTCTTCGGCGCCGGTTACGCCTACCTGCGGAGGCGCTTCAAGGCGATCGCCTACATCCTCGGCGCCGGCGTGCTCTACGGGTTCGTGGCCACGCTCGCCAAGGTCGTGATCGTGCGGATCCGGACCGGCGACTTCGAACTGCTCACCCTGGTGTGCGTTCTGGCGCTGCTCGCCGCAGCGGCCCTCGGCGCCTACTTCGTGCAGAACGCCTACGCATCCGGCCCGCCGGACCTCGTGATCGCGGGACTCACCGTCGTTGATCCGCTCGTCGCCGTGGGCATCGGGGTCATCGTTCTCGGCGAGGCGTCCGAGGCGCCCCTCTACGCGGTCATCGCGTTCGTCGTCTCCGCGGCTGTCGCCATCTTCGGCGTCTTCCAGCTCGCCAAGTTCCACCCGCAGATCAAGTAGGCGACCGGTCTCCTCACCGCGCACGCCGACGGCCCCGTTCCGGCCGCGTCTGCCCCCGAATGACGCCCTGCGGAGAGTCACCGAGGCTCCGCGAGGGGGTGCGCTACCGTGGAGAGCAAGGCGATCGAACCCCTTCCGGGTTAGATCGGCGTAACCGTCCCCCGTAGCTAGGAAGCATCAGTGCCTGACCTCCGCGACTCGACTGCCACCGATGCGGCGGCCTCGAAGCCGCTCCGCATCCTGATCGGTGCCGACACCTTCCCACCGGACGTGAACGGCGCCGCCAAGTTCGCCGAGCGTCTGGCGGCCGGCATGGTGGAGCGTGGGCACGAGGTGCACATCATGGCGCCCGCGCCGTCCCGCAAGCACGGGACGTGGACCGAGGTGCACGAGGGCCAGGAGATGACCGCGCACCGGCTGCGGAGCTGGCGCTGGTACCCCCACGACTGGCTGCGATTCGCGCTGCCGTGGCGCATCAACCAGAACAGCGCGCGCATCCTGGATGCGGTGCAGCCGGACGTCGTGCACTTCCAGTCCCACATCATCACGGGCCGCGGACTCAGCATCGAGGCGCAGAAGCGCGGCATCCGCATCATCGGCACGAATCACTTCATGCCCGAGAACATGCTCGACCACACGCTGCTGCCGAAGGGCATGCAGCAGAAGGCCATCCAGATGGCCTGGCGAGCCGCACGACGCACCTTCGGCCGCGCCGAGGCCGTGACCACGCCGACCCGCAAGGCCGCGCAGTTCCTCGAGCAGTACACCGGCCTGTCCGGCGTGCACGCCATCTCCTGCGGCATCGAGGCGCACAACTACACGCCCGACTTCAGCCCGCGCACCGAGAACCGCATCACCTTCGTCGGGCGGGTCACGGGGGAGAAGCAGATCGACGTGCTGCTCAAGGCCGTCAAACTGCTCCCGGCCGAGCTAGACGTCAAGCTCGACATCGTGGGCGGCGGCGACCAGAAGCGCAACCTGGAGCAGCTCGCGATAGACCTCGGCATCGCCGACAACGTGACCTTCACGGGCTACGTGTCGGAGGAGGAGCTGCGCCGCGCCTACACGCGGTCCACGCTCTTCGCCATGCCGAGCATCGCGGAGTTGCAGAGCATCGCGACCATGGAGGCGATGGCCTCGGGGCTCCCCGTCGTGGCCGCCAACGCGATGGCGCTCCCGCACCTGGTGCACGACGGCGAGAACGGTTTCCTCTTCCGTCCGGGCGACGAACAGGATCTGGCGGACAAGCTGCGCCGGGTGCTCGAGATGCCCCACGACGAGCTGCTGAGGTTCAAGCGCGAGTCGTTGAACGTCGTCGCGGCGCACGACATCCAGCGCACTCTCCGCACGTTCGAGAGCCTGTATCGTGGTGAGCCGGTGACGGATCCGGTCACCGATGCCTCCTCCGCCCGGGCGAAGGAGTAGCGGCGGCCGCGCCTCTCGCGGGCGCTCGGGGCGGTAGCTCAGCTGGTTAGAGCAGCGGACTCATAATCCGTCGGTCACGGGTTCAAGTCCCGTCCGCCCTACTGGAGGATCACGTCGAGCAGGTTTACTTGTCTAATCGAAAGGACAAGGACTTCAGCGCCTTTACCATTCCGCACCGACGTCAGCAGCCGACCTGATCTCGAATTTCTTTGAGGGGCTGCTGAGCGATGCTGCGCGACTTCAGCTGCGCTCCCGAACCTTCCGAACAGGCGTGTGACGTCCACCCGACGCACGATTGCCTACAGCGCCGAGCGCCGAGCGCCGACCCGTCCTGGTCCTTGTGCTTCGACCCAGGAGAGCCGGTGCTTTCAATGTGCCGAGGAAGTTAGCGACCCGGAACACGAGCAGCGAAAGCTTGACGCCGTTGGTCGTGAACCCCGCCACTGCTTCCAGGAAGGGCGTAGGTGGGTGGTCAAAATGCTCCGGCCGCCGAACAGGCGGATGACACCGATCTCCCCAAAGCCGGACCCGGCAGGCGAAGGTAGCGGCGCGCCCGTACGCCACCCGGCAGGGTGCTGGCGCCAGCGACGGAAGGGTGTCCGCATGTGCCTTCACTGCGTGCCCCGCCATGGTGGTCGAGGCGAGCAACACGCCGCGCCAGGCGATGATCAGCCCGACGTTTCGCTAACGTTGCCGGCCGCGCAATCGCCTGACCGACTGGCGAAAGGACTCTATCAGAGGACGGTGAATCCACCGTCCACTACCATAGCTTGGCCCGTGGTGAAGCCGGCGCCAGCCGAGCACAGCCATAGGACCGCGGACGCAATCTCTTCGGGTCGTCCTGCGCGCTTCATGGGGATGCTGTCGATGATGCGAGCCATGTGCTCAGGTACCTCCTCGATCGCCTTGGTAACCATTGGAGTCTCGATGACTCCGGGGCAGACCGCATTCACTCGGATTCCCTGACCGGCGTACTCGAGAGACGCGCTGCGGGTGAGACCTATGACGCCATGCTTGGACGCGTTGTAAGCGCCGAGCCCGGCTGTCCCGACGACGCCGCCCGTTGAGGAGCAATTCACGATTACTCCCGTCCCCTGCTCGCGCATCTGCCGCAACTCGTACTTCATGCTGTTCCACACGCCGCGAAGGTTTACTGCGATGACGCGGTCGAACTCGTCGCTATCGGCGTCGGCGGTTTCGCTGACGGGAGCCTGCACGCCCGCGTTGTTGTACGCGACATCGAGTCTTCCGAAGACCTCGACTGTGCGGGCCACTGCTGCGGCGACGCTTGCCTCGTCGGCGACGTCGCAGCGGATAGCGATCGCCTGCTGCCCGGATGCGGTCAGTTCTGCGGCTGCCGCCTCGACGGAGTGAGCGTCGAAATCCGCGAGGGCGACTGCGGCGCCGGCCTCCGCGAAGGCTCGCGCCGTGGCGAGCCCAAGCCCCGACGCAGCTCCGGTGACGAATGCGACCTGATTCTCGAACGATGTATTCATCGGTGACTCTTTCTAACTTGTAGGGGATGGCGCGTGAACGGATAGGCAGCCAGCGGGCCGGAGTGAACCCAGCCGAGGACAAAAGAACGACGGGTGCGAATTGCACATCTCCTTCGCCAGTCGTGGTGCACCAGCTGGCTCCGCCCGTCGGTAGCCCAGCTGGCAATACCCAGCACACCGTGATTTCTCGGACCGGAACAGACCCTGACGAGAGGGTGTACTGGGAGTACCCCTCTACCGGCGTCGTCAGTGGTGCTGATCGCAAGCCTCGCTCGCAGCATGCACGGGACCGGAATCGACAGTTTGGTTGTGCTATCGCCGCGCTCGCCCACGGAACGATCAAGCTCTGCCTGCCGAATAGGCCGGCTGCAGAGGTTCACGGCACGATTAGCCGAGCGCCGAGACTGCGTGTCAGGTTTGGTCAGCGAGCCGGGTGTGGCGGAATGAGATCCACACGATCAGCGCGAACAGGATGACACCGACACCGGTGACCGTTACGCCGGGCCACCCTGCTGCGGCCCAGATCGCGCCGGCGGCGGCGGAACCAACCGCCCCGCCGATGAAATTCGCTACCACTACTGCCGTGTTCAGCCGGCTCGAGGCCGATCCGGGCAAAGCAAGCAGGCGCATCTGACTGAGAACCAGATTGGCTTGGGCGGCGAAGTCGAGCACGACGATCACCACGATCAGCCCGATGACCGAGCGCTGGAACAGTAGTGCCGCTATCAGGGAAACGGCGATGAGTACCAACACAACACCGGTCGAATGCACTGACCATCCGCGGTCGTGGGCCGCGCCGACACGTCGTGCCCCGAGCGCTCCGGCGAGGCCAGCGAGACCAGTCAGCCCGACCTGCGCAACCGAGAAGGAGAATGGAGGGGCCGTCAGCAGAAAGGTCAGCGAGGTCCAGAACAACGAGAAAACCGCAAATCCCGCGGCGCTGATCACGATCGTCGGCGTCGCAGCAGGATGGCGTCGAACCTCGACGAAAACGCTGCACAGTAGCCGCCCATACGGGACTGGATGTCGAGGGGGCAGGTCCGGAATGAGGCGATGCAAGACGATGGCGAGGACGACGACTGCGACGGCCGCGAACAGGTAGATGGCACGCCAGCCGAAAGCCTCGGCGACTGCGCCACTGATCGTTCGACCAAGCAGCACCCCGAGCAGGCCACCGGAGGCCACGGAGCCGACCACGCGCCCGCGTCGTCCCGGAGCGGCTAACTCGCTCGCCAGGGGCGCGAGCAACGGGCCAGACACAGTGGTGAGCCCAAGTCCGCCGAGCGCGGCTAGGAGCACGGAGAAGTCAGGCGCGGCAGCTGCTCCGAGGAGCGCCACCACGGACAGTGCCAACATCGTAGGAATCAGTCGACGGCGATTCAGCACGTCGCCGAGCGGAGCGACCAGGAAGATCCCGATCGCGTATCCGATCTGCGTCACGGTGACGAGCATGGAAGCGCTGGATGGCGACACCTCGAGTGACGCAGCGATCTGTGCAATCAACGGCTGCGCCCAGTACAGGTTCCCCACGGCCAGCCCTGTGCCAACCGCGAACAGCAGGGTTCGCCCGGGCGTCATCGTGGCCGAATGTCGAGTTGTCAAAAGCGCTCCGATCGATTGTTCCGAGGGACGACCACGCACTGCCGTCGGTCGTTTCCCCTCGACCAGTTTCAGAACACCCCGCGTCGTATATCCAGGCACTGAGAGTGACGGGCTTCGACTGATGCGCCTGACGACAAAATGGGTTGAGCCGGGACTTCCACTCCACAGTGCTGACACGCAAGTCCCTTCCCCACGGCACAGCACGGGGTAAGAGGGTCACTCACAGGCCCTGGATCCGCTTCAGTTGCCCTTCTAGTCTCGGAATCATGGCCACCGAGAGCGACACACGAACTCTGATCCGGGACTTCCTAGTCACGCGACGCGAGCACATCGCGCCGGGGGACGTGGGCATTCCAGTCTTCAATGGTCGCCGCCGAGTCAGAGGGCTCCGACGGGAGGAAGCCGCCCTTCTCGCGGGCATCAGTGTCGAGTACTACACGCGCCTGGAACGCGGCGACGCAACAGGCGCGTCCCCCTCCGTCATCAATGCGGTTGCTCGAGTGCTCCGCCTGAACGACATCGAACGAGAGCACCTCCACCGGCTGTTCCTCGCCAGCACCGACACCAACGTCAGTCCGGTCCGTGCTGTGACCGTCGTACGCCCTGAGCTACAGCGACTCCTAGACGCGCTCTCTGATGTGCCGGCGTTCGTCGTCAATCGCCGCCTCGACATCGTCGCCTCGAACGAGTTGGGCCGCGCACTCTACTCACCCATGTACGAACTCGAATGGGAGCTCGTGAATACCGCACGGTTCCAGTTCTTGGAAGAAGCGGCGTCACGGAACTTCTGGATCGACTGGGACGAGGTCGCCGACAGCGGCGTCGCCATCCTGCGGGCACAGCTCGGAGTCGACCCGAATGACGCCGAAAACGCTCGACTCATCGCAGACCTCCGGACCAGCGCCGAGTTCGATCGTCGGTGGAACCGGCACGACGTTCACCGGCACTCCACGGGAGCGAAGCGGATAAGGCACCCCCTGGTTGGCGACCTCGTGCTCCCGTACGAGCACATGCGCGTGGACGCCGACCCTGGGCTGTCATTCATGGTGTACAACCCGGCTCCGTCCACACCGGCGTATGACGCTGTCCGTGTGCTGCAGATAACCGTGCGCGAAGAGTCCACGCGATTCTGGTCTTAACACCCTGCGGTGTCTTTACAGCCATTCGCCGCTGCTGTCCAGCGACTCATGAAACGCCGGCGTCGTTGGGAAGCTGCAGCACAACCCGAACACCACCTTGGCCGCCCCACCCATCCCTTGCAGACGACTTGCGGCGGCGCGAATCAACCTGTGTAGGGCTGGCGGCGGGAACGGACACGCCATCGGCGACTGGGGGAGCGCGCTATCGAGCGTCGATCAGACTCGCTCCGGCGACCCGGGACGCAACAGGGCCGTTCTCACCGCCCACAGCGCATGTTCACTCGAGAAGTGTGACCGTGCCCTCATCCGTCACGTGCAGTCCCGAGGCGGTGTTAGCGACTGCGGCTGGTGCTTTCACAGCGGCGGGACGCCGGCAAGGACCTTGGTGACCGGCGCCAGGTCTTCACCGACTGTCAGGTCACGAACGCGGCGCGGCTGATTGATGCCGGCGAGCGAGCCCAGGTCGCTCGCGACCTGGACATGTCGAGAGCGAGCTTGTGCCGGCGACTCGAAACCATCCAGCGAGCGGAATCGGCAGCAGCGACCACAAGCTGATCGGGCTGAGGGATGTCTTGATCAGCCCTCCTTCGCCGGACTCGTTGCCGGACGGGTCTGTTGGGATGGATAGCTGTTGGGGGCCGCGACTAGCTGACAACGTGCGGCGAAACGGTCCGCACCAGTGTCGCGTCCGGCAAGAGACCCGTCCGTTGAAACGCAGCGTGCTGATTCCATCCGAGTAGTTCGGCCGGAGACCGGCTTGGGTTGATGTGTGCGAGGCTCCGTACGTGGACGACCGATCTGCACCGTCCGTTGACGAACCGCTATTGCGAAGAACGCTAGCGGCCGTTGGTCTGCCAGCGACCGGCCGATTCTTTCCAAAGGGCGGTTGGGCGAGCCGGGCGTGGGTAGGTGACGAGTACGTCGTTCGGTTGAGTAACGGACAAGCGCGCGACGCGTACGGTCACGAAGCTGAAGTCGTCGCCTTGCTGGCCGGCAGCGATGTTCCCCACGCCCGTCACATTGCCCACGGTGCCGGTCCGGACGGGTCGTGGTACGTCTCGGAACGTCTGCCCGGCCGAACGCTGCACGATGTGTGGCCGCACGCAGACGTGCACACACGCCATACCATCGTCGAAAGTCTCGGCGCTGCCCTGCGCGCGCTTCACCGCGTTCCGGTGCCAGCCCAGCTGACGCCGCCCTGGCTTGCCGACGCGCTTGCTGGTGGATCATGGCCGGCATACCATCCACCGGTGGTGAGCGCCACGCTCGAGCAGGTTGAAGCGGCCCGGCGATCGCCTGGGCATGATGCCCGCCTCCTCGGTGACGTCGCAGTGTGGATTCGGGAGCGCTTGCCGTTGTTCACCGCGGACGACCCTGTCCTCGTCCACGGTGATCTGCACGGGTCGAACGTCATGGTGGACCACGGGCGGGTCACCGGTCTCATCGATTTCGCGGAGGCGTTGGCTCAGCCCGCTGATGCGGAGCTCGACACGATCCTGCGCTGGTGCGCGAGGGCGTGGGAATTCCCGCCCACGCCCTGCGGACGGGGGCTCGACGCGTCCGGACTGGTCGAGGTTCCCGGCTGGTTGCGCGGCGCGTACCCAGAGCTGTTCGACCGCGAGCATCTGCGTACTCGGCTGAACTTCTACGACATCTACGTGGAGCTCGCGATCTACGCGCACCATCCTGACATTGAGGTGCGCAACATGGCCCACGACCGCATCGCCCGCCTGCTGTTAGGCCACAACCATCTCGACGGACTCACGCTGCTCAGCGCCACCCCTGATACTGCGTCCGGGTGAGGACCCCCTCTTGAGACCGGTGGGAGCGCCCCTAAGCGTCCCGGTCAGCTGATGATCAGGTCGTTCGACGTCTGGGCCTGATGCAGCGCGTAGAACCGGCTCGCGATCTCGGTCGCGGGGAGGTGCCCATAGCCGTCTGGAGCGCTATCGCCGATCCAGACGCCGATGGCGACGTGGGCGACGGTGACCCCGGTGCCTGCCAGGCCCTTGCCGAGGTTCACGGACCAGTTGCGGAGGGCGGCGGCACCGATACCGACATTCCCGTACTCGGGCCAGGGGTCGACGCTGGTGATGCCCGTGGTGAAGAGGAGTGTGCCGGCTCCGGCGTCGAGCATCGCCGGCAGGACCGCGTCCGCGGCGCTCATGGCGCCGTAGAGGTGGTGGTCGAGCTGGGCGGCCACGTCGGCGCGAGTCACCTCGCGGATGTCGACAGCGTTCCGGGCGGCGGGGGAGTACTCGAGGACATTGATGCCGCCGAAGTGCGCGGACGCGTCCGCGAGGGCATCGGTGAGCCCGTCACGGTCGGTGACGTCGGCCGGGAAGGACGCAGCGGTGATGCCGTCGGCTCGGAGGGCGCGCTCGAGGCGGCGAGCTTGTCAGGGTTGCGGCTGATGAGGGCGACGTCGAAGCCGTGGGAGCCGAACTCGCGGGCGATGGGGAGTCCGAGGCCGGGGCCGGCTCCGACGATGGCGATGGTGGGCATGTTGTCCTTCTTCGTGGGGTGCGTGCTTCTTCGTGGGGTACGGGGAGTGGTGTGCTGTGGTGCTGAGGTCAGGGTCGTGACGTGCTTCGGAGCCCGTACTGCGGTGGAACGCCAAGCCGTTCACGCAGGGTGGCGTCGCTGTCGCGAAGGCGACCTCGTGCTCGGAGCAGAGGGATGACGGTCTCGGTGAAGGCGGCGATGCCGTCGGTGTGGTCATCGAGGGAGAGGATGAACCCGTCAGCGGCGCCGGCGTCGAGGTACTGCTCGAGGAAGTCAGCCGCGTCGGTTGCGGTGCCCGCAAGGCCCGGGGTGTGATCGAGGACGCCGTGCGCGAGTAGGTCGCGCGGCGACCAGCCGTCGCGCGCCAACCGGGTCGCTTCGAGGGCACGAGGGTCCCGAGTCGAGGAGTCAACTCCCAGGGTGCTGGCATCGACGGGGTCCTCGAGCCGGTCCGGGTGCAGCGGCATTCCTAGGAGTGCCGCGAGCTCGGCCATCCGGGGTGCCTCGTCCACGCGCGCGTCGAGTGCGCGTCGACGGTCGAGGGCCTCGCAGACGGTGGTGCCAAGGCTGAAGGTGACGAACATGACGAGCTTGACGTCGTCGGGATCCCGGCCGGCGTCGACCACGGCCTGCCTGATCGCGTTCCGGTACGCGGTGCCGTCCTAAATGGTCATCGCCATTCCGACGATGACGTCGGCGTAGCGGGCGGCGGCCTGGAGCCCGAGCCCTCCGCCACCGGCCTGGACGATCACAGGTTGCCCCTGCTCGGACGGGGGGATCGGGAGCGGACCACGCGCGGCGACGTGTCGACCGGCCAGGTCGATGGGCCGTACATGGGTCGGGTCGGCGAAGCGTCCGTTCTTGTCGGGGCTGCCGGCGTCGTGCCCCCAGCTGCCCCAGAGGGCTTGGACGATCTGGATGGTCTCGTGTAGCCGCTCGTACTTCTCCATTCGCGGCGGCATGGGGACGCCGTAGTTCGCGAACGCGGCCGGGTCGTTGGTGCCGATTGCGTTCCAGCCCGCCCGTCCGTGGCTGATGACGTCGAGCGCCTTCAGCTGCCGGGCGATCGTGTAGGGCTCGACGAGCGATGTCGATACCGAGGGGATCAGGCCGATCCTGGTGGTGGCGCGGGCGATCGCGGTCAGCAGCAGGGTCGGTTCCATCTGGAACCGGGGCGGGCCCTCGGCGAGATCCGCGTCGAGGAGGGGCCGGTCGGGCACGAAGATGTACTGGATGCCGCCCTGGTCGGCAACTTGCGCGTGCCGGACGATCTGGTCGATGTCGCTGTAGCCGGCCGGGTCCGCGGCGGGCATCCGCCAGGCGCCCGGGTGTGCTCCGAAGCTGCCAGCGAACTGAATCCCGAGGAGCATCGTCCGGGCTTCCTGGGTCAATCTGTGCGGGTCAGTGACGGGCATGGTCGTCCTCGGGTCGTCGTCTCGCGGTGCGTTGGAGAAGGGCAACGGGAGGGGCGCCGGGACGGGCACCCCTCCCGTCGGGTGTCAGATGGTGGCGGCGTCGATGACGAACCGGTAGCGGACGTCGGACTTGAGGACGCGCTCGTAGGCGGCGTTCACGTCGGCGGCGTCGATGAGCTCGATGTCGGCTGCGATGCCGTGCTCGCCGCAGAAGTCCAGCATCTCCTGGGTCTCGGCGATGCTGCCGATGGCGGACGCCGCGAGCGAGCGGCGGTTGCCCATGAGGGCGAACACCGACACCGGGAGCGGCTCTGCCGGGGCGCCGAGGTTGACCATGGTGCCGTCGAAGGTGAGCAGCGACAGGTACGACCACGTGTCGATGGGCGCGCTGATGGTGTTGATGATGAGGTCGAAGGTGTTGGAGAGGTCGGCGAAGGTGGACTCGTCGTTGGTGGCGTAGTAGTGGTCGGCGCCGAGGCGGAGGCCGTCGTCCTTCTTGCTGAGGGTCTGCGACAGGACGGCGACCTCGGCGCCCATGGCGTGGGCGAACTTGACGGCCATGTGGCCAAGGCCCCCCATGCCGACAATGGCGACCTTCTTGCCCGGGCCCGCGTTCCAGTGAGCGAGGGGCGCGTAGGTGGTGACGCCGGCGCACAGCAGCGGGGCGGCAGCGTCGAAGGGGATGCTGTCGGGGACGCGGACGACGAAGTCGTCGACGACGACGATCTGCGTGGCGTATCCGCCCTGCGTGGTGGTGCCGTCGCGGTCGGTGCTGCCGTAGGTGTAGGTGGCGCCGTTGAGGCAGTAGTTCTGCTGGCCGGCGAGGCAGTTGGCGCATTCGCGGCAGGAGTTGACCATGCAGCCGACTCCGACCCGGTCGCCGACCTTGTGGAGGGTGACCGCGGAGCCGATCTCGGCGACGGTGCCGACGATTTCGTGGCCAGGGACCAGCGGGTACGCGGCGGGGCCCCAGTCACCGCGGACGGTGCTGATGTCGGAGTGGCAGATGCCGGAGTAGGCGATGTCGATGAGGACGTCGTGCGGGCCGACGGGGCGGCGCTCGATGGTGGTGGGGGTGAGCGGGTCGGTGGCGGATGTGGCGGCGTAGGCGCGTGCGGTGGTCATGTACCCAGGCAACAGCCGATCCCGCGCGTGCGGCAGTGCGGGTTGATGGTGTCACTGGCAGTGACTGTTTAAGCCGGCTCGACGTGCTTAGAGTCGAGGGCATGGACACCAGGACCGAGTTGCGGGAGTTCCTCGTCTCCCGCCGGGCGAGGATCCGCCCCGAGGACGCCGGTCTGCCTGCAGGCGGCGGCCGCCGGGTCCCGGGGTTGCGTCGCGAGGAGCTCGCGGTCCTCGCCGGGGTGAGCATCAGTTGGTACACCAGGCTCGAGCGCGGCGACGCGGTCGGCGCGTCCGACTCCGTCCTCGACGCAATCGCCCGGACCCTGCAACTCGACGAGCTGGAGCGCCGCCATCTGTTTCAGCTGACGCGTGGCACCACCGGTGACGGGGTGCAACCTGCCGGACGACGTCCGGCGTCGCGGGTGATCCGGCCGACCCTGCAGCTGGTCCTCGATCAGATGACCGAGCTGCCGGCCATCGTCCAGAACGACCGGTCCGACATCGTGGCAATGAACGCCATGGGGCGCGCCCTCTACTCGGAGCTACTCGCCGGGGCGACGTCGACGCCAAACCACGCCCGCTACATCCACCTCGACCCGCGGTCGCGGGACTTCTACGTCGACTGGGACGAGATCGCGAGCAACAGCGCGGCGATGCTCCACGTGGCCGCCGCGAAGGACCCCTACGACAGGGACCTGACCGCCCTCATCGGCGAGCTCGCAACCCGCTCTGCCGACTTTCGCGTCCGCTGGGCTTCCCGGGACGTCCACGAGCACCAGGCGGGAGTAAAGCACGTCCATCACCACCTCGTCGGTGACCTCGAGCTGACGTACGAGACCCTCGCACTGCCCGGACAGCCCGGCTTGATGATGTACGTCAACGCCGCCGAGCCCGGCAGCCCGTCCGCAGACGCCCTGCGTCTGCTCGCCGCATGGTCGACACCGGACAAGCTCCAGGTTCCACAGCCGGAGCGACAACGCGACTGACGAACCCCTGCGAGGACTGCTGCCGCCGACCAATACGGGCTGCTGGTGAACACGCCGCACGCCGGTCGCCGATGCCGAGAACACACGCCCGCAGGGATCGCTGACGACTGTCACGCCTCGGGGATGTGACTGCAGAGCCGAACGCATTCAGTACTTCGTGCGCTGGAGCGCCAACAGAAAGAGATCCGCAATGGGTCCTTCTATCGAATCGACTGCACGATCCTCGACGCGCTAAGGCACGGGCGCCCCCCTTGTAAAGCCCCCCGCTCTTACGGCGTCTCTTCGGTAGCTTCGCCGCGAGACGAGCGGAGGAGGCTGGCGTGCAGCTAGGAGACGTCGAGACGAACACGGGGGACGGCACGGCGTCCCGCTTACTTCAACTGCTGGCCGCCGTCGGTCTCGGCTGCCTGGTCTCGGTTCAGGCTCGGGTGAGCGCGGACCTCGCCGAGCGGTCCGACGTCTACAGTGCGGCCTGGGTAACAGTCGTCACCGGCACCCTGATCCTCCTGGTGGTCCTCGTGGGGTCCCCACACGCTCGGAGCGGCTTCGGCAGGGTGGCGACGGCCGTGAAGTCCGGTTCGTTGCCGTGGTGGGCGCTCTCTGGCGGATTGGCGGGCATGTTTTTCGTCGTCACGCAGGGCGCCGCCGCGGGAGTGCTCGGACTGGCGATGTTCGGCATGGCCGTGGTAGCTGGTCAGGTCGTCGGCGGGCTCGTCTTCGACTGGATCGGCCTCGCCGGCGGGGAGCGCCGCTCTCCCACTCGTTTCCGCGTCCTCGGCGCAGTGCTCGCGATAGCTGCGGTCAGCTGGGGCGCCATCGCGGGGGATGACTCGAACATCGACGTGAGCCTCATTGCCATGGCGTTCCTGGCGGGCCTCGGGCTTGCAGCGGCGTCGGGTGTAACGGGTCGGGTGCACTCGGTCGCACGCAGCGTCATCACCGCGGGCATGCTGAATCACCTGGTCGGCCTAGCCGTGATAGTCGCGCTTCTGCTCATCATCGCCCCCGAAAGCCTCACGGGGTCCCCGTTTCCTTCCGAGCCGTGGCTCTTCATCGGCGGCGTCATCGGCCCGATCGGGGTCGCGGTCGGAGCCATCCTCGTCCACACCTTGGGCGTGCTGCTCCTCGGCTTGGGGATGGTGGCCGGACAGCTGGTCGGAGCGTTGGTCCTCGAGATGGTGGTGCCCACGGCCGGAGTGCAGGCTTCCAGCATCATCGGGATCGTGCTGACCCTTCTGGCGGTCGCCGTCACCTCCCTCGACGGCAGGAGACGGCATACGTAGGAGCCAACGGCGGCCACGGCAACCGGTCGGACGCGGAAGATCCGGCGGAAGGGGGTCGCGCAGCGGCCGGAGAAGGTACCCGATGATCTGATGTCGGTGAGGACAACCGATCGCCCAACTCGCGGGTGAGAATGGGACGCGTGAATGAAGAACCGGATCAGGAGCTTGACGCGCTGATCAGGGCGATACCGGAAGGCTGGACCCGCGTGCAGATCGCTGGTCACGTCTGGGGCATAACGCGAACGACGCGTGCTGGCGGAAGAGTGATTTCGTTCGATGCCGGACGCCTTGGGGACAAGGAGCAGCTCGGCGCAAACATATGGATGCTGTCTGAGGGCTCCGTCCTCAAGCCGTGTGAGGTGCCCGAAGAAGACGTCATGCAGGTGCTGCGGGACGCCGCGGCAACCTTTGCGCTCCCGGACTGACCCGGGTAATCGCGCGCACACGTTCGAGGTGTGCGAGGGCGACGAAGTCGGAGCGGTCGTCGCCGGGCAGGGGTTCCTCGAAAGGCGCCCCTGCCCGGCCGGTGCTGCGTGCTACTTGCCTTCGGCCTCACGGGAGACGGGGGCCCATTCGGCCCACTCGGCGAGGCGCTGCTGGTAGATGTGCGGGGCGATCTGCGTGGGCTGCTCGCCGAAGAACACGCGAAGGGGTGCCTTGTCGGCGTCGACGACCTTGAGGATGGCAGAGCCGAAGCCGACCGGCTTGGGGCTGGTGTTCCCGCTCATGCGCTCCGCCATCGCGTCGTGCAGCGGCTTGTAGGCGGGCAGGGCGTCCGCGACGGTTGCGGATGCGCCGGCCCAGTCGGTCGCGAAGCCGCCGGGCTCGACCAGAGTGACCTTGATGCCGAAGCCGGCGACCTCCTGGGCGAGAGATTCGGTGAGACCCTCGAGTGCCCACTTGGAGGCGTGATAGCCGCCGAGGCTCGGGAACGCGGCGACGCCGCCGATCGTGGAGATCTGGATGATGTGACCCGAACCCTGTTCCCGCATGATCGGTAGGGCCGCCTGCGTAACGCTGAGGACACCGAACAGGTTCGTCTCGAGCTGGTCCCGGAGCTGCTGCTCGGTGATCTCCTCGACGGTTCCGAAGAGGCCGTAGCCGGCGTTGTTGATGACGACGTCGAGCTGTCCGAAGCTCTCGTGGGCGCTCTTGACGGCGGCGAACACCTGGTCGCGGTCTGTGACGTCGAGCTGGAGGGGGAGGACGGCGTCGCCGTACTTCTCGACCAGGTCGTTGAGGGTGTCGGTGTTCCGGGCCGTCGCGGCGACCTTGTCACCGCGCTCCAGGGCGGCCAGAACGAACGTGCGGCCGAAGCCTTTCGATGCTCCGGTGACGAACCAAACCTTGCTCATGATGCTCCTTCTATTGAGGCGTCTTTGTGCCAGTGAGTAGACCATACGCCCTAAATGACACCGGGTGCCATGTTCGCGTCTTGGGCGTATGCTGACGGTATGAGCGATGGCAGTCCGACACCGATCCGTGAGCGCACGCGGCGACTCGCGCAGATTGAGCTGACGACGGTCGCGCAGGATCTCTTCCTCGAGCATGGGTACGAGGAGACCACCGTCGATCAGATCGCGGCGGCCGCCGGCATGTCGAAGCGCACGTTCTTCCGCTACTTCCCCTCCAAGGACGACCTCGTCATCGGTAAGTACGACCTTTTCGGCGACCGGATGGCGGACGCGTTGGACGCGCGGCCTGCTGACGAACCGGTGTGGGAGTCGCTGCGACGGGTGTTCGACATCACCCTCGACTACGTTCAAGACAGCCAGGCTCGTGCCCGGAACGACGCCATGGACCGGATCGTGCAGAGTACGCCGCAGTTGACCGCGCGGTATCTCGAAAAGCTGCAGCGCGTGCAGGCCCTTCTCATCGGGCGGGTTGCCGCACGCCTCGGTTCCTCCGCATCGGCGAGCGACCCGCGCCCCGCCGCTATCGTCGGCGCGGCGTTCGCCTGCATGCAGGCCGCCCGGGCGTCGTGGCTCAGCTCGGACCAGTCGGAGCCGTTCGGAGAATACCTCGACCGGGCTATGGGCGCTCTCGACGTCGACGTGGACAGTGAGCGCCGGGACGCGCTCGGCGGTGGCCAGTGAGCGACCCCTTGCCGGAACGTGGCAGAGGTGACCCGGAGAGGCGGGCGTCGGCGCTCAAGGAACGCATCTATGCAACGTTCATTGCTCTGGCGGTCAGCATTCCGCTCAGCCAGCACAGCGATTCCGTCGCCGCGACAGCAGCGACTCTGGCACTGACCGTTGTCGGGACGCTACTGGCCACTTTCGTCGCAGACATCATCGCGCACGTCGCCGTCCACTCCGCCCTGCCCGATAGGGAAGAGGTGCGTCGGATGGCGAGCATCAGCGCTGGAGCGCTACTCGTTCTGTTCGTGCCGATGCTCCTCCTTGCTTTGGCCGCGTTGGATGTCGTGACCCTGTCCTGGGCGCTTGATATGACGTCGTTCGTACTGGTCGCCACGCTCGTCGTCGTCACCGTGATTCCCATTCGGCGGCTCCGCGTGCCCGTCTGGCAGAAGCTCGTCGCATGCGCCGTCATCGGGATACTTGGGCTTGTCGTCGTCGCCCTGAAGCTGGTCATCCACTGATGCGATGCTTCCTATCCGCACGCCGGCTTTGCGGCCTTCAAGGTGATGGCTCCCCGTTGCATAAAGAGATGGGACGAGAGCGCGCCACGGAGTCACTGCCGGAGCGGCTTGCGATGGGTAAGGCCCTTCCGGACTAACGCGTTCAAAGGCTCCTCGACCCGTCTATCTCGCAATTCTTGGGTTGCGCCGCCGCAGTCACTTGACACTGTCGCTGGGCGCTCACCATCATTCAGTCACGACCGGAGGCGGCGGGCCGCCGGTACCCGAACAGAAACGGCGCATCAATGCCCACCACCATCTTCGTCAACCTGGCTGTCAGTGATCTGGCCCGATCCCGGGCGTTCTTCGAGACTCTCGGGTACTCCATCAACGAGGGCTTCAGCGATGAGAACGCCGTCAGTGTGGTGATCAGCGACACGATCACCGCCATGTTGCTCACGCGCGAGTTCTTCGCCGAGTTCACGAGCAAGTCGATCATCGACGCCACTACCTCGACCGAGGTGCAACTCGCCCTCAGCGCGGAGAGCAAAGAGGAGGTCGACGCGATTCACGAGAAAGCCATCGCAGCGGGCGGGACGCCAGCCGGCGAGCAGGACCACGGATTCATGTACTCGAAGAGCTTCGACGACCTCGACGGCCACCACTGGGACTTCGTCTGGATGGACCCCGCGGCCGCGGCTGGCGGCGCACCGGAGATGAGCATCGAGGAGATAAGACAGCACACGACGCACAGTTGAGGATCGACGCACCGGACGCGTATCGATGGACACGTGAGAGACGTCAGTTACGGATTCTCCAGGCGGTGATCCGGGGTCGAGCCGGTCGCCCTGGATACGTATCCTGGGGCTGTGCTGAGTCATTGTGTCGAATGGCCGAGGTGACGGGCGGGGGAGAGGTGGCTGCCGGGTCCACTCGCGCGTTCTCGGCGTTCTCGTTCGATCCGCTGACGCCTGCCGAGCCGATGGTCGCCGACGCTCCCGATGTTGTGCCTGAGCTTCGTCCCCACGAGACGGATGTCTGGTTGAGCCAGTGGCAGATCGCCGAGGAAGAAATCATCTTCGAAGAAGGTGAAGAGGTCCGCTGGGCACTCATACCGATGGATGAGGCGTGGACGAAACGCTTGTTCGGGAACCGTCGCGCAATCCACCTCCAGCTCGACACCTACGCCGCCGCCACAAGAGGAAGTGACGATCCTTCCTGGACTCGACTGGTCGGCGGCATTGCGCGCATTGATCAGGTCTCAATGCCGCGTCAGCAAGCGGTGCCCACCGACCACGCCGCGGAAGAGCAGGGGTTGCAGCTTGGCGAAGCGATCCAGCATCAGGTGACGAGTTTGCAGACGTCACGAGCACACGACGGCGACGTAGTCGGTTGGGTAGTTCGAGTCCGCAGTCGACTGGTCTCCGAGTAGCCGCTCCTTCACAGACCCTCGAGGTTTAGCGGCACCACAGGCTGATAAACGCTCTCATCGGCTCGCCGCCGCGAGTTTGGCCGGCAGGTTGTCGACTGTCACGGAGTCGAACGCGGCGTACTCGTCGGGGACTTCGATGATGCTGGTCCAGCGCATCGCGATCTCCGGACATGCGTCGCCCTGCACCTCGCTCACGATCTCGAGTCTCTTCGAGGGTGCGGTAACGACGAACGAGTTGGGGCGCGTTTCGCATCCGCTCCCTGGGAGGACGAGAGTCAGTTGCCCGTCGGCCGGCCCGGGCAGGTAGTAGGGATCGGACCAGTCCTCGAGCGCATGGGCCGGCAACGGCGGTGTGGCGAGACCGGTGGAGAGCACGTTCACGTCCCGCAACGCTGACGCGGGATGCCGGACGTCGAGATTCACGGTCGGTGCTGGGCAGTCCAGCGCTTCCGGATCTAAACAACTGCCAGTGTCAGGTATCGCTTGCACGATAGCGCGGCCCAGTCGCAGTTCGAGCGGAACCTGCACCTCGAACGAGAAGGAGCCGTCCTCAGCCACGGCGACGTCAGCGACGGCCTTCACCACGTCGGCGACGTGGGCGGAGCGGAGCTCGAACGTCTGCACAGAGCCGAGGTTCAACCCGTCGCATTCGCCCTCCGGTCCCCGCGTGACGGAGATGGTCTCTCCAGGCTCGACTTCCCGCCGTCGGACTGCAGGACGCACTCGTATTCGATCGCGGTGACATGTTGCAAGTTCGAACTGGCAGAGTCAACTGTTGCGCATCCGGCCAGCGCCAGCACCGTGGCACATGGGACGGTGAATAAGACGCGTGCTGCTCTTGCCATGACCGAAGTAAGTCACGCGGCTGCAGAGAGAACAACCCCAACGAAAATGAGGAGGTCAGCGCGCGGCGAAGGATCTCGGTGGCGAAGGTAATACGACGCGCTGCGCCTGAAGCAGCGTGCAGCAGGATCTCGGGCCTGGCCCTTGGTGTCCGGGGAGCCACCGGCTACCGGCAACGGTTTCGGGTGCCTCGAGCGAATCTTCGAAGAGGACAAGCCTTACCCCGCTCGCCTGGCCAATCGTCCATCTACGCGTACTGCGAGCGGGGCATTGGCGAAATCTTCACGCCGACTCAACAGCTCGCGCTCGGGCTGAGCCCAGGGCCAGTTGGCACTCGCCCCAGTGGTCGCGGGCGTCTTCCTTCTGGCGTTTCGGATCGGGAGGGCAACTTCGTGTGAGGAGGGCGAGCTCCTCGAGTACGTCCTGCTCGACCGGGTATCGATTCTTCGGCTCGATAAACGCTAAGTTCGGCCGGTGATCTCCACCCCGCGCCTTGGCCACCGCCCGTCCGTCTCTGACGAGGGGCCGCAGCGTCAACTCACGGACCGGGCGACACCCGAACTCTGGGGTCGCCTCGTCGCCCGCGCCTTCGCGCTGCGGATGTGGTTGAGGGGCACAGTCAGGTGTCACCGGCCTCATCAAGGGCGCTGTTCCTGCGGAACCAGCAGATGCCAGTGGCGCCGTGGACCTCGCTGGCTCCCGACGGCAGCCTCGAGCCTGTTCATATCCACGGTGTCGGTGACACCTCCGTCCACCTCTGCCTTCCGGCGGCCCGCGGCGCCGAATTGACCGAGCTCGGCTGGGCTACCCCACACCAATACGCAGATTTCGGAACGGAGTTCCTCATCTACGGTCTACGCTGCGCGCCGGAACTCGACGTCGTGCTGTCCCTCATTGAGGAGAGCATCGCATTCGCGCGCCAGCCAGACGGGGAGCAGTTGCTCGGGCATATATCGGCATGATCGGCCCCATTCGATCGATCCGGCCAGGCCGAAGCGGCGTCCGAGAAGCGACTCTGCAACGGACCGGCATTCATCAAAAAAGTGCTACCCGACACCCTTGTACAGGCGAAGCGCTGTAGTGGCCGCTACTACTCGGCCTCATGTGAGGATGGACCATGGTGTCTGACAATTCCGACGAGATGCTTCGCAGGATCTTGTTCGGTAGAGGGTCGTCGCCGGAGCAGATTCGGGCCGCGTCCGAGGAATTGCAGCGACGCTCTATCGACACCGTCGCACCGGCACAGGAGCACATTACCGATACGACGCCCGCCAACGTCAGCGAGGTCGACTCAACAGGGGACCCAGCCGTCGCGCCGACATTCCGAGTGCAGCGCGGGAACCGGCTGCGCCTCGTCGCGACCCTGGCGATCGGCTGCGGCATTGGCATTGCGGGGACCGTCGGCTTCTACCAGGCCGGAAATCAAGGCCATGCGAACGGAAACGGCCTTGGCGGCAATATGTCCAGCACGACGACGTCAGTCGTCGACACCGGCAGCAACGAGACGCTCTACCAGGTACCCGGATCCGAAACTGCAGCAGACCCGGCGAGGGTGGACCGCTGGTTCGCACGTCAGCAGACAGGGCAGGACGCCCTTCCGATCGAACTGGAAGACATCGAACCGGCTAGCTCCAGATATGTCGGCCGAATCGGCACTAATGCCGGTGCGTGGATCGCACGGAACCTCGACGGCGACTACTGCGCGATCATCGCTCTGGACGACGGCGCAACTTCCGCGAGCTCGTGCGCTCCGCCGGGCGCGTTCCTTCGGACAGGCACTTCGGTTGGAACGAACGGCAACACGATGTTCTGGACGCCGTCGACGGTGATCTTGAGCGTGACACCTCGCTGAGCAGGCTATTGGAAATCGCCGACTGGGGAAATAGGGTCGACATGGCCTTCTACCGACCAGCGAGCGGAGCTGGTGCGGGATGCCGAACCGCGAGAACGGACTCCGATGCCCAGACGCCTCACCATCCTCGGGGCAGCGCTCATCCTGCTCTCCGCGATCGTCACGACCATCGTCCCCATGCTCTACGAACAATTCGGAATTACGTCGCCTCTGGGGCAGCAGACGTTCCTGCTCTTCAGCGGCGTCTTGCGATTCCTCAGTCTTGTGCTGCCGCCCTTCGGTGCGAGCCTGCTCGCCGTCGGACTGATCCTCCGATACCAGGAGGCTCAGCGCCGTAATCCTGTGCAGGTGTTCAACCTCGGGACGCAGGCCCCAGACGCAGGCAACGGTATTCGGGAGATCCAGGCGCCGCAGTAGCCGCTCGCGGCAGCGCCCGAAGGTGTCCGGGTGGGGGCCGGTGCCTGGAGGGCTCGGCGATCCGAGCTAGCCTTCGTCCTCCAGGGCATACGCGGCACGGGCGCCGACCGCTGCCCCGTGAAGGACTAAAATCAGCATCGTCACAGCGCCCACCAGAATCGAGGCGACGACGAACTCCAAGGGCAGTGGGAGGAGAGCAGGCGCAGCGGATGCGATCGCGATCCAGCCTGCTAGCGCGGTTGGGC
Organism: Planctomonas deserti; assembly: GCF_003067705.1. Taxonomy (GTDB): domain Bacteria; phylum Actinomycetota; class Actinomycetes; order Actinomycetales; family Microbacteriaceae; genus Planctomonas; species Planctomonas deserti. The sequence continues at coordinate 357,550 of NZ_QANL01000003.1, forward strand.
GTCTCGCCGCCTGGTGCGCGACGAGCCAGGCTCTGTCACTCGCCATAGTCACGGGCAGGCGTATTCCGCTCACCGAATTCCGTCCGAGGCGCCCACTGGCCGCTGCTTGAGCCGTCCAGAGGATCACACCGCCGGCACTAACCATGACGATGAAGATCACTGCACGGGCGAGTAGGTCATCACTCATGAATTCAGCCTAGGAGCCAGGTATCCGCTTAGGAGCGGCGCGCTCCCGGATAGGAGCGCCCCGCTTCGCACCGAGGGTTTGCTCGACCGGTTCGTTGCTGACGGCCGACCGATCCGCCATGGTGGGTCCAGCACCGCGGCGATTGACGACACCACCACAGGACCAATCATGGACACCACCACCTCGACGGACGGCACGACCCTGGCCTATGACCGGGTCGGCCGCGGACCCGCGCTGATCTTCGTGCCCGGGGTGTCCAATCTTCGTGATACCTGCGCACCTATCGCGGCGCAACTCGCCGATACCTTCACGTCCTACACGTATGACCGTCGCGCACGCGGCGATAGCTCTGACACCGGGCCGTATGCCGTCGAGCGAGAGGTCGAGGACCTACAGGCCATCCTCGAGGTCGCCGGTGGCCGTGCCACCGTCTTCGGCTACTCGTCCGGCGGCGTCCTTGCACTGCGCGCCGCAGCAGAGCGGTTGCCGATCGACCGGCTGTTCCTCTACGAACCCCCGTTCAGGTTCGACACTGATGACGCATCGCCCGCGGATCTGCCGGATCGGCTGCAGCAGATGATGGATGAAGGACGCACCGCCGACGTCGTCAGCACTTTCCAACTCGAAGGTGTCGGCTTGCCCCCGGAGGTGGTGGCCAGCATCCGACAGGCGCCGTTCTTCCCACAACTGCAGGCGATGGCCCAGTCCGTTGTCTACGACGCGGTGATCACCGGAACCCTCTCGGTGCCCACGCCAGCGATGGCCGCGGTTCGAACCCCGACAGTCGTGATGCGTGGTGGGCGGACCTGGCCGAGCCTGGCCACCGCTGCGGACGAGCTCGTGCGGATGCTGCCCCACGCCAAGCTGCACACCCTCGCCGACGCCGCCGATCACGGCCTGGAGCCCATCTCCACAGCACAAGCGATCCGCGAGACCACGTTGACTGAGCAGCCTTAAGGTCGAACGCCCCGCACCACCGGCGAGATCAGGAGCACGGCGATCCCGCTCAGCGATCGATCCCGCTCATCGATCGATCGAGCAGGATGGTGCCCGTACGGCTCTGCCGGGCACCTAGGGCCCGAATATCAGCACGCCGAGCCTCCAGGTGACGCCGACGGATAGGAGCGCGCATGCTCCTGAAGCGAATAGCCACCCAGCCTGGGCTCCCTGGGAAGCCGACCGGCTGAACGGAGCGACAAGAGCGCCGACAAAGAACAGAACTGGCGGCAGGAGTGGGAGAACTGCCCCGTACTGGAAGAAGAATTCCGGTAGGTAAGGGAGAACAGCAACGACAAGGAACAGGAGAAGCATCAGGGCCATGGCAACGCCCATGAGCACCACGGTCGCGAGCGGATACCGGCGGCGCTCCTTGCTCAGAAGCGTTCGGCCATCAAGCCTCCTAGCGAGAAGCGTGTTTGTCCGCCACTCCGATTCTGCTGATTATCGCTCACCCACTCTTCGGGACCTACTCGCCGCGGCTGAGCGACCCGGTGGTGAAGGACACTCCGGCGAGTTCCTGGGAGACCCGCCAGACGCGGTCGGCCTCGTCCAGGTCGCGCAGCGGACGGTAGAGCGGCTGCTCGCCGGGGCCGCCTCCGAGATTGCCCGGTCCGGTGGGGCCGTAGAGCCGTCCGCCGTGCGAGTGCGGGGATGTTGCGGCGTACAGGGCGGGCAGCTGTGCACTGTCCACGGTGCCGACCAGGATCCCGGCTCGGGAGAGTCTGCGGATGACGGCGATCTGCGGGGTGTTGCGCTCCCGCCGCAGTTCCGGGCGGGCGGCGAGGAGGCTCGTCGGGGCGACGCCCGGGTGGGAGAGATTGCTGGTGATGCCCCATCCCTCGGCCTGACTGCGCCGTTCCAGTTCGAGGCCGAACAGTCCGAAGGCGATCTTCGACTGGCTGTACGCGCGCATGCCGTGGTAGCTGGTCTCCCAGTTCAGGTCGGCCCAGTTGATCGAACCGCTCCTGGCCGCGACGCTGATCTGCGAGGTCACCCGTGCCTTTCCCACACGTAGCAGCGGCAGCAGGTGTGCGACCAGGGCGACGTGTCCCAGGTGGTTGGTGCCCAGCTGCAGCTCGATGCCGTCGGCGGTCGTCTGCCGTTCCGGCGGCGTCATGACGCCGGCGTTGTTCACGAGCAGGTGCAGCGGGCTTCCTTCACTGAGCAGTTGCCTGCCCAGGGCGGCAACGGACGCCAACGAGGACAGGTCGAGGTCGCGGAGGGACACCCGGGCCGACGGATGCTGAGCGCGGATCCGATCGAGGGCCGCTTCTCCCTTAGTCCGGTTCCGTACGGGCAGGATCACGTCGGCCCCGGCCGCGGCGAGCTGGCGGGCGATGCCGATGCCGATGCCGTCACTGGCTCCGGTGACCAGAGCGCGGCGACCGGTCAGGTCGGGGAGGGTGAGGTGGGGGGTGCGGGGCATGTCGTTCTCCTTGAGTTCGATGATGTTGTCGACGGACAGTGGGGGGTCAGGCGTTGGTAGTGAGGGGCGTGCCAGGTGATAGGCCAGGAGTGCCGGCGTACCGGCGGGCCAGCACCAGCGTGATGGCGAAGTGGAGCGCGAAGATCGAGGTGGCTGCCACCTGGACCACCGCCAGGGCTCCGGGCTGATCGGCGGTGTAGAAGACGATCCGTGCGCCGAGGTTTCCCACGGCCAGGACCATGCCCACGAGCGTGCTGACGATGTACAGACGTCGGAGGGAACCGTGGGTGCGCCAGCGGCGGGGTGCGCCGGAGAGCGGATTGACGATCAGGCCCATCAGGGGTCGCCGCGCGATGAGCGAGACGGTGTAGGCCACGACGAAGAGGACGGGTAGCACCATGCTGGGCAGGAAAAAGGCGCGGGCCTCGCCGGCCAACGCCGCGACCACCGCGCATACCGCGGCGACCACCAGGCCGGCGACTGCTGCCGCCGGCGACTCTCGTCGCGCCAGGCGCAGCGCACAGGCCACCACGGCGGTGACTCCGAGCGCGAGGAGCGCGGGTGCGAGCCCGGCGACAAGGTCGGTCATCACGAAGGCGATGGTCGGTGCTACGGCGGACGCGAGCCCGAGCGGTCCGCCGACGCGTTCCAGCGTCCGCTCTGCCGTGGCTCGAGCCACTGAGTGTCCGATCGGTTCGGGGAGGCCGAGAAGTCGGCGGTTCTGGTGCTGGCACTCGACGCCGTGTCGGACGCGTCGTGCAGGTGCCCTTCCGAGGGGCTGATGGATGAGTGGTTCACGTGTTCCTCCTGGTCAAGGGGCCGTGACACGAGCGTCGACGAATGGGTCAGACGTAGCCAGGGCCTGACGATCCGCCTCTTGGCCACCGTGCTGCCGCAATCGCGATCCGTAAGGGGGGACCGGGAGGTCGTGGCTCACCGGGTGGAGGGCGAGGTAGAAAGGGGCTACCGAGCAGGAGGAGAGACGTGGCGATCGACAGGACCGGACTGGCGCAGTTCCTCCGCCAACGGCGAGAGGCCTTGCAGCCCCAGGACGTCGGCCTCCCTCGCGGTCAACGCCGACGCACCGCCGGGCTGCGGCGGGAGGAGGTCGCCTCCCTGGCGAACATGTCGACGGACTACTACGCGAGGCTCGAGCGTGAGCGCGGCCCGCAACCCTCGGAGCAGATGGTCGCCTCGATCGCCCAGGGCCTGCACCTGAGTCTGGACGAGCGCGACCACCTCTTCCGCCTCGCCGGCCACCACGCGCCGGCGAGGGGAGCGGGGAGCGACCACGTCAGCCCGGGCCTGCTGCGCATCCTGGACCGCATGATCGATACCCCCGCGGAGATCGTCACGGAGCTCGGAGAGACACTCCGTCAGACCCCGCTCGGCGTCGCCCTCACCGGTGACGCCTCCCGGCACACCGGCCCGGCTCGGAGCCTGGGATACCGGTGGTTCACCGACTCCGGGACCAGGAGCCTGTACGCGCCCGAGGACCACGCGTTCCTGTCCCGCCTCTACGCCTCGCACTTACGCGAGGTCGTCACTCGCCGCGGCCCCGGCTCTCGCGCCGCACACCTCGCCGATCTCGCGCTTGCCGCGAGCGAGGAACTGCGACAGCTGTGGGACACCCACGAGGTAGGGGTTCGCCCGCACGAGACTAAACGCTTCATGCACCCGACCGTCGGCCGACTAGAACTGCACTGCCAGACCCTGCTGGATCCGCAGCAGTCGCACCTGCTGCTCGTCTACACCGCGGTCCCCGGCAGCGACAGCTACGACAAGCTGGAATTGCTCTCCGTCGTCGGGACGCACAAACAAGAAGCGTGACCTCACCGACGGCGACTCTCACCTCTCATCGGACACCCGCAGCGCTGCAAGCTCGGCGTCTACCCAGCCCTCGCCCACCGACTCGACGCCCCGGATGGCGGCCTTGTCGGTGAGATGGAAGTCGAGGTTGCGGACCAGTTCTGCGACTCTCAGGTGCGGAAGCGCGCGACGCTCGACGGGTTGCAGCGGCCGGATCGTTTCGTAGCCCTCGAGGAACGCGTCGGAGTGCGGCGTGGACAGGGCACCGACGAGATCCGCGGCCGGCCAGCCGTGACCGCTGAGGTCGAAGTCGTGCAGGGTGAGGCCAGAAGCCGTCACCAGCACGTTGTCGAGACTGACGTCGCCATGCCGGACCCCGTGGCGCAGACCCGCAGACATCAGGCCCAGCATCTCGCGGTGTGCGCGGTCAGCTCGCTCTCCGACCATCACCGCGTCCGCGTGCCGGCCCAAACCCTGCAGCGCCCGTCCCACCCGCTCCGCAGGAGCAGCGAGTACCGACTCGAGCGTGAAGACACGGGCGTCGTGCACGCTGCTCATAGTGGCTGCCGTGTCGTGGAACCGGGCGGCCAGGGCGCCGAACTCGGCGTACAGCGCGTCGTCGAACGGCGGGTGCGGTTTGGCGGCAGCGGCCCAGGTCGTCAATACGACAGGCCGGTCGCCCTCGGGCGCTGACACGGTGCCGGCCAGGCGACCGTCTGCGAGCGGTACCGGTTCCGCATCCGTGAGTCCCTCAGCACGCAGGAGACGAGCAAGGTCCTGCTCCCACGCCACCTCGTTCACAGACCACCGGCCGGCCCGGTACACCTTCAGCGCGAAGTGCCGTTCCTCAGCAGTGACTCTCCACACGTCGTTGACGAGCGAACGAATCAGCACGGCCTCCCTGGCGTCGAGCGACCAGAGCGTCCGGACCAGGTGCACGACCGCCAGCGGTGAGGCGACCGATCGGACCACCAGGCTGATGTCGTCGGCAGTGCCCGGAGAGTGCGCGTCGACCCTGGGAACGGGCGGGGGGACCATACGACGACGGTACTGCTCCGTCAGCACCGGAGGAGAGCACCCGCAACGGACTCGCGAGACCCCGCCCGCGCCCGCTTGTCGAGGTCATTCCGCATGTGCGTCGACCCACACAGACTCGTCAGGCATCAACTCGGCGGCGCGTTCCCAGAACTCGTCAGGGATGCGAACCGCCAGCCCGGCGAGGAGCAGAGGGATGCGTTCGGGCTTCGAGATGCCGACAACGGTGGTGTCAATTCGCGGGTCGCGAAGCGAGTGTTGCACGGCGGCATCAGCGAGCTTGATCCCAAATACATCGGCGAGATCGAACAGTGCTGAGGCGGCAGCCAATATCTCCGGACGGGCGGGCTTGAAGTTGCTGTAGAGCGGGGGCGCTGTGCGCGCAGCGAGCAGCCCGCCTCCGTACACCGCAGCATTCGCGACTCCCATACCCTCCGCCTTCACACGGTCGATGAGGTCGTTCGCGCTCCCGTCGACGAGTGACGCCCGTGAGTGGGTCAGCAAGACCTCGAATGCACCAGTATCGATGAGCCGTTCCATGGTGGGTACATGGCCGCCGGCGATCCCGAGGTGTCCGATAACGCCGCGATTCTTGAGCTCGATCAAGGCTTCGATCGCCCCGCCGGGACGGTCGAAACCGGCGTCCGGGGCGTACTCGGGGTCGTGCAGGTACACAAGCGGCAAGTACTCCATCCCCAGCCGCGCCTGGCTCTCCTTGATGGACTCGAAGACGCGGTCGCCCGAATAGTCCCCATCCTTTCCATCGACCTTGGTGGCGATGAGCATGCCGTCCGCGGCAGCGCCCGCACGCTTGAGGCCTGCGGCGATGCGCGTCTCGCTTCGCCCTTCGCCATACATGTTCGCTGTGTCGATTGACCGGATTGGACTCGCACAGACGTCCGCCACGAGGGCAATCGCCTGCTCTTCGGGGGTGTCATAGCCGAACAGTCGTGGCATGCTGCCGAGGGGACTGCCCCCTAGGGTTACCGCCGACACTAGGAGACCGATGTTCCCGAATGGTCGCATCCAGTTAGATGAGTCTGGCGTCACAGTTGACTTGGTCGTCGAGTCGGAGCTTGTCATAGGTCTCACCTGTCTGCCGTAGCGGCGGTGCCGTCTCGGTTGTTTCAGTCATGGGACAGCGTCTAGTTGCAGCCCGGCCGCCTCCGCGATGAGGCTGGGAAATCGGTGAGCAGGCACGGGGTCGTCTGCGATCGTCGGGACGGCACCGGTACGTTCCTCGCCGAACTCGCCAGTTGCTCCGGCGGGCCAACGAGGATTAGCCGCGCATCGGCTCCTGGTCCAGGAACTTGTCGATACGAGCGTCGAGATCTCGGTCGACCGCCTGTCGACTCGGGTCCTCGTCGTACCAGCCGACGATCTCGCGGGCGCCGAGGGAGAACGGCACGCCGGCCACGAAGTCCGGAACCAGGCTCTTGATCTTGCTGTTGTCGAAGATCAGAGAATGGGCTTTGTCGCCCAAGATACCGTCCGCCCACTCTGGGAAGGCCCGCGCCACCGCATCGGAACCGGCGTGCACGATGTTCGCCTTGGTGCCGGCGGCGGCCGCTAGTTCATTCGCGATCATGTCCCAGGTGAGGATTTCATCGCTGGTGATGTGGATGGCATCGCCGACACTGCGCTCGAGGCCCAGGAGTCCAACCAGGCCGCGGGCCACGTCCCGGTGGTTCGTGAGGGTCCACAACGAGGTGCCGTCCCCGTGCACCAGCGTCGATTTTCCTTCCCTCATCCGTGCAATGGCCGTCCATCCGCCGTCCAAGGGCACCAGGGTGCGGTCATAGGTGTGGGACGGGCGCACGATCGTGACCGGGAAGTCGTTCTCGTCGAACGCCTCCATGAGCACTCGCTCACATGCGATCTTGTCCCTCGAGTACTGCCAGAACGGGTTCTTGAGGGGCGTCGACTCGAGGATGGGGAACCGGGTGACGGGCTTCTGGTAGGCCGAGGCGGAACTGATGAAGACGTACTGGCCGGTTCGGTCACGGAAAAGGTCGATATCTGCCTTCACCTGATCCGGGGTGAAAGCGCGGAAGTTGACCACCACGTCGAAGGTTCTTTCGCCGACCGCGTCCCGCACACTCCCTGCATCCGTCGAGTCGCCAATCAACGTCTCGACGCCGTCGATCGGAGGTCGCGATGTCTCGCGGCCTCTATTCAGCAGAGTGAGTTCGAAACCTCGCTGAACCGCCAGTCGGCTGCACGCCGAACTGATGATTCCGTTGCCGCCGATAAACAGAACCTTGAGCATGTATTCCTCTTTCCGAGTGGTGATTTGCTTACGAGGTGGCGGTGCCACCGGATGCGCCCCGCTGAGGCGACGTTGACGTTTGGCAGGGAGGATGTGTATCGCTCCCGAGGTGAGCGGCCGTCACGGGTTCCGGGACTCGGCCGCGTACCAGGCTGCTCCATTCACTTCGAGAGTGACGCACAGAACGTTGTCCCGTTTCACCCCGAGAGCCGCCAGCCCGTCCGCTATGGCGCTCATCGCCGCTTGCTTCTGCTCGTCGGTGTACCCGATCTGCGCAACCAACTCGACGAAGATGATGTCATCGCGCTGCTGATTGGGGAACGTCGACGAGTAGAACAGCTCGCCCGGCTCGTGCAACCGGAACGTCTGAAAAAGATCGTCCTCCGGCATGTCGAAACCGCGCACCATCCCGTCGAGGATGGCCTTGCTGTATTCGGCCAACCGTGGCTCGTGCACCTTGTGCAGGTCGATACGGGCGTGAGGCATCGTTGTCCTTTCGTTGGGACGGATGCCGGTAGGCGTCCGCTGGTTGACGAGCCCGCCCCGCTCGGGTGGACCTGACTTGAAGTCCGGTTACTTCAGCGCACCGGCCGCGAGGCCGCGTTCGAAGAAGCGCTGGAGGAAGATGTACGCGATGACGACGGGTAGCCCTGTCAGCACGGCAGCCGCGAGGACCTTGGTCTGATCGTTGTTGTATTGGCCGACGAAGAACTGCGGCACGAGCGTGATCGTCTGCTGCTCCGGCGTCTGCAGAAAGAGCAGCGCGAGTAAGAACTCGTTCCACGAGTTGATGAAGACGAGCACCAGGACCGCGGCCATGATCGGCTTCATCAGCGGCATCATGACGTGCCGGAAGGTGCGTATCGTGTTCGCTCCATCAACCCGAGCTGCCTCAACGAGCTCGTTCGGGATGCCGTCGACGAAGTTACGAGCGAGCAGGACGGTGAACGGAATCTGCAGCGCCGCGACCGGAAGGATGACGGACCAGAGCGTGTTGTAGGCACCGATTCGCGTGATAGTGGCGAACAGGGGTGCAATCAGCACGACGCCCGGTAGCGTGAGCGCCACCATCAGCATCCAGAAGTAGACTTCCTTGGCCCGGATGTGCAGCTTCGAGAAGCCGAATGCCGCCATCGTCGTGCACACGAGCACGATGAGGATCACCGCCGCTGAGAGCAGCGCACTGTTGATGAAGAAGCCTGGCAGGAGCGGCAACGAGAGCACCGTCCGGTAGTTGTTCCAGCCCGAGCCCGCGAGCGACCCCTGCACCATCGCGATGAGTGGGAAGACGAACGGCAGAACGATCAAGCCGAGCAAGATCTGAAGGAGGATGCGGGAACGAAGCGTCTTGGTTTCAAACATCGGCTTTTTCTCTCTCCGTGCTCGAGACTCTGATGATGATTGCTGTGCCAATCGCGAGAACGAGCAGCACGACCGAGATGGCGGCGCCGTAGCCGACCTGGGAGAACGCGACGCTGACCCGGTAGATCATGGTCCCCAGGAACTCGGTCGCGTAGCTAGGTCCACCTCCGGTAATGAGGAATGGGATGTCGAAGGTCTTCAGCGACCCGATCGCGGTCAAGATCGCGATCGCAATGGTCGTTCCCCGCACACCGGGCCAGACGATCGAGCCGATGATCCGCAAGTTCCCCGCGCCGTCCAGGCGCGCCGCCTCCAGAACCTCGGTGTCAATCTGTCCGATCGCCGCGTAGTACAGCACGAACACGATCCCGGTCGACTGCCAGATCTGCACCGACATGATGATGATCAGCGCGGCGGTTCCATTCGACAACCACGGCTGCGCGAAAGCGCCCAGACCCACGACTTCGAGCACGCCGTTCACGGTGCCGTCGGGAGCGTACATCTGACGGAACACTGGCGCCGTTGTCGCGGTAGCGAGGACCACCGGGATGAAGATCAGTACTTTGTGCAGGGTTCTGAGATACAGCTGGGAGTGCAGTAGGCAAGCGAGGAGGATGCCGAGCGCCACCTGCACGATCAAGGTGACGACGAAGAACGCGACGGTGTTGCCGAGCGCCCGCCAGAAGACCGGGTCTTGCAGCATGCGGGTGAAGTTGTCGGCGCCGACGGGCTGCTGCAGCGGGCTGGCCCCGTCCCAGCTGAGAGTCGAGATGTATCCCGTGTACGCGATGCAGTAATAAAGGAGGCCGACCGAAACGACCATCGCCGGCAGGATCCACGGCAACCCGGCAGGCGAGTGGAGCCGGCCAGGCCGGCGGGAGCCCCGCTCGGAGCTTCGGCCGGGCCGGCGGGAGCCCCTTTCGGAGCTCACGCCGGCCCTCTGCACCGCAGTCGTCGTTCCCGTCGTCACTGATCCGTCCCCATGATCAGCGAGGCACTCAACGGTTCTTCGCAGCCTCGGCGACCGCCTGAATGTCGTTCGCCGCGTCTTGCCCGGACTTGTCGCTGATAAGCATCGCCTGGATCGCGTCGACTATCGCCTGACTCACCTCGGCATCCATTCCGAAGGACCGCGGGTCCTTCGCTGTGGTGAGCTGCTTCGTGACCTCCTCCAGCGCGGGTTGCTGCCGTTCGGGGTCGACGAGCTCGATCTTGTCCCATTGCGGCGTGATGCCATTGAGCGTCGCCAGCGAGTCCAGGCTGTTCGTGACCGCCTGCTGGCCCTCCTCGGAGTGGCCCAGCCAGACTGCGAAGGTGGTAGCGGCCTTGATGTTCTTCGACTTGGCGTTCACCGAATTGCCCGCGTCGACGTCTGCGAACACCGTCGATGGGTTGCCCTTGCCGGCCACGTCCGGGAAGGGCATGGGCATGAGGGTGATCTTCGGCGTCTCCGCCGGCACGCCAGCTCCCTCAAGGGCGGCAGTGAGGGTGGGGAGGCTGGCGTTCTGCTGGTACCACGTGCCCATCTGGATCATGGGTACCTTGCCGGTGAGGAAGTCGTTGTTGACGTCCGGATACTGCTGGAGGCCGACCGAGCCCTCGTCGAGGATGCCCTCGTCAGAGAAGGTCCGCAGCATCTCCAGGGACTGCGCCACGGTGGGGTCCGACCACTTACCATCGCCGGAGAGTGCGTCCGCAAACGCACCCGGCTTGAAGCTGTCCATGATCGAGTGCAGCGTGTCGGCACCGAAGCCGTTGCTCGCCATGCCCTCGCGGAAGCAACCGAGCCCGTTCGCACGGAAGGTCTTGCACACTGAGACCCACTCGTCGAGCGTCTTCGGCGGCTCGAGGTTGTACTGGTCGAACATGCCCTGGTTGATCCACATCATCCCGGCGCCCGCCTTGGCGTATTGCGCCGCGACCAGTCGGTCGTCGATGGTGAACGCCTTCACGCCGCCGTCATACACCTTCGACTCCCAGTCCTCGCCGAGCATCTTCTCGACGGCTGGGGTGAGGTCGGTTGCGTAAGGTGCGAATGTTGCCGCGCCGAACGCGCCGCTGTTGTAGACGGTATAGACGTCCGGACCGTCGTTCGACGCGAGCGCGGGCTTCAATGAGGCTGCGTAGTCTTCGATCGGCACCTTTTTGTAGATGACCTTGATGTCGGGATATGCCTCATTGAATGCGGCGATCTCACCCTTGGCGACGTCGTTGGTGGGTGTCCAGCTCCACCAGTTGATGGTGCCCTCGGTAGCTGATCCGCCATCGCTGGGAGCGGCCTGACCGCCGCCGCAACCGGTGAGGGCGACCGCGAGAACCGCGCCCCCTGCCATGGCAGTCGCTATGGCACGCCGGCGTTTCGTTGCAGGAAACTTCATTGTTTCTCCTCACTTGGAGTGCGGACGCTGAGCGGGTGCCACGTCCACGGGGCTGTGTGTCGAGCGAGCTGTGAGTCGCTGGCCTCCACGTGGACTGCAGGAAAACTGCGACTTGCAACGTTGCAAACCATAATCCGCAGGAAAGCGGGCCGTCAAGGTACACGAACCAATTCACCGCGCGAGAGCCGAGTTGCTGTCGAGCCCCCCGAGGATGCGGCCACCTCGCGGAGGGCGGTCGCGGCTTCGTTCGTTGCGCCCTGACGATGAGGCACCTCGCGTCACCCGTTCGTCGTGCTCCTCCAGCGGCACGTGGCCGGCCAGGCGCAGCAGCGCGGCCGGGTGGGGGAGAGTGCGACGGTGCCGAACCGACGCCGGTCTTACTGTTTTCTCGTTCCCCGCGGTCAATCAATCGAATCTGCCGCCTGTGCAAAATCAACAGTCTGCTTTCGAGGGGTGGTCATCGCGCCCCTGTTCGAGCAACCACGGACGCTCGTCGATCCGGGCGGCAACCGCGACGAGCCCCTGCAGAACAGAACGCGTCAGCGTAGCCAGACCTCGGTCACCACGGGGTCGTCCTCCACGGTGACGGATACCAAGCGATCGAAAGTGCAACGGCTGGCACCGTCTAGGGTGGTTCCCGATCAGAGGAGGAGTTCCGTGCCCGCTTCAACAACTCTGCACGATGTTGCTCGAGCTGCTGGGGTGTCGGTCAGAACGGTATCGAATGTTGTGAACCAGTACCCCTTCGTCAGCCCGGCGACTCGGGAGCGGGTGCTTCAGGCGGTAACCGCGCTCGGGTACCAACCGAACCTCACTGCACGGGGCCTGCGACTTGGCCGAACGGGTGTGATCACCCTGGTTATTCCGGACCTTCGGAATGCGTACTTCGCGGAACTGGCCACTTCTGTGATGGACGCCGCCGCCCTGGACAACGTTTTCGTGCTCATCGAACCGGTGGGTTTCGACCGGGATCGTGAGCTACAAGTGCTCCGCGGCCCTCAAGCGAAGATGGTCGACGGCATCCTTTTCAGCGCACTCGCTCTCGGAGAAGACGACGCTCACCTCATCGATACTTCGATACCCACCGTTCTGCTCGGCGAACAGATTTTCAATGCCCCTGTTGATCACGTGACCATGCAGAATGTCGAAGCGTCGCGGGCCGCGACAGAGCACCTCCTGTCGATCGGGAGGAAACGGATAGTCGCTCTCGGAGCCCGACGTGGCGAAGTGGTTGGATCGTCAGGGCTCCGTTTCCGGGGTTACCTCGACGCCCTCGAAGCGGCGGGGTTACCCCACGACCCTGAGTTGATCGGAACGACACAGAGCTGGCACCGCGCCGATGGTGCTGCAAGCATCGCCGACCTGATCGCGCGGAACATAGCTTTCGATGGCGTAGTTGCCTTCAGCGACACGCTCGCTCTGGGGGCCATGAGCGCCCTGCAACATGCCGGCCTGAGGATTCCAGAGGACGTTGCCATAATCGGCTTCGACGACACGGACGAGACGCGGTATTCGCATCCCACTCTGTCTTCGGTAGATGCTGGCCGTGATGAGATCGCTTCGACTGCCGTGACCTTCCTTCTCGACCGAATCAAGAATCGGGACGAAAGCCTGCCGCCCCGGCGACACCTCAGTAAGTTCCAGGTCATTCCTCGCGAGTCGACAATAGGAAATGTCAGCGCGGCGCACCACTCCTCGTGAGGTGCGGCCCGTAAGTCCCGGCGGTGTCGAAGAAGGTGACACCACGATCGACGGCGTCGCTGAGGAGGGCCACCATCTCGTTGCGGTCGGGGTGTCCGCTGTAGCCGCCGGTCATAGTCATGCAGCCGAGCCCGATGGCCGAGACCTCCAGGCCGCTCATTCCTAGGGTGCGCTTCTTCATCGGTGATCCTCGTGGTCTCGTTCGCGCGAACGGGGGCCTGCCGACACCGGCCGTTGTCGGGGAGGTACGGGAAGCGCCCGGCTGTTGGGCACGCCGTGTTGTTCTCCGTCTCCGAGCGTAGGCAGGATGCGGGTCGCGATGGGATGCCCTGACAGAGCACCCCTCAGCCGGAGCACCCGGGCAACAACGAAAACCGGACGTCGCACCCACGCCCACATCTCCGACAACTGACTCGCGCTGCAAGGTAGCCGTCGGTTACGGGTCCGACTCCCGTCCGCTCTACTGAATCGCGCGTGCCTCACTCCGGTTGGGTGGCTGTGACGGGCGTGCGGGGATCGTTGAGACGGGTGCGGACGGCTGCACCGGCGCAGAGGATCACGGCGAGGCCTCCAGCAAGGGTTGTCCAGGTCAGGTGCTCGTGAAGGATGAGCGCTGCCCAGGCGAGGCTCAACACGGGCTGCGCGAGCTGCACCTGACTCACCTGTGCCATCGGGCCGATCGCCAAGCCCCTGTACCAGGCGAAGAACCCCAGGAACATGCTCACGATGGCGAGGTACGCGAACGCGGACCACTCCACGGCCGTGGCCCGTGGCGGCTCGAGGGTGCTGGCAATGATCGTCAGCAGGATCATCAGCGGCGAGATGAGGACGAGCGCCCAGGAGACGGTCTGCCAGGCGCCGAGCTCGCGGGCGAGCAGACCACCCTCGGCGTAACCGACCGCCGCGGCGATCACGGCTCCGAAGAGAAGGAGATCCGACCAGCTGGTACCCGCGATTCCGCCGCCCTGGATCGACCCGAAGACAGCAGCGGCGATGGACCCGATGACGGCCGTGACCCAGAAGGCGAGTGGCGGTCGTTCCCTGCCGCGAAGGACGGCCATCACGGCGGTGGCGGCGGGCAGGAGCGCGATCACGACCGCGCCGTGACTGGCCGGCGCGGTTTGCAACGCGAATGAAGTGAGCAGCGGGAATCCGACGACTACGCCGCCGGCGACGATCACCAGGCGGCCGCACTGGGCGCCGCGGGGGAAGCGCTGCCGGGTCACCGCCAGCGCCACGGCAGCGAGACACGCGGCCGCGACCGCACGTCCCGAACCGATGAACAGCGGCGAGAGGCCACCGACCGCAATGCGGGTGAAGATCACCGTGAAGGAGAAGGCGAGGACACCGAGAAGGCCCCACCACAAACCCGCGCGGGACGGTATCACCGGGGTGACGCGGGTAGTAGCGCTACTGTTGCCTGTCATGGAACACGATAGCAGCACCAGGATCGTTCAGGACCTGACGGTGTTGATCAGCACCTCCGATCCGGGTGCCCGCCTGCCCTCGACCCGTGCTCTCGTCGCCCGGTATGGCGCGAGCCCGGTCACCGTGCAGAAGGCGCTCCGTGAGCTCACCCGGCGGGGCCTCATCGAGAGCCGTCCCGGCACCGGAACGTTCGTGCGGATCACCCGCACGGCCCGGCCCGCCGACTACGGCTGGCAGACCGCTGCGCTTCGGACCCCCATGGCCGCAGCGATTGACGTCTCGGCGACTATGCGAACGGTATCGAACGATCACATCGCCCTGCATGCCGGCTATCCGGACCGCGAGCTGCTTCCGGAGCGACTGGTGCGGTCAGCCCTCACGCGCGCCGCGCGCAGCGACGCAGCCTTCGCGCGGCCGCCGGTCTCGGGGCTGCCCGAGCTGCAGGCGTGGTTCGCCTCCGAGCTGGCGGACGCGACGCCGTCCGGTCTGACGCCGCCGGCCGCCAGTGACGTGACGGTCCTTCCCGGCAGCCAGAGCGGCCTCAGCTCCGTGTTCCGTGCGCTGGTCGGTCCCAGGCAGCCCGTGCTTCTGGAGTCGCCGACGTACTGGGGAGCGATCTCCGCGGCCGCACAAGCGGGCGCGGACGTGGTCCCTGTACCCAGCGGCAGGCAGGGACCGGATCCTCGCGACGTCGCGCGCGCATTCGACGAGACGGGCGCCCGTGCCTTCTACGCCCAGCCCAACTTCGCCAATCCCACCGGGGCGCAGTGGTCCCGGGAGGCGGCGGGGGAGATACTCGAGATCGTCCGGGCCCGGTCGGCGTTCCTCATCGAGGACGACTGGGCACACGACTTCGGTATCGACACCGACGCCACCCCGCTCGCGGCCCAGGACGCACACGGCCACGTTGTCTACCTCCGATCCCTGACCAAGAGCGTTTCTCCCTCTATCCGGGTCGCCGGAATCATCGCACGCGGCCCGGCCCGTGAGCGGATACGCAACGACAGGGCGGCCGAGAGCATGTACGTCAGCGGCGTCCTGCAGAGGGCCGCCCTCGACGTGGTGACACAGCCCGGGTGGGGCACACACCTGCGTCACCTCCGGCACAGTCTCCGCGCCCGACGTGATCTGCTGGTGTCCAGCCTGCGAGAGCACGCCTCCGACGCGCACGTCGACGGGATTCCCCGCGGCGGGTTGAACCTCTGGGTCAGACTGCCGGACGGGGTCGACCTTCGCCGACTCGTCCGCGACTGCGAAGCCGACGGTCTGATCATCGCGTCCGGCGACGAGTGGTACCCGGCCGAGCCGGAAGGACCCCGCATCCGTCTCAACTACTCAGGGCCGAATCCGGCCGCGTTTGCCGACGCGGCTCGCATCCTCGGCGCACGGCTTTCGGAATGAGCTACGACACCCGGGGCCGGTGCAGGTTTTTCGGACTCGATGGGTCTCCCGCTCAGAACCGCACAGCGGGAGAGCCGGCGGCGGCCCGGATCGAGCGCTTCCTCATGGTTGCTGGTTCCCCATGCCGGCGGACAGCTCGTTCAGGTAGTTGTAGATGGTGAACTTGGAGACGCTCAGCGACTCCGCGACCATTTCCACCGCGTCCCGCAGCAGGAACACACCGCGCGCCTGCAGCTCCGCCACCACGGCGAGCTTGTGCTTCTTCTTCATCGCCGCCACCGGCACACCGGCGTCGGCGATGGCCTCGTGGATCAGGTGCGCCGCAAGCTCGTCAACGTCGCGGGGGAAGACCTCACCCGCCGTCGTTGTCGGCGCCTGCCTTGACTCCGCCTCGCCCGACCCGCGAATCATTTGCGACACGAGCTGATCGACCGCCAGCCAGGATGACAGGTCGGTGTGGATGCACAGCGCGGCCGCCGGGTTGCCGTCGATGTCGCGGATGAGCATGGTTGAGGACCGCATGCGCCGACCGTCCGGCAGGGTCGACTCGTAGTTCAGGTTGTAGTCGTCGAAGCCCTGGCTCACCTGACGCAGCAGCACGTCGGTCGGCGGGTCGCCGACCGCGCGGCCCGTGACGTTCCCGCTGATCGCGACTATGGAGTTGGGGACGAGGCTGAGATCGTGCAGCACCACCTCGGTGGACGACGGCAGGGCCCGCGCGATGGGCTCGACCAGCGCCCGGAAGATCTGCACAAGCCGCTGGCCGTCGACGGTGCGCGGCACGTGAAAGCCCTCAGCCGGCATGGTCGGGACGTTCGTCTGAGGCTGAACCTCGTCGATGCTCACGGGTCTCCTCCTGCTCGAGGTCCTACGCCGACGTCTTCGCGGGCACTGACAGCGTAGGCGCCGCCAGCTCGGGTTCCACCACCACCGAGATGTCGCTGTCTCCCCGGCCGGCCGCTCGCGCGGCGTCGAGCGTCTCGAGCGTTGCGGAGACCGCGGGCATGGATGCGCCCGTCGACGCGAGGACGAGCCGCGCGTCCTTGGCGAGCAGATCGACGGAGAACTGCGTGTCATCGAAGTCCTGGGAGCGGATCATGGGGCCCTTCATCCCGGCGATGAAGCCGAAACCCGTGCCCTGGAGCATCGAGAGCACGGTGTCGGTGTCCAGGCCGACGGAATTCCCGAGGCGCAGTGCCTCGACAAGTCCCTGCAGGCTGACCCCGAGGGCGAGGTTCGCAAGCAACTTGCCGGAAGCGGCCGTGCGCGCAGCATCCACGACGCGGAGTCGCTCGGGATCCGCCCACAATGCGGCTAGCGGCTCCACCACGGCCACGTCGGCGGGGGCGCCGCCGAGCAGGACACCGAGCGCACCTGCTCGCGCCGGGGCCAGGGATCCCACGACCGGCCCGTGCACGTAACGGACGCCCGCACCCCGTGCCCAGCCTGCGAACTCGTCTGCGTCGGCGGGGGAGACGGTCGTCACATCGAGCCACACAGCTCCCTCAGGGATGGGGAGACCCGTGAGGACCACCTCGCGCACGGCGTCCGGTCCGAACAGCGCGGTCATCACGACCTCTGCACCGTGAACGGCCGCTGCGGGCGCGACCGCGCGGGATGCGCCGGCGGCGACGATTCGATCCGCTCCTGAGGTCGTGCGGTTCCAGACCGTGAGGTCGTGTCCGGCGGCGAGCAGGTGGACGGCGAGCTCGTGGCCCATGCGGCCGACTCCGAGCAGGGCGATCTTCGTCATGCGGTGGTTCTCGACTTCCGTGTCGTGGATTCGGTGATCCGAGCGTGGGGTGTATTGATCATTGCTGTCCCGGGAGCCGCGGCACTGGCGCCGCGAAGGACAATTGCGGGTCGAGCAGACGCTCCGGGCGGAACGCGTCGAGCTGGGGCAGACGCTCGCCGAGCACCTCGGCTGCTACCCACTTCCCAAGCGCGAGCGACATCGTGACGCCGCTGTGCGTGGCCACGACATAGCGCGACTCCGCGTCCAGGTGCCCGATCACGGAAAGGCCATCGGCGGGCATGGCACGCTGACCCACCACGAACGACTCGATGCGCGCATCCTCGCCTCCGAGGAAGAGCCGCCCGAAGCGGTCGCGGAGCTCACGGGCGACCTCAGCATCCACCGCGTATGAGCGGGACGCATCGGCGGTGGCGTCGAGGACGGTCGACTGAAGAAGGAAGCGCCCGCCCCCCGCCGGCCTCGCATTGAGGACGGTCGTACTGAGGAGCGCGGGATGGTCGACGGCGACCGGCGCGGTGGTCGCGAGGAAGCCGACCCCCGCGCCGCCCACCACGTCCATCGGCACCATCGGTATGCGGGTGCCCATGAGCCCGCTGACCTCGTCGGTCCAGCGGCCCACGCAGCTCACGACGACGTCCACGTCGATCGGGTCGATCCCCGTGGCGTGCACGGTCGCGCCCGAGCCGCGGTCGTCGATCGCGATGACCGGCGTCCGGGTCAGGATCGTCGCGCCGTGCGCGAGCGCCCTCCGTTGCAGCTCGACCGCGAGCAGCGTCGCGTGCACGTACCCCTCCGTAGGGAAGTACGCGATGGTGTCTGCGTCGTCCGGCACGCGGAGCGCCGGGCTTATCTCTCGGGCTCGCGCGGCCGTGATCCACTCGGCCGGGTAGTCCCGCTCCTGCAGGCGTGCGACCCTCGCCTGCAGACTCTTCGCGTGCTCCGGGTCGGCCGCCCACTCGAGGTGGCCCGACGGCACGAACCACTGCGATCCGGTGCCCTGCGCGTGCATCTCGCCGAGCCCCGCGAGGTTGAGGTCGAAGTACGGGCGCGGTTCCTTGCCGTTCGAGTTGGCCCAGGCGTATGAGGTCGACGTGGTGCCCGATCCGACCCCACCCGCCTCCAGTACGACGACGTCGACCCCGCGCTGCGCGAGGTGCGCGGCGACCGAGAGACCCACAACTCCGGCACCGATGACTGCTGCTCTCATGAGATTGCTCCTTCGTGTATACCGTCGACGTGGGTCGGGACCGCGGGACCGGAACTACCCCTGTCCTGCCCGTTCGCCTCCACAAGCACGCCGCGGAGGAAGGCCCGCGTCCGCGGGTGGCTGGGAGTCACGAGCACGTCCCGCGGTGTGCCCTGCTCGACGATGTCACCGTCGGCCATGAACACGACCCGGTCCGCGACCTCCCGGGCGAACGCGATCTCGTGGGTGACGACGATCATCGTCATGCCGCTTGCGGCGAGGTCGCGCATCACCTCCAGCACCTCGCCGACGAGCTCGGGGTCGAGGGCGGAGGTCGGCTCGTCGAAGAGCATCACCTTCGGGTGCATTGCGAGGGCCCGGGCAATGGCGACGCGTTGCTTCTGCCCGCCGCTCAGCTGGTTCGGGTACGCGTGGATCTTGTCGGCAAGGCCCACCCGTTCCAGTAGGGCACGCGCCTCCTCCCTCGCCGCGGCCGGTGTCGCTCCGCGAACCCCGACGGGGCCCTCGATGATGTTCTGCTCGACCGTCATGTGCGGGAACAGGTTGAAGCCCTGGAACACCATTCCGATGTCGCGGCGCTGGCGGGCGATGTCACGCTCGCGCAACTCGTGAAAGCGTCCGCCGCGCTCGTCATAGCCGATCATCTGACCGTCGACGTAGATCCGACCGCTCGTGAGGCGCTCGATGTGATTGATGCAGCGCAGCAACGTGGACTTGCCCGAGCCGGACGGCCCGATGAGGCACATCACCTCACTCTCCGCGACCTCGAGGTCGATGCCGGACAGCACTTCCGTCGAACCGAACGACTTGCGTACGGCGCGGAGCTCGACCATGGGCCGGGCTGCCTCGCGCGCGGCGGCAGGCTGCGGCGACGAAACGGTTCGGGACTCAGGCACGGGTGTCCTCCTTCTCGGACGCAGGAATCGGGGCGGTGCTGCGTGCGGGCGTCCGCCGCTGCATCCGCGTAAGGCGACGCCACATGGGCTCCTCGGGGGCATGCGCATGGCCCTGGCCGAAGTGCCGTTCGAGCTGGTACTGCCCTGCCGTCAACACGGTGGTGACGATGAGGTACCAGATGGACGCGACGATCAGCAGCGGGATCGTCAGGTAGTTGACGGCGTAGATGAGCTGTGCCGAATAGAGCAGCTCCGGGAACGCGAGCACACTGACCACGGAAGTGGTCTTGAGCATCGAGATGACGTTATTGCCGGTGGGCGGCAGGATGACGCGCATCGCCTGTGGGAGCACAACGCGGCGCATGATGCGGGCCTTGCTCATGCCGAGCGCCTGACCGGCCTCTCGCTGTCCTTGATCGACCGCATTCAACCCGCCGCGGACGATTTCCGCCATGTATGCGCCCTCGTTGAGACTGAGGCCGAGCACCGCCGCGAGCCACGGAGTCATCAGGGTGCGCGTGTCCGCCGAGGCGAGGTCGATCCCCGTGAAAGGGATGCCCAGACTGACCGTCGGGTAGAGCGCAGCGATATAGCCCCAGAACAGCAGCTGCACGAAGACGGGCGTGCCACGGAAGAACCAGATGTAGAGGCCGGCCGCGCCCGAGAGCACCGGGTTCGGTGACTGCCGCATGATCGCCACGACAAGGCCGAGCACGATCCCGATGACCATGGCGATGACGGTCAGCTCGAGCGTGTGCAGTAGCCCGTCGAGGATCCGGGGCGAAAAGAAGAAGCGGCCGACGACGTCCCAGCGGTAGTTGGGGTTCGTGAAGAGCGTCTCGACGAAGGCGGCGAGGGCGACCACGATCACCGCGGCGACCGCCCAGCGCCCATAGTGCCGGACCGACACGACCTTCATATCCCTGGCATCGGCTTCCGGTGCGGAGCTGGGGGCGGGCACGTGCGCGGAGACGGCCGGTCGGGAACGCGTGTCGGTCATCAGCTCACCGCGCCGTTCACCACGGACTCCTCGATCGCGATGTCACCGAGGTCGTACTTCTCGATGAGCTCGTCGTAGGTGCCGTCCTCCATGAGCTTCGTGACCGCGGCGTGAACGGCCGCGACCAGTTCGCTGTCCTTCGGCAACGCGACGCCGCCCGGGTTGGGGTTCTTGAATGCGGGTCCGGCGATCTCGAAGGCCGGGTTGGCGTTCTTCGCGTTGACGAGGGTGGGAACGTCGGCAAGCACAGCGTCCACCTGACCGCTCTGCAAGGCGAGCAGTGAGTCGGGCGTCTGCTGGAACGCGGACTCGACGGGGGCCTCCTTCCCGTCTGCCTGGCACGTCTCCGCCTGCGCCGGCAGCATGGTGTTCTGCTGCAACGAGCCGCGCAGAACCCCGACCTTCGCGCCGCAGAGCGCCGAAGCAGTCAGGTCCATCGGGTTGCCGCTCGCCACGAGCGCGACACTCCCGTTGTGATAGTAGGTCACGAAGTCCACGACCTCCTCGCGCTCCTTGGTGTCGCCGATCGAGTTCATGGCGATGTCGGCGGCGCCAGCCTGAAGTCCGGGAATGATGCCATCGAACGAGGTGGGCACGAACTCGACCTCGAGGCCCATGAGGGCGCCCATCTCGCGAGCAAGGTCCGGGTCGAGGCCGACGTACGTGGTGCCGTCCTCCTCCGAGAGCGATTCGAAGGGGGGATTCGCGCCGTCCATAGCGACGCGCAGCTTGCCGGTGGCCGCGATGTCCTCCGGTACGAGAGCCGAGATGGCGGAGTCCACCTCGGTGTCACTCGCAGCCGCGTCGCCGGTGCCTGCCGCCGTGCAACTGGTGAGCGCCAGTACGGCGACGGCGGCACCGGTGAGGGCCGCGAGACGGGGGGAGGTCTGAATGCGCATGGGCATGCCCTTCGGTCGAGTGATGCGCCCGGCCCGACATCTCAACGGAAGCGAGAACGAGCGAGCGATTGACTCGAAGATGCCACACGCAGTTGAAATACACCGACCCGCAGGGCGTATAACGCGACGGATTTACACAGATGTAACAAGATCGACTTATTCGACCGCCACCACCAGTAGAACCGGCTCTGCGCGTTCTTACGGTCGATAGGCGTGTCGTCGTCCTTTAGGGTGCGACGCTGGCCTCGGCGAGGCCGAAGTCAGTTCGCTCTCGTGCTTGGACACGTGTTCCCCGCGGTCATCTGCGTCCGCCGCCACGTTCGACCCGCGCCGCGAACCATGGACATCTGCGGATACGCGGCGATATCGCCGCCAGAATCGATGGTCCGCTCGTCAACGCGTCGACGAGCGGAGCGCCCCGCGCGTCAGCGTTGGACCGGGTCTACGGCCGAGGAGTGGAACGCAGCCAGATCGCTCCGGGACGGTGCTGCCTCCCAGTCGCCATCGACCGTGCAGGCGAGGGCTCCGCAGGAGATCGCCACGTCGATGCATCGATCCAGAGGCGACGACAGGGCGCTTTCGGCCAGCCAACCGGCGACGAACGCGTCACCCGCGCCCACGGTGTCGACGACCTCGACGGGCTTCGCCCCACGGGTGACCACGCGGTCGCCCTGCGACGCGATGGCTCCGTTCGCGCCGAGCTTGATGACGGCGGTCTCGGCTCCGAGCGCGCGGATGGCGTCGAGCTGGTCGCGAGCATCCGTTGCACCGGTGAGGATCGCCGCTTCGTCGTCGCCGGCGAATACGATGTCCGCCCGCGATGCGAGCGCTCGGTAGGCGGCCGCCGCGTCACGCCCGTCCCGCCACAGCGCGCTGCGATGGTTGACGTCGAAGGACACCCGCACGCCCGCGGCCTTCGCTCGATCGATCGCGGAGTGGATCGCCGCCAGCGGCCCGCTCCCGAGTCCCGCCGAGATACCCGTGACGTGCAGGATCCGTGCCCGCTCCACGACTCCTGGCGGGACATCCGATGCGGTGAGTCTGCTCCCCGCCTGGGCGGAGCGGTAGTAGGTGACGCGGGAGACGCCGGGCCGCGGCCGCTCCTTGATCATGAGCGCTGTCGCCGCGTCCTCGTCGACCGCGGCGTGGACCTCGACGCCCTCCGCTCGGATCTCCCGCACGATGAGGGAACCGAGTCCGTCTGATCCGACGCGGCTCACCCAGGCGGCGGACCCGCCGAGCCGTGCGACGCCGATGGCGACGTTGCTCTCCGCGCCCCCGAAGCCGAGCGTTACGCCCCGCACGTGTGCGAGGCGGCCGGGTTGCTCGGGCACGAGCAGGCCCAGGCTCTCACCGATCGTGAGAACGTCGATCGCGGTCATCGGTCCGTCGCCACGGACACGGCCACCCGGGCGGCCGCGCTCACCGCATCGGCGCCCTGGGCGGCGAGTGCGGTGATCCAGCTGCCGCTTGCGGCGAAGACCGCCGGGTGCGCGAGGTGCTCGGCGAGGTTGTCCTGGCGGATGCCGCCCGACGGCATGAAGCGGACGTCGCGATAGACGTCGGCGTAGGCGGAGAGCAGGCGAAGCCCGCCGAAGACCCCCGCGGGGAAGAGCTTGAGCCTGGACAGGCCGAGGCCGATCGCCGCCTGCACCTCCGTCGGCGTGAGCACCCCGGGGACGATCGGCACGCCGGCGTCCTGCACGAAGCGCACCACGTCCGCGTCGAGTCCCGGCGTGACGATGAAGGAGGCGCCGGCGTCAAGCGAGTGCCGCGCCTGATCGACGGTAAGCACCGTGCCCGCCCCGACGAGCAGATCGCCGCGTTCCGCGAGGCGTTGCACGGCCGCCAGCCCGTGCTCGCCGCGCAGGGCAACCTCGACGACCGGCAGACCCCCGGTGACGAGGCCGTCGCCGATCGCGTCCACGTGCGCGGGATCAGCCACCGAGGCCAGGGGCACGACCCGATGATCGAACAGCGACGCCGTTGACGAGGTTGACGCCGTTGACGCCGAGAACTCACCAGTCATGGACGGTCCCGTCGGTGAGGCGGTTCACCGGGAGGTACGCCTTCGTGTACTCGAACGCGGCCGCGGCCTCCTCGTCGAGCTCCACGCCCAGGCCCGGCTGCTCCCCGGGGTGGAGGAAGCCCTCGTCGAAAGTGAAGGTGGTGCGGAACACCTCCAGCGTCTTCTCGTTGTGCGGCATGTACTCCTGAATCCCGAAGTTGTGGATCGCAAGGTCCAGGTGCAGCGCGGCGGCCATCCCGATGGGGGAGATGTCGGTCGGGCCGTGGATGCCCGACTTGATGCCGTAGATCCCGGCGAAGTCGAGGAGCTTCTTCATCGCCGTGATGCCGCCCGTGTGGGTGACCGCGGATCGCACGTAGTCGATCAGCCGTTCCGTGATCAGCGTCTGATAGTCGTAGACGGAGTTGAACACCTCGCCGATCGCGAGCGGCGTCGTGGAGTGCTGACGCACGAGCCGAAGGGCGGTTTGGTCCTCGCCGGGCGTGCAGTCCTCGAGCCAGAACAGGTTGTACGGCTCGATGTCCTTCGCGAAGCGTGCCGCCTCGATCGGCGACATCCTGTGATGCCCGTCATGGAGCACGCGAAGCTCCGAGCCGAAGTCCTCGCGGATTTTCTCGAAGACCGAGGGCATGTGCGTGAGGTACGCCTGCGTGTCCCAGGACTCCTCCGTCGGTGCGGTCGCCGCCAGCCCGTCGGCCGCACGCTTGGCGGGCTCGTAGTCGTATCGCACCCCGGGCCCCGTCGCGGAGACGCCGTAAATCTCGCCGAGGCCGGGAACACCCGTCTGCACCCGCACGGCGGTGAAGCCGAGCTCCCGGTACCCGGTGATGGCGTTGGCCAGCGCCTGATAGTCGGTGCCCGAGGCGTGCGCGTACGTGCGGATGCCGGAACGGCTCGCCCCGCCCAGCAGCTGGTATAGCGGCACGCCCGCCTTCTTCGCCTTGATGTCCCACAGCGCCATGTCGACGGCGGCGATCGCCGCCATCGTGACCGGCCCGCGGCGCCAGTACGGCCCGCGGTAGAGGTACTGCCACGTGTCCTCGATGCGGTCCTCGTCGCGTCCGATGAGGGTGGACGCGACGTGGTCGCTGAGGTAGGACGCCACGGCGAGCTCGCGGCCATTGAGCGTGGCATCGCCCCAGCCGACGATGCCGTCGCTCGTGGTGACCTTGACGGTCACGAAGTTCCTACCGGGGCTGGTGATCACGACGTCGGCGCGTTCGATGCTCAAATGGGGCGTCCTTTCGGCCTGGTGCAGGGGTGCAGGGAAGCAGGGGGGTCAGATCGCGTCGCGCGGGTCGGTGAGGTCACGGCCGGCGACCTCCGGCATCCAGATCGACGCGATGAGGGTGCTCAGCGTGAAGATCATGAGCATCACGATGATCGGGATGAACGATCCGGTGACGGCGGACACCCACGCGGCGGCGATAACCGGACCGGCACCGGTGGCGACGATCGCCGCGATCTCGCGGGCCATCGCGGTGTAGGTGTAGCGGTTCCTCGAGCCGAAGAGCTCCGGCAGGGTGAGGTTCTCGAGCGACGCGAAGCTCATCACGGCGAGGTTGTGCAGGATGACGTATCCGATGAACACCTGCGTGGTGTCCTTGCTGCTGATCATGAGGATCGTCGGCACGATCACGATCAGGGCGACGATCGCCCACACCATGTACATGCGCTTGCGGCCGAAACGGTCGCCGAGCAGACCCGACAGCGGCACGGTGATGAACGCGACGAGCGAGGAGACGATCACCGCGTTCACGCCGATCGTGCGGTCCAGCAGGAGGACGACCGTGATGTAGCTGATCAGGTAGGTCTGGATCATGCCGGAGTTACCGGCCTGACCGAATCGCAGCATCAGCGCGATGGCGAACGCCTTGATGGGCTTGCGGTTGATGGCCTCGATCGCGTGCATGTTGCCGGTCTCGGTGGCGAGCTGGATCGTCTCCTTCTTCGAGAGCGCACGACCGTCCACGACGTCCTCGCGCTCCTCGAAGACGGGGCTCTCCTTGAGGTTGAACCGCACCCACACGGCGAAGAGCATGATGACGGCGCTGCCGAGGAAGGGGATGCGCCACGCCCAGTCGATGACCTCCTGCTCGCTGTACACCAGCAGGAGCACCGCCCACAGCCCGGACGCCAGCAGCGTGCCGCAGTTCGTGCCGAGTGCGACGAGGGAGGCGATGATGCCGCGTCGCCGCGCCGGCGCGTACTCCGCGAGCATCACGCCGGCGCCGGAGATCTCCGCGCCCGCGCCGAAGCCCTGCGCGATGCGCAGCAGGACGAGGAGGATCGGGGCGAGGATGCCCACCTGCCCGTAGGTGGGGAGCACGCCGATCAGCGTCGTCGCCAGCCCCATCAGCAGGATCGTGTAGAAGAGGACCTTCGTGCGTCCGGTCTTGTCGCCCAGTCGAGCGAAGAAGAACGCGCCCACCGGGCGGGCGACGTAGCCGACGCCGTAGGTGGCCATGGCCGCGACGACCGCCATCGCCGGGTCCTCGTCCGAGAAGAAGATCTCGGCGAAGACGAGTGCGGCGGCCAACGAGTACAGCTGGTAGTCCATGAACTCCAGAGCCGTGCCGAGCCAGCCGGAGATCGCCGCGCGAACGAGATCGCGCACCGAGCGCTTGGATGTGGGATCGGCGACCAGCGTCGCCTGAGTCTGTGACATGGGGTACTCCTTCGGACCGGGGTTGGGCGTGCGGAAAGGGACGTGCGGGAAGTGAGTGCGGGGGAGCGGGACCGGCGTCTGCCGGACGGTCACCTGACGGGATTCGTCAGAGTGCGAGGAGCACCTTTGCAGAGCGGGCGGAGTCGCGCGCGACGGTGAACGCCTCGACGGCGTCGCTCGCGGCGATGACATGGGTCACGACGGCGTCGAGCGTGTCCGACTCGGCGAGGAGTGCGATCGCGTCGTCGATCTCCGTGGAGAAGCGGAAGGCGCCGCGCACCGTCAGCTCCTTCGCCAGCATCGGGGCGAGGTTGACGGCGATGTCCGTGTTGGGCAGCATCCCGATCTGGACGACGATGCCGGCTCGTCGGGCTGCCCGCACCGCGAGGGACAGCGCCACCGGCGCGCCCGAGCATTCGAACACGACGTCGTACGACTCGTCCGCCACGCTGTCGCGGCCCACCAGGATCTGCTCGGACGCACCGAGCGCCGCGGTGCGGCCCAGCGCCTCCTCGCGGACGTCACTCGCGGCGATCAATTCGGCGCCGCCCCGCGCCGCGGCGGCGATGGTGAGCAGCCCGATGGGTCCTGCCCCGGTGACGAGCACGCGCTTTCCGGCGACGTCACCGGCGAGGTTGACCGCGTGCAGGGCGACCGCAAGAGGCTCGGCCAGGCTGGCGCGTTCGAGCGGCAGCCCCTCCGGAAGTACGCGGACCATGTCGGCGCCGACGAGGAGGTACTCGGCGGCACCGCCCTGGCGGTGCGGCGAGGCCGCGGCGCTGCCGAGGTAGTCGCCGCCCGGGCGCAGGTGCGGCCGCTCCTCGAGCCCGGGGACGGACGCCCCGTACCGGGCCGGGTGTACCGTCACCGGCGTCCCCGTCGCGAGGCGCCCTGAGGGATCGAAGTCGACGACCGCGGACAGCTCGTGTCCCGGGGTCAGCGGCTCACGGATGGAGTACTCGCCGTTGGCTCCGTGGAAGTAGTAGTGCAGGTCGGAGCCGCAGATCCCGACGTACTTGACGCTCAGGCGCACCTCACCCTCCTGGGGCTCGGGCCGTTCGGCGTCCTCCCACCGGATGTCCTCCTTGCCGTGGATGGCCAGCTTCTTCATCGGTGGGCCCCTCTCGTGGGGATGGGTCGATCGTTGGATGCGGAGATGCTGTCGCGGAGGGCCGCGTCGATGCCGTGGTGCGTGATGGTGTCCACGAGCTCGCCCACGCGCGCGATGAATTCGGGCCTCTCCGCGAGCCCCTGGCCGAAGAGATGCAGCTCGGCGATCGCCCGTCGCGCGAGCTCTGCCCCGTCGCGGGCCGAGGCCGCCATCTCGGCGAGCGGCGCCCGGGCGCCATCGACCATGGCACGGGCGTGAGGACCCGGGTCGAACCCGGGAAGCGGAGCGATGGACGACAGGTAGGCGGCTGTGGTCAGCGCGATCATCTGCGGCATCCGGCCGCCGTCGAGGGAGGCGAGCGCGGGCTCCGGGATGCGCTGCCGCAGCTTGACGGAGCCGTCTGTTCCCACCTGCGCGGTGCGGTGGCCCAGAGCGCTGTTCCCCCAGCGCTCGAAGAGCTGTCGCTCGTACGCCCGGATGTCGACGCCCGAGGGCACGGTGATCGAGGGCTCGTACTCGGAACGGAGGACGGTGACGGCCGCCGCCTCGATGTCGGGGAGCGCGATCGCCTCCGAGATCGTGGCGACACCGTGGAGCGCGCCGAGGTAGGCGATGAGGGAGTGGGTACCGTTGAGCAGGCGGACCTTCATCTGCTCGTACCGACCGACCTCGTCGGTGAACACGGCCCCGCCGGCCTCCCAGGCGGGGCGACCCGCGGCGAAGCGGTCTTCGATCGCCCACATGGTGAACGGCTCTGCGGGCACGGGCACCTCGTCCCACGCTCCGAGCTGCGCCGCCACCGTCTCGCGGAGCTCCGCCGTCGTGGCGGGCACGATCCGGTCCACCATGCTCGACGGGAACGTGACGGCGTTGTCGAGGAACGCGAGGGCCTCCGCCCCTTCGGAGCGGGGCAGCTCGGTGAGGAACTCGCGGACGAGCCGCTCGGTGTGAGCGCCGTTCTCGGTGAGGTTGTCGCAGCTCAGGATCGTCATCGGAGCACCGCTCCGCGCGGCGCGCCGCTGCAGGCCCCGAGCGAGCTGACCGATCGTCGTCAGGGGCGGCCGTCCGCCGAGGTCGGCGACGATCCGCGGGTCGGCGAGATCGAGGTGGCCGGTCGAGGGGGAGTAGCTGTAGCCGTTCTCGGTCACCGTGAGTGTGACGACGCGGATGTCTGACGCGGCGATGCTGTCGACGACCCGGCCGGGCTCCTCCGCGGCGACGAAGACGTCGCTGTGCACGGCGGGAATGCTGAGGGAGGTGCCGTCCGGGGAGATCTCGGCGACCGAGTACAGGAGGTCCTGAGCGCGCATCGCGTCGACGACGGAGCGGGACTGGGACGCGACGCCCACGATGCGCCAGTCCCCGCCGGCGGCGCGGAGGGCTGCCGCGGTGTACACGGCCTGATGCGCGCGATGGAAGTTGCCGAGCCCGAGGTGCAGGACGCCGGCTGCGGCCGCGGATCCGGCCGACCCTACGGTGTGGGCCCCGAGACGAGGCGTCGAGTCGCTCATGCGGCGGCCCCGTCGTGGTCGGGCCGGACGAGTCCCGGATCAGCAGTGATCAGCATGAGATGATTGTGAACAGGTTGTACAAGTTTGTCAAACAGTTGTAACGACGACTCATGCAGAATGATGGGACAGCACCAGCCACAGAAGGACGACCGTGACCGCCACCCTTACCGACGTCGCCCGGCACGCCGGGGTGTCCCTGGCGACCGCGTCGCGTGCGTTCGGAGAACCGGACCGCCTGGCCAGGGGCACTCTCGAGCGCGTTCTGAGCGCTGCGGGGGAGCTGGGGTACGCGGCGACGAGCGTGGCCACCGCGGAGAAGACCATCGGCGTGATCCTTCCGGATGCGGCCAGCCCGGTGTACGCGACTCTTCTCAAGAGCATTCACGCCCAGACCTGGCACGGCCGGCACAGGCCGGTGCTGTTCGACACGGACGAGGACGTGCATCGGGAGCGCGAACAGATCCAGCTGTCACGGAAGCTCGACGGGATACTGCTGTGCTCCCCGCGACTTCCCGACGACGAGATCCGGGAGCTCGTCGGCGACTCACCGGTCGTCGTGCTCAACAGGATCATCGACGGCATCCCGAGTGTCGTGATGGAGACGGGAAGCGGGCCTCGGCAGGCCGTCGAGCATCTCGCCGCCCTCGGTCACAGCCACGTCGCCTACGCGGCGGGTCCTCGACTGTCCTGGGCCGACTCGCGCCGGGGTGATGCCATCGCCGCCGCCTGCGAGTCGCTCGGCATCCGCTTCACCCGCCTGACCAACCAGGCCGCGTCCATCCACGGCGGCCTGGCCGCGGCGGCCACCGTGCTCGCCAGCGGAGCGACCGCCGTCATCGCCTACAACGACCTGGTCGCCCTCGGCATCGAGGCCGGGATCGCCCCCCTCGGCAAGAGCTGCCCGGCCGACCTCAGCATCGTGGGCATCGATGACATCGAGATGGCGTCGATCCGTCAGCCCGGTCTCACCTCCGTGAAGCAGGCCATCGACCGCTGCGGCTCGCTCGGCGTCGAGATGCTCCTGCAGGCCATCGCGGGCGACGCGGTGCGGACCCCCGCGACCCTGGAGGCGCAACTGATCGTGCGCGGCTCCACCGCCCGACCCCGCTGACGCCGTGCACGACGACCCGATCGTTCGTCGCGTCGTACGGACAGGCGGCGTCGCGTGAGTGCCACGGCTCACGGTCCGGCAGGGGACGCCGAAGACCAGCCGTGCCCGATCCGCGCCCGGCGAAGTGGTCACCCGAGGACGCATTGGTGACCTCGTCGACGGAACCGACCGGCGACCTCCACCGTCTCCTGAGTCGGTGTCGTGACGACAGCCGGCGTGGACGTTCCTCCGCTCGGATAGTGCACTGGTCGAGGACCCGACGCTTCGTCCGGGACCTCACGTGCCCGAGCCGGTGCCTCGGTCAGCCCCCCTGGGCCAGGCTGGTGATCAGATTGATGGCGACCGCGACCACGAAGGTCCCGAAGAAGAAAGAGAGCAGGGCGTGCCCCAGGGCGATCCGGCGGGACGGGGTGGACGACTGACTCACGTTGCTCGCGCTGTAGGACATGCCGATGGAAAAGGCCGTGAAGGCGAAGTCGCTGTACGACGGGTCCTCGTCCTGATTGAACTCGAAGCGGTGGCGCTCGTCGATGTAGTACATGCGGGCGTACTTGAACGCGTAGACCGTGTTGACCAGCGCCCAGGCCGCGATCACGCCGAGCACCGCGAGGATCGCGGCTGCCGCGCCGACGGGGTCCTTCTGCTGGCTCCGGATCAGCGCAAGAACCACCGCGACGAGGCTGAGGAATGTCGAGAGGATGATGAGCGTGTCGACCAGCCTTCGGGATCGGTCCTCGTGCAGCGCCAGGTCGCGGGTCCTCTCCGGACCGGCGGGCCATGCCTTCGCCCACGCCCACGTCAGGAAGACGCCCGCGGCGACCGCCCAGCCGATGAGGGGTGCGAGTTCGGGAACACCGAGCAACACCGGCACAAGAGCGGTCAGGAGGCCGACGATCGCCGAGACGCCTGCCTTCAGTGAGAGGTGTGACATGGGAACGCGGTCTCCTTCGCTGCTGGTCGGTCGTGCCTTCTGGCTGACTCGTGCCGCGGCATGTCGCTCAGGCGGGCCGTGGTCGCGGTGCGGGTACGTACAGCCCCGCCCGCTCGGCCCGGATAGCGGCGAGGGTGCGTGACCCGGCCTGCAGTTTGGCCAGGATGTGCTCCATGTGCGCCGCAACCGTCCGCGTCGCCACGACGAGCTCATGGGCGATCTCGTTGTTGGAACGCCCGTCGATGACCAGGCCCAGCACTTCCAGCTCCCGCGGCGTGAGGCCGCGCAGGTCTCCGGCCGGCGAGAGGACGACGATGCCGGTGAGCACGGCCCGGAGGCCGTCGTCGCCGCCCATCACCGTCACACGCACATGGCCGCCCGGCGCGTGCCGGCCTCCCCAGGGCCACAGGAAGGATGCGTACGTCTGTCCCTCGTCGATCACCGCGCGAGCAGAGCTCAGCAGTTCCGAGCCGGCGGCGAACAGCGCGTGGCCCGGCAGGCCGGGGATGAGGCCGATGCCGATGCGCCCCGGAAGCAGCACTACGCCCGCGTCCGAGCCGCGCACCAGGAGAGCCGCGGCCGCCATCGACCTGACCGGATCGATTCCGAGGGTCAGGGTCGGCAGGAGGCGTGAGAGCGCGCGCCGCACGACGGCGGTTGGCGACTCCTCGCGCCTGAAGAGGAGCGTCACGAATCCGACGTGACGTCCCATCCCGGGTCCGAAGAGCGCAACCGAGAGCGCCTGGTGGAACCCGGCCGGAAGCAGGCAGTCGGCCCAGGTCTGCAACTCCTCCAGCGGATACGGCAGGTCGGCCCCGCTGAAGGGGGGACGCGCGCGATCAGCCCCGGACAGCTCGATGTCGGCCGCCATCCGGGGACCGCTCAGGTATCGGAGAGTCGACTCATCCAGAGACGTGCTCGCGAGGGACGTGTACCGGACTCCGTCCGGCTCGGCGAGCGCGATCCAGGAGGCGTCGAACGGGATGTGCCGGCCCAGCTCGACCAGCAGCGCCTCTGCGCGTTCCCGGACGTGCGCCGGGCTCGCTGCGATGTCAGCGAGACGGAGTGCGGCGTTCTCGGTCATGCAGATCCACTTCCCTCGGGTTTAACGGGTTGGACGCCCGATGCGGGGGCGTCCTCGGACCTGCACCTGGGTCAGGTCTAGCACCTTCGCGGGCGGCGGCGCGAGGGGTGCACGGAGATGGGCAGTCCTGCCGATGGCGCGACGC
Source organism: Planctomonas deserti (assembly GCF_003067705.1). Classification (GTDB taxonomy): domain Bacteria; phylum Actinomycetota; class Actinomycetes; order Actinomycetales; family Microbacteriaceae; genus Planctomonas; species Planctomonas deserti. The sequence goes on from NZ_QANL01000003.1 coordinate 389,893, forward strand.
TCCGGCAAAGCGTCGTATGGAGGTGCCTGCCCCGCCGAAACGGTGCACGGACAGGTCCACCGAGATCAGCGAGAACTGAGGAGCAGACCATGAAGGCAGTCGTGTACGAGGGACCGAACAAGGTCAGCGTCAAGGATGTGCCGGACGCGCGGATCGAGCGCCCTACGGACGTGCTGGTGCGGATCACCACCACGAACATCTGCGGTTCGGACCTGCACATGTACGAGGGCCGGACGAGCTTCGAGACGGGACGATGGTTCGGCCACGAGAACATGGGCGAGGTCATCGAGGTCGGCGACGGCGTCGACAAGATCGCCGTGGGCGACCGCGTGGTCCTGCCGTTCAACGTCGCGTGCGGGCACTGCAAGAACTGCGAGCGCGGGCTGACGAACTACTGTCTCACCGCGCAACCGGTCAAGGAGTTCGCTGGCGCAGCGTACGGGTTCGCGGACATGGGACCCTGGGCCGGTGGGCAGGCCGAGCTGCTGCGGGTGCCCTGGGGGGACTTCAACCGCCTGCGCCTCGGGGAGGACGCCGACGAGAGATCCACCGACTACGTGATGCTGGCGGACATCTTCCCCACCGGCTACCACGCCACGGAGATGGCCGGCGTCTCGCCGGGCGATCAGACCGTCATCTACGGCGCGGGTCCGGTGGGATTGATGGCGGCCCTCTCGGCCACGATCCGCGGTGCGAGCAAGGTCATGGTCGTCGACCGCCATCCGGATCGGCTCCGGCTCGCCGAGTCGATCGGGGCGATCGCCATCGACGACTCGAAAGTCGACCCCGTCGAGGCGGTGCTCGAACAGACCATGGGGCTGGGCGCGGACAACGGCTGCGAATGCGTGGGGTATCAAGCGCATGATCCGCAGGGGAACGAGCACCCGAACGAGACCCTGAACAGGCTGGTGCAGTCGGTCCGGTTCACCGGCAAGATCGGCACGGTCGGGGTGTTCATCCCCCAGGACCCCGGGGCCTCGGACGAGCTGGCCAAGCAGGGGCAGATCGCATTCGACTTCGGGCTGTTCTGGTTCAAGGGCCAGAAGATGGGAACCGGCCAGGCGCCGGTGAAGAAGTACAACCGGCAGCTGCGCGATCTGATCGTCGGGGGCAAGGCGAAGCCGTCGTTCATCGTCAGCCACGAGCTGCCGCTGGACCAGGCCCCGGAGGCGTACGAGCACTTCGACAACCGGGACGACGGCTGGACCAAGGTCGTCCTCCGTCCGGGTAAGGCGGCCTGACATGGCCGGCGCACTGGACGGGCGGCGCGTCGCCATCCTCGCGGCCGACGGCGTTGAGCGCGTGGAGCTCGAGCAGCCCCGCGGCGCCCTCGAGGAGGCTGGGGCGCGGACGGAGCTGCTGTCGATTCACGAGGGGGAGATCGCGGCGCGGAAGAACGATCTGGAGGACGCGGGCACGTTCCCGGTCGGGCGGCTGGTCGACGGAGCATCGGTCGACGAGTACGACGCGCTGCTCCTGCCGGGCGGTACGGTCAACCCCGACCAGCTGCGCATGCAGCCGGCGGCGGTCGAGTTCGTGCGGAACTTCGTCCGGTCCGGCAAACCGGTCGCCGCGATCTGCCACGGGCCGTGGACGCTGGTGGAGGCCGGCGTGGTGGAAGGAAGGCGGTTGACGTCGTACCCGAGCCTGCGCACCGACCTGCGCAACGCGGGAGCCGAGGTCGTCGACGAACAGGTCGTCACCGACGGCAACATCACCACGAGCCGGTCGCCGGACGACCTTCCGGCGTTCTGCGAACGCATCGTGCAGGAGTTCTCGCGCGCACCGCAGACCGCCGACGCGGCCAGCGCGACGTAGGCACCGGCGCGCGCCTCCGCGAGGGGGGCAAGCCGGCCGTTCGGTCGGCGTCCGATGCTGCGAATCCCGCGGCACCGGACGCCCACCGCCAGAGAGATGCGCTTCGGCGCAGGGTCGGACAACTGCGTCCGGATCCCCCAGGGTGCCCCGGCGATGACCGGGGACCCCGAAGCAGAGGAGAGGCAATGGATGTGAAGGCAGCGGTCGTCGTAGGAGCGGCCGGAGTCGCGGCGGCGGGGCTGGTGGCAAGAACGCTGGTCCGGGAGAAGCGTGAAGCGGACGGCGACGGGAGGCATCCCGGCGGCTGGAAGGCGGTCACGGTTCTGGGGGATCCCGCGGAGTTCGCGGCGAACGGATACCCCGAGCCGCTCAGGCGGATCGAGCCCGCGCTGGAGCTGCGCCTGGACCCGGCCCCCGGCGACAAGGGGTTCGAGGTGCACGCGCGCTTCCGGGAGGGGGCCGACCTCAAGGCCACGGTGGGGGAGGACGACCCCGAGCGGACGCTGCGCGAGGCGCTGCGCGACGCGAAGGAGCTGTTCGAGACGGGAGAGGTGCTCAGTGCCACTCCCCGGCCACACGGTCACCGGCCGAGCACTTTGCTCGGCACAGCAGTCGACAAGGCAGAAGACAAGGCGAAGGGCGAGGGTGTGCTGTGAAGGCTCTGTGTTGGACGGGGGTGAACGAGCTCGCGGTCGAGAACGTCGATGACCCCGTCGTCGTCAACGCTCAGGACGCGATCGTCCGTGTGACGCTGAGCACCACGTGCGGATCCGACCTGCATCTGCTCGGCGGGTACGTTCCCACCATGCGGGCCGGTGACGTGCTGGGTCACGAGTTCATCGGCGAGGTCGTCGAGGTCGGGTCGGCCGTCACGAAGCACAAGGTCGGCGACCGCGTGGTCGTCTGCTCGTTCATCAGCTGCGGACGGTGCTGGTACTGCAAGAACGAGCTGTACTCGCTCTGCGACAACGGCAATCCCAACGCCGGCATCCCCGAGATGCTGTGGGGTCAGGCACCGGGCGGATGCTACGGCTACTCGCACGCCCTCGGCGGGTGGGCCGGCAGTCATGCCGAGTACATCAGGGTCCCGTACGCCGACCAGGGCGCTTTCCCTGTTCCGGACGGGGTCAGCGATGAACGGGCGCTCTTCGCGTCCGACGCCGCCCCGACCGGCTGGATGGGAGCAGACCTCGGCGGGGTGCAGCCCGGCGACACCGTCGCCGTGTGGGGCGCCGGCGGGGTGGGCCAGATGGCGGCACGAGCGTCTATCCTGCTCGGCGCCGAGCGCGTCATCGTCATCGACCGGTACCAGGAGCGCCTGGCCCAGGTGGAGCAGGTGATCGGCGCGGAGACGATGAACTACGAGACGAGCGAGGTGCTCCCGGAACTGCGCGAGATCACCGGCGGCCGCGGGCCCGACGTGTGCATCGAGGCGGTCGGCATGGAGGCGCACCACGACGGTCCCGACTTCGCATACGACCAGCTCAAGCAACAGCTGCGACTGCAGACCGACCGGCCCACCGCGGTGCGCGAGGCCGTCTTCGCCGCGCGCAAGGGCGGGAGCATCTTCGTCCTCGGCGTGTTCGGGGGGTTCGTCGACAAGTTCCCGCTCGGTGCGGTCATGAACAAGGGGCTCACCCTCCGCTCCGCGCAGCAGCACGGGCACCGCTACATCCCGATGCTGCTGGAGCGGATGGCGCGCGACGAGCTCAGGACGGAGCACCTCGCCACGCACATCATGCCGCTGGAGAACGGTCCCGACGGCTATGCGATGTTCAAGGAAAAGACCGACGGGTGCGTGCGGGCCGTCCTCCGCCCCTGACCGCAGAAGCCCACGCACGGCCGTCCGCATCCCACCGCCATAGGAAGCGCTCCGGATCAGCCGCTCGTGAGGCGCTGTGGCGCTTGTCCCGGTGTTCATCGCGCCGGGACAGGCGCTGCTGACCGACGCGACCCCGCAGTCCGAAAGCCACCCGGCGCAGCCGCGTAAGGTTGATCGGACGGAACCGCCCCCGCGGAGGGGCTGGTGGTGGCGAGGCAGGGGAGCCGGTGGCGGGATCAGCGCGAGGTAATGATTCGAAAGCAGCGCCCGCCCACCCCACCCGGCCACGCAAGCCGAACATCAGTGACGTTGCTCAGACAGCGGGAGTGTCCTACCAGACCGTATCCCGTGTGCTGAACAACGCCCCGGACGTGAGTGCTGCAACGCGTGAGCGGATCCAGCAGATCATTAAGGACATGGGGTACCGCCGCAGCCGGACAGCTACCGCCCTGTCGACGAGCCGCTCGACCGCCATCGGCATCCTGACCGACGGATCGCCGCGTTTCGGTCCGGTCGGGACGCTCATGGCCCTCGAGAAAGTCGCCCGGCAGAAGGGCTATTTCACCACCGTCATCACCGTCGAGGAACCGTACGCGGACTCCATCCCGCAGGCGCTGGACAGCCTGGACGAGATCGAGGTGGATGGCATCATCGTCATCGCACCGCTCCTCTCCATGGCGGCGGCGGTCAGGAGTGCCTCGATCCAGGTACCCGTGGAGATGATCGCCGCCGGCGCCTCATCGACCCCGAATCTGTTCACGTATTCGGAGAACCAGGAACTGGGTGCACGGATGGCCACTCAACACCTGATCGATCTTGGCCACACCGACATCGCCCATCTCGCCGGCTCCATGGCCTGGTTTGACGGGCGGGTGCGGAAGGCCGGCTGGGAGGCCGCGCTTCGCGACGCGGGCCTCTCGCCCGGGTTGTGCCTCGAGGGGGACTGGAGCCCGGGGTGGGCTTATGAGACGGGCCTCCGACTGGTCGAGGAGGGACGGGTGCCGCAGGCGATCTTCGCCGCCAGCGATCACACCGCCCTCGGTCTCATCCGCGCCCTCTCCGAGTCCGGCATCCGCGTTCCCGAAGATGTCAGCGTCGTCGGCTTCGACGACGTGGAGGGCTCGGAGTTCTTCCTTCCGCCCCTGACCACCGTGCGGCAGGACTTCGCCGCGCTGGCCAACGCCAGCATAGAGGTGCTCCTGGGGGCGATCGAGGGCCGCGAAGTGGACCGCGCACCCAGCGCACCCACCCTGGTTGCTCGCGCGAGCGCCGCCCCCGCCCGACACCGCTGACGACCCGTCGCTCGGCGAAACCTTCTCCCCGGTATTTCCTCAGGCGTGACTTGACATCGTTTCCGTGACCGGTCACGATTAGGGAATTCCGTGACCGGTCACGGAAGATCAGCACTCAACGAAGAGACGAGGTTCGGTTGCACGGGGAAGTCTGCGGCGGAGCGCTCGTGATCCATGCCGATCTTCTGCTCGGCACACGTGTCCTCAACCGTGGTGAACCTGCTGCGGACGAGGGCGGGAACGCCTCCGGAAGGCTTGAGGCGATCCGTACGACCTCGGCTGTTGCTGGCCTCCTCCCGCTCCCGGTTCCCTCTCCCGCGGCAATTTCGATCAGCTGACATCCTTTCCGCCGCTCATACCTCATACGCATCGATCGTCCCGTGGGTCGAACGATGCTCAACCACACCCTCACGGGCTCATCGCCCACATCTCGAACCAGAACTGGAGAACGTCATGATGCGAAGGACAACACTGGTCGCCGTTGCGGCGGCGATCGCTCTCGCCACCGCGGGGTGCAGCTCGGCTACGAGCACCACAGCAACGCAGGACACAGGCGTGTCGGCCAGCGCCGATGAGGCCCTGGCCAAGATCAAGGGCCAGGTCCTCAGCAAGGGACCGGGCGGCGAGGAGCCTTCCCCCGCCTCCGTAGCCGACCTCACCGACGAGGAGGTCGCCCAGGTCAAGGAGATGGGCGCCACCGCGGCGATCGTCATGCACTACGGCGGCAACGACTGGGCCAACGCCCAGATCGCGGGCCTGAAGAGCGAGTTCGAGCGCCTCGGAGTCGAGGTCATCGCCACGACGGACGCCAACTTCAAGCCCGACAAGCAGGTCTCGGACCTCGAGACGGTGATGACCCGCGATCCCGATGTGATCGTCTCGATCCCCACCGATCCCGTCGCCACCGCGTCGGCGTACAAGGAGGCGGCCGAGGCCGGAGCGAAGCTCGTCTTCATGGACAACGTCCCCCAGGGGCTCACCGCCGGCAAGGACTACGTGTCCGTCGTCTCGGCCGACAACTTCGGCAACGGCGTCGTCTCCGCCCACCTGATGGCGAAGGCGCTCGGCGGCAAGGGGAAGATCGGCATGATCTTCCACGAGGCCGACTTCTTCGTCACCCAGCAGCGGTACCAGGGGTTCAAGGACACCATCGAGGCGGAGTACCCGGACATCGAGATCGTCGAGGAGAAGGGCATCGCCGGTCCCGACTTCGCCGGTGACGCACAGGGCGCGGCGAACGCCATGCTGAGCAAGTACGCCGACCTCTCCGGGATCTGGGCCGTCTGGGACGTTCCCGCCGAGGGGGTCATGGCCGCAGCGCGCGCCGCCGGCCGCACCGATCTGAAGATCGCGACCGAGGACCTGGGCAAGAACGTGGCGATCGCGCTGGCGAAGAACCAGCTCATCGTCGGTCTCGGTGCGCAGGTGCCGTTCGATCAGGGCGTCACGGAAGCGCGGCTCGCCGCACAGGCCCTGCTGGGCAAGACCCCGCCGCCGTACGTCGCGCTGAGCGCCGTGCCCGTTGAGCACGACAACGTCCTCGAAGCGTGGGAGCAGGTCTACCACGAGGACGCCCCCGAGGATGTGAAGGACTCCTTCAAGAAGTAGTGGCTCGGGCAGGCCGCAGGGCCTGCCCCGGCCCCGAAAAAGGACTCATCATGAACACAAGCGAGACAGCCGTCGAGATGCGGTCGATTTCCAAGGGATTCAACGGCGTCAACGTCCTGAACGACGTGGACTTCGAGGTCCGCTCAGGAGAGGTGCATGCCCTCGCCGGGGGCAACGGCGCCGGTAAGTCGACGCTGATGAAGATCCTCCAGGGCGTGTATCAGACCGACTCCGGCGCCATCCTCGTCGGCGGACGACCGGTTCAGATCAATTCGATCCAGGACGCCAAGGCCGTCGGCATCGGCATGGTGTTCCAGGAATTCAGCCTGGTGCCGAGCCTGACCGTCGCGCAGAACATCTTCCTGGGCGCGGAACCGCAGGGCCGCAGCGGCCTCATCAATGACAAGGAAGCGGTGCGCCGTGCCCGTGAGGTGTTCGCGGAGATGGAGATCGTGGTCGACCCACGGGCTCAGGTCTCCGCGTTGGGCACCGCCTACTGGCAGCTGACCGAGATCGCGAAGGCCCTGGCCCAGAACGCGAGGGTCCTGATCATGGACGAGCCGACTGCCAGCCTCGCCCGGCACGAGACGGACGCACTGTTCGACCTCGTGGAGAGGCTCAAGAAGCGGGGGATATCCATCATCTACATCTCCCACCGGATGGACGAGGTGTACCGGATCGCCGATCGCATCACCATCCTCCGCGACGGCCGCCGGTTGCTCACCGAGTCCTTGAGCGACGTCACTCCCGAGCAGATCGTTGAGGGAATCGTCGGGAAGAAGATCGAGGGGCAGCTCAGCTACCAGCAGCGGGGGAGAGACGCAGCCTCGGCCGCGCCCATCCTCGAGGCCAGGGGCCTCACCTCCGGCAAGCGGGTGCGCGATGTCTCCTTCACCCTCCACTCGGGCGAGATCCTCGGCCTGGCCGGGCTCATGGGAAGCGGCCGCACCGAGCTTGCCAGGGTCCTGTTCGGCATCGACCCGCTCGACAGCGGGGAGATCCTCATCAGGGGCACTAAGGCGCAGATCACCAATCCCCGGCGAGCCATCGCCGCGGGACTGGCGCTCATCCCCGAGGACAGGCGGGACCAGGGGCTCGTGCTCGACCATTCCGTCCGGGACAACCTGCTGCTGCCGCTGCTGGACAAGATCGCGCGCGGTCCGCTGCTCGACGCGGCAGCGGGTAGGAAACTGTCCAACTCGCTCATCCAGAAGTTCGCGGTGAAGGTCGCGCACCCGAACAAGCCGGTGCGACTCCTGTCCGGCGGGAATCAGCAGAAGGTCGTGCTGGCCAAGTGGCTCGGCACGGAACCGGACGTTCTCATCCTCGATGAGCCGACGGCCGGCGTCGACATCGGCACCAAGAGCGAGATTCTGGCCATGATCCGAGAGCTCGCCGACACAGGCAAGGCCGTCATCGTCATCTCCTCGGAGTACCCCGAGCTGCTCGCCGTGAGCGACCGGGTCCTGGTTCTGAGGGATGGATCCATCACCCGCGAACTCGGACGAAACGAGATCGCCGACGAAGAATCACTGCAACTCGCAGTCCAGGGAGTCTGATCATGAACAACAGGACCATTTCCACCATCGCGCCCGAGCCGGGCGGCCTGGCCGCGGTCAGGGGCTGGTTCGGCGAGCTGGACTGGCGTCGGTACGTCATCTACATCGGGTTCGTCGTCGTCTTCGCCTTCTTCGCAGTCCTCCTCCGCGACCAGGGCTTCCTGTCGCCCAATAACCTCCTGAACATCTTCCGGCAGACGGCGACCATCACCGTGATCGCCGTCGGGATGACGTACGTCATCGCCTGTGCCGAGATCGACCTCAGCGTGGGGTCGACGGCGGGCCTGTCCAGTGTCTGCACCGCCATGGCCCTCTCCCAATGGGGGATCATCCCTGGCATCCTGGCGGGCCTCGCGGTGGGACTGGTCGTCGGATCCGTCAACGGCGCCCTCGTCAGCCTCCTAGGGATTCCGTCGTTCCTGGTCACGCTGGGCATGCTCGGGATCGCGGTCGGGGTGGCGCAGTGGATCACCGCGTCGGCTCCCCAGCCCATCCTGAACGACACCTTCAACATGATCTTCGGATCGGGGAACTTCGGCCCCGTTCCCGGCCTGCTCGTGTGGAGCGCCGTCTTCGTGGCGATCGGTGCGGTCGTGCTCTCCCGCACCAAGTTCGGCCGCCAGGTGCTGGCCACCGGCGGAAACAGGACCGCCGCGGACTTCACCGGCATCAACACCAAGCGCATCAAGTTCCAGGTCCTGCTGATCTCCGGACTGGTCGCGAGCGTCGCCGGCATGCTGTACGCGGGACGGCTCGAGTCGGGACGGTTCCAGTGGGGCGCCGGGGACGAGCTCTCCGCCATCGCGGCGGTGATCCTCGGCGGCACGAGCCTCTTCGGCGGGGCCGGCTCGGTCGTGGGAACCCTCTTTGGCGCTCTGCTCATCGGCCTGATCAACAACGGCCTCATCCTCGCCGGCCTGGACAGCAGCCAGCAGCAGGTGGTGCGCGGGGCGATCATCATCCTCGCCGTCGCGCTGGCGCGGAAGAAGTGATGCCGGCCTCGCGCAGGCTCGGGCGTTCGTCGCCGACGTCCGCGCCGCGCTGAGCGGCGCGGGCCGGGGGGCTGCCCGAACTCCGCGACGGCCTCAGGGCCGTCCTCATCACCGATGCCGCCGTCGAGTCGGCGGCGACCGGCGGCTGGATCGACGTGCGGGACGTCGGCCGGACTGCACCAACCATCGGGGGCGGCGACGCCGCACCGACTTCGGAAAGGGAAATAGCAATGCAACTCGGTTATCACACCATCACCTGGGGTGGCGTCGTCGGCGACGCCACGGGGGTCACGAGCATCAAGGACCTCTTCTACCGGACGAACGGCTCCATGGAGGCGGCGGTGCGGGACATCGCGTCCGCCGGCTACACCGGCACGGAGATGTTCGACGGCAACCTCGCGGAGTACGCGGACCGCCCGGACGAGCTCCGCGATCTGCTGTCGGAGACGGGCGTGAAGCTCGTCTCCGTGTACTCCGGGGCCAACTTCATCTTCGCCGACGTCCTGCCCGAAGAACTGCACCGCATCACCCGCGCCGCCGAGCTCGCCGCCACGTTCGGCGCCGAGCGTCTGGTGGTCGGCGGCGGCGCCCGTCGGGCCGCCGGAACGACCGACGAGGACTACGTGCTGCTCGGCCGCGCCCTGGACCAGGTGACCGACATCGCGGAGAGCTTCGGCCTGACCGCGAGCTTCCACCCGCACCTGTCCACCATCGTCGAGAACCCGACCGAGCTGGATCGGCTGATGAAGTGCACGCGCATCGGCTTCTGCCCGGACACCGCGCACCTCGCCGCCGGTGGCGGCGACCCGGCCGCTGCCATCCGCCGGTACCGGGACCGCATCCGCCACGTCCACCTCAAGGACTTCCGAGCCGAGCCGTTCCGGTTCCTCCCGCTCGGCGAAGGAGACCTCGACCTCCCGGACATCCTCCGCGCCGTGCAGGAGAGCGGATACGACAGCTGGCTGATGGTCGAACTGGATGACTATGCCGGCGATCCTCGCGCCGCCGCGGAGATCAGCAAGAAGTACCTCGACACGATCCTCGCCGACTCCGGCGTCTAATCGAAAAGGAACAGTCACATGCAGAACCTCAACGTAGGACTCATCGGGGGCGGCTTCATGGGCAAGGCCCACTCCCTCGCGTACGCGGCCATGCCCATGTTCTTCTGGCCGGCCCCCGCCATGCCCGTGCGCAAGGTCATCGCGGAAGCCACCGACGACCTCGCCGCTCAGGCCGCTCGCCGCTTCGGCTTCGAGACCTCCACCTCCGACTGGCGAAGCATCATCGACGACCCGGACATCCACGTGGTCGACATCGCCACCCCGAACCACCTCCACGCCGAGATCGCGATCGCCGCTGCCGAGGCCGGCAAGCACATCATCTGCGAGAAGCCCCTGGCGCGAACCGGCGAGGAGGCCAAGCGGATGTACGACGCGGTCAGGACCAAGGAACTCGTCCACATGGTGGCGTTCAACTACCGCCGCACGCCCGCGGTCGCCCTGGCCAAGAAGTACATCGAGGAGGGTGCGATCGGCCGGGTGATCAGCTTCCGCGGCACCTACCTCCAGGACTGGAGCGCCGACCCGAACTCCCCGCTCTCGTGGCGCTTCCAGAAGTCGATAGCGGGATCCGGTGCCCTGGGCGACATCGGGACCCACGTGATCGACTTGGCCCGCTACCTCGTGGGCGAGTTCGGCTCGGTCAACTCGATCATGTCCACCTGGATCGCCGACCGCCCGGTGCAGTCCGGCGGTGCGGACAAGCTGGGCACCGTCTCCGGGGGAGGGGGCCCGCGCGGCGCGGTCGACGTCGACGACGAGATACTGACCATGATCAAGTTCGCGAACGGCGCGATCGGCTCCATCGAGGCGACGCGCAACGCGCACGGCCGGAACAACTTCCTCACCTTCGAGATCCACGGCACCGAGGGCAGCATCCTCTTCAACTACGAGCGCCGCGACGAGCTCCAGGTCGCCTTCGCCGGCGACCAGGCCGACCGCAGCGGTTTCCGCACCGTGTACACCGGCCCCGCCACCCCGTACGGCGAGGGACTGTGGCCGATCCCGGCTCTGGGCATCGGCTACGGCGAAACGAAGATCATCGAGGCCTACGACTTCTTCAAGGCGATCGCCGAGGGCGGCACCGTCAGCCCCAACTTCGCGGACGGCTACCAGACGGCTCTGATCGATGACGCGATCATCGATTCGGCTGAGACCGGCGCCTGGGTCGACGTCCCGACGATCGACTCCTAGCGCCTGCACGACATGGGAGGTGCACCGCAATGGCAGCGGTGCACCTCCCAGCGGAAATCGCCAACGCAACGAGGGAATAGTCATGACCGACACCAGACACAGCACGACGCCAGCCGCAACCGTACGCCTCCTCCCTATCCTCGAGGCCAAGCGCGGCCACGACGAGGAGGTGAGGCGACTCGTCACCGATCTGCAGGCCGCCAGTCGTCGGGACACCGGCTGTCTCGACTACACCGTCTTCCGGCACGAGGATTCGTGGAGCACGTTCGTGCTTCATGAGGAGTGGACAAGTGCTGAGGCCTGGGAGGCGCACAACGCGCAGCCGCATGTCGCGGAGTTCCTGACCGCGGCGGCACCACTGCTGGAGGGGGGACTCACCATCTTCCGCCCCAGCCCTCCCGCGCCGGCTACACCAGCGCAGTCATAGTGCACGCGAGATACATCGGGAGGATGCGCGAACGCCAGGCCGAGGGACGACGACCAGCCCTCCGGCCGCCCAGGCGATCCCCGTATCCGGTCTTCCGTGACCGAGAACTCGAGCGCCGGACGAGGACAAATGAACACGCGGCGCCGAGCCGTATTGCTCGCTCGCTTGCTCGGCCCTTGGCCCGAGGACTCGCTTTCGCCCGATTGCGCCGATTGCATGATCTCCCCGTCCCGCGGGACTCAGCACGAGGCACGGTCACGGGTCGAGATCCGCTTCGGGTGGCCTTCGTCGGCGACGCGGCTGCGGTGGGGTACGGCACGGTGTCCCGGCAACTCGGTGTCGCCGCCCACTACGCGCGACTGTTGAGCCGTCGTGATTGCCGGGGTGTGGAGTGGTCCACCGCGCATTTCCCGGGATTCACGCTGCACGGGGCGAAGGAATTCCTCTCACACGCGTGGTTCTGGCGCGAAGTGGACGAGGTCGTTGTCATTGCGGGATCCGGGGATGCGGTCGGCTTGATGCCGGTGGCGACGTGGACACGATTGCTCGACGAGATGTTGACGACAATGCGCTCGCGTCTGCCTACGGCGGCAACCATCACGGTCGCCCAGATTCCGCCCCTCGAACTCGATCCCGGCGTCCCGCCATGTGTTCGCCGACTCATCGCCGCGCATGCGAAAGACCTCAACGGTGCCACCCGAAGCGTGGTCGACACGCACCATGGCGCACGAACGGTGGTCCTCAGTGAGCAGAGCGTCACCGATCTCGACCAAGCGTGCGACACGGGTTTCTCGGACTTGTACCTCGCGTGGGCGCGGGCCCTGCTTGCCGCTGAGCCGTGCGCTGAGCACGGATGACCCGGAGTGGATTCGACTAGGCCGGCACGACGGCTGACGACGAGTTCGAGGCAGGGATCGATGACTTCGGGATGCCCGGCATTCGGGAAGGGCTTTGTGGTCCACTCATCGTCTGATAAGAAAAGGCGCGTGACTTTCAACGACGACAGCACGCAGAACCGGAACGGCCGCTCGGCCGCCGACGCCTTTCCCGCCAAGCACCTCCGACGACCCGAGGTGCGCGACCTGCCGGAGGCGCCCGCCAAGTACCGCAAGCTGATCGGCCCGGGCATCATCGCCGCCGGCGTGGGACTGGCGTCGGGAGAGTTCATCCTCTTCCCCTACATCGCCTCTCAGGTCGGCCTGGTATTCGTCTGGGCCGCGTTGGTCGGGCTCGTGACGCAGTACTTCATCAACCTGGAGATCGAGCGGTACACCCTCGCCACCGGGGAGACGGCGCTGACCGGCTTCAGCCGCTACTGGAGGCACTGGGGCCTCGTGTTCGCGCTGCTGACCTACTTCGCGAACCTCTGGCCGGGCTGGGCGACCAGCAGCGCGACCCTCGCGTCGTACGTCTTCGGGGGCACGCCGCGCTACATCGCGATCGGCATGCTCGTGGCGATCGGCCTGATCCTGACCCTCGCCCCCGTGGTCTACGTGGCCCTCGAACGTGCCCAGATGGTCAAGGTCGCCGCGGTGCTGCTGCTCTTCGTGGTCGGGGCGATCGTCGCGGTCGGGGCCGACGCATGGGCCGACGCGCCCCAGATCATCACCCGGCCGGGGATCCCCATCGAGCTCGGGATCGCGACGCTGCTCGGGGCGTTGGCGTTCGCCGGGGCGGGCGGCGGGCAGAACCTCGTGCAGTCCAACTGGATCCGGGACAAGGGCTTCGGGATGGGCGCCTACGTGCCGCGGCTCGTCAGCCCGATCACCGGTCAGCCCGAGGCCGCGCCGTCGACCGGCTACGTGTTCGAGCCGACCGAGGCGAACCTGTCGCGCTGGAGGGGGTGGTGGAAGTTCGCCAACCTCGAGCAGATCTTCACCTTCGTGCTGATCACCTTCCTGACCATCGTGTTCACCTCCATGCTCGCGTACTCCACCGTGTTCGGCCGGGAGGGGCTGGAGAACAGCATCGAGTTCATCAGGACCGAGGGCGACGTGCTGGGGGAGCGGGTCGGCTCCTGGTTCCAGTACTTTTTCTGGATCATCGGCTCGTTCTCGCTGTTCGCGGCCGCACTGGGCATCGTCGACTACACCAGTCGTCTCGCCGCGGACGTGCTGAAGACCAGCTACCTCCGGGAGGCCAACGAGTCGAAGATCTATGCCGGCCTGGTCTGGGGCCTGATCGGCGTCGGCATCCTCGTGCTGCTATTCGGCTTCGACCAGCCGATCGTCCTCCTGGTGATCGCGGCCGTGGTCGGTGGCTTCATGATGTTCATCTACTCCGGGCTGCTGATCCTGATCAACCGCAAGACCCTGCCCCGGCCCATCCGGATCCGCGGGTTCCGGCTCGTCATGCTGGTCTGGGCGATCCTGCTGTTCGGAACGCTGTCGGTGCTCACCTTCCAGGCCCAGATCGCCCGGCTGCTGGGCGGCGGCTGATGCCCCGCGGCGCGAGCAGTCGCATGGGGAGCCCGAGGATGGTGTCGTTCTCCGACGCCAACCCGTGCTCGGCGACGGAGACAGCGCGACCGGTCCGGAAGCTCCAGGGGAGTCGCGACTCGGGAGTCAAGCGCGGGTGTACTCCGAGATGCAGACGCCGGAGGTGAACTCCTGCTCATCGACGCGCTGAAAGGCGTGCGGTTGGTAGCTGCTGTTGCCGAACAGCGGGATGCCGGCTCCCATCGCCACGGGATGGCGTTTCAGGATGAGCCGGTCGATCTCCGGAAGGAGTGCGCCGGCGAGGTCCCCGCCACCGCAGAGGTAAATGTTCAGCCCGTCCTGCGCCTTCAACTCCTGAACGGTCGCGACCGGATCGCTCGTGTACGTGACGCCATCGGGTGCGTCGCCCCGCGTCCGAGTGGCGACGTACTCGCGGAGGTGGGCGTAGGGGCGGGTGATGCCGACGTCGTACGCGTGCGCGTAACTGTTCCACCCCTGGATGACGGTGTCGAAGAGCGTGCCCGGTGCGGTCCCGCCGATCGCGGTGAGGACGTGCGCGGGGATCGCGTCGGCGTACGTTGTCGTCAGCACGTCCATATGGTCGCCATCACGCATGAGCGGGTCGTACGAGCCATCGGGGGCAGCGATGAAACCGTCCAGCGACACCGCCACGTAATAGACCAGTTCGCGCACCTGAAGCCCTCCCGTCACTGCCCATCTCTGATCCGCCAGTCGAGCCGCCGCCTCCGTCCTCGACCTACTCGACGCCCTCCACGGGTGTGCGACCGGCGACGCCATCAGTACGAGCTGTGGAGCGTCGGGTCACCACGGACGCGCCTGCTGCGGCACGCCGTTGCACCGGTGACGGATCAGTACGGGCCGAAGATATCATCGAAAGTGGGCGACCGGGGAGGCCGAGGCACCGGCACCACGGCGGGCGGGGCCGCCGGCCTGACGGCGTGTCTCGTGGCGCTCCGCGGGACGAAGCCGTCGGGCAGACGTTCACCGCAGGTCGTGCAGACGCGGCCGTTGCCGTGGTTCACGCCTTCGCAGATCGGGCACAGCCACGCGGCGGAGTCAGCCGCCATCTCAGGATCTGCCTTCGCCGCGGAGCCGCCGGATCAGCTTGCCCTTCAGTCCGCTCGTCGGGGCGGCGGCTGGTGCGGCCGGGGTTCGTGGTGCGACGGACGGGGCGGGCGGCGCGGACGGGACGGGCGGCGCGGACGGGGCGGGCGGCGCGGAGGGAGCACCCACGAGTTTTCCTCGCAGCGCCCCGGACGGCGCAGGAGCGACCGCCGGTGCCGGGGCTTCGCCGGCGACGCGGATGCCCATCAGGGTGGCGTGCACCTCACCGATGGTCGGACGGGCTGCGGGTGTGGCCAGCATCATCCGGTCCACCAGGTCGGCCAGGCCTGCATCGAGTCCCGTCCGGTCGACACTCAGCACCACGCCGGAACGTGCCGCCACCGCCGGCTCCCCGTACGCCGGGTCGTACTGCGGCAGGCGGCCGGTGAGGAACTCGCTGTAGATCAGGCCGAGCGCAAACACGTCCGCGGCGGTGCCGAGGTCGGTCGCCGCGACGGTGCCGTCCTCCTGGATGTAGCTGAGGAGCTCGGGGGAGTAGTAGTTGATCGTTCCCACGATCTCCGTGGCGGCCGGCGGTCGACCGGCGATGTAGGAGTTGTCGAAGTCGATCAACTTGCTGGTGTAGCCGAGCTCGGTCCGCTTGATCAGCACGTTGTCGGGCTTCAAGTCTCCGTGCACGATCCTGAGGTCGTGCAGGATCTTGAGGCTGTGCGCGACGGACTTCAACAGGACGAGCCGCTGCCGGAACGGCAGCGCGGCGATGCGGGCGACGTCGAAGTCCTCGGCCTCGACCCGTTCCGTGGTCTTGTAGTACTTGGCGCCGGCGCGGAAGAACTCGTGGGTGACGATGAGGTTGCCGCCGAACGCCGACAGCGGGGCGAGCGCGGTCTGCATGGAGCGGTGCTGGTTCTCGAACACCGCGCACCGCGCCCGCTTCTTCGCCTTGATCTTCTCGCTGCCGGGCGCATCCGCCTCCGGGTAGGTGGGGCTGAGGAACTCCTTGAGGAAGTACTCCCGGCCGTCCTTCCGGGCGAAGGTCCACCGGCTGAGTCCCGCGCCGACCACGCTGAAGTCGGCGAGGAGGGTGTATCCGTTCAGAACCTCCCCGGCCTTCACAGCGTCTCCTCCTGCGTGTCGTGTTCTGCTTCACCTTCGGCCCCGCCGTCAGCGGACCCGTCCTCCTCAGCCGCTGAGGCCGCCGAGGCCGCCCCGGTGCGTGCCGTCACGGTGGAGGGACCGGTGCTGATGCGCCGCGGCGGATTCCAGATCCGCCTCTCCGGGCGGTCCTCCTCCACCTCGCCCTCCGGTTCCGGTCCGTCCTGCAGGAACCGCTCGTAACCCGTGCTGTATCGGTGCCAGCGCGCCGACACGTCCGCGGCACGCTGCTGCTGCAGCTCCACGAGGGCCTGCTCCGCTCGTTCGACCTGCTCGAGCGATCGGTCCAGGGGGGTGACGTAGTTCTCCGTCAGGTCCGCGAGGCGGGGTGCGAACAGGTCCTTGAACGTCTCGAGATCGGCTCCGACCCCGATCGTCGCCATGGCCGCGTCGTCACCGGTCACCGCGGCGATCTCGGTCTGCAGAGCCGACGACCAGTCCTCCTCCGTGCTCGCGGAAGCGAGGGTGCGCAGGACCAGTTCCTCGAAGTGCATGGGCGAGCGCAGGTATCCGAAGCAGCCGTCGGTCGCGCAGACCAGGAAGAACGGGGCGACCAGGGTCACCCGGCGGTGGTTGATGTGGAATTCGGTGTCGGCCGAGATGGCGTTGCTGACGACGGAGTCGCGCTGCAGATTCTCCATCGCGTCGCCCTGGTCGCGGAGGTCATCGATGCTGAGCTGATGCATGCCGTCCGGCGTGAGCGCGTAGACCCGGGAGTCGCCCGCCCAGAAGACGTGGCACGCCCACCGTCCGCCGGCGTCGTCGGTGCGCTGCAGCGCACCGAGCGCCATGGTGGTCGGCAGCGCACGCAGCAGCCTTGATCGCAGCCGGCTTGTCGGTGCCTTCAGGTCGGTCAGTGCGCCCTGCAACGCGGTCTCGAGGACATCATGCAACTCGATTGCAGTGGCATCACCCGGCAGCGCGCGATCGGGCGTGAGGAGCCCGAGCATGTGCCGCTCGACCACGTCCCGCGCGATGCGGGACGCGAGGTAGGCGCCCGACCGCTGCCCGTCCGGGGTGTCGTAGACGGTGCCGCCGGCACCGCCCATCCCGTCGAAGACCGCGGCGAGTCCGAGATCCGGCCCGTCACGCAGGATCGGGTCGGAGTCCTCCCCGTGGTCCGGGATCTTGCCGAGGTTGAACCCGAAGGAGACCGTCGGTCCGGTGACCGCTTCGACCGTGGAGCGCGGGTCGCTCACACCGAGTTACCGATGGAGTCGATGATCGTGCCGTAGTCGACGTCGGACAGACCGCCGCCGGCGGTGGAGGGGTTGTGCACGACGTTCTCCCACGCGGCGGAGATGTCGCTCCATCCGGGACCGTCGGGTGCGAAGAGGATGAGTCGCTTTGAGCTCGACCCCATCACGCCCTGCTCGTCCTCCCACGCATCCGTCAGCGCGCTGAAGTCCGCGGGGATGCGCGAGGACAGGTCCGCAGGCACCACCGACGGGTCGAGGGGAGTCGTGGGCTGGTCGCTCCACACCACGATCACCTGGCGGCGGCGGTCGCCGACGCGGGTCCAGGGCGAGTTGATGGCGAGAGCCACAGCTTCGAGTCCCGACTCGGGGGCGTCGCCGCCGCCCTCGGCGGTGAGCCCGCCGACGAACTCGGAGAAGTGTGCGCGGTCGTCGGGAAGCGCGTAGAACGGGGACTCCTCGATGCCCGCGTCGCCGTCCGCGTAGAGGTCACGGAACGCGACCACGCGAACCCGCAGCTGAGTGACGTTCTTGCCCTTGGCGACGAGGTTGGTCTGCACGTCGTCGTAGAAGCCGAGGGCGTTTGCCTTCACCGCGTCGAGGATCGGGTCCATGCTGCCCGTCACATCGATGCAGAAGACGATGTCGACCGAGTAGCTGACCCCACGAGACGCCAGGCTGGTCTGCGGCGGGACCACGGGAACCACGGGTACCTCCGGTGCGGAGACCGGGGGAGCGACCGGCTCCTCAGCCGCGGGAGCGGCCGGTTCCTCCGCAGCGGGAGCGGAGGGTACGACCGCCTCCTCGACGCTGGCCGTGTCCGGAGCGGCGGCCACTTCGGATTCTGCGGCTGCCTCGAGCGGGGCGGTCGCGTCGGGTGCGGTGGTGCTGTCGGGCGGAGTGGTGTCAGTCATGAAGTTCCTCATCTGCCGAAGTCGGGTGTCGGATCCGCCGAAGCTGGTGGACGCCGCACCATCAGGCTAACCAGGCTCCCGGTCTCCTGCGGAGTGCCGGTTCGTCACTGCCGTTCGATGTGCCCGCGCGGTTGGCGGCCCGTGCCGGTCAGTTGCCTTCGAACACCCCGGTGAAGACCGCGATCGGTAGAACGACCCCGACGATCACGAACACCGCACCGCCGAGAGCCATCACGGTGGGAGTCTGGGTCGCGGCAGAGGCATGGTGCCCGCGGGCGTGCATCTGCCGTTGGGCTGTTTCAGAGATGTGCCTGCGGAACAGGATGAAACAGGTTCCCCAGATGATGCAGAGCGGGGAGAAGATCACCGCCGCGATCTGGTCCTCGGTCATCGGTCCTCCGGGTCGGATTGTCGGAGCCAGCCTTTCGGAGCGATGCCGGCAGGACAACGCCCCAGCTTCGGGGGCGGCACCGGACAGGGACGGGGTGTGAGAGGTGTCATCGCGGCAAGTCGGTCCCGGTGGTCAGGGAGATCGACCCTCCTGCTGAGAGGGGGTGAGGGACCCGAACTGACGATCAGGCGGGCGCTAGGCTGCGGCCATGATCACGTCCTCCGCCCAATTCCTCGCGACCCGGGCGGTGCTCGCGATGTGCGCCGTCACGGTCGTTGTGGGGATCTCCGGGTGTGCTGCGGATTCCGCCGGCTCGACGACGGGTGCCGGAGCGCCTGCCCCCACGCCCGCCCCGGTATCGACCGCCCCGATCGTAACCGATGTCGAAACGTGCGAGGCGTTCACCGACGTCTCGACCATCCTTCTGAACGGGACGGTCGCCCTTCGCGAAGGACGCATGACGCAGCGGGAGTTCAACGGCTGGATGAGACTGGCGACGCGAGTCCTGGACCGCGTTCCCACCCGAGGTGAAGGCGCCGTGAGCGAAGCCGTCGCAGCCCTGAAAGCGGCCGCACCTCCGATCCCTTCCGGATCGGACGGCGCAACCAGCATCGGTGACGCGGAATGGAATGCGACCGCAACTTCCCCCGCCGCGGCCTGCGACGCAGCCGGCTACCAGCTCTTCGCCGAGGGCTTCACCGGCGGATAACGGTCAGTGCGTAGGTTCCTCGCACTCGCGACCGTCACCGCCGTCCTGACAACAGCATTCCCTCACCGAAAGCGCTTCGAATGCCTCACCAGCAGGGGTCCGACAGCCGGGTCGAGTATGGGGACCTCGTCGAACAGCGCGACCATCGGCTCCCATCCCTTCAGGAACGCGTGGAAGTTGAGCCGGCCGAACGCGAGCAGGTCGTCGTGAGACAACGGATCGCCCGCGATCAGGTGTCGAAGGGCGTCGACCGCGCCGCCGGACTGCACGGTGAGGTCTGCCGCCATGGCCGTCTCAACCTCGGGCTGAAGCGACCAGGGGCGGAGCGGGATGCCCGGACGGTATGCCTCGAACAGGACACGATGTGTTTCGGTCATCGGTGCTCCTCGGTCAAGAAGCCTCGACAACAGCGTCCGGCCTCGACTGGCGGTACTGGATCGGGGGCACAACGCGCCCGTCCCTCAACGAAGGCTATGCGAAACCGGCCCACCCGGAGGTACGCCACCTCCGAGGGCCACTGGCCTGGTGAGCCCCTCCCTAGACTGATCGACCAGGGAGGTCCTAGGACATTGCAGACCACGCCACCGGCCGAGCCGGGCTCACAGCGCCGCATCCTGCTGGCCGGTTGCGGAAAGCTCGGAATACTCCTGGGGGAGCGGCTGGTCGCACGCGGTGCGACGGTGTTCGCTCTCCGCCGCACCACCGCTGTGCTACCGGGAATCTTCACCCCCGTGGCGGCTGACCTCAGCATCTCGCTGCCCGCCCCATTGCCGGAGGTCGACGAACTCGTCGTCACCCTCACCCCCAGCTCCTCGGCGAGCGCCGACCACCCTGACGACTACCTGGTGAAGATCAGAAACCTCGCTGCCGCGCTCCCCGTCCTTCCCCGTCGGGTGGTATTCGTGTCCTCCACCCGGGTCTTCGAAGGACGCACCGACGAACGGCCGCTCACCGAGGAGGATGCACCGGCAACGGTCACCGAACGAGGCCGAGTGGTCCTCGCCGGCGAACTCCTCGCCAGGGAGCTCCTCGACTCCTACATCGTCCGGCCGGCGGGGATCTACGGACCCGGCAGGGAGATGCTGCTCCGCACCGTGGTCGGCGGCACACCCGTCGACTACGCGAGACGAACCAATCGCATCCATCAGATCGACCTCGCCCGGGCAATCGACACGATGCTCCAGGTGCACGAGCCGCCACGACTCGTTCACGCCGTCGATCAGGCCCCCACCCCCCTCGGCGATGTGGTCACGTACATCGCTCACCTGCTCGGACGCCAGCCGCCGCCGCGCACCGAGCCCGGGATACCTTCCGGCACCGTCCTCGACGGCGCCCGTCTTCTCGAACTGCTGGGGAACCTGCAATACCCGACCTTCAAGGCCGGCTATGCAGAGATGATCGAGGCCCAGCAGCGTCAGCTCGGCTGAGCCTCTGGCGCACGGCCGCCTCCGCGCCATAGCATCCGGGGAGTTCCGTCCATGCCAAAGGAGGCCTCCCGTGACGCAGCACACGCTCGAGCTACCGGAGGTCGATCTGGTCTACGACGTCCATGGACCACTGCCCACCGCGGATGGACGCCCGCCGCTGGTCATGATCGGCCAGCCGATGGACGCGAGCGGGTTCCAGGCCCAGGTGAAGCTGTTCGCCGACCGCACGGTCGTCACCTACGACCCGCGCGGTCTGGGCCGGAGCACGCGCAAGGACGGCGGTGTCACCAATGAGCCCGAAACGCAGGCCGAGGACGTCCACGCGATCATCGAGGCGCTCGGGGCCGGCCCGGTGGACATGCTCGCCAGCAGTGGCGGCGCGGTGACCGCGCTTGCGTTGGTCACCGCTCATCCGCACGACGTGTCGACCCTCGTCGCACACGAGCCCCCCATCGACTGCGTGCTCCCGGACGCGGAAGCGGTTCAGAGGGCCCGGGCGGCCTACACGCGGGTGTACCAGGACAAGGGCTGGGGCGCCGGGATGGCCGCATTCATCGCGATGACCTCGTGGGAGGGCGAGATCACGGAGGAGCACCTCGCCCGGCCGGCGCCGGATCCGGCGGCGTTCGGCATGCCGACCGAGGACGACGGCCGACGAGACGACCCGCTGCTGTCGGAACGTTCCTGGGCGGTACCCCTCTACGAACCGGACCTCGAGGCACTGAAGGCCGCGCCGACCCGGATCGTGGTCGCCGTCGGGGAGGAGTCGCTGAAGGTCTACACCGGACGAGCCGCGATCGCGCTGGCCGAACGACTCGACCAGCAGGCAACGGTCTTCCCCAGCCACCACGGCGGCTTCATGGGTGGCGAGTTCGGCTACGCGGGGCAGCCCGAGGCTTTCGCCGCCAAACTCCGCGAGGTGCTGGACCAGCGCTGACGCGTGTGACCGGACACTCGGCCCGACCCCATGCGCGGCCCAGTTGCCCGCGGCTGACCGGCGATGTGGCCGGGTGATCCTGCGGTACCAGGAGCGTGAGCAGCGGGACCGGGTGCAGGCGTTCGACTCGGGGACGCCGGAATCGAAGCTAAGCCAGGGCTCCCATCGGCCGGTATCGCAGCGCCATCGCTCCCGATCGGAAGTCCTGGCGGCCCACGAGCTCCAGCTGGACGCGCTGTCGCAGGCCGGCGAGCAACGTCGGACCGTGACCGGCGAGGACCGGCTGCACGACGAACTCGTACTCGTCGATCAGTCCCAGATTCGCTAGCGCCAGGGGGAGCGTCACGCCCCCCACCCACAGGCCCTCGCCTGGCTGCTGCTTGAGCCGCCGCACCGCCTGGCCCACGTCCTCTCGCACGAGCTCGGCGTTCCAGTCGACCGTGCTCAGCGTGCTCGACACGACGTGCTTCTTCGCCCCGTCGATGGCCTCGGCGAACGGGATCTGCGCATCGTCCATCCAGTCCGGCCAGGTGCCGGCCGCGGGCTTCCGCCACGCCGACTCCATCATCTGGTAGGTCACCCGCCCGAACAGCAGGGCATCGGCCCGCTCCATCTGATCGGTCCAGTAGCGCATCGACTCCGCATCAGGGGGAAGCCCTGCCTCGTGATGGCAGCAGCCGTCGAGCGTCACGTTGATCGAGTATCGGAGCGGTCTCATGGCATGGGTCTCCTCGGAAGCGACGGACCTGGCGGGATCGTTCATCCTCAGCCTGCCTCCACTACTCGGCGAGAGCGGTGCGCGCCGTCCGCCGCGCGTGTGCACTCAGGTCGCCACCGCGGCGAGCGAGGAACTCCTCGAGCACGGCGGCGTCGACACGTCCGATCTCGCGAAGCGCCACGCCGACATTCGTCTGCACGAGGTGTTCGGGATCGTCGGCGAGGATCTCGCACAGGGCGAGCGGGTCGGCGAGGTCTCGCGCACGGATGATCGAGAACGCCGCGGTGATGGCCGTCCGCCGGTGCCATCGATCGGCTGACGAGGCGAGCTCGAAGAGCACGTCCCGTGGCCGGTCGACGAGATATGTCCCGATGACCCGCGGCGCTGCGCGGTCGATGTAGTCCCACGTGTCGATGAGGTCGAGGTTCCGCATCCACACGTCGTACAGCGCTTCCCGGTCGGCGTCCTTGGCCCGTGCGCGGAAATCGAGCACGCTGACCCCCACCATCTTCAGCTCGTACACCCCGGAGGCGAGCAGACGCTCCACCTCGGCAAGGGGCATCCCCGCATTGCGCTTCGCGATGTCGAACACCGTTCCCATCCGGACGCCGATCACCTGCGTCCGGCCGTCGGTCAGGCGCCCGCGAATCTTGTCCGCCTCGACGTCGGACGCTGCCGATTCGAGCGCCTCGCGCACGGTCTCCAGATCGGTTTCCACGCCCTCATCGTGCTCGCGATGCGCTGCAGTGTCCACGACGAACTGCCCGCTTGGTCGAGGCGAGCACTCAGGAAGCATCAAGCGAGTTCGGTATCCTCGTTCCCATCAAGGGGAGTACTCCCGTCAGTGATTGGCCCGTCAGTACGGATGCACCGAAGCGTCCCGGGTCAACGGTCCCGGTTCCATTGGGGCGGAGAAGACCTTGGCGTGTTCATCGACCGCCTGAGCCCCTTGGAGTACCCCTATGCAGGTTTCACCCCTGATCTGGGTCATCACGATCGCCGTGACGATCCTCTTCTTCGTGTACGAGTTCTTCGCGCACGTCCGTAAGCCCCACGAGCCGTCCATTGCCGAGTCGGCGCGCTGGTCCGCCTTCTACATCGGTCTTGCCCTGCTGTTCGGGGTGGGGATCGGAATGACGTCGGGGTGGACCTTCGGCGGGGAGTACTTCGCCGGCTACCTGACCGAGAAGGCGTTGTCGATCGACAACCTCTTCGTCTTCCTCATCGTGATGGCCGGGTTCGCGGTGCCCAAGGTGTACCAGCAGAAGGTGCTGATGATCGGCATCATCATCGCCCTCGTGCTGCGGGGCGGCTTCATCGCGATCGGGGCGGCTCTCATCGAGAACTTCTCCTGGGTGTTCTACATCTTCGGTGCCCTGTTGCTCGTGCTCGCATACCGGCAGGCGTTCGGCGGCCACGACTCGAACCCGGCCGACGGCAAATTCATGACGTGGGTGCGCCGTGTGCTCCCCATCACGGACGAGTACCACGAGGACAAGCTCACCGTGAAGAAGGACGGCAGGCGCTTCGTCACGCCGATGATGCTCACAATCATCGCGATCGGATTCGTCGACCTCATCTTCGCGGTCGACTCGATTCCCGCGATCTACGGCCTGACGGACGAGGCCTACATCGTGTTCACCGCGAACGCGTTCGCGCTCATGGGGCTCAGGCAGCTGTTCTTCCTGATCGGCGGGCTGCTGGAGCGCCTGGTGTACCTCGCGCAGGGACTCGCCGTGATCCTCGCTTTCATCGGTGTGAAGCTCGTGTTCCATGCTCTGCACGTGAACGAGCTGCCGTTCGTCAACGGAGGCGAGCCGCTGCTGTGGGTGCCGGAGATCCCGATCTGGTTCTCGCTCCTCTTCATCGGCGCGACGATCGCCGTCGCGACGGTCGCGAGTCTGCTGAAGACCCGCGGTGGTCAGGGCGAGAACGACGACGAGTCGACGCAGGGCAAGGACATCATCACCGCCGGCTCGTCCCGAGACCAGCACTGATCTCGCGCGCCTCTGCTCGACGCCGAGGCGCAGGCCACACGAATCGTGGTCTGCGTCTCAGGCGGACTCGCGGACAAGCAGATTCAAGCCGATCACGGTCTCCTGAGCCTCGGTCGGAGCGGTGCTCGTCAGCACCCGTTCCAGAGGTCGTCAGAGAACGTGCTCGGCGCCTGCCTCGACCGTCGGCTCTGCGAACGCCGCAACGGGAACCCGATGCAGGGTGAGCTCCTCACTGATCCGTGCGGCGATGCCGCCGGCCCACCGCCTGTACAGGGTCGCGGTCTCCCGTTCGAACTCGTTCGCGGCACTCACCGGGATCAGGGTCACCTGCGGGATTCCCGCGATCACGGTGCTCGTCACGGCATTGAGCGCCTCCGCGTGCCGGTCGACGACCGCCGCAAGCGCAGGGGGGAGATGGGTACGCGGACCGAACGAGGGGACGGAGAGGAGGAAGACCCTGGCCTCGCTCGAGGCGCACTCGGCGACCTCGGCGAGCAACGTCCTCAGCCCGCTCTCCCACTTCCTGACGCTCATCAGAGCGAGCGCCTCGTTGTGGCCCAGGGACAACACGATGACGTCGTATCGGGACAGGTCGACCCCGTCGATGGCAGCTTCGCAACTGAGGACGGTCATCTCCTGGTCGACCACCACGTCGATATCGGTCGCATGGCCGGTCAGAGCCGACAGTTGGCGCGCAAGGTGACCGGGTAGCCCGAGGTCGTGCGTGCGAACGCCGCGCCCCGTTGCCACGCCGTCTCCGGTCAGCAGGATCCGGTCGAGCGTGATGCCTGGCCCGTGGACGTGAGGAGAATCCCCGGCGACGACCTGTCTGCGCCAGGAGTCGGGATTGGTGGCCAGCCAGAGTTCGACAAGCGGACGGACGATGATTTTCGGCAACAGCACGAGCGACCCCAATGAGGGAGAAATGCCGGCACGAGGTCGGCGTGGATCCGTTCAGCGTCTTCGGACGGTCGAGCAGACGCATGGTTCGTCGGGAGTCCAAGCCCATACCTCGCGGCTGCGTTGGAGCAGCCGCGATGATCCCACGCTACGCGCACCACATGCGGTTTCGCCGGTTCGCGCGATATGGATCCCCGCTCCGTCCGGCGGGCAGGTGATTGCGGTCCCGCCCCTAGTGGGTCTCGCCGTCTCCGGCGCGAGCCGCAACGGGGACGGGGGTGGTGCCCGCGGCGGTCTCTCGATCGGGCTCGCCGGCCGCGGTGCTGCGGGCGCGCTTTCGTGGGTTGAGCTCGCTGACGAGGGCGCCGGCGACGATGAACGCCGCGCCGGCTATCGCGATCGGGGGGAGTCGGTCTCCCGCCGCCCGGCCGATGAACGCCGCCCAGACGGGCTCTGCGGCGTAGATGATCGTCGCCCGGGTGGGGGAGACCGACTTCTGCGCCCAGTTCATGGTCAGCTGGATGAGGCAGCTGGCGGCGCCGAGGGCGACGGCCGCTCCCACCCAGATCCACGAGAATGCGGGCGGCTGCTCCGCGACGACCGGCACGGTCACGAATCCGAGCAGGCCGGCGACGAACAGCTGGACGACGGTCACCCGCCCGAGGTGCACTTTGCCCGCGAACCAGCCGATGAGGATGATCTCCGCCGCGATCGGCAGGGTACTGATGATCGTCGCGATCTCGCCGGCGCCGAAGCTGAAGCCGACGCTGCCGGGATCGGCGATCAGCAGCAGACCGATGAAAGCGAGAGCGACACCGATCCAGGTGAACAGCCGGGGCGGTTTCTTGAAGACGAGCCACTGCAGAATCGGGACGAGGGGCACGTAGAGGGCGGTGAGAAACGCCGACGTGCTGCTGTTGATCGTCTGCAGCCCGACGGTCTGCAGACCGTACCCGAGGTAGATCATCACGCCGATCGCGGCTCCCGCCAGCACCTCCCGACCCGTGATGCCTCGAAGGACGCGGGCGAAGAGGATAGCGCTGATGATGCCGGCCGTCACGAAACGCGTGCCGACGAAGAACCACGGCCCGCTGTACTGCACGGCGATGTGGACGATGAGGAAGGTCGACCCCCACACGGCCGTGATGAGGACGAGGGCCAGTTCCTGCCGGGAGATCACGCGACGCTTCGGCAGGGAGTGCAACATGCTGCACACTCTATGGTGCAGGATAGTGCACATGCAAACCGCGGGTACACCGGCAGTCCTGGCGCACGTCGGCGGCAACGTCCGACGCTACAGAGCGGAGGCGGGCCTCAGCCAGGTCGCCCTCGCCGACCGGTCGGGAGTCAGCCGGCGCACGATCCTCAAGCTCGAGGCGGGCGAGGCGAACATCAGCCTGACCGGGCTCGATCATCTCGCCGATGCCTTGGGCGTCACGTTCGTGGATCTCGTGGCGGCACCGACGGCACGGCGCGTGGACATCAACGAGCTCGCCTGGCGGGGGAGTCGACCGGAGAGTGTCGCGATGCTGCTTGCCTCCGTTCCCGCCGCCTCGGAAGCCCAGCTCTGGACCTGGACGCTCGGGCCCGGGGACCGGTACGACGCCGAGCCCGACCCGGCCGGATGGTCGGAGATGATCCTCGTCACCGCCGGGTCTCTCCGGATCGAGCAGCACGGCGGCACGACCGAACTCGGTGTCGGCGACCACCTCGCCTTCCCGACCGCGCAGCGATACGCGTACGTGAACCCCGGCGACACGCTGGTCCGATTCGTTCGCGTCGTCGTGAGCTGACGCCGCAAGAAGCCCCGCCGCCGCTTCCGCGCGAATCATGCGGTCAGCGTTTCGCCCAGATCTCGTCGAGTGCTACGGGTCGGCCGAGGACGTTCGATGCTGCCCGATGGCCCGAGTACATGGCGGCGGCGACCGTCGCCGGGTCGTCCGACCAGGTCGCCTCGCCGGCGATGTGGAGCACTCCGCCGATCGGCGTAGCGAGGGCGTCGTGGTCCTCCGTGGTCGAACCGACGGTCATGTACGCGTACGACCCGCGAGCGAAGGGATCGTCCTGCCAGGCGGTGACGTGCGCGGAGACGGGGTGCTCGACGCGGTCGCCATAGAGCCGTCGCAGCTGCGCGAGGGTCGACTCGACGACGCGCTCGTCGGTCCAATTCCGGATCGCGAGGGCGGCCGGACCCGCGGCGAAGGTGAGGAGCGTCGGCGTGCCGTGCAGGGGAGTGAGGTCGTACCAGGAGTGCCACCAGGCGCCCTCGGGGCCCTGCTGGCGGATCGCGTAGACCTCGTCGTCCCAGAACTTCGATGGGAACCGCAGGATGACCTTCTCGAACGCGTTCATCGCCAGCCGGCCCAGGGCACCGGCGACGCGGTCGGGCAGCGGCGGTTCGACGACGAAGTCCTCCGACCGGAGCACGCCGACCGGCACCGTGATGACGGCGCCGGCGGCAGCGTGCGTTCCGTGCTCGGTTGTGACTATGACGCCGGCGCCCGACCAGTGCACCCGCGACACGACGTGCTCGAGGCGGATGTCGAGTCCGGTCGCCAGGTGCGCGGCGAGCATGTCGTACCCGTCCGGGAACACGACCTCGTCGCCGTCGATGGAATCGTCGTCGAGGCCGTGCGCGGCGAGATCCTCGATCCACACGCCGTACTGCTCCTCGGTGCGATGCTGAAGGAACTCGCGGACGCGCTCCGTCCGATCCTCGTCCCAGCTCGTGGATCCGAGCGCCGCTTCGGTGACGTCACGGTACGAGGCGTGAGGGGCCGATTCCGCGATCGCGCCGAGGAGCCGAGCGTCGACGGCGCGGATGTCCTCCGCGAACCGGTGCGCCGCTGGGGCTGAGAGGGGCTGCCCATCCGGGCCGTAATAGGCGATAGGGCGACTGTCCGGCTGGTACCCGCCCACCGTGAACTCCGTGGTGCGCAGCCCGAACGCCGCGGCAGCCGCAGCGACGGGACTGCCGTCGATGCCATGGATCCAGGACGCGCCGAGGTCGGTCACACGCCCTCCCGCGCGGTCCGTCCACACCCGCCCGCCCACCCGGTCGCGAGCCTCGAGCACCACGACGCGTCGGCCGGCCCTCGTCAGGAGGCGGGCTGCCGTCAGGCCCGCCACGCCGGCACCGATCACGACAGTGTCGACGGTGTCGACGGGGTCCACGGTGTCGACGGGGTCCACGGTGTCCATCGCGGCCCTCCTCCTCGCGCAGCGAGCTCTGCGTGCTCCGACGCTATCGGTCCGGCCGCCCGCTGCGTCACGCGGGGTTGGGGTGCAACACCTCGTCGTGCCTGTCGATGAAGGCACCCCATCGGCGGTGGTCGATCGTCATCAGAACGGCCGCCAGGAGGACAACCCGGCCGCAAGAAGGTGCAGCCACCGCACGACGTCAAGATCGGTGGCGATGGCGAGACCGATCATCGCCAGCGCGGGCGCCGCGTAGAGCGGCAGGACGCCTTCCGCGGCCGAGCGGGACTCCTTGGCGATGGCCAGCAGCGACCCGTCACGAGGAACGCGCTACCGGGTCACTCAGGCGGCGGACCGCAGGTCGAGGGCCAGGTCGCGACACAGCTGCCGGTACGTCGCAGGCGCCTTGCCGTCGAAATGCCGCTGGCCGTGCTGCCAGCCCTCCATCCACGGCAGCACCCAGAGCCGCGAGACCACCTTTCCCAGCTGGCGCTCGAGCAGACGGACCTGTGCGCCGCGAGACTCTCGCCGCTCCGGGATGAGGACCACGCCGTGCAGGCGCACGTGCGTGCTCAGCTCGTCGCCTCTCGCCTCGAGAGCGGCTCGGTGAGCGGCCGCCACCCCCTCCTCCGTCAGCCGGGCCACCAGCGTCACGTCGTGCGAGGCGCCGGACACCGATCGGAGGGGCCACGCGTGGTCCGCCGCGCGCGTGCCCGCCGTCAACTCCGCCAGCGTGGTCTCTCCGGCTCCGGCGTGGACACCGAGCCACCACATGTTCGCCTGAGCCCGCACGACCCGCCGCGGCAACGGCTGCCAGTCGGCCGTGGTCACAGCCGCCGGATCCCCGCTCGACCGCCGCCGGCCCGGTGAAACGATGCCGCCCCAGTCACTCACGCGTTCCTTGATCATCACGCACCCCCATGCTGTGTGAACCCCTGCCCTCCATTCTGCCCCTGCTGGCTCCTGGTCGCACTCCCGCGGTCGACAACGGCCGTCGTCTCGAACCGGCGCTCACGGCTGCCGGTGGGGTGCCGTTCCGGTCGCAGTGATGACGACGGGGATCAGGCGCCGGTCGCCGTGCGCGGGACGCCGTCGGCGTGCGGATCGGTGCCCGTGCCGACCTTGCGGTAGTGACGGTTCCGGACGGCGAGGATGGTGCCTCCGATGACCGCAGCGAGGAATGAGCCCGCGAGCACGCCGACTTTCACATGATCGTCGGACGCGCTGCCGGCGCCGTAGGAGAGTTCCCCGACGAGCAGGGAGACGGTGAAGCCGATGCCGGCGACGAACGCCATGCCGACCACGTCGATCCAGCGGAGCGCCGGATCGAGGGCGATCCCGCGAAAGCGGGTGAGGAGGAACGTGCTGCCGGTGATGCCGACCGCCTTGCCGATGACCAGGCCGGCGATGATCCCGACCGCGATCGAGTCCTGGAACGACTCGAGCAGGCCGGCGAAGCCGCCGACGGTGACGCCGGCGGAGAAGAAGGCGAACACGGGAACGGCGAACGCCGTGGAGAGCACGCTCCACCGGTCGGCGAAGTGCGCAGCGAGTCCGTCGTAGAGGGGACGGCCGCTGCCGTCCGTGCCGACCTTCACGCGGGCCCGCTTCGTGGCGATGACCGGAACCACGAATCCCAGGAGTACGCCGGCGACGGTCGCGTGGATGCCGGCGGCGTGCACGAGCGCCCAGGTCATCACGCCGAGGGGGATCAGGATCCACCAGGCGCGCACACCCCGCTGCACGCACACGGCGAAGACGGCGAGCGGGATCAGCGCGAGACCGAGCATCAGCAGATCGATGCCCGCGGTGTAGAAGACGGCGATGATCGTGATGGCGATGAGGTCGTCGACCACGGCCAGAGTGAGCAGGAACGTGCGCAGCGCAGGCGGCAGGAACTTCCCGACGACGGCGATGACGGCGACCGCGAACGCGATGTCGGTCGCGGCCGGGATGGCCCAGCCGGCGAGCGCACTGCCGCCTCGGGGCAGGTTCACCGCCACGAAGATCAGGGCGGGCACGACGACGCCGCCCACCGCGGCGACGATCGGCACGATGGCCGTGCGGGGGTTGCGGAGCTTGCCCGCAACGAACTCCTCCTTGAGTTCGAGGCCGACGACGAAGAAGAAGATGGCGAGCAGGCCATCGGCGGCCCATGCACCGACGCTGAGATTCAGGTGCAGGGCCTCGGGTCCGAAGCGGAAGTCCCGGACCGACTCGTACAGCCCGGCGGCCGGGCTGTTGGCGATGACCAGCGCGAGCAGGGTCGCCGCGAGGAGAATGGCTCCTCCCACGGTGTCCTCGCGGAGCGTCTGGTGAATTCCGCGCCAGAGGGCGTGAGGAGCTTGATCGGCGGGCAGGTCGGCGTGCTGATGCGACATGGGGGATCCATCCTGAGGGGAGGCGAACGCGGGGATGCGCGGCCGCTATCTCTCAGAAGGAGGGGCGGTCGCGGATCAGCGGCGCGGCGGCGGGCAGCCGGCGATCTCGCCGTGCGCGTTGGTGCCCCAGGAGCTCAGCCATCCGTTCGTGCCCGAGGCGCGCTTGGTCAGCAGCAGCCGGTTCGGAAACGCCGCCGCCGCCCGCGCGCGGGCGCGCGGGACCGATGCGGTGAACGGGAACATGTCGCCAGTGTACCGGGGCGACCCGGTGGGAGCCGGGGGAGCAGTGATCCCGGCGGGCCGAGGGAGGACCCCACCCAGGCGACCCGCCACTGCCAGCCCAGCCCCATCAGCCGGCCGTGAAGCTGACCCGGTTTCGACCTCATCCGCCACCATCGACAGGTCTGCGCCGCAGGGGCGGTGCGATCAGTAGTCGCTGAAGATGCCGAAGTCGTCGAGGTCCGGGACGTCCTCCATCTCGTCCGGCCACGACGGCCGACCCGGCTCCAACTCGCGCGTCATCGCCTCGAGCCGCTCGATGATGACCGGGTCATCGAGATCGCTCGCGGGCTGCTCGACGGGGATCGAATAGATCTGGCTCGCGGGGCCGATGATGAGATGGGCGAGAACGGGGGTGCCGCCCTCGGCGAGCATCGGTATGGACACGACGTCGGACTGGCCCGCGTTCGCCAACGCCCGGGAGTATCGCAGGACCGCTTTGCACGTGAGATCACCGACGAGGATGTGATCGCCCGCGTAGAAGAGCTTTCTCATTTCTCCACTGTCCCGCCGTCGAGGAGGGCGGGACAGTGGCTTGCCGGTAGCCCCTTCCTCCCCTATAGAACGCATGCGGGCACCGCCGTTCCGGTTCGGGGCTGGAGCGCGCGTTACGCCACCAGCGCGCGGGCGACCGCGTCGGCGGGCTTCCCCGCCCAGCTCTGCCCGTGTCCCGGCAGCAGCACCTCGGCGTCGAGCGCGGCGAGGTGCACCAGTGACCGTCGCGCCGTTTCGGTGTCGGCGTGGAACATCGGGAGCAGCAGTTGGGGTCCGGAGCGCCGCGAGGTGCGATGCCCGGTCACGAGCGCGTCCCCGACAACGACGGCGCCCTCGCCCTCGAAATGGAACATCGTGCTGCCGGTGGTGTGTCCGGACGCGGCGACCGCCGCCGGCCTGCCCGGCACGTCGACCCTGCCGCCGCAATCGGGCACGGCGCGAGCGCTGGGCACCGCCAACCCCGGCTGCCCGCGAAGAAGCGGCAGGATCTCCACCGCCCAGGCCAGGACCCCGGGACGGAACGCGTTGCGCAGCACGTCGGGTGGGCCGACCTGCTCGAGGAACTCGCGCCTCAGGTGCGGCACCTCCCGCTCCCCGCCGAACACGGGCACCCCGTACTCGTCGGCAAGCCAGGAGGCGCCGCCCAGGTGATCCGCGTGTGCGTGCGTCACCAGGACCGCGTCGACATCGCCGGGGCTCCGTCCCACCCGCCCGAGCGACTCCTCGAGCTCGGCGCGTTGACCGAGATAGCCCGAGTCAAGGAGGACCAGGCCGTCCGGGCCGCGATAGATCGTCCAGTTCGCGTGCTTCGTCCTGGCGAAGTGCAGCCGTGACGTTATCTGTTGCAGGTGCATGGGGGCATCCTCTCCCGCCAGCCGTCAGGAGGGCGCCAGGGCCCCGACCAGGATCGGTCCGCCCGGCACCGTCTCGAAGCGCCTCACGTCTTCGAAGCCTCGCCGGCTCAGCCGCCGCACCACCTCGCTCGCCGTGAGCGTGCCCCCGCCCGTGAGCGATGCGAGCCAGGCACCGGCCGCGGCGGCGCGCCGATCCTCGACGTCCGGCTGCGTGCCGAGGACGAGCAGGCCCGCCGGTCGGAGGGCGGCGGTCACCCGCGTCACCGCCTGGTCGACGATGCCGTCCGGAAGGAACGGCAGGGGCATCCAGACGACGTCGTAGCGCTTCAGCTCGTCGAGCTCGGTCACGTCCTGGCGGCGGTAGTGGATGCGGGCCGAGACCTCACCCGGAGCGGCGGTGAGTCGCTCCCGGGCGATCTCGAGCGGCCGGTCCGCGATGTCGATCCCGGTCACCTCGACCCGCGGCAGCGACTCGGCGAGAGCGGAGGCGATCGCCCCGATGCCCGTACCGACGTCGAGCACGCGCGCGCGTGATCCGGGCTCGAGGAACCCGTAGGCCGGTCCGATGCGCGACAGCAGCACGCGAGCCATGAGGACGGACGAGCGCCCCTGCGCCACGAGAACGTCGTCGCTCAGATCCGACCACGTCTCTGTCGCACCCGCACCCGCGGCCGCGGCCTGGTTCAGAAGGCTGACGAGGTTGTTCCCCCGCGGCTGTCGCTCCCGCCACAGGGCGTCCAGGACGCCTTCCGCGCCTCCGGGCAGCGTCTCCAGCACGGCGGCGCGCGCGGGGTCCACCCGGAGAGCCTCGGCAGGGCTGCCTGCTCGCCCGTCACGGAGAGCGGATGCAAGGGCGGCCGCGACGATCGACGAGGTCGTGAGCTCGCTGATGGTGGTGGCCGGGTCGGAGTGCGATGCAAGCACGGTGGTGTCATCCGTTCTGATCGTGGCGGAGGTAGGGGTATCGAGCAGACCGCGGTCACGGGGACTCCTGGTCCACCGGCACCGTTCGCTAGGGTTTCGACATGGATCAGCACATTCCGGGCCCTGACGAATCGGCCATCCCCGAGCTCGAGGTCGACGAGACCGTCGCCCCGCGGCCGGAGGAGGAGATCGCCGACATCGGTCGCGCTGAGCCGGACGTCGAGGACCACCGCCGGTCCTGATCCTCAGGTGGTGCCGTCCGAGGGCTGAGGCGCCTCCCGCCGTCTCGCCCTCAGGGGGCGCTGCTCCGGAAAGGTCCAGCCGAAGTAGACCGACGCGAGGCGCACGGCGGCGGTCACGGTCACACACACCAGCCCCGCGATCGGCACCGGCGTGCCGAGTGACACGAGCACGATGAGGGTGCCGGCGCCGGCCGCCGCGGCGACGGCGTACAGGGTACCGACGTGGAGGAAGGAGATCGGGAGGTTCAGCAGCACGTCCCGCAGCATCCCGCCGCCGATGGCCCCGATGACGCCGACCACGAGGGCGCCGACCTCGCCGACGCCGAGAGACAGGGCCTTCGAGGCGGCGATCGCCCCGAACAGTCCCATGACGACGGCGTCCAGCGTCGTGATGCCCCACTCCGCCCGAGCGAGCACCGGCTGCACGGCCATGCCGAGCATGGCGGATGCTCCGGCCACGGTCACGTACCAGTTCATCCAGAAGACCACGGGCCGTTCATCGAGCACGATGTCGCGAAGCACGCTGCCGCCGAGCGACACGGCGAGACCGATCACGATGACCCCGAGCACATCGATGCGGCGCTCTCGCAGCCCCGCGGCGAACAGCGCGCCCTGGAGGCCGCCCAGGCCGGCGGCGAGGAGCTCGACCCAGAGCGTCACCGAGAACGGGGTGACGGTCATGCGGGTTCCTCCTCGAACGGGGCCGGCTCACGGAGCGTGAGCCGGCCCGAGGGGTGCGACATCGGAGGGAGCGTCAGCCGACGCTGACGGGCACGTTCCGCGCGGCGGTGACGATGACCTCGGCGATCGCGGCGGGCTGCGAGACGAACAGCGCGTGGCTGGCCGGCACGGTCGTGATGCTCGCGCCGATCCGTGTGGCCATGTGCTGCAGCATCGCCTGATCGAACGCGTTGTCCTCCGTACCGATCACGGCCCAGCTCGGCTTGTCCCGCCAGGCCGCGTTCCCCACCGGGGTACTGAAGACCGACATGTTGATGGGCACCTGCGAGTCCCGGAGGAAGGCCGCGTCCGCTTTCCCGAGGTCTGCGGCGAAGCCGATGGCGAACTT
This sequence comes from Planctomonas deserti, assembly GCF_003067705.1. GTDB lineage: Bacteria > Actinomycetota > Actinomycetes > Actinomycetales > Microbacteriaceae > Planctomonas > Planctomonas deserti. The sequence continues at coordinate 424,973 of NZ_QANL01000003.1, forward strand.
CTCGGGGTTGAGGAAGCCGAATCCGTCGTCGCCCACGTCGATGACGAAGTGGGGAGTCGGGCCGAAGCCCTCGTACTGCTGCGCAGTCGTCTCACCGGCGTCGGGCGCCAGGGCCGACACGTAGACCAGGCCGGCGACGTTCGGATGCACGCCGGCCTCGGTGATGACGGTGCCGCCCCAGGAGTGGCCGACGAGGATCGTCGCGCCGTCCTGCCTGTCGAGCACCCGGGTGGTCGCCGCGACGTCGTCCGCGAGCGAGGTGAGCGGGATCTGGGCGATCGTGACGTGGTATCCCTGGGCCACCAGCGCGTCGTACACGCCGCGCCAGCCCGATCCGTCCGCGAACGCGCCGTGCACGAGCACGACGTTGGAGATGTCTTCGGAAGCGTTGCTCATGGTGCTTGTTCCTCTCCGTTCTCGCGCCGCGGGGCGGCGCGACTTGTTTTGTGGAGGCGGCGGCGCCGCATGCCGATACGCAATATATTGCGTATCGGCAACGGATGCAAGGGGGAGTGGGAGGCGCAGAAGACCCGGCCGAGCGCGCGTCGATTTGCAGCCCCGACGATGTTGTACGCAATGTATTACATGCCGATTCCTCCGAACGCCGCCGCCGTCGACCGCTCCCTCCTCCGGGACGACATCTACCGGCGACTGCGGGACGCCATCGTCGACGGCACGTTCGCGCCGGGGGAGCAGCTCAAGGACGGCGACCTGGCGGCCTGGCTCGGGGTCAGCCGCACGCCTGTGCGCGAGGCCCTGCTGCGCCTCGGGGCGAGTGGGCTCGTGGTGGCGGTGCCCGGCCGGTCGACGGCCGTGAGCACGATCGACCCGCGGGCGGTCCGGGATGCGCGGGACGTGATCGCGGCTCTGCACGGACTCGCCGTCCGGGAGACCACCGGCCGGCTTCCCGCCGACGCGCTCGACCGCATGCGGGACGCCAATCGCCGCTTCGCCGAGGCGCTCGACGCCGGCGACGTAGCCGCCGCGCTCGACGCCGACGACGAGTTGCACGGGATCCCCGTGGCCGCGCTCGGCAATCGCGCTCTCGAGGCCGTGCTGGAACAGTTCGGTCCGTTGATCCGCCGGGCCGAACTGGTGCGGTTCACGGGCGACGCGCACGAGTCCGTAGAGCGGCACGAGCAACTGATCGAACTCCTCGCCGCGGGCGACGCTCAGGGAGCAGAGTCGGTGACGTTCGACATCTGGCACAGCCTGCCGGCGGAGGGGAACACCGACCAGCGCTAGCGAGCACCCGCTCGATCAGCCGGAATGGGCAGAATGGAGTGTGCAGACACTCATCGTGACGGCCCACCCCGATCCTGACTCGCTGACCAGCGGCATCGCCCGCCGCCTCGAGCACGCGCTGCAGCCCGGGACGGTCATCGTCGCGGATCTCGCGGCCGAGGGATTCGACCCGAGGTTCACGCTTGCCGACCGGCACACGTACCGGGTCGGCGGAGACTTCGCCCCGGACGTGGCACGCGAGCATCAGCGGCTGGCTGCGGCGGCGCACCTGGTGCTGGTGTTCCCGGTCTACTGGTGGTCGATGCCCGCGCTGCTCAAGGGGTGGATCGATCGCGTGTTCGTCAACGGCTGGGCATTCGACGTGGACGCGAGCGGGGGGATGCGCCGCAACCTCGGCGCACTCACGATCCACCTGGTGCCCGTCGCGGGGGACGACGCCGACCTGTACGAACGCCACGGTTACGAGCTGTCACTGCGGACGCAGATCGAGCACGGCGTCATCGACTACTGCGGCAGCCGCCGAGGCGCGACGGTGTTCGTGAACGAGTCGGAGCAGGACGACGCCGCGGCCCGCGAACGGGCGGTGCACTCCGCGGTGCACGCGGTCCGGAGCGCGATCCACGATGGAGCGAGCCATGACTGATCCCGCGGAGAACCCCGAGGAGGAGACCCAGGAACAGCGGGCCCTCCGTCACATCAGCGCGATGGCCGACGGCGAGGACATCGCGGGAACCGCCAGCCGGCTGTCCAACGACTTCACCGACCGGCTGACGGCGCGCATCGCCGGCTGGTTCCGGCGCAGCCGCGACTGACGGCCACCGGAAGGGAGCCGGTGAGGCTGTGCCCGGCGCGCCCCGTCAGGCGAGCGCCGCCAGGGCGCGGTTCCTGCTGCGCCCGAAGATGAGGGCGTCGAGGGAGAAGCGTCCGGCGCCGGCCAGGGCGAGCGCGGCCGCGCCTGCGGCAAGCACGAGCACGAGCTCGTATCCGCCGTTGTCGACGAAGAGACCGGCGGGAGCGTGCACCAGGAAGAGTGCCGCGAGCATGTCAAACGCCAGGAGCGCGGCCACCGGACGCACGAGAACGCCGAGGATGAGCGCGGCGCCGCCGAGGAGCTCGAGGAAGGCGATGGCCGGGGCGATCAGCTGCGCTGACGGCACGCCCATCTCTGCGAAGGCAGCCTGGGTACCGGGAATGGTGAACTCGAAGACCTTCTGCCAGCCGTGGGCGAGGAAGACGACGCCCAGGGCGACGCGGAGAACGGTGAGCGCGAGGGTGGACTGGGTGCGAGCGGCGTGAGCCTGAGGAGACATGGAAGATCCTTTTCTGTCTGTCGGGGCTGGAGGCTGGGGACCGGGGTGTGAGCACCGGTACCGCCACGGCGTTACTTGTCGCTTCAATCAACACGGTAACGGCAGGTGGTTGTAGCGTCAACATCCTCGCGGCGAAGCGTAGGACTCACCCAGCTCGGATCCAGCCGTGACTCCTTGGCGTTCTGCCGTCACAGATCGGGGTCGGAGTGCCCCGGTCCCGAACTCCCGGTGGCGGCGTTGCGGGCCGCGAGCCGCGCGAATGCCTGCCTCAGTTCGGGCGGGTCGAGAACGTCGATGTCGGTGTCGAAGCGGTTGAGGGACGCGGCGAGTGCCATCCAGGACCACGAGCCGGACTGGAGGATGCACCGGTCGGGCCCCAGGTCCTCGACGACGCCGTCACCGGCGAACGGGAGCACCTCGGCTGCGGCCTGATGGAGGACGACCCTGCCCGTGCAGGGCCAACCGCCGGCGCGGTCGGACCCGCGGAAGTGGCCCGCGAGGTAGCTCGCGGCATCGACACCGCCCGGGAGTTCGCGCGGACGGAATCGCGGGCCCGTCGGGGTCCGCGGGGCGATCCGGTCGGCGCGGAAGGTACGCCAGTCCTCGGCGTCGAGATCCCAGCCCACGAGGTACCAGCGCCCCAGGGAGGTCGCCAGCGAGTGCGGCTCGACTCGCCGGGGCGCCCTGCCGTCTGCCGGGCGGGAGCCGGTGCCGGTGCCGGCCTCGTCGCCGTCGCCGTCGCCGTCGCCATGGTCATCGTGCGTGGCGTTCGCCCCGCCGGGTCTCGCGTAGTCGAAGCGCAGGACCTCCCGGGCGCGCACGGCGGTCGACAGGGCGACGAGCACCTGTGGAGCGACGCTCGCGCCCGCACTTCCGCCGGGCCGCGCCGGGACGGTCTCGAATGCGAGGCTGTCAAGGCGATGGCGAAGCCGGGAGGGCATCACCTGCCGCACTGTGGTCAGCGCACGGACCGCGGCCTCCTCGATGCCGACACCGGACTGGCTCGCCGCGTGCAGGGCGACGGCGAGGGCGACCACCTGCTCGTCGTCGAAGAGCAGCGGCGGGAGTTCGGTGCCGGCGTCGAGGCGGTAGCCACCGTCCGGCCCCATCGTCGCCCGGATCGTGTAGCCCATCTCCCGGAGCCGGTCGATGTCGCGGCGGACGGTGCGGTGACTGATCTGCAGCCGCTCGGCGAGCAGGGCGCCCGGCCAGTCCCGCCTCGTCTGCAGCAGCGACAGGAGAGCGAGCAGCCGGGACGTGGTCGTGGTCACGCTGCGATCGTATTCCGCGTCTAGGACCGATTCTGACCTACATGGTTGCCATGCTCGAGCTGCCCGGGACAGGCCCCGGGCACGATCCCCTGGAGCAGACAGACATGAGCATCACCACGACCACTCACCTCAACTTCGGCGGCGACGCGCGATCGGCCCTCGAGTTCTACGCCTCGGTCTTCGGCGGCAGCGCCACCATCGCGACCTACGGCGACTTCGGCATGCCGAAGGACGCCCCGGGCGCCGACGACGTCGTGTTCGGCAGCGTGGAGACCTCGGCCGGCTTCCGAGTGATGGCGTACGACGTCCCTGGCAGCGCCGGTGCGTCGGCGACCGCAGGCACCACCCGCCGGGAGCACGGTATGACGATCACGGATCAGCCGTTCTTCGTCTCGGTGCGGGGCGACTCCCTCGAGGAGGTCCAGGGCTACTGGAGCGCCCTCGCGGTCGGGGCGACGGTCGTGGAGCCGCTTGCCGCATCCGCGTGGAGCCCGGGATTCGGGATGCTCACCGACGGCTTCGGCGTCACATGGATCCTCGACGTCGCCGCCGCCCGATCCGCGTAGTGACTACGGGGCCCGTGGGACGAACGCCGGTCCGTCCCACGGGTCTCCCCGTCACTCCGCCGCAGGCTGAGCCTGTTCCGCCCTCCGCAGCAGAAGGAACCTCGCGGCGTAGGGCGGCAGGCTGATGGGGAAACTGCAGAGGTCGTCCACGTGTCCGATCTCCTCGCCGGCCGCCGCCGCGTCGATGACCGTTGCCCGGGCGGGCAGCGACGCGGAGTGGACCGTGCCGTCGATGGTCTGGTCGGTGAAGTTCAGCACCGTGACCTGCACGACGGGCAGCTCGCCGTCGTCCGCCGGGTCGAGCTCGTGCACCATCACCAGCATCCCCGGGTGCGCGACGTCGGGGATGTCGACCTGCGTCGCCGTGGCGATCCCGTGCTCGGCGCGGATCGCCAGCAACGCGCGCAGGCGCTGTGCGAAGGAACCGGGCTGCGCGAGCTGGTCGGGGAGCGACCCGTACAGCGAGCGGGCCCTCGGCATCCCGGATGCCGACCGGTCGGCGTCCGGCGACAGTCCGACCAGGTCGTGCGCGCCTCGTTCGATCCACCGGGTGTCGCCCTCGGCGATGAGGTCGGCGACCTCGTCACGCGGCAGGGTGAGCATGCCGAGGAGGTCCCAGCCGGACAGGGCGAACACCCCGGGCTGCCAGGCGTTGAACGCGGCCAGCAGGAGGTGCGCGTCCCGGATCGGCTCCACGTCGGACTCCTCGATCGAGTCGAGGGTTGCGTGGCCGCGGGTGGCGGCGATCAGGGACGCCGTGGTGCAGGCGATGCCGTTCGTCGTGAAGACGAGGTTGTAGTCGGCGGCGGGCTCCGTCAGCGCGCGCGTGAGGTCCGAGCGCACCGAGTCGGCGAGCTCGCCACCCGTGACCTCGCGACCGCGGTAGGTGTACGGGTCGTCCCTGTGCAGCGTGGACCAATGCACGAGCTCGTAGGTGAGCTCGTCATGGTTCTGCAGGCCGTGCACGAGGCTCACCGGCTCGACACCGAGCTCGAGGGAGGTGCGCAGGGTCAGGCGCAGGAACTCCGTGTCGCCGACCGCCAGCGCGTGGTGGTACGCGGGTCGATTGATGAAGTCGTACGAGAGGTCGGCGCCGACGGCACCGGTGTCCCGGATGTCCTCGACCGTAAGGTTTAGCTCCTGGAAGGTGAACCCGCCGACCTTGCGCACCATGCCTGCGATCACGTGGTTCGCGGCGTGCGACAGCGGGTGCCCCTCGGACCACGCCGGCAGGCCCTCCGCGCTCTTCTCGACCCCGAGGAAGCCGTTGGCGTCGAGCCTGAGCGCACTCGTGCCGAGGTCACCGAGGGAGTGCAGAGCATCACCGATCACCAACCGCATCCCGGCGAAGGTCGGGTCGAGCCAGTTGACTGAGGGCTGACCCTCCTTGAAGTAGTGCAGGTACACCCAGCGACGGGTGACCCCGTCGACGCCGATGACCGGAGCCGTCACGCTCCAGTTGGTCTCCTTCACGCCCGGGGAGTAGAAGATCACCCGCTGGAGTTCGCCGATGATGTAGCCGTGACCCGCGAGGGCCGCCTCGGTGTCGGCGTCCAGGTTCACCGAGTCGCGGCCGGGCGGCACGGTCGGGAGGAGTTCCCAGTCCTCCGGCGGGATCTCGACCATGTGGTAGATGCCGGGGTAGTCCTTGAACGCCATCTCGGCGAGCCGGAAGTCCGCGCCCTTGCCCGTGTGACCGGGCACGATGTCGTCGATCACGCTGCCGCCGTGCTCCTCCGCGACGTCGGTGAGCCTGCGGAAGGTCTCCTCGTCACCGAACGCGGGGTCGATCTGGGTGCTGATCCGATCGAAGTGTCCGTCGACGCTCGGGGTCTCCGCCCAGCCGACGATGCCGCCGGCCCGCTTGACCGGACCCGTGTGCACGCCGTTGATGCCGATGGCCTGGAACGCCTCCCACAGCTCGGGCTCCGCCAGTGCCGCGAGGAACGATTCGCCCGGGCGGGTCATGATGGAGATCGGGTAGGCGGTGAACCAGACGTCGGCGGTCGACACCGCACGCCGGGCGTCGGGCCGCGCGTAGGGGTTGCGCCACATGCTCGGCTGGCCGGACAGCTGCCGGCTGAGCACGTCGGCGTCCTTCAGCATCGACTGCCGCACCAGCCACTCCACGTACGCCGGGTTCTGGCCGTTCGCGGCGCGGGGGTCGGCGAACGAGCGGCGCAGGCTGCCGCCGCGCAGGTTGGATCTGGGGCGCAGGCGTCGCGGACGAGCCGGGTACAGCTGCTCGTCGTAGGTGATCTCGGACGGGTCGTGCTCGGTGCCGCCCGTCGTCACCTCCGCGGTGCCCGGAGCCTCATCATCCACGTCGTTCCCCCTTCGTTCGCTGGCGTTGGCGCTGTCGCCGTCGCTGAAACTGTACTCAGGTACTCATCGGCCGGCGGCAGGGCGCCGCTCCGCGCCACCGGTCGACGGTCGACGGTCGACGGCCGCAGTCGACGGTCGGCGGTCGACGGTTGCCGCAGCCGCGGGAGATGTGGCAGCGTCGCGTTCGTCCCGTCATCGGTGACGGGTGCCATCGAGGGAGTGCGCCATGGGTTTCGTCCGCATCGATCTCTTCACCACGCTCGACGGCGTGGCCCAGTCTCCCGGCCGCCCCGACGAGGACCCCGAGGGCGGCTTCGCGTTCGGCGGGTGGCAGGCGCCGATCCTCGACGATGTCGCCGGCGGCTGGGTGCAGTCGGGGATGGTGGGCATGGACGCCCTGCTCCTCGGCCGGCGGACCTACGACATCTTCGCCGCGTACTGGCCCCACCAGGACGACGCGATCGCGCAGCTCTTCAATCGCATCCCGAAGTACGTCGCGTCGCGGCACGACGTTGCTCTTCCCTGGGCGGGATCGGTGCGGCTCGGCTCGGACCTCCGCTCCGCGGTCGCTGAGCTGCGGGAGCGTCACGAGCGGATCCACGTCATCGGCAGCCTGGACCTCGTGCAGACCCTCCTGGCCGAGCGTCTCGTCGACGAGATGACGCTGTGGGTCCATCCGATCCTGCTCGGGGCGGGTAAGAGGGTGTTCGCGGGTGGCGCCGCCCCCGCGATCCTCGAGCTGGTGGAGCCGGCCGCCACCTCGCCCGGCGGCATCGTGCAGCTGCGCTACCGGGTCGTCGGAGCCGAGCCGCCGGTCGGCGACATGACCAGCACCGGGGAAGAGCGTCACGCGGGGTGACCGCCGCGCCCCGACCGTCACCCCGCGCGCCCGGTCAACTGCCGGAGGCCGCGGAGCCCCCCGCGTCGGAGTCGCTCGAGTCCTCGGTCTCCGGGGTCGCCGCGTCCCGGTCGGGGCGCCCTCCGCGCCCGTGCCCGGGCCCGCCGGTTCTCGTGTCGATGATGGCGAGGGCCTCGTCGAGCTCGACGGTCACCCGCGTACCGTCCGCCTGCGTGAGATGGGCTTCGTAAACCCCGTCGGGGTCGGTTTCCAGACGCTCGATCGTGGCATCCGGGTATTCGGCGAGCACCGCCGCCTCGACCTGGGCGGCGACGTCGCCGGTGAGCTCCTCACCCCGAGGCCCGTGCCCGGGTCCGCCGGTCCTCGTGTCGGTGATGGCGAAGGCCTCGTCGAGCTCGACGGTCACCCGCGTACCGTCCGCCTGCGTGAGATGGGCCTCGTAAGCCCCGTCCGGGTCGGTCTCCAGACGCTCGATCGTGGCATCCGGGTACTCGGCGAGCACCGCCGCCTCGACCTCGGCGGCGACGTCGCCGGTGAGCTCCTCACCCCGAGGACCGTGACCGTGCTCGCCGGTCGTGGCGTCGTCCTCGCTGGAGGGCGTCGGCGGCGTCGTCGCATCCGTCGAGGCGATCGTCTCCGCCATGGCGGGCAGAGCGGCCACGGCGAGACTTCCTCCGGTGAGGGCGGCCGCGACCGACAGCCCCGCGATCATCTTCGTCCTGCGCTTCGTCATGAGTGATTCCTGTCCTGTTGTGGGTGCACACCGGTTGAGTGCGCTGCTGCAGCCTCGGTCGCGCGACTATCGATACGCCCTGCACGGCATGGGGAGGCGGCGTGAGACCGGCATGCGTCCGCCAAGCCGACGACCCGCTTCCGAAGCGCCGCTCATAGCGGGCTCATAGGAGGTGCCAGGGTGACGGCGAGGCTGTCGCGACAGAATCGGACCACCCCGAAAGAAACGGCAGCCACCATGACGACCCTTCCCCCGATCACCCGCATCCGGCGCTCGCTGGTCGGTGCGCTCAGCGTGCTCGGCATCGTGCTGGCGAGCGCCATCGGACTGCACGAGTGGGCCGACGACGCGGTGATCAGCAGTGTCTCGCACAGCGCCGCCGGCAGCCCCGCGGACGAGAGCTTCGGTGCCTGACCCGGCGAGCCGCACCGCCCGCGCCTGCCCAGGATCGGGGAGAGACCGGCGGGCGGCGGCGCCGGGGGAGGGGAGACGCCCGACCCGAACGGGAACGCGCGCCGCTCACCCTTCCCGCACCACCGTGCTCCTCGGTATCGACGGCTCGGGCAAGACGACGACGGCACGGGTGCTCGCCCGGGCCCAGGGCCGCTCGGCCCGGCCCGGCCTTGTGCTCCGCAATCGCTCCGGTCGGCGGTGGCTCGGCCGGGTATCGGCCCGCTACGGGCTGGCGCCCTCGCTGGGATGGACGGATCGCTTCGAGACTGTGGTGCGCGTCGTCAACGTCCTTGCCTCCGAAGCGCGGGCTCGACTCGCGGGCGGAGTGTCGATCATGGATCGCCACCTGATCTGCCAGGTGGTGCTGCGGAGGGTCCGCGGCCTGCCGCGGGGTCGCCTGCTGCCGAAGATGGCCGATGGGCTGCTGGCCGCCCACGTGGTGGTCGTGCTCGACGTCCCGGCCGAGGTGGCGTTCGACCGCATCCGCTCCCGCGGGGAGGACATCGAATCGCTCCCGTTCCTTTGCGCCACGCGGGCGGTCTACCTCGAGCTCGCCGCGGCTCACGGCTGGAGCGTCGTCGACGCGACAGGAACCACCGAGGCGATCGTGAGCCGGATCGAGAGTGCCGCAAGCCGCTGAGCGCTGATCGCGGTGGTGTCGGCTGTCCCGGGGGGCCGACGGCCGGACGGGGTGCCCGCCGAAGCCGGCCGGCCTTCGGCACGCACCCCCGCTCGGCTATGCCGACAGCCGCGCGTAGAACTCCTCGGGCTCGCCGGCCAGGGACGCCTTCACCATCCTGCTCCAGTCGTCCGCGACGATCTCCGCGGCATTGCGCTCGACGCCGTCGAGGGACACCCGGGCGACGGCGGTCGGATCCATCTTCGGGCCGTCGTAGTCGGCCATGAGATCGGTGTCCACGGCGCCCACGTGCACGCCGTGCACGCTGATGCCCCTGGGCGCCAGCTCGAGCCGGACGGCGTTGGTCATGTTCCACTCCGCCGCCTTGGCCGACGAGTAGCCGCCGGCCCCCGGTGAGGCGAACCAGCTGAGCGCCGAGAGCACGTTGAGGATCGCGCCGCCACCGTTGTGCTCGATGACCGGAGCGAACGCGCGGATCATCGCGAGGGTGCCCCAGAAGTGCGTGTCCAGCTCCCGGCGCACATCGGCGAGGTCGTCCGTGAGAAGGGAACCGCCGGTCGCGATCCCGGCGTTGTTGATCAGCAGGGTGACGTCCGATGCCGCAGCCGCGGCCGCCGTGATCGTCGCGCCGTCGGTGATGTCCACGGCCAGCACCTCCACGCCCGGGATGTCCACGAGTTCCGGACGCCGGGCGGTGGCGTAGACCTTGCTCGCGCCACGCTCGATGAGCTGCTCGACGAAGCGTCGTCCGATGCCGCGATTGGCCCCGGTGACCAGGGCGACAGAACCGGCGATGTCCATGATGTTCCTTTCCGCCGGCGGGTCCATCCCGCGGGCGCTCGGTTACGCTAAGACCTCACATCAGTGTCAGAGGCAAGTCGGGAGTGGGCATGCGCATCGGAGACCTCGCGAGCAGGACCGGCGTCAGCGTCCGGTCGCTGCGCTACTACGAGGAGCAGGGGTTGCTCGCGTCCTCGCGCACGTCCAGCGGACAGCGGGTGTACGAGCCGGCGGCGATCCAGCGGGTGGACCTCGTGCAGCAACTGTTCGGCGCGGGCCTCTCGAGCCGCACGATCGCGCAGCTTCTGCCGTGCGTGGACCTCGGCCAGGCGACCGCGGAGTCGTTCGCGCTGCTGGTGTCGGAGCGCGACCGGATCACGGCGCAGCTCGCCGGCCTCGAGGCGGCCCGCGACCGGCTCGACGAGGTGATCGAGTACACGCTCAACCCGTCGGGCACGCACTGCCGCGCACCGCGGGACGCGACCGAAGCGTCCACCCAGGCGGCGTGAGGAGCCGTTCAACGTCCGACAGTGGGCGGCGGCGGCGGCGGCGCCGGAACGCCGGTGGACCGCGGTCTATGGTTTTTGGTGTTCGAGAAAGGAACACTCGTGACCGATAAGCCCACCGTCCTGTTCGTCTGCATCCACAACGCGGGCCGGTCCCAGATGGCCGCCGGATACGCGCGTGCCCTGTCCGGTGGTGCCGTCGAGGTTCTCTCCGGCGGGTCCGAACCCGGGGACCAGATCAACCCCGTAGCGATCGCGGCGATGGCCGAGGAGGACATCGACATCTCCCACGCCGTTCCCCAACTGATGACGACGGACCAGGTGCGTGAGTCCGACGTCGTGATCACCATGGGCTGCGGCGACGTCTGCCCGATCTTCCCCGGCAAGCGCTACGAGGACTGGGAGCTGACCGACCCGAAGGGCAAGAGCCTGGACGAGGTCCGTCCGATCCGCGACGACATCAAGTCCCGGGTGCGGGCGCTCCTGGCGGAACTGCTCCCCGCGACCGCCTGACGACGACCCGCTCCTCCACCCACCCCCTCCTCCGGTCGGCGCTCCTCTCGCTTCGCTTCCCGGCCGGAGAGTCACCCCGCTGCTCAGAAGACGGAGAAGCGCCGCCGGTACTGCGACGGCGGGGTGCCGTACTCGGCCTCGAACCGTTGCCGGAGGGTGACTGCGCTGCCGAAGCCGCAGTCGGCGGCGATGCGGTCGATGGAGGAGTCGGTCGTCTCGAGCAGGCGACGCGCCTCGTCCAGCCGGCGCGACCGGATCCAGGCGGCCGGCGTGGTGCCGGTGGACGCCCGGAAAGCGCGAATGAACGTGCGGCGGCTCTGCCGGGCACGCGCGGCCAGGTCGTCGATCGTGAGCGGCTCGCGGAGGTTCGCCTGAGCCCAGTCGAGGACGGCCGCGATCGCGTGATCGGACGGCTCGACCGCGATGGGCCGCTCGATGTACTGGGCCTGCCCGCCCTCGCGGTGCGGGGCGATCACCAGGCTCCGCGCGACCTGATTGGCGGCATCGGCGCCGAGTCTGGCGCGGACGATGTGCAGGCAGGCGTCCAGGCCGGAGGCGGTCCCGGCGGAGGTGAGTACGTCGCCGTGGTCGATGTACAGCACGCTCTCGTCGAGGTGGACGTCGGGGTGCCTCGTCGTGAGCGCGTCGAATGCCCGCCAGTGCGTCACAGCGGTCCTTTCCGCCAGGAGACCGGCATCGGCGAGCGGCAGGGCTCCGAGGCAGAGCCCCGCGATCGCCGCCCTTTTGTCGCGCGCCGACACGAGGACGCGCCGCAGTTCGGAACCGGGCACCCGACCGTCCTCGTACCAGGACGGCACGACCACGAGATCCGCATCGGCGGCTCCATCGGGACCGACGACGCCGTCGATCCGCAACGCCTCCACGGTGCGGACTGCGCCGGCACGGTCCGAGAACACCACGGTGTTCCAGTCCGCGAGCCCCCGTCTGCGCACCTCGTCGAAGACCATCTGCGGCACCGCGAGATGGAAGAGAGTGACGCCCTCGAAGGCGTAGATCGCGATGCGCATCGGTCCCCGTCCTTTGGCCCGAACACATCGTAAGGCGGCATCCGTGCCACTGGTGCACTCCGCGCGTCCTCGCGACGATGGGATGGCGCGCTCACCTGCGACGGCGCGCCCCAACCAAAGGACAGACACGATGCCTAACCCTCCCCGCCGCGCTCTCGTGCTCATCGACGTGCAGCAGCAGTACTTCGACGGACTGCTGGAGATCCAGTACCCGCCGCTCGACGAGTCTTTGCCGAACATCCTGCAGGCCATCGACGCGGCCACGGCCGCCGGCATCCCGATCGTCGCCGTTAAGCACACGTCCGGGGAGGGTGCGCCCGTCTTCGCTCCGGGCACGCCGGAGTTCGACCTGCACCCGGATGTCGCGGCGCGGGCGGTGGACACCTGGAAGGGGATCATCAAGCGGTTCGGATCCGTCTACGCCGGCACCGACCTCGCGGACTGGCTTCGTCAGCAGTCGGTCGACACCGTGACCCTCGCCGGCTACATGACCAACAACTGCGTGCTCGCCTCCGCGGTGGAGGCGGAGTACCTCGGCTTCACGTCCGAGGTGCTCGCGGATGCGACCGGCGCGATCAATCTCGCCAACGAGGCCGGCGCCGCAGAGGCACGGACCGTGCACGAGACGGTGATGACCCTGCTGAACTCCAACTGGGCACGCGTGGCCTCGACGGCGGCGTGGACGGCTGCTCTCGAGACGCAGCAGGCTCTCGAGGGGAGCGACCTCGGCAGCTCCGCTCACGCGGGATCGCTGGCGGTCGCCGCCGGCTGATCGCGGCCGGGGTGGTCGACGGGTTTCCCGAGGAGCGACCCGGCGAGGGGATCACGCGGAGCGCAGGCGGCCGACGACCCGGTGCGTGACGAACCAGAGCATGAGGAGCGCGATCACGCCGACGACGATGTAGGAGATCAACCCGCTCCACTCCTCGAGGATGGGCCGGATCGCCGGGCCGAATGCGAAGCCGAGTCCCACCCAGATGCCGTTCCAGACCGCGGATCCGGCGAAGGTGTAGAGCGAGAACCGCCCCAGGGGCATCCGCTCGATGCCCGCGGGGATCGACACGAACGAGCGCACCAGCGGAACGCACCGCCCCACGAGCACCGCCGTGCCACCCCATCGGACGAAGAAGGCCTCGGCCTTGTCGAAGTCGGCGTGGTCAAGCAGGGGGATGCGTCCGATCAGACGACGGGCGCGATCGCGGCCGAGGGCGGCGCCGATCGCGTACCAGACGAGGGCGCCGGCGAGTGCTCCGAGGGTCGCGGCGAGCCACGCTCCCCAGGCGCTCATCCGCCCTTCGTAAGCGAGGAAGCCCGCGACCGGCAGGATCGCCTCGGACGGGATCGGGGGCACGAACGTCTCGATGAAGACCGCCAGCCCCACGCCCACCTCGCCGAGCACCTCGATGAGGCTGAGGACCCAGCCGACGAATCCGTCGTAACCCTCGCTGGGCTGCACCTGCAGCAGTGCCGTGGGGATCGTGATGCTCATGGGGCCTCTCGGTGTGTTCGGTGGAACAGGTCGGTGACATGACAGTGGTGGCCTGCCCTACCCGGGCGGGCCACCACCGTTGGTGCGTGCTACGTGTTCTTCTCGCCGGCCTTCTCGGCTGAGGCGGGAGTTTGGTTCTTCTCGCCCTCGGGCGTCAGGTACTGGTCGTTCTGGTGCTCGCCGACGGCTTCCTGCGCCTCACCGGCGATGTCCCGCGCGGCGTTCCTGATCCTGTCGTCGAGTTCCATGATGACCTCCGCCCGACGCGGGGCGCGCGCGAACCGCCGATCCTACGTGTCCCTGATCCGCCGATCCTGTGCACCGCATAGCCGTGGCGCCCTCCTTCGGAGGGCGCCCGTCACACCGTGGTGATGTCGTCGACCTCGCCGACGAGTTCCTCGATGATGTCCTCGAGGAACAGAACACCCGTGGTTCCCCCCGTGACCGATACGGCGCGAGCCACGTGGGCACCGGACCGGCGCATCGAGGCGAGGGCGTCCTCGAGGTCGGCGTCGTGCGGTACCGCGCCCATCCGGCGGATGCGCTTGTCGGGCACGGGCGCGTCCAAAACCTCGGGAGCCGTGAGATCCAGAACGTCCTTGAGGTGGAGGTAGCCGGTCGGTTGCCCGGCCTCGTCGGCCAGGACGTACCGGGAGTACCCGTGCTCGGCGACCGCGCGCTGGATGTCGCGCGGTGTTGCTCCCGTGCGGAGCCGGACCATGTCTCCGACGGGCACCTCGACGTCTCTGACCTTGCGCGTCGTGAACTCGAAAGCGGCGGTGAGCGTGCCGGAGGCGTCGTTCAGCACGCCCTCGCGGGTGGATTGGCGCACGATGGTGGCCACCTCGTCGAGCGTGTAGGTGCTCGTGGCCTCGTCCTTCGGCTCGACCCGGAACAGCCGCAGAACCGCGTTCGCGATGCCGTTCAGCGCCCAGATGACCGGCTTGAGCACGGTCGCCACGAACACCAGCGGGGGCGCGAGCAGCAGTGCCGCCCGGTCCGGTACCGAGAAGGACAGGTTCTTCGGGATCATCTCGCCGGCGACCACGTGCAGGAACGTGACGAGGACGAGGGCGATCACGAACGCGATCACGCCGATGGCCTCGGGGTTGAGCGGCGTCGCGGCGAGCGGGATCTCGAGAAGGTGGTGGATCGCGGGTTCCGAGACGTTGAGGATCACGAGCGAGCACACGGTGATGCCCAGCTGACTCGTGGCGAGCATCAGGGTGGCGTGCTCCATGGCCCAGAGGGTCTTCTTGGCCGCCTTGCTGCCCGCCTCCGCTCGGGGTTCGATCTGCGACCGTCGCGCGGAGATGACGGCGAACTCGGCGCCGACGAAGAACGCGTTGACGATCAGGAGGATGACGAGCCAGATGATGCCGGGCAGATACTCGCTCATGCCTGGTCCCCTCTCAGTGCGGTCAGAACGCGGTCGTGCTGGGTGGTGGGGGCGGCTCGGACCGGGAGCTCGACGGGGTGCGGGATGTAGCGCATGCGCTCGACCCGCTGTCCGACGACCCGTTCGATGCGCAGGGTGCCCGTGTCGATTCCCACCTCGTCGCCGATCTCGGGCAGGCGGTCCAGCTTCTCCATGGCGAAGCCGGCGACGGTCTCGTAGTCGCCTTCGTCGGGGACGCGGACCCCGGCCCGCTCAAGGAGCTCGTCCGGCCGCAGCGACGCGTCGAAGACGACCGTGCCCTTAGAGCGGACGATTCCAACCCGGGCCCGGTCGTGTTCATCCTCGAGCTCGCCGACGAGCTCCTCGACGAGGTCCTCCAGGGTGACCAGGCCGGCGGTACCGCCGAACTCGTCCGCGACGATCGCGATCTGGTAGCCCTCACGTCGCAGGAGTCCGAGAAGCGTGTCCGTGCCCATCGATTCCGGCACGAAGCGCGCGTCCGACACCAGGGCCGACACGCTCACGCCCGCCCGCTCCTCGGGAGGGAGGGCGAACGCCTGCTTGATGTGGACCACGCCGGCGACGTCGTCGCTGTCCTCCCCGATGACCGGGAAGCGGGAGAAGCCGCTGGCGAGCGACGTCTCGACGACGTCCTCGGCCGAATCGGTGAGGCGCACCGTCGTCATCCGCACCCTCGGTGTCATGACGTCGCCGGCCGTGTGATCGGAAAAGGCGAGCGTGCGGCCGAGCAGCGTCGCGTGGTCGTCGTCGAGCAGGCCCTCCAGGGCGGACCTGCGCACGAGCGAGCTGAGCTCCTCGGCCGACCGCGCACCGGAGAGCTCCTCCTTGGGTTCGATCCCCATCTTCCGGATGACCGCATTCGCGGTGTTGTTGAAGAGCAGGATCACAGGCTTGAAGACGGTCGTGAAGGCGGCCTGGAACGGAACGACGAACTTGGCCGTGGCCAGAGGCAGGGCGAGGGCGAAGTTCTTGGGCACGAGCTCACCGATGACCATGGAGAACAGCGTGGCCAGGGCGATGCCGGCGACGGCACCGATGCCGGGCACCACTGCCTCGGGGATGCCGAGGCCGGTGAGAGGGGACTCGAGCAGTGAGCTGATCGCGGGCTCGAAGGTGTACCCCGTGAGCAGGGTCGTGAGCGTGATGCCGAGCTGCGCCCCGGACAGATGAGTCGACGTGATGCGCAGAGCTTTGATCGTCGGGCCGAGGCGCTTCTCGCCCCGGGACTGGCGCGCCTCGAGATCGCTGCGGTCGAGGTTGACCAGGGAGAACTCGCTGGCGACGAAGAATCCGGTGCCCACCGTGAGGACGAGGCCGATGGCGAGCAGAACCCACTCATTCATGGAGCCCCTCCTCACCGGTGTCGACCACAGAAGCGGTCAGGGTCGGGAGGGGCGATGGCATGTGTGAGGGAGGATCGTCCATGACACAAGAGCCTATGGGCTCCGGAATTCGTCCCGCCGTGCTGATTCTCAGGTTGCCGGCCGAGGACGGCTCCTCCCGCCGCGCGCTCCGGGGCCGGGCCGACCCCGCAGGGCGCGGCCCGGCCGAGCGGGGCCTAGGCCGTGGCGGGCACGCCGAGGGACGCGTCGGAGAGCGCGCTCAACTCGTCCGCGGACAGGTCGAGCGTGGCCGAGGCGATCAGGTCGGGCAGCTGCTCGACCGTGCGGGCGCTCGCGATGGGGGCGACGACCGTCGGCTGCGAGCGGAGCCAGGCGAGGGAGACCGTCGCAACGGAGACGCCGTGCGCGGCCGCCACCTCGTCGAGCACGGGCAGAAGCGCCGCGTGCTGCGCGAGGTACGCCTGAGCACCGCCGGCGCGCGGGCTGTCGACGCTCGCTCCCTCCCGGTACTTGCCGGTGAGGAAGCCGGAGGCCAGCGAGTAGTACGGGAGCACGGCGAGGTTCTCCCGCTCCGCGATGGAGCGGAGCTCACCCTCGTACCCGCGCTCGACCAGGTTGTAGTGGGGCTGCAGGGCGACGGGACGGTGCAGGCCCTTCGCCTCGACGATCGCGAACCACTCGGCGATGCGGGTGGCGCTGTAGTTGGAGATTCCGATGTAGCGCACCTTGCCGGCGTCGACGAGCGCGGAGAGCGCGGTCGCCGTCTCCTCGAGGGGCACGGATGCGTCGTCGAAGTGGGCGTAGTAGAGGTCGATGCGGTCCGTGCCCAGTCGCTCGAGGGAGGCGTCCGCCGCCGCGGCGATGTTGGCGGCGGCGAGGCCGGGGAAGTCCGGGTGCTGGCTCACCTTGGTCGCGATGACGAGGCCGTCCCGGTTCCCCCGCGACTGCTGCCACTCGCCGATGATCCGCTCCGACTCGCCACCCGTGTTGCCGGGCACCCACGAGGAGTAGCCGTCCGCGGTGTCGACGAAGTTGCCGCCCGCCGCGCTGTACCGGTCGAGGATGTCGAACGACGTGTCGCGGTCCGCCGTCCAGCCGAACACGTTCCCGCCGAGGTTGAGCGGGAAGACGGACAGCTCCGAGGCGCCGAGCGAGGTCATGGAGTGAGTCATGGCGTTGGTCTCCGATTCGTGAGGGGTGTGCCGTGGGTGCACCCTCTGGGGAACGGCCACTCGTGAGCCGGTATTCCACTGAGAGGAAATCCCGGGACGATCAACTTCCACCCGTTCCGTGGCGCCGCTAGGGTCCTGCGCATGGGCAGCGACCATGTGGACATCGACTGGGAGCATGCGCGCGAGGCGAACCGCGCGAACTGGGACGATCGGGTGCCCATCCACGAGGGCGCCTACGGCGTGGAAGCCTTCGCCGACCCCGACCACCGATCGGACGTGGTCCGCGACGACCTTCCGGCCCTCACGCCGTGGCTGCCGGGCGGCTCTCTTGCCGGTCTCGACGTCTGTCACCTGCAGTGCCACATCGGCACGGACACGGTGTCCCTCGCTCGGGAAGGGGCGCGGGTGACGGGCGTCGACTTCTCCCGCCCGGCCCTCGCCTCCGCGGCGGCGCTCGCCGAGCGGCTCGGCCTGGAGGTGACGTGGGTCGAGACGGACGTGCTGGATGCGCGAGCGTCGGTGCCCGGCGACTTCGACGTCGTCTACACCAGCATCGGCACGATCTGCTGGCTCGCCGACCTCGACCGCTGGGCCGCCCAGGTGGCAGCGCTACTCCGGCCGGGCGGGGTCTTCTACATCCGCGACGGGCACCCCGCGCTGTACGCGCTCGATGAGGATGCCGCCGAACTGGTCACGCGATACCGGTACTTCCCCGACGGTACAGCGCAGGAGTGGGACGATCCCGGCACCTACGTGGGAGAGGGAACAGTGGCACACCCCCGCACCTACGAATGGCCGCACCCGCTGTCCGAGATCGTGAACGCCCTGCTCGGCGCAGGCCTGCGCATTCGCCGCCTCGACGAGGGCCGCACCCTGCCGTGGCGGTTCAGTCAGCGGATGGAACCGACCGGCGACGGCTCGTGGGCCTGGCCGGAGGACGAGCGCGACCGGCTCCCGACCACCTACACGATCGTCGCGACGCACGACTGAGGAGGCGCCTGCCGCTCAAACGCTCCTGGAGGCCGTGACAGGCCCTGAGCCTGACCAGCGGTAGCGCGGGTGCGCACGAACAAGAACAGCGTCGGCGCCGCCATCGGGACCGACCCGAGGGCGTAGGACACGACGGCAGGGATCCGGTACCTCGTATCCTCACATCACTTTCGCGGTCCCGGGTGCCTCCGGCTGTGGAATCCCGTCAGGGTCGGGGATCACCACGCGCTCCGAGGCGCGCTGCTCGAGGGTGCGACCCCAGGCCGTCCCCGCGAGGATCAGGATGATCCCGACGTACCCGGGGAGCGTCACGACGTCGTTTGCGAGCGTGACCCCGACCACCGCCGCCCACACGGGTTCGGTGCCGAGGAGGAGGCTCACCCTCGAGGGCGAGGTGCGGCGCACCGCTAACGTCTGCACAAGGAAGGCGAACACGGTGCAGACCAGGACCAGATAGAGGAAGAGCATGCCGCCGCCGAGGCCGAGACCGGCCATATAGACGGGCACCGGAACCCCGTAAAACAGCGACGCTGCCGCGAACACGGCCGCGCAGGTGCCGAGCTGCACGGTCGTCAGACGCAGCGAGTCCATCGACTGCCGCCCCGTCAGCCTGTGCATCGTCGTGACGTGGACCGCGCGCACGATCGCCGCCGCCAGGATGAGCAGGTCACCCAGCGCTGGAGGGCGGAGCGCTCCGTTACCGGCCAGCAGCGCCACCCCTCCGACGGCGGTGGCGCACGCCAGGAGGAACCAGCGCGGCAGCCGTCGCCTCGTGACCGCGGACTCCAGGAGCGGGGTGAACACGATCGTCAGGCTGATGATCAGGCCGGCATTGGTGGCCGACGTGTGGGCGATCCCGAACGTCTCGAGCGCGAATACTGCGGCGAGCAGGGCTCCGAGGGTCCCGCCGACGCGCCACTCGGCGGGGGTGATCCGGCTTCTCCGCAGCGCGACGAGGACGGCGAGGATGGCGGCGGCGAGGGTCATCCGCGCAGCGAGCAGTGCCACCACGGAGCCGTCCGACACCAGTTCCTTCGCGGCGAGGTAGGTGGACCCCCAGGACGCGGCGACCAGAAGAAGGAGCAGATCGACTCGGGACCGGGCGAGGAAAGTGAGCACGGCCCATCGTCGGTCGCTCGGAAGGGTAAGACAAGACACCGATTCCTACCTCAACGGGTAAGTTATGACTTATGGAACTGGGGCAGTTGCGAGCGCTCCGCGAGCTGGGGGAGCGGGGCAGCATCGCCGCGGTCGCGGCGGCTCTGCACGTGACGCCCTCGTCGGTGTCCCAGCAGATCAGCGCGCTGCAACGCCACACGGACACGCCACTGACGTACCGGGACGGACGCCGAACAGCCCTCACGGCGGCGGGTCGCGCGCTCGCCGCGGCGGCGATCGGCGTGGAGGTCGCGCTCGAACGGGCCGAGCAGTCGATCGCGGACTTCGAGGCGGGCGCGGCCGGGACCGTGTCGGTCGCCGCCTTCCACAGCGCGGGGCTGGCCATGTTCGGACCGCTCCTCGCGGCCGTCGCGAGAGGCTGGGAAGGTCGGCAGCCGGACGTGGCGCTGACGGACTTCGACGTTGCGCAGACCGACTTCCCCGGGCTGACCGCGGATCACGACCTCGTCATCGCGCACCGCCTTGCCGGCAGTCGGAAGTGGCCCTCCTGGGTGCGGGCGGAGCCCCTCCTCTTCGAGCCTCTCGACATCGCCCTTCGACGCGACCACCCGCTGGCCGAACGCGCGAGCATCGCTCCCGAGGACCTGCGGGATGAGGACTGGGTCGCGGTGCACGAGGGCTTCCCGCTCGAACAGGCCGTCAGCGTCATCGCCACCATCGGCGGGCTCGAGGCGCGGATCCGCCACCGCATCAATGACTTCTCCGTCGCCGCCGCCGTCGTCGCGGCCGGAAACGGGGTGGCGCTCCTGCCGCGCCACACGAACGACCTGCACAGGCGCCCCGAGCTGGTCCTCCGGCCGTTGCAGCTGCCGGGACTCGGCAGGCACATCGACTGCCTCGCCCGGCCCGAGGCCCTCGAGCGGGCGAGCGTGCGGGCCGTCCTGGCCCACCTCCAGACCATCTCCGCGGACCTCCTCGCGGGCGCCGGTCACCGATAGCCGTCCAGGATCTCACTCACGCGGTCGCCGCCGTGGCAAGCCCCCGCGTCGACGGGAAACCGTGCCTAGGCTCGAAACGTAGGCATACCGACTACCTGAGGGAGACCATGTCCACCGACCAGTACACCTTTGAAGACCCGAGCAAGAAGTACTCGAACTTCGAGGCGCCCGTCCAGTACCAGGATGGTGCGGGCCTCGACGCGAACCTCGAGGAAAAAGCCGACCGCGGCGAGAAGACGTATCGCGGGGCGGGGCGCCTCGAGGGGCGCAAGGCCCTCGTGACCGGCGGTGACTCCGGCATCGGCGCGGCCGTCGCGATCGCCTTCGCCCGTGAGGGAGCGGATGTCGCCCTCTCCTACCTGCCTGAGGAGGAGGAGGACGCGCGCGAGGTCGTCGCTCTCATCGAGGAGGCCGGCCGCACCGCCGTCGCACTGCCCGGCGACATCACCTCGGCGGAATTCTGCCGGGAGCTCGTCGACGCCGCCGTCGAGGGACTGGGCGGATTGGACATCCTCGTCAACAACGCCGGCAAGCAGCAGAACCAGTCCGACCTGCTCGACATCACCGACGAGCAGTTCGACGAGACGTACAAGACCAACGTGTACGCGATGTTCTGGATTACCAAGGCCGCCCTGCCGCACCTGCAGCCGGGCTCCGCGATCATCAACACCACGTCCATCCAGGCGTACGCGCCGTCGGAGACCCTCGTCGACTACGCCTCCACCAAGGCCGCGATCAACAACTTCACGAAGGGCCTCGCTCAGCAGCTGGCCCCGAAGGGGATCCGCGTGAACGCGGTCGCGCCGGGCCCGATCTGGACGCCGCTGCAGACCGCGGGCGGACAGCCTCCCGAGGACCTGCCCGAGGTCGGCTCGGGCACCCCGCTCGGCCGCTGGGGTCAGCCCGCCGAGCTCGCCCCCGCCTACGTGTTCCTGGCGTCGGGCGAGTCGAGCTACGTGATCGGGGAGACCCTCAACGTGAACGGCGGATCGCCGACCCCGTAGGCGTCGATCTTGTCGGGCGTCGGTCCGGGTCAAGCTTCGCCCGGGCCGACGCCTGCGTCAGCCCCTTCGACGAGCGAGCACGCATCCATCTCGAGGCCGCCGACACGGAGGTGAACCGCGCGCCGGACGTGTTGCTGATCGTCTCCTGCCTGGGCAGGGGTACGGGCATCGACGCGATTCAGCAGATCCCGGGCGACACGGACGTGGACCGCGCGCCGGACGTACTGCTGATCGTCTCCTGCCTGGGCAGGGGTACGGGCATCGACGCAATTCAGCGGATCCCGGGCGACACGCCGTTCCAGGGGCAGGACGCGCCGATGGTCGGCCCGATTCTGCTGAGTTGCGTCGGCAGGTGACCCGATTCTGCTGAGTTGCGTCGGCAGGTAACCCGATTCTGCTGAGTTGCGTCGCCAGGTGACCCGTATCTGCTGAGTTGCGTGGGTGGGTGACCCGATTCTGCTAAGTCGCGATGGCCCGGCAGCCGGATCTCTCCTGAATTGCGTTCCGGTCGCCGTACGGCCGGTAGCAATACAGGCTCCGCCCGTACACAACGCAGGTTTACGTGATTCGCCGGACGCGGCTCGTGCCGGGAACGGCCTATCGCCGCTGCCAGGGAGCCTGCGTTCGGAAACGCGTGGCCTGTGTTGCGCACCCCACCCGAGCGAGACGCTCGCGCGCTGACCGGGGCGAGGGGAGCGCGGACGCGCGGAGGAGATTCCGCACACCCCTTTTCGGCACCCGCCGGAGTGTCAATCGGTGCTGTGCGGGGGCGTGCATAGGATCGACGCGGGGGCATTCGAGGGCTGGTGGGGCCTGTCGAGCCGAGTTTTCCGCTCGGTCGGTCCTCGAGGATCCACGCCGGCTTGCCGCATCCTCCAGGTCGAACACCTGCGTGGAGGCGGCACACCTCGACAGGAGCGACCGATTTCTGACGCATCACGCCCGAGCACCGGACGCCCGCCCATGCGTGCGGAGATCCAGGCACTCCGGGCGTTCGCCGTGCTTGCGGTCGTGCTCTACCACCTTTGGCCCGGCCGTCTTCCCGGCGGCTACGTCGGGGTGGACGTGTTCTTCGCGATCAGCGGCTTCCTGATCATCGGTCACCTGCTCCGGGACATCGAGCGCAACGGCCGGGTCTCGTTGACCCGGTTCTGGGCCAAGCGGGCCAGGCGGCTGCTTCCGGCCAGCCTTGTCGTCCTCGTGGTCACCGGCGTGGCCACCGTCCTCTGGGTTCCCACCACGCTGTGGCAGCAGTGGTTCAAGGAGATCGCCGCTTCCGCCGTGTACGTGCAGAACTGGGTGCTGTCCCTCGACGCGGTCGACTATCTCGGTGCGGAGAACGATCCGTCCGCCGTGCAGCACTTCTGGTCCCTCTCGGTCGAGGAGC
This sequence comes from Planctomonas deserti, assembly GCF_003067705.1. Taxonomy (GTDB): domain Bacteria; phylum Actinomycetota; class Actinomycetes; order Actinomycetales; family Microbacteriaceae; genus Planctomonas; species Planctomonas deserti. The sequence goes on from NZ_QANL01000003.1 coordinate 448,124, forward strand.
AGTTCTACATCCTCTGGCCGATCGTGATCGTGCTCCTGCTTGCGCTCAGCCGGCGGTACCCCGCCGTTCCCGCGCGGCGGTCGATCGCGGTGGTGCTCGTCCTGCTCACCGCGGCCTCATTCGCCTCCTCGGTCGCCGGCGTCGCGAACGATCCCGCGGCGGCCTACTTCGTCACCCAGAGCCGGGCCTGGGAGTTCGGCGCCGGCGGCATCCTCGCGCTCGTGGCGTCGGCGGAGCGCGTGGACAGGCCCGCCGTCAGGGCGGTCGTCAGCTGGCTCGGCATCGCCGCACTCGCCGTCACCGTGCTCGCGTTCACCGCCGAGACGCCGTTCCCCGGCTGGGCCGCGTTGCTGCCCGTGCTGGGTGCTCTGGCTGTCATCTGGGCCGGAACGCCGCGCATCGCATGGGGTCCGAGCGCCCTGATGCGCCTGCGTCCCGTGCAGTGGGTGGGTGACGTCTCGTACTCGCTCTACCTGTGGCACTGGCCGCTGCTCGTCATCGCTCCCTATGCGCTCGGACACGACCTCGGACTCCGCAGCTCCCTCCTGATCCTCGCGGCCAGCTTCCTGCTGGCGTGGGTGACGAAGGTGCTGGTGGAGGATCCCGTGCGCAACGCGAGGGTGCTGACCGCCCGTCCGGCGCGGGTGACGCTGACCGCGACCGTGACCGCGACGCTGATGGTCGTCGGTGTCACCGGAACGGGATACGTGCGCACCGGCCAGGACATCGCCGCCGCCGCCGTCGCCGCCGAGCAGCAGCTCGAGCAGGACCGGGCGTGCGCGGGTGCCATGGCCGTCGTCTCCGGCTGCGCCGACCCGCACGCGCCCAACGGGCTCACCAATCCGATGGTGGCCGCCGGCGACATCGGCAGGGGCGTGCAGATGACGGACGAGTGCAAGCAGACGCTCGAGGAGGCCGCCATCCTCAGCTGCACCGTCGGTGACACCACAGAGCCGTCCCGGACGATCGCGCTCATCGGCGACTCCCACGCAGGGGCCTTCCTCGAAGCGCTCGACCTCTACGGCCGGGACAACGGGGTCAAGATCCTCACCTACGTCAAGACGTGGTGCGCGGGAACCGGGGCGAGCGGGGTCGGCCCCCGGGATTACGGCACCGCGGCGGGCAACGAGAGCTGCGCCCGCTGGGGCAATGCCGTGCTGGACACCGTCGCGGCGGATCCCGCGATCGAGGCCGCCGTCTTCACCAACTTCACCCAGGGCTACTCCGCACCGGCGAGCAACGGCTTCGGCCGACCGGTGACCCCGGCCGACTTCGAGCAGGCGTGGGCCCGGCTCGACGCGGCCGGCAAGAAGGTGATCGCGCTCCGCGACGTGCCGAACGCGGGAAACGTCAACGTTCCGGACTGCATCGCGCAGCATCTCGACGAGGACGACCCGTGCGCCACCCCGCTCGCCGGAGCGGGCCTCCCGCGGGCGGCGGACCCCGTGCTGCTCGCCGCGGCGGCCTCCGGCACGGTGACCGCCATCGACATCGACGACGTGTTCTGCGACGACCAGGAGTGCCACACCCTCATCGGCGGGCTCGTCGCCTACTTCGACACCCACCACATGACGGCCACCTTCGCGCGGACGCTCGCGCCCGTCGTGGGAGAACGCATCCTGCAGGCGATGGGGTAGCTCGTCTTCCGGGGACGACCGACCGAGCGTCTACGATCCATGACGAGCACCCGAGGAAGGGCCACCGCATCATGAGTTCGACACCCGCCGGCACGAGCCGAGCAACCGTCCCCGAGAAGGTGGCCGGGCATTCCTCCGAGGACTTCCTCGGTCCGTTCGAGACCGACTCCCCGTCGCCCACCTGGGAGGACGGCGCGATCACCGGGAGCGGACGCGTCGGCGCGCTGGTCTTCGGCCCCGCCGGCGTGCAGACGGTCTCCCTCTCGCACGAGCTCTTCTTCCTGCCGGCGAATCCCACGCCGCCCGCCCCGCTGATCGCGCCGGAGCTGCAGGAGATCCGCCGCGCCGTCCTCGACGGCGACGGATCTCGCGCCGGCGACCTCATGATGCGGGGCGCCGCGGCGTCCGGGTACGGCGACGGCCTCATCTGGACGAACCCGCTCGGCATCTGCGCGACGCTCGTCGTGCGGACGGAGGCCGGTGACGACGCGCCCGTTCGCCGGAGCATCGACCTGGAGCACGGAGAGATAGCGGTCGAGTGGGAGCACCCCGAGGGCGGCAGGGTGCGGCTCCGCGCCGTCGCCCCCCGGGATGGGGAGACCGTGTGCCTGGCACTGGAGTCGGAGCGGGCGATCACCGCAACGGTCGACCTCGGCCTCTCGCACGAGGCCGCGGCCAGCGCCGTGACCGGCGCCCCCGACTACTCCGGCGTCGTGCAGAGCTCGCTCGTGCCCGGCGCGGTGGGTCGCGTCGTGGCGTCGGCCGGCGGCGAGGACGCGGCCATCTCCGCGACGACGGACGTCGAGAGCGGGGGAGAGTGGACGCTGCACGAGTCCGGTGCACATCTCACGACGGTCGTGCAGGTGCCGGCGGGCGGGCGGGCCCTGGTCACCGCGACGGTGGCCGTGGCGTCCCGGTCGGCGACCACTGCAACCCCGACCCCCACCACGAGTGCGAACGCGGCGGGCGCGCCGGCCACGGCGACCGGGGCGGACTGGGAGGACCTTCGCGCCGGCCAGGCGGCGTCCCACGGCGAGCTCCTCCGTCGCTCCGTGCTCACCCTCGGCGCGGATCGGTCCTCGATGACGACGGACGAGATCTGGCGTGGCGCCCGCCGCGGAGACGCCGCACTGCGGCGCAGGGTCGCGGAGATCGCCTACCTCTCGGGACGCGCGAACGCCATCAGCTCGACCGGGCTGCTTCCGCCCACCCTTCAGGGCGTGTGGCAGGGCACCTGGACGCCCGCCTGGTCCGCCGACTACACGATGAACGGGAACGTGCAGAACGGCGGCATGGCCGGCCTCATCCCCACCGGCACCCCCGAGCTGGCCCGATCGCTGCTCCGGCTCGTGCTGCCTCACCTGGAGGACTACCGAGCCAACGCCCGGAACATCTTCGGCGCGGAGGGCATGCTGCTGCCCGCGCGGATGTCGGACAGCGGGAGCGCGAACCACTTCGTGCCGTCCTACCCGCACATCTTCTGGGTGGGCTGCGGGGGATGGGTGCTGCGCTTCGCCGCCGATCTGGTGTCCACGACCGGCGATCGCACCATCGTGGACGACGAACTGTGGGCGCTCGTGACCGGGGTGCTCGAGTTCGCCGAGACCGCAACGGTCGTGAGCGACGGCGTACGGCACCTGGTGCCCGGGTACTCGCCCGAGAACGCGCCGATTCCTGACGGGTCGCCGATCACGAGCGACCCGACCATGGACGTCGCCATCCTGCGCGACGCGGCGAGGTGCGCCCGCCTGCTGGCGGACGCGCGAGGCGATCACGGGCTGGACGATCGATGGGACCGGGTCGTCGCCGGCCTTCCGCCGTACCGCGTCGCGTCCGACGGGAGCCTGGCCGAGTGGATCGATGAGGCCTGGCCCGAGAACCACGCGCACCGCCACGCCTCGCAGCTGTATCCGCTCTGGTACGAGCCGGACCCCGCGTTCCTCGGCGACACGGAGGCCGCGCGCTCCCTCCGGCAGGCTGCGGCGACGACCATCGCCCGGAAGATCGCCTGGCGGGCCGAGGACCCGACGGCACCCCCCGGCCGCATGGAGATGGCCTTCGGTCTCGTGCAGCTCGGGCTCGCCGCGGCGGCGCTCGGCGACGCGGAGTCGGCCCTCACCTGCGCAGAGTGGCTCGCCGTCAAGCACTGGCGCCCCGCCCTCACCACGACCCACGACGCAGGCCGGATCTTCAACCTCGATGCGAGCGGCGGCTTCCCCGCGCTCGTGGCGGCGATGCTCGTCGCCTCCGACCTGCAGTCCGTCACCCTGTTCCCCGCACTGCCCGACGCCTGGGGTGCGAGGGGCTCCATCACCGGACTCGCCGCGCGAGGCGGGATCGTCGTCGACCGCCTGTCGTGGGACGAGGACGGCGCCGTGGCCCTGCTACGCAGGCGCCCGGATGCCGGCTGGCTGCGCCCAGAGAAGCTCGTGCGCCTCCGGGCACGGTCCTCCTTCCGGTTCACCGGGGGGTCCGAGGAGGAGACGCTCCTCGAGGTCGGTGCGGAACCGGTGGTCGTTCACCTGGTCCGCCGACCGGACGCGGACTGACCGGACAGGTCTCGCGCGGACACGGGGAAGCACTCCGAGGCGTCGCATGGAAGCCCGCGACGTTTGCGCAAGCTGCGATCCCGTCCGTGGCGCCCGTCCGGTCCGCGACCGTGAGCTCCGCCGGTGACACGGGCATCAGCGGCGTCGAAAGGGCGAGCGAGCGGAGAAGCCTTGCGCAAGTGGCGGTGCGTTACGGTGGTCGAGTGAAGAGCGCAGGTGCCCCGGGCAAGCCCACCATGGCCCGCATCGCCGAGCGTGCCGCGACGAGCGTGCCGACCGTGTCGAAGGTGTTGAACGGCGGCACGGACGTCTCGGAGGCGACGAGGGCCCGCGTCATGCAGGCGGCCTACGAGCTCGGCTACCGCCGCCGGCCGAGGATGCAGTCCGCGGTCGAGGATCCGCACGCCGCAAGCATCGTCGACGTCGTGCTCGGTCACATCGGCGGCAGCTGGATGGGTCCGGTCCTCGGCGGCATCGAGGAGGAGGCGTCCGTCGCAGGCGTCGACCTGGTGCTCACCGTCGCCCGACAGGACGGTGGCTGGGTCAGCCGGCTCCTTCGGCGACCGACCCTGGGTGTCATCGTCGTCCTGGTCGAGGCGACCGCGGCGCAACTGCATCTGCTGACGAGCGCCGGCATCCCGGTCGTGGTCGTCGACCCGACCACCCGTCCTCCGGCGGACGTCTCCAGCGTCGGAGCGACCAACTGGGACGGTGGCCGGATGGCGGCGGAGCACCTGCTGGCTGCGGGGCACACGAGGATCGGGATCGTGGGCGGCGCCCGGACGCACCTCTACAACAACGCGCGCACCGACGGCTTCCTGACCGCCCTGCGCGGCGCGGGGCTCGACGTGCCGCGCAACCGGATGGCCTTCTGCGACTGGGACAGGGATCGAGCCAAGGCTGCGACGACGGCGATGCTGACGGACGGCACCGAGCGGCCGACCGCCTTCTTCGCGTGCTCCGACTTCATGGCCATGGGCGTCTACGAGGCCGTGAGCAACGCCGGACTGCGGATCCCCGAGGACGTCAGCGTCGTCGGCTTCGACGACGTGCAGGAGTCGGCCTGGGCGACGCCGCCCCTCACCACGGTCCAGCAGCCCATGGCGGCGATGGGCGGGGCCGCCTTCCGGATGCTGCATCAGGCGCGTCGGAACACCCGTCCCGTGTCGTCGAGCGCGACGCGGGTGGACCTCGAGACGCGCCTGATCCGCCGCGACTCCGTCGCACCTCCGCCCCAGGGCCGCAGGGGATCCTCCGGCTGATCAGTCCCGGGTCAGACCGACTCCCGCCGGACCAGCGTCGTCGGCAGGATGGGCTGCCGGTCCACGTCGCGTCCCTGCACGACCGCGACGACCGTCTCGGCGGCCACTCGGCCCATGTCCTCCAGCGGCTGCCGGATCGTGGTCAGCGAAGGGTCGGAGGTCGTCGCGATGACGACGTCGTCGAAGCCGATGACGGAGACGTCCGACGGGACCCGGCGACCTGAGGCCTGCAGCACCCGGATCGCTCCGTTCGCCATCAGGTCGGACGAGGCGAAGACCCCGTCGATGTCGCCGTGCCCCTGCAGGAGCTGCGCCATCGCGACGGAGCCGCTCTCGAGCGTGAACTCGCCGTACGCGGTGGGCCCGCGGTCGACGCCGAGTTCCGCGAGCTCGTCACGCCAGCCCCGGATCCTGTCCCGGGCCGGCTCCATGTCGTGGGGACCGGCGATGATGGCGAGCCGGCGTCGGCCCGCCTCGACCAGGGCGCGAGCGGCAAGCCGCCCACCGGCATAGTTGTCCGAGTCCACGACGATCGCGTGCGGGGCGAGCTCGATCCGCGGCCGCCCCACCCAGGCGATCGGCACGGGGGAGTCGACGAGCGCCTGGGCGAGGTGCGTGATCTCGTGCTGGAGGATGATGATCGCGCCGTCCACCGCGCGGGAACGCAGGAACCGCGGAATGCGATCGCTGTCGTCCTGATCCGCCGGGAGCAGGACGGGCTGTACCTCGCCGTCGTACAGGCCCTTCGCTGCGCCCTTGAGTACCGAGGTGAAGAACGTCCCGCCCAGGCTGTCCAGTTCGTTGAACGCGACGATGAGCGCGATCGCTCCCGCGCGGCCCCCACGCAGCATTCGCGCCGCGCTGTTGGCCTCGTATCCCAGCTGCTTGGCGGCGACCTCGACTGCGGCAGACATCCGCACGTCGACTCTCGATCCGCCCGCGAGCACGCGTGCTGCCGTGGCGCGGGAGACGCCCGCCGCGCGTGCGACATCGACGAGCGTGGGTCGGGTCATTGTGCATCCTTCTCGAGAGCGCCGAGGGGAGCGCCGGCCTCGGCCCCGGCGGGACGGACGGGCGGCGGTCGACCACCCCATTGTCGCGAGACAAGGAGCGGTTCGGGGAACGGAACAGCGTTGTTGCGAAACTTTTGACGATCCTAGCCGAGAGTGCGGTCATCTCGCGATAAGAACGTTTCGCCGCGTCCTCTTGTGTTTCGCGGGAACTGCAGGCTACCTTTGCGCCAGAGATCGTTCTCTGGGGCGCGTCCCCGATCATCGAGAACACCCCGGCGAGTCCCCAAAGAAGAGGAATTTTCGTGAAAAAAAGCGTGACGGCCGTAACCGCCGCAGCAGCAGCAATCGCCCTCGCCCTGACCGGATGCTCATCCGGCGGCGGCGCATCGAGTGACGACCCGAACGCCGAGGTCGCCTTCTGGTCCTTCACCGGGATCAACGCGAAGGACGGCGTCAAGGAGTACCTCGAGAAGCAGCCCGACGCGAAGGTCAAGCTCACCGAGGTCGGCAGCACCACCGAGACCGCGACGGCCCTGACCGCCGCCCTCGCGGGCGGCAAGGTGCCGGACCTCGTCATGATCCAGAACGACGACCTGCCGCAGTTCGTGGCGAACAGCTCGAACTTCGTCGACCTCCGCACCCTCGGCGGTGACGACGTCGCCGACGGCTACCTGCCCTGGGCAGCGTCCGCCGCAACCGCGGAAGACGGCTCGGTCGTCGGCATCCCGACGGACGTCGGCGGACTCGGCTTCGCCTACCGCGCCGACCTGTTCGAGCAGGCCGGTCTGCCCACCGAGCCCGACGAGGTGGCCGCGATGTGGAGCGACTGGGACGCCTTCATCGAGATGGGCAAGAAGTACACCGCCGCCACGGGCAAGCCCTTCGTCGACAACATCGAGACCAGCGTGTTCTTCTCCACCGTCAACCAGGTCAGCGAGAAGTACTACTCGCCGGACGGTGAGCTCGTGTACGACAAGAACCCGCAGGTGAAGGACGCCTTCCAGGTCGCCGTCGACACCAAGGACGCCGGCATCAGCGCCGGCATCGCCGCCTGGTCCTCCGGCTGGGCCCCGGGCCGCGCCAACGGCGCCTTCGCGGTGACCGTCGCCCCGTCGTGGATCCTCTCCGGCATCAAGACCGACGCCCCCGACACGGCCGGCAACTGGCGCGTCACCACGGTGCCCGGGGTGGGCGGCAACTGGGGCGGCAGCGTCATCGCCATCCCGGCGCGCGCCAAGAACCCCGAGGCCGCCTGGCAGTACATCGAGACGATGATGTCGGCCGAGGGCCAGGAGGACCACTTCAAGAAGTCGGGCACCTTCCCGGCGGCGTCCGAGGCCGTGGCGAGCGAGGCCGTCCGCGCCTACACCGACCCGTTCTTCGGCGACTCGAAGATCGGCGAGGTCATGGCCACGTCGGTCGAGAAGTTCCCGTCGTTCTACAACGGGCCCGACACGACGCCGATCAACGGCGCCCTGCTGAACACCCTCGTCGAGCTCGAGGCGGGCAACGTCACCTCCGACAAGGCATGGACGACCGGTCTGGAGAAGGCCAAGGAGGCCATCGGCGACTGATCGCTCCACCCACCCCGGTGGCCCGGCGCGGACCGCGCCGGGCCACCCCACCGACGGAGGTACCCCATGTCAACGGCGACAGCCACCCGCCCCCGCAGTTCGGGCAAAGCCCGTAAAGCACCCAAAGCACCGATCCAGAAGGCCAGGCGGATCCAGAACTCGCTCGCCGAGCGGATCGCCCCCTACGCGTACGTCGCGCCCTTCTTCATCATCTTCATCGTCTTCGGACTCTTCCCCCTGCTCTTCACGTTCTACGTCTCGCTGTTCGACTGGAACCCCATCGGTGAGCAAACCTTCGTCGGCCTCAAGAACTTCGAGTCGCTGTTCGCCGACGGCCGGTTCTGGAATGCGCTGCTCAACACCTTCGCGATCTTCCTCATCTCGACGATTCCACAGCTGCTCCTGGCTCTCTTCCTCGCGCACCTGCTGAACCACGCGCGACTGCGGTGGGCGAACTTCTTCCGCATGGCGCTTCTGGTGCCCTACATCACCTCCGTCGCCGCGACCGCGATCGTGTTCGCGCAGATCTTCGACAAGAACTTCGGTCTCATCAACTGGGTCCTCGGCCTGTTCGGGCTGCCGTCGATCAACTTCCTGGCGACGAACTACGGCTCCTGGATCCTGATCTCCGCCATGGTCATGTGGCGCTGGTTCGGGTACAACACGCTGCTCTACCTGGCCGGCCTGCAGGCGCTGCCGCGCGAGATGTTCGAGGCGGCCTCCGTCGACGGCGCATCCAGCTGGCAGCAGTTCCGCCACCTCACGATCCCCGCCCTGCGCCCGATCATCATCTTCACCGTGATCATGTCCACCATCGGCGGCCTGCAGATCTTCACTGAGCCGCTGCTCGCGTCGCCCGAGTCGGGACTCACCTGTGGGGCCGGCCGCCAGTGCCAGACGCTCGCCCTCTTCCTCTACGAGCAGGGCTTCGGTCAGTTCAAGTTCGGCTACGGCTCCGCGATCGGCGTCGTGCTGTTCGTGATCGTCGTCGTGGTGTCGCTCCTCAACTTCTACCTCTCCACCCGCACGAGAAAGGCCCGCTGATGTCCGATGTGATCGACCAGGCCGTCCCGCAGGCCGTCGCGGCTCCCGTTGCGACGCGCTCCGCGCTCCCCAGGCGCCGCGGTAAGGGCGGGGGAGTCGGCTGGCGCGTCTACGTCCTCCTCGGCATCGCCGTGCTCGTGTCGGTGTTCCCGCTCTACTACATGCTCGTCGTCGCGTCGGTCGGAGCCACGGCCGTGACGTCGATTCCGCCGCGCCTGTACCCGGGCGGCAACTTCTTCACCGTCGCGGCGAAGGTGTTCGAGACCGTTCCGTTCGTCGCCTCGCTGATCAACAGCGCGTTCGTGTCGCTGTCGGTGGCCGTGCTCTCGGCCATCCTCTGCGCCATGGCGGGCTTCGCGTTCGCCAAGCTGCACTTCCCGGGCCGGAACCTGCTGTTCCTCATCGTGCTCCTGACGATGACGGTGCCGGCGCAGCTGAGCGTGATCCCGCAGTACCTCATCGTGTCGGGGCTCGGCTGGGTGGACACGCTGCAGGCGATCATCGTGCCGGGCCTCGCGAGCGCCTTCGGCATCTTCTGGATGCGCCAGCACATGGCGACGACCGTGAGCGACGAGCTCATCCAGGCCGCGCGCATCGACGGCGCGAACTCCTGGCAGCTGTTCTGGGGCATCGCCTTCCCCGTGGTGCGCCCGGCAGCGTTCGTCCTCGGCCTCATCACGTTCACGTCCGTCTGGAACGACTTCATGTGGCCGTTCATCGTGCTGAAGTCGCCCGAGCTGTTCACGGTGCAGATCGCGCTGAAGCAGTTGCAGGCCAACCGCTCCATCGACGTCGCGCTCGCGATGGGCGGGTCGTTCATGGCCACCCTGCCGCTGCTGATCGTGTTCTTCTTCGTCGGTCGACGCATGGTCTCCGGAATCATGGACGGGGCGTTCAAGGGCTGATGGAACAGGATCTCCGCACCAGCACCCTGATAGCCGCCGCACCGAGCGTGGCCGGCTCCACCACAACGCAGGCCGCCACGACGCAGGCCGTGCCCACCCCCGACCGGGACTGGCGCGACCCCTCGCTGTCCCCGGCCGAGCGGGCGCAGCTGCTCACCGCCGAGCTGACCCTCGAGGAGAAGGCGGCCCAGCTGGGATCGGTCTGGCTCACTGAGTCGGCCGACGACTTCGCGCCCAAGCTCGAGGGCGGGCCAGAGACACCCGTCGACCCGTTCGCCAACGGCCTCGGTCAGCTCACCCGCGTCTTCGGCACCGAGCCGGTCACCGTCGAGGAGGGGGTGCGCCGCCTGCGCGAGCTGCAGGAGCGCGTCGTCGCCTCGAACCGCCTCGGCATCCCGGCGATCGCGCACGAGGAGTGCCTCACAGGCCTCGCGGCCTACGGCGCGACGGCGTTCCCGACCCCGCTCGCCTGGGCGGCCACCTTCGACGAGGACCTCGTCGGCGAGATGGCGGAGGCGATCGGCTCCGACATGCGCGCCCTCGGCATCCACCAGGGGCTCGCCCCCGTCGTCGATGTCGTGAAGGACTACCGCTGGGGCCGCGTGGAGGAGACCATGGGGGAGGACCCCTACCTGGTCTCGCAGCTCGGGGTCGCCTACGTCGCGGGCCTCGAGCGCTCGGGCATCATCTCGACCCTCAAGCACTTCGCGGGATACGCGGCGTCGCGCGGGGCGCGCAACCACGCGCCGGTCAGCATGGGGCCGCGTGAGCTCGCCGACACGGTGCTGCCGCCCTTCGAGGCGGCGCTCCGCCACGGGGGCGCGCGCAGCGTCATGACGTCCTACACCGACGTCGACGGCGTGCCGAGCAGCTCCAACCGGCACCTGCTGACGACGATCCTCCGCGACCGGTGGGGGTTCGAGGGGACCGTCGTCGCCGACTACTGGGCCGTGCCGTTCCTCTCGGTCATGCACCATGTCGCGGCCGACACGGCGGACGCCGGCCGGCTCGCCCTGCGCGCGGGCCTCGACGTCGAGCTGCCGCAGACCGCGGCCTACGGCGAGCTGCCGCGCCTTATCCGTGCGGGGATCGTCGACGAGCGCGACCTCGATCGCTCCGTCGAGCGGCACCTCCGCCACAAGTTCGAGGCCGGACTGTTCGACGGCGCCCCGCTCGTCCCTGTCGACGCCGAGAAGGTCGATCTGGACAGCGACCGCAACCGGGCGATCTCATCGCGCATCGCGGAGGAGTCCGTCGTGCTGCTGCGCGACGACGGCGCTCTCGCCCTTCTGGCGGCCGGCAGCATCGCGGTCGTCGGCCCCGCGGCGGACCAGTTCCGCAGCCTCGTCGGGTGCTACGCCTTCCCGAACCACGTGCTCTCAAAGCACCCCGGGCACGACCTCGGCATCGCCATTCCGACCCTGCTCGACGCCATCCGCGACGAGTTCGGGGCGAAGCGCGTGCGGTTCGAGGCCGGCGGCGAGATCGCGACCGCCGACACCTCGGCCATTCCGGCCGCGGTCGAGGCCGCCCGGCAGAGCGACGTCGCCGTCGTGGTCGTCGGTGACGTCGCGGGCCTGTTCGGCGACGGCACCTCGGGGGAGGGCTGCGACGCGGCCGACCTCCGGCTGCCCGGCGCCCAGGATGCCCTCGTCACGGCGGTGCTCGAGACCGGAGTGCCCACCATCCTCGTCGTGCTGTCGGGCCGCCCGTACGCCCTCGGGGCATACGGAGACGCGCGGGGGATTGTGCAGGCGTTCTTTCCGGGTGCCGACGGCGCCGCCGCCGTCGCGGGCGTACTCTCCGGACGGGTCGCGCCCACCGGGCGTCTCCCCGTGCAGGTCCCGCGGCACCCCTACGCGTCGACCACGTACCTGCAACCGGCGCTCGGGCGCACCAACCCCGGCATCACGGCGCTGGACAACACGCCGCTGTTCCCCTTCGGCTTCGGTCTCACCCGGGGCGCGATCAGCTACGAGGCGATCACCGCGCCGACGACCCTCAGCACGACGGGTTCGCTCGAGGTTGCGGTGACCATCCGCAACGACGGGGTGTCGACCGTCGAGGTCGTCCAGCTCTACGCGTCCTTCCCGTCGTCCCCCGTGGTGCGCCCGACCGCGCAGCTGCTCGGCTACGCCCGCGTGCCCGTCGGGTCCGGCGAGTCGATCACGGTCCGGTTCCACGTCGAGGCCGCCCGGCTCGCCGCGACCGGTGAGGAGGGGGCACTCGCCGTGGATCCCGGCCCGCTGCGCCTCGTCGCGGGCCCCAGCGCCGCGGACTCCGCCGTGTCGACCGACGTCGACGTCGTCGGCGAGCGGCGACTGCTCACCGAGCGCGCGCTGCGCACCCCGTGGTCCGCATGACATCGCCGAACCGAGAGGATCTCATGGAGGAGACACGACCCGTGCGACTGGAGACCGGCGGCTACGTCCTGTCCTTCCCGGACGGAGGCGTCGAGGTGCGTAAGCAGGACAGGCTGCTCTACCTCACCAGGCGGCCCATGTTCGTAACCGTGAAGACCGCGTTCGCCGTCAGTGAGTTCCACGACGCCGCGTACGACGACATCGCCGCGGCAGGCGATGCGGTCGAGGCGCGGGGCACCATCGCGCTGCCCTCTGGCTCGGAGTTCGCCTTCACGGACGCCTACGAAGCCGTGGACGGGGGCTTTCGGGTGAGCCGCACCGTGGAGGTCCTCTCGGCGGGTGACGACCTCGGCTTCTCCACCACGATCTCCTTCGGCGTCACGGAGTCAGAGAACGTGCGGGACTACAACTGCTTCGCGCCGGGTTTCTGGTACCGGCAGAACGAGTTCGCGCCCGACTCCGCGATGGGGAAGGACCTCGACAACGAGTACTTCTGGGCCATGGAGACCCGCTACGCCCTGCCGCTGTTCGCCATGCAGAGCATCGCATCGGGGGAGACGGCCGCGCTGTCGCGCTGGGCCGCCGACGTGACGCTGCCGAACACGGAGATCGTGCGGTCGGAGAACCTCACGGACCCGGCGTGCACGGTCGGCGCCATCGGGATGAGCCGGCCGACCGGCAAGACGCTCAACTACATGTACTACGGCTACGGCATCCGCAAGGAGCTCGGTGCGGAGGCCGCGGGCCTGTCGATCGACTACGTGTACCCGGGTGCGGAGGGGCAGCTGCCCGTGCACAACCCGTATGCGGGCCTCGACTACAGCGAGAAGCCGAAGGCATTCCAGCGCCTGAACCATCCCGTGGCGGTCGGATTCACCCAGCGGTACGCGGTCGCCCTGACCCTCGACCGGTACGACGGGTTCCAGCCGATGATGCGGGACGTCTGGCGCCGCACCTACTCGCGGCTCCGCGACGCCCTGTTCGACGTCGACAACGAGCGGCACTTCCACAACGGCATCGCCATCCTCAATCGGTACACCCGACAGTACGGCGACGCGCTCGGTCTGCCCTTCGCCTGCCAGCTGCCCGACATGGATGTGTCGAGCGTCTCCTTCCAGTTCGGGTTCGTGGGGCAGCAGCCGGGCATCGGCTACCAGCTCCTCCGCTACGGCGACCGGGAGAACGATCCGGAGACCTTCGCCAAGGGCGTCGGGGTCATTGACTTCTGGGCACGGTCGGCCCTGACCGAGTCCGGGCTGCCGCGCATGTGCTACAACCCGACCCTCGGGGGATTCGAGCCGTACCCGCACTACATCCGGATGCTGGCCGACGGGGTGGAGGCGATCCTCGACGCGTACCTGGACCTGCGCGGGATCGGGGACGAGCGGGCCGACTGGTACGAGTTCTGCCGGCGGACGGCCGACTGGCTGGTAGGAGCCCAGAACGAGGACGGCAGCTTCTACCGGGCCTACCACGCCGACGGCTCGATCCGGATGGACTCGAAATCGAACACGCCGAGCGTGATCCGGTTCCTCGTGCAGTTCTTCCTCGTGACCGGCGACCCCCGCTACCGGGATGCCGCGGTCCGGGCCGGCGAGTGGTCGTTCGACAACAACTACCGCAACCTGGAGTACCGGGGCGGCACCTGCGACAACGCCGACATCCAGGACAAGGAGGCCGGCATCTACGCCCTGTTCGGATTCCTCGCCCTGTACGACCTGACGGGCGACGACCGATGGCTCGAGGGCGCGATCGGCGCCGCCGACTACACGGAGACCTGGACCTACGCCTGGTCCTTCCCGGTGCGCACCATCTGGCCGAAGCATCCGTTCAACCGGTACTCCATCAGCGGGCAGAGCATCATCACGATCGGCGGCGGCGCCGACGTCTACATGGCGGCCTGCTCCTACACCTACTACCGGCTGTACCTGATCACCGGCGACGGGCACTACCTGGACTTCGCGGAGTTCCTGCACAACAACACCCGGCAGTCCACGGACGTCGACGGCAGCATCGGCTACGCCATGCCCGGTCTCGGCCACGAGAGCGGCAACTTCGCGAGCCAGACGCTGCAGAGCCATTACCACTGGCTGCCCTGGTGCACGTTCGTGGAGGTGGACCCCGCGTCGCGGCTCTACGACACCTTCGGCGTCTACGAGATCGCGGACGCGCAACGTCTGCCTCCGGACGAGCGGGAGAAGCGCAACCGCATCTACGACTCCTTCGGGTTGGGGGTCGCATGACGCTGTCCCCGCTCGAGCTCGGTACGGTCCGCCTCGACCCTGGTGTCTTCGATGATCGCCGTCGTCTGAACCGCGCCTACCTCGCCTCGCTGCAGGATGACGCCCTGCTGCAGAACTTCCTCCTCGAAGCCGGAATCGGTGACCAGAGCTGGCACCTGCAGCCGTCGCAGGACTCCGTCGCATCGCGGGGACTCGAGCGCCACTGGGGTTGGGAGACGCCGGGCGCGCTCCTGCGCGGGCACTTCCTCGGGCACTGGCTCTCGGGTGCCGCCCGCGAGGTCGCGGCCACGGGCGACGCCCTGCTCCGCGCCCGGATCGGCACCGTGCTCGACGGGCTCGAGCGGTGCCAGCTCGAGAACGGGAACGGCTGGATCTGGGCGATCCCGCCGACCTTCCTGCGCCGACTCGCCGAGGGGCTTCCGGTCTGGGCTCCGCAGTACGCCATGCACAAGACGCTCATGGGCCTGGTCGACGTGCATCGTGACCTCGTCGACGAGCGGGCGCTGCAGCTCGCCCGAGCCGCGACCGCTCCGATCCTCGACTGGGTGCGCGGCTTCGACGACGACTCCTTCCAGAAGATCCTCGAGGTCGAGACCGGTGGGATGCTCGAGGTCTGGGCCGACCTGCTCGCCGCGACGGGCGACCCGGTCTACTCGGAACTGCTCGACCGCTACTACCGGCGCTCCCTGTTCGACGGGCTGCTCGCGGGCCGTGACGTGCTCACCAACATGCACGCGAACACCACGATCCCCGAGATTCTGGGGGCGGCACGGGCCTACGAGGTCACCGGCGAGGACCGGTGGCGCACGCTGGTCGAGGCCTACTGGAAGCAGGCGGTCACGGATCGCGGCACCTTCTGCACCGGGGGACAGACTTCGGGCGAGATATGGACCCCGCCGTTCGAGTTCGCCGCCCGCAGGGGCGAGAAGACCCAGGAGCACTGCACCGTCTACAACATGATCCGGCTCGCCGACGTGCTGCTGCGGTGGACCGGGGACCTCTCTTACGCCGACTACATCGAGCGGAACCTGTACAACGGCATACTCGCTCAGCAGAACCCGCGCACCGGGATGGTCGCCTACTTCCTGCCGCTCGAGGGCGGCGCGCGCAAGCACTGGGGCTCCCCGACCGAGGACTTCTGGTGCTGCCACGGCACCCTCGTGCAGGCGCACGCCCGCCACTCCGGCCTCGTGTTCTACTCCGGCGACGACGAGCTCGTCGTGGCGCAGTACATCGACGCCCGGGCGAGCATCGCGACGCCAACGGGGGAGGTGCTGGCCAGGGTCGAGGTGCTCGACAACGCGGGCTACGTCGGCCCGGACTCGAACGCCGGCGACGCGGGCGACCCGCATCGGCCGTCCGCCCTGAGACTGCGCATCGAGATCACCTCCGCCGATGGCGTCGCCCACCGCGTGCGCGTCCGCATCCCCGAGTGGGCGTCCGCGGAGCCGGCGCTGGCCGGGGACCAGCGGGTGGAGCGCGTCGACGGTGCCCTCGTCATCGCGCACCCGGGCGGCCGGACGAGCGTGGACATCGCGTTCCCGTTCGTCCTCACCGCGGTGCCGATCCCGGACGAGCCGGCCACCGTCGCGTTCGTGGAGGGGCCCATCGTGCTCGCGGGGCTCGTGGACCGCGAGGTGAGCCTCCGCGGCGACCTGTCCGACGCGCCGGCACTCCTCGCCCCGGACAACGAGCGCCAGTGGACCCAGTGGCTGCCCGGCTACCGCACCGTCGGACAGCCGACGTCGATCCGGTTCCGCCCGCTGTACGACATCCGGGACGAGCCGTTCTCGCTCTACTTCCCCGTCGCCGGCGCGGTGGGCGAGTGATCGTCGGCGGGGTGGAGACGAGCACGGGCGGGGACTCGATGCGTTCATGACCGCCGCCGTCGCCCGGGAGGCCGCGGTGCCCCGGTCGATGCTCCTGCTCCCGGTCTTCGCGATGCTCGTCGGGTTCGGGCCGCTGACGATCGACCTCGTCCTGCCCTTCCTGCCGATGCTGCAGGCCGATCTGGGGATTCCGGTCGCGACCGCTCAGCTCGTGATCACGGGTGCGACCTTCGGCTTCGCCGCGGGCCAGCTCGTGGCGGGCCCGCTCAGCGACGCGGTGGGACGGAGGTGGCCGCTCGGCGTGTCCGCCGTCCTGCACATCGCGGCGAGCCTGATCGCGGCGACGACCGCAGACACCGCCGTACTCCTTACCGCGCGGGTCGTGCAGGGTGCGGCATGCACCGCGGCGGGAGTGGTGGTCGTCGCCATCGTCCGCGATCTCTACGGCGGGAAGCGACTCATCACCATGCTGGCGAACCTCGCCGTCATCGTGAGCGTCTTCCCGATCCTCGTGCCCTCGGTGGGAGCGCAGCTCACGAAGGTCATCGACTGGCGGGGTTCCTTCCTGGCCGTGGCGGTGTGGGGCACCGTCGCCACGGCGGTGGCGCTGATCGTCCTCCCCGAGACGCTGCCGCCCGAGCGCCGGCACCAGGGCGGGCTCCTGCCGTCGCTGCGGAACTCCGTCGGGCTGCTCCGCCGACCACGGATCCTCGCCCTCTCCGCGGCCTCCGCGGCCGGCTGGGCGGTCGCCTTCAGCTATCTCGCGACCGCGCCCTTCCTGTACACCAACGTCTACGACGTGAACGCCGACGGCTACGGCCTGCTGTTCCTCGCGACGTCCCTCGTGACGATCGCGTCCGGCCAGGTGGCAGGCCGGCTGATCGTGCCGCGCTTCGGCGCGCGGCGGGCGATGGTGCTGTCCTCGGTGATCACCGCCCTCGGTGCAGTCGGGATCGTCCTGCTCGCCCTCGGAGGCACGCCGCCCCTGCTCGTCGTCGTGGCCGCGCTCACCGTCGCGCTGGCCGGCCGATCCATCGGCGCGCCGGCGGTGCAGTACCTCTCGCTGCAGGGCCCGGCGGGTGAGGCCGGAAGCGTCACGGCGATCCTCGGCACGGTCAGCTTCACGGTGGCGGGGCTGGTCATGCCGGTCATGGGCGCGTACGCCGAGGTGTCATTGATCCCGTTGGGGCTGTTCGTCCTCCTCGCCGCAGCCGTCGAGGCCGCCGTCGCGCTCCTGCTTCGCCCGGCATCCCGCCGCTTCTCCTGAGCACGAGGAAGCGGACGCGATCGCAAGGGCATAAATTATGATTACTTCGGGATGCAGATCAGCCCGGACGACGACCGGCGTCGCCGCTGCACCCGGAACAAGAAGGACGAGCGCAGTGACAACGACGCCACCCGAGTACCTCGAGGATGCCGCCCCCGCGTGGCAGGGAACGCCGGAGCAGGTGCTGCCCCGGGGCGCCGACAGGGCGACGCTCGTAGGCCGGATATGGGACCCGCGTTCGGGCGGCCCCTCTCCCGTTGTGGTCCGGGACGGCGAGCTCTGGGACATCAGCGCGACCTTCCCCACGATCAGCGACCTCTGCGAGACGGAGGATCCCGCGGCCGCGGCTCGGAACGCGCCGGGGGAGCGGATAGCGACGGTCGCCGACGCCCTCCGCAACACCCCGCCGGAGTCGCGGACTTCGGATCTGCCGTGGCTGCTGTCCCCGATCGACCTCCAGGCCGTGAAGGCGGCCGGCGTCACGTTCGCGGCCTCCCTGATCGAGCGGGTCATCGAGGAGCGCGCCGGAGGAGATGCCGACGCGGCGGCAGCGATCCGGAACGAGCTCGTCGCCCTCGTCGGCACCGACCTCGCGGGCGTGGTGCCCGGGTCGGCGGACGCCGCACGGATGAAGGACCACATGGTGCGGCAGGGCACGTGGAGCCAGTACCTCGAGGTCGGCATCGGGCCGGACGCGGAGGTGTTCACGAAGGCGCAGGTGCTGTCGACGGTCGGACCGGCGACGGACGTCGGCGTGCTCGCCGCGTCGCACTGGAACAACCCGGAGCCGGAGGTCGCGCTGCTCGTGCAGTCGACCGGACGGATCGTGGGCGCAACGCTGGCGAACGACGTCAATCTTCGGGACATCGAGGGCAGATCAGCGCTGTTACTGGGTCGCGCGAAGGACAACAACGCGTCGGCTGCTGTCGGCCCCTTCCTCCGGCTCTTCGACCCCGGATTCGGCCTCGACGACGTGCGCACGCTGAAAGTCGCACTCACGGTTCACGGCGTGGATGGCTTCGAGCTGAACGCGGTGTCGGACATGTCGGCGATCTCGCGTGACCCGCGGGCACTCGTGGACCAGCTGATCGGCGACCATCACTCCTACCCCGACGGTGCACTCCTCATGCTCGGCACGATGTTCGCGCCCATCGACGACCGGGACGCGCCGGGCGGTGGGTTCACCCACAAGCGGGGCGACATCGTCCGCATCTCGTCGCCCGAGCTCGGACTGCTCGCCAATCGCGTCAGCCACTCGGAGGAGTGCGAGCCGTGGACCTTCGGCGCGAGAGCGCTGATGCGGAACCTCGCATCGCGGGGTCTTCTCTAAGGCGGCAGCCCCGGGCGCGGGCGCGGTCGGGTCGCGGTCGGAGAGGACGCGTCGAGAACGCAATTCAGCAGATCCCTGCCGACACGCCGCTCCGCGGTCGCGACACGCCGGTCCCTGATCCAGTCCTGCTGAGTTGCGTCGTTCGCGGGACGCCTCATGACCGAGCCGCGTACGGGGTCAGGGCGTGCCGCGCCGGCCGATCAGACCGTCGAGTCGAACGGCGGCTCGCCCGACCGGAGGTCCTCGTCCGAGTCGCGTAGGGCGTAACGCATGGTGCGCTCGGCGGCGTCCGGATCGCCGTCGCGGATGGCCTCCAGCACCGCCTGGTGGTCCGGCACCGGGTCCATCCACCGCGCCTCGGGGTGATGCTGGATGCGGTTGCGGGCCTCCAGGGCGTGCGTGATCACGACGTCCAGGCGCGTGTAGAGCTCGTTGTGGGTCGCCGTGAGAAGGCGCAGGTGGAACTCCAGGTCGGCGGCGACGAGGCGCTCGATGTCCTGCCCCGCGGCAGCGAACGCGTCGAAGGCGGATCGCAGCGCAACCAGGTCGTCGTCCGTCCGACGCATCGCCGCCAGCCGCGCCGCCGCCGGCTCGATGGCATCGCGGAGCTCCGAGAGGTCGGCCAGGAGGCGGTCGTCGTCCCTCCTGGCCTCTCGTCGCCACCGCATGACGTCACTGTCGAGGAGGCTCCAGGCATCACGGCTGCGCACGAAGGTGCCGCGCTTCGGACGGGAATCGACGAGGCCTTTCGCGCCGAGCACGCGCAGCGCTTCCCGCACGACGGTCTTGCTCACGCCGAACTCCGGCTCGAGACCGTCGATGTCGATGATCGATCCCGGCGGGTAGTCGCCGCGGATGATCCGCAGACCGAGCAGGGCGACCACTTCTCCGTGAAGGCCGCGGCCCGGGTACACCGCCATGCGTCCGACCCTAGCGCAGCGCCCGGTTAACCCGACGCGGGGTTGCTTTGTTTTCATTTCTTAGTATTTTATAAAGAGAGCCCGCCCGAGCTCGTCTCGTCTTACGAAGGAGTAATAGATGGCACATTCGACGTCGCTGCGCTCGCGCCGCGCAGCAGTAGCTCTGGCCCTCGCATCCGGTCTCGTCCTCGCCGCCTGCTCGTCTCCCGCCGGCTCCGACTCGCCCTCCGAGGGCGAGGCCGTCGAGCCCGCGACCATCACGTTCGCGGCGTCGACCTTCGGAGACCCCGGTCTCGGTCCGCGCCTGCAGGGCCTTATCGACACGTACAACTCGAGCCAGGATGTCGTGACCATCGAGCCGGCCGCGGTGCCGTTCCCCACCTTCGGGCAGACCGTGCTCACCCAGATGGGTGGGGGCGAGGGACCCGACCTGGTGCGCTTCGACATGCCGGAGTTCACCTCGGCCGCGGACGCCGGCCTCCTCGAGCCGCTCGACGACCTGATCGATGCCGACGAGCTCGGCCTCCAGCCCGGCCCGGACGAGTACATGACGGTGAACGACTCCCGCTACGGCGTGATCTTCGACACTTCGAACTACGTCATGTACTACAACACTGACCTCATCCCCGAGCCGCCGACCACGTTCGACGAGTTCATGGCGACGGCGAAGGCCACCACCCAGGGCGACGTCTACGGCCTGGCCTTCCGCCAGACGCAGGCGGAGGAGAACGGGGTGTGGCAGGACATCTTCAACTACGTCTACGGCTTCGGCGGCGAGTGGTCGGACGGCGAGAAGCTCACCCTCAACAACCCCAAGAACGTCGAGGGCCTCGAGGCGTACCAGTCGCTGTACGACGCCAACGTCATCCCCAAGGGTGCCGACGCCGCCACCTTCCGCAAGATGTTCGCGCAGGGCAAGGTCGGCATGGAACTGAACAACGGCGGCTACCTCGTCGCCACGCGCGGGACGAACCCCGACCTCAAGTTCAGCGTCGCCCCCATCCCGTTCCCCGTGCGTGCGCAGGGGGCGATCATGGCGCCGATCGTGATCAACGCGAACAGCGAGCACAAGGACGCGGCCATGGACTTCATCAACTGGGTGCTCGAGGAGGAGAACCAGGTCGCCCTGCAGGAAGCACTCGGCGCGTCCAGCGTCGCGACCAAGACCGAGCGCACCGAGGAGCAGCTGGCCGAGACGCCCTTCCTGCCCGTCTACGACGAGCTCACGAACTCCAGTGCTCCGCAGATCGTCGTGGGCTTCGGTCCGCAGACCGCCGACATCCGCAAGATCGTCGTGACCCAGGTCATCGCCGCCCTCCAGGGTCAGCAGACGATGAAGGAGGCCATGGACAAGGCTCAGGACGAGGCGGAGCAGCTTGTCGGCTGAGCAGGCCGGCGCCGGCGTCGCCCTTCGGCGACGTCGGCGCAGCCCGCTGGGGAGCAGGTGGACCCCGTACATCTTCCTGCTCCCGGCGGCCGCCTACATCTTCCTCTTCCAGGCCATCCCGCTCGTCCAGGAGATCTACCTCAGCTTCACCCGCACGAATCTGCTGAACCCGACCCGGAGCGTCTGGGTCGGCCTGGAGAACTACGAGAAGATCTTCGCCAGCGCCGGCTTCCAGCAGACGCTCCTCACGACCCTCGGCTACGTGATCGCCTGCGTGGTCGGTGCCGTCGGCTCCGGTCTCGGAGTCGCGCTGCTGCTCAACGGCCGCTTCCCGGGTCGAGGGATCGCGCGCGCCCTGGTCACCGTGCCGTGGGCGGCGCCGGGGATCGCCACCGCCCTCATCGCGACCTGGATGCTCAACGCGCAGTACGGCATCATCACCCGGGTGCTCCGCGCCATCGGCGTCGACGTCGGTGAGAGCGGCATCCTCGACAATCCCGACCTGGCGCTGGTCGCCATCCTCGCCACGACCATCTGGCAGCTGTTCCCGTTCGTGGCCGTCGTGCTCCTGTCGGCGCTGCAGTCGGTGCCCGCGGAACTCACCGAGGCCGCGGAGATGGACGGGGCCAACCGCTGGTGGTCGTTCCGTGTGGTGACGTGGCAAGTCATCAAGCCCACGGTCGGACTCGTCGCGCTGCTGATGACGATCTGGTCCCTGCGGCGTTTCGAGCTCATCTGGCTGATGACCCGGGGCGGCCCCCTCGGCACCACCAGGACTCTCGTCATCGACCTGTACTCGCAGGCGTTCGACTCCAAGCAACTGGGCAACGCCGCCGCCATCGGCATGGTCGGCATCGTCATCGCCCTGATCGTCGTCGTCGGCAGCAGCCTGGTCAGCCGGGCCGCAGAGAGAGGTGCCTGATGCGTCGGGTCAGAATCGGCGTCGTCGGCCGGATGATCGGCGTCCTGGTCGTCCTCGGGATCGCGGTGTTCCCGATCTACTGGATGTTCACGACGGCGCTGTCGAGCGACGCGGATCTGTTCGCCGCCCAGCCCCGGCTGGTGCCGGACTTCGGTCAGTTCGGCGTGTTCGTCGATGCTCTCGCCGACGGCCCCACGCTGACCTGGCTCAGGAACAGCACCATCGTCGCCGTGGGCACCACCGCACTGTCCATCGTCCTCGGCATCCCGCTCGCCTACGCGCTCTCCCGCTTCTCCTTCCGGGGGAAGGTCGCCGTCGGTCTGCTGCTCCTCATGACGCAGATGCTGCCCGAGGCCCTCATGGTCGTGCCGCTGTTCTCCCTGTACCGCCGGTTCGAGCTGCTCGACTCGCTCGTCGGCCTCGTCCTCGCGAACACCGCGTTCGTCCTGCCCATCGTCGCCCTCGTGCTGAAGGGCGCCATCGACGGCGTCCCGCGCGAGCTGGAGGAGGCGGCGCGGGTCGACGGGAGCCGTCCGCTGACCGTGCTGCTGCGCATCAACGTTCCGATCATCGCCCCGGCGATCGCCGCCGCCGCCGTGATCGCGTTCTTCCACGCCTGGAACGAGTACGTCTTCGCGGTGACGTTCATCTTCAACAAAGCCCTGCAGCCCGCGTCGGTGGGCCTGGCCGGCTTCGTCGGCGAACAGGGAACAGCCATCCAGACGATCATGGCGGTGGCGTTCATGTTCACGCTCCCCGCCGTCGCGTTCTACCTCTTCGCTCAGAAGTACGTCGTCTCCGGAATGACGGCCGGCGCCGTCAAGGGATAGGAACCCCTATGAGAATCACCAAGCTCGACACCGTCACGGTCGATTTCTATCGGACCAACCTCATCTTCCTCGTGGTCCGGACGGACGAGGGGATCACCGGCGTCGCGGAGGCGACGTTGGAGGGGCAGGAACTCGCCGTGCACGGGGCGGTCCGGCTGCTGGAGCAGGCGGTGGTGGGCAAGGACCCGACCCGCATCTCGCAGCTCATCTACGAGACGGCACGCAACGGGTACTGGCGCGGCGGGCCGGTCACGGGTACGGCCTTCAGCGCTCTCGAGATGGCCCTCTGGGACATCTCCGCCCGCGCTCTCGGGGTGCCCGTTCACCGCATGCTCGGCGGGGCCATCCGCGATCGCGTCCGGGCGTACGCCAACGGGTGGTTCTCGGGAGCGTCCAAGCCGGAGCACTTCGCCGAGGCCGCCGTCGCGACCGTCGCGTCCGGGTTCCGGGGGCTCAAGTGGGACCCGTTCGAGGCGTCGGACCTGCACCTCACCGATCGCGACATCGACCGCATGCTGGAGCCCGTGGCGGCCGTGCGGGACGCGGTCGGAAGCGACGTCGAGCTGTTCATCGAGGGACACGGCCGGTTCGACGTGCCCACGGCCATCCGCGTCGCCCGGCGGCTGGAGCAGTTCAACCCCGTGTTCTTCGAGGAGCCGTGCCCGCCGGAGGGCGTGGACGCGATGATCGAGATCCGCCGGCACTCTCCCGTCGCGATCGCGGCGGGGGAGCGGTGGTACGGCCGGCAGGGCTTCGTCTCGGCGCTCGAGCGCGGCGCCGTCGACTTCGTCCAGCCGGATGTCACGCACGCGGGCGGCCTGCTGGAACTGTCCTTCATCTCCACCCTCGCGGCCCACCACTACGTGCCCTTCGCGCCGCACAACCCGAGTGGACCCCTGAGCACCGCGGCGACCCTCCAACTCGGTGCGACGCTGCCGAACTTCCGGTACCTCGAGATCATGGCCATCGACGTGCCCTGGCGATCGGACATCTCCGACGAGCGCCTGCAGCTGACGGCCGACGGCGACGTCATGATCCCCGAGGGCGTCGGGCTCGGCATCGAGCTGGACTTCGACGCGATCGCCGACCACCCGTACACGCCGCACCCGATGCGCATCTTCCAGGACGCCGTCGCCGACATCCGTCCCCCGGACGCCCGGTCGTACTTCAATCGTCCCCTGCCGGGCGACGACCGGCTCGACCCAGCGGACGCACTCGCCGTGTGACACCCCCGCGGCCGCGCGCGGGAGCCGCGCAGTGCGCGCGGCGGGGAGAGCTAGGCCGACGAGGCACCGACCTCGGGACGAGGGAGAAGGGCGGCCCAGCCTCGCCGGGGGAAGCGAGGCTGGGCCGAGAAGAGCGCGACGCTAGGGGGACATCAAGCGCTCTATCGGGTTTCCGGAGCGGCGTGCAGATCAGGGGGTGCCGGCTCCGGTGTTGCTCGCCGGTCGGGGGTGTTCCGGCGATGACTCGACACTACAGTCCGTGTCCGCATATTGGAGGACACGGCGGGTCCCCAAAAAAGGGGACACGACGCCCGTTCCGAACGTGCCGACCGACGACGCTCTCCAGTGTTGCGCGGCTTTAGCGCTCGGGCCCGCGCTGCCCGGGGCTCAGCGCATGCCCGTGATGGGCGGAGCACAGTCGCGGCGCACGGAGCGTGTGCTCCGTTCGCCGCGACTGGGTCGTACTCCGAGTGGTCGGATCCCGCCGAACGACTACAGCGTCCTGGCGTGGGGGTCGAAGTCGGCGGGCACGGCAGGAACCGGCGCGACCGTGCTCGCAACCTCCACGAACTGTCCGTGCTCGGCCGACTCCTGAGCGGAGAGCATGATGTCGAGCACGTGGTAGCCGAGCTCGCCCGTCGCGACGTGGGGTCGGTCCTCGGCGATGGCGCGGACCATGTCGAGCACTCCGAGGCCGCGGCCGACGACGACGCCCTGCTGCTCGACCTCCTGCCACGGCTGCTCGAACGACATCCCGTCGGTCAGGACCCCGAGGGGCTTGACGTAGGCGGTGCGTCCCTCGAAGCGGTTCGGGTCGGGCAGCACGATGCTGCCCTCCGTGCCGTGGATCTCGACGATGCCGTGGCGCTCGAGTGCCGAGTCGAAGCTCAACAGGCTCTGAGCCTGCTGCCCGGCCGCGAACGAGGTGAGCACCTGGATGGTCGATGGCACCTGCACGGGGAAGGTGTTCCCCGTGTTCGGTCCGGCGTGGATCTGCCGTTCCTCGCGCGCCTTCATGCCGAGCGCCGCGACACTGTCGACGGGGCCGAACAGGCTGACCAGGGCGGAGAAGTAGTACGGGCCCATGTCGAGCAGCGGGCCCGCGCCGTGCGCGAAGAGGAACGCCGGGTTGGGGTGCCAGAGGTCGGGGCCCTGCGTCTGGAACGCCGTCTGCGCGAACAGCGGCTGCCCGATGACGCCCTCGGCGATGGCGCGCTTGGCGGTCTGGAAGCCGGGCCCGAGCACGGTGTCCGGGGCGGACCCGATGCGCACGCCCGCGGCGGTGGCGTCCTGCAACAGCGCCGCGGTGCTCTCCCGGTCGAGACCGAGCGGCTTCTCCGTCCAGACGTGCTTGCCGGCGGCCACGGCCGCGGCGGACACCTGCACGTGGACGGCGGGCACCGTGAGGTTGACGACGAGTTCCACACCGGGGTGAGCGAGCACGTCCTCCGCCGTGCCGGATGCGGGCACGCCGTACTTGTCGGCCTGCGCGCGGGCACGGTCGGTGTCGATGTCGCCCAGGATGAGTACCTGAACGTCGGGGAACGAGGTGAGGTTCTCGAGGTAGGTGTCGCTGATGACCCCGACGCCGATGAAGCCGACTCCGACGGCGCTCACTTGACGTATCCGCCGTCGCGCAGGAAGGCCAGGCTCGCGGCGACGTCGTCGAAGACGTCGCCGGGCGCGCGGTCGTACTCGATCACGGCGTACTGCAGCGACGACGCGGCGCGCAGGGCGGCGTCGAGGGGCACCTCGCCGGTGCCCGCGTGCCGCTGGTCCAGGCTGTCCGACCCGAATGCGGGGGCGCCGGGGGCCCAGGGGTTGCTCGCGGGCACGACGCCGTCCTTCACGTGCACCGCGACGAGGCGGGAGCCGAGCTTCTGCACGAGGGCGGGCACGTCCTGACCGCCGGCCATCGCCCAGAAGAGGTCGAGCTCGAGGGCCACGCGCTCATCCGTGAGCGAGACGAAGCGCTCGTACGCGCTGACGCCGTCGAAGTCCGCGATGAACTCCTGCGCGTGGTTGTGATAGCCGACCGTGAGACCGAACCCGGCAGCGACCTCGGCGGCAGAGTTGAGCCGCTCCGCGATGTCGGCCACGCCGTCCTCGGTCAGCCACCGCTGCGGGTCGACGAAGGGGTCAATCACCGTGCGCATGCCGGCCGTCGCCGCCGCCTCGAACACGACCTCGGGTGCGGGCGTCGGGATCGACCCGTCCGGCGTCCACAGCTCGTCCGACAGCAGAGGAGCGTGACCGGTGGGGGAGGATAGACCGCTCGCGTCGAGCGCGGCACGCAGTTCGGGCGCGCGCCGGACGAAATCGAACGCCTCGACGTTGGAGAGCCCCGCGGCCGCCAACCTGTCGAGCGAGCCCTGCATGTCGGCGGAGAACTCCTTCGCCAGCGAATAGAGCTGAACGGATGCTTCGGGCAGGGCCACGGTGCCTTCTTTCGTACGTCGTCGTTGTCGAAAGCGTCTCCGTCCGAGGAGGCGCTGAGGAGACGCTAACAGAAGAAAGCTCCGCGTGGAGGTATTTGTGCAGTAGGTTCTCGGCATGACCCATGACGACGCCAATCCGGTCATCGGGCGAGCCGGGTCCTACGCGAAAGGCGTGGCGAGGAGGCAGGAGATCCTCGACCGCGCGATCGAGGTGTTCGCCCAGCGCGGCGGGTACGGCACATCCCTGCGCAGCATCGCCCAGGCCATCGGCGTCTCCCACGCGGCGCTGCTGCACTACTTCGACTCGCGGGAGCAGCTGCTGCTCGCCGTGTACGAGCACGCCGAGCTCATCCGCAACTCGGACCAGGCGGCACCTCAGCCGAAGAGCGCGGTCGACGTCATGACGCTGGCGGCGACGGCCAACGTGCGCGTTCCCGGGCTCGTCGTGCTGTACACGACCCTTGTCGCGGCGGCCCTCGAGGCGGGCAACGCCACCAGCCGGGCGTACTTCACCGAGCGCTTCGACCGGGTGCGTCGCGGACTCGCGGACCGGCTGCGGGCCGAGCAGGCGCGTGGCGTGATCCGCCAGGACGTCGATCCCGAGCAGATCGCCGCCCTCATCGTCGCGGCGTCCGACGGCCTGCAGATCCAGTGGTTGCTCGAGCCCTCCGTGAATCTGCAGCAGATCCTCGGCGCGCTCGAGACCCTGCTCCGTCCGCCGGTGGACTAGCGCGCGGCCACGGCTACGCGATTTCTTCAACTGCCTGTAACACGCCTGTTTCACGCCCGGAACGTCCGCTCTGCAGACTCGGAACGACTGCACGGGAGCAATGGGCATAAGCGGGTGAGGGAACGTGATCCTGCAGAGGACGCACGCGAACCGATGGGTGGCGCGGAGGTCGCGGCGGCAGCCGGCGAAAGGGGTGATCACGCGCATCGGCTCCGCGGGGCAGGCGGTCTACAAGACCTACGCCCTGACCGACGATGCGTCCGAGCGGCTCATCCTGAGGGACGCGACCTCCCTCGAGGTCGCCTTTGCACTGCTTCTCGCCCACCACAGTCGGGCGCAGCCCGCCCCCGCCGTTAACGACCCCGTCCACGACGCCGTCGCGGTGGACGCGAGCGCGAGTTGACTCGGGGTGCTCCGGGCAGAGACACTCCAACCATGGTCAACGATGCAAGCGATGAAGACGTGATGCGCCAGGTGGCGGAGAAGCTGGCGGGCAGGTATCCCGACGCCTCGAGGACGGAGCTCGACGACATGGTGCGCGAGGAGTTCTCGGCGCTGTCCGGGCGGCCGGTCAGCTCGTACCTTTCCATCCTGACCGAGCGAGCCGTGCGCAAGCGCCTGAAGAAGACCGGCGCGGCGGCCGAGCAGTAGGGCGACGGTCCCGTGGCGGTTCGCCTCGACCTCAACATCTCGCTCGACGGCGTCGCGATGCCGACCGGCCAGTCCCCGGAGAACCCGATGGGTGAGGACTGGGGGAGGCTCGTCGAGCACTATGCCGCCACGAGGACCTTCCAGGAACGCGTGCTGCACGACAGCTCGGGACGGGGCACGACGGGCGTCGATGATCGCTACGCCGCGGCGTACTTCGAGGGAATCGGTGCGGAGATCATGGGAGCCGGGATGTTCGGGCTGCACGCATTTTCGGACGACCCCGAGTGGCGGGGCTGGTGGGGCGATGAGCCGCCGTTCGGCGTTCCGGTGCTCGTCCTGACCCACGAGAAGCGCGCTCCGATCGACTTCGCCAACGGCACCCGCTTCGAGTTCCTGACCGCGAGTCCGGGCGAGGCACTCGGCCGGGCGCGGGATCTGGCCGGCGGGGACGACGTCCGGGTCGGCGGGGGAGCGGGAGTAGCGCGGGCCTTCCTGGCGGCGCGCCTCGTGGATCGCCTCCACGTCGCCATCGCCCCGGTCGTGCTGGGCCGGGGTGTCCGGCTGTGGGAGGACCTGCGGGACCTCGATCGCGACTACGCCGTCACGTCGGAGGTCGCCGAGAGCGGAGTTCTGCACGTCACGTTCGCGCGCTGAGCCAGGTTCGCACGCCTCGACCGACACGGCGGTGGCTCCTGCGGGCTTCTGGCGGGTCGGCGGTGTTCAATGAGGAAAACCGACGGGCGGAGAACCATGGAACGAATCACGATGCACGTCGACGGAGCGTCGCACCTCCTCGCCCAGGGTCAGGACCCGGAGAGCATCAAGGGCGCCGTCGTCCAGGCGGCGCGCGATGGCGCCGACATGGTCAGGGTGACGGTGGTCGGCAACAGGGAACTCGACGTGCTCGTGACTCCGGGGATCCCGATCACCTTCGAATCGGAGACCGTGGCCGACGATCCACGGGACGACGGCGACCTGCGGTCCCCGTTCGCGCTCGAGAGCTTCGACGAGTACATGGAGTAGAAGCCCGGGTCTCCCGTCCATCTCCTGGGAAGGGGGAGCCTGCCGGCTCAGTTTCCGGTCCGTGAGACGAGGCTGACCACGGCGACAGCCCGTCGCCTGGATCGCCGAGGAGGCCCCATGTACTTCCATGCCCAGACCTGGATCAACGAGATCGCCGACGGCGAGCCCGACCCCGCAGCCGCGAACGCTCTGCAGGAGGGGCTCGGCGGACAGTTCGGCGAGATGCGTACGATGATGCAGTACCTCTTCCAGGCCATGAACTTCCGCGGTCCCGCCGCGAA
This sequence comes from Planctomonas deserti, assembly GCF_003067705.1. Taxonomy (GTDB): domain Bacteria; phylum Actinomycetota; class Actinomycetes; order Actinomycetales; family Microbacteriaceae; genus Planctomonas; species Planctomonas deserti. Next base: position 477,548 of record NZ_QANL01000003.1, read on the forward strand.
GCCCTACCGCGACCTGATCCAGGGCGTCGGCACGGAGGAGATCAGCCACGTCGAGCTCATCGGCACCACCATCTCCCGCCTGCTCGACGGCTCGCCCGAGTACAGCGGCAAGCTCACCGACCCGTTGGACACGCCCGGTGCCGGTGGAGCCATCCCGCTGAACATCGCGCTCGATACGAGCAACATCCACCACTACCTCGTGGGCGCCCAGGGCGCGCTGCCCGTCGACTCCGCGGGCAACCCGTGGAGCGGCAGCTATGTCTACAACTCCGGCAACCTCCCGCTCGACCTGCTGTACAACCTCATGCTGGAGTCGACGGGTCGCCTGCAGAAATGCCGCATCTACGAGATGACGGACAACCCCACTGCGCGCAGCACCATCGCGTACCTCATCGTGCGCGACCAGGCGCACGAGAACGCGTACGCGCGGGCGCTCGAGACGCTGGGCGTGAACTGGTCCACTCTGCTGCCGATTCCGAAGACCAATGCGGAGCAGTTCCCCGAGGTCAAGAAGCTGCTCGACCTGGGCCTGCAGAGCAAGCAGTACAGCTTCGACCTCGATGACAAGTCGGAGGCCGGCAAGATCTTCCGCGGTGCGTCGCCGTCCAATGACGGCACGACGCTCGACGCCACCGAGCAGGCTCCGCAGGGCGTGCCGTCCTTCATCGCGCCGGAGCGCCTCGAGGAGTTCGCCCCCGGCCTCGACGCGAGCCTTCTCGCGCTGATTCAAGAGACGGCGGAGCTCGAGCTCGCCGAGATCACCTCGTACTACGGGCCGAAGTCGGCCTAGTCCGCCTGGTTCGTCGAGTCCGCAGCGGGAGTTCGGAGACTCGCGCTCCCGCTGCGGCATCGAACCACCGGATCCGCTCCCTCCTCCGCCCACCCCGCAGTCTCCGCGGTCCCCATACTTGAGGAGAAGCACTTCTGGCACGACTTCGAGGAGCCCCCCGGCGGACTGCCTCAGGTTCGGCCCGCGTCGAAGGATCCGGTATGGGTGCACGGCCTCACCAGCGGCGCGTCCCCTCGCGCCTGCACCCACGCCGGCTGCTGCTGTGGCTCTGGCCGGAGCTTCCGGCCTCGTGGGCTCAGGTGCCGGAACGCCTGCTCCCATCGGCCAGGAACATCGCCCGGCTCACGATCGCCGCGGTCGTCGCGTACGTGGTCGCCGACTCCGTCTTCCCGGGGATCCTCGACCTGACGGCACCCCTGACCGCGCTCCTCGTCGTGCAGGCCTCCACCGTGGGCACCCTGCTCATGGGTGTCGTCCGGGTCGGCGCCGTGCTGACCGGCGTGCTCGTGGCCGTGGTGACGACGACGTACCTAGGGCTCTCCTGGTGGAGCCTCGCCCTCGTGATCGCGGCCTCGCTCGTGATCGCCAACCTCCTGCGACTCGGCCACCAGACGCTTGAGGCGCCCATCAGCGCCATGCTCATCCTGGCCGTCTCGGCTCCCGGCGTCGCGGCGGAGGTGCGCGTCGCCAACACGCTCATCGGCACCGTCGTCGGCATCGTGTTCAGCCTGGTCGTGCCGATCGCCATCCAGAACGCGCAGGCCAGCCAGGCGGTGCGGCGGGTCACCCGGTCCCAGGCCGCCCTCTTCAACGAGATCGCGAGCACGCTCGGCGAGCGCGCCCCGCATCCGGATGAGGTGGCCGCGTGGACCGAGTGGACCGGCGACATCGCCGCGGAGCTCCAGGCCGCGTCGGCCGCCGTGGACGCGGCTCGGGAGGGCCGGCGTCTGAACCCGCGGGCGCTCACGACCGCGACCGTGCACCCGGGCCTCGCGTCCGCCGTCGAGAGGCTCGACCGGGCCCTCGCCGCGCAGCGCGTCCTCGTCATCACCATCGGCGGACGCGCGCCCGCCGACGCCCTGACGCCCTCTGGCCCGTCGGAGGCCGACCTGAGGCGGGCTTTCGCCGTCGTGCTCGACGACGTCGCGACCTGCCTCCGGGCGTTCGGCGACCTCATCCTGGCGGAGTACGGGCGGGTGAAGGCGGACCGTGCCGACGAGGCATTCGAGCGGACCCTCGACGCCGTGCGGGAGGCCCGCGCGGTGCTGACGGAGCTCACCCTCCTCGACGTCGACCCGCGCGGCCAGACCGAGCTCTGGCTGCTGCACGGCTCCGTCCTGTCCGCCATCGAGCAGGTGGTCGCGCAGCTGGACGTCGAACACGCCGAACGCAGCACGGAGCCGTGGCTGGACCGACGGGCCATCCCCGTGCTTCGCAAGCCGCTTCGCGTGGCGCACCGGCGCGCCGGCCGGTCGGAGTGACCGGCCGCGGTCGGCGCCTCCGCGTCCCGTCACAGGCGCCCTCGTCGGCGTTCAGGTTCGCAGCACCGGGCCTCGGGAGAATGTCGGCATGCGTCCCGTGCTTCGCCTGACCTCCGCCGCCCTGCTCTCCACCGGACTCGTGCTGTCGCTCGCCGGTTGCGGCGGCCTCGCCGACAACGTCGTGCAGGGCGTCGTCGGCAGCCAGGTGGAGCAGTTCAGCGAGGGCGCGCAGGAGCAGCTGCGCGAGGCTCTCGGTGGCATCGACTTCACGACCGACGGCACACTGCCCTTGGGATTCCCGGCGGAGGTCCCCCTCGTCTCGGACGACGTTCTCCGCGGCGGCACGGCCGCCGAGAACGCCGGATGGGCGGCGCAGGTGCGGGTCGCCGACGCCTCCGCCTTCGCCGACGCGCAGGCCCGGCTCGAGGACGCGGGCTACTCCGCGTCCGGGGTGAGCGCTGATGCGGACGCGGGCTTCGGCATCTTCACCTCCTCGGCGTATCGGGTCGTCCTCACCGTCGCGAAGGACGGCGACGCGCACGTGGCGACCTACATCGTGACGCCGGCCTGACCTCTTCAGCCCTCCCTTCCTCCCGTCCTTCCTCGTACCATCCCGTCGGATCCGGACCCCGCCCGAGGTCATGGATCCGGAGAGCCCAAGACTTTCCCAAGGCCGACCGTGGACTGTGACTCCCATCGAGGAGTCTCTGCTGCTGGCGCATCGACGCTCGGTACCCATTGGCCATGAGGAGGCAAAACAATGTTGTTAGATCGGACAGGAGACAGGCGCCGTCGGATGCGCCGCACCGTCGGGATCGGTGCTGTACTCGGCGTCGCGACCGCCGGACTGGTGGTCACCGCCCCCGCCGCATTCGCGGCCGTTCCCGCATTCCCCGACAACGTCGTCGTCTTCCCCGACCGCGACTTCGTGTCGGTCGAGGGATACGAGCGTTACGCCGGGGAGACGGCGACCCTGCAGGTGACCCGCGCGAACGTCGGGGTCGTGGGATCGGCGAAAGCCGTGGTCTCCGACTCCGGTGTCGCGTTCGAGGTCAACCACCCCGGTGGGGTCTGCTGGGGCGCGGGCACGGGACTCAACGTCACGCCGGACATCAAGGCCGGCGACGTCGTCTCCATCAGCTTCGCTGACGGGACGAAGGACGAGACCACGACGTCATCCGCGACCGTCACCGGAGACATGGTTCGCGACGGCACGACCATCACCGTTCAGGGCAAGTTCGGTCCGGAGGTGGACCCGGCTCGGATGGAGCAGCGGATCATCAACCCCGACCTGGTCGACGTGATCGGCAAGCGTGACATCCGCGCTATTCCCGGCCCCATCGTCCCGGCGGCGAAGGGGGGCTACAGCTCCGGACTCGAGGTGCGAGCCGACCGCACCTTCACGGCGACGTACCAGTTCGACACCCTCGAGGCTGCGACCACCGCCGCCGCCGCGGACCTCGGCGAGCGCGCGATGTACTGGCAGGAGGAGGACGCCGACGGCAACCGTCAGGGACTGACGATCGCCGAGTACGGCGAGTTCGGCGGACCCGGCATGGGCGGCTGCCCCTCCGGTCCCGGTCAGCAGGGCGCCCCCGCGGGCACTGCCTCGGTGGTCCGCTCGGCGGACAAGACGTCGGCTGTCATCAAGTGGACCGCCGCGGCAGCACTGCCCGACGCCGACAAGGTGACCGGCTACAGCGTCGAGGCCGTCAACTCGGCGACCAGCACGGTCCAGGGCGTTCGCCTCGGCGCGACCGCCTCCGGCACGACGCTCACCGGGCTCGACTCGGCTGCGACCTACACCTTCGAGGTGCGGTCGATGGCGGGAAGCAAGATGAGCGTACCGTTCGGTCCCGCCACCGCCGCGGGTCCCCGTGACGAGACGCTGCCCACCCTCACCGTCACCCCCGTCGGTGGTACGACTCCCGAGGAGGCGGTCGAGGCCAACTCCGTCTCCGTGGCCAGCAACGGGGAGGTCTTCTTCACCACCGACGGCAGCTCCGTGATCGAGGGTGACGGCCCCAGCCTGACGGCTGAGCCCTACACCGGGCCGATCCCGATCACCGCGCCGACCCACGTCAACATCGCGACCTTCGACCAGGCGGGCAACCACCTGCAGGAGAGCGGTGACTACAAGCCGGTCTCGGTGGCGGCTCCCGCCACGCCGACCGGCCTGGCAGGAACCCAGACGCAGAACTCCATGGCGCTGACCTGGAACGCGGTGACCGGCACCGACATCTCCTACCAGGTGACGGTGTACGACACGAACGGCACCAAGCTGGCCACCCAGCCGCCGGTCTCGTCGGTGCCTCGCCAGAACGTGACCGGACTGACCGCAGGTACGACCTACCAGTTCACTGTCGCGGCGAAGAACGCCGGCGGAACGAGCGCCGAGTCGGAGCGCCTGATCAAGGCCACCGACACGGCGACGGACCGGATCACGATCACCACGGCGAAATGGAAGACCGGTGACTTCCGGGTCGTCGGTACCGGCTCCACGGTGGGCGCGAGCGTGCAGGTCTTCCGCGTCAACGCGGACGGCTCCCGCGGCGCGGCGATCACCGGGGCAACCGCCGCGGTCGTGGCCGCAGCACCTCCGGGCATCGGTGACTACAGCATCCGGCTGCGGACCAACGTGCCCACGACCAACCCGGGCCGGATCTACGTGGTGTCCAGCAACGGGGGAGTGGCCGGACCGTTCGCGGTAGCGAACGGCTGATCCACCGATCACCCTCGAGGGGCCCCGACGCCGCCACGGCGTCGGGGCCCCTTCCCGTGTGCCACCTCGGAGCCGGTGAGGGGAAGGAGACGCCGCCTCGCCCTGCCTCGGGCAACTCGTAGCGGCCTCGTCCCGGATACTGATGCTGTGCGCGACGGTCATTCCGACGCTGGCCGACCCGAGGCAGAGCCCGAGGGCCCCCCTCGCAGCCATAACCCGAGTCCTTGAGAAGGAGAGGCACCATGACGGAGATCGATACGAGCGTTCCGCCCAGCGGAACCGGCTGCGTCGAGTGCGACGCGACCGGCAGCTGGTGGGTGCACCTCCGGCGATGCGCTGAGTGCGGGCACGTCGGCTGCTGCGACGACTCGCTCAACCGCCACGCGTCCGCCCACGCCCGCGACACCGGGCATCCCGTCATTCAGAGCTTCGAACCCGCTGAGGACTGGTTCCGGGACTTCAGGGCGTCCCGGTTCCTGGCGGGTCCCGAGCTGGCCGCCCCGCACAGCCGGCCCGCGGAGCAGACCGCTCCCGGCCCCGCCGAGCGGGTACCGAGCGACTGGCTGCAGATCCTGCAGTCCCGCAGCAACGAGGGGTAGCCCAAGGCGGGGCGCGCGCTCGCCCGTGTCGGTGCCAGGGGTGCATCTGGTCGCGGCACCGAACCACTCGATCCCGTCCGCGCGCTGACTGTGGGCTTGGGCCGCACGCCCTACGGATGCGCGGCCCTCGGCGTAGCCCGATTCGCTCGCCAAGTCGCTGAGATGTCGCGGGTCGGCCTACACGGTCGCTGAGTCTGTCGAAGCGACACAACCTGCACCGAGCATCCGGACAGCGAGCGCGATCCCTTCGTCCCTTGACAGGCTCAGGGACCGTGGGAGCACTCGATCCCGGTCGCGGACCCCGTGCCGGCGCGCAACGCAGGCCGCACCTCTCCCAACACAGGCTCCCTCACACCCGCGGCCGCGGGTTCTCGCCAGTCTCCGCGTTGAGCTCGCCACCAGAGCCTGTGTTGGGTGCCGTGAGCCTGTATTGCGGTCAATGCCTGAAACCAGAAGCGGCACCCGGCAGGTTCCGCGCCCGACCCGACGCAACTCAGCAGATCGCCGACGCCTGCCGGCGCGTCGCGGCCCCGTGACGGCGTGTCGCCCGGGATCTGCTGAATTGCGCGTCCTCCCGAGCGTCGGGTGCGTGGACCTCATCCGATTCCGGCTCCCAGGATGCGCACCCACTCCCCACGCCGCCCCCGCACACCGCACGCACGAAGGCCCCCGCCCCGGTACGGGTGAGGGCCTTCGGAACTGGCCGATGCGGGAGCGGCGGAGATCAGTAGGTGACGGTCTTGAGGATGTTGCCGGTGAGGCTGAGGCCCGCAACGCTCTTCGGCCAGATGGCCACGTTCTGCAGCGAGTTCGCGTCGAACACGTTGCCCGAGATCGACGACGTGCCGAGCAGGTCGTCGGCGCCGTTGATGGTCACCTCACCGCCGCCGAGCCAGTTCTTGTCGATCGTGACGTTCGAGATCGTCCAGTCCGCCGCAGGGCTGACCATGATGGAGGAGGTCGTCACGGCGTACGCCATGCCCCCGGAGGTCACGGGGATGAACGGCGCGGCCGTGGTCGTGCGGGTGACCGAGGAGGTGCCGTCGGTCGAGTGCAGACCCGTCGCGCGGTTGCCCGTGATGCGGATGTTCTTGCCACCCTCGAGCTGAACGAGTGCGTCGGAGTGCGTCTTGTTGTCGGCGCGGGCCTGAGCGGGGTCCGGGGACCACATGATCGTGTCGTGCACGTAGTTGCCCTCGATGACGGCAAGCATCGCGTCCGGCGTCGCGGAGCCCGAGAGGTTCACCCGGTGGGCATCCGAAACGTGGTGGATGTTGTTGCGGTACGACTTGTAGTTGCCGGAGCCGATGCCCATCGCCGGGTAGCCGATCGACGAGTAGATCTCGCTGTAGCGGATTGTCACACGGTTGGACTTGCCCGTCTTGATGAGGAAGGGCGCTCCCGTGTTGGCGCCCTGGCCCTTGACGATGACGTTCTCGATGACCACGTCGTCGTAGCCGTTCGTGTCGATGATGCCGTTGACGATGAGGTCCTTCACGACCTGGTTGTCCTTGGTGACGGTGAAGTTCGTCGAGGTATGCACGGCGGTCGGCTTGGCGCGGACGATGCCGACACCGGTGTTGGATGCGCTCGGCTGGGTGACCCCGACCGTGAACGGCTCCGTGATGGCCTGAGCCGGCGCAGCGCCGAGCGTGAAAGTGAGAGCAGCGGCAGTGATAACCGGTGCGATAGCGAAAGCAATGTGCTTCTTCATTATGGATTCCCCCCGGAATGTCTTATCCAAAACATAAGCGAGGTGAACAATTGGTTACATTCCCCCGTATGGGGGCGCTAGTGCCCCCACTTATGGGAATCCCCCCAATGGGGGCGGTGATGCTCCATCGAGGAGAACGAATAACCCTTTACGGGGGTATTTTCGAAAAGAGCGGAAAGGCATCCCGATGCGTTGTGGTGACGAATTCCGACAGCAATCGGCGCCTTCGCGATCCTTCCGCCGGCACTCCGAGGCGTGCTTCTAGGCCGGAATTCCGGGCGTCGGGCAGCTCCGACCGAACCAAAGACGAGTGACAAGCTGGGAAGCCATTCGACCTGCGCCGTCCTCCATTCGCCGCCCAGCGGCGGTGCCGCCGTATTGATCGATACGGTCATTTCTCAACGCGCAGAAAACGATCGCTAGGCGAATTCACCAGGACGATAAAGAACAACGCGGGCACAGGAATGCCGTCTCGCGTGTCTTGTCACGCCTCCCCAAAAGGGGTCAGAAAGCGAATAGCCGTGATTCCACACGACCGAAACGGCGGGCATTTCCCATGCCCGAGCGCACGTCTCAGCAGGGGGTGAGAGACTCGATCAGCTCGTCGACGGTCACCGAGAAGACGCGGATACGGTGGTCACCGACTCCGAACGGCACCCAGAGGGTGTTCTGATGCACGATACCTCCGCAGGAGTAGACCACGTTCGGCACGTAGCCGTTGCGCCTCTCCCCGGTCGGTACGAGGAACGGCGTAGCCGAGCGCGCCAGGACCTTCCGTGGGTCGTCGAGATCGAGCAGGAGCGCTCCGATCGAGTACGTGCGCATGGGCCCCACGCCGTGGATGAGGGCGAGCCAGCCGCGCTCCGTCTCGATGGGGGAGCCGCAGTTGCCGGTCTGGATCATCTCCCACGGCTCCACGGGTCGATGCACCATGCCGGCGTCCGACCAGTCGAACCCGTCGGCGGAGCGCGCCAGGGAAATGTTCTGCCCGTCGGTGCGGCTCAGCGCGAGGTGCTCCCCGCCGATGAGTCGCGGGAACAGGGCCATGCCCTTGTTCCGGGCGGCAGACCCGGAGAGGCGGTGGATCGAGAAGGTGGCCAGGTCGGGGGAGGTGATCAGGCGGGGTGCGATCGCGTGCCCGTCGTACGCCGTGTAGGTGGCGCGGTACTCGGTGGAACCATCGGCCGCGGTGGTTCGCGCGAAACGCGCGTCCTCCATCCCGTGGTCCTCCTCGTCGGCGACGGGCAGCAGGATGCGCTGGCTGAGCGCCGAATCCTCGTCGAAGCGCGAGACGTAGGCCGATGCGGCCATGCGCCGCAGCGTCTCGCGATCGACCCTGCTGTCACGGTGTCTCGTGAGCTGATCCGGCAGAGCCGCCAGGGCATCCTCCAGGTCGGATGGGGTGAAACGCTCCGGGAGGCGGCCCAGAACGGCACTCGTCAGCTCGTTGAGGTAGTGGTCGTGTTCGAGGGCCTGCTCGAACTGCATCCGACCCCACTGGCCATCAGCGATCACCGGCGTCGTGAGCGGCGTCACACGCTCGACGAACTCCCACCTCTCCCCGGGACCGATCACGGCCTCGGCGAAGCCAATGGAGGAGATGTGTCCCTCGCCGATGGCGCGCAGCGCGACGGCGACCCGCAGTTGACCGTCCTCCAGGCCGCTCTGGTCCGGATGCTGCACGGCGCTCGGGTTGCACAGGGCGGCACCCTCGACGGCGTACTCGGCGGTAAAGCTCGCGCCCAGCACGACGCTCTGCGCGGGGCTGACCGTCGACTCGCTGCGCAGGCGGGAGCTGACGGCCTCGGTATGGCTCGCGAAGAGCTCGGAGGCGTCACCGACCCGGGCCGAGAAGACCTCGAGCAGATCGCGTGCAAGGTCCTCCACGTCGGGCGAGGGGATCTCCAGCACGCGCCGCACGATCTCCGCTGCCCGCGAGTGGCTGGAGGCGACGCCCTCACCCGGAAGGAAGAGACGGGCCACCACTCGGCCGGGATCGGCAAGGAGCTCCGCGTCGTGCTCGCTCCCGATCACCCCGCAACCCTGACGAGATCCAGCACGCCCAGCCGGCGCGCCTGCTGGTGCGTACTCAGCACGGCGAGGGTGGACTCGGCCCCGCGATTGGCGTTGCGGCCCTCGCGTTCCAGCCCGTCGTACCCTGCGCCGGTCAGCGCGTCGAACATCACCGTGTCCGAGTCGTTTCGACCCTCGAACCACTCCCACGCCAGGCGGACGCCGTCCAGCCAGTACGCGTCGCCGGTCGCCGCGTAGGCGCGGGCGCAGGCGTCGGCGAGCGCGGCGACCTCGATGGGTTGCTGGTCGAACTGCGGACCCCGATCCCCGGGGCCTCCACCGGCGCTTCCGCTCACCGAGAGATGCCCGGGCTGGGACTGCAGCTCGAGGAGGAAGTCCAGCAGGGCGAGCCCGCGCAGCGTCACCTCCGGCGCACCGAGCACCGTGCCGGCGAGGATCAGCGCTTCCGGGATCGCCGCGTTCGCATAGGTGAGACGCGGCTCGGGCCACGGCCACGGCGCATCGGAGGACGCGGCCATGATCCTGTCGGCGGCGTCGCGCAGGAGGAGGTGCGCGACCTCGTCGTCCGGGAGACGGAGGAGCACCTCCCCGGCGCCGAGGGCGGCGAAGGTCATCGATCGAAGGTGCGGCGAGCGCCGCGACGCCGCGAGGTGGAAGGCGCGGAGGGCGCGCTTGCGGGGCAGGGGACCACCGGCACCGGCGGCGGCGGTGCCCAGCGCCCACACCGAACGCCCCCACCAGTCGCCCAGGGCGGGCGGGTCGGTCCAGGCGCCCGCCGCATCCATCCGGTTGCGGGACGATCCGTCGTGGGCGAGAGCACCCTCGAGGAACCGCAGCGACGTCTCGCCGAGCGCATCGAGCTCGGCCGTCGTGTCCGGCTCGCGCACGATCACGATCAGGCCGCGCGAGACGTCGTCCACGCAGTAACCGTGCTCGCGGCGTGGAACGTCGTGCCTCGCGTGCTCGAAAATCCCTGTGTCGTCGGAGAGCGCCAGCAGATGGTGGAACGAGGGGGCGGCGAGAGGCATCACGCGGCCTGAGCCGCGATCAGCTCTGCCGCGAGTACCCGGTACCGCTGCGCGACGTCCGGCCACGACGTTTTCTCGGTGTCCCGGAGCGCCGCCTCGTGCATCTGCGCCGCCACGTCGGACCGGGTGAGGACCGAGCGGAGTGCCTCGGCCATCGAGTGCGGGTCCTCGTGCGCGGCGATGAGGCCGGCACCACCGGCGAGCAGCTCGACCGCGTGCGGGAAACCTGTGGCGACGACCGGAAGCCCGGCCGCTACCGCTTCCGCGAGCACGCCGGACGTCACCTGGTCGCGGGAGTCGTAGGGCAGCAGGACGACATCGGCGCTGTCCACGAGTTCCGTGAGCTCGTCGTCGTCGAGGTAGCGGCCGTCGAGCGAGATCCTCGCCTCGAGGCCCAGGTCCTCGATGAGTGCGCCCAGGTTCTCGCGGTAGCTCTCTCCGGCGGTGGCCAGCACCTTCGGATGGGTCTGCCCGGCGACGACGTACTCGAGGTCGAGGTCGGTGAGCTCCGCCATGGCGCGGACGCCCCACTCGATGCCCTTGCCCGGGGAGATGAGGCCCCAGGTGAGCACGCGACGGCGGGCACGGAGCTCGTGCTTCTGTGCCGGTGCCCGCACCGGAGCGCCGTGGGGGATCACCGACACCTTGGCCATGGGAATGCCGTACGTCGACTCCAGGATCCCGCACGCATTCTCGGTCATGACGACCACGGCGGACGCGAGGGCGCCGACGGCGTCGAGAACGCGTCGCTGGGACGGGGTGGGGTTCGGGAGCACGGTGTGCAGCACCACGATGCAGGGGGCGTCGATGGTCTCCAGCAGGTCGAGGACCTCGTCGCCGTCCGGCCCGCCGTAGATGCCGTACTCGTGCTGCACGATGACGACATCGCTGGCGTTGAGGATCTGGCCCGCCATCACGCGATCGGACGGGACGCCGCCGACCAGTTCCGCGGCGACGACGGCGGAGGCGCCCAGGGCGGCGCCCGGGCGGGCCTCGGGCTCATCCAGTACCCGCACGATGCTGGCGGCCGGGTCCCCCGGACGAACCAGGGCAGTGGCCAGGGACTGGGTGAAGGTGGCGAGCCCGCACCGAGTGGGCGGATACGTGCTGAGGAGACCGAATTGCGTCACGGGGACCTTTCCTGTGCCCGCGGCGGCAGGCGGCGGGCAACGGCGAGACGTCTGCCGGCCGGCATCCCTCGTGGGAGCACGTCGACCCTGCCGTGATCCGGTTCGCGTCGCGGCCTCCTGGCCGGTGCGACGCGGTTGTGCGGACTCTACCACCGCTTCCGGAGCAACCCTCAGGAACCGGTGCGCGCCAGGAGCTCCTCGTACACGGCGAGGTAGCCGTCCACCATCCGTTCGACCTCGAAGCGATCGAACGCGCGCGCCCGCACCGCGCCCCGGTCGAGGCTCGCGGCGAGCTCAACGGCGGCGACCGCCTCCTCGAGATCGTTCACCACATAGCCGGTCACGCCGTCATTGATGATCTCGGGCATCGAGCCGGTTCGGTAAGCGACGGCCGGCGTGCCGCACGCCATCGCCTCGACCACCGACAGACCGAACGGCTCCGCGAAGCGCACCGGGTGGAGCAGCGCCGCCGCCCCGCCGAGCACCTCGTCGCGCTGGTCCGGGCCCACCGAGCCGAGGTAGACCACGCGGTCGTCGTCGACGTGGGGGAGCACCCGCTCGCGGAAGTAGTCGGCGTCCTGCACGATGCCGCACAGCACGATCCGCCTGCCCGATCGTCGGGCGATCTCGATCGCGGTGTCGATGCCCTTGTCCGGGTGCATTCGGCCGAACGCCACCAGGTGTCCGTCCTCGTCCGCGGTCTCCCGAGCGGTGAACTCCCGGAAGTCGATGCCGTGATGGATGGTGGCGATGTAGTCGAGGTCCGGGGATCGGTCGGAATCGGAGATCGAGACGTATGCCGAGCGGGACCGCGCGTACGCCGGGAGGATGTTGCTGCCGGAGAACCCGTGCACGGTGGTGACGAGCGGTGCACGCGACAGCCGGGAGAACGCGAGCGGGAGCCAGTCGAGCTGGTTGTGCAGAAGATCGAACTCCCCGGACCGCTCCAGGGCGTGCGCCACGTGGATGGCCTCCCACACGCGGCCGTCGAGCTCGGGATCCTCGGCGTACCCGTGCGGTACGACCGAGTCGAGGGTGGCAGCCGTGACGGAGTCCGCGGTCGCGAAGAGGGTGACGTCGACGCCGCGGCGTACCAGACCCTCGGTGAGCAGGCTCGTGACGAGTTCCCACGGCCCGTAGTGCACGGGGGGAGTGCGCCAGGCGATGGGGGCGAGCATGCCGACTCTCATGGGTGCTCCTGACCTGCCACGGTTCGGGAGTTGCCCCCGGCGACGCTCGTCACCCTAGTCCGCGTCGGCTGTGCCCGGCGTTCGCGAGACAGCGGCACGAGCCGGCGACACAGGCGGATTGGTCGGCCGACATCCGCTCGGCCGGCGCCTACTCGGCCGGGCCCCCGCTCAGCGACTGACGGCGGGCACCACGGTCGGCCGGCGGCGGCCGACGTGGGCGAGGGCGATGACCGCTGCCAGCAGCGTGCCCAGGGCGGCCCCGCCGAAGGACCAGGACAGACCTGCCCCATCGATCACCACACCGGCGATCGCCGTGCCGATGGCCGCCCCGGTGGTGTTCGCCGCGGACAGCAGAGCCTGCGCCTCGTTGAGCCGGTGCGCCGGGGCCGCCCGGTCGAGCAGTGCCTGCTGCATGATCAGGGTGGGGGCGATGGTCAGCCCGGTCAGGAAGAGCACGGGCAGGAGCGCGAACAGACTCACGTCGCCCGAGTCGAGCAGCCAGGCCAGCAGTGCGAGGAACCCTCCGAAGAACGCGAGCAGGATGGGCACCGCGTTCCCTTCGGCGAAGCGCCAGGACCGGGCGCCGTACGCGAGTCCGCCGACCGTGCTGCCGCCGGCGATCGCGGCGAAGAGGATGCCCACCTGGGCGGTTCCGCCCAGGGCAAGGTCGGCGGTCGCGGCCATCGAGGTGTCGAGCTGACCGAAACCGATGCTGACCATGAGCATGACGGCGAGCACCGCAAGCACACCGGTCGACACCAGGCCGATGCGTGCCCCGGTCGTCGCCCCGGTGTGTCCGGACGCTTCCCGCTGGCGGGCGGGGGTGGCGCGCCTAGCCACGCCGGTGAGGCAGTAGCCCACGCCGCCGGCAGCCAGCAGCCCGGCCGTGACGAACAGTGGCAGGACCGGGATGCCGGGCAGCAGCAGGACCGACAGCAGCAGCGGCCCGCAGACGAAGGCGAGCTCGACCGACGTCGCGTCGAGTGCGAAGGCGACCCGCCGCGACTCCGGATCGGGAAGCACGATGCGGAAGCTGGAGCGCAGGGCCGGGCTGATGGCGGGGTACGCGAGGCCCACGCCCACCGCAAGGGCGACGAGCACGTAGTCCGGCGCAGAGGTGGGGGTGACCAGGGCGAGCGCGACCAGCAGCAAACCGCTCGCGAGCGAGGTGGGCAGCAGAACCGGTACCTGGCCGACCCTGTCCATCAAACGTCCCCACACCGGGGTGCCGATGGCCGCACCGACCGCGTACGCCCCGCTGACGACTCCGGCGATCACATAGGAGTGCCGTTCCTGCTCGACAAGGATCAGGATGCCGAGGGGGATCATGGCCAGGGTGAGCCGGGCAAGCGCGGCGCAGACGAACGGGCGCGAGGCGGGGCCGTGAGCCAGCAGTCGGCCGTAGGACCGAAGACCGGTGCCGAGGTGCACGTTCTGCGTCTCGGCGGTTTCGGAACTGGTGCTGGGCCGGGCGCGCATAGACAACAAGCCTATAGACGACCGGACGACAGCGCCCCGATCACCATCCGCCTGTCCTCGGGTCCGCCGGGGTCGCCTCACAATCAAGGCGGCGTGCTAGACAGGCGGGATGCGAAAGCTTTACTACGCGAGCGGATTCGTGATCCTGAGTGACACGGTGTGCGCCGCCGTGCTCGACTATGCCCACGCCCTCGCGGAGGTGGGGAAGTCCGACGTCGTCGAGGTCCCCGCCCTCTCGGACGAGGGCGCCCGCGGGCAGACCACCCTGTTGCTCGGGCCGGCCAGTCAGCTGTTCGCGGCCCCCGCCCTGGACCGCGCGGTCGACCTTGAGGATGCGGAGGTCGTGGCCACCATCCGCACGAACATCGCCCGGCTACGTCCGCCCAACCCCCAGATCGAGGATCAGGATCCCGTGACCGAGCACTACGGGGAGTGGCCGGGAACCGGCTCCACCGAGTAGCCGGAACTCCCACGCGCTGACGCCGGGATGCGGCGGTCCGCGCGCCGGAGCGACGCACCAGGCACTGCGCCACGCTTCGCACCGGTCACAGCGACGTACCGGCCGGCAGCAGGGTCGCCATGTAGTTGCGGACAACCGCCGCCATGTCGACGTGTGCCGGGTTGATCAGCCACTGCAGCTGGATGCCGTCGAGCACCGCGATGAGGGCGTGCGCTGCGGCCGTCGGCTCCACCCCGTCTGCGAGTTCTCCGTCGTCCGCCATCTGCTGGAGAATCTCCGCCGTGCCGGAGATGACCGCCGGGTAGCGCTCCGCGTAATAGGCGTGTGCGGGATGGTCCCCAACGGTGGCCTCCGCCGAGAGCCGACAGTGCAAAGCGACGAGACCGGGAGTGGTCGCGTTGTGCTCGACGAGCCGAACCACCCCGCGCAGTTGATCGACCCCGGGGTCGTCGGGTCCGGCCATGAGCCGCTCGGCTCGCGCGTCACGCAAATCGAGCACGGCGAGGAGCAGATCGTGCTCCGCGGGGAACGCTTCCCTGACGGCATCCCTGCTCACGCCTGCGGCGCGGGTGACCTCGCCGTAGACGTCGTCATGGGGGCCGGCGTCCGCGAGAGCGTCGAGAGCCGCATCAAGAATCCGTTCCCGGTCGGCGTCGGTATTTTCTCCGGTCGGCTCTTGAGTGGTGCCAGCGTCATCGGTGGTTTCCATGCGCGAAGTCAATCGCAGGGCAGCCCGCGGTCCTAGGGGGAGGAAGCGAAAGCGCGACAATACCGCGGTCGTCGTCGCGTATCCAGGTGGTGCGGACGCGGATGCCCGAGCTGAACGTCCCCCGGGCAAGCACCGGGGCGGCCGGCGCCTCACGCGACGCCCCAATCACCCGCCCCACTCCGACCCGCGTCCCGTGACAACCCTTATTCGGAAGCGCCTGCGCGATTCTCTAATGACCACGCAGAAGCGCCGGAATCTGGGCCTGACGGCACATCTTCTTGCCGTGTGGCACTTTTCCGATTCAATTCCGTGATGACCCCTGTTCGGGGGGCGTTGTCATTCGATAAGCGCGCGATAAGGTGACGCAACACTGCCCCCCACAGTGGCGGAAAGCTCTTTCCCCCCGTCGAGCTTTCCGCGTCTCCTCCGAAGACGAAGGAATCCTCGTTGAATCCCGAAACCGGTCATTCCATTCTGCCCAGATGTAGGTCGCGGGTCGTCGCGACCCTGGTCCTTACGACACTTGCAACATCGGGAACAGTTGTTCTCGGCGCAGCATCCGCCTCTGCTGAACCCGGCGGAATAGTCCTATCCGAACTCAATTACCACGCCGTCTCGGACCTCGACGAGGACGACTTCCTCGAACTCACCAACACGGGCACGACCGCAATCGACATGTCGGGTTGGTCATTCACCTCCGGGGTCAGCGGCATTCTGCCGGCTGGAAGCGTCGTCCCCGCCGGCGGTCGTTTCGTCGTCGCCAAGGAGGCGGTCCGCTTCGAGGCGACCAACCGGTTCGCCCCGAACGCGCTCTACGGGGGCAACCTCAGCAATGGCGGAGAGACCGTGACGCTCGTCGACGCGGCCGCCAATGTCGTCGACACCGTCACGTACGCCGACCTCCCGCCCTGGCCGACGAGCCCGGACGCGGGCGGCCCCACTCTCGAACTCCGTGACCTGATGTCCGACAACAGCGTCGCCGAGAACTGGGGGGCGAGCACCGTCACGGGTGGAACGCCGAACGCCGTCAACTCCCTCAACGGCACCGCCGTCGCACCCGTGATCACGGATCTGGCGGCCGCTCCTGCACGCCCCGCCGCGAACGAGTCGGTCGTGGTGTCTGCACGCCTTATTCGAGGATCGACAGCGACGCTGTCCTACAAGGTCATGTTCGGTCAGGACGTCGCCATTCCGTTCCTCGATGACGCGGCCAGCCCCGGTGGCGCCGGTGACGGCGTCTACGCGGCCACCCTTCCCGGCCAGCCGGCCGGCACGCTGACCCGGTACCGGATCGACGCGACCTCGGGTGGCGTGCAGTACTCGGCGCCCGCGGAGGGGGACTCCGTGCGCTACCGCGGGGTTGTAGTCCCGGCGGCGGGTACGAGTCAGCTGCCCACCGTGCAGTGGTTCATGGACGACGCGGTCTACAACGACATCCTCGCCAACCACCGCCAGGACGACTTCCAGGGCGAGGCCGTGTGGGCCTTCGACGGCAACGTGGTCGACGGCGTGCTCATGAACGTGCGCGGAGGCGTCTCCCGGGAGGCCGCCAAGGTGAACTGGAAGGTCGAGTTCCCCAAGGGGTACACGTTCGATCTCGGCGGCCGCATGCCGTACCCCCTCGACGAGTTCGCCCTTCAGAACTTCAATCACAACTTCGCCGACGTCTCCTGGGCCACCGTACTGTCGGCGGGAGCCCGCGGCCTCGGCATCCAGCCGGTCCGGACCGAGCGCAACGGTGCCTTCTGGAGCCTCGGCCGCATCATGGAGACCCAGGACGGCACGTGGCGCGACGACCAGGGCGTGGACGACTGGGCCATCTACAAGGGCGACGGCGGGCGGGTGGGGCGGCTTCCCTCCGCCCAGGCGTACGAGGACTCGCTCTGGCTGGACAAGAAGACGCGCGAGGACGAGGACTTCACCGACGTGTGGAACCTCACCAACGCCATCGACGCTCCGGCCTCGGCCGCTCAGGAGGCGTGGATCTACCAGAACGTCAACGTTCCGGAGATGGTCAACTATCTGGCGATCAACTCGCTCATCCGGCACGCGGACAGCGGCTGGCACAACTGGTACGTCGCGCGTGACACCGAGGGGACGCAGCGCTGGGAGATGTGGTTCTGGGACCTCGACCTGACCTTCACCACCCCGGAGAAGGACGGCAAGGGGGAGTACCTCACGCCGGACTCCAACAACCGCTTCCACGTCGCGATGCTCAACTACCCCTCGATCAGGGAGATGTACTTCCGTCGTCTGCGCACGCTGGCCGACGAGTTCCTGACCCCCGGCAAGATGGAGGCCCAGTGGGACGCGATCACGGCCCGCACGCTGTCCGACTGGAACCAGGACCGGGCCCGGTGGGGCGGCTACACCCCGACCTCGGGGCGCACCGCGTTCCTCGCCGGCCTGGCTGACCGCCGCAACGTGATCGCCAACAACACGGGCGCGGGCAAGCCCGTCCCGGCGTCGCAGTCGGCGAACGCGTCCGTCGTGATCAACGAGCTGCAGTACCAGCCCGCCGGATCGGGCGGTGAGTTCATCGAGCTCACGAACCCCTCCTCGTCGTCGGTCGACGTCTCGGGATGGGCCATCGACGCGGTCGACCTCACCATCCAGCCGGGCACCGTGATCCCGGCGGGCGGCAGCGTCGTGTTCGTCAGCGCGGACACCGCCTTCCGTCAGGCCTACCCGGGCGCCAACCGACTGGTGGGTGGCCAGTTCACCGGCTCCCTCGACGACGCGGGTGAGACTGTGACCGTGCGAGACGGCGACCGTGTCGTCGACACGGTGACCTATTCCGCCACGGCACCGTGGCCCGCAGCCGCGGCGGGCACGGGCCCGTCGCTCGAGCTCACCTCACCGACCGCGGACAACGCGGATCCGGCGAACTGGCGGGCGACGTCCACCACCGGGGGCACCCCCGGTGTCGGCAACACCGGAGCGGTCGTGACGCCTCCTGTGACACCTCCTGCGGGTTCGGTGTTCGCGGCGGATGCGTTCGGTCGCACGGCGTCGAACGGGCTCGGCAGCGCCGAGACCGGTGGTGCGTGGACGGTCTCGGGCACGGCGGCGAACTACTCCGTCACCAACGGGGCCGCTCGCCTCTCCACCGCACAGGGCAGCTCTCGGACCGCGTTCCTGAACGCGGTCTCGTCCAGCGACACCGACGTGCAGGCGACGGCCTCGTTCACCCGACCGACCAGCGGCAGCGCCTACGTCGGGCTGATCGGACGCCGGGTCGGATCCGTCGACTACCGCACCCGCGCGGTCATCGGCTCCACCGGCACCGTCCAGCTGCAGGTGCAGAACACCGGCACGACACTGCAGTCCGCGACGATCCCCGGCCTGACCTACAACACCGGCGACAGCCTGGTGTTCCGCATGCAGGTCACCGGCACCTCGCCCACGACCCTGCGGGCGAAGGTCTGGAAGGCAGGAACCACCGAGCCGGCCGCCTGGCAGATCACCAGGACCGACACCACCGCCGCACTGCAGGCCGCCGGATCCATCGGCGTCCACAGCTACTTCAGCAGCGGCGGAACCATCAGCCCCCTCATCGTCACCATCGACGACCTCACCGCAAAGCCCACGGGCAGCGTCGTGACGCCTCCTGCGGGTTCGGTGTTCGCGGCGGATGCGTTCGGTCGCACGGCGTCGAACGGGCTCGGCAGCGCCGAGACCGGTGGTGCGTGGACGGTCTCGGGCACGGCGGCGAACTACTCCGTCACCAACGGGGCCGCTCGCCTCTCCACCGCACAGGGCAGCTCTCGGACCGCGTTCCTGAACGCGGTCTCGTCCAGCGACACCGACGTGCAGGCGACGGCCTCGTTCACCCGACCGACCAGCGGCAGCGCCTACGTCGGGCTGATCGGACGCCGGGTCGGATCCGTCGACTACCGCACCCGCGCGGTCATCGGCTCCACCGGCACCGTCCAGCTGCAGGTGCAGAACACCGGCACGACACTGCAGTCCGCGACGATCCCCGGCCTGACCTACAACACCGGCGACAGCCTGGTGTTCCGCATGCAGGTCACCGGCACCTCGCCCACGACCCTGCGGGCGAAGGTCTGGAAGGCAGGAACCACCGAGCCGGCCGCCTGGCAGATCACCAGGACCGACACCACCGCCGCACTGCAGGCCGCCGGATCCATCGGCGTCCACAGCTACTTCAGCAGCGGCGGAACCATCAGCCCCCTCATCGTCACCATCGACGACCTCACCGCAAAGCCCGCCGCTTAGGCGACTGGGCAGGGAACGGGGGCACCGCGCGACCGGTGCCCCCGTTTCGCGCGTCCGAGGGCCCAACCCGGATGCGCGCGCGCCCCGGCGGCCGGTTCCGATCCATGAACATGAAAAACTCTCGACAAGTCGGTGGGAATACCGCTAGCGTTCGGCACGTCGGCACTGTGCCGACACCTGGCGAGATCTGTGCTCCTGCACTTTTCGTCGCGGTCGGTTCGCCGACGTCCACAGCCACGACCTTCTCTGCACGCACTGACCTCCTCCCGACATCGTCGTCATGGACAAAGGAGCAATAGTGAAACACCGGATCCTCACCGCGCTCGCCTGCGGAACCCTCCTCGCATCCGTCTCCGTCGCAGCGCCGGCCACGGCGCACGGGGACTATGAACCCCGGCCCCCGAAGGCCGGCGAGCCCGAGACCATCGCGACCGGTCTGAACGGACCACTCAGCCTCGAGGTCGACGGGCGTCGCGTCTCGTTCGTCACCGAGAACTTCGCCGGCGAGCTGTCCCGGATCGGCCGCGACGGCAGCGTCACCACGAAGGTCAGCGCGCCGGGAGAAGAGATCTCCGCAGTGTCGTCGAGCCGCGGCACGGTCTACTACGCACAGCTCACGGGCGGTCCGGAGGGCTACACCGCCTCCGCGCTCATGGCGCTCGAGGGGGACGGCGAACCGCGCGAGGTCGCCGACATCTTCGCCTACGAGACGGAGTCGAACCCGGACCAGGTCAACACGTACGGGTTCGATGGGCTCACGGAGGAGTGCGTCGCCCAGGTGAGTGAGGTCAACCCGCAGTTCGCCGCCGTGGCCGAGCCGTACGAGGGCAGGATCGACTCGCACCCGTTCGCCACGCTGCCGACCCGCCGCGGCATCTTCGTCGCCGATGCGGGCGCCAACGCCATCCTCAGGGTGCAGCACGACGGCACCGTGTCGACGGTGGCGGTGCTTCCCGCGCTCGCGCCCGTCACGGTTACGGCCGAGATCGCGACCTCTCAGGAGCTGCCCGACTGCGTCGTCGGCAGCACCTTCACGGCGGAGCCGGTGCCCACGGACGTCGAGTGGGGTCCGGACGGCTGGCTCTACGTCACCTCCCTCCCGGGCGGTCCGGAGGACGCCAGCCTCGGCGCCCGCGGCTCCGTGCTCAAGGTGAACCCCTGGAGCGGAGAGGTGGTCACCGTTGCCACCGGCTTCGTGGGCGCGACGAACCTCGCCGTCTCCACCCGGACCGGCAACATCTACGTCGCCGAGCTGTTCGGGGGAGAGGGAGGCGCGGGGCAGGTGTCCGTGCTGACCCGCGGTTCGACCACCCCGACGCCGCTGATCGCGCTGCCGAGCCCCGCCGCCATCGAGCTGCGCAAGGGCAAGCTGTACGTCACGACCAACGTGTTCGCCCCCGACGCCGGAGAGGTGGTCATCGTGCCCCTGAAGGAGAAGTACCGGGGAGGCGGTTACCACTCGTTCTCGGACGAGGACAGCGCCTCGGCTGAGACGGAGAGCGAGGCCGAGACCGAGTGACGTGGTCCCACCGCCGCGGCTGAGATTCGTCGCAGCGGCATCCTGACTGGGCGGCCGGTGCACCTCACGAAGTGCACCGGCCGCTCCTCGTTCCCATGTCGCCGCCCCTATCCGCAGCCCACAGGACACGGGAAAGGACCCGCTGATGGTCGGCTCTCGGATATCTTTACGAGTGCACCGGATCCGAACGGGAGGCTGCGATGATCTCCATCGCTCAGAAGTTACGTGCTGCCCGTGAGCGCAGCGGACTGACGCAGGAGGCGCTGGCCGCCGCGGCAGGCGGCGTCAACCAGGCGCAGATCAGCCTGTACGAGCGCGGCATCGTGCGCCCGAACGACGACGTGGCCGAGCGGATACTCCGCGCGGCCAAGCCGCGGCCGGGCGCCGTGCTGCACCAGAACACCGAGCGCATCGCCGCGATCGGCAGGCGGCACTCCGTCACGCGGGTGCTCGTCGCGGAGCCCGAGCCCGGCGGGGATCCCGTCCTCATCGTGTCCCTCGCCCCATCGGCCGCGCCCCATGACCTCAGCGGCTTCGCCGTCGAGGTGGAGGATCTGCTCGACGCGTCCGTCGAGGTGCTCCTCGACGACCCGGGCGATGCGCGGGTGCGGGATCTTGCTCAGCGCGGCACGCCCCTCCTGCCGAGCGCTGAGGCTGCGCACGCGTCCACGGACGCCGGATGACCGCGCAGCCGGTCGCGATCCCGGAACGGGACCGGCGCCAGGCCCTGTCGTGGCGGTTGCTGCCCGGTGTGCTCCTGTCCGTGTCCGGTGTGCTGCTCTACGGCTTCGGCACGGACCTCGGCGGGTACGGCGCGCTGGCCGCGGCCCTGGTGACCGCCGCCGTGATCGACCGCCGGCTCTTCAAGGACCTCGTGCTGATCGCCGCCGGCATGATCATCATCAGCGCCGTGCCGCTCGACTCCGACATCAGCATCGGCCACATGGCGCAGATGGGGTCTGCCCTCGCGCTGGCCGTCCTCGTGCCGTATGCGGTCTCCCGCTGGGTCTATCACGATCACGCGGTGCGGTTCCCGGTGAACACGGGGCAGCGCTGGAGCCGGGCGGAGCGCCTGTACCTGGTGTTCATCGTCGCGCTCGGCTACGCGATCCTGCCGTTCTACATGATCAGCACCGGGGTGTACCAGAACTGGCCGAACGTGTCGGAGCCGGACGCGATGATCCGCCTCTTCATCGGCGTCAACGCCGTCGGCATCTGGGACGAGCTCTTCTTCGTCTGCACGACGTTCACGCTGCTCAGGCGGCACTTCCCCGACTGGCTGGCGAACGTGCTGCAGGCCTTCGTGTTCTCGTCGTTCCTGTGGGAGCTCGGCTATCACGCCTGGGGGCCGCTGCTCACGTATCCGTTCGCCCTGCTGCAGGGCTATACGTTCAAGCGCACGAAGTCGCTCACCTACGTCGTCAGCGTGCACCTGCTGTTCGATCTCGTGCTGTTCCTCGTGCTCGTCCACGCCCATAACCGGCAGTGGCTCGACTTCTTCGTCTACTGAGTGCTCGCGCAGAGACTATTCGTGCGGCGAGCGCTTAACCGCCGAACGGCGGGTGACCGGGTTGGAACCCGGTCACCCGCCGTTCGTGATTCCTCACATCAGTGAGGAATCGGCGAGTCCTGCGCGCTTAGAGCGGGCGGATGTTCTCGGCCTGGGGTCCCTTGGGGCCCTGGGCGATGTCGAACTCGACGCGCTGGTTCTCGTCGAGCGACTTGTAGCCGCTCGAGTTGATGGCCGAGTAGTGGGCGAACACGTCAGCGCTGCCGTCCTCGGGGGCGATGAAGCCGAAGCCCTTTTCGGCGTTGAACCACTTGACGGTGCCTGTTGTCATTTTTCTTTTTCCTCCAAGGAAGTTAGATCGGTCCCGTTTTCCCGGAGCCGCTCGTCGCGGTGCTCGTCGCCAGACCCCGACGGGGACTAGGCGCTCAGGCCATGGCCGCAAGCATTCAAGACGTGCGAGACACAACAACTACTTCGTTGAGGATAGCCCAGACAGGGGGCCGCGCGGTATGCACATTTTCTGGCGAGTCGCACACCGGCCTTCCGGAAGCTTCAACGGACTCCCGAATCCGGTGCTGTCCCGGTCCGCTGCGGCCCGCGCTAGTCCCCGGTGGGCGGCGATGACGGTGGGTGCGGCGACAATGGAACGGTGTACGCCGTGTTGTCCCGTGTCCCGGACGGGGCATGCCTCGATCTGCTCGGGGATGACGGCGCAGCCCTGTCGGACGCCCGGGTAGTGGCCCGCGCGGAGCTGCCGGCCGTCGTGCGGGACCTGGAGTCCCGAGAGCGCCCACGGTGGGTCTGGGACGACACGGCGGGGTGGTATCCGCCTCTGCTCGCCGCAGGGGTGCGGGTGGACCGGTGCCACGACCTCCGGCTCTGCCACGCGATCCTGCGCCAGTCGGAACTCACGGCAGAGTCACGGCTGGCGGCGGCACCGCGGGGTCCCTGGGACGACGCGGCGGAGCCGTCCGCCGCCGCCGCGGACGAGGGCCTCGCCCTGTTCGCGGCTCCGGACGCGCTCGGCTCCGAGGACCGGGCCCGACCGGAGGAGATGCGGGAGGAGCTCAGCGCCCAGCTGGCTGCCGTCGCCGGCACCGAGCAGCCCGGACGCATCCGGCTGCTTCTCGCGGCGGAGTCCGCCGGCGCCCTCATCGCCGCCGAGATGACGTACGACGGGCTGCCCTGGAGCGCCGAGGTGCACGACCGGGTGCTGACGGAACTCCTCGGCCCGCGGCCGCGGTTCGGCGAGCGTCCGCGCAAGCTCGAGCAGCTCGCGGAGTCCGTGCGCTCCGCGCTCGGCGCCCCGGAGCTGAATCCCGACTCGCCCGCCGACGTGCTGCGCGCGCTCCGCCGGGTCGGGCTCACTGTCACGTCGACCCGCAAATGGGAGCTGAAGGAGCTCCGGCACCCGGCCATCGAGCCGTTGCTTGAGTACAAGCGGCTGAGTCGGCTGCTCCAGGCCAACGGCTGGGCCTGGATGGACGCCTGGATCCACGACGGCCGATTCCGGCCGGACTACGTGCCCGGCGGGGTGGTGACCGGGCGGTGGGCGACGCGCGGCGGTGGCGCTCTGCAGCTGCCGCGCCAGGTGCGCGGCGCCGTCGTGCCCGACCCCGGATGGACGCTCGTGGTCGCCGACGCGGCCCAGCTGGAACCCCGGGTGCTCGCAGCGCTATCGGGCGACCTCGCCCTGGCGGAGGCGGGTCGCGGAACGGACATCTATCAGGGGCTGGTCGACCGCGGGGTCGTGGACAGCCGGGCGCACGCCAAGAGCGCGATGCTCGGCGCGATGTACGGCGCGACCCAGGGCGAGGCCGGACGGCTGATGCCGCGGCTCGCACGCGCGTATCCGCGGGCCATCGGCCTCGTCGAGGACGCGGCGCGGGCGGGGGAGCGCGGCCTTAAGGTCACCACGCGGCTCGGGCGCAGCTCGCCGCGGCCGGGCGAGGGGTGGCTGGCGACGCAGGGAAGGGCGGCGGCGGAGGACGCGGCACCGGCCGACGCGCAGCGCGCCCGCGGCGAGGCGCGGGAGTGGGGACGATTCACCCGGAACTTCGTCGTGCAGGGCAGCGCCGCCGAGTGGGCGCTGTGCTGGATGGCCGGGTTACGCGGTCGGTTGGCGGCGATGGCCGACGGCGAGCGGCGACCTCACCTCGTGTTCTTCCTGCATGACGAGGTCATCGTCCACGCGCCCGTCGACCAGGCGGAGCAGGTGCGGAGCGCGGTGCTCGATGCGGCGGCCGAGGCCGGCCGCCTGCTCTTCGGCGGCTTCCCGATCGAATTCGCCGTCACCACCGCGGTCGTGGACTCCTATGCAGATGCCAAGTGACCCGGCCACGTGCCCGCCGGCGAGGCCGCCTGACGGCCGGCGGGGCGGCATAAAGCCGAGGGGCCGGACGTTGGGGTGCACGGACGCGACACGAGGGCAGGAGCACATCCCATGACCGGCACCGACACCGACACCGACACCGCGGCGCGCAGCCTCGCCGCCTACCGCGAGGCTCGCGAGCGCACGGTCCGTCAGCCGCAGGGCGTCCTCGCCCTCGTGAACACCCAGTGGATCACCGGGGAGTCGGGAGTCGGGCAGCCGATCTGGGGCGTCCCGGGTCTCTGGGCACCGCGCGAACAGGGCGAGTCGGGCCTTCTGCTCACCGCAGAACTCGCGGACGACATCCTCGTCGACGGGCGTCTCGCCCAGGGCGAGGTGGTCGTGCGCGGCCGGGACGACGAGAACCCGTCGGAGGTACGGTTCAGCGACACCGTCACCGGCTTCGTCATCGCGGGGGAGGACGGCGGCTACGCCCTCCGGGTGTGGGACGCGGAGTCCGAGGCGATCCGCGACTTCGGCGGCATCGACGCCTTCCCGTACAACCCGGACTGGGTCGTACGGGCCACGTTCACGCCCCTCGACGAGGTGAGGGCGGTCGGCTTCGAGCACGTCAAGGACGACGGCCGGACCCGCGAGCGCGTAATCCCGGCGGACATCAGCTTCGAGAAGGACGGCGTCTCATACACGCTCGCCGCCTACTGGGACGAGCAGAAGCTGCTGCTCGTGTTCGGCGATGCCACCAACGGCGACAGCACGTACGGCGTCGGCCGCTTCCTCAAGGTGCTGCCGAACGACGACGGCACGATCACCCTCGACTTCAACCGCGCGTACCTGCCGCCGTGTGCCTTCAGCTACCACTTCAACTGCCCGATCCCGCCGAAGCAGAACCGATTCGCGGTGCCGATCGAGGCGGGGGAGAAGAACGTGCTCGCCCGCTCCGGCGAGCTGCTTCACTAGACCCGGAATCCGTCTGCCTCTGAGCTCAGAAACGGGCGGCGCGGGTCAGGAGGCGGCGGCGTCGCGGACAGGGCGGCCGCGGCGGGGCGGCGTGCTGAGGAGCGGCACGGCGGCGGCACCCGGGCCGCTGCGCTCCAGTCGCGCCGCAGCGCTGTCGAGCCAGCGCACCTCGGCCTTGGCGTGCTCCACGAGCGCGTCGGACACGAGCGCCGCCGCCAGATCCTCCGCCATGCCATCAGGGGCGACGGTTCCCGCACCGGCACCGACCGTGACGCGTCCGACCGGCGCGGTCGTGCTGCCCGCGGGGCCGGACGGAACGGCCCGCTCGGCGACGAGGGCCTCGAGCCGGGCGAGGGATGCCGCCCGCTGCTGAGCGATGAGCACGCGCACGTCTACGCCGGGCAGGGTGGCGGCGAGGGCCAGCTTGATCGCGAGCTCGTCCCGGGCCGCGGCCGAGCGGTCGACCGGCGTGGACAGCCACTCGCCGGCCTCGGCCCGGCCGTCGTCCGTGATGGCGTAGTAGACGTGGCCCTCGTCATCCGAATCACCCTTGACGACGAGGCCGTCCCGCTCGAGTCGATCCAGCGTGTTGTAGATCTGGCCGACATTGAGGGGCCAGGTGCCGCCCGTGCGCCGGTCGAACTCCGCACGCAGCTGATAGCCGTAGCAGGGACCCTGGTCGAGGATCGCGAGGAGGCTCTGGCGCACCGACATCGTGCACCCCCTTCCTGGACCACCGGGGTTTCCCCTGTACAGAGATAGTGCGTCCGGTCGAGCGCTCCCCGGCGGAGGACACGCCGCCTCCCGCGCATCACACGTTTGTCATTCGCCCCTAGCCTGGGCATAATTCAATCAACGGCAGCAATGTCGGCATCACCACCGATGTACCGGGACCACCGGTTCATCCGTTCAGTAGGTCGTTGGGGAAGACGTACCTGATCGAACGGAGGAAGCATGGTCGCGGGAAGCGGATCACAACTGAAGGCACGGGGAGTGCTGTTCGTGCACTCCAGCCCCCGCGCGCTCTGCCCCCACGTCGAGTGGGCAGCAGGTCGCGCTCTCGGTGCTGCCGTGAACTTCGACTGGATCGAGCAGCCGGTGCTGAAGGGCGCCCAGCGCACGGAGTTCTACTGGGAGGGCCCGCAGGGCTCCGGTGCCGCTCTGGCGTCCGCGCTGCGCGGGTGGGAGCACCTGCGCTTCGAGGTCACCGAGGATGCGGGGCTCGGCACCGATGGCGGCCGTTGGATGCACACGCCCGATCTCGGCATCTTCTTCGCGCAGACCGACACGGCCGGCAACACCGTCGTGCCCGAGGACCGCATCCGTTACGCCATCGAGGTGGCCGGCTCGAACACGCTCGAGCTGCACCGCGAGCTGCGCCTCGCGCTCGGCCAGGCGTGGGACGACGAGCTGGAGCCGTTCCGCCACGCGAGCGACCTCAACTCGGTGGTCTGGCTGCACAAGGTCGGCTGACCCCGCCGCTCCCCACCGCGCCCTACAACGGCGCCGGCCGGTTACGGTCCCTGAGCCTGTCGAAGGGACGCGACCGATCCTCCTGTGATCCCTTCGACGAGCTCAGGAACCGTGCCTCCCACCCGCGCATTCGAGCTGCCCCTGCCCAGGCAGGAGGATCGTGCCCAGCTTTTAGCTGCGCAGGATCCTCCTGCCTGGGCAGGGGCGCGAGGTGCTAAACGGCCGCGACGAGGGGCGGTCGGGCCTAGGCGGTCGCGAAGGCGACGACGGCGTTGTGGCCGCCGAAGCCGAAGGAGTTGCTGATCGCGAGCAGCGTGCCGTCGCCGAGCTTGCGCGGAGACGTCACGACGTCGAGGCGCACCTCCGGGTCCTGCTCGGTGAGGTTGATCGTCGGCGGGGCGACGCGCTCGGCCAGGGCCTTGATCGTGAAGATCGCCTCGATGCCGCCGGCGCCACCGAGGAGGTGACCGGTCGACGCCTTGGTGGCCGACACCGGGATGCCCTCGACGTCGTCGCCGAAGACGCGGCGGAGCGCGTGGTACTCGGCGATGTCGCCGACGGGCGTGCTCGTGGCGTGCGCGTTGATGTGGGCGACGTCCGACAGGTCGGCGCCCGCCGCCTTGACGGCGCCGATCATCGCGCGCGCGGCCGCTGAGCCCTCGGGGTCCGGAGCGGTGATGTGGTACGCGTCGCTGGTCACGGCACCGCCGAGCAGCACGGCATAGATCTTCGCGCCGCGCGCCTTGGCGTGCTCCTCGGTCTCGAGCACGACGGCGGCGCCGCCCTCGCCGAGCACGAAGCCGTCACGGGTGACGTCGTAGGGGCGCGAGGCCGTGGCCGGCTCGTCGTTGCGCTTCGAGAGCGCCTGCATCGCGGCGAAGGACGCGATGGGCAGCGGGTGGATGGCCGCCTCGGATCCGCCGGCGATGATGATGTCCGCCAGGCCCGCCTGGAGGTGGTCGTAGGCGTTGGCGAT
The DNA here is from genome assembly GCF_003067705.1 of Planctomonas deserti. Taxonomy (GTDB): domain Bacteria; phylum Actinomycetota; class Actinomycetes; order Actinomycetales; family Microbacteriaceae; genus Planctomonas; species Planctomonas deserti. The sequence goes on from NZ_QANL01000003.1 coordinate 505,890, forward strand.
CGACTCGGTGCTGGATGCGCACGCCGAGACGACCGTGCGCGCGCCGGCGCGGGCGCCGAGGCTCATCTCGATCGCGGCCGCGGGGCCGTTCGGCATGAGCATGGGCACGGTCATGGGCAGCACGCGCCGCGGGCCGCGCTCGCGCAGGGTGTCCCACGCGTCGAGCAGGGTCCACACGCCGCCGATGCCGGTGGCCCAGTCCACGCCGAAACGCTCGGGCTCGACCTCGGGCGCTCCCGCGTCGGCCCAGGCCTCACGCGCGGCGGTGAGGGCGAACTGGCTCGAGGGATCGAGGCGCTTGGTCTCGATGCGCTCGAGCACCTCGGAGGACGGCACCTTCGCCTGCGCGGCGAAGGTGATCGGGATGTCCCACTTCGCCACCCACTCCTGCTCGAGCGGACGGGCGCCCGACTGGCCCGCGAGGAGCGCCTGCCAGGTCTCCTCGGCGGTGCCGCCGAGCGGCGACGTTGCACCGATTCCGGTGACGACGATGGTCTTGGTCATGTGCGGCGACTCCCTGGGGGTGGTGCGGGCTGATACGAAGAAGGCCGGCCCGTCGCGAGCGAGGGGCCGGCCATCGGCTAGAAGCTTCTAGCTCTGCGCCGCGGTGATGTACCGCACTGCGTCGCCGACGGTCTTCAGGTTCTTGACCTCTTCGTCCGGAATCTTGACGTCGAACTTCTCCTCGGCGTTGACGACGATCGTCATCATCGAGATCGAGTCGATGTCGAGGTCGTCCGTGAACGACTTGTCCATCTCGACCGTGTCGGCGGCGATGCCGGTCTCATCGTTGACGAGCTCGGCCAGGCCGGCGAGGACTTCTTCGGTGGACAATGCCATGTGTTTTCTCCTTGGGGTGTCGAGTGACCGTGGGACAGTTTAGGGCAGGACGACCACTTGGGCGCCGAAGACGAGCCCGGCCCCGAAGCCGATCTGCAGGGCCAAGCCGCCGCTGACCTCGGGATTCTCCTCGAGCAGCCGGTGGGTCGCGAGCGGGATCGACGCGGCGGACGTGTTGCCCGTCGTGGCGATGTCCCGGGCGATCACGACGCTCTCCGGGAGGCCCAGCTGCTTCGCGAGCTCGTCGATGATGCGCATGTTCGCCTGGTGGGGGATGAACGCGGCAAGCTGGTCAGCGGTGACGCCCGCGGCCTCCAGCGCCTGCTTCGCGACCTTCGCCATCTCCCAGACCGCCCAGCGGAAGACCGTGGGGCCCTCCTGGCGCATCATGGGCCACTCGGCCTCGCCGTCGCGGTACTGCTCGTAGGTGGCGTCCATGCCGACGGCATCCCACTTGGAACCGTCAGAGCCCCAGACCGTCTTGGAGATGCCCGGCGTCTCGCTGGGACCGACGATGGCCGCGCCCGCGCCGTCGGCGAGGAGGAAGGAGATCGTGCGGTCGGTGGGCTTCGCGAACATCGAGAGCTTCTCCGCCCCGACGACGAGCACGTACTCGGCCAGGCCGGTGCGCACCAGGGAGTCGGCCTGCGCGATCGCGTAGGTGTAGCCGGCGCAGGCGGCGGAGATGTCATAGGCGGCCGCGGGGGTGGCGCCCACCCGGTCCGCGAGCATCGCGGCGACCGAGGGCGTCGTGACCGTGTTGCTCACCGTGGACACGATCACCGCGCCGATCCGGGACGCGTCGATGCCCGACTTCTCGATCGCCTCGTTCGCCGCCTCCACGGACATGTCGATCACGCCGCGCTCCTTGCTCGCGCGGCGCCGCTCGATCACGCCCGTCCGCTGACGGATCCACTCGTCGGAGGAATTCATGGGCGCCACGATGTCCTCGTTCGGCACGACGAGGTCGCCACGGGAGGCGCCGAGCCCGAGGATCCGCGTGAACGCGGGACCGGTGGCCTGGGTGAGGGTGGGAAGAGTCATGGAACCCTGTCTGTCGTGTGACGAGCTATCGTGCGGGCTGGCGAGGGGGAGTGGGATGACGCGGGCGGGCTAGGCGTGCTGGTCGATGAGGTCGAGCGCCGCGGGGATGTCGTCCGGCGTCTTCACGGCGACGGTCGGCAGGCCCTTGAGCCCGCGCCGGGCGAGCCCGACGAGCGCCCCGGCGGGGGCGAGCTCCACGATGCCGGTGACCCCGGCGGCGGCGAACGCCTCCATGCAGCGATCCCACCGTACCGGCGAGGACACCTGGCCCACCACGAGGTCGAGGAACCGCTGGCCGTCGTCGACGACGGATCCGTCCCTGTTGGTCCAGATCGTGGTGTCCGGCGTGCCCGGCTGCACCCGTGCCGCGGCGGCGGCCAGGGCCTCCTTGGCGGGCTCCATGTAGCGGGTGTGGAAGGCACCGGCCACCTGGAGCGGGATGACGCGGCTGCCGGGCAGCGGTTCCGCCTTCAGCGCCTCGAGGGCGTCGAGGGCGCCGGCGACGACGATCTGGCCGCCGCCGTTGAAGTTCGCGGGCTCGAGCCCCAGCTCCGCGAGGCGGGCCAGAAGGGTTTCCTCGTCCGCACCGAGGACCGCGCTCATGCCGGTCGGCTCCAGGGCGGCCGCCTCCGCCATGGCCCGGGCGCGCTCGCTCACCAGCGTCATCGCCTCGGTGTGGCCGAGGATGCCCGCGCCGGCCGCGGCCGTGATCTCGCCGACGGAGTGGCCGGCGATGCCCGCGATGCGGTCCCTGCGGCCGTCCGCGAGCAGGGCCTCGAGGGCCAACAGGCCGGCGGCGACGATGAGCGGCTGCGCGACCGCGGTGTCCCGGATGGTGTCGGCGTCCGACTCCGTGCCGTGGCGGGCGATGTCCACGCCCGACGCCTCACTGAAGCGCTCGACCATGCCGCGGTACTCGTCGTGCTCGAGCCAGGGGGAGAGGAAGCCGGGGGTCTGGGAGCCCTGTCCCGGGCAGGCGAGAACGATCACCGTCCAATCCTGCCCGGTTCCCGTGCCGCTCCTGTGTTGTGACACGACCAAGATCCGCGAAGAGCTTTGTGAGAGTGCCACAGTGTCCGGGTCGTCGCCGTCGTGCGTCGCCGGACCCTTTAGAGGTCGCGGAGGTCTCCCCACGGTCGCTGCGTCCTCCCACGGTCGCTGCGTCCTCCCACGGTCGCTGGGCTCCTCCCATGGTCGCTGAGCTTGTCGAAGCGACGTGACGGATCCGTAGGAGCGCGCGCCCCTTCGACAGGCTCAGGGACGGTACCCGGCGCAGGGACCATACCCGGCCGCGGAACCGCTCCTCGGCGGGACTGCGCGACCACCGGCAGCGTCAGCGTTGCGGGTCGCGGTGTCGCTTCGGGCGGGGAACCGGGATGCGGACATCGCCGTGCCCCGGCTCCGCGATCGAGCCGAGGATCAGGGCCGCCTGCAGGATGAGCGCCTCGCGCGCCCCTGTGGCGTCCCAGCCGATGACCTCGGAGACCCGCTTCAGGCGGTAGCGCACGGTGTTCGGGTGCACGAACAGCTCCCGCGCGGTCCCCTCGAGGGAGCGCCCGTTGTCGAGGTAGCACCAGAGCGTCGCAAGCAGCTCGGTCGAGTGGTCCTGCAGCGGCCGGTAGACGCGATTGATGAGAGTGGCCCGGGCGAGCGGGTCACCGGCCAGCGCGCGCTCGGGGAGCAGGTCGTCCGCCAGCAGCGGCCGGGGCGCGTTGCGCCACGAGCGCGCCACGGCGAACCCGGCGAGGGCGGCGCGTGCGCTGCGCGACGCGTCCACCAGGCTCGGCACCTCGGGCCCGAGCACGAGGTGACCGGGGCCGAAGCCGGGCTCCAGCTGGCGCGCGATGTCGAGGAAGCTGAGCACCTCGGTCTCGCCGGGCTCCTCGCCGTCGCCGGGCCGGGGGCGCGCGCGTCCGATCACGAGGACGAGCCGGTTGCCCTGCACGCCGATGAGCACGTCCGAGAGCGAGTGCCTGGCCGTGCGGCGCAGCTGGTCGACGTCGAGCATCTTCGGGGCGGTGCCGACGAGCACGCTCACCTCGCCGTGGCCGTGCCAGCCGAGTGCCGCGATGCGGGACGGGAGCTCGTCGTCGTACTCGCCACTCAGGATCGAGTCGACCACGAGCGCCTCGAGCCGGGCGTCCCACAGCCCTCGAGCCTCCGCCGCGCGGGCGTAGACGTCGGCGGCGGCGAAGGCGATCTCCCGGGAGTACAGCAGGATTGACTCCCGCAGCGTCGCATCGCCGTTCTTGATGCGCTCCTCGACCACCTCGACAGTGACGCGGATGAGCTGCAGGGTCTGCTGCAGGCTCACCGACCGCAGCAGCTCGCGGGGCGCGGCGCCGAAGACGTCGGCCGCGATCCACGGCGTGGCGCGGGGATCCTCGTACCAGCTGATGAACGAGGTGATGCCCGCCTGCGCCACGAGACCGACCGCGGACCGCCGCCCCGGCGGCATGTCGCCGTACCAGGGCAGCGTGTCCTCGAGTCGCTTGAGCGTCGCCGTGGCCAGCTCGCCCGAGAGCGAGCGCAGCCAGGCGAGCGTCTGCTCCTTGGTCTTGGGCACGAAGGCGTCTCGTCCTCTCGTCCGCGCGGCCGGCGGGAGAGCCCTAGCTCTCGCCGCCCGCCGATCCGGTCGTGCCCGCGCTCACGTCGTGAAGGCGGTACTTCTCGATCGCCCGGGCCGGGGCACCCGCGTCGACGAGACCGCGCTTGACGAGCGACTCGAGGGTGCGGACGACCATGCTCGGGCCGTCGATCTTGAAGAAGCGGCGGGCCGCGGGACGCGTGTCCGAGAAGCCGAAGCCGTCGGCGCCGAGCGTCGCGTAGTCACCCGGCACGAACGGACGGATCATCTCCGGCAGCGCGTGCGAGAAGTCGCTCACCGCGATGAACGGGCCGTCGGAACCCGACAGCTTGTTCGACACGTAGGACACGCGAGGCTCGTCGTCGGGGTTCAGGAAGTTGTGCTCCTCCGCCGCGAGACCGTCGCGCTGCAGCTCGCTCCACGACGTGACGGACCAGACGTCCGCGGACACGCCCCAGTCCTCGGCGAGCAGCTTCTGCGCCTCGAGCGCCCACGGCACGGCGACGCCCGACGCGAGGAGCTGGGCGCGGGGGCCCTCGATCTCCGCCGTCTTCAGGTGGTAGATGCCGCGCACGATGCCGTCGACGTCGACACCCTCGGGCTCCTTCGGCTGCACGAGCGGCTCGTTGTACACGGTGATGTAGTACATGACGTTCGGGTCGGCGTGGTTGCCGCCGTACATCCGCTCGAGGCCGGCGCGCACGATGTGCCCGATCTCGTAGCCGAACGCGGGGTCGTAGCTGACCACGGCCGGGTTGGTGGCGGCGAGGAGCGGCGAGTGGCCGTCCGCGTGCTGCAGACCCTCACCGGTCAGCGTCGTGCGACCGGCGGTGGCGCCGATGAGGAAGCCGCGCGCCATCTGGTCGCCCGCCGCCCACAGGGCGTCGCCCGTGCGCTGGAAGCCGAACATCGAGTAGAAGACGTAGATCGGGATCAGCGGCTCGCCCTGCGTCGAGTACGACGTGCCGACGTTGGTGAACGCCGCGAGGGCGCCCGCCTCGTTGATGCCGACGTGCAGGATCTGGCCCTGCGGGCTCTCCTTGTAGGAGAGCAGCAACTCGCGGTCGACCGACGTGTAGTGCTGGCCGTTCGGGTTGTAGATCTTCGCCGTCGGGAAGAAGGCATCGATGCCGAAGGTGCGCGCCTCGTCCGGGATGATCGGCACGATGCGGTTGCCGAAGCCCTTGCTGCGCGTGAGGTCCTTGAGCAGTCGCACGAACGCCATGGTGGTGGCGATCTCCTGCGTGCCGGAGCCCTTCTTCATGATCGCGTAGGCGGAGTCGTCGGGCAGGGTGACCGACGTGTGCTTCGTGCGACGTTCGGGGGAGTAGCCGCCGAGCGCGCGCCGGCGCTCCTGCAGGTACTGGATCGCCTCGTCGTTCTCGCCCGGGTGGTAGTAGGGCGGCTGGTACGGGTTCTCCTCGAGCTGAGCGTCCGTGATCGGGATGCGCATCTCGTCGCGGAACTGCTTCAGGTTGTCGAGCGTGAGCTTCTTCATCTGGTGGGTCGCGTTGCGGCCCTCGAACGACGGGCCGAGGCCGTAGCCCTTGACCGTCTTCGCGAGGATGACCGTGGGCTGGCCCTTGTGCTCGGACGCCGCCTTGAACGCCGCGTAGACCTTGCGGTAGTCGTGCCCGCCGCGCTTCAGGTTCCAGATCTGGTCGTCCGAGTAGTCCTTCACGAGCTCGAGGGCGCGCGGGTCGCGGCCGAAGAAGTTCTCGCGGATGTAGGCGCCGCTCTCGGCCTTGTAGGTCTGGTAGTCGCCGTCGGGCGTGCGGTTCATGAGGTCGAGCAGGGCGCCCTCGCTGTCCCGGGAGAGCAGGTCGTCCCACTCGCGGCCCCAGACGACCTTGATGACGTTCCAGCCGGCGCCGCGGAAGAAGCTCTCGAGCTCCTGGATGATCTTGCCGTTGCCGCGCACCGGGCCGTCGAGGCGCTGGAGGTTGCAGTTGATGACGAAGGTGAGGTTGTCGAGGCCCTCGTTCGCGGCGACCTGGAGCTGGCCGCGGCTCTCGACCTCGTCCATCTCGCCGTCGCCGAGGAACGCCCAGACGTGCTGGTCCGACGCATCCTTGATGCCGCGGTTGGTGAGGTAGCGGTTGACCTGCGCCTGGTAAATGGCGTTGATCGGGCCGAGGCCCATGGAGACGGTGGGGAACTGCCAGAAAACCGGCATGAGGCGCGGGTGCGGGTACGACGGGATGCCGTGCGGCGCCTGCGACTTCTCCTGGCGGAAACCGTCGAGCTGCTCGGTCGAGAGGCGTCCCTCGAGGAAGGCGCGCGCGTAGATGCCGGGGGAGGCGTGGCCCTGCACGAAGACCTGGTCGCCGCCGCCCGGGTGGTCCTGGCCGCGGAAGAAGTGGTTGTAGCCGACCTCGTACAGCGCCGCGGACGACGCGTAGGTGGCGATGTGCCCGCCGACCGCGATGCCGGGACGCTGGGCGCGGTGCACCGTGATGGCGGCGTTCCAGCGGATCCACGCGCGGTAGCGGCGCTCGAGGTCCTCGTTGCCCGGGAACTGGGGCTCGTTCTCCGAGGCGATGGTGTTGATGTAGTCCGTCGTCGGGACCATCGGCACGCCGAGGTGCAGATCCTTCGAGCGCTTCAGCAGGCTCAGCATGATCTCGCGCGCACGCCCGTGACCGCGGGCCGCGACAAGCGCATCGAGGGACTCATTCCACTCGGCGGTCTCCTGCGGATCCATGTCGTCCGCGTGCACCGAGTACGGGTCCTGATCGTTGACAGTCACCCTCGACCTCTTTCTGTTTTGGACAGATTCGTCTCGCGCCATCCGTGAGCGCCCAGGGTGGGGGCGACGGGTTCGGCAACCTGACGAGCCTACTAATTCTATTGGTCGGTTTCTCCAAAGGCCTGCCAGCCCGGGCGGTCGTTCCTCCACAGACGGGAGGTGCGAACGGGAGCGCAACGCCCCGAGAGAACAGAGGGCCCGCTTGCCTCAGGCGAGCGTATGATCAGCAGTCGTGTGTGCCGGGCCGCCTCGGTCCGGCGTTGAAAGGACGTCAGGCATCATGCCTCTGGAGAACTACACGCTGGCTCCGGATTTCGAGCTCGCCAACCAGTTCGGTGAGCGGATCCGACTCAGCGAGTTCCGCGGCCGCCGCGCGGTGGCCCTCGTATTCTTCCCGCTCGCGTTCTCGGGCACCTGCACCGGCGAGCTGTGCGCGCTGCGCGACAACCTCGACATGTTCGTCCGCCACGACGTCGAGCTGCTCGGCATCTCCGTCGACTCCAAGCACACGCTCCGGGCGTGGGCGGAGTCGCAGGGCTACGACTTCGATCTGCTGGCCGACTTCTGGCCGCACGGTGGCGTCGCGAAGGAGTACGGCGTGTTCCTCGAGGAGAAGGGCTTCGCAACCCGGGCGACCTTCCTCATCGACAAGGCCGGCGTGATCCGCGGAAGCTTCGTCACGGCTCCGGGCGAGGCCCGTTCGATCGAGGCCTACGAGAGCGCCCTGCGCGAGCTCCGCGCGCCGGTCGCGGCGTAGCGGCTGGGGCCCGGTAGCGGGCCCGGCCGTACGGTCCCTGAGCTTGTCGAAGGGACGCGACCCGGACCCACACGGTCCCTGAGCGTGTCGAAGGGACGCGACCCGGGCACGGCGCGCCTCGCTCGGCACGCTCCGTCGCTCCCGTGTTCCCAACACAGGCTCCCTCACAGGAGTGGCCGGCACCAGTCGAGGATCCGGCCGAGCGCAAGTCCCGCGGAGCCTGTACTGCGTACCGCTGGGCGGGTATTGAGCACGAGGAGCCGCCGCGGACCGGCGCCGCACAGCCTGTAGCATGGGTGCCGCGCGCTCGGCGCGCGAGGGGCCTTTAGCTCAGTTGGTAGAGCGCCACGTTTACACCGTGGATGTCGTCGGTTCGAGCCCGGCAGGGCCCACCCTCCGCACCGTTCGAGCCGCCAGCTGAGATTTCTGGCGGCGCGTCACTCATCCGGCTCCGTCGCATCAGAGCGCGGGGGCACCAGGGTCCCGTCGATCTCGCGGAGCACGTACCTGCCGTGCTCCTCGTCGAGGTGGACGGCCACATGCCGGGATTCGCCGTTCACCTCCGCCATGAAGAACGCGCCGCATCGATCGCCGTCCTCATCGCGTCCGGGGATGCCGCAATCGGACTCCTCGATGAGCGTTCTGGCCGTCGATCCGGTGACCCTGACCCCGTAGTCCGCGGCGAGCCATGACCGAACGATGGATTCGTACAACTCACCCTCCGCCTTCTCGGCGGGAGCATCGGCGACTGTCGCGACGGTGAAGCCGAGAATGAGGGTCGCCAGGCCCGAGCAAAACGCCAGGAAGCCTCGTCGAGTGACGGGGGTGTCGGTGAATCGATAGATACCGACGGTCACCGCCATGAGCACGGCACCGATCAGTACGACCGCCACACCGACGACGGTCATCACCGGCATGGGCACGGACGGAAGGTCGGCGGGGGAGAGTGTTGGCATCACGAGGGCTCCGGCAGCGGTGGGATGACGTTCCCGTCGCGTGTCTCGAGGTAGTACTCGCCAGTATCGTGGTCCAGCTTCATGTAGATGCTGACAAGTTCGCCTCCCACCTCGTCACGGAAGAAGCTGGGTCTCCGGACGCTCCGCTCGTCCGGGACGATGGCACGCGCCTCGAACTCACCGGCCTCGAGCCCGTAGTCCTCGACTATCCACTTCTGTACCCGGGCGCTGATCTCGCCGCTGTTGGAGTTCGCAATTACCCAAACTATGAAGCTGGACAGGATGCTGAGAGCCGCAGCGACCAACAGGCACACGGCGACTCGGAACATTCGGTGACGGCCGCGGCTCCACACGTACGTCCCGGCTGTGTCGGCCTGTACTGGTCCGCTGAACACGCTCAGAAGGATCAACACTGGGAGCGTGATGATCCCGGCGATGCCCCACCACGGCAGCCCTGGCGCGGGAAGCTCGGGGAGATCAGCCGGCGTCAGCTGCCACATGGAAGGACCGCAGACAGAGGTTCGCCGCCGGAGCCTGCCGCATGCTTGAGCTCCCGCTGACGGCGGCGCAGAGGGAAGGGCATGGGCGGTCCGGTCGATCGATTCGGGGTGGGACCGGGAACGTGCCGCACAGCGGGTGCCGGGCACGGGTGATCCCTGGCGACCCGGCGGCGTCAGCTTAGCCGCGGGCGCCCTCGGGGCGAGACCCCCAGAAGGGGTCGACGTCGGCTCGTTGCGCCTCACCCGATCACGCGCGTCTGACCGCTACCTGCCCTGTGAACGCCGCTGCTCGCTCGCGAGTCCCTGATGCTTTCGGGCTCAACGTGTGGGGGAATTCGAGCTTCAGAATCAGCCCGTGACGCCCGCGTCAGTACGCCTTGCCCGTGGTGGGCGGGCGGCCTGCAGGTGCCGAGGTGGTTTCGGGGACGGCCCTAGGGTGAGCCCATGGACGTCTCGAACCTGCTCGTCATCGCTGCGATCTTCATCCTCCCGGTCGCGCTCATAGCAGCCCTGCTCTACTTCGTGATCCGGTCGGCGGTGCTCGCAGCGTTGCGGAGGCATGCCGCCGAGCAGGCATCGGTTGTTCCTCCCGCGGCAGGCGGGTGAGAATCAGCAGATGAGGGAGCCTGACCTGAACTCGCCCGGGAAAATCCCGTACCGCTGGTTCTGGGTGCTCGGCGGATCGATTCTCCTCATCGCCGTACTCTCCGCCGCGCAGGGCGTGGGGTTCATCTCCGTGACCAGTATCTTCGGCGGAGGGATGATGATCGTCCTCGGGTTCATCGAACGGCGCCGCGGAGCGCCGCCTCTCTGACGAAGGGATGTCCCCGCTCACTCGCTCGCAGAGTCGCGCCCGCCGTGTTGAGTATCGACGACCGCTACACCGGTAGCGCGGTTTACCTCCGCCGGCCCTTGCAAGCGCGCGGGCGGCAGGACGAGCATGAGGTGGGTCGGGGCTGCGGCCGGTGCTCGGCCTGCCCTGCCGAACGAGTGATTGCACCACGGCGACGGAGCGGGCATGCGAAGGTCACTGGCGACCGGGGCCCTGGTCGCGGTCGTGCTTCTCGGGGCTAGCGGCTGCGCCCCTGCTGGGTCCGGGCTGTGTGCCACGCCCGCGAGTTCTCCGACGGTCGAGAATCCAGAGGCCCGCCCGATCGCGTTCACCTCCGATCGCGCCGGCAGCTTCGACCTCTGGTTGATGGCTGCTGACGGTTCGGATCCAGTTCGACTAACGCGCGACGACGAGGCCGAGGGCTTGCCGACCTGGTCTCCTAGTGGCGCCCAGCTCGCATTCATGGCGGCAGCCGACCTGGAGAGCAAAGGTGACATCTGCGTGATCAACGCCGATGGCACGGGCCTGCGGAATCTCACTAGCACCGCCGACCGTTATGAGACGACCCCGGTCTGGTCTCCGGATGGCGAGCGCATCGCGTACGGGGTGTGGGAGGACACGTCGAACAAGATCTTCACGATGACGAGCGATGGTCAGGACAAGCGACTCCTCACCGACAACGGCAACTGGCCGAGCTGGTCGCCGGATGGCGAGCGCATCGTCTACAGCACGCCCCGGGGGAGCGACACCGGTCAGGACCTGTGGGTGATGAATAGGGACGGCAGTGATCGAAAGCTATTGGCAGAAGACTCGACCGAGATGACGGAGCCATCTTGGTCCCCCGATGGGCTGACGATCGCTTTCGTCATGTCCCGCACTCGAGAGGACATCTACGTGATGCCCGCCGAAGGCGGTCCTCACCGCAGGCTCACAACGTTGCCGGGACACGATCATTGGCCTCCGTCATGGTCGCCCGACGGCACCCAGATCGCCTTCACGGCTGATGGGGTGGATCGGGTGGGTGAGATCGCTGTCGTGGACCTGGACACACTGGCCACGACGAACCTGACCAATCATGCGGCGAACGACGCGTTCCCCGCCTGGCGGCGCTAGGCCTCCGGTCCGCCTCCATCACGACGCAACGTGCGTCACGAGCCGAAGTCTTCCAACCGCACCCCCGGGCGGTGGCCGTGCTTCCGTCGTTGTCACGGCACTCGAGCATCGAGGTCCTCGGGTCGGCAGACTACCGCCGTCTCGCGTGGCTTGGTTCTGTGTCAGTCGGTCTCCAGAGCAGCACGGAGGCGCGCTTCGGCGACATCGACGCACGCACGCATCTGCTCGTACTGCGCGCGGTCGTCGGCGCTCATGAGTGCCCCGCCGGCACCGCGGAAGAACTGGAGCGCCTCGAACTGGGCGGCGACCAGTCCCTTCCGCTCAGCGCGCTCGCTCACCGGGATCCCGAGTCCATCGATCCGCTTTGCTGCTGGTGGACGCGCAGCGAGTAGACACCGTGCCAGAGCGGATGCTGGGGGATGATCAGCAACGGCGCCCACAGCATCGGCTGGTCGAACCTCGTTACGGCGAACACGGCCGCAAGAAGCGTGGCGGATCCGGCGAACAGGGTTATGAACCATGCCCGTCGTCGCGTTCGAAGCGGCGGCCCCAGAATGCGATCCCAACGCACCGGCTCAGCGTACCGATCGGTGGTCAGGTCGCAGGCCACCCGGGGCACTACTGCTGCGTGCGGGCACGTTCGCGATGTATGGCGCCGAACTTCTTCCGCTGCTGGTTGAAGGAGCGCAGGGCGAACGGCGCGATCACCACCATCCCGACGATGCCGATGATGCCGATGATGAAACCGATGGTGTTTTCGTTCACAGCCCCGGCTCGCTCGCGCTGTTGGAACCTTTGGAACGCCGCTGCTCGCGCAGACTCCAAATGCCGCCCCAGAACGGGAGTTGCATGATGACCAGCAGCGGCAACCACGCCCCGGGTCGATCGAACGCGACGACCGCGACGACGAGGGCGAGCAGCATCAGCACGCCGCCGGTAATCGTGACGAAGAGGGCCATGCCCCGCGACCTGTACGGAGGGCCGATCAGTCGATCCCTGCTGCTCACGTGCTCAGCGTATCGAGCGGTGCCGCCGACATCAGCAGGCACGGAACGTCACACCGACGGCGCAGAGGAGGACCGTGGGAGAGCGGCGCCTTCGCCGCGACGAATCCGACGATCCCGACGCCCAACGATGCGTTGCGTGGCTAGCGGCGTCAGGCCTTCGGGCTCGCCTCGCCGCGCTTCCTCCGCTGCTGGTCCCGCAGGGTCCGCACGCCCAGCCAGAACGGGGGCTGCGTGACGAGCAACGGCGGAAGCCAGCTCGCGGGCTGATTGAAAGCGACTACCGCGAGGCCGAGCGCGAGCAGCATCACGACGCCACCGCCGATTGTCGAGAACAGCGCCAGGCGACGTGACGTGCGGGGCTTCCCGATCAACCGGTCCTTCGCAGTCACGGGGTCAGCGTACTGGGGCGTCCCATCCGGCGGACCAGGCCCGACATCACCCTAGGATCGGCGTCATGTACGCCGCGCCGATGCTCACGTTGATCATCGGCATAGGGCTTTTCCTAGTCGGGCTCGCCATGAGCCTTCGACTGCGCAGGCGGGGTGGCATGCGGGTGATGAGCGGGCCGTGGCTAGCGGCAGTGATCACCGGCTCGCTAGGCGGGAGCCTCGTCGCGATCACCGTCCTCAACCTGTTTCTCGCCCCGTAGCCCATGACCTCACCCGTGCAGCGGCGGCTGGCCATCGGTCAGGAGCGGACCTTCGGCGTCTCCATGCTCGTCATCGGGGTTCTTCTCGCCGCGGTGTCCGCGGTCAGAGTCGTCGAAGATCCGTCCGCGGTGTGGTCCTGGACCGTCGGGTGCCTCGCCATACTCCAGATCGCCACCGGGATACACGCCATTCGTAAGCACCGTCGAGATGTCGCGGAACTCGAGCGCGAGCACGGCGTGGGCGCGGGAAGCGACGCGGAGATCCGCCGTCGCCACGGGCTATGACTCACGCGGACGACGACGCCCTGCCGGGCGACACGCGGCATGACGAGCTCTCCGACCTGCGGCGACGGGTCTACGGCCGGGGCGGGGACCTTATCGGTGACCCGGCCGCTGTGGCTCGTCTAAGGCAGCTGCACGAAGTACAGGCGGGCCGAGGTCGAGGCCAACCGGGGAGCGCGACTCCAGCAGCGCCGGAGCCCGACGCCGGCGCCGGTGGCGGTGCGAGCGCCGGTGCGGAAGATGGTGCGAGCCCGCGTGAGGCGCCGGAGAGAGCGGCTCTGCCCAACACCGAACGGCCTCCTCATGCTCCGAGTCGTCGGCTACGTGTGCTGTGGGTCGTGTCCGTTCTCGTCGCTGTGCTCGTCACCGCCGTGGTGATCTCATGGCTGCACGCCTCTCCGGGCTCCGAGGTCGCGATGCTCTCCCTCAGCGAGGATCAGGAACTGCCGGCCCACCAGTCGGAGTTCTATCGAGACGTGCTGGTGACGGAGGACTTCCATGGTCTGACTGCAATCTACCTGCGTCCCGATTCCACCTCGCAGGCGAACGACGGCGGCTGTGTGCAGCTCGTCGCCAGTCGGGAGAACACAAGGGTGGAGCCCACCTTCGGCTGTGGTGCGGGGCCCTTCCCTGCGGACGTCGTGATGAAGGTCACGCAGATAGCACCGCGTGAGCTGAGGAACCGCTACGGGGTTGGGTCGACACTGCGCTTCACCGTCGTGGGCGAGGACGAGCCCTACTTCGTTCGAGTGGAATCCGTCGGACCGGCACCGAGATAATCCGGGTCCGGGTCCGACGAGCACTTAGAAATTACCTCCACCTGACCTACCGTCCGCAACCTCCCAGGAGAAGCGGCGCCGCCACGACGGAGGCACCTCTCCTACGGTCACGCGGAACAAGGCGCCGTCCTCGTCGACCGAGACGTGCAGCCGACGCTCGACGCGGTCGAACAGCGGCGTCATGCCGCCGACCCAGACGAAGGGGTTGAGGGCCTCCAGCACGATCCTCCACCAAGGCGGAGGCACAGGGTGGACCATGACCAGGTCGAACGCGTTCCGCTCGACCACGACCCAGCCGTCATTCATGCGGCGCATCATCTCCGCCCGGAGCAGGGCGGTGCGCGTATTCGCGTTCATCGGTTCCTCACGCAGCTTCCGGCATGAGTGGCGTGGCGATCACTCCGTCCTGCCGGTCCTCCATGCCGCGCGCTCGCGCTCTTCACGCTCCTCGCGCTCACGTCTGAATCGTCGCTCTCGCCGCGTCGCCGTGATCAACGCCGCGACGAAAACAAGCACGTACCCGCCATAGAAGAACCATCGCCACCCGTCGCCCGGCGCTTCGAGAGCGTAGATGAGTAGGACTCCATGCAGCCCGAAGCCGAGTACTGAAGCGACCTGGATCCGAGCGACACGCAGCACGTCTTCCGGTCGAGGATCGAAACGAGAAAGGGGTTGTCCAGGCCTGTGGACTCCCGTTGCGTCGCGCCGCCGTTCAATCATGAGTGGAGGTTATCGATGGGCAGAGAATCAGGTCTCGCTGGTCAACGAAACGGGGGCGCGAGCCCTCCTGCTCACCGGCGCCCGGCGAGGTCTAGTTTGAAGCATGGCCGTTGGCGGGGTATCGGGGACTGAACAGGTCATCTTCTCGACCGGTGATGCCGACCAGATCCGGGGAGTGCTGGACCGGTACGCGCAGACGCGTCTCGGGTCAGGGCTGGCGGACGTCATCTTCCGCGCGGGTCGCATCGACGCCGTGTGGGCCGTGACGTTGGGTGACCATCGCTCGGTGCTCATCAAGGCGCATCGGCAGCCGGCGGACCTTGCCGCGCGGCTCGCCACCGTCCAGGCGCAGCGGGTTCTCGCCGACGCGGGGTTCCCCGCACCGCGCCCGCTCTGCGACACCACCGAGTTCGAGGGACTCGTCCTCACCACCGAGGAACTCGTTACGGCCGGCTCACGGGGCGACGGCCGCGTGCCCGCCGTCCGTCGCTCGCTCGCCGAGGGGCTCGCCTCGCACGTCGCCATCCTGCGGACGATGCCCGAGATCGGGGCGGCGGCCGGCCCGGGACCGGCGTGGTGCCGGTACCAGGACGGGCCGTGGCCGGAGCCGCACGACTCCATCTTCGACTTCACCGACACGCCTCCCGGTTTCGAGTGGCTCGACGAGTACGCGGCGGAGGCGGCGTCGAGACTGCGTGAGGCGGATCCGCAGCATCGTGCCGTCGGGCACGCCGACTGGTACGTCGGCAACGCCCGGTTCAGCGACGGCGCCCTGGTCGGCACCTTCGACTGGGATCTCGTCGCGGCGCCCGAGCCGCACATCGCGGGTTTCGCGGCCGCTGCATTCACCGACGGCGGCACGGACGTGCAGGACCTGCCGCGGCCGGAGGAGGTCCTGGACTTCCTCGTCAACTACGACAGCGCACGGGAGTCGCCCTTCGACCCGGCCGAACAGCGGCAGGCGGCCGCAGCCACCGCGTGGACCCTCGCGTACAACGCACGCTGCCAGCTCAGCTTCCTCGACGGTGAGCCCCCGCCGGGCACCGCGCTCCGGCTTCTCGCCGACTCGCGGGACGCCTACCTCGATCTCCGCTGGTAGCACGAGGGCGGGCGACGCCCCGGGAGGTCGCAATGGGCGATACCGACGTGGCCGACCGATCGCTTCAGCCGAGATCCTCGAGGCTCGCGGTGACCACGACGCCGGCGACGGCCGCGGCGAGCGCCGGGTCCAGCGTCACCAGCGCGTCCGCCTGCAGTTGGGTCAGCGCGACGTACTCGGCGTCGTAGGTACTCGCCCACCCCAGTTCATCGGCGAGGTCCCAAGCGCGACGCCGGAGCACGGCGTCACCGAGGAGCCGGATCGGCAGGCGGCGGATCCGGTCGAGCCGCTCGCGGGCGACGTCGGCGGTCAGCTCTCCGCGCGCCACTGCCTCGTGCAGCGCCGAGAGGGCCTGCGACCGGAGCAGCGTCGGCGCGAGGATCTCGTGCTCCGCCCCCACCTCGTACGGACCGCTCACGAGCTGCAGCACCGCCCCGGAGTCGACGACGAACCGGGTCACTTGCCCACCCACCTCACTCGGGAACGGATGCTCAGAGGTCACCATTCCACCTTCTCCGTTGACACGCTAGGTTCCGGATTGCTTCCTTCCCCTCGAGCGAGTCCCGGATCATTCCCTCGGAGGCACGCTTCACGAAGTCATCCGGCGCCTGGCGAGGATGCCGGCGACCACGATCAGGGGAATGAGCACCAACACTGTGCCCGCCACTGCGGCCCTTCCGTCCCCCGGCCTTGCGTCGTCAAGAGAGAACAGGAACCCGAGCAGGATTCCCACGCCCAGGGCGAGCGAGGTGAAGAGTCCGGCGAAGATCGCCTCCGCCCGTTGAGGCATCGCTGCGGGCGACCGCCGGCTGGTCTGATCGGTCTTAGCGGCGAGCCGCCGTTGGCGCACCTCCATCCCGATCATCGGTCCCCACATGAGCACCGGACTCGTCGAGACGTTGAGGGAGTCGTGCAGGAACACCCCCACGACGAGCGTGACGACCGCGCCGCCGACGTACCACCAGGGGATCACGCCGCGCCAACTCACTCGTCCGCTCACGAGTGCTCACCCTACCGACGCCTCTGCGGCCCGAGGACACTCCACAAAGTGCCGCTGCCTCGTCCGGCGCCCCTAAGCTTGTTCGGCGCCGGAGCGACCCGACGCGGTCGCAGCCCGGTCGCGGAACGGAGACGGCGTGACGATCGACAGCGGTGAGGACTCACGGAGGCTCTGGAGCGGCAGCTTCGTGCTCGCCATCGTCACCAACCTCTGCATGTCGATGGTCTTCTACCTGCTGATGACCTCCATGGCACTCTACGCCGTGGACCGATTCTCCGCGTCGGACAGCACCGCGGGCCTCGCCTCCAGCTCCTTCCTCATCGGCGCTCTGGTCGCCCGCATCTTCGCGGGGAAGTTCCTCGACTTCGTGGGTCGCCGACGCACGCTCGCGCTGAGTCTCGCCGTGTTCGTGCTGATGTCGGCGCTGTACCTGCCCGTGGGCGACCTGACGCTGCTCATCCTCGTGCGCTTCGTGCACGGCGTGGCGTTCGGCACCGGCAACACCGCGATCACCGCCTCGGTGATCCGGCTGATCCCCGCCGCCCGGCGCAGCGAGGGCATCGGCTACTTCGGGATCTCCTCCACCCTGTCCACGGCGGCGGGACCGTTCCTCGCCGTGCTGCTCGCCGACCGCGCCGACTACAGCGCCCTGTTCTGGTTCAGCGCCGCCTGCTCGCTGGTCGGGCTGATCCTGGCGCTCTTCCTCCGCCTGCCCGAGCGCACCCCGACCCCCGAGGAGCGTGAACGGATGTGGCGGCTCCGGCTGTCGGACATGGTGGATCCCGCGGCGCTGCCGATCGCCACCCTCATGCTCGTCGCCGGATTCGCTTACTCGGGCGTGCTCACCTTCCTCGGGTCCTACGCCGCGTCCGAGGACCTGTCCACGGCGGCGGGCGGGTTCTTCCTCGTCTACGCGGTCGTGGTGCTGCTCTCCCGCCTGGTGATGGGCAGGATCCAGGACAGCCGCGGGGACAACGCCGTGGTGTACCCGACGCTGCTGTCCTTCGCGTTCGGCCTGCTCCTGCTGGCCGTGGCACCGTCCGCGCTGGGCGTCCTGGTCGCCGGCGCCTTCGTCGGGTTCGGCTTCGGCGCCCTTCTGCCCAGCACCCAGGCCATCGCCGTGACGGAGGCCCCGGCTCCCCGGGTCGGCACGGCGACGTCCACCTTCTACCTGCTCCTCGACGCGGGCACGGGCCTGGGGCCGCTGCTGCTGGGCGTGCTCATCCCGTTCGCGGGGTTCCGTGGCATGTACCTCGTGCTCGCGATCATCGTCCTCGCCGCGGCGCCGCTCTACCACCGCGTGCACGGGCACAAGCACTACGTGCGGCGCTTCCAGGTCTAGCGTGTCGCCGCCGTTCCCTACGATGGACCGGTGACGATCACAGCAGCCGCCGACGGGTCCGCCCTGGGCAACCCCGGTCCCGCCGGGTGGGCCTGGTACATCGACGACGACCGGTGGGCGGCCGGGGGCTGGAAGCACGGCACCAACAACATGGGCGAGCTGAAGGCGGTGCTCGAGCTCTTCCGTGCTACCCAGGACGTGGACGACGACCTCCTGATCCTCTGCGACAGCCAGTACGTCATCAACTGCGTGACGAAGTGGATGCCCGGCTGGAAGCGGAAGGGCTGGCGCAAGGGCGACGGCAAGCCCGTGATGAACCTCGACCTGCTCCAGGAGATCGACGAGGCGATCGTGGGCCGTCGCTACCGCTTCGAATGGGTGAAGGGCCACGTTGGTCACGTGCTGAACGAGGCGGCGGACTCCCGTGCGCGTGCGGCCGCGGAGGCCTACCAGCGGGGCCGAGAGGTGCCCACCGGTCCGGGCTTCGGGGGAGTCGACGGCGCCGACACCGGTGCGAGCGAGAGCGCGGCCGGGGAGCGCCATCCGGCGCTGGTGCGCGCCTCCGTGCCGCCCCTTGCGGATGTTCTGCCCGCGGAGACGCGCGCGCCCGGGGGAGTGGCCACCCTGTTCGACCTGGACGATGAAGCAGAGCCCGAGGAGTCCTCGCTGCACGAGGTGACGCTGCAGCTGACCGACGAGGAGTACGCGCGGCTGCTGCTGCGCTCCCGCGCCGTGGGCAGCAGTCCCGAGGACCTACTGCGCCGCCTCATCTAGCCCGTCCGCCCGAGGGCGTCCCGGCTATGAGGCGGCCGCGGTGGTGCGTCGCCTGCCGACGGCCCGGACGATGCCGCGCACGCCCACGACCGTTGGCACGCCGAGGATCGCGACCCAGAGCACGAGCATCGGATTCCATCGGAAGACCCGGCCGACCACGTCGGCGATGCTCTCCTCGCGCTCCGCCTCGCCCTCGACGGCCAGCACCGTCGACGAGCCGCTGATCTCGTTGCCCGTCAGGCGAGCCGCGTTCCTCTCGCCGAGCGCGATTCCCGCCCAGCCGCCCTCGATCGTGTTCTCGGTCAGTTGCACGCTGTCGACGCCGGCGAGGACGTCGATGCCCGCTAGCGCGTTGTCGATCATGGTGTTGCCACTCACGCGTGCCGCCGCCTGGTCCTTCACCCGGATGCCCACGTGATTGCGCTCGAGCAGGTTGTCCTCGACGACCGTGCCCGTGCCGCCCTCGAGCTCGATGCCCGTGCCGTCGTTGTCGTGCGCGTGGTTGCCGACAAGCAGGTTGTCGTTCGAGGGGAGGCGCGCCGCCTCGGCGGTCGGGCTGTCGACCGAGCGTCCGTCATCGATCATGAAGCCGTGCCCGCGGTTGTCGTAGGCGATGTTGTTCCGCAGGACGTTGCGCTCGCAGCCCCGGGAGAAGATGAAGCCGTGCCGGCCGTTGCCGTGGGCGATGTTGTCCTCGACGAGGAAGTCGTTGCTCAGGTCGTGCGGGTCGAACCCGTAGGCGGAGTTGTTCGCGAAGGTATTGCCCACCCACTGCATCTTCTCGGCCTCGAACGTGTAGGCCCCGAACCAGTTGTGATGGAGCACGGAGTCCGTGACGTCTCCTTCCGCGGGGGCCGGAGGCAGGCCGGGCGTGTGGTGCCCGCCGCGCCAGGCGGCACCGGAACTCGATCCGGTGCCGAACCCGAGGTGCCCGATGTCCGCGTTCGCGATGTCCATCCGTCCACCGATGGTGAGGAGGAAGGACCGCCCATCGGAGGGGTCGCTGTCGACGCTGCTGCGTGCCGGATCCCAGGAGGAAAGACGCACCTGCTCGCGGCTGTCACCGGTGATGGAGATGCCGCCGCCACGAGCGATGATGGCGGCGAAACCGTCAGGGGCGCTGAGGAGGCGCACGTCCGGCGTCGTGCCGTCGATCGCGAGCTGCGCACCGTTGGCCACCTCGATGCTCGCCGACACCAGCACCGCCGGTCCGCTCGCGTCGATCGCGGTCGGGAACAGTGTCGCGAGCTCGGGCAGCGTGTACGGGGTGGGCCGCGCGGTCAGCCCGATGGTGGGCAGCCGTTCCGGGAACCGCGGCGGCTCGAGCCACGGGGTCTGCTGCAGCGCGGCGTCGGTGGTGACCCTCCTGCTCCGCGCCAGCTCACGGGATTGGAGAGCGGTGAGCAGGCCCTGCCGGGCGAGCGGAACCGGGTTGTAGGCCGGCGGTCCAGGCGGTGGGGCCGGCCGGTCGTACAGCACCGCGCCGAACGCCAGGAGGGCGGGCAGGATCGCCACGAGAAGCAGGGCGACGACGAGTCGTCCCCTGGTGAGCTCAGCCCTGACCCGCATGCAGGGGCACCTCCGTCCGGATCGTCGGCGTCGTGATCTCCTGCTGGCCCTGCACGCGCTGGCCCTCCTGGCGGGTGAGCCAGCCCTGGCGGTTCATCGTGACGCCGGCCCAGAGCTTGATGGGCAGGGCGATGAACGCGATCACGAGGGCCATGAGCGGCGCCAGCACGATCTCGCGCGGGTTCTCCATCAGGTGCGAGGTGGCGCGCAGGGCACGACCGATGACCGCCCAGCCGAGCACGATCAGAGCCGCGATCCAGCCGCCCTCGCGGATCCAGGTGCTCCCGTACCAGACGGCCGCGCCCATGGACAGCGGCGTCAGCAGGACCTGCATGACGGTCACCTGGGTGATGAAGGGCTGACGCCACAGCCACCCGTTGGCCAGTGCTGTGAGGTAGCAGCGGTACGAGTTGCGGCTCCAGCGCACCCGCTGACGCATGAATGCGCCGAGGTCGGCCGGGAACATCGAGTCGGCCTGCGCGGTCTCCTGGTGCACGGTGCGGTGTCCGGATGCGAGCACGAGCCAGGTGAGCCGGCCGTCGTCGCCGGCCACGCACTCGCGGCCGAGGAAGATCTCGCGCTCGAGCGCCGGCATCAGCGGGGTGATCACAGACCGCCGGTAGGCGGCCGTGCGCCCGGACAGGCAGGCGACGCCGCCGCGGCGCGACATGGCCGGCACGTAGTCGAGGTAGCGCGTGTTGAGCATCCAGTACGCGACCCGGCGCCAGAGGTTGGTCTGCGGCAGGTAGACGTGCTGCCGGCTGCCGACGCCGCCGACCTGGGGGTCGACGAACGGCATCTGCAGCGATGCCAGCATGCCGGGACGCCACTCGGTGTCGGAGTCGGCGAACACCACGACCTCGCCGGTCGCCTCGCGGACGCCCGCTCCGAGCGCACCGCGCTTGCCGGTGTGCCGCCACTCGAGGATCCGGACGCGGGGAAGGTCGAGCCGACGCAGGTGTCCGAGCAGAGCGTCGTCGCGGTCGTCGACGACCAGGATGACCTCATCCGGGTCCTCGCGCAGCCACGTGCGTAGGCAGCGCTCCAGCACGTCCGGGTCCTCCCGGTACACCGGGACGACGATGGAGGTGGTAGTGCGGAAGTCGTTTTCAACCGGGCGGTAGCGGTGCCGGGACAGGTAACGCCGGATGAACCAGACGGACCAGGACAGGATCCCGATGACGCCGAGCGGCCAGTAGCTGTGCACGGAGGCCTGCTCGACGGGCTCCGGCGGCAGGTACTCGAACCGTACTGACGCGGGCATCTCGGCGGTGATGCCGGCCGCGGTGCGCACCGTGAGGAAGATCTCGCCGACAGCGGTGCGCTCGGGGGCGACGGCGATCAGCTCGCGGTCGGACACGACCGTCAGCTTCGTCGCCTCACGGTCGCCGAAGCCCACGTAGGTGACGTCGGCGAGGTGGGTGCCGAGCATCCGGACCTCGGTGCCACCGTCGGTGGAGCCGGTGCTCGGGCTGATGCTCGTGATGCCGGGGGTGGCGGCGTAGGTGAAGCTCGCGTCGGGGATGACCGCGGTCGTGCCGCCCGGCGTCGTGAGCCGCACGTCCACCGGCCCGGCGCCCTCGCGGGGCGGGGCGATCACGCGCACCAGGGTCTGGCCGACGGTGACGATCTCACCGGGGGTGCCGCCGAAGGTGACCTCGGACGTGCCCTCCAGGTAGTTGCCGTGGACGGCCACGAGCATGCCGCCCGCGTCCGATCCGGTCGCCGGGGTGATGCTCGTGAGAAGCGGCGTGCGGACGTAGCGGAAGTCGACGGGGGAGTTGCCGGCGCTGCGGCCGGTCGTCGTGAAGACACGGACGTTGACCGTGCCCGTCTCGCTGCGCACGGGCGCCGTGACCTCGAGCTCGGTGTTCGAGAGAACCGTCAGATCCGTCCCGGGCACACCGCCGAACTGCACCTGGGTGGCGCCGGCGAATCCGGTCCCGATGATGCGGACGCGCGTGCCGCCGTCCGTGCTGCCCGCCATGGGGCTGGCGCTCGTGAGAGTCGGGATTGACACGATGGCCGCGGTCCTTCCCGCCGAACTCGCGGGGCCGGTGGCCGCGCCCGTGGCGGGCTGCGGCACGACGGCCGCTCCCGGCTCTGCCGCCGGAGCGGTCGGAGGGGCCGCCGCGGGTGCGGGAGCCGTGACCGGGCCCGCTGCGGGCGCCGGCTGGACGGCGGGCGCCGGCGCGGGGGCCTGAGCCGGCGCCGGGGCAGGGATGGGCCGCGATGCCGGTGCGGGGGCGGGCGCCGGGGCAGGCGCGGGCGCCGGCTGGGGGCGTGGAGCGGGTGCGGGCTGGGGGCGCGGAGCGGGCGCCGGCTGAGGACGCGGTGCCGGTGCCGGCTCGGGACGCGGTGCCGGTGCAGGCTGTGGACGCGGTGCCGGTGCCGGTTCCGGGCGCGGAGCGGGTTCGGGGCGCGGGGCAGGCGGGGGTGCGGGCGCCGGCTGCGGCTCCGGGCGGTCGTCGTCGTCCCGCCCGTCGTCCCATCGATCGTCGCGGTCCCGGTCGTCGTCCCATCCGCCGCCGCGGCGGTCGTCGTCATCGTCGCGCCACCCGTTGCCGCGGCCGTCGCGGTCACGGCCGTTCCCACGACCGTTGTCGTCGTCCCAGCCTCGTCCGCGGTCGTTGCCCCTGTCGTCCCACCGGGTCACCAGCTGCTGAACGGCGAGGGACTCGACCGCGCGAGTCTGGGTCGTGGCTGCGCTCGCGGGCGACGCGACGAGCAGGGGCCCGGCAGCCAGGGCGATAGCCAGCCCGGCGGCTGAGGCTACCCGCGGGAGTCGACGGCCGAGGGATTCGGCCGGACGGTCCTGACGGGGGTCGTGCTGGGCGGGAAGCTTGGGTCGCATGCTCATGCTCTATGTCACCTTCGCTGATACACCGTGCGGAGAGCTCCAGGGCGCGATCGTCCCTCGGTGTCTCGGCGACCGTAGCCGACGTACTGAGCGAAACTCAAGGATTTATAGGCGCCTTGACATTCGGGGATCCGTGTGATTTCGGGGGCGCGAGAACGGGGGCGCTCAACGCCCCCATTTCGGGGCCGAGCGGAACGGAAGCTGCCGTCGCGCCCGCGCTGCGGGGCATCGGCGGAGCGAGCTGGAATTCATGCCGAGCGCGGAGAAGGATGGAAACCCGCGCTCGTCGGCACGTTCTCCTCGAACCCCGTGGCGCGGGACCTAAGGGGGACACGGTGCAACGGATCACCGACCGACTGATCAACTGGGCATCGATCCTCGACGAGGGCGCACTCGCGCAGGCTCGACGCACCTCGGAGCTGCCCTTCATCCATCCTCACCTGGCCCTCATGCCGGACGCGCATCTCGGCAAGGGCGCGACCGTGGGCTCCGTGATCCCCACCCTTGAGGCGATCATCCCCGCCGCGGTCGGGGTGGACATCGGCTGCGGCATGATCGCCGTGCGCACGCAGTACGACGCCGCGGACCTCCCGGCGAATCGGCGGCCCATGCGCGAGGCCGTCGAGCGGGCGGTGCCCCTGTCCGCCGGCAAGTACAACCGCTCGATCACGGCGACCGCGGCCACCCGCATCGC
Organism: Planctomonas deserti; assembly: GCF_003067705.1. Lineage (GTDB taxonomy): Bacteria > Actinomycetota > Actinomycetes > Actinomycetales > Microbacteriaceae > Planctomonas > Planctomonas deserti. Next base: position 530,043 of record NZ_QANL01000003.1, read on the forward strand.
CGAGCTGGAACGCGCGGCCAGCGTCGCCGGCTTCGACCCCGCGTCCTACGCGGCGAACTGGCGCGAGCAGCTCGGCTCCCTGGGATCCGGCAACCACTTCATCGAGGTGAGCCTCGACGAGCGGGGACGCGTCTGGCTGTTCCTCCACTCGGGCAGCCGGGGCGTCGGCAACAAGATCGCCCAGCGCCACATCCGAGCTGCCCAGGAGTATGCGCGGCGTACCTCGGTGCCCCTGCCCGACATGGACCTGGCCTATCTCGTCGAAGGCACGGCGGAGTTCGACCGGTACATCGCCGAGCTGCGCTGGGCCCAGCGCTTCGCCCTGCTTAACCGCGAGGAGATGATGGACCGCGTCGCGGCGGCCTTCGCGGACTGGGTGGGCGGCCCCGTCGAGGAACGCGAGCGCATCAACTGCCACCACAACTTCACGGAGAAGGAGCATCACTTCGGTCGCGACGTGTGGCTCTCGCGCAAGGGCGCGATCGACGCCTCGGCGGGCCGACCCGGACTCATTCCCGGTTCGATGGGCACGGCGTCCTACGTGGTCGAAGGCCTGGGGAACCCGCTTTCGCTCAACTCCTCGCCGCACGGCGCGGGTCGCGAGTACTCCCGCAACGCCGCGCGCCGCACCTTCACGCGCCGGCAGCTCAACGAGGCGATGCACGGCATCGAGTGGCGGCACTCCGATGCCTTCCTCGACGAGATCCCGCAGGCGTATAAGGACATCGACCGGGTGATGGCCGACGCGGCGGACCTCGTGCGGGTGAGGCACACGCTGCGGCAGATCATCAACGTGAAGGGCGACTGACTCCGCCACCCGGCCGAGCCGGGCCCGGCGATGTGGGGGCGGCGCGTTCGGTAGGGTTGCCAGCCATGCTCGCCATCCTCGTCGCCGCCGTGCTGTGGGGCACGACCGGCACGGCGGCCAGCTTCCTTCCGCCCGGGGTCCCGCCGGTCGCCACGGGCGCCGCGACGATGGCGATCGGCGGCCTGCTGCTCTTCACCGTGAGCCCTCGGACCTCGTGGGCGGCGCTCCGCGACCGGGCCGCCCGCAGATGGCTGCTCGCGGGCGGAGCGTGCGTCGTCGCCTACCCGCTGGCGTTCTACAGCTCGATGTCCCTCGCCGGCGTCGCGGTGGGGAACGTCGTCTCCCTGGGGTCGGCGCCCGTGTTCGCGGCAGTGCTGGAACGGGCCATCGAGCGGCACCGCCTGCGGCCCGAGTGGTGGGCGACGACGGGTCTGGCCGTCGCGGGCATCGTGCTGCTTGCGCTCGCCGGACCCGCTCACTCCGGCAGCGGGGGCACGGCAGGCGGGGCGGAGGCGACGGCGGGACTGGCGCTCGGCCTCGTCGCGGGCGCGAGCTACGCCGGCTACACGTACTGCTCGCGCCGGGCGATGCAGCTCGGCTGCGGATCCCGAGCCGCCATGGGCGCCGTGTTCGGCGTGGGCGCCGTTCTGCTCCTGCCTGTCCTGATCGCGTCGGGGGCGCCGCTCACGGAGTCCGCCGGATCCCTCGCCATCGCGGGGTACCTGGCCGTCGGTCCGATGTTCCTCGCCTATCTGCTCTTCGGCGCGGGCCTCCGGCACGTGCGGAGCAGCAGCGCGACGACCCTCACCCTCCTCGAGCCCGTGGTGGCGACGCTGCTGGCCGTCCTGGTGGTGGGGGAGCGGCTCGCACCGCTCGGCTGGACGGGCATGGTGCTCATCGGCATCGCGCTCGCGCTGCTGACGTCGCGCGGCGCGACCCGGCGGGCACGCGCTCGTTCCGGTGCGAACCGCGTGGACCGTGCGGACGAGGCGCGGTCATCGACCACCGAGGAAAAACGGTCCCGGCCGCGCCCCGCGTCACGCTAAGTTGCAGGAGGGGGATCCGCGACGGGAGCGGTCCGCATTGACACGGGGGTGTTCTCAATGAGATCCAGGCGAGCCATCATCGCGGCCGTTGCCGCCATTGCACTGCTGCCGGGCTGGGCCGCATCCGCGGCGGCGTCCGCCGAGAATCCGGGGTATCCCTCTGATCGGACGGTGCACTTCACGGCAGCGGGGGACTACTCGACGTCGTCCGACGCGGAGGCCGTGCTCAGGAGCATCGCCTCGCTCGACCCTGACCTGCACATCGCCCTCGGGGACCTGTCCTACGGCGCACCGGGAGCCGAGCCCGCCTGGTGCGATCTCGTCACCGGCATCGTCGGGGACGACCTGCCCTTCGAGCTGCTGGCCGGCAACCACGAGAGCGACGGCCGCAACGGCTTCATCGACGAGTTCGCCAAGTGCCTCCCGAACCGCCTGCCGGGCATGGAGGGCACCTACGCCCGTCAGTACTACGTGGACGTCCCGGCGGAGAACCCCCTCGTCCGGTACGTGATGATCTCGCCCGGCATCTACTACCCGGACGGGCAGTGGTCCTACGCGGCCGGCACGCCGCGATACGACTGGACGGAGCGCGCCATCGACGGCGCACGCGAGTCCGACATCCCCTGGGTGGTCGTCGGCATGCACAATCCCTGCCTGTCCGTCGGCCGGTACGGCTGCGCCGCCGGACCGGACATCATGAACCTCCTGGTCGAGAAGCGGGTGGACCTCGTGCTGGGCGGTCATGAACACATCTACCAGCGCACCCACCAGCTCGCGCTCGCCGATGGCTGCGCGCGCATCGTGCAGGGATCGTTCGATCCCGACTGCGTCGCCGACGGCGACTCCACCATGGACAAGGGCGACGGCACGGTGTTCACGACCGTCGGCACCGGCGGTGTCGGACTCCGCGACGTGTACCCCGCCGACGCCGAGGCGCGCTACCACGCCGCCTGGTCCGGCATGAACGCGACGCCGACGCACGGCGTGCTCGACGTGACGGTGTCGGAGAGCGAGCTCTCCGCCCGGTTCGTACGCGCCTCCGGCGGCACGTTCTCCGACGGGTTCGTGCTGCGGGCCGAGGATGAGGAGAGCACCCCGCCGCCACCGGCCCCGGAACCCGTGAACGCGGCACCCACGGCCGCCTTCAGCGCGAGCTGCCCGCTCCTCAGCTGCTCGTTCAACGCCTCGTCCTCGCGCGACAGCGACGGCAGCATCCGGTCGTACGACTGGACGTTCGGTGACGGCACGACGGCGACCGGACCGAGCGTCGCGCACGTCTTCCCGCGCGGCGACCACCGCGTCAGCCTCCGGGTCACGGACGACGACGGCGCCACGGCGACGACCTCCCGGACCATGAACGTGCCGACCCGCGCGACCGCGACCATCGCGGCCGACGACTTCGCTCGGACCACGGCGACCGGCTGGGGCACGGCCGACGCCGGTGGTACCTGGACGACGGACTCCGACACCCGGTTCTCGACCGCGGGCACGGAGGGCGTTGTCCTCACACCCCCGGGGAGGAGCCCCGACGCGTACCTGTCGAACGCGTTCGCCCCGCAGGCCATGCTGACCAGCAGCGTCACGGTGCCGAGCGTCGCCAGCGGCAGCCGCCTGTACGTGTCGACCTCGCCCAAGTTCGTGCCCGGCACGGGCGGCTACTGGGCCAAGCTCCGCGTGGCGCCCGGCGAGGCCACCACGGTGCAGCTCGTCCGCACGGGCGCGACCGGGGCGGAGACGGCGCTGGGCACGCCCGTTCCCGTCGCGACGGCGCCGCTGCGCGGCGGGGAACAGGTCCAGGTCCGAGTCGAGGCGACCGGATCCGCGCCCACGACGGTGCGCACCCGGGCCTGGCTGTCCGGCACCGTCGAGCCCGGGTGGCTGCAGACCGCCCAGGACGCGACGACCGGCCTTCAGGGCTCGGGCACCACGGCGGTCGGGACATACCTCACGGGCGGGGCTCCGGCCGCCCTCGACGTACGGTTCCAGGACCTCCTCACGCGGGTCCCGTGAGCCCCCTGACGGTTGCCGAGCGGGGATGGGCGCGGTCGGCCGCGAAGTAGGCTGGTGCGGTGCCGTACTCCCTCGCCGACGTGAACGACGCCATCGAGTCGCTCTGGCCCATGGGTGGCGCCTCGCCGTGGGACGCACCCGGGCTGCTCGTGGGTGACCCCCGGGCCGCCGTGTCGTCCGTGCACCTCGCGGTGGATGCCGTAATGAACACCGTGGCCGAGGCGACCGAGGCGGGCGCGGACCTGCTGATCGTGCATCATCCACTCCTGCTGCGCGGCGTGACCTCCGTGGCGGAGGACCGCTACAAGGGCGCTCTCATCGCCACCCTGATCCGCGCGAACTGCGCGCTGGTCGCGGCGCACACCAACGCCGACGTCGTCGAGCAGGGCACGTCCGCCGTGCTCGCCGACCTCCTCGGCCTGCGCGACCAGCGCCCCATCGAGGAGCAGGGCCAGCCCGGGCAGGGCATCGGCCGGGTGGGCGTGCTTCCGGCGCCGACGACGCTCGGGCGCCTCGCCGCCGAGCTCGCGCGCATCCTGCCGGCCACCGCCACCGGGGTGCGCGTGTCCGGGGACTACGAGGGATCAGTGTCGACGGTCGCGCTCTGCGGCGGCGCCGGCGACTCGCTGCTCGCGGCACCGGCTGTGACCTCCGCGGACGTCTACATCACGTCGGACCTCCGCCACCATCCCGCCTCCGAGGCCCGCGAGGCCGCCCTGCACGGGAACGGCACCCCGTACCTCATCGACGTCTCGCACTGGGCGAGCGAGTGGCTGTGGCTCGATGCCGCGGCGGCCGCCCTGCGATCCGCCCTGCCCGAGCTGACCGTTACCGTCAGCGAACTGCGCACCGACCCGTGGGACTTCGTCGTCACCCAGTGACCGACGCGCAACACATACGAGAGACCAGGAGACCATGAAAGCCACTCCCGAGACCCAGAAGGAGCTGCTCCGGCTGCAGAGCATGGACACCCGGCTGCAGCAGCTGGACCACGCCGCGAAGACCCTGCCCGAGATCAAGGCGATCGCCGCGCTCGAGGCGCAGCTGTCGCCCATCCGGCAGCGCCTCGCCGTGCGCACCGGCGCGCTGGAGGACGCACGCACGGAACTGAAGCGCATCGAGTCCGACGTCGCCGTTGTCGAGGCACGCATCGCGCGGGATCAGCAGCGCGTCGCCGCGACCAGCTCGATGAAGGACGTGCAGGCGCTGGAGCAGGAGCTCGCCTCGCTGCGCAAGCGACGCAGCGACCTCGAGGACATCGAGCTCACCGTCATGGAGCGCGTGGAGGAGCTGGAGGCCGCGCACGCCGAGACCGTCGCCGAGCGGGACGCGGTGGACGCGCAGATCAGCGAGGCCGCCGCCGCCCGGGATGCCGCCCTCGCCCGTCTCCGTGCCGACCGCGACGAGGTGGCGGGCGAGCGAAGCCGTCTCTCCGACGCGTTCTCCCGCGAACTGCTCGAGCTGTACGAGCGTCAGCGCGCCCGCTACGGCATTGGCGCCGCGCTCCTGCGCGGCGGAGTGTCCCTGGCGAGCAACGTGCGGCTCACCGGATCCGACCTCGAGGCCGTGCGCCGCGCCGCGCCGGACGACGTGGTGATCTGCCCGGACAGCAGCGCCATCCTCGTGCGAACGGACGAGTCCGGCCTCTGATCCGCCGGCGCGGCCGCAGGCGGCCGAGCGCGGCGCCGCTTCCGCCGTCGGTGCCACCCGTCGATCGGGCCGCTCACCGGTGCCGGTAGAATCGAGCCAAGCGAATGGGTCGACAAGACGGTCGCGTCGCCCGGCAGGTCCGCAAGGAAACCGCGGGCGCCGAGGAACGTCCGGGCTCCAAAGAGCAGGGCGGTGGGTAACACCCACCCGGGGCAACCCGCGAGACAGTGCCACAGAGAACAGACCGCCCGCCGCCTCGGCGACGGGTAAGGGTGAAACGGTGGTGTAAGAGACCACCAGCGGCCAGGGTGACCTGGCCGGCTCGGTAAACCTCGCCCGGAGCAAGGTCAGACAGAAGACGCTGAGGCTGCTCGCCGAGTCTTCGGGTAGACCGCTAGAGGGCTGCGGCAACGCATCCCGTAGATAGATGGCCGTCCACGGCACTCGACAGAGTGCCCGGACAGAACCCGGCGTATCAGTCGGCCCATTCGCCCTGACGCGTAACGGTCTCGCCCCCTCCCGAGGGAGGGGGCGAGACGGTCACCGGTCCTCGGTCTTCGCGAGCAGATCGCCCGTCGTGCGGTCGCCCGTGTTCCTGGCCGCATGCGCCGCGAGGGCGGCGGCACCCAGGATGCCCGCGTTGTTCCGCAGCATGGCCGGCACGATCGGCGTGCGCAGGTTCAAGAGCGGCAGGAACTGCTTGTGATGCTTCGACACGCCGCCGCCGACGATGAACAGGTCCGGCCAGAGCAGCTTCTCCAGCTGCGAGTAGAACGCCTGCAGGCGCACCGTCCAGCGGGTCCAGCTCAGCTTGCCTCGCTCCTTTGCGGCGAAGGACGCGCGCTTCTCGAAGTCGCGTCGCCCGCCGATGTCCATGTGGCCGAGCTCGGAGTTCGGCACGAGCACGCCGTCGTAGATGAGGGCGGAGCCGATGCCCGTGCCGAGCGTCGTCATGATGACGAGTCCCTTCACATCCTTCGCCGCGCCGAAGTGCGCCTCGGCGACGCCCGCGGCATCCGCGTCGTTCACGAAGGTGATGTCCACGCCGAGGTGCTGCTCGAACAGCTTCTCCGCCTCGAGCCCGATCCAGTTCTTCGACACGTTCGCGGCCGACATGGTGCGCCCGTGCTCGACCACGGCGGGGAAGCAGACGCCCACCGGGGTGCCCTCCGGCACGTCTCCGAGCTCGGCGATGAGCTCCTTGACGGTCGAGACGATGTCGTCGGGCTCGCCGCCCTCGGGGGTCGCCTTCTTGATGCGTTCGGTCAGCAGCTCACCGGAGAGGACGTCGACGATGGCGCCCTTGATACCCGTTCCACCGATGTCGATTCCGATTGCCGTCGTGGCTGGCTCAGTCATGAGTAGACCCTACCGAGGAAGGGGACGAGGCCTAATCTTGACCCCATGAGCGACAAGGAAGACACGCAGTTCTGGTACAACTCCCGCACCGGCGCAGTGGAGCAGGGCGCGATCTCACCGGCGCCTGACCGGATCGGCCCCTTCGCCACCCGCGAGGAGGCGGCTCATGCCATGGACGTCGTGCGCGAGCGCTCGGCCCGCTGGGCGGCCGAGGAGGCGCGCAACGACAACTGGCGCGACTGACCAGGTCCCGCCGCCGCCTGCCGGAGCGCTAGGAGTAGGACTCGTCCGCGTTCGGGTAGCTGCCCGAGGAGACGTCGGCGCGGAAGGCCGTGACCGCGTCCGCCAGCACGCCGCGGAGGTCCGCGTACTGCCGCACGAACTTGGGGATGCGCCCGGCCGTGAAGCCGGCGAAGTCGGTCCACACGAGCAGTTGGCCGTCGACGTCCGGGCCGGCGCCCACGCCGATCGTTGGGATGCGCAGCTCGGCCGTGACCTTGGCAGCGGCATCCGCGGGCACCATCTCGAGCACCACGGCGAACGCGCCGGCCTGCTCGACCGCCCGCGCGTCCGCGATCAGCTGCTCGAACCCGGCGCCACGGCCCTGGATCATGTGTCCGCCGAGCCCGTGCTCGCTCTGCGGGGTGAAGCCGATGTGCGCCATCACGGGGATGCCGGCCTCGACGATGCGCCGGATCTGCTCCGCGCTGCGCGTGCCGCCCTCGAGCTTCACCGCGTGCGCCTGCGCCTCCTTCATGAAACGGAACGCGGTGTGCAGCGCCTCCTCGGGACCCGACTCGTACGACCCGAACGGCATGTCGGCCACGACGAAGGCGCGGCGCACGGTGGTGGCGACGGCGCGGGCCAGCGGGATGAGCTCGTCGACGGTCACGGGCACGGTGGTCTCGTAGCCGAGCACCGCATTGCCCGCGGAGTCTCCGACGAGCAGAAAGTCGATGCCAGACTCGTCGAAGATCCCGGCCGTCAGCGTGTCGTAGCTGGTGAGCCCGGTGATCTTGATGCCCTGCTCCTTCGCGCTCTGGAAGTGGCGGGTGCGCACGCGCTTGATGACCGGCTGCTCAGGCATGGCGCCAGTCTATTGCGGCCTCCCCGGCCGGGCCGGGGCGCCGCCGCCCGCCGCGGACGGCCCGCGGCACCGGAAGCGACGGGCTAACCACTAGCCTGTGTGAGGGGACAGAAAGGGTAGGAATGGACAAGCAGCGGGACTTCGTTCTTCGCACGATCGAGGAGCGCGGGATCAAGTTCATCCGCCTCTGGTTCACCGACGTCACGGGCACGCTCAAGTCGGTGGCCATCGCCCCGGCAGAGGTCGAGGGGGCCTTCAGCGAGGGCCTCGGTTTCGACGGCTCGGCCATCGAGGGCCTGACCCGGTCGTTCGAGGCGGACATGCTCGCGCACCCGGACCCTACGACGTTCCAGATCCTGCCCTGGCGCGGCGAGATCGACCCGACCGCGCGCATGTTCTGCGACATAACAACGCCCGACGGCCAGCCCGCCGTGGCGGACCCGCGCAACGTGCTGAAGCGGACGCTCGCGAAGGCCGCCGACCGCGGCTTCACGTTCTACACGCACCCCGAGATCGAGTTCTACCTGCTCAAGTCCTCGCGCTTCGGCGCCGAGGGCCCCCAGCCGGTCGATTCGGCGGGCTACTTCGACAACGTTCCCGGTGGAACGGCGCACGACTTCCGCCGCCGGTCCGTGCGGATGCTCGAGGACCTCGGCATCTCGGTGGAGTTCAGCCACCACGAGGCGGGCCCCGGTCAGAACGAGATCGATCTCCGCTACGCGGACGCGCTGACGACGGCGGACAACATCATGACCTTCCGCACCGTGGTGAAGGAGGTGGCCATCGAGCAGGGCGTCTACGCCACGTTCATGCCGAAGCCGTTCTCCGACAAGCCCGGCAGCGGCATGCACACCCACATGTCCCTGTTCGAGGGCGACACCAACGCCTTCTACGAGGCGGGCGCGCAGTACCAGCTCTCGAAGATCGGCCGCCAGTTCATCGCCGGCCTGCTCCGGCACGCTCCCGAGATCACCGCGGTCACCAATCAGTTCGTGAACTCGTACAAGCGCCTCTGGGGCGGCGGCGAGGCTCCGAGCTTCGTCACCTGGGGCCACAACAACCGCTCGGCGCTCGTGCGCGTGCCGCTCTACAAGCCACGCAAGGGCCAGAGCTCGCGCGTCGAGTACCGCGCCATGGACTCCGCGGCGAACCCGTACCTCTCCTTCTCGCTGCTGCTCGCGGCGGGCCTTAAGGGCATCGAGGAGGGCTACGACCTCCCGGCGGAGGCCGAGGACAACGTGTGGACGCTCAGCGACTCGGAGCGTCGCGCGCTGGGGTACAACCCCCTGCCCGCGAGCCTCGATCACGCCGTGCAGATCATGGAGGAGTCCGAGCTCGTCGCCGAAACGCTGGGAGAGCAGGTGTTCAACTACGTGCTGCTCAACAAGCGGCAGGAGTGGCGCGACTACCGCGCCCAGGTGACGCCGTTCGAACTGCGCTCGAACCTCGAGATGCTCTGACGATCCCGTTCCGAGCACGGTGATGCGGCGCGACTCCACGGGGCTCAGTGAGCTCGCGAAGGCCGGCTTCGCCGACCTGAGCGGCGCGCGCGAGGGGCTCGGCGAGGCGGCAGAGCTGTCCGGGCTGCCGATGGAGGACCTCCTTCCCCTGTTCGCGCGGGCGGCGGATCCGGACGGCGCCCTGCGCGCCCTGTCGGCGCTGCTGCGGATGCGGGGTCAGCCCGTGCGCGCGCTGCTCGCGGACGCCGACGCCGCGCGCCGCCTGGTGTCGGTGCTCGGGGCCTCGATCGGCCTCGCGGACTTCCTGCAGCGTCACCCGGACGAGCTCGCCGCACTCGCCGAGCCGCTGGAGGGGCTGCCCGACGCGGCGATGCTCCGCGCCGACCTGCTCGATGCCGTCGGCGCGGTCGACGGGTTCGCCGCGCTCAGCGAGGACGCCGGTCGCAAAGCCCTCCGGGTGCGCTATCGCCGGCACCTGACCCGCCTCGCCGCGTACGACCTGTCTCGCCCCGAGCCCCTGGCCGCCGTCGCCGACGTGACGGCCTTCCTCGCCGACCTCGCCGGCGCCGCGCTCGAGGCGTCCCTCGCCGTCGCCCGCGCGCAGGTGTCGGCCGGGGGGCGCGGTCCCGGCCGGTTCCCGCGCGAGGAGGTCGAGGCCACGCGCTTCGCCATCATCGGCATGGGCAAGGCCGGTGCCCGCGAGCTCAACTACGTGAGCGACGTCGACGTGATCTTCGTCGGCGAGCCCGCGGAGGGGAGCGAGCTCGGCACGGGACGGGCGATCGAGGTCGCCACCCGGCTGGCCGTGCTCACGATGCGCGGCATCGACGAGCCCGGGATCGAGCCGGGACTGTGGGAGGTGGACGCGAACCTCCGCCCGGAGGGCAAGGCGGGCGCCCTGGTGCGCACGCTCGACTCCCACTTCACCTACTACGACCGCTGGGCCAAGGGGTGGGAGTTCCAGGCTCTGCTCAAGGCGCGGCCCCTGGCGGGCGACCCGGGCCTCGGCGCACGCTACGTCGCCGGTGTCGCGCCCCGCGTGTGGAGCAGCGCGAGCCGGGAGAACTTCGTCGAGTCCGTGCAGCAGATGCGCGGCCGCGTGACCGAGAACATCCCACCCTCGGACGTCGACATCCAGCTGAAGCTCGGGCCCGGCGGCCTTCGCGACGTGGAGTTCACCGTGCAGCTGCTGCAGCTCGTGCACGGGCAGAACGACGACACCGTGCGACAGGCCGGCACGCTGCGGGCGCTGGATGCGCTGGCCGAGCAGGGCTACATCGGCCGGCGGGAGGCCGCCGAGTTCGCGGAGGAGTACCGCTTCCTGCGGCTGCTCGAGCACCGGCTGCAGATGCAGAAGCTGCGGCGCACCCACCTCATGCCGCGGGACGAGAACGACCTGCGGATCCTCGCGCGCGCGACCGGGCTCGCCACCAGCGCCGCCGAGCTGACCCAGCGCTGGAGCGCCACGAAGACCGCAGTGCGCTCCCTGCACGAGCGCCTGTTCTACCGCCCGCTGCTCGCCGCCGTGGCCCAGTTGCCCGAGGAGGACTTCGCCCTCACCAGCGCCCAGGCCGCCGCCCGCCTCGCCGCGATCGGGTTCACCGACGCCCGCGGCGCGCTCGCCCACATCGGCGCACTCACCCAGGGCGTGTCCCGGCGCGCGACGATCCAGCGCAACCTGCTGCCGATCATGCTGCAGTGGTTCGCCGACGGAGCGGATCCCGACCACGGCCTCCTCACGTTCCGCCGCCTGAGCGAGGCGCTCGGCGACCGGAGCTGGTTCCTGCGCATGCTGCGGGACTCGTCGGGCGCCGCGCACCGCCTCACCCAGGTGCTGTCCGGGTCGCGCTTCGTCGGCGACCTGCTCGAGCGCATCCCGGAGGCCGCCGCCTGGTTCGACGAGGACGAGGAACTGCGGCCGCGGTCCTGGCGGGCGCTCGAGGAGGAGGCGGTGGCCACGGTCAACCGGCACTCCACCCTGGAGGCGGCCGCGACCGCGCTGCGCACGGCGCGACGCCGCGAGGTGCTGCGGCTCGCGATCAGCGGCATCATCGGCATGCTCACGGTCGAGGAGCTCGGCCGTGGGCTGTCCGACATCACCACGGCGATCCTGCGCGGGGTCGTGAGGGGCATCCGGCGCGAGGAGGGCCCGTGGCCCGAGTTCGCGATCATCGCCATGGGGCGATACGGGGGAGGGGAGCTCGGCTTCGGCTCGGATGCCGATGTCATGTACGTGTACCGACCCATCGCCGGCATGGACCCCGACCTCGCCCACCGGCGAGCGCAGTTCATCGTCTCCGAGCTGAATCGACTGACCGAGGACAACCGCCTGCCGCTCGACCTCGACGCGGGACTCCGGCCGGAGGGCAAGAACGGCCCCGTGGTGCGGTCGCTCGCGTCGTACCGCGCGTACTACGAGCGCTGGTCGCTGACCTGGGAGGCGCAGGCCCTGCTCCGCGCCCGAGGGGTCGTGGGCGACCTCGGCCTCGTGAACGCCTTCATGGAGCTCGCGAACTCCTACCGCTACCCGGTGCAGGTGCCCGAGGCGGACGTGCGCGAGATCAAGCGCATCAAGGCGCGCGTGGAGAACGAGCGGCTGCCGCAGGGCGCCGACCCGGCGCGGCACCTCAAGCTCGGCCGCGGCTCCCTCAGCGACGTCGAGTGGTTCGTGCAACTGCTCCAGCTCGAGCACGCCCACCGCGTGCCCGGACTCCGGACGACGTCCACCCTCGGGGCGCTCGACGCCGCTGTCGCCGCCGACCTGGTGCCCGCCGCTGACGCCGCGCGCCTGCGGGCCGCGTGGATCTTCGCGTCCCGTGCGCGATCGGCGATGACGCTGTGGAGCAACCGCACGGCCGACGTGCTGCCGACCGACCGGCAGCAGCTCGACGGCATCGCACGCCTGATGGCCTACCCGCCGCGCTCCGCGACCCAGCTCGAGGAGGACTACCTCGGCGTCACGCGCCGGGCCCGCGCGGTCTTCGAGCGCGGCTTCTATGGCCAGCAGGACCGCCCGACACCCACGGCGGTGTAGCCCGCGTCCACAGCCGGAGTTCATCCGCTGGACACCTAATTGTCTGTGAGCATTACTCATCTTTACCCTAGGCTGACTGCACCGTCCGCGCCGTAGCGGGTCCTCGCCCGTCGCCCGTCGCGAACACTCCGATGGCTCGAGGTGCAGTGTGCCGAAATCGCTCTTCGTCAAGCCGGATCCGAAGGTACGCCTCGAGGTCCAGGCACTGCGGGCGTTTGCCGTCATCGCGGTCGTGCTCTACCACCTGTGGCCCAGGCAGGTGGAGGGCGGGTACGTCGGCGTGGACGTCTTCTTCGTGATCTCGGGCTTCCTCATCACGTCGCACCTCGTGCGCCGGCTCGAGGGGAGGTCGGGCCTGAGCCTGCGTGAGTTCTATCTCCGACGGGCACTGCGTCTCCTTCCGGCTTCGATGCTCGTCCTGGTCGTCGTCGCGATCGTCACGATCGTCGCCGTACCTCAGACCCTGTGGAGCTCGTCGGGGGCGCAGCTGATCGCATCCTCCTTCTACGTCCAGAACTGGTTGCTGGCCGCCCTGTCGACCAACTACCTCACGACCGGAATCGACGGCAGCCTGGTCCAGCACTTCTGGTCGCTCAGCGTCGAGGAGCAGTTCTACCTCGTGTGGCCCCTCCTCCTGATCGCGGCGACGTACCGGGCGGCACGGGGGCGGGACCGGCGGAGGAATCTCGCGATCTGCATGGCGTCGGTGTTCGCCCTCTCGCTGGCCTACTCGGTGTACGAGACCAGCCGCGACCCGTCCGTCGCGTACTTCGTGACGCCGACGCGGATGTGGGAGTTCGCGGCGGGCGGCCTGCTCGCCCTGTTCGCCCCGAGCGCCACCCGTGGCCGCGCCGCTCTGAAGGCCCTCCTGGCCTGGGTGGGCCTGCTCGGGATCGCGGTGTCGGTCGTGACCTTCACCGGCAACACCCCGTTCCCCGGATACGCCGCCCTGCTGCCTGTGCTGTCGACCGCACTCGTCATCTACGCCGGCGCACCCGACTCGCGATGGTCGCCCAGCTGGATCTACCGGTTGCGGCCCGTGCAGTTCACCGGCGACATCTCGTACTCGCTCTACCTCTGGCACTGGCCGATCATCATCCTGCTGCCCGTCCTCATCCACGGATCGGTCGCCGGACTGACCATTCCCCTGAAGCTGGCCGCCGCGACGCTCGCCTTCCTCGTCGCCTGGCTGAGCAAGCGATACGTCGAGGACCGGTTCCGCGACGGGTTGCGGCGTTCCCCCGGCGTGCGGCCTCGCCGGGCGCTCATCGGCATCGCTGCGGCGATGGTCGTCGTGCTCGCCACCGGCTCGGCGATCACCACGTCCGTCACTCAGCGCATGTCGGACGCGGAGGCGTCGCTCGTCTCGTTCGCGTCGTCCAGCGACTGCTTCGGCGCGGCGTCCTTCGTCCGGTCGTGCGGCGACGGACAGGAGATCCACCCGGACCCGGTGATCGCCGCAACGAACGTGGTGGCCCAGGGCTGTCAGCAGAGGGCGAGTCTTCCGGAGCCGCTCGAGTGCACGCACGGGGCTCGATCCCCGGGCGCCCTGAAGGTCGCGGTGGTCGGCGACTCCCACGCCAACCAGTGGATGCCGGCCATCCTCGAGATCGCCAAGGACGACGACTGGAGCGTCTCCACCTACTTCAAGTCGGTCTGCCCGCTCAACGCCGTGCCCCAGGGGCACTGGAGTTGCGCCGCGTGGGTGGAGGCCGTCCGCGACCGCCTGCAGGGCGAGTTCGACGTGGTGATCGTCTCCGCCCTGTCGTCGACGGACTTCGCGGGCGGCACGGAAGAGGCCGTGGCGGGGTACGTGGAAGCGTGGAGGCTCCTGCAGGAGGCCGGCGCTCACGTCATCGTCCTGGGTGACACCCCGTCCCCGTCGTCCGCGGGCATCGTCGCCCCGCCGGAGTGCGTCGAGCTGCGAGGCGCATCCGCCTGTGCGTTCGAGCGCGACCTGGCGATGGCGGACGACCCGCTTGCCGAGGCGGCACGGCGATCGGGGGCCACATTCATCGACTCCACCCGCCTCCTCTGCCCGGGCGACGAGTGCCAGACGGTCATCGGTCAGGTGCTCGTGTACCGCGACGCCAACCACCTCACCGGGCTGTACGTCACCTCCCTCGCACCGATGCTCGGTGAGGAGATCCGGCGCGCGATCGAGTCCCCGTCGCGCGCCTGACCGCCTCGCGCCGTGAGTGACCTCGCGACGTGATCGCCCGGGCCCGGCCCGGACGCGGCGGTGGGTGGGTCGCTCCTGCCCAGGCAGGAGGATCCTGCGCAGCTTGAAGCTGGGCAGGAGCCTTCTGCCTGGGCAGGGGCGCCAGGTCGCACCCCCCATCCGGCGGCACCACACCCCGCATCCGGCGCCGCATCGGGCCCGGAGAACGGGAAAGGGCCCCGCCGCGGGTGCGACGGGGCCCTTCTCATCCCGGGAACCGGGACCGGCGACGACTAGACGCCGTAGTAGAGCTCGAACTCGAACGGGTGCGGGCGCTGCGCGAGGGGCTTGATCTCCTTCTCGCGCTTGTACTCGATCCACGTCTCGATGAGGTCCTCGGTGAACACGTTGCCCGCCGTCAGGAACTCGTGGTCGGCCTCGAGCGCGGCAAGCGCGCCCTCGAGCGACGACGGAACCTGGGGGATGTTCTTCGCCTCCTCGGGCGGCAGCTCGTAGAGGTCCTTGTCCACGGGCTCGTGCGGCTCGATGCGGTTGCGGATGCCGTCGAGGCCGGCCATGAGCTGGGCCGCGAACGCGAGGTACGGGTTGCCGGAGGCGTCGGGCGCGCGGAACTCGATGCGCTTGGCCTTCGGGTTGGTGCCCGTGATCGGGATGCGGATCGAGGCGGAACGGTTGCCGGCCGAGTAGACCAGGTTGACGGGGGCCTCGAAGCCGGGGACCAGGCGGTGGTACGAGTTCACCGTCGGGTTCGTGAAGGCGAGCACGGCGGGCGCATGCTTGAGGAGGCCGCCGATGTACCAGCGGGCGAGGTCGGAGAGGCCGCCGTAGCCGGCCTCGTCGTAGAACAGCGGCTTGCCGTCGTTCCAGAGCGACTGGTGGGTGTGCATGCCCGAGCCGTTGTCGCCGAAGAGGGGCTTGGGCATGAACGTCGCCGTCTTGCCCCACTGATCAGCGGTGTTCTTGACGATGTACTTGAACTTCAGGATGTCGTCGGCCGCGTGCACCATGGTGTCGAAGCGGTAGTTGATCTCGGCCTGGCCGCCGGTGCCCACCTCGTGGTGCGCACGCTCGAGGATGAGGCCGGCTTCGATCAGCTTGAGGCTGATGTCGTCGCGCAGGTCGGCCTGCTTGTCGACGGGGCTGACGGGGAAGTAGCCGCCCTTGTAGGGGGTCTTGTTGGCGAGGTTGCCGCCCTCCTCCTCGCGGCCGGAGTTCCAGGCACCCTCCTCGGAGTCGACGGAGTAGAAGCTGCGGTGCTGGTTCACCTCGTAACGCACGTCGTCGAAGATGTAGAACTCGGCCTCGGGGGCGAAGAACGCGGTGTCGGCGATGCCGGTTGAGGCGAGGTACTTCTCAGCCTTCTTGGCAACCTGGCGCGGGTCGCGGCCGTAGATCTCACCGTTGCGCGGGTTGTAGATGTCGAACACCATGATGAGCGTGCGCTCGGCCCGGAAGGGGTCGATGTACGCCGTGGTGACATCCGGGATCAGCTGCATGTCGGATTCGTGGATCGAGGCGAAACCCCGGATGGAAGACCCGTCGAACAGCTGACCGACGGAGAAGAACTCCTCATCGACCGTCGAAGCGGGGATGTTGAAGTGCTGCTGAACACCGGGGAGGTCGGTGAACCGGATATCAAGGAACTTGACGTCGGTGTCCTTGATGAACGCGAGCACCTCGGATGAATCACTGAACATGTGATGAGCTCCAAAGGGGTTGTAGAACGGGGCGACTGTCGTACACAGCCGGATCCGACCTTATCGAGGCCCGGTTACCCCGTTCTTTCCCTCATGTTTCCGCCATGTTACGGGCGGCGTGCCGATCTAGACTCTCCTGGTGCCCGCAGCGACCCCGTCCTCAGTCCCCCACGGCGATCCGGCCGGCAATCTCTGGCCCGGGTGGCGACTCGGTCTGCCCCAGGAGGGCCGGGGATCGGTGGCCCGGGCGGGGCGGCGAATTGCGGCCATCTCGATCGATCTGCTGCTCTGCGCGATCATCTCGTGGGTCTTCTTCTTCGGGGTGGAGTTCGCCTCCCTCGCGATCTTCGCGGTCGAGCAGATCGTCCTGCTGATCACTCTCGGCGGCGGCGTCGGGCACCTCCTGCTGGGCATGCGCCTCGTGACCCTGCAGGGGGAGCACTGCGGCGTGTGGCGCCCGATCCTGCGCACCGCCCTGCTCTGCCTCCTGATCCCTGCACTCATCTGGAACAGCGACCAGCGCGGCCTGCACGACGTCTTCTCCGGCACGGTGCTGGTCCGCCGCTGACGCCCGCCGACGGCACTCCGCACGCGGCAGCACTGCGCGCCCGGCAACGCGACAGGACGCGGACCGTCGGCGCTACTCGCCGCAGCCGAGGAACAGCAGCTCGGCGCGGCGCCCGGGGAACGCGACCACGACGGGCACGCCAGCCCGCACACCGCTGAGCTCGCGGGTCTCCGTGGTCGGCTCGCCGGATCCCGTCGGCGTCACCTCGAAGCGTGCGGACGCGCTCACGCAGTCCTCGGGGGTCGTGAGGTCGAGCACGACGCAGGCGCCGCTGTCGGCGCACCCCGCGCGGTCGGCGAGCGGGTCGGTCACGGCGGTGACGACCGTCTCGGCGGTGAGGTCGCGCTCTGCGGCGCCGAGGAGGTCGATGCGCCAGGCGTCCTGCCAGCTCACGACCGACACGAGCACGAGCGCCAGCGCGATCACGGTGGCGATCGACGACCCCATGCCGTGGGGCTTCCTCCGGCCCGGCCCCTGGTAGGCGTAGGCGACCCGTGGGGACCGCTCGGGCTCCTCGGCGTCGTCCGGCTGCGCGTCCTCGGCGTCCGGGGCGGTCGAGGCCGCTCGTGCAGCAGAGGTGGTCGACCCACCGGGGGCGGGCGCCGAGAGGAGGAGGTCACGTGCCGTCGTGAGCTGGATGAAGCGCTCGTTGGCCGCGCGGATGGCCTCGGGGGTGGGATCCGCGAGCAGGTCCGGGTGGGTCAGCCTCGCGTTCCGCGAGAAGGCGTGCAGGATGTCCGAGCGTGAGGCGGCATCGCCCAGCCCGAGGAGTTCGGCCGCCTGCTCGCGCGTCATGGCACGGCTCGCGGGTCAGATCACCGCGGTCGCTGGGCGCGGACCTTGAACGGATCGACACCCTTGGGGATGGGCATCGAGCTCTGTCCGAGGCTGTCCAGACGGTTGCTGACGGCGAGGATCTCTGTCTTGGTGAGCGTCTTCTTGAAGCGACGCAGTGATCCCGCCAGCTTGTGCAGCTCGACGGAGTCCGGGTCGGGGCCGACGGTCACGAAGCCGACGGGCACATTGGGGAGCACGCGCTGCACCTTACGCCGCTCGTCTTCGAGCATGCGCTTCGTGCGGCTCTTGGGTCCCTCACCGATGAGCACGACGCCACCACGACCGACGGCGCGGTAGACCGCGTCCTGGGTCCTGCCGTTGACCGCCACCGGCATCTCGCTGCCGCGCCACCCGCGCTTGAGGGAGCTGCGAAGCACGACGCCGACGGCGCCCGGCTGGCCCTTCAGCTGCGAGTACGCCGCCTTCTCGGCCTTCCGGCCGAGGATGATGAGGAACAGCAGCATGCCGGCGAGGATGCCGGTGATGATGTACAGGATGATCGCGAGCACGCCGCCGCCGACGAAGATCGACAGCAGCACGGCCACGATGATGGGGCCGAAGAAGCCGAGGGCCATCCACCAGACCGACGACTTGTCGTAGCGGCGGGTCATCTGGAACACCTGCAGCATCTGCTTGATGCGGCCGGGTTCCTTGGCGGGAGAGGCGGGGGAGGCTTGGGCACGTGCCATGGCTCCAGGATACCGGTCGACGACCCCGCCTCGGACCGCGCCTAGGGCGCTCGCTGAGGCTCGCCTCTCGCTCCCACCCGGCGGTCACGGCGTCGGTTGCACCGGTGCGAAGCGTTCCCGCGGAAGGCCGTGCTGGAGCAGTTGACTGGCCGCATGCGGGGATCGCGACGGAGGCGGCGGGCGGAGCACGAGCACGGCCGAGACGACCACAGCGCCGCGGAGACGCTGACCGAGCTCGCGACACGCCCGCTTCCCGGACCACCGCACGATCCCTTCCGGCTCGGCGGCGAGGACGACGCCCGCACCATCGGCGGCTACCGCGTCCTGCGACTGCTCGGCAGGGGCAGCCGGGCCGACGTGTACCTCGGCCGGCTGCCGACGTGGCCTGAGCCTGCCGCACGCCGCTCCGAGGCCGACGAGGGACTGGCGCAGGGCGCGGACGAAAGGCGCCACACGTACGGCCTGCCGGTGGAGGTGGCACTGAAGGTCTTCCGATCAGAGGCGTCCGCCGAGAGCATCGATCGCGAGTTCGCGACGCTGTCGGCGGCTCCCTCGCGCCACGTCGTCCGTCTGCTCGACGTCGCGCGGGTGGCCGACGGGCCGGTCTGCCTCGTGCTGGCCCGCTGCGACGGCGGTTCCCTTCCCGCTCTGCTCGAGCGGCGCCGAAGCATCACCGCGGGGGAGGCCGTGACCGTGCTCGCGCCCATCCTCGAGGCCCTCGCCTGCATGCACCGTGCCGGCTTCACCCACGGCGCGCTCCGGCTGCCGTCCGTGCTCTTCGATGGTTCGGGAGCCCCGGTGGTGGTCGGGTGGGGGCACGGCGTCTCGCTGCGGGACGACCGGGGGCGGCCGCCGGGGCTGGAGCGCCTCGCGGCGACGCCGGCCGTGGCCGAGGACCTGCGCCGGTTTGCGGCCGTCGCGGACGCCGTGCTCGCGCAGGTCGAGGGCGGAAGCCGCCTTGCCGCCACCGTGCGGGAGCTCACCGCGCGGCCGGACTCCGACACCGAAGGCCGGCTGTCCGACGCCCTGTTCGACTTCGCCGAGCCGCTCCCCGTTCAGTTCGTGCCGCCCGACCGGAGCGGTAGTGGCGTTGGCCCTTCGTCGCGGGTGTCCCGCCCACCGTCACGCCCGGGGTCGGGCAGTCAAGCCACCGGTCGCCACCGGCGCACCCCCGGCGCGCCCACGGAGGGGGCGGCGCCCGCGGTCCTCGAGAGGATCCGCGTCGCGGTGCGGTCGGTGCGGAGGCGGGTCTGGCTCGCGGCGGGTCTGGCCGTGATGGCCGCAGTCCTCGCGGCCACCCTCTCGCTCCTAAGCGGCGGGCCGCCCGCCGTGCCCTCGGGCGCCCCGGCGCCGGGAGGTACGGCGGCTGCCGGCCCGCTTCCGGCGGAGCCACCGCGCCGGTCGACGCCGGGGCCGATGTCACCCACGACGCCTCCGTCGCAGGAGGAGATGGACACAGCGGCACTGGAGTCGGCGATCGCCGGCGAGGATCCCGTCGTTGCGGCGTCCGCCCTGCTGCGGTTGCGCGCGGAGTGCCTGCGGGTGCGGTCCGCGGCCTGCCTGCGTGGCGTGGATCAACCCGGGTCGGTCGCGCTGGCGGCGGACCTGGCGGAACTGGAGCGACTCGACAGGCCGGGTGCCGGCGCGGAAACGGACTTGCAGACGAGCACCGACGCCGCCGAGCCCGCGGATGCGCCTGTCCTCGTCGAACGACTGGGCGGCACGGCGATCGTGTCGGTTCCCGCCTCGTCGCTCGGCGACTCCACGCCGGATACGCCACCGGCCTCGCTCCTGCTGATCAGGAGCGAGGCCGGATGGCGCATCCGCGACGTGCTGTGAGACCCGGTGTCCCGGTCCCTGCGTGCGGGCGGAGTTAGATGCCCAGGTCGGCGGCGAAGTCGCCCGCCTCGAGGCGGTTCTTCACCTGCACCAGGAAGCGGGCGGCGTCCGCGCCGTCCACGATGCGGTGGTCGTAGGACAGGGCCAGGTACACCATGGAGCGCACGGCGATCGCGTCGACGCCGCCCTGCGAGATCACCACGGGCCGCTTCACGACCGTTCCGGTGCCGAGGATGGCGACCTGCGGCAGGAAGACGACGGGCGTGTCGAACAGCGCGCCACGCGATCCGGTGTTGGTCAGCGTGAAGGTGCCGCCGGCAAGCTCGTCCGGGGTCAGCTTGTTGTCCCGCGTGCGTGCCGCGAGGTCCGCGATCTCCCTGGCGAAGTCGGCGAGGTTCTTGTCGCCGGCGTTCTTCACCACGGGGGTCAGCAGGCCACGCTCGGTGTCGACGGCGATGCTGATGTTCTCGTGGTCCGGGTAGACGATGCTGCTGTTCTCGACGTCGATCGTGGCGTTGACGATCGGGTAGGACTTCAGCGCCTCCGTCGCCGCGAGAGCGAAGAACGGCAGGAACGACAGCTTGGAGCCGGTCTCCTTGGCGAAGCGGTCCTTCACCGAGTTGCGGAACTCCGCGACCTTCGTCACGTCCACCTCGACGACCGAGGTGAGCTGCGCCGAGGCCTGCATCGACTTGACCGCACGGTCCGCCACGACCTTGCGCAGGCGGGACATCTTGACGGTCGTTCCGCGCAGGGGCGAGATCTCGACGACGGCGGGCTTGGCCTCGGTGGGGGCGGCAGCGGCCGGGGTGGCGGCCTTCTCGGCCGCGGCGAGCACGTCCTCCTTGCGGATGCGGCCGCCGACGCCCGTTCCGGTGATGCCGGAGAGGTCGACGCCCTTCTCGTGCGCGAGCTTGCGGACCAGCGGGGTGACGTAACCGGCGTTGGAGCCGCCCGACGGGGCCTCGGTGGAAGCGGCGGGAGCCGCGGCCGGAGTGGGCGCGGCAGGGGCCGCAGCCGGTGCCGGGGGAGCGGCGGGCGCGGCCGGGGCGGCGGGCATGGGCTGCTCGGACGCGGCGGGCTGCTCCTGCTCGGCGGCGGGGGCAGGCTCGGGCTCGGCGGGGGCGGGCACCGGGTCGCCGGGCTCCGCGTAGTTGGAGGGCACGACGGCCTCCTCCGGCTCCTCCTCGGCGGCGGGCGTCTCCTGAGCGGGCGTCTCCTCCGTGGCGGGCGCGGGCTCCGCGGCGGGGGCGGGCTCCTCGGCCGCGGGGGCGGGCTCCTCGGCCGCGGCACCGGATCCGTCACCGATGCGCACGAGGGCGGTGCCGACCTCCACGGTCTCGTCCTCCTGCACGAGGATCTCCTCGATCACGCCGGCGACGGGCGACGGGATCTCGGTGTCCACCTTGTCCGTCGACACCTCGAGCAGGGGCTCGTCGACCTCGACGGAGTCGCCCACGTTCTTGAGCCAGCGGGTGACCGTACCCTCGGTGACACTCTCGCCGAGTGCGGGAAGGTTGACGGATTCGCTCATTGGTTATGTCTCCTCTAGACGCGTCGTGCGCGACTGTCGTTCGTGTTGGGTCTGTCTCGACTTCTGGATTACAGCGCGTGCAGGGGGAAGCCGGACAGCGCGAGGTGCGCCTCACCCAGCGTCTCGTTCTGAGTGGGGTGAGCGTGGATCAGGCTCGCGACGTCCTCGGGGTACGCCTCCCAGTTCACGATGAGCTGCGCCTCGCCGATCTGCTCGCCCATGCGGGCGCCGATCATGTGCACTCCGACGACCGGGCCGTCGTTGACCCGGACGACCTTGACGAAGCCGGCCGTGCCGATGATGGAGCTGCGGGCGTTGCCGCCGAGGTTGTACTCGTAGGTGGAGACCTTGTCGGCCCCGTACTTCGCCGCGGCCTTCGCCTCGGTGTAGCCGACGGAGGCGATCTCCGGGTCGCAGTAGGTGACCTTGGGAATGTTGACGTCCTCGACGATCTGCGGGTTGTGGCCCGCGATCTCCTCGGCCACGAAGATGCCCTGCTGGAACCCGCGGTGGGCCAGCTGCAGGCCGGGGACGATGTCGCCGACGGCGTAGACGCCGGGCACGTTGGTGGCCAGGCGCTCGTTGGTGAGGACGAACCCGCGGTCCATCTGTACCCCGACCTCCTCGAAGCCGAGGCCGGCGGTGGCGGGGCCGCGCCCGACCGCCACGAGGAGGAGCTCCGCCTCGACGGTCTTGCCGTTTTCCAGCGTCACGACGACGCCGTTGTCGTCCTGCGTGACACCCTGGAAGCGGACGCCGGTGGAGAAGTTGATGCCGCGCTTGCGGAAGGCCCGCTCCAGCTGCTTGCTGATGCTCTCCTCCTCATTCGGCACGAGGTGGGGGAGAGCCTCGATGATGGTCACCTCGGCGCCGAAGGACTTCCACACGCTCGCGAACTCGACGCCGATGACGCCGCCGCCGAGCACCGCCACGCGCTTGGGCACGTAGTCGAGCTCGAGCGCCTGCTCGGAGGTGATGACGCGGCCGCCCAGCTCGAGGCCGGGGAGCGAGCGGGAGTACGAGCCCGTCGCCAGGATGATGTTCTTGCCGACGATGCGGTCCTCGCCGACCTGGACGGTGTTCGGCGCGACGAGCTTGCCCTCACCCTCGATGACGGTGATGCCGCGCGCCTTGATGAGCCCGACCAGGCCTTTGAACTTGCTCGTGATGATGCCCGTGCGGTACGCGCTGAGAGCCGGCATGTCGACGCCGTCGAACGAGGCGGTGATGCCGTACTTCGCGGAGTCGCGGGCGCCGTCGGCCAATTCGGCCGCGTGCAGGAGTGCCTTGGTGGGGACGCAACCCCAGTGCAGACAGGTGCCGCCCAGCTTGTTCTTCTCGATCAGTCCGACAGTGAATCCGAGCTGGCTCGCGCGCAGCGCTGCCGCGTAGCCACCACTTCCTCCGCCGAGCACCACAATGTCAAAATTCTGTTCCGACACTTGAGTTACTCCCTTGTCTGCATCAGGTTGTGCATGCGTCTGGCGCCACCGCTGGCGCGTCATTCGACCCGTGATTTTTGAGCCGGTTACGAGCCTACTACGCGCGTGAAATGTCCTCGGCCAGGGTGATCAGGGACCGCACGGTGACTCCCGTCGGGCCCTTCCCGGTGAAGCCGTAGGGCGACCCGACGTTGTTCGACGGGCCGGCGATGTCGAGGTGCGCCCACGGGATGCGCGGAGCGTCCTCGCCGTCACCCGTCGTGCCGATGAACTCCTTGAGGAAGGTGCCGGCGAGCAGCATGCCGCCCGCGGTGTTGCCGGGCTTCGCGTTGGCGAGGTCCGCGACATCGGAGTTGAGCAGCGCGCGGAACTCCCCGGGGAGCGGGAGGGGCCAGATCGCCTCGCCCGAGCGGCGTCCGGCCTCGGCGACCTGGGAGACGAAGGCCTCGTCGCCCATGGCGCCCGTCGTGCGGTAGCCGAGCGCGACGATCTGGGCGCCGGTGAGGGTGGCGACGTCGACGATGTAGTCGGGGCGCTCCTCGCTCGCGGCCACCAGCCCGTCGGCGAGCACGAGCCGCCCCTCCGCATCGGTGTTGAGCACCTCGACGGTCTTCCCGCCGCGGATGGTCAGCACGTCGTCGACGCGCATCGCCGTGCCGGAGGGCATGTTCTCGGCGACGCAGAGCCACGCGGTGACCCGCAGCGGGAGACCGAGGCGGGCGACGGCGAGCGCGACCTCGAGCACGGTCGCCGCACCCGTCATGTCGAACTTCATGCCGATCATCGGCACCGCCGGCTTCAGCGACAGGCCGCCGGAGTCGAAGGTGATGCCCTTGCCGACCAGCGCGAGGTGCTTCGTCGCGCCCTCGGGGGAGTAGCTGACCTTGACCAGCCGCGGCGGCCGGGCGGAGCCGGCGCCGACGCCGAGGATGCCGCCGAAGCCCTCGGCCGCGAGCTCCTCCTCGTCCCACACCCGGACCTCGACGGGAAGGCCGGCCGCGTGCGCACGGGCGGCGTCGGCGAGCGCGGCGGGCGGAAGGTCCCGCGGGGGAGTGTTCACGAGGTCGCGGATGGCGTGCACCGCGCCAGCGACGGCCGCGGTGCGGGCGAGCAGGGCGTCCGCAGCCTCGCCGTCGGCACCGCCGACCACCGTGATGTGGGGCGCGGGGGTCTTCGTCGAGCTCTTCGACGTGCCGCGGTAGTCGGTGTAGGAGTAGCCGGCGATGGCCGCGCCCTCGAGCACGGCGCCGAGGGCACCGTCGGCGTCGGTGGGCAGCGCGAGCGCCACCGACTCGACGCCGGTCAGCTGGCGCACGGCCGAGCCCGCGGCGTAGCGCAGAGTGTCCGGCGTGACCGGCGCGGAGCCGAGACCGATGAGCGCGATGCTCGACGCTGCGATGCCGTCGGCCTGCACGCGGGTGAGCTCGTCCTCGCCGCCGCGGACGCCGAGAGCGGACAATGCGCCCGCCAGGCCGGCGAAGTCGTCCGAGCCGCCGGGTCCGAGCAGCGACACGCCCGCGCCGTCCGGTGCGACGGCGAGCACGAGGACGTCTGCTTCGACATCGGAGGGGGAGGCGGACGAGAGCGACACGGAGGAGAACGGCATGGGGAAAAGCCTAGACCGGGCGTCGGGGCCGTCCTGGGCCGGGGCCAACGTCGACCTCGAGGAGAGGGCCGAGTGTTCGCTGATGGCACCACCGGTATGGCGGCGTCCGGGGGGATGCCCAGACGCCCGCGGTTTAGAGTTGAGCGCATGGACCCGTCGGATCTGTACGACCTCGACCCCGCGGCGCATGACGTGCCCGCCGGGCTGCACCTCGTTGCCGGTCTCACAGGCTTCGCCGATGCGGGTTCCGCGGTCACCCAGTTCACCGAGTACCTGCTCGACACCCTGGAGCACCGCGTCGTCGCGTCCTTCGACGTCGACACGCTGCTGGACTACCGCGCCCGTCGTCCCACCATGTACTTCGACCAGGACCACCTGACCGACTACCGGCCGGCGAAGCTGAACCTCTACCTCGCCCGTGACGAGCTCGGTCAGCAGTTCCTGCTTCTCGCGGGCTTCGAGCCCGACTTCCAGTGGGAGCGGTTCACCGCCGCCGTGCTCGGGCTCGTCGACCGCTTCCAGGTCTCGACCACCACGTGGGTGCACGCGATCCCGATGCCGGTTCCGCACACGCGCCCCATCAGCGTCACAGTGAGCGGCAACCGCACCGAGCTCATCGACTCGCTCTCGGTGTGGAAGCCGCACACCCAGGTGCCCGCGAACGCGCTGCACCTCGTGGAGTTCCGGCTGCACCACCTGGGTCACCCGGTGACCGGGTTCGTGCTCCTCATCCCGCACTACCTCGCGGACACCGAGTACCCGTCGGCCGCGGTCGCGTCCCTCGAGAGCATCAGTGCGGCGACGGGGCTCATCTTCCCCACGGACCGGCTGCGCGAGGAGGGCCGCGACTTCATCGCGAAGATCGACGAGCAGGTGGCGACCAACCAGGAGCTCGGGCGGCTCGTCTCGACGCTCGAGCAGCGTCACGACAGCTATATGGAGGACTCCCCGCTGCGCTCGCCGCTCACGGACGAGGACGGCCTGCTGCCGAGCGCGGACGAGATCGCGGCGGAGCTCGAGAAGTTCCTGGCCCACCGGCGCACCGGCGACGACGAGCAGCCGCGCTCCTAAGCGCGTCCGTCTTGAATCGCGGAGCGTCCGGTCCCGCTCAGAGCCCGCTCAGAGGGCCTCCGGTCTAGCCGGCCTGCGGCCTCGGGCAGCTCATGTACGTGCGCGGACCCGAGCGGTCGACGACGTGCTCGTCCATCGGAAGGCCGCAGAGCGGGCAGGCACCGCCGCGGGGCGGCGGGGGAGCGAGCGGCTCGTTCGGGTCGCCGAGCTGAGCCGGGCCCATGAAGGGGCGCAGGGAGCGGTTCAGTCCGTTGACGAAGCTGCTCACTCGGTCGGCAGGGGTGCGCTTTCGCATACCAGCAGCGTACTATTCAATCGTGCGCTACACAATCTCAAGGGACGCCGGATGACGACGATGGTCGAGAACCCGCTCGCCCTGCAGAACCAGGTCTGCTTCCAGGTCGCCGTCGCCGCGCGCAGTGTGCTCGGCGTCTACCGCCCGATCCTCGAACCGCTCGGGCTGACGCATCCCCAGTACCTCGTGATGCTCGTGCTGTGGGAGAACGGGGGCAGCTCGGTGCGGGACCTCGGCACGGCGCTGCGGCTCGACTCCGCCACGCTCTCGCCGCTGCTCAAGCGGCTGGAGGCGGCGGGCCTGGTGCGGCGCGCCCGTTCGGTCGAGGACGAGCGCGTCGTCGTGGTGTCGCTCACCGCCGAGGGCACGGCGCTCCGTGAGCGCGCGCTCGAGGTTCCGGGCCGGGTCGTCGAGACCCTCGGTCTCGAGCTCGCCGAGCTCGAGACGCTGCGTGACGGCCTCTCCGCCTTCATCACGGCAGCGGACGCGCGCAGCCGCCCCTGACCCCGCCCGATCCGGCCCGCGGGGAAGCCCGCGCCGCCGCGCGGGTACCGTTGAGGGGTGAACAGCCGTCGCTCGTGGGTCATCTACGCGGTCGGCACGTTCGCCTATCTCATCGCGGTGACCCAGCGGACGACGCTGGGCGTGGCGGGCGTCATGGCCACCGAGCGGTTCGACATCTCGGCGTCCGTGCTCTCCAGCCTGGCCGTCGTGCAACTCATCGTGTACGCCGGTCTGCAGATCCCGATCGGCGTGATCCTCGACCGGGTCGGCGCGCGCTGGCTGCTCATCGCCGGCGCGGCCCTCATGACCATCGGCCAGCTGACGCTGGCCTTCGCCCCGACGATCGGGATCGCGATCCTCGGCCGGGTGCTCGTCGGCGCGGGGGACGCCACGGCGTTCGTCTCGGTCATCCGCCTCATCAACACGTGGTTCGCCGGACGCCAGGTGCCGCTGCTCGCCCAGTGGTTCGGCAACATCGGTCAGCTGGGTCAGGTGATGTCCGCGCTGCCGTTCGCCCTCGTGCTGCACGACTTCGGCTGGTCGCCCGCCTTCGTGAGCGCCGCCGCGGCGTCGGCCGTCGCCCTCGTGCTCATCGTCGTGGCCATCTCGGACGCGAGCGCGGGAGGCGGCGCGGAGTCCGAGCGGGTCGAGTCATGGTCGGACGCCTTCAAGGAGCTGCGTCGAAGCCTGCGCCGCCCCGGCACCCAGCTGGGCTTCTGGTCCCACTACGTCACCCAGTCGTCCGGCGTGGTGTTCACGCTGCTCTGGGGGTACCCCTTCATGGTGTCCGCCCTCGGCTACGACCCCGGACTCGCGTCGACCCTCATCATCGTGATCGTGCTGTCCGGCATGGTGGCCGGGCCCGTGCTCGGCGTGCTCACCGCCCGCTACCCGTTCCGCCGCTCGAACCTGGTGATCGCCATCGTCGTGGCCATGGGGGTCGCGTGGGCCGCCGTGCTCGCGTGGCCGGGCCAGCCGCCCCTGTGGCTCGTGGTCCTGCTGCTCATGACCCTCGGTGTCGGCGGCCCGGGTTCGCAGATCGGCTTCGACTTCGCCCGCACCTTCAATCCGCGGCGCGGTCTCGGCTCGGCCACGGGCTTCGTGAACGTCGGCGGGTTCCTCGCGAGCTTCGTCATGATGTTCCTCATCGGCGTCGTGTTGGACGCCACGAACGCCGCCCGGATCGCGGGCGGAGCGCCCAGCGAGCTCTACGCTCTCGACTCCTTCCGGCTCGCATTCCTGGTGCAGTACGTGGTCGTCGGGCTCGGCGTGATCATGTTGTTCGTCAGCCGCCGACGCACCCGTCGCCGCCTCGCCGAGGATGAGGGAATACAGGTGGGGCCCCTCTGGGTTGCATTAGTAGAAGCACGCGCCCGGCGCAAGGGGTGAATGGCCAGTGCGTGGCAGTTTCCGTGCAATAATCAATACAGAGACCCGTTCCTGTCCCTGAGGCGTACCTTCCTTTCGCGAAGCCGCAGCCCGGACTTGACATGGGTCTTAGTAATGTCAATTTTCAACCCGGACCCTCCGCCGGTATCGCCGATCCCCGAACGATCGCGATGCACCCTTACCGGCCGCGGGTGTGAAAGGTGTTCGAATGGCTTCCACTCCGACCAAGTCCGCCACTCTAGAGGCGGACCAGGCGAACGCTGCCGTCGACGAGTCGACCGCAGCGGCGCCCGCCAAGCGTGCCCCCGCGAAGAAGGCAGCCGGTACCAAGGCCGCCGCCAAGCCCGCTGCGAAGACCGCCGCAGGCGCCAAGACCGCCGCCGCCAAGAAGCCCGCCGCCAAGAAGGCGTCGGCTAAGGCTGCCGGCGCTGTCGACGAGACCGAGGTCGACGAGCCCGTCGACGTGACCGACGAGGACGAGGTCGTGGTGGAGGACGTCAAGGACGACGTCGAGACGCCCGAGACCGACGAGGAGTCGACCGACGCCAAGGACGAGACGGAGGAGGGCAAGCCCGAGGCCGTCGCTGAGCCGCTGCCCACCGGTGCTCTCGTGCTGCGGGCCGTGGACGACGAGGACGACATCCCCGTCTACTCCCAGGCCATAACCGGCGCCACCGCCGACCCGGTCAAGGACTACCTGAAGCAGATCGGCAAGGTCGCGCTGCTCAACGCGGCCGAAGAGGTCGAGCTGGCCATGCGCATCGAGGCCGGCCTGTTCGCCGAGGACAAGCTCGCGAACACGCCGAACCTGTCGAAGGAGGCCGAGCGCGAGCTGCGCTGGGTCGCCCGCGACGGCCAGCGCGCGAAGAGCCACCTGCTCGGCGCGAACCTCCGCCTCGTGGTCAGCCTCGCCAAGCGCTACACGGGCCGCGGCATGCAGTTCCTGGACCTGATCCAGGAGGGCAACCTCGGTCTGATCCGCGCCGTCGAGAAGTTCGACTACACCAAGGGCTTCAAGTTCTCCACGTACGCGACCTGGTGGATCCGTCAGGCCATCACCCGCGCCATGGCGGACCAGGCCCGCACCATCCGCATCCCCGTGCACATGGTCGAGGTCATCAACAAGCTCGCCCGCGTGCAGCGCCAGATGCTCCAGGACCTGGGCCGTGAGCCCACGCCCGAGGAGCTGTCGCGCGAGCTCGACATGACGCCCGAGAAGGTCGTCGAGGTGCAGAAGTACGGTCGCGAGCCGATCTCCCTGCACACCCCGCTCGGCGAGGACGGCGACAGCGAGTTCGGCGATCTCATCGAGGACACCGAGGCGGTCGTGCCCGCGGACGCGGTGGGCTTCACCATGCTCCAGAAGCAGCTAGAGTCGCTGCTCGACTCCCTGTCCGAGCGCGAGGCAGGCGTCATCCGCATGCGCTTCGGCCTGGGCGACGGCATGCCGAAGACCCTCGACCAGATCGGCGACACCTTCGGCGTGACGCGCGAGCGGATCCGTCAGATCGAGTCCAAGACGATGGCCAAGCTGCGCCACCCGTCCCGGTCGCAGTCGCTGCGCGACTACCTCGAGTAGGCCCGCACAGGTGCGGGTTCGCCTGGCGGTTGGCGCCGGACGACTGGTGAGATGGGCCGCGCGCAGGCGCGGCGGTGGTTCGGCCTTCCCCGGACTCGTGGCGATGAAGATCGCGCCGGACTTCCTCGAGCGGACGATCGCCGACCTCCCCCTCGGGGTGGTCGCGGTCTCCGGCTCGAACGGGAAGTCGACGACCACGAACATGGTGTCCGCGATCCTGCGCGCCCACGGGCTGCGCGTGTTCACGAACCCGTCCGGCGGTAACCTGCCGCAGGGCATCGCGTCGGCGGTGCTCGCCGACGCGTCCGGCTCCGGCCGCCTCGCCGCGGACGTCGCCGTGCTCGAGATCGACGAGGCGTACGGCGTGCAGCTCTCGCAGCTGCTGAAGCCGCGCACCGTCCTCCTCCTGAACGTGCAGATCGACCAGCTGAACCGATTCTTCGAGCCGGACCGGGTGGCCGGCATGCTCGCGAAGATCGCGTCGACCGCGACCGGCGCGCTCGTGCTGAACGCGGACGACGAGCACCTCGTCGGCCTCGGCGAGGCACTGCCTGCCGGGACTTCCGCCCGGGTGTCCTACTTCGCGACCGCTCCCGAACTGCTCGGCGCAGTGTCTCAGGGAATGCTGTCCGCGCCGCGTTTCGGCTCGGCCGCAACCGCGACCGCGACCACCCCGGACGTCGTCGCCACCGCGCTCGACGGCCGCGAGGCGACCATCGAGGTGGACGGCGTGCCGACCAGCGTGCGGTTGCCCGCCCGCGGCGTGCACTACGCGGTCGACGCCGCCGCCGCGGTCGCCGCCGCGCGCGCGGCGCTGGGGGAGCGGTTCTCCGCCGCCACCGCGGCATCGGCCCTCGCCGAGCTCGAGACGGTCTACGGCCGCGGCGAGACGCTGTCCGCCAACGGCGAGGACATCGAGATCATCATGATGAAGAATCCGGCGAGCCTGCAGCTGAACCTGGACTCGCTCGGCACGACGCCGGAGCAGGTGTTCCTGGCCGTGGACAACGGCACGCCCGACCCGTCCTGGCTGTACGACATCGACCTGTCGCGGCTCTCGCACGCCGACGTCATCTCGGGCACCAAGGGCTACCAGCTCGCCGTGCGGCTCGCCTACGACGGACTGCCCGTCGGCGTCGTCGAGCCCGAGCTGCGCGCCGCCGTGCGCCGCTTCCTCGCCCTGCGGCGCCCGGCGACGGGACGGAAGACCATGATCGTGAACTACGAGCAGATGATGCTCATCCGCAAAATCCTCGGCTACACCGACCTCGAGGGCGGGCAGTCATGACCGGGCTCACCATCCTCCACCTCTACCCGCGCGAGCTCGGCATCAACGGCGACCGCGGCAACGTGACCGTGCTCGCCCGCCGGGCCGGCTGGCGGGGGATCGACGCGACCGTCGTCGAGCACTCTCCCGGATCCGGCGAGCTGCCGGACGCCGACATCATCGTCGTCGGCTCCGGACCCCTGTCGGCCATGCGCTCGGTGCATGCCGACCTCCTCTCACACGCGGCGCGGCTGCGGGACCTCGTGTCCGGGGGCGCGGCGCTCCTCGCCGTGTCCGGCGGCATGCACCTTCTCGGCGCAAAGATCGAACTGGAGGACGGCACGGTGCTCGAGGGCGCGGGCGTGCTGCCTCTCCGCTCGGTGCTCACCGCGAAGCGCTCCGTGGGCGACCTCGTCGTCGAGACCCCGGCAGGCACCCTCGTGGGCTACGAGAACCACGGATCGCTCGTCACGCTCGAGGGCGGCGCGAAACCGCTCGGCACGGTCCGCAGCGGCTTCGGGAACGGCGGCGCCGGCGGGGGAGAAGGCGTCCGCGTCGGCTCCGCGATCGGCACGCACCTCGGAGGTCCCGTGCTCGCCCTGAATCCGGCACTGGCGGACGAGCTGCTCACCGCCGCGATCGCCCGTCGCGGTGGAGCGCTCGGCGCGAGCGCGGACGAGACAATCGGGCGGATCGACGAGTGGGCCCGTCTCGCCCGCGAGACCGTGGCCGCGCACCCCTCCTCTTACTGAGGGACGTCCCTTCGACGGGCTCAGGGACCGAGTGGTGCCGTGTCGGCGCAGGGCCGGTACACGGTCGCTGAGTTCGTCAAAGCGACGCGACCGCACCCGTCCCGTCCCTTCGACAGGCTCAGGGACCGTACGGTGCCGCGACCGCGACCGCCGACCCCACGGTCGCTGAGCTCGTCGAAGCGACGCGACGCGACCCGCACCCGACGCGGCCGTTCGACAGACTCAGGGACCGTACGGCTCCCGTGCCGTGGGCACGAGAAAGGGCGTGACCGCTACGGTCACGCCCTTTTCTCGTTCTTCGCTGCGCTGCTGTTAGGCGCGCTGCTCGTCGAACAGGCGGCTGGACTCGTCGTGCCAGCTGGTCGCGATGGTCGAGAGCTTCTCCTGGTACTTCTTGCCGTGGTGGGCGCAGAAGAGAAGTTCGCTGTTGTTCACGACGACGCGGACGTAAGCCTGGGCTCCGCAGCTGTCGCAGCGGTCGGCCGCGGTGAGCTGGTGGTTGTGAGGTTCGAGCTCATCCACGGCACTGTTCTCGGTAGCGATCGGTGACATGTGATGCTCCCCTCGGTAGGCGTTCTATCTGAACTCGCTCCATCAAAGCATGCTTGCACCGCAGGTGACCCGGTATTGCCTGGCATTTCGCTTTGCGCGTAGAGGAGCGGCCGGGGAGCGAGTTGCTGACGTCCGGTGTCGGCGGCGCGGCTTACGCTTGTGCGGGGCTTCCGCCGGTGGGGCGTCGGCCCCGCAAGATAAGGAGCGTTCGTGGCGGTCTCGGACTATTCGGCCAGACACCTCTCGGTGCTCGAGGGGCTCGAAGCCGTCCGCAAGCGGCCCGGCATGTACATCGGCTCCACCGACTCCCGCGGCCTCATGCACTGCCTTTGGGAGATCATCGACAACTCGGTGGACGAGGCGCTCGGCGGCCACGGCAACGAGATCTCCGTGCGTCTGCACGCCGACGGCAGCGTCGCGGTGCGCGACCGCGCCCGCGGCATCCCCGTCGACATCGAGCCCAAGACCGGTCTCAGCGGCGTCGAGGTCGTGTTCACCAAGCTGCACGCCGGCGGCAAGTTCGGCAACGGGTCCTACGCCGCATCGGGCGGACTGCACGGCGTCGGCGCGAGCGTCGTGAACGCCCTGTCCGAGCGCCTCGACGTCGAGGTCGACCGCGGGGGCAAGACCTGGGCCATGTCGTTCCACCGGGGCGAGCCGGGCATCTTCGCCGACGAGGGCGAGCCGACCCCGGACGCACCGTTCACGCCGTTCGTGTCCGGCAGTGAGCTGCGCGTCGTCGGCAAGGTCGCGAAGGGCGTCACCGGCACGCGCGTGCGCTACTGGGCTGACCGCCAGATCTTCACCAAGGGCGCCGAGTTCCGCACCGAGGAACTGTTCGACCGTGCGCGGCAGACGGCGTTCCTTATCCCCGGCCTGCGCATCGACATCCAGGACGAGCGGGGCGAGGAGCCGAAGGGCGACTCGTTCCAGTTCGACGGCGGCATCGCCGAGTTCGTCGAGCACCTCTCCACCGACGCCCCGCTCACCGACACCTGGCGCCTGCAGGGCAGCGGCACCTTCACCGAGACCGTTCCCGTGCTGTCCCCGGGCGGCGCCATGGTGCCGACCGAGGTGTCGCGCGAGTGCGACGTCGACATCGCGCTCCGCTGGGGCACCGGGTACGAGACCACCTTCAAGAGCTTCGTGAACATCATCGCCACACCGAAGGGCGGCACCCACCAGGCCGGCTTCGAGGCGGGGCTGCTCAAGTTCCTCCGCCAGCAGGTCGAGCTCAACGCCAGGCGCCTCAAGGCCGGCAACGACAAGCTCGAGAAGGACGACATGCTGGCCGGCCTCACCGCCGTCCTGACGGTGCGCCTGCCCGAGCCGCAGTTCGAGGGCCAGACGAAGGAGATCCTCGGCACCCCGGCTGTGCGCGCCATCGTGTCCAAGGTCGTCGCGGACCGGATGGCCGAGCGCTTCGCGTCCACCCGGCGCGAGGACAAGGCGCAGACCGCCGTCGTGCTCGACAAGATCGTCGCCGAGATGAAGTCGCGCATCTCGGCCCGCACGCACAAGGAGACGCAGCGCCGCAAGAACGCGCTCGAGAACTCGACGCTGCCGGCGAAGCTGGTCGACTGCCGGTCGAGCGACGTGGCCATGAGCGAGCTCTTCCTCGTCGAGGGAGACTCCGCGCTCGGCACCGCGAAGCTCGCGCGGGACAGCGAGTACCAGGCGCTGCTGCCCCTGCGCGGCAAGATCCTGAATGTGCAGAAGGCGTCCATCTCGGACATGCTCTCGAACGCCGAGTGCGCCTCGATCATCCAGGTCATCGGCGCCGGATCCGGTCGCACTTTCGACCTCTCGGCCGCCCGCTACGGCAAGGTCATCCTCATGAGCGACGCGGACGTGGACGGCGCCCACATCCGCACCCTGCTGCTCACGCTGTTCTTCCGCTACATGCGCCCCATGATCGAGGACGGGCGCGTGTTCGCCGCGGTACCCCCGCTGCACCGTGTCGTGATTCAGAACCCGGGATCGCGCCCGAACGAGACGGTGTACACCTACTCGGAGAACGAGCTGAACACGCTCCTGGCGAGCCTCAAGCGCAGCAACCGCCGCTACCAGGACCCGATCCAGCGCTACAAGGGCCTCGGCGAGATGGACGCGGACCAGCTGGCGAGCACGACCATGGACCGCGCACACCGCACCCTGCGCCGCGTCAACGTCGCGGACGCCTCCGCGGCGGAGACGGTGTTCGAGCTGCTCATGGGCAACGACGTCGCCCCGCGCAAGGACTTCATCGTCCAGGGCTCCTCCGGGCTATCGCGCGATCGCATCGACGTCTGACCCGACTGGTCGGGGCGTCACGCGTCGCCCCCACGTCCGCGGCAGGATGGGGGCATGCACTCCGTCGACGCCCTGAACGAGATCGCCTTCTGGCTCGAGCGGGAGCTCGCCCCGACCTTCAAGGTGCAGGCGTTCCGCAAGGCCGCCGCCGCGATCGCCGGTGTGCCGACCGAGGAGCTGCGGGAGCGGGCCGCCGACGGGCGGCTGAAGCGAACGAAGGGGATCGGGGCGCGCTCGCTCGAGGTGATTCAGCAGGCCCTCACCGGCATCGTGCCCGACTACCTGCAGAACCTCCGCGAGCGCGGGGCGAAGCCGCTCGCCGAGGGAGGCGGGGAGATCCGGGCGGCCCTGCGCGGCGACCTGCACAGCCACAGCGAGTGGTCCGACGGCGGGTCGCCCATCGAGCTCATGGTGGAGGCGGCCCGCGCCCTGGGACGCGAGTACCAGGCGCTGACCGACCACTCGCCGAACCTGACCATCGCCAACGGCCTGAGCGTGGAGCGGCTGGAGCGGCAGCTCGACGTCGTCGCGGACATCAACGCCGCCGGGGACGGCGACTTCCGGCTGCTCAGCGGCATCGAGGTGGACATCCTCGAGACCGGCGAGCTCGACCAGACCCCCGAGATGCTCGACCGCCTCGACGTCGTCGTCGCCAGCGTGCACTCCAAGCTGCGGTCGGACCGGGACACGATGACCCAGCGGATGCTCGCCGGCATCGCGAACCCGCACACGAACGTGCTGGGGCACTGCACGGGCCGGCTCGTCACCGGGTCGCGGGGCACGCGCCCGGAGTCGGAGTTCGACGCGGAGCGCGTGTTCGCCGCCTGCGCGGAGCACGATGTGGCGGTGGAGATCAACTCGAGACCCGAGCGTCAGGATCCGCCCGGCCGCCTCATCAAGATGGCACTCGATGCCGGTTGCCTGTTCAGCATCGACACGGACGCGCACGCACCCGGCCAACTCGACTTCCTCGCCTACGGCGCCGAGCGAGCCGAGGCGAACGGCGTGCCCGTCGACCGCATCATCACCACGTGGCCGGTCGACCGTCTGCTGGAGTGGACGCACCCCGGACGCTGACGTGGCGGGCGATCGCGCCGACGCGGCTCAGTGGGTGAGCACGGCGGCGATGGCTCGACGCGCCGCGGCTCCCTCCGGGATGGGCAGCAGCGGGTAGACGTGCAGCATGTTCGGCACCTGGTGGAAGTCCAGCGGATGCCGTCGTTCCCGCGCCTTTCGGTCGAGCGCCAGGGCGTCCGCATTGAGAATGTCGTGGGTGCCACTGAACAGCGTGATCCGCCCGAGCCCGTCGAGCGATCCGTGAATGGGGCTCACCAGCGGGTCGGAGAGGGGCAGCTCGCCTCGCCAGCGCTCAGCCGCCGCGCGACCGCCGGGTACCGCGAGCCACGGATCGGTGGGCTGGATGCGGGGGATGAGCGGGTCGGTGAAGCTCAGGTCGAGCGCGGGGGCGATGAGGACGACGTCCCGGGGCGCCGGAACGCCACGATCGCGCAGCAGCATCGCCGTGGCGAGCGCGATGGTGCCGCCGGCCGAGTCGCCCAGCAGGGCGACGTACTCCCCGCCGACCTCGTCGACCAGCTCCTCCGCGAGGTCGGCGAAGACCGGCACCACGCTCCCGGCGGTGCCGAGCGGAACCAGGGGATAGATGGGCACCACGAACTCCGTGCCCGTCGCCCTGGCGAGCTCCGCCACAAGTCGCCAGTGCCAGAAGGAGATCTCGTGCACCCAGGCGCCACCGTGCGCGTACACCGCCCGTCGATGCGTCCGGCCCGCCTTCGGGGTCACGGTGTACACCGGCCAGCCCTGCACCCGGCGGGCGGAGATCCGCACCGATCGGTCCAGGAACCGCGGCGGTGCGAACGGCTCAGGGCGCACGACGCGGTCCATCGCGCCGCCGAGGGTCCTCTCGCCGGACCGGAACTCGCGCTGGTAGCCGAGCAAAGTGATCGCGGGGCGGATCAGGGTAGAGCGGACGCTGCGCGTGGTTCTGGTCACGCACTCAGTGTGCCCGGTGTCGTGGCCGCGGCGCGTCCGCCTTCAGTCCATCCGCAGCGGGGGAGTAGCGTCGGCGTCGTGCATCGGAGCCGCCTGTCCACGTTCCTGATCGACACGCCCGCCGCAGAGGCGGCACGCTCGGCGGCGTTCTGGTCGGCCGCGCTCGGCGTGCCGGCGAGCCCGGTGCCCGACGAGCCCCAGTTCACGTCGCTGCCGGGCGTCCATCCCGATCTCGTCTTCGCCGTGCAAGGCGTCGACGATGCGCCGCGATACCACGTGGACATCGAGACGGACGATCACAACGCCGAGACCGCGCGCCTGGTGGCCCTCGGCGCCGTCGAGATCAACCGGTGGTTGGACTGCCACACCCTCCGTGTGCCGGGCGGTCAGCTCGTCTGCGTGATCCCGGTGCACTCCGATCCGGAGGTGTTCGACCGCCTCGCGCACACCTGGCCCTAATACCCCGGTGCACCTCCAACCGGAAGCCAGGTGGGAATTCCTTGGGAGCTCCACGTGCAGCCATCGCCGTCAGTAGCATCGCATCAACGGCGGAGAATGTCGGCCGCCGGTTCTAACGATGTGAAGGAGAAATTCCGTGAGCACGAGAGTTGAAAAGAGCATCCTGGTCAACGTCCCGGTCAGCGTGGCGTACAACCAGTGGACTCAGTTCGAAGACTTCCCGCACTTCATGAACGGCATCAAGAAGGTCACCCAGCTCAGCGACAACCGCCTCGAGTGGGTCGCCGAGCTCGCCGGCGTCAAGCGCCAGTGGGAGGCCAAGGTCCTCGAGCAGGTGCCCGACCGCAAGGTGGCGTGGGCTGCGACCGAGGGCGCCACGAACGCCGGTGAGGTCACCTTCGAGGACCTCGGTGGCGGCCAGACCCGCGTCAACCTGAGCCTCGAGTACGAGCCCGAGGGCCTCGTCGAGAAGATCGGTGACAAGCTCAACGTCGTCGACAACCAGACCGAGGGCGACCTCGAGCGCTTCAAGGCGTTCATCGAGGCCGAGGGCTACGCGACCGGCGCCTGGCGCGGCACGATCAACGAGGGCGCCACGGCCGGCGCGCCCGGTGTCGAGCACGCCGACGCATCGCGCGGCGACTCCGGCAAGGCCGGCGTATCCGGCAAGGTGGCTGCCGCCGCCGGTGTCGCTGCGGTCGCAGCCGCCGCTGCCGGTATCGCCGCCGTCAGCAAGAGCAAGGACACCGAGGACACCACGCCGGAGGATGCCTCCATCGCGGTGACGCCGACGGAGACCTACACCCCCGTCGAGACGACGGAGACGGCCGGCGTGAGCACGACGGCCGCCGACTACGACACGTCGCTCCCCACCACCACGACCGGGGCGACCGGCTCCACCCTCACCGGTGACCCGGCCATCGATGGCGAACTCGCCGTCGACGAGGACCCGACGCTCGACCGCGGCAACGACGGTCGCGCATCCGGCAACCTGCTCTAACGCCGGCACCGCGACTCGCGTCGCCACGGCTCCGGCCGAACCGCGCTCTGGGCTCCTCGCAACAGCGAGGGGCCCAGAGCTCTGTCCGGGGGCTTCTCGGGCCGCCGGCGCGGAGGTGGAAGAGGGCCCGTGAGCGTCCCCTCCTCGCTGACTCGGCGCAGGCGCGCGACCCCCAGCCCGCATCCCGATGGGCTGCGGACGCGCCCTCCGTGCGCCCCCTTATATCCCTAGTAGCGTGTGTCCCGCGTAAGTCCCGCCATCGGCGGCTGGACTCCACCTCTCCGAAGGAGCGCTCATGGGTGAGTCTGCCAGTGCATCGGGATGGGTCTCCCCGGCGGCTTTTCACCGGTTCCCGGGTGTCACGGACTGGCGCGTCACCGGCACGGGGCCGCAGGCGGTCTTCTCCGCGACCTCCCTCGCACACGCGGCGAGACTGGTGCAGCCGATTGTGGATGCGGCGGAGCGACACCGCGTATTGCCGGATGTCGACCTGCGCCCGGAGGCGGTGGTCGTGCGCGTCCCGATCCGCGGCCCAGAGGGGATCCCCGCGGCCGCCGCGCCCTTCGCGGCCCTGGTGTCCCGGGCGGCCAGCGAACTGGCGTTGACGCCCGAGCCCTCGCTCGCCCAGTCGATCGGCATCTACGTCGCCCAGCACTCGCGCGCCGATGTGCGCCCGTTCTTCGTGGCCGCCCTCGGCTACGAGCCGCTCGGCGACACGGATGCTGTGGACCCGCTGCGCTGCGGTCCGCAACTGGCCTTCAATCCGATCACCGGGGACTCGCCCTCGAGAGGGCGGACCCACGTCGACGTCTTCGTGCCGGCCGATCAGGCCCAGACGCGGGTGGACGCGGCGCTCGCCGCGGGAGGGCGGCTCGCCGACGGTACCCACGCTCCCGCGTGGTGGTCGCTCGCGTCACCCGACAACCACGGCGTGGACATCGCTTCGTGGACCGACACGTACGACGACTGACGCCGCTACCGCGCCTTCCGAGGTCGGCCTGGGCAGCGCCCGGCGAGGCGGCTTCGCCCCGCTTGCTTCAGCCGCTGTAGGCCGAACGGGCGTCGACGCTGGACAGCAGGACCCGATTCAGCCGGGACATCTCCAGCAGCAGCGCAGGCTGGGGGCGGGGCGCCGTGATGCGCAGGTCGCCGCCGGCATCACGGGCGGCCTTCATCCCGGCGACGATCGAACCGAGGCTCGTCGTGTCGAGGAACTCCACCGCCGACAGGTCAAGGACGAGTCTCGAGGCACCCTTGCTCATCGCCGACTGGATTGTCCTTCGGAGGCCGGATGCAGCAAGCATGTTCATGCGGCCGTCGCCCCGGATGACAGCAACGTCGTCGTTGATGACGTCAGTTACGAAGTTCATGTTCTCGTCCCGTCAGTGATCGCGTGCTGGACGTGTGGTTGAACGCCGCATCCCGCCTGGGGTGCTGGTCGGTCGAACAACACTGTGCACCGAACTATCGGCGGCCCTGTGCCGCCGGTCACCTCGCCAATGACCCCAGTTCGGGCGGCGGGGGAGGGCGGGGTCGATCGTGTCGTGTCGTTCGTGCTCGGCGTGATGGATCCAGGACGGCGGGGGCGCGGAGTCTGCCGAACCTGGGGCGCCGCCGCGACGTCTTTCTGACATACGGTGAGGCTCGCCCGCTGATACCCGATCGGCGCGCCTACAACACCACAGCTCAGGAGCCGTTCCATGTCGAGCACCGACACCCGATACCCGCAGCAGAACTTCCAGCAGCACCAGGCCGCGCCGACCGAAGGCCTCGCCATCGCCGCGCTCATCACGGGCCTGCTCTTCTGGCCCGCTGGCTTGATCATCAGCCCGATGGCGCTTTCCCGCATCAAGAAGAATCACACCGGCGGGCGCGGCATGGCCATCGCCGGGCTGATCCTGTCGATCGTCGGACTGGTCTGCAGCATCGTCGCCGCGATCTTCTTCTTCACCGTGTTCCAAACCGCTCTGGAGAACGCGGAGAGCCTGCCGGCCGCCGCCGCGCTCGGCCACTTCGTCCTGTAGACGGTGAGCCCTCACCTCTTCACGATGTGAGGTCGGTGGCTCGCTCTCGTCGCCTCGATTTCCTAGGTCCATCCCCGAACTGGTGTTTCCCCGTGCCTGACCTGACTCCGCCCGAAATGCCTCCGGAGCAGAGGGCGTTGCGTCATCGGTTGGACGCCATGGCGCTGCAAAGTGGCGGCCGGTTGCGGTGCGGTCACGAGGACCGCTTCTGGAGCTCGGAGAATGGGCGGGAGTCCGTGTACGGGTGGGGGACAGCGATCACCTCGACCGGCGAGTGCGCGCTCGTCGTGCGGATCTGGTTCGATGGCCTCGACCGTGACATCTCGCTCTCCACCGGGACCCGTGGTGAGCAGTGGCGGGAATGGCGGGATCTCACGGACCTGGACCAGGTGCTACGTGAGGTCGAGGAGGAGATCCTCACTCGTCTTCCGCCTGCTACTTGACATAATGTGCATTATCGGATGTCGCGTGGGGCGTCAGCAGGAGTGACGCGAAGCCCTTGTTCTCGTCACGAGCGCGACACGGGATCCTGCGCGGCGACGTGGACGAGAAACCACTCAGGCACCGGCTGCACCGACACCCCGGTGTCCAGGTCCTCGACGTCGCCGGCGTCGTCGGGATCGTTTCCGCACAGCGCGGCGCCAGCTGGGATTCGGCTGACACGGACCCGATCGCCGTCGGGCGTCAACGCGAAGACGTCCGTCACGACCCCGGAGACGCTCGACTGGTGCGACCCGCCTAGGTCGTGATGCGTCTCCTCAAGCGTCCCGTCGGCGTCTCGACACGTCCAATCCACGAGCAGCCCGCGCACGACCTCCGACCCGCAGCACTCGTGCTCCCACCCGCCCACGGTCACCTCGACGATCACAGGCCCACAGTACGACCCTTGCTACTTGACATAACGTGTTCGGAGGGTAGTAACCCCTCAACCGTGTCAGGCCGCCCGGATGGCAGCGGCGATGGCACGGATGCGGACGGGATCCGTCGTCTCCCGCACGTCGACGAGTATCGGACGCTCGTCCTCGGTGGGTGGCTCGAAGTGCGCGGCGTGGTCCGTGAGGACAGCATCAGTGACGTCGTCCCGGTGTCCATCGGCTCGATTTGCGCGGACGCGTTCCCGCTGCAGATCCGGGTCGATCTGCACCCACACGATCAACAGAGGCATGTCCGCTCGTTTCGCCGTCTCGCGCCACTCATTGCGGATGAATCGCGGCGAACCCGTGTCGTCGACCACCACTTCCCTCCTGGCCGCAAGCAGCGCCCCGGCCCGCTCGTGGGCGATGCCATTGGTCGTCGCCCACTCGTCGAGAGGGATGCCCTCTCCCCCGCGCAGGCCGCGCTCGTGGTTAATCGCGTCCAGGCTGACCAGGTGTGCGTCGAGCTCCTCCGCGAGGCCGCGCGCCAGCGTGGACTTGCCGGAGAACGAGAGTCCGCACATCAGCGTCAGGGTCACGGCTGCCACAGTACGGGGTGCAGCGCGACGGGGTTGGCGATTCTCTCACGCCATCAACGGGACTCTGCCCACGATCTTGTCCACCCTGTTTCTCGGTCCGATGATGCTGACCGCCAGGTACTCGAGCTCCTCCCCCCGAGTACCAGCAACCGCGTCGATGTACTCGTCGTAGACGCGGGTGGCCTGCGCCGCGGCCGGCATGTCAGCCACGAACGTGCCGGGATGCGCGGCAGCCTTCGTGCGGATGGTGCGGAGGGTCGCGGCGTCGGCTGTGAGGATGGTGCAGCCCGCCCAGGGCAGCCCGGGGTGAGCGCTTCCGTCCGCGTCGGTGGCGCCGGGGCCGAGCACCCCCGTGACGGCGTCCGCCGTTGCGGCGGCAACACACACGGCTGCGTTCACCGCGCGCCCGCTCGGGAGATTCGCGTCAACGACGACGACCCACTTCAACCGCGCCGAACGCGTGGGCGCGGACGTATCCACCTCCTCCGCGGCAAATCCGACGGGCTGGTCGACGGTCATGCTCATTCTCGCTCTCCTTGCGAATCATCCGGTTCGATGGGAGAACGCTACGACGACGTACGGCGGCCCTGCTTGACATCCGAACTTCATCCGGCTCAGGGGCTAGTGTTCCGGTCATGGACGAACTTGATGCGGCGATCCTGCGGGAACTGCAGTCGGATGCGCGGAAGACGAACCGCGACGTAGCAGCCGCCGTGGGGATCTCCCCCACGACCGCGCTGGAGCGCACACGTGCCCTTCGCGCTCGCGGTGTCATCCGCGGCGCCAGGCTCGACCTCGATCTCGCCGCCATCGGACGAGGTGTGCAGGCCCTCGTCGCGGTCCGCATCCGGCCCCCGTCACGAGACGTGATCGAGTCGTTCCGGGACTGGGCGGCCGCACTCCCCCAGACCCTCGGGGTGTTCGTGACGAGCGGATCGGAGGACTTCATCCTCCATGTCGCGGTGGGCAGCAACGACGACCTGTACGCCTTCGTCATCGACGAGCTGACCCTGCGGCGCGAGGTGGCCGATGTCCGCACGTCCATCGTGTACGAGCACCTGCAGAATCGCTCGGTGCTGCCCGTGGGTCGCTGACGGCCGGCGTCGCGCTCAGTGATGCGGGGCGTCCGGATCTCACCGGCGGCGCGACCGGGCGTTCGGGGCGAATTTGGCCGCGGAAGGTCGAGGTCGACTCAGGGGACCGGCTGAACGCCAGGCGCGTCGCCCGTATTGCCCGCGCCGTCCGCATCACTAGCCTCGCCCGACGAGTGGACGCGCATGGTTTCGACCACACGCCGGAGGTACTCGGTTATCGCATCCTGCTCTGCGGTCGTGAAACGGTCGAGCTCGGCATCGAGAGCACGAACCATGGGCGAGACGATGGCGGACGCCCGCTCCGACGAGGCCTGCGCGGGGATCACCCGGATGCGCCGGCGGTCGCCCGGATCGGGCTCGCGGGTCACGTGGCCACGGCTGACCAGCCGGTCGACCGAGGTCGTGACGGCGGCGCTCGTGATCCCGAGCCGACGAGCGAGCTCGCCCGGCGCGAGCGGACCCGCTCGAAGGAGATGCTCCATGGCGCGGTAGTCCGTGGCGTTGACGTCGAGTTCGCCGCCGAGCCGACGCGCGAACTGGTCGCTCAACTGCAGGAAGTCCTGCAGGAGCATCGTCGCGTCACGGAACGGGGGGCGACGGTCGTTCCGCTCCCCCGCCGGAGCGCTTTCCTGAGCGGCGGCTTCTTGCACAGCTCCCATCCTAGTGCTATTTTCATTAGAAGTTCTAGCAATCCGAAGTTCTAACTGTCCTGTCCGGAGGGAAAGATGAGCACAGCCGCTGCCCATTCGTCTACTGCCCCGTCGACGAACTCCTTCGCCGGCCGGGCGGTCGTGCTGATCCTTGCCCTCGGTCAGCTCGTGTCGAACCTGATGTTCACGCTCTGGTCCCCACGGGACCTGCAGTCCGGCACCGAGTTCTCACCCCTAATTCCGCCGGGACCGATGTTCTCGATCTGGGCCGCCATCATCACGGTCAGCGTGCTGTGGGCGATCCTGCAGGTCCGCCCCTCGGCGCAGCAGGCGGGGCTGCGCGATCGCCTGGTCGTGCCGCTCGCCATCGTCTACGCCACTTTCGCGCTGTGGCTGGCCGCAGCGTCCCTGGGGCAGCAGTCGCCCCTCACGCTCGTGGTCTTCGTCGTTATGGTGGGCGCGCACTACGTGGCGTGGCGGCGCATCTCGGCGGCCCGCGAGGAGACCGCGCAGTGGAAGCCAATCGACCGGGTCGTGCTCTACGTCTCCCAGGGGCTGTACGCGGGATGGACATCGATGGCCTTCTTCGTCAACATCGCCACGGTGGTGCAGGGCACCGGCGCGCCCATCGATGGAACGTGGGGCACGACCTGGCAGCTCCTGGTGGTCGCGGCCGCCGCCGGCGCCGCTATCGCGTTCGTTTTCGCCAGCCGCGGCTCCGCCTGGTACGCGGTGGCCTCCTGCTACGCGCTCGTGGGAGTGGCCATCTCGTCCGGCGGAGGCGGCTACGCCGTCCTGGCGGCGGCTGCCGTCGTCGGCGTCGTGCTCGTCGTGGTGTCGACGATCGTGGTCCGCGCAACGTCCGCCCGCCGCGATCGCAGCGTGGCGACGCCGTAGGGCGACCGCAGGTGCGCGATCTCTGGGGTCGCCGCAGAGGCGCCGGCCAGACTCCGAGGAAACACCGCTACGGTCCCCGAGCTTGACGAAGGGACGCCAGCCGGACCCGGAGAGAGCACCGCTACGGTCCCTGAGCTTGTCGAAGGGACGCTGGCCGCTCCGTTGATCGGGCTCGTGAAAGTTCTCCACAGGTCAGAAGTTCTATGTCGAAGAAACTTTCGATGTGTTAGAATCTGTGCTGTGAGAACCCCGGCAGCGACGCTCCTCCGCACAGCGGACACCGTCGCGCGCCTCGGTTCCTCGCCAGCGGCGTTCGTGACCCTGCAGAAGCAGGACCTCCTCGACGCGCTGCACGCTATCGCCGACCTGCGACAGTCCTGCGACACCTTCTCCGCCTGGATCGCGGGCGAGCTGAACCAGCGTTCGCTGCCTGACCTCGGCTCGGCCGGGTTGGCGCAGCAGGAGGGCTATCGCACCCCGCAGGCGATGGTCGAGGCGATCACCGGAACGACGAAGGGTGGCGCTGTGTCCATCGTGGAGGTTGGCAAGATGCTCGCCGAGACCGATGCGGTCGAGACCCT
This sequence comes from Planctomonas deserti, assembly GCF_003067705.1. Lineage (GTDB taxonomy): Bacteria > Actinomycetota > Actinomycetes > Actinomycetales > Microbacteriaceae > Planctomonas > Planctomonas deserti. Next base: position 574,763 of record NZ_QANL01000003.1, read on the forward strand.
ACAGCGCGAGCACCCCGAACTCCCCGCGCCGCAGATTCCCTGGCACGCGCCGATCGCGCGCGCTGTCACCGACGGGAAGGTGT
>NZ_QANL01000038.1 GCF_003067705.1 Planctomonas deserti
ACCCCCTATACCCCGGCAATGCTATTGCTGTCAGTCCAGGTCGGCACCGCCGACTCCCGTTCCCCCATCGCAACAGGAGTGATTCGATGAGCCCCACCAATACCGAGAACCTGAAGGAACACCTGGGTGAAGCCGGTTCCCACCTGAAGCAGGCCGCGTCGGCCGCCGGCGGTGCGATCAAGGGCGCAACCGGCGCAGCCGGCGACGAACTGCGTATCGGCAAGGCCAACGTCAAGGCTGAACTGTCCGACAGCGCGCTGTCCGGCCTGGCCGCCGCCGAGTTTGGTGGTGCAGCCGCCAAGGAACAGGTCGACGCGTTGATGGACAAGGGCAAGGACCTGATCGACAGCGCCGCCGAGCTGATCCGTGAGCGTCCGCTGGCCTCGTTCGGCGTCGCCTTCGCTGCCGGCTGGATCATTGCCAAGCTGGCCCGCGGCAGCAGCGACAAGTAAGCCGCGGCGTGAGCGAAGACAACGCGCAAGCCCCTGATCCGGCGGCCACCCCGCCGCTGGATGAGAGCATCCGCCAGGTCGGCGCGGCCGGCCGTGCCGCTGCCGATTCGGCCAAGCATTCACTGCGGTCGCTGCGCCGCCTGGCCTCGGCCGACTTCGCGCTGGCACGCAGCGCGTTCGGCCGTGCGCTGGCCTGGGCCGGCGTGGCGATCGTGTTCGGTGCGTCGGCGTGGTTGCTGATGGCCGCCACCCTCATCGCCCTGCTGCAGAGCTGGGGCCTGAGCTGGCTGCAGGCGCTGCTGAT
>NZ_QANL01000039.1 GCF_003067705.1 Planctomonas deserti
GGGGCCGGGGCCTGAAAGGGCGCCAGTATACCGGGGTTGGCGACCTCGCTCTGAATGGCCAGCCGCCCGATCACGCACAGCCGCTGACACCGCGCTAACCCGCGCAGCACCGACAATGCGGGTCTGTTCCCGCAATGAGGTAGAAGCAATGGCCGAGTGGATCACCCTGGATACGCACCACGGCGCGGTACGGGCCTGGCAGGCCCTCCCTGAAGGCACCCCGCGCGGCGGGCTGGTGGTGGTGCAGGAAATTTTCGGCGCCAACCCGCACATCCGCGGCGTAGCCGAGCGCTTCGCGGCCGAAGGCTACGCGGTGCTGGCGCCGTCCTTCTTCGACCTGGTTGATGGCGCAGAAGCCGATCCGGATGCCCTGCCCTATGACGCCGACGGCGTGAAGCAGGGCCTGGAACGGGTGAGCGCGCTGGGCATGGAGAAGGCGCTGGAAGTGGTCCGCGCGGCGGCCACCCGGCTGGCCCCCTACGGCAAGGTCGGCACCGTCGGCTACTGCTGGGGCGGCACGGTAGCGATGCTGTCCGCGCTGCGCCTGGGCCTGCCCTCGGTCAGCTACTACGGTGCGCGCAACGTCCAGTTCCTGGATGAGACGCCCAAGGCCCCGGTGATTTTCCACTTTGGCGCCCAGGACCGCAGCATCCCGCCGGAGGCCGTGCAGGCCCACCGGGAGAAGCTGCCGCAGATGGCCACCTACGTCTATCCGGCCGATCACGCCTTCAACCGGGAGGTCGGACATGCGTAT
>NZ_QANL01000040.1 GCF_003067705.1 Planctomonas deserti
GACACATTAGATTAACACGCGCACTCCCCTACCCTGGCTGAAACGCCAGTTGCAGCCACCGGCAGGACGCACCGGCACGCCGCTGGGACGCGCGTGAAGCAGGGCGGCCGGGCCCATCCTGGCCCGGCGCCCGCGTTTTCAGGACATGGTGGCGCAACCCGGGGAGGACAAGCCCCGGGCAGCCCCGCTCAGTCCGCCTGGCGGCGCAGGAAGGCCGGGATGTCCAGGTAATCGTTCGGCAGTTCCGCTGCAGCCGGGGCCGAAGCGGCCGGGGCCGACGGGGTGGAGGCTGCCGCGGTGTCGCTGCTGGCACGACGCAGGCCCAGGCCCATCCCGCCAACAGCCTTGGACACGGCGTCGCCGCCATTGTCGAACTCGCCGAACTCCGGCTGGCCGGTGGTGGCGTTGCGGACCAGCTTGATCGGCGCGCGCTCGCCCGGACGCTGGGTCTTGCTGGCCGAGATGCGGTTCAGGCCGGTGGCGACCACCGTCACGCGCACTTCGTCCTGCATGTCCGGGTCCAGCACGGTGCCCACCACCACGGTGGCGTCTTCGGAAGCGAAGCCATCGATGGTACGGCCGATCTCGTCGAACTCGGCCATGGTGAAGTCGGCGCCGGCGGTGATGTTGACCAGGATGCCGTTGGCACCGGCCAGGTTCACGTCGTCCAGCAGCGGGTTCTGGATCGCGGCTTCGGCGGCGGCCTGGGCGCGGTCATCGCCACGGGCGGTGCCGGTACCCATCATCGCCAG
>NZ_QANL01000041.1 GCF_003067705.1 Planctomonas deserti
GCAATTGGCTTCCGACGGCACGCAGCTGAAACCACGCTTGCCCAGCCACGCGATGGTGGCCTGCCGCACCTTGGCATTCTGCAGGCGGCGCTGCGGAATCAACTGCGGATCGCGCAGGCTGGCCAGTGCAGCGGCCAGCGCCGGCACCGGCAGTGGGTTGTCGCCCAGGCTGGCCAGTTCGCGAAGGCGGTCGGGATGCGCGGCCGCCACGCCCAGACGCAGGCCGGCCATGCCATACAGCTTGGAGAACGTACGCAACACGATCAGGTCATCGCGCTGCGCCACCTGTGCGATCAAGCTCGGCTGTTCGCTGTACTGCAGATAGGCCTCGTCCAACAGCACGCGGGTGGATGCGGGCTTGTGGGCCAGCAGCCAGGCGAGCTCATCCGGCGGGCTGATCGAACCGGTCGGGTTGTTCGGGTTGCACACATACAGCAGGCCTGTCGGGCGTGCGTGTGCGGCGGCGACCATCGCACGCAGGTCATGTGCGCCGTTGTCGCGCAGCGGCACTTTCTGCACGTGCGCACCGTGGGCGGTGGCGACCTCGCCCAGCGTCTCGAAGGTCGGGTCGGCGACTACCAGTCCCGCCTGCGGGCCGGTCCACAGCACGGCGGCACGGTTCAGCGGTTCGCTGGAACCCGGATAGAGCCGCACGTGATCGGCCGGGATGCGCGCCTGTTCGATGAAGGCGTCGCGCACCTGACCGGCCAGTGCGAAACGGTAGCGGCCGCAACCGGCGATGCT
>NZ_QANL01000042.1 GCF_003067705.1 Planctomonas deserti
GAAGCCGTAGCGGTCGGCATGGTGCTGGCCGCAAGGCTGTCCACCGAGCTCGGCCTGGCCGAGGATGCCGACCGCGCCCGCCTGCAGGCGCTGCTGGAACACCTCGGCCTGCCGGTGGCGATCCCGGCCGGGCTGGACCCGCAGGCCCTGCTCGGCCGCATGCGGCTGGACAAGAAGAACGTGGCCGGCCGCCTGCGCCTGGTGCTGTGGCGCGGCATGGGCCGCGCCGAAGTGGTGCCGGATGTGGATGAGGCGGTGGTGCTGAAGGTGCTGTCGTCCCGGTAGTGCCGGCCAGCCGCCGGCACGACCGCGTTGCGGCCGGGGTCACCCTGGCCCCGCTACAATCGGCGCCATGCACGTCTACCTGCAACATCCCGACGCCGGTGCGCAGGCACCGCGCTTCCTGCGCCTGAGCCTGCAGCCGGATCTGTTCGGCGGCTGGGAACTGCTGCGCGAGAGCGGTCGCGTCGGCAGCCGCTCGCAGCTGCGGCGCGAGCTGTTCCTGCAGGCCGACGAAGCCCACCATGCTTTCGAGAAGGCCCGCGATGCCGAACTGCATCGCGGCTTCCAGATCCTTTCGCACGGCGACTGACGCCGCTGCCAACTTTCGTCCAAGGAATGCCCATCGTGACCAGCCCTCTCCGCAATGATCGCCTGCTGCGCGCCCTGCGCCGCGAACCGGTGGACTGCACCCCCGTCTGGCTGATGCGCCAGGCCGGACGCTACCTGCCGGAGTACCGCGCG
>NZ_QANL01000043.1 GCF_003067705.1 Planctomonas deserti
GCCTCATCGTAGATTTCCTTGTGGCGCCCAGTGTACTTATCTCCATTGCCCGAGAGCACGCCTCTGTTGCGATGGAGAACTTCATGGACGATGGTGTCATATAGCTCTCTCTTCTGAGCATCAGAAAGGACCTCAAGATACTGCTTGTCTAAGTAGAGCCTTCTGGTTACGTGATTGTACTGCCCGGCCACATTTCCCATATCCCTTACAAATGGGTCCCGTGCAGGGAAATCAAGATCCGTTTCCGTTGCCTTCGCGAGTGCGTATAGGCGATCAATGTCTTCCTGAGTCAAGCCTAGTGGGTCAATGAAGTTTATTGGATTCCCTGAGACGTACGCGTAGGTATTCAACCCCCCCGCCAAGCCAATCGGATCACTCTGCACGTACCGGCCAATACTCGCGTCATAGTCGCGGAAGCCGTTGTACCAGAGGCCGCTTTCCGCGTCGTAGTACTGGCCCGGGAAGCCAATGTTCAACCCGCCAATCTCATCCTTCTGGACGCTGCGTCCATAGGCGTAGTTGTACGCCTTCCAGACGGTCTGCTGGCTTGGGCTGGTGACGAACTCCGGGCGTCCCAAATGATCGGTATGCACGTAATTGTGCTGCCCGCTGCGGGCCAGCCCCACCAGTTCGCCTTCGAACCAGAAGTAGTTGGTCCACACGCCATTGTTCAGTTCGGTCATGAGCTGGTTCTGGCCAGCGTAGAAGTAGCGGCTGTTGGTGTTCTGATTGATCTTGGCAAC
>NZ_QANL01000044.1 GCF_003067705.1 Planctomonas deserti
CCGGGGTCAACGTAAGCGAGACGATCATCGAGACCACGATGGCCGCCACCAGAGTGACGGTGAACTCGCGGAAGAACGCGCCCATCATGCCGCTGGCGAACAGCAGCGGAATGAACACCGCCACCAGCGAGGCGGTGATCGAGACAATGGTGAAGCCGATCTCGCGCGCGCCGGTCAGCGCCGCCTGCATGCGCGGCATGCCCTCGTCGAGGTGGCGCATGATGTTCTCGATCACCACGATCGCATCGTCGACCACGAAGCCGATCGCGATCACCAGCGCCAGCAGGCTCAGGTTGTTCAGGGTGAAGCCCATCACGTACATCACCAGCGCGGCACCGGCCAGCGACAGCGGTACGGTCACCGCAGCGATCAGCGTCGGTGCCAGCCGGCGCAGGAACAGCGCCATGGTCAGCACCACCATCGCCAGGCTGATCAGCAGAGTGATCTGCACCTCATGCAGCGACGAGCGGATGGTTGGCGTACGGTCGAAGTACGGCGTCATCGTGGTGCCGGGTTGCAGATAATCGCGCAGGGTCGGGATCTGCGCCTTGACCCGGTCCACGGTCTCCACGATGTTGGCGCCGGCGCGGGTGAACACGTACATCACCACCGCCGGCTTGTGGTCGAACCACGCCGCCTGGTAGGCATCCTGCTGGCCGTCGTAGACGTTGGCGATGTCCTTCAGCCGGATCACCCGGCCATCGCCCTGGGTCTTGACCACCAGGTCGGCGA
>NZ_QANL01000045.1 GCF_003067705.1 Planctomonas deserti
CCGATCTGCCGGTGATCCTGCTGACGGCCTGGACCCACCTCAGCAGCGCGGTGGATCTGGTCAAGGCCGGTGCGGCCGACTACCTGGCCAAGCCCTGGGACGACCGCAAGCTGATGACCACGGTCAACAACCTGCTGGAACTGTCCGAGGCGCGCCGCGAACTGGACCGGCGCCGCAGCCGTGAACTGCGCCAGCGCAATGCGCTGGAAGAGAAGTACGACCTGTGCGGCGCGGTCTTCGCCGACCCCGCCAGCGAGCGCGTCATCGCTCTCGCCTGCCAGGTCGCACGCTCGGAACTGCCGGTACTGATCACCGGCGCGAACGGTGCCGGCAAGGAGAAGATCGCGCAGATCATCCAGGCCAATTCCCTGGTGGCCAAGGGTCCATTCGTGGCGGTCAACTGTGGCGCGCTGCCTTCGGAACTGATCGAGGCCGAACTGTTCGGTGCCGAGGCCGGTGCGTATACCGGCGCCAACAAGGCGCGCGAAGGCAAGTTCGAGGCCGCCGATGGTGGCACCCTGTTCCTGGATGAGATCGGCAACCTGTCGCTCGGCGGGCAGATGAAGCTGCTGCGCGTGTTGGAAACCGGCCGCTTTGAGCGCCTGGGTTCCAACCGCGAGCGCCAGGTCAAGGTGCGCGTGGTCAGCGCGACCAACGCTGACCTGCCGGCCATGATCCGCGACGGCACCTTCCGCGAAGACCTCTATTACCGCCTCAACACGGTGGA
>NZ_QANL01000046.1 GCF_003067705.1 Planctomonas deserti
ATGGTGATCGTCGGTGGCTACGAAACCTTCGTCTCGCGCCTGCGCCTGGAAGGCCACCCGGACCAGCCGGAATGGCTGAGCCACGTCAATGCCAGCGTGCTGAAGGTGAAGCTGGCGATGGCGATCATCGGCATCTCCTCGATCCACCTGCTGAAGACCTTCATCGCCAGCGGTGCGCTGGGCGGTATTCCGCTGTGCACGCCGGAGCAGATGAGCGTGGCCGCGGCCAACATCGGTGTCGCTCGCTGCTCGATGCTGACCCAGGACGGTGTGCTGTGGCAGACCATCATCCACTGCGTGTTCATCCTGTCGGCGATCGGCATTGCCTGGACCGACAAGCTGATGTCCAACAGCCACAGCAGGTCGCACGACAAGGCGCACGACCACTGAGGTCGGCGCCACCAGCGGCTTGACCGCCGCTGCGCCGTCCCGGCCCCTGCCCCTTGTACGCGGCGGTGGCCGGGATGCTAGATTGCACCCTCGCCGTTGCCGGCGGTGGCGTCGGGAAACGTCATCGTTCCGCGCCCGGACCACAGGTCCCGGCCATGCGTATCAATGATTTACGTCACGTCGTCTTCTAGAGGGGAGCAGGATGTCGCACGTCTCAACGATCACCGCCGCGCGCCGGTGGCTGCCGGTTGCTTTGGCACTGGCGCTGGCCGCCTGCTCGGGAAAGGAAGAATCTGCAGCACCGGCCCCGGCCGCCGCACCCGCCACCGCT
>NZ_QANL01000047.1 GCF_003067705.1 Planctomonas deserti
CGTCGTTCCGGTGGGCCACTGCAGAAGAATGGCGCCGTCCAGCCTCGCTCAGGCTGGCGAGCAGGCGGGCAGGAGACCACAGGTCCCCTGCCCTTATCCCTTAGAACTGCAGGCCGGCTTCGCGGGCGGCTTCTGCCAGGGCCTTGATGCGGCCGTGGTAGCGGTAGCCCGAACGATCGAAGGCAACCTTCTCGACGCCGGCGGCCTTGGCGCGCTCAGCGACGATACGGCCGACCTTGGCGGCGGCATCGGCGTTCTTGCCGTTCTTCAGACCTTCCATGACGTCGGTCTGGGTGGTGTTGGCAGCAGCCAGCACCTTGGAACCGTCGGCGGTGAAGACCTGGGCGTACAGGTGCTGGCCGGTGCGCAGCACCGACAGGCGGGCGACGCCGAGCTCACGGATGTGGGCGCGGGTCGACTTGGCGCGACGCAGGCGGGCGATGTTCTTGTTCATTTTGATTATTCCTTGAAAGCTGAAGGATGGGCTTTTCCCTGAGGAGTCCGCACATGGATGTGCGGGCTCTTGCGAGGGACTCGCACTTACGCCTTCTTGGCTTCCTTACGGATGATGACTTCGTCGGAGTACTTCACGCCCTTGCCCTTGTACGGCTCCGGCTTGCGGAACGCACGGATCTTGGCGGCAACTTCACCGACGACCTGCTTGTCAGCGCCCTGGACCAGGATCTCGGTCTGGGTCGGGGTGGTGATGGTGATGCCTT
>NZ_QANL01000004.1 GCF_003067705.1 Planctomonas deserti
AGAGGACCGCGCCCGGATCGATGCGATCGTCAACGACCCACGGCCGACCGACCGCCTCGCGGCCGACGGGTTCCTGGAGCTGCTGCGGATCGGCGCGGACGCCGACCCGGGCCAGGTGTTCGGCTCGCGGCGACCTGCGGTGCGGGTGATCGTGACCAAGGAGACGCTGGAATCCGGCGACGGCCACGGCTCGATCCAGGACACTGGCGAAGCAGTGAGCATCGGCGCCATCCGGCGAGAGGTCTGCAACATGGGAACCGTAGCGGTGGTCCTCGACGACGACGGCCAATGCGTCAACGTCGGACGGGAACAGCGCCTTTTCACCGCACGCCAGCGCATCGGACTCGCGGTCCGGGACGGCGGGTGCATGTGGCCCGGCTGCGACCGACCACCGTCCTGGTGCGAAGCCCACCACATCAACCAGTGGAAGCGAGACCACGGCAAGACGGACATCGCCGACGGGGTGCTGCTCTGCAAGCACCACCACCTGCTCCTCCACAACAACTACTGGGACATCACCAGAACCGGCGGGCACTACATGCTGATTCCGCCGAGGTCGATCAGCCCGGACCGGGAGGGCCGGCACCTGGCGACGAAGAGCAGAGCGGTCCAGGACTGGAACGCCCGCCGACACCGCCTCCGGCCGCACGACCGAGACCGCTCCCCCAAACCGACGCCGCCCGGCGGTTGACCGTGCCAATCCTGATCCGGCGCCCAGTTCCACGGTCGCTGAGCCTGTCGAAGGGACGCGACGTCACCTGCGTCGCTTCGACAAGCTCAGCGACCGTGTACGGAACGCTCGCGCACCTCCATGGCCGCACCGCCTATATTCCGTCGCTGCTCGCGAAGCTCTCGACAACGGCCAGCGCGGACCGGCAGCACCACTCCGGTCCCTGAGCCCGTCGAAGGGACGCGACCTCACCTGCGTCGCTTCGACAAGCTCAGCGACCGTCTACGGAACGCTCGCGCACCTCGGTGACCGCACCGCCTGCATCCCGCCCCTGCTCGCAAAGCTCTCGACAACGACCACGGCACACCTACCGCACCCCCTCGGTCCCTGAGCCTGTTGAAGGGACGCGACCGACACGAGGCACGTAGCGTCGCTTCGACAAGCTCAGCGACCGTGTACTGAACGGTCGCGCATCGATGTCCGCATCACCCGCATTGCGTCCCTGGTTGCCGGGCGGCTGGCGTGAAGGGCTCAGCTGATCGCGGCGAGCGCTCGGGCCCGCCGACTGTGCACAGGGGGTGCTCGGGCGGGGTGGGTAGCGTGGTCACGGGACCCCAACGGCGGTTCGCGGACGAGGGAGCAGTACCCGCATCACGACAAGACTGACTCGGAAGGTCTGTCATGGCGTGGTTGATCCTGATCCTGTCCGGCGTGCTCGAGGCGGTGTGGGCCTCGGCCCTGGCCGCGTCGCGCGGCTTCCGGCGTCCCGGCCCCGTGGGGCTGTTCGCCGTCTCGATGGTCGCCAGCATGGCGGGTCTCGCGTACGCGATGACCCAGCTCCCCACCGGTACCGCCTACGCGGTGTGGGTGGGCATCGGCGCGACGCTGACCGTCGCGTGGGCGATGATCACCCGACAGGAGCGCGCGTCCACCGCGCGGATCCTGCTGCTGCTCCTCCTGGTGGCCTGCGTCGCCGGACTCAAGGCGGTGAGCTGACGTGGCCTGGGTAGTGCTGCTGATCAGCGCCGTCTTCGAGGCGGCCTGGGCCACCGCGCTCGGCCGCTCCGAGGGCTTCACGGCGATCGCGCCCACGGTCGTCTTCCTGATCGGGCTCGTCGCGAGCATGGCGGGCCTCGGCTGGGCGACGCGCCGCATCCCCATCGGCACCGCCTACGCGGTGTGGGTGGGTGTCGGCGCCGCGCTGACCGTCGCCTACGCGATGGCGACCGGAGACGAGGCCTTCTCCGTCTGGAAGGCCGTGTTCATCGCCGGCATCATCTGCGCGGTCATCGGCCTGAAGCTGGTGCCGTCGCGTAAGCCGACGCGCGAGCCCCTGTCGGCCGACCCGGCGACGGTGCCAGACTCATCCGCATGACTCGCATCGTCGCGGACATCTCGATGTCCCTCGACGGCTTCGTCACCGGACCCAACGCCGGCCCCGGCAACAGGCTGGGCGACGGCGGCGAGGCCCTGCACACCTGGGCCTTCTCGAATGACCCGGACGACCAACGGCTGGTGCGCGAGGCGACCGAACGGTCGGGCGCGGTGGTCCTCGGCCGCCGGCTCTTCGACATCGTCGACGCGCCGGACGGCTGGAACGACGAGGTCGGTTACGGCGCCGGCGAGGTCGGCCGGCCGCCCTTCGTCGTCGTGACGAGCTCGCCGCCCGCCGCGGTGCGCCTCACCGACCTCGACTGGACCTTCGTCACCACCGGGCTCGCCGACGCCGTTGCCGCTGCTCGGCAGCGCGCGGAGGCGGCGTCCTCACCCAGCGGCGCGGATCTCGACGTCGTGCTCATGGGCGGCGGCGCAACGGTCGGCTCCGCGGTGGCCGCCGGGCTCGTTGACTCGCTCTCGATCCACCTCTCCCCCGTGCTGCTTGGCGGCGGCACGCCCCTGTTCCCCGCAGGGACACGGCGAGCGCTCGTGCAACGGAGCGTCCTGGCGACATCGACGGCGACGCACCTGGTCTACGACGTCACCTGACCCCTTACCGCTCGACGGGCGCGGCACCCACGTATTGCGCAAGGTGCTGTCCGGTGAGCGTCGACCGCGCGGCGACGAGGTCCGCCGGGGCACCCTCGAAGACGATGCGGCCGCCGTCGTGCCCGGCCCCGGGCCCGAGGTCGATGATCCAGTCGGCGTGCGCCATCACCGCCTGGTGGTGCTCGATGACGACGACCGACTTGCCGGAGTCGACGAGGCGGTCGAGCAGGGCGAGCAACTGCTCGACGTCGGCGAGGTGCAGGCCGCTCGTGGGCTCGTCGAGCACGTAGACGCCGCCCTTCTCACCGAGGTGGCTGGCCAGCTTGAGCCGCTGCCGCTCGCCGCCGGACAGCGTCGACAGCGGCTGTCCGAGGCTGAGGTAGCCCAGCCCGACGTCCGCGAGCCGCTCGACGATCGCGAGCGCCGCAGGAATGCGCGACTCCCCGGTGCCGAAGTACTCCCGCGCCTCGACGACCGACATCGCGAGCACCTCGCTGATGTCGCGACCACCCAGGTGGTACTCGAGCACCGACGCGTCGAAGCGCCTGCCCTCGCACACCTCGCACGTCGTCGAGACGCCCGCCATCATCCCCAGGTCGGTGAAGATCACGCCCGCACCGTTGCAGTTCGGGCAGGCACCCTCGGAGTTCGAGCTGAACAGGGCCGGCTTCACGCCGTTCGCCTTCGCAAACGCCTTCCGGATCGGCTCGAGCATGCCCGTGTAGGTTGCGGGATTGCTGCGGCGCGATCCCCGGATGGCGCCCTGGTCGATCGACACCACCCCGTCCCTGCCGGACAGCGAGCCGTGGATGAGCGTGCTCTTCCCCGACCCCGCGACGCCGGTCACCACGACGAGCACGCCGAGCGGCACGTCGACGTCCACGTCCTTCAGGTTGTGAGCGCTCGCCCCACGGATCTCCAGCGCGCCCGTCGGGGTGCGGACGGCCGGCTTCAGGGCGGCCCGGTAGTCGATGTGCCGGCCGGTCAGGGTGTCGCTGCGGCGGAGCTCCTCGACCGTGCCCTCGAAGCAAACCGTGCCGCCCGCCGTGCCCGCGCCGGGGCCGAGGTCGACCACGTGGTCGGCGATCTGGATCATCTCGGGCTTGTGCTCGACGACGAGCACGGTGTTCCCCTTGTCGCGCAGCCGCAGCAGCAACTCGTTCATGCGCTGGATGTCGTGCGGGTGCAGTCCGATGGTCGGTTCGTCGAACACGTACGTGACGTCGGTGAGGGACGACCCGAGGTGACGGATGATCTTCGTGCGCTGCGCCTCGCCGCCGGACAGCGTGCCGGAGGGCCGGTCGAGAGAGAGGTACCCCAACCCGATCTCGACGAACGAGTCCATCGCGTGCCGCAGGGCCGCCAGGAGCGGCGCGACGGACGGCTCGTCGAGATCACGCACCCACGAGGCGAGGTCGCTGATCTGCATGGCGCACACCTCGGCGATGTTCACGCCGCGGATACGGGACGAACGAGCACCCTCGTTCAGTCGCGTCCCCCCGCACTCCGGGCAGGCCGAGAACGTCACGGCACGCTCCACGAACGCGCGGATGTGCGGCTGCAGCGCGTCGACGTCCTTCGAGAGGTACGACTTCTGGATCGACGGGATCAGCCCCGAGTACGTGAGGTTGAGGCCCTCGATCTTGACCTTCGTCGGCTCCCGGTGCAGCAGGTCGTGCAGCTCCCGCTTCGAGTAGTCGCGGATGGGCTTGTCCGGGTCGAAGTAGCCGACGCCGCGGAAGATGCGGCCGTACCAGCCGTCCATGGTGTAGCCGGGGATGGTGAGGGCGCCCTCGTTCAGCGACTTGCTGTCGTCGTACAGCGCCGTGAGGTCAAGGTCGGTGACCGACCCCATGCCCTCGCAGCGCGGGCACATGCCGCCGGTCACCGAGAAGCTGGCCTTCGTCGCCGTCCGTCCGGCGCGCTCCACCGTGACCGCGCCGGCGCCGTGGGCCGACGCCACGTTGAAGGAGAACGCCTGCGGCGAGCCGATGTGCGGCTCCCCGAGCCGGCTGAACAGGATGCGCAGCATGGCGTTCGCGTCCGTTGCGGTGCCCACCGTCGACCGGGCGTTCGCGCCCATCCGCTCCTGGTCGACGATGATGGCGGTCGTGAGCCCCTCGAGCACGTCGACGTCGGGACGGGCGAGCGACGGCATGAAGCCCTGCAGGAACGCGCTGTAGGTCTCGTTGATCATCCGCTGCGACTCCGCGGCGATCGTGCTGAACACGAGGGAGCTCTTGCCGGACCCGGACACCCCCGTGAACACCGTGAGCCGGCGCTTCGGGATCTCGACGCTGACGTCCCTCAGGTTGTTCTCGCGCGCGCCCTGCACCCGGATCAGGTCATGGCTGTCGGCCGCGGCGAGCGCCGGCGTCCGTGGATCCGTACCCGTAACTGTGCTCATGCTGTCTCCGTTCTCGGGTCTGCGGCGAGTCGGCGTCGGCCCGTCGGCGGCGGCGCTCGGCGCATGAACACGGTACCGAGACGACCGGTCCCCGTGGGGTGCGATTTCGGCGGATACTGGCGCCATGCAGCTCCCCGCGGACAGCCACGCGCACAGCGAATGGTCCTGGGACGCGCTCTCCGGCTCGCTGGACCGCTCGTGCGCGCGGGCGGTGGCGCTCGGGATGCCGGCCATCGCGTTCACGGAGCACCTCGACTTCACGCCGTTCCGGGCCGGACACCTGGTCGAGGGCTACGGTCACCTCGTCGTCGACGGCATCCTGCACGCTCCCCCGTTCGACGTGGACGGCTACCTCTCCGCCGTCGACGCGTGCCGCGCCCGGTACCCGGGGCTCCGCATCCTCACTGGGCTCGAGGTGGGGCAGCCGCACCACCACGGCCGGGAGGTCGCGGACGTGCTCGCCCGCGGCCGGTTCGATCGCGTGCTCGGCTCGCTGCACTGCCTTCCGGACGGCGACGCCTTCGCGGAGCCCTTCGCCCTGTTCCCGCACCGCGACGCGCCGACGGTGATGCGCGAGTACCTCGCCGAGCTCCCGCGGATGGTTGCGGGCTCCGACCTGTTCGAGGTCGTCAGCCACATCGACTACCCGGTCCGCTCGTGGCCGGAGGACGCCGGCCCGTTCGATCCTGAGGACTTCGAGGAGGAGTTCCGCACCGCCCTGCGCGCCGTCGCGGACGCGGACCGGGTGCTCGAGGTCAACGCCAAGCTCCCGCTCGACCCCCGCATCCTCGCCTGGTGGCGGGAGGAGGGGGGCCGCCGGGTGACGTTCGGGAGCGACGGCCACGAGCCCGAGACCGTGGGCCGCGGCCTGGAGCGGGTCGCCGTGATGGCCGCGTCGCAGGGGTTCGGTCCGACGAGCCGGCCCGAGGATCCGTGGCTCCTCGGCGCCCGCGCCTGACGCGCAGAACGCGCCCGACCCGCCGAACGCGCCCGCTACTCGTGCGACGACATCACGTGCTTGATGCGCGTGTAGTCCTCGACCCCGTACACCGAGAGGTCCTTGCCGTAGCCGGAGTACTTGAAGCCGCCGTGGGGCATCTCGGCGGTGAGCAGGATGTGCGTGTTGATCCACACCGCGCCGAAGTCGAGGTCGCGCGACACCCGCATCGCCGTGCCGTGATCCCTGGTCCACACGCTCGAGGCGAGTGCGTAGCGCACGTCGTTCGCCAGCTCGATCGCCTCGTCCTCCGTCTCGAACGACTGCACCGTGATGACCGGACCGAACGTCTCCTCCTGCACGATGTCGTCCGTCTGCTTCACGCCGGTGATGACGGTGGGCGCGTAGAAGAACCCCTTCTCCCCCACCCGGTGCCCGCCGGTGGCGACGACCGCGTGCTCCGGCAGTCCCTCGACCGCGCCGGACACCTTCTCGAAGTGGGTCGCGTTGTTCAGCGGTCCGAAGTAGTTCTCGGCTTCGTCACCGCCGGTGGCCCTGGCCTCGGCCTCCGTCACGAGCGACTCCACGAGGGCGTCGTGGATCGAGTCGTGGACGAGCACGCGGGTGATGGCCGTGCAGTCCTGGCCGGCGTTGTAGAAGGAGAAGTCCGCGATCGAGGATGCGGTCCCGGCGACGTCGACGTCCGCGAACACGATGGCGGGCGCCTTCCCGCCGAGCTCGAGGTGCGCGCGCTTGAGCGTCTTCGCGGCCGCGCCGGCCACGGCCGTGCCGGCCCGCACGGAGCCGGTGATCGAGATGAGCCCCGGCACCGGATGCTCGACGATCGCCTCTCCTGTCTCGGCGTTGCCGAGCACGACGTTGAGCACGCCGTCCGGCAGGATGCCCTGACTGATCCGGGCGAGCACGAGGGTGGACTCGGGCGTCGTGTCGCTCGGCTTGAGCACGACGGTGTTGCCGGCGGCGAGCGCGGGTCCGATCTTCCAGACCGCCATGAGGAACGGGAAGTTCCAGGGGGTCACCTGGCCGACGACGCCGATGGGCTCCCTGCGCACGTATGACGTCGTGCCCTCGATGTACTCACCGGCGGACCGGCCCTCGAGCAGCCGGGCGGCGCCCGCGAAGAAGCGGATCTGGTCGGCGCCCGCGGCGACCTCGTCCTCCGCGATGGTCGCGCGCGGCTGACCGGTGTTGCGGTGCTGCGCCTCCACGATCTCGGCGGCGTTCGCGTCGATCGCGTCGGCCAGCTTGAGCAGCGCGAGCTGCCGGGCGCTCGGGGTGAGGCGCGACCACGGCCGGAACGCGGCCTTCGCGGCGCGCATCGCGGTGTCGACGTCGTCGGGCGTGGACACCGGGGCGAGGGCGACGGTCTCCCCCGTCACCGGGTTGACGACGTCGAGCGTCGTCGTGCCGGTCGGGTCGACGAAGCGTCCGTCGATGAAGTTCTGCAGGGTCGGAGTGGGCATCGGGGTCCTTCGTTGGTCCTGTGTGCGGGTGTGGTGCGGATGTCGTGCGTCATGAAGTGGGGTGTTCGGATCAGCCGACGAGGGTGGCAGCGAGACCGCCGTTCGTGTCGCCCGTCGTCTTGCTCGCCCGCCGCAGGACGAGTCCGACGAGCGCGAGCGCGATGAGGGTCAGGCCGAGCATGAGGGTGGAGACCGCCGCGATCTCGGGGCGCAGGGTCGCGCGCAGTGACGCGAACACGTAGACGGGCCACGGGGTCGACCCGGCCACGGAGACGAAGCTCGACAGCACCGTGTTGTCGAGGCTCAGCGTGAAAGCGAGCAGCGCACCCGAGATCACCGCGGGCCGCATGAGCGGGAACGTGATGTCGAGGAAGCGCCTGAGCGGCGGGGCGCCGAGGTCGGCCGCCGCCTCCTCCAGGGACTCGTCGACGCCGGCCATGCGGGCGCGGACGATGAACGTGACCACGGCACAGGAGAAGAGCGAGTGGGCCACGATCAGGCGCACCTGCCCGATGGAGAAGATGCTGAGGTTCCAGGTGTTGCTGAGGTCGACGAACCAGGGCAGGAGCGACACCGCGTTCACGATCTCCGGGGTCACCATGATGAGCCCGAGGAGCAGCGTGAGCCAGCCGACCCAGCGCGCGGACGGCCGCCTGGCCAGGGCGACGCCGGCCAGCGAGCCGAGGATCGTGGACACCACGGCGGAGCCTGCGGCCGCGAGGATCGACACCTGGATCGTCGCGACGATGGTCGGATTGCTCAGCGCGTTCTCGTACGAGGAGAAGCCGAAGCCGTCCCAGGACCGCAGCTGACGCCCGGTGTTGAACGAGTAGACGATGATCACGATCACCGGGAAGAAGAGGAAGAGCAGGCCGAGCACGCCCCAGGCCGCGATGAGCACGTCGGTCAGGGAGCGGCGTCGCTTTCGCGCGGTGGGCGCGGCGGCCGCGGTCGCGGGGGTCGCAATCCGGTCCGCCGAGGCGGCCGTGGCCATCGCGCCGGTCGTCCCCGTGTCCGTGCGCACACCGGTCATCGTGCTCCTCCCTGCTGCGGCAGTGCGGCGGACAGGTCGACGCGCTGCACCCGGCCGAGCACCGAGCCCACCAGCCGGGCGACGAGCGCGAAGATCACGACCGTCGCGAGGATCGCGAGCATGAGGATGACCGCCATCGCGGACCCGAGCGCCCAGTTCTGCGCCCGGTTGAACTGGCCGGCGACCATCTGGCCGACCATGCCGCCCTGCGCACCGCCGAGGACGCTGGGGGTGATGTAGTCGCCCATGAGCGGCACGAAGACGAGCAGCATGCCCGCGGCGATGCCGGGCAGGGCGAGCGGAAGGGTGACCCGGCGGAAGCTCTCGAACGCGTTCGCGCCGAGGTCGCGGCTCGCCTCGAGCAGCCGGTGGTCCATCCGCTCCAGCGCGACGTAGAGCGGCAGGATCATGAGCGGCAGGTAGTTGTAGACGACGCCGAGCTGCACGGCCGGCATCGTGTACAGCACCTCGAGCGGTCCATCGCGCAGGCCGAGCGCCTGCAGCCCCTCGGAGAGGAACCCCTCCGGGCTGAGCGTGATCTGCCAGCCGATGGTGCGGACGAGGAAGTTCGTCCAGTACGGGATGAGCACGAGCGCGAGCACGAGCCCCTGGCGGCGCGGCGAGAGTTTGGTCGCCATCCAGTACGCCATCGGGAACGCGATGAGCAGGCACAGGATCGTGCCGACGACGGAGATCTCGAGGGTGCGGCCGAAGGTCTGCAGGAAGGCAGGGCTGACCGCCTCGACGTAGCGGTCGAGGCTCAGGACGTCGTTCGAGTGCGTGACGTAGAGGCTGGGCTTGTCGCCGAAGCTGTACCAGAGGATCAGCCCGAACGGCACGATGAAGAAGAAGACGAGCCACACGCTGATCGGCAGGGCGAGCATGCCGATGGACCAGCGGAGCCGGCGACCACCGGTGCGTGCCGCGGGTGCGGTCCGCACCGCCGCGTCCACCGCCATCACTGACCGGCCGAGGCCGTCAGCTCGTCGTAGATGTCGACGTAGGCCTGCTCGGCTTCGTTGAGCTCGGCGAACACCAGCTTCTCGGTCTGCTCCGGCGTGAAGAAGATGAGCTCGGGCAGCTCCGCGCCGGCATCGATCGCGGCCTGCTCGATGTCCTTGATGCCCGTGTGGTAGCCGATGTAGAGCAGCTCCTTGAGCGACACCTCGGGGTCGAGCACGTAGTTGATGAACTCGTGCGCCGCATCGACGTTGGGCGCGCCCTTGACGATGACCCAGTTGTCCTGCCAGAGGTTCCCGCCCTCCGACGGGGTGACGTAGCGCCAGCGGTCGGGGTCCTCGTTCTCGAGGATCCCGGCGCGCGCGTCGCCGTTGAACGCCATGGCGAGGATGCGCGCGTTTCCGGTGATCGATGCGCCCGGGTAGGACTCGAACGTCTGCACGTGCGGGGCGATCTTCTCGACGATGAACTTCCGGTACTCCTCCAGGTGCCCCTCGTCGGTCGTGAGCGGGTCGATGCCGTTCGCGAAGAAGTACGCGTAGGCGAGCTCGCCCGGGTCCTCGAGCAGCGAGAGGCTTCCGCTCGCCTCGTTCTGCGCGACCTCCCAGAAGTCGGCCCAGCTGGTGAGCTCCCGCGGGATGGCCGTGGTGTCGTAGGCGTACCCGGTGGAGCCCCACGCCTTCGGCACGGAGTACTTGTTGCCGGGGTCGAACGACTGGTCGATGTAGGCGGGGTCGACGTTCGAGAAGTTGGGGATCTTGTCGAGGTCGAGCTCCTCGAGCAGGTCGCTGGCGGCCATCTGCGGGATGTACTGGTGGGTCGGCAGGCAGATGTCGTAGCCGCTGGTGCCCGCGGCCGCGACGAGCTTCGCGATCATCTCCTGGTTGGAGCCGTAGCTGTCGATCGTGATCTTCGGCCCGGCCTCCTTGGTGAAGGCGCTCAGCACGTCGGGGTCGTCGTACTCGCCCCAGGTGTAGATGTTGAGCTCGCCGGATCCGCCCGAGCCCCCTGAGCCGGACCCGGTGGAGCAGGCGGCGAGCGCCGCGGTCGCGCCGGCCCCGAGGAGCCCGCCGAGGAACAACCGCCTCGACACGTGCCCGGTCATCGAGGCGGGCAGGAGCAGGCGGACGTCACTCTTCTCGGGCATGGCTACAGGTCCTTCTGTCGGGGGCAGGGGGTGCGAAGCGCGCGGCGGGAACGCAGCGGATGGGGGAGAGTGCCGCGGCGGGTCACGCGGCGACCGATCCCGGGAAGACGTGCACGGAGGCGGCATCCCAGCGGCACCAGACCGTGCTGCCGATGGTCGACGGGACCTCGACGGACCGGCTGGCCCGGGCCGTGATCTTGAGACCGCCCGCGGTGAGCAGGACGAGCTGGAGGGCCGAGCCCAGCTGGCTGACGCCCATCAGGGTCGCGGGGATCACGTTGACCCCCGTGTCGGCGGTCGCGCTGACGGTCACGTGCTCGGGCCGCACCGCGAACGTGGCCTCGGAACCCACGGCCAGGCCGGAGGGACG
The DNA here is from genome assembly GCF_003067705.1 of Planctomonas deserti. Classification (GTDB taxonomy): domain Bacteria; phylum Actinomycetota; class Actinomycetes; order Actinomycetales; family Microbacteriaceae; genus Planctomonas; species Planctomonas deserti. Next base: position 10,995 of record NZ_QANL01000004.1, read on the forward strand.
GCTGGTGGCGACGCGGGACCCCTCGACGGCGATGCCGACGGCTCCCCCGTCCGCGCGGTCGATGGTGCCGGAGAAGAAGTTCTGCTGCCCGATGAAGCCGGCGACGTAGGCGGACTCGGGGGCGTCGTACACCGCGGACGGCGTGCCGACCTGTTCGATCCGGCCGTGGTTCATCACCGCGATCCGGTCGCTCATCGTCATCGCCTCCTCCTGGTCATGGGTGACGAAGACGAAGGTGGTGCCGAGCTGCTGCTGCAGGAGCTTGAGCTCGATCTGCATCTCCTCGCGGAGCTTGCGGTCGAGCGCGGACATCGGCTCGTCGAGCAGGAGGACCGCCGGGCGGTTGACGAGGGCGCGTGCGAGCGCGATGCGCTGCTGCTGGCCGCCGGAGAGCTGGGCGGGCATGCGGTCGGCCAGGTGGGACATGCGGACCATGGCGAGCGCGTCGCGCACCCGGGGACCGATCTCGGCCTTCGGCACGGACCCGTAGGTGAGCCCGTAGGCCACGTTGCGGGCGACCGACATGTGCGGGAACAGCGCGTAGGCCTGGAAGACCGTGTTGACGGGGCGCCGGTGCGGCGGCAACGCGTGCACGGCCCGCCCCGAGATGGAGATGGTGCCGGCGTCCGGGAACTCGAAGCCGCCGATCATGCGCAGCGTGGTCGTCTTGCCGCAGCCGCTCGGGCCGAGCAGGGAGATGAACTCCCCCGCCCGCACGTCCAGATCGAGGTTCTCCACCGCGTAGGCCTTGCCGTAGACCTTCGAGACGCCGCTCAGGACGACTCGTCCGGGCTGACCCGCGGCCATCGTGTCCGCGTCGGTGCTGTTCAGGGTCATCGTCATCTCGCCCATGCCCCTTCGTGAGTCGGTTCTCCTCGGCCGCCGCTGCATCCGGTGCAGGCCTCCGTCCGCTGCGGTGTCCACAAACTATGCGCTGGAGCGAGCCGAACGCAATGCACGACACGGATTCCGTCGAGGTTTTACACCGTCGAAACAGTCACTCCCACGCGGTTTTCGCTCGAAGAACGCCCGCAACGGGCTCGATCGACAACTGATTCCGCAGAAGGGCCTTCGAACCGTGTGCGGGGGCACGCGTGCCGCCGGCGCCGCCGGTGGCACGGTGCCGTCAGCGGGAGAAGACCACGCGACCCGATGCCAGCGTCGCCGCCGTCCGCACGGTGTGCAGGGCGTCGGCGGGCAGCGAGAACGGATCGACGTCGCTCACGGCGATGTCCGCGACCCCGCCGACGCGCAGCGTGCCCGCGTCGTCGTGATGGGCGACGCGAGCGGATCCCGAGGTGTAGGCGGCGATGGCCTGCCCGAGCTCGAGCTCCTCCCCGACGCCCAGCGGCTCCGCCCCGCTGCCCGGTTCGACGCGGGTCACCGCGACGGCGATGGCCTGCCACGGGTCGGGGGTCGACACGGGCCAGTCGGACCCCATGGCGAGCGGAACACCCGCCGCGGCCATGCTGGCGAAGGGGTACTGCTCGGAGAAGCGCTTCTGCCCGACGATGGAGCGGTTGAGGTCGACCATCTGCTCGCTCGCGGCGGCCCACAGCGCCTGAATGTTGGCGGTGACGCCGAGCTCCGCCATAGCGGGGATGTCGGCGAGGTCCACCTGCTGCAGGTGCGCCAGGTGGTGCCGCATGCGGTTGTCGTCCCCGGCCGCCCGGGCGGCGCGCAGGGCGTCGAGGCTCTCCGCGACGGCGCGGTCGCCGATGGCGTGGATGTGGAGCTGGAAGCCGGCCCGGGTGAGCGCGACCGCGGCGGCGTTCAGCACGTCCGGCGGGAAGTGGGACTCCCCCCGCACGCCGGTCGGGTGCCCGCAGGCGTCGAGGTAGGGCTCCTTCATGGCCGCCGTCTGGCTCTCCGGCACCCCGTCCTGCATGATCTTCACCGTCGTCGCGCGGAAGGACCCGCCGAGCTCGTTCCCGCGGTCGCCCACGGCGTCCCGGGCGGCGACGAGCCGCTGGACGGTGTCGTCGATCGTGTCCAGGGTCAGCCCGCGCGGCAGCCACAGCGCCCCGGTCACCCGGGACACGAGCTCGCCGGAGGCGACGACGCGGAGGTACGCCTCCGTGCTGTCGCCGAAGCCGGCGTAGTCGCCGATGATCGCGTCCTGCCAGCCGGTGATGCCGAACGACTGCAGGTAGCGCTGCGCCTCGCCGACGGCCTCGACGTAGTCGTCGACGTCGGGCACGGGCAGGAAGGGCGCGAACACCTCCATCGCCGCCTCCTGGGCGGTGCCGGTGGGGCGGCCGCCGGCATCCCGGTCGAAGTGCCCGCCCGCGGGGTCGGGGGTGTCGCGGTCGACACCCGCCGCCCGGAGCGCGGCCGGCGACACCCACGCGCCGTGATGGTCGGCGTTGACGAGGTAGATCTTCCGCCCGGGCGCCACGCGCTCGAGCGACTCGGCATCCGGCCGCCCGCCCGGGAAGTGCGGAAGGTGCCAGCCGCCCCCGACGACCCAGTCGTCCTCGGGGTGGGCGGCCGCGTACGCGCCGATGATGTCCAGGGTCGACGCGGCGTCGGTGGCATCGGTGAGGTCGCAGTGCAGGCGCTCGTGGCCGCCCTGGAGCGGATGGATGTGCGCGTCGATGAACGAGGGGGCGATGAGCCCGCCGCGCGCGTCGATGGTCTCCGCGGCCCGGCCGAGCGCACGGACCTCGGCTTCGGTGCCCACCCCGACGATCCTCCCGGCCGTCACCGCGACCGCCGTCGCGGTCGGGGAGAGCGCGGTGCCGGTGAAGACGCGGCCGGAATGGAGGACGAGGTCGACGGTCATGGCGACACCGTAGCGGCGACCCGGCGCGGGATGGCGGCACGCGCCTCCGCTCGGCGGGTCACGCGACGCCGCCCGCGACGGTGTACGCCCCCAGGACGGCGCCCCCCCGCAGGGTGACGACGGCCGTGATCACCGAGCCGTAGGGATCGCGCCACGGGCTGTGCACGCGGCGGTGGGTGTCCGCCGAGACCCTCACCCGCGCGGTGACGGAGTCCCCGTCGACCGCGACCGGCACGGCCTCGCCGTTGACCGCGATGCGCGCGCTCGCCGGGCGCATCGGCGCGCCGCGCAGCTCGAGCGCCACCACGACCTCGTCCTGCCCGGGCTCCCCGGCGACCGGGTGGACCTCGGCCCGCAGCTCGAGCCGGCCGCTCGCGAGATCCGCGGTGGCGGCTCCGGAAGGGATCTCGGTCGAGGTTCCGGTCGGGATCCGGGTTCCGGACGAACGGAATCCGGGCCGGCGCCCCCCGGGGAAGACGTCGCCCGGCAGGGCGGGGGTGCGCGGCGGCGGCGTGCGGCGCGGGCGGACGGCCTCGAACCCGGCGGCGAACGTCAGCAGGTCGGCGTCGCGGTAGGCGCGGCCGGCGAAGGTCAGCCCGACCGGCATCCCGATGTCGTCCATGGTGCCCATCGGCACCGTGACCGTGGGGATGCCGAGGTGCCGGAACACGAGGTTGCCGTTCGCGACCCAGGTGCCGTTGCGCCAGGCCAGCCGAGCCGACGTCTCATCGACGTCGGCGTCCGCCGGCCCGACGTCCGCGACCGCGGGCAGCACGATGCCGTCGAGTCCCACGTCGTCGAGCCAGTGCTCGAAGTCGACGCGGCGGGTCTCCTCGAGGCCACGGATGCCGTCCGCGATGTCGGGGATCTCCTCGAGCGGCAACACGCCCGCCCGGGCCCGGGTCACGTACTCGGCCAGGTCGATGTCGTCCGGCCCGTACCGGTCGGTGAGCGCGCCCGGAGGCGCCGGGAAGATCCTCGGGCCGTCGACGGCGGTCAGGTCCGGGATGGCGGGGTCGCCGTTCGCGCGGAGGAAGTCGTCCCAGGCCCAGATCGACAGGTCCCACAGCTCGCGGTCGGCGAAGCCGTCGGGCACGATGCCGCGCTCGACCATGGAGCGGGCGCCGGGTCGATCGCGCTCGTAGTTCGACAGCGCGGGGAAGTCGACCTCGACGACCTCGGCGCCCTGCTGCCGCAGGTCGGCCGCCGCTGCCCGCCACAGCCGGAGCACCGAGTCCCGCGTCTCGATCGGGCGTGCGGCGTCCGGGTCGGCGTTCACGTACATCCGGGGGACGCCGAAACGCCTCCCCCGCAGCGCGCCGGGACGCAGGCAGTCCGCGAACCGGGGCGGGCGCACCGAGGACGGCGCGGGGATCGGAACCCAGGGCTGCCGCCGCCAGAAGTCCCCGCGCGGGTCGGGATCGTCCACCACGAGCACGTCGAGCAGTTCGAGGAGGTCCTGCATCGTGCGCGTGTGCGGCACGACGACGTCCATGGTGGGCACGAGCGGCCAGTTGCCGCGCACCGAGATGAGGCCGCGCGACGGGGTGTACGCGACGAGGGCGTTGTTGGACGCCGGGGCTCGGCCCGACGACCACGTCTCCTCCGCCAGGCCGAAGGCGGCGAAGCTCGCCGCCGTCGCGGTGCCCGACCCGTTCGACGAGCCCGAGCCGAACGCTGCCGTCAGGTAGTCCGGGTTGTAGGGGCTCTCGGCGCGGCCGTAGAGGCCGCGCTGCATGCCGCCGTTGGCCATCGGGGGCATGTTCGTGAGCCCGATCAGCACCGCCCCCGCCGCCCGGAGCCGCTCGATGGCGAAGGCGTCCGCCCGCGCGACCAGGTGCTCGAACGCCGGCGAGCCCGCCGCAACCGTGAGACCCTCGGCCAGGTAGCTGTCCTTCGCGGTGTACGGGATGCCGTCCAGCGGTCCGAGGATGGCTCCCGACCCGCGTCGCTCGTCCGACGCGCGGGCCTCGTCGAACATGCGGGGGTTCAGCACCGGCACCGCGTTCAGCGCGATGCCGTGCCGGTCGTACCGGCCGATCCGGTCGAGGTACGCCGCAACAAGCTCGACGCTCGTGACGGTGCCGGACTCCAGCGCGCCCCGAAGGTCGGCGATGGTGGCCTCGACGAGGGTGAGCGCCGGCCCGGTCATCGCGCACCCGCCGTCGGCTGCTGCTGGGTTATGCAGTGGATGCCGCCACCGCGCTCCAGGATCGGGCGGGCGTCGACGGTGACGACGGTCCGCCCCGGATACGCGTCGGCGAGGATCGCCCGCGCCCTGGCGTCGGCGCGCTCCTCGCCGTACCCGCAGGCGATCACGCCGCCGTTGGTGACCAGGTGGTTCACGTAGCTCCAGTCCACGAACCCGTGCGCGTCGCGCAACGTCTCGGGCGCCGGCAGGTCGACGATCTCCCACGAACGCCCCGCGGCGTCGCGGGAGGCGGAGAGCACCTCCCTGAGCCCCCGGGTCAGCGCGAAGTCCGGGTGGGACGCATCCTCCTGCGCGTGCAGGAGGATGCGGCCGGGGGACGGGATGGTGGCGACCATGTCGACGTGCCCGCGGGTGCCAAGCTCCTCGTAGTCGCGGTGCAGGCCGCGCGGGAGCCAGACGAACGTGTCGGCCCCGATCGTTCGCGCGAGCTCCGCCTCGACACCGGCCCGGTCGGTGAACGGGTTCCGCAGGGGGTCCAGCTGAACCGTCTCCGTGAGCAGCACCGTGCCCTCCCCGTCCACGTGGATGCCGCCGCCCTCGTTCACCAGGAGCGACGGGAGAACCGGCACGCCCGCGGCCTCCGCGACGACCCGCCCGATGCGGCGGTCGTTCTCCCAGGCGCGCCAGTTCGTGGCGCCCCAGCCGTTGAACGTCCAGTCCACCGCGGCGAGCGCGCCGTCCCCGCCGAGGACGAAGGTGGGACCGATGTCACGCATCCAGAAGTCGTCGAGCGGGGCGATCAGCACCTCGACGGCGGCGGAGAGCAACCGCGCAGCGCGGTCCCGCTCCGAGGGGTCGACCACCATGGTCACCGGGGTGAACTCGGCCGTGGCGTTCGCGACCGCCGACCACGCCGCATAGGCCTCGGTCGCGGAGGCGGGGTCGGCGCCGAGCGTGTCGCCCTCGCGGGGGAACGCCACCCAGACGCGGTCCTGCGGGGCCGTCTCGGCGGGCATGCGCCAGGTCATCGGCTGCTCCTTTCGTCGCTCTACCACCGTTTCCACCACTGATTCGCTTGCCGAAGGGCGGTGACACTGACATTATCGAGCAATGAGCAGGGAGACCCGCACCCAGCTCGACGACATCTCCCGGGCCATCGTCGAGCAGTTGCAGCACGACGGACGCCGCTCCTACGCGGAGATCGGCAAAGCCGTCGGGCTGAGCGAGGCGGCCGTGCGCCAACGCGTGCAGAAGCTCACGGAGTCCGGCGTCATGCAGATCGTCGCCGTGACGGACCCCATGCAGCTCGGCTTCTTCCGCCAGGCGATGATCGGCATCACCGTGTCGGGTGACACCACCGAGGTGGCCGCGGCGCTCAGCGCCATGTCCGCGGTCGACTACGTCGTGCTCACGGCGGGCAGCTTCGACATCCTGGCCGAGGTCGTGTGCGAGAACGACGACCAGCTCATCACCCTCCTGAACAAGGAGATCCGCGCCATCGAGGGCGTCCGGTCCACCGAGACGTTCGTCTACCTGAAACTTCAGAAGCAGTTCTACAACTGGGGAACGAGATAACCATGACCACGACCGAGACTCCCGTATCCGTTCACGACGACCCCGCGTCGGCCCGTGACGCCCGGCTGCGCAGCGCGGCCAAGGACCACCTGTGGATGCACTTCTCCCGCCAGTCGGTGATGGAGGACGGCGACGGGGTGCCCATCATCGTGAAGGGCGACGGGCACCACATCTGGGACAGCCGGGGCCGGAAGTACTTCGACGGGCTGAGCGGCCTGTTCGTGGTCAACGCGGGCCACGGGCGCCGGCGGCTCGCCGAGGTCGCGGCGAAGCAGGCCGAGGAGCTCGCGTTCTTCCCGCTCTGGTCCTACGCGCACCCGTCGGCGATCGAGCTGGCCGAGCGCCTCGCCTCCTACGCGCCGGGCGACCTCAACCGCGTCTTCTTCTCGAGCGGCGGCGGCGAGGCGGTGGAGACGGCGTTCAAGCTCGCCAAGTACTACTGGAAGCTGCAGGGCCGCCCGACGAAGCACAAGGTCATCTCGCGCTCCGTCGCCTACCACGGCACGACGCAGGGCGCCCTGGCCATCACGGGCATCCCCGCGATGAAGCAGATGTTCGAGCCCGTGACCCCGGGCGGCTTCCGCGTGCCGAACACGAACTTCTACCGCGCCCCCGAGCACGCGGACGACCTCGAGGCCTTCGGGCAGTGGTCGGCCAACCGCATCGAGGAGATGATCGAGTTCGAGGGGCCCGAGACGGTCGCCGCGGTCTTCCTCGAGCCCGTGCAGAACAGCGGCGGTTGCTTCCCGCCTCCGCCCGGCTACTTCCAGCGGGTGCGGGAGATCTGCGACAAGTACGACGTGCTGCTCGTGAGCGACGAGGTGATCTGCGCGTTCGGCCGAATCGGCGAGTTCTTCGCCTGCGACACCTACGGATTCGTGCCGGACATGATCACCTGCGCGAAGGGCATGACGAGCGGGTACTCCCCCATCGGCGCGACCATCGTCAGCGACCGGATCTACGAGCCCTTCAAGCACGGCAACGCGTCCTTCCCGCACGGCTACACCTTCGGCGGGCACCCCGTGTCGGCGGCCGTGGCGCTCGCGAATCTCGACATCTTCGAGGAGGAGCGGCTCAACCAGAACGTGCGAGAGAACTCGCCGGCTTTCCGGGCGACGCTCGAGAAGCTGCTCGACCTCCCCATCGTCGGTGACGTGCGCGGCGACGGGTACTTCTTCGGCATCGAGCTGGTGAAGGACAAGTCGACGAAGCTCACGTTCGACGACGACGAGTCCGAGCGCCTCCTACGCGGCTTCCTGTCGACGGCGCTCTTCGACGCCGGGCTGTACTGCCGGGCCGACGACCGCGGCGACCCCGTCATCCAGCTCGCTCCGCCGCTCACGGTGGGGCAGAAGGAGTTCGACGAGATCGAGGGCATCCTGCGCGGGGTGCTCACCGAGGCGTGGGCGCGGCTCTAGGCGGGTGACCGGCGTGGCGGAGGGCGGGACCCGGAACGGCAACGTGTCGTTCTGGTGGACGCAGCTCGGCCTGCCCGCCGCCCGGGCGCCGCTTCCCGGCTCGATCGGCGCCGACGTCTGCATCGTCGGCGCGGGCTTCACCGGCCTGTGGACGGCGTACTACCTGAAGCGCGCGGCCCCGCACCTCGATGTCGTGGTGCTCGAGTCGGAGTTCGCCGGCTTCGGCGCGTCGGGACGCAACGGCGGCTGGCTCACCAACACCATCACGGGCGGCCGGGACCGCTACCTGGCCTCCCGCAGCCGCGGCGAGATCGCCGAGATGCAGCGCGTCCTCAACGACGCGGTGGACGAGGTGATCCGCGTGACGCGGGCTGAGGGCATCGACGCGGGCATCGTGAAGGGCGGCGAGCTCACGGTCGCCACGTCTCCCGCCCAGCTCGGCCGGCTCCGGGCGTTCGCGAAGGCGGAGGCGGCGTGGCCGGCCACGGACCTCGAGGTCCTGTCCGCCGAGGCGGCGACCGAGCGCGTCGCGGTGCGCGGCGCGGTCGGCGCCGTGTGGCACCCGCACTGCGCGCGGGTCAACCCGGCGCAGCTGGTGAGCGGGCTGGCCCGCGCCGTCGAGGCGCTCGGCGTGCGCATCCACGAGCAGACGCCGGTCCGGGAGATCCGCCCGCACGCCGCCGTGACCGACCGCGGCACGGTGACGGCGGACGTCGTCGTGCGCGCCACCGAGGGCTTCACGGCCAATCTCAAGGGCCAGCACCGCACCTGGCTGCCGATGAACTCCTCGCTCATCGTGACTGAACCGCTCGGTGACGACGTGCGGGACGAGATCGGCTGGCGCGGCAGGGAGCTGCTCGGCGACTTCGCCCACGTGTACATGTATGCGCAGCGGACCGCGGATGACCGCATCGCGATCGGCGGCCGCGGCGTGCCCTACCGGTTCGGATCGCGCACGGACAGCGACGGCGTCACCCAGGAGGCGACCATCCGGAAGCTCCGGGCGATCCTCACCGACTTCTTCCCGTCCGCCGCTGATACAGCGATCGAGCACGCCTGGTCCGGCGTGCTCGGGGTGCCGCGCGACTGGGCGGCGACCATGGGACTCGACCCCGCGACCGGCATCGCCTGGGCGGGCGGCTACGTCGGCACCGGCGTCACGACCACGAACGTGGCGGGCCGCACGCTCGCGGACCTCATCCTCGGCCACGACTCCGCGCTGACCCGACTTCCGTGGGTCGGGCACGTCGCGCGGAAGTGGGAGCCGGAGCCGCTGCGCTGGCTCGCCGTGCAGGGCATCTACGCCGCCTACGGGGCAGCGGACCGCATCGAGCGCGCGGGCCGGCCGCGCACGGCGGCGATCGCGCGCATCGCCGACGTCGTCGCCGGGCGGCACTGATGCTTGTGGCGGGGCGCTCCACCCGCCCGACCGCCGTGCCGGAACCGGCGTACGGGCCGCGGGCCGTCGGCGACGCCGCGGGCATCGACGCCGCCCTCCGGCCCGCGTCCCCGGTGCCGTTCTGGCTCGACTCCCCGGCACGGCCGACGCCGGAACCGGCACTCGCGGGTGCCGCGACCGCGGACCTCGTCGTGGTCGGCGGGGGCTACTGCGGCCTGTGGACCGCGCTCCTCGCGAAGGAGCGGGAGCCGGAGCGCGACGTCGTCCTCCTCGAGGCCCGGGAGATCGCCTGGGCGGCGAGCGGACGCAACGGGGGCTTCTGCGAGAGCACGCTGACCCACGGGGCGGAGAACGGCGACCGTCACTTCCCGGACGAGCGGCGGCAGCTGGACCGGCTCGGACTGGAGAACTTCGCCGAGTTCCGCGAGACGCTCGTGCGCCACAGCATCGACGCGGAGTTCGAGACGCCGGGCGGGCTCACCGTCGCGACCGAGCCGCACCAGGTGCCCGGCCTCCGCGCGCTCGCCGAGACGGCCCCGGCCGGGCACTACACCTTCCTGGACGCCGACCGCGTCCGGTCCGTCGTCGACTCCCCGCTGTACCGGGCGGGCCTGCTCGAGACGGAGGGGGTCGCCCTCGTGCACCCCGCCAAGCTGGCGTGGGGACTGCGCCGGGCCTGCCTCGAGCTCGGCGTCCGCATCCACGAGCGCTCCCCCGTCGTCGGGCTGGATCGGGACGGCGACGGCGTCGCGGTGCGGACCCGTGCCGGCCGGGTGCGCGCCCGGAGCGTCGCCCTGGCCACGAACGGCTTCCCCTCGCTGATCCGGCGCACCCGCCTGCTCACAGTTCCCGTGTACGACTACGCCCTCATGACCGAACCGCTCACCGCCGACCAGCTCACGAGCATCGGCTGGACCGGCCGGCAGGGGGTCACGGACTCCTCGCGGCAGTTCCACTACTACCGGCTCTCGGCGGACAACCGCATCCTCTGGGGCGGCTACGACGCCGTCTACCACCGCGGCGGGCGCATCCGCCCCGCTCAGGACCGGCGCGAGCAGACGTTCCGCCTGCTCGCCGACCACTTCTTCCGCACCTTCCCGCCGCTCGCCGACGTGCGGTTCAGCCACGCGTGGGGCGGCATGATCGACATGTCGTCCCGTCTCATGGCCTTCCACGGTACGGCGTGGCACGGCAGGGTCGCGTACAGCGCCGGGTACACCGGGCTCGGGGTGGCGGCCACGCGGTTCGGCGCGAAGGTCATGCTCGACCTGCTCGCCGGAAAGCCCACCGAGTTGACGGAGCTCCGCGCCGTCGGCTCCCTGCCCATCCCGATCCCGCCGGAGCCCGTGCGCTACCCCGCCATCACGCTGACCCGACGGGCGGTCGCCCGGTCGGATGCTCGCGGCGGGAAGGACGGCCTGCTGCTGCGCTCCCTGGACGCGCTCGGCGTCGGCTTCGACTCCTGAGCCGAGCCGCGCCCGACGGCGCGATCAGGCGGAAGGCGAGTAGCGGCGGATCAGCTCGGGCAGCTCGGCGGGCTCGAAGGGCGCGGCCTCGGCCTCGAGCTCCTCGGCGCTCCACCAGCGGTGCGCGTGGATGTCGTCGAACTCCTCGGGCATCCAGTTGTCCGACAGCGGCGCGAACTCGTCCGTGCGCACCGCGAAGAACGTGGAGTGGCCGACGTCGAGGGCGCCGTCGATCCGCCGCCGCTCGAAGTCGTGCTCCCACACCGTCGGGCCGACGCCGTCGACCGACAGACCGGTCTCCTCGAACAGCTCGCGCCTGGCCGCGACCTCCGGCGTCTCGCCGGGATCGATGCCCCCGCCCGGCGTGATCCAGCGCGGCGGCCGGTCGATGTTCTCCGAGTAGTTGGTGAGGAACAGCAGCACGCGGCCCCGGGCGTCGTAGAGGAGGACGCGGGCGGTGTTGCGGACGTGACGCTCGGTCATCCCGGGGTCAGGCGCCGGCGAAGCCGGACGTGTCGCCCACGTACTTCGTGTGGTCGGCGGGGACCGGCTCGACGGCGGCCAGCGCGACCTCCGCCGCGAACTCGGACACGTTGTACAGCTTGCCCGCCGCCTCCTTGCGCGCGCTGATCGCGCCCGGGTTCGCGCGCTCCAGCAGCGTCGCGGTGATGGTGCCCTCGATCATGTCGCCGGACACGACGACGAACTCGACGCCCTTCGCCTCCAGCTCGGGGATCATCGAGCGCAGCGCGTCCTCGCCGGCCCGCTTGCTGTGGGCGACGGGCTCGTACTCCGGCATGGTCTCGGTCGTGTTGATGAAGTGCGCCTGGTGGCTCGTCACGAAGACGACGCGGGCGCCCTCCTGCAGCAGCGGCAGGGCCGCGGTCAGCACGTTCACCTGGGCGTCGCGGTTCAGCGTCATCGCGTAGTCGGCCGCCATGCCCGTCTCCATGCCGCCCGAGGCGTTGAGCACGAGGATGTCGAGCCCGCCGAACTCCTCGCGCACCGTCTCGAACATCTGCCGCACCGAGTCGGGGTCGGTCAGGTCGGCGCCGACCGCGATGGCCGTGCCGCCCTGCTCCGTCAGCTGGCCGACGAGCTTCTCCGCGCGGGCCTTCTTGTTGCGGTAGTTGACGACGACGGACGCGCCGGCCTTCGAGAAGTAGGTCACCGTGTCGGCGCCGATGCCGCGCGAGGATCCCGTTACCAGGGCTCGCTTTCCGTCCAGTGCTCCGGGGGCGAAGGGTTCCGTCACGGGTGTCTCCTCGACTGCTCTGCCTGCGGGCCCGGGGCCGGGCCACCAGCATTCGAGCGTATCCCACGGGCGCCCGCCGGACCGGCCCGGTGCCGCGCGGCCCTGGCCGAACGGTCAGCGGCTACTGATAGCGTTCGACGAAGACGAATCCGCGAGGGAGAGGGGCGGCGATGACCGAGTTCCTGACCGAGTACGCCTGGATCCTCTGGCTCGCGCTCATCCTGCTGTTCATCATCGTCGAGATGCTGAGCCTCGAGCTCACCTTCCTGATGCTCGGCATCGGCAGCCTGGGCGGTCTCCTCGCCGGCCTGCTCGGCGCTCCGCTGTGGCTGCAGATCATCGTCGCGGCCCTGGTGTCCGTGCTGCTCCTCTTCGGCCTCAAGCCCCCGCTCCTGCGCGCGCTGAAGCGCGGCGGTGACCCGGCGCTCAGCAACGTCGACGCACTGCTCGGGATGAGCGGCCTCGTGGTCACGACCGTCGGTGAGTTCGGCGGACACGTGAAGCTGTCGAACGGCGAGACCTGGACGGCGCGGGTCGCCCCCACGGTCGACCTCCCCGAACTCGTCGAGGGCCAGCGGGTCCTCGTCACGGCGATCGACGGCGCCACCGCCTACGTCGCCCCTGCAGAAAGGATCTCCAATTCATGACATCCGATTCGGTGGGCGCCATCGTGCTCTGGGCCGTGCTCGCGGTCGTCGTCATCTTCATCCTGGTGATCCTCTTCCGCTCGATCCGCATCATCCCGCAGGCCAACGCGGGCGTCGTCGAGCGCCTCGGCCGCTACCACAAGACCCTCATGCCGGGGCTCAACCTCCTCGTGCCGTTCATCGACCGGGTGCGGCCGCTCATCGACATGCGCGAGCAGGTGGTGTCCTTCCCGCCCCAGCCGGTCATCACCGAGGACAACCTCGTCGTCTCCATCGACACGGTCGTCTACTTCCAGGTGACGGACGCCCGGGCCGCGACCTACGAGATCGCCAACTACCTCGGCGCCGTCGAGCAGCTGACCACGACGACGCTCCGCAACGTCGTCGGCAGCCTCAACCTCGAGGAGGCGCTGACCAGCCGCGACAACATCAACGGGCAGCTGCGCATCGTGCTCGACGAGGCGACGGGCAAGTGGGGCGTGCGCGTGGGCCGCGTCGAGCTCAAGGCCATCGACCCGCCCGCCTCGATCCAGGACTCCATGGAGAAGCAGATGCGCGCCGAGCGCGACCGCCGCGCGCTGATCCTCACCGCGGAGGGCACGAAGCAGTCCGCCATCCTCACCGCCGAGGGCGCGCGGCAGGCCGCGATCCTCTCCGCGGAGGGCGACGCCCGGGCGCAGGTGCTGCGTGCCGAGGGCGAGGCGCAGGCCATCCAGACCGTGTTCGGCGCGATCCACGCGGGCAACCCGGACGAGAAGCTGCTGGCGTACCAGTACCTGCAGACGCTGCCGAAGCTGGCCGAGGGGCCGTCGAACAAGCTGTGGATCATCCCGAGCGAGCTCACCGAGGCGCTGAAGACGGTCGGCGCGGGCTTCGGCCCCGGCGGCTCCCCGCTGATCCCGGGTAGCGCGACGGGCGCAGCGCACAGTGCCGCGCCGGCCGCAGCCCCCAGCCATGACGCGCGGCCGACGCAGGCCGACTCCTAGCGCGCCCGTCCGCTCCGCGTACTTCACCCCGGCCGAGATGCCGCGGGTGATCGCGCACCGCGGGTTCGCCGTCGACGCTCCGGAGAACACCCTGCTGGCGTTCGAGAACGCGCTCGCGCTCGGTGTCACCCACCTCGAGACGGACGTGCGCGCGACGCGGGACGGGACGCCGGTGCTGTGGCACGACAGGACCGTGGAGCGGCTCGGCGGGTCCTCCGCCCGGATCGCCGACCTCGACCTGGCCCAGCTGCGGTCCATCGACCTCGGCTCCCGTCAGCGCGTCGCCACACTGCGCGAGGCGCTCGAGGCCTTCCCCGATGCGCGCTTCAACATCGACGTGAAGTCCCTCGACGCGGCGGACGGCAGCGTCGCGGTCATCGCCGCCCTGGGGGCGGAGCACCGGGTCCTCCTCGCCTCGTTCTCGGAGCGCCGACGGGCGCGTGCCGTGCGCGCCCTTCCGGGCGTGGCCACGTCCGCGTCCGCGCCCCGGCTCGCCCTCGCGGTGCTCGCCTGCCGTCTCGGGCTGATCCCGATCGCCCGGGTCGCCCTGCGCGGCATCGACGCGGTGCAGATGCCCGACCGGGTGCTGCGCGTGCGCACCACGACGCCCCGGATGGTGCGTCGCCTGCATCGCGCCGTCCGCGAGGTGCACGTCTGGACGATCAACGATCCGCTCGCCATGCGCGCGCTCATCGACGCTGGAGTCGACGGTGTCGTCACCGACCGCTCCGACGAGGCGCGCGCCGCCCTGCACCATCGCCCCTGAGAAAGACCTGGGAAGGGGACGGAACAGGAAAGGTTATCCACAGCGCGGCGTTGCATTGTGTGAACGCTTTGCGGAAGGAGACCGAACGATGGCAGATCGTAGCTTGCGTGGAATGAGGCTCGGCGCGCAGAGCCTGCAGAGTGAAGAGGGCGTGACCTTCTCACCGCGACAGAAGAGGACGTACCGCGCAGCGGACGGCACGACGTTCGACGTCGTGTTCTCAGCCGACGCCGAGGTGCCCGAGGTGTGGGAGTCGCCCAAGAGCGGCCAGGAGGGTCGTCTGATCGATGACGCCGGTGCACTCGTGCAGCCGGAGGCCGTCGAGACGAAGGCGCCCCGCACGCACTGGGACATGCTGCTCGAGCGGCGCACGCGCGCCGAGCTCGAGGAGCTGCTCGAAGAGCGGCTCCAGTACCTCCGCGCCCGTCGGGGCGAGCACAAGATCGGCGCCTAGGCCCGGTCGACGCTTCCCACTCACGCCCTCATCGCCCCTTAGGCGGTGGGGGCGTTCTTTCTGCTCCCGCCCATAGCCGCCCCACCCGAGGGGTCAGGCGCGGCGACGGCCGAACAGCAGGACGGCCAGCAGGGCGGCGATGCCGAAGCCGCTGATCGCGAGCTCGAGCCCGGCGCCCACGAGGCTCGCCGGGGTGACCGCGGTCGCGAGCGGCACCGACTCCACCATGGAGCCGGGCTCGTAGGGCGTGAGCCGGGAGATCGTCGAGCCGTCCGGCGCGATGATGGCACTCGTGCCCACCGTGGAGATGTTCACCACGGAACGGCCGATCTCGATCGCGCGCAGCCGGGCGATCGCGAGCTGCTGCACGTTCTCCTCGGTCTGGCCGAAGTCCGCGTTGTTGGTCTGAGCGAGGATGATCTCCGCTCCGTCGCCGGTCATCTCCCGCACCAGGGCGTCGTCGGTGATGTCGAAGCAGATCGAGATGCCCGCGATCACGCCGCCCACGTCGAGCACGGTGTCGCGGGTGCCCTTCGAGTAGCCGCGCGGCACCATGTCGATCAGGTCCGGCGCGAACGCGCGCCAGAACTCCCGGTCGGGGGCGTACTCGGCGAACGGCACCGGGTGCTTCTTGTCGTACTGGTCCCCGACCCCCTGCCCCGGTAGCCACAGCAGGGACGAGTTGTAGGTGTCCTCCCCCGCCTGGGTCACCGTGCCGAGCACGAGCGGTGCATCCATGGCGGAGCTGATGCGGTCGACGGCCCGCGCGACCGCCGCCGAGCGCGAGGGGTCGAGGTCCGAGCCGTTCTCCGGCCACACGACCATGTCGACGTCCTGGCCGACCAGCGGCGCGGTGGCGTCGAGGTGCTTCTGCAGGTTCTCGCCGGGCAGGTACTCCGCCAGCAGCCCGGAGTTCGTGTTGCCCTGCACGGCGGCGACCGTCGTCGATCCCGTGGTCGGGGCCGGCCAGGCGGGTACGAGGAGCAGCACCGCGAGGGCCGCGACGCCCGCGGTGAGGCGCGGCAGGACCGGACGCCCGGCCTGGCGCGCCAGCTGCAGCACGAGCGCAACGAGGGCGACGAGGAGGAAGCTCAGGCCGGACACGCCCACCCAGGCCACGAGCGGCGCGAACGGGCTCTCGCTCTGCGAGAGGGCCACCCGCCCCCAGGCGAACCCGCCGTACGGCCACGTGCTCGTGACGGCCTCGCGGGCGGTCCACAGGGCCGCGACGGCCGCCGGGAGAACGAGGTGACGGGAGACGGCACCCGTCCAGAGCCGGGGACCCCGGTTCAGCACCACCGCGATCGGCACCGCGAAGGCCGCCCAGAACAGCGACTCCAGCCCGGAGAGCGCGGCCCACGGCACGGGTCCGAGGTACACGGTGAGCCAGGAGATGTGCGTGAGGTAGAAGGCGAGCCCGCCCACGAGTCCGACGGCGGCCGCCGACCAGCCCGCCCGTCCCACCAGCGCGGCGAGGAACGCGCCGACGCCGACGAGCGTCAGCGGCCAGACGCCCTGGTCGGGGAAGCCGGCGGCCGAGATCGGCCCGGACGCGACGGCGAGCAGCAGGGACAGCCAGAGCGGCACGGACGCGCGCCCGCCATCTACCCGGTCAACGCCGGTCAGGGGTAGCCGCTGACCCCGATCGCGGACGTGGGGTCGCGAGCGCCCGGCCGCCGGCGGCGCGGGCACCGCCCGCGGGGACGTGCTCAGGGCCATCAGGACACGCTCGAGTACGCGACGATCCCCCGTCGCACCAGATCGAGGGCGGCGCGGGCGTTGCGGGACACCTTGCCGTCGGCCACGACGGAGAGCTGGTCGAGCAGGTCGATGGTCTGCTTCGCCCAGCGCACGAAGTCGCCCGCGGCGAGGTCGGCGTCGTACAGCACCTCGTCGAGGTTCCCGCCGCGCGCCCACCGGTGCATCGCCGAGCTGAGGCCGGTGGCGATGCCCCCCGTCGTGGGCAGCCGCCGCTCGTGCTCCAGGTCGTCGAGCCGCGCCCAGATCTCCTCCGTGCGCTCGAGCGCCGGCCGGAACGCCCCGCGGGGCAGGTAGCGCTCGGACGGGTTGCCCTCGTCGCGCCGGGGCTCGTAGACCAGCGCGGTGGCCATGGCGGCGAGGCTGGCCGCGTCGAGCTCGGTCCAGACCCCGTGCCGCAGGCACTCGGCCACCAGGAGGTCGCGCTCGCCGTAGATGCGCTTCAGCATCCGCCCGTTCGGCGTGGACACGACGGCGCCGCTCTCGTCGCGCTTCAGGTAGCCGAGCCCGAGCAGCAGCTCGGTCACCCGGTCGAACACCTTCGCCACGGCACCGGTGCGGCTGCGGATCTGCGCGTTCAGGGCGTCGGTCTGCTTCTTGAGCCGCCACCAGCGCTCGCCCCAGCGGGCGTGCTGCTCCCGGTCCTTGCAGCGGTGGCAGGGGTGGGCCTTCATCTGCCGGCGCAGCTCGGTGAGCTCCTGCTGCCGGCTGTCGCGCTCGCCCTTGCTCGAGGTGTCCGCGCGGGCGGCGCCGCGGCGCTCCACCTCGCCGATCTCCCGGCGGATGGCGAAGTACTCGCCGAAGTCGCCGTACTCGCACTGCATGGCTTTGTCGTAGCCGGCGAGTGACTCCTCCTGCTGACGCACCTTGCGGGCGAGGTCGACGACCGCGCGGTCCGCCTGGAACTGCGCGAACGAGGACTCCAGGATGTCGCGGGTGCGCTCGCGCCCGAACTGGTCGATCAGGTTCACGGCCATGTTGTAGGTGGGCCGGAAGCTCGAGTTGAGCGGGTAGGTGCGGCGCGAGGCGAGGGACGCGACGGCCTGCGGGTCGAGCCCGTCCTTCCACTGGATGACCGCGTGACCCTCGACGTCGATGCCGCGGCGGCCGGCGCGGCCGGTCAGCTGGGTGTACTCCCCGGGCGTGAGCGGAACGCGCGCCTCGCCGTTGAACTTCTCGAGCTGCTCGAGCACGACCGTGCGCGCAGGCATGTTGATGCCGAGGGACAGGGTCTCGGTGGCGAAGACGACCTTGACCAGCTTCTTCTGGAACAGCTCCTCGACGACCTCCTTGAACGCGGGGAGGAGTCCCGCGTGGTGGGCGGCGACGCCGCGCTGCAGCCCCTCGAGCCACTCGTAGTAGCCGAGGACGGCGAGGTCCGCGTCGAGGAGGGTGCGGCAACGCTCCTCCACGATCTCCCGGATCTCGTCACGCTCGTGCTGCTTGGTGAGGTTGACGCCGCCCCGCAGCACCTGCTGCACCGCGGCGTCGCAGCCGGCGCGGCTGAAGATGAAGAAGATCGCGGGCAGCAGGTGCTTCGTCCGCAGCAGCTCCACGACGTCCGGCCGCAGCATCTTGCCCTGGTCCGGGCCGGGCCGACCCCTGCCCCGGCCGCCTCCCCCGCCCGCGCCGCCGCCGCCGCCACCGCGGCGGTACGCCCGCGGATCGCGGCCGCCCATGCTCGCCAGCCGGGCCAGCTCGGGGTTCACGCGGTGCGTCGCGGCGAGCCCGGAGGAGTCGAAGAGGTCGAGCATCTTGTGCCGCATCAGCACGTGCTGGTCGAGCGGGACCGGGCGCTCCTCGCTCACGATCACGTCGGTCTCACCGCGCACGGCCTGCAGCCAGTCGCCGAACTCCTCGGCGTTCGACACGGTCGCGCTGAGCGACACGAGTCGCACGGTCTGCGGGAGGTGGATGATGACCTCCTCCCACACCGCGCCGCGGAACCGGTCGGCGAGGTAGTGCACCTCGTCCATCACCACGAACGCGAGGTCGGTCAGCAGGTCGGAGTCGGCGTAGAGCATGTTGCGCAGCACCTCGGTGGTCATGACCACGATGCGGGCGCCGGAGTTGATGTTCGTGTCGCCGGTGAGCAGACCGACCTCGTCCGGGCCGTACTCGCGCACGAACTCGGAGAACTTCTGATTGCTCAGCGCCTTCATCGGCGCGGTGTAGAAGATCTTGTCCCGCGGCTGCTGCATGGCGAGGTAGACCGCGAACTCCGCCACGATCGTCTTGCCCGCGCCCGTTGGCGCGGCGACCAGCACGCTCCGGCCGTCCTCGAGCGCCTCGCAGGCGCGGATCTGGAACGGGTCGAGGTCGAACCGCTGCCGATCACGGAAGGCGTCGAGCTGCGGCCGGGAGGCCCTGCTGCGAGAGGCGGCATACCGCTCGGCGGGGCTCTGCTGGTAGGTCGTCATGAGAGACCGTACTCCGCCTCGAAGGACTTCACCTTCCGGGCGCGACGCTTGTCGTTGAGCAGCGCGATGCCCGCGGCGAGCAGGTACAGCAGGACCATCGGGACGGCCAGCAGGAACATCGACATGACGTCGGCCGCCGGGGTCGCGATCGCGGTGAACACGGTGATCGCGAGGATCGCCATGCGCCAGGAGCGGATGATCGACGAGCCGCTGAGGATGCCCATGGCGTTGAACAGCACGAGGAACGCCGGGAGCACGAACGCGACGCCCACGGCGAGCACGAGCTTCAGCACGAAGTCGAAGTAGTCCTTCGCCGTGATGAGCGAGGAGTCCTGCGCGCCGGCGAACCGGGTGAGGAGCTCGACGATGTGCGGCAGCACCCACCAGCCGGCGACGCAGCCGGCCAGGAACAGCGGCACCGCGGAGAAGAAGAAGCCGAAGGTGTAGCGCTTCTCCTTGCGCGTGAGGCCGGGCACCAGGAACGCGAAGACCTGGTACAGCCAGACGGGGCTGGAGATGATGATGCCCGCGTACAGCGAGATCTGCAGCTTCAGGTCGAACGCGCTCGTGACCGTCTGGTAGTTGAGGGTCGCGTTACGCCCCTGGTCCTGCCCCACCTCGAGGATGGGGTTGCGCAGGGCATTCAGGATGTAGTCAGAGAGGAACCAGCCGACGATGGCCGCAAGCACCACCGCGATTCCGGCGATGAACAGTCGCTTGCGCAACTCGAGGAGGTGCTGCCCGAGGGACATCCTCCCCTCTGCGTTCCTCTGCTTCTGGGAACGGGAGGCCACGAAGACTAGGGCTTGTTCTGCGGGTCACCCGACGGTCGCGTCACCGGGTCGGAGTAGCTCCGGCCGTCCGCGGGCGGGTAGACCGGCGCCGAGGTGTCGTCGAGGCGGGTGGTGGCGTCGTCGCCACCACGGCGCGTCGCACCGGTGTTGTTCTCGTCCTTCATGGTCTTCATCTCGCCCTTGAAGATGCGCATCGACTGACCGAGGCTCTTCGCGAGGCCGGGGAGCTTCGGCGCTCCGAACAGCAGCAGGATGACGACCACCAGAATGATGAAATGCCAGCCCTGGAGATTTCCAAGCATGTTCAGACTCCTTTGATCCGCACGGCCGCGTCCCGATAGTCGGCGCGGGTCAGCATTCTACCGCGCAGGATCCTGTTCTCCCTGCGCATCAGCCGACGCTCTTGGCGTTCCCGGGCGCGAGCGGAATGCGCGGCGACGACCTCGCGTCGCTCCCGCAGCACCGCGGGCACGAAATCGGCCGTGTCGTCTCCCGCGAGCGTCGCCGACATCCGGCTGAGGGCCTCGGTCTTCTCCGCCAGCCGGCCCAGCTCGTCCATGACCGCGACGGCCTTGCGGAAGAGCCACCAGGCCATCAGCGCGAGCATGGCGAGGAGGGCGAGCACGAGCCCGCCCCAGATGAGGATCCACGACCACCACGGCATGGCTACAGGGTACGGTACCGAGCCGCGCCGGCCGCGGCCCACTCCGCCACCGCGTCGCGCGCGGCCTCCGGCTCGAGCACGGTGAGCACACCGGGCATGCCGGCCGCGAGCCGCTTCAGCCCGTGGAAGTGCGCCACGCGCAGCGACGTCTCGATCCAGCCCGGGCGCGTCGCGCTCGGACGCGTCGGCGCGTCCTCGGTGAGATAGTCGCCGAGCAGGGGCAGCGCGGCCTCCGCCACCTCGATCCGCACGGTCAGGTCCTCGTCCGACGGCTCGAACAGGGCGTCCGGGAGCGCGACGTCGCCCGGGTGCCGCACGATGGCGTCGTCGGTCACCGCGAGGTCGCTCATCCGGTCGAGACGGAAGGTGCGGACCGCGCCGCGTCCCGCGTCCCAGCCCCGCACGTACCAGTCCTGGTCGACGGACTCGATGCGGAGCGGGTCCACCCGGCGCCGCTCGCTGTCGCCGCGAGAGGTGCGGTAGTCGAACTCGACCCGCCGGCCCGCCTCGACGGCCTGCCGGATGCGGCCGAGCATCTCGTCGCTGTCCGAACCGGAGACGGCGACCTGGGTCGGGCTGGCCGACGATCCGCGGGCGAGCTTCGCCATGAGGGCGCCGATGGCGTCCCGGTCGATGTTCTCCGGCAGGGCGGACAGGTACTGCAGCCCGGCGATGAGCGCGGCCGCCTCGCGCGCGGAGAACCGCGGCGAGTCGTCGATGGCCACCATGTGGGTCAGGACGATCTGGTCGTTGTCCTCGAAGTCGTCCCAGGCGATGTCGAACAGGTCGCCGTGCTGGTAGGAGCTCGTGGCACCGGGAACGCCGGACACCGCGATCAGGCGCACCGCACGGCGCAGGGCCTCGGGCTTCACCCGGAAGTGCGCGGCCGCCTCGGCGACGCTGACCCTGCCGTGGTCCATGAGGTACGGCACGAGGGCGAGGAGGAACGCGAGCTTGTCCTGCGCCTGCAAAGGTGCCGGCCGGTCAACCATGGTCGGCCTCCCCGTGCCGCTCGTCGGTGCCTCGGACCGGTCGCCCGTGGGCCGCGGCGGTTTGCTCGAGCCGCGCGAGCACCGCGTCCCGCAGCCACGGCGGCGAGAGCACGAGCACCTCGGGTCCGTACCCCGCGAGCTCGTCGGCGAGCAGGTTCATGTCCGAGTAGTGCAGCGTCAGCTGGTTCTCCGCCGTGATTGCGCTGCCCTTGCGGCGCGCGAGCCTCGCGGCCGCATCCGTGCCCGGCGTGACCTCGAGCACGCCGACGCCGTTGGCCCAGATGGCGTCGAGCTCGGCGAGGGCGTTGGCGGCGTGGTCGCCGCCGTCGTCGGCGAAGCTCTCCCCCGTCGGCTGCACCGATCCCACGATGCGCGACAGCAGGAAGGTGCGCTTCTCGGCCACGTCCTGGTCGATGCCGTGCACGTGCCAGCGCCCCTGGTGCTGCACGAGGGCGAGCGGCGCGAGGGTGCGCACGCGCGCCTCCGACTCGCCGGGCTTCAGGTAGCGGAAGCGCACGATGCTGTGCCGCTCCAGAGCGACACTCAGCGGGTCGAACGCCGACTCCCGGGAGCGCAGGCGCGGCGCGTAGCCGAGCACGGGCTCGTCGGACTCGACGCCGAGGGACCGCAGCTTCATGAGCGCCCGCCGCGACTCGCCGCTCAGGGAGCCCTCCCGCCACACCATGGCGGCGAGGTTCAGCAGCGTCGTCTCCTCGTTGGAGAACGTGATGTCGGCCGGCAGCTCGTAGCTGCCCCGCGGGATGCGGTAGCGGAGCGAGTGGTTGTTGCCGGGCTGGTCCGGCGCCTCGGTGGTCTCGAGCGGCACCCCGAGGTCGCGGATGTCGTCCTTATCTCGCTCGAACTGCCGCTCGAGGTTCACGTTGTCGCCGCCGGTGCGGTAGCGCTGACGGTAGCCCTGCACCGTCGACAGGATCTCGTTCTTCGTCAGGCCGGACTCGGTCGCGAGCAGCGCCAGGACAAGGCTGAACAGGCGCTCCTCGACGGGAACGCGCGGAGCGTTCTTCGGCTCAGCCACGTTCGTATCCTATTGACTCGGAAATCCCCCACACCGGACCCAGTATATCGAACAAATCTTCGATACCGGTCCGGTGAGGACTAATCGTCGGACTTGTCGACCCCGAGAACGTCGATGACGAAGACGAGGGTGGAGTTCGCCGGGATGGCGCCGCTGCCCTCCTCGCCGTAGGCGACGTCGGGCGGCAGCACCGCGAGCACCTGGTCGCCGACGCGGGCGCCGACGAGGGCGTCCGCGAACCCCTTGACGACGCCGGGCTGGTCCGCGCTGCCCTCCTGGGCGGGGAACTGCACGGGCGTGCCGTTCTCCCAGCTCGAGTCGAAGACCTCGCCGGTGTCCCAGAGGACGCCGGTGTAGTTCAGGGTGACGGTGTCGCCCTTTGCGACTTTGTCACCGGAGCCCTTGCGCAGCAGGGTCTCGCGGTACTCGGTGGGGGCGTCGGAGGCCGGGATGGTGATGCCGGGGACGCCGTCCGGGTCGGTCACGACCGACGGGAAGCCGTTCCTCGCGGGCTGGGGGTCGCCGGTGGCACGGGTCGGGTACGCCTCGACGACGTCGGCGACGAAGACGAGCGTGTCGTTCTCGCCGAGGCCGAGCTGAGCGTTGCCGTCGGCGCCGAAGCCCTCCTTCGCGGGCAGCGCGACGGCGACACGGGAGCCCTCGGTCGCGCACTGCATGGCGTCCTGGAAGCCGGGCAGCGCGCTCAGCGACTGCAGCGTGACGATCTGCGGCTCGCCCGTCGACTGACTCACGCTGACCGGGCTGTACGGGTTGATGGCGTCGCCGGTGGCGCCGTTGTAGACCGCGAAGTTGAGCAGGACGGGGGTCTTGAGGCCGATCCGGTCGCCCTCCCCCTCGTCGAGCGTCGTCACCTCGGTGCGCGACGCGATGAGCGGCGTCGGGAACGTGACCTCGTCCGGCTCGGCGCCCACGGCACCGGCCGCCTTGATGGCCTTCGACGAGTTGCCCGACGGCACGCCGCAGGCCTCCGCCTGGGTCGGCGCGGGGCTGCTGCACGCCGACAGGGTGAGCAGCAATCCGGCGCTCAGGACGAGCGCGGCAGTCTTCTGCACGGATCCTCGTTTCGTGAAGGGGGGGTTTATCGAGCCACAATTCTACTGAGTGCGGCACCGGGGTCTGTCCGCCCGAGGTATGGGGTGGGCGCCTCAAGGTGAGCGCTACGTGGTGTGCGCCACGGGACCGACGCTTACGGGGTCGACTCGGGGGAGCTTTCCGGGCGGGGGTCCCCGGCCGCGTCGCTGTCCTCGCCGTCGTGCTGGTCCTCGCCGCGGTGGGTGGCGTAGTCGGCACCAGCCGTCGCCGCACGCACGCGGCGGCGGAGGCTCTTGTCGCTGACGTTGCGCTCACCGAGGGCGCCGGGCGTCCACGCCTCGACGTCCTCGTCGGAGAACTCCGACTTCGATGCGCGCCGCTTGAGCTGCGGCAGCACGGCGCCGGGGGCGAGCCGGCGCGCGGTAAGCAGGAAGCCGGTGTGGCCGATCATCCGGTGGTCGGGGCGCACCGCCAGTCCCTCGACGTGCCAGCCGCGAATCATCGTCTCGGAGGCGTCCGGATTGGTGAAGTTGCCGCTCGCCCGGATCGCCTCGGTCACGCGGGAGAGCTGGGTGACGGTGGCGATGTAGCAGAGCAGCACGCCGCCGGGCTTGAGCGCCTCGGATACGGCGTCGACGCACTCCCAGGGCGCGAGCATGTCGAGCACGACCCGGTCGACGGAGCCCGGCTCGGTCACGGTCGGCAGAGCCTCGGTGAGGTCGCCGAGGGTGATCGACCAGTTCTCGGGCTCGGAGCCGAAGTAGCTGGTCACGTTGCCCCGGGCGACGTCGGCGAACTCCTCGCGACGCTCGAAGGAGAGCAGCCGGCCGTCGGGCCCGAGCGCGCGCAGGAGCCACATCGACAGGGCGCCGGACCCGACGCCCGCCTCCGCCACCGTCGCGCCGGGGAACACGTCGGCAAGCGCGAGGATCTGCGCCGCGTCCTTCGGGTAGATGATGGCCGCGCCGCGGGGCATCGACATCACGATGTCGGTGAGCAGCGGGCGGAGCGCGAGGTGCTCGACGCCGACGCCGTTCTCCACGACGGAGCCGTCGGGCAGGCCGATAATCGCGTCATGCTCGATGGCGCCGCGGTGGGTGTGGAACACCTTGCCGGGCTCGAGGAAGATCGTGTTCATCCGGCCCTTGGGGCCGGTGAGCTGCACGCGGTCGCCCGCCTGGAAGGGGCCGCTGAAGCGGGACGCGTCGGTCATGCGGGCTGCACCACCAGCACGAGGTCGTCGACGGTGCGGTGCTCGAGGGTGTCCCAGAGGGTGTACTCGGCGCTCGGGGGCAGCTGGGTGACGTGCGGCACGCCGATGGCCGAGGTGCCGGCCGCGACGGCGGCGGCGAGGCCGGGCGCCGAGTCCTCGATCGCGACGCACAGCGCCGGCTCAACGCCGAGCCGGGATGCGGCGAGGAGGTACGCCTCGGGGTGCGGCTTGGGGTGCGTCACGAGGTCGCCGGCGACGACGACGTCGAAGGCGGGGAACGGCAGGGCGTCGGCGATGGCGCGCGCCATCTTCTCGATCGACATGGTCACGAGGGCGGTCGGGATGCCGGCCTCGCGCACGGAGCGCAGCAGCTCGACCGCGCCCGGACGCCACGGCGGCGCCTGGAGGGTGAGCTCGAGCACCTCGTCGGTGAGTCGCGCGACGATGTCGTCGGCGGGCAGGTCGACGCCCGCATCCTGCAGCATCCGCGCGGAGTCCCAGAGGCCCATGCCGACGTTGCGGAGGCCGTCCTCCTTCGTCCACACTCCCCCGAAGGACTCGACGAGGTCCTGCTGGCACTGCTGCCAGTAGGGCTCGGTGTCGACGATGGTTCCGTCCATGTCCCAGAGGACGGCAGCGGGGATCTCGATGGTCACGGGGTCTGAGTCTATCGGCGCGGGCTGCGCCTATCCTTGACACGGGCCCGTCGACGGCGGGCCGACCGGGTCCACAGGTGAGGGAGCCTCAGTGACAGATGGCACGAGCTTCTCGAGCGGACGACTGCTCGTCGTTGCGTTCGAAGGCTGGAACGATGCGGGCGAGGCCGCGAGTGGCGCCGTGCGCGCCCTCAAGGAGCTGCTCGATCTCGTGCCGATCGCCCAGGTGGACCCGCAGGAGTACTTCGACTTCCAGTTCAACCGGCCGCAGGTCGTGCAGGACGAGGAGGGGCACCGCCTCATCGAGTGGCCCGGCGCGACGATCTACGGACCGCGCGAGCCGCGCAGCGCCGGCGCGCCGCTCGCCGAGGACGCCCACCTGTCGGTGAGCGGTGACAACGGCGGCAACGTCTTCCTGCTGCTCGGCACGGAGCCGTCCCGCAACTGGAAGGCGTTCACGGCGGAGATCCTCGACACCGCCCGACAGGCCGGCGTGCAGGGCATCGTGATGCTGGGCGCCCTGCTGGCGGATGTTCCGCACACCCGCCCCATCTCCGTCTTCGCGACGAGCGAGAGCGCCGCCGTGCGCAAGGAGCTGGGCATCGAGCGCAGCACGTACGAGGGACCGGTCGGCATCCTCTCCGTCATCGCGGAGGCCGCCGACGCGATCGGAATCCCCACGGTGTCCGTGTGGGCGTCCGTGCCGCACTACGTGCACAGCGCGCCCTCCCCGAAGGCGACGCTCGCCCTCATCGACCGCCTCGAGGAGATGGTCGACGTGACCATCCCGCGCAGCGACATGGTGGACGAGGCGGCCGCCTGGGAGGCGGGCATCGACGCGCTCGCCGGCGAGGATGAGGAGATGGCGGCCTACATCGAGCAGCTCGAGCAGGCCCGCGACACCGTCGACTCGCCCGAGGCGAGCGGCGAGGCGATCGCCCAGGAGTTCGAGCGCTACCTGCGCCGCGGCGACGGTCGAGAGGGTCGTGAGGGCAAGGCCGACGGCCGCCCGCCGGAGGACCCCCGCCGCCCCCGCGACTGACCCCGCGGCACGGTCCCTGGGAAGCACGGTCCCATCGCGGTCGCTGACCATCACGAGCGCTGAGGAATACGGTCGCTGAGGAATACGGTCGCTGAGCTTGTCGAAGCGACCGAGGGCGACCTCGCGTCCCTCCGACAGACTCAGGGACCGAGAGGGTGCTGCCGGTCCGCGCTGACCGTTCTCAAGGGCTTCGCGAGCAGCGACGGCATGTGAACGGTGCCGCCGCCCATGCGGATTGATGTTCCGTATACGGTCGCTGAGCTTGTCGAAGCGACGTGAGGTGCGCCGTGTCTCTTCGACAAGCTCAGGGACCGTGGGGACGGAACACCGAACCAGGGCATGCAAGGTCAGTCGTCGGGTGGGGTCGGCTCGAGCGAGTGGACAGAGTCCCGGGGCCGGAGGCGGTGTCGGCGGGCGTTCCAGTCCTGGACCGCTCGGCTGTTCGTTGCCAGGTGCCGGGGTTCGCGGGTCGGGCTGATCGACCTCGGCGGGAGCAGTGTGTAGTGCCCACCGGTCCGGCGGATGTCCCAGCCGTGGTTGTGCAGGAGCAGGTGGTGATGCTTGCAGAGCAGGACCCCGTCGGCGATGTCGGTCTTGCCGTGATCCCGCTTCCACTGGTTGACGTGGTGGGCCTCGCACCAGGATGGTGGTCGGTCGCATCCGGGCCACATGCACCCGCCATCCCTTACGGCGAGGCCAGTGCGCTGCCGGGCGGTGAAGAGCCGCTGTTCCCGTCCGACGTTGACGCATTGCCCGTCGTCGTCGAGGACCACGGCGACCGTGCCGGTGGAGCAGACCTCTCGGCGGACGGTCGCGATGCTCACGGCCTCACCCGTGTCCTGGATCGAGCCGTGGCCCTGGCCGGAAACGAGGCTCTCCTTGGTCACGATCACCCTCACCGCGGGTCGCCTGGACCCGTACACCTGTCCCGGGTCGGCGTCTGCGCCGATACGAAGCAGTTCCAGGAACCCGTCCGCGGCCAACCGATCCGTCGGTCGTGGGTCGTTGACGATCGCGTCGATCCGCGCCCGATCCTCTTCCTTCACGAACCGTGGGCCCCCGCGACGCGGGTTCGTCAGCTCGTCGAGGACGGAGAGGAGGAACGCGCCGGGTTCGGGGGCGTAGAGGAACTTGCCCTCAACCATGCCGTCCGGGCGCTTCCATGCCTTGAGGTGCTGTTGCTCGAGCTGGGCCTTTTCGCGTTTGGCGACCTCGGTGTCGTCCAGGTCGTCGCGCAGTTGGCGTGCTCGGCGGTGCAGCTGCCCTGCCGTGAGGGTCGCCGCGTCTTCGATGAGTTCTCGTGCCGCCTCCGCCAGCGCTACCGGCGGCACGGATTCGGTAGGCAAGCCGAGACCGGCGCGGATGGCGTCTGCCTGAGTGATGGAGATCCGTCCGTCGGTGACCGCGTGCGCGATCGGCGCCTGCCAAGGGGTGGGCGGGGCTGGCAACTCGGGGTGCTCGCGCTTCAGGGTTTCCACCGCATCGGTCTCGGCGAGCATCTTGCCCACCTCCACGATCGAGACGGCACCGCCCTTGGTCGTTCCGGTGATGGCTTCCACCATGGCTTGGGGCGTGCGGTAGCCCTCCTGCTGCGCCAGGCCAGCCGAACCGAGGTCAGGCACCGAGCGGCGGTTCAGCTCACCTGCGATCCAGGCCGAGAAAGTATCGCAGCACTGTCGCAGGTCAGCGATAGCGTGCAGCGCGTTCAGCAGATCCTGCTTTGGCAGCAGCGTGAATCCGGCGGGCGAGGAGCCCAGGCGTGCGACGGTGTCCGCTGTGCGGAGGAGCGTCGCTGCCGGGGTTCCCATAGCACACATTCTACCACGTCGAAAGTTTCTTCGACAATGAACTTTGGCCCTGTAGAGAACTTCTGTGAGCCCGCTCGTCGGAGTGGTCAGCGTCCCTTCGACGAGCTCAGGGACCGTGCGGCGCGTCAGGGACCAGGAGGTCCTGTTGCCGAGGCGTCCGCTAGCGTCCCTTCGACGAGCTCAGGGATCGGGATGAGTCCGCTCGTTACCCCAGGCGGCAGTCGGCGACCGCCGTCGCCTCTGGTCAGGAGTGGTGGTGCGGCGGGCGGGCGTCCGGGTCCGCCGTGAGGTCCACTCCCAGCAGCGCGTTGATCACGGCCACCGCCTCCGGGGATTGAGCGCCCGCATGGCTGGCGACCCACTCGTCGATCGCCACGAGGGCCGAAGGCGCGTCCAGGTCGTTCGCCAAGTGCTCGCGCACCCGATCCCGCAGATCCGTCGCCGCGACCGGCTCACTCACGCCGGCACCCCCCTGAGCACCCGCACCCGCACCCGCCTCCGCACCAGCACCAGCGACGCCCGCGAGGGGCAGCCAGCGCTGCAACCGCTGCTCCGCGGTGCTGAGGGTCTCCGCGGTCCATTCCCAGTCGGAGCGGTAGTGGTTGGACAGCAGGGCGAGGCGGATGGCGCGGGGGTCGACGCCCTTCGCGCGGAGCTTTGATACGAGCACGAGGTTGCCGAGCGACTTGCTCATCTTCTCGCCCTCGTACGCGACCATGCCGGCGTGAGAATACAGGCACGCGAAGTCCTTGCCGGTCAGGGCGGATGCGTGCCCGGCCGACATCTCGTGGTGCGGGAAGATGAGGTCCGAGCCGCCGCCCTGCACGGTCACGTCGTCGAGGTGCTGCAGCGCGATCACGGCGCACTCGATGTGCCAGCCGGGTCGTCCGCGGCCGACGGCCGTGTCCCAGGCGGGCTCGCCCTCGCGCGCGGAGAGCCAGAGCAGCGGGTCGAGCGGGTTGCGCTTGCCCTCGCGGTCGGGATCCCCGCCGCGCTCGGCGAAGAGCGACAGCATGGTGGGGCGGTCGTAGTTGCTCTCCTCGCCCAGCGTCCACGGGGTCTGCTCCCCCGCCCGCTGCACGTCGAAGTACACGTCCGTCGCGCCGTCCTCGATGGCGTTCGGCGCCGGGACACGGTACGCGAAGCCGGACTCCAGCAGCGTGTTCACGGCGGCGGCGACCTCGTCGATGACCTCGCTGACGGCGATGAACTCATCCGGGGGCAGCACGCCGAGGCTCTCCATGTCCCAGCGGAACAGGTTCGTCTGCTCTTCAGCGAGCTCCCGCCACTCGACGCCGGTCGCGTCCGCACGCTCGAGCAGCGGATCGTCGACATCCGTGACGTTCTGCACGTAGCGGACCTCGAAGCCCGCATCCCGCCACACGCGCTGGAGGGTGTCGAACGCAACGTAGGTCGCCGCGTGACCCATGTGCGTCGCGTCGTACGGCGTGATGCCGCACACGTAGACGCCGACGCGCCCCTCCTGGTGGCCGACCGCGTTCGCGAGACCCTGGGATGCGGTGTCGTGGATGCGCGGCACCGGGCCGGTTCCCGGCAGCTCCGGAACGGATGGGGACGACCAGGAACGCACGACGTTCTCCTAACCGGCGATGACGCCCGTGGCAAGCAGCACGAGCAGTACGACGCCAAGCACAACGCGGTAGACGACGAAGGGGGCGAAGCTCTTCGTCTTGATGTAGTTCATCAGGAACGCGATGACCGCGAGGCCGACGATGAACGCGACGACGGTGGCCACGAAGGTCTCGCCCGCGCCGTAGATGCCGGGCGCCTCGTCGAAGCTCGCCAGGAGCTCGTAGAACCCGCTGCCGAAGACGGCCGGAACGGCGAGGAGGAACGCGTACTGCGCCGCCGCGGGGCGGGAGTAGCCCATGGCGAGTCCGGCGGTGGTTGTGGCACCGGACCGCGAGACGCCGGGGATCAGGGCGAGCGCCTGCGCGAAGCCGAAGATGATGCCGTGCCCGTAGGTGAGGTCCTTCAGCTCCCGGGTGCGGCGGCCCATGTAGTCCGCGACGCCGAGAATGATGCCGAAGACGATCAGCACGATCGCGATGAGCCAGAGCGAGCGGAACGTGCTGCGGATGGTGTCCTGCAGCAGGTAGCCGAGCACGGCGATCGGGAGGCTGCCCAGGATGATGAGCCAGCCCATCCGCGCATCCGGGTCGTTACGCGGAACGGAACCGCGGAGCGACTGGAACCAGCGCGTGATGATGCGGGCGATCGAGTGCCGGAAGAACACGAGCACCGCGAGCTCCGTGCCGAGCTGGGTGATCGCGGTGAAGGTCGCGCCCGGGTCCTCCGCCCCCTCGAAGAAGAGGCCGACGATGCGCAGATGCGCGCTCGAAGAGATGGGGAGAAACTCGGTGAGGCCCTGTACCAGGCCGAGGATGATCGCCTCGATGAAACCCAATTAACGCTCCAGCTGTGGTGACCGCTGGAGCGATCAGTAATCCAGGAGCAGGTCCGTCAGGACCCGCTTGCCAAAGACTAACGCGTCGAGCGGCACCCTCTCGTCAACGCCGTGGAACATCGCCGGGAAGTCGAGACTGGTCGGCAGCTGCAGCGGCGCGAACCCGTAACCCGTGATCCCGAGCAGGCTGAGGGCCTTGTTGTCGGTGCCGCCGGAGAGGAGGTACGGCAGCACCTCCGCCTCCGGGTCGTGGATGCGCAGCTTGTCGACCATGGCGTCCACGAGCGGCCCGCCGAACGCGTTCTCGAGCCCGACGTCCTGGTGCATGACCACGACCTCGACGCCCTCTCCCGCGAGCTCGCGCACCCGCTCGAGCACCTCGTCCTCGTGACCGGGCAGCACGCGGATGTCGACGAGCGCCTCCGCCGTGTCCGGGATGACGTTGTGCTTGTACCCGGCCTGCAGCAGCGTCGGGTTCGTGGTGGTGCGCAGTGTCGCCGCGATGAACTTGGACGCGGTGCCCGTGGCGATCGCGATCTCGTCCGGGCTGAAGCGCTGCTGGTCCTTGCCGAGGATGCCGGCGACGCGCTCGAGCAGCGCGCTCGTCGTGTCGGTGAGGTGCACCGGCCAGTCCTGGCTGCCGATCCGCGCGACCGCGCCCGCAAGCCGGGTGACGGCGTTGTCGCGGTTGATCTGGGAACCGTGTCCGGCCGTGCCGCGCGCGATGAGCTTGACCCAGATGAGGGCCTTCTCCCCCGTCTGCAGCAGGTAGGCGCGGGTGCCGTCGAGGTCGATGGAGTAGCCGCCCACCTCGCTGATGGCCTCGGTCGCCCCCTCGAAGAGCTCGGGGTGGTTCTGCACGAGGTAGTGCGAGCCCTCGATGCCGCCCGCCTCCTCGTCGGCGAGGAACGCCACGACGAGGTCGCGCGCGGGCTCGCGGCCGGAGCCGAGGATCTCCTGCAGCGACGCCATGATCATGGCGTCCATGTTCTTCATGTCGACGGCGCCGCGGCCCCAGAGCAGCCCGTCCTTGATGACGCCGCCGAACGGGTCGACGCTCCAGTTCGCGGGGTCCGCCGGCACCACGTCGAGGTGCCCGTGCACGACGAGCGCACCCTTGCTGGAGTCGCGCCCCTTCACCCGGGCGACGACGCTGGTGCGGCCCGGCGCGCCCTCGAAGAGCCGCGGCTCGAGTCCCGCCGCGCGGAGGTGCGCCTCCATGTACTCGGCGGCCTCGGTCTCGCCGTTGGAGCGGCCCTCGCCGTAGTTCGTGGTGTCGAACCGGATGAGATCGCGGGCGATCACGGCCGTGGCGTCGAGGTCTGCGGGCTCCGTATTCGCGCTCATTCCCCTCACGGTACCCGAGGAGCGGCGGACGGGACCGGAGGCGCGAGGCGCGGATCCGTGCCGCGGACCGGGCGTTCAGAGGCCCTCGAATTCCGTGCTAATCTCGTACGTCGTTGGGTCCTTGAGGCCCATCGGTCCGGATGGCGGAAATGGCAGACGCGCTAGCTTGAGGTGCTAGTGCCCGTATAGGGCGTGGGGGTTCAAGTCCCCCTTCGGACACACTGTGTTGAGACAGTGAAGGTGAGAGATCACCGCAAGAGGGTCGGTAGGCGTAGGAAGCCAACTGGCCTTTTTTGTTGCCCGCTTGTGCTGTCTCCGCGCCGCTCCACACATGCCTCTGCCCCAGGTGGAACGATCGTGCTTCCTCGCCACCGCGCCGCCCCACACATGCCTCTGCCCAGGCAGAAGGGTCGTGCTTCTCTGCCTCCATGCCGCCCCGCACACGCCTCTGCCCAGGCAGAAGGATCGTGCGCAGCTAAAAGCTGGGCAGGATCCTCCTGCCTGGGCAGGAGCGAGTTGGTGCGGGGGTGAGTGCAGCCGCAGCCGCAGCCGCAGCCGCAGTCGCAGTCGCAGTGACGTCGCCTAGTTGATCGCGGCGCGGAGGGCCTGAGCGGCCTCGCCGGGGTTGTCGGCGCTGTAGATGGCGCCGCCCGCGACGGCGACCTGGGCGCCCGACGCCTGCACGGCCGCGATGGAGCTCGCGTTCACGCCGCCCGCGACGGAGAACGGCACGCCGGCCTCCTCGCCCGCACGGAGCAGCCCGTCGAGCGAGTAGCCCTCGAGGGCCTGCTCGTCGAGGCCGGAGTGCATCTCGACGAACTCGGCGCCGAGGGCCACGACCTCGCGGGCACGGGCGACCTTGTCGCTCACGCCGATGAGGTCCACGACGACACCCTTGCCGTGCTTCCTGCCCGCGGAGATGGCGCCCGCGATGGTCGAGTCGTCGGCAACGCCGAGCACGGTCACGAGGTCTGCGCCCGCGGCGAAGGCGATGTCGGCCTCGAGCGCGCCGGCGTCCATGGTCTTGAGGTCGCCGAACACGATCTTGTCGGGGTGCGCCTCCTTCATGGCGGTGATGACCGAGAGGCCCTCGCTCTTGATGAGCGGGGTGCCGAGCTCGAGGATGTCGACGTGCGGCGCGGCCTGGGCTGCGAGGTCGAGGGCGTCCTTGGTGCTGAGGGCGTCAATGGCGAACTGGAGCTTCACGATGGTCCTGTCTTTCCGGTGGGTTGGTGGTTCGTGGGTCATTCGAGATTCCTGGCTCATTCGAGATTCGCGTGGCGCGGCCAGAGGTCGTCCGCGCTCTGCCCGCCGCGCTGCCACAGCGCGTGGAAGAGCGCGTCGCCCAGCAGCACGACCGCCTGCTCGAACAGCCCGCCCGCGTACTGCGCGGACGCGGTGCCGGATCGGTCGAGCTTCTCGGCCGCGGGCAGCACGACGCAGGCCGACGCCAGCCGCGCGAGCGGCGAGTCCCCTGCGGTCGTGATCGCCGTGACGCGGGCCCCGGCGGCGGTGGCCGCCTCGGCGGCGCGGACGATTCCGGCCGTCGTGCCGGATCCGCTCGCGGTCAGGAGAACGTCGCCGGCGGCGATCGCCGGAGTGGTCACGTCGCCGACCACGTGCACGGCGAGACCGAGATGCATGAGGCGCATCGCGGTCATCCGCAGCGCGAGGCCGGACCGACCGGCCCCGTGCACGAACACCCGGTCCGCGGTCCCGACGAGGTCTGTCACCGCATCGAGGTCCCGCTCGGCGGCGCCGGCGATCAGCGCGTCGAGCTCGTCACGAATGAGGAAAAGGGCGTCCGCGGTGCGGGGGCTGTCGGAATGCGTCACACGCTCCATCCTCGACGGGATGCCTGCCGCCCGCCGCGCCCCGATCGACCAGGCGACCTACCCGGCCGGGTAGGGGTGGCGCGCGGGTAGGGTGGGCTCTCGTGACCGATCCGCTGCCCATTCCGTCTCCCGCGACGCGGGCCCTCCTCGAAACGCACGCGCGGGATCTCGCGGAGCAGGCCGACCGGCACGCCGTCGTGCTCGAGTCGCTCCTCGCCGTGCTCCGGTCACGGCGCCTCGACGACCGCGCGGCCCGCACCACCGCGATCGATACCGCCGCCTCGGCGCTCGTCGCCGCGCGGACGCGGGGCCAGGAGACCCGCGACTCGGTCGTGGAGCCGGTCGTCGGCGCGTTCGCGCGGCTCACCGCCGACCTCAGGCCGCTCGTGCGGTACGGGGACCTCGACCTGCAGTTCGTCGAGCCGCCGCCCACCGGGCGCGCGCTGCCCGGTGACGTCGCGAACGCCGCGCGGGCCATCGTGCGCACCGCCGTGCTCGCGCTCGTCGACGCGGGCGAGGCGCGACGCGTGCGCATCCAGTGGGACTGCGACGGGCTGAACCTCCTCATCCGGATGCGCGACGACGGCCGCGGCGAGGTGACCAGGCACGACGACGCGCTCCGCCCGATCATGGAGCGGGTGACGTCGCTCAACGGCGTACTGCAGGTCGAGTCGACGGCCGGCTGGGGGTCGAACCTGTCGATCACGATTCCGCTCGACGCGCCTCTGCCGCCGGAGCCGATCGTCGAGGACGTGCAGCTGAGCGCCCGGGAACGCGAGGTGGCGGCGCTGCTGCTCGCCGGGGAGCGGAACGCCGCGATCGCCGAGGCGCTCGGCGTGAGCGCCAACACCGTGAAGTTCCACGTGTCGAACGTGCTCCGCAAGACCGGGGTGTCCAGCCGCACGGAGCTGCTGGCGCTGCACAGAGCCGCGTCTACGTGAGACCCGCTCACTTCTCCCTATCGCCCAGGGGATCGCGCTTGTAGCATCTGAGCTACGGCCGGGAAGGCGGAGACGATGGCACTCGAGACGGAGCCGTTGTTCGGACAGCCGCCCCTCATCACGCCGTACTCGAAGCTGGGGGTCCCCACCGAGCGACGCCCGTGGTGGTCCCCCGCCGGCTGGATCCTCGTCGCCGTCTCCACGACGCTGTTCTACGCCGTCATGGTGGCCCTGTCCCCGGTGATCCTTCTGTGGATCGTCATCCGCCGGCTGTGGGCACGCGGCCTTCGGTACCGGCGGGATCCGCGCGAGCTGCGCATCGCGATCGTGGGCGCGGGTTGGAGCGGTCTTCAGTGCCTGCAGCGGTTCACGAAGCTCGGGGTGACGAACGTCGACGTGTACGAGCGATACGACGACCTCGGGGGCACGTGGTCCCCCGCGCTGCGCTATCACGGCCTCCAGATCCACGGCAGCATGACGGTCACCTCCTTCGACGGCTTCCCGTACAGCGACGACCCGGACATCCAGGGCGGCAAGGTCATGGCCGAGGAGGTGGAACGCTACATCCACCGATTCGCTGACGCCAACGACCTGCGCTCGCGCTGCCGGTTCTCCACGAACGTCGACGCGCTCGACTACCGATCGTCCGCACGCACCGGCTCCCTGACGCTCACCGACACCCGCACGGGGACGACCTCGACGTCCGACCCGTCCGACCTGGTCATCTGGGCGTCGATGGCGGCCTTCGGGAACGTGCCGCACCTTCCCGGCTCCGACGTGTTCCGGGGCAGACAGCTGCACACGACCGAGTTCTCGACCGCGGAACTCGAGGACATCGTGCGCAACGAGCGACGGGTTGTCGTGATCGGGGGCGGCAAGGCGTCCTGCGACGTCGTGCTCGGCCTGCGCCGGGCAGGCTACGAGAACGTCACATGGGTGATGCGGAAGCCCTACCTCTTCTACCGGTTCGAGTCGTTGCTGCACGACGCATCACCGATGAACCGTGTCCGCGGCATCACCTACCTGGCGACCGTTCTCTACACCGGCGTCTCGCAGCGGCTGGGCGCCGTGCTGCACTGGTCGTCCGGTTACCTGCACACCGTGGGGCAGCCGCACACGGACTTCACGCACTTCCACGGCGGTCTGCTGTGCGCGACGCAGCGCCGGGAGCTCCGGGAGGTTCCCTTCACCGTCGGGAACCCGGTGCGATTCGACGAGAATACCGTCGTGCTCGCGGACGGCGGCAGCCTTCCGGCCGACGTCGTCATCTGGGCGACCGGGAACAGGAGCGGGATCGACACCCTCACCCTGACCAAGGACGGCCGGCCGTTCGTCCTCAACCCCCGCGCGAAGCTGTACAACCACTTCATCGTGCCGGCTCTGCCGGTCCTGGCGTCGTCGACGGCTCTGTGGACGACGTTCGGACCGATGCGGGCGACCAACTCGGCAGACCTGGCTGTCTATCACCTCAGCGTGCGGAAGGAGCGGAGCGAACGCCGGATGGAACGCGCCGCCCGGCGCCAGCTGAGCAGCAACAGCATCATCCACTCGTTCATCTGGGCGAAGGATTCCTGCTGGCTGCAGCAGTGGGTCTACTTCCACATCGACCTGATGCTGCAGGGGATCACCCCGGTCGAGTCGTTCCTCAAGCACGCGATCGAGGTGTTCGTCCTGGCGAAGGAGACGCCGCTCGCCTTCAATATCCTGCCCCGGCGCTACGCTCCCCCAGCTTCCGGTAGCAGGACAGCTTCCGGTAACGAGGCAGGGCCGCGGCCGCCCGCCCGCGACCTATCCACCTAGTCTGCGACCTGTCGGAGTAGCAGGCATCGCCTCCCGAGCTACTGCTGGTTCGCCGCGCGGTAGTCGTCCTCGCTCACCGCCTCGAGCCAGGTGGTGGGATCGCTGCCGTCCTCCTTCCACTCCAGCATCGCGAGGTGGCACAGAAGGTTCGTCGCGGTGGCCCCGTGCCAGTGCTCCTCACCTGCGGGCGACCAGACGGTATCGCCGGGGTGGATGCGGATCAACCCCCCGTCGCGGGTGCCGACGATGCCGACGCCCTCGGTGACGTACAGGGTCTGGCCGACAGCGTGCGAGTGCCAGTGGGTGCGCGCGCCGGGCGTGAATCGCACCAGACTCGCGAAGAGGCGCGACGGTGGCGTCGGGACGGTGATCGGGGTCATGTACACGTCGCCGGTGAATACCGCGGCGGGTGCCTTGCCGGTCGGGGCCGTGGCCATGCGTTCCATCGGTTCTCGCTCTCATCATCGAGTCGGTCGGTAGCCGTACCTGCTCATGCTGGTGGCGATCCGCCGCCCTGTCCAGGCCCGGCTCGTCGGCCAGCGGTTCCGGCGAGCCGTACCCGTGGCTCTGCAGCGCGCCGCGCCTGCCTAGGCTGATCGGCATGGCTACTGTTCTCCTCGTGCGGCACGGCCGCACCACCGCCAATGCCTCCGGCGTGCTGGCCGGCCGCACCGCGGGGGTCCGGCTCGACGAGCACGGCCGGAAGCAGGCGCTGCGCACCGCGGAGCGCCTGGCCGCGGTGCCGCTGGTCGGGGTCGTCTCGAGTCCTCTCGAGCGCTGCCGGCAGACGGCGCGGGTGATCCTCGACCGGCAGTCCGGGTCGCCGGTGACGCCGCTCGAGAAGGCCATCACCGAGTGCGACTACGGCGAGTGGCAGGGCCGCACCCTCAAGGAGCTCGCCTCCGAGGCCCTCTGGTCGGTCGTGCAGACGCAGCCGTCCGCCGCAGTGTTCCCGGGCGGGGAGTCCCTCGCCGCCATGCAGGCGCGGT
Source organism: Planctomonas deserti (assembly GCF_003067705.1). Classification (GTDB taxonomy): domain Bacteria; phylum Actinomycetota; class Actinomycetes; order Actinomycetales; family Microbacteriaceae; genus Planctomonas; species Planctomonas deserti. The sequence goes on from NZ_QANL01000004.1 coordinate 48,674, forward strand.
CGGTGGCCGCGATCCGCCGCCATGATGCGGCCTTCGAGGCCGAGCACGGCCCCGGCGCCGTGTGGGCTGCGGTGAGCCACGGCGACATCATCAAGTCGATCCTGGCCGACGCGCTCGGGATGCACCTCGACCTGTTCCAGCGCATCGACGTCGGTCCCGCGTCGGTCTCGATCATCCGCTACGGACCCGCCCGGCCGAGCGTTCTCGCCACCAACACGGACTCCGGGGATCTCTCCTGGCTCCGCGCGCGCCCCGCCGAGGGCGACGCACCGGTGGGCGGTGGGGCCGGCGCCCAGGCACCGGACGAGCCGGGCTCCTAAAATATCCCCATGCCCACAATCGTCCATGAGTTCGCCTGGCCGGATCGACTCGTGGTCGGCACCGTGGGGCGACCGGGGGCCCGCGAGTTCTACCTGCAGGCCCGCACCCGGTCCCGAATCGTCACCGTCGCCCTCGAGAAGGAGCAGTCCGCCCAGCTCGCCAAGAAGATCGACGAGGTGCTCGACGAGCTGAGGGCCACCGAGGGCAACCCCTTCAGCGTGCCGAACTCGACGCCCGTCGAGCTCGTCGACAACGACCCGCTCGAGCAGCCGCTCGACACGCAGTTTCGCACGGCGGCCATGGGGCTCGGCTGGGATCCGACGACCGCCCAGATCGTGATCGAGGCCTACGCCATGGCCGACCTGGACGACGTCGACCTCGACGAGTTCGACTCCGAGCCCATCGAGGTCGAGCCGCCGGAGGCGCTGCTGGTGCGGATCCCGGTCGGCACGGCCCGCGCGTTCGCGAAGCGCACCCTCGAGGTGGTCGGCGCGGGGCGGCCCAGCTGCCCGCGGTGCGGCTACCCCATGGATCCGGAGGGGCACGTCTGCCCGCAGCCCGGCGACCTCGGATGATGGAGCCCGACCCGGCGTCCGACCTCGGTGCCGCTTCCGGCGCCGATGCCGGTGGCAACGCGGACGGCGTCGACCTGATGGGCGGCGAGCTCGAGCTCCGGGGTCGAATCACGACGGCGTCCAACGCGACGTTCCTCGGCAGCATCGGCGCCGTGGCGGTGGTGTACAAGCCGGTCAGAGGCGAGCGTCCGCTGTGGGACTTCCCCGACGGCACCCTCGCCGGTCGCGAGGCCGCGGCCTACCTCGTCTCCGAGGCCTTCGGCTGGGACATCGTGCCCCGCACCTGGCTGCGGGAGGGACCGCTCGGCATCGGCATGGTGCAGCTCTGGCAGGAGATCGACCCGGAGCAGGATCCGGTGGATCTGGTGCTCGTCGACGAGGTTCCGGAGGCCGGCTGGCGCCAGGTGCTCGAGGGCAGCGACGAGGAGGACCGCACGGTCGCCCTCATCCACGAGGACTCCGCGGCCCTCCGCCGCATGGCCGTGTTCGACGTGGTCGTGAACAACGCCGACCGCAAGGGGGCGCACGTGCTCGCGATGCCCGGTGGCCACCGCCACGGCGTCGACCACGGCCTCACCTTCCACGTCGAGCACAAGCTGCGCACGGTGCTGTGGGGCTGGCTGGGCGAGGAGTTGACCGCGGAGGAGCTCGCCGGCGTCGAGCGCGTGTCGGCTCGGCTCGCCGGCGACCTGGGCGCGGCACTGGCCGACCTGATCACCGACGGCGAGATCGCCGCGCTCGCCGCCCGGTGCGACCGGCTCCGGTCGAGAAGACGCTTTCCCGCACCCTCCGGCGGGATGCCCGCGGTGCCCTGGCCGCTGTTCTGACCCACCGGTGATCATGGCCGGTGAGAACCGGCCGCGGCGGCCCGGATGAGGCCGTCGCCTGGTGATCGCCGCCGCTCAGTACCAGCCGCTGCGGCCCGGGTAGAGGCCGTCGCCCAGCCCGCCGGCCCCGCCGCCCCAGCCTCGGCCGCCCCAGCCTCCGTAGCCGTCGTCGCCCCGCCGTGACCCGAGGTAGGAACCGACCACCGCCGCGCCGAGGTCGTCCAGCTCGGGCGAGACCACGGTCCCGTCCACGCGCTTGGCCATGGCGTCGATGAAGCGGGCCAGGCCCGGATCCTCGCCGAGCCGGAAGAACGTCGTGTGCGCGCCCAGCCGCATCGAGTTGTCGAGCTCCCGCACCGCGTAGGCGACCGTCACGGGGTGCGGCGGATAGCTGAAGAAGACCTCGCCGCTCGTCTCGAGGTGGGAGGTCGGCTCGCCGTCGGTGACGATCAGCAGCACCGGCTGCGCGCTCGGGTGCTTGCGGAAGTGGCGGTTGGCCAGCAGGAGGGCGTGGTGGAGGTTCGTGCCCTTCTCGTACTGCGCCTCGAGGCCGGTCAGCTGCTCGATGTCCATGACCTCGGCGTGCCGCCCGAAAGCGATGAGCTGCAGATCGTCGCCGCGGAAGCGGCTCTTGATGAGCGTGTGCAGGGCGAGCGCCGTGCGCTTCATGGGCACCCAGCGGCCGTCCATCGCCATCGAGAACGACGTGTCCACGAGCAGCACGACGCAGGCCTGGGTGCGGGCTTCGGTCTCCTGCACCTCGACGTCGCCGATCTCGATCCGCACTCCCCCACCGAGCGGGCGGCCCTCGCCGGCGCTGCGGGTCACGGCGTTCGAGATCGTGCGCGGCACGTCCCAGGGCTCGGTGTCCCCGAAGGCCCACTCGCGGGTCGCGCCGGAGCCCTCGCCGGCCGCCCCTGCCTGACGGAGATCGCGGTTGCCCTGCCGCCCCGACATCCGCTTCGCGACGTCCCGCAGCAGCGCCTTGCCGAGCTGGCGCATGGCCTTCGGGGTCAGCTTGAGCTGCCCATCCGTGCCGCGCTTCAGCGTGCCGGAGTCCCGCAGCGCCCGCTCCAGCTGCTGCAGGGTGCGGGCGTCGACGGCCGCGTCGTCACCGAGCTGGCGGGACAGCTTGTCCAGGTCGAGGTCGTCGAGCTGAGAGCCGTTGTACGACTGGGAAAGCTGGTCGGCAAGCTCGTCGAGGTCGGCGATGTCCTGGAACACGCCCGTGCCGTCACCGAGCCCGAGACCCTCGCCGCCGTCCATGCGCTCCGAGCCACCCCAGTTCTCGCCCGGGCGCAGCGACCGCAGGTTCCCGTCGAGCTGAGCGAGGGACTGCATGAGCTCCGGCGACCCGAAGGCCTGCTGCGCGAGCGCGTCGAGCTCGTCGCGCTGCTCCTGCGTCATCGAGTTGCGCATCCGTTGGGCGGCCGCGGCGCGCTGGGCGAGCGAGTCGAGCAGCTCGTCGATGTTCAGCGGCCCCTCCGGGAAGAAGTGGCCGTGCTTGTCCATGAACTCGTCGAACTGCTCCTGGCTGTCCTCGCCGCGCCTGTGCGCCTCGAGCAGCTCGTTGAGGTCGCCGAGCATGTCATTGATGGCGGCCCGGTCGGCGTCCGTCGCGCTCTCGAGCGCCTGCTTCATGCCGGCGAAGCGCTGGTCGAGCATCTCCCGGCCCAGCAGGTCCTTGATCTTCTCGTAGTTCTCGCGGGCCTCGCGGCTGCGCCAGTCATATCCGCTCAGCTCGCTGACCGCCGCCGCCGGGGAGGCGGGCAGGTTGGCGAGCTGCATCTCCGCCAGCATGCGGTCGCCGTCGTCCATGTCCACGTCCCGGGCCAGCTGCCCGCGCTCGGCCCGGACCGCCTTCTCGAGGAGCTCCGTGATCTCCTTCAGCGTGCCGTCGAGGTTGTGCTTGCGGGTCAGCTCGCGCCGGCGCTCGGCCACCCGGCGCGCGAGATCGTCCAGGCCCGACTGGTCGCGGCCGCCCCGGCGCAGGAACTCGCGCATCGCCCGCTCGGGCGAGTAGCCGGCCATCACGTCCTCGCCGATGGCGTCGAGCGCCTCGGACAGGTCGACGGGCGGAGCGAGCGGATCCGGCCCGCCGGTGTACCTGCCGTAGCGGGCCGCGCGGGTGAGCCGGCGGTTGGCTCTAGCCATAGATGGTTTCGCCCCCGCCGCTCTCCTTGCTGATCTTGCGCATGAGGTAGAGGCCCTCGAGGGCCAGCTCGATGGCGCCGGCCCGCTGACCGTCGTTCCGGGCACCGAGGGCGTCGCAGATGCGGTCGTACAGGTCGGACTCGCCGAGCGCCGGCAGCCCGGCCAGGAAGTCGCGGGCGGTGACCTGCTCGCCGGTCGTGACCATGACCCCGCTCTCGATGGCCTCGACGAGCACGCCGAAGTCGATGCCGCGGAAGTGGGCGCGCACGGTCTCGGCGGTCGCGGTGCGGAGCAGGTGATCGAGGATCTCGTCCTCGCGGCCCTCCTCGCCCGACTCGAACTCGATCTTGCCGCCGAGCACGTCGACCGCGGTCTCCAGGTCGACGGGACGGGCGACGGCGTGATCCTCGCCCTGGCGGGTCGCACGGTGGATGGCCGCCGCGGCGATCGTCTCGGCGCCCGCGATGGCGAAGCGCGCGCTCACGCCGCTGCGCTGGTCGACGGCGGCGGACTCGCGCAGCGCCCGGGTGAAGCGGGCCAGGATCTCGACGAGGTGGTCCGGCACCTCCGCGACGAGGTCCGCCTCCTGGCGGATGATCGCGACCTCGTCGACGAGCTCCGTTGGGTAGTGCGTGCGGATCTCGGCGCCGAACCGGTCCTTCAGCGGGGTGATGATGCGCCCGCGGTTGGTGTAGTCCTCGGGGTTGGCGCTCGCCACGACGAGCACGTCGAGCGGGAGGCGCAGCACGTAGCCGCGGATCTGGATGTCGCGCTCCTCCATCACGTTGAGCATGGCGACCTGGATGCGCTCTGCGAGGTCGGGCAGCTCGTTGATGGCCACGATGCCGCGGTGACTGCGCGGGATGAGCCCGAAGTGAATGGTCTCGGGGTCGCCGAGGCTGCGCCCCTCGGCCACCTTCATCGGGTCGACGTCACCGATGAGGTCGGCGACGCTCGTGTCCGGCGTGGCGAGCTTCTCCGAGTACCGGGCGTCGCGGTGGCGCCAGTCGATCGGCAGGGCGTCGCCCAACTCCTCGGCGCGGCGGATGCTGGCCGTCGTGATGGGCTCGAAGGGATGCTCGCCCAGCTCCGAGCCCGCGATGACGGGGGACCACTCGTCGAGCAGGCCGAGCAGCGTGCGCAGCAGCCGGGTCTTGCCCTGGCCGCGCTCGCCGAGCAGCACGATGTCATGCCCGGCGATCAGGGCCCGCTCGAGCTGCGGGATGACGGTGGACTCGAAGCCGTGCAGCCCCGGCCACGGGTCTCGGCCGTCGCGGAGGGCGGAGAGGAGGTTGTCGCGGATCTCGGCGCGGAGGCTCTTCTGAACGTGGCCAGAGGCCCGGAGTTCGCCGACGGTTGCCATAGCTGGGCGCATCACCTCAGCGATGTTAGTCCGCGTCGCCGTCAGCCGGCCTAGGACTTTCGTGGCCGCCTCCGGCTCCGGCAGTCGCCCTCGGCAGAGCCTCGAAGAGGGGGAATACTTCCGCCGGGACTCCGGTTAGCGTGGGTGTATGCAAACGCATCGAAACGAGGAGTAGCGAAATGCAGTTCGGAATCTTCACCGTCAGCGACGTGACGACCGACCCCACAACCGGCCGCACGCCGAACGACACGGAGCGCACGCGGGCGATCCTCACGATCGCGCAGCACGCGGACCAGGCCGGGCTCGACGTCTTCGCCACGGGCGAGCACCACAACCCGCCGTTCGTCGCCTCGTCCCCCACCACGATGCTGGGCTACCTCGCGGGCACCACGAAGGACATCGTCCTCTCCACCTCGACCACGCTCATCACGACGAACGACCCGGTGAAGATCGCCGAGGACTACGCGATGCTGCAGGTGATCTCGAACGGCCGCATGGACCTCATGATGGGCCGCGGCAACACCGGTCCGGTCTACCCCTGGTTCGGCAAGGACATCCGGCAGGGCCTGAACCTGGCGGTCGAGAACTATGCCCTGCTGCGCCGCCTCTGGGACGAAGAGGTCGTGGACTGGCAAGGCTCGTTCCGCACGCCGCTGCAGGGCTTCACCGCCACCCCGCGCCCCCTCGACGGCGTGCCGCCGTTCGTCTGGCACGGCAGCATCCGCAGCCCCGAGATCGCCGAGCAGGCCGCCTACTACGGCGACGGCTTCTTCCACAACAACATCTTCTGGCCGGTCGAGCACACGAAGCAGATGGTGGGGCTCTACCGCCAGCGCTTCGAGCACTACGGGCACGGCCCGGCGAGCTCCGCCATCGTCGGTCTCGGCGGGCAATTCTTCGCCCGCAAGAACTCGCAGGCGGCGAAGGACGAGTTCCGCCCTTACTTCGACAACGCGCCCGTCTACGGGCACGGCCCGTCGATGGAGGACTTCACCGCGCAGACGCCGCTCACCGTGGGATCGCCGCAGGAGGTCATCGACCGCTACGCGGCCATGCGCGACCACGTCGGCGACTACCAGCGCCAGCTGTTCCTCATCGACCACGCCGGCCTGCCCCTGAAGACGGTGCTCGAGCAGATCGACATCCTCGCCGAGGAGATCGTGCCCGCCCTTCGCCGCGAGAACGAGTCCAAGCGCCCCGCGGGCGTCCCGAGCAACCCGCCGTCGCACGCCGAGCGCGTCGCCCGGGCTCGCGCCGAGGGCGCCGCCACCGCGGAGCACGTCGCGGGCGAGGACAGCTGGACCGGACACACCGCCGAGGCGGTGTCGGCTCGGTAGTGCGAGCGTGAGGACCGGCCGCACGGGAGCCACGGACGCGAGCCGGACGGACTCCTCGATCGTCCTAGCGCGACCGCCCGCCCGGTGCTAGACCGGGCCAGGACAGCACATCATCCGGTGCGGGGTGCCGCTCCCGAGGCGGCACCCCGCCCACGCTCGGAAGGATCAGGGTCATGGCCGCGTACAGGATCGGTTATTTCGTCGGAAGTCTCGCCAGCAACTCGATCAACCGCACACTCTCGAAGGCGCTCATCAGCGTCGCTCCCGAGGAGCTCGACTTCACGGAGATCCCCATCCGGGACCTGCCGCTCTACAACTCCGACTTCGACGCCGACTTCCCGCCGGAGGGACGGGCGCTGAAGGACGCGATTGCGGCGTCCGACGGCATCCTGTTCATCTCGCCCGAGTACAACCGGTCGATCCCCGGCGCGCTCAAGAACGCCATCGACTGGGGATCGCGGCCCTGGGGCACGAACTCCTTCGCCCGCAAGCCGACGGGCATCATCGGCGCCTCCCCGGGCGGCATCGGGACCGCCGTGATGCAGTCGTCGATGCGCAGCGTGCTGAGCTTCCTGGATGCGCCGCAGCTCAACTCCCCCGAGGCGTACATCCGCTTCGACTCGGAGTCGTTCGGCGAGGACGGGGAGATCAAGAACGAGGACACGAGGGCCTTCCTGGCGCACTACATGGACGAGTACTGCGCCTTCGTGCAGCGGGTCCTGTCCGTGAACGCCCCCGGTCACATCGGCGACAACGACCCGGCCTCGAAGAAGTGATCGCGCCCGCCGGGCGACGGGTCCGGCGGGTGCCCTCACCCGGTTGGGCTGTGATGAGCCGGTCGTGGGAGTCGGCGCGCGCGGCGCTGCTCTCCTCCGTCGACTGACCGGCCGGCTGACCGGTCGGTTGGGCGGTCCGGGGCGCGATCGCGGGCGGGGTCGACGCCCCCGCGAATGACGCCTCGGGCTCCCGCTGGGCTGGTGAGCGCTCAAGGGAGGGACGACGCATGGACAAGGTGAACCTGCGCGCCGAGCGCCGCGAACTGTACGCGCCGAAGCCGGGCGTCTTCATGATCGTCGAGGTGCCGGCGTTCCGGTTCCTGGCGACCGACGGGCGGGGTGATCCGAACACCGTGCCCGAGTACTCGGCAGCGGTGGCCGCGCTCTACGCCGCCAGCTACGCGGCGAAGTTCCTCAGTCGGGGACAGCTGGGTCGCGACTACGTCGTGCTCCCGCTCGAGGGGCTGTGGCGGTCCGAGGATCACGACTTCTCCCACCGCGGCGGCTGGGCGTGGACCATGATGATCCGGCAGCCGGACTGGCTGGACGCGGGGCTACTCGAGGAGGCCGTGCAGCGGGCGGCCGCGAAGGGCCACGGCGCGGTCGACCTCAGGGTCGACGACTACGAGGAGGGCCTCAGCGTGCAGACTCTCCACCTCGGCGGGTACGACGCGGAGGCCCCGACGATCGCGCGGCTGCACGACGAGTTCCTACCCGCGGAGGGGCTTGAGGAGACCGGCGACCACCACGAGATCTACCTGAGCGATCCCCGCAGGGTCGCCTCAGAAAAGCTCCGGACCATCCTGCGCCAGCCCGTCCGCCGTCTGCGGTAGCGCCCCCTGGCTTCGCGCCCCTGCCCGGGCAGAAGGATCACCCCACCGTCGTCGCGCCCCTGCCCAGGCAGAAGGATCGTGCGCAGCTAAAAGCTGGGCACGATCCTCCTGCCTGGGCAGGCGCAGCAAGGGCGGGATCCCCGTGCCTGGGCAGGACGTGCGTGCCCGGGCAGGACCCCCACTCGCGCGCAGGAGCCGCGGCTCAGGCGGCGGGGGTCGCTCCGACCACGGCCGCGCCGATCGGGGCGACGTGGTCCGCGTCCTCGAGCAGGCTCAGCCGGTCCGCGCTGCCGAGGGCGGTGAGGAATGCCGACCGCGTCGCCTGCTCGCGTAGCGCGGCACGGACCGCGTCGAGCAGCGGGGCGCCGACGCGGCTGATCCCCCCGCCGAGCACGATGGCCTCGGGGTCGTAGGCGGCGGCGAGCATCTGGACCGCCCGCCCGAGCGTGCGGGTGAACCTGCCCCACACCTCGACCGCCCGGGGATCGCCCGCCGCGACCGCGTCGAGCAGGTCGAGCACGGGGACCGGATGGACGGTGGGCCAGGCGCGCGCGATGCCCGAGCCCGAGGCGATGGTCTCGATGCAGCCCCGCTGCCCACACGGGCAGAGCAGGCCGTCGTGGTCCAGCGGCACGTGCCCGATCTCTCCGGCGAAGCCGCGGGCGCCCGGCCACACGCGCCCGCCGAGCACGAGGCCGGCGGCGATGCCCGTGCCGACGTTGAGGTAGGCCAGCGAGCCGACCGCGGGCGTGCGGACGAGGGAGGCGCCGATCGCGGCGACGTTCACGTCGTTCTCGAGCGTCACGGGCAGCCGCAGCCGCTCGGACAGCAGGGGACCGAGCGCCAGGTCGGTGACGCCGAGATTCACGGCGTTGCGCACGCGCCCCGTCGCACGGTCGACGAGGCCCGGCACCCCGATGCCGATCGACTCGACGTCATTTACGCCGATGCCCACGTGCTGCACGAGGACGTCGACCGTGTGCACGAGGCTCTCCAGCAGCGCGGCGTCCCCCTGTCCCGACGGCTGCTGGTACTCGGCCCGCACGCGCCGGTGCTGGTCGATGGCCACCGCGTGGATCTTCGTACCGCCGACGTCGATGCCCAGGGAGATGGCCCCCCGCGCGCCTCGCGCACCGGTGCCGCTCGCGCCTCCCGCCGGGAGCGTCGGTGCCGTGGCCCCCGTGTCCCCGCTCACGCTCGGGCGCTGTCCCGGGTTGTCTCCACAACACCGCCCGTGTCGACCGACCGATATGCGGCCTCGACGAGGCGCACGGTGCGGCAGCCGAGCTGACCGTCGGGCTGCGGGCGGCGGCCCTCCCGGATGGCGGAGAGGAACTCGGTGAGCATCAGCTCGTCGGAGTTGGTGCCGTAGCCGAGCCACAGCGCGTTCTTCGCGGACTGGGAGAAGCCGTCGACGCGCTGGGCGAACGGGTTGACGTCCACCAGCCCGGCATCCGTGACCAGGTGCAGGGTCAGACCGCCCCAGACGGGGTAGGACGCGGGGCGGGACCAGCTGCAGTCGATGACCGCGGAGACCCCGTTCTCGTAGGTGATGGACACGAGGCCGCCGGTCTCCACCCGCGGGTCGCCGCCGAAGAAGTCGTTCGCCGTGGCGTACACCCTCGTGGCGGGCGCGCCGCCGAAGAGGGCGTCCAACATGTCCGCGATGTGCACGACGTGGTCCGTGAGGGCGCCGCCGCCCGCGAGGGCCGGATCGGTGAACCAGGCGCGCTCGCCGGGGATCTTGCCGTTGTTCGTGCCGGACACGCCGTAGATGTTGCCGAGGAGCCCCCTGTCGTACTGCTCCTTCAGAGCCAGGAACGCCGGCGAGAACCGCACGGGGAAGGCCACCATGAGGTTCACCCCCGCGTCCTCGCAGGCCTGCACCATGGCCTCGGCATCCTCGGACGTCGTGGCCAACGGCTTCTCGCAGAGCACGTGAGCGCCTGCCGCTGCGGCGAGCAGCACGTCGTCGCGGTGCTTCGTGTTCTCGGAGCAGACGACCACGGCATCCGGCTGCCAGGCGAGCAGCTCCTCGTAGCTGTCGACGTAGTCGACGCCGAGCTCGGCCGCGAGCGATGCTCCCCCGCTCTCCCCCGCCGGCCGGTCGCCGTGGTCGGGGTCGGAGGCGCGGAGCTCGATGCCCGGCATGCCGGCGAGCAGCCGCACGTAGCTGGCCGCGTGGGTGTGGGCGAAGGACATCACGGCGATCTTCATGGGCTCGGCTTTCATCGGTTCGTGGCCATGGTGACGGGGGCGGAGGTCTCGATCGACTTGAGCGCGGCGGCCGCGAGGGCCACGGCGGCGAGTCCGTCCGCCGCGTCGACGCGCGGGGTCGGTCCACCGAGGAAGGCCTGGTGGAACTCGCGGATCTCGGTCAGGTACGGGCTCTCGCTGAACCGGGTGGTGGGCTGATAGCCGGACACCTCGTCCGTGCTGCCGTTGAAGGCGATCGGCGGGTTGCCGAGCGAGTCGTGCTGCAGGAGCCCCGCGTCGCCCGCGACCTCGAACCGGGTCTGGAAGGCGATGGGCCTGCGGCTCCACACGCCGGTGACATAGCTCACGGTGCCGGACTCGTGCGTGAGGATGACCTGCGCGGTCAGGGGCTCCGGCGCGCCGTCCTCGCGGAGCGACGGCGACTCGGTCGCGTAGACCTGGGTCACCTCGCCGGCGTTCCAGCGGGCGAAGTCGAGGTCGTGGATCATCTGGTCCATCACGAGGCCGCCCGACAGCTCCTTCTGCGAGAACCACGGGGCCGCGGGCGCGGAGCCGGCGCGCAGGAACCGCTGCACCGCGAGCGTGCCGATGCCGCCGTCGGCGATCGCGTCGTGCATTGCGACGTACTCCGGGAAGTAGCGCACGACGTGCGCCGGGTAGAGCTGAACTCCCGCCCGGTCGCACGCCTCGATCATCTCGGCGGTGTCGGCCTCGCTGAGCGCGAGCGGCTTCTCGCAGACGATGTTCTTGCCCGCCTCGGCGGCCTCGATCACGAGGTCCCTGTGCGTGAAGGTCGGGGTGCAGATGTCGACCGCGTCACTCGCCGCGAGCAGCTCCTCGTAGGACTCCACCACCCGGCCGCCGCCGTGGCGCTCGACGAGCGCCGGTGCCGCGCCGTCGATGGAGAAAACCACGACATCCACCCCCAACGCGAGCCATGCGGGGAGGTGGGAGTTGGCGATGCCGCCGGCCCCCACGAGGCCGACCGTGTAGTTGCCCATGAGGCGGATGTCCTTCCTTGCAACGTTCTCGCGCCGAGCGGCGGCGCCCCGATGATGCTGGGGCCGAGGGAGGGTCCGCGGTGCGTCCCCTCCCCCAGCAAATCAGGCCGGCGTCAGCCGAGCGCCTTCTGGCCGTTCTCAGCGGCCGTCTTCAGTGCCTGCTCCGGCGTCACCTTGCCGAGCAGAGCCTTCTCGATCTCGGTCGCGAGGGCACTGCTGATCTGGTCGTAGGCGAGGATCGACGGCCGGGCCTTCGCGTACTCGAGCTGCTTCACGAACACCTCGATGTGCGGGTTCTCCTCGAGGTACGCCTGGTACGTCTCCGTTCCGGTCGTCTCCTTGTTCGTCGGCAGGTACCCGGTGGCGATGTCCCACTCGGCCTGAACCTCGGGCGAGAGCGTGTACTGCAGGAAGTCCCACGCCCCGGCCTCCTGCTCCTCGGTTCCGTCGAGCAGGTAGGAGTTGTCGGTGCCGATGTTCATCGCCGGCTCCTTCAGGGTGGGGAACGGCGCGACGCCGATGTTCTCCTCGCCGACGCCGTCGGCGAGCAGGCCCAGGTTGTAGGCGCCCGTGATGATCATCGCGACCTTGCCGGTGCTGAACGCGGCCATGCCCTGGTTGTCGCTGCCGGTCGCGAGGCTCTGCGGGTAGGCCTGCCCGTTCTTGACCAGGTCGGTCCACACGGTGAGCGCCTCGACGCCCTCGGGCGAGTCGAAGGCGATCTCGGTGTTGTCCTCGTTGAGGAAGTCGCCGCCCGCTCCCCAGAGCATCGACTGCCAGGTGAAGACGGGCCACTCGCCCGTGCCGATGGGCAGGTAGATGCCGTACTTGCCGTCCTTCGTCAGCTTCGTCGCATCCTGGGCGACCTCGTCCCAGGTCGCCGGCGGCGCGTCGATGCCGGCCTCCTCGAACATCGCCTTGTTGTAGATGAGCCCGTAGTCGCCGCCGTCGGACGGGAGCGAGTAGATCGTCCCGTCGATGATCCCGGTGGAGAGCATGCCCTCGGTGAAGTTGTCCGCCGTGATCTCGGAGTCGGGCGACGAGAGGAGGTCCTCGAGCGGAAGCACCTTGCCGGTCTCGACCACTTGGCTCAGCTTTTGCGGCGTGCTGTCACCGAGCACGAGGTTCGGCCCCTGCCCGTTCTTCACCGCGTTGAGCAGCTTGGGCGTGAACTGGTCGCCCTCGCCGCCGAACTGGATGCGCACCTTGTACTCGTCCTGGGACTCGTTGTACTCGTCCGCGATCTTCTCGACGGTCTTGCTCGCGTCGCCGGTGTACTGGGTCCAGACGAGGATCTCGGGGGCGCCGTCGCCGCCCGTTCCCGCGCTGTTGCCGGTGACGGATCCGCCCGCGCAGCCGGTGAGCACGAGGCCCACGGCGGACGCGGCCGCGAGAAGGGTGCCGCCTCGGGCGAGGCGGGGCGCGTTGCGCCGGTGGGATGGGGTCATGGGGAGACTCTCCTGTCGTGAATCACTGGATCTGCTGGAAGGGACCGAAAGGGAAGGGAGGGGAGAAGCGAGGTGCGGTGCGGGGGGACGCGGCTAGCGCAGGCCCCCGGACATGGCCGTGACGATCTGGCGCTGGAAGAGGAGGAAGACCAGGAAGACCGGAAGGATCGCGAGCGTCGACCCCGCCATGAGCAGGTTGAAGCTGGTGGCGGCCTGGGAAGACTGCAGCTGCGCGAGGCCGATCGGCACGGTGAAGAACTCCGTGCGGTTGACCGCGAGGAACTGGAAGAAGAAGTTGTTCCAGTTGTAGACGAAGGACAGGATCGCGAAGGACCCGATCATCGGCGTCGCCATGGGTGCCATGATCGAGCGGAACCGCCGCCACACCCCCGCGCCGTCCATGCGACTGGCGTCCTCGATCTCGGTGGGGAACGACGAGAAGAACTGGCGGAAGAGGAAGACGCCGAGGATCGACGGCACGTTCGGCACGATCAGGCCCTGGTAGGTGTTCAGCCAGCCGAGCGACGACAGCAGGCTGATCAGCGGCGTGAACACGACCTCGAACGGCACGAGGAGAGCCGCGAGCAGCACGACGAAGATGACGTTGCTGCCGCGGAACTTGAGCCGGGCGAACGCGTACCCGGCGGCCAGGCTGGTGAGCACCTGACCGAGCGTCGTGAACACCGTCACGACCGCGCTGTTGAGGTAGTACATCCCGAACGGCGCCACGTCGAAGAGGTCGCTGTAGTTCTCGAAGTGCCACTCGCGCGGCAGGAACGTCGGGGGGAACGAGAGCGCCTCGCTGGAGGACTTGACGCTCGTCAGCAGCATCCACACGAACGGCCCGAAGAAGATGAGGGACGCGACGATGAGGATGGCGTGCCGGGCGATCGCCGGGGCGAGCTTGCGCGCCCGCACCCCGAGCGGACGATGGCGGCGGTGATCCCGGCCTCCGCCGGTGCCCGGTCCCCGGGTCGAGCCGGCGGGCGCGTTCTCGGCGAGAGGGGCCGAAGCGACAGCGTGAGTCACGAGATGCCTTTCACGCCAGCTCGACGCTGTCGCGCCGAGCGAGCACCTTGAGCTGGATGACCGAGACGAGGATGCCGACCGCGAGCAGGATGACGGCGCCCGCGCTGGCGGGTCCGCCCTGGAAGAACACGAAGCCCTGCTGGTAGATCCAGTAGAGGAGCGTCTCCGTCGAGCCGAGCGGGCCGCCGCCGGTGAGCACGTAGACCTGCGTGAAGACCTGCAGTGATCCGATCAGGCCGGTGATGGCGAGGAAGCCGCTCGTGGGGGCGACCAGGGGCAGCGAGATCGAGAAGAAGCGGCGCACCGGGCCGGCGCCGTCGATCGTCGCCGCCTCGTAGTAGCTGGGCGGCACGTTCGACAGCGCGGCGGAGTAGATGATCATCGTGTAGCCCACGAGCTGCCAGATCGAGAAGACGATCACCGACACCATGGCCCACGGTTCGGAGGTGAGGAACGCGATGGGCTGGAAGCCGAACAGACCGAGCCCGTTGTTCACCAGCCCGCCGAGCGGGGTGAGCAGGTAGCTGAAGATCAGCGCGCTTCCGACGATCGGTGCGATGTACGGCGTGAAGATGAGGGTGCGATAGAGGCCGCGCCCCCGGAACGGCGTTGCCAGGAGGGCCGCGAAGAACAGCCCGAGCGCGAGCGAGCAGGGCACGACGACGACGACGTAGAGCGCCGTGTTGCCCGCGGCCCGGAGGAACTCGGCGTTCGTGAGCACGTCGACGAAGTTCTGCGCGCCCACCACGTTCCCGATGGTGCCGGTGCCCGGGTTCCAGTCCGTGAAGCTGTAGACGACGGTCTGCGCCAGCGGGAACAGGTAGAAGACCATGAGCAGGATCGTCGTCGGCGCGATGAGCACGTAGCCCGCCCGGCCCTCGCGACGCTCCAGCGGCGAGCGCGCCACGGTGCCGCTCCGCGGGACACGATCAACGGCGATTGCCACGGTCACACCACCTTCCGGCCTGCGACAGCGCTCCGAGGAGGTTCAACTTCGTCGTTGGCCCGTACGTCTCCGCCGCATCATCCATGCGACTGATGGAAGCCTATGGATGTTTCTCGGCCGTTTCAATTCGATTTCCGAAAAAACTTTTCCAAGCTTCGCCAACGTGATGCGGCTTCCCGTCCAGTTGCGACCCCCTTCGCCCCTGCCCCTGTCCCCTGTCCCCTCGCCCCTGCCCAGGCAGAGGCATCGTGCCCAGCTTCGCCCTGGGCAGGATGCTCCTGCCTGGGCAGGGGCGGAAGGGGAGCGTGCGGGGGCGGATACGAGTTCGGGTCAGGCCAGAAGCGGAAGGATGCCGAGCAGGTCAGGGTGCGAGGCCCCGTCTCTCTCGCCGTCGTCTCCCCGGCGGGCGCCGGAGCGGTCGACGAAGTAGGTGCGCAGCCCGGCCGCCCGCGCCCCGAGGATGTCCGCGCGATAGTCGTCACCCACGAACAGCACATCGGCGGGCGGCACGCCCAGCCGCGAGCAGAGGGCGGCGAAGGCTCCCGGGTCCGGCTTGGCCAGGCCGACGCTCTCCGACGTGCACACGACGTCGAACCGGTCGCGGATCCCCGTGCGAGCGAGCTTCTCCTCCTGCTGCCGCTCGGAACCGTTCGTCAGCAGTCCGACGGACATCCCGGCCGAGCGCACGGCGTCGAGCACGGCGACCACCTCCGGGAACACGCACCAGGCCGACTCGTAGGCAGCCCGGTAGACGTCGAAGATCCGGTCCAGCCGCTCGTCGCTCATCTCTCGGCCGCCGAGGACGCCGTCGTGGAGCCCACGGTCGCCGAGCCCGCCTCCGCTCGCGCTCGCGCTCTCGACCAGGGGCAGCACCTCTCGCAGGCGGCGGCGGCGCTGCTCATCGAAGCTGATCCGGCCCTGCCGCCAGGCCTCGAAGTGCCGGTCCTCGGCGTCCCACCAGGCCTGCTGCAGGCCTGGCGTCGCCGTGCCGCCCAGCTCACGCACGAGTTGCGTGAAGGCGCTCGCGGACGCGGCCCGGTGGTCGAGGAGCGTGCCGTCGAGGTCGAAAGCGACCGCGGAGACCCCTGCCATGCCGCCACCGTAGCGGTTGCTTCACCGCTAACCGAGGGAACACGATTCCGAGGTGGCGCGTTCGGCGCGGTCGACTACACTCGCTCGGGTGAATCGTCCCTCCCCTCGTCTGCCCATCGGGCGCAAGGAGGTCGTCGGCGCGCCCTGCGCCGACCCGAGATAGCCGTCGGCCGATCGTTACCCGCGTTCCCACGCGATTCATCCGCCGCGTGCCGGCCCTGAGCGGAACCGCAGGCCATAGCCGAGGTAACGCCGCGGGGTGAAGCCCGAGCACCGGCGACGGACCCTTCCGATCTCTTTCCCGACCCGCGCCCTTCCGAGCGCGGGCGAGCAGACAGGCATATCTCTTCATGAACCTCTTTTCCGAGGACCGCATTCGCGCGTCCTTCGTCAACGCATCCCTGCGCGAGCGCAAGGCGCTCGTGCTTCCCGCCAATCTCGACGCCGTTCCGTGGCAGGACCTCGACTACCTCGGCTGGCGCGACCCGAAGCTGCCCCTCCTGGGCTACGTCCTCGCCGAGATAGACGGCGAGCCGGTGGGCGTGCTGCTGCGGCAGGCGCAGCAGGCCCCGCGCGGACGAGCGCAGTGCTCGTGGTGTGAGGACGTGCAGCTGCCCAGCCCGGTCACCTTCTTCGGCGCGAAGCGCGCCGGCGAGGCGGGCCGCAGCGGCAACACCGTCGGCACCCTCGTGTGCGCGAACTTCGAATGCTCGGTGAACGTCCGGCGGCGTCCCACGCTCGCGTACGTCGGCTTCGATCTCGAGGCCGAGCGGCTGCGCCGAATCGAGGCCCTGCGCACGAACGTCACCAACTTCGTCCGCAACGTGCGCGACGGGGCCTGACCCGGCGCCTGGTGACCCGGCGTCGCGTGACCGGGCGTCCGGCCCCGCGTACTCGCCTTCACCGGGCCCCTGCCCAGGCAGAAGAATCCTGCCCAGCTTTTACCTGGGCAGGATTCGCGTGCCTGGGCAGGGGCGAGCCGCCTGAATGGGCAGGATCCGCGTGCCTGGGCAGGGGTGAGCCGCCTGAGCCGGCAGGATCCGCGACATCCCCGCAACGCGACATGCGCGCGGTGCCGGGCCCCGGCAGAATCGGATGCGTGGGTAACAGATGACGGGGAGACGCGTCCGTGCAGCCCTTCTCGTGATCCTGCTCGTGCTGTGCGGGTCGGCCGTCACAGCAGCGGCCCTGATCGAGGTCGCGGAGGCGAGGATCGCGAACCGGCCGCCCCTTCGCCTCGGTCTGATGACACCGGGCGGCCCCACCGCGAGCGACGAGCTCGACGCCGCAGCCGCGGCGCTCGGCGAGCACCCGTCGATCCTCATGTGGTACGAGGACTTCGCGCAGCCCCCGCCGATCGCCTCGCTCCAGGCGACGGCGGCGCGGGGCGCGACCCCGTTGATCACCTGGGAACCCTGGGCCTGGGGCGAGGGGGTCGATCAGCCGCGCTTCGCAAGCGACCGGATCGTCGCGGGCGACCACGACGGAATGATCGCGGCGTGGGGCCAGGCGCTCGCCGAGTGGGGCGAGCCGGTGCTGCTGCGCTACGGACACGAGATGAACGGCCCCTGGTACCCGTGGACGGACGGGGTGAACGGCAACCGCCGCGGGGACTACGTCGCCGCGTGGCGGCACGTGCACGACCTCGTCGAGGGCGCGGGAGCGACCAACGTGCGGTGGGTGTGGTCGCCGTCGGTTCCCACCGACGACATGCCGCCGATGGAGACCCTGTATCCGGGATCCTCCTACGTCGACGTCGTCGCGCTCGACGGCTACAACTGGGGCACGTCGTCGTCGTGGACCTCCTGGGAGGAGCCGGCGGAGCTGTTCGGGAAGCCGCTCGAGACCCTGCGTTCCGTGGCGCCGGGCAAGCCCATCCTCATCGCGGAGACCGCGTCGGCGGAGGTGGGTGGCGACAAGGCTGCGTGGATCAGGACCCTCATCCCCTACCTGTCATCGCAGCTCGACGTCGAGGCGGTCGTCTGGTTCAACGCCGACAAGGAGGTCGACTGGCGCTTCGACAGCTCGACCGAGTCGGAGGCGGCGCTCCGGGAGGCGCTGGCCGCGCGACGGCCGGCGGCAGACTAGCGCTCGCAGCAGCCCGCCTTGGTCCGCGGTCCTACGATGTGGTGGTGCCGCTCTCCGCCGAGTTCACCGACCCCCGGCTCGTCGCCGTCTACGACACCCTCAACGCGTACGACTCGGGCACGCAACCCGCGTTCTATCTCCGCCTCGCCGAGGACCTCGGGGCGCGATCGGTCATCGACGTGGGATGCGGAACCGGCCTCATCACGCGGGAGTTCGTGGACCGCGGGTACGCCGTCACCGCGCTCGAGCCGTCGACGGAGATGATCGCCGTCGCCCGACGAAGGATCGGCGAGGACCGGGCCACGTTCCTCGCCGGCGACACCGCGCTGCTCGGCGCCGCGGGCATCGACCTCGCGTTCCTCTCCGGTCACGTCGCGCAGTTCTTCCTGACCGACGAGAGCTGGCGGCAGGCACTGACCGACCTCCGCCGGGCGCTGCGGACGGGCGGCACCCTCGCCTTCGAGACGCGCAACCCCGCGATGCGGGAGTGGGAGGCCTGGGCGGACGGCACGCGGCGCGTGAGCGTCGACCCCGTCGCGGGCCGGATCGAGACCTGGACCGGGGTGGACGACGTGGACGACGGCGTCGTCTCCTGCACGCTCCACTACCGCTTCCTCGACACCGGTGTGGAGCTCGCGGCGGCGAACCGCCTTCGCTTCCGCACTCTCGGCGAGCTGGAGGCGAGCGTCACCGACGCCGGCTTCGCGATCGCCGAGACCTTCGGCGGGTGGGACCGGCGGCCCCTCCAGGCGGACTCGGCCGAGATCATCCTCGTGGCCCGCGCGGTCTGACCCGAGCCGCCGGACACGCGGTCGAAGGATCGATCGCGGTCAGGCGCCTGCGAGGATCGCGGCCCGATTAGCCAGGACCCACTCCTCCTGCTCGTCCCAGACCCGTTCGCGCCCCTCGCGCAGCCACGTCGCCTGCGGCTCAATGCCCTCCTCGGCGAGCCGCGTCGCGAGAGCCCGCGTGCGGCGCTGCCGGGCGAGCACCGCATCGACGAGCCCCTCGACGATCTCGGGTGTCGCCTGCGAGCCGGAGTACGCCGCCCAGAACACGCGGATGCGCGCCGCGCGGTCCGGCGGACCCGGATACGCCAGCCACTCCATCGCCAGCTCGTCGGTGCGGAAGGGGGCGACGTAGTCGAGCGCGTACGCGACGTCGTCGATCGGATCACCGGTGTAGGCGAGGTCCCAGTCGAACACGCCGACCGGCGACCCGTCGCGCCAGGCGAGATTCCACGGCCCGAAGTCGCCGTGGCAGATGACCTCGCCCGACCGCGGCGCCTCGAGGTCGGCCCAAGTCATCGACTCCGGCAGCACGAATCCGCGTCCCGCGTCGTGCACGCGCCTGAGCAGCCGCGCCATCGCCTCCAGCCCGGAGTGCGGCACGACGTTCGCCCAGCCGGGGCCGGGGTCGCCCGGAATCCACTCGAGCACCTCGCGCCCCTGCTCATCGACGCCGAGGGGCAGCGGCGCCTCGACCAGGCCCGCGGCCCGGAGGTGCCGCAGGGCCGCGTGCACCGCCGGCGTCCAGCGCTGCCGCGGCCGCCGCACGGTGTCGCCGACACGCTCGACGCGGCTCGGCTCGTCTGGTGCGGACACACCCCGAGTGTGTCACGGCGGCCGACGCAGGAGGGATAGGGATGTCGGAGGAGGGGTGGACGGCCGGAGGGATCGAACGGGCGCGGCATGGCGCGTCGACGTACGGCGCCACCCGCCGGAGGGATGAGGCGGGCGCCGCATTGTTCATCCCTTCGGCGGATTCGCCCTCCGGGGCCGCTCCCTAGGCTCGAACTATGATCCGGGCAGAGGGACTAGCCAAGCGTTACGGCAGCAAGATCGCCGTCGACGACATCACATTCACCGTGAGACCGGGGGTGGTGACGGGCTTCCTCGGGCCGAACGGTGCGGGGAAGTCGACGACGATGCGCATGATCGTCGGACTCGACCGGCCGAGCGCGGGCACGGTCACCGTGAACGGGCGCGCCTACGCGCAGCACGCCGCCCCGCTCCGGGAGGTGGGCGCGCTTCTCGACGCGAAGGCGATCCACACCGGCCGCAGCGCCTACAACCGCCTGCTCGCCATGGGGGCAACGCACGGCATCGGCAAGGCCCGCGTCCGGGAGGTCATCGCCCTCACGGGGCTCGAGTCCGTCGCGAACAAGCGCGTGGGCGGGTTCTCCCTCGGCATGGGCCAGCGCCTCGGCATCGCGGCCGCCCTGCTCGGCGACCCGGCGACGCTCATCCTCGACGAGCCCGTCAACGGCCTCGACCCCGAGGGCGTCATGTGGGTGCGCAACCTGGCACGCCACCTGGCGAGCGAGGGCCGCACGATTTTCCTCTCCAGTCACCTGATGAGCGAGATGGCGCTCACGGCCGACCACCTCATCGTGCTCGGCCGCGGCCGGATCCTCGCCGACGCCCCCGTCGCGGAGATCCTCGCCGCCTCGACCCGCACGTCGGTCCGCCTGCGCAGCCCGCAGGCCGACCGGCTCGCCGCGCTGCTGCGCGGACCGGACGTGACCGTCACCCCGACGGAGCAGGGCGCCCTCAGCGTCACCGGCCTCACGGCCGCCGACATCGGCGACGCCGCGGCGGGCGCGGGCATCCCGCTGCACGAACTCACGCCCGTCGCCGCGTCGCTGGAGGAGGCCTACATGGAGCTCACCCAGGACGACGTCGAGTACCACGCCGGAGGAGCGGGGCCGACGGGACGAGCGGCGGGTTCCGATCCCGCGGCCGCGACCGGAACCGGCACCACCGAGTACCAGGAGGTCGCCCGATGAGCGCCACGATGACCGCCCGCCCGTCCGCCGCGTCCCTGCCCCGCCTCTCCGCCGTCGGCATCCTCCGCTCGGAGTGGATCAAGCTGCGCAGCGTGCGATCGACCGTGTGGTCGTACGCGATCATCGTGGTCGTGTCCTTCGCGATCGCCCTGCTGCTCGCGGCGACCATCGACTTCGACGGTGCCGCCCCGCCGGCCGAGATGCAGACGAGCATCGTGCTGCAGGCGTCGACGTTCGGGATCTACTTCGGTCAGCTCATCGTCGGCGTGCTCGGGGTGCTGACCATCAGCGGCGAGTACTCGACGGGCATGATCCGCTCGACGCTCACCGCGGTGCCGAAGCGCCTCCCCGCCCTGGCCGCCAAAGCCCTGGTGCTGTTCGTCACGACGTTCGTCGTGGGTCTGATCAGCGTCTTCGGCTCCCTGCTGATCGCGTCGCCGCTCCTCGCCGCCAGCGGCGTCGAGGCGGACTACGGCGACGGCGCACTGATCGGCAATCTCCTGCTCGCGGCGCTGTATCTCGCGCTCGTCGCGGTGTTCGCCCTCGGCCTCGGCACCATTCTGCGCAGCAGCGCGGGCGGCATCGCGGCGTCGCTCGGCACGATCCTGCTCCTTCCGACCATCGTCAGCCTCATCGCGGCGCTCACCCAGGCCGAGTGGGCCAACGACCTGATGCCGTACTTGTTCGCCAACGCCGGCACCGGGATGTACACGCCGAGCCTGGGCGGCGAGGGCCTCGATCAGGGCCAGAACACGCTCGTGGTGCTCGCCTGGGTAGCCGTGTCGCTCGTCGGCGGTGCCCTGCTGCTGAAGCGCCGGGACGCCTGACCGCACGCTGACGGAGACACGAACGAGGACGCCGACCGGCACGGCCGACGGATCGACTAAGCACCCTTTCACCCCGTGACGAAGCCCGGGGGCGGCCCAGACCGCCCCCGGGCTTCGGTGCGTCCGCCGCTCCCGCTAGGGTCGGCGGCATGGCGGCTCACCGACTCAGCCTCGACGCGGCCCGGCGCATCGCGGTGCACGCGCAGGCACTGGATCTGCCGCGGCCGACCGGCATCGTCGAGGTGGTCGACCGGCTGACCATCCTGCAGATCGATCCGACGTCGGCCATCGCGCCCAGCGCCGACCTTGTGCTGTGGAGCCGGCTCGGTTCCCGCTACCGGCCCGCCGACCTCGTGGCCGCCCTCGAGCGCGACCGGACCCTGGTCGAGACGGTCGCCTACATCCGGCCGGTGCGGGATGTGCCCGCCGTGCTGCTCGATGCGCCGGCGCACCCATCCTCGACGCGGTGGCTGGAGGCGAACGACTCGTTCCGGCGCGACATCCTCGCCCTGCTCGAGGAGCGAGGCCCGCTCCTGTCGCGGGACATCCCCGACACGAGCGTCGAACCGTGGCCGTCGGCTGGATGGACGAACAACCGCAACATCACGAAGATGCTCGAGCTGCTCGCCCACCGCGGGCAGGTCGCGATCTCCGGCCGCAAAGGGCGTGAGCGTTACTGGGACCTCCCGGGACGCGTGTACCCCTCGGCCGCCCCCACCCTCGACGCCGCCTCCGCCATCGCGTACCGCAACGAGCGTCGACTGGCCGCGCTCGGAATCGCGCGATCGACGGGTCCCGTGATCCCCGGGGAGTCGCCGTACGTCGGAGATGCCGGCGAAGAGGCCGAGGTGGAGGGCGTCCCCGGGCTCTGGCGCGTGCATTCGGCCTACCTCGACCGTCCGTTCGAGGGGCGCACCGCCCTGCTCTCGCCGTTCGACCGCCTCATCCACGACAGGGTGCGGGCCGAGCAGCTCTTCGGCTTCGAGTACATCCTCGAGATGTACAAGCCCGCGGCCAAGCGTCGCTGGGGGTACTTCGCGCTCCCGGTGCTGCACGAGGATCGGCTCGTGGGCAAGCTCGACGCGACGGCCGATCGCAAGACCGGCGTCCTTAAGGTCTCCGCCCTGCACCGAGACGTCCCGTTCAGCGGGGAGATGGAGTCCGCCGTGCGCGCCGAGATCTCCGATCTCGCTGCCTGGCTCGGGCTCGAGGTCGCGTTCCCCGCCGACTAGGGGCGCGGTGGGTTGCGGCGGCCTCAGCTCCTCCTGTTGATTACCGCGAAGGCCACGGCGCCCGCCAGGATCTCGGCCGCGAGCAGCAGCGCGAGCACCATCTCGACGGAGGCACCCAGAGCGATGGTGATGGTCGCCGCGCCGGTGAGCGGGACCGAAAGCAGCCCGACCACCGCGAGGGCCCGCGTCAGCACCGCGTCGTCGCGCTCGTCGCCGGTCTGCGTCCAGGCCCGCTCGAACGTGGTGGCGCGTGCGGGTCGCCGGGCGGTGCGCCACACCGTGACTCCCGCGGCCAGGAGGGTCACGGCCGCGCCGGCTAGGAAACCGTTGCCCATGTTCCCAGGCGCATACTCCCGCAGCAGCAGGCCGGTGGCGGCCATCACCGCGAGGAGGGTGAGGGCGACGCCGAGCAGAAGGGCTTTCTGCTTGGCGGTGTGCTGGTCAGTCGACATGGAAGATCTCCTCGACGGATCGATCGAAGTGGCGGGCGATGGCGATGGCGAGCGGCAGGGACGGGTCGTACCGCCCCGTCTCGATGGAATTGACCGTCTGTCGCGAGACGTCGAGCCGCTCGCCGAGCTCCCTCTGCGACAGGCCGGCGGCGACCCGCAGGTCGCGGAGGTCGTTCCTCATGCCGCCTCCCGGAGCTCGCGCATAGTCAAGCGTGCTTGTCATCGTCAAGCATGCTTGACGGGCCGTGCGTAGTCAAGGGTGCTTGACAATGACCACACGAACACGCCCTTTGCCCGCCGTGTCGGCGCAGCCTCGCCCAGGCTCTCCTCGCTCCCTCCGTCCTCAGGGAGGCCGGGCGTGCTAGGACGTGTAGATGAAGAACCTCGCGAACAAGGTCGTCGTCATCACGGGCGCGGGATCCGGCATCGGGCGCGCGCTTGCGCTCGATCTCGCGGCGAGGGGCTCCATCCTCGCGCTCTCCGACGTGGTCGAGGCGGGTCTCGCTGAGACGACGCACCGCGCCAGGAGCGCGGGTGCCCCGGCGGTGCAGAGCGAGCTGCTCGATGTGAGCGATCGGGAGGCGGTCGGGCGCTACGCCGAGTCGATCGCGGCGCGCTTCGGGCGGGTGAACGTCGTCATCAACAACGCCGGCGTCGCCCTCGACGGGTCGTTCGCCGACGTCGGGTACGACGACATGGAGTGGATCATGGGCGTGAACTTCTGGGGGGTCGTGCACGGGACCAAGGCGTTCCTCCCCCATCTCATCGCCTCGGGCGACGGCCACCTCGTGAACATCTCATCGCTCTTCGGCCTGCTGTCCGTGCCGAACCAGAGCCTGTACAACGCGTCGAAGTATGCGGTTCGCGGGCTCAGCGAGGCCCTTCGGCAGG
Source organism: Planctomonas deserti (assembly GCF_003067705.1). Taxonomy (GTDB): domain Bacteria; phylum Actinomycetota; class Actinomycetes; order Actinomycetales; family Microbacteriaceae; genus Planctomonas; species Planctomonas deserti. Next base: position 72,871 of record NZ_QANL01000004.1, read on the forward strand.
AGATGCTCGTCGCGCACCTTCCGGTCGGCGTGACGGTCGTGCATCCGGGCGGCGTCCGCACCGGGATCGCCCGGAGTGCCAGGAACACGGGCGGGAGGACCGCCGAGGAGATCCAGGCGGCGAACCGGCACTTCGACGAGAAGCTGGCGAGGACCAGCCCGGAGCGGGCCGCGCGCATCATCATCCGCGGCGTCCAGCGCAATCGCGCCCGCGTTCTCGTCGGGGCCGACGCGCACGTCCTGCACACCTTCGCCAAGATCGCCGGCTCGCGCTACCAGGACGTCTTCGCGAGGTACTTCCCCCGCGTGACGCGGCCCTAGGAAACTGGTTCGAACGGAATGTCCGCCCTCGGCTGCCGCCCGCTCACCGACTCCCCTGCCCAGGCAGAAGGATCCTGCGCAGCTTCAAGCTGGGCACAATCCTCCTGCCTGGGCAGGAGCGGATCGGAGGCAGCGACCACAGGGGCAGGGACTACAGGGGCTGGGAACCACGGACGCCGAACGAGGGGGCGGAGGCCCAGATCCTCCACCCCCTCAGCGCTTGCGTCGTCCTAGCAGCGGTTCTTGCGCTGGTCCGAGGTCGACGGGTTGTTGTAGCAGGTCTTGCCGGTGCCACGCGTGCTCGTCGTGACGACGGGCTCGCCGGGAGCGCGGGACTCGGTGACGATCGGGTCGAGCGTCTCGCGGGTCTCGGTGACCTGCGGGGGTGCCGGCGTGACCACGACCTCCTCGGCGAAGGTCGTCTCCCCCTCCGTCACCGTGATCTCCGGAGCAATCGGCGTGCAGACGGTGTTCACGATGCTGTCGCCGGCACGGGTCTCGACGGTCACAATGGGCGGACCGGCCTGCTGGAAGTTGGTCACGAGCGGCTCAGCCTCCGTCGTACGGGTCGTCACCCTCGGGTTGTCCGCCACGGGGAAGACCACGAGGACCAACTGGCCGTTGCCCATGTACCGGTACGTGCTGGTCGTCGTCGTGGTGATCGTCCGCTGGCGGTACGACACGGAACGCGTCTGCGTCGTGTTCTGCGTCGTCGTCCGGGTGAACTGGGTCGCCTGGGTCGTGGTGACGCAGCTCTCCTGCTGCTGGGTCGACGTGAACACCTCGGTGCTGGGCGTCGTGGTCGTGGTGACGGTCTCCCGCGGCTGGGTCGTGGTGGTCACGCGCTCCTGCGGGGTGGTGACGGTCGTGACCTCCGTGGTCGGCGTCGTCGTGGTCGTGACGACGGTTCGCTCGCACCGCTCGACCTTCGGTGATCCCTTGTCACCCTTGCCGTCGCCCTTTCCGCTGTTCACGGGCTTGCAGTTCCGGTAGCCGGGGGCCTGCGTCGACGTTGGCGTCCCTTCCTCGGTTCGGGTCGTGACGACGGGCGTGCCGGGGACCACCACGGGAACAGCCACCGCTTCGCCGGCATCCCGCTCCTCGGACTCCACGACGGGAGTGCCCACGCGGGCGGTCTCCACGACCACCGGCTCACCCACATCGCGCGTCTCCTCCTCCACGGTCGGCGCACCGACCGGCATCGACGGCGTGTCGACAAAGAATGGAGAGGTGCCGTCCGGCACCGGCTCGCTGAAGGTGGTGGTCGGCGCACCGAACGGGCCGGTCACCGAGGTTGACGTCGTGACGACGCACCGATCCGCGCCGGGCGTCGCCCCGGCCGTGTAAACACCACCCGCCTGATCACAGGTGTGCTGGCGGGTGTGGTCCGCAAAGGCGGGTGAGGCAGGGCCGGCGATCGATCCGCCGATGAGCAGGGCGGCTATCGCCGCCATGCCGGTCGCATTCCTGAGGGATGTCACGGGTGTCTCCTGTTTCGCTCCGTCGCGTTACTAGGTCGATCGCGGGCCGTTCCCCCTGACGGCCCCGATTTCCGGCAATGCTAAACAACACCGGCCCGGAAAAACATGACTAGCGCTCAGCTTTTCCTCGGTCTATGGTGCGGATCGGTCGACCGGCGCCAGTACGCGGCCGAGCACGCCTCAGTACCGTCCTCGGCGTTTCGTCGCGCCCGAGCCCCGAAAGCCGGTGTGATCGCAGCCGCTGATCGGCGCGGGATGTTCTAGAAAGGAAGGACAGCCACCGCAGGCGTCGAGGTGCAGGGACGCATCGTCGAGCCGCGAGTGGTCGCAGGGCGGCCGTGGCCCGCGCGGAAGCGGGTCCCAGAGCGAGGCGGTGAGCGATGGCGCTTCTTCCCTCCGGGACGGTCCCGCGTCCGCGCGCGGCCCGCATGCCCGCCCCCAGGGTCCCGGCGCCCGCGCTCGTGACCCGCACCCTCGCGGCGGTCGCGCACCTCTCGGTGCGTCCGGCCGCCCGTACCGATAGCGCCAACATCCGAAGCATGGGAGGACGTCATGGTCGACTCCGGCCAACGTGAACGACTGCAGGGCGCGGATCCGATCCCGCCGCTCGCCGAAACGGAGCAGCGGAATCTCATCCCCGCGTTCTTCTACCCGGACTTCACCCACCAGAACAGCCGGTGGCAGCGCATGGTGGACAACGCGCGGCCGGATTCCCTCATCGTCATCAACCCCAACTCCGGCCCCGGCAGCGGGCGGGACGTCAACTACGTGCACGCGATCGACGACTGCCGAGCGCGCGGTCTCAAGGTCATCGGCTACATCCGGACGCGGAGGGGCACCGTTCCGCTGCGTCCGACCTACGCGTGGATGCTGGGCCGGCGCACGAAGAACGTCGTCGAGCAGATCGACGCCTACCGGTCGTGGTACCCGAAGATGGCCGGGGTGTTCCTCGACGAGATGAACCTCGACGCGCAGGACCGAGCCGTCGAGCGTCGCGGCTTCTTCACCCACTACACGACGGTCGAGCAGTACCACGCGGGGATCAAGGCCGAGGTGCGGAAGAGGACGCAGCAGACGATCGTGGGCAACCCGCGCGACGTGTCCGGGTCCCACGGCGATTGGGCGTTCGACGCGGTGGATGTGCTCGTGGTGCAGGAGGCCGGGGAGAGCCGGTACCTGTCCTGGACCCCGCCCGACTGGGTCTACCCCGGCACGAACCGTGCGCACGCCTACCGCATCGCGCACCTCGTGCACGGGGTGACGAACGAGCGGGAGGTGGCGGAGGCGAGCCGGGCACGCCACGCGGGCTACGTCTACATCACCGACGAGACGGGCAGCAGCCCGGACCAGCTGTGGAACGAGGTGCCCAGGTCCTGGCGGCTGAAGTAGCGGCCACGGGGCTACTACTGGGCGCCGGGGCGGCGGCGCCCCGCCGGCGCCATGCCCGTCAGGTCCGCGGAAGCGGGACTCGCGACCGTCAGGAGTAGCGACCGTCAGGAGTCGCGATAGGGACGGAAGAACTCGCGCAGCTCCTCCGCATAGAGCTCGGGCTCCTCGAACGCGGCGAAGTGACCACCGCGCGCGGGCTCCGTCAGGTGCACCGTGTTGGCCGTGCGGTCGAGCCACGCGCGGGGCGGGCGCACGATGTCGGCCGGGAACAGCGCGAATCCGGACGGCACCTCGACGCGTCGAGCGAGCTGATCGGCGGGGATGGCGCCGTTGGCGTTGTACATGCGCATCGACGACCCGATCGTTCCGGTGAGCCAGTAGATCGTCACGTTCGTAAGGATCTCGTCCTTCGTGAACGACCGCTCGATGTCGCCGTCGCAGTCGCTCCAGGCGCGCATCTTCTCGACGATCCACGCCGCCAGCCCGGCCGGGGAGTCGGTGAGTCCGACCGCGGCGGTCTGGGGCTTGGTGCGGTGCATGGCCGCATAGGCACCCTCCCTGGCCCCCCAGCCTGCGGCTCCGTCCATCCAGTCCCGCTCCTCGGGCGTCAACTCCGCCCGGTCGCCGCCGAACACCGGCACCCCGGCATCCGTGCGATGGACGGCCACCACCCGATCCGGCGAGTTCAGAGCCAGGTAGCGGCTGACGTGGCTGCCGATGTCCCCGCCCGCGGCGCCGAACCGCTCGTAGCCGAGCGCGCACATGAGCTCCGCCCACATCGACGCGACCGCGATCGAGTCGAGCGGCTGGCCCGCGGGCCGGTCGGAGTAGCCGTACCCGGGCATGTCCGGCACGACCACATCGAAGGCGTCGGCCGGATCCGCACCGTGCGCCCCGGGATCGGTGAGGAGCGGCAGCACTTTCGAGTAGCGCCAGAACGAGTCCGGCCAGCCGTGGGAGAGCACGAGCGGCAGAGGGGCGGATGCTCCCCGGGAAGCGGCACGCGCGTGCACGAAGTGGATGCCCAGCCCGCGGATCGGGAGCCTGAAGCGGGGCATGCTGTTGAGGGCCTCCTCCTGTGCGGACCAGTCGAACCCGTCCGCCCAGTACGTCACGAGTTCGCGGAGGTAGTCCGTGTCGACGCCGAGCGACCAGCCGGCATCGTCCGGGGCGTCCGGCCAGCGGGTCGCACGCAGTCGCGCGCGGAGATCCTCGAGCTCGGCGCGCGTCGCACGCGGGGCGAACGGTTCGGGGCGGATCGCGTCATCCGACATGGCCGTCAGGCTACCGCCTAGCCGCGAAGGGCGAGCTGCTCGCTGACCCAGCGGGCGTACCGGGCCCACGGGTCGTCGACGCCGGCGCTGAGCACCTCGATGTGTCGCAGGAGTTCGTCGTGGGCCTCGAACCACTCGGTGCGCAGGATGCGGTAGGCCGCGAACTGTGCGTGACGGCGTTGCTCGACGAGTCGATCACCGCGCTCGAACGCCAGCAGTTCATGGAACCGCTGGCTCCCGAGCCGGGACCGCGGGTTGCCGGAGGTGCCGATCTTGATCCTGTCGCCGTACCGGATGTAGTACACGACGTCGACGCGCCGGCAGGACAGGTCGTCGTCCGGGACGTCGCCGACCTTCCACTCGCAGATGCCGCACAGCCAGCCGGACGGGTACCGCACTCCCAGCCGGGAGCCGCAGGCGAGGCACGGCGACGGCAGCACGTCGGTGACGCCGACCTCGGCCGCGACCGCGTCGTGGGCCGCGAGGAGATGCGTCGTGCAGAGGTTGAGCGGCGCGTCGGCATCAACGGGCTCGGCGCACGACGCGCCGCCGTCCGAGACGATGCCGCAGGATGCCCTCATGCGGGGCACGCTACCGCCCGCCACCGACACCCGCCCGCGTCACCCCGCCGCCACCTCCGTGCTTCCTGTTCCACCTTCGTGAACGGCGACGGACGGGAGGTATGCGGCTGCTGGTCGTGCGGATGGCCGACTGTTCAGCGGGGCGGCCGATCGAGATCCGCGATCGGACGGGACCACCAGGGAATTCGCTCCGTGACACGGAGGTAGTACCCCACTGCACCCAGCAGCGACATGAACACGACCACCCCGTGCGCAACTCCGGCGCCGTCGGAGGCGAAGGGCAGCAGAACGATCACGCCCCCGGCGAGGGCGCTGAAGAGGAGGGCGATCGCGCCGGCGGCCGCCTGGACAGCGCGATTCGCTGCCCAGCGCCGGACGATCGCGCGAATCGCCGTCGCGACGGTGACAGCGAGAAGGCCCACCACCATGCCGATAAGGCTGCCCACCAGTGAGAGCAGGAGGAGGAACATCGCCCCGTCGATCGAGGAGAAGCCGCTGAACCACGTCGCCCAGAGCACGATCGTGACGACGCCGCCGGTGACCGAGCCCCAGCCGACCGCGGCGCAGCAGGTGGGCGGATACCAGGCCAGCTGCCGGCGCTGCAGGTCCGTCTTCATCCGCCCTGACCCTCGCATCCCATCCCTCGCCTCACGCGACGACCGTAGCCGCAGAAGGTCCGCCGGCCCCCTCCCCAGAACGGGGTGGTCGGCGATACTCGCTGCAGCAGACGACGGAAGGGATGAGCACATGAGCACGCGACCGACACCGGTGGATCCCCCGGCGCTCCCTCGCAGTGCCGCCTTCGCTCAGGGGATGATCGCTTCCGCCGGGCCGACCCTGTACGTCGGCGGTCAGAACGGCATCGACTCGTCCGGCGTCCAGGGCTGACCGAATGCCCAAGCCCTAGGCACCCGCCCAACGACGCTGCCGCAGGCCTCGAGTCACACCCCGGTTTCGGCGCCCGCATCAGCCGTGACGTGATCGTCAATGCGCTCGAACCGCGGGATGCGGCTGAGGCCGCACTTGACGGTGACCACGCCCGGCCCCGTGAAGAGGGTCCCGTCATCCGCCCGCCACGTACCCGGTGGCAGGACGACGCTGCGCTCCGTGGCACCCCTCGTGACGACCGGCGCGACGACGAGGTCGTGTCCCAGGAAGAACTGGTCGATCACGTCGTCGGCACCGCCCGCGTGGTACGCCATGGGGCGCAGGACTGGCTCGCCCGTCCGTGCGGCTTCCCCGACCAGAGCGAGGATGCGCGGGAGGAGACTCCGGCGCACCTCCAGCGCGTCGAGCACCGCGGCGAGGTGCGCTTCGTCCAGGACCCGCGACGGCGAGACCGAGAACTGCATCATCGGTGCGAGCGCGGCGACCTGTGCATACCGCACGAAGAACTCCTGGTCGATGGCGGCCGTGCCCCGCATCGCGTCGATCTCTCCGCCACCGATCATGTCCGGGCAGCCGAACGCGTGCCCGATGAGGCCCTGCGCGATCATCTCGGGAATGAGGCTCTCGATCCCCGAGCGGCTCCAGTCCGGGCGCTTGTCGTGCAGCCGCTGGGCGAGCGGCTGTCCACCCATCCGCCAGCAGGCGCGGAACTCGTTGAAGGGGTACCGGAGTCCGAGCCTGGCCCACTGCTCGCTCATCTCTCCCGGTGAGAGGGGGCGGGCCGTTCGGTCGTCATCCCGGAAGTCGCGTAGGTCGGCGCCGTCGAACTTGAACCCGTCGACGCCTGCCTCCGTGACGAGGAGGTCGAGTTCAGTGGTCAGCCACTCGATGGCGTCGGGATTCGACAGGTCGAGGACCGCGCTGAATCCGTTCCACCAGCGCCGGATGGCGGTGTCACCCGTCCGGTCCCGCAGGAGGAGGCCGCGCGACTCGAGTTCCCGGAACGCCGCGGAGTCCGGGCTGACGAACGGAACCAGCCACAGCATCAGCGAGCACCCCCACTCGTGCAGTTGCGCCGCCATGGCCGCGGGGTCGGGGAAGCGCGACTCGTCGAAGCGCCAGGTGCCGTAGTCCGGCGACCACGCGTCGTCGATCATCACCACGCCAGGCGGAAGGCCGGCGTCGAGCAGGCCGCGGACGTAACGCAGCACCCCGTCCTGAGTCGGCGTGTAGGGCTGCTCGATCCACGTGTTGTACTGCGGGCCGGCGAAGAGCTCGTGGGCGGGGGTGCGGCCGGAGGGGGGAAAAAACCGGGCGGATGCGGAGCGGAACGCATCGCGGAGCGAGGTTCCGCCGCGGCCGAGGACGACGTGGCGTCCCCTTACCCGCAGCATCCCGTCGTCGAAGGAGAACGTGAATGCCTCGTCCGACCAGACGATGCGACCTGCGTTCGACAGGAGAAGCGGAGCGCTCTGGTTGCTCGAGAGCGCTCGGCGGGCGGCTTCGGCATCCGGAGCGTCCGGGGTGTCGAGACTTCCGGCGCCGAGAGCGCGGGTGAAGGGGCGCTCGCCGAACGGCATGTGAACGCCGTCGTCCACCGCTCCTCCCCACCACCGCTCCTCGGGCAGGAGTGCGACCTCGAGCACGTCTGCCGCCGCCTCCTGCCGCCACTGAGGCGCGGATGCGGTGCTGGATACGGAAGAACTCATGCGCATGTCCTTGCTGACCGGAGGCCTCCCCCGAGTCTTCCGGATCTTACGGATCCCGAAGCGCCGGGACGATCGGGGTCGCGGCACGTGCGGGAGCCGATCGAGGGCAGGCGGTGCCGGGTCAGAACTCGATGGTCGCCTCGGTAGGGGTCGGGTCGTAGTTCACCAGGACGCGGATCCCGTCCGGCAGGTCGACCTCCTCGGCCAACCGAGCCCGCAGCGCGTCGAGCTGCGCCTCCGTTGGCGGCGGAGGTCCGCCCACCCGGTTGACGTAATCCAGTTGGAACGCGTTGGCCCCGTGGTCGTAGCCGCCGGTGCTCAATCCGTTGGACAGCTCCGCCTGGGCGATGTCCGAGATCTGCGACATGCGATTCTCGATGTCCTTCTCCGAGAGGCCGACGTTGCCGGTGAAGGTGACGTCCTCCACGGCGATGTCGCCTCCCAGCAGTTCGAGCGGTATCTCGTCCTTGAACGAGATGAAGCCGCGGAGGCAGGCGGGCTCGACCCGCGCCGTCGAGTAGTCGTCTGGATAGGCCACGCGCAGGGATTCGGCGAAGGCGCCGAATCGCGTCTGGTAGTCCACCCAGTCGACGAACTCGCCGCTCGCCGCCGCCTGGTCCCCCGCCTCGATCTGCTCGGATGACAGCCAATCGCATCCGGAATCGGCTGGCTCGTCCTCACCGTCCGCCGTGTCGACGGGGTCGGGATCGGTGCGCGTGTCGGGCTGCGCCGGCGCGGCCTGCGGGGTGATGCCGTCCCCTGATCCTGCGGGGGAAGCACAACCGGCCACCGCGACCAGAATCGCGGCCGCGCTCACCGCCAGTAGGAGTCGGAAGTCCCTCATGGACGAACACTATCGGGGCGCCTCTCCCCGCGGTCCCGGAGCTCGTTGCAGGGACGCAACACATACGGTCCCTGAGCCTGTCGAAGGGGCGTAACAGCGCCTCGTGACGGCCCCCCTCCACACCATCCTTCTCACGCTACTTATCCACAAATGTCCAGGTCAGCATTGGAATGTCGGTGGTCGGTGAGACCATAGACGCATGAACAGCCCGACCTTGGCGGAGCTAACGGAGGCGGTCTCGACCGCGGTTCCCGTGGTGTCGCTGGGCGGGTTCAACGACGAGACTCTGCTCGGTCTTACCCGGCAGATCGAGGCGCTCGGGCGATACGCCGACGCGCTCCGCGTGACTGCTGCGGGGGAGATCGCAGCGCGGTCCCGCACGGAGGACGGACCGGCCGGTCTCGCCGCCCGGAAGGGCTGCCGCTCGGCGAACGAACTCCTGCAGCGGCTCACCCAGATCTCTGGCGCCACGGGCGCATCCCGCATCGGGCTGGCCGCACTGACGCGACGCGGCACGTCCATCTCGGGTGCACGGATGCCGGCCACGTTCGACCACGTCCGCGCCGCCCTCGAGACTGGCGAGCTCGGCATCGACGCCGCGGTCGCCCTCACCAAGAACCTTGCGCCGCTGCAGGACCGGGTGCACCCGGACGCCCTTGACGCCGCGGAGATGGAGCTCGTGGCCGCGGCGACCGGGACGAGCCCGGACAGCAGCGTTCCCGCGTCGGCGGACGAGATACGCATCCAAGCATCGGTCTGGCGCGCCACGCTCGACCCCGACGGACTCGAGCCCGACGAGGCCCACGCGATGGCCAAGCGCGGCTTCCGCCTCGGCCCCGAGCGCAACGGGCTGGTACCCGTCTCGGGCGGGTTGCTGCCGGAGGCGGCGGGTCGGGTGAAGCGGCTCTTCGACGCGTACCTCACCCCGACCACGGCGCCCGCCTTCCTCAATGACGAGGAACTCGTTGACAAGGACGCGGTCAAAGATCCCCGGTCAAAGGATCAGCAGAGGCACGACATCCTGATCGGCGTCCTCGACGCCATGGCCCGCAGCGGCGACACGCCGACCGTCGGTGGCGCCGCACCGACCGTGCTCGTGACGGTGCGCGCGGAGGACTTGGACAGCGGCGGCGCCGGATACGCGGACGGGGTCGAGTCGCCCCTGTCGCCCACCACGGTGCAGCAGCTGGTGTGCAGCGGGGGCACGCAGAAGGTACTGATCGGCAAGAACGGGCGGATCCTCAAGCTGGGCTCGGCGGAGCGATGCTTCACCGCACCGCAGCGCCGGGCGATCACCGCCCGTGACGGCGGCTGCCTGATCCCCGGTTGCTCGATCCCCGCAGGCTGGTGCGAGGTCCACCACGTGATCCCCGCCGCGGAGGGTGGACCAACCCATCCGGACAACGGCGTCCTCCTGTGCTGGTTCCACCACCGCACCATCGACACCTCGGGCTGGGCGATCCGCATGCGCGCCGGAGCACCCGAGGTACAAGCGCCGCCCTGGCTCGACCACACCCGCCGATGGCGCCCCGCGACGAAGAGCCGAACCGCACTCGCCACCCGAGTGAGCGGCCACCACCATCACGGTCGCTGAGGTCCACCACGGTCCCTGAGCTTGTCGAAGGGACACAAGCCGGTTCGGTCACGTCCCTTCGACAGGCTCAGGGACCGTGTGGGCTCGTCCCTTCGACGGGCGCGCGAACCGTGTGAGCTGATTCCTTCGACAGGTTCAGGGACCGACGGGCCCGCCCCTCCGACCGGCTCAGGGACCGTGTGGGTAGGCCTGTCGCTACGTCACCGCTCCACCCGTCGGGGGTCGGTGTCAGGCTGGGGTGGTGATCGCGATCGTGTCCGCGCCGACGAACCTTGGGTTGCGGCCGCCCGAGCCCGGCGGGGTGCCCGGCACCTCGAAGGCGCCCGAGGCGCTTCGGGCCGCGGGGCTCTACGACTTGCTCGCGGCGACGGGAGCGACGGACGCGGGCGTCGTGCTCCCCGGCCGATACGTGGACGACGACGCAACGCGCGCGGCGGGTCACGTGCGCAACGAGGTCGCGATAATCGACCACACCCGACGACTCGCGGCGCGGGTCCGGGCGATCCTCGATCGGGGCGATGCGCCTCTCGTGCTGGGCGGCGATTGCAGCCTGCTCCTCGGCGTCGGCGTCGCGCTCACCGGCACGGTTCCGCGTGCGGGGCTCGTGCACCTGGACGGGCATACCGACTTCCGCCATCCGGGCAACAGCGACAGGTGCGCGAGCGTCGCCGGCGAAGACCTCGCCGCCGCCATCGGTCTGCACTGGCCGGCGATCGCCGACATCGATGGCCTCGGCCCGTACTTCCCCGCCCCGCGGGTCGCCCACCTCGGCTGCAGGGAGGACGACGAGGAGCTGGCCGAGGCATCATCGGTGCTTGGACTCGTCGTGCCGGCGCGCGAGGCGGTGCGCCGAGGCATGCGGTCGGCGGCGGCTGACGTCGCCGCTGTCGCGACAGCAACCGGCGCAGCTGGCGCAGCCGCGGCAGACGGCGCAGCCGCGGCGGACAGCGCAGACAGCGCAGACAGCGCAGGCAACCGCGGCTACTGGCTTCAGCTGGACGTCGACATCCTGGACCCGGTGTGGATGCCCGCCGTCGACAGCCCCGATCCCGGCGGCCTTGACCCGGATCAGCTCGTCGACCTCCTCGCCGCGCTCGCGCCCGGGGCCGTCGGCGCATCCGTGACGGTCTTCGATCCGGACCTCGACCCGGACGGCCGCCATGCGGCACTGCTCGCGCGGGTGCTCGCGGAGGGCCTACAGAAGTTGGGCACAGAGGTCGACCATTAGAGCTGCCGCCCCCAACGCCCTGCCGCCCCACCGCGCTTGCACCACGCGGCTGAGCCCGGCGTAGGCTCCCGTCGACCCGACCGGAGGAGGCCCGCTGATGTCCCCACGACCGGGCGAGACCGCGGCCGGCTGGTCCTGGGATCCGTCGCTCTACGCCGGTAGCGCGGCCTACTACGCGACCGGTCGGGCCGCCTACCCGCCCGAGCTCATCGCCGCGCTGGCCGCTGAGCTCGGCCTCAACGGGTCCGGGCTCCTCGTCGACATCGGCTGTGGGCCCGGCTCCCTCACGCTCCCCCTCGCGCCCCACTTCGCCCGGGTGATCGGTGTGGATGCCGACGCCGACATGCTGGCCGAGGCCGCCAGGATCGCCCGCAACGCGGGCGTCGAGAACGCCGAGTGGCGGCACGCTCGCGCCGAGGACCTGACACCCGAAAACTTCCGTCCCGTACGCACCGTCACCCTCGCCCAGTCGTTCCACTGGATGGACCGTCCCCGGGTCGCCGCCCTCGCCCACGGGATGCTCGACGACGACGGCGCGCTCGTGCACGTTCACGCGACGACGCACATGGGCGTCGAGGGCGACGCGGCACTCGCGCATCCTCGCCCGCCCTGGGAGGCGATAGCGGACCTGGTGCGCCGCCACCTTGGACCCGTGCGACGGGCGGGGCGCGGCTTCCTGCCCACGGGAACCGCGGGAGGGGACGAGGAAACGGTCTACCGGGCGGCCGGGTTCCTCGACGTGACGCGCGTGACCGCGCCGGGCCGCATCATCGAACGCGGCGCGGACGACATCGTTGCCGCGGTCCTCTCGCTGTCCAGCTCCGCTCCGCACCTGTTCGGCGACGGGCTTCCGGCGTTCACCGCGGCCCTGCGCACCCTGCTCGCCGAGACGAGTCCCGGCGGCGTCTTCGCCGAGGAGATGCGGCCCGTCGACGCCGACGTGTGGCGCAAGCCTCGATAGACGGCGGTCGAGCACTGCAGCACTTGGCGGTGGTCGGGGTGCCGCAGCACGGGACGGCGGTCGCGCGCTACAGCGCTGTTCCGTGCTCAGGCGCCCGGCGGGTCGCCGCCGCCAGCGACTCCAGGTAGTGCGGGCTGTGGATGAGCCCGAGGACGTTGCCGAAGGGATCGACGACGGAGGCCGTCACGAAGCCCTCGCCGCGCTCCATCACCGGCTCGTACTCGCGCGCGCCGAGCTCCTTCAGGCGGTCGACCGTCGCCACGATGTCGTCCACGTGCCAGCGGGCGATCGCCCCGCCCGGCTCGATCGGCGAGGTCGAGGGGAGGTAGCTGCGGTCGATGATCCCGAACTCGTCGCCATGGTCGCCCAGCCGGAACTCGACGTAGGCGGGGTTCTCCGCGTCCGGCCGCTGGAAGTACGGGTCGACGCCGAGGAACCGCGCGTACCAGTCGCGGGCCTCCCCCACGTCGTCGGCCGAGATGTTGAGCTGTGCGATCCCGCGCAGCGGCGACGGTGCAGACATCGGTGTCCTCGCATCCTGAGAAGGGCCGCGTCGGCGCGGCCCTCCCCATGGTGGCGAGGGGCGCGCGGCGCGGTCAAGCACCAACGCAAGTACCAGCGCGCGGGCCGGCGACGCGAACCCTTAGCGGGAGGCCTCCGGGCGGGGCCGCCGGAAGGAGAACGTCTTGTGCCCGACGTAGGTCGCGATGGTGATCACGATCGTCACGAGGATCTGCGACACGATCGGGTCGAGCCCGGACGTCTCCACGACGAGCGGCAGCAGGATCAGGTTGGCGAAGAGCGGGGTCAGGTTCACCAGCGTGTACCTGCCGAGATCCGGCCACACGTTGCCGCTCACCTTGAACACCGCCTTGCGGTGCAGCGTGAAGGAGATGGGCATCTGCACGGCCCACGCGATCACGAGCACGGCCGGGTACGGGATCGAGTCGCCCCAGAGCAGGTAGAACAGGGCGAACCAGGCCGTGCCGACGACGGTGTTGAAGGCACCGACGAGCAGGAACGCGATGCGCTCGTCGCGGATGAGGCGGAGCAGGATCCCCGGCCTGCGGGGCTCCTCGCCGGGAACGCCCGCTCTCGTCTGCTCGTCCATGGGTGTCCCCCGGGGCTCGGTCGGAGCCGTGCGACCCCGAAAATCCTGCGCCGCGACCGGACGCGACGAATCACCTTAGCCGCCGCTCCTGAACGCGGGCGGAACGGCGCGTGGCGCTCGCGACCGCCGCCCATTGCCGCGGGACACGAGCGGGCGCTACCGTTGCGTTCCTCACCCCGCTCGCCCGACCGGGGCCGGTCCGGCACCTCGAGATACAGGCACCTCGCGACCACAGGGCGACGCGCGACACGAAGCGGTGACGCGGCACCTGATCCGGGGACGGATGCAGCGATGACGTATCAGGGCGACGGCCGGCTGCCGATCATCTACGTTCGCGGATTCGCGGCGGGCGCGCACGCCATCAACGAGGCGGTCGACGACCCGTTCTACGGGTTCAGCTCGGGCTCGGTGCACGTGCGCGCGGACGGCCACGGCGAGCCGCGCTTCCACCAGTTCGAGTCCCCGCTGCTGCGGCTGATGAGCGACCACCGGTATCAGGTGCCGGTGTACGGGGACCAGCGGCTCTACCTCGAGAGCGCCCCGTCGGGCTCCGTTGCTGCCGCGACGGTGTGGATCCACCGCTTCTACGACATCGCCGCGACGACCCTGGCCGAGGATCCGGCCGCGTTCTCGCTCGAGCGCGCCGCCGGCGATCTCGTGACGCTGATCCGGCTCGTGCTGGACCGCACCGGTGCTCCGCGGGTGTTCCTCGTCGCGCACTCGATGGGCGGGCTCATCGCGCGCTGCGCCGTGCAACGGGTGCTGCCCGAGCGGGTGGCAGAGGAGGAGGGCTGGCTCGACCCGGCGGCCGCCACCCGCTACGTCTCCCGCATCTTCACCTACGCCTCGCCGCACGGCGGCATCGCGTTCGCCGTGGGCTACGGCCTGCTCGAGCACCTGCGCGACCTGACGGGGTTCCAGGGGGCGGACGTCTTCGGGCACGACCGGATGTACCAGTACCTCACCCCCGGCGCATCCCGCGAGTCGCGCGCGCCGGACGACTTCGACCCGACGGTGATCCCCGCCGACAGCTTCCCCACCCGGCGCCTGTTCTGCCTCGTCGGATCGAACTCCCGCGACTTCGACATCGGCTTCGGCATCCCGGCGAAGGCGGTGGGCGCCCGCAGCGACGGGCTCGTGCAGATCGAGTGCGCTTCCGTGAAGGATGCCCACCGCGCCGTGGTGCACCGCAGCCACGGCGGCCGCTACGGCATCGTCAACTCGGAGGAGGGCTACCAGAACCTGCAGCGTTTCCTATTCGGCGACCTCGAGGTGCGGGTGGAGATTCTCGGCCTTGACGTCGGACGGGACGAGGAAGAGGAGGTCGAGTTCCAACTGGACGTCGGACTCGCGATCCGGGGCCTCCCGGTGCTCGTGCACGAGCAGAGCGCCGAGCATTATTGCCCCGTGCTCGTCGAGCGCCGCGTGCAGCACGACAGCGTGGACACGCCGAAGCCGCTCTTCACGACGTTCCTCTCGTCGTCGGCGCCGCGGCCGATGACGGCGGGCGAGCCGTGCCCCACGCTCCGGCACGCGCTACGGCTGCGGCTGCTGTCGATCCGCGACGTGAACGGGCGCTTCCTGTTCGCCGACCACCTGGAGCAGACCGAGGACTGGCACGACGTGCTCCTCGTCGACATCGAGCCCGGCGACGACGACCGGCTGCCTCGCGCCTGGGCCGCGTGGTCCAGCACGGTCAGCGGCGCGGTCCGCAGCTGGACCCCGACCGAGCAGGACGCGCTGGCGGATCTCGACGAGACCCGCCAGCGCTGGTGCGGCGAGATCCGCGTGCCCCCGGTGGCCCGCCCCCTGATGGGCGAGGACGCCCGTCTGCGCATCACGGTGACGCCGCGCAGCAGCGACCAGTGACCGGTGGCAGCCACCAGTGAACGCTGACCACTGATCGCTGATCACTGACCGCCGAGGACTGAGCGGGCCCTACGGAACGGTGTGACCCGCCGCGCGGAAGAGCCCGTACCACTCCTCCCGGGTGAGCGGGATCTCGGAACCGGCCGCGGACTCGCGCACGCGTTCGGGCTTCGTCGTGCCGAGCACGACCTGGATGTTCGCGGGGTGTCGCGTGATCCAGGCGACCGCGATGCCGATCGGCGTCACGTCGTACTTCTCCGCGAGCTGGTCGAGGAGGTCGTTGAGCTCGGGCAGGTTCTCGCGGTCGCCCACGAACACGCCGTCGAAGAAGCCCTTCTGGAAGGGCGACCACGCCTGCAGGGTCATGTCGTTCAGCCGCGAGTAGTCGAGGAGCCCGTTGTCGCGGTCGATTGACTGGTCGAGCGCGGCCATGTTGATGCCGATCCCCTGGGCGATGAGCGGGGCGTGCGTGATGCTGAGCTGCACCTGGTTCACGAGCAGCGGCTGCTTCACCGACCGCTTCAGCAGCTCGATCTGCCCGGGCGTCTGGTTCGAGACCCCGAAGTGCCGCACCTTGCCGGCCGACTCGAGCTGGTCGAACGCCTCGGCGACCTCGTCGGGCTCCATGAGGGTGTCGGGGCGGTGCAGCAGCAGGATGTCGAGGTAGTCGGTGTTCAGCGCGGAGAGGGACTCGTCGACGGAGGAGAGGATGTGCTCCTTCGAGAAGTCGAAGTAGCCGTCGCGGATGCCGACCTTGCTCTGGATGTACACCTGCTCGCGCTCGGAGCCCGAGAACGTGATCGCCTTGCCGAAGCGGGTCTCGCAGCCGTGGCGGCTCGAGCCGTAGATGTCCGCGTGGTCGAAGAAGTTGATGCCGGAGTCCCGCGCTGCGGCGACGAGGTCGCGGATCTCGTCATCGCTCAGCTCCTGGATGCGCATGAGGCCGAGGATGATGTTCGACGCGGGCAGGTCGACGCCGGGGAGGGAGAGAGTCTTCATGGTTCCTCCTTACGCCGCTCACCGGAGCCGTGCGCGGCTCGTCCTAGGCTGAAGCGCATGGCCTCCGAGCAGCTCACCACCGATTCCGCCGCAGATCGCATCACCGACTCCCCCGCCGCCGCACCCTCCGCTCCCGTCGCGCGACGCGTCCCCAGCGAGCGCGTGCACCACGGCGACGTGTTCGTGGACGACTACGAGTGGCTGCGGGCGAAGGAGGATCCCGAGGTGATCGCCCACCTCGAGGCGGAGAACGCGTATACCGACGCGCGGACGGCGTCGCTCGCGCCGCTGCGCTCGCGCATCTACGACGAGATCAGCGCCCGCACCCAGGAGACGGACCTCTCGGTGCCGGTGCGCGAGGGCGACTGGTGGTACTTCAGCCGCACGATCGAGGGCCAGCAGTACGCCCGGCACTGCCGGGTGCCCGCCGAGCCGGGCGACTGGAGGCCGCCCACCATCGGCGACGAGCCGATCCCGGGCGAGGTCGTGCTGCTCGACGGCAACGTCGAGGCGGAGGGCCACGACTTCTTCTCGCTCGGCAGCTTCGACGTGAGCACGGACGGCCGCCTCCTGGCGTGGGCCGTGGACACCGTCGGCGACGAGCGGTACACCCTGCGCGTGCGGGATCTCGTGACCGGCGCCGACCTCGTCGACGAGATCCCGGAGACGTTCCCCGGGGCGGTCTTCTCCCCCGACGCGGCCTACCTCTTCTATCCCACGGTCGACGACGCCTGGCGGCCCGACACCATCTGGCGGCACCGGGTCGGCGACGCGCCGGCGCCCCGCGGCGCCACGGGCGATCCGGCCGCCGACGTCGCCGTCTTCACCGAGCCCGACGAGCGGTACTGGATCGGCGTTGGCCTGACCCGCAGCCGGCGGTTCCTGGAGATCAGCGTCGGATCCAAGATCACGAGCGAGGCGCACCTCCTCGCTGCGGACGATCCGACGGGCGAGTTCCGCGTGGTGTGGCCGCGCCGCGAGGGCGTCGAGTACGAGGTCGAGCACGCCGTCGTCGCGGGCGAGGACCGCCTGTTGATCCTGCACAACGAGGGCGCGCCCGGCTTCGAGCTGCTCGACGTGCCGCTCGCCGACCCCGCCGGTGCGGACGGCCGCCGGGTCGTGCTGCCCGCCCGCGAGGACACCCGGTACGAGAGCGTCGGCGCATTCGCCACGCACCTCGTGCTCTCCTTCCGCCGCGACGCCCTGAGCCGGGTCGCGGTCCTGCCCCTAACGACCGACGGCATCGGCGAGCCGAGCGAGATCGGCTTCGACGAGGAGCTCTTCGACGTCTCCCCCGGCGGCAATCCCGAGTGGACCCAGCCGACGGTGCGGCTCGGCTACACGTCCATGGTCACGCCCTCCGCCGTCTACGACCTCGACGTCGCGTCCGGCGAGCTCCGCGTCCTGAAGCGCCAGCCCGTGCTCGGCGGGTACGACCCCGCCGACTACGAGCAGCGGCGCGAGTGGGCGACCGCCGCGGACGGCACCCGCATCCCGGTATCGATGGTGTGGCGCCGCGATGCGGTGCCCGCCGGCTTCTCCTCACCGGCACCGCTGCACCTCTACGGGTACGGATCCTACGAGGTGAGCATCGACCCGTACTTCTCCATCCCCCGGCTGTCGCTGCTCGACCGTGGCGTCGTCTTCGCGGTCGCGCACGTGCGCGGCGGCGGGGAGATGGGCCGCGCCTGGTACGAGGACGGGAAGACGCTCACGAAGCGGAACACGTTCACGGACTTCGTGGACGTCGCCCGCCACCTGATCGCCGAGGGCTACACGGAGCCGTCGGCGCTGACCGCCGAGGGGCGCAGCGCGGGTGGCCTGCTCATGGGCGCCGTCGCGAACCTCGCGCCCGAGACCTTCGCGGGCATCCTCGCGGGCGTCCCATTCGTCGACGCGCTCACCACGATCCTCGATCCCTCGCTGCCGCTCACCGTCATCGAGTGGGACGAGTGGGGCGACCCGCTGCACGACCCGCAGGTGTACGAGTACATGAAGTCGTACTCGCCGTACGAGAACGTGCGGGAGGGCGTCGCGTACCCCCGCATCCTCGCGGTGACCTCGCTGAACGACACGCGGGTGCTGTACGTCGAGCCCGCGAAGTGGGTCGCCCGGCTGCGGGCGGTCGGGGCGGATGCGCTGCTCAAGACCGAGATGTCCGCGGGCCACGGTGGGGTCAGCGGGCGCTACGCCCGCTGGAAGGAGGTCGCGTTCGACTACGCCTGGCTCCTCGAGGTGCTCGGCCGCGCTTGATTTCCTCGGCACTGGACGAGGCGGTGCCGCGAGCGGAGACTGGGGCCGTGCCAGAACTTCCGGAGATCCACGCTATGGCCGCCGACCTCGGCGGGCGACTCGAGGGCCGCGCGATCGCCCGCTTCGACGTCGTGTCCTTCGCCGCCCTGAAGACCTTCGACCCGCCCGTGTCGGCCCTCAGCGGGCTCGAGATCGGCGAGGTCACCCGGCACGGCAAGTTCCTCGACATCGCCGTGGCGGACCTGCACCTCATCATGCACCTGGCCCGAGCGGGCTGGATCCGCTGGTGGGAGACTCCGCGCGTGCAGGGCGGCCGCCCCGGGAAGGGACCGCTCGCGGCGCGTCTCGCCCTCGAGGGCGGCGAGGGCTTCGACGTCACCGAGGCGGGCACCAAGAAGAGCCTCGCGATCTACCTCGTACGGCAGCCGTCCGAGGTGCCCGGCATCGCGAACCTCGGTCCGGACCCGCTCACCGAGGAGTTCACCCCGGAGGTCTTCCGCGGCATCCTTGCGAAGGCGGGGCGCTCGCAGATCAAGGGCGTGCTGCGCAACCAGTCGGTGATCGCCGGGATCGGCAACGCGTACTCGGACGAGATCCTGCACTCGGCGCGCATGTCGCCGTTCAAGCCCGCATCGATGACCGAGGACGAGGCGAACCGGCTCTTCGACGCGATGCAGACGACGCTCCGGGAGGCGATCTCCCGCGCCGACGGGCTCGCCGCATCCGAGCTCAAGAAGGAGAAGAAGTCGGGCCTGCAGGTGCACGGTCGCACCGGCCAGCCCTGCCCGGTGTGCGGCGACACGGTGCGCCAGGTCATCTACTCCGACTCGACGTTCCAGTACTGCCCGACCTGCCAGACGGGCGGCAAGCCCCTGGCCGACCGCGTGCTCTCGCGACTGGTGAAGTAGGGACGCGAGCCCTCACGGTCCCTGAGCTCGTCGAAGGGATGCAACCGAGGCAGCTCCCGTCCCTTCGACAGGCTCAGGGACCGTAGGGACCAGCCTCCGGGACCCTCGCGGCAAACCTCGGGGACCGGTCGGGGCTCTCCTAGCGCACCGCGCGGCAGGCCAGATGGACCGCGAGGCGCACGTCCGGGTCGTCGAGGTCGACGCCCAGCAGCTCCTGGATGCGCGTGATGCGGCCGGCGACCGTGTTGCGGTGCAGCCCGAGAGCGGCGGCGGTCGCGGCGAGGGTCGACTCGTTGTCGAGGTAGGCGGCGAGTGTCTGCAGCAGCTCGGGATCGAGCGGGGCGAGCAGCGACTGCGCCGCGGGCACGAAGGTGTCGTTGCCCGCCCAGGCAAGCAGCAGCTGTTCAAGGCCCAGGCGGTCGATGTGCAGGAACCAGCCCGTTGCGACCCGGTTGCCCGCGAGCTTCGCGGCGTCCGCCGCCTCGCTGAGGGTCGCGAACAGCCCGGCGCCGCCCTCGCCGAGCGAGCCGATGCCCGTCGCGATGGGGAACGAGGCCTGCGCGGACGTGTGCAGCGTCCGCAGCCGGGTCACGTGCTGCTCGAGCTCCTCCGCGCTCGGGTGCTTCGGGAAGGTGAGCCAGCCGGTGACGCCGCGACCCCGGGTCGTGACGTGCGTGCTCACCGGGAACCCGCTGAGCTCCCGTGCGACGAACCGCAGCAGCTCGAGCGGCTCTCCGCGGGTGCGGCCCACCATGCGGAAGCCCAGGTGGTAGCCGGTGGTGCGCCAGCCGCGGTCGAGCATGCGCCGGTCGATGTCGACGTCCGGCCGCCCGCGCGACTCGAGGAAGTCGCCGAGGAGGCCGGACGAGCGGGTCACGTCGCTCACGGCGTCCACCTCGTCGATGAGGATGCGGGCCGCGACGGCCGGCATCGCCACCTCGGCCGTCGTCACGAGTGCGGTCAGCTGGGTCTGCCCGAGCGCGCGCCCGTGGATCACGAGCCGCAGGCCCTCTCGACTCGGACTGTCCACCCGCACGGATGCGGCGGCGCCGTCGGTGGTGACCGCGATGTCGCTCCACCGGCCGAAGTCGATCGCGCCCAGCACCGACGGCGGCAGCGGCTCGCCCGCCGACTGGAGCACGCCCTCGGAGTCGACGAGGGCGACGGCGTGTCCCACGCTCGACGACAGGTAGCGCAGCTGATCGGTGAGCCCGTCCGCGTGGTACTCGATGGTGCGGGCCACCTTCCGCACGTAGGAGAGCGTGAGCGCGTCCCGGCCCTCGAGCAGCTGCCAGCACGCGCGGGCGAGCGCCATCGGGCGCTCGACCCGCAGCAGCGTGAGGCCGATGCGCTCCGCGACGGCGAGGCTGCCCTCTCCCACGGAGGCGGACCCCGGGATGGCGAGCCCGGTGAAGCCGCGGTCCCGCACCCGGCGCAGCAGAGCGTCGATCTGCCAGGGCGTGACGGGAGGCGCCACGGTGAGCACGGCGAGCGAGTCGGCCGCGTCGGCGGGCAGGTCGCCCTCGGTCGAGCCGACGACCGCGTCGAGCCACACCGCGTCCCGCCCGGTCACGAGCGTGACGCCGCCGTTGTCCGGGTGCTCGAGCAGGGACGACAGCCGGAGGTCCGCGTTCACCGCCGCTCCTCGAGCGCGGACAGGCCGTAGTGGCTCGGGGACACCCGGGCGTGCCGCTCCGCGGTCGCGTACCACCAGTCCGGGCCGGGCAACGACAGCACGGCGATGTGACGCCCCGCGGTGAGCTCGTGCACCTGCAGCACGTCGTGCGTGCGCTCGTCGACGGCGAGGACGATGGTCGGGCTCGCCGCCTCGACCACGCCGTTCCGCATGCAGGCCAGGAGCTCGGACCGGGCGACCAGCCGCACCGTGTCCCCCTCCGCGGTGCGCACCTCGATCGCGGTGACGCGCAGGTCGAGCGGATCCGGCAGAACCTCGGTGATGCGACCCGCGCCGAGCACCCGGGCACCGATCGCGTCGGCCCGCGAGGCGATCCCCGCGTCCGGCTCCGCCAGGTAGCGCTCCCCCAGGGTCTGGGCGCGCGCGTGCGTCCCGGGCAGCCCGTGCTCGACCAGGTTTCCGACGGTGAACCCGCCGACCACGACGGCGGCGGATCCCCCGGCGCACGTGATGGCCGCGCGCAGCACGGCCTCGACGTCGTCGGCCCGGGCGCCGTCGATGACGGCCACGCCGCCCGCGCCGGTGGGGCCGACCGCGACGAGTCCCGGAACGCCGTCGACGGCGAGCGAGAGCTGGTCGAAGTCGGGCAGCGCACGCCCCATGAGGTCGGCATCCACCCACTGGCGGTCGCGGGCGAGCGGCAAGCAGGCGAGGCCGTTCATGCCGCCCGCCTCGAGCGAGCAGATCGCGGGCACGCGGTGGCCGAGCCAGCGCTCGAGGGCGGCGATCGCCGGCGCGAACGGGGCCTCATCCGGCAGCCGCTCGTCGAGCAGCATCGTCGCTCCGGCGTAGGCGAGCGCCATGCACGGCGTCGCCGGGTCGAGGTCGGCGACGTCGTGGAGCACGACGGGCCAGACCGGCGACTCCCGCAGGGCGAGGTCGAGGATCCAGGGGGATCCGCCACCGCCGGAGCCCAGGAGCGCGAACCCCCGGGCGAGCGCCGGGAGGGCGTCTCGCTCGAGGGTTCGCGGCATCGGGCCAGCTTAAGCGGGAACGTCGGCGCGGTCGACGTGCTCCACGGGGACGAACTCCTCGCTCAGGCCGAACGCCCCTGGACCGAACGCCGCGAGCGCCTCCGGCGTGCGCATCATGTCCGGGGTCGAGATGCCGAGCACGCGCACGCGCTGCCCGTAGCGCAGACCCTCCGTGGTGATGGGCTCTGCGGTCTCCTCGTCGACGACGCAGATGAGGTCCGGCACGATCGCGACGCAGGCGCCGTTGCGTAGCGCGATGAGGTTCTCGTTCTGGAACTGCAGCTCGAACGTGTCGCCGCTCGCGGGATCGAGCGGCGAGATCACGGCGCGGCCCTTCGCGAACCCCTCGGTGGTGCGCCGCTCGACGTCGCTGACCTTGCCCACGAACAGCTCGCGCAGGTGGGAGTAGAGCGTCGTGCTGAGCGTCTCGGCGATGGCGTCGAACGGCGAGGTTTTGCGCTCGCGGGCCAGCCGGATGGCCCGGCCGAGCTCCAGCGCCATCGAGAGCGTGCGCGGGATGGCCGTGCGCCGCACGTCGGCGCCCGTCATCGCGTACTCCGCGATGTGTCCGACCCCGCCGAGCCGGATCGTGATGCCGCGGGCGAGCCACTCCATCTGCCGGTCGTCGTCTCCGGTGTCGATGATCACGCGCTCCCCCCGCTCGCCGGCGAGGGCGAGCGGCGAGCCGTGCACGCCGTAGACGGCGAACGTCTCCATGGACAGCTCGGGGAACGCCCGGCCCATGCCGTCCGCGTCCACAACGGGCAGCCCCGTCTCGGCTGCGACGACGAGCGGGATCATCGAGTTGATGCCGCCGCACTCGATGGGCATCGTCGCGTCGGCGGTGCGGCCGAGGTGCTCCTCGAGCGTGCGCAGCGCGAGCGTCGGCTCGGTGCCCGCGGGGATCTTCTCGATCATCACGGTCGGCGCGCCCATCTGGGCGGTCGGGATGACGAACAGGTCGTCCGCGATCTCGTCCGGGTCGAGGATCGTGATGCCGCGGTCGCCGAGCACGCGCTCGACGAGCATGCGGCCGATGTACGGGTCGCCGCCGCCGCCCGTGCCGAGCAGGGTCGCGCCGCGCGCGAGGTCGGGCAGGTCAGCAGCGGTCAGGGTCCAGCTCATCGAGCGCCCTCCTCTCGTCCGTCGAATCGGTGCGACGCGGTGTCGTAGCCGAAGTACCCGGGTCCCACCATGGCGAGGGCCTCGGGGCTGTGCCAGCGCTCGTCGCTGGGCGCGGCGAGCACGCGCACCCGCTGCCCGTAGCGCAGGCCTTCGGTCGTGATCGGCTCCCCCGACTCGTGCTCGAGCACCATGATGAGGTCGGGGGTCGTGACGAGCACCCGGCCGTCGAGCTCGGCGAGCAGGTGCTCGTTCTGGAACAGCAGGGTGAGGGATCCGTCGGCGCCGTCGATCCTGGCCCGGCCGCGCGCGAATCCCGTGGTGGTCGCCCGCTCCACGTCCACGACCTTGCCGGAGAACAGCTCGCGCCCGCCCAGCAGTTCGGCGACGCGGGTGACCGGGTCCTCGTTCTCGCGCCGGGCGGCCAGGATCCCCTGGCCGATGCGTACGCTCGCGCTCAGGGTGTGCGGCACCAGGGCCTCACGGGCCTGGGCGCCGGTCATGGGGAACCCGGCGATCATGATCGAGCAGCCCATCTCCACGGCCGCCACGCGCGCGATGCGCTCGGTCCAGGTGTTGTCGATCGTGCGCAGGACGCCGGTGTTGCCCTTCTCATCCGCGAAGGCGAGGGGCGAGGCCGTGATCCCGTACAGGGTCGGCAGCACCATCTGCAGCTCGGGGAAGGCGCGGCCCATGCCGTCCGCGTCGAGGAGGGGCAGGCCGAGCGCCGCGGCGGCCGCGACCGGGATGGTGGAGTTGACCCCGCCGACCTCGGCGCAGGCGATGTGCGTGACCGGCCGGCCCAGGGAGGCGGCGAGCGCGGTCACCGGCGCGATGACCTCGTCCAGGTTCGGCAGCTTCTCCACCATGACCGTGGGCGCGCCCATCATGGCCACGGTGAGGGCGAGGGCGTCGTCCGGCACCTCGTCCGGCGAGACCACCGTGACGGGGCCGTGCTCCCGGAGTGCCTGGGTGGCGAGGAGCGCGCCGATGTACGGGTCACCGCCGCCGCCCGTGCCGAGCACGGCGGCGCCGCGGGCGAGGTCCGTGATAGTGGACTCGTCGATCGTCCAGCTCACGGTCACTGCCCCATGTCGAGGTCGCCGACGGCCTTCGCGCGGATGCGCGTCGCGTTGCCGGGCAGGTACGGGATGGGCACCTCGTCGAAGTCGACGATGGAGACGGAGCGCGGCTTCGCGCCCGCGGCGATGGCCTTGTCCACGGCCTCCTGGCGCACCTCGTCGAGGATGGCGTCGCGACGGCCGGGCTCGACCGCGTAGATCTTGTCGATCTCGCCGCCGACCTGGGCGATGGACGCACCGATCGCGTTGGCCACGGCGTAGTTCTCCGGGCGGTGCACGGCGCCGAAGATCGGCAGCTCGTCGGGCAGCAGGATCGAGCCGCCGCCCACGGCGACGACGGGGATCGGCGCGGCGGAGGTGCGCATGCGGTCGACGGCCTCCGAGATCCGCTCCGCGATGCGGTCGAGCACGGCGCCCACCATGGCGCGGTCGAGGTGGCGCACGAGGTCCGCGTCGCCGATGTCCGCGCGGCCGGCGGCGACCGCGATGTCCGTCGCGGTCAGGGTCGAGCCGCCGAACACCAGGGCGTCGCTCGTGAGCCGGTACCCCACCGACTCCGGTCCGACCTCGTTCGTCGCGGTATCGACGAGGCTGCCACCGCCGATGCCGATGGAGAGCACGTCGGGCATGCGGAAGTTGGTGCGGATGCCCGCGACCGTGACCTCGGTCGTCGTCTCGCGGGGGAACCCGTTGACGAGCAGGCCGATGTCCGCGGTCGTGCCGCCGACATCGACGACGGCGCAGGTCTCGAGCCCGCTCGTCACGGCGGCCCCGCGCATCGAGTTCGTGGGCCCGGAGGCGAACGTCGCGACCGGGTAGAGGCGCACGTAGTCCTCGTCCATGAGCGTGCCGTCGTTCTGGCTGAGGAAGATCGGCGCGTCGATGCCGTGGCTGCGCACGGCCGAGGTGAGACCGTCAACGATCTCGGACGCGAGCTCGCGCAGCGCCGCGTTGATGATCGTCGCGTTCTCCCGCTCGAGCAGGCCGATGCGGCCGATCTCGTGCGACAGGGAGATCGCGACGTCCGGCCCGAGCTCACCGGCCACGATGGCCGCGGCCTCGACCTCGAGGTCGTGGTTGACCGGGCTGAAGACGGACGAGATCGCGACCGAGCGCACGCCGTTCGCGGCCATGTCGACCGCGTGCCGCTTCAGCTCTTCGGGGTCGAGCGGCGAGATCGGGCGCCCGTCGAACTCGTATCCGCCGTGCGCGAGATAGCTGCGCGCCCGGATGGCCTCGCGCAGCGGCTGCGGCCAGTCGATGAGCGGCGGCAGGGCGCGGGTGGCCGGCAGCCCGAGCCGGAGCGCCGCGGTCGGGGCGAGGCGGCGGGCCTGCACGAGCGCGTTGATGAAGTGCGTGGTGCCGATCATCACGGCCGTCACCTGCGCGCCCTCGAAGGGGTGCCCGCGCCGGAGCTCCTCGATGGCACTCACGATGCCGCTCGTCACGTCCGGCGTCGTGGACTGCTTGACGCCCGCGAGAACCGCGGTGCCGTCCATCAGAACGGCGTCCGTGTTCGTACCTCCGACATCGATGCCGATGTGCATACTGCTCCTTGTTGCGTTGGGGGTGTGGTGGGGCGGGCACGCTTCCGCGGACCCGCCCCGACTGTCGTACGGGTCAGTGCCTAAAGGGCGGTGGCGTCGGTTCAGCGCGCCGCGGCGGTCTCCAGGGGAGGCGTGCTCTGCAGGGTCGTGGCGGAGCCGATGCCCCGCACGAGGCCGAGCTTGCCCGCGACAACGTAGAGCACCATGGAGAGCAGCAGCGAGCTGATCGCCGGGACGCCCCACGTGACGAAGTAGCCGAACAGGCCCGAGACGAGCCAGATCACGATCGTCGCCGGCACCACGCGCGGGGCGGTCTCCGGCAGGGTCCCGGCGGCGCGGGACTCGTCGAGCTCCCGGCGCCAGCGCTTCACGATGAAGTACTCGGCCACCATGATGCCCGCGATGGGCGGGAAGGCGACGCCGAGCACGATGAGGAAGTCGGTGAAGCGGGCGAGGATGCCGGCGGCGGCGAGGATCGAGCCCACGATGCCGAGCACGATCGTCGTGGACACGCGGTGCAGGTTACGGTTGAAGGCCGTGGAGATGAAGTTCACCAGGCCGAGGGTCGACGAGTAGAGGTTCCAGTCGTTGATCTTCAGGGTGCCGGTGAGCACGATGAGCAGGCCGACGAAGCCGATGGACGACGTCACGATGGCAACGATGTTGCCCGATCCGGCGGCGTGCGCCAGGAGGACTCCCGCGAGGCCGATCACGAATTCGCCGAGCGAGACGCCGAGAACGGTCTGCTTCACAACGTCCGCGCCCGAGCGGTTGAAGCGGGTCATGTCGGCCGTGATGATGGCGCCGACGATCAGGCCGCCCGCCACGATGCCCGTGCCCTGGCCGACCGAGATGGTGGGGCCGGGGGCCGGCGAGGTGAGGAGCTCACCGATCGAGTGCTGGCTGAGCTCGATCGAGATGGACCAGCCCACGAGCACGAGGAACAGCGGAACCGTGATGTTGGCGAGCCACTGCATGCCGCCGAAGCCGACCGCGACGATCGCCGTGACGATGAGGCCGAAGATGAGGCACCACGCCCACACCGGCAGCGCACCGGGCATGAGCGACTCGAGCGACTCCGCGGAGATGGCGCTCTGGATGCCGAACCAGCCGATCAGGCTGATGCCGATGGCGAGCCCGACGAGCGAGGCGCCCACCTCGCCGAATCCGGTCCAGCGCGCGAGGAGCGCGGTGTTCAGGCCCTCGCGCTGGCCGATGATGCCGACGACGCACATGATCACCTCGAGGATGATCGAGCCGAAGAGGAAGGCGAGCACCGCCTCCCCGAAGGTCATGCTGTAGCCGAGGGTGGCGCCGAGCAGGAACTGGGAGAGCGCGGAGACCTGGCCGAAGCGCTGGACCGCGATGCCGAACCAGGGGCGCCGGGCCGAGGTCGGCACGCGGGAGAGGGCGAAGTCGTCTGCATGCGCCGTGCGCGATGACGCCGTTCGTTGCGACATGGGGGCTCCTAGGGGAGTGGCCGATGGGGGTCGCCTCACGCTAGGAGAGCCTGCCCGCGCCCCACAATGGGCGTATCGCCCTCATCGGCCTCCGCGATGTGCACTGTGCACAGGGGCGGGTCGGACCGCGCTTAGGAGGAGACGCAGACCAGGGGCGCTAGGCGAAGGGCGGCCCCGCGCGCTCCTTTCCGCTCGTCCCGGCGCGTCGGCGACCGGTCGCCGGTGGGGAGCCGTGGTCAAATGGTGCTCGATGCCCACTCCCAGCACGCCGCCGCCCCGCATGGTCTACTCCCCCGACGGGATGAAGATCGCCACCTACGACTTCGGTGACCCCGGCGCGCCCACCGTGCTCGCGGTGCACGGATTCGCCTCGTCCGCCCTGGCGAACTGGCACTCGACGGGCTGGACCCGGGACCTCACGCGCGCCGGCTACCGCGTGCTCTTGATCGACCAGCGCGGCCACGGCGCGAGCGACAAGCCGCACAACCCGTCCGCCTACTCCATGGCGACGCTCGTCGACGACGTGCTCCAGGTGCTCGACGCCTACCTGCTCGACGAGGTCGTCTACGCCGGCTACTCCCTCGGCGCGCGCGTCGGCTGGCACGCGGCGGGCGAGCATCCGGACCGGATCAGCCGCACGGTGCTCGGCGGCATCCCCGACGGGGACCCGCTCAAGCGGTTCCAGGTGGGCGAGGCCAAGCGGCACATCGAGAGCGGCACCGAGGTGGGCGACAGGCTCACGGGCGCGTACCTCACGATGGCGCGGAGGGTGCCCGGCAACGACCTCGAGGCACTCGTCGCGCTCGTCGAGGGGATGCGCGGGAGCCCTCAGCCCGGCCCGGACAACGCCCCGCCGCAGCCGCTGCTCTTCGCGACGGGGAGTGAGGACCACATCCTCGAGGCGTCCCGCGCGCTCGCCGCGGTCGCACCGCAGGGCGGCTTCTTCGAGATCCCGGGCCGCAACCACTTCAACGCGCCCACCTCGCGCGCGTTCCGGGAGGCGGCGATCGCCTTCTTCCGCGACCACCAGCCGGAGACGACACCGTGACCTACACCCCCGCATCCGCCTTCACCACCCGCCCCGACCTCTCCGGCACGTTCGGCATGAGCGCGTCAACGCACTGGATCGCCACGGCGAGTGCGCAGTCCGTGCTCGAGCGCGGTGGCAACGCGTTCGACGCCGCGGTGGCCGGGGCCTTCGTGCTGCACATCGTCGAGCCGCACCTGAACGGTCCGGGCGGCGACATGGTGGGCGTGTTCGTCACCGCTGAGAATCCGGGCGAGCCGACCGTGCTCGTGGGGCAGGGTCCGGCACCCGCCGGTGCCACCGTGGAGCACTACGTGGCGGAGGGACTGGAGCTCGTGCCGGGGTCCGGTGGCCTCGCCGCGGCCGTGCCCGGCGCGGTGGACGCGTGGCTGCTCCTGCTGCGCGACCACGGCACGTGGGAGCTCGCCGACGTGCTCGCCTTCGCCATCGGCTACGCCCGCGATGGCCATCCGGTGCTTGAGCGGGTCGGTGCTGCCATCGGCAGCGTCTCGACGCTGTTCACGGAGCACTGGCCGACGTCCGCCGAGCAGTGGATGCCGGAGGGCCGCCCGCCCCGGGGCGGCGAGATCGTCCGCAACGAGGCCTACGCGCGCACCCTCGATCGGCTCGTGGCCGCGGGTACCGCAGACGGTGCCGCAGCGACGTCCCGCGAGGAGCGCATCGACGCCGCCCGCCGGGAGTGGCGCGAGGGCTTCGTCGCCGAGGCCATGGTCGAGTTCCTGCGGACACCGCACCGGCACTCCTCCGGCACCGATCACGCGGGTGTGCTGAGCCGCGAGGATGTGGCTGGCTTCGAGGCCACGTACGAGCCGGCGACCACGGTGACGTTCCGTGGGAACACCGTCGCCAAGAGCGGCGCCTGGGGACAGGGACCCGTGCTGCTGCAGATGCTCCGCATCCTCGACGGCTTCGACGACGAGCGCCTCGACCCCTCCACCGCGCTCGGCGCGCACACCATCCTCGAGGCCGAGAAGCTGGCCATGGCGGACCGCGACGCCTACTACGGCGACGCCGATGTGCCGCTGGAGCTCCTGCTCTCCGAGGGGTACGCGAAGGAGCGCCGCACGCTCATCACCGACGACGCCTCGCACGAGGTGCGGCCGGGCACCGTGGACGGCGTCGTGCCGTTCCGGCCGCCCCTGCGCGAGGAGTACCTGCCCCCGGCCTTAGCCGATGCCGGCGGCGGCTCGCTGGCCGGCGTGGGCGAGCCGACGGTCGACTCGACCGGCGACATGCGGGGCGACACCTGCCACATCGACGTCGTCGACCGCTGGGGCAACATGATCTCGGCGACCCCGTCGGGCGGCTGGCTCCAGTCCTCCCCCACCGTGCCCGAGCTCGGCTTCTGCCTCGGCTCGCGTCTGCAGATGACGTGGCTCGAGCCGGGTGCTGCGTCCACGCTCACGCCGGGCAAGCGCCCGCGCACGACGCTCACGCCGACCCTCGTGCTGAGGGACGGCGAGCCGGTGGTCGCACTGGGGTCCCCTGGCGGCGACCAGCAGGACCAGTGGCAGCTGCTCTACCTGCTCCGCACCATCGTCGGCGGGTACACGCCGCAGCAGGCCATCGATGCCCCGTCCCTGCACACGACCTCCTTCCCGGGATCGTTCTGGCCGCGCACCTGGACGCCGGGCGGTGCCGTCATAGAGGACCGGATCGGCGAGGACGTGCTGGCGGACCTCGAGCGGCGCGGGCACCGGGTCACGCGCGCGGGCGACTGGACCCTCGGTCGCCTGTCCTCCGTGACGAGGGACCCGGAGACGGGCCT
This sequence comes from Planctomonas deserti, assembly GCF_003067705.1. Classification (GTDB taxonomy): domain Bacteria; phylum Actinomycetota; class Actinomycetes; order Actinomycetales; family Microbacteriaceae; genus Planctomonas; species Planctomonas deserti. The sequence goes on from NZ_QANL01000004.1 coordinate 102,977, forward strand.
CCTCGGCGCGGCGGCGAACCCGCGCGGCAACCAGGGCTACGCGGCGGGCCGCTGACGCCGTGCGCGCCTGGGTCGCTCCGGGCGGCCGCCACACGGGTCGCTGAGCCCTTCGAAGGGAGGCGAGGTGCGCTGATTCGGGTGCCATCCATACGGTCCCTGACCCTGTCGAAGGGACGCAAGGTGCGCTGATCCGGCGGTCCCCTTACGGTCCCTGAGCCTGTCGAAGGGACGCAAGGGACGCGCGGCGCTATTTCTCCACATTGTCCACAGGAGCGTGAAGGTCGGTGTCGGTGGCCGGGTTTTTCCTGGACGCATGACCGAAGCAACCGCTCCACCCGACCCGATCCCACCCGACGGACTGCCACTGCAGCAGGTGGCAACCGAAACGTTCCTGGCGATGATCGACGCCGTCACCGCCGCCGAGCGCATCATCCGACTCGGCCACTCCCTCCGCGCCGAGGCGATCAATCGCGCCCGCCTCTGGACGGAAGCCACGGATCTCTCCGTCCCGGCCACGGGCGGGCCGCGGTGGTCACCGCAGATCGCCGGCCGCCGCGTGCTGACGACCGAGGTCGCCGCTGCCCTGCGCATTTCCGAGCGGGCCGCGGAGCGGCTCATCGCCGAAAGCGAGGCCCTGCTGCACGACCTGCCCGCGACCCAGGAGGCCCTCCGCAGTGGCCGGATCGGCTATCGGCACGCGCAGGTCCTCATCGACCACACCGCCACCCTCCCGCCGGCCGGAGTGGCCGCGGTGGAGGAGGCCGTGTTGCCTCGGGCGGAGTCGCTGACGGTGCCGAAGCTGGACAAGGCGACCCGGGAGCTGCGCGAGCGTCTGCACCCGGAGTCGATCCGGGAGCGGCACACCGCGTCGGTGGCGGACCGGCACATCGAGACCTGCCCGGCAACGGACGGCATGGCCTGGCTGAACGCCTATCTACCCGCAACGGAGGTCCTGGGCATTGCCAACCGGCTGTGGGACATCGCCGAGCAGCTCAAGGGCGAACCTGGGGAGGAGAGGACGCGGACGCAGCTCGTGGCGGACGCGTTCACCGACCTCCTCAGAGACGGCACCACGACTGCACCAGGTACAAAGGCCGGGGACCCTGTTGGGGAGAAGTCAACCCGCCGCATCGACGTGCCGGTCGGAGTGGGCATCCGTCCCCGAGTGCTCGTGACGGTGCCGGTGCTGACGCTCCTCGGCCGCTCCGAGGAGCCCGGCACTCTTGAGGGCTATGGGCCGATCGACGCGGACACCGCGAGAAGGATTGCGGCGCGGGCGCCGAGCTTCACCCGCATCCTCACCCACCCGGAGACCGGCGCCGTGCTCTCGGTCGGCCGCAACCGGTACGCCGTGCCCAAGGACCTCCGCACCTGGCTGCGGGTACGCGACGAGACCTGCCGCTTCCCGGGCTGCAATCGGAACGCCGGCCAAGCCGACGTCGACCACGTCACCGACTGGCAGTACGGCGGCGGCACCGACTACGGGAACCTCGTCCACCTGTGCCGGTCCCACCACCGGGTGAAGCACCACACCGGCTGGTCCTCGACCTCCGCCGGCGGCGGGAGGGTGCGCTGGCTCGCGCCCAGCGGACACGAGTACGAGACCGAACCGGCAACGCACATCACAACCCCGAAGCCGGAGCGACGAGCGGCCCGAGCCAAGGCGGTGATCCCGGAGGAACCGCCGTTCTAGGGAGTCCGGGGACCGGACCCCCGCGATCGAGGGAGTCCCGGGACAGCGGCACCGCCGATCGAGGAACGTCCCGTCGCTTCGACGAGCTCAGCGACCGTGGCGCCGGTCCCGCGCGCTCCGCACCCCTTACGGTCTCTGAGCTTGTCGAAGGGACTCCCGGTTAGGTCGTCGAGGTGCGTTACGTCGCTTCGACTAGCTCAGCGACCGTGGGGCCGGGTCCTGCGGGCGTGCGTCACGCGGTTGTGCGCCGGTGATGGACGCGACGCCGCGTCCGGCCCTAGTGTCACGACATGAGAGCGCCCACATCGCACGTGCAGCAGACGGCACCCCGCAGCCGCGAGCTTCGGCTCAGTCGCCGGGGGATCCTTTTGGCGGGGGTCTTCGGCGTTCCGCTCGTGCTCCTGATGGCGTTCAACAGTTACGGTCCGTTGACGGAGGAGAGTGCCGTTCGCATGGCGTTCGCCACGGTCGCCGGCCAGACCGTCGCCATCCTCAGCGCGCTCGCTGCGCTTGCGGTCACGGTGGCGCGAAGGCGGGTCACCTCTGCCTCCGAGTATCGGCTGCAGGTCATCCTGTTCGCCGTCATCGTCGCGGTCGTGGTCCTGTACGCCTCAGAGATACTCGCGAACGCCGGGGACGTCCTCCTGAGCCGCCTCGACCTCATCGCGGAGACCGACCTCCTGAATCGCTAGGGGATCCGACGAGTGACCTCGGGTCACCTTCAGACTCACTCGAAGCGCGAGCGTCGCTTCTTTCGTAGGAGCATCACCGCGACGACGAGGTCGAGCACTCCGACGACCATCAGTATCTTGCCCATCCACTGACCGGAGAGACTGATCGCGAATCCCACCATGATGAGGAATACCGAGATCAGGACGATGCCCTGCTCCCGCCGTGCCGGATCCGCAGTCAGCACCGCGTACCAGCGCCTCATGAGTCGGACCACACCTCGAGCCTCATCAGCTACTTCCCGCGCCGAGAACGCTCGCCGTCGCGGCCGTGGAACGCCGGATGATCGCTCTGCTTCCAGAGCACGCGGAGGACGTAGACGCTCACCACGAACGGCACCACCGAGAGCACCAGCTGCAGCCAGGCGAGATCCCATTCGAGCACCCGGTTGGCGACGTGAAGGCCGAGCGCCACGACGAGGAACACCAGCATCGCCCAGTAGCCTCGCGGAACGCGCCTGAGACCCGACATGGGCTCATTCTGGCCTATCGGCGCCGCTCAGCCCCGTGTCTCACAAAAGTGAGGCGCGGGAGCCGAGGGCGAGCACCCGCGGCACTCCCGCCGGTCGCACTAGGGTGAGGCATGCCCGAGCCGAGCAACCCTCTGATCCCCGCCGGTTTCGACGTTGCCTGGACGGCATCGGCAGTAATCGTTCTTCTGCTGCTGGTGGTCGCCCTGGTGTCGCTGGCCCGCACGGCGAGGAATCTGACCCCGACGCAGTCGCTGGCCTGGACGCTCGTCGCGATCCTCATCCCGGTGCTCGGGCCGCTGGCGTGGCTGTTCATCGGACGCCGCTCCGCTGAACCGAGATCGGCCGGGTAGCTCCGGGCGCGGCTGCGGAGCAGCGGCACGCGCACTCACACCGGTTAGGGACGGTGCGAGTTCAGGATCCGCTGCGCGAGACCGGGCGGGGCGCGCGGCTCACGTGGTCCCCGGCGTCGGCCGGGAGGCGGACCGCGCTCACCAGGCTCATCACGAGCAGCACCGCGAGCGCCAGGAACGTGCCGTGGTAGGCGAGGAGCGGATTTCCCGCCGCCTCCCCCGGACCGGCCAGGAAGCGCAGCGAGGTGGCCGCGATCGCTATGCCGAGCGCGGCGGACAGCTCGGAGAGCGTCGCCGACAGGGTGTTGGCGTTCGTCAGGTCCTCGGCGTGCACGTCGGCGAACTGGATCGAGTTGTACGCGCTGAAGCCGATCGACCGCGCCGCCCCGCTCGCATAGGCGAGCGCCCAGATGAGCGGCACCGGCAGCGCGGGTCCGAGCAGCCCGAACAGCGCCAGCGCGAGGATGCTGCCCGACACGGCGCCGATCAGCACGGCGCGGAAGCCGAACCGCCGCATGAGCGGCGTGGTGATGGGCTTCACCGTGACGTTGCCGAGGAACAGCGCCGTCACCGCGACGCCCGCCTCGATGGGCGACCAGCCGAACCCGTCCTGGAACAGCAGCGGGAGCACGAACGGCACGGCGCTGATCACGAGGCGGAAGACGAACCCGCCCGAGTTCGTCACCCGGAACGTCGGCACGCGGAAGATCCGGAGGTCGAGCAGCGGGTTCGGTCGCCGCAGCAGCCAGGCTACGGATGCCGCCCCGAGCGCGAGACCGACGACCACGAGCAGCACGGGGAGGACGGGGTCGCCCGAATGGGCGAGCTCGAGTGCCACGAGGAGCACGAGCACCGTGAGGGTGCACAGGGCGAGGCCGGGGAGGTCGAGGCGCCGCGCGGGCGGCGCGTTCACGTCGCGCACCACAAGCAGGGCGGCGACGAGGAGGGCGACCCCGATGGGCAGGTTGACGAAGAAGATCGACTGCCAACCCGCGAGCGTCGTGAGGAATCCGCCGATCACGGGGGCGATGACGGGCGCGAGCAGCGACGGCCAGGTCAGCACGGCGATCGCGCGCACGAGTCCCGCCTTGTCCGTGTTGCGCAGCACCACGAGGCGGCCCACCGGTACCATCATGCCGCCGGCTAGGCCCTGGAGCACGCGCGCGAGGGTCAGGCTGAGCAGGTCTCCGCTCAGCGCGCAGAGCAGCGACGCGACCGTGAATACCGCGACCGACGTGCAGAAGACGACGCGGGCGCCCAGCCGGGACGCCAGCCAGCCGCCCAGCGGGATCGAGCAGGCGACCGCGATCAGGTACGCGGTCATGACCACGTTCACGTCGGCGGACTGCACCCCGAAGTCGGCCGCGATGCGCGGCGCCGCCGTGACGAGGATCGTGCCGTCCAGCAGCTCCATGAAGAGGGCAGCGGCCACGAGCACCGCCGTCGCCCTCGCCCGGGTCTCCCCGCTCACGCTCCGTCGTCCCGCACCGCTGCCGTCACTCGGGACAGATTACCGCCACCGCGGGCAGCGTCCGATCGATCGATGACACGGCCGGCGCTCCGGCCGTTCCGCCCATCCGGCCGCCCGACGGAGACCCGCCCGACGAGAATCCGCCCGACCGCATCCGCCCGACGCGAAACCGCCCGACGGAGACCCGCGCGACGCGGATCCGGTCAGCGGCCCTCGAGCGCGAACACGACCGCCTCGTCGATCGAGAGCTCCTCGCCCTCGCTGCGCACCCGCTCCAGGTCGGGCGACTCCTCCCCGCCGAGCAGGGGCGCGAGGTAGTGCTGGTGGAAGGAGAACGAGGTGGCGTTGGCCAGCCCGGACTGCCGCCGCAGAGCCTCGGATGCGCCGAGCAGGCGTCCCGCCCGGGGAACATCCCGTTCCTCGGCCGCGATCGCGGTGAGGCCCTCCAGCCCGAACGCGACCCCCTCCGTGTGGCCGAGCTGCGCGGCGACGGCGAGGCTCTCCTCGAACGAGGCACGCGCCTCGTCCACCCTGCCGGACACGAGCTTCGCCCAGCCAAGATGCTGCAGCGCGATGGTGATCCCGAGGTCGTCCCGCCGGCCGCGCGCCAGGCCGAGCGCCGTGTCGAAGCGCTCGACGGCGCGCCCCACCGCCTTCTTCAGCAGCGAGACCCGGCCGAGCGTGACGAGCGCCATCGCCTCGCCCCATCCGTCGCCGGAGTCGCGGAGCACCGATACGCTGCGCTCGAGGCACTCCTCCGCACGGTCGAGGTCCGGCGACGAGCCGGCGAGGAGCGCGAGCGCGAGGAAGAGCAGCGCGAGTCCCTCGCCCGAGGAGTCGCCCTCGCGCCGGAAGAGCTCGACGCTCTCGCTGAGGCCGGGGACGACCCACTCGTTGGGCCCCTGCCAGAGCGTGATCGACCGCGTGAAGTACAGCGCGATGGCGCGCACGCGATCTGACGAGCCGTTCGTCGCGCTCAGCACCTCGTCCATCCAGGCGCGCACCTCGCCGAGCAGTCCGCCCACCCACCAGTAGACGATGAGGTGCCAGGCGAACTCCGCGATCTCGGCATGCCTGCCCTCGTCGAGCAGATACCGGGCCGCCGCCCGAAGGTTGTCGCGCTCGTCGTTCAGCAGTCCGATGGCCTCGCGCTGATCCGCATCCTTCAGCCGGGCGTCGACCGAGCGAGCGAGGTTCACGAAGTAGCGGGCGTGAGCTTCCCGGGCGGTCTCGAGCTCCCCGCGCTCGGCCAGCTGCTCGAGCGCGTACTCGCGCACGGTCGCGAGCAGCGAGTAGATCGGCCGTCCCGCGCGGTCCTGCTCCCGCACGAGCGAGTTGTCCACGAGGATGCCCAGGCCGAGCACCGGGTCGCCGCTCACGCTCGGCACGCCCTCGGCCACCGCCTCGACGGCCTCGAGCGAGAAGCCGCCCGCGAACACGCCGAGCTCGGCGAGCAGCCGTCGCTCCGGCTCGTCCAGCAGCTGCGTGCTCCACTCGATGGTGCTGCGCAGGGTCTGCTGGCGGGCGGGCAGGTCGCGCGGGCCGCCGGCGAGAAGTGCAAGGCCGCGGTCCAGGCGCGCGAGGATGGCGGCGGGCGGGAGCATCCGCACCCGGGCGGCGGCGAGCTCGAGCGCGAGCGGCACCCCGTCGAGGGCGACGCTGATGGCGGCGAGCGCGGCGGCGTTGTCTGCCGTCACCGCGAAGTCGGGCTTCACCGCGCGGGCCCGCTCCACGAAGAGCGCGACGGACGGGGACTCGACGGCCTGCTCGGGGGTGAGGGTGCGGGATGCGCCGGGCAGCTCGAGCGGTCCCACCTCGACGGCGTGCTCCCCGGACACCCGCAGCAGGGTGCGGCTCGTGACCAGGAACATCACCTCCGGCGCGGCGGCGAGCAGCGTGGTGAGCACGGGGGCGGCGTCGAGCACCTGCTCGAAGTTGTCCACGACCACGAGCATCCGGCGCGAGCGCAGCGCGGTCTTCAGCTTGTGCTCGAGGGGCTGGTCGCCGGTGTCGAGCACGCCGAGCGCCTCCGCGATCACGTTGGGCACGAGGGCGGCGTGCTGCACCGGGGTCAGGTCGACGAATGCGACCTCGACGTCTCCGCGCGCCCGCGCCCGGGACGCCACCTCGACGGCCAGCCGGCTCTTGCCGATGCCGCCGGAGCCGAGCAGCGTCACGAGTCGCACGGACGGGCTGGCGAGCAGGCGCTCCACCTCGGCCATCTCGCGCTCGCGACCGAGCAGCGCGGTGAGCGGGGCGGGGAGCACGGCGACGTCGCGGTCGAGCAGGTCGTGCGGCCCCTTCTCCGCGATCGCCGGCTCGACGGCCACCGGCTTGCTCTGGTCGAACCGGTCGGCGAGCAGGATGGCGAGGTCCACCTCGAGCAGCGCGCGCAGTTCGCGGGGCGTCGAGTAGTACTTGAACGACGTCGTGTCGTCGTCGCGCACCCGGGCGAGCAGCTCGGTGAGGCGGGGCTCGCGGGCGGGCGCCGGCTCCTTGATGTAGATGAGCTTCGGCAGCGATCCCGCGAGGTTGTACTCGTCCTCCAGGCCGGAGACGGTCTCGCCGGGGGCGACCCAGCCGTAACGCTCGGCGTAGAGCCCGACGAACACGTCGCTCTGCCGCAGGTAGGCGCGGTAGAGCTCGCGGGGCGGGTGCGGCCTGGCCCCGAGCTCGAACATCACCGGGGCCAGGTGCAGGCGCTCGATGGCGAGGCGTGCGGCGGCGCGCTCCGGCGCCAGCTCTTTGAGCGTCGAGCTGACGAAGACGCGGAGCCGTTGATCGGGCGTTCGGATACCGCCCGGCGCGGGGGTCATGGCACGATTCTGCGCCAGAGCGGCCCGCCGGGTCTAGGGGAAATCGCGCGGGCCGCCGCGCGGGGCGCCATCACCGGCCTCAGAGCTACTCGGAGCGCGGGCCGCCCGTGCCCGCTCGATCGCCGCCGGCGGATCAGCGATCGGGGCGCGGCGTGATCGTGCCCCACATCGCGTCACTGTCGCTCGGCGAGGCGGGCGGCACCGCCGGGCGGGCGAACGGCAGCCCCAGCAGGCCCGACACGTCCGGCCCGTCCTCACCGAAGCGGTGGGCCCGTTCGCGGTGCGCCATGCGCTCGTCGTCCATTCGCTGGGTCAGCGGGGCGTGCGGCACGGCCAGCCCCGGCACCCGACGCACCACGTCCATGACGAGCCGGAAGCGGTCCAGGTCGTTCATCATCAGCATCGCGAACGGCGTCGTCGTCGTGCCGCGCTCCTTGTACCCGCGCACGTGGATGTTCCGGTGGTTGGCGCGCCGGTAGGTCAGCTGGTGCACGAGCGAGGGATAGCCGTGGAACGCGAAGACGACCGGTCTGTCGTGAGTGAAGATCGCGTCGAACTCCTCGTCGGTGAGCCCGTGCGGATGCTCGGTGCTGCTCTGCAAACGCATCAGGTCGACGACGTTGACGAACCGCACGCGCAGGGTGGGGATGGCGTCCTTCAGGATCTGCACGGCGGCCATCGCCTCCAGGGTCGGCACGTCGCCCGCGGCCGCGACGACGACGTCCGGCTCCTCCCCCAGCACCTCGGTGCCCGCCCAGTCCCAGATGCTCACCCCGCGCGCGCCGTGCACCCGTGCCTCGTCCAGGGTGAGCAGCGTCGGCGTCGGCTGCTTTCCCGCCACCACCACGTTCACGTAGTCGCGCGAGGCGAGGCAGTGCTCCATGGTGACGAGGAGCGAGTTCGCGTCGACCGGCAGGTACACGCGCACGATGCTCGCCTGCTTGTTGACGACGTGGTCGAGGAAGCCGGGGTCCTGGTGCGAGAAGCCGTTGTAGTCCTGCCGCCACACGTGCGAGGAGAGCAGGTAGGTGAACGACGACACCGAGCGCCGCCACGGCACCTGCTCGGCGAGCTCCAGCCACTTCGCGTACTGGTTGAACATCGAGTCGATGACGTGGATGAACGCCTCGTACGAGGTGAAGATGCCGTGCCGGCCGGTGAGCACGTAGGCCTCGAGAAGCCCCTGGGTCAGGTTCTCGCTGAGCACCTCGATGACCCGCCCCTCCCGCGCGAGGTGCTCGTCCGTCGGCAGCGTCTCCCCCTGCCAGGCCTTCGCCGTTGCCGCGTACACGTCCTCGAGCCGGTTGGACATCATCTCGTCGGGACCGAAGATGCGGAACGTGCGCGGATTGGCCACGATGACGTCGCGCAGCCAGGAGCCGAGCACGCGGGTCGGCTCGGCGAGCGGACCGCGTCCCCCGCCGAGCTCGACGGCGTACCGCTCGAGCGCGGGGAGCGAGAGCGCGTTCCGCAGCAGGCCGCCGTTGCCGTGCGGGTTCGCGCTCATCCTGCGGTCGCCGCTCGGCCGGTTGGGCGCCAGCGCGGGAGTCGGCGCCCCGTCCCGGCCGAACAGCTGCTCCGGCCGGTAGCCGCGCAGCCACTCCTCGAGCTGCGCGCGCTGTCCGGAATCCTCCCGCACGCGCGTCAGCGGCACGAGGTGCGGTCGCCAGGTGCCCTCCATCGGCAGGCCGTCGACGACACGCGGACCCGTCCAGCCCTTGGGGGTGCGCAGGATGAGCATCGGCCAGGCGGGGCGTCCCTCCATGCCCGTGGTCCGCGCCTTGGCCTGGATGGCGGCGATCTCGTCGAGCGCCGCGCCCATCGCCTCGGCGAGGCGCTCGTGCACGCGCAACGGATCCTCGCCGTCGAAGCCGCCCGTCACGATGCGGGGGGCGTAGCCGTGCCCGCGGAACAGCTGCAGCAGCTGCTCCTCGGGGATGCGGGCGAGCACCGTAGGGTTCGCGATCTTGTACCCGTTGAGGTTGAGGATCGGCAGCACGGCGCCGTCGGTCTCCGGATTGAGGAACATGGTGAGCTGCCAGCTCGCCGAGAGGGTCGCCGTCTCGGCCTCGCCGTCGCCGATGACGCAGGCGACGACCAGCTCGGGGTTGTCGAGCGCGGCACCGAACGCGTGCACGAGCGAGTAGCCGAGCTCCCCGCCCTCGTGGATCGATCCCGGCGTCTCCGGGGACGCGTGCGACGGGACGCCGCCGGGGAAGGAGAACTGGCGGAACAGGCGTCGCATGCCGGTCGAGTCCTGCGGCACGTCGGGATAGAGCTCGGAGTAGGTGCCGTCCAGCCAGGAGTTCGCGACGACGGCGGCCCCGCCGTGTCCCGGTCCGGCGACGAACAGCACGCTGAGGTCGCGCTCGACGATGAAGCGGTTGAGGTGGGCGTAGACGAGGTTGAGCACGGGCGTCGTGCCCCAGTGGCCGAGCAGCCGCGGCTTGATGTCCGCGGCGGTCAGCGGGCGCTCGAGCAGCGGATCGTCCATCAGGTGGATCTGGCCGACCGACAGGTAGTTGGCCGCCCGCCACCACGCGTCGACGACGCTCAGGTAGCTTCCGGACGATTCGGTCATCGTGTTGCTCCTTCCCTCGGGAGAAAGCGTTTCCGGGCCTCTAGGAGAGGACGTCCCGGGTGAGGAAGCGCCCGTAGGCGAGCGCGCCGAAGACGACCACGTAGCAGGCCTGCACGAGGGCGTTGTCGCCGAAGCTGTCCCAGGACACGGGTTCGCGGAGGAGGTCGATGAACCCGAGCCAGTGGTGCGTGAACAGCCACGGGTGCAGCCACTCCAGTTGCGGCAGCGAGTCGAGCACCTGCGCCGTGATGGAGAGCACGACCGCCGCGGCCATCGCGCCGACCGGCACGTCGGTGAGCGTGGAGATGAACAGCCCGATCGCGGCGAAGCCGAGCAACGACACCGACACGTAGGCGGCGACCAGCGCGAGGCGCCCGAGCGCGGCCGGCGGGCTGATCTCGGTGCCCGAGATCAGCGTCACGGGCCCGATCGGGAACAGCAGGGCGCCGATCAGGACGCCCGCCAGCGCGCTGACGAACACCGCGGCGAGGCAGAACGCCACGGACGCCGCGTACTTGACGAGCAGCACCCGCACGCGCCCGGCCGGCGCGATGAGGAGGTAGCGCAGGGTCCCCTGGCTCGCCTCCCCCGCGATCGAGTCTCCGGAGACGACGCCGACGGTCAGGGGAAGGAACAGCGGGATCGACAGCGAGAGGCCGGCGATGGCCACGAACAGCCCGTTGGAGGCGACCCTGTCGAGGAACACCGGTCCCCGGCCGCTTGGCGGGCCGGACGAGACGCGCACGGCGACGGCGACGAGCACGGGCACGGCCGCCAGGGCGAGGAGCATGGCCCAGGTGCGTCTGCGACGGAACTGCAACGCGAGCTCGGAGGCGAGGAGCGCCCCGGTGATCGGCCTAGCGGGCAACGTCGAACCCCTCCCCGGTCAGGGCGACGAATCGGTCCTCGAGGCTCTGCTCGGTGACGCCGAACCCGCGGACCCGCACGCCGGCCGCCACGAGGGCCGCAACCACCTGATCCGGCTCCATCCCCACCGGCATGGTGGCCGTCAGCTCGTCGTCGAGCGCGGGCAGCATCCGCAGCCCGAGATTGGCGAAGACCGCCGCCGCCCGCTCGGGGTCTGGCGTGCGCAGCGTGACGGACGCGCATCCCGCCGCGCGCAGCTCCTCGAGCGGCGCCTGGGCGACGAGGCGCCCCGCGCTCATCACGGCCGCGTGGGTGCACATCTGCTCGATCTCGGCGAGCAGATGGCTGGAGACGAACACGGTCACGCCCTCCGCGGCCAGCGAGCGGACGAGCGAGCGCACCTCCCGCGTGCCCTGGGGGTCGAGGCCGTTCGTGGGCTCGTCGAGCACCAGGAGCTCACGGGGCACGAGCAGGGCGGACGCGATGCCGAGCCGCTGCTTCATGCCGAGGGAGTATGCGTGCACCCGCTTCCGGGCGGCGGCGGCGAGGCCGACCCGCTCGAGTGCTGTCGCCACCCGTGCGGCCCTCGTCGACGGATGGCCGACCGGGTTGGCCGCGTCGAACCGGCGCAGATTGGCCTCGCCGGACAGGTAGGGGTAGAACGCCGGGCCCTCGACAAGCGCACCGACGCGGGGCAGGGTCGCCGAGAGACCAGCGGGGAGCGGCCGCCCGAGGAGGCTCACCGATCCCCGCGTCGGAGCGGCGAGGCCGAGGAGGATGCGGATGGTGGTGGTCTTGCCCGAGCCGTTCGGTCCGAGGAAGCCGAAGACCGAGCCTCTCGGCACCGCGAGGTCAACGGAGTCCACCGCCACCTGACGTCCGAAGGTCTTGGTCAGGCCGCGCGTCTCGATGGCGAGGGACTGCGTGCCCGGGGATCCAACTCCGGAGGACTGCACCTCGGGGGACTGCGCGTCGAGCGGCCGTGCGCCGGGACCGATGCTCACGGCGCCGCGCTCACCGGGCCGCGGCCGCCGCCTGCAGCTGCTCGACGGGCACCGCCCCGGCGAACGCCCCTCCGGCGTCCGTCAGCAGGACGGAGAACAGGGCGGTCGACAGAGCGCGACCACCGGCGACCGGGGTGGTCGCCTCGAGCAGGAGCGGGTTCGACGACACCTCGGCCGGGACGGATCCCGCGGGGAGGGCCGCGACGGCGGACCAGCCGGAACCGACGACCGTCGGCTCCTCGTGGGTGACGTGGTGCTCGCCCGATCGCGCCTCGACTCCGGCCGAGTCGCCGGACGGCGTCCTCTCGGACAGCGTCTTCTCGGTGACGGCGGCGCCCGCGGGCGGCGAGAAGGTGAACAGGCTCTCCTCGGGGGCGTCCAGGGAGAGCCGGGTGAAGGCGACGCTAGCGGCGGGTGCCGTCTCACCGCGGGCGGTGATGGAGGCGCGGAGCGGCATGCCGGTCTCCGCGTCGACCGCGATCGCGACGGACCCCACGAGGGTGTCCTCGTAGCGGGGGCTCAGCACGAGCTCGTACGCCGACCGGCCGGCGACGCGCACGTTGTCCCGCGTGGTCACCTCGGTGCTCGGATCGATGGCGGCGAGCGCGCGCTCGGCGATGGCCGAGGGGGTCATGGTCTGCTCGGACTTCAGCTCGTTCAGGCGGCTCTCGATGCGCTCCTTCGCGCCGTCCGGGAGGGTGACGCGCATGGCCTCGTTCTCGCGGAAGTCGTAGGTCCACGCCTCGGCGCCGTTGAGCACCAACTGGCGCTCGCCTCTTTCGTCGAGCACCTGCAGGCGGAAGCGGTCGGGTCCGTCCGCGTAGACGCGCACCTCGTGGTCGGCGGTCAGGACCTCGAGGCCGGCGCCGAGGCCCATCTCCTCGCCGGACAGCGAGGGAAGCGACGGGAGGCCGAGGTCGGAGGTCTGCTCGACGGTGCCGGAGAACGTGTCGACGTCGCTCTCGGCGAGGAGGGCGAGGACCTCCTGCGGCGAGCGCTCGGGAAGCGGAACCTCGGCCCCGGCGCGGAGCGGGAGGGCGAGCGCCCCGCCGACCACCACGACCGGTATCACCGCGGCAGGAATCCAGCGCTGCCATCGTCGCGTAGTCATGCCGCACCGCCCGTCTTCGCCCGCATCGGTATGCGACACGATACGCCCGACTCCTGCGTGCCACCAGGGAGAGCGCACCCCTCCCGGAACGCCGCAGGCGACGCCCTCGCGGCTGGCGTAGCGTGGGAATGATCACCGATGCCGGGACGGAAGCGTTCCGGCATTTTCCTGTCCCGGAAGGCCCCATGACCAGCACAGTCCCCGCCCTCGTCACCCCGTCCGCCAGCGCCCCCTTCGAGGCTTCGACCGTCGAGGTGCGGGACGTCGGCGCTCACGACGTGCAGATCGACGTCGCCTACGCGGGCATCTGCCACTCCGACATCCACCAGGTCCGCGAGGAGTGGGGACCCGCCCTCTTCCCGATGGTGCCGGGCCACGAGATCGCGGGCATCGTGTCCGCGATCGGTGACGGCGTCACACGCTACGCCGTGGGCGACCGGGTCGGCGTCGGCTGCTTCGTCGACTCCTGCCGCGAGTGCGAGAACTGCCTCGCCGGTGAGGAGCAGTTCTGCCTGAAGGGCAACGTGCCCACCTACAACGGCCGCCAGTACAGCGGGGAGCCGACGTACGGCGGCTACAGCCGGCGCGTCGTCGTCGACGAGAACTACGTGCTCGGGATCCCCGAGGGGCTCGCGCTCGACGCCGCAGCCCCGCTGCTCTGCGCCGGCATCACCACGTACTCGCCGCTCAAGCACTGGGGCGCCGGCCCTGGCACCCGCGTGGCCGTCGTCGGCATGGGCGGCCTCGGCCACATGGGGGTGCAGATCGCGCACGCGCTCGGGGCGCACGTCACCGTGCTCTCCCAGACGCTCTCCAAGCGCGAGGACGGCATGCGGCTCGGAGCGGACGAGTACTACGCGACCAGCGACCCGGAGACCTTCTCCCGGCTGCGCGGGTCCTTCGACCTCATCATCAACACCGTCTCGGCCGACGTGGACGTCGACGCCTACCTGGGCACGCTCCGCCGCAACGGCTCCCTCGTGTTCGTCGGCCTGCCCGAGGACGCCCAGACCTTCCGGGTCGGCTCCGTCATCGGCGGCCGCCGGAGCATCGCCGGTTCCAACATCGGCGGTATCCGGGAGACCCAGGAGATGCTCGACTTCTGCGCCGAGCACGGCATCGCGGCGGAGATCGAGCTCATCGACGCGTCGCACGTGAACGAGGCGTACGACCGCGTCGTCCGCAGCGACGTGCGCTACCGCTTCGTGATCGACACGGCGACGATCCCCGCCTCCTAGCGGGCAGCACCTGCCGGGAGGACGCCGATGGAGATCTGGCCGGGGCAGCCGTATCCGCTCGGGGCGACGTACGACGGGGTCGGCACCAACTTCACGCTGTTCAGCGAGGCCGCCGACCTCGTCGAGCTCTGCCTCTTCCCCGCCGACGGCGGGGAGGAGCGCAGGGTCCGGATGACCGAGGTCGACGGCTACGTGTGGCACTGCTTCCTGCCCGGCATCGGTCCGGGGCAGCGGTACGGCTATCGGGTGCACGGCCCGTACGACCCGGCGACCGGGCTCCGCTGCAATCCGGCGAAACTGCTCCTCGACCCGTATGCGAAGGCGATCGACGGGCAGGTGCGCTGGGGCCAGGAGGCCTACGGCTACCCGCTCGGCGGTGACGACCTCGCCCGGGACGACGCCGACAGCGCGGCCGTCATGCCCCGGTCCGTCGTCACCAACCCCTGGTTCGACTGGGGCGACGACCGCCTGCTGCGGACCCCATGGCACCAGACCGTGGTCTACGAGGCGCACGTGCGCGGTTTCACCATGCGCCATCCCGACATCCCGGAGGAGCTGCGCGGCACCTACGCCGGCATGGCCCACCCCGCGGCGATCGCCCACCTGACGCGCCTGGGGGTCACGGCAGTCGAGCTCATGCCCGTGCACCACTTCGTGCACGACCACGTGCTCGCCGACCGCGGTCTCCGCAACTATTGGGGCTACAACTCGATCGGTTTCCTCGCGCCGCACAGCGACTACTCCGCCTGGGGCGTCGACCAGGTCGCGGCCGAGTTCCGGTACATGGTCAAGACCCTGCACGCGGCGGGCATCGAGGTGATCCTCGACGTCGTCTACAACCACACGGCCGAGGGCAACCACCTCGGGCCCGTGCTCTCCCTCAAGGGGATCGACAACCGCGCCTACTACCGCACGAGCGGCTACGGGCGGTACTACTTCGACACGACGGGCACGGGGAACACCCTCAACATGCGGCACCCGCACGTGCTGCAGCTCATCATCGACTCGCTGCGCTACTGGGTGACCGAGATGCACGTCGACGGTTTCCGCTTCGACCTCGCGGCGAGCCTCGCTCGGCAGTTCCACGAGGTGGACAACCTCTCCGCGTTCTTCGACCTGATCCAGATCGATCCCGTGCTCAGCCAGGTGAAGCTCATCGCCGAACCGTGGGACCTGGGCGAGGGCGGCTACCAGGTCGGCAACTTCCCGACCCTGTGGTCGGAATGGAACGGCAAGTACCGTGACACCGTGCGGGACTACTGGCGCGGCGCCGACCGCACGCTCGCGGACTTCGCCTACCGCCTCACCGGCAGCTCCGACCTGTACGGGCCGACCGGCCGCCGCCCGTACGCGAGCCTCAACTTCGTCACGGCGCACGACGGCTTCACGCTGACCGACCTGGTCAGCTACAACGAGAAGCACAACGAGGCGAACGGGGAGGGGAACCGCGACGGCCACGACGACAACCGGTCATGGAACTCGGGCGCTGAGGGTCCGACGGACGACGCCGCGGTAGTCGCGCTCCGGGAGCGGCGGCGGCGCAGCCTGATGGCGACCCTCCTGCTGTCCCAGGGCGTGCCCATGATCTGCGGCGGCGACGAGATCGGCCGCACCCAGGGCGGCAACAACAACGCCTACTGCCAGGACAACGAGATCTCCTGGCTGGACTGGGAGTCCGCGGACGAGGAGTTCCTGCGGTTCTGCGCCGAGCTCATCGCGTTCCGCCGGGAGCATCCGGTCTTCCGGCGGCGGCGCTTTTTCGCCGGCCGCCCGATCTTCGGCACAGAGATGTCCGACATCGCCTGGATCCGGCCGGACGGCGAGGAGATGACGCACGACGACTGGGCGGTGGGCTTCGCCAAGACCCTCGGCGTGTTTCTGAACGGCGAGGAGCTGCCCGACCCCGGCCCGCGGGGCCAGCGGGTGCGGGACGACAGCTTCCTGCTGCTGTTCAACGCGCACTCCGAGGACGTCGAGTTCGTGCTGCCCGGTGACCCGGCCGGTCCCGCGCGCTGGCGCCCGGGGCTCGACACGGCCCTGCCGGCGCCGGCGGGTCCGCTCGGAGGCGCGGAGTGCGAGACGGACGCCGACGCGGACCTCCCGGGCGGTGCGCGTGTTGCCGTGGCCGGGCACGCGATGCGGGTGCTGCGCCTGATCCCCGCGGTCTAAGCCGCTCATCTCATCCTCGCGGTCTGACCCCGCGGCCGGATGCTGGCCGCCTGATCCCCGCGGTCTGATCGGGGTCTGATCGGCCGGATCCGTCAGCCGCGCCGGGGCGGACCGGTCGTGCCGCGGACGACGAGCCTCGTGGGCACGACCGCGGCGCGGGCGGCGGTCGGGTCCTGCGAGATCAGTCCGAGCACCATCTGCCCTGCTGTCCTTCCCTGCTCCCGCACCCCCTGATGCACGGTCGTGAGATCCGAGAGCGCGGCGAGCGGGTGATCGTCGATGCCGATCACGGACACGTCCTCCGGCACTCGCAACCCCTCGCGACGCAGGGTGCGTAGAGCGCCGAGGGCGACCTCGTCGCTGTGCGCGTACACCGCCGTCGGCGGCGGCCCGGACGCGAGCAGGTCCGCCATCGCCGCCGCACCCTCCTCGCCGCCCCAGTCCCCGTCCCGAACGAGAGCGGGGTCCGCGGGGATCCCCGCGGCGGCGAGCGCCTCGTGATACGCCAGGGAGCGGCGGTTGACCGCGGGCCAGCCCGGCGCCAGCGGCGTCTCCGCCGCGATCATCGCGATGCGTTCGTGACCGAGCGAGAGCAGGTGGTCCATGGCCTGGGCGCCTGCGGCGCGGTCGTCGATGCAGACGAAGGGATAGCGGGCGCTCTGCCCGCCGGCCGCCACGATGCCGACGCCGAGGAGGTCGAGCCGCTGGCGCTCCTCCTCCGTGACCGGGAACGCGAGCACCACGACCGCGTCGACCTTGCGCCTCGCCGGCAGCCGCTCGAAGAAGTGCCTGCGGTGGTCCAGCGTGTCGACGTTGTAGAGCAGCAGGTCGATTCCCGCCTCGCGCAGCACCTCCTCGACGCCCGCGAGCATCTCCGCGAAGAACCAGCGCGACAGGTGCGGCACCACGACCGCGACCCGGCCCGTCCGCCCTCCCGCCAGCCGGGACGCCTCCGGTGACACGACGAAGGACAGCTGGTCCGCGACGGAGCGGACCCTGTCCCGCGTGCCCGGCGAGACCCCGTACGAGTCGCTGAGCGCCCGTGACGCGGTGGCGAGGGAGACCCCGGCGCGCGCCGCGATGTCGGCGAGGGTGACTCTGTCGGGCGACCTGAGCACGGGTTCCACTGTCTCGAGTTTCGGGGGTACGGGCTGGCGGCATCTAAGCACGGCCGGTGGTGCAGGGACAGACGAACCGTAGTCAACCGTCACGGTGCCGCGGCCGACAAGGGGTTGACGGCGCTGCTCCGCCGGGTCGATAGTGGCGGTTCGGAAGCGCTTCCGACATCGGGGTCTGGACACGCGCTTCTCGAGTCGAGGGAGACGAAGACGTGCCCGAGGTTCCACTGATCACCGTTCCCGGCAGCCGTCCGTTCAGCCGCCGCGTCCTGCTCACCGGGCTCGGCCTCGGTGCGGCCGGCATGACCCTGGGGCTCACCGGCTGCGCACCGCAGGGGTCCAGCCGCACGGCCATCCGGTTCGTGCAGAACAAGCGCGAGGTGATCGGCTACTTCAGCGACCTCGTCGACCGCTTCAACGAGTCGCAGTCGGAGATCCTCGTGCGCCACGACGACTCCCCCGTGAGTCTCGTGGCCCAGATGGTGCGCGGCTCCTACCCGGATGTGGCCTGCTACAACTACAACCTCGAGGCGTCGACCTTCCTCGGTCGCGGCATGCTCTCCGACCTCTCGGACCTGCCCGAGGCGGCGACCGTGCAGGCGAGCGTGCAGGACCTGGTCACCCAGTACGCGCAGTACAAGGACCAGACGAACGTGCTGCCGTTCTCCATCACGGCGGCCGGGGTCGTCTACAACCGGGACCTGTTCGACCAGAACAACGTGGAGGTGCCGACCACCTGGAGCGAGTTCACCGCGGCGTGCGGCGTGTTCCGCGACGCCGGCATCATCCCGATCTACGGCACCTTCCGCGACATGTGGACGGTCAGCCAGGGTCACTTCGACTACGCCGCGGGCGGCCTGCTGGACGTCGCCGACTTCTATGACCGACTGCGCGACGAGGGCCCGAGCGTCGGCCCGAACTCCGAGACGTCGTTCCAGAAGGACTTCGCCAAGGTCGCGGAGCGCATGTCCGAGCTGTTCGACTTCTCCCAGGAGAACGCGCTGACCCGGGCCTATCCCGACGGCAACGCGGCCTTCGCGAACGGCGAGGCCGCCATGTACCTGCAGGGGCCGTGGGCCATCGGCGAGGTCAACGTCATCAACGAGGACGTGAACGTCGGCACCTTCCCGCTGCCCATGACCGAGGACCCTGAGCAGACCCGCGCGCGGGTGAACCTCGACCTCGCGGTCTGGATCCCCAACGGTGTCGCCCACCGGGACCAGTCGGTGACCTTCCTGCAGTACCTCATGTCGCCCGAGGTGCTCAACACGTACAACCAGGAGAACCTGGCCTACTCGACGCTCGAGAACGCGCCGCCCGTCACGGACCCGCGCATCCAGGGCCTGCAGGAGGCGTACACCGAGGGGCGGTTCTACCAGGGCGCCGGGACCTACCTCCCCAACACGATCCCGCTGCAGAACTACCTGCAGGAGTTCGTGATCGACCGCGAGGCCCAGCCGTTCCTCGCGAAGCTCGACACCGACTGGGCGCGTCTGTCCCAGCGCACCGACCTCTGATGCACCGCACGCCCGCTTCCGACCGACGCCGGCCCGGATACCGAACACGACGAGGAGAACCCAGATGACGGCCACAGCCTCCCGCGGGACGCAGCGACGCGCCCCGTCGGCGGACACACCGGCGCGCGCCGGCCGCACCGGCAAGCCCAGAGTCGAGCCGATCTTCTACGCGTTCCTGTTCCCGGCGATCGCGCTCTTCTCGCTCGCGATCACACTGCCGGCGCTGATCGGCATGTTCTACAGCGTCACGGACTACGTGGGCTTCGGGGAGTACGACTTCATCGGCTTCGGCAACTACGCCGCCCTGTTCACCGATCCGCGCATCCTCAGCTCCTACGGGTTCACCATGGGGTTCTCGCTGGTCACCGTCATCGCGGTCAACGCGATCGCCCTGGCGCTCGCCATCGGCCTGAACTCGAAGATCAAGTTCAAGACGGCGCTGCGCGGGATCTTCTTCATTCCGATGGTCATTTCGGGCATCGTCATCGCCTACGTCTTCAACTACCTGTTCTCCAACACGCTCCCGACGCTCACGGGCACCGGCTCGATCCTGGTCGACCCGAACCTCGCCTGGCTGTCCATCGTGATCGTCACCGCGTGGCAGTCGATCCCGAGCGCGATCATCATCTACCTCGCCGGGCTGCTGGCCATCCCGGAGGAGGTCTACGAGGCGGGCTCCCTGGACGGCGCGACCGGCTGGCGGCAGTTCACCTCGATCACGCTCCCCCTGGTCGCCGGCTACGTGGTCATCAACACGGTGCTCGGCTTCAAGGGCTTCCTGAACGCCTACGAGATCATCATCGGCCTCACGAACGGCGGTCCGGGCACGGCGACGTTCAGCGTGGCCATGACGATCTTCACCGGCTTCACCAGCGGCGACTACGCCTACCAGATGGCCAACGCCGTGATCTTCTTCATCGTGACCGTGGTCGTCTCGATCCTCCAGCTGCAGCTCATCCGACGTCGAGGAGTGTCGCTCTAATGTCCGTCGCCATCGATCCCGCCACCGTCTCGGCCGTCACGCCCGAGCGCGCGCGCCGCCAGAAGGACCCCAAGGAGTCCTACCGGCCGAACTGGACGACGACGATCCTGCTGATCCTCGCCTCCCTCACGGTGCTCATCCCGCTGTACTTCGCGATCGCCATGTCCCTGAAGACGGCCGCCGAGGCCGCGAGCGGAACAGGGCTGAGCTGGCCGTGGCCCATGCAGTTCGGCAACTTCGCCGAGGCCTGGACGCTCACCGACTTCCCGCGGGCGTTCATCATCTCGCTGCTCATCTCGGTGGTCAGCGTTGCGGGTGCCATCGTGCTCAGCTCGCTCGCCTCGTACGCGATCGCGCGGAACTGGGACCACCGCGGGTTCCGCTACTCGTACTTCTACCTGCTCGCCGCGATGTTCATCCCGTTCCCGGTCATCGCGCTGCCGCAGATCAAGCTGACGGCCGCGGTCAACCTCGACAACCCGCTCGGCGTCGCGCTGCTGCACATCATGTTCCAGCTGTCCTTCAGCGTGCTGCTCTACTCCGCGTTCCTGCGCTCCATCCCGCACGAGCTCGAGGAGAGCGCCCGCATCGACGGCGCGACGACCTGGCAGGTGTTCTGGAAGCTCATCTTCCCGCTGCTCGCCCCGATGAACGCGACGGTCGGCATCTTCGCCTTCCTCGCCTCGTGGAACGACTTCATGATGCCGTCACTGATCACGGCGGACAGTCGGCTGCAGACGCTGCCCGTGGTGCAGAACATCTTCCAGCAGCAGTTCAACACGGAGTACAACGTCGCCTTCGCGTCCTACCTCATGGCGATGGCGCCGACCATCCTCGTCTACATCTTCGCCCAGCGGTGGGTGCTCTCGGGCGTCACCCGCGGCGCGATCAAGTAGCCCCGTGGCGGGCGCGGGCGCCGGCGCGGACGCCGCGCCGGACCGGCGGGCCGAGGGCGACGGCGATGTCGAGCGCGACGGGGCGGAGCCGAAGGGCGCGGACTGGTGGCGGCAGGCCGTGGTCTACCAGATCTACCCGCGCAGCTTCGCGGATGCGGACGGCGACGGGATCGGTGACCTCGCGGGCATCACCTCGAGGATCCCCTACCTCGCCTCCCTCGGTGTCGACGCGGTGTGGCTCAGCCCCTTCTACCCGTCGGCCCTCGCCGACGGCGGCTACGACGTAGACGACTACCGGAACGTCGACCCCCGGCTCGGCACTCTCGACGACTTCGACCGGATGATCAGGGCGCTGCACGCCGCGGGCATCCGGCTCGTCGCCGACCTGGTGCCGAACCACTCGTCGGATCGGCACGAGTGGTTCCGGGCGGCCCTGGCCTCCGCGCCCGGGTCCCCGGAGCGGGCGCGGTACATCTTCCGCGACGGCCGCGGACCGGACGGTGCCCTTCCGCCGAGCGACTGGCAGTCCATCTTCGGCGGGCCGGCCTGGCATCGTGTGCCCGACGGGCAGTACTACCTTCACCTCTTCGCGCCCCAGCAGCCCGACCTCAACTGGGACAACCCGGAGGTGCGGGCCGACTTCGTGCGGACGCTCCGGTTCTGGTCCGACCGGGGTGTCGACGGGTTCCGCGTCGACGTGGCGCACGGCCTCGCGAAGCGCCTGACCGATCCGCTGCCCTCTACCGAGGAGATGGCCGGCTTCGGCCCGGGGGCGCACCCGCTGTGGGACCGGGACGAGGTGCACGACATCTACGCCGAGTGGCGGCGCGTCTTCCAGGAGTACGACCCGCCGCGAACCGCCGTGGCCGAGGCCTGGGTCGAGCCCGACCGGCGGGCCCGATACGCGCACCCGGAGGGCCTCGGCCAGGCCTTCAGCTTCGACCTGCTCGAGGCGAACTACGACGCCGACGGATTCCGGCGCATCATCACCGACAACCTCGCGTTCGCCCGGGAGTCGGGCTCGTCCACCACCTGGGTGTTCTCGAACCACGACGTCGTGCGGCACGCGACGCGGTACGGCCTGCCCGTGCCCGCCGACGGCGGCCCGCAGAAGGGCCGGGAGTGGCTGCTCTCCGGCGGGACGGAGCCGGTGCTCGATCGGGAGGGCGGGCTGCGCCGCGCCCGGGCGGCGACGCTCCTGATGCTGGCGCTCCCCGGCTCCGCCTACCTGTACCAGGGCGAGGAGCTCGGCCTGCACGAGGTGATCGAGATCCCGGACGAGGACCGCCAGGATCCGACGTTCTTCCGCAACGCCGGCGTCGAGATCGGCCGCGACGGGTGCCGGGTGCCGATCCCCTGGACGCGCGGCGGCAGCTCCTTCGGCTTCGGCACCGATGGCGCGCACCTCCCGCAGCCGACCTGGTTCGGCGCCGTGTCCGTCGAGGCCGAGGAGCGGGACGACGCGTCCACCCTCGCCCTCTACCGGCGCGCGCTCGCCCTCCGCCGGCGCCTTCAGGGGCCGGAGCAGCTGCACTGGCTGGACGCGGGTCAGCGTCCGGTGCTCGCCTTCGAGCGGCCGGGAGGCTGGCGCGCGGTGATGAACTTCGGGCCGGGCGATGTGACGCTGCCGGAGGGCGAGCTGCTCCTGGCGAGCGCGCCGGTGTCCGACGGCGTCCTCCCGGCCGACGCGACGGCCTGGCTGCGCGTGCCCTAGTCCGGGACGGGCGTCGGCACCCCGGGTTCGCAGGGGGACTCTGCGGGGGCCGGTGTAGGTTCTGTCGACATGACCGGTGGATCGGGGAACGGGCGCGGGCGGGCGCGGACGCTCGTGGTCGCCGCCGTGCTCGCGCTCTGCACGGGCGTCGGTGCGGTCGCCGTCGCGGTCTCCGACGGCAGCTCCTCCGTCGCCTCGGTGCCCGGTGACTCGCCCACGGCCTCGCCCTCGGCGCAGGCGACCGACGACCCGTCGGCCGTCGGCGCGGGCGCGAGCGCGGGTGAGGCGCGGTCCACCGAGCCGCATCCCGCGCCGGGCGCCGACGGAGACTCCGCTGACGACTCCCAACGGGACACGATGGCCTACGTCGCCCTGGGCGACTCCTACGCCTCCGGACAGGGCGCCGGGGACTACAGCGACGGCAGATGTCTGCGCAGCTCCGCCGGCTACCCCGCCCTCCTCGACACGGAGTCTGGCATCCGGCTCGTCGCGGACGCCAGCTGCAGCGGTGACACGACGGCCGACCTGCTCGCCGAGCAGCTCGGCGCCCTGAGCGAAGACACCCGCCTCGTCACCGTCACGATCGGCGCCAACGACCTCGGCGCGATCCGGGTCGCCGCGGTCTGCTCAGTCTCCCCGTCCTCAGCCGACTGCCGCACGATGCTGACGGCCGCCCTCACCCTCCTCGAGCCCGGGGGCGAACTGGAGCAGCGCCTGCGCACGACCTTCGCCCGGGTGCGGGCCGAGGCGCCGACCGCCCGCATCATCGCCACCGGCTACCCCGACCTTTTCGAAGCCTCGGCGTTCGGCACGGGGAGCGGCGGCAGCGGGCCCGACGGCGAGGCACTGATCACCACGCTCCAGGGCGCGACCCGATCGCTCAACGCGGGCATCCAGGCCGCCGTGCTCGCGGAGAGACGGGCCGGCTCGGACATCGCCTACGCCGACGTCTCGGAGGCGTTCGCCGGTCACGGGGTCGGCGGCTCGGACGAGTGGATCCTTTCCACCGGCCCGGACGTCTTCCACCCGAAGGCGGTCGGCTACGTCGCCTATGCGGATGCCGTCCGCGCCGCGCTCGACTGAGCGGGTCGAAGCTCGCGCGACCACACTCGCCCCGTCGGACACGCCACATTCGAGAGGCAGGCGGGGCCCTCGCGACGTCGGCCATGCGACAGGGGCCCCGTCCGAAGTCGGGGCCCCTGTGTGGTGCGGGTCGGTGCGGGTGACGCGGTTAGGCGCCCAGTCCCGCGCGGTCCACCTTGCGGTGGTAGCGCATGCCGGCGAGGCCGCCCAGGATCGCCCCGACCAGCGCGACGGCGACGAGGACGACGGCGGTGATGATGCTGCCGGCGGTCAGGTCGCCCTCGTTGATCGGGATGCGGGGGAAGCTGTTCAGGTTGGCGAGGATGTTGAGGTTGCTGCCCGCGATGCCGCCGATGATGGCGAAGACGATCGCGATCACGATCGCCCAGAGCCAGACCGCGAAGCCCTGCTTGGCGCCACTGAACCGCGCCATGCGGCCGGCGACGTAGCCGCCGCAGTAGTAGGCGAGGAACATGATGACGATGAGCACGATCGCTCCGATAAGACCGACGGTCTCAGCGTTCGCGGACGCGTCCTCGGCCGCCTGCTGGGGGTCGACGTTGTTGCCGAGCCCCACAGCCGCGCCGAGTCCCGCGAGCAGCGCGGTGAGGATGACGGCCATTCCGGTGGCGGTCAGCCAGCCGAAGAAGGCGGAACCGAACTTGATGCCGCCGAACTGGTCCTTCTCGCGCTGGACCACGGCGTGGCGGTCGCTGGCGCTGACGGACGAGGTCGTCGTCGCCGCGTCGTCGCGACCGATGGGGCGGGCCGACGAGTCGCCGCCGAGGCGATCGTCGTTGGATTGGTTAGACATGGCTGTGTGCCTTCCGTGTTCATGGTGACCCCACTTGGCGGGAGTGCGATACCAAGCCAACACACGGACATGTCCCCCGGTTAGGGGGTTGCATTTCAGGACGGCTCCGGGATGAGTGCCGTTCACGCCCCCGTTTCAGGGCGCGGTGACGAAGTCGATGAGCTCCTCGACCCGGCCGAGCAGTTGCGGCTCCAGGTCCGCGAAGCTGTTCACGCGACCCAGGATGCGCTTCCACGCGCGCGCGATGTCCGCCTGGGACTCGTGCGGCCAGCCGAGGGCCTCGCAGATGCCGTGCTTCCACTCGACCGAGCGCGGCACGGTAGGCCACTCCCCGAGCCCGAGGCGCCGGGGCTTAACGGCCTGCCACACGTCGACGTAGGGGTGACCGACCACGAGCACGTTCGCCCCGTGCCTGCCCCGGCGCACGGCGTCGGCGATCCGGCTCTCCTTGGAGCCCGGCACGAGGTGGTCGACGAGCACGCCGACCCGTCGGCCCGGACCGGGCGAGAACTCCTCGATGAGGGCGGCGAGGTCGTCCACGCCCTCGAGGTACTCCACGACGACGCCCTCGATCCGGAGGTCGTCGCCCCACACCTTCTCGACCAACTCGGCGTCGTGCCTGCCCTCGACGAAGATGCGGCTCGCCCGCGCGACGCGGGCCTTCGCGTTCTCGACGGCGACGGATCCGGACGCCGTGCGTCCGGGGGCGACTCCCCCCGGGCCGGCGGCGGGAGCCCTTCGCGGCACCACGAGCTCGACGGGGGCGCCATCGATGAGGAAGCCCTTGCCGAGCGGGAAGGCGCGCACGGCGCCGTGCCGGTCCTCGAGCTGCACGAGCCGGCCCTCCACACGCACGACGGCGCCGCAGAAGCCGGACGCCACCTCCTCGACGACGAGGTCCCGCTTCGCCTCGTGCTTGGGCACGGTCACGGCACCGCGCTTCCGCCAGTCGGTGGCGAGCACGTCGAATCCGTAGCGGTCGTCGTTCATCGGCATCGACCGTACCGGCAGCGTCGGCCGCGTCGGCGGAGGCACGCTGGGAAGTCCGCGACCGCGAGCCGCGCCCGTCACTCCCCGTCGAGATCGCCGCCTCCGACGTCCGTGATGGAGAACAGCACCCGCGGATCCTGCAGCACGGCCGGGTACGGCACGGCGGACCGCGCCAGCTCCGACGCGTCGAAGGAGACGGAGCGCGACAGGTGCGGCCGGCCGTCCTCATCCGTGCCGCTCCGGGGCGCGCCGAGCAGCACGCCCGTGGGCAGCGAGAGACCCGGTCCCGCGAGCACGCCGAAGCGGTCGCCTGGACGCATCTCCTCCGCGAACGCGTCCAGCTGCTTGCGCCACTTGGGTGGCACGCGCCCGCTGGGGTTGACCGCGGGGATGGTGACGACGCTCTCGGCGCGCCACCGCTCGAGCTCGGCCTCGTCGTGCACGCGAAGGATCCACAGCGGCCGCGCGTCGGTCGGCGGCGGGGCCGGCTGCACGCCGGGGTCCGCGCCGGGCCACAGGTAGGGGAGGTCGTCCGGCTCGCCCGGGAAGTGCGGGGTGTAGAGCTCGGGCGCCTTGCGCAGCAGGTTGGAGCGGTGGCTTCGGTGCAGCTCCTCGTTGCCGACCCAGGACGGCATGAGGCCCGCTGCCGTGAGGTCGGCCTGGGTCATGTCGCCGACCTCGGGGGCGAACTCGAGCATCTGCGGTGCGGTGGAGTCCGCGTGGCCGCGCTCGGCCCAGACCGCGACCATGTCGAGCCCGTACCGGGTGAGCGCGGGCACATAGCCGCGCCACATGTCGACGACGGGGTGCGTCTGCCAGCCGTAGCTCGGCAGCACGAGCGCCCGCAGGATCTGCAGCGTCTCCACCCTCTGCTTGCCGAGCCGGGGGGCGTCGAGGACGCGCGCGCTCTGCACGAAGTCCTCGTAGGGAAGGAACGTCTGCATGCCCCCAGTTTCCCAGAGCCGGCGTGTGGATGCGCCGAGGGGCCGCCGGACGCCGCCCTCAGCTGCGCATCCACCGCCGGAGGAGGTCGATGCGCGCCTGCAGCTGGGTGACGCTGGCCTGCGCCACCGCCGGGCCCCCGCAGGAGCGTCGCAGCTCCGCGTGGATCATCCCGTGCCCCTCGCCGGACAGCTTGGCGCGCATCCCGACGAGGCTGTTGAGCAACGCGCGCTGCTCCTTGAGCGTGCGGTAGAGCGGCACGTTCTTCGGCTCGTCGTCCGGTCCGGGCGGCGGGGCCTTCCGGTCGCGCTCGGATGCCCGTCGCTGCTGCCGCGCATGCCTCTGCTTGAGCAGCTCGCTCACCTGCTCGGGCTCGAGGATGCCGGGCAGGCCGATGAAGTCCTCCTCCTCGAGGCTGCCCACCTCGGCCATCGAGCCGAACTCGGTGCCGTCGAACAACACGTGGTCGAAGGTCGCCTGGGAGCCGAGCGGCTCGAAGGTGAACTCGCTGATCAGCGTGTCCGACGCCTTGTCGTCCCGGTTCGCCTCTGCCACCATGGCGTCCTCCGGCGCGAACAGCCCGTCCTCGCCGCTGCTCTCCCGGTCCAGCGCGTGGTCGCGCTCACGCTCGAGCTCGTTGGCGAGCACCAGCAGGTTCGGCACGCTGGGCAGGAAGATCGACGCCGTCTCCCCGCGGCGCCTGGCGCGCACGAAGCGTCCGATGGCCTGCGCGAAGAACAGCGGGGTCGATGCGCTCGTCGCGTACACGCCCACGGCGAGCCGGGGCACGTCCACGCCCTCCGACACCATGCGGACCGCGACCATCCAGCGGCTGCTGCCCTGCGAGAAGGAGTCGATCCGATCGCTCGCCGCCTTGTCGTCGGACAGGACGATGGTGACGGGCGACCCGGTCAGCCCCTGCAGGATGGCCGCGTACGCTCGTGCGGTGACGTGGTCGGTCGCGATGACGAGCCCGCCGGCGTCCGGCACCGAGTGCCGCACCTCGGTGAGCCGGCGGTCGGCCGCCGCGAGCACCTGCGGGATCCACTCCCCCTCGGGGTCTAGGGCCGTGCGCCAGGCCTGCGACGTGATGTCCTTCGTGTTGCCCTCGGCGAGCTGCGCCTCCATCTCGTCGCCCATCTTGTTCCGCCAGCGCATGTTGCCCGCGTAGGCGAGGAAGAGGACGGGACGGACGACGCCGTCCTTCAGGGCCCGGCCGTAGCCGTAGTTGTAGTCCGTCTGCGACACGCGAACGCCGCGGTGGTCGCGCAGGTAGGACACGAAGGGGATGGGGGCGGTGTCCGAGCGGAACGGCGTCCCGGTGAGCGATAGCCGGCGGGTCGCCTTCTCGAACGCCTCGCGGATGGCGTCGCCCCAGCTGAGGGCGTCGCCGCCGTGGTGCACCTCGTCGAGGATCACGAGCGTGCGTCCCGACTCGGTGAGCGTCTTGTGCAGCCCGGGCTTCACGGCGACCTGCGCGTAGGTCACGGCGACGCCGTGGTAGTGCCTGGCCTGAGCGCCGTCGGCGTTGCTGAAGCGCGGGTCGAGGCGGATGCCGACGCGGGCGGCCGCGTCGGCCCACTGCCGCTTCAGGTGGTCGGTCGGCGCGACGACGGTGATCCGGTCGATCGAGCGTCGCGCGAGCAGCTCCGAGGCGAGGCGGAGGGCGAATGTCGTCTTGCCGGCGCCCGGCGTCGCCGCGGCGAGGAAGTCGCGCGGCTCGTTCTGGAAGTAGGTGGTGAGCGCCTCCTCCTGCCAGGCCCGGAGCTTGCTTCCGGTGCCCCAGGCGGCGCGCTCGGGAAACGCCGGGGAGAGGTGCTCGGCGGCGCGGGTGCCCAGGTGCTCGCTGCTCGGCCTGGACGGCTGAGGGTCGTACGAGGGCATGCTCACTTGACTAAACGATACCGTCATCCTCAGACATCGACCGCCGCGGGGACCCCCCGGAAGAAAAGCGCGGGGACGGTCGTTGACCCCAGAGCACAGCATCCGACGGGAGAATCGCGTGACCTTCAACTGGCTCGAACTGCACCGCCGCTCGCACGAGGAGTTCGGCCGGCGCCTCGCCGCAGTCACCGACTGGTCGGCGCCGACGCCCGACAGCGAGTGGGACACCCGCGCGCTCGTGCGGCACGTCGTCGAGGAGCAGCAGGTCGTGCCGCACCTGCTCTCCGGCGTTCCGCTGGAGGAGGCCCGCCGGGCGGTGGATCCCATCGATGACGACGACCTCCGGGCCGAGTGGGAGCGCTACTCCCCCGCCGCACTCGCGGCCTGGGACGACGCCCCCGCGACCGGCACCGTGCGCCTCCTGCGCGACACCCTGACCCTCGAGGACTACCTCCGCGAGCAGGTGTCGGACGTCGCGATCCACGCCTGGGACCTCGCCAGGGCCACGGGCAGCGACGAGACCCTGCACCCCGACCTCGTCGAGGCGGCGTGGAGCATCTTCGAGCCGCAGAAGGCGACGCTCGAGGCGAGCGGCCTGTACGCGTCGGCCGTCCCCGTGCCGGAGGACGCGCCGCTGCAGGTGCGCCTGCTCGCCCTCACCGGCCGCGACGCGACGGCCTGACGCGCGGCGGCCGCCGAGGGCGTGCGGTCGAGGCGCGGGGATTCGGTAGTCCGGGTCCGGGCGTCCGGCGTCCCAATCAGGCGTCGGGCAGCGGACCGAGGAGCGCGTTGGCGACCGCGCGCCGGGCGGCGCGCTCGCTCGACGGGTGGAACTGCCCCGCGGTGACGTCGCGGTAAAGCCGCGCCAGTTCGCTCACCGAGCGATACGCGCCGCCGCCCGCGACGCCCATGGCCCCGTCGACCACCGTGCGCGCCGTGCGCGTCGCGCGCACCTTCGCGCCGACGAGCCGCGGCAACCACGCGCGGCCGTGGTCGACGCCGGCGTCCACGTCCCGGGCCAGCTCGAGGATCGGCGGCAGCTGTCCGTCCTGAGCGATGGCCGCCTCGGCGAGGGCCGACCGCACGTCGGGGTCCTCGGCGAGTGTGCGCCCGCCGAGCCGTGCAGAGGTGCGCGTGAGGGCGGACTCCGCCGCCAGCTGCACCGCACGCTCGCCGATGCCGACGTAGACCGACGACACGAGGAGCTCGAACGCGGCGAAGATCGCGAACGTGAACGGGTCCGCGCTCGGGCCCACCGGGAGGATCCGCGAGACGCGGGCGGGTTCCACCCGCGCTCCCTCCAGCACGGTCGTGTGGCTCTGCGTCGCCCGCATGCCGAGGGTGTCCCAGTCCTCGAGGATGCGGTAGCCCTCCGACCCGCGGTCGAGGAAGCCGTGGACGAGCATGGGCGCATCCGGGTCGCTGTCGTCGCGACCGAACACGCCGAGGCGCGTCCACGCGGGCGCGAGCGAGCCGAACACCTTGGTGCCGAAGTAGCGGTAGCCGCCGTCCTCCTCGGGCACGGCCCGGGTGAAGGAGTCGGCGAGCACCTCGTCGTTGCCGGGCTCGCTAATGCCGAAGGCGAAGACCTCGCCGGCAGCGGCGTCGCGCAGGACCCACTCCAGGCTCTCGTCGCCGCGGGAGCGCAGCAGCGCGGCGACGGCCGTCCACAGGATGTGCATGTTCACCGCGAGCGCCGTCGCGGGTGCCGCCTCGGCCAGCCGCGCCT
Organism: Planctomonas deserti; assembly: GCF_003067705.1. Lineage (GTDB taxonomy): Bacteria > Actinomycetota > Actinomycetes > Actinomycetales > Microbacteriaceae > Planctomonas > Planctomonas deserti. The sequence goes on from NZ_QANL01000004.1 coordinate 133,147, forward strand.
GCTCCCGCACGGCGGCGGCGACGGGGAAGCCCGCACCGCCGAGGTCGGCGGGCACCATCATCGCGAGATAGCCCGCGGCGCGCAGCTCGTCGAGGTCTTCGGCGAAGAAGGCGTTGCGGCGGTCGTAGTCCGCGGCGCGGTCGCGGATGCGGGCGAGGAGCGCCTCGTCGAGCAGGGAGTCGGCCATGCCCTCAGTCAACAGCACCAGGAGGATAATGGACTGTTTGTCGGAGGCGGTGCGGGCCGCCGGGAACGGGAGGGAGTCTCATGACCGAGCAGCATCCGTGGCGGCGGTACGTCGCGATCGGCGACTCGTTCACGGAGGGCATCGGCGACCCCGAGCCGAGCAGCCCCGGCGGCCACCGCGGCTGGGCCGATCGCGTCGCCGAGGTGCTCGCGGCGGGGACCGAGGACTTCGCCTACGCCAATCTCGCCATCCGCGGAAGGCTGCTGCAGCAGATCATCGACGAGCAGGTCGAGGCCGCGCTCGAGCTGCGGCCGGACCTCATCAGCGTGTCGGCCGGCGGGAACGACCTCATCCGCCCCGGAGCGGACCCGGACGACATGGCTGCCAAGTTCGAGGGCATGGTGGAGCGCCTGCGCTCGCAGGGGGCGACGGTGGTCATCTTCACCGGTTCCGACACCGGCTGGTCACCGGTCTTCGGGCGCATCCGCGGAAAGATCGCGATCTACAACGAGAACCTCCGTGCCATCGCCGCCCGGCACGACTGCGTCGTCGCCGACATGTGGGCGCTCACCGAGGTGCGCGACGCCCGGATGTGGGACGTCGACCGGCTGCACTTCGCGCCCCTCGGCCACCACACGATCGCCCGCATGGTGCTGGCGTCGCTCAACGTCCCGAACGCGCTGCAGCCGCTGAAGCCGGAGCCCCTTCCTGCGCGAAGCTGGCGTCAGGCCCGGTCGGAGGACTTCGTCTGGGCGCGGGAGTACTTCGTGCCGTGGGTGCTGCGCCGCATCCGCCACCAGTCCTCCGGAGACGGCCGTTCGCCCAAGCGGCCCGAGGCCAACCCCTACGCACACGTCGGCAGCCCGGACGCGTGACGCGTCCGGGCTGCCGGTGAGAGGTGCGGTGCCGCCGATCTAGCGCGTGCGGAAGCTCGCGGTCATCGGGCAGTCGAACGGGTCGCGGGCGGCGAGGCCGACCCGGTTGAGGTAGGCGATCACGATGCTGTACGACTCGCGCAGCGACGTCTCCGTGTAGAGGATGTTGTGCTTCGCGCAGTACTCGCGCACGATCGCCTGGGCCCGGCGCAGGTGGGGCCTGGGCATGTTCGGGAAGAGGTGGTGCTCGACCTGGTAGTTGAGCCCGCCCATGAACGTGTCCATGAAGCCGCCGCCGCGGATGTTGCGCGAGGTGAGCACCTGACGGCGGAGGAAGTCCACCTTGCTCTCCTTGGGCAGCTGCGGCATGCCCTTGTGGTTCGGGGCGAACGATGCGCCCATGTACAGGCCGAAGACGGCGAGCTGCACGCCGACGAACGCGAACGCCATGCCGAGCGGGAGGAAGTAGAAGACCACGGCGAGGTAGCCGATGATGCGCACGCTGAGCATGCTGATCTCGAGCGCCCGCTTGTCGACCTTGCCGCGGCCGAAGACGGTGCGGAGGCTCGTGATGTGCAGGTTGAGGCCCTCGAGCAGCAGCAGCGGGAAGAACAGGTAGCCCTGCTTGCGCACGACGAACGCGACGACGCGGTTCTTGACGTCGGCGGCGTCCTCCTCGCGGAAGCGGATGAAGTCCGGCGAGATGTCCGGGTCCTTGCCGACCACGTTGGGGTTCGCGTGGTGGCGGCTGTGCTTCGTCATCCACCAGGAGTAGCTGATGCCCACGAAGACGTTGGCGAGCAGCCGGCCGGTCACGTCGTTGGCCTTGCCCGAGGTGAACACCTGTCGGTGCGACGCCTCGTGGGCGAGGAAGGCGAACTGCGTGAACAGCACGCCGAGTCCGGCGGCGACGATCAGCTGGTACCAGCTGTCGCCGAGCAGAGCGAAGGCGACGAAGGCGGCCGCGGTCAGCAGGGTGATGATCGAGAACATCGTGATGTAGAAGCCACGACGTCGACCGAGGAGGCCGGCCTCCCGCACGGTGTGCAGGAGCGCGGAGTACTCGGTGGTGGGATTGGAGCCGTTGCCGCCGCCCGGCCGGGTGCGCACGATGCGGACGGCGGGGGACGAAACGGTTACGGTCGGAGAGCTCACGGGACCCCTGGGTTGTTCATTGACTCGCCAGCCAGGTTGTGAGCGATCGCTCGTACGTTAGTCGGCAGCCTAGAGCCGATCGCTGAGAAAGCGCCCCGGGTTGCAGCGGGCGTGGCGGAGGACTATGACGGCTCCGCCGCGCCGGGGTCAGAAGATCGACTCCGGATGGGTCAGCTTCCACCAGCCGTCGGCCGGCTCGAGCGCGTCGCCGAGCTCGAGCGGAACGACGATCTCGTCGCCGTCCACCGTGAAGGTGGCCGTGCCCGAGGCGTCACCGGGATCGCCCTCGTCCACGCGTGGCACGTTCACGGCCGCGTCGATGGGCGTGTCGGCCCAGACGACGACCGAGGCGTCCTCGGTTGCGACGACCGAGGCGTCGCTCCCCCACTCGGTGCGGAGCGTGCCGAACTCCTGGCCCTTCGTCGCGAGGGGAACCTCGTGGAAGCTCTCCCGGATCCCGGCGACGAGCGTCCGCACGTCGGCCGCGAGCTGCGGGTGATCCGGGCTGCCGACCCCGCCGAGGAAGACGCCGACCACGGTGACGGTCGAGGATCCGACGGGCACGTCGACGGCCCAGAGGAGGCACTTGCCCGCCGCGTCGAGCGTCCCGGTCTTGATCCCCCGGTATCCGTCGGCACCGATCAGGAGGTTGCGGTTGGCGAGGGCGCCGATGCCGGCCACGTCCACGGTCGCCGAGGAGACGATCTCGGAGATCAGCGGCTGCGCGAGGGCGAGCTCGCCGATGGCGATCATGTCCTCGGGGGTGCTCACGGAGAGCGGGGACAGCCCCATCGCATCCGCGACGACCGTGCCGCCGAGCCCCTGCTCCGCGAGCCAGGCGTTGGCCGCGGTCAGGTACTCGTCGTGGCCACCGAAGGCCCACCGCCCGAGCACCGCCGCATAGTTGTTGGCCGACGCGACGAGTGCGCCCTCGAGCAGGTCGCGCTCGGACAGCTCCGTTCCGGGAACCGCGGGCTGCACGAGGCCGAGCTGCGCGACGATCTCCCTGCGCATCGCCTCGTCCTCCTCGGTGAACGCGACCATGGGGCCGTCCTCGCTCCCGGACAGCGGCTTCGCGTCGAGCACGACGAGCGCCGTGATGACCTTGGTGAGGCTCGCGATGGGCACCTGCTCCTGCAGGCCGCTCGTGGCCAGCAGCCCGTCGAAGCCGACGGCACCGATGGCGTTCTCGCCGTAGGAGGGCCAGGTGAGGGTCGCGGGCGCCGGCGTTGCAGGCGCGGCGGGGGCGACCGAGGCGACGGCGGCGGGCGCCGGGGCAAGCAGAGCGGTGGGCGTGTAGACGCCGGCGGCGAGCACGAGCACCCCGCCGATCGCGGCGGCGATCCGGCGGCGGCGGAAGTGTCGTCGGCTCGTCTGCACCAGGGAATTCTAGGGCTACGGCCTCGGGCGAAGCGTGTACAGCGCCACCGCGCTCGCGGCCGCGACGTTCAGCGAGTCCACCCCGTGCAGCATCGGGATGATCACGGTGGAGTCGGCCACGGACAGCGCCGTGCGGCTGAGCCCGTCGCCCTCGGCGCCGAGCACGAGCGCGATGCGTTCGGGGGCCACGGCGGCGAAGTCGTCGAGCGACACGGCGTCCTCGGTCAGGGCGAGGGCGGCCAGGTGGAACCCGAGCCCCTTCAGCAGCGGCGCCGCCTCCCGCCACTCGGGCAGCCTCGTCCACGGCACCTGCAGCACCGTTCCCATGCTGACCCGCACGCTGCGGCGGTAGAGCGGGTCCGCGCAGCGCGGCGTCACGAGCACGGCGTCCGCCCCGATCCCGGCCACCGCGCGGAAGATTGCGCCGACGTTGGTGTGGTCCACGATGTCCTCGAGCACCACGATCCGGCGGGCGGACGAGACGACGGACTCCACGGACGGGAGCTCGGGGCGATGCATCGCGGCGAGCGCACCGCGATGCAGGTGGTAGCCGGTGAGGGTCCGGAGCACGTCCGCGTCGCCGACGTAGACCGGCACGTCGGGGAACGCGGCGAGCAGCGGCTCGACGTCGGGCAGCCACTGCTCCTGCAGCAGCACGGACCGCGGCCGGTGCCCCGCACCGATCGCGCGCCCGATCACCTTGGTCGACTCCGCGATATAGAGGCCGCCGGCTGGCTCGCTCACCCGGCGCAGCGCCACGTCGGTGAGCCGCGAGTAGTCGGCGAGTTCGGGGACGTCGAGGTCCGTTATGCGGATGATCTGCACGGAGATTGCTGCCCTTCGACCGGCGGGCGGGGCTGGGAACAACCGCGGCGCACTCGCTGTTTAGACTTCTGGAAACAGTAACGCGTCGAGTCGGGAGGCTTGTTTGGCTGCATCAGCCGCACCGGCCGAGTCCGTCGCAGCCGCGACCGTCAAGCACATCGAGGCCGCGGCCGAGATCATGCGCCGCGGCACGACGGCGGTGCTGACGGGCGCCGGCATCAGCACGGACTCCGGGATCCCGGACTATCGCGGGCAGGGCGCGCCGAAGCGCACCCCGATGACATTCCAGCAGTTCCGCGGCGACGCGGCGTTCCGAAGGCGGTACTGGGCCGGCAGCCACGTGGGCTGGCGCATGTTCGACGCGGCCGAGCCCAACGACGGGCACCGGATGCTCGCTCGCCTCGAGGAGGACGGGCACGTCAACGGCATCGTCACCCAGAACGTCGACGGTCTGCACCTGAAGGCGGGCTCCCGCCGGGTCGTGGACCTGCACGGCTCCATGCACCGCGTCGTCTGCCTCGTGTGCGGGCAGACCTTCGCCCGGTCGAGCATCGCCGAGCGCATCGCGGCCGACAACCCGTGGCTCGAGCAGCCCGAGTCCGTGGTGATGAACCCGGACGGCGACGCCGAGATCGCCAGAGCCGACGAGTTCGTCGTGCCCGACTGCACCGTGTGCGGGGGCATGCTGAAGCCCGACATCGTCTACTTCGGCGAGCTGATCCCCACCGAGAAATTCGAGGAGGCGGCCGGGATCGTGCACACGGCCGACGCCCTGCTGATCGCCGGGTCGTCCCTCGTCGTGAACTCCGGCATCCGGCTGCTCGAGCAGGCGCTGCGCCGCCGACTGCCGGTGATCATCGTCAACCGCGGCGTGACGAAGGGCGACCCGCGCGCTACGGTCAAGATCGACGGCGGGGCGTCCGAGACGCTCGCCCGCATCGCCCCCCTGCTCGGGGTCTGACGCCGCACCCGACCGAAAGAGACGCCACACCTGTGACCCGCATCGCCCTCGTCCGCCATGGCCAGACCGACTGGAACCGGTCCCGTCGCATTCAGGGGGCGACCGACATCCCGCTCAACGACGTGGGGCGCAGGCAGGCCAGGGACGCCGCGGACGCGCTCGCGGGCGGCGACTGGGGCGCAGTGTACTCGAGCCCGCTCTCCCGAGCCGCCGAGACGGGATCGATCATCGCCGCACGCCTGGGTCTGCCCGATCCCGTCGCGATCGAGGGGCTCGCCGAGCGCACCTACGGGCAGGCCGAGGGCCTCACCGGCAGCGAGGTGCGCGAGCGCTTCGCCGGTGCCCCTGTGCCTGGCCGGGAGTCGACGGAGTCCGTGCTCGCGCGGGCGCTCGCCGCGCTGGACGACCTCGCCGAGCGGCACTCCGACGACGGGATCGTGGTGGTCTCGCACGGCGGCGTGATCGGCGCGCTCGTCCGCTGGCTCAGCGACGAGCGGCTGCCCGCGCCCGGCATGCTCATCCTCAACGGCTCGGCCCACATGTTCGAGCACCGCGACGGCTCGCTGGCGCTCGTCGACTTCGTGGGCGCCGACGAGGACCTCGACATGGTCGGCGACCCGGACGACCGCATCCCCGTCTCCCGCTGACGCGGGGGCCTGAGGGTCGCGCTCACGGCGATTCGGGGGCTCCGCGTCGCACCATACGGTTGCTGAGCACCATACGGTCGCTGAGCCTGTCGAAGCGACGCAAGACACCTATCTGACTCCCAGTGCAGGCTCGCTGATCCGCAACACAGGCTCGCTCACACCCTCGGACCGACAACGCCGCCGACCAACCGCGCCAACGCGTCACCAGGGCCTGTATTGGGGGCGCCGGGCCTGTATTGAAACTCGCGCTCGACGCAGTTCAGCACATCCCAAACAGCACCCGACGCAACTCAGCAGATCGCGGACTGCACTGAACGCAACTCAGCAGATCTGCGCGACCGGTCGGCGAGTCGCAGCCTCTTCCCCGCCGTGTCGCTCGGATTTGCTGAATTGAGTCGGGTTTCGTCCCTTCGACAGGCTCAGGGACCGTCGGGGACACCTTCGCAGACAGCTCAGGGAACGTACTGCCCGGCCCGCACCCCGCACCCCCCCACACCCGCACCCCTACGGGCGCCCCTCACCCACACGGAGGAGCAGGTCGAGCAGGGCGTCCGCCGAGGACTCCCAGCTGAACTCGGAGTGGCGGTCGAACGCCGCGGCGGATCGCCTCTGCAGTTCGGACGGGTCCTCGAGCATGTGCACCGCGGACGCGACGTCCTCGGGACTCGAGGGATCAAAGTACAGGGCCGCGTCGCCGCCGATCTCGCGGAAGATCGGGATGTCGCTGGCCACCACCGGGGTGCCGACGCTCATCGCCTCGACGAGCGGGATGCCGAAGCCCTCATCCCGCGAGGCGGACACGAGTGCCGTCGCCCGGGACAGCACCTCGCGGTACTCCTCGTCCGACGCCCCGCCGTGGAAGACGAGGGCACCCTCGGGCGCGAGCGCGGTCAGCCGGGCGCGGTCCTCGGGCGACTCGCGGCTCATCAGGTGCAACGTGTAACCCGGGAGCGCGTGCAGAGCCCGCGCGAGGGTCTCGACGTTCTTGTACGGCATGTACGAGCCCATGTAGACGAGCGAGCGCTCACGTTCCTCCACGGGCACGATCCGATCGACCGCGAGGTCGGCCGCGTTCCGCACGATCGTGACCGGCCGCCGCGTGAGGCGTCGCGCGCGGATGATCCGCGCCGTCGTCTCGGAAACCGTCACGACGGCGTCCGCCCGGTTCAGGAGGAACCGCTGGGGCCACCAGGTGAGGTGGTACAGGCGCCAGAGCAGCCGGATCGGTGCGGGCAGGTTCAGCGGCGGGGTGCGGTGGGAGTAGTAGATGACGTCGTGGATGGTGAGCACGACCCTGTAGGCGCGGCCGAACGTGCCCATGGTCTGCATGGGGCTGAACACCACGTCGGGGCGGATGCGGTTCACCTGTCGGGCGACGAACGGCTCGCGGATGCTCGTCGGCGCCGACACCCGCTCCCACGGCAGCGCGGGCAGCATCTCGAGCTGCCGGTGGTCGCTGATCAGCATCGTGACCTCGTGCCGGCGGCCGAGCGCCTCGACGAGGCTCGCGGTGTACCTGCTGATGCCGTCATGCCGGCCGACCCGCGTGTAGCGGCAGTCGAACACGATCTTCACTGCGACTCCCCCAGTTGCGTGCCCGCGTCGAGCCCGAGGAAGCGGGCGATGTGCCCGGCGGCCTCGCGCGGCTTCTCGTAGTGGATCAGGTGCCCCACGCCGGCGATGATCTTCAGCGACGCGTGCGGGAAGAGGTGCTGCAGCCGCACCTGCGCGAGCACGGGCGTGATGTCGTCGCGGTCAGCGGCGACGAGCAGGGTCTGCTGCGGGATGCGCGCCGCGAACTCGCTCACGTCCTCGCTCACCGACGCGCGGAACGCCTCGAGCACGACCCGTCGATCGGCGAAGGCGCTGAAGTAGCGGTCGTGCTGGTCGTGCACGAACCGGCGCAGCGACCGGCGCCGGGTCTTGACCATGGCGAGGCTCATGATCCGCACGATCATGCGGTTGCGCAGCAGCGCGAAGCCAAGTCCCTCGGGCAGGGCGGCGGCGAGCCAGTAGTAGAAGACCGCGAGGCGGGTGAGGACCCCACGCGGGCCAGCGAGGGCGGGGGCCGCGATGGGGTTGATGAGCACGACGCCGTCGGCGTCGAGGCCCGCCGCGACGGCGCCCGAGACGACGATCGAGCCAAACGAGTGGCCGACGATCACGGGCCGTTCCGCGCCGATCGCGGCCACGAAAGCTGCGAGCCACCGGCCGTAGCCGTCGATGTCGTGGCGCACCTCCCCGAGCGGGGTCGACGAACCGAAGCCGGGCAGGTCGGGCGAGACGATGTGGACGCCGGGAAGGAACGCCACGACGGGCTCCAGCCCGTGGTGGTCGCCGCGGAATCCGTGCACGAGCACGAGGGTCGGCCCGTCCCCGCGGGCGCCGTACTCCCAGTACCGGGTGTCGCTGCCCAGCACCCTCACGGTGCGGTCGGTCGCAGGCACGCGAGCCAGTCGCTCGGCGTAGGGGTTGGGCACGGCCGTCATCGGATCCAGTCTAGGTATCCCCCTGGCGGGAAATGCGCCGTCGCCACCCCGCGGGGCGCCCGCACGCCCTCCCCTCCCCCTCTTAGACTTTACGAACGTCTGCCACGCCGGCCTGCCGGTCGAAAGGAGCACCTTGAGCTTCACTGCACCCATCACCCTCCCCGGACTCACGCTCGACCTGAACTGGTACAAGCGCTCCGTCTTCTACGAGGTGATGATCCGGTCGTTCGTCGACAGCAACGGGGACGGCACCGGCGACCTCGCCGGACTGATCTCGAAGCTCGACTACCTGCAGTGGCTTGGCGTCGACGCCCTGTGGCTCCCGCCCTTCTACCGATCGCCGCTGCGCGACGGCGGCTACGACGTGTCCGACTTCCGGGCGGTCCTGCCCGAGTTCGGCACCATCGACGAGTTCAAGGAGCTCGTCACCAAGGCCCATGAGCGCAACATGCGCATCGTCATGGACTACCCGCTCAACCACACGTCGGACCAGCACGAGTGGTTCCAGCAGTCCCGCAGCGACCCCGACGGGCCGTACGGCGACTACTACGTGTGGAGCGACACCGACGACAAGTACAAGGACATCCGCATCATCTTCGTGGACACGGAGGAGTCGAACTGGACGTTCGACCCGGTGCGCCGCCAGTTCTTCTTCCACCGCTTCTTCTCGCACCAGCCCGACCTGAACTTCGAGAACCCGGCCGTGCGCGAAGAGGTCTTCAACATCGTGCGCTTCTGGCTCGACCTCGGCGTCGACGGGCTGCGCCTCGACGCCATCCCCTACCTCTTCGAGTCCGAGGAGGGCAACGGCGAGGGGGAGCCGCCGACGCACGACTTCATCAAGGAGCTGCGCGCCATGGTGGACCGGGACTACCCCGGCCGCATCCTCGTCGCCGAGGCCAACCAGTGGCCCCGCGAGGTGGCCGCGTTCTTCGGCACCGAGGAGGAGCCGGAGTGCCACATGGCCTTCGACTTCCCGGTGATGCCCCGCATCTTCTACTCCCTCCGCTCGCAGCAGGCGGACGAGCTGGTCCGCATCCTCAGTGAGACCACGGACATCCCGTCGGACGCCGGCTGGGGCGTGTTCCTGCGCAACCACGACGAGCTCACGCTCGAGATGGTGTCCGAGGAGTACCGGCAGGCGATGTACGGCTGGTACGCCTACGACCCCCGCATGCGCTCCAACATCGGCATCCGTCGCCGGCTCGCGCCCCTGCTCGACAACTCCCGCGCGGAGCTCGAGCTCGCTCATGCGATCCTCTTCTCCCTCCCCGGCAGCCCGTTCCTCTACTACGGGGACGAGATCGGCATGGGCGACAACATCTGGCTGAACGACCGCGACGCGTCCCGCACGCCGATGCAGTGGACGCCCGACCGCAACGCGGGCTTCTCCACGGCCGACCCGGGCAAGCTGTACCTGCCCGTGGTGCAGTCGCTGGTCTACAACTACTCGCAGATCAACGTGGAGTCCCAGCTCGCGCAGTCGCGGTCGCTGCTGCACTGGATCCGCAACGTCATTCACGTGCGCAAGGCCCACCCGGTCTTCGGCATGGGCGACATGACGGTGCTGCAGACGAACCACGAGTCGGTGCTCGCCTTCGTGCGCTCCTACGAGGGCAGCGGTACCCACTTCGGCGACCAGCCGGAGGACGTGCTCTGCGTGTTCAGCTTCGCCCACAACCCGGTCGCGGTGACGATCGACATGAGCGAGTACGCGGGTTCGGCGCTGTACGACCTGTTCGGCGGCGGCGTGTTCCCGACCGTGAACGAGGACGGCACGCTGACCCTCACGCTCGCGACGCAGAGCTTCTACTGGCTGCACATCGGCGAGGGCGGCTACCGCCGTTAGAGCGGGACTTGAGGCCGGAACGGGCCGTCGCGGCGTCGCCGCGGCGGCCCGTTCGCGTGCGCCCTGAGCCCGGCTGTCAGCCCCTCGGTCCCTGGACCCGCGGGTCAGCCGGGGCGGACGGCGAGGGCGAGGGTCGCGGCGACGACCGTCAGCGGCGCGGCGATCAGGCCGAGCAGGGCGTAGCGGCCCCAGGAGATTTCCACGCCCGTGCGGGTCAGCCGTTGGTGCCAGAGGAGCGTCGCCAGCGACGCCCACGGGGTGATCAGGGGGCCGGCGTTCACGCCGATGAGCAGGGCGATCACCCGGTCGGGCGATCCGGCTGCGGGCTCGAGTGCCAGGTACGCCGGTAGGTTGTCGACCGCGTTCGCGCCGAGGGCGCCGACGGCGGACATGCGCAGCAGCGCGGCGGCGTCGTTCCCGCCGCCGACGAATCCCGCGAGCAGGTCGCCGAGACCCAGCGCGTGTGCTGACTCCATGGTGAGGAACAGCCCGGAGGCGAGCAGTACGAGGGACCACGGCACGAGCGACGGTGACAGCAGCCGCGGCCGCCGGGCCAGGAACACGCCGACGAGCACGACGGCGGCCACCGATGCCGGCAGCCAGACGGGCAGCCCGGAGACGAGGGCCGGGATGAGCATCGCGAGCACGGCGGCGCTGCAGCCGAAGAGCACGCGGTCCTCCACAGGCTGGGGATGCTCCGGCGCATAGCGGCCGAACAACTGCCGCCGGTAGACGAGCAGGAGCAGCGCGGACGGCACGAGCACGGCCACCAGCGCGGGGAGCCAGGTCAGGGCGACGAAGGCGCCGGGACCGGCGGAGCCCAGTGCGTGCTCCGCGAGCAGGTTCGTGAGGTTCGACACCGGGAGCAGAAGCGATGCGGTGTTCGCGAGCCACACGGTGGTGAGCGCGAACGGCAGCGGGCTCACGCCCACATGCCGCGCCAGCACGACGACGACCGGCGTGAGCAGCACCGCCGTGGTGTCGAGGGAGAGGAACACCGTGCTCGCCGTGGCGAACGCGACGACGAGCAGCCAGAGCACGATCGTCCTGCCGCGTCCCCAGTCGGCGGCGCGCTCGGCGAGGTAGCGGAAGACGCCCGCCTCCGCGGCCAGCTCGGTGACCACGGTGATGGCGACGACGAAGAGCAGGATCGGCCAGATGCGGTCGGCCAGGGCCAGCGCCTCGGCGCCCGGCAGCACGCCCGATCCGACCGCCACGGCGCCCAGCACGAGCAGGGCGAGGCCGATGAGGGCGGTGCGCACGCGGCGGTACCTCTCGGCTCACGCCCCTCCGGTGGCCGTCGAGGAACGCCGAGCGGAGAGGGAATGGGTGGACGGGCACGCGTTCGATCCAACGCGCTGAACGAGTCGCGCCAGGGGAACGCGCCCGATGGGACGCGCGAGACCGATCGCGACAGGGGAACGCGTCAGGGCGACCGGCCGAAGCCGATCGCCCTGACGCGCGAAGTGGTGGTGCTTAGGCGCCGAAGCCCTTGTAGCGGGTGTTGAACTTCTCCACACGGCCGGCGGAGTCGAGGATGCGCTGCTTGCCCGTGTAGAAGGGGTGCGACTCGGAGGAGATCTCGACGTCGATGACGGGGTAGGTGTTCCCGTCCTCCCACTCGATGGTCTTCGCGCTGCTCACCGTCGAGCGGGTGAGGAACGTCGCGCCCGAGGCGAGGTCGCGGAAGACCACGGGGGCGTAGGTGGGGTGGATGTCAGTCTTCATGGTGTTGCTTCCTAGTGGGTGCGTTGAGTGGTGTGGGCTGCCGTGGAGCAAAGCATGTGAGGCCCTGGGGCCAGCTAGATAGCCTACCAGACAACCCCGCGAAGGACCCCCGCGGCACACCCCGCGTTCAGGGCGCGCCGCCGGATCCCCGGCGGGACGACGGGGGCGGCGGTCAGGCCGCCCGGGCGGCGTAGCGCCCGTCCTGGTTCGTGACGGCGAGGTCGAGGCCGAAGACGTCGCTCAGCGTCTCGGACACGAGCACCTCCTCGATCGGACCGGCGGCCGCCGCGCGCCCCTCCTTCAGCAGGAGGGCGTGGGTGAAGCCGCGCGGGATCTCCTCGACGTGGTGGGTGACCATGACGATCCCGGGCGCGTACGGGGCGTTGGCGTAGCCGCTGAGCAGCTGCAGGAGCTCCTCGCGCGCGCCGAGGTCGAGGCTCGCGGCCGGCTCGTCCAGCAGGAGCAGTTCCGGGTCGGTCATCACCGAGCGGGCGATCTGCACGCGCTTCTGCTCGCCGTCGCTCAGGTCGCCGAATCGGCGGTCCTCGAGGTGGGAGAGCTTCCACTCGGCGAGCACCTGCTTCGCGCGGTCGAGGTCGAGGGTCTCGTAGTCCTCGTGCCAGCGTCCGGTCACGGAGTACGCCGCCGTCAGGACGACGTCGACGACCTTCTCCTCCGCGGGCACGCGCTTGGCCATGGCGGTCGAGGCGAAGCCGATGCGCGGCCGCAGCTCGAACACGTCGACGCGGCCCATCGTCTCGTCCAGAATCTGCGCGGTACCACTCGAGGGGTGCATGAACGCGGCGGCGACCTGCAGCAGGGTGGTCTTGCCCGCACCGTTCGGCCCGAGGATCACCCAGCGGTCGTCGCTGTCGACCGTCCAGCTGATCTGATCGAGGATCCTGTTCCCGTTGCGGACAATGGATACGTCGGTCAGCTCAAGCACGGTCGTCATGCTGTGAAGCCTACCGAAGCGCCAGGAGACGAGTGGCGGGCAGCAGCGCTATGAGACGAGTGACCGGTAGATGGCCTGCGTCTGCTCCGCGATGGTGCCCCAGCTGAAGTGGGTCTCGGCCCGCGCGCGGCCGGCCTCCCCCATGCGGTTCGCGGCCTGCGGGTCGCTCAGCACCTCGGTGAGCGTGTCGGCCAGGTCCTTCACGAAGCGGTCGGGATCGAGCGGCGTTCCGGTGCCGTCGTCGGCCTGCTCGATGGGCACGAGGCGGCCCGTCTCGCCGTCGACGATGACCTCGGGGATGCCGCCGGTCGCGGTGCCCACGACGGCGGCGCCGCAGGCCATGGCCTCAAGGTTCACGATGCCGAGCGGCTCGTACACCGACGGACAGACGAACACGGTGGCGGCCGTCAGCGAGGCGGACAGCTCCTCCAGGCTCAGCAGGCGGTCCAGCCACACGACGCCCGTCCGCTCCTCCTGGAGCGCGCGCACGCCCTCGGTCACCTCGGCGAGGATGCCGGGGGTGTCCGGCGCGCCGGCCGCGAGCACGAGCTGCACGTCCTTCGGTAGCAGCCGCGCCGCGCGGAGCAGGTAGGGCAGCCCCTTCTGACGGGTGATCCGGCCGACGAACACGACGGACGGACGGTCGGGGTCGATGCCCAGGGAGCGGACGAGCGCGTCGTCGCGCAGGGGCTTCCACTTCTCGAGGTCGATGCCGTTGTAGACGGTGGACACGCGCGACTCGTCCAGGAACGGGTACGAGCGCAGGATGTCGCGGCGCATGCCGTCGCTCACGGCGATCACGGCGTCGGCCTCGGCGAACGCGTTGCGCTCGATCCAGCTCGACACGCGGTACCCGCCGCCCAGCTGCTCCGCCTTCCAGGGGCGCAGCGGCTCGAGGCTGTGCGCCGTCACGACGTGGGGCACGCCGTGCAGCAGCTTGGCGTAGTGGCCCGCGCCGTTCGCGTACCAGGTGTGCGAGTGCACGATGTCGGCGCCCGCCACGTCCTGCGCGATCTGCAGGTCGACACCGAGGGTCTGCAGGGTCGCGTTCGCGCCGGACAGCTCCTGCGGAACGCCGTAGGAGAAGGTGTCCGCCTCGTCCCTCGGCTTGCCGAACGCCCGCACCACGACCTCGGTGTCGCGCCTCAGGGCCTTGACCAGCTCGGTCACGTGGACACCAGCGCCCCCGTAGATCTCCGGCGGATACTCTTTCGTGATCACATCTACGCGCACGATGAAACGCTAGTGCACGCGGTCCCTCTGTGCCTCTACGCTGAAGACCATGTCATCAAAGAAGATCTTCGCCATCGTCCTCGCGGGTGGGGAGGGCAAGCGCCTCATGCCCCTTACCGCCGACAGAGCGAAACCCGCGGTTCCCTTTGGTGGTCATTACCGGCTGATCGACTTCGCCCTCTCGAACCTCATCAACTCGGGGCTGAACCAGATCGTCGTGCTGACCCAGTACAAGTCGCACAGCCTCGACAGGCACGTGTCGCAGACCTGGCGCCTCAGCACGATGCTGAACTCCTACATCGCGTCCGTCCCCGCGCAGCAGCGGCTGGGCAAGCGCTGGTTCAGCGGATCGGCCGACGCGATCCTGCAGAGCCTCAACCTCATCCGTGACGAGAAGCCCGACATCGTGGTCGTGGTCGGAGCGGACCACGTGTACCGCATGGACTTCAGCCAGATGATCGACGCGCACATCGCGTCCGGCCTCGGCGCCACGGTCGCCGCCATCCGTCAGCCCATCTCGCTCGCGGACCAGTTCGGCGTCATCGACGTGGAGCCGAGCAACCCGACGAAGATCCGCGCCTTCCTCGAGAAGCCCAAGAACCCGGTGGGCCTCGACGACTCCCCCAACGAGGTGCTCGCCTCCATGGGCAACTACGTCTTCGACGCGGACCAGCTCATCGACGCGGTCATCCAGGACGGCGACCTGCCGGACTCCAAGCACGACATGGGCGGCGACATCGTGCCGTGGTTCGTGTCCCAGGGCAACGCGGGCGTGTACGACCTCAACCGCAACGAGGTGCCCGGGGCGACGGACCGTGACCGCTACTACTGGCGCGACGTCGGGACGATCGAGTCCTTCTACGACGCCCACCAGGACCTCATCGCGGCCCTGCCGGTGTTCAACCTGTACAACCAGCACTGGCCGATCTTCAGCCAGCAGCTGAACGCCCCGCCCGCCAAGTTCGTTCGCGACGCACACGGCAACACGGGAACGCTCATCGACTCGATCGTGTCGCTCGGCTCCCTGTTCTCGGGCGCGCACATCGAGCGGAGCGTGCTCGGCCCCTGGGTCACCGTCGAGTCGGCCGCGCGCGTCGTCAACTCCATCGTGTTCGACAAGGTGCGGGTGTCGCCGAACGCGACCGTGGTCCGCGCTATCCTCGATAAGGACGTGGTCGTCGAAGCCGGCGCATCCGTCGGCGTCGACCACGATCACGACCGGGCCCGCGGCTACGTCGTGACGGAGAGCGGCATCACTGTCGTCGGAAAGGGCGAGCGCGTAGTCCCATGAGCATCGGCACTGGAACGATCTCCGGTGCCGATACCCAGTTCCTCGTGGTGATGGACGTCGACTCGACCCTCATCGAGAACGAGGTCATCGAGCTCCTCGCTGACGCGGCGGGCAGCCTTGCCGCGGTCGCCGCGGTGACGGAGCGCGCGATGGCCGGCGAGCTCGACTTCGAGCACAGCCTGCGCGAGCGCGTCCGCACGCTCGCCGGGTTGCCCGTCGCCGCCTTCGACGAGGTCGCCGAGCACGTGCGGCTGACGCCGGGCGCCCGGCACCTCATCGAGGTCCTGCACGACACCGGCTCCCGGGTCGCCGTCGTCTCCGGCGGCTTCCATGAGGTGCTGGACCCGTTCGCGGAGGAGCTGCACCTGGACTACTGGCGGGCGAACCGGCTCGAGGTCGTGGACGGCCGGCTGACCGGCGGTCTCGTGGGGCCGATCATCGACGCGCTCGGCAAGCGGCATGCGCTCGAGGAGTGGGCCGCCGCCTGCGGCGTACCGCACGACCGCGTCGTCGCGGTGGGCGACGGCGCGAACGACCTCCGGATGATGGACGCCGCCGGACTCTCGGTCGCCTTCAACGCGAAACCGCTCGTGCGCTCGCACGCCGACGTCGTGATCGACGTGTGCGACCTCAGCCAGGTGCTGCCGCTCCTCGGCCTGCGCGGCTGAGCACTACCCCGCGGCACACCACCTCACGGTCCCTGAGCCCGTCGAAGGGACGCAACACTCCCGCGGCACACCACCTCACGGTCCCTGAGCCCGTCGAAGGGACGCGGATCCCTCTACAGCGCGCGGCCGAACGCGGCGAGCTGCGCGATGTTGCCCGGCATCCCGGCCGACTCCGTCGCGACCTTCGAGAGATGCGCGACGTTGTCGAGGTAGGCGAAGAAGAGGTACGCGCCGAAGGTGTCGGGCTCCACGCGAGCCGGGCCGCCTGCGTCCGCGTAGGCGGCGTGGAAGCGCACGCGCTGCCGGGGCAGCAGGTAGAGGATGGCGCTCGCGACGTCCAGCGCGGAGGGTCCGAGACCGGCGCGGTCGAAGTCGATGACGGCGGGACGATCACCGGTGAGCACGAGGTTGCCCGGGTGGTAGTCGCCGTGGATCATGATCGGCTCGTCGGCGCCCCCGAGGACCGCCTCAAGCACGCGCATGCCGTGCTCCAGGTCGGCCCGGGTCGTGCCGCGGTCGAGCTCTGAGGAGCACCCGGCCTGGATCAGCGTCATCCGGGCCCGGGCGTAGTCCGCGTCGTATCGGCGTCGTGCGCGGCCGAGGTCCCGCGCGTCCTCCCGCTGCCCCCGCAGGTGCAGGGCCGCGAGCGACCGCGCGAACGGGGTCACGTCGGCGTGCGGCGGGAGGGCGCTGAGCATCGTCCCGTCGATCCAGCGCAGCAGCGACAGCCTTCGGAGGCGCCCGTCGAGCATCGACTCGCTCGTCCACGCGCCGTGCCTCGTGCGCACGGGCTCCGGCACCACGACGTCGCCGTCGGCCGCGAGGAGCTCGAGCCAGGCCAGCTCGGCGTCGATCTGCTCAGCGGTGCGATGGGCGACGTGCATGCGCAGGAGGTAGGAGGACTCCCCGGGGGCGTCCACCCGATAGGCGTGGTTCTGGCTGGCACCGAGACGGTGCAGCGTGTGCGGACCGATCGACCAGGCCGAGGCCAGGTCGTCGACCGCCTGTTCCCAGGTGGTCGACACGTCCCCGGCCCGCTAGTGACCCATGCCGAGGCCGCCATCCACGGGGATGACGGCACCGGAGACGTACGCCGCGGAATCGCCGGACAGCCACTCGATGACCTGCGCCACCTCGTCCGCGGTTCCGTAACGCGCGGCGGGGATGGCCTTGCGGTACTCGGCCTGGGTGGCCTCGGGCAGCTCCGCGGTCATGTCGGTCTCGATGAAGCCGGGGGCGACGACGTTCGCGGTGATGCCGCGGGCGCCGAGCTCGCGGGTGAGCGACCGGGCGAGGCCGATGAGGCCGCTCTTCGAGGCGGCGTAGTTGACCTGTCCCGCCGAGCCGTAGAGTCCGACGACGCTGGAGACGAGCACGATGCGGCCGAAGCGGGCCTTCAGCATGCCCTTCGACGCGCGCTTCACGACGCGGAAGGCGCCGCTCAGGTTGGTGTCGATGACCGACGTGAAGTCCTCCTCGGTCATCCGCAGCACGAGGGTGTCGCGGGTGATGCCCGCGTTGGCGATCAGCACCTCCACGGGCCCGAGGGCCGCCTCCACCTCGCCGAAAGCGCGGTCGACGGACGCCGAGTCCGTGACGTCGGCGCGGACGGTGAGGCTGCCCTCCGGGCCCTCGCCCGAGCGCGCCGTCACGGCCACCCGGTGTCCGGCGGCGACGAAGCGCTCGGCTATCGCGTAGCCGATCCCCCGATTTCCTCCGGTGACGAGGACGGTCCGGGGTGTCGTCATCTGTGTGTTCTCCTTGGGTGCAACGGTATGTGAGGCTCCTGAGAGCCGGAAGTCAGCCTAGTCGTAGGCTTGACGGGACAGGGCCAGTACCCCCTGCGAGACGGCGTGGACACTGTGAAGAACCAGTCGATCACCTCGCTCCCCCGGTCACCAGAAGAGGACCGCCGGGCGCGCATGATCAAGTACTCCCTTGCGATGGGGATCAGGATGGTGTGCATCCTGAGTCTGCTGTTCGTGCAGGGCTGGTGGCTCGTCGTCATGGGCATCGGCGCGATTGTGCTGCCGTACATCGCGGTCGTGCTCGCGAACGTGGGCACGCAGACCGGCGGCGCCGTCGAGGCCCCGACCGGCCGCGAGGTCATGATCCGCAACCCGCAGGCGCCGATCATTGTGACGCCCGCCGCCGAGCAGCCGATCCCGCACCCGGCCGAGCAGTCGTTCCCGCGCTCCGGCGACGATCGCGCCCCTCAGGCCGACGATCAGGCCCGGGGCTGGCACTTCCCCTCCGAGTTCCCGCAGGGCGGCCGCGCCTTCCCATACGAGCCCGACCGGCCCGCCGACCGTTCCACCGAGGGTCAGGCGTGATCGGTGCCGGCCAGGCACCCGAGCGACTGACCTGTTCGCGCGCCGGTTGCCTGGAGCGCGCGACATGGCGCGTCGAGTGGCGCAACCCAAAGATCCACACCGAGGACCGGGTGAAGGTGTGGCTGGCGTGCGACGAGCACGTCGACTACCTGCGTGGGTTCCTCGCGGCGCGCGAGTTCCCCCTCCGGGTCGTCGCCGCGGACGAGGTGGCCTCCGGCGCCCTCGACGGCGCCGTGAGCGAGGCGGATCGCGGCCAGGGGGCGCCGGCGTGAAGAACTGGCGCTTCGTGCTCCACCGCCGCTGGGCGGGCTACCTCGCGGTGACCGTGCTGTTCGCGGTCGCCTGCGGTCTGCTTAGCAACTGGCAGTTCCACCGCCGCGAGGAGGCGGTCACGGAGATCAACCGCATCGTCGCGAACTGGGACCGCGAGCCGGTGCCGCTCGAGCAGGCGCTGCCCGAGCTCGACTCGTTCGAGGAGGGCCAGAAGTGGACGCCCGTGACGCTGCGCGGGCGCTACCTGGAGGACGAGCAGCTGCTCGCCCGCAACCGTCCGCTGAACGGCCGCCCCGGATTCGAGGTGCTCACGCCGCTGCGGCTCGAGGACGGCACGGTGTTCGTCGTCGACCGCGGCTGGCTGTCCGTCGGCAACGAGCAGGATCTGCCGGACGACGTGCCCGAGCCGCCCGCCGGCGAGGTCACGGTCGTGGCGCGACTGAAGGCGGGCGAGCCGATCATCCCGGGGCGCAGCGCGGGCGAGGGCCAGATCGCGACCGTGCACCTGCCGGACATCGCCGATCGCCTCGGCGCGCCGACATACACGGGCGCGTACGGGCTCATGGCGTCCGAGGACCCGGCGCCTGCGACGCGTCCCGTGGCCGCCCCGCGGCCCGCGGAGGACGAGGGCTCGCACCTCTCGTACGCGCTGCAGTGGATCGCGTTCGGCGTGCTGGGCTTCATCGGACTCGGCTACGCCATCCGCAACGAGTACCGCATCTGGAACGCGGACGACCCGCAGGAGCAGGAGCGCGCCCGGGAGCGGGAGCGCCGCCGCGCGGCCCGCACGCCGACGGACGCGGACATCGAGGACAGCATCCTCGACAACCGCTGACCCGCCGCAACCGGGGTCGCAACAGCGGCGGATGGTGCGTCGCAGCACATCCGCCCGCTCACCCTGCGCAACTCAGCAGATCCGCCCGTCACCCCGACGCAACTCAGCAGATCTACCCGGCGACCCTGCGCAACTCAGCAGATCCGCCCGTCACCCCGACGCAACTCAGCAGATCCGCCCGTCAACCCGACGCAACTCAGCAGATCCGCCCGTCAACTCCACGCAACTCAGCAGATCCGCCTATCAACCCCACGCAACTCAGCAGATCCAGCCACCAATCCCACGCAACTCAGCAAGTCCGAGCCGACACGCCGATGGGCGGGGCCGCTGGACGGCGTGTCGTCGCCCGACTGCTGAATTGCGTCGCGCGGCGCATCCGGGAAGGCCCGGCGGAGCCGAAAGGGACAGTGTGGTCCCCCGGTCGGCGTGCAGTGGCGCACTCGCCGCGCGCTACTCCAGGGAGATGAGGTCGAAGTACTCCGGGTTCCAGTGATCCTCGGTGCCGTCCGGCATGATGAGGACGCGCTCGGGGTTGAGCGCCTCCACGGCGCCCTCGTCGTGGCTCACCAGCACAACGGCGCCCGAGTAGCTCGCGAGCGCACCCAGGATCTCCTCGCGGCTCGCGGGGTCCAGGTTGTTGGTCGGCTCGTCGAGCAGCAGCACGTTCGCGCCGGATACCACGATCATCGCGAGCGCGAGGCGGGTCTTCTCGCCGCCGGAGAGCACGCCGGCCGGCTTGCTGGAGTCATCGCCCGTGAAGAGGAACGAGCCGAGCACGCGCCGCGCCTCCATCTCGGTGAGGTTGGGCGACGACGACACCATGTTCTCGAGCACGGAGCGCTTGACGTCGATGGTCTCGTGCTCCTGCGCGTAGTAGCCGATCCGCAGTCCGTGGCCCGGCTCGATCCTGCCGGTGTCGGGCTGGTCGACGCCCGCGAGGATGCGCAGCAGCGTCGTCTTGCCCGCGCCGTTGAACCCCAGGATGACGACCTTCGAACCGCGGTCGATCGCGAGGTCGACGGCGGTGAAGATCTCCAGCGAGCCGTAGTTCTTGCTGAGGTCGCTCGCCATGAGCGGCGTGCGGCCGCAGGCCGCGGGCTCCGGGAAGCGCAGCTTGGCGACGCGGTCGACCGCGCGCACCTCCTCGAGCCCGGACAGCATCTTCTCGGCGCGGCGCACCATCTGGTGGGCGGCGGCGGCCTTCGACGCCTTGGCACCGAAGCGGGCGGCCTGCTGCTGGAGCACACCAGCCTTCTTCTCGATGTTGGCGCGCTCCTTCTTGCGGCGCTCCTCGTCCGCGGCACGCTGGCGCTGGTAGTTCTTCCAGTTCATGTTGTAGATGTCGATGACCTGACGGTTCGCGTCGAGGTAGAAGACGCGGTTCACCGTCTCGCCGACGAGCTCCACGTCGTGGCTGATCACGATGAGGCCGCCCGAGTAGTTCTTGAGGAACTCGCGCAGCCAGACGACCGAGTCGGCGTCGAGGTGGTTGGTCGGCTCGTCGAGCAGCATCGTGTCGGCACCGGAGAAGAGGATGCGCGCGAGCTCGATACGGCGGCGCTGACCACCGGACAGGGTCTTGAGCGGCTGATCGAGGATGCGGTCCGGCAGGCTGAGATTGCTTGCAATGGACGCGGCCTCCGCCTCGGCGGCGTACCCGCCGAGGGCGGTGAAGCGCTCCTCGAGCCGCCCGTAGGTCTTCATGGCCGCGGCGCTGACCTTGTCGTCGGTCGACGCCATCTCGAGCATCGCCTGCTGCATCTTGAGGCCGAGCGTGCCGAGCCCGCGGGCGTCGAGGATGCGGGTGCGGGCGAGGTCGTCCGGGTTCCCGGAGCGCGGGTCCTGCGGCAGGTAGCCGATCTCGCCGGAGCGCTCGATGCGCCCGCCGCTCGGCTGCAGGTCGTTGGCGAGGACTTTGGTGAGCGTGGTCTTGCCGGCACCGTTGCGGCCGACGAGTCCGATCTTGTCCCCCGCCGTCACCCGGAAGTTCACGTCCTCCATGAGGAGTCGCGCGCCAACACGCAACTCGAGGTCATGTACAGCGAGCACAGGCAGCATCCAATTCTTTGGTTGTCTACCGACAACAGGGAGGAGGGGGATCGACCAAATAGTATAAATCGTGCTGCCTGGGCGAATTCCCCGGCCACTCGAAGGAGATTGCGTATGTCGAACCTGTCGCTGGCCGTCGGCCGCCCCACCATCGCCGACCGGGTGCTCCCGCGCTCCCTGGCCACGGACCTCGTGCTCGTCGCCACCGGCGCAGCCCTCGTCGCCGCCGCGGCGCAGCTCTACGTGCCCATGTGGCCGGTGCCGATCAGCGGCCAGACGTTCGCCGTGCTGCTCGTCGGAACCGCCCTCGGCGCTTCCCGTGGTGCCCTGTCCATGGTCCTGTACGCCCTCCTCGGCCTCGTGGGCCTGCCCGTCTACACCGACGGCTCCTCGGGCCTCGCGGTGCTCGGAGGCACGACCGGTGGCTACATCGTCGGCTTCGTGGCCGCCGCCGCCGTGAGCGGATGGCTCGCGCAGCGCGCCTGGGACCGCCGCGTGCTCGGCACCCTCGCCACCTTCGCCGCCGGCACCGTCACCATCTACGCGTTCGGCCTGCCCTGGCTCGCGGTCACGCTCGGCGCGATGGGCGTGCCGGACGTGCTCGGCACCACCATCTCCGGCGGCCTCCTCCCGTTCGTCGTCGGCGACGCGCTGAAGGCGCTGCTCGCGGCCGGGCTGCTGCCCTTCGCCTGGAAGGCCCTCGGCCGCGCCGACCGCCGCCCGAACGCCGCGGAGTAACTTCCAAGCTCGTTCCACCGCGTACGCCGCATCCTCCAAAGGGTGCGGCGTTTCGTGTTTCCGGGTCGGTTGCTTCCGAACGGCGAGCGGACTCCTCGCCCACCGGCGAGAACCCCTTGACCGCCCGGAAGCGGGACGAGAAGGATGATCGCGACAACACCGACGCACTCTCACCGCATACGTGGTCGAACATCAGGGCGTGCGATCGACGGTTCGGCCACCCCTCCCGCGACGTGATCGTCCACCGCGTCGCACGTTGTGGACGGACGAATCATGAATCACTCGAGGCCGCTCGTCAGCGCGGCCGCACTTCTCTCGCTGATGGCCGCCTCCCTGGTCGGGCCGACGATCGCGAACGCGACACCGAACGCGCCAGTCGGCGAACCCAGTGAGGTATCGACCGGTCGGTCCGTGAGCACCCCCGAGGTCATCGCGAGCGGCCTACAGGGCACATCCGGGGGCACGATCGGCCCGGATGGCGCCCTCTATGTCGCGGAGGGGATCACCGGTGAGATCACGCGGGTCGACAGACGCACCGGCGCGACGTCGACCTACGCGACGGGCCTTCCCGAGCGTGTGATCGAGGGACTGGGTGGCGCGATCGACGTCGCCTTCCGCGGCGACACCGCCTACGTGCTCGTCACCGTCGTGGGGCCGGACGTCGGGGGGAACGCTATCGACGGCATCTACCGGATGGACGATGCCGACAGCTTCACGGTGATCGCCGACATCGGCCAGCACGCCGTCGACAACCCGCCGACGTTCGACTTCGATATCGAGGTCGAGCGGGGGGTCCAGTATGCGCTCGAGACCGTCCGCGGCGGCTTCCTGGTCACCGACGGCCACCTCAACCGGGTGCTGTACGTCGGCACGGGCGGTGAGATCAGGGAGGTCATCGACTTCCCGAACGTCGTGCCGACGGGCATCGAGGTGTTCCGTGGCCGGATCCACATCGCTCTGGCCGGTCCCGTGCCGCACACCCCGGAGGACGGCCGGATCGTCGCGCTCAGCCGCCGGGATGGTCAGGCTCGCGACATCGCGTCGGGCTACAGCCTCCTCGTCGATGTGGAGCGCAACCGGTGCGGCCTCTACGCGCTCTCGCAGGGCGACTCCCCCGGCGCGGTGCCTGCGGGGTCACCCGCTCTGCCGGACTCCGGCGAACTGCTGAGGGTCGAGCACGACGGCACGTTGAGCGTCGTCGCCGAAGGCCTCGACCTGCCGACCTCGGTGGACTTCGTTCGCGACACGGCCTACGTGGTCACGCTGACCGGCGAGGTCCTGAGGATCCGCAACGTGTCCCACGGCGACCGGTCGCACCATGAAGCGTCGGACCACAAAGCGTCGGACGACGTGGCGCTGGATGAGGAGCCGGATCCGGCCCAGCTCCAGGGCTACGGTCACCGGCACGGCTGCGGGGGCGGACACCACCACTGACGCCACGGGATGCACGAAGCGGCCGACCCCAGGACGGGGCCGGCCGCTTCGGTCGTTCGGTGCTGCGGTCAGATCGCGAAGCCGAGGGCGCGCATCATGTCGCGCCCGTCGTCGGTGATCCGCTCCGGGCCCCACGGCGGCATCCACACCCAGTTGATGCGGAACGCCTCCACGTGCCCGTCGAGCGCCTCGGCGGTCTGCTCCTCGATCACGTCGGTGAGCGGGCAGCCGGCCGACGTGAGCGTCATGCCGATCACCAGCGCGTCGTTCTCGTCGTCCCAGCCCAGGTCGTAGATCAGGCCGAGGTCGACGATGTTGACGCCGAGCTCGGGGTCGACGACGTCCTTCAGCGCCTCCTCGATCTCGTCGAACTTCTCGGGTGCAAGCGTTGTGACCATGACAGTCCTCCTAGCTGAGGGGCGCGCCCGCGAGGTAGCGGTCGTAGCCCTCGTCCTCGAGCCGGTCCGCGAGCTCGCGTCCGCCCTGCTCGGCCACGCGGCCGGCAACGAACACGTGCACGAAGTCGGGCTGGATGTAGCGCAGGATGCGCGTGTAGTGCGTGATCAGCAGGATGCCGAGGCCGGTGTTCGCCTTGGCGCGGTTGACGCCCTCCGAGACGATCTTCAGCGCGTCCACGTCGAGGCCGGAGTCGGTCTCGTCGAGCACGGCGAACTTCGGCTTGAGCAGCTCGAGTTGCAGGATCTCGTTGCGCTTCTTCTCGCCGCCGGAGAAGCCCTCGTTGACGTTGCGCTCGGCGAACACGGGGTCCATGCGCAGGTTGCTCATCGAGTCGCGCACGTCCTTGATCCAGCCGCGGATCGCCGGCGCCTCGCCGTCGATCGCGGTCTTGGCGGTGCGGAGGAAGTTGGAGACGGTGACGCCGGGGATCTCGACCGGGTACTGCATGGCGAGGAAGAGGCCGGCGCGGGCGCGCTCGTCGACGCTCATCTCGAGCACCTCCTGGCCGTCGAGCAGGATGGAGCCGCTCTCGACGTGGTACTTCGGGTGGCCGGCGATCGTGTAGGCGAGGGTGGACTTGCCGGAGCCGTTCGGGCCCATGATCGCGTGGATCTCGCCCTCGTTGATGGTGAGGTCGACACCGCGCAGGATCTGCTTGGTGCCCTGGTCGGTCTCGACGCTGACGTGCAGGTCGCGGATGTCAAGTACGGACATGGTTCGTTCCTAAGCTGTGGGGGTGGGGTCGATGTAGATGTCGCCATCCACGATGGTCACGGGGTAGACGGGCACCGGCTCGTAGGCGGGCAGCGTGAGCGGCTTGCCGCTCTTCAGGTCGAACTTCGACCCGTGCGCCCAGCACTCGAGCGTGTCGTCCTCGACGAACCCCTCGGAGAGGGAGATGTCGCCGTGGGTGCAGGTGTCGCCGATGGCGTGGCACACGCCGGCGGAGTCCTTGACGAGCGCGATCGCCTTGTCGTCGATCGTGATGCGCAGGGCCTGGTTCGGCTCGAGGTCGGCCTCGGGCAGGATCTTGATCGCGGCCATCAGAGCGCCATCCCGTTCTGCTGGGCGGTCCCGGTCACCTGCGGCGCCTCGGGTACCTGGGATGTCTCGGTGGCCTGGCCACCGGCGAGCTCGGCCTCGATCGCGCGCTGGAGGCGCTCCTGCAGCTCGGACGAGCCGATCTTCTGCACGATCTCCACGAGGAAGCCGCGCACGACGAGACGCCGGGCCTCGTCCTCGCGGATGCCGCGGGCCTGCAGGTAGAACAGCTGCTCGTCGTCGAAGCGTCCGGTCGCGCTCGCGTGGCCGGCGCCGAGGATGTCGCCGGTCTCGATCTCGAGGTTCGGCACGGAGTCCGCGCGGGTGCCCTCGGTGAGCACGAGGTTGCGGTTCTGCTCGTAGCTGTCGGTGCCCGGCGCGCTGTGACCGATGAGCACATCGCCGATCCACACGGACCGCGCGCCCTCGCCCTGCAGGGCGCCCTTGTAGTTGACGCGGCTCTTGGTGTGCGGAGCGTCGTGGAACACGTACACCTGCTGCTCGAGGTGCTGCCCCGAGTCGGAGAAGTACAGGCCGAGCAGCTCGACGTCGCCGCCTTCGCTGCCCAGGTGGGCCGACGGGTTCACCCGGACGATCGAGCCGCCGAGGCTCACGACGACGTGCTTGAGCACGGCGTCGCGGCCGACCTCGACGAAGTGGCTCGCGAGGTGAACCGCGTCGTCGTCCCACTCCTGCAGGCTGACTATCGTGATCTGCGCCGACTCGCCGATGACGAACTCGACGTTCTCGGTGAGCTTCGCGGCACCGGTGTTCTCGAGGATGACGATGGCGCGGCTGAACGGCTTCGCGGTGATCACCGTGTGGGCGGCGCGTGGTGCCGAGCCGAGAAGGGACCGCGTGATCACGACCTGCTTCTCGTCCTCGCCGGACACGGTCACGGCCAGAGCCTTCTCGAACGAGCTCCACGCGTTCGCGGACGCGCGCTCCTCGGGCTTGCCCACGGAGCCGATCCGGGCATCGTTCCGGTCGATCCACTCGACCGTGACGTCCGGCGTCGCCGACGACTGCACCTCGTAGGGGGAGCCGTCGAGGCTCCCGGAGATGAGGTCGGCGAGCTTCGCGACCGGGGTGTACTTCCACACGGCCTCCCGGCCGGTGACGGCCGGGAAGTCCGCGACGTCGAACGACGCGAAGCGCTCGGAGCGGGTCTGGACGGGGACGGTCGCCCATCCCCCGTCCGAGTGAGCCTTCAGGCCGTGCTGCGCGGTGGGGGCCGCGTTCGTGCCGGTTGTGGTGGCGATGGGGATCGTCATCTAGCCGATGGTTCCTTTCGAGATTGGGAAGGAGGCGGAGCTGGCGAGGTCAGCCCACGCTGCCTTCCATGCCCATCTCGATGAGCTTGTTGAGTTCGAGCGCGTACTCCATGGGGAGCTCGCGGGCGATGGGTTCGATGAACCCGCGGACGATCATGGCCATGGCCTCGTCCTCGGGCATGCCGCGGGACATCAGGTAGAAGAGCTGCTCCTCGCTGACGCGCGACACCGTCGCCTCGTGGCCGAGCTGCACGTCGTCGACGCGGATGTCGATGGCCGGGTAGGTGTCCGACCGGGAGATCGTGTCGACCAGCAGCGCGTCGCAGCGCACGGTGTTGGCGGAGTGGTGCGCCGCGGCGTCCACCCGCACCTCGCCGCGGTAGCCGGCGCGGCCGCCGCCGCGGGCGATCGACTTCGAGACGATCGACGACTGCGTGTACGGCGCCATGTGGATCATCTTCGCGCCGGCGTCCTGGTGCTGGCCGGGGCCGGCGAACGCGACGGACAGGGTCTCGCCCTTGGCGTGCTCGCCCATCAGGTAGATCGACGGGTACTTCATCGTCACCTTGGAGCCGATGTTGCCGTCGATCCACTCCATGGTCGCGCCCTCGTGCGCGACCGCACGCTTGGTGACCAGGTTGTAGACGTTGTTCGACCAGTTCTGGATGGTCGTGTAGCGCACGCGGGCGTTCTTCTTGACGATGATCTCGACCACGGCGGAGTGCAGGGAGTCCGACTTGTAGATGGGAGCCGTGCAGCCCTCGATGTAGTGCACGTAGCTGCCCTCGTCGGCGATGATGAGCGTGCGCTCGAACTGGCCCATGTTCTCCGTGTTGATGCGGAAGTAGGCCTGCAGCGGGATCTCGACGTGGACGCCCTTGGGGACGTAGACGAAGGATCCACCCGACCAGACGGCCGTGTTCAGCGCGGCGAACTTGTTGTCCCCGGCGGGGATGACGGAGCCGAAGTACTCCTCGAAGAACTCCGGGTGCTCCTTGAGCGCCGTGTCGGTGTCCATGAAGATGACGCCCTGCTCCTCGAGATCCTTCTGGATCGAGTGGAACACGACCTCGGACTCGTACTGGGCGGCGACACCGGAGACAAGGCGCTGGCGCTCCGCCTCGGGGATGCCCAGGCGCTCGTAGGTGTTCTTGATGTCGTCGGGCAGGTCGTCCCAGGTCTGGGCCTGCTTCTCCGTGGAGCGCACGAAGTACTTGATGTTGTCGAAGTCGATGCCGGTGAGGTCTGCGCCCCAGGTCGGCATGGGCTTCTTGCCGAAGAGCTGGTAGCCCTTGAGGCGGCGCTGCAGCATCCAGTCCGGCTCGTTCTTGAGCTGGGAGATGTCGGCGACGACCTCGGGCGAGATGCCGCGGCGGGCGGACGCTCCGGCTACGTCGGAGTCTGCCCAGCCGAATTCGTACTGGCCGAGGCTCGCGAGTTCGGGTCGGTCGATCAGGACGTCTGACATGTAAGTAGTACCTCTTTTCCTGACCATCTCAACGTTCAGCGCCTTATGGTCATTCCCGATTCACCGGCATGGGTGCCGTTCCCGCGCTCGATCCGGCGCAGGGTGAACCGCTCCTGGATGGGGCGTTCACAGTGTGTTGACAATCACGCCGACAGACACTTCTTAGACTGGTGCATCGGCACGGTTTCCGCACGATCGGCGTCCTGCTCTGCGCACGCTCGCCGGTCCCGCGGCAACAGCGTCGTCAACCTCCCAATTCTATGTCAGACCGCCATCCATCCGAAAGGCGACGCGTGTCCAACAGTCTCGATACGGGGCGATCTCCCAGCGGCGGATTCCTCGGTCAGGTGACCCTGCTGTGGGCCCGTTTCCGGGCCTGGCTCCCGGACGACGTCGACCGTCGGGTGCGGGTCATGGCGTGGGCGACGCTGATCTCCCAGACGCTGCTCGTGGGCACCGGCGGCGCCGTCCGGCTCACCGGATCCGGGCTCGGCTGCCCCACCTGGCCGCGCTGCACGGACGGCTCCTTCGTCAACACGCCGGAAATGGGCATTCACGGCGTCATCGAGTTCGGCAACCGCCTGCTCACCTTCGTGCTCGTGGTGGTCGCGATCCTCACGTTCCTCGCCGTGCTGCGCCTGAGGCGCCGCGGCTACGGGCTCTTCTCGCTCGCCGTCGCGATCGCCTGCGGCATCCCCGCGCAGGCCGTGATCGGTGGCATCTCCGTGCGGATGCAGCTGAACCCCTACGTCGTCGGTCTGCACTTCGTCGTGTCCATCGTGCTCGTCGCCCTGTCGACCGTGCTGGTGTGGCGCACCCGCTACCCCCGCGAGCAGAGGATCCGGCTCACGCCCGGCTGGCTGGCCGGGGCCGCGCACGCAACCTCCTTCTTCGTGGCCGTCACGATCCTGGTGGGGATCGTGACCACGGGATCCGGCCCGCACGCCGGGGACGCCGGAGCGGCTCGCAACGGGCTCGACTCCGAGTTCCTGCAGCACGTGCACAGCTGGCCCGCCTACATCGTGCTCGCCCTCACGGTCGTGCTCTGGGCGTCCGCGCGGCGCCTGCGCCTGCCGCGGATGCTGAGCTTCGTCACCCTGCTGCTCGTCGTCGAGGTGCTGCAGATCGTCGTGGGCATCACCCAGTCGCGCCTCGGCCTGCCGGAGATCCTCGTGGGCCTGCACATGGTGCTCGCCTGCGTGCTCGCCTCGGCGATGACCGCGGTCGTGCTCAGCCTCAAGGGCGCCCCCGCCACCGAGACCCTGCGCAGCCCGTCGGAGCCGGCCCTCGCCGCACGGTAGGTGCCGCGGAGCTTGGTGGGCGCACGCACGGCACGGGGTCGCTGAGCCTGTCGAAGCGACGTAGGGAACCGGCCGGAGGTGGGGGTGCGGTCCAACACGGTCGCTGAGCCTGTCGAAGCGACGTAGGGATCCGCTCCGGGACGGAGTGCGGTCGAACACGGTCGCTGAGCCTGTCGAAGCGACGTAGGGATCCCACGGGCATCGCGGAAGAAAGCGCGCTTGACGCCCGGAGGTCCCTCGACGCAGTTCAGCAGATCCGGCGCGACACGCCATTCAGCGGCACCTCTTTCGGGCGTGTCGAGCGGGATCTGCTGAGTTGGGTCCTGTGGCACTCGGGATCTGCTGAGTGGCGTCATTGAGGCAGCCGGATCTGCTGAGTTGCGTCCCTTCGACGGGCTCAGGGACCGTGTCGGCGTCGGCTGCACGGGATGAGGACCATGCGCGCGCCCGTTGCTACGGCAGTGCCAGAACGCGATTCAGCAAATTCGACGCGACACGCCGTCCAGCCCAACGGTCACGCGGTGTGTCGGGCGAGATCTGCTGAGTTGCGTCGTGCGGCAGCCCGATCTGCCGAGTTGCGTCCCTTCGACAGGCTCAGAGACCGTAACGGCGTCCGCTCCACCCGGCGAGCGGCGCCACGAGAGCCCGGCTCCCCAACCCCGCTCCGAACCCTAGAAGGGGAGGAGGGGGTCGATGCCGACCGCGAGGAAGAGGAGCGAGAGGTAGGTGATCGAGGCGTGGAAGACGCGCATCGGCTTCACCTGCTCGTGGCGCACGGCCATGTCGTAGAGGCGGTGCGACTCGTAGATGAACCAGCCGCCCGCGACCAGCGCGGTGATCGTGTAGACGAGGCCCATCTCGGCGACCGGGATCAGCAGCAGCGAGCACGCGATGGTGGCCCACGCGTAGAGGACCGTCTGCAGGCCGACGAGCGCCCGGCCGCGGACGACCGCGAGCATCGGGACGTTCACCGACGCGTAGTCCTCGCGGTACTTCATGGAGAGCGGCCAGTAGTGCGGCGGCGTCCAGAGGAACACGATCGCGAACAGGATGACCGGAGCCCACGTGATCTCGCCGGTGACGGCGGCCCAGCCGATGAGCACGGGCATGCAGCCCGCCGCGCCGCCCCAGATGATGTTCTGCGGGGTGCGACGCTTCAGCCACAGCGTGTAGACGAAGACGTAGAAGAGGATCGCCGCGAGCGAGAGCGCCGCCGCGAGCCAGTTCGAGATGGCCCCGAGCAGCACGATCGACGCCGCGCCGATGATCCACGCGAACACCAGCGCCTCGCGGTCGCTCAGCTCCCCCGTCACCAGGGGGCGGCGCTGCGTGCGCTTCATGACGCGGTCGATGTCGCGGTCGATGTAGCAGTTGAAGGCGTTGGCCGAGCCCGCGCTCAGAGCGCCGCCGATGAGGGTGCCGAGGATCAGCCATCCGTTGGGGATGCCGCCGGCCGCGAGGACCATGACGGGAGCGGTCGTCACAAGGAGCAGCTCGATCACGCGAGGCTTCGTCAGGGCGAGATATGCCTTGGCCTTGCGTGCGATTCCGATCCGCTGCTCGTCGACCCGGCTCTCGATGGCGACGTCCAATTGCACCTCGTTCTTGGCTGATGTACCGACAAACGATTCTAGGTCATTGTGCCTGCGCGCCAACCCGGCACCGGATCACGGCCCCGGTGTCCGTCCGAGCCGCCCCCCGATGATTCGAACCCGAACGGCGTACCCGCGCTCCCCCGCCACGGCAAGCCCCGCGCGGGGTGCCCGCACCGCCTGGCGCAGGGTACCTATACTGGATGGGGTCCGTCTGGGCCTGTATTTCGCTTCGCAGAAGGGCAATAACCAGTGGCAGATTTGCAGTGGGATTCCGTCGACGACCGGGCCGTGGACACCGCAAGAATTCTGGCGGCAGACGCCGTGGAGAAGGTGGGGAACGGACACCCCGGTACGGCGATGAGCCTCGCGCCCGCTGCGTACCTGCTCTTCCAGAAGGTCATGCGCCGTGACCCCTCCGACGCGACCTGGATCGGGCGCGACCGCTTCATCCTCTCCGCGGGGCACAGCTCGCTCACCCAGTACACGCAGTTCTTCCTCGGCGGCTACGGCCTCGAGATCGAGGACCTGCAGGCCCTCCGCACGTGGGGCTCCAAGACCCCCGGCCACCCCGAGTACGGCCACACCGACGGCGTGGAGATCACCACCGGCCCGCTCGGTCAGGGCTTCGCGTCCTCCGTCGGCTTCGCCTACGCCGCCCGCTACGAGCGCGGCCTGTTCGACCCGGAGACCCCCGCGGGCGAGAGCCCCTTCGACCACTTCATCTACGTGATCGCCAGCGACGGCGACATGCAGGAGGGCATCACCAACGAGGCCGCGTCGCTCGCCGGCCACCAGGAGCTCGGCAACCTCGTCGTCATCTACGACGCCAACCAGATCTCCATCGAGGACGACACCGACATCGCGTTCACCGAGGACGTCGCCAAGCGGTTCGACGCGCTCAACTGGCACGTCCAGACGGTCGACTGGAAGAAGACCGGCGACTACGTCGAGGACATCCAGGAGCTGCACGCCGCCGTCGAGGCGGCCAAGACCGAGACCGGCAAGCCGTCGCTCATCGTCCTGAAGACCATCATCGGTTGGCCCAGCCCGAAGAAGCAGAACACCGGCAAGATCCACGGCTCCGCCCTCGGCGCCGAGGAGCTCGCAGCCGTGAAGGAGGTCGTCGGCTTCGACCCCGAGCGCACCTTCCAGGTCGACGAGGACGTCCTCGCTCACACCCGTGAGGCCGTGACCCGCGGTCAGGCCCAGCACGCCGAGTGGAACGAGCAGTTCGAGGCGTGGGCCACGGCCAACCCCGAGAAGAAGGCGCTGTTCGACCGCGTTCAGTCGGGCGACCTCCCCGAGGGCATCGAGGACGCGCTCCCCCAGTTCCCCGCAGGCAAGGACGTCTCCACCCGCGCCGCGAGCGGCAAGGTCATCAACGCGATCGCCGACCTGGTCCCCGAGCTGTGGGGCGGATCCGCCGACCTCGCCGAGTCGAACAACACGACCATCGAGAGCGCCGCGTCCTTCGTGCCCGCCCACCGCTCGACCGGAGCGTGGAGCGGCAACGAGCAGGGTCGCGTCCTGCACTTCGGCATCCGCGAGCACGCCATGGCCGCCATCCTGAACGGCATCGTGCTGCACGGCAACACGCGCCCCTTCGGCGGCACGTTCCTCATCTTCAGCGACTACATGCGCGCGGCGGTCCGCCTCGCGGCCCTCATGCAGGCGCCGTCGATCTTCGTCTGGACGCACGACTCCGTCGCGCTCGGCGCGGACGGCCCCACCCACCAGCCGGTGGAGCAGCTGACCGCCCTCCGCGCGATCCCGGGACTCGACGTCATCCGCCCCGCGGACGCCAACGAGGTCGCGTACGCGTGGCTGAACATGCTGGCCCGCCGCCGCGGACCCGCAGGCATCGCGCTCTCCCGCCAGAACCTCCCCGTGTTCGAGCGCGGCGAGGGCGACGCAGAGGGTGACACCTTCGCCTCGGCGAAGAACGTCGCCAAGGGTGCGTACGTGCTGGCCGAGGCCCCGGGCGGAACGCCCGACGTGATCCTCATCGCCACCGGCTCCGAGGTGCAGATCGCCGTCGACGCCCGCGCCGCACTGCGCGAGGAGGGCGTCAACGCCCGCGTCGTCAGCGCGCCGAGCCTCGAGTGGTTCGCCGAGCAGAGCGACGAGTACCGCGAGTCGGTGCTGCCGTCCGGCGTGCGGGCCCGCGTGTCCGTCGAGGCCGGCATCAAGCTCAGCTGGTACCCCTACATCGGCGACGCCGGCCGCAGCGTGTCCATCGAGCACTTCGGCGCGTCCGCCGAGTACGAGCGTCTGTACAAGGAGTTCGGCCTCACCACCGAGGCCGTCGTCTCGGCCGCCAAGGAATCGATCGCGTCCCTCTAGAGCGCCATCCGCGCCGAGGACGACAAGCGACAAGAAGGAGACAACAGAACATGACCGACACCACAACCACCCCCACCGCCCAGCTGTCCGCGCTCGGGGTGAGCATCTGGCTCGACGACCTGTCACGCGAGCGCATCAACTCCGGCGGCCTGCAGAAGCTGATCGAGGAGAAGAACGTCGTGGGCATCACGACGAACCCCACGATCTTCGCGAGTGCCCTCTCCAAGGGTGAGGCGTACGACCAGCAGGTGCGCGAGCTCGCCGCCGACGGCGCCGACGTCGACCGTGCCGTCTTCGAGATCACCACGGCGGACGTCGGCCAGGCGGCCGACATCTTCCGCCCGGTCTACGACTCGACCGACGGCTTCGACGGCCGCGTGTCGATCGAGGTGTCGCCCACCGCGGCGCACGACGCCCAGGCGACGATCGACGAGGCGAAGCGCCTCTGGGAGCGCATCCAGAAGCCGAACGTCATGATCAAGATCCCGGCGACGGTCGAGGGCCTCGAGGCCATCACCGCGGCGATCTCGGTCGGCACGAGCGTCAACGTCACGCTGATCTTCAGCCTCGAGCGCTACCGCCAGGTCATCAACGCCTACCTCACCGGCCTCGAGCAGGCCAAGGAGGCCGGCATCGACCTGTCGACCATCCACTCGGTCGCGTCCTTCTTCGTGTCGCGCGTCGACACCGAGATCGACAAGCGCCTCACCGCCGTCGGCACCGAGGAGGCCCTCGCCCTGAAGAGCAAGGCCGGCGTCGCCAACGCCCGCCTCGCCTACCAGGTCTTCGAGGAGTCCTTCGCGAGCGAGCGCGCCAAGGGCCTGCTCGCCGCGGGCGCCAACATCCAGCGCCCGCTGTGGGCCTCGACCGGCGTCAAGGACCCGTCGCTCCCCGACACCCTGTACGTCACGGGCCTCGCGGTCGCTCACACGGTCAACACCATGCCGGAGAAGACGCTCGAGGCGACCTTCGACCACGGCGTCATCGAGGGCGACCAGGTCACCGGCAACTACGAGGACGCCAACGCGATCCTCGACGCCGTGGCCGCCCAGGGCATCTCCTACGACGAGGTGACCCAGCTGCTCGAGAAGGAGGGCGTCGAGAAGTTCGTCGTCTCCTGGAACGAGCTGCTCGAGACGGTCAAGACGGCGCTGGACGGCGCCAAGTGACCATCGAGATCCGCGTAAGCGGGGACGCCGAGGAGGCGGTCACCCGCGTCGTCCCGACGCTCGTCGGCGACCGCGTCGCGTCCCTCATCGCCGCCCACGACGCCACCCTGTGGGGTCCGGAGGCCGAGGAGGAGTCCGCCAAGCGCCTGGGCTGGACGGAGGCCGTCTCGGTCTCCGCCCCGCTCGTCGCGGAGATCGTCGCCCTGCGCGACGAGCTCCGCGCCAAGGGCGTCGACCACATCGTGCTCGGCGGCATGGGCGGATCCTCGCTCGCCCCCGAGGTCATCACGCGCACGGCGGGCGTCGAGCTCACCGTGCTCGACTCGACGGACCCGGAGCAGGTCTCCGCCGCCCTCGCCGACCGGCTCGAGACCAGCGCCATCGTGGTCTCCTCGAAGTCCGGCGGCACCGTCGAGACCGACAGCCAGCGTCGCGCCTATGAGAAGGCGTTCACCGACGCCGGCATCGACCCGCGCGAGCGGATCATCGTGGTCACCGACCCCGGATCGCCGTTCGAGCAGCTCGCCAAGGACCTCGGCTACCGCTTCTTCACGGCGGACCCCACGGTCGGTGGCCGCTTCTCGGCTCTCACCGCCTTCGGCCTCGTGCCGTCCGGTCTCGCGGGCGTCGACATCCAGCAGCTGCTGGACGAGGCCGCGGCCGTGCAGCCCCAGCTCGAGGCGGACACCGAGGACAACCCCGGGCTCGTGCTCGGCGCGGCCATCTCCGCGACGTCCCCCCGCCGCGACAAGCTGGGCATCGTCGCAGACGGCACGCCCATCGTCGGCTTCGCCGACTGGGCTGAGCAGCTCATCGCGGAGTCGACGGGCAAGAACGGCACGGGCATCCTGCCTGTCGTCCTCGACACGAACGCGCCCGAGCTGACCGCCGACATCGCCGACCTGCAGATCGTGCGCCTGGTGGCTGACGCGTCGATCGCACCGGAGCACTCGGGCGAGATCCTGATCAGCGGCAGCCTCGGCGGGCAGATGCTCGTCTGGGAGTACGCGATCGCCGTCGCCGGCCGCCTCCTCGGCATCAACCCGTTCGACCAGCCGGACGTCGAGTCCGCCAAGGTCGCGGCGCGCGGTCTGCTGGACGAGCGCCCCGCCCCGACCGAGCCGGCCTTCGTCTCCGACGGCATCGAGGTGCGCGGCACCGAGTCGGTCGTCGCGAACGCCACGACGCTCGCCGGCGTGGTCGACGCGCTGCTCGCGCAGCTGCCCGCGACGGGCTACGTGTCCGTCCAGGCCTACACGAACCGCATCGCGCACCCGCAGCTCGCCGAGCTGCGGGACCTGCTCGCGGCGCGCTCGAAGCGTCCGGTCACGTTCGGCTGGGGTCCCCGCTTCCTGCACTCCACCGGTCAGTACCACAAGGGCGGCCCCGCCGAGGGCGTGTTCCTGCAGATCACCACGGCGACGTCGACGGACCTCGAGGTCCCCGACCGCCCCTTCACCTTCGGGCAGCTCATCGCCGCCCAGGCGCAGGGCGACGCGACGGTGCTCGAGGACCACGGCCGTCCGGTCGTGCGCCTGCACCTGACCGACCCGGATGCGGACGCCGCCGCGCTCAGCAGCGCCCTGCGCTAGCAGCACATTTCAGGACAGTGCCGGCGATCCGGCACGTCGATAAAGGAGTTACATGTCGCCGGTGGAAATCACCCCGGAGTTCAACCCGCTGCGCCTTCCGTCAGACCGCCGTCTCAATCGCATCGCCGGACCGAGCAGCCTCATCATCTTCGGGGTGACGGGCGACCTCGCGCGCAAGAAGCTGATGCCCGCGGTCTACGACCTGGCCAACCGCGGCCTGCTGCCCCCGGGCTTCGCGCTCATCGGGTTCGCTCGCCGCGAGTGGGAGGACCAGGACTTCGAGAAGGTCGTCTACGAGGCGGTGAAGCAGTACTCGCGGACGCCGTTCGACGAGGACGTGTGGCACCAGCTCGCCCAGGGCATCCGCTTCGTGCAGGGCACGTTCGATGACGACGAGGCGTTCGAGCAGCTGAAGCTCGTGACCGAGGAGCTCGACCGCGAGCGGGGCACGATGGGGAACCACGCGTTCTACCTCTCGATCCCGCCGAAGTCGTTCCCCCTGGTCACCGAGCAGTTGCGCAAGTCGGGGCTCGCCGACCAGAGGGACGACGCCTGGCGTCGCGTGGTCATCGAGAAGCCGTTCGGCAGCGACCTGAAGACGGCGCGCGAGCTGAACGACGTCGTCGAGTCGGTCTTCCCGGCCGACGCGGTGTTCCGCATCGACCACTACCTGGGCAAGGAGACGGTGCAGAACATCCTCGCTCTGCGCTTCGCCAACCAGCTCTTCGAGCCGCTCTGGAACGCCAACTACGTGGACCACGTGCAGATCACGATGGCCGAGGACATCGGCGTCGGTGGTCGCGCGGGCTACTACGACGGCATCGGCGCGGCCCGGGACGTCATCCAGAACCACCTGCTGCAGCTGCTCGCCCTCACCGCCATGGAGGAGCCGGTCGCGTTCAACGCGGAGGCCCTGCGTGACGAGAAGGAGAAGGTGCTCTCCGCCGTCCGGCTGCCGAAGGACCTGTCCACGGCAACGGCCCGCGGTCAGTACTCCTCCGGCTGGCAGGGTGGCGAGAAGGTCATCGGCTTCCTGGACGAGGAGGGGATGAACCCCGAGTCGACGACGGAGACGTTCGCGGCCATGCGCCTCGACATCGGTACCCGTCGCTGGGCGGGCGTGCCGTTCTACCTGCGCGCGGGCAAGCGCCTCGGCCGCCGCGTCACCGAGATCGCGGTCGTGTTCAAGCGCGCGCCCCAGCACCTGTTCGTGGAGAGCCAGACGGCGCTCCTCGGTCAGAACGCGCTCGTCATCCGTGTCCAGCCCGACGAGGGCGTGACGATCCGCTTCGGCTCCAAGGTCCCCGGTGCCGGCATGCAGGTGCGCGACGTGACCATGGACTTCGGCTACGGCCACGCCTTCACGGAGGCCAGCCCCGAGGCGTACGAGCGGCTCATCCTCGACGTGCTGCTCGGCGACCCGCCGCTGTTCCCCCGTCACCGCGAGGTGGAGCTCTCGTGGCAGATCCTCGACCCGATCGAGGAGTTCTGGGCCACGCAGGGCCAGCCGGACCAGTACCGCCCCGGAACCTGGGGGCCGGACTCGGCCGATGAACTGCTTGCCCGCGACGGAAGGACCTGGAGGCGGCCATGAGAGTCGATCTGCCCAACACCACTACAGCCAAGATCTCGAAGACGCTCGTCAAGATCCGCGAGGAGGGCGGCGCCGTCGCCCTCGGCCGCGTGCTCACGCTCGTGATCTCGACCACGCTCGGCGCCGAGGAGGAGGCCATCGAGGCCGCCAACGACGCGTCGCGCGAGCACCCGATGCGCGTGATCGTCGTGTCGACCGACATGGACGGATCGCAGAGCGACCCCGACGCGAACGCCCGCCTCGACGCGGAGATCCGCGTCGGCGGTGACGCGGGCGCGAGCGAGGTCATCCTGCTCCGCGCCTACGGCGCCGCGGCGAGCGACGAGGAGGGCCTCGTCACGGGCCTGCTGCTCCCCGACGCCCCCGTCGTGGCCTGGTGGCCGGGCGTCGCGCCCGCCGTCGTGTCCACGTCGCCGCTCGGCCGCATCGCCACCCGCCGCATCACGGACGCCTCGACCGCGCAACCCGCGGGAGATGCTGCAGCACCTCGCGCACACCTACGCGCCCGGCGACACCGACTTCGCCTGGACCCGGCTCACGCTGTGGCGTGCGCTGCTGGCCGCGGTGCTCGACCAGCCGCCGTACGAGCCCGTCACGTCCGTCGAGGTGCACGGCGCGAGCGACTCCCCCTCCACCGTCCTGCTCGCCGCGTGGCTGGGCCTGCAGCTCCAGGTCCCGGTCGACCACGCCATCACGACGCGGGCGACCGGCTCGAGCGGCATCCACGGCGTGCGCCTCATCCGCGCGTCCGGGGCCATCGAGCTCGAGCGGCCGGTGGCGAACATCGCGACCCTGGTGCAGCCGAACCAGCCGACGCACGACGTGAGCCTGCCGCGCCGCAGCCTCCGCGACTGCCTCGCCGAGGAGCTGCGCCGGCTCGCGCCCGACCCCCTGTACGGTGAAGTTATCCGACACGGGCTCGAGCAGCTGACCACGGGGAACATCCCCGTGGTCGAGGCGGAGTCCGCCGACACGAAGGCGTCTTGATCTGTGACTAACGAACGACGGGTACTCGTCCACGACACCATCGACGCGCTCGCGTGGTCGGCGGCGGCGCGGTTCTACACGAAGCTCACGGACATCCTCGACGACCAGGACATCGCGCACATCTCGCTGACCGGCGGCACCGTCGGCACGCGCGTGCTGCAGAGCATCGCGTCGTCGCCGTCGAAGGCCGGGGTCGACTGGACCCGCGTGCACTTCTGGTGGAGCGACGAGCGCTTCGTGCCCCGGGCCTCCGAGGAGCGCAACGAGGGCCAGGCGCGTGCGGCCCTGCTCGACCTGATCGAGGTGCCGGAGGAGAACATCCACCCGATGCCGTCGACGGACGACTACGACGACCTCGACGCGGCGGCCGAGGCCTATGCGGCCGAGCTCGCCGAGCACTCCTGGGAGGACCTGCCGTACCCGCCGTTCGACATCACCTTCCTCGGCGTCGGCCCCGACGGGCACATCGCCTCGCTGTTCCCGGACAAGTCGGGCGTGCTCGTGCGCGACCGCGTCGTCATCCCGGTGCGCAACTCCCCCAAGCCGCCGCCCGAGCGCCTGTCCCTCACGCTTCCGGTCATCAACGCGTCGAAGCGCGTGTGGATGGTGCTCGCGGGCCCCGACAAGGCGTCGGCCCTCGGCCTCGCCCTCGCGGGTGCCGAGCTCGCCGAGGTGCCCGTCGCGGGGGTCAAGGGGCGCAAGCGCACCGTGTTCTTCGTCGACCGCGACGCGGCCCGCGACGTGCCGGAGAACCTCTTCCTGAGCGCCTACTGACGGCGGGGGGGACGCGACTCCCCCGAACGACGAAGAAAGCCCCGGCCTCTCGGCCGGGGCTTTCTTCGTGCCTGTTCGGGCGTCAGTTCTGAGCGCTGAGCTTCCCGCGACGGGCGCGCAGCTGCTGCAGCGCCTCCTCGAGAAGCTGGGCGGCCTCCTCCTCGCTGCGACGCTCCTTTACGTACGCGAGGTGGGTCTTGTAAGGCTCGAGCTTGGCGACCGACGGCGGGTTGTCCTTGTCCCGTCCTGCGGGGAGTCCGGACTGCGGGGAGTCGATCGTCTCGGGGATCTCCTCGTCCGGAAGGTTAGCGGCGAAGTAACGGACGGTCTCGTTGCCGAGCGCGTCCCAGTACGAGACGGCGACGCGCTCCGCGTGGAAACCGCGGTCCTGTTCGCCCATGGGGCCTGCGCCCACTCGCGATCCTCGGATCGCGCTTCCTCCTGATGCCATGTGTCCTCTATTCGTCGGGTGTCGGGTTTCTCGGTGGGCGCCCTCCGGCGCCCGGGTACGGCCTAGACGCCGGCGTCGAACTTGGTGATGAGACCGAGAACGACGATGCAGGTGATCCAGACGAGACCCAGGATCACCGTGATGCGATTCAGGTTCCGCTCGGCGACGCCCGACGCACCGAGGTTGGAGGTCACACCACCGCCGAACATGTCGGAGAGCCCGCCGCCGCGACCGCGGTGCAGCAGGATGAGCATGGTGAGCAGGAGGCTCGTGATACCGAGCAGCACCTGCAAGATGACCTGGAGGATTTCCACTCAGAGCCTTTCGAGACGCGAGAATAAGTCGTGCGGCCGCGAGGGGCCACAGACGATCATAACAAAGCGGTGCCCCCGACCGGTGCGCCGCACCGATCGGGGGCGGAACGCCTGCCCGGAGCGCCTCCGGGTCAGACGCCCACGTGCTTCTGGTACCGCACGATGTTGGCGAACTCGGTGAGGTCGAGGCTCGCCCCGCCGACGAGCGCGCCGTCCACGTTCGGCTCGCGCATGAAGCCGGCGATGTTGTTCGCCTTGACGGATCCGCCGTAGAGGATGCGCGTCTTGCCTGCGACGTCCTGGCCGAGGAGCTCGGCGAGGACCGACCTCAGCTGGGCCGCGACCTGCTCCGCCTGCTCGGGGGTCGCCGCCTGTCCGGAGCCGATGGCCCAGACGGGCTCGTATGCCACCACGATGTCGGCCGCCGTGTCGACGCCCGCAAGGGCGGCGCGCAGCTGGGCGACCGGTACCGCGCTGGGTCCGTGCTTCTCGAGGTCCTCCGCGGTCTCGCCGACGCAGATGATCGGCACGAGGTTGTGCTTCAGCGCGGCGGACACCTTGGCGGCGACCTGCTCGTCCGTCTCGTTGTGCAGGGTGCGCCGCTCGGAGTGGCCGATGATGACGTAGCTGCACTCGAGCGCGGACAGGAAGGCGCCGGAGATCTCGCCGGTGTAGGCGCCGGAGTCGTGCGCCGAGACGTCCTGCCCGCCGAACACGATCGGCAGCTTGTCGGCCGCGATGAGTGTCTGCACGCTGCGCAGATCGGTGAAGGGCGGGAACACCGCCACCTCGACCGTCGTGAAGTCGTGCCTGGCGTCCTTGAGGCTCCAGGCCAGCTTCTGCACGAACGCGATCGCCTGCAGGTGG
This sequence comes from Planctomonas deserti, assembly GCF_003067705.1. GTDB lineage: Bacteria > Actinomycetota > Actinomycetes > Actinomycetales > Microbacteriaceae > Planctomonas > Planctomonas deserti. The sequence continues at coordinate 174,281 of NZ_QANL01000004.1, forward strand.
TCGAGGTTCATCTTCCAGTTGCCCGCGATCAGCGGGAGCCTGCCGTTCAACGCTGCCATCCGAGCACCTCCAGACCGGGCAACCGTTTGCCCTCCAAGAATTCGAGGCTCGCGCCGCCTCCGGTCGAGATGTGCCCGAACGCGTCGTCCGCGAAGCCGAGGGCGCGGACGGCCGCTGCGGAGTCGCCACCGCCGACGACGCTGAGCCCGTCGACCTCGGTGAGTGCCTGCGCGACGGCACGCGTCCCCTCGGCGAACGCCTCGAGCTCGAACACGCCCATCGGACCGTTCCAGAACACGGTCTTCGCGTCGCGGATCTCCGCGGCGAAAGCCCTCCCGGTCTCCGGTCCGATGTCGAGCCCCAGCCCGGAGGCTCCGAACGGGGAGTCCTCGATTGCGTCGGCGGGCTGCACGACGTGCTCCGCGTCCGCGCCGAACTTTTCCGCCACGACGATGTCCGTCGGCAGCACGATGCGCACGCCGCGCTTCTCGGCGTCGTCGAGGTAGCCGCGGACCGTGTCGAGCTGGTCGGCCTCGAGCAGGCTCTTGCCGACGCTGTGCCCCTGGGCGGCGAGGAAGGTGAACACCATTCCGCCGCCGATCAGGAGCGTGTCGACGCGGGGCAGGAGGTGCTCGATGACGCCGAGCTTGTCGGACACCTTCGAGCCGCCGAGCACGACGGCGTACGGACGCTCGGGCGACTCGGTGAGCCGGTCGAGCACCTCGAGCTCGGATGCGATGAGCGAGCCCGCGGCGCTCGGCAGCAGCGAGGCCAGCTCGTACACGCTCGCCTGCTTGCGGTGCACGACGCCGAAGCCGTCGGACACGAAGGCGTCGGCGAACGCCGCGAGCTTCTCCGCGAAGGAGCGGCGCTCCGCCTCGTCCTTGCTGGTCTCCTCCGGGTTGAACCGGAGGTTCTCCAGCACGAGCACCGAGCCGTCCGTCAGCTTCTCGACCGCACTCGCGGCCGCCTCGCCCACGGTGTCCTCGGCGAACGCCACCGGGGCGCCCAGCAGCTCGGACAGCCGCTGTGCGACCGGCGCGAGGCTGTACTTGGCGTCCGGCGCACCGTCGGGGCGACCGAGGTGCGACACGACGATGACGCGCGCGCCCGCGTTGACCAGCGTGTTGATGGTGCCGAGGGAGGCGCGGACCCGACCGTCGTCGGTGATCGCGCCGTCCTTCAGCGGGACGTTCAGGTCACAGCGGAGCAGGACGCGCCTGCCGCCGAGCGACCCGAGGGACTCGAGAGTGCGAAGCGCCACGGGCTCGGTGTCCTCCGGGGTCTAAAGACGCTCGGCGACGTACTCGGTGAGGTCGACGAGACGGTTGGAGTAGCCCCACTCGTTGTCGTACCAGCCACCGACCTTGACCTGCGTGCCGATGACCTTGGTCAGGCCGGCGTCGAAGATGCAGGAGTGCGGGTCGCCCTGGATGTCGCTCGAGACGATCGGGTCCTCGGTGTACTTGAGGATGCCCTTGAGCGGGCCCTCGGCGGCGGCCTTGTACGCGGCGTTGACCTGCTCGACCGTGACGGACGCGCTCGTCTCGATGGTGAGGTCGGTGATGGAGCCGGTCGGCACCGGCACGCGGAGGGCGTAGCCGTCGAGCTTGCCGACGAGCTCGGGGATGACGAGGCCGAGCGCCTTGGCGGCACCGGTCGACGTCGGGATGATGTTGAGGGCGGCGGCGCGGGCGCGACGCAGGTCGCTGTGGGGGCCGTCCTGGAGGTTCTGGTCCGCGGTGTAGGCGTGCACCGTCGTCATGAGGCCGCGCTCGATGCCGAACTCGTCGAGGAAGACCTTGGCGAGCGGCGCGAGGCAGTTGGTCGTGCAGGACGCGTTCGAGATCACGTCGTGGGTGGCGGGGTCGTAGGTGCCCTCGTTCACACCGAGCACGAGCGTCGCGACGTCGTCGCCGGAAGCGGGAGCGGAGACGAGGACCTTCTTGGCGCCGGCCTCGATGTGCTTGCGCGCGTCGACGGACTTGGTGAAGCGGCCGGTCGACTCGATGACGATGTCGACGCCCAGCTCGCCCCAGGGGAGGTTGGCGGGGTCGCGCTCCTCGAGCACCTTGATCGGCTTGCCGTTGACGATGATCGAGTCGCCCTCGAGCTCGACGGTCGCGTCGAGGCGTCCGGTGATGGAGTCGTACTTGAGGAGGTGCGCGAGCGCCTTGTTGTCGGTGAGGTCGTTGACCGCGACGATCTCGAGGTCGCTCCCCTTGGCCAGCGCGGCCCGGAAGTAGTTGCGGCCGATGCGGCCGAAGCCGTTGATTCCGATCTTGACTGACACAGTGCTCCAGTTACTTCTGGCGTCCGCACGGACGCGGTGGTGTGGGTGACGAGAGAGAGCGGGGGCCCCCGTAAAGGGACCCCCGGTGCGCTACGACAGTAGCAGCAGGCCGTTCGTCTTCTCGCGGGCGACGAGGAAGCGCGCCTGCACGTCGGCCCAGTTGGTGATGTTCCAGAACGCCTTGACGTAGTCGGCCTTAACGTTCACGTAGTCGAGGTAGAAGGCGTGCTCCCACATGTCGAGCATGAGCAGCGGGATGGTCGCCGCGGCGAGGTTGCCCTGGTGGTCGTACAGCTGCTCGATGATGAGCTTCTGGCCGAGCGAGTCCCAGGCCAGGATCGACCAGCCGGAGCCCTGGATGCCGAGCGCGGAGGCGGTGAAGTGCGCACGGAACTTGTCGAACGAGCCGAAGAACTCGTCGATCGCCGCGGCGAGCTCGCCGGTCGGCTTGTCGCCGCCGTCCGGGGAGAGGTTGTTCCAGAAGACCGTGTGGTTGACGTGACCGGCGAGGTTGAACGCCAGGTCCTTCTGCAGCTTGTTGACATAGGTCAGGTCGTCCTTGTCGCGGGCCTCGGCCAGCTTCACGAGGGCCGTGTTCGCGCCGTCGACGTAGGTCTTGTGGTGCTTGTCGTGGTGGAGCTCCATGATGCGACCGCTGATGTGCGGCGCGAGGGCCGAGTAGTCGTAGGGCAGTTCGGGCAGTGCGTAATCAGCCATTGATATCTCCTCTATCGAGCCCGTCAGGCACAGGCGGACGGCCGGTGCGCGGGCGACGTTTTCGAGTCTAGTCCCGCGTGATCAGGTGCTGGAGGGCCGGGGAAACGGCTCACACGTCCTCGAGATCGGGCGGCAGATTCGCGTCCGTTCCCGGGATCCCCTCGTCGGCGGCCTTCTTGTCCGCCATGGCCAGGAGGCGGCGGATCCGGCCCGCGACGGCGTCCTTCGTCATGGGCGGGTCGGCGTGGTGACCGAGCTCGTCGAGGCTCGCGTCGCGGTGCTTCAGGCGCAGCTCGCCGGCGTAGCGCAGGTGCTCGGGGATGTCCGGCCCGAGGATCTCCATGGCCCGGTCGACGCGCGCGCACGCCGCGACGGCGGCCTGGGCGGAGCGGCGCAGGTTCGCGTCGTCGAAGTTCACGAGCCTGTTGGCGGTGGCGCGCACCTCGCGGCGCTGGCGCATCTCCTCCCACGCCGCGACCGACGCGGTCGCCCCCATGAGGACGAGCATGGCGCTGATGGCCTCGCCCTCGCGCAGCACGACGCGGTGCACGCCGCGCACCTCGCGCGCCTTGGCGGCGACGCCGAGTCGTCCGGCGGCGCCGACGAGCGCCATGGCCGCCTCGTTGCCGGGGCAGGTGATCTCGAGCGCGGCGGACCGGCCCGGGTCCGTCAGCGAGCCCTGTGCGAGGAACGCCCCGCGCCAGACGGCGCCGAGCTCCTCGCGCGATCCGGTGGTGAGCCGGTTCGGCAGGCCCCGGATGGGCCGGCGGCGGGCGTCGAGCAGGCCCGTCTGACGGGCGAGCGTCTCGCCGTCGAGCACGCGGACCAGGTAGTGGTTGGTGCGGCGCAGCCCGGATGCGGAGATCACGGAGATGTCGCTGCGCACGCCGTACAGCTCGGCGAGGTCCTTGCGCACCCGGCGCGCGAGCTGGGCGGTGTCCAGCTCGGACTCGACCGCGATGCGGCCGGAGATCAGGTGCAGTCCCCCCGAGAACCGCAGAATGGTCGCGAGCTCTGCGGCTCGGACCGTGGTCTTGCTGACCTCGATCCGGGCCAGCTCCTCTTTGACGTCGGCTGTCAGAGCCAATCCAGTGTTCTCCCTTGCGAGTCTCGGCTGTTCACTCGCGTCCGAGGTCGCGGTGCTTCACGTTCACGGCGACGCCGGGAAGGTGGCGGAGGCGCTCGGCGAGCTCCTCGGCGACGGCGACCGACCGGTGCATTCCCCCCCGTGCAGCCGATGGCGATCGTAGCGTGTCTCTTGTTCTCCCGCTGATAGCCGGCGAGCACGGGCGCCAGCGCGCGGGCGTACTGCTCGACGAACTCGGCGGCGCCCTCCTGGGCGAGGACGTAGTCGCTGACGACGCGGTCCTTGCCGTTGAACGGCCGCAGCTCGGGCGACCAGAACGGGTTGGGCAGGAAGCGCATGTCGGCGACCATGTCGACGTCGGTCGGCAGGCCGTACTTGAACCCGAAGCTCATCAGCGTGACCCGCACGCCGGGCGCGTCAGTCGCGCTGAACTCCTCCGTCACCTTGGTGGCGAGCTGGTGGATGTTGAGCTCGGAGGTGTCGATGATGATGTCGCTGGCCTCGCGGATCTCGACCATGCGCCCGCGCTCGGCCGTGATGCCGTCGAGCAGCGTGCCGTCGCCCTGCAGCGGGTGCGGCCGGCGCACCTGCTCGAAGCGGCGCACCAGGGCGGCGTCCGTGGCCTCGAGGAAGAGCATGCGCAGCTCGCGGCCGCCACGGAGGTTCTGCACGATGTCGCGCAGGTCGAGGAAGAACTCGCCGCCGCGCACGTCGACGACGGCCGCGATCTTCGGCAGCTTGTCGCCGGCACGGCTGCTGAGGTCGACGAGCGGCTTCAGCATCTGCGGGGGCAGGTTGTCGACCACGTACCAGCCGAGGTCCTCGAGCGCGTTCGCCACCGTGGAGCGGCCGGCCCCGGACATCCCCGTGACGATGAGCACCTGGTGCTGGTCGGATTCGTCGGTCATCGAACCTACGCTTCCTGCTCTTGGGTCTATTGACCCGATCAAGCCTAACCCCGGGTCGAGCCGGCCCGCGCCGAGCGGCCCGATCACTCTGCGGGGTGCAGGGCGTCGAAGACCACCTGCGCGAGGGTCGGGCCGATGGTGCGCACGGAGGCGATCTCGTCGACGTCGGCGGCCTTGAGCCGGGAGACGGAGCCGAAGTGCTTGAGCAGGCGCTGCACGCGGGACGGGCCGAGCCCGCGGATCTCGCTCAGCTGCGACGTGATGTCGCGCTTGCGCTTGCTGCGCTGGTACGTGATCGCGAAGCGGTGGGCCTCGTCGCGGATGCGCTGGATGAGGAACAGGGCGTCGCTGTTGCGCGGCAGGATGACCGGGTAGTCGCTGTCCGGGAGCCAGATCTCCTCGAGCCGCTTCGCGATGCCGGCGAGCTGGATGCCCGTGACGCCGGACTCGGCGAGCGCCCGTGCGGCGGCCTGGACCTGCGGCTGGCCGCCGTCGACGAGCAGCAGGTTCGGGCTGTAGGAGAACTTCTTGATCTCGGCGTCCTCCTCGCTCCTCTTCGGCTCCTCCCCCAGGTACGCCAGCCGCCGGGTCAGCACCTGGTAGATCGACTCCGTGTCGTCCGTCGACTCGGGGATGCTGAAGCGCCGGTACTGGTCCTTCCGCGGCAGGCCGTCCTCGAACACCACCATCGAGGCGACGATGTTGGTGCCGCTGAGGTGCGAGACGTCGAAGCACTCCATCCGCAGGGGCGCGTCCGGCATGCCGAGCGCCTCCTGGATGTCGGTGAGCGCCTGGGACCGCGCGACGAAGTCGGAGCTGCGCCTGGTCTTGTAGAGCAGAAGCGACTGACGGGCGTTCGTCTCCGCCGTCTCCGCAAGGGCCTTCTTGTCCCCGCGCTGCGCGACCTTCAGGTCGACGTTGCCCGCGGACACGCGCCCGGGACCGGGCGCCTCCTCCCGCAGGCCCTCGCGGCGCCGCTCGCCGAGCCAGAGCTCGAGCTCCGCGGCGTCCTCGGGGAGCTCGGGCACGAAGACCTCGCGGGGCGGGTAGATGTCGTCCTCGTACGCGTTGTGCAGCACGGTCTCGACGAGCTCGCCGATCCCGATGTCGAGCTCCTTGTCCACGACCCAGCTGCGCGTTCCGCGGATGCGGCCGCCGCGCACGATGAACTGGTGCACGGACGCGGCGAGCTCGTCCGCGGCGATGCCGAAGACGTCGGCGTCGACCCGGTCGCCGAACACGACCGCGGTCTTGCTGAGCGCCGCCTCGAGCGCGCCGATGCTGTCGCGGTACCGCGCGGCCGACTCGTAGTCCATCTCGGCGGCGGCGGCCTTCATCTCCCGGTTCAGCTGGGCGATGTAGCGCGAGTCGTTGCCGCCCATGAAGCTCACGAAGTCGTCGGCGATGACGCGGTGCTCCTCCGCCGTCACGCGGGCGACGCAGGGCGCGGCGCAGCGGCCGATGTCGCCGAGCAGGCAGGGGCGGTTCGTCTGCTGGGCGCGCCGGTAGATCGTGTCCGTGCAGCTGCGCATCGGGAAGACCTTGAGCATGTGGTCCACGGTGTCGCGGATCGCCCAGGCCTTCGTGTAGGGCCCGAAGTAGCGGGCGCCCTTGATCTTGCGATTGCGGGTGACGAGCACCCGCGGGATCTCCTCGCCGAGCGTCACGGCGAGGTACGGGTACGACTTGTCGTCCCGGAACTGCACGTTGAACGGCGGGTTGAACTCCTTGATCCAGGTGAACTCGAGCTGGAGCGCCTCGAACTCGCTGGCCACGACGGTCCACTCGACGCTGTTGGCGGTCGTGACCATGCGCCGGGTGCGCTCGTGCAGGCTCGGCAGCGGGGCGAAGTAGTTGCTGAGCCTGGCCCGCAGGTTCTTCGCCTTGCCGACGTAGAGCACGCGGCCGTTCTCGTCGCGGAACCGGTAGACGCCGGGATCGGTCGGGATCTCGCCCGTGCGCGGGCGGTAGGGAAGGGCGTTCGACATCGCCTAGTCGTCGCCGAGCACTTCGCGCAGGAAGAAGCCCGTGTGGCTCGCCTCCACCTTCGCCAGCTGCTCCGGGGTGCCGGTCGCGATGATCGTGCCGCCCCCGGCCCCGCCCTCCGGCCCGAGGTCGATGAGCCAGTCCGAGGACTTGATGACGTCGAGGTTGTGCTCGATGACGATGACCGTGTTGCCCTTGTCGACGAGACCGTTCAGCACCATGAGGAGCTTCCGGACGTCCTCGAAGTGCAGGCCCGTCGTCGGCTCGTCGAGCACGTACACGCTGCGGCCGTTCGACCGGCGCTGCAGCTCGGTCGCGAGCTTCACGCGCTGCGCCTCGCCGCCGGACAGGGTCGTGGCGCTCTGACCGAGGCGCACGTAGCCGAGGCCGACGTCGACGAGGGTCTTCATGAAGCGGTGGATCGACGCGATGGGCTCGAAGAAGTCCGCCGCCTCGGCGATCGGCATGTCCAGCACCTCGGCGATGTTCTTGCCCTTGTAGTGGATGCCGAGGGTCTCGCGGTTGTACCGCGCTCCCCCGCACACCTCGCACGCGACGTACACGTCGGGCAGGAAGTTCATCTCGATCTTGATGGTGCCGTCGCCCGAGCACGCCTCGCAGCGGCCGCCCTTGACGTTGAAGCTGAACCGGCCGGGCAGGTAGCCGCGTGCCTTCGCCTCCGCCGTCTCGGAGAAGAGGTTGCGGATCTTGTCGAACACGCCGGTGTAGGTCGCGGGGTTCGAGCGCGGGGTGCGGCCGATCGGGTTCTGGTCGACGTGCACGACCTTGTCGAGGTTCTCCAGGCCGGTCACGCGGCTGTGCTTGCCGGGCACCTTGCGGGCGCCGTTGAGCCGGTTGGCGAGCACCCGGTACAGGATGTCGTTCACGAGCGAGGACTTGCCGGAGCCGCTCACGCCGGTCACGGAGATGAGCGTCCCCAGCGGGAACGCCGCCGTGACATCCTTCAGGTTGTTGGCGCGCGCCCCGACGACCTGGATCTGGCGTGACCTGTCGATCGGCCTGCGCTTCTTCGGCACGTCGATGGCCTTGCGCCCGGCGAGGTAGTCACCGGTGAGCGACTCCTCGTTGCGGATGAGCTCCTCGTACGAGCCGGAGTGCACGACCGTGCCGCCGTTGACGCCAGCGCCCGGGCCGATGTCGACCACCCAGTCCGCGGTGCGGATGGTGTCCTCGTCGTGCTCCACAACGATCAGGGTGTTGCCGAGGTCGCGGAGCTTGACCAGCGTCTCGATGAGCCTGCGGTTGTCCCGCTGGTGCAGGCCGATGCTCGGCTCATCGAGCACGTAGAGCACCCCGGTGAGGCCGGAGCCGATCTGCGTCGCGAGGCGGATGCGCTGGGCCTCGCCGCCGGACAGCGTCGCGGCGGCGCGGGAGAGGTTCAGGTAGTTGAGGCCGACCTCGATGAGGAAGTCGAGGCGCACCCGGATCTCGCGCAGCACCTGGGCGGCGATGTGCGCCTCCCTATCGGTGAGCTTCAGCTGGGCCATGAACGCCTGGGCGTCGGAGAGGCTGAGCTCCGCGACGTCGGCGATGTTCGAGCCGTGCACGAGCACGGCGAGCACCTCGGGCTTGAGCCGGCGGCCGTCGCAGACCGGGCACGGGATCTCGCGCAGGTATTCGGCCCAGCGCGCACGCTGGGTGTCCGTCTCGGCCTGGGCGTACTGCCGCTCGATGTAGGGGATGACGCCCTCGAAGCCGGAGGAGTAGGTCATCTCGCGGCCGAAGCGGTTCTTCCAGCGCACCTGCACCTCGAAGTTGTCGCCGCGCAGCACCGCCTCCTTGACCTTCGGGTCGAGCTTCTTCCACGGCGTCGAGAGCGAGAACTTGAGGTCGCGGGCGAGGCCGGCGAGCAGCTTCTCGTAGTAGTTGAACAGCCCCTTGCCCTGGGTCGTCCAGGGCAGGATCACGCCGTTCTTGATGCTCAGGCTCTCGTCACCGATGAGCAGCTCCTGGTCGACGGACATGCGCGTGCCGAGGCCGGAGCACTCGGGGCAGGCGCCGAACGGGGCGTTGAACGAGAACGTGCGCGGCTCGATCTCGGTGAGCTGCAGCGGGTGGTCGTTCGGGCAGGAGAGCTTCTCGGAGAACGAACGGAGGCCGCCCGGGCCGTCGACGTCCACGAAGTCGATGGCGACGGTGCCGTCGGTGAGGCGCAGCGCGGTCTCGAGGGAGTCGGTGAGCCTGCCGAGGATGTCCGGTCCGGCGACCAGGCGGTCGACGACGACGGAGATGTCGTGCTTGAACTGCTTCTTCAGCGTGGGCGGTTCGCTCAGCGACACGCGCTCCCCGTCGACGACGGCGCGCGAGTAGCCGGTGGACGCGAGCTCTTTGAAGAGGTCGACGAACTCGCCCTTCTTCTGCGACACCACCGGGCTCAGCACCTGGTAGCGGGTGCCCGGCTCGAGCTCCATGAGGTGGTCCGCGATCTGCTGCACCGTCTGGCGGGAGATCTGCTCGCCGCAGATGGGGCAGTGCGGCACGCCGATGCGCGCCCAGAGCAGGCGCATGTAGTCGTAGATCTCGGTGATGGTGCCGACCGTCGAGCGCGGGTTGCGGTTGGTGGACTTCTGGTCGATCGAGACCGCGGGGCTCAGGCCCTCGATGAAGTCCACGTCCGGCCGGTCGACCTGGCCGAGGAACTGGCGGGCGTAGGCGGAGAGCGACTCGACGTAGCGGCGCTGTCCCTCCGCGAAGATGGTGTCAAAGGCGAGGGACGACTTGCCCGAGCCCGAGAGTCCCGTGAAGACGACCAGGGAGTCCCGGGGGATGTCGAGGTCTACGTTGTGGAGATTGTGGACGCGTGCACCACGGACGCTGAGCTTGGCGGAGACGTCCACCTCGGAAATTGACACTCTAGATATTTTAGGCGCTGCCACCGACACTCCCCTGTGGGGTTCCCCGAGGGCGTAACCGGAAGTGGGACGAAGCATGACGCTTGACCCGACCGTGCTGCTCGCCGGCCCACGCGGACGGCGGCTGTGCCTCGCCGTCGCGCTCCGCGAACTCGACGACGGCGGCGTCCCCGCCGGCGAGGACGCCCAGCTTCTCCGGCAGGCGGTCCTCCTCGCCGCGCACGCTCTCGACCCGGGGCGGGGAACGTCCGGCGTCGTCCTGTTCGGCCCCCGCGATGACACGGGCCCGGTGCCGACGCCGTCGCCCGCCGAGGTCGCCCCGCTTCTCGATCGGGTGCCGACCGCCGGTTCCGACGAGGGAGGCCTGCTGCTCGCGCTCGCCGACACGGTCGACCTCGCCCGCTACTGGCAGGAGCCCGACGGCGAGGATGTGCTGGCGGCCACCCCGGAACTGCGGGCCCCGCTCGCGCGGATCGCGGCCGCGATCGCCGGCTCGCCGCACTCCGCGTGGTGGGCGACGCCCGCCGCTCGGGAGCAGTGGACGGTCGCGTTCGACGGACTGCCGAGCCCCGGCGCCTCGGACGCCGGGCGGATGCGGGAAGTCGTCGAGCGCTGGCGAGCGGCCACGATCGCCGAGGAGGCGGCCGCGCGACGCGACCGGCCGAGCGACCCCGCGGCGCCGTGGAGCGGCACGTGGTGGTCCCGCCCGCCCGCCGACCTGATCCGGACGACGCGGGCGCTGCCGGGGCGGGGACCCGTGGGACTGCGCCTGGTCGAGGACGGCCTGGGCTGGGAGGCGGCTGCGGCCCGGCGCGCTCACATCCCGGCCGGCGCCCGCGTGCTCGAGATCGACGGCCCGGAGGCATGGGCGGAGCTGTGCCGTCGCTTCCCCCTCGACGTCACGTCCTCGCGACGGCACGACTGGTATCGCGCGACCGGCAGGAACGGGCGATGGGTCGTCCCCGACTGGTCGGCGGTGCGCGGGAGCGTCGACGCGGTGCACCTGTCGGTGGCGGGCTACCTGTCGACGGCCGGCCGCGCGATCGCTGTCGAGGGCGATGCGGCGTCGGTGCTCGCCGGGTGGGACCCGGACGCCACGTTCTGGCTTACCGACGTGCGCGTCGACCCGTCGACGCGCGAGCGCTGGGTGCGCGAGCAGGGCACCGACGACTGGGTGCCGACGGCGTCCTGATCGCGGCCCTCGATTCCCCTAGACCAGGTGGCCCGCCTTCGACATCTGGCGCAGCTCGCGCTTGAGGTCGCCGAGCTCGTCGCGGAGGCGCGCCGCCAGCTCGAACTTCAGCTCCCCCGCCGCCTGCAGCATCTGCTCGTTGAGGTCGGCGATGATCGACTCCAGCTCGTTGGCGCCGGAGGCCGCGAGTCCCTCGCGACGCAGGTTCGGCGTCGGCGACCGCTTGCCCGCCTGGCGGCCCTCGAGCAGCTTCTTGGTGTCCTGGCCCTCGCGCACGAGCGCGTCCGTGATGTCCGCGATCTTCTTGCGCAGCGGGGTCGGGTCGATGCCGTGCAGCGTGTTGTACTCGATCTGCCGGGCGCGGCGACGGTCCGTCTCCTCGATCGCCTTCTGCATCGAGTCGGTCATCACGTCGGCGTACATGTGCACCTCGCCCGAGACGTTACGGGCGGCACGTCCGATGGTCTGGATGAGCGAGGTCGACGAGCGCAGGAAGCCCTCCTTGTCCGCGTCGAGGATCGCGACGAGCGACACCTCCGGCAGGTCGAGGCCCTCGCGCAGCAGGTTGATGCCGACGAGCACGTCGTACACGCCGCTCCGCAGCTCGGACAGCAGCTCGACGCGGCGCAGGGTGTCGACGTCGGAGTGCAGGTAGCGCACGCGCACGCCCGCCTCGGCGAGGAAGTCCGTCAGCTCCTCGGCCATCTTCTTGGTCAGCGTCGTCACGAGCACGCGCTCGTCCTTCTCGGTGCGCTGCTTGATCTCCTCGAGAAGGTCGTCGATCTGACCCTTGGTGGGCTTGACCACGATCTGCGGGTCGACGAGCCCGGTCGGGCGGATGATCTGCTCGACGACGCTGTCGGTGATGCCCAGCTCGTAGCGTCCGGGGGTCGCGGACAGGTAGACGGTCTGGCCGACCCGGTCCTTGAACTCGTTCCAGCGCAGCGGCCGATTGTCGAGGGCGCTCGGCAGGCGGAAGCCGTGGTCGACGAGCGTGCGCTTGCGGGACGAGTCGCCCTCGTACATGGCGCCGATCTGCGGCACGGTCACGTGCGACTCGTCGATCACGACGAGGAAGTCGTCCGGGAAGTAGTCGAGCAGGCAGTGCGGCGCCTCACCGGGCGCGCGGCCGTCGATGTGCCGCGAGTAGTTCTCGATGCCGGAGCAGAACCCGATCTGCTGCATCATCTCGATGTCGAAGTTGGTGCGCATGCGCAGGCGCTGGGCCTCGAGCAGCTTGCCCTCGCGCTCGAGCACGGCGAGCCGCTCCTCGAGCTCCATCTGGATGGTGCCGATGGCGCGGTTCATCACGTCGCGCTCGGCGACGTAGTGCGAGCCGGGGAAGACGGAGACGGAGTCCATCTTGCGCACGACGTCGCCCGTGAGCGGGTGCAGCGTGTACAGCGCCTCGATCTCGTCGCCGAACATCTCGATGCGGATGGCCAGCTCCTCGTACATCGGGATGATCTCGATGGTGTCGCCGCGCACGCGGAAGTTGCCGCGCGAGAAGTCGACGTCGTTGCGGTTGTACTGCATGGAGACGAACTTGCGGATGAGGTCGTCGCGGTTGATGCGCATGCCGACCTGCAGCGCGATCATGGCGTTGATGTACTGCTCCGGCGTGCCGAGGCCGTAGATGCAGGAGACGGTGGAGACGACGATGACGTCGCGCCGGCTGAGCAGCGAGTTCGTGGTCGAGTGCCGGAGGCGCTCCACCTCCTCGTTGATGGACGAGTCCTTCTCGATGAAGGTGTCCGTCTGCGGAACGTACGCCTCAGGCTGGTAGTAGTCGTAATAGGAGACGAAGTACTCGACCGCGTTGTTCGGCATCAGCTCGCGGAACTCGTTGGCGAGCTGCGCCGCGAGGGTCTTGTTGTGGGCGAGCACGAGCGTAGGTCGCTGCACGGCCTCGACCAGCCACGCGGTGGTCGCCGACTTTCCGGTACCGGTCGCGCCGAGCAGCACGACGTCGGTCTCACCCGCGTTGATGTGACCGGCCAGCTCGGCGATGGCCTGCGGCTGGTCGCCGCTCGGCTTGTACTCGCTGATGACCTCGAAGGGGCGCACGGAACGGGTGGCTTGCATACCTCAAGTTTAAGAGGGACCACCGACATCGGTCCGGCGTGTCCGCTGGGAGCGCAACGCCTCCCGCGGGGCCGGTCTGCCGGTGCCGATCCGCCCTGCCGGAGTGCCCGACCCTGCGACCAAGTGTGGTCGCCCTCTCCGCGGAACCGCGCGATCAGCCCGCCCGCGGGATGGTGCCCCAGAACGCGTCCACCTGGCCGAGGGTCTCCTCGAGCGAGCCGTTGGCGTCGATCACCACGTCCGCAATGGCGAGCCGCTCCGACTCCGGCGCCTGGGACGCCATCCGGCGCAGCGCCTCGACGCGCGACATCCCGCGCAGCTCGGTGAGCCGGCGGATCCGGTTCTCCTCCGTGGCGCTCACGACGACCACGATGTCGAACGGGTGGTCGACGGCGGCCTCGACGAGCAGCGGCACGTCGTACACGACGACGGCCCGCGGGTTCTCGGCCCTGGCCGCCTCGATGAGCTCGGAGGACCGCTTCCGCACCGCCGGGTGAGTGATCGAGTTCAGCAGCGCGAGCTTCTCTGGGTAGGCGAACACGACCGCGCCGAGCGACTTGCGGTCGAGGGAGCCGTCCGGTGCGATGACGCCGGGGCCGAACTCCTCCTCGATGCGCCGCAGCGCATCCGTGCCGGGCTCGACGACCTCGCGGGCCAGGGCGTCCGCGTCGATGTGCACGGCGCCGAGCTCGGCCATGCGCTCGGCCACGACCGACTTCCCCGCGGCGATGCCGCCCGTCAACCCGATCAGGAACACCCGTCAACCCTATTCCGGTCGGCGACGCGCTGACGCGCCTCCCCCGTCCCACCCGCGTCCCCGTCCCCGCCCGCCTCCGAGCCCGTGAGGTGCCCGAATCGGTCGTGTTTTCGGCTCGGGAAGGTCCGAAGCAGGCACCTCAGGGGAATGGGGATCCCGGGAGGCGGAGGAGCGGGGGGCGGGCGGGCGCCGGGGGGAGGGAGGGCGCCGGGGGGAAAGCGGCGGGCGCCGGGGAAAGCGAAGGGGCGGTCCCTCCCGAAGGAGGAACCGCCCCGATGCACCCGTTGCCGGGCGGTGGTGCTTAGGAGTTGCTCGAGAGCTTCTCGCGGAGGGCCGCGAGGGACTCGTCATCGGCGAGCGTGCCCGCACCGGTCGACTCGCTCGTGAAGGAGGAGCCACCGACGGACGTGGTGCCGGTGTCGGAAGCCTCGGCCTCGGCGGCAGCGGCGACCTGCTTCTTGTGGGCCTCCCAGCGAGCCTGGGCGGCAGCGTAGTCCTGCTCCCACTTCTCGCGCTGGGCCTCGAAGCCTTCCTTCCACTCGTTCGTCTCCGGGTCGAAGCCCTCGGGGTACTTGTAGTTCCCCTGCTCGTCGTACTCGGTGAGCATGCCGTAGAGCGCCGGGTCGAACTCGGTGCCCTCGGGGTCCACGCCCTCGTTGGCCTGCTTGAGGCTCAGCGAGATGCGGCGACGCTCGAGGTCGATGTCGATGACCTTGACGAAGACCTCTTCGCCGACCGACACGACCTGCTCGGCGAGCTCGACGTGCTTGCCGGACAGCTCCGAGATGTGCACGAGGCCCTCGATGCCGTCCGCGACGCGCACGAACGCACCGAACGGAACGAGCTTGGTGACCTTGCCCGGTGCGACCTGGCCGATGGCGTGGGTGCGGGCGAAGACCTGCCACGGGTCCTCCTGCGTCGCCTTGAGCGACAGGGAGACGCGCTCGCGCTCGAGGTCGACCTCGAGGATCTCGACGGTGACCTCCTGGCCGACCTCGACGACCTCGCTGGCGTGCTCGATGTGCTTCCAGCTGAGCTCCGACACGTGGACGAGACCGTCGACGCCGCCGAGGTCCACGAACGCACCGAAGTTGACGATCGAGGAGACGACGCCCTTGCGGACCTGACCCTTGTGGAGGTTGTTGAGGAAGGTCGAACGGCTCTCGGACTGCGTCTGCTCGAGCAGGGCGCGACGGGAGAGAACGACGTTGTTGCGGTTCTTGTCGAGCTCGAGGATCTTCGCCTCGATCTCCTGGCCGAGGTACGGCGTGAGGTCGCGCACGCGGCGGAGCTCGATGAGCGACGCCGGGAGGAAGCCACGGAGGCCGATGTCGACGATGAGGCCACCCTTGACGACCTCGATCACGGAACCGGTGACAACGCCATCGGACTCCTTGATCTTCTCGACGTCGCCCCACGCGCGCTCGTACTGTGCGCGCTTCTTGGACAGGATGAGCCGGCCCTCCTTGTCCTCCTTCTGGAGAACAAGAGCCTCGACGCTGTCGCCGACCTGGACGACCTCGCTCGGGTCGACGTCGTGCTTGATGGAAAGTTCGCGGGAGGGAATGACGCCCTCGGTCTTGTAACCGACGTCGAGGAGGACCTCGTCGCGGTCGATCTTCACCACGGTGCCCTCGATGAGGTCTCCGTCGTTGAAGAATTTCAGGGTCTTCTCGACCGCGGCAAGGAAGTCTTCTGCGGAGCCGATGTCATTTACGGCTACCTGCTTCAGTGCCTTGTCGGTCGTTGCGATCGTCATGTAGTAGTTGCTCCAGAATGGACATGGTTCAGGTCACGGACGATGTGGTGCGATTGGCTCGCCGTGACAGGCGAATAGGAGTGCCGCGAGTGCGACATTCGATTCTAGCGCCCGTAGCACGGGCACGCCAGCCCGCGGAACGCCCCGCGCGCCGCGTGCCGCCGCGGGCTGCCGCGGGAGCGCGGGCCGCCGCGGGGCGGCGGGGTGATGCGGGAGCGCGGGGCGATGCGACCCTCCTCCGCCAGGCGGCGCCATTCGTGAGAACCAAGCCACGCAATTCAGCAGGGAGGCATCCGACGTCGGCATGTCGCCGCTCCGCACCGGCGTGTCGGCCGGGATTTGCTGAATTGCGCTCACCGGCGGCGGAATCTGCTGAATTGCGTCCACCGGCGGGCGGGATCTGCTGAATTGCGCTCAGGTCCGCGGCAGCCGGTCCGCTGACTCGGCGATCCAGTGAACTGCTGACCCGCTGGACGGCGGTCAGGCGAGCAGGGCCGCGCGCAGGGTGTCGAGGCCGACGCCGCCGAGGTCCAGCGCGCGGCGGTGGAAGCGCTTGATGTCGAAGTCCGCGCCCTCGCGCCTGCGGGCCTCGTCGCGCAGCTGCTCCCAGATGCGCTGCCCCACCTTGTAGGACGGCGCCTGACCTGGCCAGCCGAGGTAGCGGTTCACCTCGAAGCGCACGAAGCTCTCGTCCATGTTGACGTTGCGCTTCATGAACTCGAAGGCGTAGTCCGCGTCCCAGGTGCCCGTCCCGTCGAGGCGCGGCTTGCGCAGGTGGACGCCGATGTCGAGCACGACGCGGGCCGCCCGCATCCGCTGGCCGTCGAGCATGCCGAGCCGGTCCGCGGGGTCGTCGAGGTAACCGAGCTCCTCCATGAGCCGCTCCGCGTACAGCGCCCAGCCCTCCGCGTGGCCGGACGTGCCGGCGATGCGACGCCAGCTGTTGAGGCTCGCCTTGTTGTAGGTCGCCTGCGCGATCTGCAGGTGATGACCGGGCACGCCCTCGTGGTAGACCGTCGTGAGTTCGCGCCAGGTCGCGAACTCGGTGACCCCCTCAGGAACGGACCACCACATGCGGCCGGGGCGGGAGAAGTCATCGGCCGGGCCCGTGTAGTAGATGCCGCCCTCGTTCGTCGGCGCGATGCGGCACTCGAGCTCGCGGATCACCTCCGGGATGTCGAAGTGCGAGCGGGAGAGCTCCTCGACGGCGCGGTCGCTCGTCTCCTGCATCCAGCGCTGCAACGCGTCCGTGCCGTGCAGCGTGCGGCTCTCGTCCGCGTCGAGGTGGGCGATGGCCTCCAGGACGCCGGCGCCCGGCTTGATCTCCCGGGCGATGGCCTCCTGCTCCTCCGTCATGCGGGCCAACTCCTCAATGCCCCACTCGTAGGTCTCGTCGAGGTCGATGGTCGCGCCGAGGAAGCCGCGGGACGCCAGCGCGTACTCCTCCCGGCCCGCGGCGTCGTCCTGCCGCGCCGCGGGCTCGAGTTCGGTCCGAAGGAAGTCGGCGAGGCCGGCGTACGCCTCGGCGGCCTGCCCGGCGGCGCGGTCGAGATCGGCGCGGAGCGACTCCGGCAGTTCGGCCCCGTCGACCGACGCGCCGGTGACGAGGGAGCGGAAGAAGCCGTCGGAGGACGCGTGCGCCGCGGCCTGCTCGGCGACCTCCCGCACCTGGCGCTTCGCCGGGGCGGCGCCCGCGGCGATGCCCGCGGCGAGCGTCTGCCGGTACCCGGACACGGCACCCGGCACGTTGCGCAGCCGCTCCGCGATCGTGGCCCAGTCGCCCTCGGAGCCGGTGGGCATGAGGTCGAACACCTCGCGGATCTCCTGGGCCGGCGACGCGATCACGTTCAGGTCCCGCAGGTGGAGCCTCGCCTCGTGCCGCTCGAGGTCGAGTTCGAGCTCGCGGCGGAGGTCGGCCGCCGTCACGACGTCCACCTCGTCCCCGGGCTCGGCCGAGTCGAGCGCGGCGAGCACCCGGCGGGCGGCCTCGGCGCGCCGCTCGTGGCCGGCGGGCGAGTAGTCGGAGTACTGCCCCTCGCGGCCGGGGCGGCCGAGGTACACGTGCAGCTCGGGGCTCAGCTCGAGGAGGGTGTCGACCCAGCCCTCCGCGATCGCGTCGACCGCCGTGGGCCTGCGCGCTCCGGGCGGCGTTCCGGGCGTGCCGGTCATCGCGCTCTGTCCCGTGCCGGTGGTCTCGTTCTCGCGGGGGCTCGTCATGCCGACGAGCCTATTGCGCCGCTCGACCGGCCACGCCGCAGGACCGGGCGGACCGCCCACCGGAGGGGACCGCGCGGCGGCTACTCCCCCGAGACCGGCTCGCTTGTCGAGAACGCGGCCAGCACCTCGTCGGTCGAGGTCGCCGAGAGGATCCGGTCGACCGTCGAGCGGTCGAGCAGCACGTCGGCGAGGCGGGCCAGCATGGCGATGTGTCCCCCGCCGTGGGCGGCGATGCCGATCACCAGGTGCACGGCCTCGCCGTTCCAGTCCACGCCCTCCGGGAAGCGGAGCAGGCTCAGCGCGTCGCGGTGCACCGCGTGCTTGCCCGCGATGGTGCCGTGCGGCAGAGCGACGCCGTTGCCGACGTAGGTCGACACCGAGGTCTCGCGGCGCAGCATCGATCCGACGTAGGACGGCTCGACCGCGCCGCTCTGCACGAGCAGCGCTCCCGCCTGGCTGACGGCGTCGAGCCGGTCGGTGGCCGTGGCCTCCAGCAGGACGCCGCCCTCGAGGAGGAGTGCGGCGATCGTCGAGGGCGGGCTGTCGATGGGGCTCGTGGGCACCGGGGTACTTCTTTCGCTGATGGTTCCTCTGAGGCACCGCCGTCGGCGCCCTCGATGCCGCTCTAGTGCGCGGCCTCGTCCCAATTCTCTCCCCGACCGACCTGCACGTCGAGAGGCACGGACAGCGAGGCGGCACCGGCCATGCGGCTGGTCACGATCGACTCGAGCGCGTTCCACTCCGCGTCGTGCACCTCGAACACGAGCTCGTCGTGCACCTGCATGAGCATGCGCGCCTGCAACCCCTGCTCGCGGAGGTCGCGGTCGATGCCGATCATCGCGAACTTCATGATGTCGGCGGCGGAGCCCTGGATGGGCGCGTTCAGGGCCTGGCGCTCGGCGTTGTCGCGGATCACCCGGTTCGGGCTCTTCAGGTCGGGGAAGGGCCGGCGGCGGCCGAAGATCGTCTCCGTGTAGCCGTCCTCCCGCGCCTGCTCGACGACGTTGCGCAGGTAGTCGCGCACCGAGCCGAAGCGCGAGAAGTAGTCGCTCATGAGCTGCTTGGCCTCGGCGGTCTCGATGCGCAGCTGCTTCGACAGGCCGAACGCGCTGAGCCCGTACGCGAGCCCGTAGGACATCGCCTTCACCTTGCTGCGCATCTCGGACGTGACGTCGCCCGGGCCGACGCCGAAAACGCGCGAGCCGACGAAGCGGTGCAGGTCCTCCCCCGCGTTGAACGCCTCGATGAGCCCGGGGTCCCCGGAGAGGTGCGCCATGATGCGCATCTCGATCTGCGAGTAGTCCGCGGTGAGCAGGGTGTCGTATCCCTCGCCAACGCGGAAGGCCCGGCGGATGCGGCGGCCCTCCTCGGTGCGGATGGGGATGTTCTGCAGGTTCGGGTCAGTCGACGAGATGCGTCCCGTGCTCGTGCCCGTCTGCACGTACGAGGTGTGGATGCGCCCGTCCGGCCCGATGGACCGCTCGAGGGTCTCGATGATCTGGCGAAGCTTGCTCGCGTCGCGGTGCTGCAGCAGGAGGTCGAGGAACGGGTGGGGATTGGACGCCTGCAGATCGGCGAGCGCGCCGGCGTCCGTGGAGAAGCCGGTCTTGTTGGCCCGGGTCTTCGGCATGCCGAGCTGATCGAACAGCACCTCCTGCAGCTGCTTCGGCGACCCGAGGTTGAGCTCGCGGCCCACCTCCGCGTAGGCGCTCTGCGCGAGCGCGGCCACCCGCTCGCCGAGCGCGGAGGAGAGCTCACCGAGCGTCGCGCGGTCCGTCGTCATGCCGCTCAGCTCCATGTGGGCGAGCACCAGCAGCGTCGGCAGCTCGATGTCGACGAGCACGGACAGCGTCGTCGCGTCGAGCTCGTCCCGCATCGCCGTGCACAGGCGCTGCGTGAACCAGGCCTCGAGCGGGGTGGTCAGGATGTCGTCCGCGGGGACCAGCTGGTTCTGATCCGGCTGGGGCAGGTCCTCGTGCAGGTGCCGCGCGACGAGCGCAGCAAGCGTCTTGTCCGGGGATCCCGGTCGCAGGAGCCAGCCGGCGACGTGCGCGTCGAACGCGAGGCCGTCGAAGGCCAGGCCGGACTGCGTCATGGCTTTCACCTGGTACTTGGCGTCGCTCATGACCTTGGGGCTGGGGCCGGCGAGCCACCGCTCGAACGGCGCGTAGTCCTGCCGGTCCGGCACCCAGGGCAGCGTCACGGACTCCGTCGCACTGGCGACGCCGAAGCCGGTCACCCTGCCGTCGTACACCTCGACCGTGAGGCCGAGCCCGCCCGGCGTCGCCGCGGACGAGCGCTCGAGCCACTTCTCGAGCTCCTCGTCGAGCAGGTTCTGGGCCTCGGGGTGCGGGGTCGACTCCGTGACGTCCTCGTTGACGGCGACCTCGAGCGTGTTCGCGCTCGACGTCGGCTCCTCGTCGGCCTCGAGCTTGAGGATCCGGTCGAGCAGCGTGCGGAACTGCAGCCGGTCGAAAAGCTCGCGCAGGGCGGGCTCGTCGATGCCCTTCCGCTCGAGGTCCGCCGGGCCGACCGGCAGTTCGACGTCGGTCAGGAGCCGGTTGAGCTTGCGGTTGCGCACGACGTTCTCGACCTGGGCGCGGAGGTTCTCGCCCACCTTGCCGCCGATGGACTCGCGGTTCTCGAGCACGGCGTCGAGGGATCCGTACTGGTTGATCCACTTGGCCGCCGTCTTCGGGCCGACCTTGTCGACCCCGGGCAGGTTGTCGCTGGTCTCGCCCACGAGCGCCGCGATGTCCGGGTACTGCTCCGGCGTCACGCCGTACTTCTCCATCACCTTCTCGGCGTCGTACCGACCCAGCTGGCTCACGCCCATGGCGTTCGGGTAGAGCAGCGTGACGTCGTCGTTCACGAGCTGGATGGTGTCCCGGTCGCCGGAGACCACGAGGACCCGGAAGCCCTGCTCCGCGCCCTGCTTGGCCAGGGTCGCGAGGATGTCGTCCGCCTCGTAGTCCTCCTTGGCGATGGTGGTGATGTTCATGGTCTTCAGCGCCTCCTGGAGGAGCGGGACCTGACCGGTGAACTCGGGCGGCGTCGCGCCGCGGGTGCCCTTGTACTCCGCGTACTCGCGCGTGCGGAACGAGAAGCGCGAGATGTCGAACGCCACCGCGACGTGGGTCGGCTTCTCCTTCTGCAGCAGGAGCAGCAGCATGGCGAGGAAGCCGTGGATGGCGTTGGTGTGCTGGCCGTCGCGGGTGGTGAAGCTGTCGACGGGGAGCGCGTAGAACGCCCGGAATGCCAGCGAGTGGCCGTCGACGATCAGAAGGGTAGGCTTTTCGGGATTCGGCACGGGCTCCAGCCTATAAGCAGCCGCTGACAGCGCCGGGCGCGTCCTCGGCCGTCGGCCGGCGGGGGTCTGTCGGGATCCGTCCGCCTTCCGCCGCCTCCCCGAGGAGATCATGCAGGACAGCATCGCGCAGGAGGGGGCGCCCGCGGGCGCGCACCGGCTGCCCTCAGACGTCGGCCCCCTCGCCCAGAAGATGGGCATCCGGGTGCTGGAGCTGAGCGCCGAGCGCTCCGTCGCCACGATGCCCGTTGAGGGCAACACGCAGCCGTACGGCATCCTGCACGGCGGGGCGCACGTCGTGCTCGCGGAGTCGCTCGGGTCGATGTCGGCAAGCCTGCACGCCGGTCCCGGCCGCATCGCCGTGGGCATCGAGCTGAACGCGAGCCACAGCCGCTCCGTCGCGAGCGGCACGGTGACCGGCACGTGCACCGCGCTGCACCTGGGCGGCACGCTCACGACGCACGAGATCGTCGTCACGGACGAGCAGGGCAGGCGCCTGTCGACCGTGCGCATCACGAACCTGCTGCGCGACCGCCCGTAACGGCCCGCCGCACCCTGGCACACGCCGCTCTGTCGGTCGCCGGCGCCGCCCTTAACCGGATCCTGCCCAGGCAGGAGGATCGTGCGCAGCTTGAAGCTGGGCAGGATCCCCCTGCCTGGGCAGGGCGCCGACGGTGGCGTCACCCGGGGCAGGGCGCTGTGGGGTTGAGGGAGGAGCGGGTGCTACTTCTTGGGGGCGAGCTGCTCGATGATGGCCTGGGCCACGTCGTGCATGGTCAGGCGGCGGTCCATCGACGCCTTCTGGATCCAGCGGAACGCCTCGGGCTCGGTCAGGCCCATCTTCTCGTTCAGCAGGCCCTTGGCGCGGTCGACGAGCTTGCGGGTCTCGAAGCGCTCCACGAGATCGGACACCTCGGCCTCAAGCGTGATGATCTGGGCGTAGCGGGCGAGCGCGATCTCGATCGCGGGCAGCAGGTCGTTCGGGGTGAACGGCTTGACCACGTAGGCCAGCGCGCCGGCCTCGCTCGCGCGCTCCACGAGCTCCTTCTGGCTGAATGCCGTGAGCAGTACGACGGGCGCGATGTGGCCCTTGCTGAGGCGCTCGGCCGCGGAGATGCCGTCGAGCTGGGGCATCTTCACGTCCATGATGACCAGGTCGGGACGCAGCTCCGTGGCCAGCGCGACGGCGGTCTCGCCGTCGCCGGCCTCGCCGACGACCTCGAAGCCGTTGTCGCGGAGCGTCTCCACGATATCCAGTCGGATCAGGGATTCGTCCTCGGCGACAACGACGCGACGGGGGGCTGAGGGCGAGGTCTCTTGGTCTGACACGCCGAGAAGTCTACGGTATTGTGAACCACGCCGTGCTGGGCCGGATTGGCGGAATGGCAGACGCGGAGCACTCAAAATGCTTTGTCCGGAAGGACGTGTGGGTTCGACCCCCACATCCGGCACCACGGCGGCGGCGGTGCCCGGGATGCTCGTTCCCCACCCGCCGCACCGGCTCTGAGGTCCCGCCTCGCTGCAGCCCGCGCGATCCTCCGCGCGTATCAGCGGCGGATCAGCGGCGGATCAGCGGCGGATGCGCAGCGCGAACAGCAGCGCCGCGGCCGCCGTCAGCGTCGCGAGGGCGAAGCTGCCCGCGAACGGCACGACGCCGCCCGCCGGCGCCAGCGCCGCGAACACCAGCCCGGAGACGGCGAGGGTGAGGGACGCCGCCACCGCCTCGACGATGGACATCGCGGACGTGGTGAAGCCGCGTTGCGACTCCGGCGCGAGCGAGAGCACGAGCGTGCTGATGCGAGGGAAGGCGAAGCCCATGCCCGCGCCGCCGAGCATCCAGGCGGCGAACA
Organism: Planctomonas deserti; assembly: GCF_003067705.1. Taxonomy (GTDB): domain Bacteria; phylum Actinomycetota; class Actinomycetes; order Actinomycetales; family Microbacteriaceae; genus Planctomonas; species Planctomonas deserti. The sequence continues at coordinate 197,312 of NZ_QANL01000004.1, forward strand.
GGACCTGCGACGGCCAGTCGGCCAGCGCGGCCGTGAGCACGAGCACGTCGGTCGCCCCCACGACGGCGACACCGATGCGCACGACGACCGCGTGGCTGATCCGGGCACCGAGCCAGGCCTGGAGCTGCGACGCCGACGCCCAGCTGATGGCCGCTCCCGTGAGGGTGATCCCGGCAAGGGACGGGGTGAGGCCGTGCCGTTCGATGAGGAGATACGGGATGTAGACCTCCGCACCGAAGAATGCCGCGGCGACCCCGGCCCGGGCCAGGAGCACGCTCGGCAGCCCGCGTCGCGCCCGGAAGGTGCCGGGCGGCAGTAGCGGGCGGAGGTTGAACACGAGAGCGACGACGAGGAGCGCAACGACGGGAACGACGACCGGGGAGGAGACCTGGGCGAGGGACCCGACCGCGAGGACGGCTGCCGCGGCCCCGACGGCCAGCAACGCTCGGGCGGGGTGCAGGGCGGGCGCGCGGTCCATCGGTCCGCTCGCGGCCCGGGCGGCCGGGAGGACAGCGGCCGTGACGAACGGCACGAGCGCGAGCACGCCGAGGAAGACCCAGCGCCACGACGTGTGCTCGGCCACGAGGCCGGCGAGCACCGGACCGACGATGGACGGCAGCACCCAGGCGGCGGCGAAGGCGCCGAAGATCCGCGGATGCAGGTCCGGCGGATACGCCCTGCCCACGAGCACGAACAGCGCGACCGTCACCCCGCCGGCGCCGAGGCCCTGGAGCGCGCGACCCGCGAGCAGCACGAGCATGGTCGGCGCGAGCCCGGCGCAGAGCAGCCCGGTTGCGAACAGGACGATGGCCGCGACCAGCGGCCGCAGGGGTCCTCGCCGGTCGGCTGAGCTGCCCGCGAGCACCATGCCGACGATCCCGACCGCCATCGGCGCCGCGAACGCGAGCGCATAGAGCGGGCCACCGCCGAGGTCGCGGCTCACGAGCGGCATCACGGTGGTCACGGCGAGCGACTCGAAGGCGTTGAGGAACACGAGCCCCGTCGCCCCGACGGTCGTCGCCCGCCGGGCCGGCGACCAGATGCCCCCGACCGGCCGGTCGTCGGCTACGGGCTCGGCCTCGCTCGTGCTGCCCGTCCGATCGCCCGCGTCCACCCGTTCAGGTTAGGGGCGCCGCACCCCGGCCGCACCTCTCCCCCGAACCCGGGGGTCCGGAACGCCCGGGGTGTGGAACCGACCGCGTCAGAGGAGCTCGTCGCGGGCGAGCTCGCTGCGGATCACCGGCGCGATCAGCCGGGCGTACTCCGCGGTGATGTGCGTCGCGTCGAGCTTCATCGGCGTCGTGCCCACGAACGGCGGGCACATCCCGCCGGAGCAGAACCAGGGCCGCGAGTCGTAGACGGCGACGCCGAGCTCCTCCCCCAGTTCGCTGTCCCGCTCGAAGAAGTCTGTCCACTCCTCCGAGACGATCGAGACGCAGTCGGCGGGCGTGCTGAGGTTCGTGTAGCAGTCCGCGACGTCCTTGCTCGACGGCGGCGGCGTGACGACGGCGACCGCGGACGCCGCGGACGAGATGCGCGTGTGGATCGAGCGCAGGGCCTCCGACCACTCGTCGAGCGTCACCTCCTTGCCGGTCGCGGCGGAGTCGCCGCCCGCGTAGCTGTTCGAGATGACGACGAGGTCCGGCTTGATGCGGTCGATCGCCGCGACCGCGTCATCCACCCGGCCGGGGCACGCGGCCTCGAGGGCCGCGTTGTCGTTGGCGAAGGTCAGGCCGAGGAAGCGGCAGCCGAACATGGCCCGCGTGACGACCCGCCAGCCCTCGGCGTCCGCGATCTCCCGGAACGCCTCGGTGTAGGCGAGCGACGTCGAGTCGCCGACGAGCACCATCGTGCGCTCCGCGTCCGCCGGTCCCCAGGAGCACTCCTCCTCGGGCGCCGCGCTCACCTCGCCGCACGCGGTGACGTCCTGCGGCACCTGAGGCCCCGACATGACCTCGTCGAGCGACGGGCTCAGCGCGGGCCAGGCGTCCTGCTGGAGGGCGGTCTCGATGCCGTTCGCCAGCTCCTGCGACGTCATCGCGGACGACGACGCGGATGCGGGAGATGCCGAGGCCGTCGGGGCGACGCGCGGGGCGAGCGCGACGGCGACGAGCAGGACGGTGAGGACACCGAGGAGGCCGAGAGACCCGAAGCGGAACCGGGCGAGGTAGCTGTGCTGCCAGTCGCCCATCCGGCCCGCCCGGGCGGACCTCGTGACCGCCTTCCCCTCGGCTATCGGCAGCCGGTGGATCGGCTCCTCGAGGAAGTGGTACGACGCGACCGACAGGGCGGCGGTCAGCACGACCGACACCACGAGGAACAGGGCGGTGCCCTCGGCGAAGAACGCGGTGGCGAGCACGATCACCGGGAAGTGCCAGAGGTACAGGGAGTACGAGATGTCACCGACGTACCCGCTCACCCGGTTGGTCAGCGGGGCGAGGAGACGCACGGGACCGCCGGTGCCCGCGGCGATCACGACGGCCGTGGCGAGCACGGGCAGCGCGGCCCACGGCCCGGGGAACGGCATCGCGTCCGTGATGACGAACAGGGAGGCCACGATGCCGAGCAGCCCGAGCCAGGCGAGCACCGGCCGCAGCCGGTCGGGGATGCGGCGCAGCGCGGGCGAGACGGCGGCGAGCAGGGCGCCGACCGCAAGCTCCCAGACGCGCGACGCGGTGGAGAAGTACGCCGTGGCGGGGCTCTGCGCGCTCTCCCAGAGCGCGAACGCGAAGGACGCGGCGGCGAGCACGGCGAGCACGACCGCGACGACCCCGCGCGACCGGCGGGCGGTCAGCAGGAGCACGAGGAGCAGGAGGCAGGGCCAGACGAAGTAGAACTGCTCCTCCACCGCGAGCGACCAGTAGTGCTGCAGCGGTGACACCGGCCCCGCACCCTGGAAGTAGTCGGTCCCGGTGAGCACGAGGTCCCAGTTGGCGGAGAAGAGCGCGGCCCAGAACGCATCGTTGAGCACGTCCGCCGCGCGGGAGTCGTTGAAGACGGCGAACGCGGCGGTGACCGTGACGAGGAGGACGAGCAGGCTCGCGGGCAGGATGCGCTTCGCGCGCCGCAGGTAGAACGACCGGAGCGAGATCGAGCCCGTCGTCTCGTGCTCGCGCAGGAGGAGACCGGTGATGAGGAAGCCGCTGATCACGAAGAAGACGTCGACGCCGACGAAGCCGCCGGAGGGCCAGCGCACGAGGTGGTCGAGGATCACGGCGACGACCGCGATGGCCCGCAGTCCCTGGATGTCGGCGCGGCGCGGACGCTGCGGCGGGAGCGCGTCGGCCTCGCGGCGGGGGCGCGTCCGGGTGTCGTCGGCAAGCATTCGGCAGACCATACCAGACGTCCGCCGCGCGGCAGGGCGCCCCCGTGACGGGGGCGCCGCCCGGGAGCCGGGTTAACGGCGGATGCGCGCGGCCCCGGAGGGCTCGCGCGCATCAGCACGGAACACGCGCGTGGCTAGAGGACGTCGCCGACCCGGTGCACGCGGATGTCGTTGGTGGTGCCGGGGATTCCGGGAGGGGACCCGGAGATGATGACGACCTTCTCGCCGTTCACCGCCATGCCCTCGCGGGTGAGGACCTCGTCCACCTGGGCGACCATCTGGTCGGTGTGCTTCACGCGGGAGACGACGAAGGACTCGACGCCCCAGTTCAGCGCCATGCGCCGGCGGATGGCGGGGTCGGGCGTGAACGCGAGGATCGGGATGCCGTTGCGCAGGCGCGACATGCGGCGCACGGAGTCGCCGGACTCCGTGAACACGCAGAGGTACTTCGCCTCGACGAACGAGGCGACCTCCGCCGCGGCCAGGGTGATCGCGCCGCCCTGGGTGAAGGGGCGCGTGCCGAGCGCCGGGATGCGGTCGAGACCGTGCTCCTCGGTCGACTCGATGATGCGCGCCATGGTCTGCACGGTGATGACCGGGAACTCGCCGACCGACGTCTCGCCGCTCAGCATGAGAGCGTCCGCGCCGTCCAGGACCGCGTTGGCGCAGTCGGACGCCTCGGCGCGGGTCGGGCGGGGGCTGGAGATCATGGTCTCGAGCATCTGGGTGGCGACGATGACCGGCTTCGCGCGGCGGCGGGCGAGCTCGACGGCGCGCTTCTGCACGATCGGCACGGCCTCGAGGGGGAGCTCGACGCCGAGGTCGCCACGGGCGACCATGATCGCGTCGAACGCGTCCACGATCTCCTCGAGCGCGTCGACCGCCTGCGGCTTCTCGACCTTGGCGACGACGGGGATCTTGCGACCCTCCTCGGCCATGATCTCGTGCACGCGGTCGATGTCGGCCGCGTTGCGCACGAAGGACAGGGCGATCATATCGGCGCCGAGGCGCAGGCCCCAGCGCAAGTCGGCCTCATCCTTCTCGGACAGCGCGGGCACGTTCACCGCGACGCCGGGGAGGTTGATGCCCTTGTTGTTCGACACGGCGCCGGGCACCTCGACGACCGTCGTAACGACGGTGCCGTCGGTGTCGGTCACCCGGAGCGTGACGCGGCCGTCGTCGATCAGCAGCGGGTCGCCCGCCTTGACGTCGTTCGGCAGGCCCTTGAAGGTCGTCGAGGCGATGTCCTTCGTGCCCTCGATGTCCTCGATCGTGATCTTGAAGACGTCGCCGACCGCGAGGTCGTGCGGCCCGTTCGCGAACTTGCCGAGACGGATCTTCGGACCCTGGAGGTCGACAAGCACGGCCACCGCGCGGCCGGAGTCCTCCGCGGCCTGGCGGACCTTCGCGTAGATCGCCTCGTGCACGTCGTAGCTGCCGTGGCTGAGGTTCATGCGGGCGACGTCAACGCCCGCGTCGATGATGGCTCGGATGCTCTCCAGCGACGACGTCGCCGGCCCCAGGGTCGCGACGATCTTCGCGCGTCTACTCATGCTGTGGTTGCTCACGTTTCTGCGCCCGCGGGCGCGTCGTGCGGATTGTGCTGTGCCGGAACGGCTGCTGTGCGGGGCGGAAGGCCCACTCAGACGGAGATGGCCCGATCGGTGGGGCGCACCGGGAACGGAAGCTCGGTCTCACCCTCAAGGTACCGGTCAACGGCGGAGGCCGCTGCACGGCCCTCGGCGATGGCCCAGACGATGAGGGACTGTCCGCGACCGGCGTCGCCGGCCACGAAGACGCCGGGCTCGGAGGTCTGGTACTCGCCGTCGCGGCGCACGTTGCCCCGCTCGTCGAACGGGACGCCGAGCTGCGACGACAGGTCCGTGCTCTCCGGTCCGGTGAAGCCGAGGGCCAGAAGCACGAGGTCCGCGGGGATCTCGCGCTCGGTGCCGGCCCGCGGCACGCGGCGGCCGTCGCGGTACTCGGTCTCGGCGACGCGGATCGCGCGCACCGTGCCGTCGTCGTTGCCGAGGAACTCGACCGTCGACGCCAGGTAGTGGCGCTCGCCACCCTCCTCGTGCGCGCTCGACACCTCGAACAGCGTCGGCGACATGGGCCACGGCTGCGTCTCGGGTCGCTCGGACGGCGGCTGCTTGCCGATGGCGAGGTTGGTGACCGACGCGGCGTGCTGGCGGTGGGCGGTGCCGATGCAGTCCGCACCGGTGTCGCCGCCGCCGAGGATCACGACGTGCTTGTCCTCCGCCATGATCTGGTTCACCACGGTGTCGCCCGCGGTCGCGTGGTTGGACTGCGTGAGGTACTCCATGGCGAAGTGGATGCCGTCGAGGTCGCGTCCGGGGATCGGCAGGTCGCGCGGCACGAGCGCACCGGTGGCGATGACCACGGCGTCGTAACGCTGACGCAGCTCGCCCCAGGTGATGTCCACGCCGATGTTGACGCCCGCGCGGAAGCGGGTGCCCTCGGCCATCATCTGGTTGAGGCGCGCGTCGAGGTGCTTCTTCTCCATCTTGAAGTCCGGGATGCCGTAGCGCAGCAGCCCCCCGATGCGGTCGTCACGCTCGAACACCGCGACGGTGTGACCGGCGCGGGTGAGCTGCTGAGCGGCCGCGAGCCCGGCGGGGCCGGATCCGACGACGGCGACGGTCTTGCCGGTGAGCCGCTCGGGCGGGTGCGGCTGCACCCAGCCGTTCGCGAACGCCTGGTCGGCGATCGAGACCTCGACCTGCTTGATCGTCACGGGCGGCTGGTTGATGCCGAGCACGCACGAGCTCTCGCACGGGGCGGGGCACAGCCGGCCGGTGAACTCCGGGAAGTTGTTCGTCGCGTGCAGGCGCTCGCTCGCCTCGCGGCCCTCGCCGCGCCACATCAGGTCGTTCCACTCGGGGATCAGGTTCCCGAGCGGGCAGCCCTGGTGGCAGAACGGGATGCCGCAGTCCATGCAGCGCCCGGCCTGGCGCCGGAGCTCGCCGGACTCCTGCTGCTCGTAGACCTCTTTCCAGTCCATGAGCCGCAGCGAGACGGGTCGACGTGCCGGGAGTTCGCGCTCCCGTACCTTGAGGAAGCCCTTCGGGTCAGCCACCGGTCACCTCCAGAATCCTTCCCCAGACCACGTCCCCATCGGGATCGAGGCCTTCATCAACAGCCGTCTGGCGGGTGGCCAGCACGGCGGCGTAGTCCCGCGGCAGCACCTTCACGAAGCGCTCCGCGGCGGTGTCGAAGTCGGCGAGCATGCGCTCCGCGACCGCGGAGTCCGTCTCGCGGACGTGCTGCTCGAGCAGGTCGTGCAGGATCTCCCTGTCGCCGCTGCCGAGCGGGTGCAGCTCGAGCTCCCCGGACGCGAGCGCCTCGCCGTTCACCCGGTCGCGGTCGAGCTCATAGACATACGCGGTGCCGCCGGACATGCCGGCGCCCAGGTTCCGCCCGGTCTCGCCCAGGATGACGGCGAGTCCGCCGGTCATGTACTCGAGCGCGTGGTCGCCGACGCCCTCGGCGACGGCGGTCGCCCCGGAGTTGCGCACCATGAAGCGCTCGCCGACGATGCCCCGCAGGAACATGCTGCCCTGGGTCGCGCCGTAGCCGATCACGTTGCCCGCGATCACGTTCTGCTCAGCGGGGAACGTCGCCGAGCGGTCGGGCCGCACGACGATGCTTCCGCCCGAGAGTCCCTTGCCGACGTAGTCGTTGCTGTCGCCCTCGAGGCGCAGGGTGATGCCGGACGGCACGAACGCGCCGAACGACTGACCGGCGGAGCCGTGCAGCGTGATGTCGATGGTGCCCGCGGGCAGCCCGTTGACGCCGTGCCGCTTGGTGACCTCGTGACCGAGCATCGTGCCGACCGCGCGGGCCGTGTTGCGCACGGGCAGCTCGATCCGCACCGGCGTGCCGTGCTCGATGGCGTCCCGGCTGCGGTGCAGCAGCAGGTTGTCGAAGTGCTCCTCGAGCTCGTGGTTCTGCGGCACGCGGTTGCGGCGCGGCTCGTCCTCGGCGAACTCCGGCCCGACCAGCACGGGGCTGAGGTCGAGGCCGTCGGCCTTCCAGTGCTTGATCGCGGCGTCGACGTCGAGCAGCTCACTGTGGCCGATGGCCTCGTCGAGGCTGCGGAAGCCGAGCTCGGCGAGGTACTCGCGCACCTCCTGGGCGAGGAACTCGAAGAAGTTCACCACGAACTCCGGCTTGCCGCTGAAGCGGGCGCGAAGCTCCGGGTTCTGCGTCGCGACGCCGACCGGGCAGGTGTCCAGGTGGCAGACGCGCATCATGATGCAGCCCGAGACGATGAGCGGCGCGGTCGCGAAGCCGTACTCCTCCGCGCCGAGCAGCGCGGCGACGATGACGTCGCGGCCGGTCTTCATCTGACCGTCGACCTGCACGACGACGCGGTCGCGCATGCCGTTGAGCATGAGCGTCTGCTGGGTCTCGGCAAGGCCGATCTCCCACGGGGTGCCCGCGTGCTTGAGGGAGTTGAGCGGGCTCGCGCCCGTTCCGCCGTCGTGGCCGGACACGAGCACGACGTCGGCCAGGGCCTTCGTCACGCCCGCGGCGACCGCGCCGATGCCCGACTGGCTGACCAGCTTGACGTGGATGCGGGCGCCCGGGTTGGCGCGCTTGAGGTCGAAGATCAGCTGCTTCAGGTCCTCGATGGAGTAGATGTCGTGGTGCGGCGGCGGCGAGATGAGGCCGACGCCCGCGGTCGCGTTGCGGGTGCGCGCGATCCAGGGGTACACCTTCATGGGCGGCAGCTGGCCGCCCTCGCCGGGCTTCGCGCCCTGCGCCATCTTGATCTGGATGTCGTCGGCGTGCGTCAGGTACATGCTCGTGACGCCGAACCGGCCGGACGCGACCTGCTTGATCGCGCTGCGGCGCTCGGGGTCGAGCAGCCGGTCGACGTCCTCGCCGCCCTCGCCCGTGTTCGACTTCGCGCCGAGCCGGTTCATCGCGATCGCGAGGGTCTCGTGCGCCTCCTGGGAGATGGAGCCGTAGCTCATCGCACCGGTCGAGAAGCGCTTGACGATCTCGCTGATCGGCTCGACCTCGTCGAGCGGGATGGACGGGCGCGCATCCGTCTGCAGGCGGAACAGGCCGCGCAGCGTCATGAGCTCCTCGGCCTGCTTGTCGACCATCTGCGAGTACTCGCGGAAGATGTCGTACCGGCGCGACTTGGTGGAGTGCTGAAGCCGGAACACGGTGTCCGGGTTGAAGAGGTGCGGCGGGCCGAAGCGGCGCCACTGGTACTCGCCGCCCGTGTTCAGGTGCTCGTGCGCCTCGGTGACCCGCTCCGGGCCGTAGGCGTCCGCGTGCCGGGCGGCGCTCTCGGCCGCGATGACGTCGATGCCGACGCCGCCGAGCCGCGACGGGGTGCCCGTGAAGTACTGGGCGACGAACTCCTTGCTGAGCCCCACCGCCTCGAACGTCTGCGCCGCGGCGTACGACGACACGGTGGAGATGCCCATCTTGGACATGATCTTGAGCACGCCCTTGCCGAGCGCCTTGATGACGTTCTTGACGGCCTTCTCCGGCGTGATGCCGACGATCATGCCGCTGCGGACGAGGTTCTCGCAGGTCTCCATGGCGAGGTACGGGTTCACCGCGGACGCGCCGAAGCCCATGAGCGCCGCGACGTGGTGCACCTCGCGCACGTCGCCGGCCTCGACGACGATGCCGACCCGCATGCGGTTCTCGGTGCGGATGAGGTGGTGGTGCACGGCCGCGAGCATCAGCAGCGACGGGATGGGCGCCAGGTCGCTGGTCGAGTCGCGGTCGCTGAGCACGATGAACAGCGCGCCCTTCTCGATCGCCTCGTCGACCTCCTGGCACATGGCGGCGATCCGCCGCTCCATCGCCTGCGGCCCGTCGTCGACACGGTAGAGACCGCGGACGGTCGTCGTGGTCCGGCTGCCGGGCGTGGGGTCGATGTGCTGGATCTTCGCCAGCTCGTCGTTGTCGATCACCGGGAAGTCGAGGATGACCTGGCGCGCGTGCTCCGGGGTTGCGTCGAGCAGGTTGCGCTCGGGGCCGAGGCCGAGGCGCAGCGACGTGACGACGGCCTCGCGGATGGAGTCCAGCGGCGGGTTGGTCACCTGCGCGAACTGCTGCGTGAAGTAGTCGAAGAGCAGGCGCGGACGCTTGGACAGCACCGCGATGGGGGTGTCCGAGCCCATCGCACCGAGCGGCTCCGCACCCGTCTGCGCCATGGGCGAGAGCAGGATGCGCACCTCCTCGGTGGTGTAGCCGAAGGTGCGCTGGCGGCGCACGACCGAGGCCGGCGTGTGCACGATGTGCTCGCGCTCGGGCAGGTCGTGCAGGTTGATGCGGCCCTCCTCGAGCCACTCTCCCCACGGCTGCGACGACGCGAGGGTGCTCTTGATCTCCTCGTCCTCGATGAGGCGGCCGGCCTCGGTGTCGACGAGGAACATCTTCCCGGGGCGCAGGCGGCCCTTCCGCACGACGCGGGCGGGGTCGATGTCGAGCACGCCGATCTCGCTCGCGAGCACGACGAGGCCCTCGTCGGTCACGAGGTAGCGGCCGGGGCGCAGCCCGTTGCGGTCGAGGGTCGCGCCCACGACGGCGCCGTCGGTGAAGACGATGGCGGCGGGGCCGTCCCAGGGCTCCATGAGCATGGAGTGGTACTCGTAGAAGGACCGGAGCTCGGGGTCGATGTCGGTCGAGTTCTCCCACGCCTCCGGGACCATCATCATGATCGCGTGCGGCACGGTGCGGCCGCTGAGCGACAGCAGCTCCACGACCTCGTCGAACGAGGCGGAGTCGCTGGCTCCGGGGGTGACGATGGGCAGGATGGGCGCGAGGTCGCCGAGCAGCTCGGACTGCAGCTGCGACTGGCGCGCGCGCATCCAGTTGCGGTTGCCCTGCACGGTGTTGATCTCGCCGTTGTGCGCGATCATCCGGAACGGCTGGGCGAGCGGCCACGACGGGAAGGTGTTCGTGGAGTAACGCGAGTGCACGAGCGCGAGCTTGGAGGCGAACCGCTCGTCGGAGAGGTCCGGGTAGAAGGGCTCGAGCTGCAGCGTCGTGACCATGCCCTTGTAGACCATGGTGCGCGACGAGAGGGACGGGAAGTACGCGGCGACGCTGCGCTCGGCGCGCTTGCGCAGGCGGAACGTCTGGCGGTCGAGGGCGATGCCGGCCAGCGGCGCGCCCTCGTCGTCGAACCGGGCGCTGGAGACGAAGAGCTGCTCGATCACGGGCATGGCGCCGCGCGCGAGGGAGCCGAGCTCGCCCGGGTTCACCGGCACGGCCCGCCAGCCGAGGACCCGGAGGTCCTCCTCCTCGGCGATCGTCGCGATGCCCGCCTTGACGGCCTCGCGCTCGGCGGCGTCGGTCGGCAGGAAGCTGAGGCCGACGGCGTACTGGCCGGCGGCGGGCAGCTCGAAGCCGGCTACGGCGCGCAGGAACGCGTCGGGGACCTGCGTGATGATGCCCGCGCCGTCGCCGGTGCCCGCGTCCGAGCCCACCGCGCCGCGGTGCTCGAGGTTCCGCAGCGCGTCGAGGGCCGCGACGATGATGTCGTGGCCGGCGGTGCCGCGCAGCGTCGCCACCATGGCGAGCCCGCAGGCATCCTTCTCGAACCTGGGGTCGTACATGCCCTGTGCGGCGGGCGCCGTGCTGAACGGCATGCCGCCCGAAGGCGTCATGCTCTCAGAAGTGGTGTCGACCGACATGCGGTAACCGTCCTCTTGTAGCAGGAAGTAGAGGGGGACGTCGCTGGCCCACTATTTCGATGTACCGCCGCTGCAGGAGAGCGGCGGGTGTTCGTCTGTGACGAGGCGGGGAGGAGTAATCTACCCGGCGTCCGATGACGTCGCGCGAGAGCCGCTTGTGGCGGTCGCTTGAGAGGCGCCTGACTCGCCGATCCCGGTGCTGCCGTCCGCACGACCGCTCTCGAAATCCGAATCAGTGTAAACGGAGTCTACCTCAGCGGAAGCCGGTGCCCACTCCCGTCCGGGCTCGTACACGCTCGGCTCGACGCCGGGGTGTCTGCGGGTCTGCACGACGAACAGGATCACGCCGATCGCGATGGCCGCGAGGGCGGCCCAGACGTTGGTGCGCAGCCCGAAGAAGACCTCGCTCGGGTCGATGCGGAGGGACTCGAACCAGGTGCGGCCGATGCCGTACCAGATGAGGTACAGGGCGAAGGCGCGGCCCCAGCGCAGGCGGATCTTGCGCTCGAGGAGCAGGATCAGCGCCATGCCGGCGAGGTTCCAGAGGATCTCGTACAGGAAGGTCGGGTGGAACAGCGTGCCCTCGGGCAGGCCCGCCGGGTAGGCGGGGTTGGTGCTCGGGATCTCGAGGCCCCAGGGCAGGTCCGTCGGCGTGCCGTAGAGCTCGGCGTTGAAGTAGTTGCCGAGACGGCCGAGCGCCTGGGCGAGCAGCATCGCGGGGGCGAGCGCGTCGGCGAATGACCAGAAGCGGATGCCCGTGAAGCGGCAGCCGATCCAGGCGCCGACCGCGCCGCCGAGGAGCGAGCCGAAGATGGCGTTGCCGCCCTCCCAGATGTAGAAGACCCGCCACGGGTCCGCGCCGTCGAAGAAGTAGTCGCCGGGGTGCGTGAGCACGTGATACGCCCGGGCGCCGACGATGCCGAGCGGCACGGCCCACAGGATGATGTCGAGCACGATGCCGGGCTCGGCGCCCCGCTTCGTGAGCCGCCGCGACGTCAGCATGGTGGCCGCGATGATGCCGGCCAGGATCGCGAGCGCGTAGGCGTGGATCGTGAACTGCAGGGGCAGGTTGATGCCGAAGTCGGCGAGCCACCCGGTCAGGTCGAACCGCGTCTGATCCGGGCTCGGGCTCGGGATGCTGGCAGGGAGGAACAACGGCTGCTTCCTTTCACAAGAAGCTTCGAACGAGAGGGGGTGTGATGCGAAGCGACGGCTAACTTACCCTAGTGCCGTCGGAGAGGGCCCTCGCCGTGCGGGCCACCTCGTCGACGCCGCCGTTGGCGAGCGCGGACACGAGGGCGGAGCCGACGATCGCGCCGTCGGCGTAGGCCAGGACCTCGCGCACCTGCTCGGCGGTCGAGATGCCGAGGCCGACACACGCGCTCTCGGAGCCGGCCTCGCGCAGCCGCTCCACGAGTCCGCGGGCGGCGTTGTCGACGTCGGACCGGGCGCCCGTGATGCCCATCGTGCTCACGGCGTAGACGAAGCCGCGGCTCGTCGACACGGCCTGCTGCAGGCGGGTGGCGGTCGACGACGGCGCGGCGAGGAAGATGCGGTCGAGCCCCGTCCGGTTGGAGGCGGCGATCCACTCGCCCGCCTCGTCGGGGATCAGGTCGGGCGTGATGAGGCCCGCTCCCCCGGCGGCGGCGAGGTCGTCGGCGAAGCGGTCGACGCCGTACTGCACGACCGGGTTCCAGTAGGTCATGAGGACGACCGGGGCGTCAACGCGCGACGTGATGCGGCGCACCGCCTCGAAGCCGTCGCGCAGGCGGAAGCCCTGCGCGAGCGCCTGCTGGGTCGCGGCCTGGATGACGGGTCCGTCCATCACCGGGTCGGAGTAGGGCAGGCCGAGCTCGATGACGTCGACGCCGTTCTCGGCGAGAGCGACGGCGGCGTCGACGCTGGTCTCGAGGTCGGGGAAGCCGACGGGGAGGTAGCCGATGAGCGCGCCGGTGCCCGCCTCACGGCGGGCCCGGATGACGCGCTCGACGGGGCTCGCGGTCGTTCCGCTCTGGGTCTCGGTCATACCTGCTCCGCTTCCGCGTCGATGAGGTCGAAGTAGCGGCCGGCGGTCTCCATGTCCTTGTCGCCGCGCCCGCTGAGGTTCACGAGGATCACGGAGTCCGGGCCGAGCTTCCTGCCCAGCTCGAGGGTGCCGGCGAGGGCGTGCGCAGACTCGATGGCGGGGATGATGCCCTCGGTGCGGGAGAGGAGGCGCAGCGCGTCCATGGCCGCGGCATCCGTCACCGGGAGGTACGAGGCGCGGCCAATGTCCGAGAGCCAGGCGTGCTCCGGGCCGACGCCCGGGTAGTCGAGACCGGCGGAGATGGAGTGCGACTCGACGGTCTGGCCGTCCTCGTCCTGCAGCATGTAGCTGCGGGCGCCGTGCAGCACGCCCGGGCGCCCCTTGGTGATCGTCGCCGCGTGCCGCGGGGTGTCCGCGCCCTCGCCCGCCGCCTCGTAGCCGAACAGCTGCACGTCCGGGTCGTCGAGGAAGGCGTGGAAGATGCCCATGGCGTTCGAGCCTCCGCCGACGCAGGCGGTGACCGCGGTGGGCAGCGCGCCGGTGAGGTCGAGGACCTGCTGGCGAGCCTCCTCGCCGATGATCTTGTGGAAGTCGCGCACCATGACCGGGAACGGGTGCGGGCCCGCGACGGTGCCGAGCAGGTAGTGCGTCGTGTCGACGTTCGCGACCCAGTCGCGGAGGGCGTCGTTGATGGCGTCCTTGAGCGTGCGGGAGCCCGTCTTGACGGGGATGACCTCGGCGCCGAGCAGCCGCATGCGGGCGACGTTGAGCGCCTGGCGCTCGGTGTCCACCTCGCCCATGTAGACGACGCAGCTCATGCCGAACAGCGCGGCGGCCGTCGCGGTGGCGACGCCGTGCTGGCCCGCGCCGGTCTCGGCGATGAGGCGGGTCTTGCCGAGCCGCTTGGCGACGAGCGCCTGGCCGAGCACGTTGTTGATCTTGTGCGACCCGGTGTGGTTCAGGTCCTCGCGCTTCAGGATGACGCGGGCGCCGCCGGCGTGCTCCGCGAAGCGCGGCACCTCGGTGATGATCGAGGGTCGGCCCGTGTAGGTGCGGTGCAGCTCGGCGAGCTCGGCCTGGAACGCCGGGTCGTCCCGGGCGCTCTCGTACTCGGCGGCGAGCTCGTCGAGGGCCGCGATCAGCGACTCGGGAACGTAACGGCCCCCGTACTCGCCGAAGTAGGGACCGGTTTGGGTGCGCAGTGCCATGTCAGACCGCCAGGAATTCTGTGAGGGTGTCGACGGGATCGTTCGTGACGAGGGCCTCGCCCACCAGCACGACGTCCGCGCCGGAGCGTCGGTAGTGGGCGACGTCGGCGGCCGTCTTGACCGCAGACTCGGCGACCCGGATGACGCCGCTGGGGATGGAGTCGGCCAGCCGGCCGAAGAGGTCCTGGTCGAGCTCGAACGTGCTGAGGTCGCGTGCGTTGACGCCGATCAGGCCGGCGCCGATGTCGAGCGCGCGGGACACCTCGTCGGCGCTGTGCGTCTCGACCAGCGCCGTCATGCCGAGCTGCCCGATGAGCTCGAACAGCTCGCGGAGCAGGGGCTGCTCGAGCGCGGCAACGATGAGGAGCACGAGGTCGGCGCCTGCGGCGCGCGCCTCGAACACCTGGTACGGCTCGGCGATGAAGTCCTTGCGCAGCACGGGGACGCGCACCGCGGCGCGCACGGCCTCGAGGTCGGCGAGCGTTCCCAGGAAGCGCCGCCCCTCGGTGAGCACGCTGATGGCGCTTGCGCCGCCCGTCTCGTAGGAGACGGCGAGCGTCGCGGGATCACGGATCTCGGCGAGGGACCCGCGGGACGGGCTCGCGCGCTTCACCTCGGCGATGATCTTCACGCGCTCCGACGGCGCGAGGGCCGCCAGGGCGTCGAGCGCGGCGGGGCGGGCGAGAGCGGCCGCCTCCACCTCGGACAGCGGGCGCGCAGTGCGACGCTCCGAAGCGTCGAGGACGGCTCCGGCTACGAGATCGTCGAGCACGCTGTCAGTGCGCCTTCGGGTTGTATCGGGCGCCGCCGACGCCGTAACCCATGCGCTTGAGCACGTAGCCCGAGATCAGGCCGAGGACGATGAGCACGACGCCGGTGATGATCACGGGCATGCTCACGAACCAGAAGCCCAGCGTGCCGACGGCGAAGCCGAGCAGCATGACGATGACGGCCACCCACGCGGCGGGCGAATTTCCGTGGCCGGGCTCGGTGGACTCAGCGCTCATGTGTTCTCTACTCCTCGGGGGTGTCGCGTTCCGGTCGAGTCTAGCGGTCGCTCCCTGTGGGGTCCCGCCCGTCGCTCAGGGTGTCCCAGTCGGAGACGCTCGCGTCGCGCCCCCGCGCGGGGGCCTCGTCGAACTGCACGGCGGAGTACCGGCGCGAGGACGCGGGCCACCGGCGGGACGTCACCAGCACGGCGACGCCGAGGAGCGCCGCGAGCACGCCGAGTGCAAGCGTGACGGCGGCCCAGGTGCCGCCCGAGACCCCGGCCACGAGGGCGGCGACGGATGCGGCGCCGTCGATGCCCGTGCTGTCGGTGACCGCGCGGGCCCCCGCGGCGACGGGATCCGCCGCGGCCAGGGACGCGGAGAGCACGATGCAGGCGCCGAGCACGATCTGGAGCACGCCGAGGATCACCCGGAACACCGGTCCGGCGATCGCGAGCGCGGCGGCGAGGGCGATGCCGGCCAGCGCGAGCGCGCTGAGCGCCGGGGCGGCCACCGACCCGGGCACGGCCACCCGGTCGGCGGAGTCGCCCGCGAGCGTGAAGACGTACCAGTCGCGCGACCAGGCGAGCAGCACGAGTGCGCTCACGGCGATGACCGCGAGCACGAGGGTGTACTTGAGTCGCGCCGGGGAGCGCACCGTCAGCGCACCCGGCGGAGGGAGTTCGCCACGGCGACGGCCCGCAGCGGTGCAGCCGCCTTGTTCTGGGTCTCCAGGTACTCGCTGTCCGGGTCGGAGTCGGCGACGAGGCCGGCGCCCGCCTGCACGTGGGCGACGCCCCCGGCGATCGTTGTGGTGCGGATCGCGATGGCGAGGTCGGCGTCGCCGGCGAAGTCGAAGTAGCCGACCACTCCCCCGTAGACGCCGCGCTGCGCGGGCTCGAGCTCGTCGATGATCTCGAGGGCCCGCGGCTTCGGCGCCCCGGAGAGCGTGCCCGCCGGGAACGTGGCCCGGAAGACGTCGACGGACGTCGCCTCCGGGCGCAGGAGCCCCTCGACGGAGGAGACGAGGTGCATGATGTGGCTGAACCGCTCCACCTGCATGAACTCCGTCACCTCGACCGTGCCGGCTCGGCAGACCTTGAGCAGGTCGTTGCGGGCGAGGTCGACGAGCATGAGGTGCTCGGCCCGCTCCTTGGGGTCGGCGAGCAGGTCGTCGGCGAAGGTGCTGTCCTCGTCCGGCGTCGCCCCCCGGGGCCGGGAGCCGGCGATCGGGTGCATGTACACGTGCTCCTGCTGCACCTTCACGAGCGCCTCGGGTGAGGATCCGACGATCGAGTACGGCTCCCCCTCCGGGTCCTCGAGAGCGAGCAGGTACATGTAGGGGCTCGGGTTCAGGGTGCGCAGGACCCGATAGACGTCGATCGGTGACGCGGTCACCTCGTGGTCGAAGCGCTGCGAGACCACCACCTGGAACACGTCGCCCTGCCGGATGTACTCCTTGGAGCGCTCGATGGCGGCCGTGAACTCCGCCTTCGTCGAGCGGCGGGTCGGGGTGGGGACGGTGCCGAGGTCGGCCTCGGCAAGCCACGCCTCCGCGGGCGCCGCGAGGCGCTCCTGCATGCGGTCGAGGCGGCGCTGGGCATCCTCCCACAGCGTGTCCGCGTCGTCGGTGCCGTCGTTCAGCGCGGTCGCGACCAGCTGCACGGTGCCGCGCCGGTGGTCGAGCACCGCGAGCTCCGACACGAACGCGAGCGCCTGGCCCGGCACGTCGTAGTCGGCGGGCGGCTGGTCAGGGAGGCGCTCGAGCTGGCGGATGGCCTCCCAGCCGATGAAGCCGACGAGGCCGCCGGTCAGCGGCGGGAGGTTTTCGATGCGCGGGGTCTCCCAGCGCTCGAACAGCGCCGCGAGCGCGTCGAGCGGGCCCGAGGGCGCGCCGTCGCCGAGGGCGCGGTCGGCACCGAGGCCGTAGTCCAGCCACTCC
Source organism: Planctomonas deserti (assembly GCF_003067705.1). Classification (GTDB taxonomy): domain Bacteria; phylum Actinomycetota; class Actinomycetes; order Actinomycetales; family Microbacteriaceae; genus Planctomonas; species Planctomonas deserti. Next base: position 214,496 of record NZ_QANL01000004.1, read on the forward strand.
GCCGCGCCGCCGCGCTGGGTAAGAACACCGAAGGAGTCGACGCCCACGAAGGAGTAGCGGGACCAGATGCCGCCCTGCTCGGCGGACTCGAGCAGGAAGGTGCCCGGTCGGCCGCCGGCGAGCTTGCGGTAGACGCCGACCGGCGTCTCGCCGTCGGCGAACAGCTCCCGGGCGACGGGCACGACGCGGTGGTCGCCGAGCAGGGCGTCGAACTCCTCGCGGGCCGTCGTGCCGGTCGCACCGCTCGTGCCGCCGGCGCGCGCGGTGCCGGTCGTTCCCGTGCCGCTCATCGGGTCTCCCCCGTGACGGGGTCGAGGGCGTCCGCGTCGAAGCAGGTCCGCGTGCCGGTGTGGCAGGCCACCCCGACCTGGTCCACCTGCACGAGCAGCGTGTCCGCGTCGCAGTCGAGCGCGGCACCGCGCACGTACTGGGCGTGCCCGCTGGTGTCGCCCTTGCGCCAGAACTCGCTGCGGGAGCGCGACCAGAACGTCACGCGCCCCTCCGTGAGCGTGCGGCGCAGCGCCTCGCGGTTCATGTAGCCGAGCATCAGCACCTCCTTCGAGTCGTGCTGCTGGATGATCGCGGGCAGCAGCCCGTCGGACGCGAACCTCGCCCGGTCGAGCACCGCATCCACGTCAGTCGCCGTCATGGTCATCAGCGCACCGCCATCCCGGCGGCGGACAGCTCGCGCTTCACGTCGCCGATCGTCATCTCTCCGTTGTGGAACACGGACGCGGCGAGCACCGCATCCGCCCCCGCCTCGATGGCCGCGGGGAAGTGGCCTGCCCGGCCGGCGCCGCCCGAGGCGATCACCGGGACGCTGCTGATGCCGCGCATGAGGGCGATGAGCTCGGTGTCGAAGCCGTTCTTGGTGCCGTCGGCGTCGATGGAGTTCACGAGAAGCTCGCCCGCGCCGAGCTGGATCGCCCGCGCCGCCCACTCGAGCGCGTCGATGTCGGTCTCGGTGCGTCCGCCGTGCGTCGTGACGATGAACCCGGACTCCGTGTTGCCGCCGCGCTTGACGTCGAGGGAGAGCACGACGACCTGGGCGCCGAAGCGGTCGGCGATGTCGCCGATGAGGGCGGGCCGGGCGATGGCCGCGCTGTTCACGCCGATCTTGTCCGCGCCGCTGGCGAGGAGCCGCCCCACGTCCTCCGGTGAGCGCACGCCGCCGCCGACGGTGAGGGGGATGAAGACCTGCTCGGCGGTCTTGCTCACGACCTCGTACGTCGTCGCGCGGTTGTCCACGGTCGCGGTCACGTCGAGGAAGGTGAGCTCGTCCGCGCCCTGCTCGTAGTAGGTGCGCGCGAACTCGACCGGGTCACCGGCGTCGCGCAGGTTCAGGAAGTTGACGCCCTTGACGACTCGCCCCGCGGCGACGTCGAGGCACGGGATCACGCGCACGGCCAGTGACCCGGACGCGCCGGGACCGCCGGACGGCGTGCCGTCGGCCGGGCTGCCGTTCGCCGGGGTGCCGTTCGCCGGCGTGGGGCTGGTCTGGCTGCTGTCCGTCACGATCGGCAGCCTAGATCCGCGCCGCGTGAATGGCGCTGACGAGGATGGCACGCGCCCCGACCTCGTAGAGGGCGTCCATGATGTGGTTGGTGTCCGCGCGCGGCACCATGGCGCGCACCGCGACCCACTCGGGATCGCGCAGCGGCGAGATGGTGGGCGACTCGATGCCGGGCGTCAGCTCGATGGCCGCGTCGAGCAGCGACAGCGGCACGTCGTAGTCCACGAGCACGAACTGTCTCGCCACGAGGACGCCCTGCAGGCGGCGCAGCAGCACCGACGAGCCCTGGCGCACGCGGTCGTCCTGCTTGTCGTCCGGGCTGGAGACGAGCACGGCCTCGGACTCGAGGATCACCGGGCCGAAGACCTCGAGCCCTGCCTTGCGGAGGGTCGTGCCGGTCTCGACGACGTCGGCGATCACATCCGCGACGCCGAGCTGGATGGCGGACTCGACGGCCCCGTCCAGGCGGACGAGCGTCACGGAGACGCCGGCGTCGCGAAGGAAGGTGCCGACGAGTCCCGGGTAGCTGGTGGCGACGCGCAGGCCGGCTATGTCGGGCAACGCGGAGAAGGCGCCGACCGGGCCGGCGAAGCGGAAGGTGGATCGGGCGAAGCCGAGGACGGCGGTCTCGACGGCGGCCGACTCGGAGTCGAGCAGCAGATCGCGGCCCGTGATGCCGACGTCGAGGGCGCCCGAGCCGACATAGGTCGCGATGTCGCGGGGGCGGAGGTAGAAGAACTCGACGTCGTTCCTGGCGTCGACGATCCGCAGCTCCTTCGGGTCGCGGCGGCCGGTGTATCCGGCCTCGGCGAGCATCTGGGCGGCGGTCTCGGAGAGCGAACCCTTATTGGGAACGGCTACGCGGAGCATGGGTCTCTTTTCTGGCGGAGGGGTCGTGAGCATCGAAGAGGTGTGGCGCGGTGCGCCGGAGCCTCACAGATGTCGGTAGACGTCCTCCGGGGTGAGCCCGCGCGCGATCAGCAGCACCTGGAGGTGGTAGAGGAGCTGGGAGATCTCCTCGGCCGTGCGGTCGTCCGACTCGTACTCGGCGGCCATCCACACCTCGGCGGCCTCTTCGACGATCTTCTTGCCGATTGCGTGCACACCGGCATCGAGTTCGCGGACGGTGCCTGAGCCCTCGGGGCGGGTCTCGGCCTTCTCGCGGAGCTCGATGAACAGGTCATCGAAGGTCTTCACCGCTCAAGGGTACCGGTTCGCGGCGCGCCCGTCCGACGGCGGCCCTGCGCGGCCCGGGTGTCGCGGTGTTGCGGTGTGCGGTCCGGGAGTCGGCGGCCGGCGTCGGCGAGGTTGCGACCCCTCCCGGACCGTTGCACCTGCCTCCCAACGCAATTCAGCAGATTCCGACGCCGCGTCGGCGCGTCGAGGCTCGCGAGCGGCGTGTCGGCCAGGATCTGCTGAATTGCGTCGGTGGTGAACCCGGATCTGCTGAACTGCGGCGGAGCTGAACCGGGATTTGCTGAGTTGCGTCGGTGGCGAACCGGGATCTGCTGAATTGCGTGGGTGGCGGTCCGGGATCTGCTGAGTTGCGTCGTCCGGGGTGAACGACGAAGCGCCCGCCCCGCGTGTCGCGGGACGGGCGCTTCCGGCCGGATTCGTACGCGGCTCAGCGGCTCGGGGTTACTGGACGCCCAGGAGGTCGATCACGAAGATGAGCGTGCGACCCGACAGGCGGTGTCCGCCGCCGGCGGGGCCGTAGGCGAGCTGCGGCGGGACGACGAGCTGGCGGCGTCCGCCGACGCGCATGCCGGGGATGCCCTCCTGCCAGCCCTTGACGAGGCTCGCGAGGGGGAAGTTGATGGACTGGCCGCGGTTCCAGGACGAGTCGAACTCCTCGCCCGTCTCGAAGTCGACGCCGAGGTAGTGCACGTTCACGGTCGAACCGGCCTGGGCCTCGGCTCCGTCCCCGACGCGGATGTCGGTGATGACGAGCTCCTCGGGCGCGGGTCCGTCGATGAACTCGATCTCGGGCTTGGTCTGTGCGTTATCGGTCATGCATCCATCCAACCAGACATCCTTGGAGCGCACCCGGACCGCACCGAGACCACATCCGGCACCGCACGCCGGACGAAAGGACGACGACCGCCGACCGCCCGAAGGACGCCTCAGTGGGCGTGCGCGGAGGCGGACGCGGCGGCGTGCAGGGACGCGATGCGGTCCAGCGGGTCGTCGGAGAGGAAGACGCTCGAACCGGCGACGAAGGTGTCCGCACCGGCGTCGGCGGCGATCGCGATGGTGCGCTCGTTGATGCCGCCGTCAACCTGCAGCCACACGTCGAGCGCGGCGCCCGAGACCCGCTCGCGCAGGGCGCGCAGCTTCGGCATCGTCGACTCCATGAACTCCTGGCCGCCGAAGCCGGGCTCCACGGTCATGACGAGCACCTGATCGAACTCGTCGAGGATCTCGAGGAACGGCTCGGCCGGCGTCCCCGGCTTCAGCGCGATGCCGGCGCGCGCGCCGATGGAGCGCAGCCGCCGGGCGAGCGCGACGGCGTCGGCCGCCGCCTCGGCGTGGAAGGTCACGGAGTAGGCGCCGGTCTCGGCGAACTCCGGCGCCCAGCGGTCCGGGTCGTCGATCATCAGGTGCACGTCCAGCGGCAGCGCGCTGATCTCGCCGAGGCGGCGTACCATCTGCTGCCCGAACGTGAGGTTGGGCACGAAGTGGTTGTCCATCACGTCGACGTGCACGAGATCCGCCGTCGAGATGCGCCCGAGCTCGCGCTCGAGATTGGCGAAGTCGGCGGACAGGATGCTGGGGTTGATGCGGATGGGCATGCGCTTCAGCCTACCGAGGCGGGCTTGCCGATCAGGGCGATGAACATCGCGTCCGTGCCGTGCCGATGCGGCCAGAGCTGCACGGAGGCGTCGTCCCCCGGAAGGTCGAGCGGCTCCCGCGTCACGCCGGCCAGCACGGCGGCCGTGTCGATCGCCTCCAGCTCGGGATGCCGGCGGAGCGCGTCCGCGACGACCGCGCGCGTCTCGGCGAGGTGCGGCGAGCACGTGACGTAGGCGAGCACCCCGCCCGGGGCGAGGGCGCGGATGCCGGAGTCGAGCAGCTCGGCCTGCAGCGGCGTGAGGCCGGCCACGTCGCGCGGCGACTTGCGCCAGCGGGCCTCGGGTCGGCGCCGAAGCGCGCCGAGGCCCGTGCATGGTGCGTCGATGAGGATGCGGTCGAACCCCTCGGGGTCCGTCTCGCCGACCTCGCGCCCGTCGCGCTCCCAGACCTCGGTCTCCCCCGGCACGGCGGCCAGGGCGTTGCGCACGAGCTCCGCGCGCGCGGGCACGACCTCGTTCGCGGTGACCGTTGCGCCGCCCAGGGCCGCCTCGGCCGCGAGCAGCGCGGTCTTGCCACCCGGTCCGGCGCACAGGTCGAGCCAGCGCTCGCCCTGGCGCACCTCGCGCGCACGGCTGAGGGCGAGAGCGGCGAGCTGCGAGCCCTCGTCCTGCACGCGCACCTCGCCTCGGGAGACGGCCGGCACGTCGCCGGGATCACCGCCCTCGAGGTGAACGGCGAAGGGCGAGTACAGCGCCGCCTCGCCCGGCACGTCGTCCGGCGACGCGACGCCGGGCAGCGCCGCGAGCGTGACGGACGGCGCCGCGTTGTCCGCGGCGAGCAGGGCCTCGAGCTCGTGCTCGCGCCCCTCCCGGGCGAGGGCGCGGCGGAAGGCGCGCAGGATCCAGACCGGGTGCGAGGACTCGAGGGACAGCCGCTCGTCGTCGCTGCGGGCGGTGCCGAGGGCCCGCTCCCGCCACTCCTCCGGAGTGGACCGGGAGACGGTGCGCAGCACGCCGTTCACGAACCCCGCGGCGGACTGCGATCCGACCGAGCGGGCGAGGCCGACGGCCTCGTTCACGGCCGCGTGCGATGCGACGCGCATGGAGAGCAGCTGGTGCACCGAGAGGCGCAGCACATCGAGGATGGGCGGGTCGATGCGATCGATGTCCCGGCCGGCCGCGAGCTCGATCACGCGGTCGTAGTAGCCGGTCCGACGCAGCGTGCCGTAGGTGAGCTCGGTGGCGAGCGCGGCGTCCTGCCCGCTCAGCCGGTGCCGTCGCAGCCGCACGGGCAGCAGCAGGTTCGCGTAGGCCTCGGACTCGTGGACGGCGCGGATCACGTCGAACGCGACCCGGCGGGGGGCCTGGACCACGTCCTGCCTGCGGTCGGTCACTCGGCCACCAGCCCGTCTGTCGCGCCGAGGCCGCGCCACCAGTCCGTGGCGGGCATCGCCCGCTTGCCCGCGGGCTGCACGGTCACGAGCTCGAGCGGCGAGGATCCGGTGCCCGCGAGTACCCGGCGGTCGACGAGGTCGAGGGTGCCTGGCGGCAGGGACTCCGCTCCCCCGGCGGGCTGGGCCTCGAGCACCTTGATGCGCTGGCCGGCGACGGTCGTAAAGGCGCCGGGCTCCGGCGTGACGCCCCGGACGCGGGCGTCGAGCGCCACGGCGCTCTCCGTCCAGTCGAGCCGGCCGTCGTCGAGCGTGAGCTTCGGCGCGAGCGTGGGCTCGCCCTCCTGCGGCTCCGAGCGGGCCGTGCCCGCGGCGATGCCGTCCACGACAGAGAGGAGCAGCTGCGCGCCCTCCTCGGCGAGCGCGGAGAGCAGATCCCCCGCGGTGTCGCGCACGCCGATGCGGCGCGACAGGGTCGCGAAGACGGGGCCGGTGTCCAGCCCGGTCTCGAGCTGGAACACCGCGGCACCGGTGAGCTCGTCCCCCGCGATCACCGCCCGCTGCACCGGCGCGGCACCTCGCCAGCGCGGCAGAAGCGAGAAGTGCAGGTTGATCCAGCCGTGCGTCGGGGTGGAGAGCAGCGGCTCGCGGACGAGGCCGCCGTAGGCGACGATGACGCCGAGGTCGGGCCGCAGCGCGGCGATCCGCTCGGTCGCGTCGTCGTCGAGCCGGTTCGTGCGGATGGTGGGGATGCCCCGCTCCTCGGCGAGCGCGGCCACGGGCGACGGCGTGAGGACCCGCTTGCGGCCGGTCGGCGCATCCGCTCGGGTCAGCACGGCGGCGAGCTCGTGCTCGGAGCCGGCGAGCGCGGTGAGGCTCGGCACGGCGGCCTGCGGGGTGCCGGCGAAGACGACCCTCATCGGCTGGGGCTTACTCGATGTGTCATCAGAAGATCTCCGGATCGTCGAACCGCACGCGAAGGGACGGCTGTGGTCGAGGGGCGCCCTTGCCCGGGGTGCCTTTGCGCCTGGTCGAGGCGTTCTGCACGACGGCCGATCGTAGCGCGGATGCCACCGCGCCGCCGGAGCCGTAGTCGAAGCGGACGATGGCGCGCACGAGGCCCGGCTCCGCGTCCACCGGGCCGAGCACGTCGACGCCGGGGAGCTCGCGGATGCCCTCGACGGCGCCCGCCACCGGCCCCGCCGCCCCGACGATCGTGCCCGCGCGCACGGCGGGCGGGAACCGCAGGGCGCGCCGGTCGGCGAGCTCGGCGCTGGCGTAGTCCGCCTGCCGCCAGGTGTTCAGGGCTCGGGCCAGGGGGCCGCCGACGCCGACGAGCATCACGGGCGCCTTGGGCGCGGCGAGGGAGGCGGCGTTGGACCACCAGCGCAGGCAGTCCTCGCCGACGCGCAGGCTCTCCCGCGCCAGCATCCGCTCGCCGTCGAGCAGCAGCACGGCGGCGTATCCCCCCGGGGTGATGGGCTCGGCCCCGCGGGTGGCGACCACCAGCGCCGGCTTGGCCGGCACCTCCTGCACCGGGCGCTCGCCGTCGGCGACGACGACCCGGACGCCGGGGAAGGCGCGGCCCAGCTCCTCAGCGGTGCGGCCGGCGCCGACGGAGACGAAGCGCAGCCGCTCACCGGAGCAGTGCGTGCAGTGCCAGTCGGCCGCGAGCGCGCCGCACCAGCCGCACGACGGCACGGCCGATGCGGAGGACTTGCCGAGCGGGCCGTTGCAGCGATTGCAGCGGGCCGCCTGGCCGCAGGACTGGCAGGCGAGCACGGGGGCGTAGCCCGGGCGGGCGACCTGCACGAGCACCGGCCCCGAGTCCAGTGCCTCGCGGGCGGCGCGCCAGGCGGTCGAGGGGATGCGGGCGAGCTGGGCGAAGCCGTCCTGCGCCGCCTGCTGCACGGTCGGGATCACCCGCGGGCCGATGGGCGAGGACGGGGCGAGGTCGTGCAGCCAGCCGATCTCGACGAGCCGCTCCACCTCGGTGCTGCGGGAGTGCGACAGGAAGGCGAGCGCCGCGCCCGACTGCTCCTGGCGCAGCAGCGCGACGTCGCGGGAGTGGGCGTACGGGGCGAGCGGCTCCGCGTGCAGGGGATCCCCCTCGTCCCAGAGGGCGATCAGGCCGAGCTTCCGCGCGGGCGCGTACACGGCGGAGCGCGTGCCCAGGATGACCCGCGGCTCGTCGCCGAGGCAGGACAGGAACGCGCGATAGCGGTCCGGGTTGGACTGCCGGGCATCCGTGCGGGCGATCGCCTCGGCGGGCAGCAGCGACTCGAGGGCGGCCTGCAGCTGGTCCTGGTCGCGGTAGTCGGGCACGGCGAGGATGGCGCTGCTGCCGGAGGCGAGCGTGTGCGCTGCGGCCTGCGCCAGCGTCAGGGCCCAGCGACCCACCCAGCGGCCGGGCGAGCACTCGACGACCCCGGGCAGCGCGGCGGATGCCCAGCGGGCCCGCGCGTCGATCGCGCTCTCCCACCGCCCCGCGGGATACCCCTCGACTCTCGCCCCGGCTCCCGCACCCGCACCCGCGCCGTGAGGTGCCCGCTTCGGACCCTCTTCCGGCCCTTCAGGGACCGAAGTGGGCACCTCAGGGGATGGGGAGGGGACGACCGCGCCGTGAGGTGCCGAGTTCGGTCCCCTTTCCGGCTCGGAAGGGACCGAAGTGGGCACCTCAGGGGGTGGGGATGGGGACGGGGCGGGAGGGGCGGCGGCGGCGAGGTGGGCCTTCTCGACGCGGGCCTGGCGCCCCGGGATGGCGAAGCGCAGCACGTCGATCGCGCTGCCCGCGCCGCGGTCGGCCACCGCGCGGGCGAGCCGCCACACCTCGGGGGTGAGCACCACGATCGGCGACACCACGGAGTCGACCGGGCTGAGCGCGCCCTCGTACGAGCCGACGGTGCCGACCTCGACGACGAACGCGTCGGAGAGCCGGCCCGCGGAGCGGAACGGCACCTTCACGCGGACGCCCGGCACAACGGCATCCGCCAGCTCGGGCGGGATCGCGTAGTCGAACAGGCGGTCGAGCTGCGGCAGCGGCGTGTCGAGCACGACCCGCGCGACGGCGCGCTCGCCGCCGGTCGGGAGGAGGGCGGGCTCGGCCGGGGTCACAACCGGGCCGCGCTGCGGAGCTCCTCCACCCGGTTCAGCTTCTCCCAGGTGAAGTCGGGGAGCTCCCGGCCGAAGTGCCCGTAGACCGAGGTCTGCGAGTAGATGGGCCGCAGCAGGTCGAGCTCCTCGATGATGGCGGCGGGGCGGAGGTCGAACACGTCGCGGATCGCCCGGATGATGCTCGCCTCCGGCACGGTGCCCGTCCCGAAGGTCTCGACGTACAGGCCAACGGGCGCGGCCTTGCCGATCGCGTACGCAACCTGCACCTCGAGGCGGTCGGCGAGGCCGGCGGCGACGGCGTTCTTCGCGACCCAGCGCATCGCGTATGCCGCGCTGCGGTCGACCTTGCTCGGGTCCTTGCCGCTGAACGCGCCGCCGCCGTGCCGAGAAGCGCCGCCATAGGTGTCGACGATGATCTTGCGGCCGGTGAGCCCGGCGTCGCCCTTGGGCCCGCCGATCTCGAACCGCCCGGTCGGGTTGATGAGCACGTTCGTGTGGCTGGAGTCCAGCCCGGCCGCGGCGAGGACGGGGCGGATCACGAGCTCGTCGATGTCCGCCCGCAGCGTCGCCGTGTCCACCTCGGGCGCGTGCTGGGACGACAGCACGACGGTCTCGACCGTGCGGGGCACGAAGCCCTCGTAGCCGACCGTGACCTGGGTCTTGCCGTCGGGGCGCAGGTAGCCGACGAGGCCCTCGCGCCGCACCTGCGCGAGGCGCTCGGAGAGCCGGTGGGCGAGCCAGATGGGCAGCGGCATCAGCTGCGGGGTCTCGCGGGTGGCGAAGCCGAACATGATGCCCTGGTCGCCGGCGCCCTGCGCGTCGCGCGGGTCCTCGTTGGCCTCCTCGCGCGCCTCGTAGGAGCGGTCGACGCCCTGCGCGATGTCGGGCGACTGGGCGCCGATCGAGACGGAGACGCCGCAGCTGTCGCCGTCGAAGCCGATGTCGGAGGAGGTGTAGCCGATCTGGCGCACGCGGTCGCGCACGATGCCGGGGATGTCGGCGTAGCCGGACGTGTTCACCTCGCCCGCGACGTGCACGAGGCCCGTCGTCACCAGGGTCTCGACGGCGACCCGGCTGTTCGGGTCCTGCTCGAGCAGGGCGTCGAGGATGCTGTCGGAGATCTGGTCGCAGATCTTGTCCGGGTGACCTTCGGTGACGGACTCCGAGGTGAACAGGCGCAGCGCCGTCACAGGACCTCCAGGGCTGGGGACGCCCGCGTCAGGCCCGGGGCAGAAGGGCCGGGTGCACGGCGTCGAGGATGCGATGGGCCACGGTCGCTTTGCTGCCGGAGGCCTCCATCACTATATCTCCGCCCCGCTGGACGACCACGACGGCGTTGTCCTCCGCCGCGAAGCCCAGTGACCAGCCCACCCTGTTCAGGACGAGATAGTCGCAGCCCTTGCGCTCGAGCTTGGCGCGGCCGACCCGCACGAGCTCGTCCTCGTCCGCGGCGGTCTCGGCGGCGAAGCCCACGACCACCTGGCCGTCGCGACGCTCGACGGCGAGGCCCGCGAGGATGTCCGGGTTGCGCACGAGCTCGAGGGTCACCCGGTCCCCCGCCGTCTCCTTCTTGATCTTCTGCTCCGCAACGGCCGCAGGACGGTAGTCCGCGACCGCGGCGGCCATGATCACGAGATCCGCGCGCTGCGCGTGGACGCGTGCCGCCTCCTCGAGCTCGGCCGCGGTCTGCACGTGGACGACCGAGACGCCCTCCGGGACCGGCACCTCGAGGTGCGCGGCGAGCAGCGTGACGGACGCCCCGCGCTCGAGCGCGGCGGCCGCGAGGGCGACGCCCTGCCGCCCGCTCGAGCGGTTGCCGAGGAATCGCACGGGGTCGAGGGGCTCACGGGTGCCGCCCGCGCTGATGAGCACGCGCAGTCCGGCGAGGTCCCCAGAGCCGGGGTCGGCAGAGCCGGGATCTGCAGAGTCCGGAGCAGCGGAGCCGGAAGCGGGAGCGGGCGCGGCGGCGTCATCCGGCCCGGCGCCCCCGACGACGGCGAGGGCAGCGCGCACGATGTCGTCCGGCTCGGACATGCGCCCCGCGCCCACGTCCTCGCCGGTGAGCCGGCCGGAGGCAGGCCCGACGATGGTGATGCCGCGGGACCGGAGCAGGGCCACGTTGGCGCGCGTGGCCTGATTGCCCCACATCTCGGTGTGCATGGCGGGGGCGACCACGACGGGGGCCGTGCTCGCGAGCACGGTGTTGCCGAGCAGGTCGTCGGCCAGGCCGTGAGCCAGCTTGGCGAGCGTGTTCGCCGTGGCCGGGGCGATGATGATGAGGTCGGCCGCCTGCCCGATGGACACGTGCCGCACCTGGGCGACGCCCTCGTAGAGGTCGGAGTTCACCGGGTTGCGGCTGATGGCCTCGAGCGTCGGCTTCCCGACGAAGCGCAGCGCGGCATCCGTCGCGATGACGTGCACGTCGTGCCCCTCGAGCACGAGGGCGCGGACGACGTTCACCGCCTTGTACGCGGCGATCCCGCCGCTGATGCCGACGACGACGTTCAAACGGCGGGACCCGGTCACGCGATTCTCCTTGAGGAGGGGCTACTCGGAGGAGGGGGACGCCTTGGCCGTGAGCTTGTTCTCGTTGATCTCGTGCAGCGCGACGGACAGCGGCTTGTCGTCGATGTTCGAGTCGACGAGCGGTCCGACGTTGTCGAACAGGCTGCCCTCGTGCAGGTCGGCGTAGTAGTCGTTGATCTGACGCGCGCGCTTGGACGCGAAGATGACGAGGGCGTACTTCGAGTCCACCTTCTCGAGCAGCTCGTCGATCGGCGGGTCGATGATTCCGGTGAGCTTTTCGGCCATGGGAGAACTCCTTCTCGGGTGAGCGTGTGTGCGGCCGGTGCGGCCGCGAGCGGGGCGGTCGGGGTCTGGAAGACGTCCGTCAGGCCCGGCGAAGCTGCATCAAGTCTACGACCTCCGCGGCGGCCTGGGACACGCTGCCGTTCACGACCGCGTGATCGAACTCCCCCTGCGCCGCCAGCTCGACCTTCGCGGTCTCCAGCCGGCGCTGCTGCTCCTCCGCGGATTCGGTGCCGCGACCGACGAGCCGGCGCACGAGCTCCTCCCAGGTGGGCGGCAGCAGGAAGACCAGGCGGGCCTGCGGCATGACCGCGCGCACCTGACGCGCGCCCTGGATGTCGATCTCCAGCAGCACGCTGCGACCCTGGGCCAGCGCGGCGTCGATCGGTCCGCGGGGCGTGCCGTAGCGGTACGCGTTGTGCACGGTGGCCCACTCCAGCAGCTCGCCGTCGCGGATGAGCCGGTCGAACTCGTCGTCGTCGACGAAGTAGTAGTTGACACCCTCGACCTCGCCCGGGCGGGGCGGCCGCGTCGTCGCCGAGACGGACAGCAGGACCTCCGGGTAGTTCTCCCGGATGTAGGTGGAGACGGTGCCCTTGCCGACCGCGGTGGGACCGGCGAGCACGACGAGCCGCGACGGCTGCACGATCGACTTGGCCTTCTGCCAGCGATCGATGAACTGCTCGAGCGACGTGCGCTGGTGCACCCCGAGGCCGCCGAGCCGCTTCGAGGGCGAGATGGCGAGGTCGTGCAGGATGCGCTCGAGCTTCGTCGGCCCGATGTTCGGGATGCTCGTGATGTACTCGGTCACCCGCAGCGAGAACTCCGCGCGATTGGCCGGGTCGGCCGACGCGTGCAGCACGTCGAGGGGCGTGCGCTCGCCCGTGACGATGGCCCGCTTGACCTCGGCCCGGGCCCGCCGTGCGGCGACCGCCGCCTGGGATGCCGCGACGCGGTCCACCTCAGGGGGGTTGGGTCTCATGCGAATGCCTCCCGCACCTCGTGCGCACGCTCGGTGACGACCCGAGCGATGCCTGCCGGACCCGCGGACAGGATGCTCCGCGATTCGCTCACAATAGTGGCCTCCGCCAGGCCGCCGAAAATGCGGCGCACATCTGCGAGTTGTGCGCCCTGGTGGCCGAACCCGGGCGCGAGCACGGGCGCCACGGGCGCACCCGGCAGCGGGGTGAGCGGGATGCCGTAGCCGGCGAGATCGACGGTGGCGCCGAGCACGAGCCCGACCGTGCCGATCGGTGCCGCCGCGGGCTCCCCCGCACCGCCCGAGCCAGTGCGGGTGCCGGAGCGGGATCCGGTGCCGCTGCCGCTGCCGCCCGTGGAGCGCGGCGAGCGCGGCGGGTGCTCCGCGTTCCACTCGTCCACCTCCTCCACGATCTCGGCGGCGATGCCGAGCCGCTGCACGGCGGCCGCCTCGGGGTTCGAGGTGGCCGCGAGCACGAAGACACCCTTGCCGGTCGCGTGGGCGAGGTCGAACGTCGAGGAAAGCGCGCCGACGCCGAGATACGGGCTCACCGTGAGCGCGTCCGCCTCCAGCGGTGCCCCGGGCGTCAGCCAGGCGGCGCCGTAGGCGTCGACGCTCGTGCCGATGTCACCCCGCTTCGCGTCCGCGATCACGAGCAGGCCCGCCGCGCGGGCGGCGGTGAGCACCTCCTCGAGGGCCGCGTACCCCGCCGATCCGTACCGCTCGAAGAACGCGACCTGCGGCTTCACGATCCCGGCGCGCCCGGCCGCCGCGTCGACGACCCGGAGGCCGAACTCGCGCACGCCCTCGGCGCTGCGCGGCAGGCCCCACGCGTCGAGCAGGAACTCGTGCGGGTCGATGCCGACGCAGAGCCGGCCGCTGCCGGCGAAGACCGCCGAGAGGCGCGAGCCGAAACCGGCGGCCGAGATCACGCCCGGGCCGCCCGGTCCAGCGCGTACTCCTGCAGCGACTTCACGTCGAAGCCCGCCCGGATGGCGTCGAAGGACGCCACCGCGGCGGAGAGCTGCGCGATCGTCGTGAACAGCGCCTTGTCCGCGGCGACCGCGGCCGCGCGGATCTCGTAGCCGTCCGCGCGGGCGGAGCGGCCGCTCGGCGTGTTGATGACCACGTCCACCTCGTTGCGGTGCACGAGCTCGACGATGGACGGCGAGCCGACCTCGCTCTCCTCCCCCTCGCTGTACTTGCGCACGACGCCCGCGCGGATGCCGTTGCGCATCAGCACCTCCGCCGTGCCCGCGGTCGCGAGGATCGTGAAGCCGAGCTGCTGCAGGCGCAGCACGGGGAGGATGATCGAGCGCTTGTCCCGGTCGGCGACCGAGACGAAGACGGTGCCGGAGAGCGGGAGCCCGCCGAACGCCGCCTGCTGGCTCTTCGCGAACGCGGTCGGGAAGTCCCTGTCGATGCCCATGACCTCGCCCGTCGAGCGCATCTCCGGGCCGAGGACCGAGTCGACGATGTCGCCCGCCGTCGTGCGGAAGCGCTTGAACGGCAGCACCGCCTCCTTGACCGCCACGGGAGAGTCCGCAGGGACGATGGAGCCGTCCTGCTCGGGCAGCAGCCCGCTCGCGCGCAGCTCCGCGATGGTCGTGCCGACCATGACGAGCGACGCGGCCTTGGCCAGCGGGATGCCGAGCGCCTTGGAGACGAACGGCACCGTGCGCGACGCGCGCGGGTTCGCCTCGAGCACGTAGAGCACGCCCGCACCGATGGCGAACTGCACGTTGATCAGGCCGCGCACGCCGATCCCCTCGGCGATGGCAAGGGTCGCCTCACGCACCCGGTCGATCTGAGCGCGGCCCAGGGTCACGGGCGGGAGCGTGCAGCTCGAGTCGCCGGAGTGGATGCCCGCCTCCTCGATGTGCTCCATGACGCCGCCGACGTAGAGCTCGTGCCCGTCGTACAGGGCGTCGACGTCGATCTCGATGGCGTCGTCGAGGAAGCGGTCGATGAGCAGGGGGCTGCTCGGCGCGATGATGGCCGAGTCGCGCATCCGGTCGAAGTAGTCCTCGAGCGACGGCGAGTCGAACACGATCTCCATGCCGCGGCCGCCGAGCACGTAGGACGGGCGCACGAGCACGGGGTAGCCGATCTCCTCGGCGATGCGCACGGCCTCGACGACGTCGGTCGCCGTGCCGTTGCGCGGCGCGACGAGTCCCGCGGCGTCGAGGATGCCGGAGAACAGGCCGCGCTCCTCCGCGAGGTCGATGGCGTCGGGCGACGTGCCGAGGATGGGGATCCCCGCCGCCTCCAGGCCCTTGGCGAGGCCGAGGGCCGTCTGGCCGCCGAGCTGCACGACGACGCCGACGAGCTCACCGGACGCCGACTCGGCGTGCAGCACCTCGAGCACGTCCTCGAGCGTCAGCGGCTCGAAGTAGAGCCGGTCGCTCGTGTCGTAGTCGGTGGAGACCGTCTCGGGGTTGCAGTTGATCATGATCGTCTCGTACCCGGCCTCGGCGAGGGCGAACGAGGCGTGCACGCAGGAGTAGTCGAACTCGATGCCCTGGCCGATGCGGTTCGGGCCGGAGCCGAGGATGACGACCTTGCGGCGGTCGCTCGCCACGACCTCGGTCTCGAGGTCGTAGCTCGAGTAGTGGTACGGGGTGAGGGCCGGGAACTCGCCGGCGCAGGTGTCGACGGTCTTGTAGACCGGGCGCACGCCGGCCTCGTGCCGGACGCGGCGCACCTCCTCCTCGTCCAGCCCGCGCAGCTGAGCAATCTGCGCGTCGGAGAAGCCGTGGTCCTTCGCGACGCGCAGCACGGCCTCGTCGAGCACGGCGGACGCGCGGATCTCGTCCGCGACCTCGTTGATGAGCACGATCTGGTCGAGGAACCACGGGTCGATGCCCGTCGCCTCGAACGCCTGCTCGACCGTCGCGCCCTTCCACAGCGCCTGCTGCAGGGTGACGATGCGGCCGTCGGTGGGACGCCTGGCGATCTCGAGCAGCTCGGCGGCGCCGCGCTTCTCGTCGCCCCAGGAGAACGACGAGCCGCGCTTCTCGAGCGAGCGGAGGGCTTTCTGCAGGGCCGTCGAGTAGTTGCGGCCGATGGCCATGGCCTCGCCGACCGACTTCATGGTCGTGGTGAGCGTCGTGTCGGCGGCCGGGAACTTCTCGAACGCGAAGCGGGGCACCTTTACGACCACGTAGTCGAGCGTGGGCTCGAAGCTCGCGGGGGTGACGCCCGTGATGTCGTTGGGGATCTCGTCGAGGCGGTAGCCGATCGCGAGCTTCGCCGCGATCTTCGCGATCGGGAAGCCCGTCGCCTTCGAGGCGAGGGCGCTGGAGCGGGACACGCGGGGGTTCATCTCGATCACGATGACGCGGCCGTTGGCCGGGTCGATCGCGAACTGGATGTTGCAGCCGCCGGTGTCGACGCCGACGCGGCGGATGATGTCGATGCCGATGTCGCGCAGGTTCTGGTACTCGCGGTCGGTGAGCGTGAGGGCGGGCGCGACCGTGATGGAGTCGCCCGTGTGCACGCCGACGGGGTCGACGTTCTCGATGGAGCAGACCACGACGGTGTTGTCCGACGTGTCGCGCATGAGCTCGAGTTCGTACTCCTTCCAGCCGAGGATGGACTCCTCGAGCAGGACCTCGCTCGTCGGGCTCTGGTGCAGGCCGTCCGCGACGAAGCGCACGAGCTCGTCGCGGGTGTAGACGAAGCCGGAGCCGAGGCCGCCCATGGTGAACGACGGGCGCACGACCAGCGGGTAGCCGAGGTCCTCGGCGAAGTCGACGGCCTCCTCGACCGTGTGCGCGATGTGCGACCGGGCGACGTCCGCGCCGGACTCGAGCACGAGCTGCTTGAAGAGCTGGCGGTCCTCACCCTTCTGGATGGCCTCGACCTTCGCGCCGATCAGCTCGACACCGTGCTTGGCGAGGATGCCGAGGCGGTCGAGCTCGATGGCCGCGTTGAGCGCGGTCTGGCCGCCCAGGGTCGGCAGCACCGCATCCGGCCGCTCCTTGATGATGATCGACTCGAGCACCTCCGGCGTGATCGGCTCGATGTAGGTGGCGTCGGCGAAGTCGGGGTCGGTCATGATCGTGGCCGGGTTCGAGTTCACGAGGATGACGCGGACGCCCTCCGCGCGCAGCACGCGGCACGCCTGGGTGCCGGAGTAGTCGAACTCCGCGGCCTGGCCGATCACGATCGGCCCTGAGCCGATGACGAGGACGGAGTTGATGTCGGGGCGCTTGGGCATCAGTTGCTTTCCTGGTCGTTCGTCGTCTGGTCGTTCGGCGTCTGGGAGTTCGGCGTCTGGGAGTTCGAGACCTCGGCGGCCGCGGCGGATCCGCCGGCCTGCGCGGTCTTGATGAGGTCGACGAACCGGTCGAAGAGGTACGTGGAGTCGTGCGGGCCGGCGGCGGACTCCGGGTGGTACTGCACGCTGAAGGCGGGGATGTCGAGGCAGTTGAGGCCTTCGACCACGTCGTCGTTGAGGTCGACGTGGCTCACCTCGGCGCGGCCGAAGCCCGCCGGCGTGTCCACAGGGCCGTCGAGCGGCGCGCGCACGGCGAAGCCGTGGTTGTGCGAGGTGATCTCGACCTTGCCGGTGCTGCGGTCCATCACCGGCTGGTTGATGCCGCGGTGCCCGAAGGGCAGCTTGTAGGTCTCGAAGCCGAGCGCCCGGCCGAGAAGCTGGTTGCCGAAGCAGATGCCGAAGAACGGGATGCCCTTGCGCAGCACGTCGCGCAGCAGCTCGACGTGGTACTCGCTCGCGGCGGGGTCGCCGGGGCCGTTCGAGTAGAAGACGGCGGTCGGGTTCAGCTCGGCGAGCTCCTCGGTCGTGATCGACTGCGGCACGACGTGCACCTCGAGCCCGCGGGCGGCGAGGTGGCGCACGGTCGCGGTCTTGATCCCCAGGTCGAGCACCGCGACCGAGCCGATGCGCTCGCCCTCGGCGGGGATCGTGTACGCCTCGGTGGTGGAGACCTGGCCGGAGAGGTTGAGCCCGGTCATGTCGGGGCCGCGGCGCACCAGCTCGAGCTGCTCCTCGGCGGGCAGGGCGGCCTCGTCGCCCGAGAAGATGCCCGCGCGCATGGCGCCCGCGTCGCGGATGTGCCGGGTGACCGCGCGGGTGTCGATGCCGGAGATCCCGATGACGCCCTGGGCCTCGAGGTCCGCGTCGAGGCTGCGCTTCGCGCGGTGGTTCGAGACGACGCGGGAGGGGTCGCGCACGACGTAGCCGGCGACCCAGATGCGGCTGGACTCCTGGTCCTCGTCATTCACGCCGGTGTTGCCGATGTGCGGCGCGGTCTGGAGCACGATCTGGCCCGCGTAGGACGGGTCGGTGATGGTCTCCTGGTATCCGGTCATGCCGGTCGCGAAGACGGCCTCGCCGAGGGTTCGGCCCTGCGCCCCGTAGGCGCGGCCGGTGTAGCGGGCGCCGTCCTCGAGCACCAGGACTGCTGGGGAGAGTGTCACGTGCGTGGGTTCCTTCCGTTCGGGTCAGCGGACCCGGTCGTTCCCGTGCCGTCGGAGGCCGGGGAGAGTGTGGTGAGGGCGGCGAGCAGCGCGTCGCGCTCGGCCGCGTCCGTCACGCGGAGGTAGGTGTCGACGGCCACATCGCCCGGCACGTCGAGCAGCCAGGTGAGCACGACGAGGCCACCGGTCTCGACGACGCGGTCGATCGCGAAGGTGCCGAGGCCGGCGCCGCGGATCACCGACGCGGCGACGAAGATGTCGGGCGTCCCGGCGAGGTCGAGCAGCACGCCGCGGTCGGTCACCCGCACGACGGCGCGGGCGCGGAAGCCGAGCCCGCCGACGACGATGCGGTCGAGCGGCCGGCCCGCGGCCGTCGTCGCCACGTACAGGGCGTCCGCCTCCGCGAGCGTGCGGCCGAGCTCGGCGGGCGGGCCGGCCGGCGCGGGCAGTGCGGCCTGGCGTCGTCCACGGGCACGCCAGCCGGCGTACATCGCGAACAGCATGCCGACGAGCACCAGCAGCACGAGGAGGGCGGGGATGGTGCGCTCGTCCACGTGCGCCTACCCCTCGGCGGGCACGACGCCCGCCGAGACGGCTTCGGCCGGCAGGACGGCGCCGTCGAGGACGGTCGGCCTGCCGAGGTGGAACGTGGCGTGCACGCGGCCCGGGAGGGTGCGGCTGAGGTAGGGCGAGTTGATGCCCTTGCCCGCGAGGTCGCCGAGGCCGAACGCCCGGGAGGCCGACGGGTCTACGAGCACGAGGTTCGCGTTCGCGCCCGCGGCCAGCTCCTGGCCATGCGAACGCAGCCGCCCGATCCGGGCGGGGGTCGTGGACATGACCCGCACAACGTCGGCCCAGGTCAGCATCCCGGTGTCGACCACGGCGGCCTGCACGACGGACAGGGCGGACTCGAGCCCGACCATGCCGAACGCGGCCGCATCCCACTCGCAGTCCTTCGCCTCCACAGGGTGCGGGGCGTGGTCGGTGGCGACGATGTCGATGGTGCCGTCGGCGAGGCCGGCCCGCAGCGCGAGCACGTCCTCCTCGGCGCGCAGGGGCGGGTTTACCTTGTACCGGGCGTCGTAGCCGGCGATCAGGTCCTCGGTGAGCAGCAGGTGGTGCGGCGTGACCTCGGCGGTCACGTCGATTCCGCGCGCCTTCGCCCAGCGCAGCACCTCGACGGAGCCGGCGGTGGAGACGTGGCAGACGTGCAGGCGCGAGCCGACGTGCTCGGCGAGCAGCACGTCGCGGGCGATGATCGACTCCTCGGCGACGGCGGGCCAGCCGGTGATGCCGAGCTGCCCGGACAGCGCGCCCTCGTTCATCGAGGCGCCCTCGGTGAGCCGCGGCTCCTGGGCGTGCTGGGCGATGACGCCGTCGAACGCCTTGACGTACTCGAGGGCGCGGCGCATCAGCAGCGGGTCGGCGACGCAGTGGCCGTCGTCGGAGAACACCCGGACGGCCGCCCGCGACGACGCCATGGCGCCGAGCTCGGCGAGCTGCTCGCCCGCGAGGCCGACCGACACGGCGCCGATGGGGCGCACGGTGGCGTAGCCGGCGGCCCGGCCGAGGGCCTCGACCTGCTCGACGACGCCCGCGGTGTCGGCGACCGGAGACGTGTTGGCCATCGCGAAGACGGCGGTGTAGCCGCCCTTCGCGGCGGCGCGGGTGCCGGTGAGCACGGTCTCGCTCTGCTCGAAGCCCGGCTCGCGGAGGTGAGTGTGCAGGTCGACGAGGCCCGGCAGCGCGAGCAGCCCGTCCGCGTCGAGCACGGTCGCGCCCGAGGCGTCGACGCCGGAACCGACCTCGGTGATCCGGTCGCCCGACAGCCGCAGATCGACCGTGCGGTCGTCGACGAGGCGGGCGCCCCTGATCAGGTACTCGTGCGCGCTCATGCTCAAACCTCTCCTCCGCCCGCGAGGAGGAGGTACAACACTGCCATTCTCACGGAGACACCATTGGCGACCTGCTCACGCACCGTCGACCGGGTCGAATCGGCCGCCGCCGCGGAGATCTCGAGACCCCGATTCATGGGGCCGGGATGCATGACAATGCTACCCGGGGCCAGACGCGCGGTCCGCGCGTCGTCGAGACCCCAGACCCGCGCGTACTCGCGGCTGTTCGGGAAGAACGCCGCGCGCATCCGCTCGGCCTGGATGCGCAGCATCATGACGACGTCCGGGCGCACGTCGTCGATGGCCGCGTCGAGGTCGTAGCGCACGTCGGCCGGCCAGGTGCCCATGCCGACGGGGAACAGGGTGGGCGGTGCGACGAGCGTCACCGAGGCGCCGAGCGTCGTGAGCAGCCACACGTTCGAGCGGGCGACCCGGGAGTGCAGGATGTCGCCGACGATGACCACGGAGACGCCGTCGAGGTCGCGCCCGCGGGCCGCCGAGCCGTGCATCCGGCGGCGGATGGTGAACGCGTCGAGCAGGGCCTGGGTGGGGTGCTCGTGGGTGCCGTCGCCCGCGTTGACGATGCCGGCGTCGATCCAGCCGCTCTGCGCGAGGGTCTGCGGGGCGCCCGAGGAGGGGTGGCGCACGACGACGCCGTCCGCCCCCATGGCCTCGAGGGTCTGCGCGGTGTCCTTCAGGCTCTCGCCCTTCGAGACGCTGGAGCCCTTCGCGCTGAAGTTGATGACGTCCGCCGAGAGCCGCTTCGCCGCTGCCTCGAAGGAGATGCGGGTGCGGGTCGAGTCCTCGAAGAAGAGGTTCACGACCGTGCGGCCGCGGAGGGTGGGCAGCTTCTTGACCTCGCGCGTCGCGACGTCGGCCATGTCCTCGGCGATGTCGAGGATGCGCACGGCGTCGTCGCGGGAGAGGTTGCGCGTGGAGAGGAGGTGCCTCACGGGCGGGCCCCCGATCCCGGGGTGGGCGCGCCGTGCGTGCCGGGCGTGCCGGGCGCGCCGGGCGCGCCGTGCGCGCCGTGCGCGTCCTCGCCGGACGCGACGCTCACGAACTCCTCGCCGTCCACCTCGTCGAGGCGCACGTAGATGCGCTCGTCTGACGAGGTCGGCAGGTTCTTGCCCACGAAGTCGGCGCGGATGGGCAGCTCGCGGTGACCGCGGTCGACGAGGACGGCGAGCCGCACCGCGCGGGGGCGGCCGAGGTCGCTGAGCGCGTCGAGGGCGGCGCGGATGGTGCGGCCGGAGTAGAGCACATCGTCCACGAGCACGACGGTCTTGCCGTCGATGCCGCCCGCGGGCAGCTGTGTCGGCGAGCTCGCGCGGAGCGGGTTGCGCGAGAGGTCGTCGCGGTACATCGTCACGTCGAGCGTGCCGACGGTGTCCGAGCCGAGCTCCGGGTCGATGCCCGCGAGGATGCCGCCGATGCGGCGGGCGAGGGTCGCGCCCCGGGTCGGGATGCCGAGCACCACGAGGGAGGCAGATCCGCGGTTCGATTCGAGGATCTCGTGCGAGATGCGGGTCAGAGCCCGGGCGATATCAGCCTGATGCAGCACGGTGCGTGCGCTCAACCTGACCTCCTTCCCCGCCTCACAGGACGGAACTTAAAGGACGTCTATTGCCTCCACCCTACCGTTCCGCGCGACCCGCCCCCGTACCCGCGAGTGCGAGGCACACGGTCCCTGAGCTCGTCGAAGGGACGCGCCCAATCCCCGACCCCGTTCCGGATTCAGGCTCAGCTGCGACACGCCGCGTTTCGAGGCGCCAAGATGCGGCGTGTCGCAACACAGCCTGAATTGCGGACATCCAACCTCCTTATCGCGACGATCACGGTCCCTGAGCTTGTCGAAGGGACGCGACGGACCCGGCAGGACGCCTCCCGTCGCTTCGACAGGCTCAGCGACCGTGCAATGAGCGACCGTGTAGTCACCGACCGAAGGGGCGACTCGCCGCTCAGTGGGCGAGGATGGCGCGGATCGCGTCGACCGCCTCGGGGTTCTGCAGCGACGTCGCGTCGCCCAGCTCCCGGCCCTGGAGCAGGTCGGCGAGCAGGCGGCGCAGGATCTTGCCCGACCGGGTCTTCGGCAGGTCGGGCACGAGGATCACGCGCTTCGGCTTGGCCACCGGGCCGATCGAGTGGGCCACGTGCGCACGGAGTTCGCCGCTCAGGGATGCGCCGAGCGCGCGCCAGCCCTCGACGTCATCCGCCGCCGGCCGGTTCCGGATGCGCGGGATGACGAGGGCCGCGATGGCCTGCCCGGTCAGCGGGTCGTCGTACCCGGTCACGCCCGCCTCCGCCACGAGCGGCGACGACACGAGGGCCGACTCGATCTCGATGGTGGACAGCCGGTGACCGGACACGTTGATGACCTCATCGACGCGGCCGAGGAGCCAGATGTCGCCGTCCTCGTCGCGCTTGGCCCCGTCGCCCGCGAAGTAGAGGCCCTGGGCGGCGAACCGCTCCCAGTAGGCGGAGCGGTATCGCTCGGGGTTGCCCCACACCGTGCGGGCCATCGCCGGCCAGGGCCGGTCGAGCACGAGGTAGCCGCTCTCCCCCGGGGCCGCATCCTGGCCGTCGTCGCTCACGACGCGGGCGGAGAGCCCGGGCAGCGGTCGCGTGGCCGAGCCCGGCTTCAGGGTGGTGACGCCGGGCAGCGGCGCGAGGATGGCGGCGCCGGTCTCCGACTGCCACCACGTGTCGATCACCGGGGCCGTGCCCGCCCCGAATTGCTCCCGGAACCATGTCCAGGCCGCGGGGTTGATCGCCTCGCCGACGGAGCCGAGCAGACGGATGGACGACAGGTCGTAGCCGGTGATCCCGTCAGGGAACCAACTCATCAGGCTCCGCACCAGCGTGGGGGCTGTGTAGTAGGTGGTCACGCCGTAGCGCTCGATGATCTCGGCGTGCCTGCCGGGATGTGGAGTGTTCGGGGTGCCCTCGTAGATCACCTGCGTCATGCCGTTCGACAGCGGCCCGTAGATCTCGTAGGTGTGCGCGGTGACCCAGGCGAGGTCGGCCGTGCACCAGTGCACGTCGTCCTCCTTCACGTCGAAGTGCGCCCAGTGCGCCCACGACGCCTGGGTGAGGTAGCCGCCGCTCGTGTGCACGAGCCCCTTCGGCTTCCCCGTCGTGCCCGACGTGTACATGATGAACAGCGGCGTCTCCGCCTCGAAGGCGTCCGGCTCGTGCACGTCCGGGGCGGTGTCCACGACGTCGTGCCACCAGACGTCGCGACCGGGCGTCCAGTCGACGTCCTGGCCCGTCCGCCGCACGACGAGCACGTGCTCGATGGCGTTGGCGGCGGTGTCCGCCACGGCCGCGTCCGCGTTCGCCTTGGTGGCGTGCGGCTCGCCCCGGCGGAACTGGCCGTCGCTCGTCACGAGCAGCTTGGCACCGGTGTCCTCCACCCGGAACTTGAGGGCCTCGGCCGAGAACCCGCCGAAGACGAGGGAGTGCACGGCGCCGACGCGCGCGATGGCGAGCGTGACGACGATCGTCTCCACGAGCACGGGCAGGTACACGACGACGCGGTCGCCCTGCCCGATCCCGAGCGCGGTGAGGGCGTTGGCCGCCCGGCTCACCTCGCGCTGCAGGTCCGCGTAGGTCACGGTGCGCCGGTCCCCGCGCTCGCCCTCGAAGTGCAGCGCCACCTTGTCGCCGCGCCCCGCGGCGACGTGCCGGTCGACGCAGTTGACGGCGACGTTGAGCCTGCCGCCGACGAACCAGCGGGCCTCGGGGATCCGCGGTGCGCCGTCCTCGTCGAGCGCGGGCGTCCAGGTGTGCGCCGTGTGCCAGCGCTCGCTCCAGTCGAGGCGCTCTGCCGCACGCTCCCAGAACGCGATGGGGTCGGCCTCCGCCTCGGCCCAGGCATCGGCGGTCACGTTGGCCGACGCGGCGATGTGCGCGGGAGGCGCGAAGGAGTTCGGGGCCTCCGCGAGGAGGTCGGCTGCCGCGGTCACGTCAGCGCCACCGCTTCAGGAGCCAGCGCTCGGCCAGGCCGAGCAGCGCATCCGTCGTCTTGCCGAGCACGGCGAGCAGCACGATCGTGAGCAGCATCCGGTCGACCCTGCCGTTGTTCTGCGAGTCGATGAGCAGGAAGCCGAGGCCCATCGAGGACGCGATGAGCTCCGCGGCCACGAGGAACAGCCAGGCCTGGGCGAGGGCGAGCCGGAGGCCGGAGACCACGGCGGGAAGCACGGCGGGAAGCTGCACCGACGTGAGCAGCGAGACGCCGCGCAGGCCGAATGCCCGGCCCGCCTCGACGAGGTGCGGGTCCACGTGGCGCAGCGCGCCCGCGACGGTGGTGTACACGGGGAACATCGCACCGATGGCGATGAGCAGCACCTTCGAGTCCTCGTTGATGCCCACCCAGAGCAGCAGCAGCGGCACCCAGGCGAGCGACGGAACGGCACGGACGCCGCCGATCGTCGGCGAGAGCAGCAGATCGGCGAAGCGGGACAGCCCCACGAGCGCCCCGAGCACGATGCCGACGGCCGCGCCGGCCGCGAATCCGAGCAGCACGCGCTGCGTCGAGATGGCGACGTAGGGGCCGAGGACTCCACGCTGGAGCAGGTCGACGCCGGATTGCCACACCGCGACCGGCCCGGGAAGCCGGTAGGCGGGCACCACACCCGTCGCCGTGACGGCGTACCAGACGGCGAGCAGCAGGACGGGCAGGATCAGCCCGACGAGCACGCGAGTGCGGCGGGCCACGAAGCGCCCGCCGGCGCGGTCGCCCGCGCGGTCGGTGCCCGTGGCGGTACCCGCCGCCGAGAAGCCCCAGGAGGAGACGAACTGCACGAGACTCGCGGAGCGTTGCGGCTCCGCCTGCCGACCGTCGTGCTCGACCGCACGCGCGGCGGCGGTGCCCGCCGTGACACCGGTGGGCGCCCCGAGCGCGTCGGCGCGCGCCTCGCTCCCCGTCTCCTGCCCGGTCTGGATCATCAGTTCAGCGCGTCCGGGTTCGCCCGTGAGGCGTAGCTGTCATCGAATAGGGAGTCGAGCGCGTCGTCCACCTGCTCCTGGTTCGGCACGTCGCCGGACTCCACGAAGATGGGGCCGACGATCTCGAGCACGTCGCGCTGCGTCTTCCCGGGCGCGGGGTCGATGTCGAGCGTCGTGCGCTCGAGCGTCGCCGTGGCGATGGCCGGGTCGATGCCCGCCGCCTCCGCAAGGATCCCGGCGGTCTCCTCGGGGTTTTCCTGCGCCCACTCGCGCGCCTTCTCGTACGCGTTGACGACGAGCTGGGCGAGGTCGGGAGACTCCTCGAGGAAGTCCTCGGTGGCGTTGAGGAAGCCGTAGGTGTTGAAGTCGACGTTGCGGTACAGCAGCCGGGATCCGGCGGTCGCCTCGCTTGTGGCCATGAGCGGGTCGAGCCCGGCCCAGGCGTCGACGCTGCCGTTCTCGAGGGCGGTCTTGCCGTCCGCGTGCTGCAGGTTCTGCACGTCGACGCTCTCGAGCGGCACGCCGGCCTCCTCGAGCGCCTGCAGCAGGAAGAAGTAGGGGTCGGTGCCCTTGGTGGCCGCGACCTTCTTGCCCGCGAGCTCGCTGACGCTTGTGAGCGGCGAGTTCGCGCCGACGACGATGGCGGACCACTCGGGCTGCGAGTAGATGTCGATGGTCTTGATCGGCGAGCCGTTGGACCGGGCGAGCAGCGCCGCGGATCCTGCGGTGGAGCCGACGTCGACCGCGCCGGCGCGCAGCGCCTCGTTGGCCTTGTTCGAGCCCGCCGACTGCACCCAGGTCACGGTGACGTCGCCGCTCGTCGCGTCCTCCAGCCAGCCCTGGTCCTTCACGACGAGGCTCAGCGGGTTGTAGGTGGCGAAGTCGAGCGTGAGCGTGTCGTCGCTCCAGCGCTGCTCCTCGTCGGGGGCGGCGGTCGGCTCGTTGTCCGCGATGGCGGACCCCTCGCCTGCGGCGCAGCCCGTGAGCAGGAGCGCGGCCGCCGCCGCCGAAGCGGCGAGGGCGAGCAGGGGGCGTCGTCGGGTCATGGTGGTGCTCCTAGCGTGCGGTGGGGGTCTCGTGGTGCCGAGGGACGCCGAGTCCCTCGAGCAGGTCGACGCGCAGCTCCGCGAGGCGGGGGTGCGCGCGGTCGCGCGGGCGGTGGCCGGGCACGGAGACGATCCTATGGACGCCCGCCCCGTCGCCGTTCGGGTTCGTGCCGAGCAGGACGACGCGGTCGGCGAGGTACAGCGCCTCGTCGACGTCGTGGGTCACGAGGATCACCGTCGTCGGCTCCGCGCTGTGCACGTCGAGCAGGAGGTCCTGCATCCGCAGGCGGGTGAGCGCGTCGAGGGCACCGAACGGCTCGTCGAGCACGAGGACCCCCGGCGTGCGGGAGAGCGCCCGGGCCAGGGAGGCGCGCTGGGCCATGCCGCCCGACACCTGGCGGGGCCGCAGCCCGCCGGACTCGCCGAGTCCCACGAGCTCGAGCAGATGGGCGACGCGGGCGGACCCGGTCGCACGGTCCGTGCCCCGGGGCAGGCCGAGCTGCACGTTGTGCGCGATGGTGCGCCAGGGCAGCAGGCGCGGCTCCTGGAACGCGACGGCGCAGCGCTGGTCCACCGGCTGCACCGGGGCGGAGTCGATGGTCACGGAGCCGGCGTCCGGGGCGTCGAGGCCGCTGATCAGGCGCAGCAGGGTCGACTTGCCGCATCCGGACGGGCCAAGGAGGGCGACGATCTCCCCCGCGCCGACCTCGAGGTCGATGCCGTCGAGGACCGTGCGCCGGCCGCCGGACGGGGCGGGGAAGCTCCGGGTGACCCCGGTCAGCCGCACCGGGAGCGCGCGCGGCGGTGCGCCGGCGGTCGCGGGGGCGGAGGCGTAGGTCACGCTGCGAAACTATGCGGGCCCGTCCCCGCGGCCAAACGATGCCGTAACGCGGCGCAACGTACGAGACCGGTCCTGCGCCGCGCGACTGCGGCTCGGTAGCATTCCGCCTCGGTCGTGTGCCGCGGTTGTGCACACCGACGAGGGCGCGGGCATGCGGCCGGATGTGTGCAGGTCGGGTTCCGATGCGAGTCGCTCGCGCGGCAGCCGGGCGCGGTGGAAGCGGTGCGGCTGCCGGCGCCGCAGGAGCGCCGCCGGGTCAGGTCGCGCGGCGGGACCGCATGGCGCGCGTGACGGTGACCGCGCCTCCCGACGGCGCCGCGCCCGACTCCAGCCGCGCGTACTCCGCCGAGCCGAGCCCGACCAGCGCGACGCGACCCTCGGCGTCCGAGTGCACGCCCCAGCCGTATCGCTTGCCGAGGTCGCTGGAGCGCAGGCACGGCTGCCCCTTCGCGAAGAACTGCGCGCGGGCCTCGGCGCGCTCCTCCTCCGGGATGCCGCGGCGGTCCGCCCACACCGTGAACTGGACGTCGTCCGAGGTGTACCGGTACGGGTTTTCGGCGATCATGCGGAAGGTGAGCTCGGCGACGCTCGCCGGCGTGCGCTCGGGCGGAGCGCTCGCCCCGGCGGCCGTGCTGTCCTCCGCGACCGCGATGAAGGTGTCGTAGTAGTTCGTGGTGTGCGCACCGGCCATGCAGGCATTCTGCGCCACCCCGCCGACACGGGGCCAGTGCCCGTTGCACCGGACTCACCCTGTGGTTCGACGTAACTCAGCAGATCCCGCCCGGCACCCGACGCAACTCAGCAGATCCCGCCCCACACCCGACGCAACTCAGCAGATCCCGTCCCGCACCCGACGCATCTCAGCAGATCCCGAGGGCGCTTCGGCGTGTCCGGACCGGCCAGCGGCGAGTCGGCGCGGATCTGCTGAATTGCGTCGGGGGACGAGTATCGACTGCCGCCTGAGCGACAGGAGGCCGAGAGGCACCGGAGCCAACGGAACGCGGTGAACCGCAGGCGCGGTCTCTAACCCGCGGTCTGGGCGATGCGGGCGAGCATGCCGTTGACGAAGCTCGCGGAGTCGTCCGTGCTGAGCGTCTGGGCGAGCTCCACGGCCTCCGAGATCGCGACGCCGTTCGGCACCTCGTCGTTGTAGAGGATCTCCCAGATGCCGAGCCGCAGGATGGCGCGGTCGATGGTGGGCATGCGCGCGAGCGTCCAGTTCACCGAGAACGTGACGATGAGCTCGTCGATCTCGTCGAAGTGGTCCATCACGCCGGTGACGAGCTGGCGCGCGTACGCCCAAGACGAGTCGCGCTCCGGGTTCAGGCGCGCGCGGGCGGCCTCGGCGTCGAGCGACTCCTGGATGGAGATCTGACGCACGTCCGCGACGTACAGCACGTCGAGGGCGCGCTTGCGCGCCTTGGTCCTTGCACTCATGGCGTCTCTTCCGCGCGCGGAGCGCTAGTTGACGCGGCCGAGGTAGTCGCCCGTGCGGGTGTCCACCTTGACCTTCGTGCCGGTCTCGAGGAACAGCGGCACCTGGATCTGGTAGCCGGTCTCGACGGTCGCGGGCTTGGTGCCACCGGTCGAGCGGTCGCCCTGCAGGCCGGGCTCGGTGTAGGTGATCTCGAGCACGACGGATGCGGGCAGCTCGACGTAGAGCGGGTCGCCGTTGTGCAGCGCGACCGTGACGGTCTGGTTCTCGAGCAGGTAGTTCGCGGCGTCGCCGACCTGGGCGGCCGACAACGTGATCTGGTCGTAGTCGGTCGCGTCCATGAAGACGTAGCCGTCGCCGTCCTGGTACAGGTAGGTGAAGTCGCGGCGGTCCACGGTCTCGGTCTCGATCTTCGCGCCGGCGTTGAACGTGCGGTCGACGACCTTGCCGCTCATCACGTTCTTGACCTTGGTGCGCACGAACGCGCCACCCTTGCCGGGCTTGACGTGCTGGAACTCGATGACGGTCCAGAGCTGGCCGTCCATGTTGAGCACGACGCCGTTACGGATGTCCGCGGTTGAAGCCATAGTGAAGAGAATTCCTTGGGGATCGGGGAGAGCGAGGGCGCGTGGAGACGGGCGGAACGCGCGGTCCGACGGTCTAGCTTAGCGGTAGCTGCCCAGCACGTGCGCGAGCGCGAGCCGGTAGGAGCCGAAGCCGAGCCCGGCGATGACCCCGGTCGCGACCGCGGAGATGACGCTCGTGTGCCGGAACTCCTCCCGCGCGTGCGGATTCGACAGGTGCACCTCGAGCAGCGGCAGGCCCGCCTTCGTCACCAACGCGGCGGCGTCGCGCAGGGCGTAGGAGTAGTGCGTGAAGGCGGCGGGGTTGAGGATCACCGGCAGCTCCGCGTCGACCGCCTCGTGCAGCCAGCCGATGAGCTCGGCCTCGTCGTTCGTCTGCCGCAGGTCGATAGCGGCGAGGCCGGCGGCATCAGCCTCGAGCACGCCCCGCAGGTCCTCGAGCGACCCGGTGCCGTAGACGTCGGGCTCGCGGCTGCCGAGGCGACCGAGGTTCGGTCCGTTGAGGACGAGGACGGTGGCGGTCGTGGCCGGCGCGCTGCTCATGGTCCCCGAGCCTAACGCCGCGCCCCAGGTGTCGATCGCCGAGCCCATACGGTCGCTGAGCCCACACGGTCGCTGAGCCTGTCGAAGCGACGTCACGTCCCTTCGACAGGCTCAGGGACCGCATGGCTCAGGGATCGCATGGCTCAGCGGCCGCGCGCCCCAGCCCCACCTAGGAGGCGATCTCCTGGTAGGCGGCGAAGAGGATCGACTCCTCCGGGCCGTTCAGCACGGTCGGCTTCGCGATGTCGTCGAGCGCGATGAAGCGCAGCATCCCCGCGCGGGCCTTCTTGTCCCGCTGCATCGTCGCGAGCAGCGTCTGCCAGCGACCGGCCGGGTAGCTGATCGGCAGCGTCAGCGACTCGAGGATGCGGCGGTGCCGGTCGACGGCCTCGTCGCTCAGCGACCCGGTGAGCCGCGACAGCTCGGCCGCGAACACCATGCCGATCGAGACGGCGGCGCCGTGCCGCCACTGGTAGCGCTCGGCGTGCTCGATGGCGTGGCCGAGGGTGTGGCCGTAGTTGAGGATCTCGCGCTGCCCCTGCTCGGTGAAGTCGTCGCTCACCACGCGGGCCTTCATCGCGATCGCCAGTTCGACGGCTCGCCGGAACTGCGGCGTCGTCGGGTCGGTTGTCGCGTCGACGTCCGCCTCGAGCAGGTCGAGGATCTCGGGCTCGGCGATGAAGCCGGCCTTCACGATCTCGGCGAAGCCGGCGAGGATCTCGTTGCGCGGCAGGCTCGCGAGCAGGTCGAAGTCGACGAGCACGGCGGCGGGCGCGTAGAACGCCCCGACCAGGTTCTTGCCCTCGTCGGTGTTGATCCCGGTCTTGCCGCCCACGGCCGCGTCCACCATGCCGAGCACGGTGGTCGGGATCTGCACGAGCTTCACGCCGCGCAGCCAGGTCGCCGCCACGAAGCCGCCGAGGTCCGTCGTCGCTCCCCCGCCGAACGCCACGACGGCGTCGGACCGGGTGAAGTCGGTCGTGCCCATGATCTTCCAGCAGAACGCGGCGACCTCGACGCGCTTGGCACCCTCGGCGTCCGGCACCTCGGCGAGGTACACCTCGTAGCTTCCGCGCAGCTCCTCACGCAGCTGCTCGGCGAGCTGGCCGAGCGGCGGCGCGTGCACGATCAGCACCTTGCGCACCTTCTGGCCGAGCTCCCCCGCCAGGCGGCCGAGCACGCCCGTGCCCACGTGGATCGAGTACGGGGTCGCCCCCGTGACGCGGATCTCGGTGCTTCCGTTCGCGGTGTCGGTCATCTGCTCTCCCCTACCCAGTCTGCGATGTCGGCCACGATCGACGAGATCGGGCGTTCCGAGGTGTCGAATGTCACGGAGGCGAGCGACGCGTAGAGGTCGGCCCGCGCGTCCACGAGCGCCTGCCACGAGTCGATGCCCTGCACGAGCGGCCGCTTCGACCCGCCGATCCTGGCCTCCACGGCCTCGCGGCTCACGGTGAGCAGCACGACCGGTCCGCCGGCGAGGTCGCTCCTCGTGTCCGGGTGCAGCACGGCTCCCCCGCCCAGCGAGACGACGGCGTCCCGCCGGAGGGCCTCGGCCACGGTCTCCCGCTCGATGGCGCGGAAGTGCGGCTCGCCGTGTTCCCGGAAGATGTCGGCGATGGGTCCGTGCGCGGCGACGATGAGCTTGTCGGTGTCGACGAACTCGATCCCCAGCCGCCTGGCGAGCTTGCGTCCCACGCTCGTCTTGCCCGCGGCGGGCGGGCCGATGAGGACGATCGCCACTAGAGCAGGGCCGGGGACGCGCTCGTGCGCAGCGCCTCCGGGATGGCGGCGAGGTAGCCGTCGAGGTTGCGGCGCGTCTCGAGCACCGAGTCGCCGCCGAACTTCTCGAGCACGGCGTTCGCCAGCGTCAGCGCGACCATGGCCTCGGCCACGACGCCCGCTGCGGGAACGGCGCACACGTCCGAGCGCTGGTGGTGCGCCTGGGCGACGTCGCCGGTGGCCACGTCGATGGTGCGCAGCGCGTGCGGCACCGTCGCGATGGGCTTCATGCCCGCGCGGACGCGCAGCACGGTACCGGTGCTCATGCCGCCCTCGGTGCCGCCGGCGCGGTCGCTCGCGCGCGCGATGCCGTCGGTGGACGGCAGCAGCTCGTCGTGCGCCTGCGATCCGCGACGCGTCGTGGTGAGGAAGCCGTCGCCGACTTCGACGCCCTTGATGGCCTGGATGCCCATGAGCGCGGCCGCGAGCTGCGAGTCGAGCCTGCGGTCCCAGTGCACGTGCGAGCCGAGGCCGGGCGGCAGGTCGTAGGCGAGCACCTCGACGATGCCGCCGAGGGTGTCGCCGTCCTTGTGGGCGGCGTCCACCTCCTCGACCATGCGGGCGGAGGTCTCGGCGTGGAAGCAGCGCAGTGGATCGCCGTCGAGGGCGGCGACGTCGGACGGCGTCGGCAGCGGCGCGTCCTCGGGCACGCGCACGGGACCGATGGAGAGCGTGTGGCTCACGAGCGTGATGCCGAGCTCGGCGAGGAACGAGCGGGCGACCGCGCCGAGGGCGACGCGCGCCGCCGTCTCGCGTGCGCTGGCGCGCTCGAGCACCGGGCGGGCCTCGTCGAAGCCGTACTTCTGCATGCCCACGAGGTCGGCGTGGCCGGGGCGGGGGCGGGTGAGCGGGGCGGCGCGGCCGCCCTTCAGCGCCTCGGGCGCCACGGGCTCGGGGCTCATCACGTCGACCCACTTCGGCCACTCCGTGTTGCCGATCCGCACGGCGACGGGGCTGCCGATGGTGCGGCCGTGCACGACGCCGCCGGAGAGGTTCAGCTCGTCCTGCTCGAACTTCATGCGGGCGCCGCGGCCGTAGCCGAGCTTGCGCCTGGCGAGGTCGGCGCGGATGTCGTCGAGGGACACGGGCACGCCCGCGGGCAACCCCTCGAGAATGGCAAGGAGTTCGGGGCCGTGGGATTCCCCGGCGGTCAACCAGCGCAGCATGCCTAAAATCCTCCCACAGCGACGGGGCCTCGCCAGTCGCGACCGAGCTCCCGGTCGACGCTCGCGGCCATGGCGGCGAGCACGGACGCCTCGTCGGGCAGCGGGACGGCGGGGTCGCCGCCCACGAAGATGCGCACCTGCAGCAGCGCCTGATGGATGAGCATGTCGATGCCCGGCACCACCCTGCCGCCGACGGAGAGCCACCGTGCGGCGAGCGGCGTCGGCCACGGCGCGTAGACGACGTCGAACAGCACGGCCTTCCGCGCCACGTCGTCGGGGAAGTCCACCGGAGCACCGGCCACGGCGGGCAGCGTGCTCGCCACGACGTCCGGCGGGTCATCAGCCCGGTCTGCGCCGTCGCCGAAGACGTGCAGCGCGACGTCGACACCGAGTCGCCCGCCGAGGTCGGCGAGGTCCGCCGCCCGGGAGACGTCGCGCACGGTCACGCGGATGCGCTCGGCGCCCAGGTCCGCGAGGGCGGCGATGACCGATCCGGCCGTCGCCCCGCCGCCGAGCACGCGCGCCGTGCCCACCCGGTCGACCCCGGCGTCCCGCAGGGACCGGGCGACGCCGTGGACGTCGGTGTTGAAGCCGGTCAGGGTCCGCCGTCCCGAGTCGCGGCCGATCAGCACCGTGTTCGCGGCGCCGGTCGCCTCGGCCACCGGGTCGATCGCGTCGAGCAGGGGCAGCACCGTCCGCTTCAGCGGCATGGTCAGCGACAGGCCGCGCCACTCGGGACCGAGCCCCGCGAGGAAGCCGGCGAGGCCATCGGCTGTCACCTCGCGGATGCCGTAGTCCCAGTCCAGGCCGAGCGTCCGGTACGCGGCCCCCTGCAGGGCGGGCGAGAGCGAATGCGCGATGGGCGACCCGAGCACCGCGAGGCGCACGGCCCGCGCGTCACTCATTGCCGGGGTTGTCCCGCATGAACTGCTGCCACTCCGCAACCGCTGCCTCGTGCTGGCCGAGGGTCTCGGAGAACTTCGTCTCGCCGGTGAGCGTGTTGACCGTCACGAAGTACAGCCACGGGCCGTCCGCCGGCGACATCGCGGCCTTGATCGCCAGGTCCCCCGGGTTCGAGATCGGGCCCACGGGGAGGCCCGTGTACACGTACGTGTTGTAGGGGTTCGGGTCCGCGCGCTCGGCGTCGGTCGTGGAGACCCGGCCGGTCGAGTTGGCGCCGTAGGAGACCGTGGCGTCCGACTGCAGCGGCATGTCGATGTCCAGGCGGTTGGTGAACACGCGGGAGACCTTGAAGAAGTCGTCCGAGTAGCGCGCCTCGCGCTGGATGATCGACGCGAGGGTGAGCACGCGGTGCCGGTCCCCCTCGGGCACGCCGGCGTCGTTGAGCGCCTTGAACTGGCGGTCGACGAGCTGCTGGATGGCGTCGCGCGCCGTCGTCCCGGGCTGGAACTGGTACGTCGCGGGGAAGAGGTAGCCCTCGAGGCTCGGCGCCTCGGCGGGCAGCCCGTACGAGCCGAAGTCCGCCGCGGCGGCCTCGAGATCGGCGAGCGGGATCTCGGTCGACTCCGCGATCAGGGGGAGGATGCCGCGCACCGACGTGCCCTCGGGGATGACCACGGTGTCCTCCACCCGGCTCGCCGGGTCGAGGAGCCGGTCGAGGGCGGCGGACGCGCTCATCTTCTGGGCGACCGAGTAGGTGCCGGGCTGGAACACCGGCTCGGGGCTGCGGCCGATGACGGCCTCGTAGAAGGCATCGGAGGACTTGACGACGCCCTCGGCCTCGAGCATCTCGGCGATGGTCGTGCCGGTGTCGCCGGAGGAGACCACAACGAGCACCTCGCCCTCACCGGCGCCGGTGTAGTCGTCCGCCTCCTCGGGGGCAAAGATGCCCTGGACCGCGGGCACGACGGTGCCCATCACGAACGCGACGCCGCCGCCGAGCAGCAGCGCGAGGACGACGAGCACGTACGGCCACTTCGGATGGCGGCGGCGACCCGGCCGCGTGGGCCTGCCCGGCCGTCGGGCGCCGGATCCCGACGTCGGGGCGGCCTTCTCGGGCTCGGCGGAGAAGAGGTCGGCGAATGGGTCGCGCGCGGGCCCGGCATCGGCGTCGCTGCCGGTGTTCGGGAGTCGCGGCGGAGGCTGCGGAGTCAGGTCACGGTCCTTCGGTCAGGACAACGGTGCCCGGCGCGCTACCACCGGCCCGCTCGCTGTCGAGTGCGTGTTGCAGGATTATAACGGCCGCGACCTGGTCTATCACCGGCCGCGACTTGCGCGTGTTCCGGCCGGACGCGCTGAGCGCCGACTGCGCGGAGACGGTGGAGAGCCTCTCGTCGATAAGTCGCACGGGCAGCGGGGACGCCGCCGCGATGCGCTCGGCGAACCGCTCCGCATCATCCGTCGACGGCGTGCGCCCGCCGGAGAGCGACAGGGGCAGGCCGACGACGATCTCGATGGCGTCGTGCTCCGTCGCGGCAGCCAGGATCTCGCGCACGTCGGCATCGCCGTCGGCAGCCCGCGCCACGGTGACGACCGGCGTGGCGATCAGGCCGGAGGGGTCGCTGCGGGCGACGCCGATGCGGGCCTTACCGACGTCGACGCCGATCCGGACCCCGCGCCGCACGGCTATGCCGCCAAGTTCGAGGTGACGGACTCGAGTGCGGCGGGGATCGCCGACACGTCGGAGCCGCCGCCCTGCGCGAGGTCGTCCTTGCCGCCACCGCCACCGCCGAGCACGCCCGCGGCGCCGCGCGCGAGCACCCCGGCGCGCACGCCGGTCTCGCGGGCCGCCGGGTTGGTCGCGACGATCACGGCGGGCTTGCCGGAGACCTCTGCGGCCAACGCCACGACCGCCGCGTCGCTGCCGAGGCGCTCGCGCACGCTCGTCACGAGCTGACGCAGCTCGTCCGTGGAGCGGAGAGAGCCGACCGACTCGCTGACCAGGGTCACCTCGCCGACCCGCGTCGCGGAGGCGACGAGCTCGGGCACGCGGCCGGCGAGCTGGCGCGACTCGTACTCCGCGATCTTCTTCTCGGCCGCCTTGAGGTTGGCGAGGAGCTCGGAGATGCGGTCGGGCAGCTGCTCGCGCGGCGTCTTCAGGCTGGCCGTGAGCTCGGACACGATGGCGCGCTCGGTCGCGAGGTCGCGGAACGCGTCCCGGCCGACGAGCGACTCGATGCGCCGGCTCGTCGAGCCGATGGAGGACTCGCTCACCAGGTTGATGATGCCGATCTCGCTGCTGTGCCGCACGTGGGTGCCGCCGCAGAGCTCGCGCGACCACGGGCCGCCGATGTCGACGACGCGCACGAGGTCGCCGTACTTCTCGCCGAACAGCGCCATGGCGCCGAGGGCCTTGGCCTCGTCGAGGGGCAGGACGCGGGTGACGACCTCGAGGTCCTCGCGGATCGCGTTGTTCGCCACCTCCTCGATCTCGCTGCGGGTCTCGGCCGACAGGCCCTGGTTCCAGGCGAAGTCGAGGCGGAGGTAACCGGCCTTGTTGTAGGAGCCGGACTGGTGCGCCTGCGGGCCGAGGATCTGCCGCAGAGCCGCGTGCACCAGGTGGGTGCCGGAGTGCGCCTGGGTCGCGCCGCGGCGCCATTCCGCGTCCACGACGGTGCGCGCGGCCGCGCCGACGCCGACCTCGCCGCTCCGCACCTGCACGCGGTGGCTCACGAGCCCCTTGACGGGGCGCTGCACGTCGAGCACCTCGAGGTCGAAGCCGTTGCCGACGATGCTTCCCGCGTCGGCCTCCTGGCCGCCGGACTCCGCGTAGAGCGACGTCTCGGCGAGGATGACCTCGGCGATGTCCCCGGCCGCGGCGCTCTGCACGGACTCGCCGTTCACGATGAGGCCGAGCACGCTCGTGTCCGTCTCGAGCAGGTCGTAGCCGGTGAACACGGTCTCGCCCTTGGCGCGGAACGCGCTGTAGACCGACAGGTCGGCGAGCGCCGTCTTCTTGGTCTTCGCGTCCGCCTTGGCGCGGGCGCGCTGATCCGCCATGAGCCGGTCGAACTCGGCGCGGTTGACCGTGAGGCCCGCCTCCTCCGCCATCTCGAGGGTGAGGTCGATGGGGAAGCCGAACGTGTCATGCAGCAGGAACGCGGTGTCGCCCGGAAGCTCGCCGGCCCCCTTGGTCTTGGTGTCCGCGACGGCGAGGTCGAGGATGCTCGTGCCGCTCGCCAGGGTGCGGAGGAACGTCTCCTCCTCGCCGTAGGCGATGCGGCTGATCCGGTCGAAGTCGGACTCCACCTCGGGGTATGCGGCCTTCATCGCGTCGCGGGAGGCGGGGAACAGCTCGGGGAACGTCGCCGTCTCGACGCCGAGCAGGCGCATGGCGCGGACGGTGCGGCGGAGCAGGCGGCGGAGGATGTAGCCGCGGCCCTCGTTCGACACGCTGACGCCGTCGGCGATGAGCATGAGCGCCGAGCGCACGTGGTCGGCGATGACGCGCATCCGCACGTCGTCGTCGTGGTTCGCGCCGTAGCGGCGCCCGGAGAGCTCCGCGGCCTTGTCAAGGACCGGGCGCACCTGGTCGATCTCGTACATGTTCTCGACGCCCTGCTTGAGGAAGGCGACGCGCTCGAGGCCCATGCCGGTGTCGATGTTCTTCTTCGGCAGCTCGCCGAGGATCTCGAAGTCGTCCTTGCCGGTGCCCTGGCCGCGGAGGTACTCCATGAACACGAGGTTCCAGATCTCCACGTACCGGTCGTCGTCGGTGGCGGGGCCGCCGTCGGCGCCGTAAGCCGGTCCGCGGTCGAAGAAGATCTCCGAGCAGGGGCCGGCGGGTCCCGGCTGGCCGGTGGACCAGTAGTTCGTGCCCTTGCCGAGGCGCTGGATGCGCTCGTCCGGCAGGTTCGCCGTCTGCTTCCAGTACTGGAACGCGTCGTCGTCGTCCTCGTAGATCGTGACCCAGAGGTCCTTCGGGTCGAAGCCGAGACCGCCCTCGTCCTCCGCTGAGGTGAGGAACTCCCAGGCGTAGGCGATCGCCTGCTCCTTGAAGTAGTCGCCGAAGGAGAAGTTGCCGTTCATCTGGAAGAACGTGCCGTGCCGCGGGGTCTTGCCGACCTCCTCGATGTCGTTCGTGCGGATGCACTTCTGCACGCTCGTGGCGCGCGGGTACGGCGCGGGGACGAGCCCGGTGAGGTACGGCACGAACGGCACCATGCCGGCCACCGTGAACAGCAGCGTCGGGTCGTCGCTCACCAGGGAGGCGGAGGGGACGACGGTGTGGCCGCGCGAGGCGAAGTAGTCGAGCCAGCGCTGGCGGATTTCTGCAGTCTGCATGGTGTCCGTTGTTCGAGAAGTGGGTGGCGGGGATCCGCCACGGGTGAAGGTGTGGTCGATCAGTGGTCGAGGGCGGCGACGGCGGCCTCGGCGTCGCCGATGGCGGCGCGCAGCTCGGCCTCGCGCTCGCGGTAGCCGGTCCGCATGGCGGCGCCGAGCCCCTGCAGCCGGCCGTTGAGGCCGTCGAAGAACCGGGCACCCGCGGGGGTGCGGCTGACGAGATGCGCCACCCCGAAGCCGAGCACGGTGCCGATTCCGACGCCGGTGCCGAGCAGTAGGGCTCTGTTCATCGCGCGCTCTCCTTGCCGATCGCCGTTCCCGTCGATCGCTGTCGATCCGGGAACGATCCTACTTCGTGGACCGTGGCCTACTTCGTGTGCCGCGGCTCGTCGCGGCGCGAGGGCCGGAGGCCGGCGAACCCGGCCTTCACCGCGGCGCTGAAGCCCGCGATCTTGATGAGCGGACCGCCGACCGTCGCGGCGAAGAGCGCGACGAGGGCGGACACGTTGCCCGACACATCGGCGACGCTGCGCGTGATCGTGTCGACGCGGCCGATCTGCTTGTTGGCCTCGCGGATCGTCATCGTCGTCTCCTCGAGGATCGGCGACACGCCGTTGCTCGCCTCCCGGATGGCGGCGCGGGTCTCGTCGAGCACCCCGCCGAGCTTGATCAGGGGCAGCGCGAGGAACGCGACGAGGATTGCGAATACTCCGGCGGCGATGAGGCCGGCGATGTCTCCACCAGACATGGTGTGACCCTTCCGATAGAAGCATGAGAGGCGGACCACCCGGGGGTGGTCCGCCTCAACATTAGCGGTGCGTCCGGCCGCTTCCGGTTACCCGGGCAGCGGCGAGGGGACTATCGGGCCGCGTAGTACTCGACGACCAGCTGGACCTCGCAGGTCACGGGGACCTCGGCGCGCTTCGGGCGACGCACGAGGCGGGCCTGCAGCTTGTCGATCTCGACCTCGAGGTAGCCCGGAACCTTGGGGAGCACGTCGACGTGACCACCGGCGGCGGCGACCTGGAACGGGTCGGTGCCCTCGGAGCGCTGCTTGACGTGAATCATCTGGCCCGGCTTCACGCGGAAGGAGGGGCGGTCGACGATCTTGCCGTCGA
Organism: Planctomonas deserti; assembly: GCF_003067705.1. Classification (GTDB taxonomy): domain Bacteria; phylum Actinomycetota; class Actinomycetes; order Actinomycetales; family Microbacteriaceae; genus Planctomonas; species Planctomonas deserti. Next base: position 253,145 of record NZ_QANL01000004.1, read on the forward strand.
CGAGGATGTGACGGTGCACGACGAACTGGCGGGCCTGCGCCGTGGTGCGGGCGAAGCCGGCGCGCAGGACGAGGGCGTCGAGACGCATCTCGAGCAGCTCGACCAGGTTCTCACCGGTCAGGCCCTGGGCGCGACGCGCCTCCTGGAAGATGATGCGCAGCTGCGCCTCGCGGATGCCGTACTGGGCGCGCAGGCGCTGCTTCTCGCGCAGACGCACCGCGTAGTCGGAGTCCTGCTTGCGCTTCGACCGGCCGTGCTCGCCGGGGCCGTAGGGGCGCTTCTCGAGGTACTTCGCGGCCTTCGGCGTGAGGGCGATGCCCAGCGCGCGCGAGAGGCGGGTCTTGCTGTGGGTACGTGACTTGGTAGACACGGGTTCCTTTCGACGTGGTGAATTCTCTTGGGTGACGACGCGCGCCCGATCTCGGGCAGGCTTCGTCCGTGTGCGCGCACGCACACGAAAGCCGCACGGCGATGTCGCCGATCGGTCAAGCAGAGGGATTCGCCAAGGGGCGTTCGGCTACAGAACGGATCCCGTGGTCTCGAGTTCGACGCAGCCGCACGCGAACACAGACTTAGGCATCGGAAATACTATCAGATCTCACTCGCCGCGCACGATGCGGCGCAGCTTCTCCACCCGCGACGACACCTCGCGCTCGTGGCCGTGCTGGGTCGGCGAGTAGTACCGCGTGTCGCGCAGCTCGTCCGGGAGGTACTGCTGGCGCACGACGCCGATGTCCGAGTCGTGCGGGTAGACGTAGCCCTTGCCGTGCCCGAGCCGCTTGGCGCCCGCGTAGTGGGCGTCCCGCAGGTGCTTGGGCACGCGGCCGATGTGGCCCGCCCGCACGTCGGCGATCGCCGCGTTGATGCCCAGGTACGCCGCGTTCGACTTCGGCGCGGTCGCGAGGTGCACGACGGCCTGGGCGAGGGGGATGCGCCCCTCCGGCATGCCGATGAACTGCACGGCGTCCGCGGCGGCGGTGGCGATGACGAGCGACTGCGGGTCCGCCATGCCGATGTCCTCGGACGCCGAGATGATGATGCGCCGCGCGATGAAGCGCGGGTCCTCCCCCGCCTCGATCATGCGGGCCAGGTAGTGCAGCGCGGCGTCGACGTCGGAGCCGCGGATGGACTTGATGAAGGCGCTGATGACGTCGTAGTGCTCGTCGCCGTTCCTGTCGTAGCGGAGCAGAGCGCGGTCGACGGCCGTGGCCACCTGGTCCGCGGTGATGAGCGGCTTCGGCGCGGCTTCCGGCGCCTCCGCGGCGCCGTCCTCGTCATCCTCATCCTCGTCGTCGTCCTCGCCGCCGCCGTAGAAGGCCCCGAGCGCGCCGGGGTCCTCGTCCTCGTCGTCCTCCGCGGGGCCGGCGGCGCCCGCTCCGGCGCTGCCGGCGGTGACCGCGGCGGCCTCGAGCGCGGTGAGGGCACGCCTGGCGTCCCCGGAGGCGAGCCGGATGAGCATGTCGCGGGCGTCGGAGGCGAGCTCGTACCGGTCGGCAAGGCCCCGCGGGTCCGTCACCGCCCGGTCGATCAACGTGCCGAGGTCCTCGTCGCTCAGCGGCTGCAGGGTGAGCAGCAGGGAACGCGACAGCAGCGGGGAGATCACGGAGAACGAGGGGTTCTCGGTCGTCGCCGCGACGAGGATCACCCAACCGTTCTCGACGCCCGGCAGCAGCGCGTCCTGCTGGGCCTTCGTGAAGCGGTGGATCTCGTCGAGGAAGAGGACGGTGGACGAGCCGTAGAGATCGCGGTCGCTCATGGCCTTCTCCATGACCTGGCGGACGTCCTTCACGCCCGCGGTCACCGCGGAGAGCTCGACGAAGGCGCGTCCGGAGCTGTGCGCGATCGCCTGGGCGAGGGTGGTCTTGCCCGTGCCGGGAGGGCCCCACAGGATCACGGACACCGTGCCCTGCAGCCGGGAGTCGGGGTTCGCGAGGCTGACGAGCGGCGAGCCCGGGGTGAGCAGGTGCCGCTGCCCCGCGACCTCGTCGAGGCTCTTCGGGCGCATGCGCACGGCGAGCGGGGTCGAGCCCGAGCGCAGCCCGAGGCCCAGATTCGTCATGACGTCGATGGTAGTTCGGGCGGCCGACAGAGTCCGACCGCCGTGGACGCCCGGATCCTCCCCGGCCTCCGGGCAGCACCGGTGACCGGCGCGGCCGAGCCGCGGGCAGGGCCCTCGGCGTCGCGGCCAGTAGTCTTCTGTGTCGGATCGGACTGGGTCGGATCGGACTGGGTCGGATCGGGTGGTTCCGGAACGATCGGTATGCCACCCGCGCACCGGGGACGACGGGCAGGCGAGAGGAAGGATGCCATGGCACAGCGCAGCGGACGCGAACTTCGTGAGGCACGGCAGAGGGCCCGCGCCTATGCTGCTCGGCGCACGGTGCACGAGCGCCGCATCGGCCGCCGCCGCCGCGACAACCTGATCGCGGGCATCGCCCTCGTGGTCGTGCTCGCCCTGGCGACCGTCGCCCAGCTCTTCTACTTCGCCGGTGGTCCCGGCACGCCGGACCCGGCCGAGTCCCCCACCCCGACCCCGACCCCCTCCGCCACCGCGGGCGCGAACGTGGGCCCCGTGCCCTCCGCCGAGCTCGCCGAGGGTCGCACCTGGACGGGCGAGCTCGTGCTCAACGACGACGTGACGCTCGGCATCGAGCTGGACGGCGCCGCCGCCCCGCAGGCCACCTCCGTCTTCGTCAGCCTCGCCCAGAGCGGTTTCTACCCCGGCAAGACCTGCCACCGCCTCACCCCGGCGATCCTGCAGTGCGGTTCCGCCAACGGCGACGGCACGGGCGACGCCGGCTTCACCTGGGGCCCCATCGAGAACGCCCCCGCGGACGCCATGTACCCGGCGGGGACGATCGCCATGGCGCGCACCGCCGACCCCTACGGCCACGGCACCCAGTTCTTCGTGGTCTACGAGGAGACGCCGCTCGATCCGGCCACCGGCGGCTACACGATCTTCGGCCGCGTCACGAGCGGGCTCGACGCACTCGTGAGCGACATCGCGGATGCGGGCATCAGCCCGGAGGGTGCCGCGGACGGCGCCCCGGTCGTGCCGACCAGTATCACGAGCGTTCGCGTCCAGTAGCGCCCCACGGCCGGTGCAATAGGCTGTGAAACCACTTCCCGAAGCCGGTGCGTCCGGTGCTGAGCGTTAAGGCTGAAGAACAAGGTGAGTTCTGTGAGCAGTGAGAACCAGGCCCCCTGGGGTCGCGTCGACGAGACCGGAACGGTCTACGTGCGCGAGGGCGACGGCGAACGTGTCGTCGGCGAGTACCCGGACGGCACCCCCGAGGAGGCGCTCGCCTACTACGAGCGCAAGTTCGCCGACCTGAACGGCCAGGTGACCCTGCTCGAGCAGCGGGCCAAGGCCGGCGCGTCGGCGTCGGACATCGCCAAGGCCGTGGCGCACCTCACCGAGAGCGTCACCGGGGCCAACGCCGTCGGCAACCTGCAGGCGCTCGCGGACCGGCTGCAGACGCTCGCCGCCAGCGTGAGCGAGCTCACCGAGAAGCAGAGCGAGGAGGCGAAGGCGCAGCTCGACGCGGCCATCGCGGAGCGCACCGCCATCGTCGCCGAGGTCGAGAGCCTCGCCGCGCAGGACCCCGCCAAGGCCCAGTGGAAGCAGACGACCGCTCAGCTGGACGCGCTCTTCGCGCGCTGGCAGAAGCACCAGCAGGAGGGCCCGCGCCTGCCCAAGGGCGAGGCCAACGAGCTCTGGAAGCGGTTCCGCGCCGCCCGCACGACGATCGAGCAGCACCGCAAGGCGTTCTTCGCGGAGCTGGACACGGTGCACCGCGACGCCCGCACCGCGAAGCAGGGTCTCGTCGAGCGCGCGGAGGCCCTCGCGGCCCAGGGCGCGGCGGGCATCCCCGCCTACCGCGGGCTGCTCGAGGACTGGAAGAAGGCGGGCCGGGCCGGCAAGCGCTACGACGACGCCCTGTGGGCGAAGTTCAAGGCCGCGGGCGACGCGCTCTACGGGGCCAAGGCCGAGGTCGACGCCCGCGACAACGAGGAGTTCGAGGGCAACCTCCAGCAGAAGCTCTCCCTGCTCGACGAGGCGGAGACGATCCTCACCATCACGGACCGGGCGGCCGCCCGCGAGAAGCTCACGGCCGTGCAGCTGCGCTGGGACGAGATCGGCAAGGTGCCCCGCGACAAGGTGAAGACGGTCGAGGATCGCCTGCGCAAGGTCGAGACGCACGTCCGGAAGCTCGACGACGACCACTGGCAGCGGAACAACCCGGAGACGAAGGCGCGGTCCGAGGGCCTCGCCGGCCAGCTCCAGGGCGCCATCAGCAAGCTCGAGGACGAGCTGGCCGAGGCCCGCGCCACGGGCGACGCGCGGAAGATCGCGGCAGCCGAGGAGGCCCTCAACGCCCGCCGGGTCTGGCTCGACGCCCTGCGCTGACCCTCGCCCGCCCCTGCGCAGGCACCCAGACCCGTTCCTGATTCAGGTTCAGCTGCGACACGCCGCATCTCGGCACCCGAGATGCGGCGTGTCGCCGTTGGGCCTGAATCGTGCCCGGATGCTCCCGCGCCCGGTCCGGCCGCGCACAGCGGGCGATCCTCCCGGGCACTGCACACATCGCCCGGTCCCGTTCGCGGTGCCCGGCGGAGCGGCGACCATGGCCGCATGCAGGACCGGCTCCCCGCGGTGCTCGCGGCACCCGACCTCCCTCTGGCGGAGCTCTGCGCGGCGCGGCTCGACGGCGAGCTGGTCGCGCTAGACGAGTGCTTCTGCCCGGTGGACTCCGTGCTCGGCGCGGGCGAGCGTGCTGAGGCGCTCGCCCGGAGCGTGCCTCCGCGGCTTATCGCCGAGCGGGACAGCGCCGCCTGGGTGTGGGGCGCGCTCGAGCGGCCGCCCGCCATCCACCGGCTGTGCGTTGACGCGGGCGCCCGCGTGCATCCCCCGCCGCGGTCGCGGCTCGCCGTGCGCGAGGTCCTGCTCGCCGAGGGCGACACGGCGTCGCTGCGCGGCCTCACGGTCACGACCCCGCTGCGCACCGCGACGGACATCGTGCGCTTCGAGTCGCGTTTCGGGGTGCGCGAGGCGCGCACCGTCTCCGCCCTGCTCCGCATGACGGGCGCGGCGGCGGACGACTGCGCCCGCGCCATCGCCGCCCGGAGCCACCTCCCGCACAAGCGGAGGGCGCTCGGGCGGCTGCGGTCGCTCGGGCTCTGAGCCCGCACTACCCGGGGCTCAGCACGAGCCCGGGCTCAGCACCACCCGGGGATCAGCCGGCGTTGACGCGGTACACGTCGTACACCGCGTCGATGCGCCGCACGGCGTTCAGCACCCGGTCGAGGTGGGTGGTGTCGCCCATCTCAAAGACGAAGCGGCTGATGGCGAGCCGGTCGCTGGACGTCGACACGCTGGCCGAGAGGATGTTCACGTGGTGCTCGGACAGCACCCGCGTCACGTCCGAGAGCAGGCCCGCCCGGTCGAGCGCCTCGACCTGGATGTGCACCAGGAAGAGGCTCTTCGACGACGGCGCCCACTCGACGTCGATCATCCGCTCCGGCTCCTGCAGGAGCTGCGCGACGTTGTGGCACACCCGCTGGTGCACCGAGACGCCGGACCCGCGGGTCACGAAGCCCACGATCTCGTCGCCCGGCACCGGCGTGCAGCACTTGGCGAGCTTGACGAGGATGTCGGGGGCGCCGCGCACGAGCACGCCGGAGTCGCTGTTGACGGTCGAGCGCGAGCGCTGGGTGACGGGGAGGACGACCTCGTCCTCGTCGTCGTCCGTGTCGCCCTGGATCGACGCGAGCACCTTCTCGATCACGGACTGCGTCGAGATGTGGCCTTCGCCGAGCGCGGCGTACAGAGCGTCGACGTCGGCGTAGCGCATGCCCGAGGCGACCTCGGAGATGACGTCCTGGCTCATCAGCTTCTGCAGCGGCAGGTTCTGCTTGCGCATCGCGCGCGCGATCGCGTCCTTGCCCTGCTCGATGGCCTCGTCGCGGCGCTCCTTGGTGAACCACTGGCGGATCTTGTTCCGCGCCCGGGGGCTCTTGACGAAGGTGAGCCAGTCCTGGCTGGGGCCGCTGTCGGGGTTCTTCGACGTGAACACCTCGACGACGTCGCCGCTGGACAGCGTCGACTCGAGCGGCACCAGGCGCCCGTTGACCTTGGCGCCCATCGTGCGGTGGCCCACGTCGGTGTGCACCGCGTAGGCGAAGTCGACCGGCGTCGCGCCGGCGGGAAGGCCGATGACCTTGCCCTTGGGCGTGAAGACGTAGGTCTCCTTGGCGCCGATCTCGAAGCGCAGCGAGTCGAGGAACTCGCTCGGGTCGGCGGTCTCGGCCTGCCAGTCGGAGATGTGGGCGAGCCAGGCCATCTCGGTGTCCGTCTGCACGGCGGCGCCCGTGCTCTTGCCGCCGTTGACCTGCTCCTTGTACTTCCAGTGCGCCGCGACGCCGAACTCGGCCCTTTGGTGCATCTCGTACGTGCGGATCTGGATCTCGACGGGCCGGCCCTCGGGCCCGATGACCGTCGTGTGCAGCGACTGGTAGAGGTTGAACTTGGGCGTCGCGATGTAGTCCTTGAACCGCCCGGGCACGGGCGTCCAGCGGGCGTGGATGAAGCCGAGCACCGCGTAGCAGTCACGCAGCGAGTCGACGAGCACGCGGATGCCGACGAGGTCGTAGATCTCGTCGAACTCGCGGCCGCGCACGATCATCTTCTGGTAGATCGAGTAGTACTGCTTCGGCCGGCCCACGACCTTGCCGCGGATGCGGGCGGCGCGCAGGTCCTCGTTGACCGCGTCGATGACGTGCTGCACGAACTCCTCGCGCTGCGGGGTGCGGGAGCGCACGAGGCTCTCGATCTCCTCGTAGAGCTTCGGGTAGAGCACGGCGAAGGACAGGTCCTCGAGTTCCCACTTGATCGTCTGGATGCCCAGGCGGTGCGCGAGCGGCGCGTAGATCTCGAGGGTCTCCTTGGCCTTGCGGGCCGCGGACTCCGCGGGCACGAAGCCCCAGGTGCGCGCGTTGTGCAGGCGGTCCGCGAGCTTGACGATCAGCACGCGGATGTCCTTCGACATCGCGACGATCATCTTGCGCACCGTCTCGGCCTGCGCGCTGTCGCCGTACTTGACCTTGTCGAGCTTCGTGACGCCGTCGACGAGCATCGCGATCTCGTCGCCGAAGTCGTGCTGGAGCATGTCCAGCGTGTAGTCGGTGTCCTCGACGGTGTCGTGCAGCAGCGCCGCCGCGATGGTCTTCGGACCGATCCCGAGGTCGGCGAGGATCTGCGCGACCGCGACGGGGTGGGTGATGTACGGCTCGCCGCTGCGGCGCTTCTGGCCGTCGTGGGCCCGCTCCGCCGCGGTGTAGGCGCGCTCGATGAGCGAGAGGTCGGCCTTCGGGTGGTGGGTGCGCACGGTGCGCAGGAGTGTGTCGACAGCACCCGCGGGCTGTGCGCGGGAGAAGAGCCGCGGCACGAGGCGGCGCAGCGACGCCGTCGTGGAGGTCGTCGTCTCGCTCATGGCCGCACCTCCGTCCCGGTTCGTACGCTCAAAAGTAGCACCGCGGAAAGCCATGAACGTCCGATGTTCGCCCTCAGATGACCTGGCCGACCGCGCCGTCGGACGTCAGCACGTCTCCGCCGGCCGCGCGCCACGCCTGCATGCCGCCCGTGACGTTGGTGGCGTCGTAGCCGGCCTGGCGGAGCGCACCCGTGACGGCGGCGGACCGGGCGCCGGAGCGGCAGATCACGAGCACCGGGACGTCGGAGGGCACCTCGTCCACCCGCTCCTGGAGTTGGGACATGGGCAGGAAGTGGGCTGCGGCCGAGTGGCCGGCCTCCCACTCGTCGCTCTCGCGCACGTCGAGCAGCCAGGCGCCGGACGCCATGCGGGCCATCGCCGTGGCCGGGTCGACGCCCGGCACGGAGCCCTGTGCGGCGCTCACGCCGACACCGCCTGGCGCTCGGCCGCCGCCTTGGCGCGGTTCGCGAGCGTGCGCTGGTCGGCCTTCTTCACGGCGTCCTCACCCTCGCGCAGGTGCGCGTAGAGCGGAGCGGCGATGAAGATCGTCGAGTACGTGCCCACCAGGATGCCGATGAACAGCGCGAGCGCGATGTCCCGCAGCGTGCCCGCGCCGAGCAGCACGGCGCCGATGAAGAGGATCGACGCGACCGGCAGGATCGCCACGATCGAGGTATTGATCGAGCGCACGAGGGTCTGGTTCACCGCGAGGTTCACCGACTCGCCGAACGTCCGGCGCGACTCCGTGCCGTCCTCCATGGTGTTCTCGCGGATCTTGTCGAACACCACGACGGTGTCGTACAGGGAGTAGCCGAGGATCGTGAGGAACCCGATGACCGCGGCGGGGGTGATCTCGAAGCCGGTGATGCCGTAGATCCCGGCGGTGAGCACGAGGTCGTGCAGCAGCGCGATGAGCGCGGCGGCCGACATCTTCCAGGTGCGGAAGTAGATGGCCATGACGACGGCCGAGAGCAGGAGGAAGACGACCAGCGCGCGCACGGCCGACTGGGTGATGTCCCCGCCCCACGACGGTCCGATGAAGGACTCCGTGACGTCCTCCGACGGCACGTCGTACGCCTCCGCGAGGGCCTGGCGCACCGCGGCGCTCTGGTCGCCGTCCTCGAGGGTGTCGGTCTGCACGCGGATCGCGTCGTTGCCGACGATCGAGACGCGGGCCGGGACGTCGGTGACGCTGGCGACGGCGTCCGTCGCGAGGCTCTGGTCGGTCGACTCGGCGCCCGCGATCTGGAACTCGGAGCCGCCCGTGAACTCGATGCCGAAGGTGAACCCGCCCCGCAGAACCGGGCCGAGCACGGAGATCGCGATCGCGGCGATCGCGATCAGGTACCAGAGCTTCCGGCGGCCGACGATGTCGAAGGAGCGCCGACCCGTGTAGAGGTCGTTGCCGAAGCGCGTGAAGCTGGCCATCAGGAATCCTTCTCCGACTTGGTGGAGCGGACGCGGCCGGAGGAGACGAGCTCCTCCTCGGCCTTGCGCTCGGCGATGGTGCGGCGGCGTTCCGCCTCCTTGGCGCTCGGGGCGTTCTTGCCCCCGCCGCCCGCCACGGGCGTGCGGAAGGAGGCGCGGCCGCGGTACACGGCGCCGAGTGCGCGGGGGTCGAGGCCGCTGAGGCGGTGGCCCTCGTTGAAGAACCGGGTGTTGGCGAGCAGCTGCAGCATCGGGTGCGTGAAGAGGCACACGACGATGAGGTCGACGATCGTCGTCAGGCCGAGCGTGAACGCGAAGCCCCGGACGTTACCGACGGCGAGGATGAACAGCACGCCCGCGGCGAGGAAGTTCACCGTGTCGGACGCGATGATCGTGCGCAGCGCGCGCTTCCAGCCCGACTCGACAGCGGAGACCAGCCCGCGGCCGTCGCGCAGCTCGTCCTTGATGCGCTCGAAGTAGACGATGAACGAGTCCGCCGTGATGCCGATCGCCACGATCAGACCGGCGACGCCCGCGAGGGAGAGCCGGTACCCCTCGCGCCAGGACATCAGGGTGATGAGCAGGTAGGTGACGATCGCCGCGATCACGAGCGACGCGATGGTCACGGCGGCAAGCGCGCGGTACTGCACGAGCGAGTACAGCACGACGAGCACGAGGCCGATGACACCGGCGAGGAGGCCGCTGACGAGCTGCGCGGAACCGAGGGTCGCGGAAATCAGCTCCGAGCTCTGCACCGTGAAGTTGAACGGCAGCGCGCCGAACTTCAGCTGGTCGGCGAGGGTCTTGGCCGACTCCTGGTCGAAGCTTCCGGTGATGCTCGGCTTGCCGTTCGTGACGGCGCCCTGCGTGACCGGGGCGGAGATGACCTGGCCGTCGAGCACGATGGCGAACTGGTTGCGCGGCGCCTCGAGGGCGACGAGGCGGGTCGAGATGTCGGCGAACTGCTTGGTGCCCTCGCCGTCGAACACGATGTTGACGGCCCAGCGGCCGGTGCTCGCGCCCTGCTGGGTGGTCTCCAGGCCACTCGTCGCGTTCGAGATGCGCTCACCGGAGACGCCGACGGGGCCGAGGAGGTACTTCACCGATCCGTCGGACTCGCAGGTGATAAGGGGCTCGTCCTCGGGGGCGGCGCTGTTGTCGTTGTCCGCGGCCGCACAGTCGTACGCGTCGAAGGCGGCCTGCTGGGCCGGCGTGACCCACGCGAGGTCGCTGCCGTCCGTCGGGCTCGCCGTCGGGGTCGACTCGAGCTCGGGGGCCGGCGTCTCGGCGGGCGCTTCCGCCGCGGGCGCCTCCGCCGCCGGGGTCTCCCCCGCGGGGGCCTCCGCTGCGGGGGTCTCGCCGGCGGGCGCCTCGGCACCCGGGGTCGGCGTCTCGCCCACCGAGGTCGTGCCGGGGGCTCCCGCAATGAGCACCGGACGGAACTCGAGCTTCGCGGACTGCTCGATGCGGTTCAGCGTCTCCTCGTCCGGGCGACCCGGGATGGAGACGACGATGTTCGACCCGCCCTGGGTGTTGATCTCCGCCTCGGAGACGCCGCTCGCGTCGACGCGCTGGCGGATGATGGCCACCGCCTGGGAGAGCTGCTCGGCGGACGGACGCGCCTCCTCGCCGCCCGCGAGCTGCGGCGCGAGGATGATCTGCGTTCCGCCCTCGAGGTCGAGGGCGAGCTTCGGGGTCCAGGAACCATTGGAGAAGATCACGCTCGCCGCGTTACCGGCGACGAGCATGCCGATGATCACGAGGAGCCAGATCAGCGAGCGCCGTGCCTTGCGCACGGGGGTCGACGACTTTGCCAACTACGGACTCAGCTTTCTACGCGCACGCTCCGGGGCCGAAAGCCCCGGAGCGTGCATTGTCGGTGGTTATTCGTCGACCCGCTTGGGACCGTTGCCCGGGGCGTCGGTGTCCGGGCGGGCGATGTCGGTCTCGTCGAGCCGGACGCTCGGGCCGCCGTTGCCGTCGACAACGGTCGCGTCCTCGACGCTCTCCGCAGTCACCGGGTCGACGACGCGGGAGAGGGACTGGCGGTGGAGCCGCACGGTGGAGCCGGGCGACGTCTCGACGACGACGATGTTGTTTTCCTCGTCGATCGAGAGGAGCGTGCCGTACAGGCCGAAGCTGGTCATGACCTCGGCCCCGGGCACCATCTTCTCCTGCAGCTCGAGCAGGTCACGCTGCCGCTTCCGTCCGTTGCGGAACATGAAGAAGATGAGCAGCGCGAGGACCGCGAGCATGATGAGGGTGAACGGATCCATGGATCACGAAGCCTTTCGGAAATTGTGGCTGAGGCGCGTCAGAGAGAGGACTGGGTGTTCCTGAGGCCGCTTGAAATTATAGGTCATCACCGAACAGCCCCTCCTGACCGCGCTGCACCCCGAAGTGGCGCCACCCGGACGGGGTGGCGACGCGGCCGCGGGGCGTGCGGCTCAGGAGGCCGATGCGCACGAGGAACGGCTCGACCACGGACTCGATGGTCTCCGGCTCCTCGCCCACCGAGACGGCGAGCGTGCTGAGGCCGACCGGGCCACCGCCGAAACGGGTCAGGATCGTCTCCATGACCGCGCGGTCCAGCCGGTCGAGGCCGAGCGGGTCGACGTCGTAGAGGTCGAGCGCCGCGTGCACGGATGCGAGGTCGGCGTCCGTGCCGTGCACGAGCGCGTAGTCGCGCACACGGCGCAGCAGCCGGTTCGCGATGCGGGGCGTGCCGCGGCAGCGCCCGGCGATCTCGGCGATCGCGCGCCGGTCAATGCGCAGCTCGAGCAGCGACGCGGCCCGCACGAGCACCTGCTCGAGCTCGGCCTCGTCGTAGAACTCGAGGTGGGCGGTGAAGCCGAAGCGGTCGCGGAGCGGATTGGGCAGCAGGCCGCTGCGGGTGGTCGCGCCCACGAGCGTGAACGGTGCGAGGTCCAGCGGGATGGAGGTTGCGCCCGCGCCCTTGCCCACCATGATGTCGATGCGGAAGTCCTCCATCGCCAGGTAGAGCATCTCCTCGGCGGAGCGGGCCATGCGGTGGATCTCGTCGATGAACAGCACCTCGCCGGGCACCAGGGAGGAGAGCACGGCCGCGAGGTCGCCGGCGTGCTGGATGGCGGGTCCGCTCGACATGCGCAGCGGGCGGCCGCCCTCCTGCGCGACGATCATGGCGAGGGTCGTCTTGCCCAGCCCGGGCGGACCCGCGAGCAGGATGTGGTCGGGCGTGCGGCTCTGCATCTCCGCCGCGCGCAGCAGCAGCTGAAGCTGCCCGCGCACCTTGGTCTGGCCGACGAACTCGGCGAGGGTCTTCGGGCGCAGCGCCCCCTCGAAGGCGAGCTCGGCATCCGACTCGACCTCGGGGTTCGCGACCTCGGGCACGCTGTCGGGGGCGGTCATCGCGACACCCCGCTCGACTGGGCGGGACCGAGCCGGGCGAGCGCGAGGCGGAGCACGGCGGGCACGGACTCGGAGTCGCCGTTCGCCTCGGCGAGCACCTCGTCGACGGCCTGCGCCGCGGCCCGCTCCGACCAACCGAGGCCGACGAGGGCGGCGAGCACGCTCGACTGCACCCCGGCGGGTGCGGCGGCCGCGCGGGACACCGGCGGGCTGGTCACCACGACCTTGCCCGCGAGCTGCAGGATGATGAGCTTGGCCGTCTTCGGGCCGATGCCGGAGACCCGCCGGAACACGGCGTCGTCCTCGGTGGCGACGGCGGACGCGATGGCCGCCGGGTCGAGGGCCGCGAGCACGCCCATGGCGGACTTGGGGCCGACGCCGGTGACGCCGCAGAGCAGGTCGAAGATGTGCAGCTCGTCCTGGCCGGGGAAGCCGAACAGGGAGAGCGAGTCCTCCCGGACGACGAGGGAGGTGAGCAGGGTCGCCTCGTGACCGACCCGGAGGCCGAGTGCGTGGGCGGGCGTCACCTGAACCCCGTAGCCGACCCCGCCGACGTCGAGAACGACCGTCGAGCCGGCGGCGACGAGCACGGTGCCGCGCAGAGAGGAGATCACCGGCACAGCCTAGGAGCAACCCCCGACGTCCCGGCGGTGCCCCGCCGACAGCCGCCAACTCCATCCCCTGAGGTGCCCGAAAAGGACGCGAAATCGCTCGATTGAGGACCGCTTCGGGCACCTCACGGGGTGGGGGGACGGGGTGGAGAGGGTCAGCGGCCCCGTGCGGCTTTCTCCGCGGCGAGCCAGGCGGCCTGCGCGGGGGTGGTGGCACCGGATCCCGCGGCTACCGAGGGGATGCCGCGCCGCCCCGGAGCGGCGACGGAGGGGATGCCGCCCGACCGCCACGCCGCGCAGATGGCGATGGCGAGCGCGTCGGCGGCGTCGGCGGGCTTCGGCGGCTCGAGGAGCCCGAGGATGCGCGCGACCATGGTGCCGACCTGCCGCTTGTCCGCGGACCCGTAGCCGGTCACCGCGGCCTTGACCTCGCTCGGGGTGTGCAGGGCCACGGGGATGCCGCGCCGGGCGGCGCCGTGCAGGGCGACGCCGCTGATCTGGGCCACGCCCATGACCGTGCCGCGGTTCTGCTGCGCGAACACCCGCTCGATCGCCACGGCGGCCGGGCGGTGCTCGTCGAGCAGGCGCTCGATCCCGTCGCCGATCACGAGCAGGCGCTGCTCGAGCGGCATGTCCGCCGTGGTGCGCAGCACGAGCACGTCGACGAGCGTCGCCGTGCGGTTCGGCAGCACGTCGACGACGCCGATGCCGCACCGGGTGAGGCCGGGGTCGATGCCGAGCACGCGGTGCGGCATCGCGGAACCCGCCCTACTCCTCGTCGTCGAGCTGAGCCTGCACGTCCGCGGGGATGTCGAAGTTCGCGTAGACGTTCTGCACGTCGTCGAGGTCCTCGAGGGCGTCGACGAGCTTCAGCACCTTGCGCGCGGTCTCCAGGTCGACCTCGACCTTGAGCGACGGCACGAACTCGATGTCCGCGGAGTCGTAGTCGATGCCCTGCTCCTGCAGCGCTGTGCGCGAGTTCACGAGGGCGGACGGGTCGGTGCGCACCTCGAACAGCTCGCCGTGGTCCAGCACCTCCTCGGCGCCCGCGTCGAGCACGGCCATCAGCACGTCGTCCTCGGACAGGCCGTCGCTGTGCGGGACCGCGATGACGCCCTTGCGGTGGAAGTTGTAGGCGACGCTGCCGGGGTCGGCCATGGTGCCGCCGTTGCGCGTCATGGCGGTGCGAACCTCCGCTGCGGCGCGGTTCTTGTTGTCGGTGAGGCACTCGACGAGCATGGCCACGCCGTTCTGCCCGTAGCCCTCGTACATGATCGTCTGGTAATCGACGACCTCGCCGAGCAGGCCCGCACCGCGCTTGACGGCGCGGTCGATGTTGTCGTTCGGGACGGAGGTCTTCTTGGCCTTCTGGATGGCGTCGACGAGGGTCGGGTTACCCGCGAGGTCCGCGCCGCCGATCTTGGCCGCGACCTCGATGTTCTTGATGAGCTTCGCGAACGACTTCGCACGGCGAGAGTCGATGATCGCCTTCTTGTGCTTGGTCGTCGCCCACTTGGAATGACCGGACATGCGTGTGGTGTCTCCTAACCCGAGAGTCGATTAAGTGTAAAGGACGGCGAACAACGGCCCTCTAGGAGGAGTAGCCGACCCGCCGCACGCGCTCCAGGAAGTACTCGTGGAAGCGGTAGTCGTTGGTGATCTCCGGGTGGAACGAGGTGCCGAGCAGGTTGCCCTGCTCGACCGCCACGACGCGCCCGTCGTCGAGCGTCGACATCGCCGACGCCTTCTCGCCGACCTCGTCGACCACGGGCGCGCGGATGAACACGGCGTGCATGGGCACCTCGCCGAGCTTCGGGACGTCGAGGTCGACCTCGAACGACTCCGTCTGCGGCCCGAACGCGTTGCGGCGCACCGCGATGTCCAGTCCGCCGAGGCTCTGCTGGCCGGCGATCCCGTCCACGATCCGGTCGGACAGCATGATGAGCCCAGCGCACGTGCCGTACACGGGCATCCCGTCGGCGATGGCCTCCTGCAGCGGCTCGGCGACACCGAACGCGCGGGACAGCTTGTCCATCACGCTCGACTCGCCGCCGGGGATCACCAGGCCCGAGATCGCCCGGACGTCCTCGGCGCGGCGCACGGGCACCGCATCGGCGCCCAGGCTCGCGAGCACGCGGATGTGCTCGCGGAAGTCGCCCTGCAGCGCGAGGACGCCGACCGGTGCGCCGGTGCCGCTACCAGCCACGCTCGGCGAGTCGGTGCGGCGCAGGCACGTCGGCCACGTTGATGCCGACCATCGCCTCGCCGAGACCGCGGGAGACCTCCGCGATCACGGAGGGGTCGTCGTAGAACGTGGTGGCCTTGACGACGGCCGCCGCCCGCGCCGCGGGGTTGCCGGACTTGAAGATGCCGGAGCCGACGAACACGCCGTCCGCGCCGAGCTGCATCATCATGGCCGCGTCGGCCGGGGTGGCGACGCCGCCCGCGGTGAACAGCACGACGGGAAGCGCACCGCGCTCGGCCACCTCGGCGACGAGGTCGTACGGCGCCTGCAGCTCCTTCGCGGCGACGTAGAGCTCGTCCTTCGACATCGCGGACAGCGCGGCGATCTCCGACTTGATCTTGCGGATGTGCTTGGTCGCCTCGGAGACGTCGCCGGTGCCGGCCTCGCCCTTCGAGCGGATCATGGCGGCGCCCTCGTTGATGCGGCGCAGCGCCTCGCCCAGGTTGGTGGCACCGCAGACGAAGGGCACGGTGAACTTCCACTTGTCGATGTGGTTCACGTAGTCGGCCGGGCTCAGCACCTCGGACTCGTCGACGTAGTCCACGCCGAGGGTCTGCAGCACCTGCGCCTCGACGAAGTGACCGATGCGGGCCTTCGCCATGACGGGGATGGACACGGTGGCGATGATCTGGTCGATGAGGTCGGGGTCGCTCATGCGTGCGACGCCGCCCTGCGAACGGATGTCGGCCGGCACGCGCTCGAGGGCCATGACGGCGACCGCCCCGGCGTCCTCGGCGATCCGAGCCTGCTCGGCGGTGACGACGTCCATGATGACGCCGCCCTTCAGCATCTCGGCGAGGCCGCGCTTGACGCGGCTCGACCCGAATTCGCCGGAAGTGGGAGAGGTAGACATGGCTTCCATTCTATTTCGTCTGGGGATCGCTATTCGCCGTGAGCCCAGCCGTCGGCGATGCTCTGGCGCACCTCGCCGAGCAGCTGCGGCAGGGCTTTGGTCTTGGCGATGATCGGGAAGAAGTTCGCGTCCTGCGCCCACCGCGGCACGATGTGCTGGTGGAGGTGCGCGGCGACGCCGGCGCCCGCGACGACGCCCTGGTTCATGCCGATGTTGAACCCGTCGTTCCTCGACACCCGACGCAGCACGCGCATCGCCTTCTGGGTGAGCGACGCGATCTCCGCCGCCTCCTCCTCGGTCGCGAGGTCGTAGGTGGCGACGTGCCGGTACGGGCAGACGAGCAGGTGACCGCTGTTGTACGGGAACAGGTTCAGCAGCACGTACGCGTGCGTCCCGCGCGCGACGATGAGCGCCTGCTCGTCGTCCATGGTGGGCGCGACGCAGAACGGGCAGTCGTCCTTCGTCGGCTGCTGACCGTGCTCGATGTAGACCATGCGATGGGGCGTCCACAGCCGCTGGAACTCGTCGGGGACGCCGGCGAGGTGCGTGGGCACCCCGCCGGCGTTCTCGACGGCGATCCCGCCCGCGGCGTCCGCCGCCAAGGCGTGCGCATCCTCGCCGCGGGGCTGCTCCTCGTCGCCGTAGTCCGACATGCTCAGTCGAGCCATGCGGTCTCCACCTGCGCGCGGGTCTCGATGCTCTCGAGGATGCGGCGGACGGCCTCGTCGACCGGCACGCCGTTCTTCTGGCTGCCGTCGCGGAAGCGGAAGCTCACGGTGCCCGCCGCCCGGTCCTCCTCGCCAGCGATGAGCTGGAACGGGATCTTCGCCTTGGTGTGGTTGCGGATCTTCTTCTGCATGCGGTCGTCGGACCGGTCGACCTCCGCGCGCACGCGACCGTCGCGAAGCCGGTCGACGATGCCCTCGAGGTAATCCGCGTACTCGTCCGCCACAGGCACGCCCATGACCTGCACGGGCGAGAGCCACACCGGGAAGGCGCCCGCGTAGTGCTCGGTCAGCACACCCATGAAGCGCTCGATCGAGCCGAACAGGGCGCGGTGGATCATCACCGGGCGCTGCCGGGATCCGTCCGGGGCCGTGTACTCGAGCTCGAAGCGCTCGGGCAGGTTGAAGTCGAGCTGCACCGTGGACATCTGCCAGGTGCGGCCGATGGCGTCCCGTGCCTGCACCGAGATCTTGGGGCCGTAGAACGCGGCCCCGCCCGGGTCGGGCACGAGGTCGAGCCCGGACTCGGCGGCGACCTCGGCGAGGGTGTTGGTCGCCTCCTCCCAGATCGCGTCGTCCCCGACGTACTTCTCCGGGTCCTTCGTCGACAGCTCGAGGTAGAAGTCGGTGAGGCCGTAGTCGCGCAGCAGGTCGAGCACGAAGCGCAGCGTGCGGCTCAGCTCGTCCTTCATCCGCTCGCGCGACGTGAAGATGTGCGCGTCGTCCATGGTGAGGCCGCGCACGCGGGTGAGGCCGTGGATGACGCCGGACTTCTCGTTGCGGTAGACGGTGCCGAACTCGAACAGGCGCAGCGGCAGGTCGCGGTAGGAGCGCGCGCGGGACCGGTAGATGAGGATGTGGAACGGGCAGTTCATGGGCTTCAGGTAGTAGTCCGCGCCCTGCCTGGTCACCTCGCCCTCCTCGTTGCGCGCCTCGTCGAGGTGCATGGGCGGGAACATGCCGTCGGCGTACCAGCCGAGGTGGCCGGACGTCTCGAACAGGTGGGCCTTGGTGATGTGCGGCGAGTAGACGAAGTCGTAGCCCTCGTCCTCGTGGCGGCGCCGCGAGTAGTTCTCCATCTCCCGGCGGATGATGCCGCCCTTGGGATGGAACACCGCGAGGCCGGAGCCGATCTCGTCGGGGAAGGAGAAGAGGTCGAGCTCGCTGCCCAGCCGGCGGTGGTCGCGCTTCAGCGCCTCCTCGACTCGGGCCTGGTACGCGCGCAGCTCGTCCTTCGACGGCCAGGCCGTGCCGTAGATGCGCTGCAGCTGCGGGTTCCTCTCGGATCCGCGCCAGTACGCCGCGGCGACGCGGGTGAGGGCGTAGCCGTTGCCGATCATGCGGGTCGAGGGCACGTGCGGGCCGCGGCAGAGGTCCTGCCAGTACCGCTCCCCCGTCTTCGCGTCCACGTTCTCGTAGATCGTGAGCTCGGCGCCGCCGACCTCGACCGACTCGCCGGAGTCGTCCGGCAGCGCGTCCGGGTCGGTGCTGCCGCCCTTCAGCCCGATGAGCTCGAGCTTGTACGGCTCCGCCGCGAGCTCGCGGCGCGCCTCGTCGTCGCTCACGACGCGGCGCACGAAGCGCTGGCCCTGGCGGATGATGCGATCCATCGCCTTCTCGATCGCCTTGAGGTCCTCGAGGGCGAACGGGGTCGCGACGTCGAAGTCGTAGTAGAAGCCGTCGGTGACGGGCGGGCCGATGCCGAGCTTGGCCTCGGGGTTGATCGACTGCACCGCCTGGGCGAGCACATGCGCGGTCGAGTGGCGCAGGATGTCGAGCCCGTCCTTCGACGAGACGGCGACGGGCGCCACGGTGTCACCGGGGCCGACCTCCGTCGCGAGGTCGCGCAGCTCGCCGTTCACGCGCAGGGCGACGACCGTGCGGTCGGGGAACAGCTCGAAGCCCGTGGTCGTCTCGGTGACCTCGATCGCGTCGTCGCTGCCGGCGGACAAATCGAGATGGTGGGTCACGGATGCTCCTCGCTAGTTGAACCAACCGTCCAACTTTAGCCGCGGCGGAGAGCCCCGCCCGCCCAGCAGGGGCGGGTCAGCCCCGGCCGCCGCCGCCCGGGCGGCCCTTGCGCTGCCGGCGGGCGTTCGCGGCGGCCCGCGCGGACGACGCGGTGGCCCGCTTCGGGGCGGCCTTGGCCTTCTCGGCGCGCGCCTCCTTGGCCTTCGCCTTGGCCTTCGCGGTCCTCTTCACCGGGGCGGAGGGCTCCGCATCCGCCTGCCCGGCGACGCGGGAGCTGCGGGCGGTCCGCCCGCGCACGATCCCCACGAACTCCTCGAGCTCGGGGCGCTCGTCCCCGCTGCGCCAGGCCAGGGCGATCCGGGTGCCCTCCGCGTCGGTCACGGGGCGGTACAGCAGGTCCTTGCGCGCATGCAGCTGGGCGAGCGACTGCGGCAGGATGCGCAGGCCGACGCCGGCGGCGACGAGTTCGATGTCGTCCGCGACCTCCCCGTCGAGCAGGCGCTCGTCGGCGAGGTCCGCGAGGGTCACGCCGTCGAACAGCGACGCCTCGTGGTCGCGGGGAAGCACGACGACGGCCGTCTCCGTCCAGAGCGGGATGAGGGTCAGGCCCTCGTCGTCGATCGGCAACCGCACGAAGCTCATGTCGATCTCGGCGTCGCGGAGGGCGGTCGCCTGCGTCTCGGGCGTCGTGAGCACGATCTCGAGCGGGGTGTCCGGCATCCGCTCAGCCCAGACGCGCGACCACTTGCTCACCGTCACGCCGGGGACGATGCCGACGCGGAGGGTGCCGTCCATGCGCGCGCCCCTTCCCGGCCGCGAGCGCGGACACGGCTCCCAGGATAGGACACCCCGCATCGCCGCCCACCTCGGCGGCCTGCTGGGCGGCCTGCTGGGCGGCGCCGGCGGTCCAGTCGGCGGCCTGCTCCCCGGCGCCGGGCATCCGGTCAGCGGGCATCGGCGAGGCGTGGACCGGCTCGCGTGCGCCCGGGCCCCCTCCTCCCCGCCGTTACGCTTGGCCCATGAGCCCCGAGAAGAAGCCGCAGACCATGAAGCCCTCGTCGGCCGCCAAGAAGCTCGGCATCTACCTGCCCGCCGCTCCGGAGGAGTTCCAGAACACGCCCGTGTCGCGGAGCGAGCTCGACGCGATGCTCGCCCACCCGCCGCAGTGGGTCGTCGACCTGCGGCTCGCGGGGCCGCACCCCCGCGACGTCGTCGCCCGCAAGCTCGGCGTCTCCACGTCCGGCCTGGCCCGCGCCGGCGTCACGGACGCGCTCACGACCGAGGAGATCCGCGGCCTGCTCGCGGCGCCGCCGGAGTGGCTGGTGCGCGAGCGCCAGACGCAGGCGGAGGTGCGCGCGGAGAACCACCGCATCAACGAGCGCGACGCAGCCCGCCGCGCGGCGAACCCCGACCGCAGCTGACCCACCCTCCCGAGGTCGTCGACGCGCAACGCTCCTGCGCCCGCACGATCCCTGAGCCCATGCGGCCCTGGCCCGACGCGCCCCTGACCCCACGCGGCCCTAGCCCCACGCGGCTCTAGCCCCACGCGGCCCTGACCCCACGGTCCCTGAGCCTGTCGAAGGGACGTTCAGACACGCTCCTGCCCAGGCAGAAGAATCCTGCGCAGGTTGAGACTGGGCAGGATCCTTCTGCCTAGGCAGAGGCGCGCCGCCGACGGATCGTCGGGCTCCGGTCAGTGCAGGAGGCGGTAGAACCTGAAGGAGCCGAAGTCGGAGATCGGCAGGATCTCGACGTCCCGAAAGCCCGCCTCCCGCGCGTACCTCCGGAGTGTGGCGGGACGCATCACCGTCCCCGTGGCGGCGGAGCCCGGCGTGGACATGCTGTCCGGCAGGCAGACGAACAGGCTGTAGCCGTACATCAGCCGGTCGACCTCGCTTGCGGGAGAGGCGAACCGCTCGTCGACACCCTCGTCCATGATCACGACGGCGCCGTCCGCGCGGACCACGCGGTGGAGGGCCGTCAGCACCTCGACAGGATGCGGCATGTCGTGTAGCGCCTCGAAGACGAACGCCGCGTCGTACACGTCCTCTCCCTCGAGCAGGGCGGCGTCCGCGATCTCGAAGGAGACCCGATCACCCACTCCCGCCGCCTCCGCGTTGCCGCGTGCGGCCGCGATGGATGGGGCGTCGAGGTCGTACCCGTCGAGTTCCGCCGAAGGGTACGAGCGCGCCAGCGACACCGTCGACCAGCCGGCACCGCAGCCCACATCCGCGATGCGGGCAGCCGGTGCGGTGAGCACCGCCTGCAGCTCCGGAACGCCGGCGAGCGCGCCGGGTAGGGCTCGCTCGAACCAGGGCCGGTTGACGTCCGCCTGCGCCTGCCTCGCGTCGTCGCCGAGCCGGTCCCAGGGCACGCCGCCGCCAGCGCGGTACGCATCGAGGAGCTCGGGCAGCACTTTCGCCGATGCGGCGACCATGCGGGCCAGCGGGGCCGAGAAGAGGAGCGACGACGGGTCTGTGAGCACCTCCGCTGCGGCGGTCGTCAGCCCGTAGCGGCGGCTCGGCGCGTCCTCGTCCTCGCTGGCCGTCAGGAAGCCGGCCGCGGCCTGCTGCTCGAGCCACTCCCGCGCATACCGCTCCGCGGTGACCGTTGCCGCGGCCAGTTCCGCTCCGGTCATCCCGTGCCCCGCCGCGAGGGCTCGGTACCAGCCGAGCCTGTCTCCGAGATAGATGCTCAGCAGCTCGTAGCAGGCCATGGTGGCGCCGGCCACCCTCTCCGCGAGCTCCTCGGCCTCGGACTGCCGTTCGGGCTCCGGTCCGGGGCCCAGTCCGGATTCGGAGGACGGTGCGGGTGTGCTGCTGTCGCTCACGTCGGTCTCCTCGATCGGCCCTGACGGCCTCCTCACGGATGCCGGTCGCGCCACGTCGTGCACGCGCCGTCGCTGTCATGATCCCGCCGCGCTCCCCCGTCCCACAAGGAGGGCGGGTCCGGCGGAGTGATGGGTCGCACTACAGCGGCGCACCCCTGCCCGGGCAGAGCGGATGCGCCCCTGCCCGGGCAGAGCGGATGCGCCACTGCCTAGGCAGAAGGATCGTGCCCAGCTTCAAGCTGCGCAGGAATCCCCTGCCTGGGCAGGAACCGCACAGCACAGGAACCGCACCTGCCTAAGAATCCCCTGCCTGGGCAGGAGCCGGGCACGCGCGCACGCACCGCCCACGCACCGCCGTGCGCAGCAACTGGCTCCAGGCTCCCGGGCAGACCGCGCTACTGCACGCGCGAGGCGGTTCTCGAGGCCCTCAGTCGTCGCTCTCGGCGAGGCGAGCGGTCCGTCCGATGAGAACGGCGAGTGCCATGGCTCCCACGAGCCAGGTCGTGAAGCCGGCCAGTACCGCGGCCACTTCGATTCCGATGATGTTCATGATCGGTTCTTACCGAAGCGCCATGAACCCCGGATGAACGCGGGACCACGTCTCGTCGTCGCTCGACGACCATCCGCCGCGCGGAACCCACCCCACCGCGCGGCAATCGTGATGCAACGGTGACGCCGACCCGTGTCGGGCCGCCAACCCGGAGTCCTACTGTCAGCGCCATGAGCCACCGCACCGCCCTTCCCCCACTGCTCGCCGCGGCGACGGCACTGCTGCTCGCGGGCTGCGCCCCGTTCTTCCCGGACCCGTTCGAGACCGAGACGCCGTCGCCGTCAGCGTCTCCCCCGCCGTCCGCGACCGCCTCTCCCGACCCCACCGCCCCGCCGTCCCCCTCCGCCACGCCCTCGCCGTCCGTGACGCCCTCGCCGACCCCCTCGGACGAGCCGTCGCCGGACCCCTCCTCGGCGCCGAAGCCCGACCTCGACGACATCTTCCTCACCACCGAGGGCCTCGGATCCCTTCGCATCGGTCGCCCTGCGGCGGCCAGCGGCATGGTGGAGTACGACCCCGATCACTGCGACGACGTCGCCGAGGACCCGGCCGACCCCGCGAACGGCCGATGGGTCAGCACCTACGGAAGCGACACGTTCGGCGTCTCCGTGACGGCCGAGGGCGTGGTCCTGTCCATCGGCGTGCGACAGGCCGACCTGCGGACGCCCCGCGACATCGGCGTGGGCTCGACGGTGGACGAGCTGCGCGCCGCGCATCCGGAGGTGACCCAGGTGCCGCTCGCCGAAGGTCTCACGGACGTCTGGGTGCTGCGCGGGCCGTCGGGGCAGACGGTCTTCGAGGTGGCCAACGACACGTCGCCCGGGTACTTCCCGCCCGAGGAGGTCGGCACGGTGGTCACCCTGCGCACCAGCGAGCTCGGATACGGCGAGCGCTCGATCTGGGGGTCGGACGGCGGCGAGGGCAGCTGCCTCTGACGAGCGCCGCAGCGCGTCGCGATGACCCGACGCACGGCTCGACAGCGGCGCGGGAACCACGCGTTAACGGAAGAAGCCCCGGCATGCCGGGGCTTCTTCTCGAGTGAGCGATACTGGGATCGAACCAGCGACCTCTTCCGTGTCAGGGAAGCGCGCTACCGCTGCGCCAATCGCTCATCTGTTATGTTGTCGCCGTAGTCGGGCGAGGTGGAGACGGGATTTGAACCCGCGTGGACGGCTTTGCAGGCCGCTGCCTCGCCTCTCGGCCACTCCACCGTGGTGGTTCTCCACCTGTGAACGGGATCGATCCGAGGATCATTCCCTTCGAGCGGATGACGAGATTCGAACTCGCGACCCTCACCTTGGCAAGGTGATGCGCTACCACTGCGCCACATCCGCATGCCCGCCGTTTTGGCGTGCTCAGGAACTCTAACCGATCGGACCCCCGAGTACCAAAACGAGCCCCCGCGGGTGTGTCGCGGCCGCCCTCGCGGCGGCGCGATGGCGGCGTCGGTGGATTTCGGCGGCGTCAACCTGTGGCATCATGGTCTTCGCAACACGGGCGATTGGCGCAGTTGGTAGCGCGCTTCCTTCACACGGAAGAGGTCATCAGTTCGAGTCTGGTATCGCCCACCACCATCGGACGCCCCGGGAGACCGGGGCGTCCTCCATTTCGGCCCTTCGTCCACGGCCCGCACCCTTCCGAGGTCGGCACGAGCACGGTACCCGTGCGCAGGACGCCGCAGCGCGCCCCCGCCGACACCCCCCACGCGCCCCCCTCCGCGCCCCCCATTTTCGGGACGCACGCCCCCCCATGCAGGTCTTCAATGCCTCTCGGCTCCTCGGCACACTGAACGAGTCCACACCCGAGAGGACCCACCCCATGGCCCACACGCGCTCACCCGAGCAGATCCCCGCCCGTCCCGAACCCCTCATCGTCCGCATCCTCGGCCCCCTGCACGTGCAGAGGGGTTCGGTCGTTCTCGACGCAACGCAGCTCGGGGGCCCGAAGCCCCGCCAGATCCTCGAGATCCTGCTCCTGCGCGTCGGCACGTCCGTCTCGAAGGAGCGGCTCGTCGAACTGATCTGGGAGGGCAACGCGCCCACCGAGGCCATGTCGACCCTGGAGAGCTACGTCAGCGTGCTCCGCCGCCACCTTCAGCCGGGTTGCGGCAAGTCCGGCCCGCTGAAGACGACCAATGGCGGCTACTTCCTCGACCCCACGCTCGTCGATCTCGACCTGAACCGCTTCGACTCCCGGCTGCGGCTCGCGGCGGATGCCGACCCTGCCGTCGCTTTCCCCCTCCTGATGGAGGCCCTCGCCATTGCCGACGCCCCCCTGCTCGGGGACGAGCTGCGGCCCGCCTGGGCAGAGGAGGAGCGCGGTCGCCACGCGGCGAGGGTCGCCACGGCCCGCACGATGGCCGCGGAGGCCGCGATCGAGCTCGGCCGGCCCACCGAGGCCGCGCGGCTCGCGGAGCTCGCCGTGGAGGCCGACCCGCTCTGCGAGAACGCCTGGACGGCACTGCTGCTCGCCCGCCAGGAGGAGGGGCGTCCCGCGGAGGGGCTGCGCGAGTACGAGCGGTGCCGCGGGATCCTCGAGCGCGAGCTCGGCTGCGCCCCCGGCCCGCGCCTGCAGGGCGCCCACGCGCGGCTGCTCCGCGCGACGGCGGGACAGGACGACGGGCTCTCCGAGGTCCTCGCGGCGCTCCTCGTGCTGCACGAGGCCCTCGTCTCATCCGCGCAGGGTGCGACCCCGTCCCCGACGACGCGGGTGCTCGCCACGACGTCGGCCCCGGCCGGAAGCGACACCGGGATGTCGAACGTCCGCGCGATCGACTCGCGTCAGAGCCAGGCGAGCGCGGTCCTCTCCTCGTTCCTCCAGCGGGCCCTGGCAGCGGCCTAGCGGGTCCCCTCCACCTCCTCCGGACGAAGCCGGCGATCGCGCCCCCGGTCGGGGGCGCGATTCCCGCGCCGCATAAACTGACGATTTCTCGACACTTTCCCTGTGCCGCCCTATAATTTCCCCACGTCTCGGGTCTGACTCGGGAGAGGGAGAAACGTGGCCGGAACGAGCGCGCACAGCCGAGATGCTGATGAACGACGTATTTCTGTTCTGGTCATCGACGACCACCGCACCTTCGCCGAGCTGCTGATCCAGGCGCTCAGCCGCGAGGACGACATCACGAGCGTCGGCTGGGCCGGCACCGTGGCGGACGGCACGGCTCAGGCACTCGATCTGCGGCCCGACGTCATCGTGCTCGACTACCACCTGCCGGACGGCACCGGACTGGCCGCCGCCGAGCGGATCTTCAAGGCGGCCCCGGCCACCCGGATCGTGATGCTCACCGGCGCGGCCCCTCGCGAGGCCATGGAGCAGGCCGCCGGCCTCGGCATTTGCGCGTTCCTCCCCAAGGACGGCTCGCTGTCCACGGTCCTCGACGCCATCCGTCACTCCCGCCACGGCGCGTTCTTCGTGCACCCGTCCCTTCTCGTGCAGACGGCACCCACCTCCGCACCGGTGACGGGCCCCGTGCCGATGCTCACCCCGCGGGAGCACGAGGTCCTCCGGCTCATGTCGACGGGTGCCGACGTGCGCACGAGCGCGAACAAGCTGGGGATGTCGACGAACACCTGTCGGGGGCACGTCAAGTCGATCCTCGCCAAGCTCGGCGCGCACAGCCAGCTCGAGGCGGTCGCGAGCGCGACCCGGCTCGGACTGCTCAGCGGTCGTCATGGTTGACCTTCCGCTGCTGCGCCCCGCCACGGGGCCCGCCGCCCTCGGCGGGCCGCGGGAGAGGTCCGAGGTGCGCGACGCCGTGGCGCGGTTCCTCTCGACCGGGCTCATCGTGCTGCTCGTCGTCATCACCCCGCTCGCCTTCTGGATCCGGGCTCAGACCGAGGTGCACGCACTGCATTCAGCCACCCAGATCACCAAGCGACTCGCGGACTACGCGATCTCCCCCCTGACCACGGAGGAGCTGCTGGCCGGCGACGCGGACGCGCTGCTGCGCCTGCGCGCTCGCCTCGAGCCGTGGATGCGGGTGGGCACCATCCACCACATCAAGATCTGGGACGAGAGCGGGCGGGTCGTCTACTCCGACGACGAGTCGCTCATCCGCGAGCGCTTCCCCCTGCCGCTCGGGCGGGAGGTCTTCGCCGTCGGCTGGCCGGGGGACGCCACCCTCGTGCGGGCGTCGTCGATCGGGGACCTGGCGAGCATGGAGTCCGAGGTGGTCCGCGCCTTCGCCCGAATCACCTCCCCCGCCACCGAGCCCCTCCTCCTCGACGTTGCCTACGACAACGACCTCGTGCGCTCGGAGCAGTCGGCTGTGCTCGCGAACATGGCGCCCCCGTTCCTGATCGCCCTGCTCGTCCTCCAGGCGGCCCAGCTGCTCCCCGCCGTCGGGCTCGCCAAGCGGGTGCAGCGCCACCAGCTCGGCCAGCGGCTGCTGCTGCAGCGTGCGATCGAGGCGTCGGATCTGGAACGCCGGCGGATCGCGCGGGACCTTCACGACGACGTGATCCAGGAGCTGTCCGGCCTCGCCTACAGGCTCGACGCGGAGGCCGGCCGAGGTGGGGGGTCCCCCCTGCTCGGCCAGACGCACGCCGCGCTGCAGCGGAACCTCCGCACCCTCCGCGCGGTCACGAGCGAGCTGTACACGCCCGATCTCGCCCAGCTGGGGCTGCGCGAGGCCCTCGACCGGCTCGTCGAGACCATCAGGGAGCAGGGCGTCGCCGTGACCCTCGACGTCCCCGACGACCTCGAGCTCGACGACGAGCAGACCCTGCTGCTGTTCCGGGTGGCCCGCGAGGTGCTCGTCAACGTCGCCAAGCACGCCGAGGCCAGGAACACGCGCATCGATCTGCGCAGGCAGGGCGACGTGGCCGAGCTGACCATCCAGGACGACGGACGCGGCTTCGACGTCGCCGCCGGCTCCCCCGAGGGTCACCTCGGGATGCGGATCCTGCACGACGTCATCAACCAGGCGGGCGGGCAGCTGCAGGTGCACTCCCGGATCGGCCTCGGTACGACGGTCTTCGCGTCGCTTCCGCTGACCTGATCCGCCACGGACACAGGGAAGGTGGCGGCGCCGGCTGTCCGGCACCGCCACCTTCGCGGATCACATCCCCGGCGGGCGGGACGCGCGGGGCTCAGCCCTCGTCGTCGCCCTCGGCCTGGGAGGGCTTGCCCGGGGAGTCGAGCACCACGTGCTGCTCACCCAGGCCCTCGTCCCCCTCGGCCTGCGAGGGCTTGCCCAGCGCGCCATCCTCTTCCGGTGCGTCCGTCTGTGCCTTGTCGTCCGTCATCGCGGCTCCTCCCGTTTTGTGGCAAGCGTACGCTGATGGCGTGCAGCGACAGGTCGGCGGCCCGGCGGCAGTGGTCCGCGAGTTCTTCTCCGGCGTTCGGCTGCTGGGCGCGGGCCTCAGGATGTGGGTCACCGCGCCGCGGCTGATGCTGATCGGCGCGGTCCCTGCCCTGCTCGTCGCGGCCGTGTATCTCGCCGGGCTCGTGCTCCTCGCCGTGAACCTCGACGCCATCGCCACCTGGGCGACGCCGTTTGCAGCCGACTGGCAGGAGCCCTTCCGCTCCGGGATGCGGATCACCACCGCCCTCGCCATCCTCGCCGTCACCGCGCTCCTCGCCGTCTACACGTTCGTGGCCCTCACTCTGCTTGTCGGCGACCCGTTCTACGAGCGCATCTGGCGCGCGGTCGAGAAGCGGCTGGGCGGGATGCCGGACGAGCTCGACCAGCCGTTCTGGCCCTCCGTTCTGCGCGGTGCCGGGGACGCGCTCCGGCTGCTCGCCGCAACCGCGGCGCTCGGCATCCTCCTGTTCGCCGGCGGCTTCATCCCCGTCGTGGGGCAGACCGTCATCCCGGTGCTCGCCGCGCTCGTCGGCGGGTGGTTCCTCGCGGTCGAGCTCACGAGCTTCGCCTTCGAGGCGCGCGGGCTCCGGCTCCGCGAGCGGCGCCGCGTGCTCGGGGCCAACCGGGCGCGGGCGGTCGGCTTCGGCGTCGCCACCTACCTCGTGTTCCTCGTGCCGCTCGGCGCGGTGATCGTGATGCCGGCCGCCGTGGCCGGGGCCACGCTGCTCACGCGCGGCGTGCTCGAGCGGCAGCCCGCCCGCGCCTGACCCCTCCTGCCGTCGGCTCCTGCCGTGGGCCCCTGGCGGAGCCGACACGCACGAGCGCCCGCGCCCCCGAGGGGGTGCGGGCGCTCGCGTCGAACGAGGGAGCGGCGGGTCAGCGGCTCTCGAGCACGTAGCCCTCCTCGCCGTGGACGATGGTGTCGATGCCGGCGACCTCGTCCTCGTTCTTCACGCGGAAGCCGATCGTCTTCTCGATCGCGAAGCCGATGGCGTAGGCGAGCACGAAGGAGTAGATCAGGACGGCGAAGGCGGCGAGCGCCTGGGCGCCCAGCTGGGCGAAGCTGCCGGAGTAGATGAAGCCGACGTCGGTGGCGAAGAAGCCGATGTAGAGCGTTCCGATGAGGCCGCCGACGAGGTGGATGCCCACGACGTCGAGCGAGTCGTCGAAGCCGAGCTTGAACTTGAGCTCGATCGCCAGGGCGCAGACGACACCGGCGACGACACCGAGCACGATGGCCCAGAACGGCGTGAGCGAGGCGCAGGCGGGGGTGATCGCGACGAGGCCCGCGACGGCACCGGATGCGGCACCCACCGAGGTGGCCTTGCCGTCCTTGAGCTTCTCGACGAGCAGCCAGCCGAGGATGGCGGCCGCGGGGGCGGCGATCGTGTTGACGAAGGCCAGGGCCGCGATGCCGTCCGCCGCGAGCTCGGAGCCCGCGTTGAAGCCGAACCAGCCGAACCAGAGCAGACCGGCGCCGAGCAGCACGAGCGGCACGTTGTGGGGCTTCTGGATGCCCTTGGCGAAGCCGACGCGCTTGCCGAGGACGAGCGCGAGGGCGAGGGCGGCGGCACCGGCGTTGATGTGCACGGCCGTGCCACCGGCGAAGTCGATCGCGCCGATGTTGTAGGCGATCCAGCCGCCGTCGACCACGCCCTCGTCACCCAGGGTGAAGTTGAAGACCCAGCTCGCGACCGGGAAGTACACGACCGTGGCCCAGATGCCCGCGAAGAGCAGCCAGGGGCCGAAGCGGGCGCGGTCGGCGATGGCGCCGGAGATCAGGGCGACCGTGAGGATGGCGAACGTCGCCTGGAAGGCCGCGAATGCGAGCACCGGGTAGGTGCCGGCCGGGTCGGCCGCGTCGGCGAGCAGGCCCTCGAGGCCCAGGTTCGCCGTGTCGATGCCGAACCAGCCGTCGATGCCGACGAAGGTGTCCGTGCCCCCGTTGCTGAAGGCGACGGCGTAGCCGTAGAGCACCCACAGGACGCCGATCAGACCGAGCGAGCCGAAGCTCAGCATCATCATGCTGACGACGCTCTTGGCCTTGACGAGGCCGCCGTAGAAGAAGGCGAGTCCGGGGGTCATGAGCAGCACGAGCGCTGCGGCGATCAGTATGAAGGCGGTGTTGCCCTGATCCATGGAAAAGAACCTCTCGTAGTGTGCGGGTCTCGCATCGGCCAGGACGTCACCGTCGGGTCGGCGGCGTCCAGGGTGGGTTCCGATGTGCCAGTCAGTTTTGCGGCGAGAGGTTTCGGATCGGCGCATCCCGTGTTTCCGTCCTGTTACACGGCGTGGCTCGGTGTAAACATCCTGTTTCCGAAGTCGGGCTCCGGGGGGTGCATCCAGCCCCCGGGAGCAGAATCCGGCACACCACGTCACCCGCTCACCCGCGTTCACGGGCGGGTCGGGATCCCGAGCCCGCGCTCAGGCGGAGGCGGCGGAGGTGAGCGCGACGAGGCGGGAGATGGCGCGCAGGTACTTCTTGCGGTAGCCGCCGGCGAGCATGTCGGCCGCGAACACCGCATCGAGCGGCTGGCCGGACGCGAGCACGGGGATCTGCGCGTCGTACACGCGGTCGACGAAGGCGACGAAGCGCAGGGCGTCGGTCTGGCTGGACAGCTGACGCACGTCGCGCAGCGCGATCACGTCGACGCCGTCGATCATCTTGATGTACTTCGACGGGTGCACCGAGCCCAGGTGCGCCACCAGGTCCGCGAAGGAGTCCCGCGTCACGCGCCGGCCCGCGGCGGCCGCCTGCTCCACCGCGGCCACCAGCCGGTCGTCGGGCAGCGCGACGGCGTGTCCCTCGATCTCGCGGCGCCGGTAGTCGAGCCCGTCGATGCGGAGCGTCTCGAAGTTGTCGGCCATGGCCTGGATCTCGCGCAGGAAGTCCTCGGCGGCGAAGCGCCCCTCGCCGAGAGCGTTGGGCGGCGTGTTGGACGTCGCCGCGACCCGGGACCCGTGACTGACGAGCTCGGACAGCAGGCGGGTCATCATCATGGTGTCGCCGGGATCGTCGAGCTCGAACTCGTCGATCGCCACGAAGCTCGCGCCCTTCAGCAGGTGCACCGCCTCGCGGTAGCCGAGCGCACCGACCAGCGCGGTGTACTCGATGAAGGTGCCGAAGTACTTCCGTCCCGGCGCGACGGACCAGAGCGCGGCCAGGAGGTGGGTCTTGCCGACGCCGAAGCCGCCGTCAAGGTAGACCCCCGGCTTCCCGGCCGGCGCCTTCTTCGCCCGGGAGAAGAGCCCGCGCGACTTCGTCGGCCCCCAGCCGCCCGCGAAGGCGCGCAGCCGCTCGAGCGCCACCGCCTGCGAGGAGAAGTCGTCGTCGGGCCGGTAGGACTCGAACGTCGCCGTCTCGAACTGGCGCGGGGGCACGAGCTCAGCGGCGATCTCCGCACCCGTGATGGTCGGTGCGCGATCGACGAGTCGTGGCACGGCGCTTGTCTGCTGGTCGAACACGGTTGTGTAGTCACCCTCCCAGGCGGTCGGATTATTGTGTCGGAGTCTTACGGGTGGGCCTACGGCGTGCACCGGATTGCGTAGTGTCGCAGTGCGGGATGCGCTTCTTCCAGCCTATCCGCCACACCGTTCCCACTCCCTCAGTCCCATGGAGGCCCCATGCCCGTCGC
This sequence comes from Planctomonas deserti, assembly GCF_003067705.1. Classification (GTDB taxonomy): domain Bacteria; phylum Actinomycetota; class Actinomycetes; order Actinomycetales; family Microbacteriaceae; genus Planctomonas; species Planctomonas deserti. The sequence goes on from NZ_QANL01000004.1 coordinate 284,181, forward strand.
GCCAGACTCGTCCCCCCGGTTCGCCCAGTACGCGCACCCCGAACGACTCGTCAGCGCGGAGTGGCTGGAGCAGAACCTCGGAACGCCCGGCGTCGTGGTCGTCGAGTCCGACGAGGACGTGCTCCTGTACGAGACGGGTCACATCCCGGGTGCCGTGAAGATCGACTGGCACACCGACCTCAACGACCCCGTCACCCGCGACTTCGTCGACGGCGAGCGGTTCGCCGCGCTGCTCGGGAGCAAGGGCATCACGCGCGACACAACCGTCGTGCTCTACGGGGACAAGAGCAACTGGTGGGCCGCCTACGCGCTCTGGGTGTTCACCCTGTTCGGCCACGAGGACGTGCGCCTGCTCGACGGCGGCCGCGACAAGTGGATCGCGGACGGCCGCGACGTCACCACGGAGACCCCGTCGCCGGAGCCTGTCGACTACCCCGTCGTCGAGCGCCGCGACAGCGAGGTGCGGGCCTTCCGCGACGACGTGCTCGCCCACTTCGGCAACCCCCTCATCGACGTGCGCAGCCCCGAGGAGTACAGCGGCGAACGCACCACCGCGCCCGCCTACCCCGAGGAGGGCGCCCTGCGCGCCGGCCACATCCCGACCGCCCGCAGCGTGCCCTGGGGACGTGCGGCCGCGCCCGACGGCACGTTCCGTTCGAAGGACGAGCTGGACGCCATCTACCGGGGCGAGGCCGGCCTGAACGACGGTGATAACGTGATTGCGTACTGCCGCATCGGCGAGCGCTCGAGCCACACCTGGTTCGTGCTCACCCACCTGCTGGGCTTCGAAGGGGTTCGCAACTATGACGGTTCCTGGACGGAGTGGGGAAGCGCTGTCCGCGTCCCCATCGTCACGGGACCGACTCCGGGCGACCTCCCTGCCTGAGCCGACGACTCGGTTCCGGGCTCGGCGACCGGATTCGATCCCGACCTCCCCGCCCGAGTCGGACGGCCCGATGACGGCGCGCCTGTCCACCGCCGAGGAGAGTGCGTGATGGCCCTGCCCACCCAGTTGGAACAGATCAAGGACGAGTTCCTGGAGCTCGGTCAGCGCGACCGGCTGCAGTTGCTGCTCGAGTTCTCGAACGAGCTCCCGCCCCTGCCCGAGCGGTACCACGACCACCCGGACCTGCTGGAGCGCGTCGAGGAGTGCCAGGCGCCGGTGTTCATCTTCGTGGAGGTCGGCGACGACCGCGTCGTGCACATGTACGCGACGGCGCCCGCCGAGGCGCCGACGACCCGCGGCTTCGCCTCGATCCTCGCGCAGGGCCTCGGCGGACTCACGGTCGACGAGGTCCTCGACGTCCCGGACGACTTCCCGCAGATGCTCGGCCTCGCCCAGGCGATCTCGCCCCTCCGGCTCCGCGGCATGACGGCGCTGCTCGGTCGCGCGAAGCGACAGGTCCGGCAGAAGACCGCGGCGTGAACCTCACCCGGGTCGTGCCCGCGCCCGCGGAGTCGCGGCCCACTGAGGACCCGGACTTCCGGGATTGGGTCTCCGCGCTGTATCGGCCCGACCGGCCGGACTGGGTCCGGCTCAACCTCATCGCGAGCGTCAACGGGAGCGCCACCGGGCGGGACGGCACCTCCGAGTCGCTGAGCAACCGCACCGACCGGCGCATCCTCGGCGTGATGCGCGACCTGAGCGACGTCGTGCTCGTCGGGGCCTCGACCGTGCGGGCGGAGGGCTACGTCCGCCCGCGCAGGGCCGCGCTCGCCGTCGTCACCCGCACCGGCGACCTCGGCGGGCACCGCCTGGACCCCGACCGGTCCCGGGGTGAGCTCGTGATCGTCTGCCCGCGCGGCCTGGAGGAGCGGGTGCGGCGCGCCGTCGCCATCCCGGACGCCCGCGTGATCGGGGTGCCGGCCGAGGGCGACGATCTCGCCCCCACCGCCGTGGTCGACTCCCTCCGCGGCGAGGGGTTCGCCTCAATCGTCTGCGAGGGCGGTCCGCACCTGGCGACCGCCCTGCTCGGCGGGGGCGTCGTCGACGAACTCTGCCTGTCGACGAGCGCGACGCTCGTCTCGCCGGGTCTCGCGCTCGTTCCGCCGGGCCGCACCGCCGATGTGGACCTGGCCCTGCGGCAGCTCCTGGTCGACGATGCCGGATCGCTCTATGCCCGCTGGTCCGTGCGCCGCGATCGGTCCTGACCGGCCGTTTCCCCGGGGAGAGTTCGTGCGCCATTCACCGGCCGGACGAGTAATTCTCATCTTTCTTTCATTTCGGCGTTGTGCAGCGCCGCGAATACTCCATATGCTTCGGCCACCCGGTGTGTTCACCCAGCGCCGGGTTTTACTTCGCTACCCGAACGAAGGCTTACCCCCGATGCTCATTCCCCTCGCCGCGCGCCTGCGCGCTCTGGCCGCCGCCCTCGCCGTCCTGACGGTCACCGCGCTCGTGGGGGTCTCCCCCGCATTCGCCGACACCGCTCCCGCCGCGGGAGTCCCCGACACCGTCTCGACCGACGTGCTGCCCACCGTGCAGATCGACGGCATCATCTGGTCCACCACCATCGTCGGCAACACCGTCTATGCGGGCGGATCCTTCGCGAACGCCCGGCCTGCGGGCAACGCGGTGGGCGTCGGCAACATCCCCCGCTCCAACCTCCTCGCGTTCAACCTGCAGACCGGCGCGCTGATCTCGACCTTCGCGCCCACCGTCAACGGCACGATCAACTCGGTGACGGCCTCGCCCGACGGCAGCCGCATCTACATCGGCGGCTCCTTCACCCAGGTGAACGGCGTGACCCGCAACCGCATCGCCGCGCTCAACGCCTCGACCGGCGCCCTGATCACCAGCTTCGCGCCGTCGGCCAACACCGTCGTCGAGTCCATCGTCGCGAACAGCACCACCGTCTACTTCGCCGGCAACTTCACCTCCGTCAGCGGCGTCGCCCGCATGCGCGTCGCCGCGGCCCGTGCCGACACCGGCGCCGTCCTCCCCCTCGACGTGCGGGCTGACGCCCGAGTGCTGGCCCTCGCGCTCTCCCCCGACGGCGGCAAGCTCGTCGTCGGCGGCCACTTCACGACCCTCAACGGGTCGAGCAACCCCGGCTTCGGCTTCGGCGCCGTCAGCACCTCGACCGGCGCGATCATGCCCTGGAACATCAACCGGGAGGTCCGCCAGGCGAGCGTCTCGACGGCGACCAACCCGACCAGCGCCGCCATCTACAGCCTCAAGTCCGACGCGACCGGCGTCTACGGCACCGCGTACATGTACCCGGTCAGCGGCAAGACCCTGGAGGGCGCGTTCCGCGCCGACTGGGCCAACGGCGACATCGTCTGGCTCGAGACCTGCAAGGGCGACAGCTACGACGTCGCCATGAACTCCGACACCGTCTACCTCGCCGGCCACCCGCACGACTGCTCCGAGCTGGGCGAGTTCCCCGACACGAACAACCCGAAGGTCTACCACCGCGGCATGGCCTGGACGAAGGCGGCGAGCGGCAACGGCACGACCATCGGCGAGTTCGCGGGCAACCCTTCGCCGAAGATGCTCAACTGGTGGCCGGACTTCAGCGCCGGCGCCGTGTCCGGCGCCACCCAGGGCCCGTGGAGCGTCGCGGCCACCGACGACTACGTCGTGTTCGCCGGCGAGTTCCCGCGGGTCAACAACATCGGCCAGCAGGGCATCGTCCGCTTCGCGAGCAGGGACATCGCCCCGAACGACGACGGCCCCCGCGTCACCGGCTCCGCGTTCGTGCCCACGGTGACGCCCGCCGCCTCCGGCGCCGTCAACGTGCGCTGGCTCACCAACTGGGACCGCGACAACGAGTTCCTCACCTACGAGGTCTACCGCAACGGAACCGCGAACCGTGTCTACGGACCGGTCACCATGGGCTCCCGCGCCAACTTCGACCGCCCCGTCATGTCCTTCACCGACACCGGCCTGACCCCGGGCAGCACCCACACCTACCGGGTGCGCGCCACCGACCCGTTCGGCAACACGGTCATCGGTGACGCCGTCACCGCAACGGTGCCCAGCGCGGCGAACAGCGGGTACGCCAACACCGTGCTCGGCGACACCCCGGCCTCCTACTGGCGCCTCGGCGACGCATCCGGCAACTTCCTCGACTGGGCCGGTGCGAACAGCGCCACCCCGGGCACCGGGATCAGCCGCGGCGCGGCCGGAGCGATCGGTGGCGACAGCAACCCGGCGGCAACCTTCCCGGGCACGGCAGCCGGCGTCGCCACCGCGCGACAGGCCGTGACGGCGCCGACGACCTTCGCCGTGGAGTCGTGGTTCCGCACCACGAGCACGACGGGTGGGAACATCGTCGACCTCGGGTCGGCGACCACGATCACCACGACGGCGACGACGACCACCCCGGCTTCCACCTCGAACCGCAACCTGTTCATCGACGGAACGGGTCGAGTGTCCTTCGGCCTCCGCGGAGGCTTCGGTGGCGGTGCGCGCCTCGTGTCCTCGACCGCGACCGGACTCAACGACGGCCAGTGGCACCACGCCGTGGGATCCGTCGGGCCGCGGGGCATGGAGCTGTTCGTCGACGGGCGCCTCGTCGCCATCAACACCACCGCGACGACCGCCGGAGCGGCGTCGGGATACTGGCGCATCGGTGGCGACAACGCCCTGGCGGCCGGTGGACCGACGTTCCTCGCCGGCAGCATCGACGAGGTGGCCGTCTACGACGCGCCGCTCACCCTCGCCCAGGTGACCGCTCACTACACCGGCTCCGGCCGCCAGGTGGGCGGTACCGCACCGAACGTCGCACCCACCGCCGCGTTCACGCGCACGCAGAACGCTCTCGCCCTCTCGGTCGACGCCAGCACGTCGTCCGACACTGACGGCACCATCGCCTCCTACGCGTGGAACTTCGGCGACAACACGACGGCGACCGGGGTGACCGCCTCGCACACCTACGCGGCGGCGGGACGCTACACGGTCACGCTCACCGTGACGGACAACAGGGGCGCAAGCTCGGTGTCCACGGCGACCGTCAACGTCACGACCAACCAGGTGCCGACGGCCTCGTTCACGGCGGCCGTCTCGGGCCTCGGTGTCGCGGTGGACGCGTCCGGATCGACCGACCCGGACGGCCCCATCGCCTCCTACTCCTGGAACTTCGGCGACGGCTCGAACACCTTCACGGGTGCGCGGGTCAACTACAGCTACGCGAGGGCCGGCACCTACACGATCACCCTGACCGTTCAGGACGACCTGCGAGCCACGAGCACGACCACCAGGACGGTAACCGTGGGCGGAACGACGCCCCCGGCGAACGTCGCCCCGGTGGCGCGGTTCACGTCCTCGACGTCCGGCCTCACGGCGAGCGTCAACGCCTCGACATCGACCGACTCCGACGGCACCATCGCCTCCTACGCGTGGAACTTCGGCGACGGCAGCACCGGCACCGGCGCCACCGCCACGAGGACCTACGCCGCCGCGGGCACCTACACGGTGACCCTCACCGCGACGGACGACGACGGCGCAACCGACACCGAGACCGCAACGGTCACCGTCACCGCCCCCACCACCCCGCCCACCGGCGCACTCGCGATCGACTCGTTCGGCCGGACCACCACCGGCGGCCTCGGCACCGCCGAGACCGGCGGAGCCTGGACGCTGAGCAGCGGCTCGACGAACTACGCGGTGACCGACGGCCAGGCCCGCGTCACCACCCCCGCCGGATCCACCCGCTACGCCTACCTCGCCGGGGTCAGCTCGGTCGACACGGACGCCCAGGTGTCCGCGTCGCTCTCCCAGCGCCCGACGGCCGGCAGCGCGTACGTCGGCGTCATCGGCCGCCGCGTCGGCTCGCTCGACTACCGGGCCCGAGCCATCGTGAGCGCGACGGGCAGCGTGCAGCTGCAGCTCCAGCAGACCGCCACCACCCTCACGACGAGCACGGTCAGCGGTCTCACGGTCAACGCCGGCGAGCAGCTGCGCCTACGGCTCGAGGTGACGGGATCCTCCCCCACCACGATCCGGGCCAAGGTCTGGAAGGTCGGCACCGCCGAGCCGAGCACGTGGGTGAGCACGACCGACTCCACGGCGGGTCTGCAGACGGCCGGCTCCATCGGCCTCTACAGCTACCTCAGCGCGAGCGGGGCGCCGAGCCCGGTGACCGTGTCCTTCGACGACCTCCGCGTGGCCCGCGCCACGACCGGCGCCGAGCAGCCCGTGAACGTCGCCCCGGTGGCTCGGTTCACGTCCTCGACGTCCGGCCTCACGGCGAGCGTCAACGCCTCGACGTCGACCGACTCCGACGGCACCATCGCCTCCTACGCGTGGAACTTCGGCGACGGCAGCACCGGCACCGGTGCCACCGCCACGAGGACCTACGCCGCCGCTGGCACCTACACGGTGACCCTCACCGCGACGGACGACGACGGCGCAACCGACACCGAGACCGCAACGGTTACCGTCACCGCCCCCACCACCCCGCCCACCGGCGCACTCGCGTCCGACACCTTCACCCGCACCGCCACCGGCAACTGGGGCAGCGCGAACACGGGCGGCGCCTGGACGAACAGCAGCAGCACGGCGTCGTACTACTCCGTCGCCAACGGCGTCGGCCGGCACACCGCGACCACGGCGGGCCGGACGATCGAGAACTACCTGCCGGGCGTCACGAGCACCAACGCCGACGTGCAGGCCACGTTCTCGATCGCCCCGATGAACGTCGGCGGCAGCGTCTTCGCGTCCGTGATCGGCCGCAGGGTCGGCACCGAGGACTACCGCACCCGTGCCGTGGTCGGCGCCGACGGCGCGATCTCGCTCCGCATCTACCAGGGCGGCACCACGCTCGACATCCAGACGATCACGGGTGTGACCTACTCCGCGGGCGACCAGATGAGACTCCGGATCCAGGTCACGGGCACCGCGCCCACCACCATCCGGGCGAAGATCTGGAAGGTCGGCACCACCGAGCCCGCCGCCTGGCAGGTCGAGGCGACCGACACGACCGCGACCCTTCAGCAGGCCGGCCACGCGGGCATCAGCTCCTACATCGGAACCGGTGTGACGAGCCTCCCCCTGACCGTCAGCTGGGACGACTTCGCCGTGAGCACGGTGCAGTAGCGCGACGAGCAGCACGAGGAGCGGGCTCCGGCGATGCCGGGGGCCCGCTTCTCCTGTTCTCCGGGCCTGCTCCGGCGCCGATCCGGGCGGCCGCCACCGCAGTGCCCCGCCGGGAGCCGGGTCAGTCCGTGAGCCCCAGGGCGCCCAGCCACCCGGAGATCGCACCGTTCCAGCGGTCCCGGTCGTAGTTCCAGAGCTTGGCGTGCCTGGCGATGTCGAACGGGACGAGCGTGACGAGGTCGGGCCGGGCGGCCGCGAGGTGCCGGGAGCCGGCGGACGGCACGAAGCCGTCGTCGTCGCTGTGCAGCAGCAGCATGGGGATGCGGAGCTCCTGCGCCCGCTCGAGCACGTTCAGCCGGGCGAAGTCGATGGGCGCGTGCAGTCCCGTGAGCGCGCGGCCCCAGGGGGCGGCGAGGATGCCGAACGCCCCGCGCTCGACACGACGGGGCAGCCCGCGGGCGTCGCCCTGGAAGTTGAGGGTCTCGACCCAGTCGATCACCGGCGAGTCGAGCACGATGCCGCGCACGAACGAGGCGAGGGGCGAACGAAGGACGGTCTGCAGCACGACGGCGCCGCCCATGGACCAGCCGACCAGCACGATCTCCCGGGCGCCACGATCCACCGCGAAGCGGATGGCGGCCTCGAGGTCCTCCCACTCCGTGTCGCCAAGCGCGTACCGGCCGTCCTCGCTCGGCGGGGCCTCCTCGTCGTTCCGGTAGGAGACGATGAGCGACGTGAACCCCGCATCCCGGAACACGGGCACCCCGCGGAGCGTCTCCGGCCGCCGGGTGCCGCGGCCGTGCACGTGCAGGGCCCAGCGGTCGCTGCCGCCCTCCGCGGGGATCAGCCAGGCCGGAGCCGCGCCGACCGGCATCGGCACGGTCACGTTCTCGTGCGGGACGCCGAGCTCGCGGGGGTTCAGGTAGACCCAGCCGTTGAATCGGCCCGTCCGCGCCCGCCGGAGGTCGCCGAAGTCGGTGCCGAGGACGACCCGGGTCACCATCGTGCCGGTGCGCGCGGTGATCTCCCCGACGCGGGCGTGACCGGCCCCCTGCCAGAACCAGAGGCTGTAGTCGCCCGGCAGCAGCGCGTCGGGCGACGCGGAGAGCATCACCCGGTCGCCCGCGTCGTTGACGCCGAGGATGCGGATGCCCTCGGTGCGGCGCCGCTCCGGCTTCACGACGCCGCGGGCGAACGAGGTCGCCATCCCGGCGGTCACGAGGGCCGCACCGGCCACGGCGGCGCCCGCAACGGCGGCGGCCCGCAGGGCGGGCAGGAGAGGGCGTCGGCGTGCCACGGCGGGCTCCGTTCGTTCACGAGGGGTTCGGAATCGTGCCCCTGCACTCCAGTTGCGGCGGAGACGTCGGCGTGCCTTCCCGCGAGCCCCCGCGAACGACTTTAGTGTGCGTAACGTGTCAGATTCCCGGGACGACCCGCGGCTGCCGGCCGACTTCGCCGCAGCGCTCGACGCGATCCGCCGCGCATCGACCAGGCCCGAGCTCGAGGTGCACGAGATCGCCGCTCCCGCCAACCTCGCCCCGCACGCCGTCGCCCTCGCGGCCAACGTCTCGCCGACGCGTCACGGCACCGACTCCGACCTGGGCACCGGCCGGTTCATCCTGCTCCACGACGAGGACGAGCCGGAGGCCTGGGGCGGCCGGTTCCGGATCGTGTGCTTCGCCCAGGCGCCCCTCGAGACCGACATCGGCATCGACCCCTTCCTCGCCGACGTCGCCTGGTCCTGGCTCGTCGACGGACTGCAGTCGCGGGGTGCGAGGTACACCGCCGCGTCCGGCACGGCGACCAAGATCATCTCCACCGGCTACGGCGAGCTCGCGGCTCAGGGCAGCGGCGCGAAGATCGAGCTGCGGGCCTCCTGGACCCCGCTCGACCACGATGTCACCGCACATGTGGAAGGCTGGGGGGAACTATTGTGCATGCTGGCGGGCCTGCCGCCCGTCGGCGAGGGAGTGAGCCTGCTATCAGCGCGACGAGCCAGACGTGAGTGACACGACGAGGAGAAGGTCGAGGACGACCGGGGCGGCCCCCGCGGCGTCCCCCGTGCCGGCGCACCCGCCGCTCGACGTGATCGACACGCGCGAGGACTACCTGGCCGCCGTCGCGGCGATCGCGGCGGGCACCGGACCCGTCGCCGTCGACGCCGAGCGCGCCTCCGGCTTCCGCTACTCCCAGCGTGCCTACCTCATCCAGGTGTATCGCCGCGACGCGGGCACGTTCCTCTTCGATCCTCCCGCCGTCGGCTCCTTCGAGGAGCTGCAGGACGCGATCCGCGACGAGGAGTGGGTGCTGCACGCCGCGAGCCAGGACCTCGCCTGCCTGCGGGAGGTCGGCCTCGACCCGGTGCGCATCTTCGACACCGAGCTCGCGGCCCGCCTGCTCGGGCTTCCCCGGGTGGGCCTCGGCACCGTCGTCGAGCAGCTGCTCGGCGTCCACCTGGCCAAGGAGCACTCCGCCGCCGACTGGTCGAGCCGCCCGCTGCCGCAGGCGTGGCTCGTCTACGCCGCCCTCGACGTCGAGCTGCTCGTCGACCTGCGCGACGTCATGGTCGAGCGGCTCGCCGATGCGGACAAGGCGGAGATCGCCGCCCAGGAGTTCGACGCGACGCTGGCCAAGGAGGCGAAGCCCGCCCGGCTCGAGCCGTGGCGCCGGCTCTCCGGCATCCACTCGGTCCGTGGTCCGCGCAACCTCGCCGTCGCCCGCGAGCTGTGGCTCGAACGCGACGCCTTCGCGCAGGAGATCGACACCGCGCCCGGACGGCTCGTGCCCGACTCCTCCCTGATGCACGTGGTGCGGGCGCTGCCGGCGACGAAGCGCGACCTCGCGAACCTCAAGGAGTTCACCGGCAGGGCGTCGCGGAGCGAGATCGACCGCTGGTGGGCCGCCGTCGAGCGCGGCCTGACCACGACGGACCTGCCGCCGCTGCGGGCCGCCCGCGAGGCGATCCCCCTGCCGAAGCTCTGGGGCGACAGGAACCCGGACGCGGACCGCCGTCTGAAGAGGGCGCGCGCGGCCATCCTCGAGCTCTCCGAGGCCATCGCCATCCCGGTGGAGAACATCCTCACGCCGGAGATCCTCCGCCGCGTCGCGTGGGCTCCGCCGGAGCCGACCGACGCGGAGTCCGTCGCCGCAGCACTGGCCGAATGGGGCGCCAGGCCGTGGCAGATTCAGCGAACAGCACAGTTGATCGCGCAAGCCTTTGTCGAAGCCGACCAAAACGACGAGAACGCGTCGGACGAGGCGTCGTAGGAAGAATCAAACGATTCAGTGCGCCACGGTGCCCTCCCTAGGATCGAAGCCGTCCGTCAAGGAAGACACCGGGAGGCACTGTGGCCGAGAGAACTGAAGTCGTGTTCGTCGACGGGGTGCGCACCCCGTTCGGCCGCGCCGGCGAGAAGGGGATGTACTGGCAGACCCGCGCCGACGACCTCGTCGTCAAGGCGATGATCGGCCTGCTCGAGCGCAATCCGTCGCTGCCCAAGGAGCGGGTCGACGAGGTCGCGATCGCCGCGACCACGCAGACGGGCGACCAGGGCCTCACGCTCGGCCGCACGGCCGCGCTGCTCGCGGGCCTCCCCCGCTCGGTGCCCGGCTACGCCATCGACCGCATGTGCGCCGGCGCCATGACCAGCGTCACCACCACAGCGGGCGGCATCGCCTTCGGCGCGTACGACGTGGCCATCGCGGGCGGCGTCGAGCACATGGGGCGGCACCCGATGGGCTTCGGGGCGGACCCCAACCCGCGCTTCCTCGCCGAGCGGCTGGTGAGCGAGGACGCCCTGAACATGGGCAAGACCGCCGAGCGGCTCCACGACCGGTTCCCGCACCTCACCAAGGAGCGCGCGGACAGCTACGCCCTGCGCAGCCAGCAGAAGGTCGCCGAGGCCTACGCCGCGGGCAAGATCCAAGCGGACCTCGTGCCCGTCGCCACGCGCAGCGACGCGGGCTGGGGCTTCGCGGACCGCGACGAGGCGCCGCGACCCGACACAACGCTGCAGGGGCTCGCCGGCCTGCGCACCCCGTTCCGGCCGCACGGCCGCGTCACGGCGGGCAACTCCTCCGGCCTGAACGACGGCGCAACGGCCGCGCTGCTGGCGAGCGAGGACGCGGCGAAGGAGCTCGGGCTGCCCGCGCGGATGCGGCTCGTGAGCTTCGCGTTCGCCGGCGTCGAGCCCGAGGTGATGGGCATCGGCCCGGTCCCCTCCACCGAGAAGGCCCTGCGCAAGGCGGGGCTGACCATCGACGACATCGGGCTGTTCGAGCTGAACGAGGCGTTCGCCGTGCAGGTGCTCGCGCTGCTCGACCACTTCGGCATCGACGACGACGACCCGCGCGTGAACCAGTACGGCGGATCCATCGCGTTCGGTCACCCGCTCGCGTCCTCCGGCGTTCGGCTGATGAACCAGCTCGCGCGCCAGTTCGAGGAGCACCCGGAGGTCCGCTACGGCCTCACGGCCATGTGCATCGGGCTCGGCCAGGGCGGCAGCGTCATCTGGGAGAACCCGCACTTCGACGGGAAGAAGAAGAGCAAGAAGAAGAGCACGAGGAGCGCACGATGACCGACACCGGCACCCTGAACGCCCTGGTGGCCCTCGACCCCGACGAGGTCGTCACGCACTCCTTCGTGCGGGACGTGCCGCTCGCGCGCGGCCGTGTCCTCGCCCTGATCACCCTCGACAACGGCCGCGACCACAAGCGCCCCAACACGCTCGGCCCGGCGACGCTGCTCGAGCTGGAGGGCGTGCTCGACGCGCTGGCCGAGCGCGCGGCGCGCGCCGAGATCGCGGGCGTCGCCGTGACCGGGAAGCCCTTCATCCTCGCCGCGGGTGCCGACCTCACGAAGGTCGGCGAGATCCCGAGCCGCGACGTCGGCAAGCAGCTGGCCCAGCTCGGCCACCGCGTGCTCGGCAAGCTCTCCGAGCTCGGCGTGCCGTCGTTCACCTTCATCAATGGCCTCGCCCTCGGCGGCGGCACGGAGATCGCACTGAACTCGACCTACCGCACGGTCGACAGCTCCATCCCGGCGCTCGCCCTGCCCGAGGTGTTCCTCGGCATGATCCCGGGCTGGGGTGGCAGCTGGCTGCTGCCGAACCTCATCGGCATCGAGAACGCCCTCAAGGTGATCGTCGAGAACCCGCTGAAGAACAACCGCACGCTCAAGGGCCGGGAGGTGTTCGAGCTGGGCATCGCCGACGCGATCTTCCCGCCCGCCAACTTCCTCGAGGACTCCCTACGCTGGGCCGACGGCGTGCTCACGGGCGCCATCGAGGTGAAGCGCCCGCACCAGCCCGGCAGGCTCGAGCGGCTCGCCAAGTGGGACATCGCGGTCGGCATAGCGCGCAAGCAACTCCTGGCCAAGATCGGTCCGGTGGCCGAGGCGCCGTACCGCGCCCTCGACCTGCTCAGGGCTGCGAAGAACACGACGCGGGCGGAGGGGTTCGCCGCCGAGGACGAGGCTCTGGCCGACCTCGTGGCCGGCGATCAGTTCCGTGCATCCATCTACGCGTTCAACCTCGTGCAGAAGCGGGCGAAGCGCCCCGAGGGCGCGCCCGACAAGTCGCTGGCTCAGCCGGTCACGAAGGTCGGCGTGGTCGGCGCCGGCCTGATGGCGACCCAGTTCGCGCTCCTGTTCGCCCGGCGCCTGCAGGTGCCCGTGCTCATCACGGACCTCGACCAGGCGCGGGTCGACAAGGGGCTGTCCACCATCCACTCCGAGATCGACAAACTGCGCGACAAGGGCCGGATCTCCCCCGACGAGACGAACCGGCTGAAGGCCCTCGTCACGGGCACGACGGACCGCACGGACTTCGCCGACGCGGACTGGGTCATCGAGGCGGTGTTCGAGGAGCTCGGCGTGAAGCAGGACGTCTTCGCCGACATCGAGCGGTACGTGTCCGAGACGGCCGTGCTGGCGACGAACACGTCGTCCCTCTCCGTCGAGGCGATCGGCGCGAAGCTCGCGCACCCCGAGCGGCTGGTCGGCTTCCACTTCTTCAACCCCGTCGCGGTCATGCCGCTCATCGAGGTCGTGCGCACGCCGCAGACCACCGACGCGGTGCTCAGCACGGCGATGGTCACCGCCGCGGCGCTCAAGAAGAACGCCGTGATCACGCGCGACACCCCGGGCTTCGTCGTGAACCGCATCCTGGCGAAGGTCCTCGGCGAGACGATGCACGCGGTCGACTCCGGCACCCCGCTCGAGGTGGTCGACTCGGCGCTCGACCCGTTCGGGATGCCGATGTCGCCGTTCGCGCTGCTCGAGCTCGTGGGCCTCAAGGTCGGCGCGCACGTGCTGGACACGCACCACGCCGCCTTCCCCGACCGGTTCTTCGCCAGCAGCACCCTGCACGCCCTGGCCGAGCACGGCCGGATCTACGAGCGGGACGCGAAGGGCACGGTGAAGGGCTTCGACAGGACGGCCCTGCGGATCGTGCGGGGCGGGACAAGCCCGATGACCGGCGAGCAGATCCGCGAGCGCGTCGAGGTCGGCCTCGCCGACGAGATCAAGCGGATGCTCGACGACGGCGTCGTGCACGCCGCGGAGGACATCGACCTGTGCCTGATCCTTGGCGCGGGCTACCCGTTCCAGATGGGCGGCGTCACGCCGTACCTCGACCGGGTCGGCGCCAGCGAGAGGGCGTTCGGCGGCACGTTCCACGAGCCGCCTATCCGCGGCGTCGAGTGATGGATCGTTCGGCTCAGCGGTTGAGCGGGGACATGTCCGCGTAACGGTCGCCCACGGGCGCGGCCACCTCGTTCAGCTGGGCGAGGTGGTCCTCGCTCAGCCGCACGGCGTCCGCGGCGACGTTCTGCTCCAGGTAGGGGACGCGCTTCGTGCCCGGGATCGGGGCGATGTCGTCGCCCTGGGCGAGCAGCCAGGCGAGGGCCACCTGGCCGGGCGTCGCGCCGATGGCGCGGGCGACGTCGTCCACCTGCTGCACGATGCGGATGTTGGCCTTCAGGTTGTCGCCCTCGAAGCGCGGGTTGAACCGGCGGAAGTCGTTCTCGGCGAGCTGGTCGATGGACCGGATCGTGCCGGTGAGGAAGCCCCGACCGAGCGGCGAGTACGGCACGAATCCGATGCCGAGCTCGCGCACGGTCGGCAGCACCTCCTGCTCGGGGTCGCGGGTCCAGAGCGAGTACTCGGTCTGGACGGCGGTGATCGGGTGCACGGCGTTCGCGCGCCGGATGGTCTCCGGGGCCGCCTCGGACAGCCCGAGGTAGCGCACCTTCCCCTCCGTCACGAGCTGCGCCATGGCGCCGACCGTGTCCTCGATGGGTGTCCCGGGGTCGACGCGGTGCAGGTAGTACAGGTCGACGTGGTCGCGGCCGAGGCGGCGCAGGGACCCCTCGATGGACCTCCGCACGTAGGCCGGGCTGCCGTCGATGCCACGCCGGGACGGGTCGTCCGGGTCGCGCACGACGCCGAACTTGGTCGCGAGCACCACGTCGTCCGAGGCGCGCTTCAGCGCCTTGCCCACCAGGATCTCGTTGGTGTGCGGCCCGTACATGTCCGCGGTGTCGAAGAACGTCACGCCGAGGTCGAGCGCGCGGCCGATCACCCGGAGCGCCTGGTCGTCGTCCTGCCCGCTCCCGGTGTAGAAGTCCGACATCCCCATGCAGCCGAGGCCGATCCTCGACACGTCGAGTCGTCCGGCGCCCAGCGTCACGTGCTTCATGTGTTCCTCCGTCTGTGGTGACCCGCGGTCAAGGGTAGGTCCTCGGCCGCCGCCGTGTTCGCGGCCTGGCCGATGTCGCCTGTCGGGTCTAGCGTGTGCGCATGAGCACGCAGTACTACGTCGCCTCGACGGCGGACGGTTTCATCGCCGACGAGGACGACCGCATCGACTGGCTCCTGCGGCTGGGCTTCGAGGAGTTCCAGGCCCACTACGACGCCTTCATCAGCCAGGTCGGCGCCATCGTCATGGGCTCGCGCACCTACGAGTTCCTGCTCGGTGAGGGACCGTCGGCCTGGGCCTACGGGGACACGCCGACCTGGGTCCTCACCACCCGGGACCTGCCGGCGATCGAGGGCGCACGCATCTCGATCGGCGCCGCGGACGTCGCCACCGTGCACGCCGCCGCGACCGCGGCCGCCGGGGACCGGAACGTGTGGGTGGTCGGCGGCGGTGACGTGGCCGCGCAGTTCGCCGACGCGGGGCTGCTCGACGAGGTGCACCTCACGATCGTGCCGGTGTTCCTCGGCCGGGGGCGGCGACTGTTGCCCATCACCACGGGCGCGAGGACCGTGACCCTCGACCGCACAACGTCGTTCCCGAGCGGCGCGATCGAGCTGCGCTACGCCCTGCGGCCGGCACAGGAGGCCGAGCCCGCGCGCGAGGCCGGGCCCGGACAGGACGCCGGGCCCGCGCGCTAGGGCGAGCCCGTCCGAGGACCGCTACTCGGCGTCGGCCCGGCGGCTGAACACCGGGTCCTCGGCGTCCTCCGGCAGCGGCCGGGCGATCGGGATCTTGCTGCCGAGCACCTGCGCCACGACGTCGCGGGCGATGTGCTGCGGCGTGAGGCCGACCTGCTCGAGGATGTCGTCCCGCGAGCCGTGGTCGAGGAACTCGTCGGGCAGGCCGAGCTCCGTCACGGCCGTGTCGACCCCGGCGCCACGCAGGTCCTGGCGGATGCGCGTGCCGATGCCGCCGACCCGGACGCCGTCCTCGATGGTGATGACGAGCCGGTGCCCGGCCGCGAGGTCGATGACGCTGCGGGGAACGGGCACGACCCAGCGCGGGTCGACGACGGTCGCGCCGATGCCCTGCGCCGTGAGCCGCTCGGCGACGTCGAGGCCGATCTGCGCCATGGGTCCGACCGTGACGATGAGCACGTCGCGGCGGGCCTCCTCGCGGAGCACGTCGACGCCGTCGGGCAGCCGGCGCACGGCGTCGATCTCGGTGCCGACGTTGCCCTTGGAGAATCGCACGACGGTGGGAGCGTCCTCCACCTTCACGGCCTCGCCGAGCTCCTCGCGCAGGCGGGTCGCGTCGCGCGGGGCGGAGAGCCGGATGTGCGGCACGACCTGCAGGATCGCGAGGTCCCACATGCCGTGATGGCTCGGCCCGTCCGGACCGGTGACGCCGGCGCGGTCGAGCACGAACGTGACGCCGGCGCGATGCAGCGCGACGTCCATGAGCACCTGGTCGAACGCGCGGTTGATGAAGGTGGCGTAGAGGGCGACGACCGGGTGCAGGCCGCCGAAGGCGAGGCCGGCCGCCGAGGTCACGGCGTGCTGCTCGGCGATGCCGACGTCGTGCACGCGCTGCGGGTACTTCTCGGCGAGCTTGTGCAGCCCGACGGGTCGCAGCATCGCGGCGGTGATGCCCACGATCGCGGGGTTCTCGTCGGCGAGCGTCACGATCTCATCGGCGAACACGCTCGTCCAGGACGGCGTGGTCGACGGGTCGAGGGGCTCGCCGGTCTCCGGGTCGATCTGGCCGACGGCGTGGAACTGGTCGGCGGCGTCCTGCAGGGCGGGCTCGTAGCCGCGCCCCTTCTGGGTGATCGCGTGCACGATCACCGGCGCGCCGTAGTTCTTGGCCTGGAGGAGCGTCTCCTCCATGGCGTCGACGTCGTGGCCGTCGACGGGGCCGAGGTACTTGATGTCGAGGTTCGAGTAGAGCGCCTCGTTGTTGGTGAACCGGCTGAGGAAGCCGTGCAGCCCGCCGCGCACGCCGCGGTAGATGGCCTGGCCGGGGGCGCCGAGCCGGTCGAACGCCGCGCGGCTGCCGAAGTAGAGGTCGCGGTACGAGCGCCGGGTGCGCACGGTGTTGAGGAAGCGCGCCATGCCGCCGATGGTCGGCGCGTAGGAGCGCCCGTTGTCGTTCACGACGATGATGAGCCGGCGGTTGTTGTCGTCGGAGATGTTGTTGAGCGCCTCCCACGTCATGCCGCCCGTGAGGGCGCCGTCGCCGACGACTGCGACGACGTGCCGGTCGTCCTGCCCCGTCATCTGGAACGCGCGGGAGATGCCGTCCGCCCAGCTCAGCGAGCTCGACGCGTGCGAGCTCTCCACGATGTCATGGACGGACTCGGAGCGCTGGGGATAGCCGGCGAGCCCGTTGGTCTTGCGGAGCCGGGAGAAGTCCTGGCGACCGGTGAGGAGCTTGTGCACGTAGGACTGGTGCCCGGTGTCGAACACGATCGCGTCGCGCGGCGAGTCGAAGACGCGGTGGATCGCGATCGTCGTCTCGACGACGCCCAGGTTCGGGCCGAGGTGCCCGCCCGTCCGCGACACGTTCTCGACGAGGAAGCGGCGCACGTCGGCGGCGAGCTCGACGAGCTGGGCGCGGCTGAGGCCGTCGAGATCCCGTGGACCGGAGATCGCCTCGAGTAGACCCATCCCGTGCACCTTTCGCAGCCTGCGGGACCACTCGCCCCGCCTGGGAGTCTACGCACCGACCCTTGGAACGGGCGGAATGGCGGCGGGGCGAGCGTGTTGGGCGGTGGAGCCGGCGACGGGACCCCCTCGGCACAGCCGCGTCCTCCTTCATGGCGCAGTGTTACGGCGGCGCTCGTGCGGAGGAGGGGCGCGCTCATAGGTTGATCCCGCCCCGTCACACCGCCCGCCGCAAGGAGTCCCCATGTCGTTCCACCGCGTTCGCACCCGCCTCGCCGCCACCGCAGGCGCCGCCGCACTCCTGGCCGGTGTCCTCGCCGGCTGCGCCGCCCCGGCCGCCACGGGCGGTGGTGCCGGTGACGGTGCCGGCGCCTCGACGCTGTCCGGCTCCCCGGTGGAGGGCGGCTCGCTCGTCTTCGCCGACATCGAGCTGCAGACCGACTTCCAGGTGCAGAAGGCCTTCAACTACACGCAGTCGAACGTGTTCCGGAACATCGCCGACCGGCTGACGGCCTTCGACCCCGAGACCGGCGAGGTCGTGCCGTGGATCGCGTCGGAGTGGACCGTGAACGAGGACAACACGGAGTTCACCTTCACCATCCGTCCCGACGTCACGTTCTCGGACGGGACCCCCCTCGACGCGGCCGCCGTCAAGGCGAACCTCGACCAGCTCGGCCTCGGCGACGACGCCAAGAAGATCGTGAAGAACCGCGACTTCATCGGCTACGTCGGCTCCGAGGTCACCGCCGAGGACACCGTCGTCGTGCGCCTGTCCGAGCCGAACGCCGACTTCCTGAAGGCCACGGCGGCCGCGACCGCGAGCCTGCTCGCGCCCGCGACGCTTGCCCTCGACTACGCCGGGCAGGCCGACATCAGCAAGATCGTCGCATCCGGCCCGTTCGTCTTCGAGTCGCAGGTGCCCGACCAGGAGCTCGTGTTCACCAAGCGCGACGACTATGCCTGGCCGTCGTCCATCTCCACGAACGACGGCGCCGCGCACCTCGACGAGGTCGTCTTCCGCGCCATCCCCGAGGTCGGCCTCCGCGTGGGCGCCGTCGCCTCCGGGCAGGCGGACGTCTCCCGCGGCGTGCAGCCGAGCGACGAGGCGAGCGCCACCGCATCCGGCATCGAGCTCGCCGTCGCCGAGGCGCCCGAGCTCACGGCCAACTGGGCCGCCTTCCGCGGCGGTGCGCCCGTCGTCTCCGATCAGAACGTGCGCCGGGCGCTGCAGATCGGCTTCGACCGCGAGGCCCTGAAGTCGACCGTGCTCAGCGAGCGCTACCCCCTCTCGGGCTCCGTGCTCAACCGCTCCGCCCCGGGCTTCGTCGACCTGAGCGACGAGTTCGCCTACGACGCGGACGAGGCCGAGCGCCTGCTCGACGAGGCCGGCTGGAAGGTCGGCAGCGACGGCATCCGCGAGAAGGACGGCCAGCGGCTGCGCGTCTCGATCGCCGCGAGCCCCCGCAGCGTCGTCATCAAGCCCGCGTTCGAGTTCATCGAGTCCGAATGGCGCAAGATCGGCGTCGAGCTGACGAACAACGCCGGTGACAGCGCGATCCTCGCGACCGCGCTCGGCGACCCGGCCTACCCCATCATCGGGTCGCGGCAGTTCTACCTCGGCGGCCTCGGCCCGCTCTTCAGCGCGGCCGGCAACACCAACACCTACGTCTCGGACGACGAGCTGAACGCGCTTTTCGCCACCGAGCGCGCCGCGACCGAGCCGAGCGAGCGCGAGGCCGTGCTCGCCGACATCCAGGAGCGGCTCGTGCTCGGGACGAACCTCCTCGTGCCCCTGTGGGACGAGGTGCAGGTGCACGCCGTCGGCAAGGGCGTCCACATCTCCTTCGACGGCGGGACCGCCCCGCTGCTCCAGGAAGCCTGGGTCGAGGACTGATCCCTCAGATGCTGCGCTATCTCGCGTCCCGGGCCGGGCAGGCGCTCGTCGTCCTCTGGATCACGTACACGATCGTGTTCGTGCTCATCCAGACGCTGCCGTCCGACCCCGTGACGATCTTCCTCGCCAGTGACGCGGGCGCCGACCAGGAGCTCATCGACCGGGTGAGCGCCCTGTACGGCTACGACCGGCCGTGGTTCGAGCAGTACGCGCTACAGCTCGGCAACCTGCTGCGCGGCGAGTTCGGCTTCTCGCTCTCCACGGGGCAGTCGGTGCTCGAGCGGATCGGCAGCGTCGTCGGCAGCACGCTTGCGCTCGCCTCGACCGGCCTGCTGCTCAGCGTGCTCATCGCGATCGGGATCAGCGCGATCGCGTTCCTGGTCGACTCGCCCCGGCTGCGCGCCGTCATCGTCGCGGCGCCCTCCCTGTTCAGCTCGATCCCCGTGTTCTGGCTGGGCATCGTGGTGCTGCAGGTGTTCTCGTTCCAGCTGCGCATCCTCTCGCTGTTCCCCGACGGCTCCCTGCTGTCGCTGCTCATCCCGGCCCTCGTGCTGGCCATCCCGGTGTCGGCGCCGATCGCGCAGGTGCTGCTCACCGGGGTCGAGCAGGCGTCCGAGCTCGCGTTCGTGAAGACCGCGCGGGCCAAGGGCGCCCGTCCGATGCGGGTCTTCTGGCACCACGTCTTCCGCTCGTCGCTCGGGGCCACCACGGCGGTCATCGGCACGACGCTCGGCGTGCTCATCGCCGGATCCGTCATCACGGAGACCGTCTTCGCCCGCCCGGGCCTCGGCTCCGTGCTCCTGCGCGCCGTGATCGCGCAGGACGTGCCGCTGGTGCAGGGCCTCGTGTTCCTCACCACCCTTGTCGTGGTCGTCGCCGCGCTCGTCGTCGATCTGATCACCCCGCTGCTGGACCCCCGGGTCCTCCGCAGCGTGGGAACGAGAGGGGTGTCCCGCCTTGGCGCTTAGTCGATCGCTCCCCGCCGTCCGCGTGCCGCGCGGCATCGGGGCCCTCCCCCTGCCCGGCCCGGCCACGGCGCTGTCCGCCCTCCTCGTGCTCGTGCTCGTCGCCTGGCTCGTCGTCCCCGGCCTCTTCACGTCCTACGACCCTCTGGTCGGCGACTCCGCGGAGGTCTTCCTCGCGCCCAGCGTGGCGCACCCCTTCGGCACCGACCACCTCGGTCGCGACGTCCTCGCCCGGGTGATCCACGGGACGACGCAGACCGCGCTGACCGCCGGCCTCGCCGTCCTGGTCGGCCTCGCGCTGGGCACCGCGATCGGCCTGGCCTCCTCGACCCTCGGCCCGTGGGCCGACGCGATCAGCATGCGGGTCATCGACGCCCTCATCGCCCTCCCGGCGTTCATGGTCGCCCTGTTCGTGGTCTCCGCCTACGGCGCGGGGCCCGTCTCCCTGGGCGTCGGCGTCGGCATCGGCTCCATCGTGCTGTTCGCCCGCGTGACCCGCGCCGAGGTGCTCCGGGTCCGCGCGCTCGACTACGTGGAGGCGAGCAAGCTCGCCGGCGCAGGCTACTTCCGTCAGCTGTTCGGGCACATCCTGCCCGGCGCGGCAGGCGCGCTCATCGCACTCGCCGTCGTCGACTTCGGCGCGGCCGTCCTCGCCGTGTCCGCCCTCGGCTACCTCGGCTTCGGCACCCCGCCCCCGACGCCCGAGTGGGGGCTCATCATCGCGGAGGGGCGCAACTACCTGGCCAACGCCTGGTGGATGACGTCGCTGCCCGGCACCTTCGTGCTGCTCGTCGTCGTGGCGCTCGGGGTCCTCGGCCGCTACCTCGGAAAGGTGACCCGTGCCTGACACCACCACCACCGTCGCTGATACCACCGCCACTATCGCCCCTGCCCTGCGGCTCGACGGCGTCTCGCTCGACTACCGGCTCGGCCGGAAGCGGGTGCGCGCGCTGGACGACGTGTCCTTCTCGATCGGCCAGGGCGAGATCGTCGCGCTCGTGGGCGAGTCGGGCTCCGGCAAGACCACCATCGCCGGCGCCGTGACGGGCCTCCTGCCGCGGAGCGCCGCGATCACGGCCGGCAGCATCACCGTGGACGGCACGGACGTCACGCGCCTCTCGGAGTCGCGCTGGAGCAGGATCCGCGGCCGCACGGTCGGCCTGATCCCGCAGGATCCCGGCGCGAGCCTCACCCCGGTGCTCACCATCGGCGACCAGGTGGCCGAGATCTTCGCGATCCGCGGCGAGCGCCTCGGACGCGCCGAGCGGCGCGCCCGCGCCATCGAGCTTCTGGAGGTCGCGGAGGTCAGCCGCGCCGCGGACCGCCTCACCCAGTACCCGCACGAGCTCTCGGGCGGCCTGAAGCAGCGCATCCTGATCGCGATCGCCTTCGGTCTGAACCCCGCGCTCCTGGTCGCGGACGAGCCGACGTCGGCCCTCGACGTGACCGTGCAGAAGCAGATCCTGCGCGTCTTCGACCGGCTCGCCCGGGAGCACGGGTCGAGCGTGCTCTTCGTCACGCACGACCTCGCCCTCGCCACCGACCACGCGTCCCGCGCACTCGTGCTGCAGCGCGGCCGCCTGGTCGACGACGCGCAGGTCGCCGAGATCGTCGACACGGCCCGGGTCGGCTACACCCGCGAGCTCATCGCGCACGCCCGCGCGACGCAGTCCGCGCTCCCGCCGGAGGATCCCGCTCCCGCAGCCGATGCAACCGGCACCGGGGCCGCGGTCCCCGCGCTCGAGGTGCGCGCCCTGACCAAGTCGTTCGCCGGCCGCCGCGGGGCGAACGCGACCCTCGCGGTCGACGACGTCTCGTTCACCCTGCCCGCGGGCCGCACCCTCGCTCTTGTCGGCGAGTCCGGCTCGGGCAAGTCGACGACGGCGCGCATGATCCTCCGTCTCGTCGATCCCACTTCCGGCGAGATCCGGCTGGACGGCCGGGACGTGACCGCCGTCTCCGGGCGCGACCGGCTGGCGCTCTGGCGCAGGGTGCAGCTGGTGTACCAGAACCCGGACTCTGCGCTCGACCCGCGGTGGACGGTGGGGCGCATCGTGGCGGAGCCGCTCGCGGCCATGGGGCTCTACCCGGTGACCGAGCGCCGGGCGCGGGTGCAGGAGCTGCTCGACGCCGTCGCCCTTCCCGAGGGCACCATCGACAAGCGCCCCGGGGAGCTGTCCGGCGGCCAGCGCCAGCGCGTGGCGATCGCGCGCTCCCTCGCGCCGAACAGCTCTGTCGTGGTGCTCGACGAGGCGCTCAGCGCGCTCGACGTCATCACCCAGGAGCGCGTGCTCCAGCTGATCGAGAGCCTGCAGCGCCAGTTCGGGGTCTCCTACCTCTTCATCTCGCACGACCTCTCCACCGTGCGCAGGCTCGCCCACCACGTGGTCGTCCTGCGCGCCGGCCGGGTCGTCGAGCAGGGCAGCGCGCGCGAGATCTTCGAGGCGCCCCGCACCGACTACGTCCGCGAACTGCTGGACGCCATTCCCGGACACCGGCTCATCGCCGGCGCCGCGCAGACCGCAACGACAGAGGGAGCATCACGACGATGACAGCCGGTTCCGACGACCTCCGCGATCGAGGGCGGGAGCGGCGTCCGCTGCGCCTCTCCGCGTTCGTCATGAACACGAACTCCCACATCCAGCACGGCCTGTGGCGCCACCCGGATGCCCGGCAGCACGAGTTCACGTCGCTCCGCCTCTGGACCGACCTCGCCCGCACGCTTGAGCGCGGGAGGTTCGACGCCATCTTCTTCGCCGACGTGCTCGGCCTGTACGGACCGGCGCGGGGCGACTACACGGTGAACGCGCGGGAGGGGCTCCAGTTCCCGAGCAACGACCCGTCGGTGCTGCTCGGCGCGCTCGCCGCCGTCACCGAGCACCTCGGCCTCGTGTTCACCTCCTCGGTGCTGCAGGCGCACCCCTTCGAGTTCGCGCGGCGGGTCTCGACCCTCGACCACCTCTCCGGCGGCAGGGTCGGTTGGAACGTCGTCACGAGCGCGCAGGAGAGCGCCGCGCGCAACTTCGGCGCCGACGGTCTCGAGGAGCACGACGAGCGCTACCGCTGGGCCGAGGAGTACCTCAAGGTCGTCTACAAGCTGTGGGAAGGGTCCTGGGACGACGACGCGCTCGTCGTGGACAAGGCCCTCGGCCACCGCGAGGACGCCGTCTACGCCGACGCGCGGGGCATCCACCGCATCGACCACGTCGGTCCGCGCTACCGGGTGGCCGGCCCGCACCAGAGTCCCCCGTCGCCGCAGCGCACGCCCGTGATCTTCCAGGCCGGATCGTCGCCCGCCGGGAGCGCCTTCGCGGCCCGGCACGCGGAGGGCCAGTTCATCCTCACGTCCGGCCTCGACAAGACCCGCGCGCTCATCGAGGAGACCCGGGCGAAGGTGGCGGGCACCGGCCGCGACCCGGCCGACCTCGCCTTCTTCCTCGGGCAGGCGTTCGTCGTGGGCGGCACGGAGCACGAGGCACGGCGCAAGGAGGCCGAGCTGGACGAGTACCTGTCCAGCGACGGCTTCCTCCTGCACAGCAATCTCGCCTTCGACCCCGAGACCGGCGAGCCGCTCGACCCCGACACCCCCCTCTCCGAGCTCTCCACGAAGACCAACGTGAGCCACCTGCGCTGGATGCGCGAGCTGTCGCCCGACCCCGATCCCCGGGTGCGCGACCTCGCGACCCTCGCCGCCCGGCTGCGCGGCCGGGTGGTCGGCACGCCGGAGCAGATCGCCGACCGTCTCGCCGAGTGGCGGGACGCCGGCGTCGACGGCATCAACGTCATGAACTGGGTGCTCCCCGGCAGCTTCGAGGAGTTCGTCGACGAGGTGGTCCCCGTGCTGCAGGACCGCGGTCTCGCCCAGCGCGAGTACACGCCGGGAACTCTGCGCCGGAAGCTGTTCGGCCGGGACCTGCTGCCCGACGAGCACCCCGCGCGCTCCTTCCACAACGCCTTCCGCGAGGTGGTGGCCAGATGAGCCTCGATCCCCGGACCCTCGACAGATTCCGCGCGGTGATCGCCGAGGTCGGCAGGGACGCGGTCCTGCGCGAGCGCGACCGGCGGCTGCTCCACCCGGAGATCGCCGCCCTCGTGGGCTCCGGCTTCACCGCGATGCGGGTGCCGACGGACCTGGGCGGTGCGGGCGCGACGCTCCCCGAGCTGTTCGACCTGCTCATCGAGCTCGCCGCCGCCGACCCGAACCTGCCCCAGGCGCTGCGCGGCCACTTCGCGCTGGTCGAGCGGTTCCTCGTCGGCGGGACGGATCGTGACCGGGAGTGGCTCCGGCGGGCGACCGACGGGGCCGTCTTCGGCAACGCGCAGGCCGAGAAGGGGTCGACGACCACGACGGACGCGCGCCTCCGCCGGGTCGACGGCTCCTGGCGGCTCTCGGGCCGCAAGTTCTACACGACGGGCACGCTGTACGCCGACTACACCTGGACGGGCGCGCTCGACGAGTCCGGCGAGCGCTACGGCGCCGTCGTGCCGACCGCCGCCGACGGCGTCGAGGTGCACGACGACTGGACGGGGTTCGGTCAGCGGCTCACGGCCAGCGGCACCACCGTGTTCACCGACGTCGAGCTCGCCGACGAGAACGTGTACCGCATCCGCCAGGAGCCCGACTGGTACACCCTCGACTTCCGGCTGCTGCTGCACCTGCTCCTGCAGGCGACGATGGCCGGCATCGGCGTCACCGCCCTCGACGAGACGGTGGCCTTCGTGCGCGGGCGGTCACGCTCCTTCGGCATCGCCGGCGAGAGCGCGCCACGGCACGACCCCCGGGTGCAGACCGTCGTCGGTGAGCTCGCCAGCAGGGTCACCGCCGTGCAGGCGCTCGTGCGCGACGTCGCGCGGGACTACGCCGAGGTGCGCGACCGGGCGCACGCCGACGAGGGTGAGCGCACGGCCGACTACGTGCGCCTCCAGGTGCGCCAGTTCCAGGCCCAGCAGATCGCCGTCGCTGACATCCTCGCCGTCACGTCGCGGCTCTTCGAGGTGGGCGGCGCCTCCGCCGTGCTCAGCGAGGCGGGCTTCGACCGGCACTGGCGCAATGCCAGGACGATCGCGTCGCACAACCCCGCGATCTTCCGCCAGGCCGCGATCGGCGACTACCTGCTGAACGGCACCGAGCCGGAGACCGACTTCCGCGCCGTCGAGTCGAGCGACCTCGTTCGCGCCTGACACCCGCCGCACGCGGCGGAGGCCGGGACAGCAGCGCTGTCCCGGCCTCCGCCGTCGTGCGGGAACCGATCGCTAGGCGACCAGGCTCCGCAGCACGTACTGAAGGATGCCGCCGTTGCGGTAGTAGTCCGCCTCACCGGGGGTGTCGATCCGCACGACCGCGTCGAACTCGATGGTCTGCTTGCCCTCGGCCGAGTGCTCGCTGGGCTCGGCGACGACGTGCACGGTCTTCGGCGTGACGCCCTCGTTGAGCTGCTCGAGCCCGGTGATGCTGATCACCTCGGTGCCGTCGAGTCCGAGGCTCTCCCAGGTCTCGCCGGCGGGGAACTGCAGCGGCACGACGCCCATGCCGATGAGGTTCGAGCGGTGGATGCGCTCGAAGCTCTCGGTGATGACGGCGCGGACGCCGAGGAGGCTCGTGCCCTTCGCCGCCCAGTCGCGGGAGGATCCGGAGCCGTACTCCTTGCCGCCGAGGATGACCAGCGGGGTGCCGGACGCGGCGTAGTTCTGCGCCGCGTCGTAGATGAAGGACTGCGGCGCGTCGGCCTGGCTGAAGTCGCGCGTGTAGCCTCCCTCGACGCCCTCGAGCAGCTGGTTGCGCAGCCGGATGTTCGCGAACGTGCCGCGGATCATGACCTCGTGGTTGCCGCGGCGCGAGCCGTAGGAGTTGAAGTCCTTCCGGTCGACGCCGTGCTCCGCGAGGTAGCGGCCGGCGGGGCTGTCGGCCTTGATCGAGCCGGCGGGGCTGATGTGGTCCGTCGTCACGGAGTCACCGAGCTTGGCCAGCACACGGGCGCCGGTGATGTCGGACACCGGCGTGGTCTCGAGCGTCATCCCCTCGAAGTACGGGGGCTTGCGCACGTAGGTCGACTCGGAGTCCCAATCGAACGTCGCGCCGGTCGGCGTGGGCAGCGAACGCCAGCGCTCGTCGCCCTCGAACACCGCGGAGTACTGCTTGTCGAACATCGCCGTGTCGATGGCGGCGTCGATGGTCGCCTGCACCTCGGCGGCGTCGGGCCAGATGTCGCGGAGGAACACGTCGTTGCCGTCGGTGTCCACACCCAGCGCGTCGCGCTCGAAGTCGAAGTTCATCGACCCCGCCAGCGCGTACGCCACCACGAGGGGCGGGCTCGCCAGGTAGTTCATCTTCACGTCGGGGTTGATGCGGCCCTCGAAGTTGCGGTTGCCCGAGAGCACCGCGGTCACGGCGAGGTCGTTCTGCTGCACCGCCTCGGAGATCTCCTCCTCGAGCGGCCCGCTGTTGCCGATGCAGGTCGTGCAGCCGTAGCCGACGAGGTAGAAGCCAAGGTCCTCGAGCGGCTTGGTGAGTCCGGCCTTGTCGTAGTAGTCGGTGACGACCTTGGACCCGGGCGCGAGCGTGGTCTTGACCCACGGCTTCGCCTTCAGGCCCTTCTCGCTCGCCTTCTTCGCGAGCAGGCCGGCGGCGAGCATCACGGACGGGTTCGAGGTGTTCGTGCACGACGTGATGGCGGCGATCGCGACGGCGCCGTGGTCGATCGTGAACTGCTCGCCCTCCTTGAGGGCGACGCGGGTCGGGTTCGACACGGAGGTCGGCGCGTGGCTCGAGTGCTCGGCGGCGAACTCGTGGTGGAAGCTCGCGTCGTGCGACGTCTGCTGGTGGGCGCTCTCCTCGTCCTGCGCGGTGAAGCCGATGGGGTCCGAGGCGGGGAACGTGCCCTCGACGGCCTCGTCCACGAGGCTGTGCTTGCCGTGGTCGATGGAGGCGTAGTCGTTCAGGTCGCGCTCGAACTGCTCCTTCGCCACGCTCAGCTCGATGCGGTCCTGCGGGCGCTTCGGGCCGGCGATGGAGGGGACGACGGTGCTGAGGTCGAGCTCGAGGTACTCGCTGAACGAGGGCTCGCGCGACGGGTCGTGCCAGAGGCCCTGGGCCTTCGCGTAGGCCTCGACGAGCTGCACCTGCTCCTCGTCGCGGCCCGTGAAGCGGAGGTAGTCGAGCGTCACGTCGTCGATGGGGAAGATGGCCGCGGTCGAGCCGAACTCGGGGCTCATGTTGCCGATGGTCGCGCGGTTGGCGAGCGGGACCTCCGCGACGCCTGCTCCGTAGAACTCCACGAACTTGCCGACGACGCCGTGGCGGCGCAGCATCTGCGTGATGGTCAGCACGACGTCCGTGGCGGTGACGCCCGCGGGGATCGCGCCCGTGAGCTTGAAGCCGACGACCTTGGGGATGAGCATCGAGACGGGCTGGCCGAGCATGGCCGCCTCGGCCTCGATGCCGCCGACGCCCCAGCCGAGCACGCCGAGGCCGTTGACCATGGTCGTGTGGGAGTCGGTGCCGACCAGCGTGTCGGGGTAGGCCTGCAGCACGCCGTTCACCTCGCGGGTGAAGGTGACCCGGGCCAGGTACTCGATGTTGACCTGGTGCACGATGCCGGTGCCGGGCGGCACGACCTTGAAGTCGTTGAACGCCGTCTGGCCCCAGCGGAGGAACTGGTAGCGCTCGCCGTTGCGCTCGTACTCGATCTCGACGTTGCGCTCGAAGGCGTTCGGCGTGCCGAACAGGTCAGCGATGACGGAGTGGTCGATCACGAGCTCGGCCGGGGCGAGGGGGTTGATCTTGGTCGGGTCGCCGCCGAGCTCGACGACGGCCTCGCGCATGGTGGCGAGGTCGACGATGCAGGGCACGCCGGTGAAGTCCTGCATGACGACGCGCGCGGGCGTGAACTGGATCTCGGTGTCCGGCTCCGCCGTGGGCACCCAGTCACCGAGGGCGCGGATGTGCGACTCCGTGATGTTCGCGCCGTCCTCGGTGCGCAGCAGGTTCTCGAGCAGCACCTTCAGGCTGAAGGGCAGCTTCTCGTGACCCGGCACGGAGTCGATTCGGTAGATCTCGTACGACGACGAGCCGACGCGAAGGGTGTCCTTCGCGCCGAAACTGTTGACTGCAGACACGATGCCCTCTTCCTCGATGAACGCGGCGGACGCGGCTCTCGCTTTCGTGCCGGGACCCGTGGCCCGGCGCCGCACCCGCACAGCTAACCTATCCCCTCGCGCAGCTCGGGGACGGTCTCAAACTATCTTGATGTCAAGATAAATCGTAGCAGGGAGCGGGCCCGTGTCAGTGCTGCCCGGCCGGGCCGTTCGGGTCCCTCGCGTAGAGGGCGCGCACAAAGAGGAACGAGAGCACGACGAGCAGGCCGTAGAGCGGCGTGCCCATGATGAGGCGTGTCACGCCGAGCGCCTCCACGTTGTCGGCGAAGTAGAGGGGCAGCTGCACGACGAGGCGGAGCGCGAAGAACGCGACCCAGATGAGGGTGAGCAGGCGCAGGGCCCGGTACTTCGCCTTCTGGCGCCGCCAGGCCGTGCCCTCCCCCATGAGCGCGCCGATCGCGAGGCCGAGTAGCGGCCAGCCAACGATCACGGACACGAGGAACACGGCGCCGTAGATGCCGTTGGTCCAGAAGCCGAGCAGGTAAAAGTCCTTGCCGTCGCCCGTGCGGAGGGCGAGGAGAGCGGACAGCACGATGCCGACGAGTCCGCCGATCGCGGGCGACGTCTGACTGCGCGCGACCAGGCGCAGCACGAGGAACACGACGCCGAGGGCCGCGGGCGCGATGACCGCGGGAAGGAGGTCGCGGGTCGCGGTGAAGACGACGAGGAACACGATGCCCGGCAGCAGGGCCTCGACGAGTCCGCGCACGCCGCCCATCGCCGCGAGCAGCTCGTGCCCCCGGATGCGCTCGCCCGCGGCGGCACGGTCGAGGCCGGCGCGGCGCGCGGCCCCGGCGAGGCCGTCCGCCAGCACGTCGGCCGCGCGGGGGTCGGAGCCGCCCGGGGCGGGCGTCGCCCTGTCGCCCGGGCCGTTCGGTGCTCCGCTCACGCGATCAGACGTCCGTCACGGTCGAGGCGGGGCGCTGCTGACCGCCCGGCGGCGTCTTCGGCATGCTCAGGGGAATCAGGTCGCGGGGCGGCATCGGCGAGTTCCCGCGCACCACGACGATGCTGCGGAACAGGTCCTCGATCTGGGCCGCGGCCTCGGCGCCGGTCGCCGCGGCGCCCGTGATGACGCCGCGGAGGAACCAGCGGGGACCGTCGACGCCGATGAAGCGGGCGAGGCGCGTCTGCGCTGGCCCGCCCGCCTGGGACACCGAGGGGATCTCCGCGAGCACCTCGGGGCCGAACGGGCCGTCGGTCAGCGTCGTGCGGCCGCCCTGCTTCTCGATCTGCTCCGCGATCTGGCCGCGGATCTCGTGCCACAGACCGCTGGAGCGCGGCGCGGCGAACGGCTGCACCTGCAGGCCGGAGTTCGCGTAGTCGAGGCTGACGGCGACGACGCGCTGCGTGCCCTCCGCCACCTCCAGGCGGAGCTGCAGGCCCTCGCGGGGCAGGATGCGCACGCCGCCGAGGTCGACGTAGGGGCGGGCGGGGTTCGCCTCGGACTCGTCGAGCGGACCGGCGGTGTCGCGATCCTCCGGTGCCGACTTGGGCTGGACGAGGTCGGTCGGCTCGAGCTCGGTGTTCTCGGGATCGCTCACGCGGATTCTCCTGACTTGGTGCTTCCGTAGCCGGTCGAGCCGAAGCCGGACTCCCCGCGGTGGCTTCCGGGGAGTTCCTCGACCGCGACGAAGCGCGCGCGGCTGACGGGCATCACGATGATCTGGGCGATGCGGTCGCCGGCCGTGATCTCGTACGGCTCCCGCGCGTCCGTGTTGAGGAGGGTCACCCGCACCTCGCCGCGGTAGCCCGCGTCCACGGTCCCCGGGCTGTTGACCACGGTGATGCCGTGCTTCGACGCGAGGCCGCTGCGCGGCACGACGAACGCGGCGTAGCCGTCCGGCAGGGCGATGGCGACGCCCGTGCCCACGGTCGCCCGGGCACCGGGCGCGAGGGTGAGGGACTCCGCCGACCGCAGGTCCGCGCCGGCGTCGCCGGGGTGTGCGTAGACCGGAACGGAGTCCGCCTTGATGAGGACGTCGACGCTATCAACCACGTGTCGAGGGTAGTGCACGAAGTCTGGTCGAATAGAACCATGCCCGATCCCGACGACACCGTCTACCGCGAGCGCCTGATGCCGACCGTGTGGATGTACATCTTCATAGCCCTCGTCTTCCCCGCGACGATGCTCGTCTTCCTGCCGATCTCGGCGCCCGTCGGCGTCGCCGTCGCCGTGCTCCTCTATGTCGGCGCGATCGGCGCGCTCATCTATACCGCACCGGTGATCGAGGTGGCCGGCGGCGAGTTCCGCGCGGGGCGGGCGCACATCCCGGTGTCGCTGCTCGGCGCCCCCGCCGCGTTCACGGACGAGGAGGCGACCCTGGAGCGCGGGCGCCGGCTCGACGCCCGCGCGTACCTCTGCATCCGCGGCTGGGTGAAGCCGGTCGTCCGCGTGCCGGTGACCGACCCCGCGGACCCGGCGCCGTACTGGCTCGTCTCCACCCGCCGCCCGAAAAAACTAATCGCTGCGATCGAACGATCGCAGCGATTGGCGGGTGGTGCGTGAGAGGGTTCAGCTCTAGGCGGCGCACTCCTGGCAGATCGGCCCGAGCTTCTCCTCGTGGTCGATCTGCGAACGGTGCTTCACCAGGAAGCAGCTCACGCAGGTGAACTCGTCGGCCTGGGGAGGCAGCACGACCGTCTCGAGGTCGAGGTCGGAGAGGTCGGCACCGGGCAGGTCGAAACCGCCCGGGTTGTCGGCGTCCTCGACGTCGACGACACCGGACATACGGTCCGGCACTCGCTCCTTCAGGGCCTCGATCGACTCGGAGTCGTCCTCGGTCTTGCGCGGAGCGTCGTAATCAGTTGCCATGCCCATCCAGTCTTCGAAAATCGCTGCCGATGGCTGATCGGCGGCGTTAGTTTGCATCAATACGAGGCGAATAGCAAACCGCTTTGGAGGGGGTTTGCGCCGCGCTTCCCATGCAACTTGCGACGCGCCATGGCTATTCCCGGCAAATGCCCTCCCGGCATGCGATTCTTGCCGCACCCAGGAACCGCGAGAGGCCTTTTTCATGCAGGATCTGAAAGTAATCGGAGTCGAGAACGGTGCGCTGCTGGCCTCCTCTGAGCAGGGCGGCCGTTTCCGCATCCCCATCGACGAGGTGCTCCAGGCGCGGCTGCGTCCGGCGACGTCCGACCAGCAGAGCGGGCGCAAGGTGCCCCCGCGCGAGATCCAGGCGCAGATCCGCGCCGGACTGTCTGCCGAGGAGGTCGCCGCGGCGACCGGCGCCCCCATCGAGTTCGTGCGGAAGTTCGAGGGCCCCGTGCTCGCCGAACGCGAGCACATCGTCGCGCAGGCGCTGGCCGTCATCGTGCACACCGCGATCGACGTCGATCCGCTGAGCCCCGGCACGAGCTTCGGCGTCGTGATGTCCGAGCGGCTCGCGTCCCTCGGCGCATCCGACGAGCGGTGGAGCAGCTGGAAGGACGAAGACGGCTGGACCGTCAAGCTCGAGTTCACCGCCGACGAGATCGACCACGATGCACGCTGGCGATACGACCACAGGAAGCGCTCGCTCGCGCCGCAGAACAACGAGGCCGTGACGCTCTCCCAGCAGGGCGAGCTGAAGGGCGCGCTCATCCCGCGCCTGCGCGCCGTCACCACCGACGGCCAGCCCTCCGAGACGCGCTTCGACAGCGGCGCCTTCCGGTTCGACGGCCGGGAGCTCGCGGGCCACGACGCCGCGAACACCGACTCGCTCCCCTACGGGCGTTCCGCCGAGCCGCGCGGCTCGGTCGCCGGCCGCAAGCGGACCCCGGACGGTTCCGCTCCCTCCCTGAACGAGACCGCCGATCTCCTCGAGGCGTTGCGTCGTCGCCGGGGCGAGCGCGAGGCCGCGGCGACGTGGGAGGAGGAGCACGTCGAGCCGACGGCGGCTTCCCCGGCCGGCAGCGGTATCCGGATGGTCGACGTGCCGCTCGAGGACTTCCTCGAGCCGCCCGCGCCGACGCGGCAGGAGCCCGCGAGCCAGCGGGCCCCG
Organism: Planctomonas deserti; assembly: GCF_003067705.1. Lineage (GTDB taxonomy): Bacteria > Actinomycetota > Actinomycetes > Actinomycetales > Microbacteriaceae > Planctomonas > Planctomonas deserti. The sequence goes on from NZ_QANL01000004.1 coordinate 316,585, forward strand.
ATGCCCTCCCCCGTGGCACCGCAGAAGGCGTCGGGCGGGACCGGCAAGTCGCGCCGCGGCGGACGGGCGGCCATGCCCAGCTGGGACGAGATCGTCTTCGGGGCCCGCAGCGAGGAAGACCCGGCCTAGCCCCGACGGCACCTGGTCCTCCCGGGACCTGCGACCCTGCTCGGCCGCGGTCTTGGGAGCGATCAGCCGCGGTCGTATGCGCCGAGTCGGATCAGAGGAACGAGCAGTTCCTCGGGCGTGAGCGAGCCGTGCTGGCCGATCATCCGCCGCGGCCCCGGATTCGGGTCGCGGGAGTCGTAGTAGGCGATCCGGCCGCGGGCCGCGACGATCACGTCGCCGATCCGGTCGCGAGCCTCGTCGCGCACCCCGCCGAACCAGCCGGAGGCGATGGCCTCCTCGCGATCGGCGATCCAGGACCTGCTCCCCTCCGCCTCGTGCCAGGCGGCGAGCAGCCGCGCACGGTCGGCCTCCCCGGCCCCCGGCTCGAGGTGCAGCTGGAGGCACCGGGGGTCGCCCGCGACGTGCCGCACGCCCTCGACGAGCGCCGGGTCGAGATCGAAGAGCACGTGCGCGGTCGCCGGCACGTCGAGCACGCCGTGGTCGGCCGTCACCAGCAGCCCCTCGCCCCGGCGCAGCGTCCGCTCGAAGCCGGCGAGGGCGGCGTCCAGTTCCTCGAGCGCGGCGAGCCACCGGTCCGACTCCCAGCCGTGCGCGTGGGCGGCGACGTCGAGCTCCGGGACGTAGAGGTAGATGAGCGACCGGCCGGGGCCGTCGAGGATGGCGCGCGCCTCGGCGAAGCGGTCGGCGATGTCCCGCCCGTCGCGGTACTCGCTGCCGCGGAGCACCGCCTGGGTGAAGCCGGACGTGCGGTACCGGGGCGAGCCGACGGAGTACGCGTCGACTCCGTCGGCCGCGGCGCGCTCGAACACGGTCGGCCGGAGCTGCCACTCCGCGGGCGCCATGCCCTCGTCCCAGCCGGACAGCTGGTTGACGACGCGGTCGTTCGCGCGGTCGAGGACCGAGTAGCCGACCAGCCCGTGCTCCCCGGGCCGCGAGCCCGTCGTGAGGCTCGCGATGGCGGCCGCGGTCGTGGTCGGGAAGCCGCTGTCGATCACGTCTCGGCGGGTGAAGCGCCGGGACAGCGCCCGCGCGTGCCCGGCCCGCGACCTGAGCGCCGCGCTGCCCAGGCCGTCGACGAGCACCACGACGGCGGAGTCCGCGCGGGGCAGGGAGAGGGCGTTGTCGCGACCGGAGAGCGAATCCAGACCGGCGGGCAGCACGTCGGCGAGGCTCAGCCTGTGCGATTGCCTGGCCGGTAGCATGATCGAAATCCTACGTGCAGCCGAAGATCGAGAATGACGCCCCGAGAGAACCGAACCACCTCCCCCGACACTCCTGAACGCATCGAAGACGTCGACGTCTCGACCGAGATGCAGGGCTCGTTCCTCGAATACGCGTACTCGGTCATCTACTCCCGGGCGCTGCCCGACGCCCGCGACGGGCTGAAGCCCGTGCAGCGCCGCATCCTCTACATGATGAGCGAGATGGGCCTGCGCCCCGAGCGCGGCCACGTGAAGTCGGCGCGCGTCACGGGCGAGGTCATGGGGAAGCTGCACCCCCACGGCGACGCGTCCATCTACGACGCCATGGTGCGCCTGACCCAGCCGTTCATGCTGCGCGTGCCGCTCATCGACGGCCACGGCAACTTCGGCTCCCTCGACGACGGCCCCGCCGCCGCCCGGTACACCGAGGCCCGGCTTGCGGCGCCCGCGCTGGCGATGACCGCGGGACTCGACGAGGACGTCGTCGACTTCCTCCCGAACTACGACAACTCGCACATGCAGCCCGAGGTGCTGCCGTCGGCGTTCCCGAACCTGCTGGTCAACGGCGCGAGCGGCATCGCCGTCGGCATGGCGACGAACATGGCGCCGCACAACCTCATCGAGGTCGTCGCCGGCGCCCAGCACCTGATCGCGAACCCGAAGGCGACGCTCGACGACATCATGTCGTTCATTCCGGGACCTGACCTGCCGTCGGGGGGCACGATCACCGGGCTCGCCGGCGTGCGAGACGCGTATGCGACGGGCCGCGGCGCGTTCAAGACGCGCGCCAAGGTGTCGATCGAGAACATCACGCCGCGGAAGATGGGCCTCGTCGTCACCGAGCTGCCCTACCTCGTGGGGCCGGAGCGCGTGATCGAGAAGATCAAGGACGGCGTCGGCAACAAGAAGCTGAGCGGCATCTCCGACGTCACCGACCTCACCGACCGCACCAAGGGCCTGCGCCTGGTGATCGGCATCAAGACGGGGTTCAGCCCGGAGGCGGTGCTCGAGCAGCTCTACCGCTACACGCCGCTCGAGGACTCCTTCAACATCAACAACGTCGCCCTCGTGGACGGCGGGCCGAAGACGCTCGGCCTCATCGAGCTGCTGCAGGTCTACATCCAGCACCGCATCCAGGTGGTCACCCGCCGCACGCGCTACCGGCTGGCGCGCCGGCGCGAGCGGCTGCACCTGGTGGACGGCCTCCTCGTCGCGATCCTCGACATCGACGAGGTCATCCAGGTGATCCGCACGAGCGACGACACCGAGCAGGCGCGGGCGCGCCTCATGAGCGTGTTCGAGCTCACCGAGGTGCAGGCCGAGTACATCCTCGAGCTGCGGCTGCGCCGCCTCACGAAGTTCTCGCGGGTTGAGCTCGAGGCGGAGCAGGACCAGCTGCGCCGCGAGATCGCGGAGCTCGAGCAGCTGCTGAGCAGTGACCGGAACCTGCGCGCCCTCGTGAGCGACGAGCTCGGCGAGGTCGCCGAGCGCTTCGGCACGCCGCGGCGCACGCTGCTCACCGAGGCGCGGCCGAGCGCCGCGACCACGGGGTCGAGGAAGCAGCCCGTATCGCTCGAGCTCGCCGACACCCCCTGCATCGTGTACCTCAGTACGACCGGGCGCGCGGTGCGCGTCGACGTGCCCGAGGAGCCGTCGACGGTGGCCTCGGCCCCGCGTCGCGCCAAGCACGACTCCATTCAGTCGAGCATCGCGACGACGAGCCGCACGGAGATCGGCGCCGTCACCACGGCCGGCCGGCTTCTCCGGATGACGCCGCTCGACCTTCCCGTCGTGCCGGAGAACTCCGTGCAGCTGGGCGCCGGCGTCCGGATGCGCGACTACCTCGGGCTCACGGACAAGAAGGAGCGGGTGCTCGCCCTCGTCGATCTCGCCTCGCCGCGGTCCATCGTGCTCGGCACGGCGCAGGGCGTCGTCAAGCGCGTCGTCGCCGGCGACTGGGCGAACCGGCCGGACTTCGAGCTCATCACCCTCAAGCCGGGAGACCTCGTCGTCGGGGCCGCTCAGGGCGAGGACGCCGACGACCTGGTGTTCATCACGTCCGACGCGCAGCTGCTGCGCTTCGCCGCATCCTCCGTACGCCCGCAGGGGCGTGCCGCGGGCGGCATGGCCGGCATCAACCTGTCCTCCGGCGCCGCCGTGGTGTCCTTCGCGGCGATCGCGTCTGCCGAGGACGCCGTCGTGGTGACCATCGCCGGCAGCACGTCGACCCTCCCCGGAACCGACGCGGGCACGGCCAAGGTGAGCTCGCTCGCCGAGTTCCCGGCCAAGGGCCGCGCGACCGGCGGCGTGCGGGCCCACCGCTTCCTCCGCGGCGAGGACACGCTGCTGCTCGCCTGGGCCGGGCCGACGCCCGCGCTAGCCTCCGGCGCCGACGGTGCCGTGCGCGAGCTGCCCGCGGGCGGCGCCAAGCGCGACGCGTCCGGGGTGCCGCTCGTGGCCGACGTTGCCTTCGTGGGCACCTCCCGCATCCACCCGCCCCGCTGACCGGCGGGGGCCGCCCGGGTGCACGCGCCCTGGCGTACCGAGGGCGTCGCTAGCCGCGCCCGCCGGGCGGGCCGACGACGAGGAGGATCGCGGTGATCGCGGCGACGGCCGCGACAAGCAGCGCCGCGAGCGTGCGGGGGCGCGCGAGCACCCAGCGGAGCGCGGCGTCCACGGCCGGCGCGTCGCCGATGCTGCCTCTCGCCGGGGCGGACGCGCGACCCGCGGTGCCGTCGGGCGCCGCGGCCGGTTCCGCGCTGCGCCACACGCCGCGCAGCAGCCCGCGCCGGGCCAGCGACCGCTCGACGGGGATCGTGCCGTAGGGCACGACCGCGACGGCGGCGGTGCCGACGATGCGCAGCAATGGCCAGCGCTGATTCAGTCCCACGAGCGCGGCCGTCGCGGCGAAGGAGAGGAACACGACGCCGTGCAGCAGCCCGGCGACGGAGACGGGCCAGTCGCCCACCCGCACCCCGTACTTCAGCACCATGGCGATGATCAGCAGGGTCCAGGTGATCGTCTCCGCGACGGCGACGGTCGAGAACAGGCGGTGCGGCGTGCGGACGATGGCGGGGCTCCCTAGGGCGAGGACGCGGCGGCGGCGCACGGCGCCGCCCCTCAACGGTAGCGACGGGCGTCCCGTCAACCTGAGGACCCTCTCACAGGTCCACGTTGAACTATCCGGTTCACTGTCATACACTGAACCGTATGGTTCAGCAACACGTCCTCGACCGGGCCTTCGCGGCCCTGTCGGACTCGACGAGGCGCGGCATCCTCGAGCGCCTCGGTTCCGGCCCCGCCACCATCTCCGAACTGGCGGAGCCGTTCGACATCACCATCACCGGCCTCACGAAGCACGTGCAGGTGCTCGAGGAGGCGGGACTCGTGACGACGCAGAAAGTCGGGCGGGCTCGCCAGTGCCGCCTCGGCACGGAACGTCTGGATGATGCCATGCAGTGGATCACGTTCTACCAGCGCCTGTGGGAGCGCCGTCTCGACGGCCTGGAGGCGTACTTCACACTCACGAAAGGAACGGAAGAATGACGAACAACGCCCGCGTCGACGACGACACCCTCGAGCTGACGGTGAGCCGTCACCTCCCCGCCACGCCGGAGGAGGTGTTCGACGCGTACACCGATGCGGAGAAGCAGAAGGTCTGGTTCAGCATCCTCGACGAGGAACCGGGCATCGTTGAGATCGAGGTCGACCTCCGCGTCGGCGGCACGCAGACGGCCGTGTGGGGCCCGAGTCGCGACCAGCTGTTCCGCGAGACGCAGGTGTTCCGCGAGATCGACCGCCCGCACCGGCTCGTGACGAGGTCGACGGGCAGCAGCCCGGACGGCGCGACCATGGAGACCGACATCGTCGTGACGTTCGAGGAGCACGAGGGCGGCACGCTGATGACCATCCAGCAGAGCGGCTTCCCCACGGTCGAGCTGCGCGACTTCTTCGCGACCTATGCCCTGATCGGCGCGTTCGACCGCATCGAGGCGTTCCTCTCCCGTCGCTGACCCAGCCGACCCACGAGAACGGGACCGGGGAGCCTCGCTCCCCGGCCCCGTTGTCTTCAGTGCGTCGACTGAAGGGTCATCGATCGAGTGGTGCCGCTAGCAGAAGAGCTTCGGCGTCGGCGAGCCGGCCGCGCGCCACTGCTCGTAGGTCAGGACGATTCCCTCGGGGTAGGCCGGTCCGACGTACAGGATGTCCGGCGACAGCGGGGTGGCGCAGAACAGGTCCCTCGGATAACGCGCAACGACCTGCGGGCGCGGGAAGCCGAGCGCGGCCCAGTCCTCGAACCGGATCGGGGCACCGACACCCCTCCAGAGATCCGCCATCTCAGTGATGACCGGCGACCACGACAGCTTCTGGTAGCCCCGGTTGGGCAGCAGGGTGGGCCGGGGGAACCCCAGCCGTCGCCACTCGGCGAAGTCGAGGGTGTGCCGCGGGGAAGCGCCGAGCTCCTCCCTCGGGGTCACCACGATCAGGTCGTCCGCCGTGTCGTACTTGAGCAGCACCGTGCCCGCGATGAGCGTGTTCCGGGTCGGAACCGGAGCGCCGGCCCGCAGCCACTGAGCCGGGGTCAGGTGCTCCGCGTACACGAAGTCGTTGAACGAGATCTCCGCGTAGATGTCGGCCGACCACTCGTAGGCCTTGTACCTCGCCCGGGCGGTGACCGGGACCGGGTAGCCGTCCCCGCCCCACTCCTCCAGGGTCGCGACGCGCACGGACGGGACGGCGTTCGGCGCCACTCCCCGGTCGAGCACGTACAGGTCGCTCGAGAACGGCACGCTGAAGTACGGGTCGTTGCCCAGCGCCACCGCCGCGGGAGCGGGGGTGAGGGCGGCAGCGGCGAGCAGGGCGGCGGCCGCCACCGCGAGGATCCGCGGAAGCGCGGTCGTGGAGCTCATCGGGATGCGCTAGCAGGCCGTCGGCTGCGGCGAACCGGCGGCGCGCCACTGCTCGTAGGACAGCACGATCGAGTCGGGGTGCACGGGACCGGTGTACCGCACGTCGGGTGAACCCGGCGTCGAGCAGAACCTGTCGTTGGGGAAGCGGGTCACCGTCTGCGGCACCTGGAAGCCCCCTGCCGACCAGTCCTCGTAGCTGAGGGGAACGCCGATGCCCGCGGTGATGTCCGTCATGTAAGCGATGGCGGGCGACCAGGAGAGCTTCTGATAGCCCTGATTGCTCAGGTAGGTCGGCGCGGGGAAGCCAAGGCGCTGCCACTCGCCGTACGAGAGATTGTGATCCGTCGGGCTGGAGAGGTCGTACGGATTGAAGACGACGAGGGCGGGCGACGTGTCCCACTTCAGCAGCACGGTGCCGACGATGAGGGTGTTCCGCGTCGGCATCTTCGCGCCGCCGGCCAGCCACTGCTCGTAGCTGAGCTGCTCGGCGTACCCGTACTCCCCGAGCTCGATCTCCGCGAACACGTGCGGTGACCACTCGTACGCCTTGTAGGTGGTCGGCGCCGCAACCGGTGCGGGGTTGCCGTCCGCGCTCCACTCCTCGTAGGTGGCGATGAGGACCTCCGCCTCCCCGTCGGCGTCCTCGCCGACCACGTAGAGGTCCGGCGAGAACGGCACGCTGTAGTAGGTGGTGTCGGGCGCTGCGGAGGCGGGGCCGGAGGCGAGTCCCGCGGCGGCCAGGAGGGCGGCGACGGTGGCGGCGGTGAGTCTGGGGAGGGCGGCTGAGGTGTTCATCCCCTGCACGCTATCCACAGGTGGGGAAACTTCGGCTCGTCCGGACGTCACGATCGGGTAACCGGCACCCCCAGAACGCGGGTCAGCCCCCGGGCGAGACGGGGCCGAGCCGTGCCGTCAGCCCCTGGCCGAGCTCACGCGCCGCCCGAGCCGCAGGAGCACCACGCCGGCGAGCACCCACGGGCCCGCCACGAGGATCGGGTCGATCCAGGTGTGGGACATGTCCACGCGCTTGCGTCCCACCCGGGATGACAGCCCGCCGCGGGAGAACTCGCTCAGCACGCCGGTCTCGGTGATCGGGTTGTCCGGGCGCAGCGTCGCGAACGACCGCAGGTGGCTCTCGATCGCGTCGACCCGATCGGCGCCCATCAGGATCAGCCAGTGCGCGGCGCGCCCCTCGCTGTACGTGGCATAGGCGTACTTCCGCAGGGCACCGGAGAGCCCGCGCGGCGGCGTCGACGTGCCGAACACGGGGGTGAGGAACTCGTGCTCGATGGACCGCTCCCGTGGCCACTTCTCCTCCTGCCGCTCCGGGAACTCCCAGTGCGCGCCCGTCGCACCGGGGTCGAAGCGTTCCCGCGGGTAGGACGGGCGGTCCTTCGGGTCGAGGTCGGCACCCCAGCCGGGGATGCGGGCCCGCAGCTCATCGCTCGAGGGGGTGCTCCTCGGCTTGCTGGGCAGGTACGGCGTTCCAGGCATGATCGATCCTTCCTCTGGCTCAGCTGGCGCTGGGGACGATGACGGGCTTGATGCACTCGTCGAGCTTCGAGGAGAAGATGTGGTACCCCTCCGCGATGTGCTCGAGCGGGATGCGGTGCGTGACGATGTCGTTCGGCTTGAGGTAGCCGTTCCGGATGTGCTCGAGCAGCCGCGGCCACTGCCGCTTGACGGGGCACTGGTTCATTCGCAGCGTGAGGCCCTTGTTCATCGCGTCGCCGAACTTGACGGCACTGAACATCGGCCCGTACGCGCCCACGACCGAGATGGTGCCTCCCTTGCGGACCGCGTCGATGCCCCAGTTGAGCGCGACCGGTGATCCGCCCTGCAGCTTGAACTTCGCCGATGTGACGTGCTGCGTGAAGTTGCCGTCGGCCTCCGCGCCCACAGCGTCGATCACGACGTCGGCGCCGAGGTAGTCCGTCTGCTTCTTCATCTCGACGACGATGTCGTCGTACTCGGCGAAGTTGTAGGTCTCGGCGTGCGCGAAGGTACGCGCCTTCTCCAGGCGGTACTCCAGGTGGTCGATCACGATGACGCGGCCCGCCCCCATGAGCCAGGACGACTTCGCGGCGTACTGGCCCACCGGGCCCGCGCCGAACACGATCACCGTGTCGCCCTCGCTGATGTCGCCGAGCTGGGCCCCGAAGTATCCGGTGGAGAGCGCGTCCGTCATGAGGAGAGCGTCCTCGTCCTCCAGCCAGTCCGGGATGATGCTCGGCCCGACGTCCGCGAACGGCACGCGCACGAACTCGGACTGCCCGCCGTCGTAGCCGCCACAGGTGTGGGAGTAGCCGTAGATGCCGCCCACCGCCGTCGCGTTCGGATTGACGTTGTGGCAGTTCGAGTACAGGCCGCGCGCACAGAAGTAACAGGAGCCGCAGTACACGTTGAACGGCACCATCACCCGGTCGCCGCGCTTCAGGTTCTGCACGGACGGCCCGACCTCCTCGACGACGCCGATGAACTCGTGCCCGAAGGTCATGCCGACCCGGGTGTCCGGCATCATGCCGTGGTACAGGTGCAGGTCCGACCCGCAGATGGCGGCGAGCGTCACGCGAACGATGGCGTCGTTCGGATGCTCGATGCGCGGGATGTCCTTCTCCTCGACACGCACCTTATAGGGGCCGCGGTAGACCATGGCTTTCATGTACGCCTCCTGGGTAGCCGCCGGGCTCGGCGCTCCGGACGTACGTCCAGCAAACTCCCGTCGGCGTTCACCCGCATCGGCAGAACGACCGAAACGTGTGCGCGAGCTGCGGGGTGCCGTCGGGGGTAGCGGTCAGAGGTCGTTGGCGGCTGAGGGCGCCTGGTCGACGGCACGGAGGGCGCCGGCCATGCCGCGGAGGAAGCGCTCGACGACCCTGGCCTCCTCAGGAGTCAGCGCCTCCGCCTGCTCCATCATGACGTCGTGCATGCGCCCGAGGGTGTCGCGCACCTCGGTGTCGGTGTCGTGCGTCGGCACGATGATCACGCTGCGCCGGTCCGTGGGGTGCGGGTCGCGCCGCACGTGCTCGCTCCTCACGAGCCGATCGATGAGCGCGGTCACCGACGCGGAGGACACCTCGAGGCGGCGCGCAAGGTCCTTGGCGGTCACGGCGTGTCCGCGACGCTCGGCCTCGAGCAGGTACCGGATGGCGGTGAGGTCCGTCTCGCCCATGCCCATGGAGTCACGGGTGCGCTTGCGCATGGCGACCTCGGCGGATCGGTACGCCCGCAGCGCGTTCAGCACGCCGATGGCCCGGTCCTTGTCCTCCGGGTACCAGTACTCCGATCGGCGTACGCCGGGATCAGTGGTCGTCATGCTCCGTCGCTCCCGCCCGCTTGCCGGCGGTCGCGCGCCGCCACGCCGCGAGCACCCCGGACTCGGTCGCGAGCGAGCGCTTCGCCCTGGCGAGGGTGGGATGCACCCCGCGAGTCCCGCCGCGGCCGTCGGTCGCCGCGAACCCCTCGGACGTGATCTCGATCATCCCCCGGAACTCGCCCTCGACGCGCCCCACCCAGAGCCCGGTCTCCACCTCGAGCCACAGCACGGCGGCGCGGTCGGCAGCGGCCGCCGTCGGTGCTGTCTCGCGCGGCCGCGACGGCCACGCGACGGTGAAGGACGGGCGGTGCGAGGCGGTTGCGCTCATGACTGTTCCTAACTAGTTCGTCTAACTAAATAAACACTAGCGTTCCTCCCGGCCCTGGGGAAGCCGATCCTCGCGCGGCATTCGGCCGGATGGCAGCATCGAGGAGGGCGGCACCGCCGCCGTCCGCAGCCACCACCACCGCCGGCCGACCCACCTGCGGGTCCGGTGCGCACCACCGATACATCCGACGGCGTGAAGAAGCAGGTAACAATGAGCACTCCCCCCGACCCCGCGTCGTCCCGCCACGCCCTCCCCCTGGCGGCCGTGACCATCGACGACCACTTCTGGAGCCCGCGCCGGGAGGTGGTGCGGACGGGAACGATCCCGCAGCAGGAGCGGCAGCTCCGATCCGGCGGGCAGTTCGAGGCCCTCCGTCTCGGCTGGAAGCCCGGCGACCCGAACGAGCCCCACATCTTCTGGGAGTCGGACGTCGCCAAGTGGATCGAGGCCGCGAGTTACAGCCTCGCGAAGACCCCGGACCCGGTGCTCGACGCCGCCGTCGACGAGGCGATCGACCTGCTGGCGGGCGCCCAGCAGGAGGACGGCTACCTGAACGTCTACTTCACGGTCGTCGCCCCGGGCAAGCGCTTCACAGACCTGCGGGACACGCACGAGCTCTACTGCGCGGGTCATCTCATCGAGGCGGGCGTCGCGCACCACTCGGCCACGGGCAAGACCTCGCTGCTCGACATCGTCCGCCGGTTCGCCGATCTGATCGACCGGGAGTTCGGGCCGGGCGGCTCGGCGGAGGGCGGCTACGACGGGCACGAGGAGATCGAGCTCGCCCTGGTGAAGCTGTACCGGGCCACCGGCGAGCGCCGCTACCTCGACCTCAGCAGGCGCCTCATCGATGCGCGCGGCACCGAGCCCTTCTACTTCGACCTCGAACGGGAGGAGCGCGGCAGCGAGGGCTACTTCTCCTTCGCCTTCCCCGAGCGGCCGAAGCAGGTCCAGCGGTTCCGCGAGTACACCCAGAGCCATCTGCCGGTCCGCGAGCAGACGGAGGCGGTGGGGCACTCCGTCAGGGCGATGTACCTCTACACCGCGATGGCCGACCTCGCGCTCGAGTACGGCGACGACGGGCTGCGGAGCGCCTGCGAGCGCCTGTGGCAGAACCTCACCGAGAAGAAGATGTACGTGACCGGCGGACTCGGCTCCGATCCCTCCATCGAGGGCTTCGGCCCGGACTACGACCTCCCCGGCATCGGCGGTTACGCGGAGACCTGCGCCGCCATCGGACTTGTCTTCTGGTCGCAGCGCATGGCGCTGCTCACCGGGGAGGGCCGGTATGCGGACGTGATGGAGCGGGCGCTGTACAACGCGGCCCTCAGCGGCGCATCCGCCGAGGGCACGCACTACTTCTACGGCAACCCGCTCGCGAGCGACGGATCCGTGCACCGCCACGAGTGGTTCGGCGTCGCCTGCTGCCCACCGAACTTCGCCCGCCTGCTCACCTCGCTCGAGTACTACGCCTACGCCGAGGGCGCGAACGAGGCCCTGGTCACCCTGTTCGTCGCGGGCTCCGCCGCCTTCTCGCTGGACTCCGGCGCCGTGCGCCTCGATGTCGCGACCGAGTACCCGCGCACCGGGTCGGTCTCCATCACGGTCACCCCCGCCGAGGCGGCGACATTCACGGTTGCCGTGCGCATGCCCGGCTGGGCCGGGGGATCCGCGACGGCGGAGGTCAACGGCGACCCCGTCGACGTACCGTCCGCCGTCGCGGGCGGCTACCTGCGGCTGGAGCGCGAGTGGCGGGAGGGCGACGTGATCACGCTCGACCTGCCCCTGGCGCCGCAGCGACTCTGGGCCAATCCCGCGGTGACCGAGGACGTCGGCCGGGTCGCCCTGCGGCGCGGTCCCCTGGTCTACTGCCTCGAGGGCGTCGACCACGACGTGCCGGTCGCGGCCCTCTCACTCCCGCGGGACTCCGGCTTCGGCACCGAACTGGACGAGGACCTCGGGATCGAGGCGATCGTGGCGGACGGCTTCGCCGACATCGCCCCGGACGGGGACGAGCGCCTGTACCGCGAGACGCCGCCGGACTCGCGCCCGACGCGGGTGCGCGCCGTGCCCTATTTCGCCTGGGCGAACCGCGGGCAGTCCACCATGGAGGTATGGATTCGGGAGACAGCGCGCTGACGGCCCTCGACTCGGTCGAGGAGCTGTTCCGGGCGCGGGCCCTGGCCGGGGTGTCGCCGGGACTCGCGTTCGCCGTGGGCCGGGACGGCCGCCTCCTCCTGGCGGGCGGACACGGCACCGCGGACGAGGCGGGCACGAGGCCGGGGGCCGCGACGGCGTTCCGCATCGCCTCGTGCACCAAGAGCGTCACGGCCGCGGCGATCCTGCTGCTGCGCGATCGCGGCGCGCTCCACCTCGACGACCCCGCGCTGCTTCATCTCCCCGCCGCGGCGGGACTGCGGGTGCCGCCGGGATACCCGGAGATCACCCTCCGCATGCTGCTCACCATGTCCGCGGGGCTGGCCACCGACAACGAGTGGGCCGACCGGCAGGAGTCGATCTCCCCGAGAGAGCTCGACGACATGCTCGCCCGGGGCGTGCGCTGGTCGCACCCGCCCGGCACGGCGTACGAGTACTCGAACCTGGGGTACGCCGTCCTCGGGCGCGTCATCGAGCGGATCGCCGAGCAGCCGTTCCGGGCGTTCGTGCACCGGGAACTCCTGGATCCGCTGCAGCTCGCCTCGACCGGCTTCGACGAGCGCGTGGCGGCCTCCGGCGGCGTCGCGACCGGGTACCGCAGGACGGTCGACGGCACCTGGTCGCCGCAGCCGTTCAGCGGACCGGGCGCCTTCTCCCCCATCGGCGGTCTCTTCAGCACGGCCCGGGACCTCGCCCGCTGGGCGGGCTGGTTGTCGGCCGCGTTCACCCCGACGGGTGCGATCGGGGCCGGTGCGGCCGGTGACGGCGCGGCGTACGACGCCTGGGTCGGCGACGGCTCGCTCGGCACAAGCTCGGCGGACGCGGTGCTCTCCCGGGCCTCGCGCCGCGAGATGCAGCAGATCGCCCGCGCCATCCCGTCGCCCACGGACGCCGTACACCCCGTGTCCCGCGGGTACGGCTTCGGCCTGAACGTGACCCTGCACCCGCGCTTCGGTGCCGTGGTCGGCCACTCCGGCGGCTACCCCGGCTTCGGTTCGCACATGCGCTGGCACCCCGAGTCCGGACTCGCGGTGATCGTGTTCGAGAACGCGACGTACGCGGACGCCGCGACACCCGCCGCCGGGGCGCTCGAACTCCTGCTGGAGGAGTTCCATCGCCCGGTCCCCGCCCTCTGGCCGGAGACAGCGGCCGCCCGGGACCTCGTCGAGCGGATGCTGCGCGGGCGCTCGCCGTCGCCGCCGGCCGGCCGGTTCAGCTCGAACGTCCCGCTCGACGTGCCCTGGGCGGAGCGTCGACGGGGAATGAACGCCGCGCTCGCCGAGGTGGGTCCGCTGCTGCCCGAGCGCCCGCTCGATCAGGTGCTCCTCCGCGTCGGCTCCCCGGCCCACATCCTCTGGCGGGTGCCCGCCGAGCGCGGGGAGCTGGAGTGCGAGGTGAGCCTGCACCCGCTCGATCCGCCGCTCATCCAGGCCCTCCGCGTCAGCGTGCGCACCCCGGGGGCACCGGGCGCGCCCTGACCCGCCGGCGAGCCTGTGACCCTGCCGAGCCGTCGTAGCCGGGCCCGTGGCTCGTGTCTAGGCTCGGTCTCACCCGTCTCACCGAGGAGTGCACATGAAGCGCCTGCCCCTGCTCAAGCCGATCGACAACCTCGAGGACGCCGCGGTGCTCGATCCCGCGGTGAAGGCGGTGCAGAAGGGCGTCGAGTCGGTCATTCGCCCCCAGTGGCTGCGCGACATCCTGCACGGCGTGCCGATCGGGCACGCCCTGCACCCGCTCATGATCCTCGCGCCCGCCGGGGCCTGGCTGTCCGCGGCCGGCCTCGACCTCGTGCCCGGAACGGAGCGGGCCTCCCGGATGCTCGTCGGCGCCGGGGTGATCAGCGCGCTGCCCACGGCCGCCGCGGGATTCAACGACTGGTCGCAGCTGCACGCGCAGCAGCAGCGGGTCGGGCTCGTGCACTCCGCCGCGAACATCCTCGCCACCACGCTCTACGCCGCCTCGTACGTGCAGCGCAGGCGGGGCAGGCACGTGAGCGGCAAGGTGCTCGGCTACGCGGGCCTCGCCCTCGTGAGCGGCGGCGGTTACCTGGGCGGGCACCTCTCCTACGCGATGGCGGCGGGCGCCAACCACGCCGAGGACGTGCCGCACCTCGTGCCGAGCGGCTGGCAGCCCCTGGCGCCCCTCGACGACGTGCCCGAGCGCACGCTCCAGCAGCGCTACCTGGGTGACGTCTCCGTGCTGCTGTACCGCCGCGGCGACCGGGTGTCCGCCCTGTCCGCGAAGTGCAGCCACCTCTCCGGTCCGCTCGGCGAGGGCACCCTGATCGAGGGCGGCGACGACCCCTGCGTCGTGTGCCCCTGGCACGGCAGCGTCTTCGAGATCGAGACGGGTGAGGTCGTGCACGGTCCCGCGACGGCGCCGCAGCACCGCTTCAGGACGCGCGTCGTGGACGGCATGATCGAGGTCTCGCTTCCGGGCTGATCGCCTCGGCGGCCCGTCCGCTTCGCGGCCTGATCCGACGGCGTCCGGAGGCATGGACACCGGGCCCTCGCAGTGCCAGTGTGTCCCGTGTCAGCGACCGACGTCGCTGTCCGGCATGCCCGCGGCGGCGGGCCAGGTGATCGAGGAGGATCTCTTGTTCAGCACAGCGCACGCCTTCAGCGGCTTCTCCGTCGACGACGTCGACGCGGCCCGCACGTTCTACCGCGACACCCTGGGCCTGCGCGTCCAGGACAACCCGATGGGGTTCCTGACCCTCGAGCTCGAGGGCGGCGGGCGCGTGCTCGTCTACGGCAAGGAGGAGCACACGCCGGCGACGTTCACCATCCTGAACTTCCCCGTCTCCGACCTCGAGGCGGCCGTGGACGAGCTGAACTCCCGCGGCGTGCAGACGAAGATCTACGACGACAGCGAGTTCCCCACCGACTCGAAGGGCATCATGCGGGAGAGCGAGGGCCCGGGCATCGCCTGGTTCCGTGACCCCGCTGGCAACGTGCTCGCCGTGCTCGACGAGGAGCCGGAGCGCAGCTCCTGACCTGACCTGTGAGCCCTGCGGCGCTCCGCTCAGGCCTCGCCGAAGCCCGACCGGATGAGCCCGGCGAGGCCGTCGACGGCCTCCCGGGCCTGCTCGCCCGTCGCCGAGATGGTCGCGTCGGAGCCGCGCGTCAGCGCGAGCGTCATGATGCGCAGCAGCGACTTCCCGTCGACGCCGTTCACCGTGATCTTCGCGTCGTAAGTCGACGCCAGCTTCACGAACTCCGCGGCGGGGCGGGCGTGCAGCCCCTCCTCGTTGACGACCGTGACCGTCGCGACGACGGCGTCCGGGTCCTGCGGCACCGGCAGCGTGCCGGGCTCGGCGCGGGATCCGGGAGCGAACGCCTCGCCCGCCGAGCGGGCCGCCGCGACGACGGCGTCGAGGTGCCCGCCGGTCTGGGCCGCGACGGCAGCCGCCACCCCGCCCTCCACGAGGGGCGCGTCCACGATGCGCACCTCGTTCCGCACGTCGTCGTCCAGGAAGTCCACGGCCGTCTCAGCCGTCATGTAGGCGGAGCCGAGGTCGCAGAGCACGACGACGCCGGCTCCGGTGTTCACGGCGTCGATGGCGGCGGTTACCCGGTCGTAGCTCGTGCCGATGCCGCCCTCGTCCGTGCCTCCGGCGCTCTGCATCTCCACGTCGTGAGCCATCTGCCGGGCGAGGTCGATGAGTCCCTCGGCGATCTTGGCGCTGTGCGAGACGAAGACGATGCCGACGGTCACGACGCCGCTTCCGCTGCGGTCCGCGCCGCGGCGCGGAGCAGGAGCGCGCTCGACTGGGCGCCCGGGTCGCGGTGACCGATGGCGCGATCACCGAGGTAGCTCGCGCGGCCCTTGCGGGCGACGAGCGGCTCGGTCGCCTCGGCGCCGGACTCCGCGGCGGCGGCGGCCGCCTCGAGGATGGCCGCCTCGCTCGCGCCGTCCGTCTGGGCGGCGGACGCGGCGTCCACCGCCGGCGACCAGGCGTCGATCATCGTCTTGTCGCCCTGCTCCGCCTTGCCGCGGAGCACGATCCCGTCGCGGGCCGCGGTCAGCAGCGCGACCAGCGCGGCCCCGTCCAGTTCCTGCGTCCCGGTGACGGCTCCCGCCGCCTTCAGGTAAGCCGTTCCGAACAGGGGCCCCGAGGCTCCGCCGACGGTGGAGATCAGCGTCGTGGCGGCGAGCTTCAGCACGTCACCCGGCGTCGCGGACTCCGCGCCGTCGAGCTTCGCGACCACGGCGGAGAAGCCGCGGTCCATGTTCTCGCCGTGGTCCCCGTCCCCGA
This sequence comes from Planctomonas deserti, assembly GCF_003067705.1. GTDB lineage: Bacteria > Actinomycetota > Actinomycetes > Actinomycetales > Microbacteriaceae > Planctomonas > Planctomonas deserti. The sequence continues at coordinate 332,885 of NZ_QANL01000004.1, forward strand.
TCTCGCGGTCGAGCGCGATCAGCTCCGTCCGGTGCTCGGCGATGACCCGGGCGCTCTCGCGCACCCACGCCTCGGCCCATCGACTGTCCAAGCCCATCTGTCCGCCTACCTTCCCCATCGCAGCGCGATGGTGTTCACGGGTGCATCCCAGAGCTCGACGAACTCGTCGTCGAGCTTCAGGAGCGTGATCGACACCCCCTGCATCTCGAGGGACGTCACGTAGTTGCCTACCAGCGAGCGTGCCACCTCGATGCCGCGCTCGCGCAGAACCTCGGCCGCGCGGCGGAACACGATGTACAGCTCGATCTGCGGGGTGCCGCCCATGCCGTTGACGAACAGCAGCACGCGATCGCCGCTCTCGAAGGGCAGGTCCTCGAGGATCGGCGCGAGCAGGCGGTCCACGATGGCGTCGGCCGGCTCCAGCGGGATCCGCTCCCGGCCGGGCTCGCCGTGGATGCCGATGCCGATCTCCACCTCGTCGTCGGCGAGGGTGAAGCTCGGCTCCCCGGCGTGCGGAACGGTCGACGGGGTGAGCGCTACGCCCATGGACCTCGCCTGCGCGTTCACCCGGGTCGCGATGGCCGCGACCGAGTCGAGGTCGTCCCCGCGCTCGGCGGCGGCGCCCGCGATCTTCTCGACGAGCACGGTGCCGGCAACGCCGCGCCGGCCTGCGGTGTAGAGCGAGTCCTTCACCGCGACGTCGTCGTCGATGACGACGGAGCGGACGGTGGCCCCCTCCGCCTCCGCGAGCTCGGCGGCCGTCTCGAAGTTCAGCACGTCGCCCGTGTAGTTCTTCACGATGTGCAGCACCCCGGCGCCGCCGTCCACGGCGAGGGTCGCCGCGACGATGGGGTCGGGCGTCGGCGAGGTGAACACCGGCCCGGGCACGGCGGCGTCGAGCATCCCCTCTCCGACGAAGCCGCCGTGCAGCGGCTCGTGGCCGCTGCCGCCGCCGCTGACCAGGGCCACCTTGCCCGATCGCGGACCCCCGGCGCGCACGATGAAGTCGGGGTCGGCGTGCACCGTCACCACGTCGGAGTGGGCGGCCGCGAGCCCCTGCAGGGACTCGGACACGACGGCCCTCGGATCGTTGATGAGCTTCTTCACTGAGACTCCTCGTTGCTCGCGGGTGGGGCTGCGCCTGCTCAATGTACGCCCAACCGGAAGGGGCCGAGAAGGTCGGCGAGCGGATTTCGGTCCCTTGTGGAATACGGCGTTTGCTCAGGTCTAGGGTGGAGGCACTCGCGACGGCGCGGGTGGATGCGCCCCATCCGATCCCCTTCTCGGAAGGTCACTCATGGATGATCTCGGAACCATCTTCGTGTCGGAGGCGGTGGGCACGGCGATCCTGGTCCTGCTGGGCTGCGGCGTCGTCGCGAACGTCCTGCTCGCGGGGAACAAGGGCTACAACGCCGGCTTCCTCATGATCACGTTCGGCTGGGGCTTCGCGGTGTTCGCGGGCGTCACCGTCTCCTACGCATCCGGCGCGCACCTGAACCCCGCCGTGACGGTCGGCCTGCTCGTGGCCGGCAAGGTGGATCTCGGGGTGGTCCCCATCTACCTGCTCGCCCAGATGGTCGGTGCCTTCCTCGGCGCCGTGCTCTGCTGGCTGGCCTACCGGCAGCACTTCGACGCCGAGCCTGACGCGGTGTCGAAGCTGGCCGTGTTCTCCACCGGGCCGGCGATCCGCAACTACGGCTGGAACCTGGTCACGGAGATCCTCGGCACGTTCGTCCTCGTGTTCGTGGTGCTGGGCTTCGGCCTCACCAACAACGGCGACGTCGACGCCACGACTCCCGCCGGGCTCGCCGCCCTCGGCGCCCTACCCGTCGCCCTGCTCGTCGTCGGCATCGGCGTCTCGCTCGGCGGCCCCACCGGCTACGCCATCAACCCCGCCCGCGACCTCGGACCGCGCATCGCCCACGCCGTCCTGCCCATCAGGGGCAAGGGCACGAGCGACTGGGCGTACTCCTGGGTTCCCGTCGCCGGCCCGCTGATCGGCGGCGTGCTCGCCGGCCTCTCGTCCTACGCCCTGCTGCCCGTCATCTGACTCCGGGGCCGTCGGCGCGGTGCCCCGGCGCCTGACCACTCCGCAACCCGACCCAGTCCATCCGACAAGCACGAGGAGAACCACCCGCCATGAGCCAGTACATCGTCGCCATCGACCAGGGCACGACGAGCACCCGCGCCATCGTCTTCGACCACGGCGGATCCATCGTGTCCGTCGGGCAGCGGGAGCACGAGCAGATCTTCCCCCGGGCCGGCTGGGTGGAGCACGACCCCGAGGAGATCTGGCGCAACACCCGCGAGGTCATCGGTCTCGCCCTCTCCAAGGCCGACATCACCCGCCACGACGTCGTGGCCATCGGCATCACCAACCAGCGCGAGACCGCCGTGGTGTGGGACAGGACCACGGGCAAGCCCGTGTACAACGCCATCGTGTGGCAGGACACCCGCACGCAGCCGATCGTCGATCGCCTGGCCGCGGACGGCGGCGTCGAGCGCTTCAAGCAGACGGTCGGCCTGCCGCTCGCCACCTACTTCTCGGGCACCAAGATCGTCTGGATCCTCGAGAACGTCGAGGGCGCGCGAGAGAAGGCCGAGGCGGGCGACCTGCTGTTCGGCACGACGGACAGCTGGGTGACCTGGAACCTCACCGGCGGCACCGACGGCGGGGTGCACGTCACGGACGTCACCAACGCCTCCCGCACCCTGTTCATGGACCTCGAGACGCTGCAGTGGGACGACGAGATCCTCGCCGCCTTCGACGTGCCGCGGTCGATGCTGCCCGAGATCAAGAGCTCGTCCGAGGTGTACGGCACGGCGGAGGCCTCGAGCCTGCTGCGCGAGGTGCCCATCGCGGGCATCCTCGGCGACCAGCAGGCGGCGACCTTCGGCCAGGCCGCCTTCGACACCGGCGAGTCGAAGAACACCTACGGCACGGGCAACTTCCTTATCTTCAACACGGGTGAGGAGATCGTGCGGTCGCAGAACGGGCTGCTCACGACCCTCGGCTACAAGCTCGGCGACGCGAAGCCGCACTACGCGCTCGAGGGGTCGATCGCCGTCACGGGTTCGCTCGTGCAGTGGCTGCGCGACAACCTGGGCATGATCAAGACCGCCCCGGAGATCGAGGCGCTCGCCGCGACCGTGGAGGACAACGGCGGCGTGTACTTCGTGCCCGCCTTCTCGGGGCTCTTCGCGCCCTACTGGCGCTCCGACGCCCGCGGCGCGCTCGTCGGCCTGACCCGCTACGTGAACAAGGGGCACATCGCCCGCGCCGCCCTCGAGGCCACGGCCTTCCAGACCCGCGAGGTGCTCGACGCCGTCAATGCCGACGCCGGCGTGGACCTCAAGGAGCTCAAGGTGGACGGTGGGATGATCGCCAACACCCTGCTCATGCAGTTCCAGGCCGACATCCTCGGCGTCCCTGTCGTCCGCCCCGTCGTCGCGGAGACCACAGCCCTCGGCGCTGCTTACGCCGCGGGACTGGCGACCGGGTTCTGGGACAACCTGGACGACCTGCGCAGCAACTGGCAGGAGGACAGCCGCTGGGAGCCGCAGATGGAGGACGCCGAGCGTGACCGCCAGCTCCGCCTTTGGAAGAAGGCCGTCACGAAGACGTTCGACTGGGTCGACGAGGACGTGCAATAGCGCGAAGGCATCCGTGAGGGGGGACGCCGCGGCCGCACGGCTAGCGGTTGGTGGCGTCCACCCACTGCTCCAGCTTCGCCTGGGCGGCGCCGGAGTCGACCGCCTCGGCCGCGACAGCGAGCTTGGCGCGAAGCCGCTCGAGGATCGGCACCAGGAACTGCTCGGGCCTCTCGGCCAGCTCGAACGACACCAGCCCGGCCGCGGCGTTGAGCAGCACGATGTCGCGCTGCGGCCCGGGCTCCCCGGCCAGCACGCGGCGCACGACCCCCGCGTTGTACTCGGGTCCCTGCCCGAGGAGGTCCGAGATCTCGGCCCGCGGGATGCCGAGGTCGAGCGGGTCGAGGTCGTGCTGCTTCACGGACCCGCCCGACACCTCCCAGATGCGGCTGTGCCCGCTGGTGGTGAGCTTGTCGATGCCGTCGTCGCCCCGATAGACGAGCGCGGTGGCACCACGGGTCTGGAACACGCCGGCCATGAGCGGCACCCGGTCCAGCGCGGACACGCCGACCGCCGAGGCGTCGGGACGCGCCGGGTTGCAGAGCGGACCGAGGATGTTGAACATCGTCGCGATGCCGAGGTCCTTGCGGGTCGGACCGGCGTGCCGAAACCCGGGGTGGAAGAGATGGGCGAACGCGAGCGTGATGCCGGTCTCGCGGAACACCTCGGCGACCCGCTCCGGCGAGATGGCGAGATTGACGCCGAGCACCGAGAGCACGTCCGACGCTCCCGAGGACGAGCTCGCTCCCCGGTTCCCGTGCTTCACGACCGGCACGCCCGCCGCCGCGGCGATCACGGACGCGGCGGACGAGATGTTGAGTACCGCTCCGTAGGGATCGCCGCCCGTGCCCACAATGTCCAGCGCGCGGGAGTCGACGTCGAGCGGCACGGCGTTCTCGAGCACGGCGTCCCGGAAGCCGACGATCTCGTCGACGGTCTCGCCCTTGAAGCGCAGCGCGACCAGCAGGCCCGCGATCTGAGCGGGGGTCGCGGCGCCCTTCATGACCTCCCGCATCGCCCAGGTCGACTCCGCAACGGACAGGTCGTTTCCGTCGAGCATCGAATTCAGCACGGAGGGCCATGTCGGTGCGAGCGTCATGCGACAAGAGTACTGTCCACGCGAAATCGACAGCCTGCTGCCAATCCCTTCCAAGCCGCCTCCAATGACCGAATGGCGCCCCCGACTAGTCCATAATGGACAACGTGACGAGCACCTCAATCTCTCCCGCAGCCCATGCGCCGGTGGTGAACCGGCCGAATTCGGTTGCCGTCGGCACGATCGTCTGGCTGGGCAGCGAGGTGATGTTCTTCGCGGGTCTCTTCGCCATCTACTTCACCCTCCGCAGCACATCGCCCGAGCAGTGGTCGTTCGAGGCCGACAGGCTGAACGTGCCCTACTCGCTGGTCAACACGCTGATCCTGGTGTCGTCGTCGTTCACCTGCCAGTTCGGCGTGTTCGCGGCGGAGCGCATGCAGCCCCGGTCGACCGGCTGGAAGCCGTCGCAGTGGGGCATGGTCGAGTGGTTCTTCCTCACCTATGCGCTCGGCGCCATCTTCGTCGCCGGCCAGGTGCTCGAGTACGCCACGCTCGTCAGCGAGGGCATCGCGCTCGACTCGAACGCCTACGGCTCGGCCTTCTACATCACCACCGGCTTCCACGGCCTGCACGTGACGGGCGGCCTCATCGCCTTCCTGCTCGTGATCGGCCGCGCATACGCGGTGCGCAACTTCGGGCACCGCGAGGCGACGAGCGCCATCGTCGTCTCCTACTACTGGCACTTCGTCGACGTCGTTTGGATCGGGCTCTTCCTGGTCATCTACGTACTCAAGTAACGGGACCCTCGGTAACAGGTCCACAGGTAACGAGCGGGAGCAGATTCACACAGCATGAGTAACGCGACGAAACGCAAGAACCGCGCCGGCCGACGCAGTCCGCTGGCCACGGTCGCCCTTCTTGCCATCGGCCTGCTCTCCACGGGCGGCGCATACGCGCTGATCTCCGGGGGCACGGCGGAGGCGCAGTCCGACATCAACTCGCAGCAGATGATCGACGAGGGCGAGAAGCTCTTCTCGGCCAACTGCGCCAGCTGCCACGGCCTGAACCTCGAGGGTTCGGAGTCCGGCCCCAGCCTGATCGGCGTCGGCGCCGCGTCGGTCGACTTCCAGGTCGGCACGGGCCGCATGCCGCTCGCCCAGCAGGGACCGCAGGGCGAGGAGAAGCCCGAGCAGTTCACCGACGAGCAGACCAAGGCCCTCGCCGCCTACGTCGCCTCGCTCGGCCCCGGCCCGGGCCTCCCGGACCCCCGCTACCTGGACGGCGAGGGCGACGCCGCCAACGGCTCCGAGCTCTTCCGCATCAACTGCGCCATGTGCCACAACGTCGCGGGCGCCGGTGGCGCCCTGACGGAGGGCAAGTACGCCCCGGCCATCGACGCGACCCCCGCGCACATCTACGAGGCCATGGTCATCGGCCCGCAGAACATGCCCGTCTTCAACGACGCGAACCTCAGCCCCGAGGACAAGCGCGACATCATCACGTACCTCGAGTTCAACCGCGAGTCCCCCTCCCCGGGCGGCTACGTGCTCGGCTCCCTCGGTCCGGTGGCGGAGGGCCTCTTCGCCTGGTTCTTCGGCCTCGGTGCCATCGTCGCTATCGCGGTGTGGCTCACGGCGAAGTCGAACTAGCGGCGCCACGAGCGAGCTCCGCAAGACTCCGCACGACATGCTTCTGCACAACCAAGACAGGCAGGAATAGGAACACATGGCAGACGACCACGGCGCACGCGACGTCGTTTCGGCCGGGCAGTCGGCGCGATCCGTCGCCGTCCCGGTGAGCGCGTCCCAGGAGACCTCGGTGTCCCCCGGTCTCGGCGTTATCGCCCCCGACCGGTTCGAGAACCCGGGCATCCCGCCGCACCAGCCGCGCGTGACCGACCTCGATCCCAAGAAGGAGAAGCGGGCCGAACGAACGGTCTACACCCTCTTCTACCTGTCGCTCGCGGGCAGCGTCTTCGCCATCGCCGCGTACTTCGGGTTCCCCATCGAGGAGAACAACATCGCCTCGACCCGCATGAACAACCTCATGATCGGGATCGGCATCTCCCTCGCCCTCCTGGCCATCGGCATCGCCGCCGTCCACTGGGGCAAGGCCCTCATGCCGGAGGAGGAGATGATCGATCACCGCCACCCGGTGATCGGAAGCCCCGCCACTCGCGCCCGCGCCGTCGAGATCTTCGACCAGGCGAACAAGGAGTCCGGCCTCGGTCGTCGCTCCCTCCTGCGCAACAGCCTCATCGGCGCCCTCGTCGCCTTCCCGCTGCCGGCCATCGTGCTGTTCCGCGACCTGTACCCGGGCAACCAGGAGGACCCGGTCAGCGCGCTCTCCCACACCATGTGGAAAGAGGGCGTTCGCCTCACCCGTGACCCCTCCGGCACGCCGATCCGCGCCAGCGAGGTCACCCTGGGCTCCGCGTTCCACGTCATCCCCGAGGGGCTCGACGAGTCCGAGCACTACCTCGAGGAGAAGGCCAAGGCCGCCGTCCTGCTCATGCGTCTCCGTCCCGACGAGCTCAACGAGATCGAGGAACGCAAGTCCTGGTCCTACGACGGCATCGTCGCGTACTCCAAGATCTGCACGCACGTCGGCTGCCCGGTGGCGCTGTACGAGCAGATCACGCACCACCTGCTCTGCCCCTGCCACCAGTCCCAGTTCGACGTGACCAATCACTGCGAGGTCATCTTCGGGCCCGCCGCGCGGCCCCTGCCGCAACTGCCTATCGCCGTGGACGACGAAGGCTACCTCATCGCGCAAAGCGACTTCACCGAGCCGGTTGGACCGAGTTTCTGGGAGCGAGCAAGTGTCAACGACAACTGAACCGAAGCGGACGAGGACGAGCAGCTACACCGCTGCCGCCGCGAACTACATCGACGAGCGGACCACGATCTCCGCGGTCGTCAAGGAGTTCGGCCGCAAGATCTTCCCCGACCACTGGTCCTTCATGCTCGGCGAGGTGGCGCTCTACAGCTTCGTCGTCATCCTGCTGACCGGCACGTTCCTCACGTTCTTCTACGACCCGTCCATGGCGGAGACGCACTACGAGGGCTCATACGTTCCGCTCAAGGGCGTCGAGATGTCCGTGGCCATGGCCTCGACGCTCGACATCTCGTTCGACATCCGCGGTGGCCTCCTGATCCGTCAGATCCACCACTGGGGCGCGCTGCTCTTCATCGCCGCGACCGGCCTGCACATGCTGCGCGTGTTCTTCACCGGCACGTTCCGCAAGCCGCGCGAGCTCAACTGGGTCATCGGCTTCGGCCTCTTCATCCTCGCCATGGGTGAGGGCTTCACCGGCTACTCGCTCCCCGACGACCTGCTCTCCGGCAACGGCCTGCGGATCATCGAGGGCCTCGTGATGGGCATCCCCGTCATCGGCACCTGGATCTCGTTCCTGCTCTTCGGCGGCGAGTTCCCCGGCACCGCCATCGTCGGCCGCCTGTACACGCTGCACATCCTGCTGCTGCCCGCGGTGCTCGTCGCCCTGCTGGCCCTGCACCTCGTGTTCGTGGTCGTGCACAAGCACACCCAGTTCGCCGGCCCCGGCCGCACGAACGAGAACGTGCTCGGCGTGCCGATCCTCCCCACCTTCGCGGCGAAGGCCGGCGGCTTCTTTTTCATCGTGTTCGGCGTGATCGTGGTCATGGCCACCTTCTTCGCCATCAACCCGATCTGGAACTACGGGCCGTACGACCCCTCCCCGGTGTCCGCCGGAACCCAGCCCGACTGGTACATCGGCTTCGCCGACGGCGCCCTGCGTCTGATCCCGCCGGGACTCGAGATCGAGTTCCTGAACCGCACGTGGTCGTTCAACATCCTGATCCCGATGGTGGCGCTCGGCGCGATCATCGTGCTCCCGATGATCTACCCGTTCCTCGAGCACTGGATCACCCGCGACAACCGCGAGCACCACATCGCCGACCGTCCCCGCAACGCCCCCACCCGCACGGGTATCGGCGCCGCCGGTGTCACGTTCTACGGCGTGCTGTGGGCGGCCGCGAGCTCCGACCTGATCGCCACGCACTTCGACCTGGCGATGGAGCACGTGATCCACTTCCTCCAGGCCGCGGCGATCCTCGGTCCGGTCGTGGCGTACCTGATCACGAAGCGTGTGTGCCTCGCCCTCATGAAGAAGGACCGGGAGATCGCGCTGCACGGCATCGAGTCCGGCCGCATCGTGAAGCTGCCCGGCGGTGAGTTCATCGAGGTGCACGAGCAGCTCGACGACTACGACCGCTGGAAGCTGGTCAGCTACAACGACTACGCGCCGCTCATGATCCGCCCGAACAGCCGCGGCAAGATCACCGCCGCGACCCGCGTGCGGGCAGGGCTCTCCCGCTGGTTCTTCGAGGACCGCATCGCGCCCGTCACCCGCAGGGACGTGGAGCTCTCGCACGGCGAGCACCACGCGGCCGCGGCGATCGAGGGCGAGCACCAGTCCGCCATCGGCGCCGACCGCAACCGGCACTAAGCACAATCAGCGCTGACGCACTGCCATCGGGCAGCGGTAGCCGGCGACACGTGACCACGGTCACGCTGTCCGCCTGGCTCCGCTGCCCGATCTGCTTTCTCCCCCTCGAACCGCGACCGCCGCTCGCGCTCGTCTGCGCGTCCGGGCACAGTCACGACGTCAACCGCCGCGGCTACGTGACTCTGCTCAGCCCGAGGACCCGCGTCGTCGGCGACGACGCGGCCATGCTCGACGCCCGCGACGCGTTCCTCTCCGCGGGCCACTACCGCCCGATCGCCGACGCGGCCGCCGAGCTGCTGCCAGGCGGGAGAGCGCAGCGGATCCTCGACGCCGGCTGCGGCACGGGCTACTACCTGCGGCGCGTGCTGGAGGACCGCCCGGACGCCACGGCGCTGGCCCTCGACCTCTCCCCCGCGGCCGTGTCACGCGCCGTACGGGGCGACGACCGCATCGACGGACTCGTGGCCGACGTGTGGGCTCCGCTGCCGGTGCGGGACGGCGCCGCGACGGCCATCCTCAACGTCTTCGCCCCACGCAACCCCGAGGAGTTCTGGCGCGTGCTCGAGCCGGGCGGATCGCTGGTCGTCGTCGTGCCGGACGGCGACCACCTGCGCGAGCTGCGTGAGCGCGGCCTGGTGCTCGGCGTGCAGGAGGAGAAGCGGGAGCGGCTCCTCGAAGCGCTGTCGTCCCGGTTCGAGCTCGACCGCGAGATCCCGGTGCGCACGACCCTGTCCCTCGCGCCGGAGTCGGTGTCGTCCCTCATCGGCATGGGACCCTCGGCCCACCACCGGCACGGGAACGACCCGGTGGAGCAGCAGACCCCCGTCACCGCCTCTGTGACGGCCCTGCGGTTCCTCCGCCGCGACTGACGCCCACGGACTAGCCCCACCCCGCCGACGCCCCGGCTGCGCCCACAGGGCCGCACCCCCGAGCGACGGCAGTCACCCCACGCACCCACACGGTCCCTGAGCGTGTGGAAGGGACGGACCGTCCTGTCGGGATCATCCGTTCGAGGCGGGAGCCACCGCGCAGCAAGCACGTGCCCGTCACGTCGCTTCGACAAGCTCAGCGACCGTATATGCGGACACGCCCCGAGCAATCCGCAGAACGCCCCCACACGGTCCCTGAGCTTGTCGAAGGGACGCTACGGGCGCGGCCAAATCGGGAGCACACGACCGGCGCCATAGCGCCTAGCCCGCGGGCTGGCGGCGGAAGAGCTTCTTGTAGAACTCGGCCGTGCGCTCGTAGCCCAGGCGGCTGTAGAAGCCCCCTGCGCGGCGCGTCGACATGGTGAGCTGGCCCACGCCGCGGTCGATGCACACGCGCTCACAGGCGCGCACGAGGTCAGAGCCGAGACCGGCGCCGCGGGCGGACGGGTCGACGACGAGCTCCTCCAGGTGGGCGGACAGACCACCCGCGTAGAGCAGGCGCGACACGGTCAGGTAGGCGTAGCCCACCACGACCCCCGCCTCGTCCTCGGCGACGAGAAGGACGTCCCGTCCTTCCCCCCTGCTGCGCAGGATGTGGAAGAACGAGACGTCGAAGTCGTCCCGGTGGGCGGGCGCGTTGATCATGTCCAGCTGCTGACACAGCCGGAACACGGCGGAGTTGTCCGCCGCCACCGCAGCCCGGATCACGTCGACCTAGCGGGCGAAGTAGCCGCGGTAGTACTCGTACGTCCAGCCCACGAGGGCGATGACCGTGATGAACACACCGAGGATCGCGAGCCAGAAACCGGCGGCGAGGCCGAGGAACACCGAGCCGCAGCCAAGGGCCAGCGTCAGCGGCCACCAGCTCCACGGGCTGAAGAAGCCCAGCTCGGGGTCGCCGTCGTCGATGTTCGCGTCGCTGCGGTCCTCGGGCAGCATCTCGGGCTGGGCGCCGATGACGCGGCTCAGGTAGAACGCGATGAACGCCGCCAGAGCTGTCGAGAGGGAGAGCGCGACGGTGCCCGTCCACTCGATGCTCGTGCCGCTGTTGATGTACGTCCAGACGCCGTACACGACCGCTGCGAGGGCGAAGAAGCCCGTGAGGACCCAGAAGAGGATCGCGTTGATCTTCACGCTACTTCACCTTTCCAGAGGCCTGGTCGTAGGTCGGGGTGTCCGGCGCGTCCTTCGCCGGACCGACGCCGACGGGGATGCCGGCCTCGGGGTGGTTGAGGTCGAACGCGGGGGCCTCGGAGCGGATGCGCGGGATCGAGGTGAAGTTGTGGCGGGGCGGCGGGCAGGACGTGGCCCACTCGAGCGAGCGGCCGTAGCCCCAGGGGTCGTTCACCGTCACCTTGGGCGCCTTGCGGGCGGTGATCCACACGTTCAGGAAGAACGGCAGCATCGAGGCGGCTAGGATGCCCGCGCCGATCGAGGACAGCTGGTTCATCCAGATGAAGTTGTCCTCGGGCTGGTACGTCGCGTACCGACGCGGCATGCCCATGGCACCGAGCCAGTGCTGGATGAGGAACGTGGTGTGGAAGCCGATGAACAGCAGCCAGAAGTGGATCTTGCCGAGCGACTCGTTCAGCATCTTGCCGGTCCACTTGGGCCACCAGAAGTAGAAGCCCGAGAACATGGCGAACACGACGGTGCCGAACACGACGTAGTGGAAGTGCGCCACGACGAAGTAGGTGTCGGAGACGTGGAAGTCGAGCGGCGGGGAGGCGAGGATGACGCCGGTGAGGCCACCGAACGTGAAGGTCACCAGGAAGCCGATCGCCCACAGGAGCGGGGTCTCGAAGGTGACCGAGCCGCGCCACATCGTGCCCACCCAGTTAAAGATCTTCACGCCGGTCGGGACCGCGATGAGCATCGTCATGAGGGCGAAGAACGGCAGGAGCACCGAGCCGGTCACGTACATGTGGTGCGCCCACACGGTGACGGACAGCGCCGCGATGGCGATCGTCGCATAGACGAGGGTCTTGTACCCGAAGATCGGCTTGCGGCTGAAGACCGGGAAGACCTCGGAGACGATGCCGAAGAACGGCAGCGCGATGATGTACACCTCGGGGTGGCCGAAGAACCAGAACAGGTGCTGCCACAGGATCGGACCGCCGTTGGCGGGGTCGTAGATGTGCGCGTCGAACACGCGGTCGAGGCCGAGGCCGAACATGGCCGCGGCGAGCACCGGGAAGGCCAGGATCACGAGGATCGACGTCACCAGGATGTTCCAGGTGAAGATCGGCATGCGGAACATCGTCATGCCGGGGGCGCGCATCGTAATGATCGTGGTGATGAAGTTCACGCCACCGAGGATCGTGCCGAAGCCGCTGAGGGCGAGGCCGAAGACCCAGAGGTTGCCGCCGATGCCCGGGGTGAAGGTCGTGCTCGACAGCGGCGTGTAGGCGAACCAGCCGAAGGACGCGGCGCCCTGCGGAGTGAGGAAGCCGGCCACGGCGATGGCCGAGCCGATGCTGTAGAACCAGTAGGCCAGCGCGTTGAGCCGCGGGAACGCGACGTCGGGGGCGCCGATCTGCAGCGGCATCAGGACGTTCGCGAAGCCGGCGAAGAGCGGCGTCGCGAACATGAGCAGCATGATCGTGCCGTGCATGGTGAAGAGCTGGTTGTACTGCTCGAAGGTCTGCACGACCTCCAGGCCCGGCTGGAAGAGCTGGGCGCGGATGATCAGCGCCATGACGCCGCCGATGCAGAAGTAGACGAACGACGAGATCAGGTACATGTACCCGATGACCTTGTGATCGGTCGAGGTCGCCCAGCGGACGAGCACGTTGCCCTTGCGCTCGACCCTGGATTCGCGGAGCACCGATGCCTGGCCGGCGGGCAGCTCCGTGGGGCGGCTGAGAGTGGATGTCATGCGGTTCTCGTGTTCCTACTCTTCGTTGTTCTCTTCGCCGGGGGTGTTCTCTTCGCCGTGCTCGAGCATCTCGGGCGCACCGGTGCCCGGGAGCGTGCTGTTGGCGTTGTACTCGTCGCCGAGACGGCCTTCGAAGCCCGCGTCCTTGAGCTGACGCACCTGCGAGTTGTACTCGTCGAGCGAGACGACCTTCACCTGGAAGAGCATGAGCGAGTGGTACTCGCCGCACAGCTCGGCGCACTTGCCGATGAAGGTGCCCTCCTCCTGCGGGATGAAGGTGAAGTAATTCGTGTCGACGCCGGGGATCATGTCCTTCTTGTAGAGGAAGTCCACGACCCAGAACGAGTGGATCACGTCACGGGCCTTGAGGTGGATCTCCACCTTGGTGTCGACCGGCAGGTACAGGGTCGGGAGCAGCTCCTCGTTCACCGAGCCCTGCGGGCCGCGGGCCGCGTCGACGGCCTGGACACCGGCGGTGTAGGCGTCGCCCTCGACGACCTGCCCGTCCTCGGTCTGACCGCCGAGGTAGTTGAAGTCCCAGGCCCAGCGCTTGCCGTAGGCCTCGATCTTGACCTCGGGCTCGTCGAAGCGGGCCTCGAGCACGTTCTGCGTGCGAGCGGTGAAGGCGAAGAAGCCGAGCACCAGGATCAGCGGAACGACCGTGTAGAAGATCTCGATCGGCAGGTTGTAGCGCAGCTGGATCGGCAGGCCGGTCTGGCCCTTGCGGCGGCGGTACATGACCGCGGCCCAGATGATGAGGATCCAGGTGACGAGCCCCACGACGAGGAGGATGACCCACGACGTGAACCAGAGCGCCATGATGTCGCCCGTCTCGTTCGTGGTGTCAGCGTTGCCCGGGAGCCATCCCTGTAGCTGCGCCTGCGTGCACCCCGCGAGGACAACGACGAGAGTCGCTGCCATCGGGATTGCTGCCCAACGGATACGGCGTTTTGAGCGCACCTAATGACCCTTCGGAAGTTCCAGTGTGACTCCGCCAGTCTAATGCGAAAGGGAGCCGCCCCATGGACGACTCCCTCTCGGTAACAACGAATACGCAGGTCAGTGGAAGGAATCTCCACAGGCGCAGGAGCCGGCCGCGTTGGGGTTGTCGATGGTGAATCCCTGCTTCTGAATCGTGTCCTCGAAGTCGATGGTCGCGCCGTCGAGGTAGGGCACGCTCATCTTGTCCACGACGACCTCGACGCCCTCGAAGTCGACCGCGGCGTCGCCGTCGAGGAGGCGCTCGTCGAAGTACAGCTGGTAGATCAGACCGGAGCAGCCGCCCGGCTGCACGGCGATGCGGAGGCGCAGGTCGTCGCGGCCCTCCTGGTCGAGCAGGCCCTTGACCTTGGTGGCCGCCGCGTCGGTGAGGCCGACGCCGTGAGCGCGGGTCTCGGGCGTGGTGATCGTGGTGTCAGTCATGACGGGACTCCTGTTCGAGGTCTCGGCGCCCGGGGGTGCCGTGAGAAAACTGTGCACAGTCTACGTCGGCAACCCCGGAACGGCCCCGGGTATTCCCTGACGTGGGATGCGGCGAGTCGGGATGGCGCGGACGGGATCCGAGGGAGCGGGATCCGAGCCTGCGGGATCCGAGCCGGCGCGATGCGAGCGCTAGCCGCGGCCGTCGAGTCGCTGCAGGAACAGGGCCTCGGTGAGGATGGACCGCTTGAGCACGCCGAGGTGCTGCGACTCGTTCGGGCTGTGCGCGCGGGTGTCCGGGTCCTCGACGCCGGTCACCAGGATCTGCGCGGCCGGGAAGACGCGCACCAGGTCGGCGATGAACGGGATGGAGCCGCCGATGCCGGTCTCGACCGCGTCCCGGCCCCACCCGTCGCGCATGGCAGCCTTGAGCTCGTCGATGGCCCAGCCGCTCGTGTCGACGAGGAACGGGTTGCCGAGGTCGACGTCCCAGATGCGGGTCTCCGCGCCGAAGGGGCGGTGCGCGTCGACATGCGCCTGGAGCGCCGCGAAGGCGTCGGCCGCGGTCTGGCCGGGCGCGATCCGCGCGCTCACCTTGACGGTCACCTCGGGCACGAGGGTGTTCGAGGCGTTCTCGACCGTGGGGGCGTCGATGCCGGTGATGGTGATGGCCGGCTGGGCCCACAGTCGGGAGAGCACGGGTCCGCGGCCGAGCGGCAGCACCCCGGCGACGAAGCCCGCGTCGCGGCGGAGGTCGTCCTCGGAGAACTCCGGCACGTCGAGGCCGGCGGACTCGAGCCCGTCGACCGCAACGGCCCCGTCGGCGTCCCAGAAGGAGTCGAGGAGGCGGATCGCGGCGAGCATGGCGTCGGGGGCCGCTCCCCCGTACATGCCGGAGTGCGAGGCGTGCTCGAGCGTGCGGACGGTGAGCCGGAACGCGACGTTGCCGCGGAGCGCCACGGTGACGGCCGGGGTGTCCACGTCCCAGTTGTCGGAGTCCGCCACGATGATGACGTCGGCCGACAGAGCCTCGCGGTTGTCCTCGAGGAAGGCGGCGAAGGACTTCGAGCCGTACTCCTCCTCGCCCTCGATGAACACGGCGAGGCCGAGGTCGAAGTCGCCGCCGGTGGCCTCGGCGAGCGCGCGGACGGCCGCGACGTGCGTCATGACCCCGGCCTTGTCGTCCGAGGCGCCGCGACCGTAGAGGCGGTCGCCCCGCACGGTGGGCTCGTAGGGCGGCGAGTCCCAGCCCGCGTCGTCCCCGGGAGGCTGCACGTCGTGGTGCGCGTACAGCAGCACGGTGGGCTTTCCGTTCCTGGCCGCACGGCTGGCGAGCACCGCCGGGTGGCCGAGCTCGTCGGTGCCGGCCATGGCGGAGCGGCGGATGTCGACCGAGTCGAATACGCCGGTGGAGCGGAACAGCTCGGCGACGGCCTCCGCGCTCGCGGCGACGTGCGCCGGGTCGAAGGCGCCCCAGGACACGGAGGGGATGCGCACCAGCCGGGAGAGATCCGACACGGCCGCGGGGATGCCCGCGAGCACGGCCTCCTCCACCGTCGGTCGTGCGGCCACGGCCTGCCCGGCCGCAGCCGTCGGGTCCTTCGGTGGGGTTTCGCCAAGACTCATGACGGTAATCTTAAGGCGAACCCTTTCGAAGGACCGTTGACGTGGCCAAGCCTGAAGTACCGACCCCCAAGCCCGAGACCGCAGAAGAGACCGAGCGGCGACTGGGCAAGGGTCGGCCGACCCCCACCCGCAAGGAGCGCGAGGCCGCGAACAAGCGACCCCTCGTGCCGAACGATCGCAAGGAAGCGGTCCGGGTGCAGAAGGAGAAGGCCCGCGAGGCCCGGCTGAAGGCGCAGGCCGGCATGGCCGCGGGCGACGAGCGCTACCTGCCGATGCGCGACCGCGGCCCGCAGAAGCGCTACATCCGCAACGCGATCGACGCGCGGTTCAGCATGGGCGAGATGCTCATGCCGGTGATGATCATCGTGATCCTCGGCACGTTCGCGCTGCCCCCGGTGCTCGCGACCTACATCTTCCTCGTGATCTACGTGTTCTTCTTCGCCGCGATCATCGACGCCTTCATCTTCGGGCGGATCCTGCAGAAGCGCATCGCCGAGCGCGTCGGCGCCTCGAACGTGGAGCGCGGCATCAAGTGGTACGCCGCCATGCGCGCCTTCCAGTTCCGCCGCATGCGCCTGCCGAAGCCGCAGGTCAAGCGCGGCGAGAAGGTCAGCTTCTAGGGGACGGCGCTCCCGTCAGCCGCGGTGCCGCTTGGCGAGCCCGCGGTTGATCTGCCGCGCCCAGAACGGGCCGCGGTAGAGGAACGCCGTGTAACCCTGCACGAGGGTCGCGCCGTTCTCCAGGCGCTCGGCGACGTCCGCCGCGGTGTCGACGCCGCCGACGGAGATGATGCACATCTCCTCGGGCACGAGGGTCCGCAGCAGCCGGAGGACCTCGAGCGAGCGGCGGCGCAGGGGCGCGCCGGAGAGCCCGCCCGCGCCCGCGGCCTCGATGACGGCGGGGTCGGTGGCAAGCCCGGACCGGTCGATGGTCGTGTTCGTCGCGATGATGCCGGCGAGCCGCAGGTCGACGGCGAGCTCGGCGATGCGCGCGATCTCCTCGTCGGACAGGTCGGGCGCGATCTTCACGAGCAGCGGGGTGGACCCGCTCTCCTCCTGCACGGCCGCGAGGAGAGGGGCGAGACGATCGAGCTCCTGCAGCCCCCGCAGCCCGGGCGTGTTCGGGGAGCTCACGTTCACCACGAGGTAGTCGGCGACGGGCGCGAGCGCGCGGGCGCTGACCCGGTAGTCCTCGACCGCGTTCTCCACGTCGACGACGCGGCTCTTACCGATGTTGACGCCGAGCACGGGCCGGCGGGTCCGCCGGGCGAGGGGCGCCAGGCGCTCGGCGGCGGCCGCCGCTCCCCCGTTGTTGAAGCCCATGCGGTTGATGACCGCGCGGTCGGGTATCAGGCGGAACAGGCGGGGTCGCTCGTTGCCCGGCTGAGCGACCGCGGTCAGGGTGCCGACCTCGACGTGGCCGAAGCCCAGCTGCCCGAGCCCCAGAACGGCCTTGCCGTCCTTGTCGAACCCCGCGGCCACCCCGAACGGCGAGTCGAACTCGAGCCCGAGCGCGCGGGTGCGCAGGGACGGAGCGGGCCGGGTCAGCACCCGCACCGCGCGGCCGACGCCGAGCGTCGGGAGCCGCCGGATCACCTCGAAGGCCAGGTGGTGGGCATCCTCCGGGTCCATGCGGGACAGGACATGGGTGAAGAGGAGCCGGTACATGCGTCCTTCGGAAGTCGGAGTGGAAGAGAGAGGATCAGTCGGCCGAGCGGGCCGGCTCGGCGTGCTCCACGCGGAGCTGCGCGATGGCCGCCTCGAAGTCGCTGAGGGAGTTGAAGCCCTGGTAGACGCTGGCAAAGCGAAGGTAGGCGACCTCGTCGAGGTCGCGCAGCGGTGGGAGGATGGCGAGCCCGATGTCATTGGCGTCGATCTGCGACGCACCGGTGGCGCGCACCGCCTCCTCGACGCGCTGCGCGAGCACGGCGAGGTCGGTGTCGGTCACGGGCCGCCCCTGGCACGCCTTGCGCACGCCGGAGACGATCTTCTCCCTGCTGAACGGCTCGACGACGCCGCTGCGCTTGATCACGTTGAGGCTGGCCGTCTCGGTCGTGCTGAAGCGCCTGCCGCACTCGGGGCACTGCCGACGGCGGCGGATGGACAGCCCGTCGTCGCTCGTGCGGGAGTCGACGACGCGGGAATCCGGGTGGCGGCAGAAGGGGCAGTACATGGTGGCTCCAGGATAGGCGACGGCGCTGCACGCGGGCCGCCGAGCACGGCCGCGACCAGCGCGGGTCAGAGCGCGGGTCAGGCGGAGCGGAAGCGCTCGGTGATGGCCTCGCCGTGCGCGGGCAGGTCCTCCGCATTCGCCACGGCGACGATGCGGTCGGCCACCTCGGCGAGCGCCGACTCCGTGTACCGGATGACCTGCTGCGGGCGCAGGAAGGTGTGCGCCCCGAGCCCGGAGGAGAAGCGCGACTGGCCGCCGGTGGGAAGCACGTGGTTCGAACCGGCCAGGTAGTCGCCGAGGCTCACCGGGGAGTGCCCGCCGAGGAACACGGCGCCGGCGTTGTCGATGCTCGCGAGCACCGCATCCGGGTCGGTGGTCTGGATGGAGAGGTGCTCCGGTCCGTAGGCGTTGCTGACCGCCGCGGCGGTGCTGAGGTCGTCGACGAGAACGATGCCCGACTGGGCACCGGCCAGCGACACGGCGATGCGGTCGGCGTGCGAGGTGATGCCCGCCATGCGCTCGACCTCGGCGGCAACCATCTCGGCCAGCGACTCGGAGTCGGTGACGAGCACGGCGGCGGCGAGTTCGTCGTGCTCGGCCTGGCTCACCAGGTCGGCCGCGACGTAGGCGGGGATGGCGGAGTCGTCCGCAATAACCAGGATCTCGGTGGGGCCGGCCTCGGAGTCGATGCCGACCTGCCCGCGGACGAGCCGCTTGGCCGCGGCGACGAAGACGTTGCCGGGGCCGGTGATGACCTGCACGGGCTCGAGCCCGATCGACGGCACGCCGTAGGCGAGCGCGCCGACCGCGCCGGCGCCGCCCATGGCGTAGACCTCGTCGACGCCGAGAAGACCCGCGGCCGCGAGGATCGTCGGGTGCACTCCCCCGCCGAACTCGCGCTGCGGCGGCGAGACAAGGGCGACGGAGGCGACGCCCGCGACCTGCGCGGGGACGACGCTCATCACGACGCTCGAGGGGTAGACGGCCTTGCCGCCGGGCACGTAGAGGCCGGCGCGCGCCACCGGCAGCCAGCGCTGATCGACCTGGGCGCCGTCCCCGATGCGGGTGCTGCGCGGCTGCGGCAGTTGGGCCGCGCTCGCGGAGCGCACGCGGGCGATCATCTCGTCCAGGGCATCCCGCACGGCGGGGTCGAGGGTCGCGACGGCGGCGGCGATGTCGGCGGCCGGCACGCGGAGCGCGGCGGGGCGGACGCGGTCGAACCGCTCGGCCTGCTCGAGGAGGGCGGCCTCCCCGCGGTCGCGGACCTCCTGGATCAGGGCGCCTGCCGCCTCAGCGGCGACGGCGACGTCGTAGGTGGCCCGCGGCACGATGCCTTCGAGCTCGGAGCGGGAGAGGCTCGTGCCCCGGAGATCTACGGTTCGCATCATGACGCCGAAAGTCTAACGAACTGGGGAGGAGCCACCCTCGGGGTTAGCCTGATGCCATCCACGGACCGAACACGGTGGCCGTCCTCGCACTGGTCGCCGACGAGGAAGAGGCAGATTGATGAGCACAGCAGCGGCAGGTGCGGACGTGATCGACGCAGCGCGGGAACCCGGTGAATCCGAGGTCGTTGCCGGCACGGCGCCGACGGACGAGTCCGTCGCGGCGCTCGCCGCGACCGATCCGGCCGCCGCGGTTGAGCGCGTCGCGGTCGACCCCGCCCAGGGGCCGATCGAGCCCGTCACCCCGGTCGACCTGGCGGCGTTCAAGCAGGCCTTCCGCCGCCACGCGGCCGGCGTGGCGATCATCACGGCGCTCGACGCCTCGGGCAACCCGGTGGGGTTCACCGCAACCTCGCTCGCGTCCCTCTCGGCTGTGCCGCCGCTCGCCACGTTCAACATGGCCCGCTCGGCGAGCTCCTGGCCCGCGATCGCGGAGACCGACCGCGTCGTCATCCACATGCTCGGCGTGCGGAACCGCGGCGTCGCCCAGAAGCTGAGCGGCGCCCAGGTGGAGCGCTTCGAGGGCGACCACTGGTCGCCCGGGCCCCACGGCCTCCCCGTGATCAAGGACGTGACCTCCTGGATGGTGGGACACATCGTCGAGCGCTTCCCGGTGCACAACAACGCGGTGATCGTGGTGCAGATCGAGGAGGGCGACCTCGGCGAGGACGACCGCCCGCTCCTGTACCACGAGCGCCAGTACTTCCAGCCGGGCGAGTTCGCGTAGCGCGGTTCTCCTGCGGCGTCGCGTCGCTGGCACGCGTCGAATCGCGTCCCTTCGACGAGCTCAGGGACCGTGTGGAGCGTTCCTGATGCGCGTTCGGTTGCGTCCCTTCGACAGGCTCAGGGACCGTGTGGTGGTGCCGGGCGCGCAGGAGCCGACCCCACGGTCGCTGAGCCTGTCGAAGCGACGTGACGTTCCTCGCAGACTGAGGTCGCGCTGCTAGAACGGCGGGTCGTCCGGAATCGGTGACGCACTCCCCTGCGTCTGCAGCCGCTTCCGCTTCGGCGGCTGGACGTGTGTCGCCGGTTCGGTCTCGTACTCGTGTCCGCTCGGGGAGAGCCAGCGCACCCTCCCGCCGCCGGCTGACCTCGACGACCAGGCGGTGTGGTGCTTCACCCGGTGATGCGACCGGCACAGGTGCACGAGGTTCCCGTAGTCGGTCCCTCCGCCGTACTGCCAGTCCGTCACGTGATCGACATCGGCCTGACCGGCACTCCGATTGCAGCCGGGGAAGCGGCAGGTCTCATCGCGCACCCGTAGCCAGGTCCGCAGGTCCTTCGGCACCGCGTACCGATCCCGACCGACCGAGAGCACGGCTCCCGTCTCTGGGTGAGTGAGGATGCGCGTGAAGCTCGGCGCCCTCGCCGCGATCCGTCTCGCCGTATCCGCGTCAATCGGCCCATATCCCTCGAGCGTGCCCGGCTCCGCCGAGCGGCCTAGCAGGGTGAGCACCGGGACGGTCACCAGCACCCGGGGGCGGATGCCCACCCCGACCGGTGCGCCGATGTGACGCGGCTTCTTCTCCTCCGCAACGCCGGACGCGGGTGCTGCCGTGGTGGTGCCGTCGAGGAGGAGGTCGGTGAATGCGTCGGCCATGAGCTGTGTCCGCGTCCTCTCCTCCCCCGGCTCGCCCTTCAGTTGCTCGGTGATGTCCCGCAGCCGGTTCGCAATACCCTTGACTTCGGGGGCGGGGAGGAAGGCGTTCAGCCACGCCATCCCGTCCTGTGCCGGGCAGGTCTCCACGTGCCGGTCCGCGACCGACTTCGTGTGGCGCTCCTGGATCGACTCCGGGTGCAGACGCTCGCGCAGGTCGCGGGTGGCGCGGTCAAGCTTGGGCACGGTCAGCGATTCCGCCCTGGGCAGCACCGCCTCCTCCACCGCCGCCACTCCCGCGGGCGGAAGGGTGTTCGTCTGGTCGATGAGCACCTGGGCGTGGCGGTAGCCGATCCGGCCACCGCGGAGCGCGTCACAGGTGGCGGGGAGGTCGTGGACGAGCGCGTGACTCTCGGCGACGAGGTTCTCCGCCGCCCGTTCGGAGATGCGGAGGGCGCAGGCGAGTTCCGTGACCAGGACCCGGTGTCCCGCGACCCTCGGCGACCAGCGCGGCCCGCCGGTGGTGGGGACGGAGAGGTCGGTTGCTTCCGTCCACAGCCGCGCGCGGTCGATGGCCTCCGCGCGGCAGGCTGTGGCCCAGCGGGAGAAGCCTTCGAACATTTTCACCGCGTCGATCATCGCGGCGAAGGTCTCCGCCTGAGTCCGGTCGCCCTCGGGTGGTGTGTCGGGTGGGATGGGGTCTTGTGGGAACGTCGGTGTTTCCATGCCCATATCGAACCAGGCACCACCGACATCGACTTTCCGGTGGATGTGGAGCATGTGGAGAACTCCGGCGGGTGAGGGATGCGCGTCCCTTCGACAGGCTCAGGGACCGTATGGCCCGCTCGGAGGGCGCGTCCCCTCGCGTCCCTTCGACAGGTTCAGGGACCGTGTGAGCCGCAACCAGGCCGCGTCGCCTACGTCCCTTGACAGGCTCAGGGACCGTATGCGACCGAGCGCACTCGGTACGCACACGCTGCACACGGCCGGGTCAGCTCAGGCAGTTCGGGCCCAGGAGGCTCTTCAGCTCGCCGTAGAGGTCCGGGCTCAGGTTCACCGGGAACGGGATCTCGAACATGCGCCCGTTGTCGCCCTTCACCAGCTGCAGCCGCACCTCGGTGTCGCCGGAGTGCCGGATCAGCACGTCGTTGAGCGACTGCACCGTGTCGGTCGTCGCCCGGTGCTCCGCGAGGCTGATGACGAGCGGTCCCGAGCCCTGCGCCTGACCGAGGTCGGGCGCGAAGAGGCTGAACGCGTGGATGTTCAGGCCGTCGTCGCGCACGCTCACGCGGCCCTTGATGACCACGATCGAGTCGCCGATGAGCGCGGGCGCGAACTCCTGGTACGCCTTGCCCATGAACATCGCGGTGATCTCGCCGCCGAAGTCCTCGATCTGCACCATGCCGTACTGGTTGCCCGAGTTCCGCGCCGTGCGGTGCTGGACGCTCGTGAGCAGCCCCGCGATGGTCACGGTCTCGCCGTCCTGCGGCGACTCGTTCGCGAGCAGGTCCGCGATGCTCACCGAAGCCAGCTTCGCGAGCGGCAGCTCGAGCCCGGCGAGCGGGTGGTCCGACACGTAGAGGCCGAGCATCTCCCGCTCGAACGCGAGCTTGTCGCGCTTCGACCACTCGGGCCGCACCGGCACCGGGTTCGCCTGCTGCGGCTCGTCCCACAGGCCGTCGAAGTCGAAGCCCACCTGGCCGGCGGCCTCTGCGCGCTTGTCGGTGACGGCCGCGTCCACGAGGGACTCGTGCACCTCGAGCAGCGCGCGCCGGGTCGAGCCGAGCGAGTCGAACGCGCCCGCCTTGATGAGGGACTCGATCGCGCGCTTGTTGGTGGCGACGAGCGACACCTTCTTCAGGTAGTCGGAGAAGCTGTCGAAGCGCCCCTTCGAGTCGCGTGCCTCGCGGATGGCGTCGACGACGTTCGTGCCGACGTTCCGCACCGCGCTCAGGCCGAAGCGGATGTCCTTGCCCACGGCCGCGAAGCCGCCGACCGACTCGTTGACGTCCGGCGGCAGCACCTTGATGCCCATGCGGCGGCACTCGTTGAGGTAGATCGCCATCTTGTCCTTGGAGTCACCGACGCTGGTGAGCAGCGCCGCCATGTACTCCGCGGGGTAGTGCGCCTTGAGATAGGCCGTCCAGTAGCTGAGCACCCCGTAGGCCGCGGAGTGCGCCTTGTTGAAGGCGTAGTCCGAGAACGGCAGCAGGATGTCCCACAGCGTCTTGACCGCGGCCATCGAGTAGCCGTTGGCCTGCATGCCGGCGGAGAAGCCCTCGAACTGCTTGTCCAGCTCGGACTTCTTCTTCTTTCCCATCGCGCGGCGCAGCAGGTCGGCCTGACCGAGCGAGTACCCGGCCAGCTTCTGCGCGATCGACATCACCTGCTCCTGGTACACGATGAGGCCGTAGGTGACGCCGAGCACATCCTTCAGGGGCTCCTCGAGCTCCGGATGGATCGGCACGATCTCCTGCACGCCGTTCTTGCGCAGCGCGTAGTTCGTGTGCGAGTTCGCGCCCATCGGGCCGGGCCGGTACAGAGCGCTGACGGCGGAGATGTCCTCGAAGTTGTCAGGCTTCATGAGGCGCAGCAGCGCGCGCATGGGTCCGCCGTCGAACTGGAAGACGCCGAGCGTGTCGCCGCGGGCGAGCAGCTCGTAGGTCTCCGTGTCCTCGAGCGCGAGCTCCTCGAGCACGGGACGCTCGCCCAGGTTCGCCTCGATGTTGTCGAGCGCGTCGTCGATGATCGTGAGGTTGCGCAGCCCCAGGAAGTCCATCTTGATGAGGCCGAGCGACTCCGCGGCGGGGTAGTCGAACTGCGTGACGATCTGGCCGTCCTGCTCCCGCTTCATGATCGGGATGATGTCGATGAGCGGCTCGCTCGACATGATGACGCCGGCCGCGTGAACGCCCCACTGACGCTTCAGGTTCTCGATGCCGCGGGCGGTCTCGAACACCTTCTGGGCGTCCGGGTCGCTCGCGAGCACCTCGCGGATGTCGGACGCCTCCTTGTAGCGGGGGTGGTCCGGGTCGAGGATGCCGGACAGCGGGATGTCCTTGCCCATGATCGCGGGCGGCATCGCCTTGGTGAGCTTCTCCCCCATCGAGAACGGGTAGCCGAGCACGCGGGACGAGTCCTTGAGCGCCTGCTTCGCCTTGATGGTGCCGTAGGTCACGATCTGCGCGACGCGCTCGTCGCCGTACTTCTCGGTGACGTACCGGATGACCTCGCCGCGCCTGCGCTCGTCGAAGTCGACGTCGAAGTCGGGCATGGACACGCGGTCGGGGTTCAGGAAGCGCTCGAAGAACAGGCCGTGCCGGATCGGGTCGAGGTCGGTGATCCGCATGGCGTACGCGGCCATGGAGCCGGCGCCGGATCCCCGGCCGGGGCCGACTCGGATGCCGTGGCGCTTCGACCAGTTGATGAAGTCGGCGACGACGAGGAAGTAGCCGGGGAAGCCCATCTGCGAGATCACGCCGATCTCGTAGTCGGCCCGCGCGCGCACCTCGGGGGTGACGCCACCGGGGTAGCGCTCCTTCAGGCCGGCCTCGACCTCCTTGACGAACCACGACTGCTCCGTCTCGCCCTCCGGCACCGGGAAGCGCGGCATGTAGTTCGCGCTCTCGTTGAACTCGACGTTGCACCGCTCCGCGATGAGCAGCGTGTTGTCGCAGGCGTCCGGGTGGTCGCGGAACAGCGACCGCATCTGCTGCGCGGACTTCAGGTAGAACTCGTCCGCGTCGAACTTGAACCGGTTCGGGTCGTCGAGGGTCGTGCCGGACTGCACGCAGAGGAGCGCCGCGTGGCTGGTGGCGTCGTGGGCGTGCGTGTAGTGCAGGTCGTTGGTGGCGACGAGCGGCAGGTCGAGCTCCTTGGCGAGCCGCAGCAGGTCGCTCATGATCCGGCGCTCGATGCCGAGCCCGTGATCCATGATCTCGGCGAAGTAGTTCTCCCTGCCGAAGATGTCCCGGAAGTCCGATGCGGCGCGCTTCGCCTCCTCGTACTGCCCGAGGCGCAGGCGCGTCTGCACCTCGCCGCTCGGGCAGCCCGTCGTGGCGATGAGCCCGGTCGCGTACGTCGACAGCAGCTCGCGGTCCATGCGCGGCTTGAAGTAGTAGCCCTCGATCGACGCCTTCGACGACAGCCGGAAGAGGTTGTGCATGCCCTCGGTGGTCTCGGAGAGCAGCGTCATGTGCGTGTACGCACCGGAGCCGGACACGTCGTCCCCGCCGCCGTTGCCCCAGCGCACGCGGGTGCGGTCACTGCGGTGGGTGCCCGGCGTGATGTACGCCTCGGTGCCGATGATCGGCTTGATCCCCGCGCCCTTCGCGGTGCGCCAGAAGTCGAACGCGCCGAAGACGTTGCCGTGGTCGGTGACGGCGACCGCGGGCATCCCCTGCTCGACGGCCGCCTCGATGAGCGGCTTGACGCGGGCGGCACCGTCGAGCATGGAGTACTCGCTGTGCACGTGGAGATGAACGAAAGAATCGTTGCTGGTAGGCACGGGTTCCCTTCAGGAGCCTGAGGGTGTGGGGATTGCGGGATCTAGCTTAAATGGCGCCGGGGTCATTCCCCGCGAAGCACGTCCAGCGCGTGCGCGAGATCGTCGGGATAGCGGCTGGTGAACTCGACCTGCTGGCCCGTCGCCGGGTGCGCGAAGCCGAGGCGCATGGCGTGCAGCCACTGCCGGCCGAGCCCCAGGCGCGCGGACATGGTGGGGTCGGCGCCGTACATGGCGTCGCCCACGCACGGGTGGCGCTGCGCGGCCATGTGCACGCGGATCTGGTGCGTGCGCCCCGTCTCCAGGTGGATCTCGAGCAGCGACGCGCCGCGGAACGCCTCGATCGTCTCGTAGTGCGTGACCGAGGGCTTGCCGCCCGCCGTGACGGCGAACTTCCACGACGATGACGGGTGCCGTCCGATGGGCGCGTCGATCGTGCCGTTCAGGGGGTCCGGATGTCCCTGCACCACGGCGTGGTAGATCTTGTTCACCTCGCGGTCGTGGAACTGGCGCTTCAGGTCGGTGTAGGCGTGCTCGCTCTTGGCGACGACCATGAGTCCGCTGGTGCCGGCGTCGAGCCGGTGCACGATCCCGGCCCGTTCCGCGGCGCCGGACGTGCTGACCCGGAAGCCGGCCGCCGCCAGGGCGCCGAGCACCGTCGGGCCCTCCCAGCCGACCGAGGGGTGGGCCGCGACGCCCACCGGCTTGTCCACCACGACGATGTCATCGTCGTCGTGCACGATGCCGAGGTCGGGCACCGCGACCGGCACGACGGAGACCTCGGAGCGCGGCTGCCAGCTCACCTCGAGCCAGGCACCGGCGTTCAGCCGGTCGGACTTGTCGGCCGTCTTGCCGTCGAGCGTCACGCCGTCCGCCTCGGCGACCTCGGCGGCGAAGCTGCGCGAGAAGCCCAGCAGCTTGGCGATGCCGGCGTCGACGCGCACGCCGTCGAGCCCGTCGGGAACGGGGAGGCTACGGGATTCCATCGTGGGTCAGGTCCGGTCGGGGTCGAGGTCGGAGGCGGGAGCGGGAGAAGGAGAGGTACCGGTCCCGGGCGAGGCGGATGCTTCGCCCGTCGCGCCGGCGCGACGCGTCTCGCCGGCCGCGTCGCCGTCCTCCGCGGCGATTCCCGCCGGCTGGTCGACGTGCCGCTGGCCGTCGAGGCCGACGCCGCGCAGCGTGAGGAGGAGGAACACGCCCATGCTCGAGACGATCGCGACGTCGGCGATGTTGAAGATCGCCGGCAGCAGCGGGATCTGCAGGAAGTCGATCACGTGCCCGTTGGGGAAGCCGGGCTCGCGGAAATAGCGGTCGGTCAGGTTCCCCAGCGTGCCGCCGAGCAGCATGCCGAACAGCACGGCCCACCCCGTCGAGCGGATGCGGCGCGCGAAGATCACGATGAAGACCGTGACGGCCGTGGCGACGATCGTGAAGATCCAGGTGCTGCCGCTGGCCAGCGAGAACGCCGCGCCGGAGTTCCGCACGAACTGGAAGGTGAGGAGGTTCCCGAGCACCTCGATCGGCCGGGACTCCGGCAGGTTGGCGACGACGAGCGCCTTGGTGATCTGGTCGAGCGCGTACACGACCACCGCGACGCCGGCGAGGACCACGAGGGCCCGGATGCTCAGCGTCGCGGGGGTACGGTCGCGCGGAACCGGGCTAGTTGCCGGCAAGACCGGAGGAGCCCGGGGCTCCGACGCCGGCGTGCTCCGAGTCGCCGGAATCGGCGGCGGAGACGACGGCGGACGTGTCGAGGTCGCGCAGCTGGCCCTCGATGTAGTTCCGCAGCTGCTCGCGGTACTCGCGCTCGAAGACCCGCAGGCCGTCGATCTGGTCCTCGAGTCCCCGGCGCTCCTCCTCGAGGGCGCCGATCTCGCTGCGCTGTTTCTCCTCGGCCTCGGCAAGCAGGCGGGTAGCCGCGGCCTGGCCCTCGGCGATGAGGGCGTCGCGCTTCTCGATGCCCTCGCGGACGTGCTCGTCGTGGAGGCGGCGGGCCAACTGCAGCAGGCTGGCGGTGCTGGTGGTCTCGTCGTCGTATCCGGCCGAGGCGGGGGCGGCGGGGGCGGCGGCGGTCTCGACGGGAGCGACCTCGTCCGCACCGGTCGTCGCGGTGCCGGTCGTGTCGGTGCCGGTTGTCCCGGTGCCGGTCGAGGCGGTGACGGTGGACGGCTCCGCGATCACGGTCGTCGGCGCGACGCCGGCAGCGGCGGATCCCTGCTCGTCAGCCACGGGTGCGCCGGCGCCGAGGCGCGCACGCAGCTCGTCGTTCTCCTTGTGCAGGCGGCGCAGCTCCACGACCACCTCGTCGAGGAAGTCGTCGACCTCGTCCTGGTCGTAGCCCTCGCGGAACTTGGTCGGCTGGAAACGCTTGTTGACGACGTCTTCAGGGGTGAGTGCCATGGCCTGCCACCTTCGAAAGCTTGAAATGGAACGGATGCGGCGCGTACGCCGGAGCCGCGGAGGTCTCAGCGGAGACGCCCGCCCGTGATCCGGGACGGCACCGCGATGCGCGTCCCAGGATACAGCCGCGGTCGGGTGGCTCCCCTCAGCGGAGGCTTCCGGCGATGTTGTAGACGATGATCGCGCCGAGCATCACGATCATCCAGCCGAAGTCGAGCGCGACCGGCCCGAGACGCAGCGGAGGAAGGATGCGCCGGACGAATTTGATGGGCGGATCGGTGACCGTGTACGAGGCCTCGGCGAGCAGCAGCACGAGGCCCCGCGGGCGCCACTCACGCGAGAACGCCTGCACGAGGTCGAGCACGAAGCGTCCCCACATCGCGAGGATGAACAGGAACAGCGCGATCCTCAGGACGAGGCCGATGAGGGAGATGATGGTCACTGGTCAATTATGGCAAGGCGCCCCTGGGCGCCTCCGCCACTCAGGACGCGAAGAACGAGGCTTCGATGTCCGCCTCGGCCGCCGACTGGTCGCCGGAGACGACCACGTGGGCGGGCGACAGGAGGAACACCTTGTTCGTGACGCGCTCGATCTTGCCGTAGAGGCCCTGCGAGAGGCCGCTGGCGAAGTCGATGAGGCGGCGGGCGTCCTGCTCCGTCATCTGGGTGAGGTTGATGATCACCGGAACGCCATCGCGGAAGTGCTCGGCGATGACCTGGGCGTCCTTGTAGGCCTTGGGGTGGACGGTGAGGATCTCGTTCATGTCAGCCGGCGCCGCATTCCTGTTCGTGGTCGAGGGCTTGTGCAGGGGGGTCACGACCGACGCGCGCTTGGGCTGCGTCGGAGCGGGGTGGGGAACGGCGGCCACAGGGGCCTGCTGCGGCTGGCTCTGCGGCTGCGGCTGGTTCTGCGGGGTCTCGTACTCGAGCTCTTCATCTGCGAGACCGAGGTACACCATGGTCTTGCGGAGCGGGTTGGCCATTCTTACCTCCGGGAGTGGATCGCTGTGTCAAAGATTAACGGGGGTCGGGTCGAATACCCGTGATTGCGGTGCCGATGCGTAGGTGTGTCGCCCCCTCGAGGATCGCCTCGCGGAAGTCGCCCGACATGCCCGCGGAAATCGCGGTGGCGTCGGGCGCGATCCGCTGCACGCGCTCGGAGAGCCCGCGCAGCGTGGCGAACGCCTGACGGGGTTCGCCCTCGCGCGGGGCGACGGCCATCACGCCGACCAGGCGGAGGCCCGGCGCGGCCTCGGCGCGCTCGGCGAGCGACTCGAGCGCGGCGGGCGCGACCCCGCCGCGGGCGGGATCGTCCGTGAGGTTGACCTGCAGGAAGACGTCCGTCTCCGGTCGGCCGGGTTCCGCCTCCGCGCCCGCCGGTAGGGCGAGCGCGTCGAGCAGGGACTCCCGGTCGACCGAGTGCAGGACCCGGGCGTAGCGCTGCACCTGCCGGGCCTTCTTGCCCTGCAGCTGCCCCACGAAGTGCCAGGAGAGCGAGAGGTCCGCCAGTTCGGCGGCCTTCTCACGGGCCTCCTGGTGCCTGCTCTCGCCCACGTCGCGCATCCCGAGTTCCGCGAGCTCGCGCACGAGGGAGACGGGCTGGAACTTGGTGACGACGACCGTGGTCAGCTCGGCCGGGTCGCGCCCGGCCTCGCGAGCCGCGGCCTGGACCGCCTCGCGCACCGCCGTGACGCGGTGCGCGAGGCCGGGATCCGGACTCACTTGAGGAAGTCGGGGATGTCCAGGTCGTCGTCCTTGTCCTCGAACGCCGGCGCGATGGTGGAGCGCGCGGGGATCGTGGGCGCCTCGCTGGTGGACCAGGTCGGCACGGACTCGCGGGCGCCGCTCGCCGCCACCGCGACGGGGACCGGAGCGGGCGCGGGTGCGGCGGGGGCGAAATTGGAGCGACGGCCCTCCGCGACCTTGACGCTGGGCTCGCCACCGTCGAAGCCGGCGGCGATGACCGTCACGCGGACCTCGTCACCCAGGGTGTCGTCGATGACGGCACCGAAGATGATGTTGGCCTCGGGGTGCACGGCTTCCTGCACGAGCTTGGCCGCGTCGTTGATCTCGAAGATGCCGAGGTTCGAGCCGCCCTGGATGGACAGCAGCACGCCGTGGGCGCCCTCGATGCTCGCCTCGAGCAGGGGCGACGCGACGGCGAGCTCGGCGGCCTTGATGGACCGGTCAGCGCCGCGCGAGGACCCGATCCCCATGAGGGCCGAGCCAGCGCCCTGCATGACCGACTTCACGTCGGCGAAGTCGAGGTTGATGAGACCCGGGGTCGTGATCAGGTCCGTGATGCC
Organism: Planctomonas deserti; assembly: GCF_003067705.1. Taxonomy (GTDB): domain Bacteria; phylum Actinomycetota; class Actinomycetes; order Actinomycetales; family Microbacteriaceae; genus Planctomonas; species Planctomonas deserti. Next base: position 363,337 of record NZ_QANL01000004.1, read on the forward strand.
CTGGACACCGGCGAGGAGCACCTGGTCCGCGGTCGCGAACGCCTCGAGCATGCTGATGCCGCGGTCGCTGATCTCGAGCAGGCGGTCGTTCGGCACGACGATGAGGGTGTCGACCTCGTTCTTGAGCGTCGCGACGCCGATGTCGGCCTGGGCCTGGCGGCGCTTGCCCTCGAAGCTGAAGGGCTTCGTGACGACACCGATGGTGAGGGCGCCGATGGACTTCGCGATGCGCGCGACGACGGGAGCGCCACCGGTTCCGGTGCCGCCGCCCTCACCGGCGGTGACGAAGACCATGTCGGCGCCGGCGAGCGCCTCCTCGATCTCCTCCGCGTGGTCCTCCGCGGCGCGACGACCCACCTCGGGGTCGGCGCCGGCTCCGAGGCCGCGGGTGATCTCGCGACCGACGTCGAGCTTGACGTCCGCGTCGCTCATCAGCAGCGCCTGGGCGTCCGTGTTGATGGCGATGAACTCGACTCCGCGAAGACCGAGCTCGATCATGCGGTTGACGGCGTTGACGCCGCCGCCGCCGATACCGACCACCTTGATCACGGCGAGATAGTTGTTGTTACTTGACATGATGACCGGCCTCCGCTGGAACTCTAAACCTGTAGTTGAGGTCTAAAGTTTTACTCAGTATGCATTTCCTGACTCCGAAGGTAAGCGGCGGGACGGGACACACCGGGAAGCGCGACCGCGTGTCGCGAGAGAAAAAGGTCCCGGGCGTGTCGCGCGCCGGTGGCAGGGGTCGGCCGACGGCTGCGTGCGTCCTGGATCCCCCCCGCCTTCCGCGCCGCGTCCGGCATCCGCGCCCGTGTCACACCGGCGGTCCTGTTCCGGATTCAGGTTCAGTTGCGACACGCCGCGTTTCGAGGTGCCCGGATGCGGCGTGTCGCGTTTCCATCCTGAATCCGGAACGGTGGGCAGGAGCCGGGGGTCGGCGGAGCGGCGCGCGGCGGAGATCCGGGGAGGGTCGGGGGTGTCCGGGGGCTCAGCGGACGACGAGGTTGTCCGGGGAGGAGACGTCGTACTCGGCGACGTCCCGGTCGGCCGTGGCCTTGATCAGGGCCGGGAGGCGCGCGGCCTTCAGGTCCGACTCGTCGGCGCTGCCCCAGACGACCCACTTGCCGTCGGTGAGCACGAGGCTCACGTCGTCCTTCGTGGTCGCGTTCACCACGTCGACCTGCGCGAGGAAGTCCGCGGGCAGCGCGACAAGCACCTGCGCGGCCGCCTCGAACCGCGCATTGGCGATGCCGACCTCGCCGACGTCGATCACGGGGAAGCCCTCGGGCCGGGCGTCGGCGCGCTCCACGACGACGCCCGCCGGGTCGACGAGCTGGTAGCCGCCCCCCGAGGCGCGGACGGACGCGATGGGGGTGCGCTCGACCACGCGCACGACGAGCGTGTCCGGCGGCCGGCTTTCGGTCGAGTAGCTCTGGATGAGCGGGAAGGCGGCGAGCTTGTCCTTGACCTCGCCGAGGTCGAGGAGCGGCAGGGGCGTGCCCACCTGGTCGTCCAGGGCCTGGACGAGCGTCTCCGGCGGAATGCGCGACGCGCCCTCGATCTGCACGGTCCGCAGGGCGAGGAGGGGCGAGTACACGGCGAACGCGAGCAGGCCGCCCATCGCCGCGATCACGGCCGCGGCGGTGATCCAGCCGGCCTTGCGGCGCCTAGTGCGGCGGGTGAACCGCTTGACCTCGTCGCGCTCGAACCGCTTGCGCTCGCGACTGGCGCGGCGCAGCTCGCGGCGCGCTTCGGCCTCGGCACCGGCGGCACGCGCGCTCTCCGAGTCCGATCGCTTCGCCCGCGCGCGCTGCGCGAACGCCTTCAGCGCACTGCCCGCGTCACCGTCGGCCGCGGCCTTGGAGCCCGGGAACGGCGCGACCGGAGGCGGCGTTGGTGGTGCCCCGGCGGGCCGGTTCACCGCTGAGGCCGGGGCGGCGGGCCGGCGCCGACCGGGCGCCCCTCCGCCGCCGGCGCGTCCCGCGGACGCGGCTCCCCGATCCCTCGCGGGTTCCGGGTTCTCCTCTCGAGGACCCGGATCGAAGCCCTGGGGCCGCTTCATACCGCCGTGTCCGAGGTGTCGAGCGCCTCGAGGATCTGGGGGATGATGCGGTACACGTCGCCGCAGCTGAGGGTGATGACGAAGTCGCCCTCGCGGGCGATGGATGCGGCGTAGTCGGCGGCCTGCTGCCAGTCCGGGAGGTAGGCGACCCGGTCCTTGTCCTGGAACCGGTCGGCAACGAGCGCGCCGGTGACCCCGGGCTCGGGGTCCTCGCGCGCGCCGTAGACGTCGAGGACGATCGTCTCGTCGGCGAGGGCCTCGTAGGTCGCGGCGAAGTCGCCCGCCATCATCCGGGTGCGGCTGTAGAGGTGCGGCTGGTGCACGGCGATGATGCGTCCCTCCCCCACGACGGTGCGCGCGGCGCTGAGCGCGGCGGCGACCTCGGTGGGGTGGTGGGCGTAGTCGTCGTACACGCTCACCCCGCGCACGGTGCCGTGCAGCTCGAACCGGCGCTCCGTGCCGCCGAACGTCGCGATGGCGTCGATCGTGCGCTGGGGGTCGAAGCCCATGCCCACGAGCACGGCGAACGCTCCCGCCGCGTTGAGGGCGTTGTGCTTTCCGGGCACGCGGAGGCGCGCCGTGTACTCGGACCCGCGGTAGGCCAGCGTGAAGGAGACCGGGCCTGCCGTGTCGACGGAGGTGAGCCGCACCGTCGCGTCCGGGTCCTCGCCGAACGTCACGACGTTCGGGTGCTTCAGGGCGGCCGTCACGCGCCGCGCGCCCGCGTCGTCGCTCGAGATGACGACGAGCTCGCTCGCGTTGTCCGCGAATCGCACGAACGCCTCGTCGAACGCCTCGTGGGTGCCGTAGTGGTCCAGGTGGTCGGCGTCGACGTTAGTGATCAGGGCGACGGCGGTGTCGTAGAGCAGGAACGAGCCGTCGGACTCGTCGGCCTCGACCACGAACAGGGCGTCGTCGCCCGCGGAGGAGCTGACGCCGAGTCCCGCGATGACGCCGCCGTTCACGAAGCTCGGCGACTCGCCGAGCGCGAGCAGGGCGGTCACGATCATGCCCGTCGACGTCGTCTTGCCGTGTGCGCCGGCGACCGCGACGAGCCGGCGGTCCGAGATCAGCCAGGCGAGGGCCTGCGAGCGGTGCAGCACGGGGAGGCCGTTGGCGAGCGCGTACTGGTACTCCGGGTTCTCCTGCCACAGCGCACCCGTCACGACGAGCGTGTCGGCGTCGCCGACGTGCGCGGCGTCGTGACCGATGTGCACGATGGCGCCGGCCTCGCGGAGGGCCTCGACGGCGGCCGTCTCGCGGAGGTCGGAGCCGGTGACGGTGTGCCCGGCGGCGAGGAACATGCGCGCGATGCCGCTCATGCCGGATCCCCCGATGCCCACGAAGTGCAGCTTGCCGAGGGTCTCGGGGATGGGGGCGGAGAGGTCGGGCTTGATCACGGTGGTGCTCACTTTCTGGCTGCTGCCGCTGGGGCGACAGCGGGTCTGCTTGGCTGCCTCGGTCCGTCGTCCGGGGGAATACCTTACGCGCGTGTCCTGCGCGATCGTGCAGCGGGCGTGCCCAGCCCGCCCTGGATGAGGTCCGCCATGCGCTCGTCGCCGTCGGTGCGGCCGACGGAGGCGGCGGCCTCGCCCATCGAGCGGAGGCGCGCCTGGTCGGCGAGGAGCGGGAGCAACTCGGCCGCGACCCAGCCGGGCGTGAACGATGCGTCCTCCACGAGGACGCCTCCCCCGGCCGCGAGCACGGTCTCGGCGTTGAAGCGCTGCTCGCCGTTGCCCACCGGGTACGGGATGTAGACGGCGGGCACCCCGAGCGCCGTGAGCTCGCTGAGCGTTGCGGCGCCCGCGCGGGAGACCGCGACGTCGGCCGCGGCGAAGGCGAGATCCATGCGGTCGCAGTAGCGCAGCATCGTGTAGTGCGGCAGCTCCGGCTCGTCGAACACCTGCGTGCCGCCGACGAGGTGCAGCACCTGATGCCCCGCCTCGACGATGGCGGCCGCGCTCTCGGCGACCGTCGTGTTGAGGCGCCGCGCCCCGGTGGAGCCGCCCGTCACGAGGAGCGTTCGACGCTCGCGGGTGAGCCCGAAGAACTCGAGCGCCTCAGCCCGGGCAGCGTGCCGGTCGAGGCGGGTGATCTCGCGGCGCAGCGGCATGCCGACGTGCGTCGCCCCCGGCAGCGGGGTGTTGGGGAACGCGACGCCGACGTGCGGCGTGAAGCGCGCGCCGAGCCGGTTCGCGAGGCCGGGCTTCGCGTTCGCCTCGTGCAGCATGAGCGGCGTGCCCGACGCCCGGGCGGCGAGGTAGGCCGGCGCGGCCGCGTAGCCGCCGAAGCCGACGACCGCGTCGACGTTCCGGTCCCGGATCATGCGGCGGATCGACGACACGGCTCCGGCGAAGCGCGGCGCGAAGAGGGCGGCGTCGCGGCTCACCCGGCGCGGGAACGGCAGCCGAGGGATGGTGAGGAGCTCGTACCCGCGCTCGGGCACGAGGCGCGCCTCGAGGCCCTCACGCGTGCCGAGCACGAGCACGGTCGACTCGGGCTCACGGGCGCGGAGGGCATCCGCCACGGCCAGCAGCGGATTCACGTGGCCCGCGGTGCCACCCCCGGCGAGCAGGTAGACGGTCACGGGCGGTAGCTCCTCGCGGTTCCCCGCGGGCGGGGAGCGCCGTGCGGAGTCCGTACGTTCGGGGTGGTCCGGGCGGTCGGGACGCTCTGCGCACCCGGCCCACCCGGGGCTCCGGGCGGCGGCGAGGACTGGTCCTCGATGATCGGCGGATGCTTGGCGATGCCGAGCACGAGGCCGATGCCCACGAGCGTCGTGATCAGCGCCGAGCCGCCGGAGGACATGAGCGGCAGCGGCACGCCGAGCACGGGCAGCAGCTGCAGGACGACCGCGATGTTCACGAATGCCTGGCCGACGACCCACACCATCACCGACCCGACGAGCACCCGCGAGAACGGGTCGTTCGTCGAGCGAATGATGCGGATGAACGCGATCGCCATGACGACGAACAGCAGGAGCAGCACGACCGCGCCGATGAGGCCGAGCTCCTCACCGATGATCGCGAAGATGTAGTCGTTGTCCGCCGCCGGGAGCCAGGACCACTTGGCCTTCGAGTTGCCGAGGCCGACGCCGAACACGCCGCCCGCGGCGAGGGCGTACAGGCCGTGAGTCGACTGCCAGCCGGACCCCTCGTAGTCCGTCGTGCCGTTCAGGAAGCCGAGGACGCGGACCATGCGGTTGGGGCTGATCACGGTCATCACGATGGCGCCGAGGGAGACCGCGGCGACGATGATCGCGAGCATGCGCATCCGCACGCCGGCGAAGAACAGGGCGCCGATGACGATGGACGTGAGGATGATCACGGTGCCGAGGTCGGAGCCGAGCAGCACGAGGCCGATGGCCCCGCCGGCGACGGGGCCGATGGGGATCAGCACGTGGGGCCAGGACGTCAGCAGGTGGCGCTTGCGGGCCAGGATGAGCGCGAGCCAGATGACGAGGCCCACCTTGACGAGCTCCGACGGCTGCGCGGTGACGGGCCCGAGCTGGATCCAGTTGCGGTTGCCGTAGACCTCGACGCCGAGCGGGGTCGCCACGACGAGCAGCTGGAGCGCCGCCGCGACGCCCATGACGAGCCACGCGCGCCGCTTCCAGAACTCGCTGGGCACGCTCGCGACGACGAGCATGAGCGGCACGCCGATGACGGCGTACATGCCCTGACGGAGGAAGCCGCCGAAGAAGCCCTGGTTGCCGTTGAAGGAGTCGATGGTCGACGACGACAGCACCATCACGAGCCCGAAGATCACGAGGAAGAGCGTCGTACCGAGCAGCAGGAAGTAGTTGCCGGACTCGACGGCGAACGAGCGGCCGAGCGAGATCGTGGCAGCCCTGCCGCCCGCGGCCGTTGCCGCCGCCCTCGCCGAGAGGCCGCGCGCGCCGGGGATGGGGCGCGAGGGAGAGCGCGGTACGCCGGAGGATCGGGTGGACATCGCCATCCGCGTCACCTCCCGTAGAACTCGTGCACCGCAGCCTGAAATCGCCTACCCCGATCGGAGTAGTCGGAGAACTGATCCATCGACGCCGCGGCGGGCGCTAGCAGAACCGTGTCCCCCGCTCGCGCGGCTTCCGCCGCAACGTGCACAACGGCTGGCATTACCTCTTCAGTGTCGCCCGCCTCGACCTCGAAGACGGGCAGTGCGGGCGCGTGTCGCGCGAATGCCTCGCGCAGGGCGCTGCGGTCGGCTCCGATCACGACCGCGGCGCGCAGGCGCGGAACGTGGGCGCGCACCAGGTCGTCGATGTCGACCCCCTTGAGCAGGCCGCCGACGACCCAGACGACGGACGGGAAGGCGCGCAGCGACGCGTCCGCGGCGTGCGGGTTGGTGGCCTTCGAGTCGTCCACCCAGTCGACGTCCGCGTGCCGCGCCACCCGCTCGATGCGGTGGTGGTCGAGCGAGAAGGTGGTGAGGGCCGAGCGGATGGCGGCCGGCTCCACCCCGTAGGACCGGGCGAGCGCCGTCGCGGCGAGCACGTTGGCGACGATGTGCGGCGCGGCAAGGCCCGCCGCGTCCAGCTCGGCGACCGTGGTGATCTCGAGGGCGCTGTTGCGCCGGTCGTCGAGGAAGGCGCGGTCGACCAGGATGCCCTCGACGATGCCGACGTCGCTCTGTCCCGGCACGCCGAGCCCGAAGCCGATGGCCCTGGCGCCCTCCTGCACGTCGGCCTCCTCCACGAGGCGCTCGGTCACGGGATCGGCTCGGTTGTAGACGCAGGCGACGCGGGTGTTCGCGTACACGTTGCCCTTGGCGGCGACGTACGCGTCGGCGGAGCCGTGCCACTCGAGGTGGTCCTCGGCGATGTTCAGGCAGGCGCTCGCGAAGGGCGAGATGGCGTGCGCGAGGTAGTGCAGCTGGTGGCTGGAGAGCTCGACGACGAGGACGTCGAACTGCTCGGGCGCGACGATGGCGTCCAGCACGGGCACGCCGATGTTGCCGCAGGCCACGGCCCGGACGCCGGCCGAGCGCAGGAGGTGCTCGGTCAGCTGCACGGTCGTGGTCTTGCCGTTCGTGCCCGTGACCGTGATCCACTCCGCAGGGGTGCCCAGCCGGTCGCGCAGCCGCCAGGCCAGCTCGATGTCCCCCCACACCGGGATGCCCGCCTCCGCGGCCCAGGCGAGCAGCGGGTGGTGCGGCGGGAAGCCGGGCGAGACGATGAGGAGCTCGGCGTCGAAGGCCCGGAGCTCCTCGGGGGCTGTCGACAGGTCCGCGCGCTCCAGGAGGGGGACGCCGAGCACGGCGAGCAGCCGGGCCTGCGCCTCGGGCGCCCGCTCGGTGACGGCGAGCACGGATGCGCCGAGGTCGACGAGGGTGTCGGCGACCGCGAAGCCGGTCTTGCCGAGACCGAGCACCGCGACGCGCAGGCCCGCCCAGCGGGAGTGCCAGCTGGTGAGTGCGTCGATGGGGTCGTGAGCGAGCGGCGAGGTCAGAGCGTGATCCATTCGAGGTAGAAGGTGCCGACGCCGGCGGCGACGAGCAGCCCGGCGATGATCCAGAAGCGCACGACCACGGTCGTCTCGGCCCAGCCCTTGAGCTCGAAGTGGTGGTGCAGCGGACTCATGAGGAAGATCCGCTTGCCGTGCGTCAGCTTGAAGTAGATGCGCTGCACGATCACGGAGCCGGCGACGATCACGAAGATGCCGCCGATGAAGACGAGCAGCAGCTCGGTGCGGCTGAGCACAGCGAGGGCGGCGAGGGCGCCGCCGAGGCCGAGGGAGCCGGTGTCGCCCATGAAGAGGTGCGCCGGCGACGTGTTCCACCAGAGGAAGCCGATGAGCGAGCCGACGATCGCCGCGGAGATCACGGCGAGGTCGAGCGGGTTGCTCACCTCGTAGCACTTGTAGGCGACGTCGGCCGCGAGCTGGTTCGAGGCGCAGGACTGGTTGAACTGCCAGAAGCCGATGATGACGTACGAGCCGATGGCCAGGATGCTGGAGCCCGCGGCGAGGCCGTCGAGGCCGTCGGCCACGTTCACGCCGTTCGACGCGCTCGCGACGATGAGCGCGATCCAGATCACGAAGAGGCCGATGCCCAGCACCGGGCCGAGCACGGCGAAGTCGAGCGGAGTGTCGCGGATCACCGAGATCGCGGTCGAGGCCGGCGTGAGGCCGGTCTCCGGGTCGGTGATCGAGATGGCGAGCAGCGCGAAGACCACGGCGACGATCACCTGGCCGGCGATCTTCTGCCAGCCGCCGAGGCCGAGGCTCTGCTGCTTGCGGGTCTTCGCGAAGTCGTCGAGGAACCCGACGAGCCCGAGGCCCACCATCATGAAGATCACGAGCAGGCCGGAGGGGGTCATCTCCTCCGGCGCGTTCAGCAGGTGGCCCGCGAAGTAGCCCAGCACCGCGCCGAGGATGATGACGACGCCGCCCATGGTCGGCGTGCCGCGCTTGGTGTGGTGCGCCTTCGGCCCGTCGTCGCGGATGAACTGTCCCCACTCGAGCCTGCGGAACAGCCGGATGAAGAGCGGCGTGGTGAGCAGGGTGAAGATCAGCGAGATCGCGCCCGCGAGGAGCAGCGCTACCACGAGTCCACCTCGCCGAGGCGGTCGCCGAGGAAGCGGAGGCCCGCCGAGTTCGACGACTTCACGAGCACGAGGTCGCCGGGCCGGAGGCGCTGGCGCAGCAGGTCGAAGGCCTCGTCCTGGTCCTCGACGAACACGGACTCGCCGTCCCAGGAGCCCTGGGCGATGGCCTGCAGGTGCAGCCGGCGCGCGCCCTGGCCGACGACGACGATCTGCGAGATGTTGAGCCGCACGGCGAGCAGGCCGACGCGGTCGTGCTCCTCCTCGGCGAACTCGCCGAGCTCGCTCATCTCGCCGAGCACGGCGACGGTGCGCTGCCCGGGCGCGGCGATCTGGGCGAGGGTCTTGAGCGCGGCCGCCATGGAGTCGGGGCTCGCGTTGTACGCGTCGTTGATGACGGTGACGCCGCCGTGGCCCAGGATCTCCATCCGCCAGCGCTCGGCGCGTTGCACGGACTCGAGGGCCGTCACGATCGTGTCGAGGGGCACGCCGAGGGTCGTCGCGGCCGCCGTCGCGGCCAGGGCGTTCGTCACGTGGTGCTCGCCGAGCACGCGGAACGTCACCGGGCTCGACTCGCCGCTCGGCAGGTGCAGCGTGAACGTCGTGCCGGAGGCGGTCGCCTCGACGTCGGTCGCGCGCACGTCCGCGCTGTCGTCGCGGCCGAAGAACAGGACGCGGGCTGCCGTCTTGTCGGCCATCGACGCGACGCGCGCGTCGTCCCGGTTCAGCACGGCCGTGTCCTCGGGCAGGAGGTCGGCGACCATCTCGGTCTTCGTCGCGAGCGTGGTCTCGATGCCGCCGAACTCGCCCGCGTGCGCGAGGCCGACCGTGAGCACGATGCCGACGTCCGGCTTCGCCATGCCCACCAGCCGGCGGATCTCGCCGGGCGCGCTCGCCCCCATCTCGGCGATGAGGAATCGCGTGCTCTCGGTGAGCTTGAGCATGGTGAGCGGGGCGCCGACCTCGTTGTTGAACGAGGCGATGGGCGCGACGGTCTCGCCGACCGCGGAGAAGATCGCCCGGAGCAGGTTCTTGGTCGTGGTCTTGCCGTTGGATCCGGTGACGGCGAGGATCTTCAGCCGCCCCAGGGCGCGCACGCGCGCCACGACCTCGGTCGCCAGCGCGCCGAGGGCGAGCACGACGTCCGGGACGACGATCTGCGGCACGTCGAGGTCGAGCTCGCGCTCGACGAGGAGCAGCGCGGCGCCGTTCTCGACCGCCGCGGGGGCGAACAGGTGCCCGTCGGTCACCTCGCCCGGCTTGGCGACGAAGATGCCACCGGGGGCGATCTCCCGGGAGTCCGTCTCGACGGCGCCCGACACGGTGGTGCCCGGCTCGGCGACTCCGCGGGTGACGAGCGTGCCGCCGACCGTCGTTGCGATCTCGGTCAGTGTGAGGGACAGCATGTTCCTACTCCCAGCCCGCTTCGCGCAGGGCCTCTCGTGCGTCGTTCCGGGCCGAATACGGGATCTTCACTCCCGCGACCTCGTGGTAGTCCTCGTGCCCCGGTCCCGCGACGAGGATGGCGTCGCCCTCGCGCGCGAGGGACACCGCCTTGCGCACGGCCGTGCGCGGGTCCGGGATCTCGTAGATCTCGCGGTCCGGCACCGCCGCGGTCGCGGCCTCGATGAGCGTGCGGCGGATCTCCGCCGGGTCCTCGTAGCGCGGGTGGTAGTCCGTCACGACCACGACGTCCGAGTTCACGGCGGCGATGCGCCCCATGTCCGCTCGCTTCGTCGTGTCGCGGTCGCCGTCCGCGCCGAAGACCATGAACACGCGGCCGGTCGTGATCTTGCGCACCGCGAGCAGGGTCTGCTCGAAGGCGTCCGGGGTGTGACCGTAGTCGACGTAGAACGCCGGCCCGGTGGCGCCGGACACCCGCTCGGCCCGGCCGGGGATGAACGCGTCGATGCCGCCGTCCCGCTCCAGCACGTGCTCGATCGCGCCGAGGTCGTAGCCGGACTCGACGAGCATGACGATGGCGAGGGCGGAGTTGGCCGCCATGAACCAGCCGAGGACCGGCACGCGCGTCACCAGGCCGCGGCCGTCGGGGCCACGCAGCTCGAACTCGGTGTAGTCCGCCTCCTCGGCCAGGACGCGAACGGTCCAGTCGGCGTCGACGCCGGGAGTGGAGGAGATCGTGACGACGGGGATGCGGGACTCCTCGACGACGCGGACGCCCCACTCGGAGTCGAGCGACACGACGCCCCGCCTGGCGCGGTCCGGGTCGAACAGCGCGGCCTTCGCCCGGAAGTACTCCTCCATGTCGGCGTAGTCGTCGAGGTGGTCGTGGCTCAGGTTGATGAAGCCCGCGACGTCGAAGACGAGCCCGTCGACGCGGTGGCGGCTGAGCGCCTGCGCGGAGACCTCGATCGACACCGCCCTCACCTCGGCCTCGCGCATCCGGGCGAGCATGCCGTGCATCTCGCTCGCCTCCGGGGTCGTGAGGCGGGAGGGGATGCTCACGTCGCCGATGCGACGCTCGGCCGTCGACGTCAGGCCGGTCACGACGCCGAGCTGGCGGAGGATGCCGTCGAGGAGGTAGACGACGGAGGTCTTGCCGTTCGTGCCGGTCACCGCGAACAGCACGGGCGGGTGCTCGGTCGTGCGGTACACCCAGGCCGCGACGTCACCGAGGGCGGCGCGCGGGTCGTCGGTGATGAGCACGGGAAGCCCGGACTCCGCGGCGAGCTCGGCTCCCTCACAGTCGGTGAGCACGGCGACGGCCCCGGAGTCGCGCGCCGCGGTCGCGAAGCGCGCGCCGTGCGCGAAGCGCCCCTTGACGCCGACGTAGAGGTCCCCGGGCTGGACGTCTTCCGAGGAGATCGTGACGCCGCTCACCTCGATGTTGTCGAGTGAGCCGAGGGACTCGAGTTCGAAGTCGGACGCGAGTCCGGAAAGCGACCGCGCGATGGGGTGCTCGGGCCGGAGACTTCGGGGGGCCTGGGCGCTCATCGCCTCTCTCTCGGTAGAAATCAATAGGTGGTAGGCAGGTTGGGAGACGGCACGCTCGACGGGGGCACTCGATAGGTCTTCAGGACCTGAGACATGATCTTCTGGAAGACCGGGGCCGCGGCGGCGGACGACTTCATCGTAGCCGGGTTGGCGAGGCTGATCGTCACGACGTACTGGGGGTCGTCGGCCGGCGCGACGCCCGCCATGGACACGAGGTAGTTCGATCCGTACGCCCCGCTGCCGTCCGAGACCTGCGCCGTGCCGGACTTCGCGGCGACCCGATAGCCCGGGATCTTCAGGGTGTCGCCGAAGTGGCCGTCGGTCACCACGGTCTCCATCATGTGCACCGTCTCGTCGGCGGCGTGCTTGGAGATGACCTGACGCGGCTCACCCGAGGGCTGGCTCACCCAGGTGCCGTCGGGGGCGCGGCAGCCCTCGACGAGGCGCACCGGCATCCGCACGCCGCCGTTCCCGAGGGTCTGGTAGATACTCGTGATCTGGGCCGCCGTCGTGGCGAGGCCCTGACCGAACGTCGTCGCGTACTTCGTCTGCACGTCCATGCTGGCCGGGTCGGGCAGGATGCCCGCCTCCTCGCCCGCGAAGTCCACCTCGGTGGGCTGGCCGACGCCGAAGGCGCGGATGTAGTCGAACCGCTTCTCGTCGTCGAGGCGCTCGCCCAGGATCGAGATGCCCGTGTTCGACGACTCGGCGAGCACGCCGGCGAGGGTGAGCGGCAGGTCCTCGTGCCCGAAGCTGTCGCGGAGGTTCGCGCCGTTCTTGATGAAGCGGTAGGGCGCGAGCACGCGGGTGCCGCCGTCGGCGAGGCCCGCGTCGACCAGGGCCGCGGCGGTCACCGACTTGAACGTCGAGCCGGGCTCGTAGGGCGAGTTGAACACGCGCGACCCCCGGTACTCGGGGTCGGTGAGGTTCACGTTGTTCGGATCGACAGAGGGGTAGTCGGCCACGGCGAGCAGCTTGCCCGTCTTGGCCTCCATGACGGTGGCGAGGCCCCAGGGCGCCCCCACGGCCTGTGCCTGCTCGGCGACGGCCTGCTGCACGAACCACTGCAGGTCGCGGTCGATCGTCAGCACGAGCTCGTTGCCGTCGGTCGCCTTCTTCGTCGTGACCGTGCTGCCGGGGATGCGCACGCCGTCCGCGCCCCGCTCGAAGGTCTCGAAGCCGTTGCTCGCCTTCAGGCAGTCGTTCTCCGTGAACTCGAGGCCGGCCTGCGCCTCCCCGCTCGCGCCGACGAAGCCGACGAGGTTGCCCGCGACCTGGCCGTTCGGGTAGGTGCGGCTCTGCACCGCCTGGAAGTAGATGCCGGGGATGTGCAGGTCGACCAGCGCCTGGTAGGCGTCCGTGTCGACGCCGCGCGCGATGTAGGCGAAGTTGGACTCGGGGTCCTCCTTGAGGGCCTTCGCGATGATCGAGCGGACCTGGGCCGCGGTCTGACCGGTCTGCTTGGCGATCTCCGCCGCGGCCTTCGGCCAGGTGACCTCGGTCTCGACCAGCGAGCCGTCCTCCTTCTCGGAGGTGCGGGTGAAGTCGCCGATGTCCTTTGGGGACGCGGTCACGTCGTAGCGGAGGACGCTGTTGGCCAGCGGGACGCCGTCGGAGTCCACGATGTTCCCCCGCACCCCGAACGTGGTGTTGGGGATGGACCGCTTGTCGACGGCCTCCGCGTTGATCTCCGCGGCCTGTACGACCTGGATGTCGATGAGCTTGGCCACGAACACCCCGAGCACGGCGACGATCACGAGCAGCGCGAACGCGATCCGCCGGCGGGAGGATTTCGCTGTCACTCTTCCTCCACCGTTCTCCTACTGATTCCGCGTGCCTGTTCCGTGCCGCGCGTGTCGCACGGCGAGCCGATCGCGCGTGGCGATCGATCCGGCCTCAGCGCGTGATGGGCGCCGGAATGCTCGACCCCGACGCTAGCGCGGTGGTCGACGGATTCGTGGAGGGCACGCTCAGCACACCGGAATCGGCGTTCCCGGACTGCACGGCGGCGATCTCGTCCGCATCGGCACCCGCTGCCGCCGCTGCGGCGACGTTGGCCTTGGCGATCTGGTCCGCCGCGGGCTTCACGTCGTCGAGGAGCACGTTGCCCACGAGGGGCGCGGCGGACTCGTCGGCGGAGGCGGCCACGGGGGCGCCGAGGACGGCGGCGTCGGACAGGCGCAGGTAGACGGGGGTCGCGTTGCTCACCATGCCCATCGCGCCGGCGTTCGCGGCGAGGTTCTGCGGCGAGGACAGCCGCTCGAGGTCCTCGGAGAGCACCTGCTGCGTGCGGCCGAGGTCGCGCTGCTTCTGCTGCAGCGACTGGATCGCGTACGCGCCGTCCGACAGGCCGATGCTGAGCAGCAGCTGCGACAGGAGCACCGCGAAGAGCCCGCCGATCACGAGCGTGGCGTACACGGTCCTCGGGCGGGCACGGCGCTGGTCGCGCGTCGAGACGATCTCGATGTGCGGCCGGGCCACGCCCGGGCGGGAGGCGGTCGAGCGTGTGCGCGGGGCGGCGTATGCGACGTTCGTGCTCATGCGGCGCGTCTCCTCAGTCGTTCTGCAGCGCGGAGCCGGACGGGCGTCGCGCGGGGGTTGATGGATTTCTCGTCGTCGCTCGCGAGTTCCGCGCCGCGGACGAGGAGGCGGATCTCGGGGGCGTGCTCCGGCAGCTCGATCGGCAGGCCGACGGGCGCGGAGGAGCGGGCGCGGGCGGCGAACTCGCGCTTGACGATGCGGTCCTCGAGGGACTGGTAGGCGAGCACGACGATGCGCCCGCCGACGGCGAGGCTGTCGAGGGCTGCCGGGATCGCCGCCTCCAGCACGCTGAGCTCGCCGTTGACCTCGATGCGCAGGGCCTGGAACACCCGCTTCGCGGGGTGGCCGGCGCGCTGCACCGCGGCGGGGGTCGCCGCCTGCAGGATCTCGACGAGCTGCGCGGAGGTCGTGATGGGCGCCGACTGGCGCGCCTCGACGATGCGCCTGGCGTAGCGGGCGGCCAGCTTCTCCTCGCCGTACTGCTCGAAGATGCGGCGGAGGTTGCCCTCCGCGTACGTTGCGATCACGACCTCGGCCGTGAGCTCGCTCGTCGAGTCCATGCGCATGTCGAGCGGCGCGTCCTTCGAGTACGAGAAGCCGCGCTCGACGCGGTCGAGCTGGAGCGAGGACACACCGAGGTCGAACAGGATCCCCGACGCCTCGGCGAGGCCGAGCGAGTCGAGGGCGTCCGGTAGCTCGTCGTACACGGCCTTCACGAGGTGGACCCGGTCGCCGAAGCGCTCGAGCCGCTCCCCCGCGATGGCCAGAGCCTCGGGGTCGCGGTCGAGGCCGACGAGCACGAGGTCGGGCAGCCGGGTGAGGAACGCCTCGGCGTGGCCGGCCATGCCGAGGGTGGCGTCGACGAGCACGGCGCCCGGCTTCTGCAGCGCGGGCGTCAGGAGCTCGAGGCAGCGCTCGAGGAGGACCGGGGTGTGGATGCGATCGAATTCCATAGGAGGAGGGACCCGAGGTCCTAGGGTCTGATCCCCATCCATTCCGACCTGGCACCGGGGAAGTGTGTCAGGGCGAACGGCTGGGAGTCAGGCCCGAGGAACTAGAACAGTCCGGGGATCACCTCCTCCGCGGTGTCGGCGAATGCGCTCTCGTTCGCGGCCAGGTACTCGTCCCACGCCTCGGCGTCCCAGATCTCCGCGCGACTGCCCGCGCCGATGACGGCGAGGTCACGGCCGAGGCCGGCGTACGTGCGGAGAGCGGCGGGGATGGTGACGCGGTGCTGCTTGTCCGGCGTCTCCGCGTGGGCGCCGGAGAGGAACACGCGCATGTAGTCACGGGCCTGCTTGCTCGTGACCGGTGCCTGACGCATGCGCTCGTGCAGCTCCTCGAACTCCCGCGTGCTGAATACGTAGATGCACCGATCCTGACCACGGGTCAGGACCACACCGCCCTCCAGCTCGTCGCGGAACTTCGCCGGAAGGATGATGCGCCCTTTCTCGTCGAGCTTGGGGGCGTACGTGCCAAGAAACATGGCTCCCCCTCACTCTCCGGTCCTGGGTGGGTGGTTCCTCCACTTTACTCCACTATGCACCACCGACCAAGGCGATCCGGCCGTTTCGCACCCTTTCGGGGGTGTGGATTTCCCGTGAACAGCGCCGGATTTCCGCGGGTGTCCCCGAAGTGGAGGACCGTGGAGGACCGCGCGGAGACGACCCCCGGGGCCGGCCCTCTCCGGATGCACCCCGCGCCGGTGCCGCTGTAGCCGGCACCGCCGGGCCCGCGGTCGCCGCCAGACCTGTCGTCGTGCGCTCGCGCACCTTCCTGCCCCCGCTGCCGCGTCATCCCGCCGACGCCGATTCCCCTCCCCCTACCGCACAGAGTCGGGTATCGCGGGGGCAGCGAGGGGCGGGACACGCGGCGCGCAGGGAAAGGGCCCCCGGATGGGCCATCGTGAAGCAGCTCACAGCAGGATCGGCACCGGAGAGATCAGCACCGGAGGGATCGGCACCGGAGGGATCGGCTCGGCGCCTGACCGCGCTGTCGGCGCACGAAAAAAGGGCCGACCCTGAGGGGTCAGCCCTTTTCGCGGTGCTGTGGTGGGAAGTGGAGGACTAGTCCTGTCCGCCCTGCCGCTTCTCCCAGCGGTCGTTGAGACGACCCATGAAGTCGGCGCCGCCGACGGGTCGCGCCTTCGACCGGGAACTCGAGCCGCTGGGGACGCTCGTCGTCGTCGACGCGCCCTTCCGGCCGAATCCCGGGGTCACGGCCAGGAGCACCCCGGCCAGCATGATCACGAAACCGAGTACCCCGACAATGGGTACCTTCACGATCACTCCGGTCGCGAGGGCGGCAATACCGATCACGAACACCAGCACGCCGACGACGAGCGATGTGTAATTCGGTTTGCCGCGTCGCGCGCTCACGGTTGCGACGAAGTCTGCATCATTGTGATAGAGACTGCGTTCCATCTCTTCGAGAAGGCGCTGTTCTTGCTCGGAAAGCGGCATCTTCTTCCCCTCAGGCTCGGGATCCGACGCTATGTTCGGTGGACTACCGATTCTAGTTCTTCCGCCTGTGGCTAGGCTAGGCGGGTGGATGAAAGCGGACGACTGATCGAGCTCGTCCAGACCCGACTCGGTGCTTTCCTCACAGAGCGCGACGCGACACTGCGCAGGATCAGCCCCGATCTCGCCCCTTTCCTTGAGTTCTCTGCCGACTTCCTGAGAGGCGGCAAACGCTTCCGGGCGCAGTTCTGCTACTGGGGCTGGCGGGCGGCGCGCGGCGCTTCCGACACCGGTGGGCAGGCGGATCTCGACGCCGTGGTCGGCGTCGCCAGCGGGCTCGAACTGTTCCACGCGGCGGCCCTCGTGCACGACGACATCATCGACCACTCCGACACGCGCCGGGGCGGACCGGCCGCTCACCGCCGCTTCGAGCACCTGCACCGCTCCGGCCGCTGGCGGGGAGACCCCGGCTCCTTCGGCGAGGCGTCCGCGGTGCTGTTCGGGGATCTCCTTCTCGGCTGGAGCGACGAGCTGATCCTCGACTCGCTGCTCTCCCTGCCCGCGCTGGGCGCGGCCCGCGCGGCGAAGCGCGAGTTCGACCACATGCGGACGGAGGTGACGGCGGGCCAATACCTCGACGTGCTCGAGGAGCTGGCGTGGCCGACGGTGCCCGAGACCGATGCCCTCGAGCGCGCTCACCGGGTCATCACCTACAAGTCCGCGAAGTACAGCATCGAGGCCCCACTCGCGATCGGCGCCTCGATGGCCGGCGCCTCCGCGGCGCAGGTGCAGGCGCTGCGCGACTTCGGCCTGCCTCTCGGCATCGCCTACCAGTTGCGGGACGACCTCCTCGGAGTCTTCGGCGACGCCGCGGTGACGGGGAAGCCGAGCGGCGACGACCTCCGGGAGGGCAAGCGCACGGTGCTCGTCGCCCTCACCCGGACGAACGTCGACGCGCACGAAAGAGACCGCATCGACGCCATGCTCGGCGACCCCGGGCTCACCGACGACCAGATCCGGTGCCTCCAGGACACGGTTCGCGGCAGCGGTGCGGTCGACGCCACCGAGCAGCTCATCGAGGAGAACGTCGCCGCCGCGCTCTCCGCGCTGACGACGGCCCCGCTCGAGGCGGCGGCCGCCCAGCGACTTGCCGAGCTCGCGGACACCGTCACCCGTCGCTCGGCCTGACCCGCCGTCCGCGATGGCGCGGGTGGGAACGGACTAGAAGGCGAGCGCCTGCGCGACGCGGCGCACCTCGGCCTTGCGGCCGGCGCGGAGGGCGTCGATGGGCGCGATGCCCAGCATGTCGTCCGGCTGGAGCATCCAGCGCATCGCCTCGTCGTCGGTGAAGCCGTTGTCCGCCAGCAGCACGAGAGTGCCGCGAAGCTCGCTGAGCGGAAGCCCGTCGCGGAGGAAGTCCGCGGGCACCTTGAGGACGCCGCCGATGCGGACGCCGAGCAGGTGCCTGTCCTCGAGGAGGCGACGGACACGGCCGACGCTGACGCCGAGGATGTCGACGAGATCGGGGACGGTAAGCCACTCACGCTCGGGATAGAGATCGGTCACCCCTCAAGAGTGCCACGCCTCCCCGCCGTCACCCAATACCGTCCGAAGCCCGCGGCGAACTCCGCACGCCTGGGGGCGAGCCCCCGAAATGGGCCCTCTATTCTCTTTCGTCACAACAGAAACAGCCGTCACTCTTTACAACAATCGTGTTAACGTGGACCAGCCGTATTCACTGGCCGGGGAGTAGACGAGGAAGCCATGACGGACAGCACTTCATCCAACGGGGACGACCAGCATCGCGGGGAGCAGGTCGGACGCAGGAATGCGGACGGCAAGGCGAAGAGCAGGCGCGCCAAGATCTTCGCGACCATGCCCGTGATCCTCGCCGGCTCGCTGGCCCTCAGCGTCGGCGCGACGGCGCCCGCCGAGGCCGACACGATGAAGAAGCCGAGCAAGCCCCGCGTCGGTCCCGTGAACGCCAAGCCGAAGGCCGCCCCGCGGCCGACCGTCGCCCCGTCGGCCGTGACCGCCGCCGCCGCGCCGCAGGAGTACCGCGTCGCCGCCGGCGACACCGTCAGCAGCATCGCCGGCCGCTTCGGCCTCTCCACCGCGTCCGTGCTCGCCCAGAACGGGCTCGGCTGGCGCTCCGTGATCTTCCCGGGCCAGGTGCTGACCCTCGGTCCCGGCGCCGCCACCCCCGCCGCCTCGGCCGCGCCCGCCAGCGCCGCACCCGCCTCGAGCGGCGGCAACCGGCACACCGTCGCGGCCGGCGAGACCGTGACCTCGATCGCCGCCAAGTACGGCGTCGGCGTCTCGTCGATGCTGGCCGCCAACAACCTCCGCTCCGCGAGCGTCATCTACCCGGGCCAGTCCCTGGTGGTCCCCGGGTTCGCCACGGCATCCTTCGTGCAGCCCATCTCCAGCGCCCCGAAGGCCGCGCCCGCCGCGGCCCCGGGCGGCGCGTACACGATTCAGAGCGGGGACACGCTGACCAGCGTCGCGACCCGCTTCGGCGTCACCGTGCAGGACATCCTGAACGCCAACGGCCTCAACTGGTCGAGCATCATCTACGCAGGCCGCACCCTGACCATCCCCGGCCCCACCGCCGTCGCCACGCCCACCACGAGCGGCGTCGTGCCGATGACGAACGAGATGCGCCGCAACGCGTCGACGATCGTCTCCATCGGACGCGAGCTCGGCGTGAGCGACTACGGCATCGTCATCGCGCTTGCAGCGGCGGCCCAGGAGTCCACGCTCCGCAACATCGACTTCGGCGACCGCGACTCGCTCGGGCTCTTCCAGCAGCGCCCGAGCATGGGCTGGGGCTCGCGCGAGCGCCTCCTCGACCCCGCCTGGGCGGTCCGCACCTTCTTCGGCGGTCCCCGCAACCCGAACGCGGGCCTGACCCGCGGACTCCTCGACATCCCCAACTGGAAGTCGATGACCGTCACCCAGGCGGCGCAGGCGGTGCAGATCTCGGCCTACCCCGACGCGTACGCGAAGTGGGAGACGTCGGCCTGGGCCTGGCTCGACCAGCTCACCTAGGAACGCGGCGGTGCGGTGTTTCGAACCGGTGCCGGCGCACCCCTTCCTTAGACTTGAGGCGTGACAGCCGCATCCTCTGACCCCATGATCGGCCGTCTCATGGACGGGCGGTACGAGGTGCGTTCGCGCATCGCCCGGGGCGGAATGGCCACCGTCTACGTCGCGACGGACCTGCGGCTGGACCGCCGCGTCGCCATCAAGGTCATGCACAGCCACCTGTCCGACGACACGGTCTTCACGGACCGGTTCATCCAGGAGGCCCGCTCGGCCGCGAGGCTCGCGCATCCCAACGTCGTCAACGTCTTCGACCAGGGTCAGGACGGCGAGAGCGCGTACCTCGTCATGGAGTACCTGCCGGGCATGACGCTGCGGGATCTCCTGCAGGAGTACAAGACCCTTACGCCCGAGCAGACCATGGACATCATGGAGGCCGTGCTGTCCGGCCTCGCCGCGGCGCACCGCGCGGGCATCGTGCACCGGGACCTCAAGCCGGAGAACGTGCTCCTGGCGGACGACGGCCGCATCAAGATCGGCGACTTCGGGCTCGCCCGCGCCGTGAGCGCCAACACCGCGACCGGCCAGGCGCTGCTCGGCACCATCGCCTACCTCTCCCCCGAGCTCGTGACCCGCGGCATCGCGGACACCCGCAGCGACATCTACGCCGTCGGCATCATGATGTACGAGATGCTGGCGGGCGCCCAGCCCTTCACGGGCGACCAGCCCATGCAGATCGCGTACCAGCACGCGAACGACACGGTGCCGCCGCCCAGTGAGGCGAACCCGGCCGTGCCGGTGGAGCTCGACGAGCTCGTGCTGTGGGCGACGGCCAAGGATCCCGAGCAGCGCCCGCGCGACGCCGCGGCCATGCTCGACCAGCTCTTCGAGGCGCAGAACCTCATGGAGCAGCGCGGTGTCGTGGGAACGGGCGCCCATCGCACCGTGGTGATGCCCGCCGCCGTCGGCGCCGAGCTTCCCGCCACGGCGGAGACCCAGGTCATCGGTGCCGGCCCAGGGTACGACCACGGCCGGGCGGTGCCCGTCGGTGCCGCCGGAGCCGTCGGGGCTGTCGGGGTCCTTGACGCTCCCGCCTCCGCGCAGACTCTCGCCCGGAAGGCGGACCGGCGACGGCGACGCGGCTTCGTCTGGCTCACGTTCGTGCTGCTGCTCGCGGCGTTCGCGGGCGGCACGGGCTGGTTCCTGAGCTCGACCATGCCCCTGCCGGACGTCGCGGGGAGCACCGTCGCCGAAGCGACCGAGACTCTCACCGCGGCCGAGTTCCAGGTGGACCGCACCGACGCCACAGATCCGGAGGTGGAGCCCGGCCGCGTCATCAGAACCGAACCCGCCGCCGGGGACACGGTGATCCGTGGCAGCAGCATCGAGATCGTCGTGTCGACCGGGCCGAAGCTGATCCCCATCGGCGACTACAAGGAGAAGCCCGAGGACGAGGTCCGCGCGGCATTCGCCGACTTCCGGGTGGCCGAGCAGAACGTCCAGCAGTTCAGCGACGTGGAGCGAGGGCGTGTCCTCCTCGCGCTCGACCCCGACGGCGAGGAGCTCGGCGCTACCTATCCCGAGCGGCGGCCGGTACAGCTCGTGGTCTCCGCCGGTCCGATCCCCGAGGTCGCCGGGCAGGACTACGACTCCGCGGTCGACGACCTCGAGGAGCTCGGTCTCACCGTGAAGCAGAGGATCGAGCAGTTCGGGGACCTCGACGAGGGCCTGGTGTTCGGCGTGCTCGACATGGCCGGCAAGGAGCTCACCACTGCCTTCCCGGCAGAGGGGGCTGTGCAGCTCGTCGTCTCGGTCGGGTCCATCCCCGACGTCGTGGGACAGGACTACGACGACGCCGCCGGGGACCTCAAGGAAGCCGGGCTTACCGCCGAGCGCGGCGATGACGCCTTCAGCGACACCGTCCCGGCCGGCTCCGTGACGAAGGTCGAGCCGACCACAGATCCGGTGCGCGTCGGTGACGCGGTGACCGTCACCGTCTCGAAGGGACCGGACCTCGTCGAGGTGCCGAGCGTTGTGGGGCTGACCCGCGACGAGGCCAAGACCGCGATCGCGAATGCGGGCTTCCGGTACACCTACTCCCCCTTCTGGGATGCGGTGCCCAATGAGATCACCGGGGTCGCCGCGACGACGCCCGAGGCGGGCACGATGCAGCGGCGCGGCTCGACGATCTCCCTCGGCATCACCGCCTCGGGCTGAACGCGCGGGCGGACCCGCGAGTTCGGAATGCGTCGCTTCGACAAGCTCAGCGACCGTACGGGTGAGCCTGCTCGCACGTCACGGTCCCTGAGCCTGTCGAAGGGACATGGGCCCGCCCGGTGAGGCCGGGAAACGTCGCTTCGACGAGCTCAGCGACCGTAGGGCGGCGCCCGCTCGCACGTCACGGTCCCTGAGCCTGTTGGAGGGACGCGGCCCGGAACGTGAAGGGACTCGCTCAGCGAGGGTGTTTCGATTCCAGTAGAAATACCGCATGAAGCTCAACACGCCGTTCGGACGAGTCATGTACGCCCTGAGCCTCGTGATGACCGTCGTCATCATCGCGGTTCTCTGGATCGTCATCAAGCCGGACACGACCTTCGGGCTTCTCTTCACCGCCTTCGCGGTCGGCATCGCCGTCTGGAACGGTCGGCTCGCTTTCCGCCGTGGGTGACCGTCCCGCAGGGACCGGCCGACCCGCTGAGGTCCGGAACGTCGCTTCGACGAGCTCAGCGACCGTACGGGTGGACCTGCTCGCACGTCACGTCCCTGAGCCTGTCGAAGGGACGCCGGCCAACGCGGCGAGGCCACGGGCGTCGCTTCGACGAGCTCAGCGACCGTACGGATGCGCCGGTCTCGCGCGTCACGGTCCCTGCGCCTGTCGAAGGGACGTGAGCAGACCGCCCGACGTCGCGGATGGCAGAGCGAAGGCCGGCCCGTCCAGCGGTGCTGGGTGGGCCGGCCTTCGGGGGTGCTAGCGGGCGCCGAGCTCCTCGGCCACGAGGAACGCGAGCTCCAGGGACTGCGTGTGGTTCAGGCGCGGGTCGCAGAGGGACTCGTAGCGCGTCGCGAGCGCGGCCTCGTCGATGTGCTCCGAGCCGCCGAGGCACTCGGTCACGTCGTCGCCGGTCAGCTCGATGTGGATGCCGCCCGGGAAGGTGCCGACGGCGCGGTGCGCCTCGAAGAAGCCCTTGACCTCGTCGACGACGTCATCGAACCGGCGGGTCTTGTAGCCCGTGGGCGTCGTGAGGCCGTTGCCGTGCATCGGGTCGGTGACCCACAGCGGGAGGGCGTCGCTCGCCTTGACCGCCTCGAGCAGCGGGGGCAGCGCGTCGCGCACCTTCCCCGCGCCCATGCGCGTGATGAATGTGAGGCGGCCCGGCTCGCGGTCCGGGTCGAGCTTGTCGATGAGGGCGAGCATGTCGTCCGGCGTCGTGCTGGGGCCGAGCTTCACGCCGATCGGGTTTCGCACGCGGGAGAGGAAGTCGACGTGCGCGCCGTCGAGGTCGCGCGTCCGCTCGCCGATCCAGATGAAGTGCGCCGAGGTGTTGTACGGCGTGCCGGTGCGGGAGTCGATGCGCGTCATGGGGCGCTCGTAGTCCATGAGCAGGCCCTCGTGCGCGACGTAGAACTCGACGCGCTTCAGCTCGTCGAAGTCGGCGCCCGCCGCCTCCATGAACTTGATGGCGCGGTCGATCTCGCGGGCGAGCTGCTCGTAGCGCTGGTTCGCCGGGTTCGCGGTGAAGCCCTTGTTCCAGTCGTGCACCTGGCGCAGGTCGGCGAAGCCGCCCTGCGTGAACGCGCGGATGAGGTTCAGCGTCGATGCGGCCGTGTGGTACCCCTTCACCAGGCGGGAGGGGTCCGCGGTGCGGGACTGGGGCGTGAAGTCGTAGCCGTTCACGATGTCGCCGCGGTAGGCGGGCAGCGTGAGCTCGCCGCGGGTCTCGGTCTCGCTCGACCGCGGCTTGGCGAACTGACCGGCCATGCGGCCCATCTTGATGACGGGCATGGACGCGCCGTAGGTGAGGACGACGGCCATCTGCAGGATGGTCTTCACCCGGTTGCGGATGGCGTCGGCCGTCGCCCCGGCGAAGGTCTCGGCGCAGTCACCGCCCTGCAGGAGGAAGGCGTTGCCCGCGGCCGCGCGCGCGAGGCGCTGGCGCAGCATGTCGACCTCACCGGCGAACACGAGGGGCGGCAGGGTCGCGATCTCGGCCGACGCGGCGCTGACGGCCTCGGGGTCGGGCCACACCGGCTGCTGCTTGACCTCGAGCGTGCGCCAGTTGTCCAGGCCCGTGAGGACCGAGGGCTCGGCGAGAACGACGGGTTCGGAGGTGATTGTCACGCTGGTGTCCTGCGTTTCTGAGTTCGTGCGACGGATGCGAAGGGCCGTTCGGCCCCGGTTCGAGACTGAGGGCTGGATCAGCGCGTCACGCTGGCGCGCTTCTCCTTGACCGAAGTCGCATACACGTCCACGTATTCCTGGCCGCTGAGCTTCTGGAGCTCGTACATGATCTCATCCGTGATGGACCGCAGGATGAAGCGGTCACCCTCGAGGCCCTCGAACCTACTGAAATCTAACGGCTCGCCGATGATGACACCAATCCGGCGCACCTTGGGGATGCGCGTGCCGATCGGCATGACCTTCTCCGTGTCGATCATCGCAACGGGCACGACGGGCACGTGGCCCTCGAGGATCATGCGGGCGACGCCGGTGCGCCCGCGGTACATCTTGCCGTCGGGGCTGCGCGTGCCCTCGGGATAGATGCCGAGCACGTTGCCCGTGGCGAGCCGCTTGAGGCCGGTGTTCAGCGACGCCTCGGAGGCCTTGCCGCCGGACCGGTCGATCGGCAGCATGCCCGTCGCCTTGAAGAACATCTTGGTCGCCCAGCCCTTGAGCCCCTTGCCGGTGAAGTACTCGCTCTTGGCGAGGAACGCGACGTTGCGGTCGATCACGAGCGGCAGGAACACCGAGTCGATGAAGGAGAGGTGATTGCTCGCGAGGATGACGGCGCCGGTCTTGGGGATGTTGTGCGACCCCGTCACCCATGGCCGGAAGGTGCTCTTCAGCAGCGGCCCGGCGATGAGGTTCTTCATGAACCAGTAGAACATGGCGTACGGGCCTTCCTCGGGGTTCGGACCAGCTTACCGGCGGTCGTCCGTCAGCACGTCGGCGCGGAGGCGCGCGAGGTCGGCCGCGCCGACCACGCCCGCGTCGTTCACGAGCTCCGCGATGCGGAACTCGGGCTCCGGGTGGAAGCCCCGCGCCGGCAGGTGGGCGAGGTACGCCTCGCGGATCGGATCGAGCAGCAGGTCCCCGGCCTGCGCCACTCCCCCGCCGAAGACGAACATCTGCGGGTCGAGCACGGCGCCGAGGCTCGCGCTCGCGGCGCCCAGCCAGGTGCCGAGGGTGCGCAGCGCCCCCAGGGCGCCGGGGTCCCCGGCGCTGATGAGCTCGCTGACGTCGACGCCGGTGAGCGTGCCGTTACGATCCCGCACCTCGGCGAGGGCGCCGCCGTGCGGGCCCCCGGCGTCCGCGAGCTCGTTGGCCATGCGCAGCAGGGCGCGGCCGGATCCGTACTGCTCGATGCAGCCGCGCGCGCCGCAGCCGCAGGGCAGGCCGTCGGGCACGACGCGCATGTGGCCGAGCTCCGCGCCCGCGCCGAATCCGCCGCGGAACAGGCGGTCGTTCGCCACGATCGCGCCGCCGACGCCCGTGCCGATGGTGAGCATGACCATGTCACTGACAAGGCGCCCCGCCCCGTAGCGGAACTCGGCCCAGCCTGCGGCGTTCGCATCGTTCTCGACGATGATCGGCAGCGGGATGCGGGCCTCGAGCTTCTCCCGGAAGGGCTCGTTCCGCCAGTTGATGTTGGGCGCGTAGTAGACGGTGGACTGGGCGGCGTCGATGAAGCCGGCCGCGGCGACGCCGACGCCGTTCACCTCCCGGCCCGCCGTGAGGCCCTCGACCATCGCGACGACGGCGTCGACGATGTCGTCCGGCCGACCGGCCGGGGTGGGCCGGCGGTCCTCCGCGATGATCGTGCCGAGCTCGTCGACGACCGCGCCCGCGATCTTCGTGCCGCCGATATCGATACCTACTGACTGCACTGCGGGCACTTCTTTCGTCCTGGGGAATAGGGGGCGTCGCCACCATGGATTGGGGCTTCCACCGGCACTGCGCCCCCTCGGGAGGCGCCGCCCCTACAGGCTAGAGTATGGATCAGACCCCCATCGGTACCGAAGGAGTTGCCGTGAAGCAGTACGATGCCGCGCCCGTTGTCGCTCCGGATCCGGACGCGAACGCGACGGACCTCCTGATCGATCGAGTGGCCACGACGCCCGACCTCGCCCTGTTCTCCCTGCCCACCGCCGGCGGCGGCTGGCAGGAGGTGACGGCGGCCGACTTCCTCACCCGCGTGCGCGCGCTCGCCAAGGGCCTCATCGCCTCCGGCATCGAGCCGGGCGACAAGATCGGGCTCATGTGCAAGACCCGCTTCGAGTGGACCCTCATTGACTTCGCCACCTGGTTCGCGGGGGCCGTGCTCGTGCCGATCTACGAGACGTCGTCGCCGACCCAGGTGCAGTGGAACCTCACCGACTCCGGCGCCGTGGCGATCATCGTCGAGACCCCGGACCACTTCCTGCGCTTCGACGAGGTGCGGGCCGACCTGCCGCTCGTGAACCAGGTCTGGCAGATCGACCTCGGCGACCTCGACAAGCTCGCCGCGGCGGGCGTCGACGTGCCGGACGAGGAGGTCGAGCGCCGGCGGGCGATCGCGAAGGGTTCTGACCTCGCGACCCTCATCTACACCTCGGGCACGACCGGTCGGCCGAAGGGCTGCATCCTCACCCACTCGAACTTTGTCGAGCTGAGCAGGAACGCCGCCGTCGCCATCAACGAGGTCGTGCGCCCCGGCGGGTCGACGCTGCTGTTCATCCCGATGGCGCACATCTTCGCCCGCTTCATCGCCGTGCTCTGCGTGCACGGCGGCGTGCGCGTGGGTCACCAGCCGGACACGAAGCAGCTGCTGCCGTCGCTCGGGTCGTTCAAGCCCAGCTTCCTGCTCGCCGTGCCCCGCGTCTTCGAGAAGGTCTACAACTCGGCCGAGCAGAAGGCGGAGGCCGCGGGCAGGGGCAAGATCTTCCGCCGGGCGGCCGACGTCGCGATCGCGCACTCCAAGGCGGTCGACGCCGGTTCCGTGCCGCTGGCGCTGAAGCTGCAGTTCGCGCTGTTCGACCGGCTCGTCTACAGCAAGCTCCGCGCCGCGATGGGCGGCAACGTCTCCTTCGCGGTATCCGGATCCGCTCCCCTCGGCCTCCGCCTGGGCCACTTCTTCCGCAGCCTCGGCATCACCATCCTCGAGGGCTACGGGCTCACGGAGACGACGGCGCCCGTGTCGGTCGGCCGCCCGTCGAAGTTCAAGATCGGCACAACCGGCCCGGCGCTCCCCGGCGTCTCGGTGCGAATCGCTGAGGACGGCGAGATCCAGGTGCGGGGCAACAACGTGTTCGCCGGCTACTGGAACAACGAGTCCGCGACCGCCGAGGTCATGGACGGCGAGTGGTTCCTCACCGGCGACATCGGAACCATGGACGAGGACGGCTACCTCGCCATCACCGGGCGGAAGAAGGAGATCATCGTCACGGCGGGCGGCAAGAACGTCGCCCCCGCGCCGCTCGAGGACCCCATCAGGGCGAACCCGATCGTCGGCCAGGTGGTCGTCGTCGGCGACCGTCGCCCGTACATCGCGGCCCTCGTCACGCTCGATCCCGAGATGCTGCCGGTCTGGCTGAAGAACAACGGGCTCGACGAGCACATGACGCTCGCCGCCGCCGCGGAGAACGAGGTGGTGCGCGGCGAGGTGCAGCGGTCGATCGACGCGGCGAACGCGCTCGTGTCGCGCGCGGAGTCGATCCGCCGCTTCACGATCCTGCCGACGGAGCTCACCGAGGCGAGCGGGCACCTGACGCCCAAGCTCACCATCAAGCGCAACGTCATCCTGAAGGACTTCTCGCCCGTCATCGACGCCCTGTACGACTCGGCGCCCGCGACGTCCGGCTCCTCGATGGTTGTCTAACCCCGAGGTTCTCTAGCCCCGTTCGCCCACGGTTCGCCGAAAAAGGCGTGCGCTCGTTCCTTCTCCAGGTGGAGAATCAGGCGATCGCACCACCCACGACGACGAACAGTGAGGGACTATGGGCACCATTACGACGCAGGACGGCACGGAGATCTTCTTCAAGGACTGGGGCTCGGGACAGCCGATCGTCTTCAGCCATGGGTGGCCGCTCTCGGCGGACGACTGGGACGCGCAGATGCTGTTCTTCCTGAGCAAGGGATACCGCGTCATCGCGCACGACCGACGCGGGCACGGGCGCTCCAGCCAGACGAGCGACGGGCACGACATGGACCACTACGCCGCGGACCTCGCGGCGCTGACCGAGCACCTCGATCTCCACGACGCGATCCACGTCGGGCACTCGACGGGCGGCGGCGAGGTCGTGCACTACCTCGCGCAGCACGGTGAGGAGCGCGTCGCGAGGGCGGTGCTCATCAGCGCGGTGCCGCCGATCATGGTGCAGACCGAGAGCAATCCCGGTGGCCTGCCCAAGAGCGTGTTCGACGACATCCAGGCGCAGCTCGCCGCGAACCGGTCCGAGTTCTACCGCGCGCTGCCGTCCGGCCCGTTCTACGGTTTCAACCGGCCGGGCGTCGAGTCGTCCGAGGCGATCATCGAGAACTGGTGGCGTCAGGGGATGATGGGCGGCGCCTAGGCCCACTACGACGGCGTGGTGGCGTTCTCGCAGACCGACTTCACGGAGGACCTCAAGAAGATCACGGTCCCCACGCTGGTGATGCACGGCGACGACGACCAGGTCGTGCCCTACGCCGACTCCGGCCCGCTCTCTGCGGAGCTCCTGCAGAACGGGACCTTGAAGACGTATCCGGGCTTCCCGCACGGCATGCCGACGACGCAGGCGGAGACCATCAACGCCGACCTGCTGGAGTGGCTGCAGAGCTCCTAGCGGAAGCGGTGGGACGCGCCCGGGTCGGAGGATCCGGGCGCGTCCCTCGACGGGCTTAGGCACCACCGGGGTCGAGGGTGCATGGACTGCGTCCCTTCGGCAGACCGGGGTGGGTCACGGGTCGAAGGAGTCCGAGGGCCAGCCCCCGTCGCGCGGTCCCCGGGGGTCGGTCGCGAGGAGGCCGGCGACCCAGAGGTCGACGCGCGTGCCACGGTGCACGCCGCCCAGCCGTGACAGCCCCTCGTAGGAGAAGCCCGCACGCCGGGCGACCCTGGCCGACGGCACGTTGCCGGGGACGGCCCGCCACTGCACGCGCTGCAGCTGCAGCCCGTCTGCGGAGAAACCGAAGTCGAGCACCGCGGCGACCGCCTCATCGATGTAGCCCCGCCCGCGGGCGGCGGCCGCGAGCCAGAAGCCGAGCTCGGCCGAGCCGTCCGCGATGCTCTCGAGCCCGATCATGCCGAGCAGCGCATCCGGCTCCGACGCGGCCCGGATGGCCCACACGCAGCCGCTGCCCCGATCCCAGACCGTCGGCACGTGGTCGCGGACGAATCCCTCCGCGTCCGATCGCCGGTACGGGGACGGGACGGTGGTGTAACGGGCGATCGCCGGGTCCGTGCAGGCCTCGGCGATGGCGTCGATGAGCGCCTCGCCCGGTGCGCGGAGCAGCAGTCGCGGCGTCACCAGGTCGACCGGGGTCACGGATCAGAACCAGGTGCTCTCGCGGACCTGCTTCATCGCCTCGCGGCGGCGCTCCCGGTCGAGGCGGTCCAGGTAGAGCATCCCGTTCAGGTGGTCGGTCTCGTGCTGGAAGGCCTGGGCGAGCACGCCGGTGCCGGTGAGCTCGACCGTGTTGCCGTCGAGGTCGATGCCCCGGATGGTCGCCTCGGGATGGCGCAGGGTCGGGAACCACAGCCCGGGAACGGACAGGCAGCCCTCGTCCACGAGCTCGGGCTCCCCGCGCAGCTCGACGAGCTCCGGGTTGAGCAGGTAGCCGAAGGCGTCCCCGACGTTGTAGCTGAAGGCGCGGAGGTTCACGCCGATCTGCGCCGCCGCGACCCCGGCGCGGCCCTCAGGCCGCACGCTGTCGAGAAGGTCCTCGACGAGGCCGCGGATGCCGTCGTCGATCTTCTCGATCGGGGCGGACACGGTCTTCAGCACGGGGTCCCCGAAAAGTCGGATCTGCCGTTCGGTCACTTCGGTGGCTCCTTCGTGCGGTGCTCGGTACGTGGTGCATGGAAGCGCTGGCGCGCGGGTCGATCTCGCGGACTCGCTCGGGCGAGCAGCGGCCCATGCCGGTCCCGTCCGCCCTTTCGGCGAATGGGACGCGGTCGCGCCGCGGGTCTACTCGATGACGACGAGCAGGTCGCCCGCGTCCACCTGCTGGGTCGTGGGCACGGCGAGGCGGGCGACGCGTCCGGCGACCGCGGTCGTGATCGCGGCCTCCATCTTCATCGCCTCGATCGACGCGACGGGCTGACCCGCGGTCACGGTGTCCCCGACCTCGACCTTCAGGGTGACGACTCCCGAGAACGGGGCGGCGATCTGGCGCTGGTTGCCGAGGTCAGCCTTCTCGGCGCTCTTCGACTCGACCGTGATGCCGCGGTCGCGCACGAAGACGGGCCGGATCTGGCCGTTCACGTTCGTCATGACGGTGCGCATGCCGCGCTCGTCCGCCTCACCCACGGCCTCGAGCGCGATGAACATCTCGACGCCCTTGGCCATGCGCACGACGTGCTCCTGGCCGGCTTGCAGCCCGTAGAGGTAATCCACCGTGTCCACGACCGAGAGGTCGCCGAACAGCTCGCGGACCTCCTGGAACTGCTTCGTGGGCTGGGGGAAGAGCAGGCGGTTGAGGGTGCCGCGGCGCACGTCGGCGCTCGGACCATCGAGGGCCTCGCGGTCCTCCTCCGTGATGTCCTGCACCGCGATGCGCACGTTGCGGCCCTCGAGCACGCGCGTGCGGAACGGCTCCGGCCAGCCGCCGGGGAGGTCGCCCAGCTCGCCGGCCATGAAGCCGACCACGGAGTCCGGGATGTCGTAGTTCTGCGGGTTCTCCGCGAAGTCCTTCGGGTCGGCGCGGGCCGCCGCGAGCTGCAGGGCGAGGTCGCCGACGACCTTCGACGACGGCGTGACCTTGGGGATGCGGCCGAGGATCTCGTTCGCCGCGGCGTACATGTCCTCGATCAGCTCGAAGTCGTCGGCGAGGCCGAGCGCGATCGCCTGCTGGCGGAGGTTGGAGAGCTGGCCGCCCGGGATCTCGTGCTTGTACACGCGACCGGTGGGGCCGGGCAGGCCGGACTCGAACGGCTTGTACACGTGCCGCACGGACTCCCAGTACGGCTCGAGGTCGCTCACCGCCTGCAAGGAGATGCCGGTGTCGCGCTCGGTGTGGGCCAGCGCGGCGACGAGGGCGGAGAAGGAGGGCTGGCTGGTGGTGCCGGCCATGGGCGCGCTCGCGACGTCCACCGCATCCGCTCCGGCGCGGCTCGCCGCGAGCAGCGTGGCGAGCTGGCCGCCCGCGGTGTCGTGGGTGTGCACGTGCACGGGCACGTCGAAGCGCTCGCGGAACGCCGAGACCAGCTTCTCCGCGGCGCCGGGCCGCAGCAGGCCGGCCATGTCCTTGATGGCGAGCACATGAGCACCCGCCTCGACGATGGTGTCCGCCAGCCGCAGGTAGTAGTCCAGCGTGTACAGGTCCTCGGCCGGGTTGAGCAGGTCGCCGGTGTAGCAGACGGCGACCTCGGCCACGGCGGTTCCCGTGGCGAGCACGGAGTCGATGGCCGGCCGCATCTGAGAGACGTCGTTCAGAGCGTCGAAGATGCGGAAGATGTCCACCCCGGTCGAGGCGGCCTCGCGCACGAACGCGTCCGTGACCTCTGTTGGGTACGGCGTGTAGCCGACCGTGTTGCGGCCGCGCAGCAGCATCTGGATCGCGATGTTCGGCAGGGCCTCGCGCAGCGACGCGAGGCGCTCCCAGGGGTCCTCGCCGAGGAAGCGCAGGGCGACGTCGTAGGTGGCGCCGCCCCAGGCCTCGACGGACAGGAGCTCGGGCGTGCTGCGCGCGACGTAGGGCGCGACGGCGAGCAGGTCCTTGGTGCGGACACGGGTCGCGAGCAGCGACTGGTGCGCGTCGCGGAATGTCGTCTCCGTGACGGCGAGGGCCGTCTGCTCGCGAAGGGCCTTCGCGAAGCCGGCCGGGCCGAGCTCGAGCAGCCGCTGGCGGGATCCGGCCGGTGCGGGCTGAGCGAGGTCGAGCGCGGGGAGCTTGTCCTTCGGCACGGACGACGTGGGGCGGGCGCCGTTCGGCTGGTTCACCGTGACGTCGGCGAGCCAGTTCACGATCTTCGTGCCGCGGTCCTTCGAGATGTTGCTGCGGACCAGGTTCGGCCGCTCCTCGATGAAGGACGTGCTGAGGTCTCCCTTGGCGAACGAGGGGTCGTCGAGCACGGCCTGCAGGAACGGGATGTTCGTGGAGACGCCGCGGATGCGGAACTCGGCCAGGGCGCGCTTGGCGCGGGTGACCGCGGCCGGGAAGTCGCGCCCGCGGCAGGTGAGCTTCGCGAGCATCGAGTCGAAGTGGGGGCTGATCTGCGCGCCCGTCGCGACGGTTCCGCCGTCGATGCGGATGCCGGCGCCGCCGGGCGAGCGGTAGGTCGTGATCTTGCCGGTGTCCGGGCGGAAGTTGGCCGCCGGGTCCTCGGTCGTGATGCGGGTCTGCAGGGCGGCGCCGCGCAGGTGCAGGTCGGCCTGCTGCAGGCCGAGACGCTCGAGCGTCTCCCCCGACGCGATCCGCATCTGGGACTGCACGAGGTCGACGTCGGTGACCTCCTCGGTCACGGTGTGCTCGACCTGGATGCGCGGGTTCATCTCGATGAACACGTGCTGCCCGGCGCGCTCGCCCGCCGTGTCGAGCAGGAACTCGACGGTGCCGGCATTCACGTAGCCGATGCTCTTGGCGAAGGCGACCGCATCCCGGTACATCGCCTGGCGGACGCTCTCGTCGAGGTTCGGGGCCGGGGCGATCTCCACGACCTTCTGGTGGCGGCGCTGCACCGAGCAGTCGCGCTCGAACAGGTGCACGGTCTCGCCGGTCGCGTCCGCGAGGATCTGCACCTCGATGTGGCGGGGCCGCAGCACGGCCTGCTCGAGGAACATGGTGGGGTCGCCGAAGGCGCTGTCCGCCTCGCGCATCGCCGCGACGAGGGCGTCGCGCAGGTCCTCGGGCTTCTCGACCCGGCGCATGCCGCGCCCGCCGCCGCCGGCGACCGCCTTGGCGAAGATGGGGAAGCCGATCTCCTCGGCCTCGGCCAGCAGCTTCTCGACGTCGCGGGAGGGCTCCGTGGACTTGAGCACCGGGACGCCCGCCGCGATGGCGCGCTCCTTCGCGGTGACCTTGTTGCCCGCCATGCGCAGCACGTCGGCGCCGGGGCCGATGAAGGTGATACCTGCCCGGGCTGCGGCCTCGGCGAGCTCAGGGTTCTCCGAGAGGAAGCCGTAGCCGGGGTAGATCGCGTCCGCGCCGCTCTCGAGGGCGACGCGAATGATCTCGTTCACGTCGAGGTACGCCCGGACCGGGTGCCCCTCCTCGCCGATCTGGTAGGCCTCGTCCGCCTTCAGGCGGTGCAGGGAGTTGCGGTCCTCGTAGGGGAAGACGGCGACCGTCCTCGCCCCCAGTTCTACTGCGGCGCGGAAGGCCCGGATGGCGATTTCGCCGCGGTTGGCGACCAGGATTTTCGAGAACATTCATGCCTTTCGACCGGAACCGCCGTCAACAGGGCGTTTAGGTGTGCCTAGATTACTGAAGGTAACGTATGGCTGTGCATGTACTCAGCGTCAGCTCGCTCAAGGGCGGCGTCGGCAAGACAACGGTGACCCTGGGGCTCGCGTCCGCGGCGTTCGCGAAGGGACTGCGCACGCTGGTCGTCGACCTCGACCCCCAGTCCGACCTCTCGACCGGCATGGACATCGACGTGACCGGCCGGCTCACCGTCGCCGACGTGCTCAACTCGCCCAAGGCGAAGATCGTGCGCCAGGCCATCGCGCAGAGCGGCTGGACCCGGGACAGCCCCGGCACCGTCGACGTGCTCATCGGCAGCGCGTCCGCGATCAACTTCGACGGCCCGCGCCCCAGCGCGCGGGACCTCTGGAAGCTCGAGACCGCCCTCGCCCACGTCGAGGGCGACTACGACCTCGTGCTCATCGACTGCGCTCCGTCGCTCAACGCGCTCACCCGCACGGCGTGGGCCGCGAGCGACCGCGTCGCCGTGGTCACCGAGCCCGGCCTGTTCTCCGTCGCCGCGGCCGACCGCGCGCTCCGTGCGATCGAGGAGATCCGCACCCGGCTCTCTCCGCGCCTGCAGCCGTTCGGGATCGTCGTGAACCGGGTGCGGGAGCAGTCGATCGAGCACCAGTTCCGGATCAAGGAGTTGCGCGACATGTTCGGCTCGCTCGTGCTCGCCCCCCCAGCTGCCGGAGCGCACGTCGCTGCAGCAGGCGCAGGGCGCCGCGAAGCCGCTGCACGCCTGGCCCGGCGAGAGCGCCGAGGAGATGGCGGGTCACTTCGACGCGCTGCTGGAGCGCATCACGCGCGCCGCGAAGATCGGGGACTACGCCGCCGCTCCCCGCGTGTAGCGGAGGTGCCCGGGCCGCGGTGCCGGGGGTGCCGGTTCTGGGGTGCGTGCCGCGTGCCGGGGCTGTGTTCCGGGGCCGGTTTTTGCATGCGTGCGCGATTCAGGAGATCCGTTCGGCGCCCCGTGCGCAATTCAGGAGAATCGGCGGGCTCCTCGGCGTGTCGGGCATCCCGAACGGCGTGTCGTGGCGGATCTCCTGAATTGCGAACGGGACAGCGCGACGGATCTCCTGAATCGCGAACGGGACCGCGTGGATCTCCTGAATCAGGAACGGGGCGCGTGGACCTCTTGAATGAGGAACGGGACCGGCGACCGATCTCCTCGTCCAGGAACAGAGCGCGCGAACTTCCTGAATGACGAACGGTGCCCGGTGGAGCCGGGGGGCGCTCAGGAGGCGTCGGTGGCGGGCCGGGGCGCCTGCGGGCGGCCCAGGAGGGCGGCGCGGATGCGGTCCTCGGCGTCGGCGGAAGCGGACGCCGCCTCGACGTTCGCCTCAGTCACGGCCTTGACCACCTCTTCCCGCTGGATGGTGACCCCGCGCGGCGCGTCGATGCCGATCCGGATTCCGTCTCCGCGCGCGTCGAGCACGGTGATGACGATGTCGTCACCGATGAGCACCCGCTCCCCCGCCTTGCGTGTCAGCACCAGCACCGGGTCAGCCTATCGCAGCCGGACCGGGCGCGGGTCTGCACCCCGTCGCGGAACAGGCGGCGCCGGTTCCTCGGCGCCTCAACAGGGTTGGCACGCACACCGGCCGGTGTGTCCCGCTCACCAGGCACCCAGCGCGGCGTAGGCGCTCAGGCGGCGCGGCTCGTCGCCGGGCGGTCGTCGATCCAGCCGATCGGCAGACCGAGCTCCTCGACGGTCTCCGGTGTGGCCGTGTCCTCCCAACCGACCGCGGCGAGGGCGTCGATCGGCACGGCTGACGCGACCGCGGCGACCCAGCGGGCCGTGTCCTCCGGCTTGCGGCCGGCATCCACCGCGACCCAGACCTGGTCCGGGCGGACCGCGGAGAGGATGGCCGGCGCGTCTGCGCCCCAGCCGCACGCCACGAAGGCGGTCTCGCCGCGCTCCACACCGCCGGCGCGGGCGGCGAGGGCGCCGCGGCGGTCGTCGACCCGGGTCGCTCCCGGCGCGGACCCGGATGCGCACACGGACGCGGAGCCCACCGACGCGGCCATCGCGCCCGCCACCGCAACGGCGTCCGCTGAGAGCCCGACCACGAGCACGAGGTCGCCCGGGCGCCGGAGCGGGGCGGGCACGGGCACGGGCAGCAGGGTCGTGGTGTCGGCGGCGGGCACCCGCGCGGACGGCGACACGAGGGGTTCGGGGGCGACCGGCGACGGCGCGTTGTAGGAGAGGTCCTGCAGGAGCTCGGCAAAGGCCGGGGTGCGCGTCGACGGCACGGAGTCGTCCACGCCGAGCAGTGGCGGGGCGACCGGCCGGCCGACGTCGCCGGGAACCGAGGCGGCTCCGCCAGCGCCAGCACCGGACCTCGCGCCGGCAGCACCCGCGCCCGCGCCCGCAGCAGCACCGCGGGGAGAGCCCAGCTGCAGCGCCGCCTCCTGCTCCTCGGCGTCCGCGAGCAGCGCGGCGATCCCCGCCCTGGCCGGGGCGTCGATGACGACGCGGGATCCCGTGGTGCTCGGCGCGCCGACCTCGACGCTGACCTCGAAGTGCCGCTTGGCGAAGAACCCGGCCAGCCCGCCGACCGTGATGCGCTCGGCGGCAACGATCCGCGCGGCGGGCCCGTGCTCCTCGAGCACGCGCGTCTTCAGCTCCTCGATCGACTTACCCTCAAGCCGCAATCGTGTCGTGGGCACGGACCACCCCCACGGTCTCGATCTTCACGTTGGACGCCGTGGCCTCCTGGTAGGACAGCACGGGGAGGCCGCCGGTCTGCGCCGACACGAGGCGGCGGATGGCCGGGCGCAGCGCGGGCGCGCACACCAGGACCGCGCTGAGCCCGCTCGCCTCGACGGTGCCGACGGCGGTGCGCAGCGAGCCGAGGATGGCCTCGATCCGCGTTGCGTCGAGCAGGATCTGGGTGCCCTGCTCGCTCGGCCGCAGGCCCTCCAGCATCGACTGCTCGAGCGCGGGATCGATCATGATCACGCGCAGGATGTCGCCGTCGAGGTGCTGGGCGGCGAGCACCGGCCCGAGCGCCTGGCGTGCCGACTCGATGAGTCCCTCGGGGTCGGTCGACACCTTGGCCCGCAGCGTGAGCGCCTCGCAGATGCGCCCGAGGTCGTTGATGGGGATCTGCTCCGCCAGGAGCCCCTGCAGCACGCGCTGCAGCTCGGCGAGGGAGAGCATGCCGGGCACGAGGTCCTCGATGGCGGACGGGTTGACCTGCTTCACGCCCTCGGCGAGCACGCGCACGTCCTCACGGCTGAGCAGGCGCGCGGCGTTGTTGCCGATGACGGACGAGAGGTGGGTGACGAGCACCGAGACGCGGTCGATGACCGTGGCGCCGGTGAGCTCGGCGCTGTGCCGCAGCTCGGCGGGAACCCACTTGCCGGCGAGGCCGAACACGGGCTCGACCGTCGGGGTGCCGGGCAGGGCATCGAGCGCGTCGCCCAGTGCGAGCACCCGTCCGCCCGGGGCGGTGCCGCGGCCGGCCTCGACCCCGGCGATGCGGATGGCGTAGGTCGAGGGCGGCAGTTCGACGCTGTCCCGGGTGCGCACCGGCGGCACGACCACGCCGAGCTCCATGGCGACCTTGCGGCGCAGCGCGCGCACGCGGCCGAGGAGGTCGTCGGAGGCGCCGGACACCATGTCGACCAGGTCGGGCGCGAGCAGGATCTCGAGCGCGTGCACCCGCATCTGCTCGATCAGGTCCTCGGTGGTCTCGCTCGGGGCGACGACCGCCTCGGCCTCCGCCGCGGCGCGGGCGGCCTCGGCCTCCGCCTTCTCCTTGGCCTTCACGCGCTGCGCGATGACGATCAGCAGGACGCCGACGGCGACGAACGGCAGGATCGGCATCCCGGGGATGAACGCCATGGCGATGGCGGCGACGCCCGCGATGAGGAGGGCGGTGCGCGACTGGGTGAGCTGCGTCGCCGCGGTCGAGCCCATGTCGGACTCCGCGTTGGCGCGGGTGACGATCATGCCCGTGGACACGGCCATCAGCAGGGCGGGGATCTGGGTGACCAGGCCGTCGCCGATGGTGAGGATGCCGTAGTGGTTGAGCGCGTCGCCGATCTCCATGCCGCGCTGCAGCATGCCGATCGCGATGCCGCCGATCAGGTTGATGATGATGATCAGGATGCCCGCGATCGCGTCACCCTTCACGAACTTCGACGCGCCGTCCATGGCGCCGTAGAAGTCCGCCTCGGCCGAGACCTCGGCGCGGCGCTCGCGCGCCTGGGTGTCGGTGATGAGGCCGGCGTTGAGGTCGGCGTCGATCGCCATCTGCTTGCCCGGCATCGCGTCGAGGGTGAAGCGGGCGCCCACCTCGGCGACGCGCTCCGCGCCCTTGGTGACGACGACGAACTGGATGACGACCAGGATCAGGAAGATCACCGAGCCGATGACGATGGATCCGTCGACGGCGACGTGCCCGAAGGCCTCGATGACCGCCCCGGCGAAGCCGTCGCCCAGCACGAGCCGGGTGGAGGCGACGTTCAGGCCGAGCCGGAACAGCGTCGCGACGAGCAGCAGGGACGGGAACACCGAGAAGTCGAGCGGCTTCCGCACGAACATCGTGGTGAGCAGGATCGTGAGCGCGAGCAGCACGTTCAGGATGATGAGGATGTCGAGCAGCCACGCCGGCACGGGCACGACGAGCAGCAGGACGATGCCGACGACGCCGACGGGCACGGCGATCTTCGAGAGGTTGCGGTTCACGTCAGTTCGCTCCGGAGCTCTTGGTGGGCTGACTCATGGTGTGGACGCCGCCCGAGGTGGCACCGCGTGCCTTGAGCGACATCACGAAGGACAGCACTCGGGCGACGGGCGTGTAGTAGTCGACGGGGATCTCCTCGCCGAGGTCGCAGGCGGCGTGCAGGGCTCGGGTGAGCGGGATGTCGCGCACCATCGGCACCCGGTCCGTCTCGGCCTGCTCGCGGA
Organism: Planctomonas deserti; assembly: GCF_003067705.1. GTDB lineage: Bacteria > Actinomycetota > Actinomycetes > Actinomycetales > Microbacteriaceae > Planctomonas > Planctomonas deserti. The sequence goes on from NZ_QANL01000004.1 coordinate 401,665, forward strand.
TGCGGGCGGCGATGACGCCGGCGCCCTTCGCCACGACCCGCGGGGCGGACAGCCCCGGCTCGTACTTCAGGGCGACCGCGAAGTGGGTGGGGTTCACGAGCACGACGTCCGCCGTGGCCACGGCGGCCATCATGCGGTTGCGGCTCATGGCGATCTGGCGCGACCTGCGCTGCGCCTTGACCTGCGGGTCACCGTCGCTGTTCTTGTTCTCGTCCCGCACCTCCTTCTTCGTCATGCGGGTGCGCTTGCGGTTGCGGCGCATGACCACGAAGACGTCGACGGCGGCGAGCAGGAGGCCCATGGCCACGGCGGCGCGCAGCAGCGCGGCGACACCGTCCCCGCCCGCGGCGAGCAGCGATGCGACCGAGAGCCCGCCCGCGGACATGAGCACCGGGGTCAGCCCCTGCACGACCGTCACGAGCACGAGGGCGACGACGCCGGTCTTGACGAGGGACTTCGCGCCCTGCCAGAGCGCCTGCGTGCCGAAGACGCGCTTCATGCCGGTCAGCACGTTGAACTGCTCGTAGTTGCCGGTGAAGCGCTTCATGTGCACCCCGCCCTGAGCCGCCGCGGTGGCGAGCACGGCGACGGCGACGGTGCCGAGCATCGGCATCACGGTCGCGGCGAGCGAGCCGAGGCCCTGCGCGAGCGACTCCATCGCCGCCGCCGGGTCCGGTGAGGCGATGACGCTACCGACGGTGAAGAGCTGGTCGAGGCTGGCCTTGGTGCCCGCCTCGATGGCGGCCGGGGTCATGACGGCGGCGACGCCGACGCCCACCCACGCGGTGAGGTCCTGCGACTTGGAGAGCTGCCCCTTCGAGCGCACCTCCTTCATGCGCTTCTCGGTGGCCTGTTCGGTGCGTTCGCCCGAGTCCGACATCTACTTCACCCCCAGCATCACGTCGACGGCCTGCCCCGTGAGCGACGACACGACGTCGGGCAGCGCCACGAACACCATGCCGCCGAGCAGAACCGTCATCAGGATCTTGACCGGGAAGCCCATCGCGAAGGCGTTGAGCGCGGGCGCGACGCGGGTGAGCAGGCCGAGGCCGACGTCCGCGAGGAACAGCACGACAAGGAGGGGCCCCGCGATCTGCACGGTCGCGAGGAACATCTGCCCGAGCCCGTTGACCATGGCCTCGGCCGGGGAGGCGAGGTCGAGCCCGCCGCCGATCGGCACGGCGTCGAACGTGCGGGTGAGGCCGCCGATGATGAGCTGGTACCCGCCGGAGGCGAACAGCAGGGCGAGCGCGGTCATCTGGAACAGCCGGGTGAACTGCGCGCCGTTGAGCATGGCCTGCGGGTCGAAGGCCTGCGCCATCTGGAAGCCGCCGAACATGTCGATGATGTTGCCCGCGGACTGCACGGCCGAGAACACGAGCATCACGAGGAAGCCGAGGACCAGCCCGACGACGAGCTCGAGCACGAGCGAGACCAGGAAGGTCGCCGTGTCGCCGGACACGTAGCCCGGCGTGACCCGCGGCGACACCGCGATCGCGAGCCCGATGGCGAGCATCACCTTCACGCGGGCCGGGATCGCGCGGTAGGAGAACGGCGGCGCGATGACGAGGAACGCGACCATCCGCACGCCGGCGAGCATCACGGCCTCGAGCATGGGGAAGTTGATGGGGAGGTTCACGTCAGCCACCGCCCAGCAGCGACGGGATCTTCTCGAACAGCGCGTTCGTGAACGAGACCATCTCCTGGATCATCCAGTGCCCGCAGATGACCAACGCGATGGCCACGGCGATGGCCTTCGGCACGAACGACAGCGTCACCTCCTGGATCTGGGTGATGGACTGCAGCAGCGAGATCGCGAATCCGACGACCAGCGCGGTGATGAGCATGGGCGCGGAGATCTTCCCCGCGACCATCAGGCCGGCCAGGCCGATGTCGAGAACGGCGTTGGTGTCCACGTCAGCCTCCCGAGTAGCTCTTGATGAGGGCCGTGACTATGAGGCCCCAGCCGTCGACGAGCACGAACAGCAGGATCTTGAAGGGCAGCGAGATCATGACGGGCGGGAGCATCATCATGCCCATCGACATGAGGGCCGCGGAGACGACGAGGTCGATGACGAGGAACGGGATGAAGATGACGAAGCCGATGATGAAGGCGGCGCGCAGCTCGGAGATCATGAACGCGGGGATCAGCGTCGTCAGCTGCACGGCGTCCGCGTTCTCCGGGTTCGGCAGGTCCGCGGCCCGGGTCATCAGGGCGAGGTCCTCCTGCCGGGTGTGCGCGAGCATGAACTCGCGCAGCGGGCCGCTGCCGAGCTCGAGGGCCTTGGCGAAGTCGATGTCGCCGTTCAGGTAGGGCTGCACGCCGAGCGCGTTGATGTCGGTGATGACCGGCGCCATGATGAACAGCGACAGGAAGAGCGCGAGGCCGGCGAGCACCTGGTTCGGCGGGATCGACGGCAGCGCGAGCGCGTTCCGGGTCATGGCGAGCACCACGAAGATCTTCGTGAACGACGTCATCATGAGCAGCAGGGCGGGCGCCACCGACAGCAGCGTGATCCCGAGGAGCGTGACGATCGCTGAGGACGGCGCGCCGTTCGGGCCGTAGATGTCGAGGGAGACGCCCCCGTCGGTCGAGGTGCCCGCGCCGGGGTCGGCGGGAGCGGCGGGTGCGGCGGGTGCGGCGGGCGGTGTCGGTTCGACGGGGGCCGCGACCGCGCCGGACGCGCCGGCGAAGAGCAGGGCGAGAAGCACGAGGGCCGCGGCGGCGAGGGCGAGGATTGCGCGCCGACCGAGCGCGGGACGGCGGGACGGGATCGCGAGGGCGGCGCCGCTCACCCGGCGCGCCTCTGCCGAAGGGCGAGGCCGGCCTGGCGCCAGGTGTCACCGGACAGGATGGAGCCGGCGAGGGGCGACGTGGCCGTGACGGGTCGGCCCAGCCGCGACGCGCGGTCGCGCGGACGGCGGAGGACGACGTCCTCGGCCTCGGCGTCGCCGGAGGTGACGGACGCGGCGGACGCGGGTGCAGTGCGCGGCGTGGTCGTGCCGATCGCGGCGGACACGCCCTCGGCCTCCAGGACCTGCGCGAAGGCGCCGGCGCTCGCGGGCACGGCCGCCTCCGTGACGGGGGAGGACTCGGAGCGGGGCGACGGGGACGGAACGGCCGAGAGGACGGCCGGTGACACGGGGGCCTGACCGGACGACAGCAGCGTGACGGACTGCTCGGTGACCCCGAGCAGGTACCGCGATCCCTCGACGTCGACGACGACCACGGACGCCTTGGGCGCGATGCCCTGGCGGGTGACGACGGTGACCGCCGAGGCGGCGCGCTTCACACGGGTGCTGCGGGTCACGCGGCGCTGGAGGAACCAGAGCACGCCGAGCACGACCGCGAGTGACAGCGTGACGCGCGCCGCGAGGACGAGGGTGTCCACCTAGTTGATCCCCTCGGCGATGTCGAGGATCTGGGTGATGCGCACGGCGTAGTCCTGGTCCACGACCACGACCTCGCCGTGGGCGATGAGCCGGCCGTTCAGCAGCACGTCGGCCGGGGCGCCCGCGGAACGGTCGAGCTCGATCACCGCGCCCGGCTCGAGGCCGAGCACATCGCGCACGGCCATGCGGGTGCGGCCGATCTCGACCGTGAGTGCCATCTCGACGTTGTTGATGCGGCCGAGCTTGCCCGCGACAGAGAGCGGCGCGCGCATCGCGGGACCCCCGATGATGCCGTTCTCCCGCACCCGGATGGCGAACCAGCCCGCGGGCTGCCCTGCGGAGGTCAGCGCGAAGACCGCGGTCTCGGGGTCGTCGAAGAGGGCGGTCGCGTCGTCAAGGCGGGTCTCGCCCAGCACGCCGGTGCCGAGCTGGCCGACCGCGGCCTCCAGAGCCGGCCGCAGCACGTCGGCGACGGAGACGAGGGGCGAGTCGGTGCCCGCCGCGGCCGCGATCGACTGCAGGTCGACCAGGACGACGGCGAGGTCGGCGGACACGCCGCCCACGAAGGAGGCGACGACGGCGTCCCGGGTGTTGCCGACCGGCGCGCCGGCGGGCTGGGCGCCCGCGCGGAGGGGCACCGGCGTGGGCAGCTGGGCCGCGAGGGCCTCGGCGGCGTTTGCGTGCAGGGCGATCGCGGTGGTCATGCTTAAAACTCCTTGGCTGTGATGACGACGCCGGCGAGACGGGAGCCGTTGGCTCCCACCGCGGCGGAAGCGATGGGCTGGCCGCCGACGGTCACGTCGAGGGGCCGGTGCTGGGCGTGCGGGATCGGCAGGATGTCGCCGACGGACAGGCCGAGGATGACGGCGGGCGTGACCATGGCGGGCGCGAGCTGCAGGGCGACGTCGACCGGCACGGCGGCCACCTGCGCGTCGAGCAGCTCGCGGGAGTTGGCGGCCGAGCTCATCGGGTTGGTGTCGCCGAGCTGGGGCAGCAGCACGTCCGCGGGGATGGCGAGGGTCGCGGGCGCGGTGCGGTCGCCGACGCGGATCTCGAACGCGCCGACGATCATCAGGTCGGACTTGGCCGCGGCCTGCGCGAACTGCGAGTTGTACTGGAAGCTGCCCACGCCGATGGGCGTGACCAGCAGGGAGCCGAGCGAGTAGCGCAGGTCCTCGAGCGCGTCGTCCATGAGGCGGCGGACGAGCGCCTGCTCGACGTGGGTGAACTTCCGCTCCGGCGCGGCCTGGACGCCGGTTCCGCCGAGCATGTAGCCGACCCAGGAGAGGGCTGCGGACGCGGGGAACTGGAGCACCGCCTTGGCCGAGAAGTCCTCGAGCGTGCACAGCACCATCGCCGTCGTCGCGGGCAGGGACGCCGCGTACTCGTCGTAGGTGTACATGCCGACCTGCTCGCAGGTCACCTGGGAGAGGACGCGCACCTTCGCGGTGAGCTGCGTGCCCCACTGGCGCGCGAACGTGTCGAATGCGAGCTCGAGCACACGGGAGTGCTCGCGCGCGAGGGTGGTGGGCCGGCGGAAGTCGTACACCTCGACGGAGCGCGGCTGCTTGGCCGTCGCGGTCGCGATCTGCGGTTCGAGGAGTGTCACACCGGGCACTATCGGACGCGGTCAGAGGCGCGTTAGGGGGCGCGCCCCCTCACTCTCACCCCCTTTCGGGGGCGCGGGTCGGTCGCGCGCCTGTCGGCGCTCGTCGGCGCTCGTCGGTGCTCGTCGGCGCCTGTCGGTGCGTGTGATCAGTGGCCGCTGGACGCCTTGCTCGTTCCCGTCGATCCGTGGCTGCCGCTCTCCGCCGCCGCGTGCTTCTCGTCCTCCGCGTCCTTTTCCTCGGCGTGCTCCTCGTCCGCGTGCTCCTCGGGCGCGTGCTCCTCCGGTGCCGCCTCGACGGGCTGCCCGCCCTCCCCCGCGACGACGCCGGGGATGAGCGCGCTCACCTCCTCGCTCTGCGTGGTGAGCACCACGATGTCGACGCGCCGGTTGAGGGCGAGCTCGTCCGGCGAGGAGCCCGGGGCGAGCGGGCGGGACGACCCGAAGCCGACGGCCTGGATGCGGTCCTGGGCGATGCCGCCGCGCTCGACGAGGTCGCGCAGCACCTGGGTCGCCCGCGCGGACGAGAGCTCCCAGTTGCTCGGGTACGGCGGCGCGGAGTTGCGCACGTCGGCGTGGCCCTCGACGGACACCTCGCGACCGGAGGCGGCGAGCGGGGCCGCGATCGAGTCGAGCACCCGGCGGGCGGCGTCCGACAGCTCGGCGCGGTTCGAGGCGAAGAACGTCTCGGATCCGACCAGGCGGATGGTGAGTCCCCGGGTGTCGAGCGTGAAGCTCACGCTGGCCTGCAGGCCGCTCGACTCAAGCCCGGCCGACACCGCCTGCTTCAGGGCCTCGAGGCTGTCGACCTCCATCGACGCGAGCTCGGCGGAGCTGAAGCTCTCCCCCTCCGCGTCGATCTTCTCGGCCGGCACGACGGTGCCCTCCGCCGTGTCGATGGCGCCGACCTCGACCGCGCCGAAGCCGGTCGCGAGCGAGTTGCGCAGCTGCTCGTACTTGTTCTGGTCCACGGTCGACATGGCGAAGAGCACGATGAACATGCACATGAGCACGGTGACCATGTCCATGTAGGAGGCCATCCACCGTTCGTCGACGTGGACCTCCTCCTCCTCGGCGTGCTTACGCCCCTTGCGGGCGCTCATGCCGCTTTCGCCGCGGCATCCTTGGCCGCGCCCTTGTCCGCGCCCTTCCCGCCCTTGGCCGAGCCGGACTTGGCCAGCGCGTTGGCGGGCACCATGGCCCTCAGACGCTCGCCGAGGAGGCGGGGCTGGCTGCCGGCCTGGACGGCGAGCACGCCCTCCATGAGCAGCGTCATGCGGGCGACGTCGAGGTCGCACAGCCGCTTCAGCCGCATGCCGAGCGGCAGCCAGAGGAAGTTGGCGGAGAGCAGGCCCCAGAGGGTGGCGACGAAGGCCGCGGCGATCATGTGGCCGAGCTCGTCCGGTTCGGACAGGTTCTCGAGCACGTGGGTGAGCGACACCACAGTGCCGACGATGCCGACGGTGGGCGCGTAGCCGCCCAGGGTCATGAAGAAGCGGGACGCGTTGCGCTGCACGGAGGACTTCGAGGCGATCTCGTCCTCGAGCAGCTCGCGCAGCTCGTCGCCGTCTGTGCCGTCCGCGATGTTCTGCAGGGCGCCGCGGAGGAACGGGTCGCTGACCTTCTCCGCCTCCTGCTCGAGCGCGAGGAGCCCGTCGCTGCGGGCCTTCTCGGCGAGCGCGACGACGTCGTCGATGACCGCCTGCGGCGGGGTGGTCTTGCCGAGGAGCGCCGCGGGGACCGCCTTGAAGCCCGCGATCGCGTCCTTCATGGTGCCGCTCGCGATGCCGACGGCGATGGTCGCGCCGAAGACGAGGATCATCGGGGCCGGCAGGAGCAGCGAGGTGACGCTCGCGCCCTCCAGCGTGATCATCCCGAGGAGGGAGCCGAACGCGAGGGCGATGCCGATCAGGGTTGCCGGATCCATCAGCTGTTCCTCGGTCGCAGGGGCACGGCGCTCGCGATGGCCGTCGGAGTGCGGGAGCCGGGGTCGACGGCGGTCACGAGACCGAGGTGCGGGCCGGACGCGGGCGTGGGCCGGTCGTAGGCCATGGCGATGACGCGGGCGCGATACCCCGCGATCATGTCGATCACCTCGTCCATCGACTCGGTCACGATGTACTTGGCGCCGTCGACCATCACGAGTGTGGTGTCGGGGTTGGCGTGGATCCGCTCGATCAGGTCAGGGTTGATCGCGAAACGGCTGTCGTTGAGCCGCGTGACAACAATCATTACCTGTCCATCCCTGGGTGTTCTTCCGGTGCCGATCCGTGGCGCCACAGTGCACTATCGGCCGCCCGCTCCCATCCGTTAGGAGCCGTCGGCGACGAGCGGGCGTAGCCTCGGGAGCCGGGCACGGCGTCGGGGGAAAGAGGAGGAGACCGCATGGCGGAACGGTCGAGTGGGGCAGGGCCGTCCCGAGCGGCGGGGCCGGTGCCCTCCGCCGTGGCTTCGATGGACGGTCCCGGGGACGCGGCATTCCGACCCGCCCTGCTGCGCGATCGCTCCCTCTGGGGCGCGTTCCTCGTCGGGATCGCGATCATGGCGGGGGTCGACGAGATCGTCTTCCACCAGATCCTCGCCTGGCACCACTTCTACGACCTGTCCACCACCGCGGTCGCGCTCGTGTCCGACGGCATCCTGCACGCGGCCGAGCTGATCTTCCTCGTCGCGGGCTTCTTCGTGCTCGCCGACGCGCGCCGCCGCTCCTCCCTGTCCCGGCGGCGGGCGTGGGCCGGCTTCTTCTGCGGCCTCGGCCTGTTCCAGCTGTGGGACGGGATCATCGACCACAAGGTGCTCCGCGTGCACCAGGTGCGCTACGACGTCGACCTGCTCCCCTACGACATCGCGTGGAACGCGTCGGCCCTCGTGCTTCTGGCGATCGGCGTCGGGATCGCCCTGCGGGACCGCCGCCGCCCCTGATCCGGGTCACCACCCCTGCCGTGAGGTGCCGACTTCGGATCCGATTTCGGCCGAAACGCGTCCGATCCGGGCACCTCACGCGGGTGTGAGGGCGGGAGGAGAGGGTGCCGTCAGCGGGCGGTGGTCTGGACGGGGATGCCCTCGCTCGGCTGGACGACGACGAACCCCGGTCCCGAAAACGCCAGCTGGAAGGCCTCACCCGAGCCGCCGCGCAGCATCGATCGCATGTTCATGGAGCTGCGCACCTCCGGGGTGAGGTTGCCGGACCAGCACACGACGGCCTGCGCGTCAACGAAGGTGGGCTGGGAACTGCAGTCGAGGATGAGCGGCTCACCCTCGCTGCAGATGGCGACCGTGCCGTGTCCCTCGAGGAGCAGGTTGAAGAGGCCGCCGCTCACCATGCCCGCGCCCTGGACCCGGCGGATGTCCCAGCCGATCGACGCGTCCATGGCGAGCAGATTCTTGCTCGAGACGGAGAGCGAGTCGCCCTCGAGCTGCAGCAGGAACACGTTGTTCGCCTGCCGCGCGAAGAACACCTCACCGCGGCCGGACACGCGCATCATGGGCGCGTCCTCGCTGGTCAGCAGCTTCTTCATCATCTTGCCGATGCTGCCGGCACCCTCGTGGTTGAACTCCACCTGCCCCTGGAACGCAACCATGGCGCCCTTGGTCGCGATCACGTCGTCGCCGAGGACGGTCCGCAGCATCTTCGTCGACTGCAGCGTCCACCGCTCGGCGGTTTCCTTCTCCTGGTTCTGCTCGCTGAACAGGGCACTGCGCACGGTGATGCTCCTTCGTCTCGGGCTACTTCGTCTCGGGCTTCTCGGGCGGGCCTGTGGCGCCTGCCCTGGCGGGCTCTTCCGGGCCGGATTCCAGTGTGGCACCGGGGGGCGGCTACCCCCAGAGCCGGTCGACGATCCTGCCGATCAGGTCGTTCGTGGGGAAGTCCGCCTGGTCGACGGAGATGAAGACACCGTCGCGCTGGAAGCGCGTGAAGCTCTCGTCGACCGGGTAGTCGGCGTTCGGGCGGGTGAGGTGGCAGCGCCGTCCCTCGTGGATGTCGACGCAGGTGTACCCGTCGGCCGCGAGGTCGTCGAGGTAGGAGGCGCCGACGGCGGGGTCGACCGCACCCAGGGCGACCTCGAGGAAGGTGATGTCGGCGTTCGGATCGCGCCAGAGGCAGTCGAGCGTCGTCGCGCCGCGCACGATCTCCGCCGGCGTGGCGCCGGCCGGCGGCGTCGTGGGTGTGACCTGGCCGAACGGGGCGCCCGAGCGGGTGGTGAAGCCCTCCGGGTTGAGCGGAACCTCGCCGAACACCGCCTCGTAGTCCCCCGCGCTCACGATGTCGCGGCAGTCCGTCGGGATCGCGACCGGTGACGCCGTGCCGGTCGGACCGGGCGTGGGCGTCGCGGTGGGCGAACCCGACGCGGACGGGGTGGGCGACGCGCTGGGCGCACCCGTGTCGCCGGAGGGGCTGGGGCTGCCCGCCCCATCACCGGAGCCGAAGTCCAGCCCCGTGCAGCCGGTCAGCGCGAACAGCGCGACGGCGAGGGGAACGAATGGAACGACTGCTCGTCGTCGAGCTTTCACGGTGTCCTCCGAGTCCGCCCAGGGGGTGGGTGGGCCAAGCATAGGGCTTGGGGACGGCGAACAGGGGTCGGAGTTCGGGGTCCTCAAGAGGGCGCGCTCAGCGCTCCGGCACTCGGTAGAGCTGGCCGCCGACCGGGCTCGTGAAAAGGAGGTCGGTGTGCGAGTGATCGCTGGTCACCTCCAGCGAGTACTCGCTGCCGTCCGACCGGTACCCCACGAGGTGATTGCCCGCGTGCAGGACGAGGAGGCTCTCATCGAGCTGCCCGGTGAGGGGGAAGGAACCGATCCGTGCTCACCCAGCGAGCGCCACCTACGCTGGAGCGATGGGCGACCCCGGGCACCTCGATCTGGAGCACTTCGGCGCCCTCCTGGCGGCGCAGCGGGCGGAGCGCGAGGCCGAGGCGGCGGCGCTGGCCGCCTCGCTGTCGGACGTCCGCGCGGCGCGGTCGGACGGCACCGCGGACGACGAGCACGACCCCGAGGGCTCGACGCTGTCGTCGGACTGGTCCCGGATCTCCGGGCTGCTCGCCGCGCTGCGGAGCCGGATCGACGCCATCGAGCGGGCGGGCGAGCGGATCGACGCGGGAACGTACGGCATCTGCCTGCGCCGCGGTGAGCGCATTCCCCTCGATCGCCTCGAGGCGCTGCCCGCCGCGGAGCTCTGCATCGCCTGCGCCAGGGAGGCGGAGGTCCGGCGCTGACGCCTCACCCCGCCTCCCCGCTTTCGCGCCTAGCGCTCCGTCGTGCCCCTCCCCCTGCCCCGGAACCGGGCGAAGAGCACTCCCCCGCCGGCCAGCGCGGCCGCGACGACGGCCGCGCCGATCCAGAGGCCGTCGGACGAGCCGCCGGCCTGGTCGCCGCCCGCGGCGGTGGTGTCGCTGGTGTCGCTGGCACCGGCCGTGGTCGACGAATCCGCGCCCGGATCGGAGGCGCTCGGCGCCGGTACCGGGGTGCTCCCGTCCTCGTCCGCGGCGGCTCCATCGGGGGCGGCGGAATCGTCGCCCTCTCCGCAGACGGGCGGCGCCGTGGAGCCCGTGGACTCCTCGCTCGCCGCGGCCGGAGCCCACTCGAAGGCGAACTCGTCGGACACCGAGTGCCCGTCCGCCGACACCACCTGCCACTGGACCGTGTACGTGCCCGGTGCGCCGAGCTCGGCCGCGGTGGACAGGGACGGGCCGGTGATGTCGAGGCAGCCGTCGCCGTAGTACAGCCCGTCCGCATCCGTCACCTGCAGGGCGAACGCGCCGGTGCTGCCGCCGAGGTCGAGCAGCGCCTCGTTCGTCGTGATGTCGAAGCGGTCCGGCAGTTCCGTGAGGGTGTCGCCCTCCGCCGGCGTCGAGGACACCAGGTAGTTGTGCGCCTGGGCCGGTCCGGCGATCAGCAGCGCGGGCGCAGCCGCGAGCGCGACGGCAGCGAGCAGCGCGACCCGTCGTGCTGCCCGCGTGCGCTCCGCCATCAGTTGGCCGCCTTGCGACGGGACGTGACCGCGAGCGCGACGCCGACGATGCCGACGACGAGACCGAGGATGCCGAACACCCGGGCGAGCGCGTCGACGGGCTGCTGCTGAGCGGCCGCGGAGGTCGCCGCGCCGTCGTCGCTCGCGGTGACGGTCGCCGCGTCGGCGTCCGCATCCGCGGCGGCGTCGGCGTCGTGGCCCGCGTGCGCGTCGGCGGGCGTGTCGGTGATGTACAGCACGGGGGCGGGGTGCTCCGCGTCGGCCGCGGTCTCCGTCCACTCCACCACCTCGCCGTCGGTGTAGCTCTGCACCGCCGGGAGCGTGATGGATCCGGTGTCGGGCACGGGGCCCACGGACAGGTCGAACTGCTGCAGCTGGCCCTGGCCGATCTCGGAACCCGCCTGAGCCGTCCACACGACGGAGGTGACGGCCTCGGCGATCTCGCTCTCCCCGACGGTCACCGGCTCGGGCAGCGTGCTGGTCACGAGCTGGGCCGACCACCCGGGCACGGGGACGTAGCGGACGCTCGAGAACGGAGTGTCTGAGGGCAGCTGCAGCTCCACCCGGTTGGTGGCCGCGGTGGCGGATTCGTTCGGCACCTTCACGGTGAGCACCGTGTAGCTGCCGGGCTCGGCGCTGCCCGGGTCGATGGTGACGTGCGCGCTCGCGGCGAGCGGGGCCGACAGCGCGAGGAGGAGGCCGGCGGCGCCGGCGACGGAGAGGGTACGGACGGAGTGTGCGGACATGACGATTCCTAACGAGGAAGAGGCGGAAGCCTCGAAGAGATGAGACGGAGTCTCGGAAATGGTTCGGCGCGGACGCCGAAGAGGATGCCGCGATCGCGCGGCATTACAAGAACGCTCGCGGCTGCGGCTGCGGCTGCGGCTGCGGCGAGGTGAGCGCGTGCTAGCGAGGTGAGCGCGTGCTAGACGGTGAGGGCCGGCGGGCCGCGGTGCCGAAGCGCGAGCATCAGGCGTTCCCGGGGCCGAGGGCGGAAGAGCGCTCCCGCGATCACGAAGGAGCTCGGCCGGACCGGACGGGTCGGGAGGACAGCGACGAGGACGACGACGCGCAGGAGCGCGGAGCCGGCGAGGCGCAGGGAGTCGAAGAGGCCCCAGAAGGAGCGCTCGCCCGCGACCAGCGCGAGCACGGTCACCAGTCCGGCGAGCACGTGGGCGAGGAGCATGCCGGAGTCGACGCCACCGGCCGCGGCATCCGCCGGCATGAGCGATCCGTGGTGCCCGACCACGGCCGCGGAATCCGCGAGCGAGGCGGTGTGGCCCATGCCGGACGCGTGAGCCATCACCGGCGTTCCGGACATCCCCGCGGTCTCGGCCATCCTCGCCTGCAGCGCGGCGGAGGGCGCGCCCGTCATGGCGAAGACCCCGTGCAGCAGCGCCTGGGAGACGCCCACCGCGACCAGCACCCGCGAAGCGGACAGCGCACGGCCGGTGAGCGCGAGGCAGAAGACCAGGGCAAGGGCGAAGGCGACGAGGACCAGGGCCGGGTGCGGAGCGGTGCCGCCGGCGACGGCGTGCGACAGCGCGGTCACGAGCGTGGAGACCGACGCGGTCACGGACGCGCGTGCGAGTCGCGCCGCGCGAGTGTCCACAGTGCTCCCGTGTCGTCCGGCGGTCGCAACCGGGTGGTCGCGTCCGTTTTCTGTCCTCGCCGCATCCTGTCAGAGCGGAGAGGGGCGGCGTCCCCGAGCCGGGGCGACCGCTCTCCCTCGATCCTGGCGTTCCCTTCCTGGGGAAAAAGCGTGTGCTGCGGATGCGCCGGGACGAGGTGCCTCGATAGTCTTCCAGAACACCGTTCCCGAGAGGACCCCGTGCGCGCGCTCATCACCTGGCTCGTCGCCGTCGCGACGCTGTCCCTGGTGACGCTCGCGGTGGCACCGGCAGAGCCGTCGGCGGCGCTGGTCACCGGCGTCGTCGTGCTCGCGGGCGCCGTGCTCCTCGCGTCGCGCTACCTCGCGGTGCTCATCGTCGCCTTCACGCTCACGGTGGGCTCCCGGGCGCGACAGCACGAGGAGGTCCTGACGAGGATCGCCGCCCCGCGGCACCCCAACACCGCCGGTCGTCCGCGCACGCGCGCGCCGGCGCGGTCCGTCGCGGCCGCCTAGTCCCTCTCCGGCCCTCCGGTCCCGGGGCAGCGCGGTCGCTCACGGATCCCCGCTCCTCTGACCGTTAGGACCCCTCGTTGGACATCTACTCGTTCGCGCCCGTCGCGACCGTGCTCGACCTCGCCTACACCCTCGTCACCGTGCTGGCTCAGGCCCTCGCGCCCCTCTCCGGCGGCTTCTCCGCCGCGCTCGCCGTCGTCGTCGTGACGATCGCCGTGCGCCTGCTCCTCCTCCCCGTCGGCCGCTCGCAGGTGCGGGCCGAGCTCACCAGGCGCCGGCTCGCGCCGCGATTGCGGGATCTTCGCCGCCGGTACGGCAAGGATCCCGAGCTCCTGCAGCGCAAGACGATGGAGCTGTACGCGGAGGAGAAGGCATCGCCGCTGGCCGGCTGCCTGCCGACGCTGCTCCAGGCGCCGGTGCTCTCCGTGCTCTACGGCCTGTTCGTGCTCGCCACGATCGACGGGCATCCCAACGGGCTGCTGGCCGAGCACCTGCTCTCCGTGCCGCTCGGCGCCTCCCTGCCGGCCTTCCTCGGCGCGAGCGCGGCGGCGTGGCCGGGCGTGCTCGTCTACCTGGTTCTGCTCGCCGGCATCGCCGCGGTCGCCGCGGTCTCGCGGGTGCACGCGCTGCGGTTCGCGGAGCCGCCCGCGGAGGACGCGCCCGAGGCCGTGCTGCGGATGACCCGCGCGCTCAGCTGGGCGCCCCTCGCGACGGTCGTGTTCGCAGCGCTCGTACCGCTCGCCGCAACGCTCTACCTCGCGGTGTCGACGACCTGGACCCTCATCGAGCGCGCGATTTTCCGGCACCGCCTCCGCCCCGCCCTCGGCTGAGGGTGGGGCGGCGTGGGGGTGCTGGGTCCTCTACCGCTCGGGGCGCACCACGAGGCCCGTTCCGCCGCCGCGGCGGACCGGCTCGGCGGCCGCCGTCAGCTTCCCGGACGCGTCCCGCTCGATCGCCGCCGCCGCACCGATCTCGGCCGCCGCCGTGAGGGCGTCGCCCGAACGCACGAGCTCGTGGCCGTAGGGCGCGAGCAGGTCGGAGTACGCCTCGACGAACGCGGGCTCGGCGGGGGTCTGCGGCGTCTCGGGCGTCGTGTCGGTGGCGCCGGCGGTGTTGCGCTGCGAGGCGCGGGGCGCCGCGACGGCCTCCGGCAGGGTCATCCCGAGATCGATCCGGTTGATGAGGATCTGCAGGACCGTCGTGATGATGGTCGCGCCGCCGGGGGTGCCGAGCACGTACCGCACCTGGCCGTCCTTGAGCACGATCGTGGGGGCCATCGAGGAGCGCGGGCGCTTCCCCGGTTCGATGCGGTTGGGGTCCGTCTCCACGTACACCGTGCTGAAATCGGTGAGCTCGTTGTTGAGGAGGAAGCCGCGGCCGGGAACGGTCATCGCGGATCCGCCCGTTTGCTCGATCGTGAGCGTGTAGGCGACGGCGTTGCCCCACTTGTCCACCACCGAGAGGTGGGTCGTGGAGATGTTCTCCGTCTCGCGCTCCTCGGGCACCGTCGCGACCGCGCATCCCGAGCCGTCCAGCGGACCGGCGGGCACGGGCTTCGGTGCTGCCCGGTCGGGATCGATGGTGCAGTTGCGAGAGTCCGCGAACCTCTGGCTGAGCAGGGTCTCGGTCGGCACGTCGACGAAGGCCGGGTCGCCGACGTAGGCGTTCCGATCCGCGTACGCCCGGGCGGACGCCTCGAGGTAGAGGTGCAGGCTGTCGCCCAGGTTCTCGGTGCCGAGGTCGTGGTTCTCGAGGATGTTGAGGGCCTCGCCGACCGTCGTGCCGCCGGAGGAGGAGGGGGCCATGCTGTAGACGTCGAGGCCGCGGTAGGCGACCCTGGTCGGCGCCTGCTCGGCCACCCTGTAGTTGGCGATGTCCTCCGCGGTCATGGTGCCGGCGGGTGCCGGCAGCCCCGACGCCGGGTCCACGCGCGGGTTCTGCACGACGTCGGCGATCTCGCGACCGATCGGTCCCTGGTAGAACTCCTCCGTGCCGCCCAGCGCGATGCGCGTGAGCGTGCGGGCGAGGTCCGGGTTGCGGAAGCGGGTTCCCACCTCGGGGAGCTCACCGCCGGGAAGGAACAGCTCCGCCGTGTCGGGGAAGGCGCGGAAGCGGACGAGGTTCTGCTCGGTCTGGCTGCGGAAGGTCTCGTCCACGGTGAAGCCGCGGGCGGCGAGCAGGATCGACGGCGCGAGCATCAGGCCAAGGGGCTTGGTGCCGAAGCGGTCGAGCGCCGTCTCCCACGTGGCGAGAGTGCCGGGCACGCCGACGGAGACGCCCGAGGAGACGAGCTGGGGAGTGAAGGGGTAGGGCAGCTGGGTGGCCGGGTCGAGGAAGGCGTCCGGGGTGATGCCGGCCGGGGCCGTCTCGCGCCCGTCGATGGTGCTCACGGTGCCGGTCTTCGCATCGAAGTACACGAAGTATCCGCCGCCGCCGATGCCCGCGCTGTACGGCTCGGTGACGCCAAGGGCGGACGCCGTCGCGACTGCCGCATCCGCCGCGTTGCCGCCGTGCTTGAGCACCTCGAGGCCCACCCGGCTCGCGGACTCGTCGACCGACGACACCGCGCCGCCGTAGCCGACCGAGGTGGGCTGCGGGCCGGTGTCGCCGTGTCCCGGCCACCACCAGCCGCCGCGGGAGTCCTTCCCCTGCCGGCCGGTGTCCTGCTCGAGGGTGTCCTGCTCGAGGGTGTCCTGTTCGAGGACGCTCGCCGTGGCCGGCGCCCCCGTCATCACCACCCCGACCGTGACAGCTGCGGCAAGCCCGAGTGCGATGCGGCGGACCTGAGTGCGGTGCGTGAGCATGAGCGTCCCCTTCCCCGGGGTTCGGCGTCAACGTCGGCGTCCTAGGTGCCTGACGCTACCCCCGACGTGGGGCGGCGGCAATCGGTTCCGGGGGTTGCGCCGCCATGAATGCGGGGGCGCCGCGCTGGGGCGCCGGCGGGCGGGGGGTGCGGGGGTGCCGCGCGGGGGTGCCGCGCGGGGGCGCGGTGGCGGTGCGCCGGCGGATGCGGTGCGGTGGTGGTGCCCCTTAACGGTCCCTGAGCTTGTCGAAGGGACGCTCGCTTCCCTGGATCGGGCTCGTGGAAGTTCTCCACAGGGCCAAAGTTCCTCGTCGAAGAAACTTTCGATCTGGTAGAATGTGTGCTATGGCAAACCCGGCAGCGACGCTCCTCCGCACAGCGGACACCGTCGCACGCCTGGGCTCCTCACCCGCGTCCGTCGCCACGCTCCCGAAGCAGGAACTGCTCGACGCGCTGCAGGCTATCTCCGACGCACGACACTGCTGCGACACCATCACCGCCGCGATAGCCGCGGAACTGAGCCGCCGCTCTGAGCCAGATCTCGGCTCGGCCGGCCTCGCCCAGCAGGAGGGCTACCGCACACCACAGGCCATGGTGGAGGCGATCACCGGAACCACCAAGGGCGGCGCCGTCTCGATCGTCGAAGTGGGCAAGATGCTCGCCGAAACCGCCGCGGTGGAGACGCTGCAGCGCGAGCACCCCGAACTCCCGACGCCCCCGACCCCGTGGCACGCGCCGATCGCGCATGCCGTCACCGACGGACGGATCTCGATCGCTCAGGCGGACGCCATTCGTACCGGGCTCGGGCTGCCCAGCGACTCGGTACCCCCCGAGTCGCTGTCCGAGGCCGCGGTCGAGTTGCTCGAAGACGCGACGACCCTCACGGCGGGCCAGTTGCATCGTCGGGCGAGGCAGTTGCGGGACGACCTGGACGACACCGAAGTCGCCGACCGCGAGAAGGCCCAGCTCGACCAGCAACACCTCAAGGCCTGGAAGCGACCGGACGGGATGGTGGAGGGCAAGTTCCTCTACGCACCAGAACCCGGCGCGTTCCTCCTCTCCGTCCTCGACGAACTGACGAACCCGCGACGCGGCGGGCCGAGGTTCGTGAAGGAGAAGGACCGCGCCCGGATCGATGCCATCGTCAACGACTCCCGCTCCACGGAGCGCTTGGCCGCGGACGGGTTCCTGGAGCTGCTGCGCATCGGCGCGGACGCCGACCCTGGCCAGGTCTTCGGCTCACGCCGCCCCGCCGTTCGGGTGATCGTCACCAAGGAGAGCCTCGACTCCGGCGAAGGCCACGGCTCGATCCAGGACACCGGCGAGGCGGTGAGTATTGGCACCATCCGCCGCGAGATCTGCAGTACGGGAACGGTCGCGGTGGTCCTCGACGACGACGGGCAGTGCGTCAACGTCGGACGCGAGCAGCGGCTCTTCACCGCCCGCCAGCGCATCGGACTCGCGGTGCGGGACGGCGGGTGCATGTGGCCGGGCTGCGACCGGCCACCGTCCTGGTGCGAGGCCCACCACATCAACCAGTGGAAACGAGACCACGGCAAGACCGACATCGCCGACGGGGTCCTGCTCTGCAAACACCACCACCTGCTCCTCCACAACAACGGCTGGGACATCCGACGAACCGACGGGCAGTGCCTGCTGCTGCCACCGAGATCCATCAGCCCGAACCGGGAAGCCCGCCACCTCGCGACGAAGAGCAGGGCGGTGCAGGACTGGAACGCCCGCCGACACCGCCTCCGAACGCATGACCGAGATCGCTCCCCAGAACCGACCCCACCCGGTGACTGACCGTGCCCAATCAGCAGCTCTTCACGGTCCCTGAGCCTGTCGAAGGGATGCACCGTCTCAGCGCACCTTGCGTCGCTTCGACAAGCTCAGCGACCGTGGTGACCGCCCCGGAATCGCCCACCGTCCCGGCAACCGCACCACTCGCATCCCGTCCATGCTCGCGAAGCCCTCGGACCGGCCGATACCGGCGAACGGAACCCGGCGGTCCCTCAGCCCGGCGAAGGGACGCAACGGCGTCAGCGCGCGTTGCGTCGCTTCGACAAGCTCAGCGACCGTGGTGACCGCCCACGGAACGCCCCGCAAGTCCCGGGAACCGCACCACCCGCATTCCGGCCATGCTCGCGAAGCCCTCGGGTACGGCCGATGCCGGCGAACGTAACTCGGCGGTCCCTGAGCCCGTCGAAGGGTCGCAACCGTGACAGCACACCTCACGTCGCTTCGACAAGCTGCGACCGTGGTGACCGCCCACGGGTCGCTCAGGAGCCCCGGCAGCGGCACCACCCGCAATCCATACATGCTCGCGAAGCTCTCGGGAACGGCCTATACCGGCGAACGTAACTCGATGGTCCCTGAGCCCGTCGAAGGGACGCGGCCGTGTCAGCGCACCTTGCGTCCCTTCGACACGCTCAGCGACCGTGGTGACCGTCCACGGGTCGCTCAGGAGTGCCGGCGGCCGCGCCACCCATATTCCGTCCGTGCCCGCGAAGCTCTCGGGAACTGCCGATGCTGATCGACGGCACCGCCTCGGTCCCTGAGCCCGTCGAAGGGACGCGGCCGTGTCAGCGCAGCTTGCGTCGCTTCGACGAGCTCAGTGACCGGGGTGGCTCAGCACTGTGTTGGCTCAGCGACCGTGTGGTTGCTCGGCGACGCGGTTGGTGGGAGGGGCGCGGTGCGGGGGCGGGGGCTCTACGGTGAGGGCATGGTGGAGACGCGGGATGTGCGGACGCCGGACGGGCGAGTGGTGCGGGCCCACGACAGTGGGGACCCGGGC
Source organism: Planctomonas deserti (assembly GCF_003067705.1). Lineage (GTDB taxonomy): Bacteria > Actinomycetota > Actinomycetes > Actinomycetales > Microbacteriaceae > Planctomonas > Planctomonas deserti. The sequence continues at coordinate 420,357 of NZ_QANL01000004.1, forward strand.
TTCGGGGTCCACGAAAGTGGGGATCCCGGCGTCGGGAGCGGGAACCCGGGTGGCGACGGGCGGCTGACCATCATCTGGCATCACGGGTCGCCGCAGACCGGCGCGCTCCTCGCGCCGCTTCTCGCCTGGACGGCGGAGCGGCGCATCCGGCTCGTGTCGTACGGCCGGCCTAGCTACGGCGGGTCCACGCCGCGGCCGGGGCGGTCGGTCGCCACCGCCGCGGAGGACGTCGCGGCAGTCGCCGACGCGCTCGGCCTCGAACGGTTCGCGGTCATGGGCGCGTCCGGGGGCGGTCCGCACGCGCTCGCCTGCGCGGCGCTGCTTCCCGACCGCGTGTCCGGGGTGGTGAACCTCGCGGGGCTGGCGCCATTCGATGCGGACGGCATCGACTGGTTCGGCGGCATGGCGTCCGACGGCGCCTCGCTGCGCGCGGCGGCGGAGGGGCGGGACGCGCGCGAGCGGTACGAGGCGACCGCCGAGTTCGATCCCGAGAGCTTCGTCGAGCGGGACTATGACGCGCTCGCGGGCGCCTGGTCGTCGCTGAGCGACGACGTCGGCCTCGCCGCCGCGGACGGTTCCGACGGGCTGATCGACGACGACGTCGCCTTCGTCACCCCGTGGGGTTTCGACGTGACGGACGTGCGGGCGCCCGTGCTCCTCGTGCACGGCGGCCGGGACCGCGTCGTGCCGCCCTCGCACTCCGAGTGGCTCGCCACGCACTGCCCGAGGGCGGAGCTCTGGCGGCGGCCGGACGACGGGCACGTGTCCGTGCTCTCCGAGTGCCCGGCCGCGCTGGACTGGCTGCTCACCAACGCGACGTAGCCGCGGGAAGCCGGACCTGGGGCAGCACCACCACAGACCGCCAGGTGCCGCCGCAGGGTGTGCCTCGCAGCGCCCGCTCCCCCGCCCCGGTACGGTCGATTCATGTCCTTCAACGACAACGCCCGTATCGACAGCAGCAAGGTCAAGCGCCGCGGGCGCACCACCGGCATCGCCGCAGGTGGCGGCGGCATCGCCGTGATCGCCGTGTTCCTCATCGCCCAGTTCACGGGCGTGGACCTTTCCGGCCTCGTCAACGGGGGCGGCACGGGAGGGGCCGGCGGCCCCACGGTCTCCGAGCCGCTCGCCGACTGCCAGACCGGCGAGGACGCGAACGAGAGCATCGACTGCCGCATGGCCGGCGCGGCGGACAGCCTCGACACCTACTGGGCGACCGAGGCCCCCGCCATCGGCATCGCCAACTACACGACCCCTGAGTTCTTCCTCTTCACGGACGGGACAACGACCGGCTGCGGCAACGCGACCAGCGCGAGCGGTCCCTTTTACTGCCCGCCCGACCAGGCGCTGTTCGTGGACACGGCCTTCTTCGACCAGCTGCGGAGCCAGTTCGGCGCCAGCGGCGGACCGCTCGCTCAGATGTACGTCGTCGGCCACGAGTGGGGCCACCACATCCAGCAGCTGAGCGGCGCTTTCGAGCGCGCCGACCGTAGCAACACTGGTCCCGGGTCGGACACCATCCGCCTCGAGGTGCAGGCGGACTGCTACGCCGGCGCCTGGGTGGGTGCCGCCTCCACCGTCCGCGACGATGCGGGCGTGACATTCCTCGAGCCGGTCACCCGCGAGCAGGTCGCGGACGCCCTCAACGCCGCAGCGGCCGTCGGTGACGACCGCATCCAGGCGGCGAGCGGCGGCCAGGTCGACCCCGACTCGTGGACCCACGGATCGGCCGAGCAGCGCCAGCGCTGGTTCGAGGCCGGTCGCGAGGGCGGCGCTGGTGCGTGCGACACCTTCGCGGTGCCCACCGAGCAGCTCTGACCGAAGGCGGGGCTGACCGGAAACAGGTCGGACCGGAGTCGGCTCTGACCGGAACTGTCGGAAGCGGTGCCGCTCAGCCGTCGGTGCCGCTGAGGGCGAGCAGCAGCTGAGCCGCCGCCTCCTCCGCGGTTTCGCGCGACGAGTACGGCCCCTCGCAGGGCACGCCCTCGAGGAGGTCGGTGTCGTAGCCGTGCGAGAGGAAGTACCGGGGCGGCGCGTCTCGGCGCACGATGTCGACGTCGCTCATGGCGTTACCCCGCACTTATCGCGAGTCGGTTCACGCCCGACTCGCGGTCTGCGCTGATCCGCGTCAGCGCGTCGTCGAAAGAACAGAATCGGCCGCACACGCACGGCATGGGCTTCATCGACATGACTTCGTAAAGTCCGTCGCATTTCTCGATATAAGCGAGGATGCGGCGCGCGTCGCCCGGCTCCACCTCGCCGTCGCACACACGCCATTCGTGGTCGCTGAGTGCGACGACCTCGAGTGCGCTGTTGTATCCGATTGCCATGCTTCTTCGCCCCTTATGCGGCATACCGCCGCAGTACTCCCGATAAAGAAGACGGTACGCGGCGCGAAAAGAGACGCCCAGGGACTTGACTTTCGTCCCATGGGCATGCTCCCCCGTTCGCAGAGCACCCACGCGGGCGAACCCAGGCCGCGATTCCCCGTGCACCAGCGGTGTTCTTCGGGAATCCGTAGCTGTACCGCGTCCGCCCGCGGGCGGGGCGCCCTGCGCATGAATAAGGACGCCCTCACGGCGGATTAACAGCGGCAACGGCGCGAAATCACAAGGAAAAGCGACAAGTGATCCAAGGAGAATGCGTCGCACCGGGGAAAACGGCTGCTGAGGATAGGCCATGGCAAATCCGAGAAAGCCGGAAAAGAGCCGCATACGCCCGGGGATACGATCCGATAAGCACCGCACTAATACCGAGCGCGTCGTGAGTATCGGCGCATAGAGACCCACGGAACGCTCCGCAGAGGCACCATCCGTGCCGGAGAGACCCCTATTTCCACGTGGAGTCGCTTACCGGCGGGAGCGCCGGCGCTACATCGTCCAGGGCTCGGCGTGCACGTCCACCTCGTCGGACCAGTGGCGCTGCAGGGCGAACAGCTCGTCCACGATGTCCGCGTGAAGCGGCTCGACGCGATGGCTAACCTCGACGAGCTCGTCGAGGTGCCTGCGGCGGCTGGCGGACCCGACTGTCGACACGACCTGCGGGGTGCTGTGCGCGAATCGCATGCAGAACTCCGCCCAGCTCGCGATTCCCGACCGCTCGAAGATCGGCGCGACCTCGACCGCCCGCTCCTGGAGGTAAGGCAGCCACGCCGCTCCGGGCACGTCGCGGAGGGTGTGCACCGGCGCGCCGCTGACCGTGCGCATCGAGATGATGGACGCGTCCCGCTGCAGGAGCTCGTCCCACAGCTCGTTCGACGCGAAGCGCTGCAGCGGGTTGAGGTAGAGGATGAAGCCGTCGACGAGCCCCTCGAGGTGGCCCGCGCGCAGGGCGGCGAGCGGTGCTGCCGACGTCCACGGGAAGATCTCCAGCACGAAGCGCCCGACGAGACCCTCGTCCCGGATCCCGCGCAGCTCGTCGAGGATCGGTCCACCGCTGACCATGGCCTCGGCGAACTCGTCGGTCGCGCTGAGCTGACCGACAGCGATCCTCTCGATACCGAGCGGCTCGACGTTCTCGGCGAGGGTGGCGCGTACCGACGCCGCCGTGCCGCCGCCGAGCTTGACGATGAGCGGAGGGATGGCGTCGCGGTTCTCCGCGAACACCTCCCCCAGGACCTCGAGCGCGTGGTCGTACTGCCGCGACGTGTGCATCCACAGCCCGGCGTCGATGGCGGCCCGAGCCATGGCGCGCTGCTGCTCGCGGGGCACGTCGGCGTGCCCGAGGCGGGTGGTCCCGTAGATGAAGGGGGGAAAATCGGAGAGCGGTCGCGTCATCCCGCCAGGCTACTGACGCCCTACGACGGCGTAGTGCAGGTAGACGACGCCGTTGCCGAAGCGGCGCTCGTCGAGCAGCTCGAGGTCGACGCGCAGCCCATCCGGTAAGAACCGGTTGCCGCCGCCGACTGCGACGGGCGAGACGAACAGCTGCACCTCGTCGACGAGCCCCGACCGCAATGCCTGCGCCGCCAGGTGGGGGCCGCTGATCGACAGGTCGCGGTCGGCCTCCGCCTTCCAGGCGCGGATGCGCCCGGGGTGGAACTCCCGCTCGATGCGGGTGCGCGCCGTCACGGCGGCTTCGGGCAGGGTCGAGGAGAAGACCACCTTGTCGGCCGAGCGCCAGATGTCGGCGTACTCGCGCATCACGTCGGGCTCGCCCTCCCCGCCAAGCGTCTCCCACACCGAGAGAACCTCGTACATGCGCCTGCCGTAGAGGTAGGTGCCGATGGGGCGCTCGACCTCGTTGACGAAGGCGTGCACCTCCTCGTCGGGGACGCTCCAGTCGAAGCGCCCGCCGGTGTCGGCGACGTAGCCGTCCAGTGAGGTGATGCCGGTGTACAGGAGTCGGGCCACGGCCGGTTTCCCTTCCGCTCGTCGGGGATCGTTGGCCGAACGCTACGCCGCCGCGGACGCCGTCGCCCGGCGCTGACGCCAACACCTGCCCCCACCGGCTCGGTGCCCGGGTACACGAACGGCGCCGATCCGGGCGGAAGGCCCGGACCGACGCCGCGTGCGCCGGACTAGCGCTTCAGGTTGGTGAGCTCCTGAAGCACCTCGTCCGAGGTGGTGATGATGCGGGCGTTCGCCTGGAAGCCGCGCTGGGCGACGATCAGGTTGGTGAACTCCTGCGAGAGGTCGACGTTGGACATCTCGAGCGTGCCGCTGCTGACCGTGCCGCGGCCGTCGGCGCCGGGAGCGCCGATCGTGGCGGCGCCGGAGTTGAACGTCGCGCGGTAGGTCGAGCCGCCGGCCTTCTCCAGACCGGCCGAGTTCGCGAAGGTCGCGAGCGAGAGCCGGCCCACCGCCTCCGAGGCGCCATTGGTGAAGGAGCCGATGACCGTGCCGTCCTTGCCGACGCTGAAGCCGGCGAAGGTTCCGGCGCTGCGGCCGTCCTGGCCGCTGACGGCGAGGGTGCTGAGCTTGGCGTAGCCGGTGATGGAGTCGAGCTGCACGGTGACGCCGCCCACGGTGACGTTCCCGCCGCCGGTCTGCAGGCCGTTGGCGAAGGTCAGGGACCCGGCGCCCGTCGCGCCCGTGCCGTCGGCACCCGCGACGTCCCAGCCGGCGGCCGAGCGGGTGAAGGTCAGCGTGAGGGTGCGGGACCTGCCGGCCGCGTCGAAGGCCTCGATGTCGCGGACGAGTTGGGTGCCGACGGCCGCATCGGAGGGCAGGTTGCCGCCGATGGTCGCGGTGCTCGTCGCGATGGCGCCGGCAACCGTGTTCATCGGAAGGGTCAGGTCGCCGATGCGGCCACCCTCGTTGACGACGCCGTTCACGGCGGGGAGGCCCTGGACGATGGAGCCGTCGGGCGTGACGAGGCGGCCCGCCGCGTCGACGTCGAAGGCCCCCGCGCGGGAGTACAGCGTCTCGTTGCCCTGGCGGGTCACGAAGAAGCCGTCACCGGAGATCATCATGTCCGTGGCGCGGCCCGTCGCCTGCGACGAGCCCTGGGCGAAGTTGGTGCTGATGCCGGCGACCTGCACGCCGAGGCCCACCTGGGCGGGGTTGGTGCCGCCGAGTCCGGCCTGCGGGCCGCCCGCGCCCTGGGTGAGCTGCGAGAGCGTGTCCTGGAACTGGACCGCGGAGCCCTTGAAGCCGGCGGTGTTGACGTTGGCGATGTTGTTGCCGGTCACGTCGAGCATGGTCTGGTGCGAGCGGAGGCCGGAGATGCCGGAGTAGAGCGAGCGAAGCATGGAAGCTGCCTTTCGGAAATGATTACGCGGTTGGTGTGTGCGGAAGATCTGGTGGTCAGAGAGAGGAGGACGAGGCCGGGGAGGCCGGCGAGCCGGATGCGGCGGGCGAAGCCGGGGACGTCGGTGATGCCGGCGAGCCGGATGCGGCGGCCGTGATGCCGGCGATCACGTCGAGGGAGACGGCCTTGCCGTCGACGGTCACCTGGGGCACGGCCCCCGCGTAGGAGACCGAGGTGGCGGTTCCGGTGACCGTGGCCCCGTCCGGTCCCGCGTAGGAGACCTGCTTGCCGATGAGCGAGGCGGACGCCATGCGCATCTGCAGCGAGAAGTTCTCCTCGCTGGTGGTGGTCATCGCCGTGATCTTCTCCATCATGGCGAGCTGGGTCGTCTGGGCGATCATCTCGTTGGTGTCCATGGGCGAGCTCGGGTCCTGGTTGCGGAGCTGCGACACGAGCAGGGACATGAAGACCTCGCCGTCCATGGTCTGCTTGGGCGCGCGGGTCGGCGTGGTCGTGGGCGAAGTGGTCGCGGAAATCGCGTCGATGGGCATGGGAACTCCTCAGGTCTCTAGGCGAGCACGTCGATGGTGGGAAGCGGCCCGTAGGCCGAGGCGCGGGGCGCGCGCTCGGTGGCGGATGCGATGGGCTGTCGGCCGGAGCCGCGCTCACCGAAGGGCCGGGGCCGCTCGGGCGCGTGCCCGCGCGGGTCGGACGGCTGGTTCTGCGACGACAGGTCCAGGCTCGTCTGCAGGCCCGTTGCGGCGATGTCCCGGCGCAGGTCCGGCAGGATCGCCCGCACCGCGTCTCGACCGAGGTCGGAGGCGGCGAACAGCTGCACCTGCATGGACTCCGCCGAGACGTGGGCGCGCACGGTGACGGGCCCGAGGTTGTCGGGAGCGAGGGTGACGGTGACGACGTGCTCGCCGTGACCCGCGGCCGCGAGGGTGAAGATCGGCTTGGCGAGCTGCGCGGGCAGTGGAACCGGGGCCGAAGGCGCGGCGGGGGTCGCCGTGGCGGGTGCTGCTGCCGCGGGAACGCCGACCGGGGCCGTTTGAGGCGCGGCGGCCGGCGCGGCGGTCGTTGCCGACGTCGACTGCACCGCCGTGTCCTCCGGGCGCGATGGCGCGCGGACGGCTGGAGTCGACGCGGCGACCACCGCGGCCGGCGATCCCGGTGTGACCGTCACCGCAGCGGTGGTTGCGGCGGCGACGACCGGCGTGCCGGCCGTCGCGTGGCCGGCGGGAGCCGTGGGCGCGCCGGCCGCGGAACCCGCGGACGTCTCCGCGATGACGGCGGTCCCGGGCACGGCGGTGGCCGCTGTTCCCGTCGTGCTCATGGGTGCGGTTGCCGCAGCGGTACCGGCAGCGGATGCCGCAGCCGGGATGCTCGTGCCGGCCGTCGGCGTCGCGGCCTTGGCGGGCGAGTCGCCCTCAATCGGCGCGGAGGGTGCCCATCCCGCGGACACGGGCGTGCCGGATACCGGTGCGGCGGGAGCAAGCGGGGTCGACGTCCCCGCGGTGCGGGCGGCCGTGGCGTCGGTGCCGAGCGTCGCGGTGGGGGCGACAGCCGGGACAACGGCACGGTCGGGGGCGGCGGCAGGGGTGGCGACCGTGGCGGCCTCGGTGATCAGGGCGCCGTCGGTCGGCGGGGCGGCCGGGGCGGTCGGCGGGGCGGCCGGGGCGGTCGGGTGCCCCGCGGTCCCGTCGGCCGGAACCGGGTCGGAAGCAGGGTGGGTGTCGGTGTCGGCTTCGTCGACGGCAGCACCGCTCGCGGGGTCTGCGGCATCCTCAGCCGCGGCGTCGGTCGCGGGACGCGCCCCCGGATCGACGTCGAGCGCGGCGGCAGGCAGCGGGCGGACCGGCGGCCAGGAGGCCGCGAGCGGGGCGACGGGCGAAGCGGTCATGACGGCGATGACGGCGGCGGCGGCGGCGGCGGCGGACGCGTCCTGAGTGGAATCAGTGGTCGCGACGGGCGGTGCACTGGGCGTCGATACGGGCGCCGAGACGGGCGCTGAGGGGGCGGACGCGGAGCCCTGCCCGCCGGCCATCGCGCCGCCGTTCGCGGACGCCGCGGCCGGAGCCGTTGCGGGACCGGTGGAACGGCCGGAGCCGGCGGGGGCCGCGACGGCCAGCATGGCGGCGCCGAAGCCGTCCGCACCCGAGGACGCGGACGAGCCGCTCGTCGCGTCCGTCCCGACGGGCGAGGCGGCGCGCGGCGCGGTGAGGATCAGGTTCACAGCGATCCTCCGCTCATCAGGCTGCTGCGCAAGGCGGCGGTGGCGAGGTCGGTCGTGCCGGGAGCGAGGGCGCTGCCCGCCGCGCCGATCCCCGCCGGGGCGGCGAGGGCGGCCGTGGCAGCGGCGATGGTCTTCTCCGGAGCGACGCGGCGGATGGTCACGATCTCCGACTCCGGGAAGTAGACCGAGTTGATCTTCACCCTGTCGCCCGGCTTGGGTGCATAGAGGATCTTGTTGTCGCCGAGGTAGATGGAGATGTGGCCGCCGTTGTCGTTGACGATGAGGTCGCCCGGCCTGGCATCCTTCAGGGACGTCACCTCGGTGCCGAGCGTCGACTGGCCCGACACGAGCCGGGGCACGTCGACGCCGAGGTCCTTCATCACGCGCTGCACGAGGCCCGAGCAGTCGATGCCGTTCGCGTCCTCGCCGCCGAGCTCGTAGGGCACGCCGAGGTACTTCTTCGCCGTCTCGACGATGGCGTCGCCGGTGATCCCGCTCGCGCCGGGCAGGGCCGCGCCGGTGGGCGCCGTCGCCTTCGCGCCCGCGGATCCCGTGGCGAGGGTCGCGCCCGCGGCACCGGCAGCGGCAGCGGCACCCGGTGCGCCACCCGCGGCCGCACCGGTCGCGCTCTCCGCCTGGGCGAGTGCGCCGGCGAACGTGGTCGCGGACGACGACCCGGTGCTGGACCTGGCGGTGCCGCCCGAGAGGCCCGGGGACAGCTGGGTGATGGTGGACTGGATCTGCTGGACGCGACCGAGGACGTCGGCGATGCTCATCGGGTCGCCTCCGGGGAGGTGCGGTGCCACGCGGTGGACGCGACCTCGTCGAGCACGAGCTGCTCGGCGCGTGCGTCCTCGGTGAGCACGCGCTCCGTGTGCTTGACCTCGAGCTTCTCGAGGCCGATGGAACGGGTGCGGGCGGCGTTGAACGCGGCCTGGGCGCTGTCGACATCGGCGCGCCGGGACGCGGCCATGGCGTCGAGCTCGGCGAGCATGCCGCGGGTGGATGCGCGGGCGGCGCTCACGGCGAACAGGGTGGCGGAGTCGGTGACGGCCACGGGCTCGCCCGCGAGCACGGCGGCCGTGCGGGCGCGACGCGCGGTCGCCTCGGCGAGCCGGGCGTTGGCGGACGCGAGGGCGCTGCCCGCCTCGTCCTGCTGGGCGTGACGCAGCCGGAGCAGTCCGGCGAGCGAGAAGGCGCGGCTCATGCCGGCACCCCCAACATGCGGCAGAGCTCAGCGAGGCGCTGCCACGCGTCCGCGGAGGAGGTGCCGTCGTCCATCCGCTGACGCAGGAACGCATTGATCGCGCCCTCGTTGTCCACGGCGGCGTCGACGAGCGGGTTCGTGCCGCGCTGGTAGGCGCCGACGTCGAGCAGGTCCTGCGCGGTGCGCCGTGCGGCGAGCACGCTGCGCAGGGCTGTGGCCATGCCGGTCTGCTCGCGCGGGAGCACCTTCGAGGCGACGCGGGACACGGATCCGAGCACGTCGACGGACGGGAAGTGTCCCACGACGGCGAGCTTGCGGTCGAGCACGACGTGGCCGTCGAGGATCGAGCGCGCCGCGTCCGCGATGGGCTCGTTGTGATCGTCGCCGTCCACGAGCACGGTGTACATGCCGGTGACGGAGCCGATCCTGTCGGTGCCGGCGCGCTCGAGCAGCTGGGCGAGCACGGAGAACGTCGACGGCGGGTATCCGCGCGTCGCGGGAGGCTCGCCGACGGACAGGCCGATCTCGCGCTGCGCCATCGCGACGCGGGTCAGCGAGTCCATCATGAGCACAACGTCCGAGCCGCGGTCGCGGAAGGACTCGGCGATGCGGGTGGCGACGAAGGCGGCGCGCAGGCGCATCATGGCGGGCTCGTCGGAGGTCGACACGACGACGATCGAGCGCGCGAGGCCCTCGGGACCGAGGTCGTCCTCGAGGAACTCGCGCACCTCGCGGCCGCGCTCCCCCACCAGGGCGACGACGGACACCTCGGCGTCCGTGCCGCGGGCGATCATCGACAGCAGCGAGGACTTGCCGACGCCGGATCCGGCGAACAGGCCGAGGCGCTGACCGCGGCCGACGGTGGTCATGGTGTCGAGCACGCGCACGCCGAGCTGGAGCGGCGTGTCGATGCGGGCGCGCTGCATGGAGTTCGGCGTCTCGTGGTCGAGCGGCACCATGGCGTCGACCTCGAGCGGACCCTTGCCGTCGATGGGGCGGCCGAGGCCGTCGAGCACCCGGCCGAAGAGGCCGCGGCCGGTCGGGACGAGGATAGGCGCGCCCTTGGAGCGCGCCGGCGCTCCAGCGCTCACGCCGGCCATGCGACCGAGCGGCATGCAACGCACCCCGTCCGGGGTCGTCGCGACGACCTCGGCGTCGACGCCGGCACCGTCCCCGATGGTGACGATGTCACCGATGGCGGCGTCGAGGCCGCGGACGACGGCGCCGAGGCCGACGATCGACGAGACGACGCCGACGCGCTCGGGTCGGGCCGCGGAGAGCGCGGAGGAGACGGCGGCGGGGCGAGGGTTCCAGACGAGGGTCATGACGCGGCCCTCCGCGCCAGGGACGCGGCGTCCACCGGGGACGGGAACGCGGAGACAGGGGCAGGGGCAGGGGCAGGGGCAGGGGCAGGGGCAGGGGAGATCATCGTGGCGGATGCGCCAGCCGCGGGCGAGGCGGGAACAAGAAGCGCCTCGCGCACCCGGGTCATGGCGGTGCTGATGCGGGCATCGAGGAAGCCGTCGTCGAGGTCTGCGACCGCGTCGCCGGAAGCCACCGACGGGTCGGCCACGAAGGTGAGGCGCGAGCGGCGGCGCAGGTTGTCGTCGAGCGCGGCGAGGTCGCAGGGGTTGAGCCGGACGGCGCGGACGGAGTCCGGGGCCGCCATGGTGAGCACGCGTTCCACCGCGAGCCGGGCCGCCACCTCGGCGACGCTCAGCTCCTGGCCGACGAGGGCCTCCGCGAGCTGCACGGCGAGGGTCACGATGGACTCCTCGGCCTCGGATACGAGCGGGAGGGCCCGCTCGTCGAGCGCCCGCGTCGCGGCAGCGAGGGCGGTCAGGGCGCGCTCGGTGCGCTCCTCGGCGGCACGTAGGGCAGCCGCGTGCTCCGCCTCGCGGCGCGCGTCGCGCTCCGCGATCTCGGCCGCCGCGGCGCGGAGGCCTGCGGCGTAGCCCGCCGCGTGGCCCTGGGCGACGCCGCGGGCCTCGGCGGCGGCGCGGCCGCCGTCGCGCAGGGCGGGGAACGCCATGCGTGCGAACACTGCCTCAGTCGACATACGCGTCCTCGTCCCCCCTGTGCACGGTGATGGTCCCCTCGGCCGCGAGCGAGCGGATGGAGCGCACCACCTCGGCGCGCGCCTCCTCGACCTGGGAGAGGCGCACGGGCCCCATCGAGGAGATCTCGTCGTCCAGGAGCTCGCGGTTGCGCTCAGAGACGTTGCTGCGGATCGCGGCGACGACGGCCTCGGGCGCGCCCTTCATGGCGAGCGCGAGCATGGCGGAGTCGATGCCGCGCAGCACCTGCTGGATGTCGCGGGCCTCGAGCTTGACCAGGTCCTCGAACGTGAGCATGCGCGAGCGCACCTCCTCGGCGAGCCGGGGGTCGCGCTCCTCGAGGCCCTCGAGCAGCGAGCGCTCGGTGGAGCTGTCGGACCGGTTGATGATGTCGACGAGCGGCTGGATTCCGCCGACCACCTCGACGGGCTCGCGCGGCGTGACGACCGCGCCGGCCCGCACCTTCAGGGCGGAGGCGACGATGTTGACGGACTCGGGCGTCGCGGTGCCCATGGTGGCGATGCACTGGGCGACGTCGGTGCGCAGCGCCCCGTCGAGCCCGGCCATCACGGCGGACGCGCGGTCGGCACGGAGGTGGGCGAGCACGAGCGCGATGGTCTGCGGCAGCTCGCCGTCGAGGAGCGTGCGCAGCTGTCCGGGCTCGACCTCGGCGAGGAACTCGAAGGACTTGCCGGCCATGGAGGAGGCGAGGCGGTCCATCACGCCCGCCGCGCGCTCGGAGCCGAAGGACGCCTCGAGCAGGCCGACCGCGATGTCGCGGCCGCCGCGGCTGTGCCGCTTGCCGCTCATCGCGAGCTCGTGGAACTCCGCGACCGCGCTGTCCGCCACGGCAGAGTCGACGCGGCGCAGGCGCACGATCTCCGCCGTGATCTCCTCGGCCTCGACCTCGGAGAACTGCTGCATCACCTGGGCCGCGCGGGCCTGGTCCATCTGCATGAGGATGACGGCGACCTTCTGCGCGCCGCTCAGGCCGGCGACGGCGGTGGCGCTCATACGGGCTGCCTCTCGTCCATCAGGCTGCGGAGGAACTCAGCGGTCTTCTGCGGGTCGCGCTCGGCGAGCGCGTCGATGTCCGCGCGCTTGCGGTCGATCGGCAGCGGCTCGGCCGGAAGGGCCGGCGGGGCGGGCATCGCGACCGTCTCGAGCGGAAGCGTCGTGCCGGGGTCGTCGATCGCGAGCGGCACCGCGGCGGCGTCCCAAGTGGTCGGCGCGTTGGCGAGGACCCCGAGGTCGACCTCCTCGCGGCTCTGCCTGCGGGAGCGCTTGGCGATCAGGATGAGCGAGGTGATCAGCACCGCGACGACGCCGAGGGTGATGATCGCGGTGTGCAGGAGCGCGCCCTGCGCCTCCGCGGCGGCCTGCGCCTCGGCGGCGGCGATCGCGGCCTTCGCGTCCGCGGCGGCGTCCGTGTTGAAGTCGACGACCTCGACGGTCACCGCGTCGCCGCGGGTGGCGTCGATGCCCGCGGCGGACGCCACGAGGTCGGACACGGTGGTGACGTTCAGCCCGCCGGCGGCGGCCCGGTTCACCGCGACCGACACGGTCTGGCGCGCGACGGTGCCGGCCGGGATCGTGGTGGACTCCGTCACCTTGTTCACGGCGTTGTTCTTGGTCGTGGACTCCGAGGCGAAGGTGCCGTCACCGTTCGTGCCGTTGGGCACGGCGATGTTGTCGGGGCCGAGCACGCCCGCGGCGGTGCCGCCGGCACCCGTGTAGTCCTCCGTCTGGGTGGTCTCGTTGAGCGCCGGGGCGCCCTCGGGCGTGGTGAAGGTCTCCTCCACCCGCTCACCGGACTCCTGGCTCATGTCGGCGGCGACCACGACGGTCGCGTTGCCCGGGCCGACGACGCGGTCGAGCATGGCCTGAACAGAGGAGCGCACGCGGTCCTCGTAGTCGGTCGCCTGCTTCGCGGTGCTGCCGGTCGCGCCCGCACCCACGGCGGAGAGCACGGTGCCCGCCGCGTCGATCACGGCGACGTCCGTGGGCTTCATGTCCTCGATGGAGGCGGAGGTCAGGTGCACGATGGCCTGCACCTGGTCGGCGTTCAGGGTGACGCCCTGGTCGGTCTCGACGAACACCGACGCGGTGGGGTCGGCCTTCTCGGCGACGAAGACGGTCTCCTCGGGCATGGCGAGCCGCACCGAGGCGGTCTTGACGCCGTCGAGGGCGCCGATCGTGGTGGCGAGCTCGCCCTCGAGGGCGCGCTTGTAGGTCACCGACTGCTGGAACTCCGACGAGGTGACGCCCATGTCGTCGAGAAGGGAGTAGCCGCCGCTGTCGGACGTGGGCAGCCCGGCCGACGCCGCCTTGAGGCGCTGGTCGTAGACGCTCTCCTCGGGGACGAGGATCGTGGATCCGCCGCTCGTGAGCTCGTAGGGCACGCCGTCGGTGCGCAGCTGCTCGACGATCGTGTTGGCGTCGGCCGGCGCGAGGCCGGAGAAGAGCGGCGTGTACGAGGGCTTGGCTGCCCAGGAGGCGAGGGCGACCGAGCCGAGCACGAGCACGGCGACGCCGATGAGCGCGATGGTGCGCTGGGCGATGGTGAACTCGCGGATGGAGTTCCCGAGGCGGCCGAACATGCCGCGGAGCTGAGCGGGCATCAGGCCTGCATCCTCATGATCTCGTTGAACGCGTCGACGCCCTTGTTGCGCACGGCCGCGACGAGCTCGAGCGTGACCTGGGCGCGGGTGGACGCGATAGTGGCGTTGTGGATGTCGTTGAGGTCGCCGGTGACGGCCTTGACGGCCAGGTCGTTCGACGCGCTCTGCAGCTGCTGCAGCTCGTCGACGGCGCCCGTCATGGCGGTGGCGAAGCCGGATCCGCCGGTTCCGGCCGTCGCGGCGGTGCCCGCGACGCCCTGGGTGCCCGTGACGGGGAGCACCGATCCGATGGGTGCGATGGGCATCAGTTGCGTCCGATCTGCAGCGCGGCCTGGTAGGTCTCCTTGGCGCGGTCGACGACCGCGGCGTTCGCCTGGTAGCCGCGCTGCGCCATGATGAGCGAGCCCATCTGGGCGCCGAGGTCGATGTCGGGGTAGCGGACGTAGCCCTCGGCGTCGGCGAGCGGGTGGTCGGGCTCGTACACCACGCGGCCGGCCTCGCTGCCGTACTCGGTGCCGGCGACGTACGCGCCGGTGGTGCCCTCACCCTCCTGGGCGAGGATGTAGCGGGCCTGAAATGCGGCTCCGTCCGTGGACTTCGCCGTGTTCGCGTTGGCGATGTTGTCGGAGACGGCGTCCAGCCACTTGCGGTGCACAGTGAGGCCGGATCCGGCGATCCCGATGGCGTCGAAGGTCATCAGCTGGTCCGCATCGCGGTGCGGACGCCGGAGAAGGTGCCCTCGACGGCGCGGGAGGCGAACTGGTAGCGCAGCACCGTGTCGACGTTGGACAGGGTCTCGGTGTCGAGGTTCACGTTGTTGCCGTCCAGGCGCGTCGGCTCGAGCGAGCGCTCGGTCGTTGCGGTGACGGATCCGCTGCCGGCGCGGACGGAGCTCGCGAGGGCGTCCTCGAACTGCACGCGCTTGGCCGTGTAGCCCGGGGTGTTGACGTTGGCGATGTTGTTGGCGATCGTGCGCTGGCGCAGCGCCAGGCCGTCGAGCGCGCTCGTGAGAGCGGTCGAGGTCACGGATTCCAGCATGGGTGCTCGCTTCGAGAGGAAGAAAGGACGTGCGGCCGATCCGTGGCCAGGGAGTGAGCGATCCATGCTCACTGAGTGCTATCGGCTGCGCGGAGCCGGTCGGTTAGGGAAGCGGGAGGGGAAATCCCGAACGGGGGGTGCGGGGGCGGCTCAGCCGAGCACGTCGAGGTAGACCGACTCCCGGGCGGGGCGCGCGGGGTCGACCGCGCGCACGGTCACGAGGTGCCGGGCGATCCGCGCCCGCTCCTCCTGCAGCAGGGTTCCCGCGTCGAGCTGGGCTCGGAGCAGCCGCGTCGCGCGGTCGGCGAGGTCCGCCGGGAGTGGTCCGATCCCGACGGGCGGCGACCAGGGGGACGCCGCCTGCGGTCCCCCGTCGGCGGCCCGCCGTGCTGACGGGTGCGCGGCCTTCGCCGCGTTCCGCTCGAGCTCGTCGAGCACGGCGACCCAGGCGTCGTGCTGTCGCCCCTTCGTCGTGGCCGCGTCCGCGGGAGTGCCGGTTGCCTGCATCACGTCAGGCAACGCCGAGCGTGCCGGCGCCGACCGACTGCGGCGCCGACGCGGGCAGCTGCGCCGCCGCCTCGTGCCACGCCTGGCGCAGCGGCTCGAGCAGGCCGATGCACTCGCGGGTCAGGGCGACGTCGCGCTGGATGTTCGCGTTGATGAGGGCCGTGGAGGCGTAGGTGTACAGGGCGAGCAGGCCCTCTCCCCCGTCCCACACCTCGACCTTGAGCGTCGACATCAGTTCGGCGACGATCGCCTGCGCGTGCACGAGGTTCTCCGAGGCGGCGGCCCAGCGGCCGTCGAGCTGAGCGACCTCGGCGCGACCGAGGTCGAGCAGCAGGCGGTCGTACAGCATGGTGAGCAAACGCACGGGGGTGGCGGACAGGATGGCGTCGCGGTTGTACTGCGAGCGCTGGGCGTAGGTGCCGTTCAACAGGGTCATGAGGAGCTTCCGAGGTCGAGGGAGGCGATGGGGGCGAGGATTCCGGACGTCCGGACCAGAGGGGTCACGCCGAGCTGCCGGAGTTGAGCGAGGCCAGCTGGCCCGAGAGCCAGGAGGACTGGGAGTTGAGCCGGCTGAGCGCCACCTCAAGGGCGGCATAGGTGCGCTCGAGGGTCGTCCGGCGGGTCTCGAGGCGCCGGTCCCAGGCCTCCACCTGGTCGCCGAGCACGCGGACCTCGGACTGCTGGCCGGTGATCTTCATCGTGATCTGCCCGGTGTACTTGTCGGAGGACGCGGTCGCGGCGGTCGACACCCGGGACGCGATCTCGGACAGCATGGCCTGCGTGCCCGCAGGGTCGTCCTTCAGCGCCGCGGCAAACCTGTCGGCGTCGTACTGGATGGTGCCGGTCTTCGTGATGGAGATGCCGATCGACGACGGCGAGCGCCCGTCGACGGGCATGGTGGCGGCCGAGAGGAGCCGCTGGTCGACGTCGCGGACCGTGCTGTCGCCGGAGAAGACGCCGCCCGTGGTCACCGTGTTGCCCGCCGAGTTCGTGGTGCTGGACACCTTCGTCTGGTTCTCGACGGAGGTGAAGATGGCGTTCAGGCCGTCGACGAGGCTCTTGGCGACGCCCGCGATGCCCGCGTCGTCGCGGCCGACGGTGACCGAGATGGGCTTCGTCGACACCTCGGAGACGGTCACCGCGACGCCGGTGAGCAGGCCGTCGAAGGTGTTTGTCGACGAGGTGACGGAGCGGGCCGCGGCGGTGCCCGCCCAGAGTGTGACCTTCGCGTCCTGCGCGGCGCGCACCGTGACGCCGCCCGACGCGGTGAGGAGGTCCTTGGCCTTCGGCGCGCCGCCCTGGGCGCCCCGGTACACGTCGAAGCCGCCGGTCACGCCGGTCTCCGTTGCGGTGAACTGGATGCGGAAGCTTCCGCCGCCCGCGTCGACCTTCGTCGCGCTCACGCCGGCGCCGGAGGCGTTGACCGCCTTCACGACGTCGTCGAGGGAGCGGGATGCCGCGGTGACCTCGGTCCTGGTGCCGTCCTTGCCGACGAAGGTCAGCACGGGAGGCTGGTCCATCCACTCGCTGAGCACGGGTGACACGGTCTGCTGGCTCTGCGCGAGCGTGTCGACGAGGAACTCGACCCCGCCCTGGACGGCGCCGGTCGCCGTCTTCGCGGTGACGGACGGCGCGCTCGTCGTCGCGGTCAGCAGCTGCAGCGACTCCGGCTTGGCGGTCTTGGTCGCGAGCTCGCCGAGCGAGGCGACCTTCGTATTCAGGGCCTGCAGGGCCGTGATGTAGTTCTGGGTGCTGGTGACCTTGTTCTTCAGAAGCGTCTGCGGGACCGCCTCGATCTTCATGAGGGACGTGATCATGGTCGTGGTGTCGAGACCGCTGACGAGGCCGTCGATGGCAAGTGACATGGGTGCTTCTCTTTCCGGCCGGTCGGCTCGGTTCGTGCGTGTCCGGCGCGTGCGTACGCGGTTCGTGCCCGCGGTTCGTGCCTGCGGCGGTCTCCGGGCGAACGAGAGAGGCCGGCGGTGATGGCGGAACGGGGTGTCACCCCATCCCTCCAGCACCACCGGCCATCGATCCTCGTGCGAGGTGTTCTCCAGCCGCTTCGCTTAGCGGAGGAGCGAGAGGACGCCCTGGTTGGACTGGTTCGCCTGCGCGAGCATGGACGTACCGGCCTGCGAGAGGATGTTCGCGCGGGTGAACTTGACCATTTCCTCAGCCATGTCCGTGTCGCGGATGCGCGATCCGGCCGCGGACAGGTTCTCCTTCGAGACGGAGATGTTGCGCACGACGGACTCGAAGCGGTTCTGGCTGGCACCGAGCTCGGCGCGAGCGGTCGAAACGCCCTTGATCTGCGTGTCAACGGCGGCGATCGTGGTGAGCGACGCGGCTGCATCGGCGAAGCCGGTGGCGGCGAGGCCGCTGATGGCCGTTCCGATCGCCTTGACGTCGGTGAGGTCGACGGTGATCTGGTCCGCGGCGGCGTTGGAGCCCGCGCCGACCTGGAAGGTCAGCGAGGTCTTGGCGCCGTCGAGGAGGTTGATGCCGTTGAAGTTCGTGGAGTCACCGATACGGGTGAGCTCCTTGCCGAGCTCCGTGACCTCGGTCGCGATCGCGGCGCGGGAGTCCGCGTTGTTCGAGTCGTTGCCGGACTGAACAGCGAGGTCACGCACGCGCTGCAGGATGGAGTGCACCTCGGTGAGCGAGCCTTCAGCGGTCTGGATGACGCTGATGCCGTCCTGCGCGTTGCGGGCGGCGACCGAGAGGCCTCCGACCTGCGACTTCAGGCCCTCCGAGATGGCCAGACCAGCCGCGTCGTCCGCTGCGCGGTTGATGCGGAGGCCGCTGGAAAGCTTCTCCAGCGACTTGGACAGGTCGTTCTGCGTGGTGCTGAGGTTGCGGTACGAGTTGTTCGCCGCGAGGTTGGTGTTGATCTGCATACCCATTGTGTGTTCTCCTCCGTGAAGTGGGTCTTACTGTCTGCCCTTCCGTGGGCTGACGTGAATAGCTATCGGCAGTGCCGACGCCGTGGTTAGGAGTCCGCCGAAGTTTTTTCTTCGGATCAGGACGCGACGCTGGTGTGCGCCAGGACGGCCGGCTGCAGCGCGCGCGCCATGCCGGCCATGGTGCCCTCGGCCATGCGCGCGAGGTACGCGGCACGACGGGCGGGGGCGGTGCGGGACTCGGGCGTGTACTCCACCGCGGGGTCGTCCGCGTAGTGGGTGCCGAAGCCGTCGCGCAGGAGGCGCATGGCCTCCGTGCGCTGCTGGGACACCGCCGAGTGGGTGATGCCGAGCTCCTCGGCCACCTCCTTGACGGTGCGGTCCTCGAAGTAGATGGCGCGGACGATCAGGCGCATGCGCTCGGGCAGCGCGTCGACCGAGGCGTGCAGGTAGCGCAGCTTCTCGGACTCGAGCAGGCTCTCCTCGGGCAGCACGGTGTCGGCGGCGAGGAACTCGGCCGTCATGTCGTCCAGGGCGCTGACGGTGCGGGACGCGTCGGCGAGCGCGGAGACGGTGGTCTCGCGGTCGGTGCCGAGCGCCGCAGCCAGCTCGTCCACCGTCGGGGTGCGGCCGAGGCTCGCGGTGAGCGTCTCCTGCACCGCCATCGTGTCCTTGATGCGGCGGCGGGTGCCGCGGCTCGCCCAGTCGCTCGCCCGCATGTCGTCGGCGAAGGCGCCGACGATGCGCTTGCGGGCATAGGCGCCGAACGGGATGCCGAGGTCGGGGTTGAAGGCGTCCGCCGCGGTCACGAGGGCGAGGGCGCCGGCCGAGGCCAGGTCGTCGCGCGACAGGTGGCTGGCACGGGCGCAGACCTCGGAGACGAGGTAGCCGACGAGCGGCAGGTTCTCGACGACCAGGCGATTGCGCGCAGCACGATCCATTGTGTTTTCCCCCCGGAAAATCCCCCCGGCGGGAGTCGTTCCCGCCGCTCTCTCACGCTAGTGATCGCGGCCGTTCAGCGGTCGATTCCAAGGCCCCCACAACGGGGGTTCGGGTGCCCCCCTTTGGTGGCACACCATAGGGGGACTCGTTCGGGCCGTGCCCGGGATCCGTTGCGGGGGCGGATTTTCTGAGGATTGCTAACATCCCGGCGCCCCCGGCCGATAGTGCTCCCCGAAGGCGGTACTGACCGCTCGGGACGACGGCGACAAGCCTCCCCGACACCCCCGGTCACCCCGGTCACCCCGGTCGAGGACAACACGGACGAAAAAGAAAGAGTCGGAGGAACAGCGTGGGCGCGAACGAACTGTCGGCGCTGCTCTGGCGGGAGCGCGAGCTGCTGGAGCTGCTGAGCTTCAAGCTCGAGGAGGAGCAGCTGCTGCTCACCGCGGGGAAGTCGCGCTGGGTCCAGCACGCCACCCGCGAGGTGGAGCAGGTGCTCGTGCGGCTCCGCAGCACCGGCCTCGCCCGGTCCGTCGAGGCCGCGTCGCTCGCCCGCGAGTGGGGAGCGGACGAGGACGCGCCGCTTCGCGAGCTCGTCGCCCACGCCCCGGCCGGGCCGTGGTCGGACATCTTCACCGGCCACCTGCAGGCGATGACGCAGCTGACCGGGCAGATCAAGGGGCTCCGCGACGAGAACGAGCAGTTCCTGCGCGCCGCCGCACGGTCGACCCAGGAGACCCTGGCCGGCGTCACCCTCGACCCGACGACGTACGACGCGACCGGCGCATCCGGCGGCGTCTCCGCGGGCAGCCGCCTCGTCGACCGGACCCTGTAGGAGCACGGCATGAGCACATTCGGTGGCCTCTCCACCGCGTACAGCGGTCTCGTCGCCGCCCGCGCCGGCCTCGACGTCGTGGGCCAGAACATCGCGAACGCCAACACCGAGGGGTACACGCGCCAGCGCGTGCAGACCTCGTCCGTGCCGGCTCCCGCGCACACCGGCCTGTTCTCGTCCGGCGTGCGCCCCGGCCAGGGCGTCTCCGTCGACTCGATCGCGCGGCTCGGCAACCTCCACCTCGACGCGCAGGTGCGCTCGTCCTCGGCGGCCTCCGGCTACCAGTCGGCGCGCGCCGACGTGCTCGCCACCGTCGAGGCCTCGCTGCAGGAGCCGGGCGAGAACGGCATCTCCGACCAGCTGCAGGAGATGTGGGCCGCCTGGCAGGACCTCTCCAACCGGGCGGGCGAGCCGGCGGCCGCCGCCCTGGTGCTCAGCAACGCCTCCGTGCTCACCACCTCGCTCGCCGACCGCTACCGCCAGGTGGAGGACGAGTGGACGAATCAGCGCTCCGTCGTCGACACCCTCGGCTCCCAGCTCAACAGCGCCGCGTCCCAGGTCGCTGATCTCAACGCGGCCATCCGCTCGACGCTGTCCTCCGGCGGCAACGCCAACGAGCTGATCGACAGGCGCGCGTCGCTCACCGAGACCATCGCCTCCCTCGCCGGCGGCGCCGTGCGGGAGAAGGCCGACGGCACCGTCGACGTCTTCATCGGCGGCAACGCGATCGTGACCGGAGACAGCGCACGGTCCGTGACCGTCGTCGGCACCCGCTCACTGAGCGGCGCCGCCGGCTCGCCGGTCGCGCTCGAGTGGACGCACCGCCCCGGCTCCCCCGTCGCGCTCGACGGCGGCCGCATCGCCGGCGCGCTCTCCGTGCTCGCGCCGGCCACCGCATCCGGTACCGGCGGCGCGCTCGCCGAGGTGGCGGCGACCTACAACGCGTTCGCGACGCAACTCGCCGCGCAGGTCAACGCCGTGCACAGCGGCGGGGCCACCCCCTCCGGCGCGACCGGGCGCGACTTCTTCGGCTTCGCCGCCGGGGTGCCCGCGGCCAAGGGGCTCACCGTGCTGCCGACCGACGCCGGCGGCATCGCCTCCGGCGCCCCGGGCGCGGGCGCGGTCGACGGATCGGTGGCCGACGCCATCTCCCAGCTCGGCGTCGCAGCCGGCTCCCCCGACTCCCGCTGGACGGCCTTCGTGACCACGATCGCCGTGGCCGCGCAGACGGAGGCGCACCACGCGGTGCTCACGGACGTTGCCGCGACCTCGGCCAAGAACCAGCAGCTCGCCAACTCGACCGTGGACATGGACGAGGAGAACGTGAACCTGCTGACGTTCCAGCAGGCGTACCAGGGCGCCGCCCGGGTCATGACCGCGGTCGACGAGATGCTCGACGTGCTCATCAACCGCACCGGACTGGTGGGAAGGTAACCGATGGTCTCCCGTGTCACCACTTCGACGTTGATGACGTCGGCGCAGCGCAACCTGCAGGCGAGCATGACGCGCCTCGCGACGCTGCAGAGCCAGGCGTCGTCGCAGAAAGCCATCACCAAGCCCTCGGACGACCCGACCGGCACCGGCGACTCGCTGCGCGTGCGCGCCCAGCAGCGCGCCGCGGAGCAGTACGCCCGCAACGCCGACAACGGGAACGGCTGGCTCACCATGGGCGACGCCGCCCTCAGCGCGAGCGAGGGGATCCTGAACCGGGTGCGCGACCTCACGGTGCAGGGCGCGAACGATGCGACCCTCACCCCGGCGACCCGCGAGGCGATCGCCTCTGAGCTCGAGGGCCTGAAGACCGAGCTGCTCGGCCAGGCCAACACCCGGTACCAGGGCCGCTCCGTCTTCGCGGGCAACTCGGACGCGGGCTCGGCGTTCGCCGCGGACTTCAGCTTCAGCGGGGCCGCGGGTAGCGCGGTGCAGCGCCGCATCGGCGCCGACACCACCGTGCGGGTCGACGCCGACGGCGCCGCGCTGTTCGGCACCGGCGGCAGCTCCGCGTTCGCGCTCATCGACCGCATCGCGGCCGACCTCCGCGGCGGGGTCAGCGTGAGCACCCACCTCGACGCCGTCGACGCCCGGCTGAACACCGTCATCGCCGGTCACGCCGAGCTCGGCACACGCCACGCACAGATCCTGAAGGCGGAGGAGACGCTGATGACCCTGTCCGGAACCCTGGAGGCCCAGAGAGCCGGCATCGAGGACGTCGACCTCAGCAAGGTCATCCTCGACCTCAAGCTCCAGGAGGTCACCTACCAGTCCGCCCTCGCCGTAACCGCCCGTGTTCTCCAGCCGACCCTGATGGACTTCCTCTCGTGAACCCTGTACTGACCTTCGTCGCCCCGCCGCCCGGACTCGCCCCGCTCGTCGACTTCTCGCTCGACAAGATCGACGGCGCAGACGGCCTCTACGCCATGCACGCCCTGCACGCGGACCTCGACTCGGAGCTGCGCCTGTTCCTGCTCGACGCGCAGGTGCACCTGCCGGACTACGCGCCGATGCTCACGGACGAGCAGTGCGCCGCGGTCGACGTCACGACGCCGGAGGACGCGATCGTCCTCGTGGTCGCGAACCCCGCCGCGGACGGCACGACCGTGAACCTGCTCGCGCCCATCGTGGTCAACGCGTCCACCGGGGCGAGCGCCCAGTTCATCCTCGAGGGCCAGAACTACTCCCTGCGCCAGGAGCTCCGCTCCGCCGCCTAGTGCGGTGCCGCGGTCCGCGGTCCGCGATCCGCGATCCGCACGGCTCCTGACGGGTCGCTCCTGCAGCTAGCTCCCGAGACTGCTCCTTACGCAATTCAGCAGATCCGGCCCCACCGTCGGCGTGTCCGCACCCGGAGACGGCGTGTCGCCCAGGATCTGCTGAATTGCGTCGGGTGGCCCGGCAGGTACAGCGACGGAAGGCACATGTGCGATTCATCACACGGTCGCTGAGCTTGTCGAAGCGACGTGACGTCCCTTCGACAGGCTCAGGGACCGTGGTGGCCGTACCAGAGGTCGGCTTCCGGCGCTACGACGGACGTGCCTCGCGCCCCTGATGCAGGCTCGTCCCGTACCGAACACAGGCTCCCTCACAGGCATCCCCGCGCTGTACGGGACCCGCCATCCGATCCGGGGCTCTGGAGCCTGTGTTGCATTTGGCCGAGCCTGTGCTGCGCGGTCGAGCCTGTGCTGCGTTCGGCCCAGCCTGTGTTGCGCGCCCGGCCCGTGTAGAAGGCCTAAAGACCAGGACGAATGAGGAACAACACGGATCACAAGAACCGACGACGGACCCGGACGCAAGCATCGCACCCGCAGGACGAGGAGCGGGTCAGCTGGCCTTGCTCGCCCGGCGGGCCGCCAGCTCGTCCATCGGGTCGACCGTCTCGGTGTTGAGCTCGACGAGGCTGGTCTCGACCTCGCGGAGGACCTTGCCCACGGCGATGCCGAAGACGCCCTGGCCGCGGCTCACGAGGTCGATGACCTCGTCGTTCGAGGTGCAGAGGTACACGCTGGCGCCGTCGCTCATGAGCGTCGTCTGGGCCAGGTCGTTGACGCCGGCCTCGCGCAGCTGGTTCACGGCGGTGCGGATCTGCTGAAGGGAGATGCCCGTGTCGAGGAGACGCTTCACGAGCTTGAGCACGAGGATGTCGCGGAAGCCGTAGAGGCGCTGCGAGCCGGATCCGGCGGCACCGCGGACGGTCGGCTCGACGAGCCCCGTGCGCGCCCAGTAGTCGAGCTGGCGGTAGCTGATGCCGGCGGCGCGAGCGGCGACCGCACCGCGATAGCCGGCGTTCGCGTCCATCTCGGGCAGACCGTCGGTGAACAGCAGACCGAGGTCGTAACGCGCTCCGTCGTTACGGCTGAGTTCACTCATCGGACTGCCTTTCACCCTTTCGGCCGGTATCCCGGCCGAACCAACTCCGTCAAAGGTACCGACGACGACGGTCGCCCCGAGGGACATTCGACCGAAGCCCCCGGCGTGTCGGATGTCGGAGGGAGGTTTCAAATCAGTCTACTGGGCCAGGCGTCCGAGAGCGGATCGAATGAGGCTGCCGCGGACCACCTCGAGCTGGTTCGCGATCTCCTTGGCGCGCTCCGCGACGGCCGCCTTGCTCGACGCGTCGCGCCTGCGGGCGAGCGGCGCGAGGGCGCTCTCGATGAGACCGAGCTCGCGTTCCGTGGCTGCGCGGAAGCCGCGCAGGTGCCGGGGCTCGATGCCGCAGCGCTGCAGCTCCACGAGGGCGCGCAGCACCGCGAGCGTGTCGTCGCCGTAGACCTCGGCGGGCACGATCACGGACGCGGACACGGCGTCGTTCAGCAGCATGGGCGACGCACCGGCCTCGCGGATCAGCTCCTCGCGATTGAAGCGGCGCTCCTGGGACAGCATGGACGGCCGCGGCCCGGCGGCGGCACCGGCGCCCGCGCCCGCGCCGGGGAACTCGGGCGTGCGGCCCGCGTCGACGTCGTGCAGGTACTCGCGGATGACCTTGAGCGGCAGGTAGTGATCCCGCTGCATGGAGAGGATGAGGCGCAGCCGGTCTACGTCCGCGGCGCAGAACTTGCGGTACCCGGACTCCGTACGCGCCGGGGACACGAGCTTCTGCTCCTCGAGGAAGCGCAGCTTGGAGGGCGTGAGGTCAGGGAACTCTGGCGTGAGGCGGGCGAGCACCTGACCGATGCTGAGCAGCGGCGCCGGCGCGGGCAGCCTCGCCGCGGCGGAGGACGCTGCCACTACTTGCTCAGCGAGCGCGCGAGGTCGAGCCGCGACGCGTAGAAGGTGAGGCGGAACTTGCCCACCTGCACCTCCGCCCCGTCGCTGAGCAGCGCCGTGTCTATGCGGACGCCGTCGAAGTACGTGCCGTTGAGGGAGCCGAGGTCCTTGACCTGGAACGAGGTGCCGTTGCGCAGGAACTGCGCGTGCCTGCGCGACACCGTGACGTCGTCGAGGAAGATGTCGGCATCCGGGTGGCGACCCACAGTGGTCACGTCGGCGTCGAGGAGGAAGCGCGCGCCGGCGTTCGGGCCGCGGCGCACCACGAGCAGGGCGGAGCCGGACGGGAGGCTGCCGACCGCCTCGCGCTCCTCCGCGGAGACGCTCGAGTCGATGGCGGCGAGCTGGGCGGCGAGGTCGTCACTGAACGTCGCGGTGGTGTCAGTGCTGCTGTACTCCGGCCGCTGCTCGGGAATTCCGCCTAGGGGAATCCGACCATCTTCCGGGGTGCCATCGAGACCGCGGTCATCCATGCCCGTACCTCCTCATTAGCCCTTTAGCGTATCCGATCGGGGCGGGCGTTCGCCCCGCCGTCGCGGAGAAGACGGCCCGTCTGGATGGCGTAGAGAATCCCCGCCCACCAGTACAGGAAGGCTCCCCAGAGAGCGAACGCCCAGCCGATCGGGTCGGTGAACGGGGCGACGGCGGGGAGCGCCTGTCCGAGCACGATCATAGGGAGGGAGTAGAACAAACAAAAGGTGGCGATCTTGCCGAGCCGGTGCACGGGTAACGGACCGTAACCGTGGTTGACGAGGACGATCCCGACGACGATCAGGAACACGTCCCTGGACACGATCAGGGCGGCAAGCCACCACGGCAGGATGTCCCGCGCCGCGAGCCCGAGAAGGCAGGCGAGCATGAACAGACGATCGGCCGCGGGATCGAGGAGCTGCCCGAGCCTCGTGATCTGATCGAACCGGCGCGCGATGAATCCGTCGAGAAGGTCGGTGAAGGTCGCGACGGCGAGCACGACGAGCGCGAGCACGTCGTCACCGCGGAGCAGGAGCCACATGAAGACGGGCACCAGGGCGAGCCGGGCGAGGCTCAGCAGGTTGGGCACGGTGAGCAGGCGACTGGTCCCGGAGCGGCCGGCGGTGTCCACGCGGCGAGTCTATCGACCGCCCCCGCGCTGCCCCGGCGCGTCCCCCGGCGCCGCGGCGGGCACCGGACGGGGGTGGGATGGGCGCGGCGGGCCCTCCTCGCGCTCTCCTCACGGGATGCCCCGCCGGATGTCGGTGGTGTCGTGCCACCATCGAGCATGCGTCACTTCATCATCCCCCCGTACCTTCTCGCCCACCTCGCCGACTCGGCCGGCGACCGGTTCCCGAGGGCCGCCGAGGCCGCACGGCAGGCCCTCCGGAACGACGAACCCGTGCGCCTCGCGCGTGCCGCCCACCCTCGCTATCCGGACTTCGGCGAGGGCACGCCCCGCACGGCGTTCGCCCGGGAGCCGCGCGGCCCGCAGCGCACCATCTACGACGCCCGCAACGCCGAGGAGCTCCCCGGCCACCGGGTGCGGGCCGAGGGCGAGCCGGAGGTCGTGGAGGACGATGCCGCGAACGAGGGGTACGACGGTCTCGGCGAGACCTACGCCATGTTCGCGGAGGCGTTCGGCCGGGCGTCCATCGACGACCGCGAGCTGCCGTTGCACGCGACGGTGCACTACGGCCGGGAGTACGACAATGCGTTCTGGGACGGGGAGCGCATGGTCTTCGGTGACGGCGACGGCGAGGTCTTCACGCGCTTCACGGCCTCGATCAGCGTCATCGGGCACGAGCTCGGCCACGGGGTCACGCAGGCCACCGCCAACCTCGAGTACCAGGGCCAGGCCGGCGCGCTCAACGAGTCGCTGTCCGACGTGTTCGGCGCGCTCGTGGAGCAGCACTCCCGGGGGCAGGACGCGGCCACCGCGACCTGGCTGATCGGCGCCGAGCTGTTCACGGACGCGGTCGAGGGGGTGGCGCTGCGCTCGATGAAGGAGCCGGGAAGCGCGTACGACGACGACCTGCTCGGCAAGGACCCGCAGCCGGGGCACATGGACGACTTCGTGGTGACGACGGAGGATTATGGCGGGGTGCACATCAACTCCGGCATCCCGAACCGCGCGTTCGTGCTCACGGCGACGGCCATCGGCGGCTCGGCCTGGGAAGCACCCGGCCGGATCTGGTACGAGACCCTCACAGGCGGGTCACTCACCGAGACCAGCGACTTCGAAACCTTCGCCACGGCGACGGTCGCCACGGCGACTCGCCTCTTCGGGGCCGAGTCGCCCGAACGGGCGGCGGTCGTGGACGCGTGGGCGACCGTCGGGGTGCCGGTGACGGAATGAGGGTCGTCGTCGCGCGCAGCGGCGGGGTGACGGGCATCGCCGTGCGATGGGTCGTCGATCTCGGCGAGGGTCCGGAGTACTCCGACTGGATCGTGCTCATCGAGGCCTGCCCGTGGGACGACGAACCGGATGATCCGCCCGCGCCCGACCGCTTCCTCTACCTCATCCGCGCCAACGGACGGCGGGTGACGCTGCCGGAGCAGCGCGTGCAGGGTCCGTGGCGCGAGCTCGTCGACCGGGTGCGGGCCGTGGGCACGCCGGAGCGCGGGCGCGCTCTGCCGCCGCTCGACGACCTCGACGCCACAGACGACCTGGACACCGCGGACAACGCGGACACGACGGACGACGCAGCCCGTACGCGCGGCGACGACCGGCCGAACGGGCCGAGGGGATCCGACGGGCCGGCCTGAGCCGTCAGGCCAGGAGGGTGAACGCGCTGGCGCTCAGCGTCTCCGCGTCATCCGGGCACAGGTACTCGTAGCCGCCGGGGCGCCCGAGGAACTCCGCGAGCGCGCTCGACAGCACGTCGTGGGCCGAGAGGTGCGTCGGCGAGTCGTACCGCGTCACCTCGTAGCGGCCGTCGCGGAGCTCGACGAAGCCGAGCAGTCCGATGCCGGCACGGCCGTCGAGTCGCCGGTCGGCGACCCGCCAAGTCGTCGGGGAGGTCGGGGTGATTCTCAGGTCGTCGGCTTTGGGGGTGGGGTGTTCTCGGGTACGCACGGGGGTCCTTCGCATTCGGGTGTGAAGTACTGACGACGGTGCGCCTGGGTGAACGCGTGTCGCGGGGTGATGCTGTGGTGGGGGTGGTGCCGTACTGCTGTGGTGCTGTCGTGCTGCGCTTGGGTAAGCGATCGGCGCGCGGGTACGCGCCGAGATCTAACCGCGGCTCTGCCGCGTCTTGCGGTCGTTCGCCTTGCGGATCGCGTCGACCAGGTCGCCCTTCGTCATCGAGGAGCGGCCGGGGACGTCGAGCTTCTTGGCGAGGTCGTACAGGTGCTTCTTCGACGCGTTCGCGTCGACCCCGCCCTCCGTGTCGGCGGAGGGATCCCCCGCCGCGCGGGCATCCGAGGGGCCGGATTTCTCCTTGGCCTCCCAGTGGTCCCCCACCTTCTCGTACGAGTGCTTCAGCGCGGCGAAGGCGGTGCGGTGGGCCCGCTCCCCCTCGCCGTACGTCTTCACGGCAGAGTCGTGGGCTTCGGACCAGATCGCCTGAGCGTGCTGGGGCGACCGCCGGATGGTATCCGGGATCTCCTCAGTGCTCGGCATGTGTCCTCCACCTGGGGAACTAGGGTGACCCCGAATCTACACTGGCGTGTCGCGGCGGCGCGACTGTTACGGGCGTATTGCGCCGCCGCGGCGCGGCCCCCTTTCGGGCCGGCGCCGCGACGGGCGCGGTGCCCGAAGGCCGGGCGACGCGCGCCGGACCGGCGTCAGCGCTGCGCCGCGGCCCCGGCGAGCAGCGACGCGAAGTCGAGCCCGGCGCCGAGCGGGTCCGGCGTCGACGTGCGGCGGGAGCGGGAGACGAGGTCCGCGAGCTCCCCCGCCGCGCGCTCGATGCGGCGCTCCAGGCCGTTGCCGCCCTCGGATCCGGCACCCCAGTCCGAGGACGCCGCGAACACGCCCGTGGGCGTGACGACGGCGTGCAGGTAGCTGAAGAGCGGCCGCAGCGCATGGTCAAGCACGAGCGAGTGCCGCTCGCTGCCCCCGGTCGCCGCGATCAGCACCGGCACCCCCTCCAGCGCGCCGAGCTCGACGACGTCGAGGAACGACTTGAAAAGGCCGCTGTAGCTGCCGTTGAAGACGGGCGTCACGGCGATGATGCCGTCGGCGCCGGTCACCGCGTCGAGGGCCCTCCGGAGGGCGGGGCTGGGGAAGCCCGTGAGCAGGTTGTTCGTCACGTCCTGAGCGACCTCGCGAACCTCGACGTGCTCGACGACGGCCTGCACCCCCTGGGCGCTCAGCCGGTCGACGGCCGCTGCCGCGAGCCGGTCGGCCAGCAGCCGGGTGGACGAGGGAACGCCGAGGCCGGCGGAGACGACGGCGATGGTCCGGGTGGTCATGTTTCTCTTCTTCCTCTATGCGTTTGCATACAGGTGGGAGAACGCTGCCGGACGGAATCTATTCCCGGCGCCCGCCGCCTCGGGCCCCTCAGGCCGCCTTAGGTCCCTCAGGCCCGCACGGGCACCGGGCCGACCGAGTCGCGGAGCACGAGGGTCGCCGGCAGCCGCGCCCGCACGTCGTCGTGCGGCAGGCCGGCCAGCCGCCGGAGCAGGATGGTCGCCGCGGCGACCCCGACGTCGTAGATGGGCTGCGCCACGACCGTGAGCGGCGGATCGGTGAGCGCCGCCCAGTCGAAGTCGTCGAACATGACGAAGGAGAGGTCGTCCGGCACTCGCAGGCCGCGATCCCGGAGGGTGCGCAGCACGTCGAGCGCGATGAGACTGTCGGAGGCGAGGATCGCGGTCGGCGGGTCCTCGAGCTCGAGCAGCTCCCCCGTGATCGCCCGCGTGCGCTCCGGCCCGAGGGCGCCGAAGCGAATCAGGTCCGCCGAGGGCTCGATGCCGCGGGACCGGAGCGCGCTCACGATTCCCGCGAGCCGGTCCGTCACCGACGACACCCGCAGCTGGAGCCGATCCGAGTACCCCTCCCCCTCGGTCTGCAGCGCGGACACGAAGGCGATGCGGGTGTGCCCGGCGTCGAGGAGCGCGGCCGTGGCATCGCTCGCGCTCGGCGCGATGTCCACCTCGACGGACACCGCCTCGAGCCCCGGGACGCGCCGGTCGAGCAGGACGAGCGGCCTCCCGGAGTCGTCGACCCTGCGCAGGTGCTCGATGTGGAAGCTGGACGCCGGGGCGACGATGAGGCCGTCGACGCGCTTGTCGAGCAGAACCCGCACCGCGTCTATCTCGGTCTGCACGTTCTCAGACGTGTTGATGAGGATGACGTCGTAGCCCGCCGCCTTCGCGGTGTCCGAGATCCCCCGCATGGCGAGTCCGAAGTAGCCGTTCTCGATGTCGCCGACGATGACGCCGATGGTCTTCGACCTGCCCGTGTTCATGCTGCGGGCGAGCTCGTTCGGGCGGTAGTCGAGGTCCTCGGCGGCCGCCTGCACACGCTCGCGGACGCTGTCGCTCACGGCGCCGTAGTCGCCGAGCGCTCGGGCGGCCGTCGCCTTCGAGACCCCCGCCCGCCTGGCGACGTCCGCCACGGTCGTGGCGCGCTGCCGATCACCCGGTTCGACCATGAACACAAGCTCCTGTCGCTCAAGAATTGACCCTTGACTGGCCTTCACAGCGGCGGGTAGGTTGCCTACTCAAGCGAATGAGACCGGTCTCAACATAGCGACTGAGACCGGACTCAACAAGCGCCTCACCCGAAACACACACCTTCGGTCCCACCCCGACGGTGCCAGGTCGCCACAGGCCACCCCCACACGAAAAGGACAGCTGTGAACATTCGCACCACGCTTCGCCCGGTGATCGCGGCCGCCGCCGGCGCGGCCGCCCTCCTCTCCCTCGCCGCCTGCAGCTCCGGCGGCGGCCAGGCGGCGAGCTCCACCGAGGACAACCCGTACAGCCTGATCACCCCGGGCGAGATCCGCGTCGGCAGCGTCGGCGACATCAAGCCGTACGCGTTCGCCGACGCCGACGGGAAGTTCAGCGGCTTCGACATCGAGCTCTTCACCGATGTGGCCGAGCGAGCCGGCATCGACGACGTCGTCTTCACCGGCCAGGACTTCTCCAGCCTCCTCGCCGCCGTCGCGAACGGCCAGTTCGACGTCGGCGTCGCCGCCATCGGCATCACCGATGAGCGCAAGCAGACCGTCGACTTCAGCGACGGCTACCTCGCCGGCTACCTCACCCTGCTCAGCACGAAGGACAGCGGCGTCTCATCGCGCGACGACCTCGCCGGCAACCGCCTCGGCGTCGTGCAGGGCACCCTGCAGGAGGCCTACGCGGTGAAGAACTTCCCCGACGCGGAGCTCGTCCGCTTCCCGGACAACAACACCGCCATCGCGGCGCTCAACAACGGCACCGTGCAGGCGCACTTCCTCGACTACGAGTCGACCAAGGCCTACATCGAGCAGTACGACCTCGTGAGCGTGGAGGACATCCCCTCGTTCGACGCCCCGGCCGGCTTCGCCCTGAAGAAGGGCAACGACGAGCTGCGCGAGGCGCTGAACGAGGGCCTCGCCGAGGCGATGGAGGACGGCACCTGGAAGGAGCTCTACCAGAAGTGGTTCCCGGGCTCGCCGATGCCCGAGCAGTACCTGCCCAAGGCCGAGCAGACCTCGACCCCCACTCCCGCCCCGGAGTCCTGATCCGAAAGGGGTGGTGCGGGCACGCCCGCACCACCCCATCCCCCACACGTCTAGAGGAATTCCATGGACTGGCTCGACACCCTCCTCAGCACCTTCTTCGACTTCGAGGCGATGCTCGCGGTACTGCCGCAGCTTCTCGGCACCGGCCTCGTCAACACCCTCGTCATCTCCGCCGCCGCGACCGTCATCGGCGTCGTGCTCGGCATGGTCATCGCCGTGATGGGGATCTCCCCCTCCCGGTGGCTGCGCGTGCCCGCCCGGATCTACACCGACGTGTTCCGCGGCCTGCCGGCGATCCTGACCATCCTGCTCATCGGTCAGGGATTCACCCGCTTCAGCCAGGCGATCTTCGGCCCCTCCCCCTATCCCCTCGGCATCCTCGCGCTCAGCCTCATCGCGAGCGCCTACATCGGCGAGATCTTCCGCGCCGGCATCCAGAGCGTCGATCGCGGCCAGCTCGAGGCCTGCCGGGCGCTCGGCATGAGCTACGGCAAGGCGATGCGTCTCGTCGTGGTGCCGCAGGGCATCCGCCGGGTGCTGCCCGCCCTGGTGAACCAGTTCATCGCCATCGTGAAGGACTCGAGCCTCGTGTACTTCCTCGGGCTGCTCGTCACGGAGCGCGAGCTGTTCCGGGTCGGCCAGGACGCCGCGGTGCTCACCGGCAACCTGTCCCCGCTCGTGCTCGCCGGCCTCTTCTACCTGATCATCACCGTGCCCCTCACCCACCTCGTCAACTACTTCGACAACCGGTTCCGCACCGGGCGCCGCAAGGCCGCGCCGCCGAAGAGCGGTCTGGACGAGGTCGAGGAGCTGGCACCCGTCACCCTGACCTACGGGAGCAACACATGACGTACACATCGCCCGTCCCGGTGACCGACGGTCACCTCTACCAGGGGTCGAGCCTCGAGCTCGTGAACCTCGGCATGGCGTACGGCGCCATCGACGTGCTGCGCGACGTCAGCATCTCCGTCGCCCCGGGCACGACGACCTGCATCGTCGGCCCCTCCGGCTCCGGCAAGTCCACCATGCTGCGCGGCATCAACCGCCTGCACGAGCCGAAGTCCGGGAAGGTGCTGCTCGCCGGGGAGGACGCCCTCGCGCTCCGGCCCGACGTCCTGCGCCGGCGGATCGGCCTGGTGTTCCAGCACTTCAACCTCTTCCCCGACCACACCGCACTGGAGAACGTCGCGCTCTCCCTGCGCAAGGTCAAGGGGATGCGGAAGCAGGACGCGCTGCAGGTCGCCAACGAGCGCCTGGCCGAGGTCGGCCTTGCCGAGCGTGCCGATCACCGGCCGAGGGACCTCTCCGGCGGTCAGCAGCAGCGCGTCGCCATCGCGAGGGCGCTGGCCATGGAGCCCGAGGTCATGCTCTTCGACGAGGTCACGAGCGCGCTCGACCCCGAGCTCGTGAAGGGCGTGCTCAACCTCATGGCCGCCCTCGGCCAGCGCGGGATGACCATGGTGGTGGTCACCCACGAGATGAACTTCGCGCGCCGGGTGGCCGACCAGGTCGTCTTCATGGACGAGGGCCGGGTGGTCGAGATCGGGCCGCCCGAGCGAATCTTCGACGCTCCACGCAGCCCGCGGCTCCAGCGCTTCCTCTCGCAGGTGCTCTGATGGGGCGCGCCATCCGCGTCGGGCTGGTCGGCTTCGGCACCTCCGGCCGGGTCTTCCACGCCCCCTTCGTAAGCACCGATCCCGACTACTCCCTCGACGTGATCGTCACGGCGGACCCCGAGCGCGCCGCCGAGGCGAGCCGCCTGCACCCGGGCGCCCGGATCGTCGGGACGCCGGACGAGCTGTTCGCCCGTGCCGACGAGCTCGACCTCGTGATCCTCGGCTCGCCGCCCGCCACGCACGCGCCGCTCGCCCACCGTGCCATCGACGCGGGGCTCGCCGTCGTCGTCGACAAGCCGTTCGCGGTCGATGCCCGCGAGGGCGCCGACCTCGTCGACCACGCCGTCAGCAGCGGCGTGCCGCTCACGGTCTTCCAGAACCGGCGCTGGGACGGCGACTTCCTCACTCTCCGCTCGCTCGTGCGGGACGGCGCCCTCGGCGAGGTGCACCGGTTCGAGTCGCGCTTCACCTGGTGGAAGCCGCAGGAGGCCAAGAGCTGGAAGGCCGCCGCGACCGCGGCCGAGGGCGGCGGCATCCTGTTCGACCTCGGCACGCACCTCGTCGACCAGGCCGTGCAGCTGTTCGGCGACGTCGACGACGTTCACGCCGAGCTCGACACCCGCCGTCCGGGCGGCGCCGCGGAGGACGACGCGTTCGTCTCCCTGCTGCACGCGTCCGGGGTGCGCTCGCACCTCTGGATGAGCTCGCTCGCCGCCCAGGCCGGCCCTCGCTTCCGCGTGCTGGGCTCGAAGGCCGGTTACACGAAGTGGGGCCTCGACGAGCAGGAGGGCCGCCTCAAGGCGGGCGCCCTGCCCACGGACAACGGCTACGGGATCGAGCCGGAGTCGACCTGGGGCGTGCTCGGCATCGACCCCGACCTCCGGCGCGTGCCAACCGAGCGCGGCTCCTACGACTCCTTCTACTCCCAGCTGGCCGATGCACTGCTGCGCGGCGCCGAGCTCCCCGTGGACCCGCGCGACGCCGTACGCGTGCTCGAGGTGCTCGAGCGCATCCGCGCCGTCGTGCCCGCGCTCGCCTGACACCCCTCTCCTCGACACAACCGAAAGAAGTCATGACACACACCACAACCGCCCCCCGCGTCCTCGTCGTCGGCGCCGGCGTGCTCGGCGTCTCGACGGCCACCGCCCTCGCCCGTGGTGGCGCCCGCGTGACCCTCGTCACCGAGGCCGCCGCGTCGTCCGGCGCCTCGGGCCGCTCGCTCTCCTGGCTGAATTCCGCCGGGCCGCGCACCGACGCCTACCACCTGCTGCGCACGCTCGGCATCGACCGCTACCGCACCCTGGCCGCTCGGCTGCCCGGCGCATCCTTCCTCCGCTTCGACGGCGGGCTCACCTGGGCGGCGCCCGGCTCCTCCTACCGTGACCGCTACGAGCACGAGCGCACCATCGGCTACGACACCGTCTGGCTCCGCCCCGATGAGGTCGCGGCGTGGACGCCCGGCATCAACGCCGAGGCGATCGCCGAGGAGGGCGCCGTCTTCAATCCCGGCGAGGGCTGGGTCGAGCTTCCGCTGCTCATCGAGCACCTGCTGCGCGAGTTCCGCGCGGCCGGCGGCTTCCTCCAGGAGGGCGTCGGTGCGGTGACCGTGCAGACCCGCGGCGGTCGCGCCACCGGCGTGCGTACCGCATCCGGCGCCGAGCTCGAGGCCGACGCGGTCGTTCTCGCGACCGGGCCGTCCGTGCCCGCCGACCTCGCTCAGTTCGGCATCGAGATCCCCGACGCGACGCCCATCTCCCTGCTCGTGCGCACCAAGCCGGTGCGGCTGCCGCTGCGCGCCGTGCTGAACACGCCGCGCGTCGCCGTGCGACCGACCGCGTTCGGCACCCTCGTGCTCGACTCCGCCTGGTCGGAGGAGGAGGTCGTGCCGCGCGGCGACGGCAGCTACGAGGTGCGGGAGTCGACCGTCCGCGGTCTGCTGCGCGAGGCATCGCACGTGCTGGAGGGCGAGCCGGAGCTCGAGCTCGACGGCTGGGGCGTCGGCCCGAAGCCGATCCCGGGCGACGGCGAGCCCGTCGCCGGCGAGCTCGAGCAGGTGCCCGGCCTGCACGTGCTCTTCACGCACAGCGGCGCGACACTCGGCCTCATCCTGGGCCAGCTCACCGCAGACGAGATTCTCACCGGCACGGCCACCCCGCTGCTCGAGTCGTTCCGCCCCTCGCGCTTCGCGACCCGGCTCGCGACCGTCTAGCAGGTGGCGCCGCGCATCGTCGCGGTCGGCGACAACGTCGTCGACTGCTACCGCAAGCACGCCGTCATGTTCCCCGGCGGCAACTGCGTGAACGTGGCCGCCTACGCCTCACGGTTCGGCGCCGAGTCCGCCTACGTGGGCGCCGTGGCGGCGGACCCGGCTGGCACCCTCCTCGCCCGTTCGCTGGGCGAGGAGGGCGTCGGGCTCGACCGGCTGCGGGTCGTGGACGGCTTCACGGCCTACTGCGTGATCGACCACGAGGACGGCGACCGGGTGTTCGTGCAGTCGGAGCTCGGGGTCTCGCGGTTCGCCCCGGACGGCGAGGACCTCGCCTTCATCGGCACCTTCGACGCCGTGCACGTCGGCCGGTCGAGCGGACTCGACGGGCACCTTCGCGAGCTCGCCGGCGTCGCCGCGCTGTCCTACGACTTCGCGACCACGACCGACCCGGACCGCATCGCCCGGATCGCCCCCCTGTGCTTCCTCGCCTCCTTCTCGGGGGGCGGCCTCTCCCAGGCGGAGGCGGACGCCGTGCTGCGCTCGGCATCCGGTGCCGGCGCCCGCTGGACCCTGGTCACCCGGGGAGCGGACGGGGCGCTGCTCAGCGACGGCACCACCGTTCACGAGTGCCCGGCCGCCCCCGCCACCGTCGTCGACACGCTCGGCGCCGGGGATACCTTCGCTGCCCGCGTGCTCGTCGGCCTGCTTCGCGGGGAGTCCCCCGCCCACCTCCTCGCCGAGGCGGCCCGCGCAGCCGCAGCCACCTGCGGCATCGTCGGGGCCTTCGGGCACGGCGTTCCCGTCGACGTCCCCGCCGCAGCCCTCGCCCTGTCCTGACCATCGCCCGCGCCATCCCCGGCGCACCATCACCGCACGCCCATCACCACAGGGCAACACCACAAGGAGAAACACGCATGACAGACGGCACCTACGTCGGCCCCGGCCCCGTCGCGACGATCCCGGACGACATCGTCTCGTCCCAGGAGCGCGCCCTCGAGCTCTGGGACGAGATCGACGGCTTCGTCGCCGGGATCCCGGGACCGCTCCGGCGCGTCTTCCTGGTCGGCGCCGGCGGCTCGTACCTCGGCGTCCAGGCCGCGCAGTACGTGCTGGACCGCCACGCACTCACCCCGTCCGTGGCCATCAACTCCGACGAGTTCTACTTCCGGGCCCCCGCGAGCGTCGGCCCCGGCACGCTCGTGATCGTGCTGTCGGGCACCGGCAACACCCCGGAGACCATCCGCGCCGGCGAGTGGGCGCGCGAGCGCGGCGCATCCGTCGCCGCCGTGACGCTGCGGGCCGACGGCCCGCTCGCCCAGTCGCTGGACACGGTCTTCGTGGCCGGGACCGGCAACGGCACGCAGCTGCTGCTGCAGCTGCTCGCGCTCGCGGTGCTGAAGCGCGACGGCGTGGACGTGACCGGTCAACTCGAGGCGCTGCACGCCCTGCCCGCCGCGCTCCTGGCGGCCGTCGAGGCGTTCGAGCCCCGCGCCGAGCAGATCGCGACCGACATGGCGGAGGTGCCGGTGACCTACGTCATCGCGTCGGGCCCGCTCTTCGGCCCGGCCAGCACGTTTACCATGTGCTACCTGCAGGAGATGCAGTGGCTCCACGCGTCGACGATCAACGCGGACGAGTTCTTCCAGGGTCCGTTCGAGGTCATCGACCGCGACTCGAAGACCATCGTGTTCCTCGGTGAGGACGAGACCCGGCCCATGGGTGAGCGCGTGCGGCGCTTCCTCACCACCTACGGCGGCGAGACCTACTACGTCGACAGCGCGGACCTGGAGCTGCCCGGCATCCCGGCCGAGCAGCGCGGCTACGTGGCCCCGCTCGTCTACGCGGCACTGGTGGCCCGGCTCGCGGCCCACTACGCGGCCGTCCGCGGCTACGCCCTCGAGGGCCGCCGCTACATGTGGAAGGTGGACTACTGATCCGCTAGAGCCACCACGCCGACAGGCTCAGGACCACACCCACTCGCGCCCGAACCGCGAGCACCCACCGGTCCTGGGCCTGTCGGCGTTCCGCGCGGCCTGCGGTTGCGGCGGACGCGGGCGGTCGCGGCTGCGGCGACGCGCTCGTGGCGGGGATGGTTGTTGATGCCGGTGTCCTACTACGGTCCCTGAGCCCGTCGAAGGGACGATGGCCGGTCTCTCGATTGGGCTGATAGAAGTTCTCCACAGGGCAAAAGTTCCTCGTCGAAGAAACTTTCGACGTGGTAGAATGTGTGCTATGGCAACGCCGGCAGCGACGCTCCTCCGCACAGCGGACACCGTCGCACGCCTGGGCTCCTCCCCCGCCGCGTTCGTGACGCTCTCCAAGCAGGACCTCCTCGACGCGTTGCACGCTATCGCCGACCTGCGACAGTCCTGTGACACCTTCTCCGCTTGGATCGCCGGTGAGCTGAACCGCCGTTCGGTGCCTGACCTCGGTTCCGCCGGGCTCGCGCAGCAGGAGGGTTACCGTACGCCTCAGGCGATGGTCGAGGCCATCACCGGAACCACGAAGGGCGGCGCGGTGTCGATCGTGGAAGTGGGCAAGATGCTCGCCGAAACGGACGCCGTCGAAACCGTGCAGCGCGAGCACCCCGAACTCCCGGCGCCGCCCACCCCGTGGCAGGCGCCGATCGCCCACGCCGTCACCGACGGGAAGGTCTCCATCGCCCAGGCGGACGCCATTCGCGCCGGGCTGGGACTGCCGACCGACGCGGTGCCGGCCGAGGCCCTGTCGGAGGCGGCGCGAGAGCTGCTGGATGATGCGGCAACCCTCACGGCCGGTCAGTTGCACCGCCGGGCGAGGCAACTGCGCGACGACCTGAACGACACCGAAGTCGAGGATCGCGAAAAGGCCCAGTTGGAGCAGCAGCACCTCAAGGCATGGAAGCGCCCCGACGGGATGGTGGAAGGCAAGTTCCTCTACGCACCCGAACCCGGAGCCTTCCTCCTCTCCGTCCTCGACGAGCTGACCAACCCGAGACGAGGCGGCCCGCGCTTCGTCAAGGAAGAGGACCGCGCCCGGATCGACGCCATCGTCAACGACCCCCGCTCCACCGAACGCTTGGCCGCGGACGGGTTCCTCGAGCTCCTCCGCATCGGCGCGGACGCCGATCCCGGACAGGTCTTCGGATCGAGGCGGCCGGCGGTGCGGGTGATCGTGACGAAGGAGTCACTGCAGACCGGCGAGGGCCACGGCTCCATCCAGGACACCGGCGAGGCGGTCTCGATCGCCACCATCCGCCGCGAGGTCTGCAACACGGGAACGGTCGCGGTGGTCCTCGATGACGATGGTCAGTGCGTGAACGTCGGTCGCGAGCAGCGGCTCTTCACCGCCCGCCAGCGCACCGGCCTCGCGGTTCGGGACGGTGGGTGCATGTGGCCGGGCTGCGATCGCCCGCCGTCCTGGTGCGAGGCCCACCACATCAATCAGTGGAAACGGGACAACGGCAAGACGGACATCGCCGACGGCGTGCTCCTGTGCAAGCACCACCACCTGCTCCTTCACAACAACGGCTGGGACATCCGACGAACCGGCGGGCGGTACCTGCTGCTCCCGCCGAGATCGATCAGCCCGACCCGCGAAGCCCGCCACCTGGCGACCAAGAGCAGAGCGGTCCAAGACTGGAACGCCCGCCGACACCGCCTCCGAGCGCATGACCGAGACCGCTCCCCAGAACCGACCCCACCCGGCGACTGACCGTGCCCATCAGCAGCTCTTCACGGTCCCTGAGCCAGTCGAAGGGACGCGGCGCACCTCACGTCGCTTCGACAAGCTCAGCGACCGTGACGGCTCAGCGACCGTGCTGGCTCAGCGACGGTATGGACCAGCGACCGCGTCGGTGACGGGGCGTGAACGGAGGAGCCAGCCATCCGCATTCCGTCGCTGCTCGCAAAGCTCTGCGAGACAACCAGTGCAGGCGGGCGGAACCACCCGACGGTCCCTGAGCCTGTCGAAGGGACGCGACGCACCTCACGTCGCTTCGACAGGCTCAGCGACCGTATGGCTCAGCGACCGTATGGACCAGCGACCGCGTCGGCGACGGGCCGTGAACGGAGGAGCCGGCCACCCGCTTTCCGTCGCTGCTCGCGAAGCTCTCGGGAACGACCGGCGCCGATCGGCGGCACACCTCGGTCCCTGAGCCCGTCGAAGGGACGCGAGGTGGCGGTGGGACCTCTACTCGTCCGCGGGGCCCGGGCGGACCTGGGCGTCGTCGCGGATGTCGATGCGGGTCGCGCCGTTCGTGCCTTCGGACACGTCGATTCGCGGGTCCGCGTCCGACTCCACCGCTTCGGGGGCGCTGGTCAGCTGGTCCCTGCGCTTCTCGTCGAAGTCCGTCATCGCTCTCCCTCGTGGCTCGCGCCGGCCGGCTTTGCGGCCCGCCCGTCCCACCGTAGCGGCGAGCGACACAGGCGGCAGGGTCGGGCGGCAGGGTCAGGCGTAGCGGACGCGGTCCTGCAGGCGAGCGCGCAGCTCGAACATGTCCGGTGCCGCGCCGTCCCCGCGGCCCGGAGCGCCGGTGCGCAGCATATGCGGCAGAACCGATCGACGCACGACCACGGCCCCCGACGTGCGGCCACGCTCGA
The DNA here is from genome assembly GCF_003067705.1 of Planctomonas deserti. Classification (GTDB taxonomy): domain Bacteria; phylum Actinomycetota; class Actinomycetes; order Actinomycetales; family Microbacteriaceae; genus Planctomonas; species Planctomonas deserti. The sequence goes on from NZ_QANL01000004.1 coordinate 460,201, forward strand.
CGGTCAACACGGGAAGGGCCAGCGCGTCGTCCGGCACGACGAGGATGCTCGCCGTCACCCGCACGCGCAGCTCGCGACCCAGCGCCTTCGCGCCCTGGGTCAGCGACGCGAGCGGCTCGTGGTCCTCGGGCATCGACTCGCCGACGAGCTCGCCGCGCACGAGGCGCAGCTCGCCCGGCCCCCAGTCCTCCGACTCGAGCACGAACAGGCCGGTCGGGCCGAGCACGAGGTGGTCGATGTGGTGCGGCGCCCGGCCGGCGAGCACGTCGTTCCAGATCGAGTACGCGATGCCGAGCCCCGAGACGGCCCGCGCGGTCGCCTCCTCGGCCAGCGCCTTCGAGAGCAGGCGGCGGAGCTCGAGCGGTGCGGAGCGGACCAGCGCGGGGTCGTACGGATCCTCGAGCGCCGCGCCCCGCCCCGCCCACTCCCGCATGAGCACCAGGAAGCGCTCGCGCGTCGACCCGCCCGGGTGGCCGTACATCCGGGCCCGCACGGACGAGCGCGGACGCTCCGGCGGGTGCGACGGCGGGGCGAACGGCGCGTGCTCGGGCTCGGCGGCCCCGGCGGCGCGGCCGCGGTCGTACAGCTCGCGGGCGGCGGGGTCGCCGATGCGCTCCCAGGCGGCCTGGACGGCGTGGAAGCGGTCCGCGGATCCGCCGGTGTCCGGATGCGTCTCGCGCAGCAGCCTGCGGTAGGCGCGGCGGAGCTCGTTCTGGTCGGCCGTCGCCTGCACGCCCAGCACCTCGTACGGCGTCGGCGAGGCGGGGCTGTCGAGCATCGGGCGGTCCTTCGAATGGGCGTGCAAGGGATTCGAGAATACCGGCGCGGCCTGGGAGAGATACTGAGCCGGGCGGGGCCCGGGCCGAGACCAGGGCGGGGCCGAGGCTCGTTCGGCGAGACCACCCCTGGGCGGTCCCGGTGGTGTTTCCTTGTACGGGGCCGCGCGCCACCGGGTCCGGGACCACCGGGGCCCGCGGACCACCGGCACGACCGCAGCACAGCACCACCGACGCACGGAGAGAGGACACCGACATGGCAAAGCAGGGCGAGGGACGCACGGCACTGGTGCTCGGCGGCGGCGGGGTCGCCGGCATCGCGTGGGAGACCGGGCTGCTCGCCGGGCTTCTCGAGCGGGGAATCGACGTCTCCGACGCGGACGTCGTGGTCGGCACGTCGGCGGGGTCCGTCGTCGGCACCGTGCTGCGGTCCGGTGCGCTGCAGTCCACCTACGAGTCCCTGCTCGAGCCGCCGACCTACGACCTCGCCGGCGTGGAGGGCCTCGACCTCGAGCCGCTCCTCGCGGCCGGCGCCGCGGCCGCGCAGAGCACGGGCACGGAGGAGCAGGCGCGATCCATCATCGGCCGGGTCGCGGCGCGGGCGCACACCCCCGAGACCGACGACCAGGCCGTCACGCGCTTCGAGCGTCTGCTGCCGACGACCGAGTGGCCCCTGGCTGAGCTGCGGGTGACCGCGGTCGACGCGCTCGACGGCACGTTCCGGGTGCTCGACTCCGGATCCGGCGTCCCGCTGGCGCGGGCCGTGGCCGCGAGCTGCGCCGTGCCCGGCGTCTACCCCGCGACCACGGTGGACGGCCGGCTGCTGATGGACGGCGGGATGCGGTCCAGCACGAATGCCGACGTCGCCGCCGACTGCGACCGCGTGCTCATCGTGGCGTGCGGGCCCGAGCTCGCCGTGAGCCCCCTCGGGCCGACGCTCAGCGTTGCGGCGGAGGCGCTCCGGGCGACCGCCGACGTGCTCGTGATCGTGGCGGACGCGGAGAGCACGGCCGCGTTCGGCACCAACCCGCTTCTGCCGGAGTCGAGCACGGCGTCGGCGCTCGCCGGGTTCGCCCAGGCCGCGGACGTGGCCGAGCGGGTCCGCGCCTTCTGGCGCTGACCCGCCCGACGCGCTGACCCGCCCGACCCGCACGTGCCGTCGGGACCCGGCCCCGATCAGCCCTTCGTCGCGCCGGCAGTGACGCCTGTCGTGATCTGGCGCTGGAAGATCAGGTACACGACGATGAGCGGCAGCACGACCAGCAGCACGCCCGCCAGGTAGGTCGGCACGTTGTCCGGGTACTGCCCGCGCAGCGCGCTGACCCCGACCATGAGGGTCCGCTGGCTCGGCGACTGCATGACGAGCAGCGAGATGAGGATGTCGTTCCAGCAGAACAGCGCGTTGAGGATGCCCATCGACAGCAGCGCCGGGCGGCCGAGCGGCAGCATGATGCGGCCGAAGACGCCGTAGATGGTGTTGCCGTCGACGCGCGCCGCCTCGGTGATCTCCTTCGGGATCCGCGCGAAGTACGCGGTCATGAAGTAGATCGTGAACGGCAGGAACTGCGAGACGTACGCGACGATCAGCCCGGGATAGGTGTTGATCATCGAGAAGTCGCTCAGCGTTTTGATGAACGGCACCATGATCACCTGGAACGGGATCATCATCGCCGCCAGGATCAGCAGGAACGTCGCCCTGCTCCCCCGGAACGTCAGGTGGCTGAGCGCGAACCCGGCCATCGACGAGATCAGCAGGATGAGCGCGACCGAGACCACCGTCACGAAGATCGAGTTCAGGTAGTACCGGCCCATGTTGGCCTGGGTCCACGCGTCGACGAAGTTCTGGAAGTTGAAGTCCGTCGTGAGGCCGCCGCGGTCGAGCACGTAGTCGACGCGGGACTTCAGGGCGATGTTCAGCGTGTAGAGCATCGGGTAGATCGTGGCGATGGCGAGGAGCGCCATCGGGGCCGCGATGATCCAGCGGGCCGCACCTGTGCTGCGCATCAGACCTCCTTGGTGGCGCGGCGGAGCACGCGGATCTGGAGCAGGCCGATCACGAGGATCAGCAGGAGCAGCACGACGGACGCCGCCGACGCGAGGGCCGGCTTCGCCTCGCCGTTGAGCTTCCAGATGAGGAACTCCGGCAGGTAGGACGCGGCGCCGGGGCCGCCCGCCGTCATGGTGTACAGCAGGCCGAAGATGCCGGTCAGCATGCCGATGGTGGTGGTGACGAACACGAACTGGATCGTCTGCGAGAGCTCGGGGATGACGACGTACCAGATGGTCTGCCCGAGGCTCGCGCCGTCAATGCGGGCGGCGTCGAGCAGCTCCTGGTCGACGGTCGAGAAGCCGGCGAGGAAGATCACGAGCGCCATGCCGAACGTGGCCCAGATGTGCACGCCGAGCACGCTCGGCAGCGCGCTGTTCGACTGGCCGAGCCAGTCGATGACGGGCAGGCCGAGCGCCTTGTTCACGTCATTGAGCGGGCCGTTCGCCGCGAGCACGATGTTGAAGATGGCCCCGATGATGATGGGCGACAGCACGACCGGAAGGAAGTAGACGCTGCGGTAGAACCGGTGACCGGGCACCTTCAGGAAGATGAAGGTGGCGAGGATGCCGGCCACGAGCACCTCGAGCGGCACGAACAGCAGCACGACGATGACGTTCCGCGCGGCCGCGTGGAACCGGACGTCGGTGAAGAGGGTGACGTAGTTGTCGAGCCCGATGAAGACGCCGTTCAGCTCCTGGTCGCCGGTGAACGAGAAGTTCACGCCAAGCGCCAGCGGGTAGACCCGGAACACGAGCAGGATGGCGATCGCGGGGAACACGAGCACGAGCGGCGCTGCGCGCTCGAGGGTGAAGCGGCGGCGGGGGCGGCGCTTCGCGGACGCGGCCCCGGGCCGGACGTCCGTGGGGACGTCCGGCCGGGACCCGAGCAATGCGGTCACAAACTCACTCTTCCGATGCCTGCAGCTGCGCGACCGCGTCGTCCACGGTCACCTCGCCGACCAGCAGCTGCTGGCCGAGCCGGTGCAGGAGGTCGAGGGTGTCGCCGGAGAGCGCGGTGTGCAGCAGCGGCTTGCTCCCGGGCAGCTCGGCGATGATCTCCTGCGCCGACGTGATGTCGGTGTCGAGCTCGACGGTGGTGTTGGACACGATCTGACCGCCGGCGAGGGCGTAGTCCGCCTGGGCGTCGCGCTCCACGGTCGCCTTGATCCAGTCGACGGCCATGTCCTTCTTGTCCTCGTTGAGCACGCCGTAGCCGATGCCGCCCTCGATGGGCAGCGCGAGGGTCGTGCCCTCGTTGGTGGTGACGGGCATCATGAAGCCGAGGTCGTCGCCGAGGAACTCGTCGAACTGCTTCCAGTGCGCGATGCCCGAGGAGAGCCCGATGACCATGGCGGCCTTCCCGCCCGAGAAGAGGTCGAAGGAGTCGTTGAACATGGCGGTCGAGTTCGCGCCGTCGTTGTACCAGCCGTTCGCGCTCGACTCGGCCCACATGGTGAGCGCCTGGCGGGCGTGCTCGCTCGTCCAGTCGCGCTCGCCGTCGATCCAGGCGTCGTACTCCTCGGCGGTGAAGATGCCCGAGCCGAGGCCGGACAGGAAGAACTCGATGCCGAGCCCCTCCTTGTTGCCGAGGGCGAAGCAGTCGACCTCGGTGCCGGACTCGATCGCGTCGCAGGCGGCGCCGAGCTCCTCCCACGTCTTCGGCGGGTTCTCGGGGTCGAGGCCGGCCGCGGTGAAGATCGCCTTATTGAAGTAGATGGGGAAGCCCTGCAGGAACATCGGCGCGGAGTACGTCTCGCCGTCCGCCTCGAAGGCGGGCCAGCCGGCGAGGTCGCCCTTGATGTCGGAGAGCTCATCGGTGACGGGGATGAGCGAGTCGGCGCGGCTCTTCAACTGCGTGCCGCCGTTGAACAGGGCGACGTCGGGGCCGGTGCCCGCCTCGATCGCGCTGCCGAGGAGCGTGTAGTACTGGTCGAACGGCTGGGAGACGATCTCGACCTCGACGTCCGGGTGCGTTTCGTTGAAGTTCTTGACGACGTCCTCCTGGAAGGCCGCGGCCGCGTCATCGGACGCGCCCCAGTTCCAGACGACGAGCTTGTCGGCCGAGTCGCCCTCGCCGCCGCCGGAGCCGCCGGTTGTGCCGGTGCTCGCGCCGCCGCAGGCCGTGAGGGTGAGGGCCGCGGCGAGACCGAGTGCTGCGGAGCTGATCAATCGCTTCATTGCGAGGTGCCTTCCAGATCTGTGCGGGCGCTCGGGGCGGAGCGCCTCGCCGGGTGATGGCGCGGGCAGCCTTGGTGCAGCACTGCGCCGGTACGCCGAATGTAATTGGTAATACGTGTCATGTCAAACGAATTCCGCCGGGAGTTCGACGTCGGGCAGAGTGCGGCGGCGGAGCGGGTGCGTGCGCCTCCCCTCGTCGCGCGGACCGGCGAGCGACGCGTCCGGAACGAGGATGCCGAGGCCCTCGGCCGGCCCGCCGGGAGCGACGCGGAAGTCGCCCCCGGCGGCGTCGGCGAACCCGGGGTCCGCGATCACCGAGTGCCGGTCCCGGCCCGCCGCGGCCCAGACGTCGTCGAGCGGCTCCCGGAGCTGCCAGTGCAGGTCGGCGTCGTATCCGCCGTTGCCGGCGAGCAGCGCGTCCGGCACGGGACGCTCGTCCCAGAACAGGTTGAGGTCGCTCTCCACGGCGAGCGCGCGGATGTCCCGGTGATCCTGGCGACCCGCGAACGCGGGCGCGCCCCGGCCGACGACGATGTTGTGCGAGAACGTGAACGGCCGGTGCGCCTCGGGCTTGGTCACCGCCACCTGGCTCTCGCCGCCGAAGGCCAGGATGTTGTGCCTCACGACGTTCTCGCGCCCGTAGTTCACGTGGAAAGCCTGGTGGCTGCAGTCATGCACGACGTTGCCCTCGACGATCACGTGGGACGACCCCTGGTCGAGGTAGACGCCCCAGCCGCCGTAGTTGCGGCAGACGACGTCGTGCACGTGGTTCCCCCGGACGATCGTTCCCGGGGCGATGCCGAGGAGGTAGATGCCTCCGGTGTCGTTGAGCCGACCCTGGCCGAGGTCGTGGATGTGGTTGAACGCGATGAGGTTGTTCGCCGACGGGCTGGGCGCGTAGTCCCAGACCCAGCCGACGGAGACGCCCGTGTAGAAGAAGTCGCGGATGTGGTTGTGCGCGATGACGTTGTCGGCCCCGTGCTGGAAGAGGACGGCGACGGCGTTGGGGTACACCCGACCGCCGGACTCGATCTCGCAGTCGCTCACCTCGTTCGCCCGGCAGAACCATTCGCTCGACGCGTCCTCCGACCCGCCGGCCCGAACGGCACCCGCCCCGAGGTCGCGCAGGAGCGCGCCGCTGACGAGCGCACCCCGCGTGCCTCGGCCGAGCTCGATCGCGTAGCCGTCGACCCGCTCCACGCCTCCGCCGAGGAAGACGCAGTCCCTGGCACCCTCGAAGGCGACGGCCGCGCTCGCCTCGGTCGCGCCCTGCACGGCCGCGGCGTAGTCGACGTCGCGGCGGAGCAGCTCGTCCTCCCGCACGCCGAAGGGTGCGCGGGCGCCGGGGGTCTCCTCGAACCCGGCGTGGCGGAACGTGATGCCCTCGATCCGCACGTCGCGCACGGCCCGCCCGGCTTCCGGGTCGCCGCTCACGCGCACGAACCGCTCGATCGCGGGGGCGGCGAGGACGGCGGAGCCGAGGTCCTCGCCGGGCAGCGGGGCGTACAGCAGCCGCGCCTCCCCCGTGCCCGAGACCGTACCGCTGCGATCGAGGTACCACTCGCCCGCCTCCTCCCCGAAGGCCTCCCCCACGTTGTCGAGCCAGTACCGGGCGAAGCGCTTGGTGGCGTCGTCGCGCAGGGCGAAGATGCTGTGGCGCGAGCTGACGAGCTCCCGCCGGTCGCGGTCGATCGAGGCGATCGGCATGCGCTCCTGCACCCAAAAGTGCGGCACGACGACCTCCACCTCGGCGGGGTCGGCCAGTGGCGGCAGGCTTCCGTCCGCGAACTCGAACCGATCGGACCCGTCGAAGAGCGTGCCGTCGAAGTCGCCGCGCACGTCGAGGCCGGCCTGGCGCTCGATGCGCAGCTCGCCGTCGCGCGGGTAGCGCGGGCGGGAGCGCCGCGAGCCGTTCACGTACAGGCTCACGAACCGGCGGTCAGGAGCGGGCGCGCTCCAGACCGTGCGGCCGCGCAGGACGGTCTCGCTCCAGCCGGCGATCTCGGCGGCGCCGTCGAAGACCACCCCGTCGCCGGTGGCGGCGATGGTGGTGTGCGAGTCGTCCGGCCCCAGCTCGAGCGTCTCGGGGATGCGGTAGGTGCCGGGGAGGACCCAGATCACGGCCGACTGGCCGGGCGCCCGGCGGACGCGGAGGAGGCGGATCGCCTGACCGAGCTCGCGGACGGGGTAGGTGCGGGAGCCGATGCCGTGGTGCGATCCATGCGGCCCGATGTAGACCTCGAGGCGGTCGGTGGGCATGCAGACTCCTTCGTCCGGTCGGCGCGCCGCCCTCGCGGTCGGTGCGCCCAGATAGGACGTCATACTATTGGCGGCCCCTGCACTGGCGCGAGGGCGACACATGTGATGTATGTTGTTTCTCGCGGGTCCCGACTCGCACCGTGTTTCGACGATGAAGGACGTTATGAGAATCACCGGCTATCGAGCCCTGCGCACCTTCCGGAACTGGGGGCGGCCGGTGGGCGACGTGAACGGCTTCATCGCCTCGGGCGTGACCGAGGTTCCCATCGTGCTACTGGAGACGGACGAGGGCGTCACCGGCGTCGGCGTCGGCTCCACGAGCGACATCGACCGCCTCTTCCCTGCTCTCGAGGGCGAGGACCCCCGCGGCGTGACGGCCCTGTACGACCGGATGCTCGCGCGCGTGTTCAAGTCGGGGCACGGCGGCGCCACCTTTGGCGGCATCGGCACCCTCGACATGGCTCTGTGGGACATCAAGGCGAAGATCGCCGGTGAGCCGCTCTGGCGCCTGCTCGGGGCGCGCGACCGCTTCGTGCCGGGCTACGCATCCGGGCTGGACATCGCCCTGGACGACGAGGCGCTCGCCGCGTTCTACGGGTCCATGGCGGAGCGGGGCTTCACAAGCGGGAAGCTGAAGGGCGGCGCAGACGTCGACGCCGACGTGCGCCGCCTCGGCATCATCTCGGACGCCCTCCGCGGCAACACCGCCCGCCCCGCCCTCATGCTCGACGCGAACGAGTCGTGGAACCTCAAGCAGGCGGTGCGCTACGTCGCGGCCGTCGAGGAGCGGGTCGACCTGACCTGGGTCGAGGAGCCGTTGCGGCGCTGGGACGCCGCGGGCCACGCCCGCCTCTCCTCCTCCATCCGCGCCGCTGTCGCCACCGGCGAGAACCTCACCGGCCTCGAGCAGTACGCGCCGCTGTTCGATCACCGCGGCGTCGACGTCGTGCAGGCCGGTGCCGTCTGGGGCATCACCCACTTCCTGCGCGTCGCGGTCGCCGCCCACTCCCGCGACCTGCCCGTCAGTCCGGTCGGGCTCACGTCGAACCCCGCCGTCGCGCACGCGGCGGCCGGGGTGCCCAACCATCTGTCGGCGGAGGTGCAGGACCTCGGCACCCCGTTCGGGCTGTCCGTCGACGAGGTGCTCGCCGACGGCGGCATCGTGCTGGGCGACCGGCCGGGCGCCGGCGTCGAGGTGGATGAGGCCGCGATCGCGGCGAACGAGACGTCCGGCACGTGGCTCTCGGTGGACGGGCCGCACGTGCGCTCCCAGCGGGCCGGCCTCCGGCTCGTCCCCGACGACGCGGCGGAGAGGGTCAACTGATGGAACTGCGTCCCGGACTGCACCGCATCCAGGCCCCGCTCGGCGAGCGCTTCATCGCCATGTACCTGCTCGAGGGGCCGGAGGGCGCGCTGCTGTTCGACACCGGCGTCGCGGAGAGCGTGACGGGCACCCTCCTGCCCTACCTCTCGAGCATCGGCTTCGACCTCGCGCGGCTCCGCTGGGCGGTGAGCTCGCACTGCGACTTCGACCACACGGGCGGCAACGCCGCTCTCCTGGCCGCCGCGCCGCACGTCGAGCTGCTGGCGGGCGAGCAGGACGTGCCGCTCGCCGAGGACCTCGACGTGCTCATCGACCTGCGCTACGGGGAGTTCCGCGACCAGGACGGGTTCGACGACCCGCCCGAGACGACCGCGTACATCCGCGAGGCCGCCCAGGTCGCCCCCATCGCCCGGGCGCTGCGCGGCGGTGAGGAGTTCAACCTCGGTGACCGCGTGATCCGCGTGCTGCACGCGCCGGGCCACAGCGACGGGCACCTCGCGCTGTGGGACGCCGACCGCTCCGCCCTCCTCATCGCCGACGCGACGCTGGGCGAGACAGTGCCGACCGCCGACGGCGCCCCGGCCTTCCCGCCCACCTACCGCGACACGGATCCGTACCTCGCGAGCATCGAGGCCTTCCGGGCGCTCGACCCCGAGCTGCTGCTCACGGCCCACTATCCCGTCTACGAGGGCGCCGGGGTGACCGAATTCCTCGACGCGTCCGCCGCGTACACGGATCGCCTCGACGCGGCCATCAGCGCGACCCTGCGGGAGTCCGGCACGGCACTCACGAGCCTCGACCTCATCCGCCGGATCGCGCCCGAGGTCGGCTCCTGGTCCCCCGCGGCTGCCGACTACCTCATCTTCCCCGTCACCGGGAACCTGGAACGGCTGACCGCCCGGGGCCTCGTCACCATGGCGGATGCGAGCGACGGCGCGCACCGCACCTGGACCTGGAGCGCCGCGTGAGCCGCGTCCGCGTCGGCGCCGTGGGCGCCGGCTGGTGGGCGACGAGCAACCACTTCCCACTGCTCGCCGAGCGCGAGGACGTCGAGCTCGTCGGCGTGTGCGGGCTCGGCCCCGACCTCGGCGCCGTCCGCGACCGGTTCGGCTTCGGCTTCGCCACGGAACGGGTCGACGAGCTGCTGGACGCCGGGATCGACGCCGTCGTCGTCTCCACCCCGCACGACCTGCACTTCGACGTCGCCGCCGCCGCCCTCGACCGCGGCCTGCACGTGCTCTGCGAGAAGCCCATGACGCTCCGCGGCGACCAGGCCTGGGACCTCGTCGAGCGCCGCGAGCGCGCGGGCACCCACCTGCTCGTGCCCTACGGCTGGAACTACAAGCCGTTCACCGTCGCGGCGAAGCAGCTGCTCGACGCCGGCGAGGTCGGGCAGATCCAGTACGCGCTCTGCCACATGGCCTCCCCCACCCGTGGCCTGTTCGGCGGGGACCCGTCGCACATGCTCGAGCGCTGGGACTCCTCGACCGCGACCGCCCCCCAGGCGAGCACCTGGTCCGCGCCGGAGCACGGCGGCGGGTACGCGCACGGCCAGGTGACGCACTCCTCCGCGCTGTTCTTCTGGCTGACCGGGCTGCGCGCGGCGACGGTCGCCGGCCGGGTCGCCAACGCGGGGTCGGCCGTCGACCTCTTCGACGCGGCCGTCGTGCGCTTCGACTCCGGCGCCCTCGGCACGCTCTCCGGCGCGGCGACGCTCGCCGACGGCGACAAGTACCAGGTCGACATCCGCATCTTCGGCAGCGAGGGCGTGCTGATGCTCGACGTCGAGCGTGAGCGCGTGACGCTCAGCCGCTATGACGGCAGGCGGCACGAGGTGCCCATCGCGCCGGACGAGGGCGAGTACGAGTGCCTCGTCCCGCCCGCGCGCTTCATCGACCTGATCACGGGCGCGAGCACCGAGAACAACAGCACGGCGGAGGTGGCCGCGCGTTCCGTCGAGCTCATCGAGGCGCTGCTCGCGTCATCCGCCGCACACGGGAAAGAGGTACGGGTCCATGACTGAGGCGGAAGCGGAGACGGAAACGCACGCGGAGACGGGAACGCCGCGCGGGGTCCTCAGCGGCTACCGGGTCGTGGACTGCTCCATCGCCATGGCGGGGCCCTTCGCGGCCCAGCGGCTCGGCGACCTGGGCGCCGACGTGATCAAGGTCGAGCCGACGGCGGGCGAGTGGCAGCGCTTCGCCGCCGCGGGCGGGGCGGCGGGGAACCGGATCAACGTGTCCTTCCTCTCCCTCAACCGCAACAAGCGGTCGCTCGCCGTCGACCTCAAGTCGGAGGACGGCGCCGCCGTCGTGCGCGACCTGATCGCGAGCGCTGACGTCTTCCTGCAGAACTACCGGCCGGGCGTCGCGGGACGGCTCGGGCTGGACTACGAGTCGCTGCGGGCGATCAACCCCTCCCTCGTCTACGTCTCCATCTCCGGGTACGGCGAGTCCGGGCCCTACAAGGACCGCCCGGGCCAGGACCTGCTGCTGCAGGCCATGTCCGGCGCGATGCTGTCCGCCGGCCGGAAGGGCGAGCCGCCGACACCCGCCGGGCAGTACCTCGCGGACGCGGTCACCGCGTCCACGGCGTTCGAGGCCGTGCTCGCCGCCCTGCTGCACCGCGAGCGCACCGGCGAGGGCCAGATCGTCACCGTCAACATGCTCGACGCCCTGACCACGCTGCAGATGCAGGAGCTCTCGGTCTTCACCGTCGGCGGGGTGCCGCAGGAGCGCGGGGAGCAGCCGAACGCCCACGTCTACATCCGCGCGCCCTACGGGGTCTTCGCCACCAGCGACGGCTACCTCGCGCTCGGCTTCGCCGACCTCGAGACGCTCGGCCGCATCATCGGCGAGCCGTCGTTCGCGGGGATGGTGCCGGAGGTCGAGGGCTGGACCCACCGCGACGAGCTGTACGCGAAGACCGAGGCGCGGCTGGCGACCAGGAGCACGGCCGAGTGGCTCGACGAGCTGCTCGCCGCGGGCATCTGGGCGGGGCCCGTGTACAGCTACCAGGACCTGGTGGACGACCCGCAGGTCGCGCACAACGGCACCTTCGTGGAGTACGACCACCCCACCGAGGGCCGGGTGAAGACGCCGGGCTTCCCCTACCGGTTCTCGAAGACCCCCGCGCGCATCGACCGCGGCGCACCCCTCGCCGGGGAGCACACGCGCGAGGTGCTCGCCGACCTCGGCGTGCCCGCCGAGCGCGTCGACGCCCTCCTCTCGTCCGGCGCCGTGGCCGAGTCGTGACGGCCTTCACCGGGCTGACCTGGGATCACCCCCGCGGCCGGGACGCGTTGGAGGCGGCCGCAGCCGAGTTCTCCCGCTCGGGCCCGGACACCCTGCACTGGGACGTGCAGCCGCTCGAGGGCTTCGAGTCCAGCCCCATCGAGCAGCTCGCGGCCTCGTACGACCTGCTCGTGCTCGACCACCCGCACCTCGGCGACGCCCTCGCCGCCGACTGCCTCGTCCCCCTCGACGAGCTCTTCCCGCCCGAGGAGCTGACCGCGTGGGCGGACGGCGCGGTAGGCCCGAGCGCGGAGTCCTACCTGCTCGACGGCCGCCGATGGGCGCTCCCGCTCGACGCCGCCACCCAGGTCGCCGCGCGCCGGGCCGACCTCGTGCCGGATGCGCCCGCCGACTGGGACGACGCGCTGCGGCTCGCCCGCGGCGGGCTGGTCGCGCCGAGCCTCGCCGGCCCGCACGCGTTCCTCAGCCTGTGCTCCATCGCCGTCTCGCTCGGCGCCGATCCCGGCGCTACCGCCGATCCTGGCCCCGCTACCGACGCGGACGCCTTCCTGCCGGGGGACGTCGGAGCCCGGGCCCTCGACATCCTCGCCGCCCTGGCCGCCGCCGCGCCCGCGGGCACCGCGGAGCTCAACCCCATCGGCCTGCTCGAGCGGATGACCTCGGGGGACGACCTCGGCTACGTCCCGCTGGTCTACGGGTACGTCACCTACTCCGCACCCGCGCTCGAGCGCCGGGTCACCTTTGGCGCTCCCCCGGCCGCCGCGCGCGCCGGCTCCACCATCGGCGGCACGGGCATCGCCGTGTCCCGGCGGGCCGAGCCCACCCCCGCGCTGCTCGACCACCTCCGCTGGCTGCTGTCGCCCGAGGCGCAGGCCGGGTTCCTGCCCGCGCACCGGGGTCAGCCGAGCGCGCGCTCGGCCTGGCTCGACCCGCGGGTCGATGCGGAGGCCGGCGGGTTCTACGGCGGCACCCTCGCGACGATCGAACGCGCCTGGGTGCGCCCCCGCTTCGCGGGCTACGTGCCGTTCCAGTCGGCGGCCTCGGCCATCGTGCGGGACGGCGTGCTCGGCGGGACCACCCCGGCGGAGACTCTCGACCGCCTCGGCTCCGCACACCGGCGCGCCAGGGCAGCCGGCTCAGCGCTCACCCCGTCCGCAGGGAGGACAGCATGACGTTCGATCCCGGAACGCCGAACATCGAGGTCGAGGTCGACGGGGCCGTCGCCGTCGTGACGATCGCCCGCCCCGAGAAGCTGAACTCCGTCACCCCCGAGATGTCCGCGGCGCTCGAGCGCGTCGCCGCCTGGGCGAACGACGCGGACGACATCCGGGTCGTCGTGCTGACCGGCAAGGGCGAGCGCGCCTTCTGCGCGGGCTCCGACATCCGCACCCTCGACACGTACGCCACCCCCTGGGACTTCCGGAACCGCCGCGACTACTGCGACGCCCTGCGCGACCTCCGGAAGCCCGTCATCGCGGCCGTCAACGGCTACGCGTTCGGCGGCGGGCTGGAGACGGCGCTCACCTGCGACATCCGTATCGCGTCGGCCACCGCCTCCTTCGCCGCCCCCGAGATCAAGCTCGGCTGGATCGGCGGCGGCGGGATGTCCGCACTGCTCGCGAACTCCGTCGGCGCGAGCAACGCGGCGCTCATGCTGATGACGGGCGACCCCGTCGACGCGGACCGCGCGCTCGCCTGGGGCCTGGTGAGCGAGGTCGTCGAGCCGGCGCGCCTGCTGCCCCGGGCCCGCGAGCTCGCGGCCGTCATCGCGTCGCGGCCGCCCATCGCCGCGGAGACCGCGAAGGCGAACCTCACCGCGGCGTTCAACCTCCCGCTCGCGCAGGCCGTCGCCTACGAGCGCGAGCTGCAGGGCATCACCTTTGCGACCGACGACGCGGCAGAGGGCCGCGCCGCCTTCGCCGAGAAACGACCCGGCGTCTTCCGCCGGAGCTGACAAGGAGTGCACATGAGCGAGTGGACAGGACGGGCCGCGGACGCGCTGCCCGCGGATGCGGAGCGGGCGACCCTCGTCGGACGCGCGTGGGACGCCGAGGCCGGCGGGCCCGTCGTCGTGGTCGTGCGGGACGGCGCGGTCCTCGACCTCAGCGCGTCCTTCCCCCTGATGCGCGACCTCACCGAGGCCGACGACCCCGAGGCGGCGGCGGCCGCGGCATCGGGTCCCGTGCTCGGCACCGTGGACGAGCTGCTGGCGAACACCCCGGCGGACGTCCGCGACGCCAGCCGGCCGTGGCTGCTCTCCCCCATCGACCTGCAGGTCGTGAAGGCGGCGGGCGTCACCTTCCCGGTCTCCATGCTCGAGCGGATCATCGAGGAGAAGGCCAGGGGCGAGGCGGAGTCCGCCGACGCCATCCGCCGTGAGGTGCTGGGCGCGCTCGGCAGCGACCTCCGCGACCTCGTGCCGGGCTCGCCGGAGGCGGGACGCCTGAAGACCGTGCTCGTCGAGCGGGGCCTGTGGAGCCAGTACCTCGAGGTGGGCATCGGCCCGGACGCCGAGATCTTCACGAAGGCGCCGGTGATGGCGACGGTCGGCACCGGCGTTGACGTCGGCGTGCGCTCGGACTCGGAGTGGAACAACCCCGAGCCGGAGGTCGTGCTCGTCGTCGCCTCGACCGGGCGCATCGTGGGCGCGACCCTCGGCAACGACGTGAACCTCCGCGACATCGAGGGCCGCTCGGCCCTATTGCTCGGCCAGGCGAAGGACAACAACGCGTCGGCGGCGATCGGGCCGTTCCTCCGGCTCTTCGACGACGGCTTCGGGCTGGACGAGCTGCGCCGCGAGACCGTGACCCTCCGCGTCGACGGCGCGGACGGCTTCGTGCTCGAGGCGACCTCTCCGCTGGCCGAGATCAGCCGCGATCCTGCCGACCTCGCGGCGCAGGCGCTCGGCGCGATGCACCAGTACCCCGACGGCCTTGTGCTGTATCTCGGTACGATGTTCGCACCGAACGACGACCGGGACGTGCCCGGGCACGGCTTCACCCACCACGTCGACGACATCGTCCGCATTGCGTCCCCGTCGCTCGGCGCCCTCACCAACCGGGTGCGCCGCACGGAGGACGTCGAGCCGTGGACGTTCGGAATCCACGCCCTTATCGCGAGCCTCGCGGCCCGCGGCCTTCTCCAGGGAGTTCCCGCATGACCAACGCCACCCTCCCCTCCACGGATCCGCGCTCCGGCGTGACCCGCAGCACGGGCATCGAGCCCACGAGCGACGCCGCGGTCGCCGAGCTGACCGCGGCCGCGGATGCGGCTTTCGCGGCGCTCCGCGACCGCCCCCGCTCCTGGCGCGCGGGACTCCTGCGCGCCCTCGCCGACGGGCTCGAGGAACGCCGCGCGGACCTCGTCGCCACGGCGGAGGCCGAGACCGGCCTCGCGGCGACCCCGCGGCTCGACGGCGAGCTCACCCGGAGCGCCTTCCAGCTGCGGCTCTTCGCGGACGCCGTCGAGGAGGGCGGCTACCTCGAGGCCACGATCGACCACGCCGGGGACACCCCGATGGGCCCGGGTCCCGACATCCGCCGCATGCTCATCCCCATCGGCCCGGTCGCCGTCTTCGGCGCGAGCAACTTCCCGTTCGCGTTCTCGGTCGCCGGCGGCGACACCGCCTCGGCGCTCGCGGCGGGCAACCCCGTCATCGCGAAGGCGCACGGATCCCACCCGCTGACCTCGCGCGCGTCGTTCGAGGCGCTCAAGGACGCGGCGGACGCGTACGGCGCCCCCGAGGGCACGATCGGCATCGTCTACGGGCAGCGCGCCGGGGCGACCCTGGTCGCGGACCCCCGCGTCTCGGCCGTCGGCTTCACCGGGTCGCTCGCAACGGGCAAGATCCTGCTGGAGATCATCGAGGGACGCGACCGGCCGATCCCCTTCTACGGCGAGCTCTCGAGCCTCAACCCGCTCATCGTCACGGCCGCCGCGGCCGCCGCCCGGGGCGGCGCCATCGCCGACGGACTGTTCACCTCGTTCACCGCGTCCGCCGGGCAGCTCTGCACCAAGCCCGGCATCGCGTTCCTGCCGCGCGGGGCTGAGGCGGACGACCTCGTCGCCGCGATCGTGTCCCGGGCCGAGGAGGCGGCCGCCCAGCCGCTGCTGAACTCCCGCATCCACGAGGCCTTCGACGAGATCACGGGCCGCCTCGTCTCCGACGGCCGGGCGCGCCGGCTCGTGTCGTCGCGCCACGGCGACGACGGCTTCACCGTCACGCCCGGCGTCCTCGAGATCGACGCCCGGGACATGACGGGCTCGGTGACCGAGGAGGCGTTCGGGCCGCTCATCGTCCTCGCCCGCTACGACGACCTCGGTGACGTGCGCACGGGTCTCGCCGCCGTGCCGGACTCGCTGACCGCGACCATCCACGCCGAGGAGTCCGACCTCGCCGACATCGCCCCGCTGGCGGCCGACCTCCGGGAGCTCGTCGGCCGGCTCGTCTTCAACGGGTACCCCACCGGCGTGCGGGTCTCCTGGGGCCAGCACCACGGCGGACCGTGGCCGGCCACGAACTCGGCGCACACCTCGGTGGGCGTCACGGCGATGCGCCGCTTCCTCCGCCCGATCGCCTGGCAGAGCGCCCCCGAGGCGCTGCTGCCCGAGGAGCTGCGCGACGGCTACGCCGGGGTTCCCCGCCGTGTCGACGGCGAGCTGCGGCTGGCGGGGTCGCCGCGATGAGCCAGCCGGCCGCATCCGCCGCATCCTCGGCGTCGTCGGCCCGCTCCTTCCTCGGCGCCTCCGACGCCCGCACCCCGGCGGCCCGCCTGGGCGTCGCCGTGGTGCACGACCTCGTGAGCGCCATCGTGACGGGCGAGGTGCCGGCCGGGGAGTCGCTGCCCCCCGAGGGCACGCTCAGCGCCCACTTCGGCGTGAGCCGCACGGTGGTGCGCGAGTCGGTGAAGCGCATCGAGGAGAAGGGGCTGGTGACCGTCGTGCAGGGCCGCGGCACCCGCGTCGAGCCCGCGGACTCCTGGAACATGCTCGACCCCGTCGTGCTGGGCGCCCTCGTCGAGAACGACGACTCGCTCGGCGTGCTCGACGAGCTCGCCACGGTCCGCAGCGCGCTCGAGGGCTCGATGTCGGCGGACGCGGCGAGGCGGCGGAGCGACGCCGACGTCGCCGCGCTGCGCCACGCCCTCGACCACATGGCCGAGACGATCGCCGACGGCGAGGCGTACAGCCAGGCGGACGTCGACTTCCACTTCCTCGTCATGGCCTTCTCCGGCAACCGGCTCGCCGAGAACATCACCCGGGTGCTGTTCCAGCGCGCGCGGGAAAGCATCCGCTTCACGGGTGCCCCCACCGACGAGGCGTTCCGGGCGACGCTCGACGAGCACCGCCGCATCCTCGATGCCATCGAGGCCGGTGACGCGGCGGAGGCGGAGGCGGCCATGCGCGCCCACATCGTGGACGCGTGGCAGCGCCGGCGCCTGCCGAACGCGAAGCACGGCTGAGGCACGGACCGCGGACGAGCTGCGGATAAGCGCCTGGCGTCAGTCCAGGTGCCACGCCTCCTCGAGCATCTCCCAGTTCGGCGCGTCCGAGCCGTCGGTGAACGGGAGCTGGCAGGGCCCGGTGCGCGCCCACCAGCGCTGCGTGGCCTCGTCCTCCGCCATCCGCGCCTGGTCGGCCTCGTAGTCCTCGCCCACGTACTCGAAGTAGCCGAAGATCACGTCGCCGAGCACGAAGATCGTGAAGTTGCGGATGCCGCACGCCGTGATCGTCGCCTCCACCTGGGGCCACACGTCGCGGTGCAGCGCGAGGTACTCCTCGCGCAGCTCCGGGCGGAGACGGGCGGCCATGCCGTAGCGCACGGGCGCGACGCCGGTCACGCGGCCCTCCGGACCGGGAAACGGTAGAAGGACTCCGCCGTCCCGCCGAGGACCGCGGCCCGCTCGTCGGCGCTGAGGGTCGACACGATCTCCGTCACGGTCGCCCAGGTGCGCTCGTAGCCCCCGGCCAGCACCGAGATCGGCCAGTCGCCGCCGTAGAGCAGGCGGTCGGGGCCGAACAGCTCGAGCGCGTCCTCCACGAACGGCCGGACGCCGTCGACCGTCCAGTCGCCGAGGTCACCGACGCTCGAGTACAGGCCGGAGAGCTTGGCGCAGGTGCGCGGGTTCGCTGCCGCCTCCGCCAGGAGGGAGCGCCAGGCGGCCCGCTCGGCCGACCCCTGCCCGATCGGCGGCTTGCCGAGGTGGTCGATCACGATGCGCAGGTCGGGATGCCGCGCCTCGATCCCGGGGAGCTCGGCGAGGGCCGCGGGCCCGGACGTCACGAAGTCGAAGCCCAGATCGGCGCGCACGAGCTCGGCGAGGCCGCGGTCGACGTGCGGCTGGGCGAGCCAGCCGCCCTCCCGCTCGTGGATGAGCACCCGCACGCCCACGACGAGGGGCGATCGGCGCAACGAGGCGAGGTGTTCCGGCAGGTCGTCGGGGCGGTCGAGGGGAGCCCACGCCACCACCCCGACGACCTCCGGGTGCCGGGCCGCGACCTCCAGCATCAGCTCCGTGTCCTCCGCGTTGTCGGCGGCCTGCACGAGCACGGTGCCCTCGATGCCGAGCCGGCCGAGCGTCGGGGCGAGCTCCTCGAATGCGACGGTGCGGTGCAGCTCGCCCATCCCCGGCCCGAGCCAGGGGTAGTCCGCGCGCGCCAGATCCCAAACGTGCTGGTGGGCGTCGACGATCACCGCACGCTCTCCAGCTCGTCC
Source organism: Planctomonas deserti (assembly GCF_003067705.1). GTDB lineage: Bacteria > Actinomycetota > Actinomycetes > Actinomycetales > Microbacteriaceae > Planctomonas > Planctomonas deserti. The sequence continues at coordinate 478,756 of NZ_QANL01000004.1, forward strand.
CAGAGGGCGTCCGGGATGTCCCTCGCGTAGCGGGCCACGCTCGACCCGACCTGCTCCGCGGTGCGGGTGCCGATCACGACGGACACGACGGCGGGGTGCCGCAGCGGGAACTGCACTGCCGCGTCCGGCAGCGTCACCCCGTGGCGCGCGCACACGTCGGCCATGGCCCGGGCCCGGTCGAGGAGTTCCTGCGGCGCCTGGGCGTAGTCGAACCGGGCATCGGCCGGAACCTCGGCGCGGCTCAGCAGGCCGGAGTTGTAGATCGCGGCGGCGACGACGGCGACGCCGCGCTCCTCGGCCAGCGGCAGCAGGTCCTCCTCGGCGGTCCGGTCGAGCAGCGTGTATCGCCCGGCGACCATGACGATGTCGACGTCCGTTCGGCGCACGAACTCGGCGAGCATCGCGGACTGGTTCATGCCCGCGCCGATCGCGCGGACGACCCCCTGGTCGCGCAGCTCGACGAGCGCGTCGACGCCGGTCGTCGACGCGGCCTCCCAGTGGTCGTCCGGGTCGTGGAGGTAGGCGATGTCGATGCGGTCGAGCCCCAGCCGCCCGAGGCTCTCCTCGACCGAGCGCAGGATCCCGTCACGGCTGAAGTCCCACTCGCGGCGGTGGGTGGCGGGGGTGAAGAAGCCGTGCCCGTCGGACTCCCCGGCCGCCGCTCGCTCCGGCGTCGGGACGAGGGCCCGCCCGACCTTCGTGGACAGGAGATAGGAGTCGCGATCCCGGCCGCGCAGGGCCGCGCCGAGGCGCCGCTCGGACAGGCCGATGCCGTAGTGCGGGGCGGTGTCGAAGTAGCGGATGCCGGCGTCCCACGCGGCGTCGACGGCGGCGAGGGAGGCCTCATCCGTGGTCTCCCGGTTGAGATTGCCGAACTGGGCTGCGCCGAGACCCACCTCGGTCAGGCTCAGACCGCGGGGTGCGGGTCGGGCGCGGATGGCCGGTCCTCCTCGTCGAGATGGCTGTGCGTTGAGAGATAGTACATCACACGACCGCGGCCAGGCGGCCCGGCGCCTCGCCCAGGGCTGTCAGTCCGTGGACTCCCAGGGCTGACGCGTCTCCGGCGCCGGCGTGAGCGGAATCACCACGACCGGCCGGTGCTGGTGGTGGGCGAGGTGCACCGCGACCGAGCCGGTGAGGAACTCCTGAATGCTCCCGCGCAGGCCGGGCTCGCGCGTGCCGACCACGATCATGGCGGCGTCGAGCTTGCTCGCGAGCGCACTGAGGGCGCGCGCCGGTTCCCCCGTCAGCATCCGCGTCGACCAGGGGATGCCGCGATCGTGGAGCTCCTGCTCGATGTCCTGGCGCAGAGCCGAGGGGAAGCGCGCCTCCTCGTCCCCGCCCTCCTCCAGCAGCCCCGGGTCGACGGGCAGCGACACGAGGGACCCGTCGGGCAGGGCCTCGATGAGGTAGTGCCCGACATCCACGTGCGCGCAGACGAGTTCGGCGCCGAACGCCTCCGCGAACGCCGCGGCGCCGCCGACGACGGACGCGGCCCGCCGCTGCACGACGCCGACAAGAACGACCGGTCTCCGGTTATGGTCCATGGCGCCCGCCTTCCTCGGCCGAATCGCTCGGATACCGTCATTGTGACATCCGAGCACCCCGGGCGGCAGGGGTGAATTCCCCCCGGCGCCGGAATGCCTGCCGCCCCCGGGTCCGCGGCGCGCGAGCCCGCGCGGGAAGCCGGTGCGCGGCGTAGCGTCGCAGCACATCCCGCCCACCCCCGGCAAGGAACGGAGCCCTCCCATGGCACGCAGGAAGCCCGTCGTCGTCATCACCGGCGCGTCGAGCGGCATCGGCCGCGCGACCGCCCTCCGCTTCGCTCGGAAGGGCGCGTCCGTTGTGCTCGCGGGGAGGCGGATCGCCGCGCTGCGCTCCCTCGCCGACGAGTGCGAGCGGCTCGGCGCCACCGCGATCGCCGTGCCGACGGACGTGTCGGACGAGAGCGCCGTCGACGCGCTCGCGGACGCCGCCGTCGCCCGCTTCGGGCGGGTCGACGTCTGGGTCAACTGCGCGGCCGTCTCCTTCTTCTCGCCCATCGGCGAGGTGCCCATGGCGGACTTCCGCCGGGTGATCGACGTCAACGTGCTGGGCTACGTGCACGGCTGCCGCGCCGCCCTGCGGGTCATGCGCCCCCGGCGCCGCGGCGTCATCGTCAACGTGTCGTCGATCGTCGGTGTCGTGCCGCAGCCGTACACGTCGGCGTACTCGATGTCGAAGGCGGCGGTGCGGGCGCTCGGGGTGAGCATCCGGTCCGAACTGAGGCTGGCGGGCGAGACGGGCATCCGCATCTCCACCGTGCTGCCGGCGACGATCGACACCCCGTTCTTCAGTCACGCGGCCAACTACACGGGCCGCAAGGTGAAGGCGATGCCGCCCGTCTATACCCCGGAGCGCGTGGCGCGGACGATCGTGAAGCAGGCGGCGGCACCCCGTCGCGAGGTCGCCGTCGGGCCGATGGGCAAGGCCATGACCCTCCAGCACGCGATGACGCCCGGGTTCGTCGAGGGCATGATGGCCGTGCAGGTGGAGCACGGCCACCTCGCCCACACCGCGAAGGAACCCGCGACGGACGGGAACCTGCACACGCCGTCCACGGATCCCGGTGACGCCCGGGTGGACGGGGGCTGGCACGGCCGGCGGAAGACCGCGACGCGACGCCTGCTGACGCTGGGCCTGGTCGGCGCGGGGGCCGGCGCGCTCGCGCTGCGCCGCAGGACGGGCGGCGCGTGAGCGCACCGCCCTCGGGGTCGCGCTTCCCGCCCGCGCCGGGCACCGCATCGCTCGGCGCCTGGCTGACCCTCACCGAGCCGCTCGCGGGCTACCTGCTCGCGGGCTCAGGCTTCGACTGGCTGTGCGTCGACGAGCAGCACGGCGGCGCCGGCCCGGCGGACACCGCGCGCCTGATCGGTGCCGTGGCCGCTGCGGCGGCTGCGGGTGTGAGTGATGCGGCTGGGGCGGCCGGTGGTCCGGCTGGGGCTGGGAGCGGTGCGGCTGGCGCGACGGGTCCCGATTCCGCGACCGAGGTACTCGTGCGCGTGCCGTGGAACCGGCCGGAGCACATCGGCCGCGCCCTCGACAGCGGCGCCCGCGGCGTGATCGTGCCCATGGTCGAGTCCGCCGCGGAGGCCGGCGAGGCAGCGGCCTCCTGCCGCTATCCACCGCACGGGCGGCGCAGTTGGGGTCCCTCACGCACCGGCTACGCGGTGCCCGGCGCGGGGGCCGTGGGCGAGTCCAACGACCGGGTGCTGTGCCTCGTGATGATCGAGACGCCGGCCGCCCTCGACCGGGTCGAAGAGATCGCAGGGGTTCCCGGTGTCGACGGCATCTTCGTGGGACCGTTCGACCTGTCGATCGCGCTCGGCCGACCGGTCGATGACGTCCTGGCCGACGGCGGGCCGGACGCGCCGCTTCCCCGGATCGTGGCCGCCTGCCGGGCGGTGGGCGTGCTGGCCGGCGCGTACGCGGGCTCGGTGGAGCGGGCGGCCGCGCTGCGCGACCGCGGCTTCGACCTGCTCGCGGTCGCGTCGGACGCCGACCTGCTGCAGTCGGCGGCGCGGGCCGCCGCGACCGACGCGCGGACCCGCCTGCGCTGAGCGCCCCGCTCCGGTCCTGTCCCCATCCCGGTCCTGTCCCGGTCCGGGCTTCCCGGTGGGGATCCGCGGTCCCTGCCCAGGCAGGCCCCCATCCTCGGGCGCGCGATCTTGGCCCCTGCCCAGGCAGGAACTCATCCTTCGCCAGGCGCCCCTCGCCCCTGCCCAGGCAGGAGGATTGTGCCCAGCTTTTACCTGGGCAGGATCCTTCTGCCTAGGCAGGAGCAGCCCGAGTCGAGCGCAACCGTCCTCTGCCTGGGCAGGGACAGCGCCGACCGGATCGCGGGCGACTCCCACCCCTGCCCAGGCACGGGCGTCGTGCCCAGCTTCAACCTGGGCAGGATGCCGCTGCCTGGGCAGGACGAGTGTCGATGGGCAGGGGCGGTCGTTGCATGGGCAGGAACGCGCCGCTGCCTGGGCAGGATGCCGCTGCCTGGGCAGAAGCGACGCGGACCGCGCAGAGTCTGCCGCTGCCTGGGCAGGAGCGAACCGCTGCCTGGGCAGGAGCGGGCTCAGCGGGCAGGGACGGGACCTCAGCGCCCAGGAACGCCGCGGATCGCGGCCCCTACGCGCGGACGCTCTGACCCTCGTAGGCGGCCCGGAGCCCCGCGATGTCGAGCTTGACCATGCCGAGCATTGCCTGCATCACCCGCCCGGCCTTCTCGCGGTCGGGGTCGGCCAGCAGTTCGCCGAGGATGGGCGGCACGATCTGCCAGGAGAAGCCGTAGCGGTCCTTCAGCCAGCCGCACTGCACGGGACTGCCGCCCTCGGTGAGGCGGTCCCAGAGGCGGTCGATGTCCTCCTGTGTCTCTGCCCGGACGGACAGCGACACCGCGTCGGTGAAGGGGATGTCGGTCCCGCCGTTGAGCGCCTGGAGCTCGAAGCCGTCGAGCTCGAACGACACCGTGAGCGCGGTGCCGGCGGGCATCCGGTCGCCCTCGCCGTACCTCGACACCTCGAGGATGCGGGAGCGGGGGAAGACGGAGACGTAGAATTCGGCGGCCTCCTCGGCCTGGGTGTCGAACCACAGGCAGGGCGTGATGGTCTGCATGATGTGCTCCTTCGCACTCGGTACACGCATTGTAGACAGTGTGAACATAGAGTGCCAGGGGTGCTTTTCCCAGTGGATCCCCACCGCCGCGTGGCGTCCCCGGCGGCCGAGGGGGCCGATGCCACAATGACCCCGTGACCTACCTCGCTGACGAGAACCGATACGCATCCACCACCTACCGCCGCGTCGGGCGCAGCGGGCTGCACCTGCCGCCCGTGAGCCTCGGCCTCTGGCAGAACTTCGGCGACACGACCCCGCTCGAGACCCAGCGCGCGATCCTCCGCCGAGCGTTCGACCTGGGCGTCACGCACTTCGACCTCGCCAACAACTACGGCCCGCCCTACGGCGCCGCCGAGGTCAACTTCGGCCGCATCTTCGCCGACGACCTCCGCCCCTACCGCGACGAGCTCGTCATCTCGTCGAAGGCCGGCTGGGACATGTGGCCCGGTCCGTACGGCGACCTCGGCTCCCGCAAGTACCTGCTCGCGAGCCTCGACGCGTCGCTCGACCGGATGGGCCTCGACTACGTGGACATCTACTACCACCACCGCCCCGACCCCGGAACGCCGCTCGAGGAGACCATGGGCGCGCTGCACACCGCCGTGCAGTCCGGCCGCGCGCTGTACGCAGGCATCTCCTCCTACGGCCCCGAGCGCACGCGGCAGGCGGCGCGCATCCTCGGCGAGCTCGGCACGCCGCTGCTCATCCACCAGCCCAGCTACTCCATGTTCAACCGCTGGATCGAGGGCGGACTGCTCGACACCCTCGACGAGCTCGGCGTCGGCAGCATCGGTTTCTCGCCGCTGGCCCAGGGACTGCTCACCAGCAAGTACCTCAACGGCATTCCCGAGGGCTCCCGCGCGTCACTCGGCGGCTCGCTCTCGGAGGAGCTCGTGTCGGAGGAGGCCGTGAGGCACGTACGCGCGCTCAACGAGATCGCCGAGCAGCGCGGGCAGTCGCTCGCCCAGCTCGCCATCTCCTGGACGCTCCGCGGCGGCCGGCTCACGAGCGCCCTCATCGGCGCGTCCTCGGTGCAGCAGCTCGAGGACAACCTCGCCTCCGTGCAGAACCTCAGCTTCTCGGACGACGAGCTCGCCGCCATCGACGAGCACGCCGTGGAGATGGGCATCAACCTGTGGGAGTCGCAGAGCAGCATCGGCGTGTAGCGGACGCCGCGGAATGGCGACGCGGGACGGGCACGGATGGGCACGGGATGAACAGCGTCGGATGAACGGCGACGGATGAACGGGTACTCGGCGGAGCAGGTGCGGGCGGCGGAGGCGCCGCACCTCGCGGCGGGCGAACCCCTCATGATGATCGCCGCGGCGGGCCTCGCGGACGCGATCCGCGACGTGTTGCACGACCGCGAGGCTGACGCCGGCGCGTCGATCCTGGTCCTGGTCGGCACGGGCAACAACGGCGGCGACGCCCTCTTCGCGGGCGCGGAACTGGCCCGGGAGGGCGCGGACGTCGTGCTGCTGCCGGTCGGCGAGCGGATGCACGCGGAGGGCCGCGAGGCCGCCCTCGCCGCCGGTGCCCGCATCCGGCGGCCCGGCGAGGCACTGGCCGGGCTCGCCAAGGTCGCCGCGCGCGCGGACGTCATCGTGGACGGCATCCTCGGCACGGGTACGGGCGCGAGCCCGGCGCTCCGCGGGACCGCGCGCGAGGTCGTCGCCGCGATCCTGCCCGCCCTGCGGGGCCGACGGCGCCCGGCCGTGATCGCGGTCGACATCCCGAGCGGCGTCTCCCCCGACGACGGCAGCGTGCCGGACCCGACCGTGCTGCCCGCCGACGTGACGGTGACGTTCGGCGGCGTCAAGGCGGGCCTCCTGCTGCCGCCGGCGTCGCGGCTTGCCGGCCGGGTGCGACTCGTCGACATCGGGCTCGGCCCGGAGCTCGCCCGCATGGAGCCCCTGCTGATCGCGCCCGACACGGCTGAGTGAGCGCGAGCGTCGACTCCCCCGCGCGACCTGGCAGGTTCCGGCATCGCGGAATAGCGATCGGCGGACACGGCTTGGACTCAGGGCGGGCCGCAACACCGGCCCGCGGAACGAGCACCATCCCGCTCATTGCAAGGAGGATCGTCATGACCGACACCACCACCACTCCCGCCCAGGCATCCGGAACGTTCGCCATCGGCGGCGACCTCGTCGTCAACCGCCTCGGCTACGGCACCATGCAGCTCACCGGACCCGGCGTCTGGGGCGACCCCAGGGACCCCGACGAGGCCGTGCGCGTGCTGCGCCGCGCCGTCGAGCTGGGCATCACCTTCTTCGACACCGCCGACTCCTACGGCCCCGTGGTCGCCGAGCAGCTGCTCCGCACCGCGCTGCACCCGTACGCCGACGACCTGGTCATCGCCACCAAGGCCGGCCTCACCCGCTCCGGCCCCAACGACTGGCGCCCCGTCGGCCGCCCCGAGTACCTGCGCCAGCAGGCCGAGATGAGCCTGCGCAACCTCGGGCTCGAGCGCATCGATCTCTTCCAGCTGCACCGCATCGACCCCCAGGTGCCCCTCGAGGACCAGGTCGGCGAGCTGAAGCTGCTGCAGGACGAGGGCAAGATCCGGCACATCGGCCTCAGCGAGGTCAGCATCGACGAGGTCGAGGCGGCGTCGCAGGTCGCGACCATCGCCTCGGTGCAGAACCTGTTCAACCTGTCCGACCGCAGCGCCGAGCCGCTCCTCGACTACGCGACCGAGCGCGGCATCGCGTTCATCCCGTGGTTCCCGCTCGCGACCGGCAAGCTGGCCGGGCAGGGCGGACCGCTCGACACGGCCGCCGAGCAGCACGACGCGACCCCGTCGCAGCTCGCGCTCGCCTGGCTGCTCAAGCGCTCCCCGGTGATGCTGCCGATCCCCGGCACGTCGACAGTCGCGCACCTCGAGGAGAACGCCAAGGGCGCCGAGATCGAGCTCACGGACGACGAGTTCGAGGCGCTCTCCGCCGCGGCCGCCTAGCCCTCCCAACCTGCCCGCCCGATCCGCCCCGCCCCGCCACTCGTGGTGACGGGCGGACGGGTTAGGGCCGCCTGGTTCGTAATTCAGGTTCAGCTGCGACACGCCGCATTCCGGGTCATCCGGATGCGGCGTGTCGTCGTTCCAGCCTGAATCCGGAACAGGCAGGTCCGGAATAGCCTGAATCCGCAACAGGCAGGGTCCGACACGGGGCTGGGTCGGGAACAGGGGGGTACTGATGCGGGCGGCTCAGGAGTCGAGGTGGTAGCTCCAGCCGTCGTCGCCGCGGTTGGGCTCGCGCTCGTCGCGGGCGGCCTGCCGTCGGCCCGCAGCGTCGTCCTCCTCGGGCGCGCTCAGCAGGCGCCCGGACGCGACCCAGGCCGCGAGGGCGATGCCGCCGGCCGCGAGGATCGGCACCCACGGCGCCGCGACCTCGAGCGTGCGGACGGTCGCCGCCAGCCAGGCGACCCCCTGGGCCGACGCCTGGAGCACGACGAAACGCAGGGCAGTCGGCGCGACTGCCGCCCACTCCACGCGGGCGGATGTTGGCGCTCGACCGGTGGCGACGCCGAGGACGACGTACAGGTGCAGCCCGAGCAGCAGCAGGAGGGCCGGCGCGCTCAGCGGCGGGAGCGGCAGCAGGGCGAGCCCGACACCCCAGGACAGAGGCAGCACGGCGAGCCACGCCGGCACGGGCCAGACGAGCGCCGCGATCAGGGCGAGGACCGTGAACAGCCAGTGCGCGTCGCTCGTCGCGACGAGGGCGGTGCAGAGCACGCCGACGGCGGCCTGCGCGACCCGCAGCAGCCGCACCGGAACGGACGGGCCGAGCGCGATCCGCACGCGCGGCCGGAGCCGCTCCCGCCCGACGGCGCGAAGGAGCCGCGTCAAGCGGGCGTCGGCCGCCGCCGCGACACGTGACCGACCACTCGCGCCCGGCCCGCCCCCGCTCACCGGCGCACCCGCGTGCGGGCGAGGGCGGCAAGGGCCACCGCCGCGTCCGGCTCGCTCGCGTCGCCCTCCCAGCGCACCACCTCGATGCCGGCCCGGGCCAGCTCGCGGAGGCGCTCCGCCCGCTCCAGCCGCAGGATCTCGAAGGCGACCGCCTGCATGGGGCGCAGCGCGCCCGTGTCGGCGACGGGCAGCACGTCGACCGCGACCACGCGGTGCCCCGCGGAGCGCCAGAGCACCGACATGGTCGCCGCCTCGTCGTCGAGGAAGGTGGAGAACAGCACAACGAGAGCGCCGGACGGCACGTGCGGCGGGCGCACCCGGCGGGCGGGATTCCCGTCCGGCTGGGCGAGCACGAGGCGCTGCAGCAGGCGGTGCAGGTGCCGCCGCCCGCCCGCGGGCACGACGGGCGTGCGGAACCGACCGAGGTCCTCCATGCCCACCCGGTCGCCGCGCTCCAGGTAGTGCTGGGCGAGGGACGCCGCGGCCTCGCGTGCGATGTCGAGCGACGTCGCCTCGTCCTGGCGCGGCTGGTCGAGGTCGCCCCAGGTCGAGACGTCGGGCCCCACCTCGTCCCGAGAGTCGATCACGAGCATCACGGTCGCGTCCGCCGTGGCGAACGTGCGCCGCACGTAGAGCTCGGTGAGCCGCGTGCCGCCACCGGAGGCCGAGGACCCCGCCCGGCGGGCGGTGACCCGCCAGTCGATGCGCCGCAGCCGGTCCCCCGGCGTGAACAGGTTGATGTCGCGCAGGTCGCCCCCGTCGCCCCCGCGGCGCGAGTCGTGCCCGCCGGTGAGCCCCTGCAGGCGGAACGGCAGCGGAAGCTCCCGCAGCGGGCGCGTCCGCGGCAGCAACGTGACCACGCGCGCGGGCAGGGAGCGCGGGGAGGACCGCACCGCATCCTCCGGCCCGGACGCCGCCCAGTCCAGCGGAAAGACCTCGAGTCGTCCGGTGCGGACCGTGTCGAGGGAGAGCCGCAGTGAGCGGTCGCGCCGCGCGGCGACGATGGCCTCGGCCGCGCGGTGGCCCGGCGCGTGCACCCGCAAGCGCACGGTCTCGACCCCCTCCGCCGCGGGCAGCTCGAGATCCGCAGCCACCTCACCCGTGCGCACCGATTCCCCCGCGCGGAGCGGATCGCCCGGACCCGCCGAATCGCCGGGCGCCCGCAGGCGCGGCCGGATGCCCGCACCGCGAGGCCGGCGCAGCCAGCCCCACCCGGCGGCCGCGACGAGCGGGGCGCCGAGCACCGCGACATCGGGCCTGCCCAGCACGCCGCCGAGCACCAGGAGGGCGGCGCCCGCGACGGCGCGGAGCACGGCCCCCTCGGTCGGGAGAAGCGTCATGGGCGGGACGCCCCGTCGCTCACCGGGCGGCCGCCGTTGCGGCGGGCCCGGGCACGGCGGCGAGGAGCGACTCGACGACCGCGGCCGGCTGCAACCCCCCGCTCCACGCCTGCGGGGTGAGGGTCAGCCGGTGCGCGAGGGCGCTCACGGCGATCGACTTCACGTCCTCGGGCGTCACGAAGTCGCGGCCGGACAGCACCGCGAGGGCGCGGGCGACGAGCACGAGCGCCTGCGAGCCGCGCGGGGAGGCGCCCACCTCGACCACCGAGTGCGAGCGCGTGCTCGCGGCGAGGTCGACGCAGTAGCGCACGATGTCCGGATCGACGTCGACGGCCTCGACCCCGGCCTGCATGGCGAGCACGGTCGCGCCGTCCACCACCGCGGACACCGGTGCGATCTCGGTGCGCCTGCTCAGGCGGCGGGCGAGCACGTCCGCCTCGCCCTCGCGGTCCGGGTAGCCGACGGCGAGCCGCACCATGAACCGGTCCAGCTGCGCCTCCGGCAGCGGGTAGGTGCCCTCGTACTCGACCGGGTTCGAGGTGGCCATGACGTGGAACGGCCGCTGCAGCACGTAGCTCGTGCCCTCGACGGTGACCTGGCGCTCGGCCATGGCCTCCAGCAGGGCGGACTGCGTCTTGGGCGCCGTGCGGTTGATCTCGTCCGCAAGCAGGATGCCGGTGAACACCGGCCCCGGGCGGAAGACGAACTGCGACCCGGCCGGATCGTAGACGTAGGAGCCCGTGATGTCGGCGGGCAGCAGGTCCGGCGTGCACTGCAGCCGGCGGAAGTCCAGCCCCAGCGCGCCCGCGAGCGAGCGGGCCGCGAGCGTCTTGCCGAGGCCGGGCACGTCCTCGAAGAGCACGTGCCCGCCCGCGAGCACGGCGGCGAGCGCCACGCGCAGCGCCGACTCCATGCCGACCACGACGGTACGGACCTCGGCGAGCACCCGGTCGGAGAGCCGGGCGACCTCGGGCACGGACAGGGGTGAGACGGTCATGCGGTCCTCCTGGGAGCGGAATGCGGCGAAGCGGAAAGCGGGGAAGCGGAATGTGACCGGTCGAGGCGCTCGATCGCGGCGGCGCACCGAAGCAGCGCCTCCGGGCGGTGGCGGCCGGGCTCGGTGAGCAGGCGGAACGCGGTGGCACCGAGCGCTGAATCCGCGGCGGACCGGTCGGCGGGGTCGGCGAGGTCGATGCCGCGCTCGGCCAGCCGAACCGTCGCGAGCGTGCGCAGGCGCTGCACCGCGGCATCGGACACCGTGCCGTCGTCGTCCGCCATGGACCAGGACAGCCGCGCGACCTCCCGCCTCGCGCCGGACCGCAGCGCCACCCGCGCCTCGGGCCACCGCTCGTCGTGCGGAGCGGCGAGCAGCGCGAGCACCGTGCCGACGGCGACGATCGTGACCGCGAGGAGCAGCGACAGCGTCAGCGTCACGCCGGCGAAGAAGGCGAGGCCCGACAACCCCGCGGCGATGGCGACGGTCCAGATGAGCGCGGAACGGCGGTGGCGCCGGTCCTCGGCGTTCACGCGGTGCTCCCGTCCGCGCCGGACCAGCCCCCGGGGCGCGCGGCGACCCAGCTCGCGGCGATGGCACCGAGGCAGCGCGACGCGCGCTCGACGTGGTCCGCGGTCACGGGATGGGTCGAGAACCGCGCGAGGTGGTAGAGCCCGAGCAGCTCCCGGGTGGCGTCGGCGTCGGCCCTCGTGCTGCCGAGGATGGCCAGGGTGAACTCCGTGGGCGTCTGCGCCGGGTGGCGGCGCACGCCCGACTCCGCGGCCGCGTCCTCGAGGGACAGCCACGCCGCGATCACGGCGTCGCCCGGATCCGCGACGCTGCCGAGCGAGAGGCGCGCGGCCTCGACGCCGCGCAGCAGCACGGGGAGCTCGGGCACGGCGTCGGCGCCGGCGGTGATCCCCGCACTCCTCGCCGAGTCCTCGGTCGGGGCTCCGGCCCGCCGGTAGCGCAACCAGAGCCGCCACAGGACGAACGCGACCACGGCCGCGAGGAGCACGAGCAGCACGCCGGGCAGCCAGCTCAGGTCGAGCCGCGGGAGGTCCTCCACCCCGTCGAGCGGCGGCCTGCCCTCCTCGGGCGACGGGACGGGCGTGAGCGTCGGCCTCCTCGCCCCGCGGAACGGAACCTCCTCGGTGCGACGCTCGAGGATCCACGGCCCGCGGACGGCGCTGCCGAGGACCGCGAGGAGGATCAGAGCGCCGAGCACGACGGCGGCCGCGAAAGAACGTTCGCGAGCACGCACGTCACCACCCCGTTCCGCTTGTGCTGCCCAGCTTAGGGCGACACCCCGGCGGGGTCGGAGCGCTCGGGTCCGCGCGGGGCGGCGACGGGATCGGCGTCCGGGGCGGGCTTCATCCTGCTCAGCCAGTACTCCGTCTGCGCAACGTGGGCGGCGGCGGCTGTCGCCGCGGCGGCGGGGTCGCGCCGGCCGATGGCGGCCGCGATGGCCCGGTGGCCGGCGTCGCTCGCCCGCCGCACCGGGTCCGCGTGGTCACTCGTCATGATGCGGTAGTGGCCGCCGCGGGAGCGGAACACCTCCATGAGCGAGCTGACCGTCGGGTTGCCGCCCGCGTCGCAGATCGCCTCGTGGAAGGCGCGGTCCAGCCGGCCGAGCTCGTCGAGGTCCACCGCGGCCTCCATGCGGTCGGCGAGCGCGTGCAGCCGGGTCACGAGCTCGTCCGACGCCCGGGCGGCGGCCTGGGCCGACGCATGGCTCTCGAGCACGCGGCGGATCTCGAGCAGCTGGAGCAGGCCCTCGAGCGGAAGCAGGTCGACCGTGAGCGAGAACCCGCGGACGACGTCGGCCGGGTCGAGCCGGGACACGTACATGCCGGAGCCGTGCCGCACCTCGACGACGCCGAGCGTGCTCAGGATGCGGGCCGCCTCGCGCAGCGAGCTGCGGGAGACACCGAACCGCACGCACAGCTCCGCCTCGGGCGGGAATCGCTGACCCGGGGCGATGTCGCCGCTGGCGATCATGGCGCGCAGGCCGCCGAGCGCGGCGTCGGTTGCGGTCATGGTTCCCCTCTCGGCCGGAGGCGGGCCCCGGAGCACAGGAGAGTAGCAGTTAGGCGAGTCGTCCGACGACTCACCCGGCTAGCCGCGGCCGTTACGCGCCGGTAACGGGAAAAAGATTGACCGGAAACACGATGGAGCCAATATAGTCAGACCACTTCGAGAAGGGTGGCCGAGTGACGATGCCGACGAGAGCGCCATCCACCGCGGCGCCGACCCCCGTCCGCGACCCCTCAGGGGCGCCTGCCGCGGACACCTGGACGCTCAGCAGCCGGACGGTGCACCTCAATCACGGGTCGTTCGGGGCGGTGCCGACCGTGGTGTCCGAGTACCAGTCCGCGCTGGTCGCGGAGATGAACTCCATCCCCGGGGACTGGTTCACGGCTCTGCCCGGGCGGGTCGGCGCGGCCCGGGCGCACATCGCGGCCTTCCTCGGGGCGCCGACCGAGGCCACCGCGCTCGTGCCCAACGCGAGCGCCGGGGTCAGCGTCGTGCTGAACGCCCTCGACCTCCCCGCCGGCGCCGAGATCCTGCTCACCGACCACGCCTACGGGGCGGTGCACATGGCGGCCGAGCGCGCGGCGCGCCGTGTCGGTGGTCGCGTCCGCGTCGCGCCCGTCGAGCTGGACGCCGCGGCGGACGACGCGACGCGGGCCGTGGTCGACGCGATCGACGACCGCACGGCTCTCGTGATCGTCGATCAGATCACCTCCGCGACCGCGCGTCTCCTTCCCGTCGGCGCCATCGCGATCGAGTGCCGGCGACGCGGCGTCCCCGTGCTCGTCGATGCGGCCCACGCACCCGGCATGCTGGCGCGGCCGCTCGAGGACAACGCCGCGGACTACTGGGTCGGCAACCTGCACAAGTGGGGCTGCGCCCCGCGTGGCACCGCGGCCCTCGTCGCGTCCGAGCGGGTGGCGGACGGCCTCCACCCGCTCATCGACTCCTGGGGCGCGCCGGACCCCTACCCCGTGCGGTTCGACACCCAGGGCACCATCGACCTGTCGTCCTACCTCGCCGCGCCCCGCTCGCTCGACCTGATCGAGGAGCTGTTCGGCTGGGACGCGGCGCGGCGCTACATGGGCGACCTCGCCGACTACGCCGAGGACGTGATCGCGGGCGCCATCGAGTCGCTCACCGGCGAGCGGGCCACCGTCGACGTGGGGATGCCGGTCCCCGCGATGCGCCTGCTCGCCCTGCCGGCCGGTCTCGCCACCACGCCGGCGGGCGCCCACGAGCTGCGGGACCGGGTCGCCGCGCTCGGCTTCCAGACCGCGATGACGAGCTGGCGCGGCACCGGGTACCTCCGGCTCTCGGCGCACGTCTACAACGTCGCGGCGGAGTACGACCGGTTCGCCCAGGTCGCCGTGCCGCACATCGTGGCCCTGGCGCGCGAGACCTGATCCCACCACCCCCAAAACCGCATCCGAACCCGCGGCACCGACCGCATCCGCTCAACCGAAGGAGAACCATGCGCAACACCAGAAGATCGCTCCTGGCGGTCGCCGCCGTGACCGCTGGCGCGCTCGCCCTGTCCGGCTGCTCCGGAGGGGGCGGCGGGGGCGGCGGCGGCGGGGAGGACGGCGAGGTCCGCCTCCAGATGGTCGAGACGCTGACCAACCCCGCGCGCTCCGCGATCCTCAAGGAGCTGATCGCCGGCTTCGAGGGCGAGAACCCGGGCGTCACCGTCGAGCTCGTCTCACCGCCGAGCGAGCAGGCCGTGTCCACCGTGCAGCAGATGCTGCAGGCGGGCAACGGCATCGACGTGCTCGAGGTGCAGGACAGCACCATCGGCCCGTTCTCGTCCAACGACTGGCTCTACGACATGAACGGCGACCTCGAGGGCTGGGAGGGCTGGGACGCCCTGACCGACAACGCCCTGCGCTTCGCCCAGCCGGACGGCCCGACGTACATGATGCCGTACGGCTTCTACGGACTCAGCCTCTTCTACCGCACCGACCTCGTCGAGGAGGCGGGCTTCGACGGCCCGCCGCACTCGTGGGAGGAGATGATCGACCAGGCCAAGGCCATCAACGACCCGTCGCAGAACCGCTACGGCTACGCCTTCCGCGGCGGCTCCAACTCCGCGTCCAACGTCGTGGCGATCATCGAGGCCTACGTGGCCGACGACCTCGACGTGGAGAACGCCTTCCTCCTGAAGAACGGCGACACGATCTTCTCCGCCCCGGAGGCGCAGGAGGCCATGGACAAGTACATGGAGCTCTTCACGGAGGGCTCGCCGCCCTCCTCCATCGCCTGGGGCTACCCCGAGATGGTGCAGGGCTTCAGCTCCGGCTCCACCGCGTTCCTGCTGCAGGACCCCGAGGTCATCGCCACGATCCGCGACTCCTCGACCCTCACGGAGGAGCAGTGGAGCACGACCCCGCTGCTCGTCGGCCCGACGGGCAAGGCCGCGCAGCCCATCGCGACCGCAGGCTGGGGCGTCGCGGACAGCAGCGAGCACAAGGAGGAGGCGATGGAGCTCATCAAGTACCTGGCCTCCGGCGACGCGCCGCTCACGTTCGCGAAGGGAAACTCGCTCGTGCCGATCCTGAAGAGCGCGGCGGACGACCCGTTCTTCAGCGAGGGCCCGTGGGCGACCTACGTGACCATGAACGAGGACCCGGAGACCTACCTCAATGTCACGCAGCCCCGCGGCGTCGCCTGGTGGCAGGAGTGGAGCGAGAAGTCCGACCGCGAGCTGCAGGAGGTGCTCCTCGGGCAGACGAGCACGGCAGACCTCCTCGCGACCTGGGACGAGTACTGGTCAGGGAAGTTCGCGAGCGAGGGCTGATCCGCATGCCCTCTCCCGCACCCGCGATCGAACGCCGGACGGCGGTGCCGGCCACGCCGGTCCCGCCGTCCGGCGGCGAGGCCACGCGCCGCCGGCGGGAGTTCTCCCGCCGGCGGGCGCTCACCATCGCCGCGTTCCTCGCCCCCGCCGTCGCGTTCGTCGCCCTCTTCACCTACTACCCGATGTTCTCCGGCGTCTTCGGCGCGTTCCGGAACTGGAGCATCTACAACATCGAGAACCAGTCCTGGGTGGGCCTCGCGAACTTCGAGACCATCCTCCGCGACGCGCTGTTCTGGAAGACCATCGGCAACACCGTGCTCTGGGTGCTCGGCTCGCTCGTGCCGCAGTTCGTCATCGGCTTCGCGCTCGCCCTCTGGCTCCGCCGCCGGTTCCGGTTCCGCGGCGTCTACCAGGCGCTCATCTTCTTCCCCTGGGCCGTGTCGGGCTTCCTCATCGGCATCCTCTTCCGCTGGATGTTCAACGGCGAGTTCGGGGTCGTCAACGACCTGCTGATGAAGACCGGGCTCATCGACACCCCGCTGCCCTGGCTCGCGGACCCCGCGCTCGCGATGCCCGCCATCATCGTGGCGAACGTCTGGTACGGGGTCACGTTCTTCGCGATCATGATCCTCGCCGCGCTGCAGTCCGTGCCGGACGAGCTCTACGAGGCCGCGGCGCTCGACGGCACGACCAAGGCGCTCGCGCTCTGGCACGTGACCATCCCGTACATCCGCACGACGCTGACCCTCATCGTGCTGCTGCGGGTCATCTGGATCTTCAACTTCCCCGACCTGATCTTCGGCATGACCGGGGGCGGTCCGGCCGGCCAGACCCACATCGTGACGACGTACATGATCGAGATCACCCAGCAGGGCGACTACGGGCGCGCGAGCGCGCTCGGCATCCTCGTGCTCGTCGTCCTGATGGTGTTCGCGTCGTTCTACCTGCTCGCCACCCGCGAGAGGAAGGAGGCACACCGGTGATCACCCTCGAGTCCCGGGCGGGCCGGATCACCCGGATCGCCGCACTCGGCCTCTGGCTGGTGCTCACGCTGTTCCCGCTGTACTGGATCGTCGTCACGGCGTTCAAGCCGACGAGCGATATCTACAAGTTCCCCCTCGAGTACTGGCCGTCTACCTTCTCGCTGGAGAACTTCGCGGGCCTGTTCAGCAAGGCGAACTTCGGCACCTACCTCGTCAACAGCCTGATCATCGCGACGGTGTCCGCGGCCATCGTGACCGTCATCTCGCTGCTGTCGGGCTACATCATCGCCCGGTTCGAGTTCCGCGCCCGGGGCGCCGTGATCCTCGCGTTCCTGGTGACGCAGATGATCCCGGCCTTCATCGCGCTCGGTCCGCTGTATCAGCTGATGGTCTCGCTGGGACTCGTCAACGACCGCACCGGGCTCGTCTTCGTCTACATCGCGATGTGCATCCCGTTCTCGACGATCATGCTCCGCGGGTTCTTCGAGAACGTGCCGGACGCGCTCGAGGAGGCGGCGATGATCGACGGCTGCAGCCGCCTCGGCGCGCTCTTCCGCATCCTCGTGCCGGTCATGACCCCGGGCATCGTCGCCGCGTTCATCTTCAACTTCGTGAGCTGCTGGAACGAGCTGTTCCTGTCGGTGACCCTGCTGACCTCGGACGCGAACAAGACCGTGCCCACGGCGCTCAACGGCTTCATCACGAGCTACAACATCGACTGGGGGTCGATGTCCGCGGCGGCCGTGCTGACGATCGTGCCCACCATGGTGATGTTCGCCTTCGCGAGCAAGTACATCGTGCAGGGGCTGACCGCGGGCGCGGTCAAGGGCTGACGGCGGCGGCCGCGGTGCTCGTGGTGGGTGCCGCCACCGCGGCCACCGCTCGGTCGAGCTCGCGCTCGAGCTCCTCGACGGACAGCGCGCCCGCGGACCGCCCCGCGGCCGCGGCCTGCCGGGCGAGCCGCTGCACGGTCTCGTTCTCGGGGGCGCGCCGGCCGAGGGAGCGCGCGAGGAGGGCGATCTCGCCGTTCAGGTAGTCGGTCTCGATGGACCCGGACCCCCGCGCGACCGACTGCCAGGACGACCCGCCGAGCTGGTCGCGCGACACCCCGGGCACCGGCCGGGTGTTCAGCAGGTCTCCGCGCCACGCCTCCTCCTCCTCCGGGCTCGCCCACTCGATCCCCGCCGCGCGGTACACGTCCTCGGCCTCGGCGCGCAGGCGGTCGGCCAGGTGTGCGTAACGGCGACCGTCGGTGCCGAGGAGCGCCTGCAGCCCGTTCCCGAGGTTGCTGAGGAGCTTGGCGTGCTTCCAGCGCAGCACGTCGTCGACCACGTGCACCACGAAGCTCGCGGCCGCCCAGTCGTCGGCGAGCGTCTTGAGCAGCGCACGGTCCGCCGGGTCCGCCGGGAAGGCGTGCCTGCCGATCACGAACACGCCGCTCGTGGGGGCGATGCGCAGCACGACCTCGCCGGGAACGAGGTGCACCGCGGGCAGCCAGACGCAGACGCCGAACACCCGGGCGAAGTAGCGCGAGGCGATGCGCTCGCTCGCGACGCCGTTCAGCGCCAGGAACACGGGCAGGCGGTCGCCGGCCGTGCCGAGCTCCGCGCCGCTCGCGGCGTCGTGCACGGGCCGGTCGACCCACTGCAGCAGCGCCGCCTCCACCTGATGCGTCTTCGTGGTGAACACCAGCACGTCGTCCGTGGTCAGCCGCACGTCGTCGGGCGACGTCGCGACCAGGACGGGCACGGTGACGTCCTCGTCCGGCGTGCGCAACCGGATGCCGTGCTCGGCGAGGGCCTCGCCGTTCCGGCCGCGCGCCACGAGGAGGGGCGGGTGGTCCTGGCTCCGCTGGGCGAGGCGGGCGCCGAGGGTGCCGCCGATCGCGCCCGCGCCGATGAGAACGTATCGCATGCGTCAACCCTGCCACGGGTGGCCGCGGCGTCAGCGGGGGCGCACCCGGGGTGGCCCGTGGCTAGCGTCAGGACGCGGCGCGGGACCGGGTGCTCGTGCGGGACGGCGAGTAGACCTCCAGGCCACCCGGCACAACCCGCACGGTGGAGGTGAAGCCGCCGTCCTCGACGCCGTCCTCGTCGCCGCCGGGCACGTCGAGGGACACCTCGCCGTCGTGGGCGAGGCCCGTCGGCTGGTCGCCCGCGGGATGCACCACGATGGTCACGGACTCCGCGGTGAAGGCCTCGACCGCACTCCTCGGCAGCAGGTGCAGGCGGCGCAGCACCGCGCTGGTGCGCCGGCCGAACGCCAGCGAGGCGGCCGCGCGCAGCCGGGGGCCGCCGTGCAGCACGCGCACGTCGAGCAGGCCGCCGTCCAGCCGGATCCGCTGCAGGGGCGCGATGGTCTCGGGGTGGCTGCGGTCGACGCCGACGACGAGGGACCACACTTCGTCGCGCCGCCCGTCTATCACGACGGCGACGGGGTCCGCCCGGCCGATGACGAGGACGGCGGCGATGATGCCGGCCGCCCACTTGTCGAGTCGGGCCTGCAGCCGTTGCCGGGTGGCCACGAAGTCGGGGTAGACCCCGACGGACGCCGCGTTCAGCACGGTGACCGGGGACCCCTCGCCGATGCCGATCTCCGCGACGTCGACGCGGACCCCCTGGCCGCCGGCTAGCGCGTCGGTCGCGTCGTCGAAGGATCCGACGCCCGCGGCCCGGGCGAAGTGGTTGAAGGTGCCGCCGGGCAGCACGAGGAGCGGCAGGCCGACGAGCCGGGCGACGTGCGCCACGGCGGACACGGTGCCGTCGCCGCCGCTGACGCCGAGCACGCGCGGCGGGTCGGCCGAGGCGAGCGCGTGGCGCACGAGCAGCTCGAGGTCGTCGTCCTCGCCGAGCGGGTGCACCCGCGCCCGCGGAAGGCGGTCGGCCAGGTACTCCCCCGCGTCCGGCCGGTCGACGTCCGCCCCCGAGCCCGGGTTCATCACCACGAGCACGCCGCTGCCGTCGGCGCTCGCGGGCAGAGCCACATCCGCACCACCGATGCGCTCGGCGGGACGGGGCGAGGGGCGCACGGGGACGAGCGCGCGGCCCGCCGCCGCCACCGCGGTGCCGATGGCCACCCCGCCGACCACGTCGGAGAACCAGTGCGCGCCGGTGTGCAGCCGGGAGTAGGCCACCGCGACGGCCGCGGGGATGAGGGCGAGGCCGGTGCGCCTCGACTCGAGGGCGACGCCCATGACGAACCCGGCCGCGGATGCCGCGTGCCCGGACGGGAAGGAGGGCGTCGTGGGCGGCGTGCGCAGCCGCCTGCCCACCGGGATGTCCTTGAGGAGCGGTCGATCGCCGCCGAACAGCTGCTTGCCCACGAGGTTCGCGATCGCACTGGCGGCGGTGAGCGAGGCCGCCCCGCGCAGCGCGGCCCGATGCTGCCCCGCGACGACGAGCACGAGCGCGACGACGAACCAGAGCACGCTGCGGTCCGCGGCGCGCGAGAGGCGGGCGTAGCCGCGGTCGACGGCGGGCACGGTGCGCCGCGCGTTGATCCGACGCCCCACGCGGGCATCGAGGCGGCGCACGACCGCCGGCAGCAGCGCGATCCGCCGTAGCGCGACGCTCGCGGTGGACAGGGGGCGGGGCGCCATCGCCCCAGGCTAGGGCCTGGCGACGGGCCTCACCACGGGCGGCGTGCCCCAATTCCTCACGCCGGCAACTGTGTCACGAGCCCGACCGTGTTGCCCTCGCTGTCGCGGAGGAACGCCTGCCACTCCTCCGTTCCCGCCGGCCCCAGCGAGTCGTCGACGTGGCGATGGATCACCGCCGGTCCCGCGAGGATCTCCGCCCGGTAGCGCATCCGCTCCACCGTCGCGCGCACGTCACGGACGCCCAGGTAGAGCAGGGCGCTCGGCGACTCGCGGCTCAGCAGGAGTCGCGTACCGTGCAGGTCGAAGAACAGCAGGCCGGGCGGGTCGAACCGGGCGGCGGGCGGGGCGCCGAGCAGGTCGGCGTAGAACTCCGACGCGCGGTCGAGGTCCTCCGCGTGCTGTGCGACCTGGATCAGCTTCATCCGCGCGCCCGGTTCCCGTCACCACCGGCTCACGCGGACTGCGAGAGCCCGTCGATGGCCGCGACCTCGTCCGCCGTGAGCTCGATCCGGGCGCCGGCCGCGTTCGCGACGATGCGCTCGCGCCTCGTCGACTTCGGGATCACGACGAAGCCGTGCGCGACGTGCCAGGCCACGATCACCTGGGCCGGCCCGGCCTCGTGCGCCTCGGCGATGGACACGAGCGTCGGGTCGTCGAGGTTGCTCGCCTTGAACGGGCTGTAGCCCTCGAGCACGGTCCCCCGCTCGCGCAGCCCGTCCACGAAGGCGGGGTCGTAGAGCGTCGGTCCCCAGCGCACCTGGTTCACGGCGGGCGCGACGCCGGTGGCCGCGATGAGCTCGTCGATCTGCTCGAGCGAGTAGTTGCTGACGCCGATCGAGGACGCGAGGCCCTCGTCGCGCGCCTTCACGAACTCCGCCCACGCCTCGGGGGTCGCCTGCTTGTTCGGCGGCCAGTGCACGAGCCACAGGTCGACGTGGTCCAGGCCGAGCTTGCCGAGGCTCTCCTCGAGCGTGGCCCGCTCGTGGCCGACGTTGTCCGGCGGCATCTTCGTGGTCACGAAGATCTCGTCGCGGGGAAGGGCCGCCGCCGCAAGGGCCCTGCCGATGCCCGCCTCGTTCTCGTAGCCCGTGGCCGTGTCGATGTGCCGGTACCCGGCCTCGAGGGCGATGCCCACGGCCTCGGGCGCCTCGTCGTCGGGGATCTGCCAGGTGCCGAAGCCCAGCAGCGGCATGTCGCCGCCGGGCAGGCTCGCGGCCGGGGTCGCGTACGTGTCGGAAGAGGTCATGCACCCGTTCTACGCCTCGCGAGTGACGCATGCGCGTATGCCGCGACCTGCCGGACCCCACGGGCCGCCCGCCCGGCTCAGTCCGCGTACCAGCGGCGCACGACGTCGAGCTGCTCCCGGTTCTCCGCGCTCCCGAGCTCCGCACGCAGCACCAGCTGGGAGCGCTCGGCGAGGGTCCAGCCGAGCGGGGCCTCGCTGCCGGGGCGCGCCCGGGGGTGGATGTCCGCGGGCGCCGCGTCGGCGACGTCCCGGGCGTCCTCTCCCCCCGGATCCTCCCCCGCCGCCGCGCCGGGGCACGCCGCGCGCACATCGGCGAAGGACCTGCTGAGGGCGATCAGCGCCTCCTGCTGCGCGGTACCGTCCTGTGCCCGGGTCACGCTGCTGGTCTCGCCGGCCGGCCCGATCAGCCGGAACGACCAGCCGCCCGGGTCGCGGACGCCGTGCGACGCGAACTCGTTGTCGAGCAGGAGCAGCCGCGGCGCTATGCACCGCCCCGCCGCCTCTGCGCCCGCGTTGAAGCCGCGGACCGCCGGTTCGAGGTCCGACCAGACCTCCTCCACGGCGTCCGCGCCCGAGTTCTCCAGCAGTCCGCCGTCGAGCACGTAGCTGTGCGCCTCGCCGTCGAGGCAGCTCGTCATGCCTCCCGCCGGGGTGATGTACGGCGCGCGGGCCGACAGCAGGGCCGCCGTGGAGAGCCGGATGTCCCTCGCTCCGGCGGCGTCCGGAACGCGGGGGCAGGACCAGGCGAAGGCGTCCTTCGTCGCGGCGAGCACGCCGTCCGGCGGCCGGTCGGCCGGGTCCTCGGGCGTGCCGACGAACTGGCCCGGGGTGAGGCAGTCGGTGCCCGCGGTCGTGCTCGGCTCGACCCCCGCCGCCGTGGACACGGCCATGCGGCAGCCGTCCTCGACCGATGTGGCCCCGAACAGCAGCAGCGGGAATCGGGCCCTGCCGTCCTCGTCCATCCCGGAGGCGACGAAACCGTCGTCGATGCCGGGGTTCCGGGTGCTGAACGCCCGTTCGAGACTACTCGCGCGGTCCTGGCCGGGGACCGGCAGGCGGAGCACGGTGTTCGGCAGGTCGCGGAACACGGCCGCCGCGATGGCCGGGGCGACGTAGTCCCCCGCGAAGGACTCGGGCAGCCAGTCGCCGTCGCCGTTCCGGTCCGCCGAGCTCAGCGTGTTGGCCCGGACCATCGCCATGCCGACGCTGCTGCCCGACACCGAGGACACGAGGAACACGCTCTCCGGCGGCAGGTCGCCCGGGCACGCGTCGTCGCCACCCTCCGCGGCGGCGGGGATGCGGACGCCCGCCCCGTAGAGGCACTCCCAGACGATGCTCGTCCAGTACGCCGCGCGAATGCCGCCGCCCTCCGACGCCATCAGCACGAGCGGAACCTCCTGCGCCGCCCCGTCGCCCGCGGGCTGCTGGTCGATCCACTGCCGCAGCGCCTCGGGCAGAGAGCCGTCCTCACCGTTCCCGTCGCCCAGGGAGGGCCGCTCCGCGGCAACGGTCTCGAGCAGCCGGACGTCGTAGTAGGCGGCCTGCCGGTCGATGAAGCTCGCCGCGACGCCGAGCGCCAGGACGATCGCGAGCACCGGAACGCGGCGGAGCCCGAGCAGCGAGAGCGCACCGTGCGCGGGCAGCACGTCGCCGATCAGCACGAGCGCGGTCACGACGACCGCGAGCACGATGCCGCTCACCACGATGGTCGCCACGGTGCCGAGCTCGACCGCCGCGTCGGGGCCGAAGAGGGCGCCGAGCACCGAGAGCACAAGCGCGGCCGCGACCCACGCCGTGAGCACCCCGCGCACGACGGGACGCGGCGGATGGGACGCCCGCAGGTAGACGAACAGCGCGGCCGCGAGCGCCAGGAGCAGCAGGAGCAGCGCCCAGGCGAGCAGCGCGACGATCGACCCGCCGTCGACCCAGAGCGTCACGGCCGCACGGATGCCGGCCAGCGCGAGCGCACCGGGCGGGACCGCGGCGATCACCGGCAGCGCCCCGCGCCCGATCTGCACGTCGCCCTGCGGCGGGAGCGCGTACCCCCGCACGCCGGCGGGGGCGTTCAGCACGAAGAACAGCACCGTCCCGCCGCCGAGTGCGAGGAGCGGGGCGCCCACCGAGTTCCCCGAGGCGAACACGGCGACGCCGACGGCCAGCAGCACCACTCCCACGAGGACGCCGACGAGGATCCCCCGGCCGCTCCACTCGACGGCCTGGGGTGCGCGGCGGTAGGCCGCGAGCGTCGCCCGCCCGCCGATGGCGAGGACGGCGGAGAACACGGCGGCCGCGAGCACGGCCAGCACCGCGGGCAGGCCGTTGTCCACGCCGCGCACGACGACGTCGTCCACCTGCCGCCCGATGTCCCCGGACAGGAGCACCATGATGGCGACGACCCCGGCCACGACCACGAGCTGCCCGCGCAGCACGACCCAGGGGGACAGCCGGCTGTGCCGCCATGGCACCGCCACCGACGACCGCCGCCCGCTCGACGCCGCCGGTCGCGCGGAACGTGACCCCGGCCGAGTGCCGCCGCGCCGCGACTGCACCGTCCTCGACGCGTCCGCCGCGCTCGCCGCCTCCGCAGCCCGCCGGGCGAGCGTCCTCCGCCGC
This sequence comes from Planctomonas deserti, assembly GCF_003067705.1. Taxonomy (GTDB): domain Bacteria; phylum Actinomycetota; class Actinomycetes; order Actinomycetales; family Microbacteriaceae; genus Planctomonas; species Planctomonas deserti. The sequence goes on from NZ_QANL01000004.1 coordinate 502,918, forward strand.
AGGGCCGCGAGCAGCAGGGCGAGGCCGACGAGCGTGAGCGCGACCCACTTCACGACCGAGGCCGCGCCGATCGCCGCGAGGGCGAGGGTGCCGGGGTCGTCGTCCCAGACCAGGGCGGTGCCGAGCGTCTCGGCGACGTCGCCGGCGAGGTACAGCGCTGAGGCGACGACCGACGCGGCGAGCATGGCGCGGACGGCGACGGAGCGCGGCCCGTCCGTCTCGCGGTCGCGGAGGATGCGGGCGAGCAGCACCAGGAGCACGGCGAGCGGCACGGCGAGGAGCAGCAGGTCGACGGCGGTGTAGGCGCCGATCAGCTCGCCCGGCGAGCGCGTGGTGCCGGGTGGGCCCTGCCAGTTGCGCCAGCCGGCGAGCACGGCCGCGGCGGAGTCGGGCCGGAACAGTGCGCCGGGCGAGGCGACCGTGCCGAACCCGCCGGGACGGTCCTGCTCCCCGTGCATCTCCGCGAGCGCGACGTCGAGCCGCTCCAGCACCACGACGGCGATCAGCACCGAAACCGCGAGCAGCCCGGCCACAGCCCGCCGGAGCGGAGGACGGCTTGCCCCCGCCGTCCCCGCTCTGCTCATTCCGCCCCCATGCGCGTTCCTGGCGTCACGCTATTCCCCCGGCCGGGCGGCGACAAGTGCGCCGCGCGGCCGGGGCCGATGCCTCCGCTAGCGTTGGCCGCATGCCTTCCCTGCTGCACCTCGACTCCTCCGCCGACCCGGTCGACTCCCGCTCCCGCGCCGTCACGGCTGCATTCGCCGCGGCCTGGCGCGACGCCGACCCCGCGAACACCGTCGTGCACCGCGACCTGCACCGCGATCCGCTGCCCCACCTGGCCGACGCGTCCCTGCACTGGCCGGTGGCGTTCCGCGGCGAGGTGGCCGCCCCGTTCCGCGCGGCGGAGCGGCTGCAGCGCGAGGTGCTGGACGAGCTGCTCGCGGCGGACGTGCTGCTGGTCGGCGCCCCGCTCTACAACTACTCCCTGCCGTCCTCGCTGAAGGCGTGGGTCGACCACATCCACGTGCCCGGCGTGACCGCGCCCTTCGGCGACGTCGACCGGCCGCTCGCGGGCCGTCCTGCCGTCGTCGTCTCCAGCCGGGGCGGGTCGTACGACGAGGGCACGCCGACCGCGGACTGGGACCACGGCGTCCCCGTGCTGCGGATCATCCTGGGCGAGGCGCTCGGGATGGACGTCTCCGTGATCGCGACCAATCTCACGCTCGCCGAGCGCCTGCCGGGACTCGAGGAGCAGATCCCGCGCAGCCGGCGGGAACTGGCCGAGGCGCACGAGGCGGCCGCCGCGCTCGCCCGCACCCTCTCCGCGTCCGTCCGGGCCTAGCGCGCAGATCGGGGGCACCCGGCGGGCGGACCCGCCACGGCCGGCGAGAATCGGGAAGGATCGCACTATGGATCTCTCGCCCGCCTCCCCCGTGTCCCCGATGCTGGCCAAGGCCGTCTCGGCCGTGCCGGAACCCGGCAGTGTGCCGGGCGGCCTCAGCTACGAGCCCAAGTGGGACGGCTTCCGCGGCATCGTGTACTTCGACGGCGAGACAGTGGAGATCGGCAGCCGCGGCTCCAAGATGCTCACCCGGTACTTCCCCGACCTCGTCGACGCCTTCGCGCGGCTGCTGCCGGGGCCCTGCGTGCTCGACGGCGAGATCATCGTGCGCCGCGGGGAGCCGGGGCACGAGCGGCTCGACTGGGAGGCGCTGTCGCAGCGCATCCACCCCGCCGCGAGCCGCGTGCGGAAGCTGGCGGAGGAGACCCCCGCCGAGTTCGTCGCGTTCGACCTGCTCGCACGCGGCGAGGAGAGCTACCTCGATGCGCCGTTCGCCGAGCGACGGGCGCAGCTCGAGGACCTCGCCGCCGACCTGGCCGCGCCCGTGCACGTGTCCCAGGTGACGACCGACGTCGACCTGGCGCGACGGTGGCTCGTCGAGTTCGAGGGGGCGGGGCTCGACGGGGTCGTCGCCAAGCCGCTCGCGGCGGCGTACGCGCCGGGCAAGCGCATCATGCTGAAGGCGAAGCACCACCGCAGCGCCGACGTCGTCGTGCTCGGGTACCGCGTGCACGCCAGCGGCACGGGCGTCGGTTCCCTGCTGCTCGGCCTCTACGACGACGACGGCGAGCTGCGGGGCGTCGGCGGCGTGTCCGCGTTCAGCGACGCGCGGCGGCGCGAGCTCGTCGACGAGCTCGACCCGCTCGTGGTCCGCGACGAGTCGGGCGAGGCCGTGCGCGGCGAGACCGACCGCAGCCGCTTCTCCTCGAGCAGGGACACCAGCTTCGTGCGGCTGGAGCCCACGCGCGTTGTCGAGGTGCGCTACGACCAGATGGAGGGGATGCGCTTCCGGCACACCGTGCAGTTCGAGCGCTGGCGCCCGGACCGTGAGGCCCGGTCCTGCACCTTCGAGCAGCTCGACCGGCCCATCGCCTACGACCTGAGCCGCGTGCTGGTCCAGGGGGGCCAGGCTTAGGGGATGCGCCCGCCGGACCGGTCGGATCCATCCTTGCCGCCCCGTGCCACGACGAGGCCCCGCAGCTCCGCGATCTCCGCCGAGAGCCGCTCCACGTTGACGCGGGCGTCCGCTCGGGTCTGATCGTCGTCCGCGGAGACCCGCTCGAGGAACCACGACGCGAGCGACGCGGTGATGGTGCCGAGCAGCGCGATGCCGCCGACCATGACGCCGATCGCGATGAAGCGCCCGCCGACGGTGACGGGGGCGAGGTCGCCGTATCCCACGGTGGTGATGGTCACGACGGCCCACCAGAGCGCATCTCCGATCGTGGTGATGCTCGCGCCCGGCACGGTGCGCTCGAGGTCGAGCATCGCGAGGCCGGAGACCACGACGAGCAGCACGGAGGAGCCAATCGCGTAGATGACGATGCGGCCGCGCAGCAGGTCCTCCTGCGCCCGGTCGAACACCCGGAGCACCGAGACGAGCCGCAGCAGCCGCAGCGGGCGGAACACGGGCAGCACGACGACGAGCAGCTCGTGCAGGTGGCGCCAGAACCAGCGACGCCGGTCGGGCGCGAGCACGAGGTTCATGGCGTAGTCGAGCAGGAAGAGACCCCAGATCACCCACATGGCGAGATCCGTCACGAGGAGCGAGCGGCCGCCCGGCTCGATGATCACCTGCCACGCGTAGGCGACGAGGAACAGGGCCGCGGCCGCCGTCAGCGGCCACTCGGCGGCTTTCCGCCACTCGATCTGCGTCATGGTCGCGAGCGTAGCGACCGGCCCTTCGGCGCGACGGCCGAGCGGCAACGGATCGGGCGAGGAATCAGGCGAGGAATCAGAGGTAGTCCTCGGGGGCCTTGTCCTTGCGGGCGCGGCTCGGCTGGACGCGCGGCGGCTCGCCCGGCATCTTCGGGTAGTCCGGCGGAAAGGGCAGCTCGCCGAGCCCGGCGGCCAGGTCCCGCTCCCACCAGCCGAGGAGCACGTCGATGCGGCCCGGCGACGCGTGCATGTCGGCCCAGGGGTCGCCGGTCGTCCGCAGCCGTTCCGGCACGGTGAGCACCGTGAAGGCGCGCGGGTCCGCGGACTCGAGCTCGTCCCAGGTGATCGGGCACGACACGGGCGCATGGGCGAGGGCCCGCGGGCTGTAGGCGCCTGCCATGGTGCGGTCGCGGTTGGCCTGGTTGAAGTCCACGAAGATGCGCTGCCCGCGCTCCTCCTTCCACCACGCCGTGGTCACCTGCTCCGGCATCCGGCGCTCGAGCTCGCGCGCCGCGGCGATGACCGCGTGCCGGACGTCGAGGAACTCGTGGGTCGGCTCGATGGGCGCGAAGACGTGCAGGCCGCGGTTGCCGCTGGTCTTGATGAAGGCGTCGAGCCCCGCCTCGGCGAGCACCCCGCGCAGCTCGAGCGCCGCGGGCACCGCGTCGTCGAAGTCGGTGCCGGGCTGCGGGTCGAGGTCGATGCGCAGCTGATCCGGGAAGTCGGAGGTCTCGGCCCGTGACGGCCACGGGTGGAAGACCACCGTGTTCATCTGCACGGCCCAGACGGCGGCCGCGGCCTCGTCGAGCACGAGCTGTGGATGCGACCGGGAGCTCGGGTAGACGACGGGCACGCTGCGGACGTAGTCCGGGGCGCCCTTCGGCGGGTTCTTGGAGAAGAACTGGTCGCCGTCGATGCCCTCAGAGAACCGCTGGAGCGACAGCGGCCGGTCCCCGTTCGCCGCGAGGAACGCCTCGGACACGGCGACCATGTAGTTCGCCAGGTCGAGCTTGGTTATGCCGAGCTCCGGCCAGAGCACGCGGCTCGGGCTGGAGATGCGCACCTGGCGCTCGCCGGAGGGCCCGGCGACGGGGAGGACGACCGCTTCGCTTGCCATGGAGCCAACCTATCGAGCCGGCCTGGCGGGCGGCGTGCCCGCCCCGTCGGACGGGTCAGCGGCAGGCGATGTTCGACTTGCCGAGCGCCGCCCCGGTCGGGCCGCAGGCCACGGTGTTGCCCGTGGTGCCCGAGGCGACGGAGACCTCGTAGCCCGGGACGCCGGAGACCACGGTGTTGCGGAAGAAGGAGTTGCCGTTGCCCCAGCCCGGGATGGTGCGGTGCACCTGGAAGGCGTCGAGCTTGGTGCGGGAGCCAGAGTTGCCCTCGATGCGCCAGCCGTTGCCCTTCACGTCCACCCAGGAGTCGGCGAAGTGGATGCCGGAAAAGCCGGCGTTCTGGAAGACGTTGCCCGCGATGGTGCCGCCCGTGGTGCCCTCCTTGATGTCGATGCCCTCGGCGGTGGTGTTGACGATCCGGTTGTTCAGGATCTGCACCCGGTCGGAGCGGTCCGGCACGGAGGAGGAGCCCATGATCTTGCTCCAGTTGCTGTTGGCGCTGCCCACGTAGACGCCCTCGCCGTAGTCCGGCGTGCTGAGTCCGACGTCGTGGATGACCGAGTCCCGCAGGATTCCGTCGGAGCTGTTGGTGCGGAAGTGCACCGCCTCGGTTCCGGTGCTGCCCACGTCGACGCCCGAGATGAACGCGTGATTGGCGCCGTCGAGCACGATGCCCTTGCCGGACCGCGTGACGGACAGGCCGACGATGCGCCAGCGGTCCCCGGTCACGTGGAGGCCGTAGCCGGACGAGAGGGTGCCGGTGGTGAGCACGGCCCTGCGCGAGCCGGTGAGCGTGATGGGCGCCGCCGCGGTGCCCGAGGCGGCCGCGACGAACGCGCCGGTGTAGGTGCCGTCCGCGAGCGCGATGGTCGTGCCCGGCGTCGCGGCCTTGAGCGCCGCCTTCAGCTGGGTGGCGGTGGACACGGAGACCGTGCGGCCGGACGGGACGGGCGCCGTCGGGGACGCGGGCTTCGGTGCAGCCGTGGGCGCCGGTGCAGCCGTGGGCGCCGCGCTCGGCTTCGGCGCCGCCGTGGGCGCCGGTGCCGGTGCCGGTGCCGGGGCCGAGCTTCCGGCCGCTCGCACGGTGAACGCGCGCTCGTACTCGTTACGCTCGTCCGACCCCCAGCGCGCGCTGAGCTCGTGCTTTCCCGCAGTGGTTGTGACGGTCCAGCTGTAGGGGGCCGTCCTGTCCTGCCCGAGGTACACGCCGTCGAGCTTGAACTTCACGGCGACCCCGGCCGGAGCGGCCACCCGAAGGGTGAAGGATCCGCTCGCCTGGGTGGAGCCGGCGAGCGCAGAGCCGTTCACCGTGACCGGATCGGCCGCCGCGTGAGCGGCCGCCGGCATCGTCAGCAGCGAGGCGAGGACGCCGATCGCCCCCGCGGTCGCGAGAAAAGGGCTCGATTTCGAGCGCGCGAAAGTACCCATGATGTATCCCCCCGGATTGAACGGCCGCACCCCCGTGGGCCGTGCAAGCACCATACCCAGAGCGCGCGCCGCCACCTAGCCGGGCGGTGGCCCCAGAGGGGGGCACGAGACTACGCGGGCCGCCTCGACGACCGCGGCAGCCGGAGCGAGAACAGCGCCGCGGCCGCGAGCAGCACGACGGCGGAGCCGAACGCCGCCGGGTAGGAGAACGCGTCGAGGAGCAGGCCGGCCGCGAGCGGACCGACGATGGCCCCGAGGTCGGAGAAGCCCTGGAACACGGCGACGGGCTGGCCGCCGCGCCCACCCGCCGCGTCGCCCACGAGGGCGGCGGGCGCCGTGCCCATGAAGGCCGCGGCGACGCCGTACGCGCAGAGCAGCGCTACGAGGATCCACACGTCCGTGGTGAACGCCATGCCGAGCATGGCGAGGGCAGCGACGGCGTAGGCGCCCGCGATGGCGGGGCGCCGCCCGACCGTGTCGACGAACCGGCCCGCCGGTCCGAGCGCGAGGGTCTGCACGACCGCGGAGACCGCGAAGGCGATGCCCGTCCACGTCGGCTCCCGGTGCAGGACCTCGACCACGAGCACGGGCACGAGGGCGGTGCGCACGCCCTGGCCCGCCCAGCCCTGGGCGAGGTTGGCGAGGCACGCCACCTGGAACCGGGCGTCGCGCAGCACGGTGCGGAGCGGGGTGGGCGGTGCCGCGCCGCCGGCGGCGGCCCGGTCCGCGGGCTGCAGCAGCACGAGCCCGATCGCCCCGGCGACCACGAGCGTGCCGGCGTAGAAGAAGAACGGCGCCGTGAGGGACACGGCGGAGAGGATGCCGCCGACTGCGGGGCCGGCCATGCCGCCGACGAGGAAGCCGCCCTGGTAGAAGCCGAGGCTGCGGCCGCGCAGCCGCTCGGGTGTCGAGCCGAGGAGCAGCGTCATGGCGGCGACGCTGAACATCGCGGAGCCGATGCCGCCGGCCCCGCGCAGCAGGAGCACCTGCGGATAGGTGGTCGCCAGTCCCACGAGGCCGCTGGAGATCGCGACGATGCCGATGCCCGCCGCGAGGACGGTGTGGTCGCCCGCGACGGTGAGCAGGCGGCCGACGAACGGGTTGGCGACCAGGCGCATCACCGCGAACGCCGACACCACCGCGCCGACCTCGACGTAGCCGACGCCGAAGCTGCGCACGTAGACCGGCAGCACGGGCACGACGACGCCGAAGCCCAGCATCACGAAGAACGCGACGGCCCCGAGAACGACAACGTCGCGCGGCAGCCGGTCCGCCGTTCCGCTGCGGCGGAGGAGCGGACGGGGGCGGGGCACCCGTCGAGGCTACTGCCCCGCGCTGCTCCTGCCCGACGGCGCTTCGGTCGGCCGCTCCCCCGCGACCGCGATCACGCGACCCGGGTGATCTCCACGGAGACCTTCAGGTCCGACGCGCGCGGCCCGGCGTAGACGCCGTGCAGGGGCGGGACGTCGGAGTAGTCGCGGCCGGCGCCGACGAGCACGTGCCGGTCGGCGATGTCGATGAGGTTGGTCGGGTCGTAGCCGGTCCACTGGCCGCAGAACCACTCGACCCACGCGTGCGACTCGCCCTTGACGCTCTCGCCCACGACCGGCTCGCGCTTGGGGTGCAGGTAGCCGGAGACGTACCGGGCGGGGATGCCCGCCGAGCGGAGGGCGCCGAGCGCGATGTGCGTGATGTCCTGGCAGACGCCCTTCTTCTCCGCCCACGCCTCGGCCGCGGTGGAGTGCACCCCCGTGACGCCCTGCATGTACTCCATCGACTCGCCCACCGTCCGGGCGATGGCCGTCGCCGTCTCGCATGGGCTGAGTCCCTGAGCCACGATCTCCTCCGCGAGCCGGGCCACGTCCTCGGTCGGCTCGGTCAGGCGGGTCTGGCCCAGCTGCTCGATGAGCTCCATCTCGTTCGAGGCCCGGGACCGCAGCTCCTCCCAGGAGATGGCATGCCCCGCGTGCTCCTTGGGACGCGCCTCGACGAGGGTCGTCGAGGACACCGAGAGCGACCGGTGCGGCGTGATGACCTCGAACGCCGTCACCCGGGTGCCCCAGTAGTCGGTGTAGTCGTGCAGGGACGCGGACGGCTCCACCTGCAGCGTCGACGACAGCACCAGCTGCGAGTCCGAGCTGACGGGGCGCATCCGCGCCTCGTTGTACGACGCCGAGACGTCCGCCGCATAGGTGAAGGCTGTCGTGTGGCGGATGCGCAGTCGGTTCACAGCGTGTCTCCGATCCAGATGGGGGCGGCGTCCTTGGGGAAGTAGCGGTGCCGGATGGCCTCGCTGGCGGCGCTGGTCGCCTCCTGCACGGTGTCCATGTGGTACGGCAGGTCGTCGAGCGTCTCCGCGATGGGCCGGTACTCGAGCTGGCTGCGCACCTGGCCGAGCACGCGCTGGGCCTGGTCGGGCACGCCCGCGCGGCCGAAGCTGGGCGCGAGGTCGCGCAGGCACTGCTCCGCCCGGCCGATCGAGTACACGACCGACCGTGGGAACAGCCGGTCGAGCAGGAGGAACTCCGCGGCGTTCAGCGCCGACGGGACGCCCCGGTAGGTGCGCAGGTATGGCTCGTATGCGCCGCAGGAGCGCAGGATCGTGGTCCACGATGGCCCCGACGCCTCCGTCAGCGACCGGGTCGCGAGAAGGCGCGCGGTCATGTCCGCGCGCTCGATGCTGCGGCCGAGGGTCAGAAAGTGCCAGGCCTCGTCGCGACTGCTGCCGGACTCGATGATGCCGACCGCGAGGGCCGCGCGCTCGCGCACCCAGCGGAAGAAGTCGTGCTCCTTGTCCGCGGTCAGGCGCCGCGGCATCCTGGCCCGGGTCGTGTTCAGGCACTCCCACAACTCGGTGGGCACGATCTCCCGGGCGCGCCTGGCGTTCTCCCGGGCGGCGCCGAGCGAGTAGGCGATGGACGCGGAGTGGTGGCGGTCCACCGCGAGGATCGCGAGGACGTCGCGCCTGGTCAGGGTGGGCTTGTCAACGTCCGCGCTGCCCATGACCGAGAGCAGCGATCTGCAGGCCGAGTCCTCGTCGATCCACGGGTCCTCGAGCAGCAGTTGCAGGTGCACGTCGAGGATGCGCGCGGTGCCGTCGGAGCGCTCGATGTAGCGTCCGATCCAGAACAGCGACTCTGCGATGCGCGAGAGCATCAGCGCTCCTCTCCCTGCTGCCGCTGCTGGTGTTGCTGCTGCTGTTGCTGCTGTTGCTGTTCGCCCTGGGGGTCGTCCTGCGGGGCGACGTCCGGCGCGTGCTGACGGTCGTAGACGATCGGGATGGAGCGGGTGGTCGCCTGCTCGCCCACCACGGCGGGCACGTCGCGACCGTCGAGCGTGCTCGGCGCCGACCCCGGCTCCTGCCCGACCACCCAGGTGTCCTTCGATCCGCCGCCCTGGCTGGAGTTCACGACCAGTTGACCCTCGGGCAGCGCGACTCGGGTCAGGCCGCCCGGCAGCACCCAGATGTCGGTGCCGTCGTTCACGGCGAACGGGCGGAGGTCGACGTGCCGCGGGCGCATGCCGTCCTCGACGAGCGTCGGGATGGTCGACAGCTGCACGACCGGCTGCGCGATCCAGCCGCGCGGGTCGTCGAGGAGGCGCGAGCGGAGGGCGTCGAGCTCGGCCGGCGTCGCGTCCGGGCCCATCACGAGCCCCTTGCCGCCGGAGCCGTCGACCGGCTTCACGACGAGCTCATCGAGCCGGTCGAGCACCTCCTCGAGCGCACCCGGGTCCTCGAGCCGCCACGTGTCGACGTTCTTCAGCAGGGGTTCCTCCGCCAGGTAGTAGCGGATGAGGTCGGGGATGTAGGTGTACATCAGCTTGTCGTCCGCGACGCCGTTGCCGACCGCGTTCGCGATGGTGACGTTGCCGAGCCGGGCGGCGAGCATGAGTCCGGGCGAGCCGAGCAGCGAGTCCTTGCGGAACTGCATCGGATCGAGGAACTCGTCGTCCACGCGCCGGTAGATGACGTCGACGCGGGTCGGGCCCGCGGTCGTGCGCATCCAGACGCGGCCGCCGGAGCAGTAGAGGTCGCGGCCCTCGACGAGCTCGACGCCCATCAGCCGGGCCAGCAGGGTGTGCTCGTAGTAGGCGGAGTTGTAGACGCCCGGCGTGAGCACGACCACCGTCGGGTCGTCGACGCCCGCGGGCGCGCTCGCCCGCAGCGCACCCAGAAGGCGGTTCGGGTACTCCCCCACGGGCCGCACCCGCATCGACACGAAGAGCTCGGGAAGGGTCTGGGCCATGACGCGGCGGTTCGAGATGACGTAGCTCACGCCGCTCGGCACGCGCACGTTGTCCTCGAGCACCCGCCAGGCGCCGTTCTCATCGCGGATCAGGTCGATGCCCGACACCTGGATGCGCACGCCGTTGGCGCTCTCGATGCCGGCCGCCTGCCGGTGGAAGTGCTTCGACGACGTGATGAGCGACGCGGGAAGCACGCCGTCGCGCACCGCGTTGCGCGGGCCGTAGACGTCGGCGAGCAACGCCTCGAGCGCGCGGACGCGCTGCTTGATGCCCGCCTCGACGCCGGTCCACTCGTCGCGGGGGATGACGCGGGGCACGGCGTCGATGGGGAACGGCCGCTCCTCACCCGCGAAGTCAAAGGTGACGCCCTGGGTGAGGTAGGAGTTGGCGAGCGCCTCGGTGCGGCCGCGGAGCTCGTCCTGGGTCATCTCGGAGAGCGCCGAGTACAGCTCCCGGTACGGGGAACGCACGCCGACCTCGGCGGACAGGTTCGGCTCCTGGAACATCTCGTCCCACGGGCTCGCCCCCCGGCGGCCTGCTCCGTGCTGCAGCGTGGAGCCGTATCCGTTGAAGAGGTCACCCATGAAGCGAGCATAACCACGGGCGTATTGCGGCGATGTTTCGTGGATCGGGGGCGCCGGTCAGGAGCCGTGCCGGTACCACTCGTCGCGCAGGCGCTGCCGGTGCTCGGGCTCGAGGGTGAACCAGCGGACGCCCACGATCGCCCCCTCGAGCGCCATCAGGGCGCTCAGGCAATCGTGCAGGCCGCGCTCCTCCATGCGGCGGCAGGCCTCGATCGAGCCCACCTCGCGCAGGTCCTCGATGCTGGCGATGCCGACGGCGCGGAGGTCGGTCGCGAGGTGCGGACCGATGTTCTCGCTGTCCTCGAGCGTTGCCACAGCACTCATGGTCCCCCACTCGGCGGGACCACCGCGACCCCTGTGTTCGCCGGGATTTCCGTACCCGCCGAATCGCCCGTGCTCGCCGACCTGCCCGTACTGGCCGACGTTCCCGTACTGGCCGAATCGGTCGGACCCGTCAAACCACCCCGACTCGCCGCGATCCGCGCGCTCCTCCGGGTCACGCGACGGATCAGGCGACCGCATCCCTCACCAGCTCGTGCACGTAGTCGAGCTTGCGGGCGATCTCGGCCGTGATGACGAAGGGGTACAGGTCGTCCTTGCCCATCGAGCGGTTCACCGAGTTGAGGGCGAGCGTGAAGCCGTGCCAGCGGCCGAGCACCTCGGACATGGAGAGTTCCGCGACGTCGGTCGCACCGGACGCATGGATGCTGCCGGCGAGCGGCTCCGGCACGCCGTGCGGGCCCGCGACGTGAATGCCGACCGCGGCCGCGGTCTCCAGCGCATCGGCGATGTGCAGGTAGTGCGCGAAGCTCTCGGCGAAGTCTTCCCAGGGGTGGGTGGTCGCGTAGTGCGAGATGTGGGTCAGCGCCCAGTCCTCGTCCGCGCCGTCGCCGTAGTGGGCGTCGAGCGCCTTGCCGTAGTCCTGGCGCTCGTCGCCGAAGAGGCGGCGGAACGAGTCGAGCGGCGCCTTGCCGTCCACGAGCACCTGCCAGTAGTAGTGGCCGATCTCGTGCCGCACGTGGCCGAGCATGGTCCGGTACGGCTCGCCGAGCTGAATCCGCAGGCCCTCGCGGTGCGGGTCGTTCGACTCGGACAGGTTGATGGTGATCACCCCGTCCGCGTGACCGGTGAGCACCTGCTCGCCGTTCCTGGGCGCGAGCATCTCGAACGCGAGACCCGTACCGCCGCGCCGGGGATCGATCGGCAGGGTCAGGTGAAGCAGCTGGCGGATGAGCCGGCGCTTGGCGAACTCCGCCACGGTGAGCTGGCTCATCGCCAACGGGTCGTCGCCCTCGGGGCGGGCCGTGGTGAGGGCGCAGGAGCGGCAGGGCGAGCCGTAACCCGGGGACACCCAGTTGCAGCCGATGCCCACCCGGTACACGCAGAGGCTGCGGCCCTCCGCGAGCACGATCTCGTCGGTCTCAGGGTCGTACGCGAGCTCAGCGCCGCACTGCAGGCACCCCTTGTCCTCGAACTCGACCCAGGTGACGCTCTGGGGACATGCGAAAACGCGCACGGAATCCCTTCCTTCTCGATCGCCGCGACCGGAAAGGACGCCCTGCCATCCTGACAGCGCCCGCCCCCCGCTGCGTCCGCGCGCCCCGTCACCGCGGTACCGCCTCCCCCGTCGGTTGCTGAGCCAGCACGGTCGCTGAGCTTGTCGAAGCGGCGTGAGGTGCGTTGCGTCCCTTCGACGGGCTCAGGGACCGAGAGGGGTGCCGCCGATCGGCGCCGGTCGTTTCCGAGAGCTTCGCGAGCAGCGACTGCATGCGGATCGCCGGGCTCTCGAAGCGAGCCCGCCTTCCCTGCATACGGTCGCTGAGCTTGTCGAAGCGACGTGAGGGGCGTCGCGTCCCTTCGACAGGCTCAGGGACCGTGGGGTCAGCGAGCCCGTCACTGGTCGCGGTGAGAGCATCATCAGGTGCCGAGTGGGGCAGGGTCCGGCGCGCCCTCGCGGGCTGGCGGTCGGAGGCGGTGTCGGCGGGCGTTCCAGTCCTGGACGGCTCTGCTCTTCGTCGCCAGGTGCCGAGGTTCGCGCGTCGGGCTGATCGACCTGGGCGGAATGAGGGTGTACTGCCCGCCGGTTCGGCGGATGTCCCAGCCGTTGTTGTGGAGCAGTAGGTGGTGGTGCTTGCAGAGCAGGACGCCGTCGGCGATGTCGGTCTTGCCGTGGTCTCGTTTCCACTGGTTGATGTGGTGGGCCTCGCACCAGGATGGTGGTCGGTCGCAGCCGGGCCACATGCACCCGCCGTCCCTTACCGCGAGTCCGATGCGCTGGCGGGCGGTGAAGAGGCGCTGTTCGCGACCGACGTTGACGCACTGGCCGTCGTCGTCTAGGACCACCGCCACCGTTCCGGATGAGCAGACCTCTCGGCGGATCGTCCCGATGCTCACTGCTTCGCCGGTGTCCTGGATCGATCCGTGGCCTTCGCCGGAGTCGAGGCTCTCCTTCGTCACGATCACCCGGACCGCGGGTCGCCTGGACCCGTACACCTGTCCCGGGTCTGCGTCCGCTCCGATGCGCAACAGCTCGAGGAATCCGTCGGCGGCGAGGCGGTCGGTGGATCGCGGGTCGTTGACGATCGCGTCGATCCGTGCCCGGTCCTCC
>NZ_QANL01000048.1 GCF_003067705.1 Planctomonas deserti
ATCACTGCCGATCTCCAGTTCTTCCGGCTGCAGGCCGTTGGCCTTGATCTGCTTCGGCACCAGGTAACGGGTGGCGATGTTGAGCTTCTCATCCTCGGTGTAGCCGGGGATGCGGATCACTTCCATGCGGTCCAGCAGCGGGCCCGGAATGTTGAGCGAGTTCGAGGTGGCCACGAACATCACTTCGGACAGGTCCAGGTCCACTTCCAGGTAGTGGTCGTTGAACGCATTGTTCTGCTCCGGATCGAGCACTTCCAGCAGCGCCGAAGACGGATCGCCACGGAAGTCCATCGACATCTTGTCGATCTCGTCCAGCACGAACAGCGGGTTCTTGCTGCCGACCTTGTTGAGGTTCTGCACGATGCGGCCCGGCATCGAACCAACGTAGGTACGACGGTGGCCACGGATCTCGGCTTCATCGCGAACGCCGCCCAGCGACATGCGCACGAACTTGCGGTTGGTAGCCTTGGCGATGGACTGGCCGAGCGAGGTCTTGCCCACGCCCGGCGGCCCGACCAGGCACAGGATCGGGCCCTTCATCTGCTTCACGCGCGACTGCACCGCCAGATATTCAAGGATGCGTTCCTTGACCTTCTCCAGGCCGTAGTGATCGGCATCGAGGGTGTCCTGCGCGACCTTCAGGTCCTTGCGCACCTTGCTGCGCTTCTTCCACGGCACGCCCAGCAACCACTCCAGGTAGTTGCGCACGACCGCCG
>NZ_QANL01000049.1 GCF_003067705.1 Planctomonas deserti
GGGTACCCCCTTCCTGCTGACCTCCGGTTACGACGACAACCTGCCCAGCCGCTTCGCCAGCGCGCCGCGCTGTACCAAGCCTTATCACATCGAAACCCTGGTGCAGCAGCTGGCCGGGCTGGTGGCGGCGCCGCAGGTCTCTGCGGGCATCGCCTGATTGCGCGGCATGTCGCGCCGTCCTGAAGGCATCCGCGCCACCGAGCTTCGTGGCGGCATGCCACCTGCAGCGCACCCGCACGGGCGCCACGATGGCATGGCTGCGCGCATCGCCCGCCATGACTGGTCATCCACGCCGCTGGGAGCGTATGAGCGGTGGCCGCCACACCTGCGCGCCACCGTCGACCTGATGCTGGCCCATGGTTTCCCGATGATCGTGCTGTGGGGCGAGCAGCTGGTGCAGCTCTACAACGATGGCTATGCCGAGATCCTGGCCGACAAGCATCCCGGCGGACTCGGCCAGCCGACCCGTGAATGCTGGCCCGAGGTGTGGCATATCAACGGGCCGATCTACCAGCGCGTCTGGCAGGGCGAAACCATCACTTACGAGGACAAACTCTATCCCCTCGCGCGCCGCGGGCGGTTGGAGGATGTGTGGTTCACCATTACCTACAGCCCCATCCGTGGCGAGGAGGGGCGCGTCAGCGGCGTGCTGGTTACCATGTTCGAGACGACGGCGGCGCATGTGGCCCAGTCGGCCCGCGAACGCGAAGAG
>NZ_QANL01000050.1 GCF_003067705.1 Planctomonas deserti
CTGTCGCAGCCGTGGGTTTACGGCGCCATCCTCGGCTACGTGGGTGCATTCTTCACCTGGATGAGCCTGCTGCGCCATGCGCCGATCGGTCCCGCCTTTGCTGCCTCGCACCTGGAAGTGATCAGCGTGCTGCTGCTGTCGGCGTGGCTGTTGAACGAGCCGCTGACCCTGCACCATCTGCTCGGTGCAGTACTGATCGTGGCCGGCATCGTCTGCCTCGGCCGCGCCGAGGCGGACGACCCGCACAGCCCTGCCGAAACCACGACGTGAGCGCGCTGCGATGAGCCTGTTCGCGCGCGAACTGCCACCAACCGCCGGCCTGCCGATGCAGGCCAGCGATTTCCTTCCCGGTGGCGGCGACCTGCGTGACATCCTGGCCAGCCAACTCGGCACACCGCCGCTGCAGCTGACCTGTTCCGGCACGCACGCGCTGCTGATCGCCCTGCGCACGCTGCGCAAGCGTGCGCCAAAGCGCGACACCGTGATCATGCCGGCCTATACCTGCCCGCTGGTGCCGATCGCGGTGCACAGCCTGGGTCTGCGGGTGCAGCTGTGCGATACCCGGCGCGACCATTTCGACTTCGCCCCCGGCCAGCTCAGGCGTCTGGCCGATGCGCGCACGCTGGCGATCCTGCCCACCCATCTGGGCGGTCGCATCGCCGACGTCGAGCTGGCCTGCGAGGTCGCACGCGGCGCCGGTGCCTGGGTGATC
>NZ_QANL01000051.1 GCF_003067705.1 Planctomonas deserti
GAACTGTTCCTGATGCCGCGCGCGCTGGGCGAGGACAACGGCGAGCCGGTCAGCGTCGGCATTGGTCGCTTCGGCCCGTTCGCCAAGCGTGGCAGCACCTATGCCTCGCTGAAGAAGGAAGACGACCCGTACACCATCGACCTGGCCCGCGCCGTGTTCCTGATCGAAGAGAAGGAAGAGATCGCGCGCAACCGGATCATCAAGGAGTTCGAGGGCAGCGACATCCAGGTGCTGAACGGCCGCTTCGGCCCGTACATCAGCGACGGCAGGATGAACGGCAAGATCCCCAAGGATCGCGAGCCGGCATCGCTGACCCTGGCCGAAGTGCAGCAGCTGATGGAAGAAACCGGCAAGCCGGTGCGCAAGGGCTTCGGCGCCAAGAAGGCCGCTGCGAAGAAGGCACCGGCCAAGAAGGCTGCGGTGAAGAAGGAAGCCGCGCCGAAGAAGGCCGCTGCAAAGAAAGCGCCTGCCAAGAAGGCCCCGGCCAAGAAAGCGGTGAAGAAGGCGGCCGCGAAGAAGGCACCGGCCAAGAAGGCCGTCAAGAAGGCCGCGAAGTAGCTCCACGCCATGCGTGGGTGAGGTTGCAAGGTGTGCGGACCAACGGTCCGCACCTACCATCCGCACCCACCACCCCTTCTGCACGCAGCAGGGAGATAATGGAGGCCCACGCCGGGCCGGTCGCCGCCATGAAAGAACTCACCCTGGACTCT
>NZ_QANL01000052.1 GCF_003067705.1 Planctomonas deserti
ATCACCGGTGCCGCCCAGATGGACGGCGCGATCCTGGTGTGCTCGGCCGCTGACGGCCCGATGCCGCAGACCCGCGAGCACATCCTGCTGTCGCGTCAGGTCGGCGTGCCGTACATCGTCGTGTTCCTGAACAAGGCCGACATGGTTGACGACGCCGAGCTGCTGGAGCTGGTCGAGATGGAAGTTCGCGACCTGCTGAGCACCTACGATTTCCCGGGCGACGACACCCCGATCATCGCCGGTTCGGCCCGTCTGGCGCTGGAAGGCGACCAGAGCGACATCGGCGTGCCGGCCATCCTGAAGCTGGTCGACGCGCTGGACAGCTGGATTCCGGAGCCGGAGCGTGCGATCGACAAGCCGTTCCTGATGCCGGTGGAAGACGTGTTCTCGATCTCGGGCCGCGGCACCGTGGTGACCGGTCGTATCGAGCGCGGCGTGATCAAGGTTGGCGACGAAATCGAAATCGTCGGCATCCGTCCGGTGCAGAAGACCACCGTGACCGGCGTTGAAATGTTCCGCAAGCTGCTGGACCAGGGTCAGGCAGGCGAAAACTGTGGTGTTCTGCTGCGCGGTATCAAGCGTGAAGACATCCAGCGTGGTCAGGTTCTGGCTAAGCCAGGCTCAATCAAGCCACACACCCAGTTCGAGTCAGAAGTTTACGTTCTGTCTAAAGACGAAGGTGGTCGCCATACTCCGTTCTTCAAAGGC
>NZ_QANL01000053.1 GCF_003067705.1 Planctomonas deserti
GATCTACTTATCGGCGAAATACATGCTCCGCTTGATGCCTGATGCGGTTCCCCGGTCCAAGTGCCGCTCTTTGGGGAGGTGGCGCTGGATGTGGAAGATTGAAGTGACAGACGGCCCTTGGATGAATGCTGTCCATGAGCCTGCAGCAATGCGCAGGGCTTGTACTTTTTCCTGGTTGAAGGGCATGTCTTGTTAGGGTGGACATGCAATCGTCACGGGCGACTCAGATGGTTGCAAATGAAGGAGGCTCCTGGTGACGGAAGATGAATTGCTGCTTGAGCAGCTTTACAGGATGTCGGGGATTCTTACAGCCGAGCCCGACTCTTCAAGCTATGCGTTGGTATCGAGGTCATTGTTCCATTGTGATCAAGAGGTTCGAGAAAGGGCGGTATTCATAGGCGGACTGCGTTGGGCAGATCCACTGATTCTTGGTTGCTTTATTGGGATAATTACGGTGGGGATGGAGCCTGTTGATGATAATCGTAGGCTTATGGTTGAGTCTCTGGTATCTGCCGCGTTGCGGGGGAGGTTGGACGCCATTTCTATCGGCAGTTGGCTTGGGACGGTTATTGGTTCGAGTGACTTGAATTCCCTCCAGGCCAAGGCTGCCTATATTGGTTTGCTGCGGATCAAGGGACGAATTTCAACTGCAGAATTCGCGTGTCTTGACTACGATGATGTGGTTGTTGATTCATCGACTATTTCTT
>NZ_QANL01000055.1 GCF_003067705.1 Planctomonas deserti
CCAACTACGCGGTGTTCGACGAGCGTCGCTACTTCGATGTCGACCCGGACGGCGGCAGCTGCGTGTTCGAGGTCAACGGCATTCCGGTCGGCCTGCTGATCTGCGAGGACCTGTGGTTCGCCGAACCGCTGGCCGACACCATGCGCGCCGGTGCGCAGCTGGTGGTGGTGCCGAACGCCTCGCCCTACGAGCGTGGCAAGCATGCCCAGCGCGATGCAGTGCTGGCCGCACGCACCCGCGAAAGCGGCGCGGCGATTGCCTACCTCAACGTGGTCGGTGGCCAGGACGCGCTGGTGTTCGACGGCGCCTCGGTGGTGGCCGATGGTGACGGCACGGTGCACCCGGCCGCCGCCGCCTTCGTCGACCAATGGCTGGTTGTGGAGTACGACGGTGAAACCCGCCGCTTCATGCCGCACGTGTGGATGGACGACGGCGACGAGAGCGTGGACGCGCTGGCCTGGCGCGCAGTGACCCGTGGCATCCAGGATTACTGCCGCAAGAACGGCTTCAAGAAGGTTTGGCTGGGCCTGTCCGGCGGCATCGACTCGGCGATCGTGCTGGCCATGGCCGTGGACGCGATGGGTGCCGAGAACGTCACCGCGGTGCGCCTGCCGTCGCGCTACACCGCAGGCCTGTCCAATGATCTGGCTGCAGAACAGTGCCAGGCACTGGGCGTGAAGCTGGAGGCGGTGTCGATCGAACC
>NZ_QANL01000056.1 GCF_003067705.1 Planctomonas deserti
GGTCGCATCCGAGACGGACGCCTTGTCTGCAGCGCTCTCTGGGGGCGCTCGCGCCCCTACACCCTCCCCGCCCCACGCTTCTCCAGCGGCGCTGTCCGGCTTTGGCACGCATCGGATCTCGTTGGCTCCCCCTACACCGGGTCCAATCTGATCGCCCAAGGCGACACATTCACCGTGTCCTCCCCGTCTGCCTTCGAGAGCTTGGACCCTGCGCGCAGCAGCTCCATCAGCATCGAAACGAAGGACCGATCGTTTACATTCCGCACCTTGTCCCCGACCAGCCGCGTCGGCACCCCGTCTCTCGTCCAAGCTCAACATTGCAGCCGGGTGGCCGACGTTTGCGCGTTCGTTACCAGCCCTAGGCACGTGGTGTCCGAACTGCCCTCGGCGTTGCTCACCACCATCCTGTCAGCGGGTCCCTCGGTAGGGCTTTTGCTCGCGTTCTTGCTGATCAAACACCAAATCACGGCTCGGCAAACCATCCAGCAACGGTTGGTGCTTGCACTGAAGCGCAGCGAGATCGAACTGGCCTACCAGCCACTGCGTCGAATTGGCACGCGGGAGCTCGTGGGATTTGAAGCGCTCAGCCGCTGGCGCCCGCCGGGAGACGATGAAATCCCGCCGGCCATCTTCGTGCCCATCGCCCACCGATTCGGCCTGAGTCCTGATCTTTTTCGATACGTGCTGGCCCGTGCCATGA
>NZ_QANL01000057.1 GCF_003067705.1 Planctomonas deserti
CGACTCTGATTGCCGGTGCGCTGACCCTGGGCCTGCTGGGCCTGTTCGGCCAGCCGCTGCAGCTGTTCAACGTGCTGGCACTGATGCTGCTGCTCGGCATGGGCATCGACTACGGCATCTTCCTGATCGAGCACCGCGGTGACGCCAGCGCATGGCTGGCGGTGTGCGTGGGCGCGGCCAGCACCTGGCTGTCGTTCGGCCTGCTGGGCCTGTCGCAGACCCCGGCGCTGCGCGCGTTCGGCCTGACCCTGCTGTTCGGCATCGGCCTGGTCTGGCTGATCTCGCCGCTGTTCCGGCCGCCGCCACATGACCTGCCGCCAGCTTGAACCTGTCTTCCGACTTCCTTCTTTCCACCTGATCGAGCAACAAGGACGCACCGATGAATACTGCTGTGGATGCTGTCGAACGTACTGAAATCCTGATCATCGGTGCGGGCCCGGCCGGCTCGGTGGCCGCGGCGATGCTGCGCCAGCAGGGCCGCCAGGTGCTGATGCTGGAGCGCCAGCAGTTCCCGCGCTTCTCGATCGGAGAAAGCCTGCTGCCGCAGAGCATGGAGTACATCGAAGCGGCAGGCCTGCTGCAGGACGTGGTCGAAGCGGGCTTCCAGCACAAGAACGGCGCCGCGTTCGTGCATGGCGAGGCGCGCACCGCGTTCGACTTCAGGAAGAAGTTCTCGCCAGGTTGGGGCACCAC
>NZ_QANL01000005.1 GCF_003067705.1 Planctomonas deserti
GCGCCGATGGTACTGCAAGGGTGACCTTGTGGGAGAGTAGGACACCGCCGGACTTAACTTGCACAAAGGCTATGGCCACCCCGACACCGGGGTGGCCATTGCTGTTTAACCCACAACCAGGCAACGAGGAATGGCCGTCCCACGCGGGATGGCCATTCCTCGTTAACTCCCTCACGGTCCCCGCGCCGGGAGAGGGACGCTACGCGCCCTGGATCCGCAGCGCCGGCAGGGGACCGGCGTCAGCGGGTAGCTGGACGACGAGGGCGTCCGCATCGCGGCGCCACTCGAGCTCGGCCCCGGTGCCCAGCAGGCGCACCGATGCTACCTCGCGCGGGTACAGCGTCGACGAGGACCCGAGGGACCGGATACGCACCTCGTTCCCGGCGTCCTCCACCAGGAGAGTGGCGTACAGCGCGTCCTTCGTCGTCGTGAACCGGATGTCCTCCCGCGTGTACTCGGTACGCGTGCCGTCGGTGAACTCCCCCTCCGCCGGCCGCGTCGGCCCCTCCCCGAACACGGTCCAGGGGCGCGTGCCGTAGATCGCCTCGCCGTTGCGGGACAGCCACCGGCCGATTCCCAGCAGCAGCGCCGCGTCCTCGTCCGGGATGGAGCCGTCCGCCCTGGGCCCGATGTTGAGCAGGAGGGCCCCGTTCTTGCTGACCACGTCGACGAGGTCGGCGATGAGCTCTGCCGCGTCCTTGTAGTCCTGGCCCTCGATGTGGCACCACGAGTTGCGGGACACCGAGGTGTCGGTCTGCCAGAAGGGGTGCCGGATGCCGGAGAGCTGCCCGCGCTCGACGTCGAAGACGGCGGCGCCCTCCGGGAAGGCCGAGTGCTTGTAGTCGATGGCGACCGGGCGCCCCCACTCCGCCGCGCGGTTGTAGTAGTAGGCGGCGAGCCTCTGCAGGTAGGGCGCGAACGCGGGCTGCTCGATCCACCAGTCGAAGTAGAGGAGCTGCGGACGGTAGCGGTCCACGAGTTCCGCCGTGCGCACCAGCCAGTCCTCGAGGAACGCCTCAGAGGGCTGCGTCTCCTGCCGCATGGCGGGACCGTACAGGTCGACGTAGTCGGGCCCGAGCACGTCGGAGGGGAAGCCTGCGCCGCCGTTGAAGAACCACCAGTGCTCCGCTCGGTGGGAGGACAACCCGAAGACCATCGACTGCTCGCGCACGGCCTCCGCAAGCTCCCCGATCACGTCCCGCTGCGGCCCCATCTCGGTCGCCTTCCATCGGGTGAACGAGGACTCGTACATCGCGAACCCGTCGTGGTGCTCGGCAACGGGCACGACGAACTGCGCGCCGGCTCTGCGGAAGAGAAGCGCCCATTCGCGGGCATCGAACCGCTCCGCCGTGAACTGCGGGATGAAGTCCTTGTAACCGAACTCGGTGTGCGGACCGTACGTCTCGAGGTGATGCTGGAACGCCCGGCTTCCCTCGATGTACATGTTGCGCGGATACCACTCGTTGTCGAAAGCCGGCACCGAGTACACGCCCCAGTGGATGAAGATGCCGAACTTACCGTCCTCATACCAGCGAGGGATGGTCGTTCCCCGCAGCGAATCCCAGGAGGGAGCGAACGGCCCCTGTTCCACGCCGGCCGTCACCCCGTCGAGGGCGTTGCGATGCGCTTCGGTGTCGAATCCCGGCATTGATCTCCCCACTGAGTCCATTTCGTTCGGCGGTGCCGACCCCTCCATCCTGGCCCTGACGGCATACCCGGTGCGGGCACGGTTCACCCTCTGGACACCGACACGTCACCTGTGCTCCTTATCGTTCGGGCGACCCGCCCCCGAGCCCAAGGACACCGTGAAGCCCTCTTCTTTCCGCCGCCCCGCCCTGGTGGTTGCCTGTTCGATCGTCGTCGCCTCCGTCTCGTTCGGTTTCGTCGCTCCAGCCACGGCCGACATCGTGAGTGCGCCGGTCGGCCTGTCCGCGCCGGACGCCGCGCTCGAACTCGCCGCCATCGGCACCTACGAGACCGGCATCTTCGACGAGAGCGCCGCCGAGATCGTGACCTACTTCGCCGCGAAGCAGCGGCTCCTCGTCGTCAACGCGGCCCAGGCGAAGGTGGAGGTGCTGTCCATCGCCGACCCCTCGGCACCCGAGAAGCTGTTCGACCTGCAGACGACGGGCGTGACCGCCTCGGACGGCTCCGTCGTCCCCATGGGAGCCGTCGCCAACTCGGTCGCCGTGCGCCCGGACGGGCTGGGCGCCATCGCGGTGGAGTCCGACGTCAAGACCGATGCGGGCTGGGTCGTCTTCTTCGACGCGGCCGGGAACGGCACCGCGCTCGGCGCGGTTCGCGTCGGGGCGCTTCCCGACATGCTGACCTTCACCCCGGACGGGTCGCGCATCGTCGTGGCGAACGAGGGCGAACCGGCCGAGGACTACAGCGTCGACCCCGAGGGATCCGTCACGGTGATCGGCGTGCCGTCGGGCATCGCCCCGGCCGATCAGTCCGCCGTGTCAACGGCGGACTTCCATGCGTTCGAGGCCGGCGGCACCGCCCACCTCCCCGCGGGCGTGCGGATCTTCGGCGGCAGGGAGGACGCGGGCACCGGCGTTCCAGACCGCCCGGTGTCGGAGAACCTCGAGCCGGAGTACGCGACGGTGTCCGCCGACTCCACCACCGCGTGGGTGACCCTGCAGGAGGCGAACGCGATCGCGGAGGTGGACCTCGCAACGGCGACCGTGACGGCCATCCGTGACCTCGGAGTCGTCGACCGGATGACGGTGCCCTTCGACGCGTCCGACGAGGACGGTGCGATCGCGATCCGTTCCTGGCCCGTGCTCGGCTTTCCGATGCCCGACTCGATCGACTCCTACGAGGTCGACGGTGCGACGTATCTCGTGACCGCGAACGAGGGCGACTCCCGCGACTGGGAGGGCTACAGCGAGGTCGCCCGGGTGAAGGATCTGGCGGAGGAGGGCCCGGGCCCGGTCTGCGCCGACGCCTTCGATGCCGCCCTCGGCCTGAACGGCGTTCCCACCGACGCTGCCGCACTGCTGGAGGACGGCGCTCTCGGCCGGCTCACCATCACGACGGCCGACGGATTCGACGAGGAGCGCGGCTGCTTCACGCAGCTCTACACCTTCGGCTCCCGCTCGATGAGCATCTGGGACGCATCCGGCGAGCAGGTGTGGGACTCGGGTGACGCGTTCGAGCGCATCATCGCCGAGGCCGTGCCCGAGTTCTTCAACTCGAACCACTCCGAGTCCGGCTTCGACGGCAGGAGCGACGACAAGGGCCCCGAGCCCGAGGGCCTGACCATCGGAGTCGTGGACGGTCGCACCTACGCGTTCGTCGGCTTCGAGCGGGTCGGCGGTGTCGCCGTGTTCGACGTGACCGAGCCGACCGATGCGACTTTCGTCACCTACCTCAACAACCGCAACTTCGCGGTGTCGGCGGAGGACGACGGACCCGCTGGCGCGGGGGACCTGGGACCGGAGGGCCTCACCTTCATTCCGGCGGAGGAGTCACCCACCGGCGGCGCCCTGCTGGCCGTCGGCAACGAGGTCTCCGGCACCACCACGCTCTTCTCGGTCGCCCCGACGGAACTCGACCCGGCCCCGGTGCCCCCGGCGCCGAACCCGGGCACGCCCGCACCGGTCACCCCGGCGCCGAACCCGGGCACGCCCGCACCGGTCACCCCGGCCCCGATCTCGCCCGCGCCGGTCGCTCCGGCTCCGGTCGCTCCTGACCCTACGACCCCCGCCCCGGCCGCGCCCAGCGCGCCCCGTCCGTCGACCGGCACCGGCTCGACCGGCGCAGCAGACGAGGAGTCCCGCGACGAGGACGAGCTGGCCTACACGGGCACCGACTCTCGTCTCGCGGCGGGTGCGGCGGCAGCGGCGGCGCTGCTGATGCTCGGCGGCGCGGCGCTCGTGCTGATCCGCCTGCGTCGGCGCTCCGCCTAGCGCGGCACGGGAAACCAGAGCGGGCCGCCGCGTCGGAAGACGTGGCGGCCCGCTCTCGTCCGTCAGGTCACTCGGACGGCGCGGCGAACCACGGTGGGTGCACGGCGACGCGGGGTGCGAAGTCGGACGACGAGAGGATCCCGCGCACGGACTCGCGGGCGTTGTTGTGTGCGACGCCGATGAGGGAGACGGCATTCAGGGGAACGGCGTTCCGCACGAGGAACTCCGCTCGCGAGGACGCGTCGTCGTCATCGCCCAGCAGGATGCGGCGGAGCATCCGCTCGTGGGTGTCGGTGCTGGCCGCGAAGCGCGTGAGCGGCAGGGCGGCGTCGCCGTCCGCGACGACGATCGCGGGCTGAGCAGGGCTGGCGTCGCCCGAGTGGATGCCCGACACCTGACGGATGGTGCTCACGAGGATCACGAACTCCGCGGCCGGGATGTCCCTGGTTGCGGAGGAGAGGCGCGGGTCCGGCGTGCCGGCGCGGAGGATGTCCCACACCGTCGCGGTGGGGGAGAGGAAGAAGGGCACGTACTCCGCTACCGCGGCGCTGTCGTCCCCCGCGACCGGCGTGCGGCGCCGCGCCTCCCGGTTCTCGGGGGAGGAGATGTCGGTCACTGGCCGGGTCTGCCAGTCGGCGCTCGCATCCGCGAGGAGCGCACCGGTGGCGAGGATGCCGGGCAGGTTGCCGACGTGGGTCACGTGGTAGATCCGCTGCTCGCCGACGTTGAGCGGCCGGAGGGCGGGCTTGCGCGGGGCGGTGGAGGCGGTGCCGCGCAGGGTCGGGGGAGCCGAGCGTCGGGGCGCCGTCGTGGCCCGCACTTTCGCGGGGGCGGGGGTGTCGCGTTTCGGAGCGACCTTCGGGCTACAGACGTCGCAGCGGCCGCGCTCGAGTCCGTGGATGCATTCGTCGATCACTCTGAAACCCTACGTGCCTTCCGTGCGTCCGTCAGTCGAGGAGGTCGGCAGGCACGAGGTCCGGCGCGTTCACGTCGGCGCCGCGCCACCCGGCGGCGGGAGCGACGTGCCGCACGATCGACTCGAGCAGGTGGGCGTTGTAGTCGACCCCCAGCTGGTTGGGCACCGTGACAAGCAGGGTGTCGGCGGCCTGGATCGCGGCGTCACGGGCGAGCTCCTCGGCGATGACGTCCGGTTCGCCGATGAAGCTGCGGCCGAAGCGGGCGAGCCCGCCGTCGAGGTGACCGATCTGGTCCCTGCCTTCCACCTGGGCGCGCACGCCGAAGTAGTGCCGGTCGGCGTCGGACGTGAGCGGGATGATGCTGCGGCTCACGGACACCCGTGGCGTCCGCTCCCATCCGGCCTCGCGCCAGGCTTCGCGGTAGATGGCGATCTGCTCCGCCTGCAGCTCGTCGAACGGCACGCCGGTGTCCTCGGTCAGGAGGGTCGAGCTCATCAGGTTCATGCCCTGCTCACCCGCCCACTTCGCGGTGGCCCGGGTGCCGGAGCCCCACCAGATGCGGTCGGCGAGCCCGGGTGCCTGCGGCTCGATCGCGAGGAGCCCGTTCTGACCGGTCATCCTCGGATCGGCCTGAGCGACACCGGCCCCGTCGATGGCGGCGCGGAAGATGGCCGTCTTGATGCGGGCGTCCTCCGCGTCGGTGCTGCCCTCGCCGGGCACGTAGCCGAAGGCCTCGGGCCCGTTCAGCGCCGGCTCGGGCGACCCGCGGCTCAGGCCGAGCTGCAGCCGGCCGCCGCTGATGAGGTCGGCCGCCGCAGCGTCCTCGGCCATGTAGAGGGGATTCTCATACCGCATGTCGATGACCGCGGTGCCGAGCTCGATGCGGCTGGTGCGCGCGCCCATGGCGGCGAGCAGCGGGAACGGCGACGCGAGCTGGCGTGCGAAGTGGTGCACGCGCACGTAGGCGCCGTCGACGCCGAGCTCCTCCGCCGCGACCGCGAGCTCGATGCTCTGCAGCAGCGCGTCGCGAGCGGTGCGCACGAGAGACCCCTGCACCGCCTGGTAGTGCCCGAAGGACAGGAAACCGATCCGCTTCATACGGGACCCAGCGTCCGCGAGGCGCGCGTTATTCCTTGCCCCGCTACGGGGTCGGGTGCAGGAAGGCGGCGATCGCGGCGCTGCAGCTCACCAAACAACTGTATAGATGTGGGATGAGCGACTTCGACTGGACTGGTTGATCCACACAGCATCTACGAATCTCCAGGACTACCGCGTGAAGCTCGCGAGGTTAAAGCCCGTCGAGCTCACGGATGATGGTCTTCGCTACCTGTGCTCGGCGCCTGGCATGTCTACTAGCCGCCTCAAAGAGCCGGTGCAGAGCAACCTGTGAGAAATGGAAGTTCGGGTCACTTCTGTATGCGTCTGACCGAAGAGTGTCGGAGACCTCCTCATCTCGGTCGTTGCGAGTGACTTCCAGAAAGAATGGAGCTCTACCGTCTGCATCTACTGCGCCGAGTCGAAAATGATTATGACCCACTTGCGCGGTCATATCTCCAATGCCCATCGTAAGACGAGCAGTTGATAGCAGTGAGGAGCGGGCGGGCTCCGTAACGCGCTCCCACGCGACCTTGCCTTGTTGCGTCTTGCTCGTGAGGGTATGAATCACTCCCTCCCAATCTTCAGGCTCGAATAACACGTTTCCTCCTGGTAGGTAGCGGTGTGTCGAATCGCAACTCTGTCGCATATTGCGCAGCCTGGTTGCTTATCTCCGTCATGGATCTGTAGCCGACCCGGACGGTGTCGATTAGGTCAGCAGTTGCATCGAGTGCAAGTTGCTCCTTCGCTTCCGAAGCAGCAACCGCACAGGACGTAAGTTCGGTGATGAATGAATCCCTGGGCGGATTCATCTTTCCCGCGAGTGTGGCGGCATCGCCGCATATTCGCGCAAACCGCACTAGTTCGCGCTGTGCCGCGTATGTATTGCCTCGATGAACAGCGCTGTCGATGTCAGAAAGAATCGGGTGGAACTCAGGCAACAGAGCAAGGAGTTGATTGTATTCAAGTGAAGACTTAGTGTCGCGCTCTGCCTGAAGTGCCGTACGGGCTTTACGGAATTGAAGCCACGCGAGGAGCAACCCGCCGAGTGTGAGAGCGAGGGCGAAATAGTCGAAGAAACTAGGGCGTAGTCGCCAGTCAACTTCGAGAGCTTCCCACCATTCCACATGCAGACCGTATCAGGGCCGGGACTTCTCAGGGAGCGAGCTACACGACAACGCCGGCGGCGGCTCCGCTCGGTGAGCCGACTGGAGGTTTGAGTCCGATGTGACGTCGCTTGATCAGAGCGCGTGTGTCTACCTCGACCTACGTCCCTTCCTTGCCCCGCTACGCGGTCGGGTGCAGGAAGGCGGCGATCGCGGCGGTGAACGCGGCCGGGTCCTCAGCGCCGCACATCTCGCGGGCGGAGTGCATCGAGAGGAGGGGGAGGCCGACGTCGAGCGTGCGGATGCCCAGGCGGGTGGCGGTCAGCGGCCCGATGGTCGAGCCGCAGGGGACGGCGTTGTTCGAGACGAACTCCTGGTAGTCGACTCCGGCCTGAGCGCAGGCGCGCGCCCACTCGGCCGCGCCGAGCGCGTCAGTCGTGTAGCGCTGGTTGGCGTTGATCTTGAGCAGCGGTCCGCCGTTGACGATGGGGCGGTTCACGGGGTCGTGACGCTCGGGATAGTTGGGGTGCACCGCGTGCCCGGCGTCGGCGGACAGGCACCAGGAGCCGGCGAATGCGCGGGCGGAGTCCGACACGGTCGCGCCGAGCCCGGCGCCGATGCGGGCCAGGATGTCCGCGAGGAGGGGGCCGCTCGCACCGGAGCGGGACTCGGATCCCACCTCCTCGTGGTCGAAGGCGGCGAACACCACGATGGCGTCCCACTCGTCCGGCAGGTCGACCATCGCAGCGAGCCCGGCGTGCACGGAGGAGAGGTTGTCGAGCCGACCCGAGGCGAAGAACTCCTCGTTCATGCCGAACACGGCGGGGGCGGTGGTGGCGGCGACGCTGATGTCGTAGCCGGCCACCTCGTCGCCGTCCCGTCCCGCGAGCGCGGCGAGGTGGGCGAGCACGTCGGCGGACGCCGCATCCCGGACGCCGATGATGGGGTTCAGGTGCTTCTGCGGGTCGAGCCGCAGGCCGTCGCTGTTCACGCCGCGGTCGAGGTGCACGGCGAGCTGCGGGAAGCGCAGGAAGGGACCGGTGCGCACGAGGGCGACGGTGCCGTCGGCGAAGGCGAGCCGCCCGGCGAACTCGAGCTCGCGGTCGAGCCAGGAGTTGTAGAGCGGTCCGCCGTAGACCTCGACGCCGGCCTGCAGCCACCCGTGCGACGCCGTCGTGGGCTTCGGCTTGAGCTTGAAGCCAGGGGAGTCGGTGTGCGCGCCGAGGATGCGAAACGGCGTGGTCGGGCGTGCGCTCGCCGGCTGGATCCAGGCGACGATCGCGCCATCGCGCAGCACGAACCGCTTGCCTGCCCCCGTCGGCCACTCGTCGCGCTCGCTCAGCTCGGTGAAGCCGGACTCGGTCAGCCGCCGCGCCGCCTCCTGCACCGCGTGGAACGACGACGGCGACGCCGAGACGAAGGCGGCGAGATCGTCGAGGTGGGCGCGGGCGGGGGTGGTCTGCACGGTGTCGCTCATCGCTCCATTCAAACACCGGCTACCGGCGGCCGGTTCCGGGGTGTGCGCCCGCTGCGATGCCGGTCGGGACGGAGGAGCGATCCTGGAGGAACGCCGCCCCGCCCCGATAGCCTCGGGGCATGAGCAGTGAGTACCGCACCCATCCCGTCGACGCCGAGTCCGAAGAGCGCCTGACCGCCCAGGATCTCCGCTACGGCATCCTCGACAACGGGGACGCGGAGGCCTTCCGGGGCTGGCTGCACGCGGACTCCCGCGGCTTCCACGACTCGCGCCCGACGCAGCAGGCGGTCGACGCGCAGCAGAAGGGACTGGAGTACCGGCGGGCTCTGGGCGTCTGGGACGACGCGTCGCCGGACCCGGTCGTTCCCGTCGCCACCGTCGCGTCCTGGCCCGCGCAGCTCACCGTTCCCGGCGAGACGAGCGTCACGGGGTGGGCGATCAGCTCGGTCACGGTGGCGCCGACGCACCGCCGCAAGGGCGTGGCGCGTGCGCTGCTCGAGGGGGAGCTGCGCACCGCGCACGACCTCGGGCTGCCGCTCGCCATGCTCACGGTTTCCGAAGCCACGATCTACGGACGATTCGGCTTCGCCCCGGCGGCGATGGCGGCCACCTGGAAGATCGACACCCGCCGCGCCGGGTGGAGCGGGCCGAGGCCCGACGGACGCGTGCGGTTCCTGTCCCTCGACCAGCTGAGTGAGCAGCGCGCCGAGCTTCTCGAGCGCGCGCGGCTCTCGGTGCCGGGCGAGATCGAGCACTGGGACTACCTCTGGCACCGGATGCTCGGCGCCGCCCACGAGGGCAAGGACAACGGAAAGGACCTGCACGCCGTCCGCTACGACGACGCGGACGGGGTCGCGCAGGGCTTCGCGCTCTACCGCTTCACCGAGCAGGACCAGGAGTTCGCGTCGCACGTGCTCGACCTGCACTACCTGCTCGCGGTCACGGACGACGCGTACGCGGGTCTCTGGCGCTATCTCCTCGAGATGGACCTGGTGCGACAGGTGCACGCGCCGCTGCGGTCGGTCGACGAGCCCGTCGCCTGGCAGATCACCGACCAGCGCGCCGCTCGGAAGTCGAACGAGGGGGACCACCTGTGGGTCCGCATCCTCGATGCGAAGGCCGCGCTCGAGGGGCGGCGCTACCGCGCCCCGGGTCGGATCGGGCTCCGGGTGACGGATCCGCTCGGGTTCGTGGAAGGGGATGTCCTCGTCGAGATCGGCGCGGACGGGGCCGCCTCCGTCTCGCCGCTGAAGGGCGAGGCCCCGGACGGCGTCGCCGAGCTTGCGCTGTCCGCCGCGGACCTCGGTGCCCTGTACCTCGGCGGCGTCTCGGCAGGCACCCTCGTGCGGGCCGGACGCGTGACCGAGCTCAGGCCGGGATCCGCCGACGTGCTCGACGGCTCCTTCCGCTCGCCCGTCACGCCCTGGCTGAGCATCTGGTTCTGATCCGTGCCAACCCCCTTCTGATCCGCGGCGCACTGCTGCATCGTCTTCGTCGCCGCACGGCGAGGTGCGCGTTTCGTTGGGCTACCGCTTGACGGGTTTCCCCGCGATGCTGGCGCCATGACATCGATGACCCGGCCCCGCCGGCACCTCGTGCCGGCGATCGTGGCCGCCGCGGTAGTCCTGCTCACGGGCTGCGCCGGCTCAACCGGCACGGGGGCGGGGATCGGGGGACCCGCCGGTGAACCGGCTGCCGAGCCGACGGCCGTGGCGACGCCCGAGGACCCGTTCGCGTGCGGGATCGGCGTGAGCAGCACCGCCCCCGTGCTGGGCGACACCCTGCTCATCGACCGGGCGCCGGCGCCTGAGTGCCTGTCCCTGCTCCCCGGCTCGACGCACACCCTGTGGCTGCAACCCCTCATCTATACTCCGGAGACCCTGCACTCCGAGAAGGTCACCGTGACGGTTGCCGACGACGGGTCCTTCACCACGAGCGTCACCGTGCCCCGGATCATGCCGGTCGGCCGGGCGGTACTCCAGATCGAGCCGCAGGACACCGGGTACTGCGGGAGCACCGGGAACCTCGACTGCATCCTGCCGAGTGTGTTGCTCGAGGTCCGTTTCGACGAGCGGGACCTCCGGCCGCTCACGATCGTGCGGGCGGACGTGGAAACCCCGGCGCTACCGGACGCCGACGGCCTCCCGGGACCGGGCTCGCCGCCGCCCTACGCCGCCCGGGGGCCGGAGGAGGGGCAGCTCACGCTCGTCATCTGGGGGAGCGCCTGCGCCACCCTTCCTGGCTCGTTCGTGGCGTCGGCCCCCGCGGACACGCTCGCCATCCTGAGCGAGACGGAGGACGACGTCTGCGCACAACCCCTGGTGGCGTGGACGACGGTGATCGAGCTGCCGCCGGAGAGAGCCGACCCGCGCGTCGTCACGGTGGACAACGTCGAGGCCGTCCTGTTCGACCTGGCTTCTGCCGGTTGACGGGCGCGCCCGGGTGGCGAGGGCAGCGGCGGATCGGCGGCCGGCGGGTGCTTTCCGGACCGGCGCATGCATGCCGCCTGTCCTGCACAGGCGGCTCGGGGCGACCGGGCTGAACGGATCCGGCCGCTGCGGTCCGGAGCATCCCGTGTCCCGCCAGGGTGTCCGGATGAACCCGCCACCCTACGACCGAGAGCACCTCGCGCCCCTCACCTCGCAGGCCGCCATCGAGGAGCGCGCCCGGCTGCTCATCGGCCGCGCCGCCCGCCGCCAGATCTGGTTGTTCTTCCTCGACGACGAGGACCGGCAGCTGCCGCTGCTCATCCCGGTGCAGGACCCGCCGCCGCAGCCCGCCGAGGACGACGACCTCAAGTTCGCATCGCTGCTCGCGTACGTGCAGGAGCAGACGGACGCCCGGGGCTTCGTCGCGATCATCGAACGCTTCGGCGGTATGGCCCTGACGCCGGCCGACTCGGCCTGGGCGAGGATGCTCACGTCCGCAGCCTCGCTCAGCCCCCTCAGCCTGCACGGGATCCTGCTGTCCCATGCCCGAGGCGTGCGCTGGGCCGCGCCGGACGACTACGCGACCGCGCGCACCAGAGCTGCGGACACCGCGTGACGCTCCCTCGCGTCTCCGATGCCCTCGGCATCCGCGCTGCCAAGCCCCGCTCCCACCCGCCGCTCAACACGGGCAGTCCTGCCCCGTCGCGCCTGACCGGTCGTGTCGGTGGGGCGGGTTAGCGTATCCGCATGAAGATCCTGCACACCTCCGACTGGCACATCGGGCGCACCTTTCACGGGCACTCGACGCTGGGCCAGCTGACCGAGGTGCTGCAGTCCATGGTGGAGACCGTCCGCTCCCGGGACATCGACGTCGTGGTCGTGGCCGGCGACGTGTTCGACTCCGCGACGCCCGCCGCGGAGAACTACGGCGTCCTCACCGCGGCCCTTCGAGGCCTCCGGGACGCCGGCGCCACGGTCGTCGTCACGAGCGGAAATCACGACTCGTCCGCCCGCCTCGGCTTCCTCGCCGAGTTCGTCGAGCTCGCGGGCATCCACGTCATCACCCAGCACAATCAGCACGACCAGCCGGTCACGGTCGACGACGAGCACGGGCCCGTGCACATCTACGGCATCCCCTACCTCGAGCCGGCCCTCGTGCGGCACGCGTATCCCGACGCGGAGCTGCGCAGCCACGAGCAGACGCTGCGCTTCGCCATGGACCGGGTGCGGGCCGACCTGGCCGCCCGCGGCGGGCGTTCCGTCGTCGTCTCGCACTGCTTTGCAGTGGGCATCGAGGCGAGCGACGTGGAGCGCGACATCACGGCGGGTGGTCTGGACTACGTGCCGATCGGCGTGTTCGACGGCCCCGATTACGTGGCGCTCGGGCACATCCACGGGCGGGCGGCACTGAGCGAGCGCGTCCGTTACTCCGGCGCGCCTCTGCACTACTCCTTCAGCGAGGCGGGGAAGCCCCGGGGCGGCTGGCTCGTCGAGTTGACCGCCGACGGGCTGGGCCCCGTCGAGTGGCTCGACCTCCCCGTTCCGCGACGGCTCACGGTGCTCACGGGGGAGCTCGACGACCTGCTGACGAACGCCGTGCACGCTGTGCACGAGCAGGACTGGGTCTCCGCCGTGGTCACCGATCGCGTGCGGCCGCTGGACGGGATGCGCCGGCTACAGGAGCGGTTCGGCTGGTGCGCCGCGCTCGAGCACCGTCCCGCCGTGACCGACCAGCCGGTCGCGGCGACCTACGCCGAGCGCGTGCGGGCGAAGAGCGACACGGAGATCGTCGCAGGCTTCCTCGAGCACGTCCGCAACGGGGTGGGGCCGAGTGAGTTCGAGCGGTCCGTCCTCGCGGAGGTCCTGGCCGAACAGGCCGCCGGGGAGGTCGCCGCGTGAAGATCCTGGCGCTGACCATGGCGGGCTTCGGCCCCTACAAGAACGAGCAGCACGTCGACTTCGAGCAGTTCGACGACGACGGCATCTTCCTCATCACGGGCAAGACCGGGGCCGGGAAGTCGAGCATCCTCGACGCCATCTGCTACGCCCTCTACAACGGCGTCCCCCGCTACGAGGGCACTCAGCAGCAGCTGCGGAGCGACCACTGCGACATCGACGACCCCACCTTCGTCGAGCTCGACTTCCGCATCAACGGCACGGACTATCGCGTGCGCCGCACCCCGGAGTTCGAGCGGCCGAAGCGTCGCGGCTCCGGCACCACGAAGCAGGCCGCCTCCGCCGAGCTGTTCGTGCGGGACGGGGACGGTTGGCGCGGGCTCGCCGCGCGTGCGGTCGATGTCGCCATGGAGCTCGACGGGGTGCTCGGTCTCAGCAAGGACCAGTTCCTGCAGGTCATCCTGCTCGCGCAGAACCGGTTCCAGAAGTTCCTGCGCTCCGGCAACGACGATCGCCAGGCCGTGCTGCGCACCCTCTTCGGCACCCGGCGGTTCGAGCAGGTCGAGACCGCGCTGGTGGAGAGGCGCAAGGCCCTCGAGACACGCCTCGGATCGTCGCGCGATGCCCTCGCCGCTCACGCGGCGCACGTGGCGGGCGTGCTGCAGATGGAGGCGCCGGCGGCCGATCCGACCCTCGAGTGGTTCGAGGAGACGCTCGCGGGCCACGAGGTCCTGATTGCCGCGGCGGAGACCGCGGCACAGTTCGCCGACGCCGCCGCGCTCGCCGCGGTTGCTCACCTCCACGCGGTGGAGGAGGCGAAGGCGCTGCAGGCCCGGCGGGACGGGGCCCGCCGGCAGCTCGCGGACTGGGAGGCTCAGCGCGAGGGCGTAGCCCAGGACCGTCTGGTGCTCGACGCCGCGACACGGGCGTCCATCGTCCAGCCTCAGATCACCCGCCGGGCCGAGGCGGCGGCGTCCCTGGAGGCCGCGACCGACCGTGAGGCTGTGGCGCGCGAGCGCTACGCGGAACTGGGGGACCCGGACGCTGCATCCGCCGAGCTCACGAGCCTCGTCGACGACGCGAAGGCCGAGCAGGGTGCACTGCAGGCCGTGCTGGCGGACGAGGCCAGGCTGCCCTCCCTGCAGC
The DNA here is from genome assembly GCF_003067705.1 of Planctomonas deserti. GTDB lineage: Bacteria > Actinomycetota > Actinomycetes > Actinomycetales > Microbacteriaceae > Planctomonas > Planctomonas deserti. The sequence continues at coordinate 13,984 of NZ_QANL01000005.1, forward strand.
GCGACGTGGCGTCGGCTGCGGAGCAGGTCGCCGCCTGTGTCGACGCCATCGAGGTCGCGGTCGCGAGTGCCGCTGAGCTTCCCACGCGCATCGAGTCCGAGACGCAGTTGTTCCTGGACGCGCAGGGGCGCGCTGCAGCCGAGCCGAGCGCGGCCGAACGGGTGGCGAGCGTCGTCGCGTCGCTGACCTCGGCAACGCGAGCCGTGCCGCTGGAGAGCGAGCACCGGGCGGCTCTGGAGCGGGAGAGGAGCGCGAACGCGGCACTCACCGCCGCCGTGGCGGAGCACGGTGCCCTCCTGAGCCGGCGGCTCGCCGGATACGCGTCCGAGCTCGCATCCGAACTCGTCGATGGAGCGCCGTGCGCCGTCTGCGGGTCGGTCGACCATCCTGTCCCGGCGTCTCCAACAGACGATCAGCCACACGTCACGGACGCGGATCTCGACGCCGCGAACGCCGCGATCACCGAGGCCTCCGCCACGCTGAGACTCGCCTCCGATGCGACCGCCGCGGTGGCCCTGCGCCTCGCCGAGGAGCGCGCTGCGTCCGGTGGGAAGGGAGTTCCGCAACTCGAGGGGGAGCTCGCCGAGGCGGAGTCCGCCCTCGGCGCCGCCCAGGCGGCGCGCACCGAGATGACCGCGAGACAGCGGAAGCTGACCGCCCTCCGGGCCGAGTTGGAGGGCGCGAACGCGACGCTCGAGCGGCTGCGCGACGAGCGGGCCACGGCGGAGAAGCGCCAGGCGGAGCTGACGGTCTCGCTCACGGACATCGACGCCCGCGTGCAGCAGGCGCGCGGCGACTACGGCTCGGTGACCGAGCGCGCCGCCGCGCTGGCACAGCGCATCTCCGCCGCGACGGCGGTGATCGAGGCGGCTGGCCAGGTGGACGCCTGCCGTGCCGCCCTGGAGGGTGCCGAGGCGGTGCTCGCGGCGCAGTTCGCCGAACACGGCTTCGCGACCGCGGACGAGGTGGATCAGGCGCGACGGTCCCGCGTCGAGATCCAGGTGCTCGAGGCACGCATCCGGGCGTACGAGCAGGGTGTGGCGACGGCCTCCGCCACCCTCCGTGAGCTGGCCGACTCCGACCTCCCCGACGAACCGATCGGAACGGACGCTGCACGGGAGGCGGCCGCCACCGCCGCCGCGGCCCGGGACGACGCGAGGGACGCGCGCGCTTCGCTCGCGGAGCGGGCATCCCAGCTGCGGTCGACGGTGGAGGCCGCTCGCGCGCAGTACGCGGCATCCGCTGGGTTGCAGGAGGAGTACGCGCAGCTGCGCGAGCTGACGAATGCGGTGCAGGGGCTGGAGCCGAACACCAAGCGCATGCGCCTCGAGACGTACGTGCTCGCCGCGCAGCTCGAGGAGATCGTCGCCGCGGCGAATGCGCGCCTCGGCGCGATGACGCACGGGCGGTTCGCGCTGGAGCACGACGACGCGGTGCAGTACCGCAACACGCGCAGCGGGCTGGGGCTCGCCATCCTCGATCAGCACACGGGCCGGTCCCGGGCGACGCACTCGCTCTCGGGCGGCGAGACGTTCCTCGCCTCCCTCGCGCTCGCGCTCGGTCTCGCGGAGGTCGTGCAGAACCAGGCCGGCGGCATCACGCTCGACACCCTGTTCATCGACGAGGGCTTCGGCTCCCTCGACAGCGAGACACTCGAGACGGCCATGGCGACCCTGGACGGACTGCGCGCGGGTGGGCGGACCATCGGGCTCATCAGCCACGTCGACACGATGAAGGAGCAGATCCACGCAAAGCTCCACATCCGCGTGACGGATCAGGGCCACAGCGAGATCACGGCCGCGCGCGAGCTCCCCGCGATCCCGGTCGCGCCCCTGGGGCCCCTGGCCGACCCCGCCCCTGCGGTCGCGCAGCAGCCCGACCTGGTGGGAGCGGCGGCACCCTAGAGCTGCGCCCTACGGGCCCCGCGGTCGAGTCCTCCAGAGCCGCGATGACGAGTTCGGTGACGAGCTGCAGGAGTGCCCGGGGTGTGGGAGTGAGCTCGTGGTGCAGCTGCTGCGGTTGTGGCGGGGACCGGCGGTGGTGCTGGTGTGCCCGATCTGTGATCTCGGGGTGGCACCGTTCGGTCGGGGTTAGGGCTGTTGGCGCCAGAGCCGCCAGGCGGCGTCGGTGAGGGTGTCCGTGCTGCCGAGGTCGGTGTCCTGCCGGCCGGTGCACTGGTAGGTGGTGAAGTGGGGCCCGGTATTGCGGGTGATGTGGCCGAGGTCGCCGCGGCCGCGGACGCGCAGGGTCCAGCCGCCGCGGAGGTTGGGGGTCAGTTCACGGATCGGGGTCCAGGTGTGCGCCATGAGACCTGAGTGTGGTCACCACCTCTGACACCGCTTCGTGAGCGCCTATTGGTGCTTGTGAAGGTGAGCCGACCGTCCGAGTGAGAAGACGGATGACCCCAGGATGAGAGCGCTCCACCCGAGGTAGAACCAGCCGATGAAGCCGCGCGTGTCGGTGAAGATGATCCAGACGGAGCCGCCGATCATCAGCGGTGCGAGGACGCACTGCATCACGAGGACTCGTCGAGCTCGACGGAGAGCCTTCTCTTCCGAGATGGTGAGGTCGGGCCAGTCGGTGGCGCTCCAGGACTTCCGTACTGTCCAGGTTGCGGCGACGGCGCACAGGAGGGACGCCGCCACGAGAACGACCACGCCGAGGAGGGACAGTGGGGGAGTGGCGATCAGCCAACCCCCGGTCCCGGCCATCGCCAGTCCGACGACCATGCCGAGGAGGCCGGCGAGGCGTGGCTTCAGGTACATGGCGACAACACTCTCACTCCACCGAGCTGTTGACCCGGGCGAAAGACGCCCCAGTAGGGAGCAGGACGGGGGCGCGCCGCAGCGGCGGGGGAGTGTGAGGGGGTGTTTCCCTCACGACTTGACCTGACCAGTGTGGTCAGGCCCAGCCGGCCCCTCGGGTTAGAGGGCGCGGAGGATGGCGACGATGTGGGGGGAGCGGGGCGAGGATGATCGCGAGCCGGTCGATCACGTCGGGTGTGGGTGTGCTGCTGGCGGCGGCGGTGAGCTGGTGGAGTTGGTGGTCGGTGAGGCTGGTGCTGTCTCCGGTTGGGGTGGCAGCCGAGGGCGATCGCGTTACCGAAGAGGACGGCGGGGTGCCGAGTGTGTGGGCGATGAGCCGCTAGAGCGCCCCGGAGAAAACGAGGATCGGCAGGACGATCCCTGCGATGATGCAGAACGTGCCGGCAGCGGCCATGAGTCCGGGGGTTTGCGTGGCTGCGGATCGGTAGTGTCCGCGTTCGTTCCGTTGCCGCTGAGTTGCAGCGGATATGCGGGCGCGGAAGATGATGAAGCAGATGCCCCAGATGATGCAGATAGGCGAGAAGATCAGCGCCCCGATCTGACCCTCGGTCATCCGGCGACTCCGGGATGATCGGACCGGGAAGCATCCTCGTGCGTGCCAATGAAGAGTCCCCATCGGCGGTAGTCGACCGCCATGAGTGCCGCTCCCATCGTCAATAGCCCCGCCGCAAGCAGAAGGAACCACCGCGTGTCGGCATCACTGGCGATGGCGAGTCCGACATTCATCAGGGCCAGCGCTGCCCAGATCGGGATGACACCCTCCGTGACTGCACAGGACTGCTTGGCGATCGTGAGCAGAATGTCCAGCTTGGCAGGGTCCGGCGGGATCTTGCCTCGTAGCTGCTTGGTCACCCACTTCCGCTCCCGCCGGTTGAGGGCGCTGATTGCTTGACGCCACCTAGGGATGTACCGGCCGGTCCGTTTCGCCCAGATGAAGCCGACTATTCCGGTCACCAAACCGACGGCGAAGAACAGATACCCGATCAGCTGGCTGCTGGTGAAGGCGTCACTTTCGGTGCCGCCAGTTGCCGAGCTGAGTGAAGGGGCCAGGACACCACCGGCGATTCCGCCGAGGACCATGACGGTGAGTAGCAGGGCGAACAGCTGCCAGCGTCGACGGGGCATGCGCCGATCGGGAACGCCTTCGGCCAGTCCTCGGGCGGCGGCCCACCGCTGCTCCGACTCCACGTCGGTTGTATCTGTCGGAGCCACTACTCGTTGCCTTTCCTATCGCGGCCCCCGCCGTGCACTTCTTGCAGCCTTGAGGAGTGGTCGGGGGATGGCAACGCCCCAACTACGGATGGATGGGGGCGCTGAACGGTCACCGGGAGGTGTTGGTCGCCGGTGTGTGGAGCGTAGGCAGGGAGCTGGTGGGCGCGAACGCGGATCTGGGCTGCGTCGGTCCTGGCGTCGCAGGGTTTAGCAGCGTTCGGGCGGGGGTGATCCTGCGGCGCGCCACTGTTCCAGGGTGATGATCAGCCCGGTGTAGTGGCCGGGTCCGAGGTCTCGGATGTTGGGGGTGCCTTTGACGCTGCAGAACAGGTCTTTGGCATATCTGGTGACGATCTGCGGGCTCGGGTAGCCCAGGGCCGCCCATTCCTCGAAGGTGAGCGGTACTCCTACCGATTCTCTGAGGTTCACCATCGCCGTGATGACGGGGGTCCAGCTGAGCTTTTGGTACCCCTGGTTGAGGACGTCGGTGAAGCCGGGCGAGCCGAGGCGTTGCCACTCCCCGTAGGTGAGTTTGTGCTTGGGGGTGTCGCGGTGTTCCCGGTAGTTCCAGAGGAAGAGGTCTGATCCTGTTTCGTACCTGAGGACCACCGAGCCTGGTATCAGCGTGTCGCGGGTCGGAGTGGGGGCGCCGGCTTTGATCCAGCCGTCGAAGTCCATGTCGTCTGCGTAGGTGATGTCACCGAGACGCATGACTCCCCACACGCGGTCCGACCACTCATAGGCCTTGTAGACGGTAGGTGCTGGCGTTGGTGTCGGGAACCCGTCGACCTCCCACTCGACGTCGGTCGCGATACGGGCGGGCGGAGCGGGATCGGGCGATGCCCCTTCGACGATGACATACAGGTCCGAGGAGAACGGGACGCTGTAGTACACGTCGTTGAGGGGTCCGGCGTTCGCTGCGGGCGACGGCAGGCCGATGCTGGTTAGGACGGTTGCCATGGCAACGGCTTCGAGCTTCGCGAGAAGCTACCGGGTCTTCATGCTTGTTAGCACCCCTTCTGCGGTGGGGGTGACCCTGCGGCGCGCCACTGTTCCAGGGTCAGGATCAATCCGTCGGGGAAGACATTGTGGAACGCACGTGTGCGGTACCTGATGTCCGCAGAGCCGATGACTTCGCAGAAGTTTTCGACCGGGTACCTGGTGATGATCTGCGGGCTAGGGAACCCGAGCGTCGCCCACTCCTCGAATGTGAGGGGCGCCCCTACCGCCGCTTTCACGTCGATCATCGCGGTGATAATGGGTGACCAGCTCAGCTTCTGGTACCCCTGGTTGTTCACCATGAGGTAGCTGGGTTCCCCAAGCCGTTGCCACTGTCCGAAGGTGAGCTTGTGGTCGAGGGCGTCGGGAGAGTCGCGGTAGTTGTGCACGAACAGGTCGGCTCCGGTTTCGTACCTCAGCACGACGGAGCCTGCGATCAGGGTGTTGCGAGTGGGGGTGGGAGCGCCGGCCTTGATCCATCCGTCGAAGTCCATGTCATCGGCATAGGTGATGCCGCCGAACCGCAGCTCTCCCCACACCCGGTCTGACCATTCGTATGCCTTGTACACGACCTCTGCTGGCTTCGGTGTAGGGAATCCGGCGGCGCTCCAATCGATGTATGAGGCGATACGAGCGGGCGGTGCGGGAGCTGGGGCGGCGTTCTCGACGACCACATACAGGTCCGGGGAGAACGGCACGCTGTAGAAGACCCGGTCGCCAGGTCCGGCGTCCGCGGTGTGGGACGGCGACCCTTCAGCAGCATGTGCTGGCAGCCCAGTCGTGGTCAGGATCGTCGCCACGGCAACGGCTGTGAGCTTCGCGAGAAGCTTCTGAGTCTTCATGGTCTGCACGTTATCCGCACCCGAGGAATTTTCGGGCGGGTCTCGGTCACGATCGGGCAACGCCTCGTCCGGATCTCTGTGTGGTGCCTGGCGGGGAGTGTGAGGGGTGCCCCTCACAGCTGGGCCTGACCGGTGTGGTTAGGCCCAGCCGGCCGTTCGGTTAGAGGGTGCGGAGGATGGCGACGATGTGGGGGAGTGGGGCGAGGCTGATTGCCAGCCGGTCGATCACCTCGGGTGAAGCTGCGAGAAGGATCGGAATAACAAGTCGCGGATGCGTCCTCATGCCTGGACGCTGTCTCCCGAGAAAACGAACCACCATCCAAACGTTTTAGCGTTGCTTTCGTACCGCGGATCCAGCGGTTTCTGGGGCGAGTTCGGTTTGCAGCTTGAACTCAGCGGTGCGGATGAGCGCGAGGGGATGGCCCCTCGCTACTGGCTAGCCGGTGATTTCCGACGACGGGGAGCCGGGCCGGAGTCGCGGAACTTCGCGAGGGGTATCCGCCACGGAGCGACGTCGCTGGCGGTGCGCCTGAAGTCTTCGTACTGCTCAAGCCGTGATCGGGCTTGGGTTGCCCAGTCGTTTAAGCGGTGGATGAGGGTCGCTCGGGTGGTGGCGTTGAACGTTTCCTCGGTGCCTTCGGCGTGTGCTTTGCGCCAGTTCATGAGCGCGGCGCCGTACAAGATCGCGGCTTTGAGGTGTTCGGCGGAAGCGACGTGGCGCGCTCCGGCCGATCAGGAGACGTGTGTCCCTTCGACAAGTTCAGGGTCCGTGATGGTCGCCACCGGTTGCGGGACGTAGGCCAATTGCATCCGCCGGCACCACCCTGGGAGGGGCGTGCGCCGGCGCCCCCCTCCCCGTACGGGGACTGCCGTCGTGGTCGCGGACTCGGGTTGACTGGTGCGGTCGCGGCATCAGCAGGGGGAATACGAGGGTGATCAGTCAGCAATCGGGGCCGCGCGACTGGTCCCCGCCGCCCTCGAACGACTACTACGACGATCGGAGCTACTGCCCCGGTGAGTCGCCGCGGCGCTCGGCGTCCCGCGTCGCCTATCCGCGTTCCTGGCGGGATCGGCTGGCCCCGTGGGTCTCACTCGTGCTGGGAGTCGCGGCGGCGGTCTTCGCCCTCGCTCCGCAGCTGGACAACGCGGACGAGCGTGGCCGTTACGTCTTCTCCCTCGTCGGAATCGTGGCCATCGCCTACGGCTGGCACGCGCTGCGCCTGAAGTACGAGGGCCGGTCGCGCAGCGTGGTCGCGCCGTACTTCGGCATCACCCTCGGTCTCGTCGGGACGGTGCTGATGCTGGGCGGGCTGGTGACCTTCTCCCTGGACGCGAGCGCGCGCGGCGAGTCCGTTGCCCTGCAGCCCCTCGGCGTGCCGGAGCAGGAGCCCGCCACCATGTCCGCGGAGGAGCAGGCCGAGCGGGACAGTTTCCTCCAGTCCATGCAGGTGATCGCGGGGACCCTGGACTCCTACGCGGCGCGTCAGGGAACGTGGCCGCCCTCGCTCGCCGTGACGACGGACGGCACGACAGTGCTCCTGCCCACCGGAGAGTTGCTGGGATCACTGCCGCCCGGAAGCCGACTGGACTACGCGCCCTCGGCGGATCTGCGTGCCTACACAATCAGCATTTCCGGCGGTGAGCACGGCGTCAGCGCCGAGTACGCCAGCGACTCCGGGGTGATCACGGTCGGCTCAGCCGGCACGGTGGCGCCCTAGGGACGCACCGAGTCGCTGAGCCCCTACGGTCGCCGAGCCCCTACGGTCGCCGAGACCCTACGGTCACTGAGCTTGTCGAAGCGACGTGACGTGCTTCGATCGACCAGGAACCGTGCGTCCCTTCGACAGGCTCAGGGACCGTGTGATGGTCGCCCCGGCTGTCGACGATGGCGCGGCAGCCCGCATGGTGAAGCCTGTGCTGGGCACCGGGAGCCTGCGTTGGTCACCCGGCCGACCCTTCCTCCACAGGGCGGTACCGGGCGGCCGGGGTGCCGCCGTGGGGTGGGTGTCGGTGGTCGCAGGTAACGTGAAAGGTCCCTAGACCCGGAGGTACGCGTGTTCCTGTTGCACGACACCGTCATCTACAGCGCGACGGACCTCACCAACGCCGCCAAGTGCGAGTGGGCGCTCATGCGCGCCCTCGACGCCAAGCTCGGCCGCGTCGACCCGGTCGATGAGGAGGACGACCCGATGCTCGCGCGGGCAGCCGTCCTGGGCGACGTGCACGAGCGGCGCACCCTCGACGAGCTGCGGAAGACCCGCGAGGTCGTGGAGTTCGAGCGTCCGGAGAAGACCGAGCTCGCCCAGGCGGCGGCGGAGAGCGAGCGCGCCCTCCGCGCCGGGGCCGACGCCCTGTTCCAGGCGACCTTCTTCGACGGCCGGTTCCTCGGCTACGCGGACTTCATCCTCCGCGGTGAGGACGGCGCCTACGAGGTGTACGACACGAAGCTCGCCCGCAGCGCGAAGATCACGGCGCTCCTCCAGCTCGCCGCGTACAGCGACCAGCTCGAGCGGCTGGGCATCCCCATCGGCGAGCACGTGCACCTGCTGCTCGGCGACGGGCGCACCAGCACGCACCGCATCCGCGACATCCTGCCGGTGTTCCGCCGTCGCCGTGCGCGACTGCAGCATCAGTTCGACGAGCGGCTGGCCGAGGGCGTCGCAACCGAGTGGGGCGACCCGCGTTACACCGTCTGCGGGCGCTGCGCCGCCTGCAAGCAGCAGGTCGAGCTGCACCGCGACGTGCTCCAGGTCGCCGGCATGCGGATGAGCCAGCGCAAGCACCTGACCGACGCCGGGGTCACCACGATCGACGCGCTCGCAAGCAGCACCGAGCCGGTGGCCGGCATGGCGGAGACGACGCTCGCCGGCCTGCGGGCTCAGGCCCGGCTGCAGACGCAGGACGGCCTGCCCTACGAGGTCTTCAACCCGCTCGCCCTGGGCGCGCTGCCCGAGCCCAACGAGGGCGACATCTTCTTCGACTTCGAGGGGGACCCCCTCTACAGCGAGCAGACCGGCCCGGAGTGGGGCCTCGACTACCTGTTCGGTCTCGTGGAGCGGGACGAGACGTTCCGCGCGTTCTGGGCGCATGACTACGCCGAGGAGCGTCAGGCGCTGCTCGACTTCCTCGCCTACGTGCGGGATCGCCGCCAGAAGTACCCGGGCATGCACATCTACCACTACGCGGCCTACGAGCGCGTCCACCTGCTGTCCATCGCCGCCCGGCACGGCGTCGCGGAGGAGGAGGTCGACGAGCTGCTGCGTGCGCACCTGCTCGTCGACCTCTACCCGATCGTCAAGAAGAGCATGCGGGTCGGCTCGCACAGCTACTCGCTCAAGAAGCTCGAGCCGCTCTACATGGGGGACGAGCATCGCGAGGGCGTGGACAACGCGGCGGACTCCATCACCGAGTACGCGGAGTCCCGGCGGCTGTTCCGCAACGGCGCGCTCGCCGAGGCGCAGGCGAAGCTCGACGACATCGGCCGCTACAACCGGTACGACTGCGTCTCCACGCTCCGGCTCCGGGACTGGCTGCTCGCGCGCGCCGAGGAGAACAACGTGCCGCCGGCATCCGCCCCGGATGTCGAGCTGCTCATGCCGACGCTGCGCGACCCGAGCGACGTGTACCTCGAGCTGGACGCGCGGGTGAAGACCATCCAGCACGCCGACAGGACCACGGACGACACGGCGCTCGCGCTCGCGTCCGCCGCCATCGACTACCACCGACGTGAGGGCAAGAAGTTCTGGCAGGAGCACTTCGACCGCCTGCGCGCCCCCGTCGACGAGTGGGCCGACGTCCGCGACGTGCTGGTGATCGACGGATCGGTGACCCGCGTCGAGCGCGACTGGCAGCGCGAGAACGAGCGCAGCGCCCCTTCGCGGCTGCTCCGCGTCACGGGCACCGTGGCGCCCGGCAGCTCGCTCAAGGCCGACGACCGCCCCTTCGTGCTGTACGACGAGCCGTACCCGCCCGGGGACGAGAACCGCGAACCGGGCAGCCGCTACGCGCACAACCGCGCCCGGATCGTCGCGGTCGAGGGCCCGGAATACCTGATCGAGGAGAAGCTCTCGCGCTCGGGCGAGCCCTACGACCAGCTGCCCATAGCGCTGGCTCCGTCGCCGCCGCCGAACCCCGGCTCGCAGGTCGGCGCCATCGCTCAGTGGGGCCGAGGCGTGCTCGACGCACTGCCCGGCATGATGCCGGACCCGGCCATGGACATCCTGCGTCGCCTGCCGCCGCGTGCGGTTCCCGGCGCCGTCGTGCCCGTTCCCGTCGCCGAGGAGGGCGGCGAGGTCATCGCGGCCATCCGGGACAGCCTGCTGCGCCTCGACCGGTCCTACATCGCGGTGCAGGGCCCGCCCGGCACCGGCAAGACCTACACCGGCTCCCGCGTCATCGCGGACCTCGTGCTGAACCACGGCTGGCGCGTCGGCGTCGTGGCTCAGTCGCACGAGACCGTGAAGAACATGCTGAAGGCCATCGTGGACGCCGGACTCGACCCCTCGCGCATCGGCAAGCGCCCGAAGGAGGGCGACAACCAGGAGGTGCCGTGGACGAACCTCGACATCTCGTCGGTCGCCAACTGGATCACCGAGCCAGGCGGCCGTGTGCTCGGCGGCACCGCGTGGAACTTCAGCAACCCCGGCCAGGTGCCCCGCCGCTCGCTCGACCTGCTCGTGATCGACGAGGCCGGCCAGTTCTCGCTCGCCAGCACGATCGCGGCATCCATGGGCGCGCAGCGCCTGCTCCTGCTGGGTGACCCGCAGCAGCTGCCGCAGGTGAGCCAGGCGAGCCACCCCGAGCCGGTCGACGAGTCCGCCCTCGGCTGGCTCAGCGACGGGCACGACGTGCTGCCGCCGGAGCTCGGCTACTTCCTCGCGGCGAGCTGGCGCATGCACCCGGCGGTGTGCGAGCCCGTCTCGCGGCTGTCCTACGAGGGGCAGCTGCGCTCGGTCGCGGGCTACCGGCACCTCGAGGGCGTGGAGCCGGGGCTGCACGTCCTTCCCGTGCCGCACGAGCTGAACGCGACCTCGTCGCCGGAGGAGGCGGACCGGGTCGTGGAGATCGCGCGTTCGCTCGTCGGCCGGGCCTGGAGCATCGACGGGGCAACGGCGCCGCTGCCGCAGGAGGGCATCATCGTGGTCGCGCCGTACAACGCGCAGGTGGAGCTCATCCGCGAGCGGCTGGCCGCGGCGGGTCTGCCCGAGGTGTCGGTAGGCACCGTCGACCGGTTCCAGGGCAGGGAGGCAGCGGTCGCGATCGTGTCCCTCGCGGCCTCGTCAGCCGACGAGGTGCCGCGCGGGATCGAGTTCCTGCTGCTGCAGAACCGGCTGAACGTGGCGATCTCGCGCGCGCAGTTCGCCGCCTACCTGCTGTACTCGCCGGCCCTCACCGACTACCTGCCCCGCAACCCGATGGCCCTGTCCCAGCTGAGCGCCTTTCTCGAGCTGGTGGGTGAGGCGGACCCGATCGATCCGGCTCCCGCGTCGGTCGCCGCCGGTCGCGCTGGCTCCGCGGGTGACACCGACGCTTTCGGGCCGGCGAGCGTCCCGGAACAGCGAAGCGCCGCCGCCCTCTCCCGGTAGGAGGGGCGGCGGCGCTCGCCGCGAGGAAAAGGTCGGACTACCGGCCGGCGGTCTCCTCGGTGCGATCGATCTCGGCCCGCTCAGTGCTCTCGGCACGCCCAGCGCGCTCGGCCTCCAGGTCATGCTCGTCGCGCACCTCGCGCTCGGCACGCCCAGCGCTCCCGGCACGCCCGGCGCGCTCGGCTTCCAGGCGCTCGGCCTCGAGGCGCTCCGCCTCCTCGCCGCCGATGGCCTCCCCGCGCGCCACCATGCCGGAGGTGTCGGACAGCGGGATCTGCTTGAGGAACAGGGCGAGCAGGAACGCGAGCAGGATGAACGGCACGAGATACCAGAACACGGGCGCGAGCGAGTCGGCGTAGGCGGCGACGACCCCGTCGCGGATGGGCCCGGGCAGCTCGTTCAGCGTCTGCGGGTCGAGCGTCGCGGTGGCGTCGCCCGCCTCCGCCGCGGGAGCCCCGGCCGACACGAACACGTCGGTGAGCTTCTCGGACAGGGAGTTCGTGAAGATCGTGCCGAAAATGGCGACGCCGAGCGACGCGCCCACCTCGCGGAAGTAGTTGTTCGTGCTGGTCGCCGTGCCGATCATCCCGGGGCTGACCGCGTTCTGCACGACGAGCACCACGACCTGCATGATGAGGCCGAGGCCCGCGCCGAAGAAGAACAGGTAGACGCAGATCAGCCAGATCGGCGTGTCCGCCGCGAGGGTGGTCATCGCGATCATGGCCACCGCCGTGATCAGCGTGCCGAGCAGCGGGTACATCTTGTACTTGCCGCTGCGGCTGATCGCGATGCCGGACCAGATGGACGTCCCCATCAGGCCGACCATCATCGGCAGCATGAGCAGGCCGGATGCGGCCGCCGACGTGCCGGACGACATCTGCAGGAACGTCGGCACGAACGCGATCGCGGAGAACATGCCGAGGCCGAGGGTGAGGCCGATCGCGGTCGCGTTGACGAAGATCGGGTTGCGGAAGAGCGCGAGCGGGATGATCGGATCCGCGGCCCGGGACTCGGTCCAGACGAACCCGACCGCGGAGAGGAGCAGCCCCGCGCCGAAGGCCCAGGTCTGCCAGGCGTCCCAGCCGAACTCCGCGTCGCCGCCGAAGTCGGTGAAGAAGATGAGGCACGTCGTCGCGATCGAGAGCAGCACGACGCCGGCGATGTCGATCCTCTGTGTCGCGCGCTTGTTGGGCAGGGTCAGGGTGACCCAGGCGATCGCGAACGCGGCGATGCCGATCGGGATGTTGATGTAGAAGGCCCACTGCCAGGTGAGGTGATCCACGAAGAAGCCGCCGAGCAGGGGCCCGCCGACGGCGGACAGCCCGAAGATGCCGCCGAGGGGTCCCATGTACTTGCCGCGCTCCGAGGCGGGCACGATGTCGGCGATGATCGCCTGCGACAGGATCATCAGGCCGCCGCCGCCGAGGCCCTGCAGGGCGCGGAACGTGACGAACCCCCAGAAGTCGGTGGCAAACGCGCAGCCGACCGAGGCCAGCGTGAACAGGGCGATCGCGACGAGGAAGAGCCGCCGCCGGCCGAGCACGTCGCCGAACTTGCCGTACACGGGCATGACGATCGTCGTGGCGAGCAGGTAGGCCGTGGTGATCCACGCCTGGTGCTCCACGCCGCCCAGTTCGCCCACGATGGTCGGCATGGCGGTGGACACGATGGTCTGGTCGAGGCTCGAGAGCAGCATGCCGGCGATGAGCGCCGCGAAGATGATCCAGATGCGCTTCTGGGTGAGCAGGATGGGCGCGGCGGCGGGGTTTGCCGTCCGCGGGGTCGGGGATGCCATCGGGTGCGGTCTTCCTTCGTGTCTCGTGTCTCGTGTCTTGTGGGTCAGGGGGCGGCGGCGAAAATCGCCTGTGCCGCGGCCAGGTGGCGGCGGAGCAGCACGTCGAAGGGCTCGGCGTTGCCGGGGGTGAAGAAGGTCTCGGCGCTGCGGCGAACGAGGCCGCCGATCAGCACGACCGCGGTCTGCGCCAGGGGATCGTCGGCCGGTAGCCCCTCGCGGCGGGCGACGAGCTCGGTGAGGCGGCGTTCCTGCTCCGCGTTAGCGTTCATGAAAGCCCGGAGGAGCTGCGGCTCCCGGTCCACGGCGGCGATGAACTCCCGCGCCTCCTCCGGGGTGACGCCGACCAGGTGCATGTGGGTGATCGCGAGCTCGGCGAGATCGGCCATGAGAGTGGGGGAGAGCCCCACCAGGCCGTCCGGCCGCGCGGCGAGGAACACCGCGACGGCGGGCTCGTCGAGCCAGTCCTCGTGCTGGCCGATGACGGCCTGCTCCTTGGTGTCGAAGTAGTTGAAGAAGGTGCGGCGTGAGATGCCGACCTGCTCGCACAGTTCGTCCACGGTGAAGCCGGTGAGGCCGCGCTCCGCGGTCAGGCGACGGGCCAGCGTCGTGACCGCGAGACGGCTCTGCGCCCGCCGCCGCGACCGGGCGTCGGTCCGCTCCTGCTCGTCTGCCTGCACGTTCTGCAGTGTTGCACTATCAGGTCAATAGTGCAACAACGCGCTCGCCGACGTGGGGATGATCCCCGACGGCGGCAAGACCCTCGCCCTAGGCTGGAGTGGATGGCGGGGACCGGGAAGCAGAAGCAGGGGGACGGCAACGTCGTCGATCTGGACGCGTTCCGGCGGCACTCCGAAGACCGCAAGCTGCGCGAGCTCTTCGGTCCCGATCCGGTTCCGGCGCCCGACGACGTGACCGGCCGGGAACGGAACGAGGCGCGCGACGAACCCCCGCGCGAGCGGGTGGGCGGCCTCGTGGTCGAGGTCGGTCTCGACGTGTGGCCGGGCACGTCCCCGCTCGACGGCCTGGTCGCGAGGGCGGACGATCGCGACCACGGGCTCATCGCGGAGTGCCGGGACGCGGCGCTCGCCGATGAGGACGAGAGCCTCGACCTCGACGACATGGAGCACGGCACGACCGTTCTGCGCGCGTTCCTCACCCGCCTCGGCGACCGCGGCCTGCCGCTCGCCGGACCCGGTCCGCTGTCGGAGTACGCCGTCGCGCTCATCATGCTCGACATCGATCCCATCGGCACGTGGAAAGGCGAGGGTGCCGCGGCCACGCCGCAGCACCCCGTGCGCCGGGTCCGCTCCGCGGCGACCGCCATGGGCCTTGTCCGCACGGAGGGGCCCGCGCTCGTCGTGACCCGCCGCGGGGCGGAGCTGCGGGAGTCGCCGGCCGCTCTGTGGGACCACGTCGCCGGGTGTCTGCCCCTCGAGCGGACGCCGGGCGGACGGGAGGCGGCGCTGCTCGTGCTGCTGCTCACCGCGGCGGGACGGGCGACCCTCGACCGCAGCTTCGGGGACACCATCGACTCGGTCGGCGCGCGCCTGCGGCTGAACTCGCCCGAACCGGATCACCGCCCGCGCAACACCCTCGCCGAGGCCGCGCGCACGGTCGACGTACTCAACTGGGCCGGCCACGCGCGCATCGGCGGGCTCGACACGGATCCGCCGAGCTTCCCGCCCTGGGCCGGCCTGCACTGGGGTCCCGCCTGCCAGCTCGCACGCGCCGCGGTCGCCCGGCTCGTCTGACCGCGGCCTGGGGCGTCCGTTCCCCTCGACCGCGCGTGCGCCGGCGCGCCGGTGCCATCCTGGAGGCATGTGGATCGGCTGGATCGAGTTCGACATCCTGCTGGGCGACGTGCACTCGCTCAAGGAGAAGCGCTCGCTCGTGCGGCCCATCATCGCCGAGGTGAAGCGCAGGTTCTCGATCAGCGTCGCCGAGGTCGGGCACCTCGATCTGCACCGTCGGAGCGCCATCGGTGTCGCCGTGGTCGCCGCGGACGGGCGGCACCTCGTGGAGGTGCTCGACGAGGTCGAGCGCTTCGTCGCGGCGCGACCCGAGATCGAGCTGCTGTCGGCGCATCGGCAGTACCGGACCGATGACGACGAGTAGCCCCCGGGTGTAGGCATGGACGCGGGGCGCGCCCCGCGCCCGCACCGGTGGGAGGGAACGCATGTCCAGGGAACGGAACATCCAGGCGCAGTCACGACTCGGCGAGATCATCGCGGCCAAGGAGGTGGACCGCCTGCACGAGGTGTTCCACGAGAACGTCGTCGATCACGACCCCGCGCCGGGACAGGAGCCCGGGGTCGCCGGGATCAAGCAGTTCTGGAGCGGCTTCCTCGCCGCGTTCCCCGACCTCTCGATCGACCTGGAGTCGCTCGTGGCGGACGACGACACCGTCGTGGTCACCCTCACGGTGACCGGCACGCACTCCGGTCCGCTGATGGGCATCGCGCCGACCGGCAAGCGGATGTCGGTCCGCGGCATCCAGGTGGGGCGGTTCGAGGACGGCATGCTCGTGGAGCGCTGGGGGTCGACAGACCAGCTGGGTATGCTCCAGCAGCTCGGCCTCGTCGACATCGGGTCCTAGCGGCCGGGTCTTCCAGCGACCGGTGTGCAACGCCGCACGCGCCGGCCGGGTCAGCCGACGGCCACCGCGATCACCCGGGCGAGACGCCTGCGCACGAGGTGGTCGTTGCCGTCCACCTTGTGCACCGTCACGTGCCGCATCTGCTCGATGATGCGGAGGCCGCCGGGCATGAGGAACGGGTCGAGGGTGCCGTAGACGACCTCGACCGGCACCTTCACCGACGCGATGTCGCTGACCGTCGTCTGCGACTCGATCGCCTTCTCGAGCGACAGCACGAACGCGGTCCAGTTGCGCTCGCTCACCTCGAGCACGTTCTTGATGGGGGAGAGTCGCGCGAGCATCGCCGCGTTGCGCATGGTGAAGGTCTTGTTGGTCCGCAGGTACTCGTACGCCTTGAGGTAGAGGCCCATCGCGGCCCGCTCCACCGGGTCGCCGAGCGCGGACGGGGTGACGTAGACGGGAGGCGCGACGAGCACGAGCTTGCGCACCCGCTTCGAGTGGGTCGCCGCGTAGCGACTGGCGATCAGGCTGCCCATGGAGTGACCGACCAGCACGAAGGGACTTCTCAGCGCCAGGGCGTCGAGCGTGTCGCTCAGGGCGTCGACGTGCTCCTCGATGGTGAACGTCGCCGATTCCGGCGCCACCGACTCGCCGAATCCGAGCAAGTCTATGGCGATGACCCGGTGCCGGTCCGTGAGCAGCGGCACGAGGTTCTCGAAGGTCACCGACGACGACGCGATCCCGTGCACCAGCACGACCACGGGGCCCGAGCCCTCATCGATGGCGACGTGCAGCGGGGGAGTGCGCGGCCTGCGCCACCGATCGAACCAGCCCATGCCTCCCGATTATGTCGGGCGGGTCTGACAGCACCACCAGCACCGCCGGCACCAGGGACAGCGGCGAATCCGCGGCGGGGCGCACCCCGTAGGCTGGTCGTTTCCCGTTCCCGAGCGAAAGCGATGAGATGACTCGGCACTTCCTCCGTGATGACGACCTGACCCCGGCCGAGCAGGCCGAGATCCTCGACCTTGCCACGGAGCTGAAGCGAGACCGATTCGCGCAGAAGCCGCTCGCCGGGCCGCAGACCGTCGCGGTGATCTTCGACAAGTCCTCCACCCGCACCCGCGTCTCCTTCGCGGTGGGCATCGCCGACCTCGGGGGGAACCCGCTCATCATCTCGACCGCGAACAGCCAGCTGGGCGGCAAGGAGACCGCGGCCGACACGGCCCGCGTGCTCGAGCGGCAGGTGGCGGCCATCGTCTGGCGCACCTACGGCCAGTCCGGGCTGGAGGAGATGGCGCACGGTACGACCGTGCCCGTCGTCAACGCGCTCTCCGACGAGTTCCACCCCTGCCAGTTGCTCGCCGACCTGCTCACGATCCGCGAGCACCGCGGCGACCTCGCCGGGCAGACAGTCACCTTCCTCGGCGACGGGGCGAGCAACATGGCGCAGTCCTACCTGCTCGCCGGGGCGACCGCGGGCATGCACGTGCGCGTGGCGGCACCCGAGGGCTACACCCCGGCCGCGGACGTCGTGGCCGACGCGGAGCGGATCGCGAGCGGCACCGGTGGATCCGTCGCCGTGCTCACCGACCCGACCGAGGCCGTGCACGGCGCGGACGTCGTGGTCACGGACACCTGGGTCTCCATGGGCTTCGAGGAGGAGAAGGCGGCGCGGATCGCGGCGCTCGGCTCCTACCAGGTGACGACCGAGACCATGGCCGCGGCGAAGGACGACGCCATCTTCCTGCACTGCCTCCCCGCCGACCGGGACTACGAGGTCGCGTCCGAGGTCATCGACGGGCCGCGATCCGTCATCTGGGACGAGGCGGAGAACCGCCTGCACGCCCAGAAGGCGCTGCTCGTCTGGCTGCTGCGCCAGTCCTGAGCCCGGAAGAGGCCGGGCGCCGCGTGCAGCGCCCGACCTCCGTGATCCCCGGCGGCGTGAGGATCAGCGCATCCCGCCACCGCGTCCTCCGGGTCAGGCGTTGTCGGCGCTGGTGTTCAACTCGCCATTGACACCGGCGGGGAAGAATCCGCCGGACTTCACCGCGTCCGGGTTGAGATAGACGATGTTCAGCACCTGGCCGGGCGAGCGGCTGAACGCGATGCCGTTGCGGTCCGTCGGCACGATGTTGGCGTTGCCGCCGTCACGCGTGAGCCCCTGGTCGAGGTCCATCGGGCCATCCAGACTGTCCCGCGCGATCGAGATCGCATGCGCGGGCTGGGTGAGGCCCATCGCGTACAGACTGCTGCGTACTGTCGCGGCATGGTATGCCTCAACGGCGAGGATGCCGGCCGCAGCCTCGAGGTAGGTCTTGTTCGTGATGAAGGGCGCCGCGCCCTTGTACGCGGTGACCCCGACATCCTCGAAGACGAATGCGCCCAGCAGGAAGTTACGCTCGTTCGCGTACGGGTCGAACCTCTCGCCAGGCTTGATCAGACCGGCCGCCACGGCGGCCGATGTGAAGCTCGCGTCGATGTCGATCGCGGGGCGGGCAACCGCGGCCGACCCGAGGGCGGCGCGAAGGAACGCAACGTGGGCCTTCTCGTCCGCGGCGATCTCCTCCGCGTACTTGCGGATCGCCGTCGTCTGGAAGGCCACCTTGCGCCCGCCGGAGACACCACCGGCTTTTCCCGTACCGGAGACGAGGTCGGAGGAGAGGCCGTAGCCGGTCACGGCGCGGAGGTAGAACTCGGCCTCGAGGTACTCGAGGTTGAGCGCGAAGTTGAGGATCGACGCGTCGCTGATCGCCGGCGAGCCCGACGTCGTGGCGGATGCGGCCGAGACGGGTCCGAGGATGGACGCTCCCGCGCCGAGTCCCACGACTCCCGCGGCGATGAGCATGTTGCGGCGGTCGAGTTTGGTCTCGGCGCTCCGGTCGATCGCGTTACGGATGAATGCCTGGTCAAACATGATGTTCTCCATCGACTCTGAATTCACGAGAAATGCGTTTCCCCCAACGGCATCACTGACGGCGCCAGCGGTGACTGTTCGGAGCAGAGGGGGAAGATGGTTTGGAAGTCGGAGGAATTCCGAGGTGCCGCCTCTCCTGCAACCGGGGGCTTTGCCCGCCGCTCGCTGGTGAGCTGAGGCGAAGGCCGGCGCCGCCGACCTCGGCGCTCTCCGGCGAACCGTGGCGACGGGCCCCGGCGAGAGGGCGCATAGAATCCTTCAGGCAGAGGAAGCAGAAGGAGAACCATGGCGGAACGCACCGCGTTCATCGAGAACACTCGGCGCTTCGTTCCCGGCGATCTCGCGACCGACGACACCCACACATTCGACCAGTCACTATCGAGGGCTTCATCGAGCTCGTCGGTGCTGAGCAGGACCCCGGCGCGGCGCGAGCTCGCCGGCGCGCAGGAGTAGGAGCGGCATGACCGACGACGTCGAGTCCGGGGTTGGCGCGGGGGCGCAGGGGCACGAGGGCGAACCGCGCCTGGACATCCAGGCGGGCACCGAGATCGAGGCCGACACGGGTCTGTATGACGAGGGCGTGCTCGACCCCGAGAACGAGCTCCAGGACGCGGACCTCGGTGCGGATCTCGACGCGGATCTTGACGCGGACCCCGTGGAGGACGGCGACGAGCCGTCCGCGGGCAACCGCGCCGGCGCGGCCGGAGCCCTGTGGGGCGGACGCTTCGCGGGCGGACCCGCCCCGGAGCTGGTCGAGCTCAGCCGGTCCACCCAGTTCGACTTCCAGCTGGCGCCCTACGACATCGCCGGCTCCATCGCGCACGCCCGGGCGCTCGCCGAGGCCGGGTACCTCAGCCGCAGCGACCGCGACCGCATGATCGACGCGCTCGAGACCCTCCTGGCCGCCGTGCAGGACGGCAGCTTCCTGCCCGAGCCGGACGACGAGGACGTGCACTCGGCGCTCGAGCGCGGGCTCATGGCCATCGCCGGGCCGGAGCTCGGGGGCAAGCTGCGCGCCGGCCGGAGTCGCAACGACCAGATCGCCACGCTCGTCCGCATTTACCTGCGCGACCACGCGGCGACCATCTACGGCCTCGTTATCCAGCTGATCGACGCGCTCGCGGCGCAGGCCGACGCGAACGAGGGCGTCATCCTGCCCGGCCGCACGCACCTGCAGCACGCTCAGCCCGTCCTGCTCGCCCACCACCTGCTCGCGCACTGCTGGCCCCTTGTCCGCGACCTCGAGCGCCTGCGCGACTGGGACGCGCGCGCCAACGTCTCGCCCTACGGATCCGGCGCGCTCGCCGGCAGCACGCTCGGCCTCGACGCCTCTGCCGTGGCCCGTGACCTCGGCTTCGCCCGCAGCTCCGAGAACAGCATCGACGGCACGGCTGCCCGGGACGTCGTCGCCGAGTTCGCCTACATCACCGCGCAGATCGGCATCGACATGTCGCGCCTGGCGGAGGAGATCGTGCTGTGGAACACGAAGGAGTTCGGCTTCGTGCGCCTGAGCGACTCCTTCTCCACCGGATCCTCGATCATGCCCCAGAAGAAGAACCCGGACATCGCCGAGCTCGCGCGCGGCAAGTCGGGACGCCTGATCGGCAACCTCACCGGCCTCCTCGCGACCCTCAAGGGACTGCCGCTCGCCTACAACCGCGACCTGCAGGAGGACAAGGAGCCCGTCTTCGACTCCGTGCTCACCCTCGAGGTGCTGCTACCCGCTTTCACCGGGATGATCGAGACGCTCGAGTTCAACGCCGAGCGCATGGCGGAGCTCGCGCCGCAGGGCTACTCGCTCGCCACGGACGTGGCCGAGTGGCTCGTGAAGCAGCACGTCTCGTTCCGCGACGCCCACGAGATCACGGGTGAGCTGGTGCGGTTCGCCGAGGAGCGCGGCATCGAGCTCGACGAGGTGAGCGACGACGACCTCCTCGACATCTCGCCCCACCTGACGCCCGAGGTGCGCGCCGTGCTGAACGTGCGCGGTTCGGTCGACAGCCGCGACGGCGTCGGGGGCACGGCGACGAATCGCGTCGCCGAGCAGCTCGCGGAGCTGACCGAGCGGGTGCGCGTGCTGGGGTCCGCTCCGGCGTTCGGTTCCGCCCAGCTCGAGACGCGCGGATGACGCTGTCCGGCGACCGCCGCGGATCCGGTGGCGCGGGCGATCCCCGGGGCAAGCGCTCCTGGCTGGTGACGGCCGCCGTCGTCATCGCGACGGTCGTGCTGCTCTACGTCGTGATCAGCAGCCTCGCCGCCGGCCGCTTCTTCTAGGCCCCGGTCCGTGCGCCTGTCGGAGCTGCTGGAGCGGCCCGCCCTCGAGGCGGCGCCGCTGGTGCTGGGCGGCGTCCTCACGCATGAGACGGCCGAGGGACCCGTCTCGCTGCGGATCACGGAGCTCGAGGCGTACCTCGGCGAGAAGGACCCGGGGTCGCACGCCTTCCGCGGCCGAGGCAAGCGCAACGCTGTCATGTTCGGCCCGCCGGCCCACCTGTACACGTACTTCACCTACGGCATGCACACCTGCGCGAACATCGTCTGCTCGCCCGAGGGCACGGCCTCCGGGCTGCTGATCCGCGCCGGGGAGGTCGTGGACGGCATCGAGGCGGCGCGCGCTCGCCGTGGCGGGTCCGTCCCCGAACGCGACCTCGCCCGGGGTCCCGCCCGGTTGACCGTCGCGCTCGGCATCACGCTCGCCGACGGCGGCTTGAGCCTGGAGCGGCCGCCGTTCGCGCTCGAGCTGCCCGCGCATCCGGTCGCCCACGAGACCGGCCCGCGCGTCGGCGTGTCCGGCGCGGGCGGCTCCGCCGACTACGCGTGGCGGTTCTGGATCCCGGGCGACCCCACGGTGTCCCCGTACCGCCGCCACAAGAACTCGCACTGACGCTTGCCCCGCAGCGCAGCGAGTTGCGAGTGCGGGCACATCGCGAACGCGCGGCGAGTGCGGGTCAGTGAGTGCCGGGGGTCAGCGCGTGAGGAGCACGACCCCGGCGCAGGTGGACGCCCAGAGCCAGCTGACCAGGGTGCCGATGATGAACCGCTCGCGCGCCTCGGCGGCCTCGCCGAGCTCGCTGAAGCGTCCGACGCCCTTGATGGCGATGATCACCGCGAGCCCCTCCGGATACCCCGCGACGATGACCGCGGCCACCGACAGGCGCTCGAGCATGCCGATGGTCACCCCGCCGCGCATGACCTCGCGCTTCGGCTGCCGCGCGGCCTCGAGGTCGCCGGCCCCGTGGGCGTTCGCCGCGACCAGGATGCCGCCGTGCGTGCCGCCGAGCACGCTGCCGCCGGTCGCGATGTCGAGCACGGCGGTCACGACCGCGCCGCCGCCCGCGACGGCGAGGAAGATCATGAGGATCGTGAGGATGCCGCCGGCGGCCGCGTTCGGCGAGATCGGCAGCATGGTCGCGAGCAGCAGCGTCGCGAGCAGCGCGCCGGCCATCGCGTAGACGAGCGGCCGCTGCTGCGGCCTCCGGTTCACGAGGATCGCGAGCACCACCGACGCGCTTGCGCCGAGGATCAGGAACAGCCAGAGGACGGCATCGATGAGGCCGAACGGGAAGGTGGTCATGCGGTGTCGTCCTTCCGGGTGACTGCGGTGTCGAGGTGTGCGAGGAGTTTAGCGAGGCCGGGGAGCGCGGCCTGCTCCGTCCGCCAGCCGGCGGTCCGCAGGCGCGTGCTGACCGCCTGAGGTGTGATGCCGAGCTCGGCGGCGACGTCGCGCTGGGTGACGCCCGCGGCCATCCGGTCCGCGACCTCCCAGCCCTGCTCGGTGCGGCGGTCGCGGGCGAGCAGGAGGAGCGTGATCATGGCCTCCACCTCGTCCGGGGTGACGGCGTCGGGCGCGGCTCCGGGGGAGGCCTCGCCGCCCGCGCTGCCCTCGCCGCCCTCGACCGCGAGCGCGAACCGCGTCGGCGACCTTTTGGCGGCGTCCACGGCGTCGCGCGCCGCGATGAAGGCCTCGCCGGTGGCGGCGCGGGTGTCGGCGGGAAGGGGGGTGCGGACGCGGCCGATGCCGAGTCCCACGCTCCAGTGCTCGCGCCGGGTCAGGTCGAGGACCATCGCCAGTGCGTCTGATGCCCGGGGAAGCAGCGCCTGCACCTCGTCACCGGCCGTGCGGTCGACGGGCAGTTCGAGCACGGCGCCGAAGCGACGATTCAGGTCGTCGAGCACGCCCTGGGCGCGGTCGACGTCGGACCTGCTGTCCTTCTGGTCCGCGGTGACGACGAACACGCTGCCTCCCCTCGGCGTCAATGATGCAGGCTTGATGCGCGCACATCAAGGCTATGGCATTGATTCGCTGGAATCAATGCCGCAGACTTGATCCGCTGCATCCCCTATCGCCCACATCACGTGACGCCCCTGTCCGCAACTTCCGTGCGGTTCCCCTTATGGCATCCATGGTGCCACCCACCACCGACAGCGCCCGTGGTCGTCACGCCTTCGCCGAGGAGTGCGCCGCCCTGCCGGTGGAGATGCCGCTGGTAGTCTGCTGTGTCGTGTCGACACCCGCCTCCGATGTTCTCTCGCGCCAGCAGAACGACCCGTCGTTCGCCGATGTCTGGGAGGAGATCGTCTGGCGTGGCTATGTCCACGTCTCCACGGACGCGGAGGCCCTGCGCACCCTGCTGGCCGGCCCGCCCGTCACGTACTACTGCGGCTTCGACCCGACCGCGCCCAGCCTGCACCTCGGCAACCTCGTGCAGCTCCTGCTGCTGCGCCGCCTGCAGCTCGCCGGGCACAAGCCGCTGGGGCTCGTCGGGGGCTCGACCGGCCTCATCGGCGACCCGAAGCCGACCGCCGAGCGCACCCTCAACACCCGCGAGACCGTCGCCGAGTGGGTCAGCTACCTGCGGGGCCAGATCGAGAAGTTCCTGAGCTTCGAGGGCGACAACGCGGCGCGCATCGTGAACAACCTCGACTGGACGGCTCCGATGTCGGCCATCGACTTCCTGCGCGAGGTCGGCAAGCACTTCCGGGTGGGCACGATGCTCAAGAAGGATGCGGTAAGCGCGCGCCTCAACTCGGAGCACGGCATCAGCTACACCGAGTTCAGCTACCAGATCTTGCAGGGAATGGACTTCCTCGAGCTGTACCGCAACTACGACTGCGTGCTCCAGACCGGCGGAAGCGACCAGTGGGGCAACCTCACGAGCGGCACGGACCTCATCCACCGCGCGGAGGGCGTGAGCGTGCAGGCCATCGGCACGCCGCTGATCACGAACTCCGACGGCACGAAGTTCGGCAAGAGCGAGGGGAACGCCGTCTGGCTCGACCCCGCCATGACCAGCCCGTACGCGATGTACCAGTTCTGGCTCAACACCGACGACGCCGACGTGATCGACCGCCTCAAGATCTTCACCTTCCTGCCGCGCACCGAGATCGAGCGCCTGGCGGAGGCCGTGGCGACGGAGCCCTTCCGCCGGGAGGCGCAGCGCGCGCTGGCCTGGGAGGCCACCGCGCTCGTGCACGGGGTGCCGGCCACCGAGGCCGCGATCGCGGCGTCGCAGGCGCTGTTCGGCCAGGGCGACCTGTCCGCGCTCGACGCCGACACGCTGTCGGCCGCGCTGAGGGAACTGCCGAACGCCACGGTGCCGAGCGACACGACGGTCGCGGACCTCCTCGTCTCGACCGGGCTCACGCCCAGCCTGAGCGCCGCACGCCGCGCGGTGAGCGAGGGCGGCGTGTACCTGAACAACGAGAAGGTCGCGTCGGCCGAGGCCACGCTCGAGGGCGCCCTGCTCGCGGATCGCTTCGCCGTGCTGCGCCGTGGCAAGAAGACGCTCGCCGGCATCTTCGTCGAGTAGCGGGATCCTGTGCGCACGCTGTTCCTGAACGGCACCGTCGGTGCGGGCAAGACCACGGTGGCCGGCGCCATCGGTGCGGTGCTCCGCGACCAGGGCATCCCGCACGCGATCATCGACCTCGACGCCCTTCGCGACGCCTGGCCGGCGCCCGCGGACGACCCGTTCAACTCGGCCCTGGAGCTGCGGAACCTCGCGGCCGTGGTCGCGAACTACCGGCAGGTCGGCGTCACCCACCTCGTGCTGGCCGGCGTCATCGAGACCCTCGACGGCCGCGCGGGATACGAGCACGTGCTCGGCGGGGACCTGAAGGTGTGCCGGCTGGACGTCGACCTCGCCGTCGTCCGGCAGCGCTTCGCCGGGCGGCACGCGCTCGAGAGCTCGTCCCTGTCCTGGCACCTGGACCGTTCGGGCGAGCTGCAGGCGATCCTCGAGTCCGCGGCGGTGGAGGACTCCGTTGTCGACGTCACGGCGCTCTCGGTCGCCGACGCGGTCGCCGCGGTGCTCCGCGCCGCCTCCTGGCCCCAATAACACCTCACCCACCCGTGAGGTGCCCACTTCGGACCCGATTTCGGCCAAAACAGGTCCGTTTCGGGCACCTCATGCTGGGGTGAAGGGCCCCGAGGCTAAAGGAAGAGGCAGAACGGGTGGCCCGCCGGGTCGAGGTGCACCCGCACGTCGTCCTGGGGCTGGAACTCCGCGACCGTCGCGCCGGCGGCGACCGCGTGCGCGCTGGCCGCATCCAGGTCGTCCACCTGGATGTCGAGATGCATCGACATCTGTGGGTCGCCGGGGCCGGCGGGCCAGACGGGTCGCACGTAGTGGTCCTCGGTCTGGAACGAGAGGCCCGCCCCGCCGTCCGGAGCGCTGAGCGTGACCCAGCCCTCCTCCTCGCTGCGGGTCTCCCAGCCGAGCAGCCGCCGGTAGAAGGCGGCGAGCTCGCCCGCGTCGGGGGAGTCGAGCACCGTCGCGTGGAAGCGCAGAAGGGGACGGGTGGCCGCTGTCGTGTCGTCGTCGCTCACGCGGCCAGTCTCCCGTGCGGCCCCCGCTCCCTCAAGACCCGATCCCTTCCTCGTGAGGTGCCCACTTCGGACCCGATTTCGGCCAAAACAGGTCCGATTCGGGCACCTCACGGGTGGGGATGGGGGTCGCGGTTTCCGCTGTGAGAGGACTCGCGCTCGGTAGGGCACCGGGGAGCGCCGGTTCCCGGTTAGGATTGAAGCCCGTGGCGGATATTACGAGCGCGGACCAGACGAGCACGACGACGAACCAGAAGATCACCAAGCACATCTTCGTGACGGGCGGTGTCGTCTCCTCCCTCGGTAAGGGCCTGACGGCGGCCAGCCTCGGCAACCTTCTCACCGCGCGCGGCCTGCGCGTCGTGATGCAGAAGCTCGACCCGTACCTCAACGTCGACCCGGGAACGATGAACCCGTTCCAGCACGGCGAGGTCTTCGTGACCGACGACGGCGCCGAGACCGACCTCGACATCGGGCACTACGAGCGCTTCCTCGACATCAACCTCAACCAGGCCGCGAACGTGACCACGGGTCAGATCTACTCGACGGTCATCGCCAAGGAGCGCCGCGGCGAGTACCTCGGCGACACCGTGCAGGTCATCCCGCACATCACCGACGAGATCAAGCGCCGCATGCGCCTGCAGGCGACGGACGACCCGCAGCCCGACGTGATCATCACCGAGATCGGCGGCACGGTCGGCGACATCGAGAGCCAGCCGTTCATCGAGTCCGCGCGCCAGGTGCGCCACGAGCTCGGCCGCGGCAACGCGTTCTTCGTGCACGTCTCCCTCGTGCCGTTCATGAACGCGTCGGGGGAGCAGAAGACGAAGCCGACGCAGCACTCCGTCGCCGCGCTGCGCTCCATCGGCATCCAGCCGGACGCGCTCGTGCTGCGCAGCGACCGCCCCGTCTCCGAGGGCAACAAGCGCAAGATCGCGCTCATGTGCGACGTGGACGAGGCCGCCGTGGTCAACGCCGTCGACGTGCCGAGCATCTACGACATCCCCGCGATGCTGCACGAGCAGGGCCTGGACGCCTACATCATGAACCAGCTCGGCCTCACCGCGAGCGACGTGAACTGGGAGGGCTGGAGCCGCATCCTCGAGGCGGTGCACGACCCGAAGCACGAGGTCACCATCGGCCTGGTCGGCAAGTACATCGACCTGCCCGACGCCTACCTCTCGGTCACCGAGGCGCTGCGCGCAGGCGGGTTCGCCCACCAGACGAAGGTCAAGCTGCGCTGGGTCCCGTCGGACGAGTGCGAGACCCCGGACGGCGCGAGCAAGCAGCTCGCGGACCTCGACGGCATCTGCGTGCCCGGCGGCTTCGGAGTCCGCGGCATCGAGGGCAAGCTCGGCGCGCTGCGCTTCGCCCGCGAGAACGGCATCCCGGCGCTCGGCCTGTGCCTCGGCCTGCAGTGCATGGTCATCGAGTACGCGCGCAACGAGGCCGGGCTCCTCGAGGCGTCGTCCTCCGAGTTCGACCCCGGAACGCCCCAGCCCGTCGTCGCCACGATGGCGGAGCAGGTCGACATCCTCGCCGGCGGCGACCTGGGCGGCACCATGCGCCTCGGCCTGTACGAGGCCGAGCTCGCGGAGGGCTCCATCGCCGCCGAGCTCTACGGAGCCCCGAAGGCGTCCGAGCGTCACCGCCACCGCTACGAGGTGAACAACCACTTCCGCCAGCAGATCGCCGACGCCGGCCTCTGGTTCTCCGGCCTCTCGCCCGACGGCCAGCTCGTGGAGTACGTGGAGCTGCCCCGCGAGGTGCACCCGTTCTACATCGGGACGCAGGCGCACCCCGAGCTGCGGTCGCGCCCGAACCACGCGCACCCGCTGTTCCGCGGGCTCGTCGGCGCCGCCCTCGACCGCCAGAACGCGAGCCGCCTCTTCGAGGTGGCGGAGTCCGCCGCCGAATAGCGATCAGCGGTGCTGAGCCTGTCGAAGGGACGTCACATCGACGGCGTCGCTTCGACGGGCTCAGCTACCGCGAGAGCCGCCTGTTCGGCATGGCGGAGTCCGCCGCCGGATAGGCAAAGGGGCTAGCGTCGAATCCGGCCGACACGAAGGAGCACTGCAGCATGATCGAAGACGAGGCGTTCGACCCGACCGTCACCTCCAGCGAGACCGTGTTCGAGGGCAAGGTCTGGGACGTGCGCCGCGAGGTGTTCGAGTACAACGGCAGCGACCTCACCCGCGACTTCGTCGACCACACCGGTGCCGTCGCCATCCTCGCCCTAAACGACGCGGGCGAGGTGCTCATGATCAAGCAGTACCGGCACCCGGTGCGCCACCGCATGTGGGAGATCCCGGCGGGGCTGCTCGATGTCGAGGGCGAGGATCCCCTGAACGCCGCCAAGCGCGAGCTCGCCGAGGAGGCCGACCTGGTCGCGAGCGAGTGGGACCTGCTGAGCGAGTTCCACACCTCGCCAGGCGGAAGCGACGAGATCATCCGCATCTACCTCGCCCGTGGCCTCACCGACGCGACCGAGGTCTTCGACCGCGCCGAGGAGGAGGCGGACATGGAGAAGCGCTGGGTCCCCCTCGACGAGGCGCTGGACGCCGTGCTCGCGCGCCGGCTGCACAACCCGTCGACGACCATCGCCATCCTCGAGGCGTCGATCGCCCGCTCCCGCAACTGGTCGACGCTCGGCGCGGCCGACCAGCCGTGGCCGCGGCACCGCAAGCTCACCGCATCCTGACCGGCGGGAGTTCCATGACCGCGACGGACCGGGGGACCGCGTCGCCCCTCGCGGCCGTCATCGACCGGTACCTGCGCCACGTCACCGTGGAGCGGGGACTCTCCGCGAACACCGTCGCCGCGTACCGGCGCGACCTCGACCGCTACCGGCTCTTCCTCGAGGAGCGCGGCACCACGGATCCCGCCGGGGTCCGGTCGACGGACGTGTCCGCGTTCTCCGGCGCGCTCCGCGGGGAGGGGGCGCTCACCGCGTCCTCGACGGCCCGGATGCTGTCCTCCGTGCGGAGCCTGCACCGCTTCCTGCTCGAGGAGGGCCTCGTGGGGGAGGACGTCGCCCGCGAGGTGAAGCCGCCGAAGCTCGCGAGCAGGCTGCCGAAGGCGATCACGATCGAGCAGATGGAGCGCCTGCTCGCCGCCACCGAGGGGGACGATCCGCTCGCCATCCGCGACCACGCCCTGCTCGAGCTGCTCTACGCGACCGGCGCGCGCATCTCCGAGGTCGTCGGGCTGAACGTCGATGACGTGATGAGCCTCGGTGAGGACAGCGGAGCCGACGGCGGCGCGGACGGCGATGCGGTCGACACGCTGCCCGGCGACATGATCCGCGTGACGGGGAAGGGCGACAAGCAGCGTCTCGTACCCGTCGGTCGCTTCGCCCGGACGGCGCTCGACGCCTACCTCGTGCGCGTGCGCCCCGCGCTCTCGGGCAGGGGCAGGCCGACGCCGGCGCTGTTTCTCGGCCGGCGCGGGGCGAGGATGTCGCGGCAGAACGCGTGGCTCATCATCCGGGCGGCCGCGGAGCGGGCCGGGCTGGAGGTCGAGATCTCGCCGCACACGTTCCGCCACTCGTTCGCGACGCATCTGCTCGCCGGCGGGGCCGACGTGCGTGTCGTCCAGGAGTTGCTGGGGCACTCCTCGGTCGCGACCACGCAGATCTACACGCTCGTCACCGCGGACACCCTCCGCGACATGTACACGACGTCCCACCCCCGTGCCCGGGGCTGAGCGGGTCTAGCCCCTGCCCCCGCCCGCTCGCTCTGTCCTGTTTCCACCGTTCGCAATTCAGGCTGTGCTGCGACACGCCGTATCTGAGCGCCTCGAGACGCGGCGTGTCGCAACTGAACCTGAATTCGGAACAGGACGAGGAACGCCACGTCCCTTCGACGAGCTCAGGGACCGTGGGTGACGCGCTCGCGGACTCGGGTCGGTTTCGGAGGCACCGATCGGGTTCAGGCCGGCATGATCACCGTCGCCCGCGCGGGAGACCGGTGCGGCGTCACCTCCCCGTTACAATCGAACGAGTCGATCAACCCCCCCTCACGGTCGGCCAGGCAAGCGAAGGCGTCGGTGTGACTCGAAGCGGTGTATCTCGAAGCGGTGAAAGTGTCGCCGAGCTCCCCGGGCTGGAGGCCCCGGTCCTCGGCCCGACGGGACGTCCCTTCACCGAGTTCGCGGAACCCGCCCCGCTGAAGGGCGTGGGTCCCGCGCGCATCATCTCGCTCTGCAACCAGAAGGGCGGCGTGGGCAAGACCACGACGACCATCAACCTCGGTGCCGCCCTCGCGAAGTACGGCCGCCGCGTGCTCGCCGTCGACTTCGACCCGCAGGGCGCCCTCTCGGCCGGCCTCGGCGTGCAGACGCACGACGCCGTCACGATCTACGACCTCCTGCTCGGCGTCGTCAAGGACCCGCACGAGGCGATCATCAAGACCGAGGTCGAGAACCTCGACATCATTCCGGCGAACATCGACCTCTCCGCCGCCGAGGTGCACCTCGTCAACGAGGTGGCGCGCGAGCAGATCCTGGCCAGCGTGCTGCGCAAGGTCAGCGGCGAGTACGACGTGATCCTGGTCGACTGCCAGCCCTCGCTCGGCCTCCTCACCG
This sequence comes from Planctomonas deserti, assembly GCF_003067705.1. GTDB lineage: Bacteria > Actinomycetota > Actinomycetes > Actinomycetales > Microbacteriaceae > Planctomonas > Planctomonas deserti. The sequence continues at coordinate 44,165 of NZ_QANL01000005.1, forward strand.
TCAACGCGCTTACCGCCAGCCACGGCGTGATCATCCCGCTCGAGTGCGAGTTCTTCGCCCTGCGCGGCGTCGCCCTGCTCGTGGAGACGATCGACAAGGTGCGCGACCGGCTGAACCCCGCGCTCGAGCTGGACGCGATCCTCGCGACGATGTTCGACTCCCGCACCTTGCACTCGCGCGAGGTGCTGCAGCGCGTCGTCGAGGCGTTCGGCGACCGCGTGCTGGAGACGGTGATCGGCCGCACGGTGAAGTTCCCGGATGCGAGCGTGGCGGGCAAGCCCATCATCGAGTTCGCGCCCGAGCACCCCGCCTCGAAGGCGTACCGCACCGTGGCGCGGGAACTGATCTCGCGTGGCGCCGTCGCCTGACGCGTCGCGCATCGCGCCCGCGTCCCCTACCGGGTCCCTGGAGCACCTGCCCCGGCACGAGTCCGGGCATGAGGCGGGGCATGAGCCCGAGCCTGCCGCGTCCGCTCGGCCCGACCGCTTCTCCGTCAGCCTGGCAAACTTCGAGGGTCCCTTCGACCTGTTGCTGTCGCTCATCTCCAAGCACGAGCTCGACATTACCGAGGTGAGCCTCAGCCTGGTCACGAACGAGTTCATCGCCTACCTGCGGCGCATCGAGTCCGAGAAGGACCTCGACCAGGCGAGCGAGTTCCTCGTCGTCGCCGCGACCCTGCTCGACCTCAAGGTGGTCGGCCTCCTGCCGCAGGGCGAGCTCGTGGACGCCGAGGACGTCGCGCTGCTCGAGGCGCGGGACCTCCTCTTCGCCCGCCTGCTGCAGTACCGGGCCTTCAAGCAGGTGGCCGGATGGTTCGGCGAGCACTTCGACGCGGAGGGCGGCCGGCACCCGCGGGCCGTGCGCCTCGAGGAGAAGTTCCGGAAGTCGACGCCCGAGCTCGTCTGGACGCTGAGCCTCGACGACTTCGCCGCCCTCGCCACGCTCGCGCTCACGCCGCGCGAGATCCCGACCGTCGGCCTCGACCACCTGCATGCCCCGCTGGTCAGCATCCGCGAGCAGGCAGCGTTCGTGGTCGCGCGGCTGCGCACCGGCGACCTCGTCACGTTCCGCGAGCTCGTCGCGGGTGCCGACCAGAGGGGACTCATCGTCGCGCGCTTCCTCGCGGTGCTCGAGCTGTACCGGCACGCGGCCATCTCCTTCGAGCAGCTCGAACCGCTCGGCGAGATCACCCTGCGCTGGAGCGCGGCGAACTGGACCGACGAGAGTCTGGCTAATCTGGGAGCCGACTATGACAACTGACACCGACCGCACCGCCGAGGCGGTCGCCCTGTTCCCGGACGCGCCCTATGCTCCGGCAACCGGGAACGCCACGGACGCGTCGAGTGCAGAGGATGCGGGCACCGAGGCCGGTGCCGTCGCCGCCACCGGTGCCGAGGTCGCCACCGATGCCGAGGCGGTCGCCGATTCCGACGCCCCCGGTGACACCGGCACTGGCACCGAAACCGCCGCGCCGCTCGTGCCCGCGGACATGGACCGGGCGCTCGAGGCCGTACTCATGGTGGCGGACGAGCCGCAAAGCCTCGTCAACCTCGCGACGGCCGTCGGCCGTCCGGTCGCCGCCGTGCGCCAGGCCATCGCCCGCCTGGTCGCCGACTTCGACGGAGAGAGCGGGGGAGTGCGCCGCGGCTTCGAGCTGCGCGAGGTCGGCTCCGGCTGGCGCATCTACGTGCGTGGCGAGTACGACGACGTCGTGCGCGACTACGTGCTCAACCAGAACCCCAGCAGACTCTCTCAGGCGGCGCTCGAGACGCTCGCCGTCATCGCCTACAAGCAGCCGATCAGCCGCGGCCAGGTCGCGGCGATCCGCGCGGTCAACGTCGACTCCGTCGTGCGCACGCTGCTCGGCCGCGGCCTGATCAGCGAGGTCTACACGGACTCAGAGACCGGGGCCATCCACTACGGCACGACAGACCTGCTGCTCACGCAGCTCGGCATCAACTCGATCGAGGAGTTGCCGCACATCTCGCCGTTGCTCGCCGACGGGGCGGAAGGATTCGATGACATCCGATGAGCATGAGCTCTCCACAGAGGGAGTGCGCCTCCAGAAGGTGATGGCTGCGGCGGGCGTCGGCTCGCGTCGCGTCTCCGAGGACCTGATCACCGCCGGCCGCGTGCGCGTGAACGGCGAGGTCGTGCGCGAGCTCGGCCGTCGGGTGAATCCCGAGACCGACGAGATCGCGGTTGACAACGTCGCCGTGCAGCTGGACACCACGAAGCGCTACGTGATGCTGAACAAGCCGGTCGGCGTCGTCAGCTCCATGAAGGACGGGCGCGGGCGCCCCGACCTCACCCAGTTCACCGAGGAGTACGAGGACCGGCTCTTCAACGTCGGCCGCCTCGACGCCGAGACGTCCGGCCTGCTGCTGCTCACGAACGACGGCGAGCTGGCCCACGTGCTCGCGCATCCGTCGTTCGGCGTGGACAAGACGTACATCGCAAAGGTGGCCGGCCGGGTCACGCCCCAGACCATCGCCACGCTCCGCCGCGGCATCGAGCTCGACGACGGCTTCATCGCCGCGGACGCCGCGCGCATCCTCGCCGGGGAGCCCGGCGGCAGCCACTCGACCCTGGTCGAGATCACCCTGCACTCCGGCCGCAACCGCATCGTGCGCCGGATGCTGGACGCCGTCGGCCACCCCGTGCAGGAGCTCGTGCGTCGTCAGTTCGGCCCGCTGCACCTCGGCTCGCTGCCCTCGGGGCGCACCCGGCACCTCACGAAGGACGAGCTCGGCGCGCTGCTGACCATCGCCCGGAAGGCCCAGAAGGCGCAGGCCGAGGGCGCGCAGTCCGCGGCCCCGGGCGGCGCCGCCGAGCGCCCGCCTCGGGCCACGCCCGATCGCGCCGAGCGCCCGCCCAGGGCCGACCGCCCGGACCGCGACGAGCGCCCCCAGCGCGGCGGTCACGATCGCCCGCGTCGCGAGGATCAGGGCAGGGACCAGAACCGCGGCCAGGACCGCGGCCAGGATCGGGAGCGCGGCGGGTATGACCGTCCGCGTCGCGAGAACACCGATCGCGGCCAAGATCGGGAGCGCGGCGGGTACGACCGTCCGCGTCGCGAGAACACCGACCGCGGCCAGGATCGCGACCGGAGCGGATACGACCGTCCGCGCCGCGAGGACCGAAACGCGCCGGACCGGGATGCGCAGGGCCGTGGCACGCGCGACCGCCGTGACGACCGGGACGCGTCCCGCGGATCCGCCGCACGCTCCTCCCGTGACGCGGGTGACGCCCGCCGGGATGCGAGGCCGAATCGCTCGGAGCGCGACCAGGCCGCCCGCCGCGGCCCGTCGTCCGGACCGCGCCAGGGCGGTCAGCGCCGCAACCCGGGCCGCCCGTCGAGCGGTGGATCGGATCGCTGAGCATGACTGACAGCCGCCTTGCCGGCACCACCGTGCGCGTGGTCGGCACGGGCCTTCTGGGCACGAGCGTCGGCCTCGGCCTGCGGGCGCGCGGTGTGGACGTCGTGCTCGCGGACGCGTCCCCCGCGCAACTCGGCCTCGCCATCGACTACGGGGCCGGCCGCGCCACGGAGCCGGGGGACCGCCCGTCGCTCATCGTGGTGTGCGTGCCGCCCGACGTCACCGCGCGCATGGTCGCGGCCGAGCTCGAGGCCTACCCCGACGCCATCGTGACCGACGTCGCGAGCGTCAAGGTCGCGCCGCTCGAGGAGCTCGTCACCCTCGGCGCGGACGTCTCCCGCTACCTGGGGTCGCACCCCATGGCCGGTCGCGAGCGCGGCGGGGCGATCTCCGGCCGGGCCGACCTGTTCCTCGGCCGCCCCTGGGTGATCGCCGGGCACGACGCCATCAGCTACGGCGCCGGCGCGCAGGTCGACGACCTCGCCCTCGACCTCGGGGCCGTGCCCATCGAGATGACGCCGGAGCAGCACGACCGCAGCGTCGCGCTGGTCTCGCACGTGCCGCAGCTCGTGTCGACGCTGCTCGCGTCACGCCTGGTCGACGCGCCGGAGCGCGCGCTCGGCCTCGCCGGGCAGGGCCTCCGCGACGTGACCCGCATCGCCGCGAGCGAGCCGGAGCTGTGGGTGCAGATCCTGGGCGCGAACTCGGCCGCCGTCGCCGAGATCCTGCGCGAGCTGCAGGCGGATCTCGCCGGTGTGGTCGAGGCGCTCGACGGGCTGGAGCGGCCGGGCGCGAAGCGCGCCCTCGCCGAGGCCCTCGCCGCCGGCAACACGGGCGTTGCCCGCATCCCCGGCAAACATGGCCAGGACCGCCGCTACGCGTCCGTCACCGTCATGGTGGACGACACCCCGGGGCAGCTCGCACGCCTGCTCACCGAGATCGGTGAGATCGGCGTGAACCTCGAGGACATGCGCCTGGAGCACTCCCCGGGCGCACAGATCGGGCTCGCGGAGATCGCCGTGGTGCCCGAGGCCAAGAACAGGCTCACCGACGAGCTCTCGACACGAGGATGGAGAATCGCCGGATGACCGCGAACACCCCGACCGACCCCGCACGGGAGGAGGGCCTCTCGACGCTCTCCGCGGTGCCTGAGCCCGCCATGCGCACCGACGGCACGGTCCCTGAGCCTGTCGAAGGGGCGCACCTCGACGTCGGGCGCCAGCCCGACTCAGCCTATGACGTGGACGCGGAAGGCCCAATCCTGACGCCCGTACCGGATCCGGAGGAGAGCACCCAGGCCGCCGCGAACCTCGTGGTGGTCGCGATCGACGGCCCCGCCGGCAGCGGCAAGTCGAGCGTGAGCAAGGCATCCGCTCGCGAGCTCGGCTTCGACTACCAGGACACGGGCGCCGCCTACCGCGCGCTCGCCTGGTTCGCGCTCGCGAGCGGCGTCGACCCGCACGACTCCGCCATGGTGGTCGGCCTGCTCGAGGGCTTCGGCTACGCCATCGGCACCGACCCCGACGACTACTTCGTCCGGGTGGGCGACACGGACGTGTCGGACGCGATCCGCGAGCCGCGGGTGTCCGCCGCCGTGAGCGCGATCGCGCGCGTCCCCGAGGTGCGGCACTACCTCGTCGCACTGTTCCGCTCGATCATCGCGGACACCGACCGCCCGGGCATCGTGGTGGAGGGACGCGACATCACCACCGTCGTCGCACCCGACGCCGCCGTGCGCATTCTCCTCACCGCGGACGAAGAAGTTAGGATGGCTAGACGCTCGGCTGAACTGAGCGGGCACTCCGCCGAAGCGGTGGGCGAGCAACTCGCTTCCCGTGACCGGCAGGATTCGCGGGTCGTCGACTTCTTGAACGCCGCGGAAGGGGTGACCACCATCGACTCCACCCACCTCGACTTCGACCAGACCGTCTCTGCGGTGGTCGAACTCGTCAGGCTACGAACGGCATAAACCCATGGCTGACAGGCAGCAGAACGACTTCCCCGCGTCGAACGACGCGGCGATCGAAGACCTCCAATTCGGGGGCGGTGATCTCGACGCCGATCTGGACGGCGGCGAGCCCGACGCCGCCGGCTTGGACCAGGCGGAGGCGGACGTAGAGGGCCGCGACTTCCAGACGGCGGGCCGCATCGCGGACGTGGACGACGAGGACGACGTCCAGCGCGCCGAGACGCTGCGCCGCGGGCTCCGCGACTACGACCTGGAGGACGAGGACCTCGACCTGCTCGAGGCCGCGGCCGAGGGACCCGAGGGCATCACCTACCTTCCCGCGCTTCCCGTGCTCGCGATCGTGGGGCGGCCGAACGTCGGCAAGTCCGCGCTCGTGAACCGCATCCTCGGCCGCCGCGAGGCCGTGGTCGAGGACGTCCCCGGCGTCACCCGTGACCGCGTCTCCTACAAGGCGGAGTGGAACGGCCGCCGCTTCACGCTCGTCGACACCGGCGGGTGGGAGCCGGATGCGAAGGGCATCAACGCCTCCGTCGCCCAGCAGGCCGAGATCGCCGTCGAACTCGCGGACGCCGTGCTGTTCGTCGTCGACGCCAACGTCGGCGCCACCTCGACCGACGAGCACGTCGTGCGGATGCTTCGCAAGACCAAGAAGCCCGTGCTGCTGGCCGCCAACAAGATCGACGACGCCCGCCAGGAGCCGAACGCGGCCAACCTGTGGTCGCTCGGTCTCGGTGAGCCCCGCCCCGTCTCCGCCCTGCACGGCCGCGGCGTCGCCGACCTCCTCGACGAGGTGTTGCGCGTGCTGCCCGAGATCTCCGCGGTCGCCAAGGAGGAGGTCGGCGGCCCCCGCCGCGTCGCCATCCTCGGCCGCCCGAACGTCGGCAAGTCGAGCCTCCTGAACAAGGCCGTGGGGGAGGAGCGCGTGGTCGTGAACGACCTCGCCGGCACCACCCGCGACCCGGTCGACGAGCAGGTCGAGATCGCCGGGAAGGTGTGGCGATTCGTCGACACCGCCGGCATCCGCCGCCGCGTGCGGCAGGCATCCGGCGCCGAGTTCTACTCCTCGCTGCGCACGAGCGCGGCGCTGGAGAAGGCCGAGGTGGCCGTCGTGCTCATCGACGTGTCCGAGGTCATCAGTGAGCAGGATGTGCGCATCATCGACCTCGTGCTCGAGTCCGGTCGCGCCCTCGTGCTCGCCTTCAACAAGTGGGACCTGCTCGACGACGAGCGCCGCCGCTACCTGGAGCGCGAGATCGAGCAGGACCTCGCCCACGTGGCGTGGGCGCCGCGCGTGAACATCTCGGCCCGCACGGGACGCCACATGGAGAAGCTCGTGCCCGCCCTGGAGCTCGCGCTGCAGTCGTGGGACACCCGCATCCCCACCGGAAAGTTCAACGCGTTCCTCGCCGAGCTCGTGGCGGAGCACCCGCACCCCGTGCGCAGCGGCAAGCAGCCGCGCATCCTGTTCGGTACCCAAGCGTCGACGCGCCCGCCGACATTCGTGCTCTTCACGAGCGAGTTCCTCGACCCGCAGTACCGCCGGTTCATCACGCGTCGCCTGCGCGAGACGTACGGCTTCGAGGGATCCCCGATCAACGTGAACATGCGGGTGCGCGAGAAGCGCAAGCGCTAGGCGCGGTCGGCCCGGTACCCCACGGTCTTTGAGCCTGTCGAAGGGACGCAACGCGCTACGGTCCCCGACCTTGTCGAGGGGACGTCACGGTCATGACCGCGTGACTGTTCGGCTAGCAGGATCGCGCTGCAGTCGCGGGGGCGCGGGGAGGGCGGCGGAGTGCTCCGCCCAAAGATGCCCGCCGAACCCCGAGCCCTCCACCGCCGACCCCGCGCGCTGACGCTCGACGGTGCCGTGATCGCGAGCGAGGTCCACCGCGGTCCGTGTCCTCTCCGCAGGACGAGAACCCTACGGTCGCTGAGCTTGTCGAAGGGACGTAGGTGTCAGGCGCTCCGGCCTGACCACGCCAGGATCCGCAGGCATGTTACGTCGCTTCGACAGGCTCAGCGACCGTAGTGACCGATCGCCAGCGAAGCCCGACTCCCAGTCCCCGCACCTTCGGGTATCACCTCAGCGCCAGCACGCGGCCCTTCTTGTGGTTGCCGAAGGGGAGCGCGCCGTAGGTGGCAAAGAAGTCCTCGATCAGCGCGGACTCGACGTCTTCGGGGTCCTCGTCCGGCGTCTCCTTCCAGGCGACCAGGAGATCGTCGCTGTCGGCGAGCTGCCACAGGTATCGTCCGCCCCAGTGGGCCACCGGCTCGCCCCTGCCATGCCGGCGGAACTCGTCAAGACGCTTGCGGATGCCCCGCTTGCCGCCGGCGCCGGCTCCCGCCTTGCCGATGTAGAGGACGTTGGATCCGTGCACCCAGGCGCCCTCGAGCTTCAACAGCGCGGCGGACGGGTCCTTGCCCTTGAACCAGCCGGCCGGGCTCCGCTCGAGGAACCGGGGGAGGGAGAGGGTGGGGCGGTACACGACGTACACGCCGGGTGTGCTCGGGACCTCCACGTGGGGGAGGTCGGCGAACCGGACGAAACCGCGAAAGCCGGAGCCACTCAGCGTCTTCTGCGTCAATTCCACCCGATCACATTACGTGCCCGGCGGCGCCGCTCCTGCACGCCCGCCGAACGGATTGCGCAATCGTGGTTCGCGCCGCTCCCACGACTCGCTCACCTCGTCCCGGTACCCTCGAACCATGGCCCCATCCCGCGATCCCGGTGACACGTGGGTCGAGGGATCGGACGGCGCCCGCTTCTGGGGGCGCTTCGGCGCGGCCGGCCTCGTGCTGCACGATCCTGCCCGCGGCATACTGCTGCAGCACCGCGTCGAGTGGAGCCACTTCGGCGGCACCTGGGGCATCCCGGGCGGCGCGATACAGCAGGGCGAGCGGCCGATCGACGGCGCCGTGCGCGAGGCGACCGAGGAAGCCGGCCTGCCGGACGGTGTCGTGCTGCCGCGCTTCTCGCACGTTCTCGACCTCGACTTCTGGACCTACACGACCCTGGTCGCCAGGGCGCGCGAGTCGTTCGAGCCGATCATCTCCGACCGCGAGAGCCTGGAGCTCCGGTGGGTGCCGGTCGAGGAGGTCGACGACCTGCCGCTGCACCCGGGCTTCGGTGCGGCCTGGCCCACCCTGCGTGCCGACCTGCGTCGCGACATCACCGTGGTGGTGGACGCGGCAAACGTGGTCGGCTCCCGTCCGGACGGCTGGTGGAAGGATCGCCGCGGTGCTGCGGAGCGACTCCTCGCGTCCCTCGCCGAGCTTGCGACCACCGGGGTCCCGGCGGAGGAGCTCGACCTGCCGCATCACGCGTGGTGGCCCCGCTATACCGTCGTGCTCGAGGGGCAGGCCCGCGGCGCGGCCCTCCCGACGGACGCGCCCGACGCTCTGCGCGTGGTGTCCGCGCCCGGCGAGGGCGACGACACGATCGTCGACGAGGTGGCGGCCCTACGGGACGCGGACCCGGCGGCGGATGTCCGCGTCGTGACGTCCGATCGGGAGTTGCGTGCCCGCGTTGAGTCGTTGGGCGCACGCACGCACGGGCCCTCCTTCCTCACCGCGCTGTCCAGCGCCTCGACGACCCACAACGAGCACGTCGGCCCCTGACGGGTCGCGGCTGCCTGCCGAGGTGCGTCGACCCGCGAAGTCCGACGGTGGCGCTCGACGGCGCTCGGAATTGGTGCTCAGCCCTTCTTCAGAGACTCCGCGAGCATCAGGATGATGCCGCTCGGCCCGCGCACGTAGGTGAGCTTGTAGAGATCCTCGTAGGTGGCGACGCCGCGGAGCGGGTGGCAGCCGTGCTTGGCGGCGACGGCGAGGGCCTCGTCGATATCATCAACTGAGAAGGCGACGCGGTGCATGCCGATCTCGTTGGGGAGCGTGGGCTCCGTCTCGATCGCCTCCGGGTGGATGTACTCGAACAGCTCGATCCGACCGTGCCCGTCGGGAGTCTGGAGCATAGCGATCCGGGCGTGATTGCCGTCGAGGCCGACGGCGGTGTCGGTCCATTCGCCGCTGACCGTGTCGCGGCCGATCACGGTGAGTCCGAGGTCGGTGAAGAAGGCGATCGTCGCCTCGAGGTCGCGAACGGCGATGCCGACGTTCTCCAGCTTGATGGCCATGCGCTGCATGCTACTGCGGCGTGCCCCGCCGCCCCCAGATCCCCGGATGCCCCCGCCCCAGGCGTCATCCGCCTCAAGCCGACCCGGATGCAGGTGACAGCTTCACCGGTAAGGGCGCGCTCGCGGAAACGGTCGTGGGTCCCGCGGGCGCACGCCCGGGCGCTCACGGTCGCTGAGCTTGTCGGAGCGACGCGACGTGCCCGGCCGACCTGACCGGAACGTCCCTTCGACAAGCTCAGGGACCGTATGGCGGTGCCGAGCGCGCGGGAGCGACCGCACGGTCGCTGAGCCCGTCGAAGCGACGCAACGTTGCTCGCGGGATCGGCATCTCGGTCGCTGAGCCTGTCGAAGCGACGTGAGGTTCCTTGGTCGGCCAGGGGCTCTCTAGAACGGCGGTTCCTCCGGGGTCACCGCCTTGGGTCGGGCCGCTCGTCGCTCCGGCTTCGGGGTCGCGATATGCGTCGCCGGTTCGGTCTCGTACTCGTGTCCGCTCGGGGAGAGCCAGCGCACCCTGCCGCCACTGGCGGAGGTTGAGGACCAGCCGGTGTGGTGCTTCACCCGGTGATGTGACCGGCACAGGTGCACGAGGTTGCCGTGGTCGGTTCCCCCGCCGTACTGCCAGTCCGTCACGTGGTCGACATCGGCCCGCCCTGCCGAGCGGTTGCAGCCGGGAAAGCGGCAGGTCTCGTCTCGTACCTGAAGCCAGGTCCGAAGATCCTTCGGTACCGCGTACCGGTCGCGGCCAACCGAGAGCACGGCGCCGGTCTCGGGGTGGGTGAGGAGGCGGGTGAAGCTCGGCGCCCGCGCCGCGATCCTCCTCGCGGTGTCCGTGTCGATTGGCCCGTAGCCCTCGAGAGTGCCGGGCTCCTCCGAGCGGCCGAGGAGCGTCATTACCGGGACCGTCACGAGTACGCGGGGCCGGATGCCCACGCCGATCGGTGCATCGATGCGCCGCGTCGACTTCTCCTCCACAAGGTCCCCGTCGGTAGCCGCGGCCGTGGTGGTGCCGTCGACGAGGAGGTCGGTTAACGCGTCGGCCATGAGCTGCGTCCGCGTCCTCTCCTCCCCAGGCTCGGTTTTCAGTCCCTCCGCGATGTCGCGCAGCCGGTTGGCGATGCCCAGCACCTCGGGTGCCGGGAGGTAGGCGTTCAGCCAGGCCATACCGTCCTTCGCCGGGCACGTCTCGATGTGCCGGTCCGCCACCGACGCGACGTGTCGCTCCTGGATCGACTCCGGGTGCAGACGCTCGCGCAGCTCCCGGGTCGCCTTGTCGAGCTTGGGGACGGTGAGGTGCTCCGCCTTGGGCAGCACCGCCTCCTCCACGGCGGCCACTCCGGCCGGCGGGAGGGTGGCGGTGTGGTCGATGAGGACCTGCGCGTGCCGGTAACCGATCCGACCGGTGCGCAGCGCCTCCTGGGTCGCGGGGAGGTCGTGCAGCAGGGCCTCGCTCTCGGCGATGAGGCGCTCCGCGGCGCGTTCGGAGATGCGCAGGGCGGCGGCGACCTCGGTCGTCAGCACGCGGCGTCTGGCGACCTTCGGCGACCAGCGCGGCCCGCCCGTGGTGGGGACGGAGAGGTCGGTGGTTTCCGTCCAGAGCCGGGCGCGGTCGATGGCCTCGGCTCTAAGGGAGTGGCCGAGCCGGATGATGCGCTCGGCGGCCGTGACGGCGTCGATCATCGCCAGGAACGTTTCGGTTACCACCTGCTGCAGTGGCAGTCCGTCGGGTGGGATCGGGTCGGGTGGAGCGGTTGCTTCGGTCATGCGTCCAGGGAAAACCCGGCCACCGACACCGACCCAGCCGCTCCTGTGGACAATGTGGAGAAATAGCGCCGAGCGTCCCGTGCGTCCCTTCGACAAGCTCAGGGACCGTATGGTTGGCACCCGGATCAGCGCGCATTGCGTCCCTTCGACAAGCTCAGGGACCGTATGAAACCGTAAAACGCTACGGGCACGACCACGGTCGCTGAGTTCGTCGAAGCGACGTGATCCGACCCGCACTACGGCACCCCCTCTTCTCCTCCACAGGCTCGGGCGCACGGCCGGGCGTGGATCCGTACGGTCGGAAGCATGACCGACACGTTCTCACCGGCACATCGCAAGCTCCTCAACACCGTTCCGCTGCGCGCGGCATCCCGCATCGTCACCTTGGAGGTGCCGTACGAGCACGACGGTGAGCCCATGGAGGGCTACCTCGCGGTGGACGAGACGCACGAGGGCCGTCGACCCGGCGTCCTGATCCTGCACGACTGGGGCGGCCTCGCCGACTACACCCGCGTCCGCGCGCAGATGCTCGCTCGCCTCGGGTATGTGGCGTTCGCCGCCGACGTCTACGGCACCGGCATCCGGCCCGAGGGCGACGACGCCCCCAAGGAGGCCGGCAAGTACTACTCGAACCTCGAGCTCCTCCGAGCGCGCGTGGCTGCCGGTTTCCGGGAGCTGCAGGCGAACCCGGACGTCGATCCCGACCGCATCGTTGTGATCGGCTACTGCTTCGGCGGATCCGCCGCGCTCGAGTTCGCCCGCACGGGCGCCGAGGTCCGCGGCGTCGTGTCCTTCCACGGCGGGTTGATCGCTCACGACCCGAGCGACGCGGACGCCGTCCGCGCGTCATTGCTGATCCTCACCGGTGGCTCGGACCCGGTCGTCCCCGACGAAGCGGTCGTCGCGTTCGAGAACGAGCTGCGGGCGGCCGCCCACGTGGACTGGGAGGTCGTCACCTACAGCGGCGCCCCGCATGCGTTCACGCTGCCCGAGGCCGACCACTACCGCCCGCTGGCTGATGCGCGCAGCTGGCGCCGTTTCGTCGACTTCCTCGAGGAGGTCACGGCGGAGCGACCGACCGTCGACGCCGACCCAGGGGAGTAGCCCGACCGGCAGAGCGTGCGCGGAGGCCGCGCGCATCCGCTACTATGGACAAGTTGCCCGAGAGGGTAGCGGGCTGTGGCGCAGCTTGGTAGCGCACTTGACTGGGGGTCAAGGGGTCGCAGGTTCAAATCCTGTCAGCCCGACCGAAAAGTCCCGGAAACTTACGAGTTCCCCGGGACTTTTAAGGTTTAAGGGACCAACTCTCCCAGTGAGAACGCCATGCTCTGACCCCTCTGGCCCCCACGGGTTGGACCGCCCGTCCGACCGGCCGCCGTCGATCTGGATCATCACCGATTGTGTCGGAACTTCGTGCGCACCTGATTGGCATGAATGCGCACAAGGACCTGGAATCCGTACCCGCGGTCGTGCCTGCCGACGCCCTGGGGCTGCCGCCTCTCATCGACGTCGCCGAGTTGGCCAAGTACCTGGGCGTGCCGGTGTCGACGATCTACGACTGGCGCACCCACGGCAAGGGACCCACGGCCTACCGCTTCGGCAAGCATCTGAAGTTCGCCGTCTCGGACGTGCGGGACTGGGTTGCGGGCCAGCGAGAGCCGGCGTAGCCACTCCGGCGACTCGAGGGGGGCGGATTGACATGGCGCGGCCACGACTGACGATCGGCACGTTCGGCGACATCACCGTACGCTCGATGCCCTCAGGACGCATCGAGGCGCGCACGCAGTTCCGCGACTGGGACGGTCGCTCCCGCATCGTGCAGGCCACAGGCGACACGGCGAAAGCGGCTGAGCAAGCACTCAAAGCCAAGCTCACCGAGCGCCCACCAACCCAGTCCGCCTACACCCACTTGTCGCCAGACAGCCTGTTCGGCGACAAGGTGGCCTACTGGCTGAAGCAACTCGACCTCGAGGGCCGAATATCTAGAACCACCCGGCTCCTGTACGAGCGGAACGTGCGCACCCTCGTATTGCCCGCGTTCGAGCACCTCGCCCTGCGCGAGATCGGCGTCGCTCGCTGCGATCGCTTCATCAAAGATCAGGCGCACATTTCGTACAACCGCGCCAAAGCAGTCACGCGTAGTGCTGCGCCTTGCGCTCGAATTGGCAGTGCGACACGAAGTGCTGACTCGGAATCCGATGGATCACGTATCCCGCATCTACCGGGAGGCGCGTGTGCCCGACGCGCTCTCCAACGTCGAGGTGAACGAGATCCGCCAGGCGATCGCACTGTGGGAGTCGGGCAGCTTTCACATGTCGGAGCCGAAGCCCGACGGTCAGCTCGGTAAGATCGTCGAAGTCATGCTGGGCACGTCAGCCCGTATCGGCGAGGTCTTAGCGATCCGTCGCCGCGACGTCGACATGACTGGACAGACCCCAACCATCCGGTTGGCCGGAACTATCGTGAGCAGGCAAGGTGAACCGACGATGCGGCAGGATCACCCCAAGACGGCCAAGTCGCGGCGAACAGGGGCCATCCCGTCCTTCACAGCGGAAGCGGTGCGGCGACGGCTTGCTCAACGCGATGACTCGTTACCCGAGGCCCTGCTGTTCTGCAGCCGTAACGACACCCCGTTGACCACCATCAACGTGCGCCGCCAGTTACGGCACGTCGCGGGCCTCGCGGACATCAGCGGAGTGACCCCGCACACGTTCCGTCGCACCTTGGCAACCGTCGTGAACGAGCATGCCGGCGTCGTACTGGCCGCTGAACTCCTCGGTCATACGGATCCGAAGGTGCCCATCCAGCACTACATACGGCGTAATGAAATGGTGCGTCCGCTCACTGCGGATCTGCTCGATCGCGCGCTCCGGAAGGGATATTGAGCGGTGCTCGACCCATAGTATGGACTCGCGTTTAGTTGCCTACTACAAGAAGGATTCAACGCTGCATGCCCAAGTCGGTACGAGAATTAGTTGTCTTCCTTGCCTCCCCCGGTGACCTCGAGACGGAGCGCGCGGCAGTGCGCGAGGTCGAGCGACGTCTGAACTCCATATTCGAGAACAGGCAAGCGCGCGTAAGAGTTGTCGGGTGGGAGAATGTTCCGCCAGCGCTTGGGCGGCCACAAGAACTGATAAATCCCCTCGTGCACGAGTGCGACCTTTTTGTCGGTCTCATGGGGCGTCGCTGGGGATCGAAGACCGGCGAGTTCTCCTCGGGATTCGAAGAAGAGTTCAATATCGCCATGCGGCGCCGCGACGTCGGTGATGTGCCTGCGATCGGTATCTTTTTCGCGGAGATACCCATCGAAGCGATGGCTGATCCTGGGCCCCAATTGGAAAAGGTGATCGAATTTCGCAACAAAGTGAAGGCCGAGCGAATGGCGCTCTTCAAAACCTTCCGGAACGTCGACCATCTTGCTATCGAGGTGCAAGATTTCCTTACCCTGCAGATGCTTCCTCTTGTCGAACTTGAGTTTCAGGAGTCGATCGCACGGAGCGGTGTTCTAGAAATCGCAGGAGGGACGCCGACAAAGGGGCAAATGCCATCACTCGAATCCGGTGAGGAATTGGCAACCACAGATTCGGAGACTGCAAGTCTCGAGATCGCCGCTCGGCGAGAGCCCGACGAGGCTCAGGTCCAGATTGCGTCGGCTTTACGCGCCTACACATCTTGGTTTGAACAAGCGGCTAGTTCGCCCCCCGATGTTTGCGACCGCGATCGCGTTGCACTAGTTGGATCTGCCTTCGCGAATGAGCCCGTTCTTCTGGGGGCACACCTTGTAAACAGGTTGTACAAACAGAGGGAGCAAGTAGCGCTCACGGTCGGGGAAGCGAATCTGTGGTATCGGACCTACTTCTCTGACTTTGGCTACCAGGATCGCGACACCAGAACAATTCCAATTTGGGGAGCCCTCAAGGCTGGTAGTTACGATGCCGCCTTCGATCAGGTTCTAACGACTTTGCTACTCGGAGACGACGAGCGGGCGGCGCGTGGCAGCCTGCGATACATCACGGAGAAGCGTATTCGACTGCGATCGCTTTGGGTCGCGCGTAGTGCCACTGCTGAAGTAATCGGGGACGCGGATAGAGACGGAGACCTATTGGTCACTAATTGGCAATCGATACTCAGCCGCTTCGACGGGTTAAGTTCAGGCTTGAACTACATCGCCAGCGTCGCCATCGACGGAGACGGAATAACGCTGGAACTTGTTGCCGCGAAAGCTGAACTAAGTGAAGCTATGAGGACGGCTCTACTCGCATACGTTGCGGCTCGCAGGGGAGATGCTGCTTCGGCTGCGGCTCTCGCGCCGTCGCGTTATGCATCCGCGACCGATGTGGGGTATCTTATTGAATTGGTCATGGGGGCCATTCCTGCATGCACCGCTGATGTCTGGCGAGCCTTGGTGGTGGGAAGCCACAGTCGGATCGCGACGGCGGCCGCCGTCCAATTGGCACTTCGTGACAAGTTTACTAGAGATGAATTGAAGGCCGTCCTGGCGCTGGACTCTGTAGATGTAACAATGTCGATGGTGACGCGTGCGAAGGACGACCCGTCATGGGGCATGGAACTCATGCTCTTGCTCAGGGAGGTAGATAAGTACAACCAAGAAAGCTTGATTGCGCGACTTCTTGCGTCCGTACTAACTCGGGAGCAGTTGATGACGTTCGACGACACTGGCTATATGACGATGATGCTCTGGGAAGCCCGCGCAATCAAGAACCCAGAACTCGAGGCTGAAGCAGCCCGCGCGATTCTTGACGGGACGTCACAGCACGTGTCCGAGCGAGTGGAGCCGCTGCTTGGGCAATACCAGATACTGGCGACAAATCTCGTCGATCATGCTAAACGTGCAGCCTGCACGGTGTTGGCTGGACTCAACAGTGTCGACCTTGCGGACGCACGCCGGGTGCTTGAAGAGTTTCAGAGAGACTCGTACATCACGCGAGGACCGGCGATTTCGGCATTATCCAAAATATGCTCAAGGCTTCTTGCGCCTACCGGAATGGAAAGTTGTTTGAAGGACCTCGGCTGGTTCGCTGAAACAGCTCAGTTGCGCGAGAGCCTATCCTCGCTTGACGCCTACTGGGCAATCGATTTATCCGAGCAACTGCTCGCTAGTCCTATCGGTCCGATCGTCGCCGGTGTCTGGCGGGAGAGCGAAATACCCGCACTACGTGTCGCGGCCCTCGAATGGGAGTTGACGCGTGAGTCGACGCCGGACGACGATCTGGAGTTCGCCTTGTACGACGACGAAGCGAAACTAAGGATGTCGGCTCTGGACGTGCTCTTGTCGCGCTGGGACGAGAACCGAATTACTGCCCTGTTGAATCGATATGATGACCGGGGACGAGCCTATTGGTATAACGTGATAGTTGGCCTCGATGAGTACTTATCGGGGTACAAGCCCGGACTGACGCAGCCTCATTACCTGCCCGCACCGGCGCACTAAAACGAATCTGTGCGCGTTGAACAGTGGACGGACTGCGCCTGCGTCCTACCTAACGCGTCCGATAGAACCCGGATTGCATGCGTCTGTTCCTTCTTCGCGGCGCTTGATTCTGTCAGCGCGCGGTTGTTTGGTTCCGGGTGTTCGAGCGCGAGTGCCCTCGCCTCGCCGATGACAGGGGAGTACGCTATCGAGCCCCCTCGCCTCGGGGCGCTGGCAGCGGGTTGTCCCGCAGCCGTGCGGCAGACCATGCCGCCGTCTTGGGGTCGCCCCTCACCTTGATCAGCAAGGCACGACCCCCGGCGACAGGCCGACGTATCGCAGCGTGTGCTCTTAGGGACCGCCTGTTGTGCAAAGGTTCGCCGATTGAAGGACCGACTCGGTTTCATCGACGAAGTCGCGATGCCAGCCGAAGGGTGCCGAGCCGTGTTGGTCGGGGTCGTAGGCGCAGAGCCAGTGCAGGTGGAGTGCGGAGAGTTCCCAGACGAGTTCGGGGTGGCGGTGCCAGAACGGTGGCACGACGGACGCCGGCAGCCCGTAGGTGTGTCGCAGCCAGTTGACCCAGCGGTTGAGCTCGATCCACTCGTACTCCGCCTCCTCAGCGGTGAGCGTGTTCCAGTTGATCGGGTGTGGCGGCTCTGCCATCAACGGACCGTCGAGCTCAGCAAGAAATTCGTCGCCGAGGGAGTCGTCGCTGGAACTCGTGCGGGCTCGACGAATGTCGCGGTCATGCTGCGCTCAGAAGCCGAGCGCCGCAGAGCGGACCCGTGATGGTGCCGCCCGGAGGGGCATGCTGCGCTGCTCGGCCACCGGTTCCCTCCCGGCGATCCGGCTCTGCGGACGTGAGCGGTCCACCTCGTAGTCGGTCCGGACGAGGTTGTGGCCGATCTTCGTCGCGACGAACTCCTCCCTTCGACGAGCTCGCCGTGGCGCTCCTTATGGAACGAGTGGACGTAGCCCTCGGCCACGAAGTTGTCGCCCTTGGCGGAGTGGGCGAGTGCCCGTTCGGCGGTGGCGCGGTAGGCGACGAGGTCGTGGAAGGTGGGCTCGAGGGGGGTGAAGGTGCCGTCGTCCTCGCGGCGGAAGTGTGGCTGGCGGATGCGGGCGTGGCTCGCGAACAAGAACGACTTGTGACGCAAGAAACGCCTGGTCCAGACGAGATCGCCCGAGACGTCAGTGCGGCTCCCGGAGCCGGCGAGGCGCCGTGCCTCAATCCGTCGGTCACGGGTTCAAGTTCAGTCCGCCCTATTGTCCCGCAGATCGTCCAGACAAAGTCACGCGCAGGAACGGAACACACGTGTCGGCCGCGTACAGCGAGTGCCCCACGTCATTCGTCGAAACGGTGCTCCTCGGCCAGGCAAGACAGCGACATCACTCGTCCGCCCGGCTTCGACGGCGGCCGCATCCTGTTGCCCCGCGAATGAATGTCGGCAACGGTCGGCCAATCGGGAGCGCGCAGTCGCAGGGTTTGGGTACCGTTCCGCCTAGCTCCGGGCAAGCGCCGTTACCACCGAACGAACATCTTGATCAGAATCGACTAGTGCTGCGAGGGTCTCGTCACCACCAGCGTCGGCTATGCAGAAAGCCGTCAGAACTCGGATTCCATCAGAGTTCAGAGTCCATCGCGCCTTCGATGCCTTTCCCGCAAAGCTAGCGAGCTTCATCTTGGTGAGCAATGCCCAGCCATCCATATCGCTCACCTCGTCTCGGTCCATGAGCGACACCACGGGACCGCCGTTCTTGCGACGAATGGGACGAACGATTCGACGAAGGCGGTTGATCCCATTCGCAACGTTGATCACAGAGGCAGCGGGAGGTGTGAACGAGCATTCGTCAGTGGCTATCGTTTTCACCGACTCGTCGTGATCAGATCGCCACAAGTTCTCGCAGTAACTTAACGTTCCATCGTGCCCTTGAACATGGGCGAACTGCCAATCCGCGAAGTCGTACCGATTGAGATAGAGAGCGGAAAGGCTTGCGTTCATTAGCCTGCGATTTCCGAGAATGCCGGCGAGCTGTGTTGCTCGCGCATTCGGAGATTCGTTATGTGCTATGTCGTCGACGCGCGCGAGCGCAACTCCCAGGAGGTTCCTCCTGAGCAGTGCCGCATCCCCCTGATTCTCGGTTGAAACCCACGCTCCTGAGACTGCAGCTGGGTGAAGCAACCGCGCGAGATACTCGACGACCAGTTCGCTGAGTTCTTCAGATTTGAGAATCGACGCGATTGAGTTGAAGCCATAGTTGCGCCAGCCTTCAGAAATCGCGCGCGCGCGGAACAGTGCTTCAAACTCTGGGAATTTGAATTGAACGCCGTCTGATCCGTTCTCCAACAAGGCGTGAGGATTACGAACGATGCGAGCGAGCGGATCACTGTCTCCGACTCCGAGGTTCCGCAGGAGTTCCTCCTGATGAAGGGGGCCGGCAATCATTAGATGTTCCGCGATCTGGGTCAGCGTGTCAATCTGATCTTCTGATGTGACTCCCACGCGGGCTTCGTCTCGTTTGCAGAACAGTTTCAACAGGTCGAGGAGCATTAGCGTGCGGGAAGCTCCTACTGCCTCGGATGGCGCCTCCTGCAGTCCGACTCGGTGAGCAAGTAGGAGGAAGAGTGGAATACCGGCTGAAGGTCCGGACAGCGCGGCAGTGACCTGGGATGCGATCGTCTCTGTCGCCCCTCGTTTGCGAAGGAGCTCATGGGCCACATTCCGGTCAAGCGGAGTCAAGCGAGCGATTTCATCGGGATCGAACCGACGCGCGATTGTCCCGCGTGAAGATTCGTGTCCTTCCCGGCAACTCAATACGAAGGAAGCTCCATCCCTGACGACCTTGCGCCATTCTACGATATCGCCATCAACTGTTTGCGAGTCAGCCGACATCTCGTCGAGTCCATCGAGAAACAGAGTCAGTCGCTGTTGAATGAGTAACTCGCGAAGCACCGCTCCGGAGCGAATCCTCGGAAGGGGCAACAAACCGTTCAACTGCGCCGGCTGTGACAACTGATGAGCGACGTAGTCCAGCGATAACGACTTGAAATCGCGAAGCGGTACGCGAAGGTAAACGGGAGGAAGCGGTACCAACCGGCGACTTCCGAGCGACCCCCGATACAGCATCGCCGACCGCCACGCATGCCATCGAAGTAGCTCACTTTTCCCTAAGCCCGCGTCGGCGATCACCGCCATACATGCGCCCCTAAGCGGAAGTCCGGATTCGATCGCGCGGTGATCAGGAACGGAAAGAGCCCCCAGTCTTAATTGTGCACCGACATGACGGTCGTCGACGCTCAATTCGTCCGCTCCGAAGAGAACGTCGACGTCGGACGTTTCGGCGTCTCTTATCGCGTTCTGAACGGCAATGGCGGCCCCCCAATAATCATCGACGAAGCGAGACTGAGGCAATACCCGCGCATTGGTGCCGAGCGCTTCAAGCGCAGACCGGATCCGATCGACTTCACGTTCCGGCGCTCCATCTTCGACAATCACGCGGGAGGGGCTATGCACATAAATCTCGGCGTCGCTCAACGAGCGAGCTGATCCGGCCATCCAGTCGTGAATCACAGGCTCGTAGGCTGGCTCAGTGGCGCGAAGAATGGAGCGCCGCGCTACGACGTCCCAGCCGCTGGCCCTGAATAGACGAGCGATCTGCTCACCCACGACCGACACGTCAGCCATTCGCGAGCAATTCGTTAACCGAAGCGGGCAACTTAGTCCTGTCTGCAGAGGAAGCTAGCCACGTGATAGTCTCACTACTACGTGCCAACTCCGAGGTAAGAGCCGACGTCATCAGTGTATTCATCGGTGCGTACAGCCAACCCAAGGCCAAGTCTTCGAACTCAGGCATGTCATAAATTGCGCCCAGGACAAGTAGGCCGAAGAGAGCAAGCCCCCTGGTACGGGAATCTACCTGATCATCAAGGCAATGATTCAAGAAGTCCCGCGCACCGATTGCCGCATTCACCTGGAGCGCCTCCGAGAAGCACCCGATGTAGGCGCGCAGTAGTGCGCGCCACCTGCCGGGGAACTCGGCCGCAAGCCGGTCGGCTAGGGCATACGGGAGTGTGGCGAACATGCCGAGCAACTGGTTTGGGGTGTCCGTTGCCTGCTCCAGGACGAAGGCAAGCTCGGAAAGCCGATCTGCGGCAGTCGCGTCCACGGCGCTTGCCGCGGCGGCCCTCAACTGATCGATAGGTCTGGCGAGAGCGGCGCGCGGCACACCAGCTAGTTCGACCGCCTCCAGCATCCGCGTGACCGACGGGAAACGCTCGTCGGCGACGGTCCGAGTGGCGACTTGTGCGCAGGCCAGTAGCGCCGGAAACTCCTCGGCGAAGTCGGTGCGCACGAGCATGCAGAATTCGATGATCCGCCCGAGCGAGAACACGTCTGCGGTCACGGTTACTTCGCTGAATTGTGAAAGCTGCTCAGGAGCGCTGTACCAATCCGAGAAGAAGCCGTGCCCCGTCGTGGTTTGGTACGTCATGTCTTCCCGGGTAAAGAGGCGACTAAGCCCGAAATCTGCGACAGCGCAGCGAATTTTGCCGTTATCGCGGTACACGAGGACGTTCGTTGGCTTCAGATCGCGGTGTAGGGTGTGCTTCTGGTGAGCGTGCCCCATGCCGCTCATGATTTGTTTGAGGGCGTCCAGAATCTCACGCGGCGTAATGCTGACATCTCGTACGAACTCGTCGAAATTCCGGTCCGCGAGGGGCATCGCGCACCAAGGTAGGGTGGACTGCAGGTCGTAGTCGAGGAGACCTGCGATGTGGGGATGTTCGAGCGCGGCCTGCAAGCGCACCTCTCTGGAGAATCTCTTCAGGGTGTCGACGTTCGTGTCATTCGGAACCTTCACAGCGACAAGCTCGCCTCCGGCTGCTCGTGCCTTCCAAACGGTGCCGAAGCCCCCTCTTCCGAGTTGCTCTCCATCCATGAATGGTTCTGGCAAAGCAGTCACGCGACCTCCGTACTTTTCGCTATGGTCACACCTTAGGCTCGAAGCACATAAATCCACATAGCCTGGAACGTTTTCAGTTACCTCCAGGCCAGCGTCGGTTTCGAAGGGTCGCTCCAGCGCGAATCGGAGCTTGGCGGTTTCCCGATGGTACTTCCGTGCACTCGGGTCTGGGCAAAGTGTGGACCTCTCACCCGTGCCGCGCGTCCTACTCTTCGTGATCGCACCGCTTCTACTCCCCGTCGCCGCCGTCCTGATCGCAACCGCTTCCGAAACTGGTGAAAGCCACAGCGGGAGTGCTTGCTGCCCTCGAGCCGCGACTGATCCTTCCCGGTCCGCCTGCAGACCCGTCTTCCTCGCGGGCAGCGTGCTCCTCGCCACCCGGGCACTCGGCGGCTACCACCATTCGTTTGGGCCGCCGATGAGGCGGAAAGAAGTGCGCAGCTCGCGCGTTCGTGGCCGCAGCCGCTTTCTCCTCGCAGCTTGCGCTAGCCGAGCTCGGCGGACCGCTTGCCGCTCGCCTCTCACCTCTAACCGCTCAGCGCGTGAGGATGTCTTGATCGTGCTCGGCATTCGCCGCCTGGCGATCGTGGTCTCCGTGCATTCGGCCGTTGCCTCCATAGCGATCGGGGCCGTCGCCGGTATCGCCCGGAGTATCGCGACAAGCGGTAGCATGCGCACCCTCCCGCATGCAGCAACCGAAGACCGCGCGGGATGGCTCGCCTTCGCGTACGGCATCTCCTACCCGGGGGCCGCCGTCACGGGCCTGATCGCTGGAAGGTCACGCGGACGGCACCGGAGCAGGCTAGTAGCGAGGAGCGACGTTCCTGCTCCAGGGGGTCCCGGTCCCGCGCGGCATGGCGTTAACGGTCGAGCCCGTGAACGAACATTCGCACTGGGGTGCCATGCTCAGCCGGGTAGGTTCCGGCCGGACGCCGCTCGACGGGCAGGGTCTGATCAACGCCGAACGGGCCGTCCTCGATCACTGAGGATGCGCGGCCGGCCATTTGGTCGTCACCGTCGACGGTGCCTCTTCATGGCACTCCGAACCGAAGTTCTGTTCCGCTGATTGAGCAATCACTCTGCTCGGATTGGGTTGAGGAAATCCGCGAACACACCGCTGGGGTCATCGCTAAGACGGCCGCAGAGTTCAACACCGCTGCCCGAGCTCGAGGCGCAGCCTGATGAACCGGTCAGCGAGTTGCCGCACGATTTAGCTCGGCGAGCTTGTTGGGACGCGTCCACGGTCGGAGACCTGGTAGCCGTTGTTTTTGGGCTATCGGCGGGCGACGGCGAGTTTTGGCGGTCGTTGCTGCTCGATGTCGCCTGCGCAGGAGTGGCGCGTGCGCTGCGGAGGCCCTTGTCGATGTCACTCGAGAGCGGTGAGCGCCCCAGGGGGATGTCTTCTGCCCGCTGCTCGCGCGTCTTTTCCCGGGTGGGTTGCCTTGTCTGAAGTCACGGCTGAGAAGACCACCGAGCATCCGGGATGCAACGCTCGACGGGTGACGTCGGCGCGGTTGTAACGAAAGAGGTGGGGGCTGAGGGTGTGGAACTCGTGGCCGGCGGTGCGTCGCCTGATGACCTCCAGTTGCTCCGAAGTGAGCCCCGAAGCACTGGCCCGATTCGTCCGGTGTCATCAGCGGCGCCACTGGGGAGGAGTGTCAGAGCCGCTTCTCGGGACCACACCTCGCCTTGGGCGCCTGCCAGGGCGACTGGCCGTTCCGCGCTGCTGCGGCCGCGGCCACCGGTGTGATGAGGCCGCGCGGAACCTTGACCAGTGGGCCAGTGCTGTGACCCGTTGTGCGCGACTGCTTCAATTGAATCCTCGCCCATCGTTTTCCCATCACTTTCAACCGCGGACGACCGGAAGAAACCGGGTACGATCGGAGGCAGCGAACCGCCCGGTTCCCCGTCATCACAAGGGATTTGGTGAGTTCTCGAGACATCAGGCGAAGACCCGATGGAGACTAAATTCTCCAAGGGGTCGCAGGTTCAAATTCTGTCAGTCTGATCGAAAAGTCCCGGAAACTTGCGAGTCTCCGGGGCGCCACCGCGAGCGCGACCGGCTCGAGCGTGCTCTACACGACGTCGAAGCTGTCCGTGGCCCGATGGGTGCGACGAACCGCGCCCACGGAGAGCTGGGCCGGGGCCGGCATCGCCCTCAACGCCGTCGCACCGGGCGTGATCCTCACCCCGATGACCGCGGCGGCCAGGTGATCTTCATCGACGGCGGAGCGGAGAGCATCCGTCGACCCGAGCTCGTCTAAGCCGCTCATCGGGTCGCCGATTGTTCCTATCTCGACCCAGCAGCAGCAGCGAGATCGGAAGAGGGCGGTGGCCGGCCTAGGCCGCTCCCACCTCCGCGAGCTCCGGCTCCTCCGGCTCCTCGACCTCGGCGTCCTCCGGCGCCTCCGGCTCCTCGGGGGCCTCCACGCCCTCGTCCTCGGCGCCCTCCGCCTCCGGGTGACCCTCGATGGTGATGGCGCCGGCCTGCAGGAGCATGTCGCCGCAGGCGTAGGGCAGCGTCGGGGGAGCCCAGCCGGTCGCCGCGTTGAGGTAGGAGTCGCGGTCGAGCGACAGGATGCCGAGGATCACCTCGGCGATGATCCGGCCACCGACCGGCCCGACGCTGAGGCCGCCGGCGAGCTCCGACTCCTTGAGGATGTAGAACCACAGGGGCGCCTTGCCGTTCCAGGCCGTGTTCGTGAGCCCGAGCTGGCCGTTCGACAGGGGCGCGAGACCCATCGCCTTCGCCACGTCCTGGCCGGACGGGAGGCCCAGCTGCTTGCCGCGCAGGAGGTTCCGCTCCGCGAGGGAGAGGATCCCGTTGTCGATGTGCTGCACGACCGTAGGCGGCAGCTTCTCCAGGGGAAGCGCCAGCTTCGTGTCGATGTGCCGGCTGAGATTGCGGTCGTCCGGCATTCCCAGCCCCGGGATGTCGAAGAAGTAGTTCCAGTCCGCCCAGGCGAACTCCGGCAGGGGCCGGGATCCACGCAGGTCGTGGGGCGCGCGCCCGAAGAACGGCACCGTGATGCCGTCCGACATCTCGTACTCCGCGCGGATCATGCTGTGCCCGAAGCGGTACGCGGCCCCCGAGTACTCCACCGGCATCATCGGGCGCTTCTTGTCGCCCGGCCTGTAGAAGCGGAGGTTCACCTGCGACGGCCTGCCGGGGGTGTTCTTGATGATGCTGTCGACCATCGCCTGCCCGACGATGCGCGGCAGGAAGTCGTTCACGATGAGCCACTGGAAGTGCCACCGGGTGAGCCGCTGCGCCTCGGCGAACGACTGCCCGGACTCGACGAACCGGTTGTGCAGCTGCAGGAAGGCGAGGTGCAGCTGAGCGACGATGAGGTTCTCGTCGTTGCGGGGGTCGCCGATGATCGCCTTACCGTCCGCCTGCCGGGGGAGATCCGGGTGACCCTCGGCGGTGACGCCGATGCGCATCAGGCGCCGGTCGGCGGGGTCGTACAGCTGCGGATCGAGGATCGGCCCTCGGCCGTACACCGAGCCGAGGTCGAAGAACGGGGTGTCGTAGTTGAGGGTGCCGTGCTTGTCCGCCTGCTGCGAGCCGAGCGGCGTCTTGTCCATCGTCATGTCGTGATCGATGAACTGCCCCAGGTAGACGAACCCGGCCGGGATGCTCGCGTTGTCGAACCCGTCGTTGCTGAGCTTCACGTCGGACAGCGGCGGCGTCCGGTCGATCATCTGCTTGGCGAGCTCCTCGAGGAGGGCGTCATCGGGGGCGAAGGCCGGCAGCTTCGGGAACATGAGACCGAATCGGCCCTGGGCGTTGCGGCCCACCGTGACCGCGATGTCGGCTCCGCGCGGGTTGCCAGCGCCGTGTCCCGCTCCCGCCGCACCGGACAGGATCTTGACGACCTTCCGGACGGCCGGCGCGGCATGCGCGACCGTCGTGCTGCTGAAGGCGGACAGCATGGTCCAGCCCGCGGCCAGTCCGATCAGCACGCCGCGGCGTGAGATGGTGCCGCTGTGTTCGGTCGAGCCACCGTGGACGTTCGGCTCGTTCATGAGGTCAGGCCTCCCTCTGGTCTGTGCGCGGCCCCGTCGCCGCGCGTGATCAGAGTGAGGAACGGGCCTTGTGGATTTCTTGAGCCGCGGATGCCCGCCCGGGGCCGACGCGAAAGAATCGGCTGGCGAAACACGTGACATGAGACAACCTCAGGTACTAATGTCACGAATTACGGACCCGTGAAATACGGCGGAGAACCTCACCCCGAACGCCGGACAGGCCGTGCCCTTCCCGAGGAGCTCCCGCATGCCCATGCCCCTGCCCACGCCCACGTCCCGTCATGAAGGCGCGTCCACGCGGGTTCCTTCTTCCTCCAAAGCGGGAACGGGTGGTCGATCCTTCGGCAGAGGGTTGCGAGCTCTCGCCGTCGCGGCGGCGGGGCTGCTGCTCGCCGTTGCGGTGCCAACCCCCGCGGTCGCTCATGACGTCGACGGAGCACCGATGCAGGTGAGCACATCCGCCAGCCGGACGCCCTCCGGCCTCCTCAGCGGCGCCTCCGTGAAGAGCTCGATCTATCCCTTCGTGCCCGCGCAGCCCGAGATCCGCATGGTGGAGTTCTGGCTCGACAACGAGGCGATGACGGGAGCGCCCCGGCAGGTCGAGCGGGAGGCCCCCTTCGACTTCGCGGGCGGCAGCGCCTCCGCCGCCAACGCGTTCGACACCCGGGGCATCAGTGAGGGGTCGCACACCATCAGCACCCGCATCACGCACTCCGACGGCCACGTCGCGAACGGGGCGACGACGTTCACGGTGGACAACGTGCCCGACAGCCCCACGCCGACTCCGACCCCCACCCCAACGCCCGCTCAGACGGTGCGGGTGAATGCCGGCGGCGGATCCGTCAGCACGGGCGGCGCCACCTGGGGCGCCGACGCGTACTTCAGCGGCGGGAAGACCTACTCGAACAGCAGGGTCACCGCCATCGCCAACACCACGGACGACGCCCTGTACCTGAACGAGCGGAGCGCCACCGTGGATCGCGGCGGCTTCAGCTACGCGATACCGGTCAGCGCGACCGGCAACTACGCGGTGACCCTGCACTTCGCCGAGCTCTACCACGGAGCGACCGGCGGCGGCCCCGGCGGCGCAGGCAAGCGGGTCTTCAGTGCGAACCTCGAGGGCGGAACGACCGAGCTGGTCAACTTCGACATCTTCGCCGCGGTGGGCGCGATGACCGCGACGACGAGGACGTTCACCGTTCCCGTGAGCGACGGCCGCCTGGACATCGCCTTCACCGCCACGGTGGACCAGCCGAGCGTCGCTGCCATCTCTGTGGTTGGCCCGTCCGGCACTACCACGACGCCCACGCCGTCGGCGGGCGACCCGACCCCCTTCGGCTGGGACACGAAGACGAATGCCCCGATCGGCAAGTCCGAGGCGCAGGGCGCGGTCGTGAACGGCCGGCTGTACGTGTTCTCCGGCTTCGACGTCGGCACCACGACGACCGCGCGCAGCGACGTGTACGACATCGCGAGCAACAGCTGGTCCCGTCTGCCCGACTTCCCGGTTGAACTCACGCACTCACCCGTCGTCGTCGACGGCACCACCATCTGGCTCATCGGCGGGTACGTCGGCGACCACCCCGGCCCCGCGACGCGCAGCGTCTGGAAGTTCGACACCGTGACCCGCACCTACAGCGCGGGACCGCAGCTTCCCGCACCGCGCGGGGCCGGCGCCGCCGCGATCGTCGGTCGGGAACTGCACTACTACGGCGGGACGAACCGCGTGGCCGGGTCCACGGCCGACCCGGACCAGCCGGACCACTGGGTGCTCAACCTCGACGGCGGCACGACCTGGGCGGCGAGGGCGGGCCTCCCCAACCCGCGCAACCACCTGGGCGGCGCCGCCATCGACGGCAAGATCTACGCGATCGGCGGACAGCACAACGAGAACGAGAACACGGGGCTGCAGGCCGACGTGCACCGCTACGACCCCGCGACGAACGTCTGGACCAAGGTCGCCAGCCTGCCCCAGCCCCGCAGTCACATCGCCACGGCCGTGCGCGACGGGCAGCTGCTCGTGATGGGCGGCACCAATACCGGGAACATCGCCAGCCGCGACGTCACGGCATACGACCCCGCAAGCAACGTCTGGTCGGTGCTGCCGGCCCTCCCGGGTGGCCGCAAGACCGCTGTCGCGGGAGTGTGGGGCGACACGGTCTACTTCACCGGCGGGAGCCACGCCACCAGCACCTACACCGGGCGGTTCCAGCAGCGGTGGGAGAACGGTCCCGCCTTGCCCGTCGCCCTCGGTGAGGTGGCCGGGGGCGTTATCGGATCCTCGCTGTACCTCGTCGGGGAGAGCAGCAACGCCACCCTCGCCCTGAACGTGTCCACCGGCACGTGGCGCAGCGACCTTCCGGTGCGCCCCTTCGTGGGCCACCACCACACCGCGGAGGTGATCGGCGGGAAGCTGTACCTCTTCGGCGGTCTCGGCTCTGGTGCGGGCAAGGTGCAGATCTTCGACCCCGCGACGAACCGCTGGACCCTCGGCGCGGACATGCCGTTCGCGGCGGGCTCCAGCTCGTCCGCGTTGATCGGCGGGAGGGTGTACGTGGCGGGCGGCATCGTCGGCAGCACCACCACGACCCGCGTGGCCCGCTTCGACCCCGTGGCGAACACGTGGACGGAGATCGCGCCGATGCCGCAGGGTCGCAACCACGCCGCATCCGCCACCGACGGCACCCGCATGTACGTGGCTGGCGGCCGCGGACCCGGCAGCGGGGACGGCAACTCCGTGGCGAATGGCTTCGACACCCTGCAGGTCTACGACCCCGCGACGAACACCTGGCGTTCGAGCGCCACCAGCGGCTCCGGCCTCGCTCCTCTGCCCCAGGCACGGGGCGGCATGGGCAAGGCGGTGTTCTCCAAGGGCGAGATGTTCGTCCTCGGCGGCGAGACCGCGACCGGCGCGGGCGCGACGAGCCAGCGCGTGTACGACCGGGTGGACATCTACAACCCGCAGACCGGCACCTGGCGGCTCGGGACCCCGATGCTCACCGCCCGGCACGGCATCTTCCCGGTGCTCGTGGGCAACCGCATCACCGTGGCCGGCGGCGGGGTGCAGGCCGGGTTCTCCGCCTCGTCCGTGACGCAGACCTACACCGCTCGGTAGAGGAGGCGAGGCGGGATCACAGGACAGTGGAGGTGGGAGCGTCCGTCGCTCGAAGCGTTGCCTGGTGCAACTCTTCGAGCACCACGCTGGGGGACAGGTAGGAGTGGAGCTCGGTGATCCCCTCGTCGGTCACCCGGTAGAACATCGTGTACGGCACCCGGATGTCCACGCCGGACGGCTCCATACCCGCGACCTCCCCAATGTGCCTGCCGACGAACAGCGCCTCGAGTGCCACCACCCCGTCGTCGACGACGAGATTGATGACCTCCGGATGGGCGTCGAAGATCCGGGTCTGAGCGTCGCCGATATGGTCGCGAACGGCACCCCGGCCGCGTATCTGTTCACCCGACTCCATGGTGGTCCACACGACATCAGCGGTGAAGAACTGCGAGAAGTCCCTCCGCTCGACCATCGCCGTGAAGTAGCCCTGCATGATGGATCGCGTCGTCACGACTGACACAGCCCTCTCCCGTCCTTCTTGTTTCCGGTTGGGTGGACGATAGGAGCGGGGACGGAGGCCCGGAATACGCAGTTGTGCGTACACCGGGCCAGCGAGCAGGCAACGGAGGCGTTGGCGACTCATCCTGACCCGGACCGCCGGGTAGCGGACGAGCCCGCGGCTCCGCCGGGCCCGTCCGCCGCGACCCGTGGCTTCAGTCGGCCACGATCAACCCCAGGATGAGCGCCTTCCAGGTTCTGGGGCCAACGACGCCGTCGACAGTGAAGGGCATCTGCCGCGACAGCAATCTCTGGAACTCACGGACGGCCGCGTCCGTTCTGCCGCCGAACACGCCGTCGACGGTGAGGATGACCCATCGCCGATCGGTCAGCTGATCCTGAACGGCCCGGACCGCCGAGCCTGTACTGCCCCGTCTGACCGTGACGATGAGCGATGACCACGTCGCGGCGCCCACCACGCCGTCGACGACGAGGCCGCGCGCACGTTGATAGGTCCTCACGGCGGAATCCGTTGCCGGTCCGAAAATGCCGTCTACAGCGATACGGGCGCCGTGCGCGTTGAGCAGGTGCTGCAGCGAGCGAACCGTGACCGGGAACGAGGCGTCGGGTGAGCCTCTCCACAGCACGGGCCACGGCCCGAGTGTTGAAGCGGAGGCCTGAACCTCCGCGGTGGCGGTTGTGGCGGTTGTGGCGGCCGTGGACAGCGGCTGAGCCGCCTGCGCGGGCGTGGCGGTGACGAGGATGAGGCCGAGCACCGGCGCCGTCGCCAGGACTCGGAATGTGGTCTTCATGGAAGGAACTCCTTGGGATAGCTCGGCGCACTCGAGATGCCCTCGGGCACCGGCGGGGACGAGCGGACCTCGTGAGGACAGCCCTGTCGCTGCGGCCGGGGATCTCGATCGATGGTGCGGCGCGTCCGCGCCGCGGGACTCGCTTCTCGCGCAAGGGACGCGGAGGAGAAGCGTTCGCTGTGTCGACGCGGGGGTGGAGGCTTCCTTGCCTCCGCAGCCTGCCGAGCACCGCTTGGTATGACGATCACGCTCCCGCCCCACGGCTCGACGTGTCAAGAGAACCGTAGAGGCTAGGCGGATCGCTTCCGGAACTCCGCGTCCGCGGGCCGCCGGTTAGGTACAGCAGGGACTACCGCGTCGCTCCGTCCGCCGCGCGGCTCGTGGCTCCGCTCCTGGCCCCGACCGCCGCTCCTCGGCGGCGGCGGATCGTGAGCACGACCGAGGCGACCGTGTAGTACACGACGTAGAGGAGGGTCGCCGCGATGATCCAGGCCGGCGTGTCCGGCATGGTCGCCACGGCCGCCGCGTAGCCGACGAACCAGAGCGCGGTGAGGATCATCGTGGTCCGCCAGAGCTGGCGCGTGCGCGACGGATAGAGGTAGTCGATCGGCACGAACGAGGCGACCGCGAGCGCGAGGAGCAGCACGACGGTCGCAACCTGGCCGAGCCCGAGCACGACGGCGTAGAAGGCCACGATGTTCCAG
Organism: Planctomonas deserti; assembly: GCF_003067705.1. Taxonomy (GTDB): domain Bacteria; phylum Actinomycetota; class Actinomycetes; order Actinomycetales; family Microbacteriaceae; genus Planctomonas; species Planctomonas deserti. The sequence goes on from NZ_QANL01000005.1 coordinate 74,899, forward strand.
TAGCTCGGGAACCCCCGGAAGAAGTGGTCGTCGGTCTTCGCGTCGGTGCGGCAGAACTGGTAGGCGGATGCGAGGAGTACGGCCCCGGCGACGGCACCGCCGGCGATGCCGTCGGGCAGGTAACCGGTACTCCAGAGCAGCACCATCGGCGCGAACGCGTAGGTGATGAAGTCGACGATGTTGTCGAGCAACGCCCCGTCGATGGTCGGCAGCACGGTCTTCACTCGGGCCCCGCGAGCGAGGAACCCGTCGACGCCGTCGATGAACATCGCCGCCAGGAAGAGCCACAGCACGGTGCGCACATCCTGGCGGTAGGAGAAGTGCACCATGGCGAGCGCGAGCAGCACGCCGGACGCCGTGAACAGGTGCACACCGGCCGCGAGGATGCGCTCGCGGAGCGCGTGCTTCGAACCCGCACCGGTCGCTGTCATCCCGGCAACGATACTGGCATCCGAAGCGGACGGCACGGCGGAGTCCTGCGGGGGGCGGGCTCGATCACGTCACCAGTTGGACGGCTCGAAGTCCTTGAGGAAGACGCCGAACAGGTCCTCGCCCGCCTCGCCTCGCACGATGGGGTCGTAGACGCGGGCGGCGCCGTCGACGAGATCGAGCGGCGCGTGGAAGCCCTCCTCGGCCAGGCGCACCTTCGTGAAGTGCGGTCGCTCGTCCGTGATCCAGCCCGTGTCGACAGCCGTCATGAGGATCCGGTCGCTCTCGAACATCTCCCGCGAGCTCGTGCGGGTGAGCATGTTCAGCGCCGCCTTCGCCATGTTGGTGTGGGGATGCCCCGGCCCCTTGTAGCCGCGCGAGAACACGCCCTCCATCGCCGAGACGTTCACGACGTAAGTGCGCCGGGCGGACGACGCGGCAAGAGAACCGCGCAACCGCGAGATGAGGAGGAACGGCGCGGTCGCGTTCACCAGCTGCACCTCGAGCATCTCGAGCGGCTCGACCTTGTCGACGTGCTGCGTCCACGAGTTGACCGTCAGCTCGTCGGGGATGAGCCCGCCCGCGTCGATGGCGCTGCCCGCGAGGTGACGCTCGAGCGAGCTCGATCCCGGCGCCATCGCCTCGGCCGTCAACCGGTCGGCCGTGTGGGCGGCGGCCGCGAGGATGGGGTGCGAGTTCACGGACTGCGCGAGCGCGAGCGGGTGCGCGTCGTTCGTGTGCCCGAAGGTCACGAGCGCCGGCAGAGGGCCGTCGGGCAGCGGTGCGAGCTCGGCCTCGACGAGCGGCCGGTAGGCGCCGGGCGAGCGGCGGACGGTCTGCGCGGCGTTGTTGATGAGGATGTCGAGCGGCCCCTGCGCGGCGACGTGATCGGCCAGGGCGATCACCTGAGCAGGGTCCCGCAGGTCGATGCCGACGATCTCCAGGCGGTGCAGCCAGTCGCCGGAATCGGGCAGCGACGAGAAGCGTCGCACGGCATCGCGCGGGAAGCGCGTCGTGATGGTCGTGTGGGCGCCGTCCCGCAGCAGCATGAGCGCGATGTACATGCCGATCTTCGCGCGGCCGCCGGTGAGCAGCGCCCGCCTGCCGGTGAGGTCGGTTCGCGCCTCGCGCTTGCCGTGGCTCTTCGCCGCGCAGCCGGGGCAGAGCTGGTGGTAGAAGGCGTCGACCGTCGTGTAGGGCTGCTTGCAGATGTAGCAGTTGCGCGGCTTCAGCAGCTCACCGGCGGTCGGCGCCGCTGAGCGGCTCGTGAGCGGGATGCCGCGGGTCTCGTCGTCGATGCGGTCCGGCGCGCCCGTCGCGGTGGCGGCGACGACGACGCGATCGGCCGAGGCGATCCGTTCGCGTCGCTCCAGGCGGCGCCCCCTCTTGTGCTCCTTGAAGAACTTCGCGGTCGCCCGGCGCACGGCCGTGAAGTCGGGATGCTCGGCGTCGAACTCGGACAGTTCGGCGAGCACGCGCAGCGTCGTCGCGAGGTCGGTGGGGTCGATGGGACGCGACTCGGAGGTCTGCGGGGGCGTGGAGGGCACAGAGGATTCTACGCCGCGCTGCGGCGCAGGCCGAGCGCGCACCGACCGCGCCCCCGTCGGCGGCGCGTTCTCCCGTCCCGCACCTCGACGGTGCGGGACGGGAGGCGGCGCTACTCGGGGGAGGCCTCCGCCCCCGCGGCGCGGACCTCCGCGTAGTCCTCCGCGGTGAGCTCCAGGGACGCGGCGGGAACCCAGCCGTCGATCTGGTCAGGGCGGCGGGCGCCCACGATCGCACCCGTCACCCCGCGGAAGCCGAGGGTCCAGGCGACCGCGGCGGCCGCCTGCGGCACGTTGTGACGCTCGGCGACGCGGCCGAGGGCCTCACCGATCGCCAGGTTCTTCGCCAGGTTCGTCGTGAAGTCGTCGCTGTGCTTGCGCCAGTCGTCGTCGGGCAGGCTCTCGACCCGCTCCGCGGTGAAGGCGCCGCTCAGCAGGCCGGAGCCCATCGGGCTGTAGACGATGGTGCCGGTGCCGTGGTCGGCGCACCAGGGCAGCACGTCCTCGGCGCTCTGCGGCGCGAGCGCGGAGAACTTGGGCTGCAGCGAGTCGACGTGACCGAGCCGCTCGGCGGCCTCCAGCTGGGCGGGCGAGTGGTTCGACAGCCCGACCGCGAGCGCCTTGCCCGAGGCCTGGATGTCGAGCATCGCCTGCCAGTACTCCTCCACCGGCGTGCCGTCGGTGGTGGGCCAGTGCACCTGGTACAGGTCGATGCGCTCGACGCCCAGCCGGCGCAGCGACGCGTCGACCTCGCGCTTCAAGGACTCGGGGTTCGCGATGCGGCGCGAGGGCTTCCCTCGGTCCTCGTCGTCCCAGACGACGCCGCCCTTGGTGAAGATGTACGGCCGGTCCTGCTCGGGGAAGTCGCGGACCGCACGGCCGACGACCTCCTCCGAGTGCCCGAGTCCGTAGATGGCGGCGGTGTCGATCCAGTTCACTCCGCTCTCGATCGCGTGGCGGATCGCCCGCAGCGACTCGTCGTCGTCCTGCGGGCCCCAGCCGAAGGCCCAGTCGCCCTGACGGGGGCCGCCGATGGCCCAGGCGCCGAAGCCGACGCGCGTGATCGAGAGGTCGGAGCGTCCGAGGGGGACGACGGGGAGATCGGTTCTCATGGGTGCCTTCCGGAGAGATGAGCGATGCGGAGGTGCGGAGGTGTAGCAGTGCGGAGGTGCGGTGCGGGTCAGCCGTGTGCCAGCTGCTCGAGCAGCGATTCGCGAACGACGCAGTTCTCGAATGCGAAGGAGTCGGCGAGCTCCGCAAGCTCATCCTTGCCCAATCCGCGGAACAGTTCCGCATATTCCGCGGCGAGGGGCTCGGAGACGGTGATGTTCAGCAGCATCAGCCGCACCCAGTCCGCCCGGCCCCACGGGTACGGGTCGAAGTCCGGGAACTCCGCGGCGATCAGGTCCTGCAGCGGCTGCGAGACCTCGCGCACGCCGACGCCGTCGCCGCCCCAGCGGTCCGCGGAGAGGCGGTTCTTCTTGGTCACGAAGTCACCGAACCGCCGCAAATAGGCGGAGTCGGGGCGGACGTGCACGAGGCCCTGCCTGCCGAGGTCCTTGTACATCCACGAGGTCCAGCTGGCCCCGTACCGCCGGTAGATGTCGAGCTGGTCGGCGAGGATCGCGCGCCGATCGGCGTCCGTCGCGGGGTCCCCGGTATAGATGGGCGCGAACTCGCCGACCATGAGCGGCGTGCCGGTGCTCCTCGCGTACTCGGACCGGGTCAGGAACTTGGCGTGCACGACGTCCCTGTCGATCCAGACTCCGTCCATCGTCCTGCCGGGATAGGGGCCGCCGCGACCGAGCCCGGACGGCACGTAGTCGTGCAGCGAGTAGACGGTGTTCGGCCACGGCTCGCTCTCGAAGATGTCGAACTCGGTGGAGTACGTGTTGCCGTCGAGGAAGACGATGTGGTCGGGGTCGACGGCGCGCACCGCGTCGAATAGGCGTCGGTAGTACGGCCCGACCACGGCGCGGGACTCGTCGGCCGGCTCGTTCATCAGGTTGTAGCCGGCGACCCAGGTGTTGCCGCGGTAGCGCTCGGCAATCGCCTCCCAGATGCGCACCACCCGATCCTGGTACTGGCGGTTGTCCCAGAAGGCGGCGTGGCCGTCGGCGTTGTCGGAGTGCCAGTGCTGGTTCTGCGACCCGGGCAGCGCGTGCAGGTCGAGGATCGAGTAGACCCCGTTCCTGCCGCACGCCTCGACCGCCCGGTCGAGGTGCCGGAACCCGTCGGAGTTGATCGAGAAAGGCTCGTCGTCGCGCTCGAGGTGGTGGTAGTTCACCGGGATCCGCACGAGGGTGAAGCCGTTCTCGCCGAGGAACTCGGCGTCCCGATCCCCGAAGAACGCGGTGAGCAGGCGCTCGAAGAAGTACCCGTACAGGTCGTCGCCGAGCACCGCCCGCACGCGCGCCCGCATGCGCGTCTCGGTGCCGGCGTAGCCGGTGATGAAGTTCTCCATGTTGAGCCAGCCGCCGACGCAGACCCCGCGGAGCCGGATGTCGTGGCCGAAGCCGTCGACAAACCGTCCGCCATCCACCCTCAGCGCTGTCGGTGGGCGTTCCGCCATGGAACCGGTCTCCTCATCGGGTGGGGGCAGGGCACGGTCCCGTGGAGCTCCACGGGCCGGGCCGGGGTCAGTCGAGCCAGAGCTCCCGCGGGGGAGTGAGCGCGTCGAGCTCCTCCCAAAGGCTCTCGGGGATCTCGACGGCAAGCAGCTCGAGCGTTTGCGCGATCCGCTTCGGCGACGACATGCCGACCACCGTGGAGGTGATGCGCGCATCCCGCACCGAGAACTGCAGCGCTGCCGCGGCGAGGGGCACGCCGTGTCGCTCGCACGCGGCCATCATCTGAGCCGCCCGCTGCGGGATGGTGTCGTCGCGCTGCCCGTACGCGTACTTCGGTTGGGCCTGGGGTCCTTTCACCAGCATCCCGCCGCCGTACGGGGCCGCGTTGAGCACGCCCATGCCGCGCGCCACGGCCTTGTCGTACAGCGCCTCGGCCGAACGGTCGAGAAGCGTGTAGCGGTTGTGGTTCAGCACGACGTCGAAGGCCCCCGTGTCCACGTACCGGTGCATCACGTCGAGGGTGCCGCCCGCGACGCCGAGGTGGTCGACGAGGCCCTCCTCCTTCAGCCGCACGAGGGTCTCGAGCGGTCCGCCGGGGGCGACGCCCTCCTCGAAGGAGATGCGCTCCGGATCGTGCAGGTGCAGCAGCGGGATGTGGTCGACGCCGAGGCGCGTCATGCTCTCCTCGAGCGACGCGCGCACGCGCGCACCAGAGAAGTCGCTCGACCCGGGGGCCGGGTCCACCTTCGTCGCGAGCACATACCCCTCCGGCAGGCCGCCGCGCCGGGCGAGGGCGAGCCCGATGCGGTGCTCGCTCTCGCCGTTGCTGCCGTAGCCGTTCGAGGTGTCGAGGAAGTTGAACGGGCTGTCCAGCGCCGCCTCCACGGTCGCCACCGCGGTCTCCTCGTCCACGCTGTAGCCGTAGAGGAACGCCATGTCGGCGAGCGGGCTCGTGCCGACGCACACCGGGGTCACCTCCAGCGGGGTGGAGCCGAGGCGGCGTCGCTCGAGCGGCGTCCGCCCGCGACCCTCGTCGTCCTCCTGACCCGTCGTGCTCACGCGCTGCTCACTCGCCCTTCGGTGCGAGCGACGCGTAGACCTCCGCCGCGCGGTGGTACCCCTCGACCAGACGGTCGAAGACCGCGTCCGTGGCCGCGTCGGGCTGCGTCCTGTCGGGGTTGGCCTTCCGCCACTCGGCCATCCGCAGCACGGCGCGGTGGAACGTCAGCGAGGGGAAGTAGCCCGGCACGTAGCGGCGCAGCTTGGAGTTGTCGAAGACAGCGCTGTGCGCGAGGTCGCCGATCAGCAGCTCGGACCAGAACCAGTCCGGGGCGGCGACGGAGATCATCTCCGAGGGGATGTGCACGAGCTTCGCCTCGACGCCGAGAGCGCCCGCCACCAGCGTGTAGATCTGGTCCCAGGTGTAGGTCTCGTCACCGGTGATGTGGAATGCCTCGCCGACCGCGCGCGGGTTGCCCAGCAGCCCGATCAGGCCCTGCGCGAAGTCCTCGGCGTGCGTCAGCGTCCAGAGCGACGTGCCGTCGCCGTGCACGACGATCTCGTCGCCCCGCGCGATGCGGTCGAAGATGGTCCAGCCGCCGGGGAGCGGCGGGTTCGCGTCGTCGTACGTGTGGGAGGGGCGGACGATCGTCACCGGGAAGGCCTGCTCCGCGAACGCGCGGGTCAGCACGTGCTCGGCGTCGAGCTTCTTCCTCGAGTACTCGGTGAAGCGGTTGTGCAGCTGGGTCGACTCGGTGATCGGCGTCTGCAGCACGGGCTTGCCATAGAGGGAGGCGGTGCTGATGTGGACGTAGTGCTTCGTGCGGTCCGCGAACAGCCGCACCATGCGCTCGGCGTCCGGTCCGTCGTAGGAGAGGAAGTTGACCACGGCGTCGAACCGAAGGTCGCCGAGCGCGGCGAGCAGGCTCTCGTCGTCGGTCACGTCGCCCGTGAGCCAGTCGACCGTGTCGGGCAGCTCGCGCCCGGCGGAGTTCCGCCCGCGGTTGAGCACGTGCACGGTCATGCCCACCTCGGCGGCGAGCCGAACGCAGGATGCGCTGATGGTTCCGGTGCCCCCGATGAAGAGGACGTCGAGGGGTGCCCTGTCGAGTGCGCTCATCGGCCCGCGTACCAATCCTCGAAGCCGTTCTCGACGACGCTGATGAGGATGTCCTCGGAGCGGATGCCGAGCGCACCGAGCCGACGGACGATCGCCTCGAACAGGTCGCGCTTCTTCCCCACCGGGTACATGTGCACCATCGTGATGTGGATGAGGACCAGCTCGCGGCGGTCCACGTTGTTGTAGCCGGGGTCGAACTTCAGCTCGCCCGGCTGGTGCGGGCGGAAGACGTGGAAGAGGTCGTCCGGGGTGATGCCCAGCGCCTCCACCTGCGCCGCCTGGATCTCGGTGCTCATCTGCTCGTGCAGCTCGTCGTACACCGCGGCGCTCAGGTCCACTTGGATGAGGGGCAAGGTCAACTCCTTTGTCGGACGCGGGCCGGGCGGCGCGCGTCGGGTCAAGCTAAGCGCGCCCTCGGCGGCCTCGCAACATTACGGGGATCAGTCGAAAATTTTCGGGACGACGGCGCGGAGGTCAGGAGGCGAGCGCCCACTGCACCAGCTGGAGGACGACGTCGCGGTGCTCGGCCGAGTCGAACGACTCCGGTCCGTGGCCGAGCGCGTCAGCGATGATCCGGGCGCGCCCCTCCGCCCTCGTCCAGACGAGGGGATGGGTGCGCCCGTCGTGCTCGTGCTGCACCACGACGGACAGCCCCTCCTCGAGGGCGAGGTCGCTGTAGCGCTCATCGAAGAGGGAGAACCGGCCGGCCGGTCCCGTGCGGGGATCGTCCAGCCGGGCCACTTCGGCGTGCGCGAGCGGCGGGTGGCCGCTCCGCTCCGGGACCCAGCGGGCCCCGACGATCGATCCCCACTCCGGCAGGCCGAGCAGCGTCGTCACGCCGACGTGCACGGCGAGGATCGCGCCGCCCCGGTCCAGGTATGCGCGCAGGCCACGCGAGGCGGCGTCGAGGTCCTCGGGCGGAAGCGGATCGTCGGGCAGCGGCGCGGTGACCACCAGGAGATCCACGCCGGCGAGGTCGGCGAGGCGTTCGGCCACCGAGGTCGAGACCGAGACCCGGTGGCCGGCGCCGCGCAGCACCCCGGCTAGCGCCTCCGACGTGCGCTCGAACGGATGCCACGGGTCGCTGTACCCCGGTCCTCCGGAGAGGATCAGCGCGGTGGCGCCGGTCGTCACTTGATCGCGCCCGCGGCCAGCCCGCGCTCGAACAGCCGCTGGAGCAGCAGGTAGGCGAGGACGATGGGCAGGGCGGTGATGACCGCCGCGGCGAGCACCTTCGTCTGGTCGTTGTTGAACTGACCGATGAAGAAGGTGGGCAGCAGCGTGATCGTCTGCGTGTCCGGGCTCTGCAGGAACACCAGCGGCAGGAGGAAGTTGTTCCAGGCCCCGATGAACGTGAGCACCACGATGGCGGCGGCGATCGGGCGGGTGAGCGGCAGGATGATGTGCCAGAACGCGCGCATCGTGCTGGCGCCGTCGATCCGCGCGGCCTCGAGCAGGCCGTCGGGGATGCCGTTCATGAACGAGCGCGTGATGAGCACGGTGAACGGGATCTGCAGGGCCGCGAGCGGCAGGATCACCGACCAGTAGGTGTTGTAGAGGCCCAGCTGCAGCGTCGTGGAGAACAGCGGCGTGAGCAGCACGACCTCGGGGAGGGTGAGGGCGGCCAGGATCAGCCAGAAGAACACCTCACGGCCGCGGAGGTGCAGCTTCGAGAACGCGAACGCCGCCAGCATCGTGCAGACGTAGACGACGGCGATGGTTCCCGCCGAGATGAGGATGCTGTTGCGGAAGAACAGCGGGAGCTCCGGCCGCGAGAGCACGGCCTCGTAGTTCCCCCAGCCGATGCCGGCGAGGGAGCCCTGCACCATGGCGACGAGGGGGAACAGGAACGGCAGGACCAGCACGGTGATGAGGATCTGCAGGCCGATCTTGGCCCTGCGGCTGCGTGTTTCGAACATCACTGCTCCTTCCGCTGCGAGCGGATGTTGACGATCATCGAGAGGCCGAGCGCGAGGACGAGAAGGATGATGGAGATCGCGGCACCGTAGCCGGCGTTGGCCAGCGGGATGCTCTCGCGGTAGATGAGCGTTCCGAGGAACTCGGTGGCGTAGTTCGGCCCGCCCAGGGTGACGAGGTAGGGGATGTCGAAGGTCTTCAGTGCGCCGATGATGCTGAGGATGAAGATCGCGACGGTCGTGCCCTGCACACCCGGCAGCACGATGCTCCAGAGGGCGCGGAAGTTGCCGGCGCCGTCGATGCGCGCCGCCTCCATCACCTCGGGCTCGATCTGGCCCATGGCGGCGAAGTAGAGGATGAACGTCAGCCCGGTGTTGTGCCAGATCGTGATGACCATGAGGATCGGTAGCGCGGTGGCCTGGTCGGCGAGCCAGGGGTGGGCGAAGAAGCCGAGACCGATCGCCTCGAGGAACTGGTTGACCTGGCCGTTCGCGCTGAAGATCTGCCGGAAGACCGGCGCCATGATCGACGGAGCGAGCACGACGGGCAGGAAGATCACGACCTTGTAGAGCACGGCCAGCTTGACCTTCGAGTGCATGATCGCCGCGAACAGGATGCCGAGCGCCGTCTGCACCGCGAACGAGAAGACGAAGAACACGACGGTGTTGCGGATGGCCTTCCAGAAGATCGGGTCCTGGAAGGCGTCGACGTAGTTCTGGGCGCCGACCGGACGCGAGACCGGGCTGACTCCGTCCCACTCGAGCGTCGACATGTAGCCCGTGTAGCCGACGCTGTAGTAGATGAGGCCCACGGAGAGCGCGAGGGCGGGTATGAGCCAGACGTAGCCGGGGGAGCGGAGTCGCCTCGGCCTCCGCTTCGGCTGGGACTTCGGCTCCCAGGCGTCGCCCGGCTTCGTCAGTACAGGTGCGTTGATGACCACGTCGTCCATCCGTTTCTGCTGAATCGCACCGTCGAGGCGGGCCCGCGAACGCCGCGGGCCCGCCTCGCCGGATGGGGGTGCTGCTACTTGAAGGTGACGCCCGCGGCCTCGGCGGCCGACTGCAGTGTCTCGGTCGCCTCCTCCGGGGTCACGTCACCCGCGGCGAGGGTGGTCGCCGCGTTGCCGATCGCGTCCGCGAGGTCGCTGTTCGGCAGCAGGCGGTTGTCGGTCACCGTCGCGGCGCGCTCGTAGAGCTCCTCGAGCTTCGGGCGCTGCACCTCGGGGTTGACCAGCTCGATGCTGTCCCAGTCGGGCTGCACGCTGGTGAGCGACGGGATGTCGTTGAGCGCGTTGGCCACGATCTGCTGGCCCTTCTCGGAGGTGCCGAGCCACACCGCGAACGTCGTCGCGGCGTTGCGGGCGTCGGCCTTGGCGTTCACGACGAGACCGTAGTTGGCGTCACCGAACATCGCGCCGGGCGTGCCCTCCGCGGTGGCGGCGGGGAAGGGGATCGGCGTCATGTTGAACGGCTCCGCGCCGCCAACACCGGCCGCCTCGATGGCGAGCGTCATGTTGTTGGGGCGGGTGAACTGCATGTACCAGGTGCCCATCATGACCATGGCGTAGTCCTGCGCCATGAACGCGTTGTTGGCGTCCGGGTACTGCTGCACGCCGAGCGCGCCCTCCTGCATGATGCCCTCGTCGAACAGGCGCTGCCAGGTGGTGAAGGCCTCGACCAGGTCGGGGTCCGTCCACTCCGCCTCGCCGCGCGTGGCCTTGGTGAAGAGGCCGGGATTGATGGTGTCCGCGATGGCCTGGATGGTGTCCTGGTCGAACGCGACCTGGGACGCGCCCTGCACGAAGCAGCCGATGTCGGCGGCCTCGAGCTTGTCGCAGACGCTCACCCACTCGTCGACGGTCGTCGGCGGGGTGAGGCCCTGCTCGTCGAAGATCTGCTGGTTGATCCAGACCGGGCCCGCGAAGGTGGAGCCGACGGGGATGCCGCGCAGCGCTCCGTCCTCGTCGGTGAGGCCGGCCACGCCGATCGGCGCGAGCTGGTCCTCCCAGTCGTCGCCGAGCGCCTCCGTCACCTGCTCGGTGAGGTCGGTGCCGTTGGGTCCGAACTGCACGAACTGGGCGCCGGGCGCGATGTCGAAGAGGTCCGGACCGGTGTTCGAGGCGAGGGCGGGGCGGAGCGCCGCCTCGTAGCCGTCGATGGTGAGCTGGCGGAAGTTGACCTTGATGTCGGGGTATTCCTCGTTGAAGGCCGTGATGTACTCCTCGGCCACCGCCTGCTCGGGCGTCCAGCCCCACCAGTCGACGGTGCCCGACGTGGCCGAGCCGCCCTCGCCGCCCCCGCCGCCACCCGCACCGCCGGAGCCGGTGCACCCGGCGAGTGCCGCGACCGCCATGCCCGTGATGGCAACCGCGGCGATGGAGCGCTGTGCTCCCCTGAATCGTGCTGACTGCATTGTCGCTCCTTGGAGTTTGAGGAGCCGGTGTCGCATGCGGGGTCGTCCTCGCCGGGGGCGGGGATGCGGCGTCGACCTCCGGGAACGGAGGCGCGACTCACCACGCAGGCACGACGATGACTGCGTTGCGGCCGCGGGGTCTGCGACGCCCGGAGACCTGTGGCTGTCCATATCGATGGGTCGACGTCCTCGTCCAGCCAGGTCCGCTGCAACAGGGGCTCTCTGTAGCGCCCAAGTTAACATCGGGTCGGATGACGGTCAACCTTTCGGCCGAATGCCGAAAATTTTCGAAGGAGGGCCTGGACTAGCTGTGCGCGTCCCTCGGCGGCGCCGTCGACTCGCGCGGCATCAGCCGGGTCGCGAGCTGGATGTGGTGCGACGGCGGCTCCTTGCCCTCCGACAGCGCGAGGATCGTCTCGAGGGCCAGGCGTCCGATGCCGACGAGCGGCGCGCGCACCGAGGTGAGCTTCGGGGTCACCCACTCCGCCTGGGGGATGTCGTCGAAGCCGCCGACGGAGAGGTCGGCTGGCAGGGAGAGCCCCGCCCGCCGTGCGGCCTCCATGACGCCGAAGGCGATGGCGTCGTTCGCCGCCATGATGGCGGTCGGGCGGTCGGGCAGCGCGAGCAGTGCGGCGCCGGCCTCGACCCCGGCCTCGAAACTGTACGGGCCGTTGCGGCAGATCTCCGGCTCGACGGGGATCCCCGCCTTCTCGAGCGCGGAGCGGTACCCCCGGAACCGCTCGATAGTCGGGGTGGACTGCGTCGGTCCGCCGACCCAGCCGATACGGCGGTGACCCAGGTGGAGGAGGTGGTCCGCCATGGACCGGGCGCCGGTCCAGTCGGTCACGCTGATGCTCACGAGGTCGGCCTGGTGGTCGTCGGCGGGGTCGATGGTCAGGAAGGGCAGCTTCAGCCGGGTCGCCGTCTGGATGACCTCGGACGGCAGTGACGAGGTGACCGCGATCACCCCGACGGAGGTGGAGTTCTCGTGCACCCACGCGCGGGCGGCCTTGCGGGAGGGGTCGGCGAAGCCCGGCGGCGTCAGCTGCACGTTCACGTCGATCTCGGCGGCGGCGGCCGCGCCGATCATGCCCTCGAGGATCAGGGACGCGTACTGCGACGTGACCGAGTCGAACAGTGCCGTCACCCGGCGGTGCCCGGCGGCGGACGGCCGGATTCCGCGGGCCTGGTAGCCCTCCTGATCGAGCACGCGGAGCACCCGTTCCCGGGTCTCGGTGGAGACGTCGGCCCGGCCGTTCAGCACCTTGGACGCGGTGGCCTGGGAGACACCGGCGCGCTGCGCCACCTGTTTCAGGGTCGGTCGGGAGGTGTTGGGGATGGTCATCTGGCGCCTTTCGAAACTTTCGGGAGCACTCACACTAGGGGAATCCAGGCCGATCCCGCCTCCTTCCACGCGGTTTCGGCGCGCAAGGAAGCCCACCCGGTGTGTTGAGAGCCGTCATTTCGTCTGTTACCGTGACCCGGCGGCCCACTTTCCCCGAAATGTTTTTGGGTGATCCTGAAAAGTTCCGTAGCATCAAGAAGCAATCTCAACGTAGAGAGGAGTGGGCGATGACGCTCACCAAGAAACGACGGGCGATTCCCCTTACGCTCGCCGCCGTGTCGGCGCTTGTTCTCACGGCGTGCGGCTCGAGCGGTCCCGGTTCCGCCGGCGGGGGCGGTGGAGGCGGCGGAAGCGACACCGCCTCGGCCTGGGCGCTCACCGGCGGCGTGCACGAGGTCATGTGGGACGAGTCGTTCAAGACGTGGAACGAGGAGAACGCCGACGCGAAGGTCGACGTCCAGTGGTTCGCGAACGACGCGTACAAGGAGAAGATCCGCACCTCGATGGGCGCGGGCACCGGCCCGTCGCTCGTCTTCAGCTGGGGCGGCGGTCCGCTGCGCGACTACGTCGACTCCGACAAGGTCGTCGACCTCACCGAGGGGGCGGCTGACCTGGTCGACCGTGTCTTCCCCTCGGTGGCGGAGGGCGGCATGGTCGACGGCAAGGTCTACGCGGTGCCGAACTCGCAGACCCAGCCCGAGCTCGTCTACTACAACAAGGACCTGTTCGACCAGGTAGGCGCAGAGGTGCCCACGACCTGGAGCGAGGTGATGGACCTCATCCCCAAGTTCAAGGAGGCCGGGGTCGCGCCGTTCGCGGTGGCCGGGGCGTCGAAGTGGCCCGAGCTGATCTGGCTGCAGTACATGACCGACCGCGTCGGCGGTCCGGAGGCGTTCGGCAAGGTCATGGCCCAGGAGCCCGACTCCTGGTCCGACCCGGCGTTCGTCGAGGCGCTCACCAAGATCCAGGACCTCGTGAAGGCGGGCGGCTTCCAGGAGGGCTTCGGCAGCACCGTCGCCGACACGCGTGCCGACGCGGCGCTCGTGCACACCGGCAAGGCCGCCATGCTGCTGCAGGGCAGCTGGGTCTTCTCGAGCTTTGCCCAGGACGCCCCCGAGATGGTCGAGAACGACCGCATCGGCTTCTTCCCGTTCCCCGCGGTGGAGGGCGGCAAGGGCGACCCCGCGAACGTCGTGGGTAACCCGTCCAACTACTGGTCGCTGAACTCCAACGCCTCCGAGGAGGTCCAGGAGCAGATGACCACGTACCTGAACGAGTACGTGTTCAACGAGCAGTACACCACCACCCTGCTCGACGGCGGCGGCGTGCCCCCGGTGGTCGGCATCGAGGAGCGGCTCGCCGACACCGAGCACGGCGACTTCCTGACGTTCGCCTACAGCCTCGTCGAGGACGCGCCGAGCTTCACGCTCTCCTGGGACCAGGCGCTGCCCGCCGCTCAGGCGCAGGAGCTGCTGACGAACATCGACCGGATCTTCCTGCTCGAGATCACGCCGGAAGAGTTCGTCGCCAACATGAACGCGACCCTCTAGCCGGATGTCCATCGACACGAAGGGTGCCGGTGCCGCGGACGACCGCGGCACCGGCACCACCGGAACGCTGGTCGCGGCGCCGTCGCGCACGCTGTCGGCGGGACTCGGCGCGCGAGGGGTCGTCTCGCCCCGCGGCGACGCCGGCAGGAACCGCGGCTTCAGCCGGGGGCCGTCCTTCTGGATGGCGGTGCCGGCGCTGGCATTCTTCGCGGTGTTCGCGATCCTCCCGCTGTTCGGCGTCGTGATCCTGAGCTTCATGTCCTGGGACGGCCTCGGCACCCCGCAGTGGACCGGCCTCGACAACTGGACCCGGACCCTCGCGGCGCCCGACACGGCGCGCGCCGCGTGGCTGAGCCTGGTGCTCATGGTGCTGACCTGGGCCATCCAGGCGCCCCTCAGCCTGCTGATCGGCGTGTTCATCGCGGGTCAGCAGCGGTATCGCTCGTTCCTGTCGCTGCTGTACTTCCTCCCGCTCGTCCTGTCGGCGGCGGCCACGGCGATCGCCTTCAAGTCGCTGCTCGACCCGAACTTCGGGATGGGGGCATCGCTCGGCGTCGACGTCCTGAGCCAGGACTGGCTCGGGAACCCGAACCTCGCGTTCGCCGTCGTGCTGTTCGTGATCGCGTGGTCCTTCGTGCCGTTCCACAGCCTGCTGTATCAGGCGGGCGTGCGGCAGATCCCGCGCATGTTCTATGAGGCGGCGATGATCGACGGCGCCTCCGGGTGGAAGCAGTTCTGGATGATCACCATCCCGCAGCTGCGCTACACGATGGTGACGTCGTCGACCCTCATGCTCGTCGGCTCGCTCACGTACTTCGACCTGATCTACGTGCTCACCGCGGGCGGTCCCGGCACGGCGACGCGCATCCTGCCCCTGGACATGTACCTGGTCGGCTTCCGCAGCTTCGACATGGGCCGGGCGAGCGTCATCGCCGTGATCCTGGTGGCCGTGGGGCTCGGGCTGTCGCTCGCGCTGAACCGGATGAGCGGGGCCAACCGCATGGAGAGCCAGATGGAGGGCGCATGACCGCCGTACGCACGCGCCCCAACATACTGGGCGGCTTCTTCGGCTGGGTGTGGCTGGCCGTCATCATCCTGCCGATCTACTACGTGGTGCTCACGAGCCTGCGGAAGCAGTCGTCCTTCTACCAGGAGAACCCGCTCCTCCCGCCCTCGGAGCCGACCCTCGAGTCGTACGCCACGGTGCTCCAGAACGAGTTCCTGCTCTACTTCACGAACAGCGTGATCGTGTCGGTGACCACCGTCGCGGTGGTGCTGGTGATCTGCGTGATGGCGGCGTACTACATCGTGCGCAGCCGGACCAGGCTGGCGGGGCGGTCGTTCTCGCTCATCCTGCTCGGCCTCGCGATCCCGCTGCAGGCGACGATCATCCCGATCTACTACATGATCACGAGGCTGCGGCTGTACGACACCCTGATCGCGCTGATCCTGCCCTCGATCGCGTTCGCGGTGCCCATCACCGTGCTCATCCTCGTCAACTTCCTCCGCGACATCCCGGGCGAGCTGTTCGAGTCGATGCGCATGGACGGTGCGAGCGACTGGCGGATGCTGCGGAGCCTCGTAGTGCCGCTGGCGAAGCCGGCGATCGTCACGGTCGCGATCTACGACGCGCTCAACGTGTGGAACAGCTTCCTGTTCCCGCTCGTGCTCACCCAGAGCGCGAACACCCGCACGCTGCCGCTGTCGCTGTGGACCTATCAGGGCGAGTTCCAGGTCAACATCCCCGCCGTGCTGGCGGCCGTGACCCTGTCCGCGCTGCCGATCGTCGTGCTGTACGTCGTGGGGCGCCGGCAGCTGATCAGCGGCCTCACGGCCGGCTTCGGCAAGTAACCGACGCGGCAGGCCACCGGCCGCCGCAGAGACGAAGCGCCCGAGCTCCTGGGAAGGAGCTCGGGCGCTTCGTCGTGGGCGATCGCTTCCCGCGGTTCGTTCTAGGGGAGCTCGATGCGGCCGTCGACCCTGCGCGGGATCCGCAGCGGGTTCTCGTCGCGCAGCGCCTCGGGGAGCACGGACGCCGGGGCGCTCTGGTACGCCACCGGGCGCTGGAAGCGACGGGCAGCGGTCGCGCCGACCGAGGTGAACAGGGAGGTCGTGGCCGGCCATGGCCCGCCGTGGTGTTGCGCCCAGTTTACGGCCACTCCGGTGGGCCAACCGTCGAACAGCACCCGTCCGGCCCGCCCCCGCAGCACCGCAACGAGGGCCGACAGGTCCTCGTCGGGCTGACCGTGGATCGTCGCGGTGAGGCTGCCTGGCACCACACGCAGGGCGTCGAGCAGCTCGTCCTCCGAGTCGTAGGAGACCAGAAGCGTCGCGGGACCGAAGCACTCCTCGAGCAGCGTCTCCGGGCGCTCGGCGACCGCGGCCGCCGTCGTCCCGAGCACGACGGGGGTGGCGCCGGCCGTGACGTCCTCCTGCTGCACCTCGCCGGCGAGCACCTCGACGGCGGGGTCGGACGCGATCGCCGCGACGCCCGCGGGGAACGCCTCGGCGATCCGGTCGGTCAGCAGCTTCCCGCCGCTTGCGCCGGATGCGGCCTCGGCGACCGCGGCCTCGAAGCCCGCGCCCGCGGGCACGAACACGACGCCCGGCTTAGTGCAGAACTGGCCGGCGCCGAGCGTGAACGACGCCGTGAGCCCGGTCGCCAGCTCCGCCCCGCGGGCGGCGACCGCGGACGCCGTGAGGACCACGGGATTGATGCTGCCGAGCTCGCCGTAGAACGGGATCGGGTCCGGGCGCGACACGGCGAGGTCGAACAGCGCGCGACCGCCCGACACCGAGCCCGTGAACCCCACGGCCTGGATGACCGGGTCGGCGACGAGCGCCTGCCCGACCTCGCGGCCCGTGACGAGGGCGAAGATGCCCTTCGGGGCGCCCGCCCGCTCGAGCGCCTCGAGCATCAGCTCCGCCGTGCGCTCGGAGAGCTTCAAGTGGCCGGAGTGCGCCTTGACGATCACCGGGCACCCCACGGCGAGCGCGGAGGAGGTGTCGCCGCCTGCCACCGAGAACGCGAACGGGAAGTTCGACGCGGAGAAGACCGCGACGGGCCCGATCGGGTGCAGGATGCGGCGCAGGTCGGGGCGCGGCGGGGTGGCGGTGGGAACGGCGTGGTCGATCACGGCCTCGAGGTACGAGCCCTCCGTGATCACGTCCGCGAACAACCGGAGCTGGCCCGTCGTGCGCGCGACCTCGCCCTGGAGCCGCGTTGCGCCCAGGTGGGTCTCCTCGTCCGCGATCCGCACGAGCTCGTCGGAGTGCGCGTCGAGGGAGTCGGCGACGGCCCGCAGCCATCCCGCGCGCACGGTGTCGCTCGCGCTCGCGACGGCGTGCTCCGCCGCCCGGGCCGCCGCGGTGATCGCGGAGAGTTCTTCGAGAGTGGTCATGGTCCTCACATCCATCCGCCGTCGACGACCCAGAGCTGGGCCGTGCATGACCGGGAGTCGTCCGCGGCGAGCCAGAGCAGCATCCGCGCCACGTCCTCCGGGTAGAGCTTGTGCGGCAGGCACTGGTTGCGCTCGATGGAGGCCTCGGCCTCCGGCGTCACCCAGTGGGTCAGCTGCCGCTCCGTCATGACCCAGCCGGGGATGATGCAGTTCACCCGGATGCCGAAGGGCCCGAGCTCGCGGGCGAGGGTGCGGGTCAGCCCCTCGATCCCCGCCTTCGCCGTGATGTACCCGGGCAGGTCGGTGAGGTCGATGTGGGCGCTGATGGAGCCGAGGTTGATGATCGACCCGCGGCCCGCGCTCCGCATCATGGGCACGACGGCCTGCGCCGCGAAGAAGTGGTGCCGGAGGTTGACCGCCATGGCGTCGTCCCACAGGGCGAGGTCCATCTCCGCGACGGCGTGCCGGGTGTCGTTCGCGGCGTTGTTCACCAGCACGGTGATCGGCCCGAGCTCCTCGCCGGCGCGGCGGATGGCCTCCTGGACGGCGGGCACGTCCCGCACGTCGCACGGCAGGAACAGGGGCGCCGGGTGGCCGCGCTCGGCGATCTCGGCCGCGAGGGCCTCGCCCGCGTCGACCGCGATGTCGACGAACGCGACCCGCGCGCCCTGCGCGGCCAACTGTTCGACGAACTCGCGACCGAGGCCGGTGGCGCCACCGCTCACGAACGCGATCTGGCCCTCGAGGCTCGGGTACCGGGCATACCGGGTTTCCTGCGCGTTGCTCACGGGATCACCACCGCCCGGCCGACCGACCCGGAGGCGAGCGCGTCGTACGCCTCGTTGACCTGCTCGAGCGGGTAGGTCGTGCCGATCAGCTCATCGAGCGGCAGCCGCCCGGCGAGGTAGAGGCCGAAGATCTTGGGAAGGTCGACGAGGGGGTTCGCCGAGCCGTAGAGGCTGCCGATCACGCGCTTCTGGCGCTGCACCAGGGCGTTGACCGGGATGGCGAAGGTCTCGCCGACGCGGCCGAGGCCGACGGCGACGAGCGTGCCCGCGGGCGCCAGGCAGTCGAACGCCTGCTGCAGGGTGGCCGGCCGCCCGATGGCCTCGATGGCCCACGTCACCCCGTCCGGGAGCAGTGCGAGCACCTGCTCGACCGTGTTCCCCGCGCTGGCGTCGATGGTGTGCGTCGCGCCGAGCCGTTCCGCGAGCTCGAGCTTCTCCGGGTCGACGTCGACGACGACGATCGGGTTCGCGCCGGCGAGGCGGGCCCCCATCACGCTCGAGAGGCCGACCCCGCCCGCGCCGAGCACGAGGATCGACTCGCCCGCGCACTCGCCGATTGCGTTGAGCACGGCGCCGACGCCGGTGATCACGGCGCAGCCGGCGATCGCCGCGATCTCGGGCCGGACCCCGTCCGGGACCCGGACGACGGACGTCTCCGACACGACGACCCGCTCCGCGAAGCAGGAGACGCCGAGGAAGTGGTGCAGCTGCTCGCCCTCCCGGCTGAGCCGCGAGGTGCCGTCGAGCAGGCCGCCGGTCGCCGCCTGCCGCGGGCCGGACTGGCAGAGCACCGGATTGCCGGTGATGCAGGGGACGCACCGGCCGCAGCGCGGGCGCCACATCAGGGCGACCCGGTCGCCCACCGCGAGCGTGCCGGCGGTGTCCGGGCCGAGCTCCTCGACGATCCCGGCGCCCTCATGGCCGAGCACCACCGGCAGCGGGCAGGTGATGTCGCCGGTCATGTAGTGGTAGTCGCTGTGGCAGATGCCCGACGCCTCGATCCGCACGACGATCTCGCCCGACCGCGGCGGAGCAAGGTCGACCTGCTCGATGGTGAGGGGGGTGCCGGGCGAACGCAGCACTGCGGCGCGCATGGACATGGTTTCTCCGTTGTCGTCGGTGAGGGCTTCGGTGCGGCCGCCGGGTGGCGCGGCGCGCATCCTTAGAGATTCGGGGCGGTCGGATCCAGTGAGGCCGGTTCGGGCGGTCAGTGGGACTCGCGGGCCACGTCCGGGCCGCTCGAACCGACCAGGAAGTCGAGGTCGGCGCCCGTGTCGGCCCCGAGCACGTGGTCGACGTAGAGCCGCTCCCAGCCGCGGACGGGCGCGGCGAACCCCGTGACGGTGGCCGCGTTGACGTGGCGCTCGCGCAGCACCTCGTCGGGAACGTTCAGCTCGAGCCGCCGTCCCTCGACGTCGAGGACGATCTCGTCCCCGTTCTCGACGAGCGCGAGCAGGCCGCCCGCGGCCGCCTCGGGGCTCACGTGCAGCACGACCGTGCCGTAAGCGGTACCGCTCATCCGCCCATCGCAGACGCGGACCATGTCGCGCACGCCTGCCTGCAGCATCTTCTTCGGCAGCGGCATGTTCGAGACCTCGGGCATGCCGGGATAGCCCTTCGGGCCGCACCCGCGCAGCACGAGCACGGAGGTCACGTCGACGTCGAGGTCGGGGTCGTCGATGCGCGCGTGGAAGTCCTCGATGGAGTCGAACACCACGGCCTTCCCACGGTGCTGCATCAGCTCGGGCGACGCCGCGGCGGGCTTGATGATCGCGCCGTTGGGCGCGAGGTTGCCGCGGAGGATGGCGATGCCCGCGTCCTCCTGCAGGGGCCGGTTCCGCGGCGTGATCACGTCGGCGTCCCAGACCTCCTGGTCCTCGAGGTAGCTGACGAACGGCTTCCCCGTGACCGTGATCGCGGTCGGGTCGAGCAGGTCCTTCACCTGCTGCAGCACGGCCAGCAGGCCGCCCGCGCGGAACAGGTCCTCCATGAGGTACTTGCCGGCGGGCTGCAGGTTCACGAGCAGGGGCACGCCCGCGCCGATGCGGTCGAAGTCGTCGAGGGTCAGCTCGATGCCGAGCCGCCCGGCGATCGCGAGCAGGTGCACGACGGCGTTGGTCGAGCCGCCGATGGCGGCCAGGGTGACGATCGCGTTGTGGAAGGACTCGCGCGTGATGATGTCGCTGAGCCTGCGTCCGCCGGCCACCATCTCGACCGCGAGGCGGCCGGTCTCGTGGGCGGTCTCGAGCAGCCGGCTGTCCGGGGCCGGCGTCCCCGCGAGCCCGGGGATCGTGGTGCCGAGTGCCTCGGCCATCGACGCCATGGTGGATGCGGTGCCCATCGTGTTGCAGTGCCCGCGGCTGCGGATCATCGACCCCTCCGACTTGAGGAAGAGCTTCTCCGAGAGCCTCCCGGCCCGCACCTCCTCGCTGAGCTTCCACACGTCGGTGCCGCAGCCCATCGCCTCGCCGCGGAAGTAGCCGTTCAGCATCGGGCCGCCCGGCACGACGATGGCCGGGATGTCGACGGAGGCGGCGCCCATGAGCAGCGCGGGGATCGTCTTGTCGCAGCCGCCGAGGAGCACGACCCCGTCGACCGGGTTCGCCCGCAGCAGTTCCTCGATGGCCATCGCGGCCATGTTCCGCCACAGCATCGCGGTCGGCCGCACCTGAGTCTCGCCGAGGGACGGGACGGGCAGGTTGAGCGGGATGCCGCCGGCCTCGTAGACGCCCTGCTTCACGCTCTCGGCGACCTCGTCGAGGTGCGAGTTGCAGGGGCTCAGATCCGAGGCGGTGTTCGCGATCGCGATGTGCGGGCGACCGTCGAAGGCGTGCGAGGGGAAGCCCCGCCGCATCCAGGCCCGATGGAGGTAGGTGTTGCGGTCGGAGCCGCCGTACCACTGCGAACTGCGCAGATCGTTCATGAAGGGCCCATCAGCATCGTCGGTCAGGGGTGTGATGGTCGGGAGCCTAATCGCCCGGGCGTCGCGGCCGCAAACTTGCGGTCCAGGGCCGAAACGTTTCGGCCCTGGAGTCCGCCAGCCCGCGCCCACCTCCGGACGCTTCGCCTCCGGGCGCTCCGCCTCACTCGTTCGGCGTGACGATCACCTTGAGCGCCTGCGGGTCCACCGAGGCCTGCAGCGCCTCCTCGACGCGGTCGAGCGGGAACCGGGCGGTCACCAGCGAATCGAGGTCGACCCTGCCGCTGCTCGCGAGCTCGATCGCCAGCGGCCAGGTGTTGGCGTAGCGGAACACGCCGGTGAGCTCGATCTCCCGGGCCTGGATGCGTCCCACCGGCAGCGCGACCACGTCTTTGCCCATTCCCACGAGCACGGCGCGGCCGCCGGGCTTCAGTGCGAGGATGCCCGCCGTGACGGCCGGCGCGGCGCCCGAGGCGTCGATGAAGATGTCCACCTCGAGAGCCCCGTCGGCGTCGTCCGGATTGGCGGGGTCGAGCGTGCGGGTGGCCCCGAAGCGCTCGGCGGCCTCGCGCCTCGTCGGGGCGATGTCCGACACGATCACCTCGGACGCCCCGAACGCGAACGCCACCTGCATCACGATGATGCCGATCGGGCCGGCGCCGGCGATCAGCACCCGGCTGCCCGGGCGGGTTCCGGCCTTCTGGTTGCTCCAGATGCCGACCGACAGGGGCTCGCACAGCGCCGCCGCCTCGAGGCTCATGGAGTCGGGGATCGGGAAGGCGTAGTCCGCCTGGATGACCGCGTACTCCGCGAATGCGCCGTCGATCGGTGGCGTCGCGTAGAACTCCATGGCCGGGCAGAGGTTGTAGGCGCCGCGCTTGCACTGCTCGCAGACGCGGCAGGCCCGCTGCGGTTCGATGGACACGCGCTCGCCGATCCGGTCGGCGGGGACGCCGGAGCCGACGGCGGTGATGACGCCGGAGGCCTCGTGGCCGAGGATCATCGGTTCCTCCACGACGAAGTCCCCGATCCGGCCCTCGTGGTAGTAGTGCACGTCGGACCCGCAGACCCCGACCGCGGCGATCCGCACCACGACCTCGTCGTGCTCGGGCTCGGGCATCGGCCTCGCCTGCACCTTCACCACCCCGGGCTCGAGGAGCAGGCTGGCGCGCATGTCGATTTCGGTCATGGGGTCTCCATCCGGGATATGGTGTGGTCTCACTGCGAAACCTTACTGAGATTTCCCGAAACTTCGGCCTGATCTTTCGAGGTTGCAGCCCATCCTCACCCGCAACGACGCTGACGAAGGACGACAATGGCGACTGCTCACACCCCCAGACCCCTATCCCTCCGTGGAAGCGACTTCATCGACGCTTCCGGCGAGGTCGTCCGGCTGCGGGGGGTGAACATCGGCGGCTGGCTTTTGATGGAGAACTTCATCACGGGGTACGCCGCGAACGAGTCCTTTATGCGCAGGACGGTGCGTGAGGCCATCGGGGACGACCGCGCGGAGCGCTTCTTCGAGCGACTCCTCACGAACTTCTTCGGTCGCGAGGACGCCGAGTTCCTCGGGCGCGAGGGCTTCAACTCCGTGCGCATCAACGTGAACTACAAGCACCTCGAGAGCGATGCCCGGCCCTTCGAGATCCTCGAGGACGGCTTCCGGCACATCGACCGGGCGATCGAGCTGTGCGCCGCGAACGGCATCTACTCGATGATCGACCTGCACGCGCACCCGGGACACCAGAACCAGGACTGGCACTCGGACAACCGCACGCACGTCGACGGCTTCTGGGACCATCCGCACTTCCAGGACCGCACCGTGAACATCTGGGAGGCGATCGCCGACCGCTATCGCGACAACCCGTGGGTGAGCGGGTACAACCTGATGAACGAGCCCGCCGACGCGGAGGGCACGCGCGTGGCGGCGTTCTACGACCGCATCGTCGCCGCGGTCAAAGCGGTGGATCCGGATCACCTCATCTTCCTCGACGGCAACACCTACTCCGTCGACTGGTCGATCTTCGACGAGCCGGAGGAGGGCATCGTCTACGCGTTGCACGACTACGTGCCCTCGGGCTTCGGCCGCGGCGGGCCGTATCCCGGCGTGACGGACGGCCAGTACATCGACCGGGACGCGGTGGAGGAGAAGTTCCTGAAGCGCAGCGAGTTCGCGCGCCGCACGGGCACGCCCATCTACGTCGGCGAGTTCGCCCCGATCTACTTCAACGACGAGGCGAAGGACGTGCAGCGGCGCCAGATCCTCGCCGACCAGCTGGAGATCTACTCGCGGCACCGCGTGAGCTGGAACACCTGGATGTACAAGGACCTCGGCCGGCAGGGGCTCGTCGGGGTGAATCCCGACACGCCCTACCGCACCCGGTTCGACCCCTTCGTGGCCAAGAAGTTCCGGCTGTCGGCGGACGGCTGGGGGAGTGACGAGATCGGTCCGCGCGAGGTCAGCGAGCCCCTGCGGGAGTTGTTCGCCCGCGAGTTCCCCGCCTTCGACCCCTACCCCTTCGGCACCTCGCACTTCCTCGCGCGCCTGCTGCTGAACATCACGCTGGCCGAGCCACTCGCCTACGAGTACGCGGACCTGTTCCGCGGGCTCGACGACTCCGAGCTCGACGCCCTCGCCGACTCGTTCTCGTTCGAGAACTGCTCCGTGCGCCAGTCGCTGCTCGAGCAGCTGAAAGCGGGCCTGGAGTAGCGGGTCCGGGTTTTCGGGGGCTGGCGGCATCCGTCGCCAGACCCCCGGCACCCGGTGCTGGACCTGCCGGGCTCAGCCCGCGAACATCGCCTGCTCGACGCCGCGGGCGCCGGTCGAGACCGAGAACACCGCTCCGGCCGCCGGCTCGGCGTCGGGGTCGACGTCCTGCATGGACGTCGTGATGTAGAGGTCGGCACTGCCGGCACCGGCGAACGCGCACGCGGTCACGTTGGTCACGGGCAGGTCGACCACCTCGGTGAGTCTCCCGTCGGCGTCGTAGCGCCGCACGGCCCCTCCGCCCCAGAGCGCCACCCACAGTCCGCCCTCGTCGTCCACCGCCGTGCCGTCGGGCGCGCCGTGCTCCTCGTCGATGGTGACGAACGGCCGGGGGTCGTGCAGCCGGCCGGTCGCGGCGTCGAAGTCGTAGACGTCGATGCGGCCCGTGCCGGTGTCCGCGTGGAACGCGCGCGCGCCGTCCGCAGACCATTGGAGCCCGTTGGGGACGGTCACGCTCTCGAGCACGGTGTCGACCGTGAGGTCGGGATCCAGCCGGTACAGCGAGCCAGCGCCCGGCGAGACGTCGTAGGCCATGGACCCGCAGTAGAAGCGGCCCTGCGGGTCGCAGTTGCCCTCGTTCATCCGCACGGCCGGCGAGTCGAAGGCCCGCACGGTACCGGTTCGGGCCCAGTCCTCGTCGAGCAGCGCGAAGCCGTGCTCGATCGCCACCAGATAGCCGCCCGGCTCGCGGGCGCGGATCACCGCGGCGATGTCGTCGACGTGGCGGCGGGTGACGGTGCCGGTCGGGAGCAGCGTGACCACGTCGCCCGCGAGCATGTCCACGAACCGGAGACGCGAGTTCCTGCTGTCCCAGAACGGCCCCTCGCCGTGGAACGTGCATCGGTCGGTGACCTGATCGGGTCGGGGCATGGCGGTCCTCTCTGACGGCGTCCGGGTCCCACCGGGATGCGGCGGGGTGGTCCTCGAAACTTTACGGCTTTTCGACGGTAGATTTCGAGAATCGGCTCCCGCATGGCATGGTGGGAGCACTCCCCACGACGACGTAAGGACCCCAGTGGCTGCATCAGTACCGCCCGTTGACCCGACGATGAGACACCGGATCGCTGATGCGACCGTCACCGTGCTCGGCCCGGACGGGAGCCCTCTCGCCGACACCGACGTGACCGTCGAGCAGCGCAGGCACGCGTTCTCCTTCGGCAACATCGGCTTCGACTTCATCCCGCTCGCGAACGGGGAGACCGAGGTCCACGGCTCCGCGACCGAGGTGGAGACCTTCGGCGGTGCCGACATCGAGCAGCTCGAGCGGCTCGCCCCGCTCTGGCTCGACCTCTTCAACACGGCGACCCTGCCGTTCTACTGGGGCCGCTTCGAGCCGAGGCGCGGTGAGCCCGACACGGAGCGGCTGCAGAAGACGGCCCGGTGGTTCGCCGACCAGGGGGTCACCGTCAAGGGCCACCCGCTGGTCTGGCACACCGTCACCGCCCCGTGGCTGCTCGACCTTCCCGTCGAGGAGATCGAGCAGGTGCAGCGGGAGCGCATCCGCCGGGATGTCGGCGACTTCGCCGGGCTGATCGACACCTGGGACGCGATCAACGAGGCCGTGATCATGCCGGTGTTCACCAACGGCGACAACGGCATCACCCGCATGGCCCGCGAGAAGGGCCGCATCGCGACGATCCGCCTCGCCTTCGAGGAGGCCCGTGCCACGAACCCCAAAGCCACGCTGCTCATCAACGACTTCGACCTGAGCTCCGCCTACGAGTGCCTCATCGAGGGCGTGCTCGAGGCGGGCATCCGCATCGATGCCATCGGCCTGCAGACGCACATGCACAAGGGCTACCGCGGCGAGGACGCGGTGCTCGCGGCCGTCGACCGGTTCGCGCGCTACGGGCTGCCCCTGCACATGACGGAGACCAGCCTCGTGTCCGGGCACATCATGCCGCCGGAGATCACCGACCTCAACGACTACGTCATCCCGGAGTGGCCGTCGACCCCGGAGGGCGAGGAGCGCCAGGCGGACGAGATCGTGCGCCACTACCGCTCGCTGGTCTCGCACCCGGCGGTGCAGGCGATCAACTACTGGGGTCTCACCGACAGCGGGTCATGGCTCGGCGCCCCGATCGGCCTCGTCCGCGCCGACGGCTCGCCCAAGCCGTCCTACGACGCGATGCGCGACCTCATCAAGGGGGAGTGGTGGCTGGGCCCGACGACCCTGAGGACCGACGCCGAGGGGCGGGTCGCGGTGAGCGGTTTCACCGGTGACTACGAGGTGACCGGCCGCGGTGGCTCTGCCCCGCTTCCGCTCGCGACCGCGGGCCCCGTCGAGGCCGAGGTGCGCCTGCCGTAGGGGCAGCGCGCGCGCGGAGCCGCGGGGGCGGGTGGCATCGGCCGCCCGCCCCCGCGGCCTACACCCTCCGGGAGGCACCCGGACGGGGACGTGCGCCGAAGGACCCGTTCCCCCACACTTTCGAGTGGGGGAAACAAATGATCACAACTTCTGCTCGTGTCGCCGCTGTCGCCGTTGTGCTGGCTCTGCTCGGGGCGGTGCCGGCCGCCGCGGCGCCGTCGGCTCCACCGTCCGCGCCGCCCGGCGCCAAGCGCATCCTGTCTTCGGTCTCCGCGTCGGAGCGGGGACCGGCCATGACCACGAAGGCGCGGCCGGCGACGACAAGCACGACCACGACGATGACCGCGACCAGCACGACCACGACCATGACGACGAAGATGAAGGTGACCGGCACGGCCAAGAAACCCGGCAAGGGACAACCGGTCCCCACCGAGCCGCTGCCCACGCCGACCACGCCACCGGTCACGAGCACCGCTCCGCTGCGCTTCGGCCTGATGACGCCGGGCGGGCCGCTCGCGTCCGCCGAGCTCGATGCGGCCGCCGTGACGCTCGGCGAGAGCCCGTCGATCCTCATGTGGTACGCAGACTTCCAGCAGGCGCCGCCGATCGCGGAGCTCGATGCGACGGCCGCCCGCGGGGCGACGCCGCTCGTCACGTGGGAGCCCTGGGCCTGGGGAGGCGGCGCCGTCCAGCCCGCGTACGCGAGTGACCGCATCACGGCGGGCGACTACGACGCGCACATCGCGACCTGGGGTCGCGCCCTTGCCGCCTGGGGGAAGCCGGTCCTGCTGCGCTACGGCCACGAGATGAACGGCCCGTGGTACCCGTGGTCCGATGGCGTCAACGGCAACGGGACGGGTGACTACATCGCCGCCTGGCGTCACGTCCACGACGTCGTCGCGGCGACGGGCGCGAGCAACGTCCAGTGGGTGTGGTCGCCGAACGTGCCCGACGCGCAGATGCCCGCTCTTTCGACCCTCTATCCGGGATCGTCCTACGTGGATGTCGTCGCGCTCGACGGCTACAACTGGGGCACGACCACGTCGTGGAGCTCCTGGACCTCCCCGTCCGCGCTGTTCGGCGGTCCCCTCCAGCAGCTGCGCGCCATCGCTCCGGGCAAGCCGATCATGATCGGGGAGACCAGCTCGGCGGAGGCGGGCGGGGACAAGGCCGCATGGTCCCGCGACCTCATCGCGTACCTGTCGTCGCAGCCTGACGTGACCGCGGTCGTGTGGTTCAACGTGAACAAGGAGACGGACTGGCGGTTCGACAGCTCGCCCGCGGCCGCGACGAGCCTCCGCGAGGCCCTGGCCGCGCGCACCCGCACCTAGGGGCAGCGCGTCCCCGGCATCGGACTCGGTCTCGCCACATCTCGAGCACCTGCCGGCCGCGCCAGGGGCGCCGGTGGTTCGGCGACCCCGGGCGATGCCGGAGCCGCTGCCCGCCGAGGCTAGGCCTGCGCCGGGGGAACGATGTCGAACACGAGCACGTCGCCCCCGTCGAGCAGGGGCCCGACGTACTCCTTGAACGCCGCGTGCGCGCCGTCGAAGTACCGGGGATCGCTCACCACGGGCTCCCCGACGTAGTAGTTGCGGTCGCCGCTTGAGGCGAACACGACGACGAACGCGAGGTCGTAGTCCGCGCCCACGGCTTCCTCGCCGCTGGCCTGCGGTCCCGCGTCGATCGACAGGATGTAGGGCTCGCCGTCCTGGCGCCTGGAGTCCTTCAGGGCGAGGAACCGCTCGGTCACGTCCGTGCGCACGGCGTCGGCCGTGGAGGGGGCGAACTTGAACAGGACGATGTGGACAACGCGTCCGGGCCTGTAGTCGCGGGCCGTGAAGGTCTCCGGCCCCACCTGCGCCAGTTCCCGGTCCAGGGCGTTCCTCGCGCTTCCCGCGTTCTCGTCCACAGCATCTCCGTCATCCGGGACGTCAGCACCGACATCCTCGAGGTCTCGGCGCGCTTGTCGGGCCGACCCGGCCGAGCGTAATCCCCCGGCTCGGTGCCTGTGCCGGCTCGCCGGGTCCTAGGCGGCGGTCACCCGTCCTTCCCCGCCGCGGCACTCCTCGCCCGGTAGGCGTTCACGTTCATGCGATTGCCGCAGTTGCCGACGTCGCAGTAGCGCTTCGACCGGTTGCGGGACAGATCGACGAAGACGGCGTTGCAGTCGTCGGCCCCGCACAGCTGGAGGCGGTCGAGCTCGTCGAGCCGGATGACGTCGATGAAGGCCATGGCCACCTCCACCCGCATGCGGGTGACCAGGGGGGCCTCGCTGTCCGTCGCGTGCAGGTGCCAGTCCCCGCCGCCGTGGCGCACGAGCTGCGGGAGCGCGCTCGCCTCACGGAGGATGCGGTTCACGTGCTGCACCGCCTCGTCGCGGCCCTCGCTCCACAGCTGCCGCAGCTCCGGGCGCAGCGACCGCATCTCCTCGAGTTCGGCGGAGTCGCGGTCCCGCCGTCCGGTGTACCCGTTCTCGTCGAGCAGGGCCTGGAGCTCCTGGACCGTGGCGAGCTCGTCGGTGCGCGACCGGGACGAGTCCGCCGTGGTGTTCACCAGGACGGCGGTCACCCTCAGCACCTCTTCCGTGTCATAGGTGAACTGCATGTTGACTCCTTACAGCGCCCGGCTCTAGTGTCATTAGTGTAAGCCTTCTTGGTTGTGACAGCCCGAGACCGACGGAAACGGATGAACCGGTGACACCGAGAACGCAGACCCCACGCTCCCCATCCCCGCGCTCCTCGGGCCCGCGCTCCTCGGGCCTCCTGATCGCGCTGTTCTCGGCCGCGGCGTTCGGCGCGAGCGGTCCGTTCATGAAGCCGCTCCTCGAGTCCGGCTGGTCGCCCGCGGCGGCCGTGGCGGCGCGGGCCGGCATCGCGGGGCTCGTGCTGCTGATCCCCGCGCTGATCGCGCTGCACGGGCGCTATGGGGTGCTGGCCAGGCACGCCGCGTTCATCGTCGCCTACGGCCTGATCGCCGTGCTCGGCACGCAGGTGCTGTACTTCGCCGCGATCCAGCGGATGCCGGTCGGCGTCTCCCTCCTCATCGAGTACTCGGCGCCCGTGCTGCTCGTCCTGCTCGCCTGGGGCCGGACTCGCCGCGCGCCCGCCGCCACCGCCATCGTGGGCTCGCTCCTGAGCATCGGCGGGCTGGTGCTGGTGATCGACCCGACCGGAGTCGGCAACCTCGATCCGCTCGGCGTGGTCTTCGCGGCGGGGGCGGCCGTGTGCCTCGCGTGTTACTTCCTCCTCTCGGGGACGCCCACCGAGGGGCTGCCCCCGGTCGTCCTCATCTGCGCGGGGCTCTTCATCGGCTCGGGAGCACTGCTGCTCGCCGGTGCCGTCGGCATCCTGCCGCTGACCCTCACGCTCGACACGGTGACCCTCCTGGGCGCCGACGGGGTTCCCTGGTACGTGCCGTTCGCGGTGGTCGTGCTGGTCTCGACCTCCTTCGCCTACCTGACGGGTCTCATCGGCGCGTCCCGGCTCGGCTCCCGGGTGGCCTCGTTCGTCGGGCTCACCGAGGTGCTCTTCGCGGTCCTGCTGTCCTGGCTGCTTCTCGGCGAGGTCCCCACGCTGATGCAGGCGCTCGGCGGCGTGCTCGTGGTGGGCGGCATCATTGCGATCAAGCTCGAGCGGACGTCCCGGACCGACGCCGTGGCCCCCGCCGAACCGGTGGGGTCCCACCAGGACGCCGTCGTCGGGCAGGCCCGCACCCGGGAGCCGGACCCGCTCAGCACCTGAGCACGGCCGAAAGCGCGACGGCCCGGAGCGACGGCCCGGAGCGACGGCCCGGAGCGACGGCCCGGAGAGCGACGTCTCGATCGGGCGACCGCCTGCGGAGGGCGCGGGTCAGCCGAGCTGCAGCACGATGCCGGTGCGGCCGGAGAGAATCGCGGCGATTCCGGTGGCGACGCCGGACTCCGCGCGCTCAGCGGTCGTCCCCGAGCCGGTGTCGGAGCCGGTCTCGCTGATCCCCGTGCCCCGGAACGAGGCGCCCGGCCACACGACCGCCGTGACGTTCTTCGTCGGCTCCGGCAGCTGCGCTCCCAGCACCAGGAACTGGCGCTCCAGCATCTGCGCGGTCACGAGGGAGAACACGTCGACGACCCCGGGACCGGCGCCCACGACGACGTCCGCGGCACCGGTCTCGTCGACCAGGATCCGCTCGATCTCGTCCTCGGCGACCTCCCGCACGGTCGCGGTGACACCGTGCGCCTCCGCCCACGCGCGCGCCGCCTCGACGAGCGCCGAGGCCTGGGGGTCGTCCCGGCGAGCGACGACGACGACCTCGTACCCCTCCGGCACGGCCACGCCCTCGGCGGCATCGGGCGGTGGGGCGACCGTCGACTCGGGGGCGGGATCGATGCCCTCCCAGAAGGATCCGCTCGCCTCGGGGTCGGAGGAGTGCGCGGCCGTGTCCTTACCGCCGACGGAGGTGCACGCCGTCGAGGACAGCAGCACCGCGATCAGCACCGCCACCGCTCTTGCGTATTTCCGCACCTGCATGGGAACCTCCAGAGCACAGTGAACAGCACAGGAGTGAACGGGAGCGATCCCGGCGCCGTCGAGACGGCCGCCTGACCGCAACCGGATGCTCGCCCCCCGCTCACCACCGGTTCACCCCGGCCCCGGACACTCGTGGGGCGACGTCCGTCGCCTCGCTCCTTCCGAAAGGCAGAAGGTCACCATGTCTGTAGCGCCTGTGCGGCATCGTCGGCGGATCGTCGCCGCGTCCATGATGTCGGCGATCGTCGCGACGCCGTTCGCGGTGATCACGATTCCCGCGGTGGCGTCCGCGGCCGACGGCTCCCTGGTCTCCTCGGAGACCGTCTGGAGGTACTCGGCCGACGGCAGCGACCCGGCGCGCGGGGCTGACGACCGGCTGGTGTGGACGACGGAGGACTACGACGACTCCGCCTGGCGCAGCGCCCCCGGTGCCTTCGGCGCCAAGAACGGCTCCGCGACGCCCAACCTCGGGGCGGCGTTCCCGGTCGAGACGGTCCTGCCGCTCTGGCTCGATGAGGATGCGGCGACCAGGGTCGACGTGCCGACCTATCACTTCCGCACCGAGGTGTCCCTGTCCGAGGCCGAGCTGGCCGACATCGACGCCCTGACCGGCTCGGTCACCTACGACGACGCGGTGCAGATCTTCGTGAACGGCACGAAGGTCGCCGGTCTGGACGATGCGCGCGTGGAGTCGGCAGCGGAGGACCGCAGGAACGTGACCTATGCGGGCAGCTCCGGTGACGCCCCCGAGACGTCCACGTTCGAGGTGCCGGCCTCGGTGCTCGTCGCCGGCACGAACACCGTCGCCGTGGCTTTGTACCAGAACCGGGCGAGCAGCAGCGACGTCTACCTCGATCTCGCCTCGCTGGTTCCGGCCGGGGCTGAGAGCGGCGAGGGCGCCTCGTCCACCATCACGGATCTGGTGCTCGGCGTCGGAGCCGACGAGAGCAAGCGCACGCTCAACTGGTACTCGGACACCGACTCGGCCCAGGTCGCGCAGTTCGCTCCCGCGTCCGCGATGACCGGCGACCGATTCCCGACCTCGGTCACGACGGTCCAGGCCCGCGGGGCCAGAACCACGAGCGGGGAGTTCAGCCGCAAGGCGACCCTGCAGGGGCTGCGGGAGAACACCGAGTACGTCTACCGGGTCGGCGGTGGCGACAGCTGGTCCGCCGTGCAGCGGTTCCGCACTCGGTCGTTCGAGGGGGACTTCACCTTCCTCTTCGTCGGCGATCCGCAGATCGGCGGCTCCGGCGACAGGAAGCGCGACGAGGCGGGCTGGATCGACACCCTGAACGTGGCCCAGGCGGCCAACCCCACCACCGAGATGATCTTCTCCGCGGGCGACCAGGTGGAGGAGGCCGCGAACGAGAGCCACTACGACTCGTTCCTCGCCCCCCGGCAGCTGCGCTCTGTTCCGCTCGTGGTCACCAACGGCAACCACGACGTCGGGTCGAAGGCGTACGAGCAGCACTTCAACGTGCCGGACAACGACCCCGCCGCCGGCGCGGCGAGCTCCGGCTCGAGCTCGGGAGGGGACTACTGGTTCCTCTACAAGGACGTCCTGTTCGTGAACCTCAACTCGAACAGCCGCGACTACGCCGCGCACAACAGCTTCATGCAGCGGGTCGTCGCCGAGCAGGGGCCGAAGGCCAGGTGGAAGGTGCTCGCCTTCCACCACTCCATCTACTCCGTGGCCGCGCACACCACCGCCTCCGACATCCTCGACCGTCGAGAGAACATGCCCGCGATGATCTCCGAGCTGGGCTTCGACCTCGTGCTGCAGGGTCACGACCACAGCTACACCCGCAGCTTCCTCGTGAAGGACGGTCGGCTCGCCGACGGATCCGAGAAGAAGGGGCAGCGCGAGGTGGTCGCCGACCCCGGTGAGGTGCTCTACGTCACGGCCAACTCGTCGAGCGGCTCGAAGTACTACAGCGTTCAGACGCCCAGCGCCTGGTTCGCCTCGGTCGTCAACCAGGAGCGCGTGCGCAACTACTCCGTGGTCGACGTCACGGACGACGCCATCACGGTGAAGACCGTGCGCAGCCAGCGGGCGGGCGACAGCACGCCGGTCAACTCGGTGGTGGACGAGGTCACACTGCGCCAGCGATGAGCGGACGGGGCTGCGGCGCCCGTCGGCGCGCGCAGCCCCGGGCATCCGGAGTGACGCGACGTTACGCGACCGGGAATAGGAGCGGAGCGGTCCGGCGTTATCGTGTCGGTGGCTCGACGGGGTGCCGCTTTCCCGTCCTTCGACCGAAACGGTGCCACCATGCTGACCTCCGAGCTCTCCGCCCCCTCCACCCGCCGCGCCGCCGAGTCGAGCGTCCCCCTCGTTCCGCTGCTCGACGAGCGCTGGAGCCCGCGCTCGTTCGACCCGGAGGCGACGATCAGCGACCGGCAGCTCGACGCCCTTCTCGAGGCGGCCCGATGGGCCCCGTCCGCGGCCAACAAGCAGCTGCGCCGGTTCATCGTCGGGCGTCGCGGCACCGCGACCTTCGACACGATCGCGAGCAGCCTCGTGGGCTTCAACGCGGCGTGGGCGCCGAACGCCTCGGCCCTCGTCGTCGCCATCGCCGAGGTCTCGGGCGCCCGGGCCGGCGAGCGCTCCTGGGCCGAGTACGACCTCGGCCAGGCGATCGCCCACCTGACGGTGCAGGCGCACGCCGAGGGCCTGCACACCCACCAGATGGGCGGCTTCGACGTCGACCGGATCGTCGGCGCGTTCGACCTGGCCGACGACCTCCTGCCGATCACGGTCACGGCCGTCGGTGTCGTGGACGAGGCGGACAAGCTGGGCGAGGCCCTCGCCGAGCGCGAGCGCGCCCCCCGCACCCGGCTGCCCCTCGACCAGCTGGTCCTCCTCCGCGACTGATCGTCCCCGCCGGAGTCGCACGGACCCGGTCGGCTCGGACCGGGGCTCCTACTGGCCGGGGCCGGGGCCTGGCGAGGCTCGCATCACGCTCCATACAGTGTTCGCATGGGCCGGATCATCGTCGAACAGATCATCAGCGCCGACGGCTTCGCCGCCGCGCCCGACGGCAGCCTGGACTTCTTCCAGTTGCCGGGGGACTTCGACTCGACGGACCCCGGCCAGATGGCGATGCTGGAGCGCGTGGACGCGATCCTGCTCGGCGCGAACACCTACCGGATGTTCGCGGCCTACTGGCCCACCGCGGATGAGAGCGCCGACCCGGTGGCGGGGCCGATCAACGCCCTGCCCAAGCACGTGGTGTCGTCGACACTCGAATCAGCGCCCTGGGGGACGTGGCCCCCGGCGCAGGTGGAGCGGGGGGACGGCGTCGAGATCGCGCGCGCGCTCGCCCGGCGGTACGAGGGGGACGTGATCGTCTGGGGGAGCCTTCAGCTCGCCGCCGCACTGCTGGCGGCGGACGCCGTCGATTCCCTGCGGCTCCGCGTGGTCCCCGTGCTCATTGGGGCGGGACTCGCCCTGGCACCGGGGCTGCGGACCTTCACCCCGCTCGCGCTCGATTCCGTCGACGCGTTCCCGAGCGGCCACGTCACCTTGGCCTACGACCTGCGGCGGTGATGGCGCCGGAACCGCGGAGAGTCTGTCCCCGCTGACCCGTCGCGCCTAGGCGAGCTCCAGCTCCTCGACGACCCGCGCGACGCGCTCGCGCGCCGGATCGTCAAGCCCGCGGATCGGCAGGGGGAGCGAGGACCGCTCCGCCAACCCGAGCTGCTCCGCGATGGCGGCGGTGACGCGGAGGCTGCCGTGCGCGGCGAAGAGATCCCAGAGCGGCTGCAGGCGCTGCGACTCCGCGGCGGCCGCCCCGGCATGGCCGGCTCGCGCCGCGCGGGTGATCCGCAGGGCCGGTTCGGGCAGGGTGCCGCCGATCACGGAGTACCAGACCTCGCACCCGGCGCCGAGCCCCCCGGCCGCCGACGCGTCGCCGGAGATGCCGATCGTCACCCCGGGCGGCACGAGCTCGCGGATCCGTGCGACCCGCGTGCGGGCGGCCGCCGCCTCGGCGGGGACGCCGGGGATCTTGATGGACGCGACGCCCGGCAGGGCCGCGACCCGGGCATAGAGGTCGTCGCTGAAGGTGAAGTGGGTCGTGCCGGGGTTGTCGTAAACGATCAGGGGCACCGAGAGGCGGGCGACGACGTCCTCGTACAGGCCGAAGACGTCGTCCTCGGTCAGCGCCTGGTACGACACCGGCGCCAGCAGCACCGCGCCGGCCCCCGCGGCCTGCGCGTCGTCGGCGAGAGCGTGCACGTGCGACGTGCGCAACGCACCGATGCCGACGACCACGGGCGTGCCCGCGGCGTGCTCGATCGCCGCGCGCGCGACCCGCCGCCGCTCGTCCAGATCGAGGTACGCGTAGGAGCCCGTGGAGCCGAGCACAGTGATGGAGTCGACCCTCGCCGCGACGAGTCGCGTCACGATCCGCTCGAACGCGGGCAGGTCGACCCGGTCGTCGCGCAACGGCGTCAGGGGGAAGGCGCTCAGGCCGGTGAGCATGCAGACTCCGATCGGTTGTCGTCGCCTCATTCTCCCGGAGCGCGCGTTGCCCGCTTTCCGAGCCCGCGTCTTACGTTTCGGGAGCGATCGCCGGGGGGCCTGGAGCGGGGCGGGCGAGGGGGACTAGTGTGCGCGCCATCGACGAAAGGAGCTTCTCCCATGAAGACCACAACGCGAGCCCTGGCAATGGTGCCGGTTCTCGGTGTCTTCCTCGTTGCCGCCACGCCCGCGCAGGCGGCTCCCTCGCCCATTCCGGCATCTTCGAGCGTCACCGTCGACGTTCAGGAGGCCGCTGTCACCCTCGGTCCGTGGCCCGTGCTGCGCCGGGGTCCCAACAGCGTCTGGCCCCCGGTCACGGTTCGGTCGCTGCAGTACATGCTGAACGCCCACGGGGCGCGCATCACCGTCGACGGCGTCTTCGGGCCCGCGACGGAGGCGGCGGTCCGTGCCTACCAGCGAAGCCACGGCCTCGTCGTGGACGGCGTGGTCGGTGGGGCGACCTGGTCGTCCGTCATCGTCACGGTGAAGCGGGGCAGCACGGGTCCGGCCGTGCGCGCGCTGCAGGACCAGATCAACCACCGCAACCTCAAGGGCTCCGATTACCTCGCGGTCGACGGGGTGTTCGGGCCGAGGACGGAGACCTGGGTGCGCGGGTTCCAGACCGCGATGGCGGCTCAGCTGCCGTTCGCCGTCGACGGCGTCGTGGGTCCGCGGACCTGGCGGGCGCTCGTGATCGGGTGGCTCGCGGGCTGATCCGCCCTGGCAGGGAAGGGGTGTCCCGGCTCCGGCCGGGGGCGCCCCTTCGTGCGCCACCGCTAGGTGCCGTTCCTCAGTGCCGCACCCAGGGGCGTGCCATCGGATCCCAGTAGCAGCGGGGTGAAGGGCAGGCCGAGGACGACCCGGGGAGCCTTGTGCCTCGCCGATCGGCGGGGCCATACTCGGCGGCAGCAGAGCTTGCCCGAGAAGCCTGCACCCGTCGAGAGTCGAGCGCACACTGACGTGCAAGCCCTCCTATCCCTTGGAGGCAATCCCATGCTCACGAAATCCGCCGCTGTACCGGCCCTCGCGCTCGCCGCGACGGTCGGTCTCCTCGCCCCAGCCGCGCTCGCCGAGCCGGCAGGGGAATCACGTTCCTCCCGATCGGACGCATCCGTCATCACGGAGTGGAACACGATCGCCGAACGCACGATCTACGCCGAGAACGCCACCCCGATCCCGTCGTCGAGCCTGTACTTCGGCTTCGTCTCCATCGCCATGTACGACGCGGTCGTGGCGATCGAGGGCGGCTACACGACCTACACGCCGCAACCCCCGGCGCACCGCCGGGCCTCGTCGCGGGTCGCCGCGGCCACGGCCGCCTACCTCGTGCTCTCGTACTTCTTCCCCGCCTCGGCGCCGACTCTGCAGGAGGACTACCTGAAGGCGCTGTCCGGTGAGAGGAGGAAGGGGAGAGCGCTCGTGGGCGGCGTCGCTGCCGGTGCCGCCGCCGCGTCCGGCATCCTCCGGGCCCGGCAGAACGACGGCATCGGGAATCCGGACATCCTGTTCGACACCGAACCCGTGCCGGGGGTGTGGCGCCCGACCGCCCCGCAGACGACGTTCGCCGTGCCGTGGCTCGGCTTCGTTCGTCCCCTCGTCATCGAGTCCGCGACCCAGTTCCCGCAGCCCGATCCGAATCCGCTCGGCTCCGCCGCCTACGCCACCGAGTTCGAGGAGACCCGGACCTACGGCGGCGCGGACGGTACCGAGGGACTCAAGCGCACCGTCGAGGAGACTGCGACGGCGATGTTCTTCAGCGTCAACGTGAGTGCGCAGTACCAGGCGGGCATGCGCGACCAGGTGACGCGGCGCGGCCTCGGCATCGTCGAGAGCGCCCGGGCATTTGCGATCCTCAACACGTCGGTCGCCGACACCCTCATCTCCTGCTGGCGCGCGAAGTACGAGCATCCGACCTGGCGGCCCGTCACCGCCATCCGCGAGGCCGACACGGACGGCAACGACGCGACGATGGCCGACGCCACCTGGTCGCCGCTCGGCGTGACGCCGCCGTACCCCGAGTACTCCAGCGGGCACGCCTGCTACACGGGGGCGGCGTCGAACACGTTCGATCACCTCTTCGGGGATGGCCAACTCAATCTGATTTTGCCGTCCCTCACGGATCCCGCCACCAGCCGGGAGTACGACTCGGCGGAGGCGCTCGACACCGACGCGATGAACGCGAGGATCTGGCTCGGGCTCCACTTCCGGAGCTCGATGACCGGTGCCAACCAGCTCGGGCACAGCGTGTCCGACTGGGTGATCGCGCACTCCTTCCGGCCGGTCGGCTGATCGGCACCGCGTAGGAGAACGAAGGCCCCCTCCCGATTCGTCGGGAGGGGGCCTTCCGGTGCATCCAGGCGGCGCGAGCCGGATCGGAGTCACTGCAGGGGGATGCGGGCCTTCGAGAACCGCCGGAAGGTCACGGTCTCCCGTGCCGCCTTCCGGGTGGCCCGCGGGGCGAGCCCGAGAGCCGCGTCGGACCGCGCCGACGCCGAGGCGACCTCCCGGTGGGGTGCGGCGGCGGCGCGGGCTGGGTTGCCCACGAAGGTGGCGCCCTCGGGCACGTCCTCGCCCTTCATGAGCATCCCGTCCGCGGCCAGCGTCGAGCCGTCCTCCATGACCGCCCCGTAGTTCAGCCAGCCGTCGACCCCCACCGTGCAGCCGTTCCCGAGCACGATGTAGTCGGTCTTGAACGCCCCGTCCTCCATCGAGTGGCCCTGGATGTGCACCCCTTCGTTCAGGGCGCAGTCATCTCCGAACGTCACGAGCGACTTCTCGGGCATGTTGCAGCCGGCGTCGTAGAGCCGCTTGCCGACGTGCACCCCGAGGATCCGCCACACGATCGGCCGGAACGGGGTCCCGGCGTAGTGCGCCCCGCCCA
This sequence comes from Planctomonas deserti, assembly GCF_003067705.1. Classification (GTDB taxonomy): domain Bacteria; phylum Actinomycetota; class Actinomycetes; order Actinomycetales; family Microbacteriaceae; genus Planctomonas; species Planctomonas deserti. Next base: position 112,883 of record NZ_QANL01000005.1, read on the forward strand.
TCAGCTTCCACAGGCGCTCGTGTCGCCAGAAGCGCCGGTCGTAGATTGAGAAGTACTGCGGCTGCAGACGGTGGAAGCCGAGAACCGACCACTCGACCAGCGCCTTGAAAGCGAACTGGAAGAGCGAGAACGCGAACAGGGCCGGCACCACCGTGATGAGGCCGAACTCGCTGTGCGCAGAGACGGCGTTGGCGACCACGAGGACGCCGAGGAAGAGCATGAACCACTGCTCGACGAGGTAGAGCGCCATGCTCCCGATGTTGTACCGGTTCTTCGCGGGCAGGACCCGCCTGCGCTCCTCGTCGGTCTTCAGCTCATCGAACGCGGCGTCGCGCAGGACCGACCGGGGGATCTCGAACGCGGGTGAGCCGAGTAGGCCGGTGTCCGTGCGCACGGGTCCATCGATCGGGATCATGACCTTCGATGCCAGCAGGACGTTGTCACCCACCGCCGCGTCGCTCGGGAACGTGATGTTGTTCCCCAGGAAGTTGCGTGCTCCGATCCTGACCTCGCGGAGACGGAACGAGGTGCTCGAGAACTGGGCCGTCATCATGTTGAGGCCGTCCGAGACCATCGTCCCGGTTCCCACGGTGCAGAGGAACGGTGACTCGTGAGCCACCGTCGGCCCGAAGTTCGACCCGGTCTGCACAATGGTGCCCAGCTTGTAGCCCAGCGCCTGCAGGTAGTACACGATGTACGAGCTGTCGCCGAAGAAGTTCTTGTACGTGGGGATGTTGGAGATCGACGCGATCGTCCGGTGGATCGAGTAGTGCCAGCCGTACAGCGGGTAGACGACGTCCGGCTTGACGAGCTTCTCGAGGACACGCGGGATGGTGACGACCAGGATGAGCCCGCCCACGAACACGACGACGAAGAACACGAACGTGCTCGAGAGCGCGGTGAGGATGAACGCCGGGTCCTCCGGGTGGTCCGTGTCCAGGCCGGCGGGCAGCAGGATGTCCAGCACCAGGAAGCCGAGGGGGACCACGACGAGGATGCGACCCGCGAGCTGGAACAGGCTGTAGACGACCCTCCGGACGGTGCCGCAGGCCGCCGCGGGAACGCGCCGGTACTGGGTGGTTGCGCGTGCGGCGGGAGAGCCGTGCCACACCTCACCCGCGGGCACCGCCTGACCCGTCTGCAGTGAGGATGCGTGCCCGAGCTGGCTGTCGTCCCCCATCGACGCGCCGATGTCGAGGGTGGTGCGCTCCGACACGTAGACGTTCCTGCCCAGCGTGAGGGTCCCGAACTCGATCACGCCCGACCTCGCTCGGTAGCAGGTGAACGCGGAGTCCTTGTTGATGACCGTGCCATCACCGATGGTGAGGAGGTCCGGGCAGGCGGGCAGCCTCCGGGAGAAGATGACGACCCCCTTGCCGATCTTCGCTCCGAGCAGCCGCAGGTACAGCACGTGGATCGGCGCGCCGGCGAAGAGCATGAGAGGATTCGCCCGCACGGCGGACTTCACGGCCCAGAAACGGAGGTACGCCAGGCTCCAGATCTGGATCTCGCCCGGCCTGAAGCGCCCGACCAGCACCCACTTGAGAAGGATCGGCGTCACGGCGAGGAGGGTGAACTCGGCCGCGCCGACTGCGGCGGCGCGCGCCCAGAACTCGACGAGGCTCGGGGCTTCGACTATCCACTCGAACGTCAGGAGCGGCAGAGCCATGACGTACATGGAGTAGACGATGGCGATGAGCACCTGGAGCACCCCGCAGAGCACGAACTTCCCCGTGCCCGCGGGCGTGATTGTCGACCCGGCTTCCGCGAACGCCGGCGCCTCCTGCGCCTGCTCGCTCTGCATGGCCGCGAGACGCGCCGCGAGCTGCCGGATGGTCGGCCGCTCGTAGATGTCCTGCATCGCCATCCAGGGCAGGTCGGTGCCCTTCCTGACCCGGGCGCAGAAGTGCGCCATCGTCAGGGAGTCGGCGCCGAGGTCGTTGAAGAAGTGCGACTCGGCGGACACCCTCTCGAGGCCGAGCACGGCGGCGAGGTGCACCGCGAGCGCCTCCTCGGTCGGGGTGGCGGGCGCCGAGTAGGGCCCGGTGCCCGAGACGCTCAACCGGTGGGTCGGTCGCGGCAGCCGCTTCCGGTCCACCTTGTCGCTCGCCATCATGGGCATCGAGTCCACCTGCTCGTAGTAGGTGGGCACCATGTAGGAGGGCAGCCGCGTGCGGAGCGCCCGGTGCAGGTCGTGGGCATCGATGCCCGTCGCGTCCTGGTGCAGCGTGTAGTAGGCGGCCAGCTCGACCTTGCCCTCCTCGGGCTCGAAGTTCTGCACCACCGCCTGCGCGACCTCGGGGACCTGCAGCAGCGAGGACTCGATCTCGGTCAGCTCGATGCGGTAGCCGCGGATCTTCACCTGCGTGTCGATCCGACCGAGGTACTCGACCTCGCCGTCCTCCGCGACCCGACCCAGGTCCCCGGTGCGGTAGATGCGCCCCGACGGGTTGTTCTCGATGCCCAGGAAGTCCGGGATGAACGCGCGCTCGGTGAGGTCGGGGCGGTTGACGTAGCCCCGCGCCAGGCCGATCCCCGCCAGTCCGATCTCGCCCGCCTCGCCCGGCGCGAGGGCCCGGTGCCCGGCGAGGTCCAGGATCACGACGGAGTACGTGGGTAGCGGAACGCCGAGCGTCACGGGGCGGTCCGGGTCGACGACGCCCCAGGTCGCCGTGACCGTCGCCTCGGTCGGCCCGTAGACGTTCAGGAAGCGTCGCCAGGGGCGGTGCCAGCGGGTGATCAGCGCCTTGGGGCACGCCTCGCCCGAGACCAGGAGGAAGCGGAGGCCCGGCAGGTCCTCCTCGATCGTGGCCAGGAGGGTCGGCACGCAGCACATGGCGGTGACGCGCTTCTCGGTGAGGTACTGGGCGAGCTCGGCGCCGAGCAGGGCGGACCGCCCGGGCTTGGGCACCACCGTCGCCCCCACCATCCACGGCACCCAGTACTCCTCGGCGGAGAAGTCGAAGGCGATCGTCATGCCCTGGTAGACGCGGTCCGTCGGCTCGAGGCCGTAGCTCTCGGCGGCCACCCGCACGAAGTTGCAGATGCTCGCGTGCTCGACGGCGACGCCTTTCGGCCTCCCGGTCGATCCCGAGGTGTAAATGATGTAGGCCAGGTCGTCGATCGTCCCGCCCGTCGCCTCCCCGCGCAGGCGGGCCGGGCTTTCGGCGTCGACCGCCGGCTCGTCGGTGTCGATGCACACGGTCGGAGCCGCCACCTCCGGCAGCAGGGAGTCGAGGTGCGCGAGCGAGAGGACCATCTCCACGTCCGCGTCCTCGATGATGTAGCGGAGCCGGTCGGACGGGAAGCCCGCGTCCAGGGGCACGAAGGCCGCCCGGATCTTCAGGACGGCGAGCATCGCGACGTAGGAGCGCCAGGGCTGGTCGAAGAGCAGCGCGATGCGGTCGCCCGGGCGGGCGCCCCGCTTCAGCAGGTGGCGCGCCAGCTGGTTGGCCCGCGCGTCGAGCTGCGCGTAGGTGAGCACGACCTCACCGGCATCCACCGCGATCTGCCCGCTCAGCCCCTGCTCGCGCAACCGGTCGCAGCGGTCCTCGAACAGTTGATCCAGCCGCTCGCCGGGGCTCCAGCGGACTGCCTGGTCCGCCTCGGCCGAGATCAGAATCGTCCCGCGCACCGGGTCGCCGTAGCTGATGCTCCGGCTGCGTGGCTCGGGAGGGAGGGAGAGGCCGGTGTGGGTACCCACCGTTGTGCTCATAGTGTCCTTCTTCGTTGAAGTGATCGGGCTGTCTCGGGTGTCGGTTCGGTTCGGCTCGGGGTCGGGCGGTTCAGGTCCCGGGCGGTGGAGGAACGCCCGGTGCTGCTGCACGCGGTTCGTCGGGCTCGACCTGCCGGTCTGCGGTCGATGCGCGAGCGGACGGCGGCGGTGCCGTGCTGCTCGCGTGCCTCCGCGCGTCAGGAGCCGGCGACGGATACGGGGTCGCGAAGGGCGGTGGGGGTGGGGAGGAGCTCACGGGCGGGGGCGCCGGGCCATCCGCCCGCCGCCGTCGCCACGTCCGGGGGCCTCGCCGAGGCCGCGACCGGACCCGTCGCCGGACGGGGCACCGCGGCAGGCGGGCGGGGGACGCGGGCCGACCCGGACCCGTCCGCCGCGGCGAACGCCAGGCGGACGGCACGCTCGGCGTCCGCCAGCCGGTCCGCCCTCGTGATGCCGCCGATGCCGGTCTCCGAGATCTCCACGAGGTCGCAGTCGATGCCCACGGCGGAGAGCGCGGTGAGGAAGGTGCACAGGACCTCGGGGGAGGACCGCATGCCGACGCCGGAGATGGACACCCGGCCGACGGAGCCGCCGTGCCGGAGGTTCTCAAAGCCGAGCACGCTGCGCGCCGAGCGGAGCACGGCGAGGGCCGCCGCGGAGTGGGCGGCGGGAACGACGAGGGCGACGTCGGACCGGCCGGAGCCGGACCCCGACGTGCGACGCACGATCTCCACCGTGACGCCCGACCGGGAGAGGGCTTCCAAGAGCCCGGCGGCGCAGTCCGGCCGGTCGGGGAGGCCGACGACGGTCAGGCGGACGGCCGAGTTGACGCTCGCGACGGCGGTGACGACGGGCCGCTCCCGGGCGGACTCCTCGAGTCGTCCGCGGTCGAGGTCGGGAACGATCAGCGTGCCGGGGTCCTCGCTGAAGGAGGACCGCACGCGGATAGGCACGCCGAACCGGCGCGCATAGCCGACGCAGCGGGCGTGCAGGACCTTGCAGCCGGATGCCGCGAGCTCGAGCATCTCCTCGCTCGTCAGGACGTCGATCTTCCGCGCCGCCGGCACGATGCGAGGGTCGGCGGTGAAGACGCCGTCCACGTCGGTGTAGATCTCGCACGCGCGCGCGTCGAGGGCCGCGGCCAGGGCGACGGCCGTGAGGTCCGAGCCGCCGCGACCGAGCGTGGTGACGACCTTCCCCTTCTTCGTTCTGCCCTGGAAGCCCGCGACGATGGGCACCTCGCCCCGGTCGAGGGAGGCCCGTACGCGGCGAGGGCGCACGTCGGTGATCCGCGCCTTCCCGTGCACGCTGTCGGTGATCAGACCCGCCTGGCTGCCTGTGAACGTGCGGGGCGACCGGCCCAGCTCGGACAGGGCGATGGCGAGCAGGGCCGACGAGACCAGTTCGCCGATGCTGAGCAGGGCGTCGAGGCCGGACGGCTGGGGCCTGGGGGACAGGGCGGTGGCGAGGTCGCACAGGTCGTCCGTGGTGTCGCCCATGGCGGACACCACGGCTACGACCCGGTGGCCGGCGTCGAGAGTCCTGGCGATCCGTTCCGCTGCGCGCATGATGCCCGCGGCGTCGGCCAGGGAGGACCCGCCGAACTTCTGGACGATGACGCCGCCCTGGGTGGGCGTCGCCAGCGGAGTGGCGGAAAGGGGGTGCTGTGTCGTTGGTGGGGGACCGATCGGGTAATCGCTGTCGGGTGTTGCGAATTCGGTACTCATTGCCTTCTCTTGATCTCGGGTGGTGCGGGGCCTTCGGGGGCCCGTGCAAATCAGAGCCTTCGGGGGCTCGTGGTGCTATGGATCAGGCGACGGAGGTAAGGGTCACTGGCTCTCCCGTCACGTACTCGGCGGCGTCGGCCAGGATGTCGAGGCCGGTCTGCAGCTCCCCGGCGGTCGTGGTGAGCGCCGGCATGGTCTTGACGACTTCGCTGCGCGGCCCGGAGGTCTCGACGAGCAGGCCGCGGGCGAAGGATTCGGCCGCGATCTTCCGTGCGGCCTCCGGGTCGGCGTAGTAGATGCCCGTGAGGAGGCCACGTCCCCGCACGACGCTTCCCTCTGTGGCGGCCGCGATGCGGCTCAGCCCCTCCCGCAGCTGGGCGGCGAGCCCGGCGACGTCGGCGGCGAAGCGGCCGTCCCGCCAGTAGTGCTCGAGCGCCGCGGTGGCCGTGATGAATGCCGGGTTGTGACCGCGGAAGGTGCCGTTGTGCTCGCCGGGGGACCAGAGGTCGTGCTCGGGCTTGAAGAGGGTCAGTGCCATGGGCAACCCGTAGCCGGAGATGGACTTCGACAGGCAGACGATGTCCGGGGTGATGCCTGCCTCCTCGAAGCTGAAGAAGGTGCCGGTGCGCCCGCATCCCGCCTGGACGTCGTCGACGATGAGCAGGACGCCGTGCTGGTGGCAGAGGTCGGCGAGGCCGCGGAGCCAGGACGCCCGGGCCGCGCGGAGGCCGCCCTCGCCCTGCACGGTCTCGACGATGACCGCCGCGGGCCTGTCCAGCCCCGATCCCGAGTCCTCGAGCGCCTGCCGCAGCCACAGGAAGTCCGGCACCTGCCCCTCGAGGTAGCCGTCGTAGGGCATGCTCGTGGTGTTCGTCAGCGGCACGCCCGCGCCGTGGCGCTTCATGGAGTTGCCCGTGACCGACAGCGAGCCCAGCGTCATGCCGTGGAAGGCGTTCGTGAAGCTGAGGATCTGGGTGCGGCCGGTGACCTTCCGGGCGAGCTTCAGCGCGGCCTCGACGGTGTTCGTGCCCGTGGGACCCGGGAACATGACCTTGTAGTCCAGGTCCCGGGGCTTCAGGATCAGTTCCTCGAAGGTCTCGAGGAAGCGCCGCTTCGCCGGGGTCTTCATGTCCAGGGAGTGCACGACCGCTCCGGACTGCAGGTGGTCGAGAAGCGGCCGCAGCAGAACGGGATTGTTGTGGCCGTAGTTGAGGGCCCCAGCGCCGGCGAAGAAGTCGAGGAACGTGCGCCCGTCCTCGCTGTGCATCGTGCTTCCCGAGGCGGAATCGAACACCGCATCCCAATTGCGGGAGTAGCTGCGGACCTCGGATTCGAGAGAGTCAAAGATGTCCATCGTCGGGTCCCCTTCCTGACTGTGCGATCGAGTGATTTCCCGGAGCACGAATACGCCGCCGAGGGCATCCGGATACCGATCCCGCTCGTTCGGGGGAGACGAGCACTCCTATGTGCCGTCGAAGTCCGTCGACCGGGACGATGCCTGTATCGAACCGGGCCACCAGCTCGACGGGACAACACCCGATAACGACACTAAGAAGGCCGCCGTCACCGTTCCGTTACCGCTGCGTCACCGAGTCGACATCGAGCGGGATCGGCGGTCCCGCGGCGCGCACATCGGCCGCGTCTCAGTCGCTGATCAGGGGAATCGCGGGTCGCTGTCGGGCGCGACCGTGCGGGCGGCCGCGTGCTGGGTGCCCGCTCGCGTCCTGGTGCGCGCACAGAAACGGGCGCGGACTATCCCGCCCGATATCACCGGACACAGGACGGCTCGGGCTCGCTTTCCTCGGGATCGCTCACGCGGCTATCGACTGGATCGGGTCACTCCTGGCTGGTCATGGCGAATGCGGCGGTGGCATAGGCAAGGGCGCCGGACATGTCCTCCAGCAGGTCCTCGTCGACGTTGTCGATGGTGTCGCAGGATTCGTGATAACAGGGGTCGAGGTCGCGACCGGCCACTCCGCCATAGGCGCGCGCCTGCTCCGCGCTCTTGGTTGCGCTGTCCCCGGTGAAAAGGCCGCCCGCGGCGATTCCCGCATCCAGGAAGGGGGCGTAGTCGGATCCGCCGTCGAAAGGCGTCGTCTCGGCGGCGAGCGAGTTCTCCTCGAAGAATCGGAAGAAGACCTCTTCGATGTCGAGGGACCCGTCCGGGCCGCCGTTGCCGAAGTCCGACCCGTCCCCGTCGTGCACGGAGCGCACGCCGTTCGGTGATCCCACCATGTCGACGTTGAGATTCAGGGCGGTTGCCGCGAGCTCCTCGTCGGTCAGCTCCTCGACGTAGTGGTCGGATCCGTAGAAGCCGTCCTCCTCGCCGCCCCAGAAGGCGAAGCGCACCCGGTTGGCGGGTGCGACACCCGACTCGGCCAGCCACAGGGCGGTCTCGAGCATCGCGGCGACGCCGCTGGCGTTGTCGTTGATCCCCGGTCCCCTGCGCACGGAGTCCAGGTGGCCACCAACGACGATGGTGTGGTCGGGATCACCCGCGGTGTCAGCGAGGACGCTGAAGGTCTCGATGCGGCTGCCGCGCCGATCCTCCCGGTAGTCGAACTCCTGCCGCTCGGTTTCGTAGCCGGCGGCGCGCAGCTGCTTCTCGACGTACCGGGCGGATGCCTCGTAACCGGCGGTGCCCGCGGCGCGGTTCCCGTCGTGCTCGTCGGCGATGTCCTGGAGCGCCTCCAGGTGCCGGAGGAAGTCCCGCTGCGCGAACGCGTCCCGCACCGTGCGGGCCTCGAAGCCGGGCACCTCCGGTTCTGCGGCGACCTCCGGAACGGCGGGGAAGTTCGGCCGCCCGGTCATGTGGTCGACGCTGGGCGCCGTGCATGCCGTGAGGAGCAATGCGATCACCGCGGCGACCGAGGCCCTGCCGATCCGTCTTCGGGGGCGAGCGCTGCCGGCCCTCACCGACCGACCGTGATCTCGGCGATCAGGTGCTGCAGGCGGGGTGACGGCTCGACCCCGAGCTCGTCCGTCAGCAGAGCCCGGAAGTCCTCGAACGCTCGCAGTGCGGGGTAGTAGTTCCCGGTCGAGATGTGCCCCTGCACGATCAGCTGCACCGGGCTCTCCCGGAGGGGCTCGATCGAGGCGGCCACCCCGGCCGCTTCGGCGCAGCGCGTGCCGTCACCCGAGGCCAGGAACTTCCTCGCCAACGACTCCAGCGCACGCAGGCGCCGCGTGTTCGACCGCTCCTGCTCGGCGATCACCCAGTCGTCGTACCAGCCGGGCAGCAGCACGGCATTCTCGAGGAACGCGATGTCGGCGGGATCGGGCGCCGTCGTCGGCGCCTCGATGGAGCAGATCCGCTCCTGCATCCGCTGCCAGTCCACGCTCACTCTCGGCGCGAGGGCGAGCGAGTCGTGTGAGGTGCAGAGCAGGCCGGGAAGGTCGTGCGTGATCTTCCACATCCCGGTGCGCAGGTTCCCGGCGGCTTTCGACTCCGGTGTCGCGGGCCAGAGTAGTTCGGCGAGCACGCCGCGCGGCCGGGTTCCGAGCAGCGCGAGCGCGGCGATGATCCGCTGCTGGCGTGGGGCCACCTCGATGAGCTCGCCCCCCAGCCTCAGCTCCCAGTGGCCCAGCAGGTCGAGGTCCCACTGACCCTGCTTCGCGGGCGTCATGCCGCCCTCCGATGCGCCGTCTCATGTGCCGCGTTCGTACGCGCTGCTGTAGTCACCATTGCCTCCTGCTGCGAGTAATACTCATGTTCTCTCGCATTCAGTCCGAGGAATAGACCTGCCTGGGGAAACTCCCTCCCCAATATTGGGGGCTCCTTTGCGGGGGCTTGGCGGGGGCTATCAGTGGGGGCGAGGGGCGAAGCGCCCGGTCAGGGGACGCGACGCACCGCCGCCGCCAGCACGAGTTCGGCGGGCAGCCCCAGTTGCCCGGGGTCGATGTCCGCGAACTCGACGCCCTCGAAGGCGTCGCCGGACGCGTCGACGTCGGACGGCTCACGGAAGAGCCCGGCGCCCGTTGCCTTGAGGAACGCCTCCTTCCGCGCCCAGAGTCGAGCGCGCATCCGCAGCGCCCCGGCCTCGTCGGCGGTGTCCGCACGGGAGAGCGCTGCCCGCTCGGGCGGCGTGAGCAGGACGGCGTCGAACCCGGCGAACCCCGCCCGGCCCGCGTCCTCCAGGTCGACGCCGACAGCCCCGATGGCGGGATCGGTCGTTCCCGCGAGAAGGGCCCACGGTCCCGAGCGACTGAGGCTCAGCCGAACCTGGCGGGCTCCACCCGGCGATCGGTATCCGGGGCGCCCGTGATCGACGGTGCCGGACAGCCCGCAGTTGGCGCAGGCATAGTCGAGGAGGAGATGCTGCGGCTCGGTCCCGAGGAGTCCTGCCGCGAAGCGTCGGAGCGCGGTCCTGCCGCCGAGGAATCGGTCACGCTCCCGCCCGGACGGCATCCTCGCGGCCCTGTCGAGCTCGACGGGGTGAAGAGCCGTGACGCCGCCCCGGGTGTCCTCACGCGCGGGGGCGTCGAGGCGAACGGCGGCCAGGGTCAGGCTGCCCCACTGCATCGACGACACAGCGCCACGCTAGCGCGCACTGGTGCCAGCCGACCCGCCGTGCGGTCCCTGAGTTCGTCGGAGGGACGTGAGGTTTGCGTGGGCGGGTGGCGTCGCTTCGACAGGCTCAGCGACCGTGGAGGGGCGCAGCGGCGGACCACAGGGGGCGCGGTGACGAGCCACACGGTTCCTGAGCTCGTCGAAGGGACGTGGGGTTTGAGTGGGGGCGGGTGGCGTCGCTTCGACACTCTCGGCGACCGGCCAGACGAATTCTGGGGTTGGTCGAGAGGGAAGCGAGATCCGTTTGGGCCGGTCGCGTCACGTCAGGTTCACACTGCGACGAGCGTCTCTAGCGCGGACGCGAGAATCGCAAGAAACAGAGAGAAGAACCCCACGCTCATCAATCGAGATGTATACATGAGTGCTCTTTCCTCCGAGTAGAGGACGCGGATCTTGTCCTCGAGGAGCTTCCGTTCGAACGCGTCAACATTGGAAGCGGCGCCTTCGGTGAACAAGTTACGTACATCCACCTCCTCGCCGGTGCGGGGCCAGAGCGCACGCAGGCCGAGCAGCGCTGCGATGACGATCGTCGAGAGCACGAGACCATCCCAATCGGTCACCTCACCGCTTCCCTGGAGGCCAGATGCGACGGTAGCGGAGCCTACGAGCACTGTCGCTCGCGCGTGTGCTCCGCTCTGCCGCGTGCTGTAGCTCAGCCTTTGTTGGTCCACCTCCTCATTGAGAAGGTGCGTTGTCGTTGCGGCCTGCGGCTCGCGGCCGTGGTCGTCCATATATGCGAGCCCCCTCAGTTCCCCTCGTAGACCGAGCGGAAGACGACGAAGTTGAGACGGACGCGAAGGGCGTTGGCGCGGGGGACAGTGAACTGGCCGGTGATCAGGCGCCGGTGGAACGCCCACACGGGCAGCGAGGGCACCGATCCATCGGGGTCGCGGTTCTGGCTCATGTCGCGTCGGAGCAGCTCGCGCCAACTGCTGGCGCGCATGTTCCAGCGCATGTAGGTCATGCAGAGGAGGTCGAGTGGGTTCGGCTTCGGCGTCACCTCGGCCATCACAGCCGCGTGCGTCTCCCGCCAGAACGCGTCCACCAGCATCAGCGAGAGCACCGCGAAGCGCCGGGACGCGACGACGCTGAACTCGCCCGGCGCTCCGGGAACGGCGCTCACGGAGAGTTCGGCGTCAATCTCCACGGCGATGTTCCGCGGTAGACGACCGGCCGCGACCTGGGCCGCGACGGCCGAGCGGAACACGGCGTCGTGCTGGGCACCGGAACCGGGACCCCGGGCGATGTCGTTGTCCTTGCCCGGCACGGCGATGGTCTTCACGAAGTGGTCGGTGCCCATGTTCACGAAGAAGAACAGGGAGCGCCAGATCGAGCGCGCGTCCGCCACGTCGGTCGCGCGCACGCGTGGGCCGACCGGTGCTGTGGTCAGTCCCTCCTTCGCCCAGACGCCGAGGAGAACCCAGGGTGGCGCCGCCTGAGCCGGGTTCTCGAACCACGCGCGATACGCGTCCTCGACCCGATCGTCGTTCACGCGCCCGAACAGGACGTTGGCATCGAGGGTCGGGTGCGGACTGCCCGGTGTGCCGATGCCGGTCTCGCTCATCATCGTCGCCCGCGTCCGCGCAGTGATGCTTGTGGGTGTGCCCGCGATGGTCCGCTCGGTGCGCGCGCGACCCTGGGAGAAGGCGATGCCGGCCTCGAGCAGGCGGAGCCGCACGGCCGGGTCGGCGGTGGCGAGGATGCCCCGCCTCACCCTGGAGAAACGCGCGTCCAGGACGGGTGGCGTCGGCGAGGGTGGGGCGAACGTCGCGCGGTGAAGGGCGACCCGGTTCCTGACGTCAGCACCGGCCTGTCCCGGGATGATCGTCCAGAGCTTCCACCGGCCGCGGACGTCGAGGTGGATGCCGTCGGTCGCGACACCGATGGCGAGTTCAGGCCCGGCGGCGTCGATCGCGAGCCGCGCCAGCTGTTCTCCGCTCATACCCGAGATGCGGATGTCCGCCGCCTGACCCGAGGAGTGCCGGCTCTCGGTGTCTGCCGCGGGCGAAGCGAATCCGCGGGGCCGGTATCCCGCATCGACGCGCACCGCACGGCCCGCCCCGTCCCTGATGGCCTGGAGCACGCGCACCAGCTCGGGGGAGATGCGCGCGACCGTCGACGAGGATCCGCCCGCCGGAACGAGTTCCTTGACGGTGAAGTTCTTCGAGAGCCTCAGTCCGAGCGATGCAGAGGTAACCGCGAGCAGAGGCAGGCCGGTGCCGTGCGGGTCCGCATGTGCGGGGTCCGCGGTCGCGCCGGGTGACGCGTACGGAAGCGCCAAGCCGGATGGGAAGACCACCGAGGCGCCGGAGGGTGGGACGAACGACTCAAAGGACCCGAGGTCCTCGAAGGTGGACTCCGTCTCCGCCTCGGTGCTGACGCCGGGGCCGGTGAACGTGGCCTCGGTCCGATCGGCGGACCCGGCCAGGTCCTTCACCGAGACCGACCGCTCGGTCCAGCCGAGGTCCTCGGCCCACACCTCCTCTGCCCACACCTCCTCGGGGCGCGCGTCCTCCCCGTCGATCGTGAGGTACTCGGCCTCGAGCTCCTCCGGCTCGAACGTTTCCGGCTCGGACGCTTCCGGCTCGGACGCTTCCGACGCGAACGACTCGGCGTCGAACGCCTCCGTCCCGGATGCGCGTGAGTCCGCGGCCTCCGGATCGAACGCCTCCCACGCGAGCTCCTCGGACGAGAGGGTGTGGAGGTCCTCTGTGATTCCCGCGGCGGCATCCCGCCCCTCGGCCTCGCTTGCGGCGACCTCTGCCGATTCGACCTCGCCGTCCTCATCCTCGGCGGCCGGTAGCTCCTCGATCTCCGGCTGCTCCCCGGTACCAGCGAGCGCCTCGGTCCAGCCGGTCCATCCCGACGCCGCCTCGGTCTCAAGGCTCTCCTTCCCTCCTCCGCCGGGCGGGCAGACGAAGGGTCGGGCGTCGGCCACGTCGGAACCTGCGTCCGCCAGGAGTGCACCGCCGTAGCGTCCGGGCACGGCGCCGTGCGCCACGGACGTGCGTTCAACGCGGAAACGAGCCCGCACGGACGGTGGAGCGGCGGCGAGCAGCGCGCAGAGGGTGCGGCCGAGCGCCTCGCTGGCCGGCTGGGTGCCGGGGTGCTTCGCGCTGCCCGCCCGGTAGAACACACGCATCGCTCCTCCGGTCCCTGCCGCGATCCGCTTCGCCGCCCACTGAGCCAGGGCGGTTGCCGGCTGGTAAAGCGCGTCGAAGACGTGGACCTCATCGGGATCGCTCCTCGTGAGGATGGCGAGCATTGCCCTACCTCCGCCCGAGTGCGCTGTGAGGATGAGTCGTCCGCGTGGTGCGTTCAGCCCGGTGGCTCGCGTGAAGCGGGCCAGCGCGTCCTTCGTCAGAGCGTCGAGGGCGCCCGCAGGCGTGAGGGCGGGGAAGTCGTAGCCCGTGCCGCTCGTGCCGCCGTAAAAGTCCCCGCGGGGTAGCACGGTGAGAGTCGGCCGCGTGCGGGAGCCGAGATCCAAACCGCTGATCGGCTTCTTCTCCGCATCGATGCGCATTCCCGAGGCGCTTGGGCTGAAACCGTGCAGATGCACGACGACGTCGATGGCCGACGGATTCGTCATGGCGTTCCAGCCCAGCAGGAGATCCGGTCGAGTGCCGCGGTGTTTCGCGAGCAGCGGGATGCTGCGCACGACGAGGCTGCCCGCCTTAGTGGTACCAGGAATCAGGGGGAGGGGTGCCGGCGGCACGGGAGGCGGCGGCGGAACGACGGATGGCGTCACCGCGCCCCTGTGCTGCTTGCGGTAGCGCGCGAGCTCGGCGAGCGCCGCCGAGTTCTTCAGTGTGCCTGCGCCGAGGTACGTCCAGGTGTCGCCACGTCCGCGGACGTCGACGTGGGCGTAGTCCGGACCGATGCCGGTCGCGACCTTCGGGCCCCACACATCGATGGCGATCTTCGCGATCTCCATACCGGTCATTCCGGCGATCTTGATGTCCGCCGCCTTGCCCGCGCAGTGCTGGCTCAGCGTCGGCGGCTTGCCATAGCCCATGTAGACGACGCCGTTGCGCTTCCAGGAGCGGTACCCGGAGGTGATCGTCACCGGCCGTCCGACCCGCGTTCGGATCGCCTGCAGCAGGCGCACGAGCACGGGGGAGATGCGGGCGACGTCGGCCGGCCTGCCTCCGCTCGTCACGAGTTCGGCCACGGTGAAGTTGGCGGACACCTTCTTCGACCGAACGGATGGGCCGGTGTCAAGGAGCGGGAGGTTCGCGCCGGTCGGGTCCCAGTGCTCCTCGCCGGGTCCGGTCGCTCCGGCGGCAGGGCGTAGCACGAGTCCGGAGAGGAACGTCTCGTCCTCGGTGAGCGGCGGACCTTCCTGGTCCCGGAACGATTCGTCTCGGAAGGATTCGTCTCGGAAGGATTCGTCTCGGAAGGATTCGTCTCGGAAGGATTCGTCTCGGAAGGATTCGTCTCGGAAGGATTCGTCTCGGAAGGATTCGTCTCGGAAGGATTCCTCGCGGAAGGATTCGTCCCGGAAGGATTCGTCCCGGAAGGATTCGGTGAAAATTTCCTGCTCCGAGGCGGACTCGAGCCGCCCCCACTCGGTTTCCGACTCCTCCTCGGCGCTAGCCGTCTCCGCGAACGGCGACTCGAAGCGCACGCCATCCAGCATGTCGGCTGCTCCCCGTCCTATCGCGTCAGAGACGGCTGGCCGGTACGCGGACGCACCTCGGCCGGCGCCTTCCGCGACTTCAGGTCGCGCCCGGTCGCCGCGGACCACTCCGTGATGACCCGGCGGCTAGTGGAGCCGAGCAGCTTCACCGTCGTGCTGCCGGGGAAGAAGCCGTCCTTGTACAGCACATAGGCGAAGTCGGGCGACGGGATGAGGTTGCTCTCGATGGTCCGTAGGAGCAGAGAGAGGTCATCAGCCATCGAAATGAGGGACGACGTCTTGGAGTGCGCGGGCAGGCCGACCTTGGCGCCGATCAGCTTCAGCCGGTCCGACGCGTTGGTCGCCGTCGCCCTGAGGTCTTCGACGATCGCCGAGTTCGTGTCCAGGGTGAAGTAGAGCCAACTGAGAGCCGTCGCGGCTCCCAGTTCTTCCCGCGCCAGCTGAGCCGACTGCCGGCGCGAGCGGAGGATGAACTTCAGTTCCTCGGTTATGGCGAAGATGCGGTCCTGATCGGAGGAGTTCACGCCGGAGAAATTCTTCACGTTCATGATCGCCTGCCACACCTCGTACAGCAGCTCCTCGAAGAGCCGCACGAACGAGGTGTTCGCCGCGACCGCCTTGTCGTACCCGTAGGGCTTGTTGTCCTCCGTGCCGAACGCGAGGTCCATCCCGAACATGCGCCAGTAGGCGTTGCGGCGCACCGCTTCAGGGTCGGGGCGCAGGCGGCTCGTTGAGAGCCATGCCGACATGGGGTAGTCCGCCCCGTATACCAGGGTCTCGGTGACGTCGAGCCACCGCTGGGTGTCGATGGAGGGGATTCCGAGACTCTCGCCGCGTCGGAACTCGCGAACCACCCTGCCCATGATCTGCACCATCCGGGTGTTCTCGAGGATGTAGGAGTACATGAGATGGTCCCAGGCGAAGCCCGCGACCGGGGCGTAGCCGGCGAATGCACCCATCTGGAAAAGCGCGGTGCGGGCCTTTCCGCTCTGCGGGATGGAGGCGTTCCAGGCCTTGGCGCTGTCCCATGCCTGTTCCATGTACAGGACGAGGTCGAGCTGGTCGGCCTGCAGCACCGCCGTCGCGGCATCCGATGGTTGCGGCGCCGCGGGGAAGCCGGGCAGCGGCGCGCCGCCGGCCACCACAGGATCGAGGAGTCGCCTGGCGAGTTGGGGGATCATGATTTTTTCCGTTTCTGTGCTGATGCGGCGCGGGTCAGGATGCGGAGGCGGGGGCGGCCGGCACGTGCGGCGTGCCCGCGGGTACCCCGGGCGGCGGGCCGGGCTCGACGATGGTCGCGCGCCGCACGACGTAGGAGTTCGAGTCGAAGCGCGCGGTCGCGCCCTGGACCTCCTGGAAGCGTCCGACGTCAGCTGCTCCGACCGGCGTTCCCGCGTCCGTGAGGGTAGTGAGGACCGCGAGCGGTGCGAGCTTCGCTCCGAGAGTGGTGTCCAGGTTCTGCAGGCTGGTGCTGAGCCCGTCGAGGGCGCTGCTCAGCAGGACTTCACGCATGAGTGATTCGTACTTCTGCCGGTCCGCGTCGTAGAGGGCCTCCACCCGCTCCATCCGGGAGCGGTATTCCTCCTCGCGGGCCCGGGACTGCAGCAGCTCGCTCTCGAGGGTCCTTATCGCGTGCGAGGCCTGCTCGAGCTGCTGTCCAAACTCGCTCACGAGGATCTCCATCCTCTGCTCGGCCGCCTGGAGCTGGCTGCGCAGCTGCTGCTGCTGCTGGGCTGCCGAGGTGCGGCCGGACGGTCCTCTTCTGCCACCACCACCGTCAGTGCTGTCGTCTGTCGTGTCGCTCATCGTCTTCTCCGATCTCGCAAGGGGTCGTTGTTGTCGTCATGCGGCCGCGGTGCCCGCGGTCATCCAGGTGCGGGCACGCTCGATCCACGAGGTCGCGTCCGCAGGGCGCTCGCTCTCCCGCAGTCCCGCGAGCGCGACAATGCGGATGCCCTCGGTACGCCGCCAGTGCGACGACACCCACAGGCCAGGCCCGGCGGATCGCTCCAGTTGGGCGAGCGCGCTCGGCGCGACCCGCGACGGGTCGATCACGCTCGTCATCGGGCGACCGGCGAGTGCCGGTACAGGCGAGGTGAGGCACGCGTCGGCGATCGCCGGCAGCGTCCGAGCGGATCGTTCGAGCAGGCGGCGGACAGTAGGCTCCGCTCGGTCTGTGGGGAACGACGTGCGCATCGCCGTCTCGAGGTCGTCCCAGGGCCCGGCGCCGAAGGAGAGCCGGCAGAACGCGCAGCCGAGAAGGGTGCGCAGATAGCCGACGGGATGGGGATCACCGACGGGCCAGCGCAGGATCGTGCGTGCGTCGCCCACGACGTCGTAGAGGGCGGTGATCGAGGCGTACCCCGTGTGCAGGAAGGCGAACACATCCGCCGCGATCTCCGATGCCCACGGGCGCCACATATCCTGCAGCTCGCGATCCGACGACAGCGCCGTGCCGAGGGAGCGGTCCAGTGAGGGGACCCATCCGGTGACGTGGGCGACTTGATGCCCCGACTCGTGGAACAGGGATGTCGGACGGTAGAGATTGTGGCGCACGATCTTGATGGCAGCGACAGGGTTGATGCTGCCGGGCGCCCACAGCCGGATGCCGGACCGGATGATCGAGGCGCCCATGCCCTTGTCGAGATAGGTCAACACAGGGATGGAGGGCAGACCGGCTCGGGCCAGTACGGGATCCATGCTCTGCATTGCGAGCATGTCGAGGGACTGCAACGCGGCGCGCAGCGGAGGACTGGTGCGTGAGTTGACGGCGTCACCGAAGAAGTCGAGCGTCGCCTCCACCTGGCTGAAGCGGCGGCGGAACTGCTGGATGGCGTGACCCGCCGCTGGCAACTCGGACGGATCGCGCTGCGCGGACCGGGCCAGCGCCAGCGCCGCCCTGCCCATGTCGAGCAGCTCCCGCACAATGACCGACAGGTGCCGGCGCAACGGCAGTCCGACCTGACCCTCCACCGCACGCCAGGCCTGCTCCGACGCGAACTCCTCCGCGTCGAGGAAGGTAGTCGCCGCGGCCAGCCAGTGCGCGATCTGTCGCTCCAGATCGTCGGCCACTGCCTGGAGACCGCTCCGGGGAGCCGTCGCGAGAACGGTGCTCATGGTCGGTGCTGCCCTGCCCGCACGAGGACGGATCCGTTCGGGATGCCGCGGAAGGCGGCCCCTGACACGATCAGCCTCATGGTGTCCCGTCCCAGCGTCCCGTTGAGTGCCTGCCGCACGATCGGCATGCCCGGCACGTTGACCAGGCTGACGGTAATGGTCACTCCGCTGCGGGGGTCCGCTGCGGCTCGGACGAATTCCGCGCCCTTCGTGCGCACCCACTCGGCCACGACACGCATGATCCAGGCCTTGATCGCCTTGCGGAGCGCGGAGATCAGTACCGGCATCAGGCGCTTGAGGATCGGCCCGAGGAACTCCTCGCCCTCCTCGTACTCCTTGACGATGCGCACGCGGCCGTTCGGTGTGGCGAAAGATTGCGCCAAGCCGTCCATCGCCGCGGAGACGGCAGGAACCACCGCAGCGCTTCCCCGGCCGGCGCGAACTCCCTCCGCGATCTTCTGGGCGTCCGGCTCGGAGAAGTAGAGAGCGGCGGTGACGCGGGACGCGATCGTGTCGAGAACGAGCCAACCCTGCGTGGGCTGGCCGGCAGCGGGACGGCGCCGAGCGCCACCGGTGGGTGCGACGGCCCCGGCGGAGACGGGCTCGAGGTAGTAGAAGCGCTGACCGGCCGCCACCCGCTGGCGGCTGCGAAGGAAAACGGGGGACACGGCAACACCGAGCCCGGGTTCCTTCAACAGCAGGGCCGCCGCGCTCGGAGTGAGCGGATGCAGGGAGCGGCTCGAGAAGGTCGCCCCGCGACGCTTCCGCTCCTGCGCCGCGATGCGGCGGAGGGACGTGCCCACGGTCGCCTGGAAGATGTGGACGCGTGCCTTCATCGGCAGCGTCACGCCCGCCGCCTTGAGGCTCGCCGCCAGAGTCACGCCGCCGAAGCTGCGCACCCGGCCGGCGACGGCGCCGGTGACCTCGATCTCCGGGGTGCGGCTGTAGCGCCGGTAGGGGCGCGGACTGCGAGGGCGGCGCGCGACGAAGCGGCCACCGAGCGCAGGGGCCCTGCGCAGGCCCGGCCGCACCAACTGCTCCGGGAAGTTCGCCGCGACCGCTCGCTCGAACGCCTGCGCGGTGGCGAACTGCATGAGGTCCTCGTCCTCGAGCTGGTACTCCTCGCTCTCGGCGAGCCCGCGGATGGTGTCCTCGATGGTGCTGGCCAGCAGCACCGGAACGGCCTCGGCCTCGTTCTCCGGCTCCATCTGCTCGAACGACGCGAGCCGCAGCCCGGTGTCGACGATCGCCACCGAGAGCGGGCGCGCGAGTTGCGGACCGACCCACTTGCCGATCAGCTGGGCGAGGTACTTCGCGAGAAAGTTGACCACGCGCGGACGGCCGACGATGCGGATCCCGACTCGCAGGGCCGCGAGAAGCACAGGCACGAACTGCTCGACCGCCGGGGTGAGATCCTCTCCGTCGCGCGCGTTCTGCAGCGCGTCGATCAGCCGACCGCGCGCCTCCGCGAGAGCCTCGAGCTCCAAGCTTCCCTGCACACCCTCGTACTCCTGCTCGAGATCGAACGATTCCGACTCCGCCGTGACGCTCTCATCGGTGATGAGCGCCTCGGCGAGTGCCGCGTCGAAGGACTCGACGAGCGCTTCGGTGTCGGTCGCGATGGCGGGCGATGACGCGAAGTCCTCGTTCTCCCGATCACCCTCGTACTCATCCTCCTCGTACGTCTCGTACTCGTACTCGCTCTCCCCGAAGAGCTTGCGGGACAGCAGTCGCGCCGGTGCCTGCAGGGGGGCGGGAAGCCGGCCGATCGCGAAGGAGAGCACACGCTTCAGGAGCGGGCTGATGAGCTTCTTCAAGCCCTTGAGCGCGGTGAGGAGGAGTCCGCCCGCGGCCTTGCCCACCTTCTTCGCGGTGTTGACCACGAACTTGACGGCCTTCTTGGCCTTGCGCACGATGCCGCGGATGAACTCCTCACCGGCGGGTGACACCTCGGAGCCGCTGGGGTCGAGGCGGTCGAGTACCTCGTCGAGTTGCAGTTCGTCGAGGGATTCCAGGTCCTGACCGCCGAGCGAGTCCGTGAGCCGGTCCAGGTACTGCTCGGACGCGAGCAGGACGGGGGCGAGGTAGTTCTCTGCGAGGCGCTCCTTCTCGAATTGAGCGCCGGGGGTGGGAGCCTCGTCGGAGAAACGCTGCGACACGACGTCTTCGGTCTCGGCGAGCAGTTCGCCCACCGCCTCATCGAACGCTTCGTCCCGCACCGCCTCGAACGCCTCGTCGAGCAGCGTCTCCGCCTCGCTCGCCGGGCCGCTGCTGCCCGCCTCCGTGAAGGGGCTGAAGTCTTCGGCCCAGGGCAGGAAGCCGAGGGCCTCCGTCCGCGGCTCGATCGGGCCTTCGCCCATCTGTTCGCCTATGGGCGTCTCGGCGAACGGTGCCTCCCAGAAGGGCTGCGCATCCGGACTGTAGTCGTTCGCCTGTCCCTGGATGATGGTCATCCCTCAACTCCGTCCTCGTCGATCTCGCACTGTCCCCCCAGTGCACCAGGAGAGGCGTTCCTGGCCGTGCGGCGTGGAGTTGAGGCAGGGTGCGGCGCTCGTGCATGGTGCATGCGGGCCGAATGCCGGCGTCCGTTCGCCGCTCGGGCGCAGAGAAACACTTCGGCGGTCGTCACCCGCACCTGTGGCGCACTCGTCCCGTCCTGCCGGCGTACGCGGCGCGTCCGTCGAGCGTCCGACCGGTGTGTCGAGCACCTAGGTAGGGGGTAGGGCGCGGAGGAGGGCGCTGATCAGCGGAAACGGCGCTGCAACGATGACGGCGGGAGCTGTTCCGTGTCCGAGATCCCTCCGACGGCGGCGACGACGGCGGCCGTGAGGCCGGGGTCGGGATGTACGCCCAGCTCGTCGTGCAGGGTGCGGGAGAAGTCTCGGAACCGGCACGCGGCGGCGTAGCGGTTGCCCTCGCCGAGGTGCGCGTAGATGAGCGCGGCGGCCGCCGATTCACGCAGCGGTTCCGCCGCCAGCGCGGCCGTGCCTGCCTGGGTCGCGAGCGCGAATAGGCCCCGGGCCGCCATGGTGCGGCACGCGGCCTCCAGTGCCTGCACGCGGAGAAGGCGGAACGCGTCCTGATGCGGAAGCACCCACTCCTCATTCCAGCCGGGAAGAAGGTCCTGTGACAGTCGGGTGATCTCGTCGAGACTCAGGATGCCGCCACCGATGGCGCGCGTTGCGCTCGCTCGAGCCGCGGTCAGGTCGACCTCGGCGTGCAGTTCGAGACTGTCCCCATCGGCCGCGATCCAATCCGAGGGGGACTGCCAGGTCGCCCGACGCAGGTTCGCCCGGCTGTGGCTCTCGAGCATGTCGGGCCAGAGCGAGCCGGCGGCCCGGGCACGCGACACCGGTTCACCCTGCAGGGCGAGGAAGGCGAACAGGCGACGCGACGGCAGGGATAGACGAACCGCAGGGAAGACTCCCAGTCCCCCCACGATCGACACCCGTCGGCTCGAATGCGCCATCATCCCGCGATTCGTTCATACCTATGCGCGACGCGGTGACCCACGTCTGTCCTGCACTTGCAGATGCGCGCGGCCTCGCCCTCGCCGCAATGTAGACCTAAGCGTCCTCACCTCTGCCGACCGTGTCAAGGAATGTCTCCGCCGGTCGGTGTCAGACTGAGGCCGTGCTGCTGGATGAGCTGGTGAGGACGGCGGAGACCGTCGCGTCGACGCGATCGCGGCTGGCGAAGGTCGAGGCTCTCGCCCAGCTGCTGCGGCGCCTGGAGCCGGGCGACATCCCGCCGGCCGTGGGCTTCCTGATCGGCAGGCCGCGCCAGGGCAGGGTCGGCGTCGGCTGGCGCGGGATCTCCGGGGCCATGGGCGACCCGGCCGACGAGCCGACCCTCACGGTCGCGGAGTTCGACCGGCTCCTCGACCGGCTCGCCGGGACGTCGGGCAGCGGGTCGGAGGCCGAGCGCGGGCGTGCGCTCGGCGAGCTCATGTCCCGCGCGACGGAACGCGAGCAGGACTTCCTCGCGCGCGTCCTGCTCGGCGACGTGCGGACGGGCGCCCTGGAGGGCGTGCTCACCGACGCGATCGCCGCCGCGTCCGACCGGCCCGGTGAGGTCGTGCGTCGGGCGGCCATGCTGTCCGGTGATCTGGGCGAGACGGCGCTGCTGGCGCTGACCGGCAGCGAGGAGGACCTCGCCGGCGTCGGGCTGGTCGTGGGTCGTCCGGTGATGCCGATGCTCGCCGCCACCGCCGCGAGTCCGACGGCCGCGCTCGCCGGCACGGGGAAGGCATCGGTCGAGTACAAGCTCGACGGTGCTCGCATCCAGGTGCACCGGTCGGGCGACGACGTGCGCATCTTCACCCGCACCCTCGCCGACGTGACGCACCGGCTGCCCGAGGTCGTCGAGGTGGTGCGCGGCATGCCGGTGCGCGACGTCATCCTCGACGGCGAGACGCTGTCGCTCGACGAGGAGGGCGTGCCCCGGCCGTTCCAGGAGACGATGTCGCGGTTCGGGGCCGACGCCGCCCGCGAGACGAAGCTGCACCCGTGGTTCTTCGACGTGCTGCACGTCGACGGGCGGGACCTGCTCGAGGAGCCGCTGTCCGCGCGCATCGCCGAGCTCGAGCGGATCGCGCCGGCCTACCGCATCCCCGGGGAGATCACGGACGACCCGGAGGCGGCCGAGCGGGTGTCCCGGGACGCGCTGGCCGCGGGCCAGGAGGGCGTGGTCGTGAAGGCGATCGGGTCGGCGTACGCGGCGGGCCGACGCGGATCGAGCTGGGTGAAGGTCAAGCCGGTGCACACCTACGACCTCGTCGTGCTGGCCTGCGAGTGGGGATCCGGCCGTCGCCAGGGCTGGCTCTCGAACCTGCACCTGGGCGCGCTCGACGCCGAGGGCGAGTTCGGCGAGCCGGGCGGATACGTGATGGTGGGCAAGACGTTCAAGGGGCTCACCGACGCGCTGCTGACCTGGCAGACGGAGCGGTTCCAGGAGATCGAGGTTCGCCGCACGGCGAACACCGTCTTCGTCGCGCCGACCACCGTCGTGGAGATCGCCATCGACGGGGTGCAGCGGTCCAGCCGGTATCCCGGCGGCGTCGCGCTGCGGTTCGCACGGGTCAAGCGCTACCGGGAGGACAAGCCGCCGGAGGAGGCGGACACCATCCAGACGCTCCGCGGCCTGCTGCGCGGCTGAGCCGGGGTGGGGCCGCCACTCCGTCCCCGCGCGGGCGTGCGCTGCGTTCGCAGGAGGGGGCGCCGAGCTCAGAACTCGACGGCGGAGTCGAGCAGTGCCCGCACGTTCTCGGCGTCGCGGAAGTACGCCCCGAGCGGGCCCTCGTCGCGGAACGCGCCGAACGTGTTCGGCATGGAGCCCTCGCGGAACGGTCGCGCCACGTCCGAGTCGAGACCGCGGTCCGGGTTCCCGGTCTGCCACGACTCGAACTCTCGGGCCGCCTCGACGTCCCACTCGAGACCGGGACCGGTGTAGCCGACCGGAGCGCTGCCGAGCAGGAAGCCCTCGTACCGCGACGCGCCGCCGCCCATCAGGACCTCGGCGTAGCTCGGCATCCGCCGGCCGATGAGAACGGACGCGTCGCTCGGCTCCGGCGCGCCGTTCGAGGGCAGCACGTCCGCAAAGGTGACTCGGCCGAGCCGCCCGAGGTCGACGCCCAGCCAGGTGATCGCCGGGGCGAAGTCCCGCGAGGTCGTCGTCACGAGGTAGCCCGCGAGGCGCCGGCCCTGGAAGACGGTCCGCACGATCGAGTGGTCGCCGAGGTATACGTGCAGGGTCGCGGGGGCCGTGGGCGCGTAAGTCCCCAGCGCCACCGCCGCGGGCGCCTCGGTCTCCGCCGGGCAGCTCGTCACGGCGCAGAGGGTGCCGACGGAGTCCGGATCGCCCAGGAGAGACTCCACGTACTCCGGCGGAACGCCGACCCGGAGCGGGGCGAGCGCCGCGTACTCCGTGCGATAGGGATCCGTGTCCTCCCGGGCGGCCCTCGCGACCCCGGAGAGGACGCCGAACACGATCCCGACCACGGTGCCGGCTGCGGCGATCGCCGCCAGGACCACGACGAGCGGGTGCTTCCGGACCCGGGCGAGCCATGCGGCGGCGCTCGGGGCCCGGCCCGACCCTCGCGCGGCCCCGATGCCTCTCGTCACGGCACCAGTGTGCACCCGCGTCCCGCCGCCCGTCAGCGGGATCAGGGGCGGGGCTGCCGTCGCTGGGGCTGGTTGGCGCGAAGCACCTCGAGCCGTGACCGGTACTCCTGCTCATCGATCTCGCCACGGGCGTAGCGGTCGCCGAGGGTCTGCTCAGGAGACGGGCCGTGCATCTGCCAGGCCGCCCCGCCGCGGCGGAGTCGCCGGCCGACGAAGGCGACCAGCAGCACGAAGAACGCGATCCAGAACAGCGGCACCAGCAGCCACAGCCAGCCGAAGCCGCCGGGCCCCGGGCCGGGTCCGTAGTAGGTGAGGGGGGAGGCCGCCTCGGCGGCCGTGGTGAGGAGAGTGAGCACGGGGTGGGTCCTTTTCGTCGTCGTCGGTTCGGGGGTCGAACCGTCGAGCACCAGCATCGGCTTTCAGAACCACGGCCGAATCCGACGGCGGGTGTCGGTTGCGTACGCCCGGGGGAGGCGGGGGACCGGCCCGGCTACTCCCGCCAGCCAGGCCGCACGAGCCCCGTCTCGTAGGCGACGACAACCAGCTGCACGCGATCCCGAGCGCCGAGCTTCGACATGATGCGCGAGACGTGCGTCTTCGCCGTGAGCGGACTCAGGAACAGGGCCTGCGCGATCTCCGCGTTGGTCCTGCCCTGCCCGACGAGGCCGAGCACGTCCCGCTCCCGCTCGGTGAGGCCCTCCAGCGGGCTCTCGTCCGGGGCATCGCGGAGGTCGGCGGCGACGCGCTCGAGGAGCCTGCGGGTGACGCTCGGGCTGAGCAGGGCGTCGCCGGACGCGACCACCCGGATCGCGCGGATCAGCTCGACCGGCTCAGTGTCCTTCACCAGGAACCCGCTCGCCCCCGCGCGGATGGCGCGGGAGACGTAGTCGTCGAGCTCGAACGTGGTCAGGATCACGACGTGGGTGCGGGCCAGCCTCGCGTCGGAGATGATCCGCTCCGTGGCCCACAGCCCGTCGCCGTCCGGCATCCGGATGTCCATGAGCACCACGTCGGGCACGGTCCGGGTGACGAGCGCCACGGCCTCCGTGCCCGTGGCGGCCTCGCCCACGACCTCGAGGTCCGGCTCCGCCGCGAGCAGGCTCCGGAAGCCCGCGCGAATCAGCTGCTGGTCGTCGGCGATGGCGACGGTGATCATGCGCTCTCCCTCCTCGGCGCCGGGATGCGCGCGAGCACTCGGTAGCCTCCTCCGGGCCGCGGGCCCGCCTCGAGGGTGCCGCCGAGCAGCTCCGCCCGCTCGCGCATCCCCAGGACACCGCGGCCACCGGCTGACGTGTCCGTCCGATCGTCGGCGCCGTCGGAGCCCTTGGTGCCCTTGGTGCCGCGGCCGTCGTCGAGCACCTCGGCGACGTAGAACGCGCCGTCCCTGCGGATGCTCACGATGGCACCCGCGGCGTCCGCATGGCGGAGCACGTTGGTGAGCGACTCCTGCACGATCCGGTACAGGGCCAGCTGGAGGGGCCTCGGCACCTCCGCGGGCTGCACATCCGGCGCGACGTCGAGCCGCACGGCGACGCCTCGCGCGGTGATGGAGGCGGCGAGCCGCTCGAGCTGCGACAGGTCGGGCTCCGGGGCCAGCGGGGATCCGGCGCCGTCGTCGGACCGCAGTACGCCGAGCACAGACCGCACCTCGTCGAGCGCAGTCTTGCTCGTCGCCTTGATCTCGGCGAGTGCGGCCGCCGCCTGCGCCGGGTCCCGATCCATGAGGTGCAGCCCGACGCCGGCCTGCACGTTGATCGAGCTGAGGGAGTGCGCCAGCACATCGTGCAGTTCCCGCGCGATGCGCACGCGCTCGGCCTCGGCCGCGCTCTGGCGGCGCTGCAGGTTCGCCCTCCGGTACTCTGCGATCCGCTCCCGTCTGGCGCGCACGGCCTCGCCGATTCCCACCATGGCGAGCACGCCGAAGGTCGTGAAGGCGGCGCGGCCGGGGGCGATGTCGGATCCGCGGATCAGCACCGCGGCCAGCGTGCCGAGCCACACCACGCCGACGGATGCCCAGGCCCAGGGCCGGGCGCCGCGCACGATGGCGCCGACGATCGCGAACGCGAGGGCGATGTACGGCGGGCCCGGAGCGCTGCTCGCGAGCATCAGGTCGGCCACGGCGGCGGCGGCGACCACGGCCACGACCGGGCCGGGGAACCGCCGCGCGCCGATCAGGGCGAGCGGGCCGATCAGGGCGAAGGCGAGCGCGGGCCCCACGTCGGCGCGGACCTCGGGACCGTGCCCGAGGAAGCGGGGGCCCTGCCCCGCGAAGATCGACGCCGGCACCTGAATGAATAGCGAGAGGAGAACGGGGACCCAGAGCCGCAATGCCGGGCGGGGATGCCGGTCGGGGTGGGACCAGGGCCGGTCCCACGGGGCGCCGTCGGCGCCGAACTCGGGAGCCGGCATCCTCGCATGGTAGCCCGCCCGCGAGACCCGGGACATCGGCTCCCGGGCTGCAGCCGCGTACTCCCGGGGGAGTACGCGCGCCGGCCGACCAGCACCGGCCGACCAGCGCCGGCCGCTAGAACTAGGGCGGCGAGGACCAGGGCGGCGAGGACCAGGGCGGCTAGGACCAGGGCGTCCACGGCCGAGGCTGCTCGATCCCGTCGATGCTCAGATCCATGCGCTCGTGGAAGAAGCAGATGCGGTCCCTCACACCGAGGGCGTCGACGAGCGGCTCCGGGTACGACCACGCGAAGTCGGGAACCGGTACGCCGTGCACGACGGGGGAGAAGTACGTCGCCGTGCCCTTGTAGGAGCAGACCGTCCGCGTGGCCGAGGGCTGGAGCTCGACCCGCACGTCCTCGAGCGGCAGGTAGTAGCGCTCGGGGAGGCCCGTCTCGTACAGGAGGCGCACGCTCGTGCTGTCCGCGACGATCTCGCCGTCGAGCGAGATGGTGATGCGCTTGCCGCTGCGGCGGATGTCGATCCGGGCGAAAGGGTCGTGCGGGTGGCTCACGACCACGTCGTCGTCCTCGAGCCAGGTGTCGAAGCTCGGGAAGTCGAGGATGACCATCCCCGCGAGGTCCGGGTCGTCGGGCAGGAACGCCTCGACCGGGCGCAGGTCCTGAGCACGCAGGAGCACGGTGCGGCCCGGCGTCTTCCGCACCGCGAAAGGGGTGCGCGGGTCCCAGTACGGGATGCGGTCGTAGTCGGCCGTGTCGGGCGCCTCCGTCCCGTGGTCATGCTCGTCATCGGCGCCACCCGGCGCCGGGTCGACGATGTCCGCGGTGATGTGCTCGGCGGGCACGGCGTAGCCAGGGACGACACGACGCGGCTCCCAGACCAGCACGGCTCGATCCGAGTCCACGACGGTGGCATCCCCCAGCCGTGCCCGCACGCGCTTCCGAGTCGGTTCGTACCTCAGCGAGCCCCGCTGGATTGCGAGGAGCTCGCTCATCTGCACAGCCATGAGGCTCCCTGTGCCGGCGCGCGGCCACGCGGGCGGGATGCCGGGCGGGGGTCGGCGTGACCGCATCAGGGTACCGCGCGCCCGCGGCGAGCCGCGATAGGCGGTCGGTGCAGGGATGAGCGGTCGGTGCCGCGATAGGCGGTCACGGGTCGGTCGTGGCGGTGCCGGCGGGCCCCGGAGGGGTGGGGATCTCGTCGGCGGCGGCCGGCGCATCCGCGAGGGAGACGTCGGCGGCCGCGTTCTGGCGCCGGCTGAGCAGCAGGAACGGCAACGCCACGGCGTTGATCAGGCCCGCGACGACGAGCGAAAAGGGATACCCCGAGACGTCGGCGGTCCGCCCGAGCGGGGGCTGCACGACGACGCCGCCGAGGTTGCCCATCAGCGAGTCGAACGAGAGCACCGTGGCGCGCTGACGGGAGGGGATGAGGTCGTTGAGGTACGCCTGCCGCACCGGCCCGCCCAGCGACGAGGCGATGCCCCACACCGTGACGAGTGCGAGGGCGACCCAGAAGTTGCGGGTGAGGCCGAGGCAGAGCAGCAGCCCGGCTCCCGCCCCGACGGCGACGAGGATGGTGCTCGTGCGCTTGCGGAACAGCCGGCGCACGCGCGGGGCGAGGAGGGCGCCGACGATCTGGGAGCCGGCGACGATTGCCGCGGCCAGGCCGGCGACCGAGTAGGCCTCGTCGTCGCCCCAGAGCCCGAGCAGGTAGGGCTGGAGGGCGTAGAAGACGTAGAAGCCGATGCCGGCGGAGAACGGTGCCGCGAGCATCATGTACCGGACCGGGGGGTTGCCGAGGCCGTGCGTGAGGGAGGCGCGGAACAGCGTGCGCACCGCGGCCGCCGGGCGCTCGGAGCGGTCGGGCGTGAAGCCGATGTCGCGCATCACCCGGAACGCCACAAGGAACATCGCGAGGAGCACGGCGGCGCGCAGCAGGAAGGGCACGCCGAGATCCGTCGCCTCGGCCACGACGCCGCCCGCGATGGAGCCGAACAGCATGGCCGTTCCGGACACGATGAGGCCGCGAGAGAACACGGGCTCCAGCTGGCCCGAGTATCCCGAGGCGCGGAGCGCGTCGACGAGCCACGCCTCGACGGCGCCGGAGAAGAAGGTGAAGCCGAGGCCGAGCAGCACGGACACCGCGGCCCACGCCCAGAACGGGGCGGACCAGATCCAGAGGAACCAATAGAGGGCCGTGGTGGCCATGAGCGTGACCGTGCCGAGGAGGTAGGAGGCGCGGCGGCCCACGCTGTCGGCGATGACGCCCGTCGGGATCTCGAAGACGACCATCCCCACGGTGTAGAAGGCGTTGGCGGCGAAGGCCTCGAAGTTGCTGAGGCCCGCGTCGAGCAGGAAGAGGGTGTTGATGCCCCAGATGAACGACGCGGCCAGGGTGTTGCCGAGCATGAGGACGAGATACGAGCGCTGCACGCGCCGGGCCGCGGGAGGGAGCACCGCCACGCTCACGGGGTGGTGCCCCGGTACAGCCTCGTACTCATTCCGATCCGTTCCGCCTCGGTCGTGCTGTGCGCCGCCTCGGTCGTGCTGTGCGGGCGCGCCCGCGGGTACGGGTGCGCCCCACGTCCGCGTTGACCCTAGCCGTGCCGCCGCCGTGTCCGCCAGGTGCCGAATTCAGGCTCAGCTGCGACACGCCGCATCCGGAGCCCTCGAAACGCGGCGTGTCGCAGCACAGCCTGAATCGTGAACGTCGCCGGGGCCGGGGCTGGGGCCGGGGCCGGGGCCGCGGCCGGGCGGAGAGCAGGGGGGCGGAGGAGGAGGAGGAGGGGTCCGGCGCGCTGCGGTACGGTGTCCGCGTGAACGCTCCCCTCGTGTACGAGTTCCGCGCGCCGCTGTGGCCGTGGGAGTCGCGGCGCGACCTGTGGACCTTCGTCACGCTGCCGGAGGACGCGTCCGACGAGATCGCCGCGCTGACCGACGGCTCGGCCCGCGGGTTCGGTGCCGTGCGCGTCGAGGCGCGGATCGGCGAGGTCCGGTGGCAGACGTCGATCTTCCCGCAGCACACCGGAGGGTCCTACGTGCTCCCGGTCAAGCGGTCGGTGCGGGCCGCCAACGACCTCGAGGTCGGCGACGAGGTCTCGGTGCGGCTCGAGGTCCCGCGCTGACGCGCGTCCCGCACGCGCACCGCCCGCACCGCACATCGGTCCCTGTTCCGAATTCAGGCTGTGCTGCGACACGCCGCGTTCGGCATGCCCGAAACACGGCGTGTCGCAGCTGAACCTGAATTGTGGAACGGGCGGTCGCTGAACCCGAGTCGCTACCCCGGTGCCGGTCCCCCGGCGCTCCGACCCTCGCGGCCCTAGCGGGCGCGGGGCTTGCGCGGCGGGCGGTCGTCGCCGCCCTCGCGCCTGCGGGCCGCGCCCGGACCACCGCGGTCGGGGCGCAGCTCGATGAGCTTGCCGCTGATCCGGGTGTCGCTGAGCCGCTGCAGCACGTCGTCCGGCAGGTTGGCGGGCAGCTCCACGAGCGAGAAGTCGGGCCGGATGTCGATGGCGCCGAAGTCGCCGCGGCTGAACCCGCCCTCGTTCGCGAGGGCGCCCACGATCTGGCGGGGCTCCACGCGGTGCCGCTTGCCGACGGCGATGCGGTAGGTCGCGAAGGACCCGCTCGAGCGGCGCTCGCGGCGCTCCGGCCGGTCGCCCCGATCCCCGCGGTCGCCGTCGTCGCGCGCGCCGCGGTCGTCGCGATCGAAGCGCTGCCTGCGGTCGTCCTCGGGGGAGAGCAGCAGGGGCTCGTCCCCCTGGGCCACGACCGCCAGCGCGGCGGCGACGTCGGCCTCGGGCACGTCGTGGTGCTCCACGTAGTGGCCGATGATGTCGCGGAAGCGGGCGATCCGCTCGCTCTGGGCGAGGGCGGCGCTGATGGCGTCGTCGAAGCGGGTGAGGCGGGTCGCGTTCACGTCCTCCGCGGTCGGCAGCTGCATCTGCATGAGCGGCTGACGGGTCGCGCGCTCGATCGAGGTGAGCATGCGGCGCTCGCGCGGGGTGACGAAGCTGATCGCGTCGCCCGAGCGGCCCGCGCGGCCGGTGCGGCCGATGCGGTGCACGTAGGACTCGGTGTCGATGGGCAGGTCGAAGTTCACCACGTGCGTGATCCGCTCGACGTCGAGACCGCGGGCGGCCACGTCGGTGGCGACCAGGATGTCGAGCTTGCCCGACTTCAGCTGGTTCACCGTGCGCTCGCGCTGCGCCTGAGCGACGTCACCGCTGATGGCCGCGGCGGAGTACCCCCGTGCGCGTAGCTTCTCGGCGAGCGTCTCCGTCTCGTTCTTGGTGCGGACGAACACGATCATCGCCTCGAAGTTCTCGACCTCGAGGATGCGGGTGAGCGCGTCGACCTTCTGCGGGTACGACACCATGAGGTAGCGCTGGGTCGTGTTCGCCGACGTCGTGGTCTTGTTCTTGACCGTGATCTCTTCGGGGTCGTTCAGGTACTGCGCGGAGATCCGGCGGATAGAGGAGGGCATGGTGGCGGAGAACAGGGCGACCTGCTTCTCCTTGGGGGTGTCGGCGAGGATCGTCTCGACGTCCTCGGCGAAGCCCATCTTCAGCATCTCGTCGGCCTCGTCGAGCACGAGGTACTTGAGCTGGGTGAGGTCGAGCGTGCCCTTCTCGAGGTGGTCCATGATGCGGCCGGGCGTGCCGACCACGATGTGCACGCCGCGGCGCAGGGCCGAGAGTTGCACGCCGTACGCCTGGCCGCCGTAGACGGGCAGCACGTGTACGCCGCGCAGGTGCGCCGCGTACGACTCGAAGGCCTCGCACACCTGCAGCGCGAGCTCGCGGGTGGGGGCGAGCACGAGGGCCTGCGGGGTCTTCTGGGTCACGTCGAGGCGGGACAGGATGGGCAGCGCGAACGCCGCGGTCTTGCCCGTTCCGGTCTGCGCGAGTCCGACGACGTCACGGCCGGAGAGGAGGAGGGGGATGGTCGCGCTCTGGATGGCGGACGGCGTCTCGTAGCCGACGTCCTTCAGGGCCTTGAGCACCCGGTCGTCGAGTCCGAGGTCGGAGAAGGTCTGCTCCGCCCCTTCGGATTCTGCGGTGTCGTGCTCGGAAGTATCAGGTGAAGCCATGTTCCCAAGGTACCGGTCGCCACACCGGTACCGGTGCCCTTATCTCCCGAGAGCACCGCGATCCGGTCAGGCGCCGGCGATCCTGCGGACCCGCTCCGGGGCGATGACCTCCACTTCGGCGACGATGGCATCGATCAGGGACTGCCCGCGCCGGAACTCCGACGGTGGGGTGTTGAAGCGGCGCCCGTCGTCGGAGGCCAGAACGAGAAGCGTGGGGGACACCACGGCGACGGCGGTCCGCGAAAGGTCGATCGACCAGGCCAAGCGCCCGGATCGCACCAGCAGCATTCCGTCGACGACGGCTGCCCGGTCACCTATGGACGCGGGTCGGAAGCGCCCTCGCCACACCGTCGCCCTTCGAGCGAGCCGGGCGAACTCCCTCGGCGTCAGCGTTTCGAGCGGAGCCCTGTCGTCGATCGGCAGACCGAGGTCGGCGGAGAACGACGCTGCGTCATCGATGTCGGCGTTCTCGTCGAACAGCAGCACTAGCGAGTCGAGCGACGCCGACCAGGCTTCGCGCAGAGCCTCCGCGGGGATGACGGACGAGGTGCGCAGCTCTTCCTGCGCGTCCTCGACGGGGTAGGCGAGAAGGAGCGCAGCCACCGTGTTCGCCGCCTGCATGGCGGCCACCGCGCCACGGTCCACCATCGTGAGCGCGGCAGCCGACGTCACCCGTGCCCGGGACAACTCCGAGAATCCCTCCCGGGCGATGCGCCGAGCGAGTGTGACGGCCTCCACCGCGGCTTCCCGTGCCGCGGCCGGTCCTGCACCGATCTCGATCACGAGCTCGGAGGTCGCCGCGTCCAGACGGTTCCCCGAGACCTCCACTACGTAGCAGAGACCGCGGTCGTGTCGCAGAGCGACGAAGAACTCGTGCGACAGCGCGGACCGGAGAGCGGCCTCCATCACCGCGGGCACCGTGACCGACAGAACCACACCGCCGAGCGGAGTGGGCGCGGCAACCGGTGAGGACAGCGTGGCCAGGGCGTGACTGGCACGTGCCCGGGGGGCCTCACCCACCGGCAACAGGAGTCCGGGGTCCGTATCGACGGGCCACGGACCGGACAGGACGATCGCGGCGTTGTCCGCGGTGAACCACCGCCGGACCCACGCGATCACCTCGGCGCGGCTGACACTTGCGAGAGCGGGGGTTCCGGCACCGACGAGACCAACACCGCCGAGACCGAAACGGAGCGTCGACGCCGACGGCACGCTCTCGTTGAAGCGGACGGAATCCTCGGACTCGATGATCGACAACTCCAGGGCGACCTGCCGGTCGTCGAGTTCGTCGATCCGTCGAATGGCCTCGGCGAGGCGGCTCAGGAAATCGACGCCGCCCTCCTGATCCGCCCACGCGGAGAACGTCACGGTGGTGACGTCGGTCGTTCCGTCCTTCAGGAGGGCATCGGCACCGGCGAGCCGGATAAGGAGGTGTTCGGCGAGGTGGGTGATGCCGGCGAGGTACGGCGGCTCGTCTCGGTGACCCACGCCGAAAACCAGGGACACCTCGCTGACATCCGATCCGGGGGAGAAGACGACGGGGACTGTAGCGAGTCCGGGAGTGGCGACGCTCTGCACGGGGTCAGCATGCCAGCGGCGCTCTGCGCCGTCTCGTCCCCAGTTGTGGGCAAGGAGCACCCGGGCGGCGTCCCGGCGTCCCCTCGCGCTACTGGAGCTCCGCCTCCCGGGAGTGCTCCGCGAGCAGGGCGCGTGCGGCCAGGCCGATCACCGCGCTGTAGGTGGGATAGGCGAACCGCACGTTCGCGAGCGTCGCCACATCCACCCCGGCGGCCATCGCCGTCGTGACGGACTGGATGACCTCCACCGCGTTCTCGCCCACGCCATGGGCACCCAGGATCAGCTCGCGGCGGCGGTCCGCGATGAGCTTGAGGAAGCCCCGCTGCCGGTCGTCGATGACGGCGCGGTCGAGGCCGTCGTAGGGCACCGTCGCAACGACGCAGAGCTCGTCCCGCTCGCGCGCCTGCTCCTCGGTGAGGCCGACGCCGGCGTAGTCCGGGTCGGTGAATCCGCCGGCGGGCAGGAGGTGGTGCGGCGTGCGGCGGTTCGCGCCGAGCACGGCGTTCTCGGCCGCCGCCTCGCCCTCGAACTGGGCGGCCTGCACCAGCATGTCGCGGCCGTTGGCGTCGCCGACCGCAAAGATGTGCGGCACGACCGTGCGGAAGTACTGGTCGGCGGGGATGGCGGAGCGCTTCACCTCGACGCCCGCGTGCTCCAGGCCGAGGTCCTCCACGTCCGCGGGCCACCCCGTCGCCATGATGACGGCGTCCACGTCGGCGGACTCCCGGTCGCCGCCGTCCCGCCAGCTCAGCGCGATCGAGCCGTCCGCGTTCCGCTCCAGCGCCTCGACCGTCTCGATGCCGGTGTGCACGCGGATGCCCTGGTCGCCGAACGCGGTCGCCACGAGCTCCGAGATCGAGGCGTCGGAGGCCATGAGCACGCGGGGCGCCACGTCGAGCAGCGTCACCTCGGAGCCGAACGAGCTGAACACGGTCACGAGCTGCGCTCCCGTGTTCCCGGCGCCGATCACCGCGACCCGGCGGGGCAGCTCGGGAAGGGACAGCACGTCCTCCGGCACCGTCGCGAGCTCGGCGCCCGGAATCGGCAGGCGACGGGAGTGACCGCCGACGCACACGATGATCGACTCCGCGGTGACGCGGCGGCCGCTGTCGAGCACGAGCGTGCGGTCGTCCTCGAAGCGGGCCCGACCCTCCTGCACAAGGGCGACGCCCGCCGCCTCGAAGCGCTCGGCCTCCCGCTTGATCGACCGCACGGCGTCCACCCGCTCGCCTACGCGGCGCACCATGGCGGACCAATCGATCTCCGGCGCGCCGACGGTGACGCCGTAGTCGTCCGCCGCGCGGGTCTCCCGGATGAGCCGAGCCGTCTTCGCGAGCACGCGTGTGGGCACGCACCCGGTGTTCACGCAGGTGCCCCCAACGCGGCCGGCCTCGAGCACCACGACGGATGCGCCGAGTTCCGCCGCGCGGAGGGCCGCCGCGGTGCCCGCGGGGCCGGCGCCGATCACGGCGACGTCGTAGTGGTCCGGGCGAGTGGGCATGGCGTCCTCCTGGTCGTCGCGTCGATCGCGTCACCCTCAGCTTGGCCGTGCTTCTTGTGAGGTGCCGAGGAGCGCCCCGACGGCGGGATGAGGCGGGCCTCTTGTGCCCGCCGCCCCGCGGCGGTAGCGTGCCGGAATATAAGCAGCAACTTATAAAAGGAGTGCACATGACCGACACCACGAACACCGAGGCCGCCCTGATCGGGCGCGAGGTGCGTACCGGATCACGGGACGGACGATCGACGAAGATCGCCGTCGCGCGCCGCACGTACCCCGCCGACCGGCAGGACCTGTGGGACGCTCTGACGAACCCCGAGCGCATCCCGCGCTGGTTCCTCCCCGTCGAGGGCGACCTCCGGGTGGGCGGGCGCTACCAGCTGATCGGCAACGCCGGTGGCGTCGTCGAGCGGTGCGACCGCCCGAGCTCCTTCGCGGCGACGTGGGAGATGGGCGACATGGTGTCGTGGCTCGAGGTGACGCTGACGCCGGCTGATGAGGGCACCACCCTCGAGCTCGTGCACGAGGCGTTCGTCGATCCCGACCTGTGGGGGCAGTTCGGCCCGTCGGCGGTGGGCATCGGCTGGGACCTCGGTCTGCTGGGCCTCGGGATGCATCTGGCCAGCGGCGAGTCCGTCGACCCCGACCTCGCGGCCAACTTCCTCACCTGGCCCGAGGGCATCGCGTTTGCGCGGGCGTCCGCCTCGGGCTGGGCGGACGCGGCCGCCGCGGACGGCGACGACCCCCTACAGGCCCGGGAGGCGGCGGAGCGCACCGTCGCCGCCTACACCGCCGTACCGGAGACCGAGAGCGAGCCAGAGTCCCAGCCCGAGTCCGTATCCGAGCCGCAGTCCCGGCACGACGACGCGGCCGGGAGCTAGTGGACGGCGTCTTCGAGGCCCTCGGCGACCCGGTGCGCCGGCAGATCCTCGAGGCGCTCGCCGACGGGGAGCAGCCCGCCGGGCGGGTGCTCGACGCCGTCCGGTCACGCGCGCCCATCTCGCAGCCCGCCGTCTCGCAGCACCTCCGGGTGCTGCGAGAGGCGGGCCTCGTGCGGGTGCGCGCGGAGGGGACGCGGCGCCTCTACGCGGTGGACCCGGAGGGCCTGGCCGCGGCCAGGACGTGGCTCGGGCGCTTCGTGGACCCGCTCGCCCCGTTCGCTCAGCCGCTGGACGCGCTGGAGACCGAGCTCGCGCGCGGCCGCCGGGCGCGCCGCGCCGAGCCGGGCACAAATGCTGCCGAGGCCGGCGCCGTCGACCGGGGGATGCGCTCAGGCGAGCGAGGAGACCGCCTCGCGTGACGGCGCCGCGGTCCCTGCGGGGAGGTCGAGGTAGCCCCAGGCGAGCTGCCAGGTCTCACCTCGGTCAGCCCGCTCGAGCACCGCGCGCTGCAGCGACGTCTCGCGGGGCAGCTCCGGCACCCGGCTGAGGTCGCGCGTGCGGAAGACGAAGTAGAGCG
Source organism: Planctomonas deserti (assembly GCF_003067705.1). Taxonomy (GTDB): domain Bacteria; phylum Actinomycetota; class Actinomycetes; order Actinomycetales; family Microbacteriaceae; genus Planctomonas; species Planctomonas deserti. Next base: position 148,810 of record NZ_QANL01000005.1, read on the forward strand.
CCTCGGCCGGCGCGTCCTTCGTGACGCCGAGCGGCGTGAAGCGACGGATGAAGGAGCCGACGTTGGTCTCGGCGGGCATCCGCTCGACCAGGTAGGGATCGAGCATCCAGGAGTCGCAGGTCGCCACGGTGACCGGCTTGTCGGGAAAGTGCTCGGCGAAGAAGCCGGATGCGAGGGAGAGGCTCTCGTCGACGAGGTCCGGTCGCAGCGGACCGGACTCGGGGATGTGCAGCGCGAGCACCCAGTCGCCCTCCTCGAACGCCCCGGCGTACGCGACCTTCGTGCGCTGCAGCGCGAACTGCAGCCGGCCGAGCGCGAAGATTCGCGCGGTGAGGTGGTGGGTAAGCCAGCGCCACGTCTGCAGGCCGAACTCGCCGGTGACACGGCGGCTGATCGCGACGTGCCTGCCGACGTCGGCGAGCGTGTCCCGGGTCACGTCCTCCGGGATCCCGCGGGCGCGGTGCCACTCGACCAGCGTGGGCGTGAACAGCAGGAAGGCGTGCAGCCAGGTGAGCTCGTCCTTCGTCGGCTCGTCCAGGGGCACCTCGTCGAAGGTGCCGAAGCTCCGCGCGAGGGCGTCGAGAACCTCGTTCACGGTGGTGCGATCGCGGTCGCCTCGCAGAAGGGCGAGGCAGTCGTCGCGGTCCTCCTCGGCGATGGCGAGGAGGGTCAGAAGCTCGTCGGTGTTCACGGGATCCTCTCGAGGGGGTGCACGGCGTCAGCGCGACGAGATGCCGTTGAGCATCCCGCTGATGAACTGACGCTGAAGGAAGAAGTAGAGCACCACGATGGGCAGGGCCACGATGATGCCCGCCGCCGCGAGCAGCGAGTAGTCGGTGAGGTGCTGGCCCTGGAAGAACGCGAGCCCGAGCGGCGCCGTCCGGAGCTCGTCGCGGGTGACCATGACGAGCGGCATCAGGAACTCGTTCCAGGTCCACATCGTCACGAGCAGGCACATCGTCATGATCGACGGCGCCGAGGGAGGCACGACCACCTGCCACAGGGTCCGCAGGTCGGTGGCCCCGTCGATCCTGGCGGCCTCGATCACCTCGCCCGGGAACGAGAGGAACTGGTTGCGCATCCAGAAGATGCCGAACGCGAGCGACTGGGCGGTCTGCGGCAGGATCAGCGCCCAGTAGCTGTCGGTGACGTGCGCCGACCGCAGATTGAAGTAGAGCGGGATGATGAACGCCTCGGCCGGCAGGAGCAGCCCCGCCAGGAGCACGAAGAAGATGACCTTCGAGCCGAAGAATTTGAGCCGCGCGAAGGCGAACCCGGCGAGCACGCTGAGGACGGTCGACAGCACCACGACCGCGACGGTCACCAGGATGCTCGACAGCATGTAGCGGGAGAAGTGCCCGCGCTCCCACGCCTCCGCGAAGTTCTGCAGGGCGACGCTGTCCGGGATGACGAAGCCGGACCCGCTTCCGGAGGGGGTGACGGCCTGCAGGATCACGCCGAGGAGCGGCACGAGGGCGATCGCGGCGAACGCGGTGAGGACGATGTAGCTGAGCGTCTTCTCGCGAAGGGAGATTCTCATTCTGCTTCCTTCGGCTGCATGCGGGAGATGAGTGCCGTGACGAGCAGGATCACGATGGTGAGCACGACGGCGACGCTCGCGGCGGAGCCGACCTGCCCGGAGACGAATGCACGGCTGTAGGCCTCGTAGGCGGGCACGCTCGTGGCGTTGCCCGGCCCGCCGCGCGTTGTGACGTAGACGAGGTCGAAGGTCTTCAGCGCGGACACGACGCTCAGCGTGAGCGCAACCACGATCTGACCGCGCAGGGCGGGCAGGGTGATGCCGAAGAACTCCTGCAGCCCGTTCGCCCCGTCGAGCCGCGCGGCCTCGAACAGCTCGGGCTGCACGTTGCCGACGCCGCTCAGGAACAGGACGAGGCAGAGGCCGACGTTCAGCCAGGTGCCGATGAGGCCGACCGCGATGAGTGCGGAGCTGGTGTCGCCGAGCCAGACGCGCGCGAGCGAGTCCAGGCCCACGGCGCGGAGGATCGTGTTCAGGAGACCGTTGGGGGAGTAGATCGACAGCCAGGTCGTGGCGACGACGACCGAGGCGATGACCTGGGGGAGGAACAGGACCGTGCGGAAGAACGACATCCCGCGAAGCGCGTTGGCCCGCGAGATGACCATGGTCAGCAGCAGGGCCACCGTGATGGGGACGAAGGAGTAGAAGACGATGAGCGTGCCCACGTGACCGAATGAGTCGCGCAGATCCTCGTCGCGGAAGACGTCCAGGTAGTTCTCGAAGCCGACCCACGTCGCCGCGCTGAGCCCGTTCCACTCGAAGAGCGAGTACCAGCCGGTCTGCAGCGTGGGCACGATGAGGAACGTCACCGAGAAGAGGACCGCGGGAAGGATGTAGAGGTACGCCTTCCAGCCGCCCGCCCGGCGGCGGGTGCGACCCGAGGTCGCACCCGCCTTCCGGGCACCCGCCGCGGTGGTCAGCAGGGGAGCCGCGCTCACGCCTCTTCTACTTGCTCTCGAGGAAGGCGGAGTAGTCGTCCTGCAGGATCTCGGCGAACTGCTCCGGCGTGACCTGCCCGTCTGTGAGCTGCTGCACGGCGCTCGACAGGGTGTCGTAGAACGTCGGGGTCGAGTAGTCGAGGTACGGCACCATGCCGCCGGACTCGCTCACCGTCTGGTAGGCGTTGACCACGTCCGCGGTCAGGGTGCCCTCCTCCGGCTTGTAGTCGTCGGGCAGCACGGCCGGGAGGCTGTTCTGCTCGAGGAAGACCTGCGCCGCGTTGTCGACGTTGATGAAGTCGATGTACGCCGCGGCGACGTCCGGGTTCTCGGAGCCGGTGGTGATGGCCCAGGCCAGGCTCTCGCCGCCCGTCGTGGCCGGCGTCTCCTCGCCCTCGGGGATCAGCGTCGTGAAGCCGGCGCTGTCGCCCATCGACTCGGTGAACTGCGCCTGCAGCCAGGAACCGCTGATGGTGAACGCCGCGCTGCCCGCCTCGAAGTCGGCGATGGCCTCGTCGCGGGAGATGCCGTTCGCGCCCTCCGTCAGGTACTTCTTCTCGGCCCAGGACTGCACGACCTCCGCCGCCTGCACACTGGTCTCGTCGGTCCAGGCGCCGCCCTGTCCGGTCGCGAGCTCGTTGACGACGTCCGCGCCGGCGAGCGCCGCCTGCACGACGCCGTACAGGTGGATGCCGGGGCTCTTGTCGACGTCGCCGTAGGCCATGGGCTGGATGCCCGCCGCCTGGGCCGCCGCCATCGCGGCCTCCAGCTCGTCGAGCGACGTCGGGGGCTCGATCCCGAGCTGCTCGAGGATGTCGCGGTTGTAGTAGACGCCCACGACCTCGCCGGCCTGCGAGATGCCGTAGAGATTGTCGCCCTGCCATTCGGAGCCGTCGGAGCTGAAGGAGTTGATCTTGAGCAGCGACTCCGGGTAGTAGGAGCTCCACTCGTAGAGCTCGTCGTAGTCGTTGAGCGAACGGATGAGCCCGCCCTCGACGAAGGCGCCCATGTCCGGGTAGCCCTGGTTGGCCTGGATGACGTCCGGTGGGTTGTCGCCCGACAGGGCGAGGCGCAGGGTCGTCTTCAGGTCCGCGAAGGACTGGACCTCGCGCTCGATCGTGACGTTGGGGTACTTCTCCGTGAAGGCGGCGTTCAGCGACTCCTGCGCCTCGTTGATGCCCTCGTCGGTGTTCTGGTCCCAGACGCTCAGGGTCACCTCGCCGGCGCCGGAGATGTCGTCGGACACCGGCTCCGAGGACGACTCGGCGGGGGCGGACCCGCCCGGCGCGCAGGCGGTCAGGGTGAGCGCCATCAGGGCGGTTGCCGCGAGGGTGCCGGATCGGATCCGGTTCTTCGTGCTCATTGTTCGACTCCTTCAGTGGTGCGACTCGATGGCTGCTCTGGGACACGTGAGGTCCACCAGCACCATGGACTCCACTGACCGACACGCTAGATTTCGGATGTTACGCCGTGATTACCGTTTGATTCCAGCCTGAAGTTTTTTTCATTCCGAATAACTTTGTTCGATCGCTGCAGTTAGAGTGACGCTCATGACCCGACCAGCCAGGAACGACGGCGACTTCGCCCCCGGATCCGTGGGCGATGTGTTCCGCCTGATCCGCGGCGGCGTCGCCACGTCGCGTTCGAGTCTCGCACGGGTGTCCGGTCTTGCCCCGTCCACGATCTCCCTGCGCGTCGACGCCCTGGTGCGGCTGGGCCTCGTCAGCGAGGGCGGCGACGAGCGCTCGCGGGGCGGCCGGCGGGCGCGCCTGCTCGAGGTCGCGCGATCGGCGGGTTTCGTGGCCGGGATGGACGTCGGGGCGAACCACGTGCAGCTGGCGCTCGCGGACCTCACCGGCGCGCTGCAGGTCGTCGAGAGCATCCCGGTCGCCATCGAGCGGGGCCCGGATGCGGCGACGGAGCACCTGTGGGGCGCCCTCACCGACCTGATGGTGCGGAACGACCTCGACCCCGTGCTGCTGCTCGGGCTCGCGGTCGGCCTCCCCGCCCCGATCGAGTATCCGACCGGGCGCGTCGTGCTCCCGTCCTTCATGCCGAGCTGGCACAACGCCGACCTGCCCGGCCTCTTCGCGCGCTACACCGACATCCCCGTGCTGATCGAGAACGACGCGAACCTGCTCGCGCTTGCCGAGCGCTCGGAGACCAGTCCCGAGCTCGATCAGCTCCTCGCCGTCAAGCTCGGCACCCGCATCGGCTGCGGCATCCTCTCGGCCGGCCGGCTGCACCGCGGCGTCGGCGGCGCGGCGGGCGAGATCAGCCACACGTCGGTGGACGGCGACTCGACGATCGCCTGCGTCTGCGGCACGCCGCACTGCCTCGAGTCCGTGGCGAGCGGGGGAGCGATCGCCGCCCGCCTCGCCGCGCGCGGCTTCGACGTGCGCACCGCGGCCGACGTCGTGGAGCTCGGCCGCGCCGGGAACCCGGAGGTGGTGGAGGAGCTGAGGAAGGCGGGCACCCGCATCGGCGGGGTGCTCGCAACCATCGTCAACTTCTTCAACCCCCGGGATGTCGTGCTCGGCGGCACCATGTCGGCGTCGTCGCCGCTGGTCGCCGCGATCCGGGCGGAGCTGTTCCAGCGCTGCCTGCCGCTCGTCACGGAGGATCTCGAGGTGCGTGCTGCCCGCAGGCCGAGCGACGCCGGCGTGCGCGGCGCCTGCCAGCTCATCCTCGAAGAGGTGCTCGCCCCGCACCGCATCGACCGCCTCGCGCGGGAGCTCGACATGGTCCCCGCCGGGGACCGCTGACCCCGGCGAGCCGGGGCCCAGAATCGACGCAGCAACGACCGGACACCGGGAAGGAACGCGATGCAGGTAATCATCCTCAAGAACGCGGACGAGATCGGGCAGTATGCCGCGGACATCATCCTCTCGGGGGTGACGGACGGATCCATCTCGGTACTCGGTGTCGCCACGGGTTCCTCGCCGTTGCCCGTCTACCGTGCCCTCGAGAGCCGGTGGGTGCCGCAGGTGGCCGAGCTGACGGCGTTCGCCCTCGACGAATACGTCGGGCTCGCCCCCGAGCACCCCGAGAGCTACCACTCGGTCATCGACCGCGAGGTGACCCGGCCGCTCCGCCTGGACCCGGCTCGCGTGCACGTGCCGAACGGGGCCGCTGAGGACCCGGAGAGGGCGTGCGTCGACTACGAGCGGGCGATCGCGGAGGCGGGAGGCGTGGATCTGCAGATCCTCGGCATCGGCAGCACGGGACACATCGGCTTCAACGAGCCGTCCTCCTCGCTGAGCTCACGCACGCGCATCAAGACCCTGACCCCGGAGACGCGGCGCGACAACGCCCGCTTCTTCCCCTCGCTCGACGACGTGCCGCTGCACTGCGTCACCCAGGGGCTCGGCACCATCATGGACGCCCGCCGCGTGCTCCTCGTGGCGCAGGGCGAGGGCAAGGCGCGGGCCGTGGCCCAGGCTGTCGAGGGCCCGCTGAGCAGCATGTGCCCGGGTTCGGTGCTGCAGCTGCACCCCGACGCCACGATCCTCCTCGACGAGGAGGCCGCCTCCCGGCTCACCCTCACCGACTACTACCGCTTCGTCTTCGAGAACCGGCCGGCCTGGCAGCGGCCTTGACAGTCCCCGCCGACCGGGCGAACATGAGCCGCACGACGAGCGGCGAGGAGGCGGCGATGCGCAAGGACGTCCGATGGAGCGAGCTCAGCCCGGGTCGGCGGATCGCGGTCGCCATCCTCGGGGTGGTGCAGGTCGGGCTCGCCGTGGCGGCGTGGCGCGACCTGGCGAAGCGCTCCGCAGCCGAGGTGAACGGGAGCAAGCGCACCTGGGCGGCGATCATCGCCATCAACTGGGTCGGCCCCATCGTCTACTTCGCCAAGGGCCGTCGCGCCTGATTAGGTCGGCGTCTTGGCGCATCCTCGCGGCGCGCGCCGCCCGTAGGCCACACTGAACGGGTGACTGACCGCCGGTTGATGCTGCTGGACACGGCCGCCCTGTACTTCCGCGCCTATTACGGCATGCCGGACACGGTGAAATCGCCGGACGGCGTGCCCGTCAATGCGATCCGCGGGCTGCTCGACATGATCGGGCGACTGGTCACGGAGTTCACCCCCACCGAGCTGATCGCCTGCTGGGACGAGGACTGGCGCCCGCAGTGGCGGGTCGACCTGCTGCCGACGTACAAGGCGCACCGGGTGGCCGAGGCGGTCCCGGTGGGCCCGGACACCGAGGTCGTGCCGGACACGCTCACCCCGCAGGTGCCCATCATCGTCGACGCGCTCACCGCGCTCGGCATCCCCATCGTGGGGAAGGCGGAGTACGAGGCGGACGACATCATCGGCACGCTCGCGGCAACGGCGATGGTGCCCGTCGACGTCGTGACCGGGGACCGCGACCTCTTCCAGGTGGTCGACGACGAGCGCGCCGTGCGCGTCATCTACACCGCGCGCGGCATGAGCAAGCTCGAGATCGTGACCGAGGAGGTGCTCCGCGCGAAGTACGGCATCTCGGCCCGCCAGTACGCCGACTTCGCGGTGATGCGGGGCGACGCCTCGGACGGCCTCCCCGGCGTCGCCGGCGTGGGGGAGAAGACGGCGGCGACCCTCCTCGGCCAGTTCGGCGACCTCGACGGGATCCTCGCCGCCGCGGCCGAGGGGTCGCGGTCACCCCTGTCGGTCGGCGTCAAGACGAAGCTCCGGGCCGCCGCCGACTACCTCACCCGCGCGCCCGCCGTCGTGAACGTCGCGCGGGACCTCGACCTGCCCGACGTGAATGCGCGCATCGGCATCCCGGAGGCCGGGCGGGAGGCGATCGCTGAGCTGCAGACCCGCTGGGGGCTCGGCCGCTCCGTCACCCGCGCGGTCGAGGCGCTCGACCTCCGCGCCACCAGGGTCTGACCGGCGCGGTCCCTGAGGTGGCTGCGTCCCTGCCCGGCACGGTTCCTGGTCTGTCGAAGGGGCGATCCCGCTATACGGGAGGTTCTTGAGCTCGACGAAGGGTGGTTCCTGAGCCTGACGAAGGGCTAGCTCCCGGTCGCCTGCCCTCGCGCCCGCGCCGATGTCCACCCCTGCTGGTGCAGGCGCTCGAAGCCGTCGAGGAGCGTGTCGAGGGCGAACTCGAACTCGAACTGGTCGTCGCAGCCCTGGCCGACGGCAGAGTCCTCGTGCGCGCTCGCCATGGCGACGGCGAGGATGTTGGGATACCGGGCGGCCATCTGCTGCATCATCGCCGCCTGTGCCTCGGGGGGCATCGGGGCACGCGGGGCTGTGCCCGGCCTCGGTGCATCGTCGAACAGTTCCTGGGTGAAGCCCCACATCCGCCCGCCGATGGCGTGCATCACGTGGTGGGTGAGGTCGATCGAGAACCCGCCGGCCCGGAACATCCCGATGAACGAGTCCATGTAGTCGAGCACCGCGGGCGTCTTGGTCGTGCGCGTCTCCATTGCCTGGCGGGCCCAGGGGTGCCGCTGGAGCGCGCGACGGGCCGACAGCACGCGCCCGCGCACCGCGCTCTTCCAGTCGGCCCCCGCCGTCGGCGGGTCGATCTCGCCCACGATGGCCTCGACCATGCCGTCGAGCAGCTCCTCCCGGTTGGCCACGTGCTTGTACAGGGCCATGGGCACGACGCCGAGCTCGTCGGCGAGCTTGCGCATGCTCAGCGCCTCGATGCCGACCCGGTCCGCCAGCGCAACGGCAGCGCGCATCACGCGCTCGCGGCTCAGCCGAGGGCGCCGCGCACCGCCGGACTCCTCGGACGACCCCGTCCCGTTGACCCTTGACACGTGTACAGCGTACGCCTACTTTGTGGATTACGAGGTGTACGTCGTACACCTACAATCCCTCCCGAAAGGACCCGAACATGCGGGAATCACGAAGAACCGCCATCGTCATCGGCGTGCTGTTCCTCCTCACCCACGTCACGGCGATCGCGGCCGTCGCCCTGTACGCCCCGGTGTTCGGGGATCCGGAGTACGTCCTCGGCGACGCGGGCGGCGGCGGCATCCTCCTCGGCGGACTGCTCGACGTTGTGCTCGCGCTCGCCGTCGTCGGCACGAGCGTCGCCCTGTACCCCGTGCTCCGCAGGCAGAGCGAGGGCATCGCGCTCGGCTACGTCGCCCTGCGCACTCTCGAGGCGGGCGTCATCCTGGTGGGCGTCGTCACCATCCTCGGAGTCCTGTCACTGCAGGAGACGGCTGCGGCATCCGGTGACGCGTCGCTCGTCGCGGCGACCGGCGCGCTCGTTGCCGCGCACAACTGGACCTTCCTGGTCGGGCCCGGCCTGATCTGCGGCACGAACACCGTGCTCGCGGCCTACCTCATGTACCGATCCGGGCTCGTGCCCCGCTTCATCGCGGTGCTGGGACTGGTGGGCGGACCGCTCATCTTCGCCGCGAACACGGGCGTGATGTTCGGGGTCTTCGACCAGGTGTCGCCCTGGACGGGCCTCTGCGTGATCCCGATCTTCGCCTGGGAGATCTGCCTCGCGGTGTACCTGATCGCAAAAGGCTTCCGGTCGGCGGCCCTTGCCCGCCTGGCCGGCGAGCCCGTTGACGCCGTGCCGCCGCGGGTTCCCGCGGGCGTCTAGCCCGACGCACGACGACGCGCGTCGCTTCGACAGACTCAGCGACCGTGGGGGGTGACCCTCACGGTCGCTGAGCTTGTCGAAGGGACGTCTTCTACCGGTCCCGCCCCGATCGACCGGCCTGCAGGGTCCTCGAGCTCACGCCGAGCGACGGAGCGTCACGACCTCACCCGCGCCCTTCTCCTGCGCCGCCGGGTGCTCGACCACGGCGATCACGCGGTTGGCCATGAATCGCGCCGTGCGCATCGCCGTGCCGCCGCGGGTCACCTCGGTGACCGCGACCAGGCCTCGGCCATGCGTGATGTCGACCCGTCGTCCTGCCCGGGTCGCCTCGATCTCATACGTACGGGTTGCGTCGCCAGCATCGACGACGACCTCGACCCGATCACCCTTCACGGTGCCTCCTCTGTCCGTCATCGGATGCAACGTCGCAGGTCAGGCTCGTATTCCTTGTGTCGGAACCTGTTCCTCGATGAGGCGGATGTTCTCCCTGGGCGAATCCCGGGGCGGGAATGAACCGGACCCGGTGGCGTTGACTTGAGTCGAAGGCACTCAAGTTTCCACAGGAGGTACGTTGCCTCAGTATTTCGGTCCCGTCGCCCAAGACGGATCATTCGACGCGTTCCTTGCCCGGCTGCTGCAGAACCAGCGGGCGGGCCAGCAGCGGTCCGTCGACATCAGCAGGCTGCTCAGCCGCCGCAGCAATGAGATCCTCGGTCGTTCCATTGAGTACGCCGGTTCGCTCGGCCACTCGGTCGTCGACGCGCTGCACCTGCTGCACGTGCTGCTCAGCGAGTCCCCGGCAGCCGATCTGGTCGAGGGCGCGGGCGCTGACCGCGCCGCGCTGCTGACGGCTATCGAGGATCGGCTCCCCGCCTCCTCGACCGAGCCGCAGGAGCCGCCGCGCGAGCTCACGCCGTCGGCCCAGCGGGCGCTCTTCGACGCGGCACAGGTCGCGCGGGCGTCCGGCTCCACCTACATCGATCCCGAGCACCTGCTGTTCGCGTTCGCGCTCAATCAGGATGCCGTCTCGGGCCAGCTGCTTGCGGGCGCCGGGGTCTCCCCGCAGTCGCTCCAGCAGGCCGCTTTCGGGGCCGCCCGTTCGGGCGGCCAGGCCGCGCAGGCGCAGGCCGCTCCCGAGTCCGACACCCCGACGCTCGACCAGTACGGCACGGACCTCACGGCGCGCGCCCGTGAGGGCGGCATCGACCCGGTCATCGGGCGCGCCGACGAGATCGCGCAGACCGTCGAGATCCTGCTCCGCCGCACCAAGAACAATCCGGTGCTGATCGGCGAGCCGGGCGTCGGCAAGACCGCCATCGTCGAGGGGCTCGCCCAGCGCATCGCCGACGGCGACGTTCCCGAGCTGCTGCGCGGCAAGCGGGTGGTCGCGCTCGACCTTCCGGGCATGGTCGCCGGCACCAAGTTCCGCGGCGAGTTCGAGGAGCGGCTCACCAAGCTGATGGCGGAGATCGCCGAGCACAGCGACGAGCTCATCGTCTTCCTGGACGAGCTGCACACCGTGATCGGGGCGGGCGCAGGTGAGGGCGGGATGGACGCCGCCAACACCCTGAAGCCGCGCCTTGCCCGGGGCGAGCTGCACCTCATCGGCGCGACGACCCTCGCGGAGTACCGCCGCATCGAGAAGGACGCCGCCCTGGAGCGCCGCTTCCAGCCCGTCCTCGTGCCGGAGCCGAGCGTCGAGGACGCCGTGCAGATCCTTGCGGGCCTGCAGGCGCGGTACGAGGAGCACCACGGCGTGACCTACACCGGTGATGCGATCCGCGCCGCGGTGGAGCTGTCCGCCCGGTACGTCTCAGACCGCATGCTGCCGGACAAGGCGATCGACCTGATCGATCAGGCCGGTGCCCGGCGCCGTCTGTCGCTCGGCTCGTCCGTGAGTGTCGCCGCCCTGCGCGCGCGCCTCGGCGATCTCGAGTCGGCGAAGAACCACGCGGTCAGCGAGGAGCGCTACGAGGAGGCGTCTCGCCTGCGCGACGAGATCGAGGACCTGCGCCAGCGCGTCGCTCAGGCCGAGTCCGCCGAGCCCGCCTCGGTGCCGTCCGCCGACACCGTGATCGGGGTCGCCGACATCGCCGAGATCCTGGCCCGCGCGACGGGCATCCCCGCCGCGCAGATCAGCCAAGACGACCGCGTGCGGCTCGCCGAGCTCGAGGAGACGCTGCACACGCGCGTCATCGGACAGGACGACGCGGTCACGGCGATCGCCAAGGCGGTCCGCCGCAGCCGCACCGGGATGTCCGACCCGAACCGCCCGATCGGCAGCTTCCTCTTCCTCGGCCCCACCGGCGTCGGGAAGACCGAGCTCGCCAAGGCCCTCGGCTCGTCCCTGTTCGGCGACGAGAAGGCGGTGCTGCGGTTCGACATGAGCGAGTTCGGCGAGCGTCACACCGTGAGCCGTCTCGTCGGCGCCCCTCCCGGATACGTCGGGTACGACGAGGCCGGTCAGCTGACCGAGCGCGTGCGGCGCAACCCGTACTCGATCGTGCTGCTCGACGAGATCGAGAAGGCGCACCCCGACGTGTTCAACCTGCTTCTCCAGGTGCTCGACGACGGTCGCCTGACCGACGGCCAGGGCCGCACCGTCGACTTCCGGAACACCGTGGTCATCATGACCTCGAACCTGGGATCCGAGTTCCTGGCCAGCCGCGGCGGCGCGATGGGCTTCGTCGCCCAGTCGGACGCGAGCGGGTTCGGCTCCGAGAAGGAGCTCCGCGACCGCGTCATGGGCAAGCTGCGTGAGGCCATGCGACCGGAGTTCCTGAACCGCATCGACGAGATCGTGCTGTTCCGCCGGCTCGACCGCGGTCAGCTGCGGCAGATCGTGAACCTGATGCTGGACGCCACGCGCGCCCGCCTTAAGGCTCAGGGCATCGCGCTCGAGGTCAGCGAGGAGGCCGTGGACTGGCTCGGCGAGCACGGGTACGAGCCCGAGTACGGCGCGCGACCGCTGCGCCGCCTGGTGCAGCGCGAGCTGGAGGACCGGATCGCCGAGCTGCTGGTGCGCTCCGAGCTCGAGCCGGGCGCGACGGCCCGGGTCGCCGTCGCCGACGGCGTTCTCACGGTCTCGGCCGCGGAGCCCGCGCTCGTCTAGCGGGTTCGCCCTCCTTCACGGCTCCGGCCGGGATCGTCCCGTCGATCCCGGCCGGAGCCGTTTCGTCTGCGGGCAGCTCGCGGCGGCCGACGGCTGAAGGATCGGGGCGCGGAGGTCGCGCCGCGGTTGCGTCGCGCGTGGCTTGCAGTGACACTGACTGCGACGCTCGGGTTGGAGGAACGTGGGAGCGATCGAGCTCACTGCGCTCCTTTGGCGCGAGCGTGAGGCGTTGGAGGTGGTGCTCGAGCGCCAGCACGAGCTCGCCGATGCGCTGCGCGGGTCGGACCGACGCCGCATCGATGCGGCGCTGGCGGCGCGCGAGGGGGCGCTCGGGCGGCTCCGCCCGGTCGTGCTGAGCCGGGACATCGAGATCGTCGCCCTGGCCGACGAGTGGGTGGTGCTTCCCGGCCTCACCCTCGCCACCCTGCCCCGGTACGCACCGCCGGGCCCGTGGGGCGAGATCTTCACGGATCACCTGCGCGCGCTGAGCGACCTGGCCACGCGGGCCGTGGAGCGCGGCCGGGAGATCGACGCCCTCCTCCGCTCCCGCGGCACCGCGGGAATGGGAGAGGGCCTGCGGCTGCCGGTCTCGCCGGAGGACTACACGGAGTAGCCCCTACCGGGCACGCGATCCCGTGTTCCGAATTCAGGCTGTGCTGCGACACGCCGCGTTTCGAGCCTCCGAGATGCGGCGTGTCGCAGCTGAACCTGAATTGCGAACGGTGCGAACGATGGAGGTTGCGTCGGTTCGAGTGCGCGCTGCGCCGGGATCAGTGCTCGGCGAAGAACCGAAGCGCGCCGTGCGCCACCTCGTCCGGCGCCTCGTCGGCGAGGAAGTGTCCCGGGCCGTCGATGAACTCGAGACGGATGTCGTCGGCGTAGGCGTCGACGTTCCGCATCGACGCCCGAACGATGTCCGGGGTGAGCGCCGTCTCGCCGGTGCCGAAGAGGATGAGCGTCGGCGTCCGCAGCCCGACCCGCCTGTAGCGTCCGGTCATCAGGCGGCCGAGCTCGGGGAGCACGAGATGCCGGCACGTCGCGGAACCGGCTCGCGCGATTTCCCGCTGCCGCAGCGGCCGGATGAACACCTCTATCGCGGCGGGGTCCAGCGGGGACGCCGTGAAGTGCGAGAAGAGGTAGCGCGGCAGCCGCGCCCTGCGCGACCCGAGCAGGCGGGGGCCGAGCCCCGGCATGGCGAGCGCCTCCTGGAACCAGAGGTGCCGCATGGCCGGAATCATGCTCGCGCTTACGGTGGAGACGGGCGGCGGCACGCTGAGCGCGACGTGGCTCACAACCCGGTCGGGATGCTCCATGCACAGCGCGAAGGCGAGGATCGACCCCACGTCGTGACTGAGCAGCCGCACCCGGTCGATGCCGAGGGCGTCGAGCAGCGCCACGAGGTCGGAGGTGAGGTTCCGCCGCGAGTACCCACGGCGGGGCGCGTCCGTCCAGCCGGCACCCCGGAGGTCGGGACAGATCACGCGATGCCGCTCGGCTAGGCGCGGAGCAACGTCGCGCCACTCCCACCAGTGCTGCGGGAAGCCGTGCAGCAGCAGAACGGGTTCCCCGGTTCCCGCCTCGGCCACGTGCATCCGCAGGCCGGGCAGATCGAGCATGCGGTGCCGCATGCCGTCGACTCGCGGAAGTTCGGGAGCGATGAGCGTTTCGGTCATGGTGTCCTCCTCCGGCTTCGTCGGCGGACGACGCCGCCGGCCAGGAGTCCCGCACCGGTTCCCCCGAGAGGAGTGGGGCTTCTGCTGCACACGATACTACATTTGTAGTGGTGTGTCAGCGGGGAAATGAGCGAAGAGTGGCCGAGGACGAAGCCTCGGCCACTCTTCTTCCGTATCCGCTTGGGCTACCTCACCTTGTTGACGCGGAACGTGTAGGGCGCGTCGAGCGAGTCGATGTCGCCGGAGGTGAGGTTGGAGATCACGACGGTGAAGGACTCCTTGGTCGAGCACTGCGTGAACCGCTGGTGGATCGACGAGCCGGAGAGCTGGTAGACCCAGCGCCCGGGCTCGGTCGTCTCGCCCGCGATCGTCGCGCCCGGCGTGAGATCGCAGGTCGAAACGACCTGGACCGACCAGTCGTTGTACTGGGCGCCGTCGGAGAGCTTCCAGCCGGACCCGTTCGCGACGTCCGCCGCGGTGCCGTCGATCAGGACGTCGTCGATGAACCACCCGGTGTCGAGGTACGCGGCGTCCGTGGAGTAGCGGAAGCGCACGTCCGTGGCGCCGACCGGAAGCGTCGACTGCACGTGGATGTACTCGGGCTCGTCCACGAAGTACGCTCCACCCGACGTGCCGGTGATCCCGTTGCCCTCGTCGTTCGCGCCCTGCGGGTTCTCATCGGTCGTGATCTCCCCGCCGCCGACCTCGGTCACCGGCACCGTCGTCCAGACGCCGTCGACGAGGGCCTCCACGAAGCCGTAGTCCCAGCCCTCCTCGATGAAGTACCAGGTCCAGAAGTCGAGCGTCTCGCCGCCGGTCACCGCAGTGCTCACGTCGAGGATGTTGTCGCTCTGGCTCGTGGCGCCGCCGTACCAGTGGGTGTCACCCGTGTGCGGAACCACCTGGACGGTCTCCGGGCCGGTGAAGTCCACGGAGAAGGTCTTGCCCGGGTTGCGGAAGGTCTCGTAGGAGGCGCCGAACGGCAGCGCATTCTGAGCGGGCACCTTCGGCGAATGGGCGAAGCGGCCCTCGGGCGTCGCGCCGGTGTACTGACCGCGCTTGCCGTAGAACTCGTCGTTCGCGATGTCGATCGTCCAGCCCTGGGAGTCGATCGAGCCGATGTCCACGGACTTGATGTCGTAGATGCTGTCGGTCTCGTCGTCGAGGTAGACGGCGAGTGACCAGTCCTTGAAGAGCTGCTCGACGGAGGGCACGTCGGCCGCGATGCCGTTCGTCGCGTTGTAGGTCGTGATCGCGTTCGCTACGCCGGCCATGCCGTCGCCCTGCTCGGCGAAGATCGTCTTGATCAGCAGATCGCCGGCGGTGGCGCTGTAGGTGCCGTCCGGTCGGAACTGCTGGTCGCCCGCGGCCGTGCCGTTCCCGCCCGCGCGCTCCCACAGGTACTGGAAGAACGTGTATGCGGCGCCGTAGTTCTCCAGTCCGCCGGCCCAGCGGGTCAGCGACGTCTCGCGGTGGAACACCTGCGAGTAGGTGACGTGGGACCCTCCGACGGGGTAGCCGTTGAGGAAGATGGCGAAGTCCGCGAGGCCCTCGTCCACCCACGAGATCTCGCCGGCGTCGCTGTAGCTGTGGATGAGGTGCTCGAGCTCGTGCGCGATCACGCCCTCGTTGGTGAGGTCGGTGCTCGTCTCCGGGTTGCCCGTCATCGTCGTGAACTCGTTCGTGTCGATGACGATGGTGTTCATCTGGTACTCGTCGATGAACTGGGGGGCGAAGTACCCCGCCGTGTACGAACCGGCCTCGCAGTCGTAGAAGGCGTCGTCGAAGACGTTGTAGAGGAGGGTGACGAGATCCTCTCCGCTCTGGCCGGCGTCCCCGATCTCGCCGAAGTGGGCCTCGTCCACCGGAACGACATGGGTCGCGAGCTCGTCGCCCAGCGCGTCGATCTTCTCCTGGGTGAGGGAGTGCACTGCGGCATCCCCGCCGCAGGGGACGAAGGTGTCGTCCGGATTGGGATCGGCGCTGGGATCGAGGCCTACGACACCGGCTCCGCCGTTGACGTTCCAGCCCACCGGTGCGTACAGGAGAACATCCGTGTCGGCATCCGCCGCCTGGTCGTACACCTTCTCGAACTGGAGCTCGTAGCTGCCGCCCGCGAGGTCGTCACCCACGGAGAGGGTGATGATGTCGTCGCCGGCGGTGGGCAGAGGCGCGGCGGATGCGGGAAGGGCGGTGCCGGTGATCGCCAGGGCGGCAATCACCGCGACGGCGCCGGCGGTGGATCGTTTCGTCATGGTTCCCCTTGAGAGAGTTGTCGACGCCGCGGTGCCGAGATTCGTCATCGCGGAAACAGGTGTGCCGAAGGCTAACAGCAGGGTTCGACGCCGCGATAGAGCGATCTTCTCCGCGGCCGCTGTAGCGGAGTGGCCGGAGGACGGGGCGGAGCCGGCCGACGCGAGCGCCCGCCTCGGAATGGCGGCGGAAAGAAGGGCGGCCCGGCCGCACGGGGGGAGCGTGTGGCCGGGCCGACGGAGCGCGACGAAAGGGACGGGTCGTCGAGCGCTCCGACCGGAGAAGCCGGGGCACGGGGGATGCGCGGGCTTTCTCCGGTTGTGATGCCGAGTCGGGGTTCTCGGCGCTGTCATCACTGTAGCGGCGGTGTCCGCAAAAGGGAGGACACGGGCGGTCCCCCAAAAAAGGGGACACGCGTCGGTCACGAGAGGTCGGCGAGGAACCGCGCGATGTCGGCCGCAATCCTCTCCGGCCGCTCCCAGAGCACAAGATGCCCCGTGTCCGCGTACGCGACGAGGCGCGATCCGGGGATCGCCGCGGCGAGCGCGTCGTGCTCCTGCCGGAGGACGAGCTGGTCCCGGGAGCCCCGGATGATGAGGGCGGGGGCCCGGATGACGCCCGTCTCCGTGGGCGGTCGCGCTTCCGACAGCCCGGCGAGGGTCGCCGCCCAGACCGCCGCAGGCATGGCGGTGCCATCCCGGACCCGGTCCTCGATGTACTCCTCCGGCACGTGGACGTGCCGGGGGAACCAGTCGAGCGACGCCCGCACCCAGGCGGGGTCGACCGGATCGCGCAGCGCGTCGACGTCGTCGGCGAAAGGCGGCCGCCCGTGCAGGCTGCGGGGCGCGCCGACCAGCACCAGCCCGTCGACGCGATCCGGATGATCCACCGCGACCTGCTGGGCGACGTAGCCCCCGCTCGATGATCCGACGAGCAGAGCCGACGGCACGTCGAGTGCGTCGAGGAGGGCGACCACGTCGTCGGACACCTGGGCGAGCGCGTACCCCGCCCGCGGCTTGTCCGATGCCCCATGGCCGGGCAGGTCAGGCGCCAGGACCGGCGCGCCCGCGGGCAGGAGCGGCAGGAGCCGGCCGAAGGACCGCGAGGATTCGGCCCACGCGTGCAGCAGCAGGAGCGGTGCCCGAGTCGGGGCATCAGCAGACGACGGGGCGCTCGTGCGATAGGCCAGCGACACCCCGGACGGGAGCCGCACCGTATGGACGGCATCCCACGTCATGCGAGCCTCCCGTTCCGTCCGTGCCGCATCATCGACCCATCGTGGCAGCGCTTTCCTCGCACGTCCCGATCGATCCGGTAATGATCGAAGGATGACCGATTCGCCCTCCCCGCTTCACGAGCTCGCCGGCGCGTACGGCGTGTCCACGTCCTTCGAGAACTGGCAGGACGAGGTGGTGGAGGTGCCCGACGACGCGATCGCCGAGGTGCTCGCCGCCATGGGCGTCGACGCCTCCGACCCCGCGACTGCCCTCGAGAAGCGCGAGCTGGACGCGTGGCGCCGGATGCTGCCGCCCTCGGTCGTGGTCCGCGAGGGCGACGACGCCGCCCTCGTCGTGCACGTGCCGCACGGGGCCGACCTCGAGGTCGTGCTGCACCTCGAGTCCGGCACCGATCGCGAGCTCGCGGCGGGCGGCGCGGCCCGCCAGTCGCGCGAGGTCGACGGCGAGGCGGTGGACTCCGTCTCCGTGCCGCTTCCCGGCGACCTTCCGCTCGGCTACCACGTCGCCCGGGTCACGTCGGGGGATCACGGCGCCGAGACGACCCTCATCGTCACGCCCCGCTGGCTCGGCCTGCCCGCGTCGCTCGGTGCGGGCGCGTCCTGGGGCTTCGCCACCCAGCTCTACAGCGTGCGGTCACGGCAGTCCTGGGGAGTCGGCGACCTCTCCGACCTGACCGACCTCGCCGTCTGGTCCGCCGCGGACCTCGGCGCAGACTACGTGCTCGTGAACCCGCTGCACGCGGCGGAACCGGTCGCGCCCGTGCAGCCGTCGCCGTACCTGCCGTCCTCGCGCCGCTTCTTCAATCCGCTCTACCTGCGCGTCGAGGACGTGCCGGAGTACGCCTGGCTCGACGCGGAGACCCGCTCCCGCATCGACGCGCTCGGTGAGGGCGTGCACGAGCGGGTCGACGACCTCGACCTCATCGACCGCGACACCTCCTGGACGGCGAAGCGGGAGGCCCTGCAACTGCTGCACGCCGCGCCGCGCCGCCCTGGACGCGACCTCGAGTTCCGCGCCTACCGCGAGCGACACGGCGCCGCGCTCCGCCAGTTCGCCACCTGGAACGTGCTCGCGATCCACCACGGCAACGACGCCCGCGAGTGGCCCGAGCCGCTGCGGAACGCGACGGGGCACGAGGTCGCGTCGTTCGCCGCCGAGAACGAGGGCGAGATCGACTTCGAGATGTGGCTGCAGTGGGTGCTCGACGAGCAGCTGCAGCGGGCGCAGGGTCGGGCCGTGAACGCGGGCATGACGCTCGGCATCATGCACGACCTCGCCGTGGGGGTGCACCCCGGCGGTGCGGACGCCTGGCGGCTGCGCGACGCCTACGCCACGGGGATCCGCGTTGGCGCGCCGCCGGACGCCTTCAACCAGATGGGGCAGGACTGGCAGCAGCCGCCGTGGCGCCCGGACCGCCTGGCCGAGCTGGCGTACGCGCCGTTCCGCGACCTGATCGCCAACGTGCTGCGGCACGCCGGCGGGGTGCGGATCGACCACATCATCGGCCTCTTCCGGCTGTGGTGGGTGCCGGAGGGCCGCACACCCGCCGAGGGCACCTACGTGCGCTACGACCACGAGGCGATGATCGGCGTGCTCGCCCTCGAGGCGCAGCGCGCGGGCGCCGTCGTTGTGGGGGAGGACCTCGGCGTCGTCGAGGCGTCCGCCCGCGAGTACCTGCTCGAGCGCGGGGTGCTCGGCACGTCCATCCTCTGGTTCGAGCGCGACGAGGACGGCGACCCGCTGCCCGCGGAGAAGTGGCGCGAGCTGTGCCTCGCGTCCGTCACCACCCATGACCTGCCGCCGAGCGCCGGCTACCTCGTGGGCGAGCACGTGAAGCTTCGTGATCGGCTCGGTCTGCTCACCCGTCCCGTCGAGGAGGAGGCCGCCGCTGACGAGGAGGAGCGGGGCAGCTGGCTCGACGAGCTCCGCTGGCGGGACCTGCTCGGCGAGGACCCGTCGGTCGAGGAGACGATCACGGCCCTGCACCGTTACC
Organism: Planctomonas deserti; assembly: GCF_003067705.1. Lineage (GTDB taxonomy): Bacteria > Actinomycetota > Actinomycetes > Actinomycetales > Microbacteriaceae > Planctomonas > Planctomonas deserti. Next base: position 168,120 of record NZ_QANL01000005.1, read on the forward strand.
TGACCCTGTCCCCTGCCCGCCTCCTCAATGTCGCGCTGACCGATGCGGTCGGCGACCGTCGCACCCAGAACCAGCCGGGAACGCTGGACGAGTACCCGAACTGGCGCATCCCGCTCTCCGGCCCGGACGAGAAGCCCGTGCTCCTGGAGGACGTGCTGCGGTCGGAGCGCGCGGCGGCCCTGGTACGGGAGATGGGTCTGTAGGGGCTCGCCTGGCGAGAGGCCGTGGGTCTATGCGCGCCGCCCGTGCATGAATCTCGGTGGCAGCGTTGCTGAGTAAGCAGTAGCGGCAACCCCCGCTCCGGCGCGGCCGCCGAGTAGCTTATGGCGCCTACGCGCTCATCCGAGTGCGCCTCAATGAGGAGGAGTGATGGATCAGCCACTGCAACACGTGTCGTTCGACACGCCAGACGAGGTCCGGGAGGGCGACAACTGGCGGCTCGAGCTCATGAAACCTGGCCGGAGGGGCCGTCATCGGACGGATCACCCTGCAACCCGGGTGGCGATGGACCACCGACGTCAAGCCCGTCGCCGGCACGGACCTGTGCGAGGCGCCGCATCAGCAGTATCACCTGTCGGGTCGCTTGCACGTCCAGATGGCGGACGGCCAGGAACTCGAGGCGGAGGCCGGCACCATCACGTCCCTGCCGGCCGGCCACGACGCCTGGGTGCTGGGAGACGAACCCGTGGTCGCGATCGACTGGCAAGGAGCATCGGTCTGGGCGACGACGTCGACATAGCCGAGAGGCGCGACGACCGGCCGACGAGGACGGTTGAGGGTTCCCCCTCAACCGTCCTTTCCCGTTGCTCCGGCCCAGGCTTCTTATCTCGTTGCAAGGTCCTCCCAATGGTCCTCATACCGGCTCACCCCACTGTTCCTGCACGCGCCGTCGCCCGGCGACGCGAAGAGAGGGAGGAACAGTGAAGAACACGCAGAGAGTGCTGATGGGAGGAACGATCCTCGCGTCCGTGCTGGCCGGTGGGGCCTTCGGCGCGGCGATGACCGGAGTCGCCTCGGCGGCGACCGGAACGCCGAGCCCCACGGCCACCGCGGAGCCGACCCCCGAGGGCACGGACAGCACGGAGGCCACGGACGGGAAGTGCGACGACGCGGGCGGCCACCGGGGCGGCGGCGACCGCGATCCATCCCAGGGCGGTCACGTCGGTGAGAACGGGACGGTCGAAACGCTGCTCACCGGCGACGAGGCCGAGAAGGTCACCGCCGCCGTCGAGGCGGAGTATCCGGATGCGACGGTCCAGCGCGTCGAGACGGATGCGGAGGGGTCGGCCTACGAGGCGCACATCGTGCTCGCGGACGGATCCCAGCTCACCGTCAAGCTCGACGAGTCGTTCGCCATTACAGGGACGGAGTCGAGGCCCGGACGATAGAGGGACGGCCGGCCGGGTGGGTCCGCTCGTCGATCCTGCCCGGTCGGTCAGCCTCCCGAGCACCCAACCGCGATGTTCCGAGCGGTAAGGCACAGGTCGTGTCGGTTCTCGGAACGAGCCCCCGTGGAGGCGCTTGTTTGTCCCGTTACGGCTTGTTCGGGTAGTCGAAACCTGGTTGCAGTGTTACACCTGCGTTAACTCACGGATGTCGCGGTAGGCGCGTCGTGGGCAGAGGGCAAGGATGACCTCCGGCGCGAACCTTCCGCCGCCGAACCCCAGGATCACCGCAGGGAGAGCAATGTCGAGCACCGAAGTCGTCGGCACCGAGAGCACAGGAAGCACCGAGGACGGCGCGGCGAGTGCCGCGGCCGGTTCCACCGTCACCGAACGGAACGTGCCGTTCCTCGACGCACACACGTGGGTGCGCATCACCGAGCCCGCGGAGAAGCGCCCGGGGGCACTGCCGCTCGTGGTGCTGCACGGCGGACCCGGCATGGCGCACAACTACCTGAAGAACCTCGAGCACCTCGCCGCCGAGACTGGCCGCGCGGTCATCCACTACGACCAGTACGGCTGCGGCAACAGCGGGCACCGCCCGGATGCGCCCGCCGACTTCTGGACGCCGCAGCTGTTCGTCGACGAGTTCCTGAACCTCGTCGAGGCGCTGGACCTGTCGGAGTACCACCTGCTCGGTCAGTCCTGGGGAGGGATGCTCGGCGCCGAGATCGCGATCCGCAAGCCCCAGGGACTGCGTTCACTTGCCATCTGCAACTCGCCCGCATCCATGGCCCTGTGGATGGAGGCTGCGGCTGACCTGCGCGCAGAGCTGCCCGAGGACGTGCAGCGGGCCCTCGACACGCACGAGGCGGCGGGCACGATCACGGACCCGGAGTACCTGCGAGCCGTCGCCGTGTTCTACGAGCGGCACGTGTGCCGGGTCGTGCCGATGCCGGAGGACTTCCACGAGAGCGAGGCTCAGATGGAGGCCGAGCCGACGGTGTACCACACGATGAACGGGCCGAACGAGTTCTTCGTCATCGGCACGCTCCAGCCGTGGTCCGTCGTCGAGGAGGTCAGGGGCATCACCGTGCCGACCCTCGTCGTCGCCGGCGAGCACGACGAGGCGACGCCCAAGACGTGGGCTCCGTTCGCGGAGAACATCCCCGGCGCCCGCACCCACGTGTTCGAGGGGGCGAGCCACTGCTCGCACCTCGAGCAGCCGGAGGAGTTCCGCCGCGTGATCGGCGTCTGGCTCGCGGAGTTCGACGACCACGACGGCGTCTCGGCCGCCTAGAACCCGCCACTCCAACCCGCTCTTTCCCCGACCCCAGCACCCTCAACAGGAAGAACCCCCTCATGACCGCACCTCACCACGGCTCGGCGCATCCGGCCGCGCCGGGTCACCTCGAGCGCACTCCGCAGCAGGAGCTCGAGGCCCTCGGCTACAAGCAGGAGCTCAAGCGCTCCGTCTCCACCACCGACCTGCTCATCTACGGCCTGATCTTCATGGTGCCCATCGCTCCGTGGGCCATCTTCGGCACCGTGTACAACGCGGCCTCCGGCATGGTGCCGCTGGTCTACCTCATCGGCCTCATCGCCATGGTCTTCACGGCCCTCGCCTACGCGCAGATGGCGAAGGCCATTCCGCTGGCGGGCTCGGTGTTCTCGTACGTCGGCCGCGGCATCCGGCCCTGGGTCGGCTTTTTCGCCGGCTGGGCGATCCTGCTCGACTACCTGCTCGTGCCCACACTGCTCTACGTGTTCGCGGCGGAGTCGATGGTCGGCCTCTTCCCGGGCAGCGCCCGCTGGATGTGGGCCCTGATCTTCGTGGCCATCAACACGGCGATCAACCTGTTCGGCATCACCTCGATCAAGCTCGCCAACCGCGTCTTCCTGGCCATCGAGCTGGTCTTCGTCGTGATCTTCGTCGTCATCGCGGTCACCGCGCTGAACGGCGGCACGATCCCCGGCGCCGAGTTCACCACCGACCCGATCTGGACGCCCAGCGAGGTGAGCGGTCCGCTCATCGCGTCCGCCCTGTCCATCGCGGTGCTCAGCTTCCTCGGCTTCGACGGCATCTCGACGATGGCGGAGGAGTCCACGGGCAAGCGCGGCGGCGCGGGCAAGGCCATGATCATCGCCCTGTTCATCGTCGCGTTCCTCTTCATCCTGCAGACCTGGCTCGCCAGCGCCCTCGCCGGCGGCCGTGACGCCTTCTCCGACGACGAGGCGGGCAACGCCTTCTTCACCCTCGTCGAGGCCGCGTCGAACAGCGGCTGGATGAACGCCTTCTTCGTGGTCAACGTGCTGGCCGTCGGCATCGCGAACGCCATGGCCGCGCAGGCCGCCACGTCGCGCCTGCTCTACTCGATGAGCCGCGACCGCCAGCTGCCGCGCTTCCTCAGCAAGGTCAGCGTGCACCAGGTGCCGAAGGCCGCGATCATCTCGGTCTCGGTGCTGTCGGCCATCCTCGTGCTGTTCTTCGTCGGCCAGATCAATTTGATCTCCGCCCTCGTGAACTTCGGCGCCCTCTTCGGCTTCATGCTGCTGCACCTGTCCGTGTTCTGGTACTACCTCGTGAAGAACAGGTCGCGGAACATCGTGCTGCACGCGATCGTGCCCGTGGTCGGCTTCCTGATCATCGGCTACGTGCTGCTCAACGCCGCGCCCGAGGCGAAGATCGGCGGCCTGGTCTGGCTCGTGCTCGGCGCTGCGGTCTTCTTCTACTACCGTCGCTCGGGAAGGACGATCGAGCTCTCGGGTGAGGGCGCCGTGCTCGGCGAGGGTGGCGACCAGGCGACGGATCCGGCGGCCGCGGCCGCGCTGCGCAGCACGTCGGGCGCCGCGGCCACCACGCCGGAGAATCCGACCGACCACACGACGCACCGCACCGGAAAGGACGCCTGACCCGCATGACAGAGCACTTCCTTGGCAAGGAGCTCGGCAAGCCGGGCTTCTCCGCCGCCGACGAGCCCGTGCTGCGCATCCAGCCGGGGACCGGCGACACGATCGCGTTCGAGACGAGTGACGAGGTGTACGCGCAGCTGCACGAGACGCACGACATGGCGAAGCTCACGGCACAGATCAACCCCATCACGGGTCCGGTCTACGTCGAGGGCGCGACGCCGGGCGACGCCCTCAAGGTGACGATCCACGAGATCCGGCTGAAGGACTACGGCTGGTCCGTGAGCCTGCCCGGAGCGGGCGCGCTGCAGGACGTGATGGGGGAGGAGATGTTCACCCGCCAGGTGCCCATCGACGAGGCCGGCGTGCACGTGACCGATCGCCACGTCTTCGACGCGAAGCCCATGATCGGCTGCATCGGCACGGCGCCGGCCGAAGGGGTTAACTCCACCGTCATGCCGTCGTACCCGCAGGGCGGCAACATGGACCTGACCGAGTGCCGCCCCGGATCCGTCGTCTACCTCCCCGTGATGGTCGAAGGTGCGTACCTCGCCATCGGTGACATCCACGCCATCATGGCCGAGGGCGAGTCCTCCTTCGTCGCGATCGAGGCGGAGGGTACCGCCGTGGTGTCCGTCGAGGTCGTGAAGGACCTGGCTCTCCGTGCCCCGCGCGTTGAGACCGAGGACGAATGGGTCTTCGTCGGCCTCGGCGACCCTGTGCAGGAGAGCATCCAGCGCGGCTACGAGGACGCGTTCCGCTTCCTCGTCGACGACAACGGCTGGACCATCGGCGACGCCTACGCGGTGCTCAGCGCCGTCGGCCACTCGCGACTCGGCGGGCCGACGGGGTCCGGCGACCCGGATCCCCTGCACCCGCTGTCGGCGAGGGGTGCGGTCACGATTCACAAGGTGCCGAAGAGCATCCTCTAGGGGAGTCCGACCGACCGACCGACCGACCGACCGACCGACCGACGACGCGGCCGGTGTCCGCGCCGCACATCGCGGCCCGTACACCGGCCGTTGCCGTGGATGGCCGTTTCGAGGATTCATCAGCTTTCTTCCCACCGGAGCGGCTAACCGAGCATGCCGAGCGCTAGATTGCGGAGATGCGAACCCAACGAAGTGAACGCTCCCGGATGATGACAGTCATCATCACGGCCCTGCTCGCCACCACAGGCCTCACTGCCGGTGCCCCCATCCCCACGCACGGCGATCCCGCTCACAACGACAGGTTTGTCAGTACCTACGTCGCTCTCGGTGACTCGTACGCCGCCGGCCAGGGGGGCGGGACATATCGGAACGATTGCAAGCAGACGAGGGCCGGTTACCCCAGACAGCTCGACGAGAAGCGCCGCATCAAGCTGGTCAAGAATCTGACCTGTGCGGGAGCGACGACCACGGACGTGCGGAACCTGCAGGTGCCCGCCCTGAACCGTGGGGTGCGGCTCGTCACCGTCACGGCGGGCGGCAACGACCTGGACGTCGTCGGTCTCGCAGCTATCTGCGCCCCCGATGCAGAATCCGTCGCCTGCCTCACCGCGCTCGTGCAGCGACAGGGCGCCGTGGCCGCCCTCGCGCCGTCGTTGGTCACCACGTACGCAGCCATCGCCGCGGCAGCGCCGAAAGCGACGATCATCGTCACCGGATACCCGCCGCTCGTGTCCACGGGTCCGGTCTTCGATGGAACGATCGCCCTCAACGCGGTTATCCAGCAGGCTGTGCAGGCAGCCGCCGCCGGCGGGGCGCGCATCCGCTACGTCGATGTGACGGCCGCCTTCGCGGGTCACGGGCTCGACAGCTCCGACCCCTGGTTCGTGGCAGCGGGCCCGGACGCCTTCCATCCGACCGCCGAAGGGCACCGGGCCTACGCGAGAGCGATCGCCGCCGCCCTGTGAGGGGAAGGGGGAGCGACCGGCGAGTCGCTCCCCCTCCGTTGGGCTCACGATGCGGCGCTGCGATAGCGTCCGATCATGGAACTCGGATCGTCGCTGGGCTGGCTGCTCGCCGCCGTCCCGGTCGGCCTTCTACTCCCCGCCCTCGTGGCGTGGATCGCGCTGGTGATCCGTCGGCGACGCGCCGGCCGGGGCGGGTCGCTTCTCGCCGGGATCGACCACCGCGCCCTGGTGCTGGCCCCGCTCGTCTTCGTGCTTGCGGCGCTGGGGGCGGGGATCTGGATCGGCATCGGCGCTCAGGTGGACGTCGTGCGGCCGGTGCGTGACGGCTTTCTCAACTTCCAGCAGTACCCGCTGACCCAGGAGATGGCGGCCGTGGTCATCCTCGGCACGCCGATCGCGGTGGGGGTGCCGCTCGTGGCGTGGGCATGGCGGCGCCTGGAGGGCATGGCGCGCGTGCTCGGCGTCGTGGGAGGCGTGGTGGCGGGGGCGATCGCGTACCCGCTCTCGGTCTTCGTCGTGTTCTCGGTGTTCCCCGGCTGAGGATGCGGGGAAGGTGGGGGTCCACGGTCCCTGAGCCTGTCGAAAGGACACGTGGCGCGCGACGGTCCCTACGGTCCCTGAGCCTGTCGAAGGGACTTGCGGTGCCCGCCCTTCTTTTCCTCCGCATGCTCAGTATTCGACTTGTTCTCCACAGATTATGCTGGTCAAAGGCGCATTGTCAGTGGCGCGTGGGATACTGTTTCCATGAACTTCCTGACCCTCGCGAACCTCACGGAGGCGGTCCCGACCGCACTGCCGGTGGCGTCGCTGGGCGGGCTGAACGACGACGCGCTTTGCGCCGTCAGCCGTCAGGTCGAGGCCCTGGGCCGCTTGATCGACGCACTGCGCGTCGCGACCGCGGGGGAGATTGCCGCCCGCTCCCGCACAGAGGTCGGTCCCGCCGGGCTGGCGGCTCGGAAGGGCTGCCGCAGCGCGAACGAGCTCCTGCAGCGCCTGACGCAGGTGTCGAGCGCGACGGGAGCCGCGCGCCTGGGGCTCGCCGCACTGACGCGGCCGGACACGGCGCTCTCCGGTGCGGCGACGCCGGCGAAGTTCGACCACGTCCGCGCCGCCCTGGAAGCGGGCGAGCTCGGCGTCGACGCCGCGATCGCACTGACGAAGAACCTCGCACCCCTGCAGAACGGGGTGCACCCGGACGCGCTCGACGCGGCGGAGCGGGAGCTCGTGGCCGCGGCGACCGGTTCGTCGCCCGACAGCAGCGTTCCGGCGTCCGCAGACGAGATCCGCATCCAGGCCTCCGTCTGGCGGGCCACCCTCGACCCGGACGGTCTCGAGCCGGATGAGGCGCACACGATGGCCAAGCGGAGCTTTCGCTTCGGACCGGAGCGCAACGGGCTCGTGCCCGTGTCCGGGGGGTTGCTGCCGGAGGCGGCGGGCCGGGTGAAGCGACTGTTCGACGCCTACCTGACCCCGACGACGGCGCCGGCGTTCCTCAAAGATGAGGAGCTCGCGGACAAGAACGCAGTCAAGGACCCGCGGACGAAGGATCAGCAGCGCCACGACATCCTCATCGGGGTTCTGGACGCAATGGCCAGGAGCGGGAACACTCCGACCGTCGGCGGGGCCGCCCCGACCGTGCTGGTCACCGTGCGTGCGGAGGACCTGGACACCGGCGGCGCGGGATACGCGGACGGCGTCGAGTCGCCGCTATCGCCCACCACGGTTCAGCAGATGGTGTGCAGCGGGGGCACCCAGAAGGTGCTCATCGGCAGAAACGGCCGCATCCTCAGACTCGCGTCGGCGGAGCGGTGCTTCACCGCTCCGCAGCGCAGGGCGATCACCGCGAGGGACGGTGGCTGCCTGATCCCCGGCTGCAGCATCCCGGCGGGCTGGTGCGAGGTGCACCACGTGATCCCCGCGGCCGAGGGCGGACCCACGCATCCGGACAACGGGGTGCTGCTGTGCTGGTTTCACCACCGCACCATCGACACCTCGGGATGGGCCATCCGCATGCGCGCTGGAGCGCCCGAGGTACAAGCACCGCCATGGTTGGATCACACCCGCCGATGGCGCCCGGCAACGAAGAGCCGAACCGCACTCGCGACTAGCGTGAGCCACCACGGTCCCTGAGCTCCACCACGGTCCCTGAGCTTGTCGAAGGGACGCAAGGCGCGCTGGTTCCGTCCCTTCGACGGGCTCAGGGACCGTCAGGAGCGCCCTCTTCGGGGCGCGGCAACGCGTGCTTCGAAGCAAGGCAGCGAGCGATTCCGGGTCCCGCAGACGGCTCCGCCGCAGACGGCTCCGCCGCAGACGGCTCCGCCGCAGGCGGCGGTGCTCGTCGACATACTTGCTAGGGGCACGCCCGAGCCGATGGGGACCGGGGGCCGCAAGCGAAGGGACCACCCGTGTCACGAGTCGTCGTCATTGGAGCAACGGGTCATGTCGGCGGGTACCTGGTGCCGCGCCTCGTCGCCGCCGGCCACGAGGTCGTCGCGATCAGCCGCGGGGTGAGCACCCCCTACCGCGACGACCCGGCGTGGGAGAACGTCGAGCGCATCGCCCTCGACCGCGAGGCGGGGGATGCGGACGGCACGTTCGGCGCCGCCATCGCCGACCTGAACCCGGACGTCGTCATCGACATGGTCTGCTTCACCCGCGACTCCGCGGAGAAGCTCGTGGACGCAATCCGTGGACGGGTCGACCTGCTGCTCAGCTGCGGCACCATCTGGATCCACGGCCCGGCGTCCGCCGTGCCGGTGGAGGAGCACGAGGCGCGCAACGCCTTCGGTGACTACGGCACACAGAAGGCCGAGATCGAGGAGTACCTGCTCACGCAGTCCCGCGACGGCGGGGTGCCCACGTCCGTGCTGCACCCGGGACACATCACCGGACCGGGCTGGCACATGATCAACGCGGCAGGCAACCTCGACCTCGGCGTCTGGCGGACGCTGGCCGCCGGTGAGCCGCTCGTCCTCCCCAACTTCGGCCTCGAGACCGTGCACCACGTGCACGCGGATGACGTGGCACAGGCGTTCCAGCTCGCGCTCGAGAAGCCCGAGGCCGCGGTCGGCAACGGGTACCACGTGGTCTCGGAGCGCGCGGTGACGCTGCGCGGCATAGCAGAGGCGGCGGCCGGCTGGTTCGGCCAGGAGGCCAACCTCACATTCCTGCCCTTCGACGAGTTCCGCGCCGCCACCCCCGCCGAGCATGCGGACGCGACCTGGGAGCACATCGCCCGCAGCCCGTCCATGAGCATCGAGAGCGCGAAGCGCGACCTCGGCTACGCGCCGAACTACACCTCGCTCGAGGCGATCGCCGAGGGCCTGCAGTGGCTCATCGACGACGGCCAGCTCGACGTGGGCGGCCGGGAGCTCCGCCGGGCCTGAGGCGCGCCGGCACCGGCTGGCGTTCAGCGCGTCCCTCGAACACGCAGCTGCGCCCGCCCCGACGATGAACGTGGGGCGGGCGCGCGACTGATCCGAGCGTGAACTACTCCGAGTGGTGCGCCTTCCAGCAGGCGAGGACGTTCGTCGCGATCTGGTACGCGGCATCGGTGCGGGTCGGCGCGTCTCCGGCCTCGGGAACGGTGATCTCGCGGGCATCGACGACCAGCACCATGCTGTCCTTCACGAACACCACGGCGCCCTCGGCGGTGCGGTAGGCGGGGAAGCCGAGGTTGGCGAGTCCCTCGATGTCCTCGGCGGTGCCGTAGTCGGAACGGACGGAGTCGGCGTAGGCCTGAGCCTCGTTCGCGTCTGCGGCCTCGTGCACGGACAGCTCGAGCGGCCCGCCGTCGAGGTCGTAGTCGCAGGCGTAGTGGCCGTGCATGTAGGAGTCGTCACCCTCGACGGGTGCGGGAAGCGCGAGCACGGAGGCGATGGCGTCGCGGATCTCGGGGCTGCAGATCATCGCGGCCGCCTCGGAGGGCTCGCCCTGGGTGCCCGCGGCGGCGGCGTCGCCGTGGGCCGCGTCGCCGTCGCTCATGTCGTGGGCCATGTCGCCGCCGCTCATGTCGCCGTCGCTCATGTCGCTGTGGTCCATCCCGGCGTCCATGGAGGACTCGGGCGGGGACGCGGCCGCCCCGGCACCGGCACAGCCGGTGAGGCCGAGCGCGGACGCGAGGAGCAGGCCGGTCAGCGCGGTCCGCACGGCGGTGGCGCGGGAGGCAGGGGATGCAGGCATGGTCTTCCTTTCGGGGAAGCGAACAGGCGAGGAAGAGAAGCTGTGGAGTGCGGCTGCCCGGCGGGATCAGGCCGGTCGGCTGGAGACGAGCGTCGCGTAGACGACGATGTTGTCGACGTAGTGCCCGATCGACCGGTCGAACGCGCCGCCGCAGGTGATGAGCCGGAGCTGCGAGTCGTCGGTGTTGCCGTAGACCTCGAGGGTCGGGAAGTCGGCCTTGGGGTAGCGCTCGGTCCGGTCGACGGCGAAGACGGCGGTCGTGCCGTCCTCGCGGGTGACGGTGACCTCGGCGCCGGCGGTCAGCTCACCGAGCCGATAGAAGACGGAGGGTCCGGCCGCCGCGTCGACGTGGCCGAGCAGCACGGACGGGCCGAGCTCGCCGGGCGTCGGGGAGTTGCGGTACCAGCCGGCGGGGGAGTCCACGCCGAGGGGCGGGACCTCGACCGTGCCGTCCGGGTTCTTGCCCAGCTGCATCAGGTCGGTGTCCACGCCGATGGACGGCACGGTCAGCCGGGTGGGCAGCGACTCGGGAAGGGTGAGCGACGCGGGCTGGGCCTGGGCCGGGGCCGCCGGCTGTGCCTGCGCGGGGGGAGTGGTTCCCGCCGGAACGGGAGGCCCGTCGGAGTCCGACGCTGCCGATTCGGAGGGGGTGGGGGAGGCGGTGGCCGAGGCCACCACCTCCGCCGGCTGCGGCGGCGGGCCGGGGCGGGTCACGCCGACGCCGATGGCTACGCCACCGGCGGCGACCAGGATGGCTGCCACTGCGGCGGTCGCGAGACCCCCGCGACGGTTCTTTCCTGTCATGTTCCGCACCGACCCGACGCCGCTGTCCGCTAGCGGCCGGCTACGGCTGCGCGACGACGAGCGACGACGACGCCACCCGCGGCGAGCACGAGGCCGCCACCGAGGGCGAGCATGCCGATGTCGTTGCCCGTGGAGGTGCCGCCGGCACCGGTCTGGGCGCCGCCCTCAGGCATGTCCATCTGCGATGCCGTCAGGGTGCCGCACAGCGCGGGCGAGGTCGCGGCCAGGGGCAGCGAGGGCACGAGGTCGCTCGGGGCGTCCTGAGCGGCCTGCGAGAGCGTCGCCGGGTCGAGACCGTGGACGACGACGACCGCGGTGCCGGCCTTCAGGGCCGAGGCGGTCTCCGCGTTCAGCGTGAAGGTGCGGTCGTAGCTGTACTCGGCGCCCATTCCGGCGACGGTGAGGTCGGTCCCGGCCGCAGCGCTGGTGTCACCGCTGGAGGAGAGCGTCGTGCCGATGCCGCCGTAGGACGGGGCGCCCTCGGTGGTGCTGATGACGCCGTCACCGTTGGTGTCGGCCGCCGAGGTGGGGCAGGTGCCCGCCGCGCCGACGTGAATGTGCTGCACGTGCGGGTAGGGGGCGCCGTTGAACGTCGCAGCGAGGCCGGACACCTTCTGCGTCACGGTGGCCTGGTCGCCGGAGACGCTGATCATGAGGGTGCCGCTCGCGTTGCTGCCGTTGATGGCGGAGAGGGTGGCCTGGTAGGAGCCGTCCTCGGTGGCCGCGGTCGCGGCGGAGGCGGGTGCCGCGAGAGCGACGGCCGCTCCGAGGGCGAGGGTGGGAACGAGCAGGAACTGGGTTGTCTTCTTCATGAGTCCTTCTCCGGGGATTGATTCGAACCCCGCTTTGGGTTCGAGGGTTCTTCGCGGCGGACCGGGGAAAGGGATTGGATGGATGTCCCGGCACGGCGAACTCCCAGGAACCGAGGCACGACAGGAAGCCCGGGGGGAACGGTCGGACCGCGCTGAGCCGGCAGGGGAGACCGTGAGCCCAGCGGTGCTGCAGCGCCGGCCGCGGACAGGTGGGCAGGTCAGCAGGGCGGATCAGAAGGGCGGGTCAGAAGGGCGGGTCAGGAGGGCGGATGCGCCGTCGACTCGCGGACCACGAGCTCCGGCACCGCGGGCGGAAGCGGGGCGGCGTCGTCGTCGCTCAGCACCGACAGGAGGGTGGCCATCACGTCGCGGCCGAGGCCGTCGAAGTCCTGCCGCATGGTCGTGAGCGGCGGGGCGAAGTGCTCCGCCTCCGGGATGTCGTCGAATCCGACGAGGCTTACGTCCCCCGGCACGTCGATGCCGCGCTGGCCCAGCGCATGGATGACGCCGAGCGCCATCTGGTCGTTGGCCACGAAGATGGCCGTGAACGGCACGGACGTGCCGAGGGCCCGCCCGAACCGGTACCCGCTCCCCGGGGACCAGTCGCCGGTCCCCGGCTCCCGTGCCACGAGCCCGTTGTCGGCCAGCTCGTCGCGCCAGCCGCGCTCGCGCTCGTTCGCGTCGGCGGAGTCGGCCGGACCCGCGAGATGCAGGATGCTCGTGTGGCCGAGCTCGACCAGGTGCCGCACGGCCCGCCTCGCGCCGCGGTACTGGTCGATGGCGACCGTGCGCACCCCGGGCCGGTCGCCGGCCTCCACCACGATGAGCGGCACCCCGAGCTCCATCGTCGTGATGGCTTCGAACGCGCCCCGGTGTGCGGAGGCGAGCACGATCGCCTCGACGTTCTGCCGCAGCAGCAGCTCCGCGGCCGACCGCAGGGACGGCGGGTCCGAGTCGAGCATGCTCGCCATGCTGACGGCGTACCGGGCATCGCGGGCGGCCTCGTTGAAGTGCAGCACGGTCGAGGACGGCCCGTAGTCCGGGCTCCCGGTGGTGATCAACCCGATGGTGCGGGAGCGCCTGGTCACCAGGGCGCGCGCCGCGGGCGACGGCCGGTAGCGCAGCTGCTTGATGGCCTGTTCGACCCGCTGGCGCGTGGCGGGACGCACATTGGGCAGGTCGTTGAGTACGCGGGAGACGGTCTGATGGGACACCCCGGCCAGCCGTGCGACGTCGAAGATGTTGGCGGCGCGCGCCCTCTCGTCGTCCTTGCCAGCAGTGCCCACAGCGCCCTCAGAGCCCGTTCCACCCGTCGTCCCGGTCGAGGCCGGGGCGGCGTCCGTCGTCATCCGTCTCTCACCGTTCCGCGCAGCTCGGGCCGGTCGATCACCGTCGCCGAGCCGTGAGCACCTTCTGCAGGACGATGAACACGAGGAGCAGCACTCCGATGAAGATCCTGGTCCACCAGGAACTGAGCGTACCTTCGAACGTGATGATGGTCTGAATCGTGCCGAGCACGAGCACCCCGAGCACCGACCCGATCACGAAGCCGTAGCCGCCCGTGAGCAGCGTTCCGCCGATCACGACGGCGGCGATCGCGTCCAGCTCGGTGCCGATGGCCGTGAGGCTGTAGCCCGACAGCGTGTAGAAGGTGAACAGCACTCCGGCGAGCCCCGAGCAGAACCCGCTGATGACGTAGACGAGCACCTTCGTGCGCGCGACGGGCAGACCCATCAGCATCCCGGACTGCTCGCTGCCGCCGATCGCGTAGACCGTGCGGCCGAATCGGGTGAACTGCAGCACGACGAGGCCCACGATCACTACGAGCAGGGCGATGATCACGCTCGGCGTGATGCTCATGCCGCCGCCCAGCGGAATGCGGGTCTGCGCGAACGCAACGAAGAACGGGTCGGTAATGGAGATGGAGTTGCTGCTGATCACGTAGCAGAGGCCGCGGGCGAGGAACATGGCGGCGAGCGTCGCGATGAACGGCTGGATCGCGAACACGTGGATCATGAGGCCGACGAGCAGGCCGAGCACGGACGTGAGCGCGAGGATCACCGGGATCACGACGCCGGGCGACGTGCCGGACTGCAGCAGGCTCGCGGCGATCATCGTGGACAGGGCGACGACGGCGCCGACGGACAGGTCGATGCCGCCGGTGAGGATCACGAAGGTCATGCCCACGGCGAGCACGATGAGGTAGGCGTTGTCCACGAACAGGTTGAGGATCACGGGGCCGGACAGGAACCCGCGGTACCGGGCGCCGCCGATCGCGTAGATCGCGACGAGCAGCAGCAGGGTGACGAGCACCGGACCGTACTTCGGGCTGGTGAACACCCCGCGCGTGCGGTCGATGGCACGACGGGTGGGGCTGACGACGGGGGCGGTTGCGATGGCCATCAGACGGTCGCCTTCCGGAATCGAGCGGCGATGGGTTTCCGCCACGACGCGATGACCGCGTTCGTGGTGGGCGACTGCAGCAGGCAGACCGCGGTCACGACGGCGGCCTTGAACACCATGGTCGCGATGGGCGGGATGCCGACCGTGTAGACGGTGGTGACGAGGGTCTGGATGACGAGGGCGCCGACCAGCGTGCCGGCCAGCGAGTAGCGGCCGCCGGCGAGCGACGTGCCGCCGATGACGACGGCGAGGATCGCGTCGAGCTCGATGAAGAGGCCCGTGTTGTTCGCGTCCGCGGCGGTCTGGTTCGAGGTGAGCACGAGCCCGGCGATGGCGGCGCAGAGCGCGGAGAACGTGTAGACGGTGAAGAGCAGCCCGCGAGAGCGCACGCCCGCCTGCCTGCTGGCCTCGGGGTTGATGCCGACGGACTCGATCAGCATGCCGAGGGCGGTGCGCCGGGTGAGCACGGCCGCCGCGGTGAAGATGAGCGCGGCGATCAGCACGGCGACCGGGATGCCGAACAGGAAGCCCGAGCCGATGACCTTGAACGGCGGGCTGTTGACCGTGAGGATCTGCCCCTCCGTGATCAGCATCGCGACGCCGCGGCCCGCGGTCATGAGGATGAGGGTCGCGATGATCGGCTGCACCCCGAAGACCGCGACGAGGAAGCCGTTCCACACGCCGAGCACGAGCGAGATCACGACCGCCACGACCACGGCCGTGACCACCGTCCCGACGCTGCCGGGGTTCGGCGAGCCGAGCAGGATGGAGCAGGCGACAGCGCCCGAGATGGCGCAGATGGCGCCGACGGAGAGGTCGATGCCCCGCGTCGCGATCACGAGGGTCATGCCGACCGCGATGATCAGCGTCGGGGCGCCGTTGCGCACGATGTCGACGAGGCTGCCGAACAGGTGCCCGTCCTTGACCTCGATCACGAAGAAGCCGGGGAACGCCACGAGGTTGATGGCGAACAGCACGAGCAGCATGACGACCGGCCAGAACAGGCGGTGGGTGAGGATCGAGCTCATGAGGTTGCTCCTGACGTGACGGAGCCGTCGGCGATGACGGCGAGGAGGCTGTCGACCGAGAGGTCGTCGTTGTCGATGTCCGCCACGAGGCGGCGGTCGCGCATGATCGCGATGCGGTTGCTGAGCCGCAGCACCTCCTCGAGCTCGGCGGAGATGAACACGACGGACATCCCGTTCTCGGCGAGGTTGGCCACGAGCTTCTGGATCTCCGCCTTCGCGCCGACGTCGATCCCTCGCGTCGGCTCGTCGAGGATGAGCAGGCGCGGCGCGACGGCGAGCCAGCGCGCGAGCAGCACCTTCTGCTGATTGCCGCCGGAGAGATTGCGCACGAGCGCATCCGGGTTGGCCGGGCGGATGTTGAGGGCGGAGATGTAACTGGCCGCGAGCTCGTCCTGGCGCTTCTTCGGGATCCGCCGGAACCAGCCCTTGTCCGCCTGCAGCGCGAGCGCGATGTTGTCGCGGATGCTCAACTCGTCGACGATGCCCTCTGCGCGCCGGTTCTCGGACGAGTAGGCGATGCGGGCGCTGAGGGCGGCGCGCGGGGTGCGGAACCTTCGGCTGACGCCGTCGACGCGCAGCTCGCCGGCGTCCGGCCGGTCCACGCCGGAGAGGATGCGGGCGAGCTCCGTGCGCCCGGAGCCGAGCAGCCCGGCGATGCCCACCACCTCGCCCTCGTACACGTCGAGGTCCAGCGGCTCGATCGCGCCCTTGCGGCCTAGGCCGATCGCGCTCACGATCGGGCGCTCGCCGTCGAGGTCGCCGCCGGACTGCGCGCTGTGCGTGCGGCGCTCCAGATCGTCGAGCACCGCGATGTCCTTGCCGATCATCTTCTGCACCAGATCGATGCGCAGCAGCTCCTCGGGGCGGTACTCGCCGACGAGCTTGCCGTTGCGCAGGACGGTGAGCCGGTCGGAGATCTCGTACACCTGGTCGAGGAAGTGCGACACGAACAGGATCGCGACGCCGGAGCTCTTGAGGTCCCGGATGACCCGGAACAACTCGGCGACCTCGTCCGCGTCGAGGCTCGACGTCGGCTCGTCGAGGATGACGACCTTGGCCTCGACGTCGATGGCCCGGCCGATGGCGACGAGCTGCTGCACGGCGAGCGAGTGGTCGCCGAGCAGGGAGCCGGGATCGACATCGAGGTGAAGCCCGGTGAGCAGCTCCTTCGCACGCTTCCGCATGGCCCGCCAGTCGATGCCGCCGAACCGCCGGGGCTCGCGCCCGAGCAGGATGTTCTCGGCCACCGTGAGGTTGGGCAGGAGGTTCACCTCCTGGTACACGGTGCTGATGCCGGCGCGCAGCGCGTCGGCGGGACCCGAGAAGGCCACGTCGGCGCCGGCGAGCGTCATCCTGCCGCTGTCGACGGAGTAGACCCCGGTCAGCGCTTTGATGAGCGTCGACTTGCCCGCGCCGTTCTCGCCCATGAGGGAGTGCACCTCACCGGGGAACAGCCGGAAGTCGACGCCATCGAGGGCTTTGACGCCCGGGAACGAGATCGAGATGTCCGTCATGGAGACGACGGGATTCTGCGCGGTCATGGTGCTCTCTTCATCGAGGCTGGGTGGGGCGAGTGCGGGCTGGGGGTGCGGATGCCGGGGATGCCGGTGCGGACGCCGGGGGTGCCGGTGCGGGTGCGGGCCGTCGACCGGCCCGCACCCGCTCCCGTCGGATCAGTACTGGCGCTCGGGCAGCGCCTCGACGGCCTGCTCCTGCGTGAAGGTGGTCTCCTCGGTGATGATGCGCTTCTCCACGTCCTCACCGGCGACGACCTTCTTCACGATGTCGACCAGCTGGTCGCCGAGCAGCGGGGAGCACTCGACGATGAAGTTGATCTTGCCCTCGGCCAGGGCGGTCATGCCGTCCTTCACCGCGTCCACCGTGACGATCTTGATGTCCTGCCCCGGCACCATTCCGGCGGCCTCGATGGCCTCGATCGCGCCGAGTCCCATGTCGTCGTTGTGGGCGTAGATCAGGTCGACGCCCGGGTTCGACTTGAGCAGCGCCTCGGCGACCTGCTTGCCGCCCGCGCGGGTGAAGTCGCCGGTCTGCGACGCGACGACCTGGAACTTCTCGTCCGCGCCGATGACCTCCGCGAAGCCTTCGGCGCGGTCGATGGCCGGCGCCGCCCCCGTTGTGCCCTCGAGCTGGATGATCTCCACCGGCTCGGTCTGGTCGGCGTACTCCTCGACGACCCACTGGCCGGCCTTCTTGCCCTCCTCGATGAAGTCGGAGCCGAGGAAGCTCTCGTACAGCGTCTCGTCCTCGGAGTCGACGGCGCGGTCGGTGAGCACGACGGGGATGCCGGCGTCCTTCGCCTCCTTGAGCACCGCGTCCCAGCCCGTCTCGACGACGGGGGAGAAGGCGATCACGTCGACCTGCTGCGTGATGTAGGAGCGGATCGCCTTGATCTGGTTCTCCTGCTTCTGCTGGGCGTCGGAGAACTTGAGCTCGATGCCGGCGTCCTTGAACGCCCGCTGGATGTCCTTCGTGTTCGCGGTGCGCCATCCGCTCTCCGCACCGACCTGGGCGAAGCCGACGACGATGTCGCCCGCGTCCTTCGGGCCGCTCGCGGCCTGGTCGCCGCCGCCTCCCGCGCAACCGCTGAGGGTGACCGCGAGCGCGGCGACCGCCGCGATTCCGGCGACCCGCGCCGCGTGCTTCCGTGTCGTGCCGGATCGTGCCCCGTTGACTCTTCTCATGCGAACCAAACCTCCTCGTTCAGTTGCCCGGCGGCGTCGCTGCGTGGAGCGAGAAGGCCGGGGCGGTCAGTCCGTTCTGACCATGAGCGCGATGTTAGCGTTCACAATTTGCGCGGCACAAGAGCGCGCCGGGCGCGGTTGGTAACGGTCGGATAACCACCGCCCGGGCGCTTCACGACGGATGTGAGCCTTCACACCCGGGAACCGGCGAACGGCTCCGCCCCGGCGTTCCCCCGTCGAGCTGGGCCGGGTGGCCACGGCCGGCTCGCTAGTCGTCGCTCGGCTCGACGGTGATGCCGCCGTTCACGGTCCGCGCCACGATCTCCCGGTCGGCCCGGCGATCGATGGGCACCCCCTCGGTGCGCACGTTGCCGTTCGTGGTGCGGGCGTCGACGTAGTAGTCCTCGTCCGGCGGGACGCGCACCGTGATGCCGCCGTTCGTGGTCGAGACGTCCACCGAGCGCGGAGCGTCCTGCAGCTCGACCTCGACGCCCCCGTTCGTCGTCCGCGCCGTCACCTCGGAGGAGGTCGCGTCCTCGACCTCGATCGCCCCGTTGGTCGTGCTCAGGTCGAGCCTGCCGCTGAGTTGGGTGAGCTCCAGCCCGCCGTTCGATGTGGTGACGGCGACGTCACCGCTCAGGCCCTCCGCGGTCACCTTGCCGTTCTGGCTCACCACCCGGAGGTCCGCGGATGCGGGGAGCGTCACCGTGATCCGCACCCGGCACAGGGTGAGCCAGCGCTCGGCGCAGCCGCCGCGGATCACGGTCTCGTCGCCCTCGGTGCTCACGGTCAGCGTCGGAGCCGGGCCCGTGTAGCGACCGACGGCCTCGGCACGGACCTCGTTCCCCGTGCCGGGGCGGAAGTCGAGCGCCGCGCTGGGCACCTCGACGAGCACCGACGACCCCGCCTCGGCGCTTTCCGCGAGGGCGACGGGCGTCGCGCGGAGCGCGGGGACGAGAACGCTGAGGCCCCCGACGAGCAGCGCGAGGGCGAGGAGCGGGAGCCCCACGAACAGGAGGAGCTTCGTGCCGGTCGACAGCCCTCCGCCCTGGCGGCGGGACGGCTCCGGGAACTGCGGCGATGCGGTCATGCTGTGCCTCGAATCCGATGTCTGGCCCGATGGTAGCGAGGCCTGAGCCGCCGATGCCAGGGGGCGGACCCCCGGTCCCCGTCGCACGGCGGCACCGGTCAGAATGGACACCCGGCGCGGCGGCCTCGCCTCTCGGCCGGCGCAGAGGCGGGAGCGGGCATGCCGGAGAGAAGCGCGGGGATTCTGCTGTACCGCACGGACGGGGACGGGGACGCGGCGGGGGACGGGGACGTGCAGGTCTGGCTCGGCCACATGGGCGGGCCCTTCTGGCGGCGACGCCCGCGGGCCTGGGGCATCCCGAAGGGGCTGCTGGAGCCCGGTGAGGACGAGCGCGAGGCGGCGCTCCGCGAGTTCGCGGAGGAGATCGGCGCGCCGGCGCCCCCGGCGGACTACCGACGGCTGGGAGAGTTCCGGCAGTCGTCGGGCAAGGTCGTGGTCGCCTTCGCGGGCATGACCGACTTCACCGTCGACGAGGTGCGCAGCAACACCTTCACGCTGGAGTGGCCGAGGGGATCGGGCGTGATCCGGGAGTACCCGGAGATCGACGAGGCCCGATGGTTTCCGCTCGCCGAGGCGCGGGAGGCCATCGTGTCGGGACAGCTGCCGATGCTCGCGGCGCTCGAGGCGTCACTGGCTGAGCCGTCCCGCTGAGACGCCCACCGGGTGGACGCGCCCGGCGAGGACTCGCGATGACGTCCGGGGACCCCGGACGTGCGATCATCAGGCGGTGGAACGACAGGCTTACGCGCATCTCGAACTGGACACCGACCCCGGCGTGCAGCTGATCCTTTCCGTCGCGGTCAACGGACCGACCGTGTCGGAGTCGCTCACCGCCGTCAGCGACGGCACCGAGCTCGAGATCCGCGAGACCCTGGACGAGCACGGCACCCGCCTGCACCTGGTCGACAGCCCCGGCGGCCGCGTCGTCGTCGACTACCGCGTCGAGGTGCACGGAGCGCTGCCCGGCGCGGACTGGAGCGAGCTGAACGAGATCCGCTACCTGCGGCCCAGCAGGTACTGCGAGTCCGACACCCTCGGCCCCACCGCCCGCTCGCAGTTCTCGGGCCTCGCCGGGGCCGACCTCCTCGCGGCCGTGAGCACCTGGGTGCGGGGGGAGCTGTCGTACCAGCCCCAGTTCACGTCGCCCACCGACGGCGCCGTGCGCACGCTGCTGATGCGCAGCGGCGTCTGCCGCGACTACGCCCACCTCGTGGTCGCCCTGCTCCGCGCTCTCGACGTGCCGGCCCGCCTCGTGTCCGTGTACGCCCCGGGGCTCTACCCCATGGACTTCCATGCCGTGGCCGAGGCCTACGTCGACGGCGCCTGGCAGATCGTCGACGCGACCGGCCTCGCTCCCCGCAGGAGCATGATGCGCATCGCGACCGGGCGCGACGCCGCAGACACGGCGTTCCTGACCACGCGCCGCGGCTTCGCGACCCTCGTGTCGATGGAGGTCCTCTGCGTCGTCGACGAGCTCCCGGCCGACGACGTCGCGGAGCTCGTCCGCCTGGCCTAGCGGGATTAGCCTGTCCTCGTGCCTCGTCTCGCCGTCGTGGGGAGCGCGCGCCGCTCCTTCGCGCTGCTGCGGGTGGCCTTCGCCGCCACGTACGCCCTCGCCGTCGCGATGCAGCTCGCCCACAGCATCGGCTTCTGGCAGACCCAGGAGGGCGCGGACATCCCGTTCCTGGTGCTGGGGTTCTTCAGCTACTTCACCATGCAGTCGGGCATCGCCGCGGTGGTCGTGCTCGCCGCGGGGGCCGCGTTCCTGCTGACCCGGCCGGATCCTCCGTCGTGGTTCCTCGTCGCCCGTGCGCTGATCGTCGTGTACACGGCGACGACCGCGATCGCCTACAACCTGCTGCTGCGGCCCATCGAGACCGACGACGGATCCGTCGTGCCGTGGTCCAACGAATGGCTGCATCTCTACGGGCCGATCTGCCTCGTGCTCGATTGGGTGCTCGCCCCCGACCGCCGGCCGCTCGGCTGGCGCATGCTGTGGATCGCCGTGGCGATACCGCTGGCCTGGGCCGCGTACACGTTCGCGCGCGGCCCGATCGCGCTCGACACCCGCACGGACACGAACTGGTACCCCTATCCGTTCCTGAACCCGGACACCTCGCCCGGCGGGTACGGCACGACGTCCCTCTACGTCGTCGCGATCTCCGCGCTCATCACCTCGCTGTCCGCGCTCGTCATCCTCAGCTCGCGCCGACGGCGTTCGCGCACGACGAACGACGACGTTCGGCCGCGCCTCCCCGGGAATGTCGGCGGGCGGACCTAACCTGTGGGCATGAACGAGGACCTGTGCCGCGAGTGCGGCGACACGAACACGAACGGCGACAGCTGGGACGGCCTGTGCGGCCGCTGCGCGGACCACGCCACGTGCGCGGACTGCAGCGGCGACCTCGACATCGAGCGTGACGCGGACCACCCGCTCTGCGCCGACTGCCGCCCGCTCGTCGCCATGGCGGCCTAGCTAGCGGAGTACGGCCTAGCTAGCGGAGTACTACGGGGAGACGCCCCCGGGGTTGACCGCCGTGTAGTCGTCCCCGCCCGCCGTCACCGGGCCGCCCATTGTGTGGGCGTCGCCCGAGGTCTCCTCGTTCTCGTCCCCGTTGCGGCTGGTGTCGTCGGCGACCGCGCCCTGAGCCGCGGCCTCGATCGAGTCGATGGGAACGCCTTCGCCGTGGTGGTCGTTGACCTTGCCCTCGCCGCGGCTTCCCGAACTCATGCTGTCGTCGTGGCCCATGGGCTGCTCCCTGTCGTCGTCGTCATCGGCGCTGACGCACCGCATCCCTCCATGCTAGGCAGGCCCCGCGGCGCGTGAGTCGGCGTGGCCGGGTCCCGGTGGCGAACCGGTCCTTCGGGCGCTAGGCGGGGTTCGGGATGCGGTCGTAGGTGACCCAGTGAGTGGCGTGAGCGAGACCGTCGTACAGGCGACGCGCCTGCACGTTGTCCTCCGCGGTGATCCACCGGACGACGCTTCGGCCGTCCCTCCGTGCCACCGCGGTGACCTCGTCGACGAGGGCCCTGCCCACTCCGGTGCCGCGCACGTCCGGGGAGGCGAAGAGGTCGTCGAGGTAGAGCCCCACCGTTCCTGTCGAGGGCCGGGAGAACGGCCGGTAGTGGGCGAAGCCGACCACCCTTCCCTCCACCTCTGCCACGAATGCGTTGACCTCATGATCCTGGTCGACGAGCCAACCCCAGACGCGATCGACCACATGCGGGTCGGGGGGGAGGCGGTAGAAGTCCCGGTACGCGCGGAAGAGAGCCGACCACTCCTCGACGTCATCGTCCGAGACAGGCCGGACGGTCACGTCGGTCACTGCGCGGCCCCTTCTCGTTCAGCATCCAGCGCGGGTGGGACGTCGAGGCGGGGCACTCGTTCACGATAACGGTGGACCGGCTCCGGACGCCTCCGGACCCGCCCGGAGATTTCCGGGAGCCGGAATAGCGCCTCGGGGGAGCGGGTTGGCCAGGGGGTGCCGCCACGCAGGTGGCGCACAAGCGAATGTTGAAAGGCTGCCTTCATGGATCTGTTCTCACCCGTCTCCCTCGGGGACCTGCACCTGCCCAACCGCGTCGTGATGGCGCCCCTCACCCGCCTGCGCTCCAGCGCCGACGGCGTGCCGGGCGACCTCGTGGCCGAGCACTACGCGCAGCGCGCGAGCCTTGGGCTCATCATCAGCGAGGGCACGTTCCCGAGCGCGGAGTCGCGCGCGTACCCCGGGCAGCCCGGCATCGTCACGGACGCCCAGGTCGAGGGCTGGCGTCGTGTGGCCGAAGCCGTGCACGCGCGCGGTGGCCGCATCGTCATGCAGATCATGAACGGCGGGCGGGTCTCGCACACCGAGATCACCGGCACCGACCGCATCGTCGCGCCGAGCGCCATCGCCATCGAGGGCGAGGCGCACACCCCCAGCGGCAAGGTGCCCTTCCCGGTGCCGCACGCCCTCACGACCGAGGAGCTGGCGACGGTGCGCGACGAGTTCGTCGTCGCCGCGAAGCGCGCCGTCAACGAGGCCGGCCTCGACGGCGTCGAGGTGCACGGCGCGAACGGCTACCTGCTGCACGAGTTCCTGTCGCCCGTGTCGAACCAGCGCGAGGACGCGTACGGCGGATCGCCGGAGAACCGCGCGCGCTTCGTGGTCGAGGTGACCCGCGCGGTGGCGGAGGCCGTCGGCGCCGGGCGCGTGGGCATCCGTCTCTCGCCCATGCACAACATCCAGGACGTGGTCGAGACCGACATCGACGACGTGAAGGCGACCTACGACGCCCTCGTCGACGGCATCGCCCCGCTGGGCCTGGCCTACCTGAGCATCCTGCACAGCAACCCCACCGGTGAGCTCGTGCAGGACCTGCGCACCCGCTTCGGCGGTCCGCTCGTGATCAACAGTGGATTCGGCCGGGTCACCTCGCGGGACGAGGCCGTGACGCTCATCGAGCAGTCCCACGCGGATGCGGTCGCGGTCGGCCGTGCCGCCATCGCCAACCCCGACCTCGTCGAGCGCTGGCAGGGCGAGCACCCCGAGAACGAGCCGAACCCGGCGACGTTCTACGCGGAGGGCGCCGAGGGCTACACGGACTACCCGCGCCTCACGGCGTAGCGCCCCCGCGCGCCCCCGCGTTTCTCACCTGAGGTGCCCGGTTCGGCTCTTCCTTCCCGCGAAGGAGAGCCGAATCGGGCACCTCACGCGTTGGTGGCGGTGTGCCCGGCCCCGGAGTGGACCGTGGCGTCGGGGCCCGGGAAGACCAGCGACGTGTGCTCGTCCCCGGACCAGCGCACCATGTAGGGCGGCGAGCCGTCCGGGCCGTGGACCTCGACGATGGTCCCGTCGCGTGCGCCTCCCTCGTGGGGACTGCGGACGACGATCAGGTCTCCGATGGCAGCGTGCATGATCGGCTTCTCCCTCCATTGGGCAAGCGCTCGCTTGTCTCGCGTACCGGTATTGTCGCGCGGCGGACGCCCGAGGGGTAGAGCGGCGGGAGCCTGCCGTGAGGTCGCAGCGCGGAGCGCGGAGCGCGGGGCGCGGCTAGCCGGCCGCGGGCTCCGGCGCGACGTCGGACGACGGCTCCGTCGCGTGCCGGCGCCTCGGCATCGCGAGCGCCGCGCCGACGACGATGACGGCGGTGATCGCGACGGCGAGGAACACGCTGCCGGACGCGGCCTCCACGACGGCGGGGGAGTCCTCGCCGGACGGCGTCGCCGCGAAGATGGCGTTCGCGATGGCGCCGTAGATGGCCACGCCGACCGCGCTGCCGATGGAGCGGGAGAACAGGTTCGCGCCGGTGACGACGCCGCGCTCGTTCCACTCGACGCTGGCCTGGGCGGCGATGAGGCTCGGGGTCGCGACCAGCCCGAGGCCGAGGCCCACCAGGAAGCAGCTGAGCGACACGACGACGAGGCCCGGCGTCGAGGCGAACGTCGCGAGCACGATCGTGCCCGCCACCACGAGCGCGGTGCCGATCAGCACCGTGCTGCGGAACCCGATGCGCAGGTAGAGGCGCCCGGAGAGGGACGCCGAGATCGGCCAGCCGATCGTGAGCATCGCGAGGGCGAGGCCGGCCACGAGGGGGGTCGTGCCGAGCGAGCCCTCGAGGTAGGTGGGCACGTAGGACGTCAGCCCGATCAGCACGGCACCGACGCCGAGCGACACGAACGCGGTGGTGAGCAGGAGCCGGCGCGAGAACACCCAGAGGGGGAGCACGGGCTCCTCGGCGCGGCGCTCCGCGAACAGGAACGCGACGAGCAGCACGGCGCCGAGTGCGAAGGCCCCGATGCTCTGCCAGGAGTCCCAGGCCCACGCCTGGCCGCCCTCGAGCACCGCGAGGATGAGCAGGCTCAGCGAGACGGTGAGCAGGGCGGCGCCGAGGTAGTCGACCCGGTGCCTGCGGTGCTCGATGTCCTCGTGGAACACCCGCACGAGCAGCACCATGGCGAGGATGCAGAGCGGCACGTTCACGAAGAAGATCCAGCGCCAGGACAGGAACTGGGAGAACAGTCCGCCGAGGGTCGGGCCGACCACGGACGAGATGGCCCAGACGCTCGCCAGGTAGCCCTGCGTCTTCGCGCGCTCGGCGACGGTGTAGATGTCCCCGGCGATCGTGATGGCCATGGGCTGCACGGCGCCGGCGCCGAGGCCCTGCACGACGCGGAAGGCGATGAGGGCGGGCATGCTCCAGGCGAGGCCGCACAGCACGGAGCCCAGCAGGAAGAGGCCGACCCCGATGAGGATGATCGGTTTCCGCCCGACCACGTCGGAGAGCTTCGCGTAAATCGGCACGGATACGGCCTGGGCGAGGAGGTAGATCGAGAAGAGCCAGGGGAACTGGGAGAAGCCGCCGATGTCCTTGACGATGGACGGCACCGCGGTCGCGAGGATCGTGGCGTCGATGGCCACGAGCCCGGTGGTCACCATCAGGGCGATGAGGATGGGGCCGCGCTCCGAGCGGAAGCCGACGTTCAGGGTGTCGCTGCTCACTGATGTCCTCACGTGCGGTGTGCCGGCCGGGGTCGGGGTGGATGCCTGCGGCCGACGAGAGGCGCCCTGCCGCCGACCACAGAAAGATGCAATGTCTGCACGGTTCGGGCTATTCCCGCCCGGGGTCAGTCCAGCGGCACGCCTTTCAGCTCGGGCAGGGCGAGGGCGCCGAGCGCGGCGACCACGAACACCGCCGAGAACACGACGAACAGCACAGGCGCGCCGCCGAACGCCAGCAGCGGTGGCACGGCGAGCGGGGCGACGATCGAGGCGATGCGGCCGACGCCCGCCGCCCAGCCGGCGCCCGTGCCGCGCAGGGCCGTCGGGTACAGCTCCGGGGTGACGGCGTAGAGCGCGCCCCAGGCGCCGAGGTTGAAGAAGGAGAGCAACATCCCGAACGCGATGATCTGCGCCTCCGAGCCACTCACGGCCCCGAAGCCGAAAAGCGCGGCGGACACGGCGGACCCGGCGAGGAAGGTCGCGAGCGTGACCCGCCGCCCCCACTTCTCCACGAGGTAGGCGGAGGCGAGGTAGCCGGGCAGCTGGGCGAGCGTGATGATCAGCGTGTACTCGAAGGAGCGCACGAGCGGGAAGCCCGCGGCCACGAGCAGGCTCGGCAGCCAGATGAACGCGCCGTAGTAGGAGAAGTTGACCGCGAACCAGACGAGCCAGATGGCGCGCGTGCGGCGGCGGAGGCTCGGCGCGAACAGGTCGGCGACACGGGTGCGCACCGCGTCGGCGGCGGGGTCCGCGGGCACGGGGAGCGCCGACCCGTGTGCCGCGGCGGGCGCCGCCACGGCAGGCCCCGTCCCGGCGGCCCGCTGCGCGATGGCCGCGCCGGATGGATCCTTCGCCCGCGCGGCGTCCTCGAACACGCGCACGACCCGCTCCGCCTCGTCGTGCCTGCCCTTCGACTCGAGGAACCGCACCGACTCCGGCAGGCGCAGCCGCACGATCACCGCCCACACGGCGGGGACCGCCCCGATGAGGAGCGCCCAGCGCCAGCCGTCCGGGCTCGCGGGGATCACCAGGTAGCCAATGACCGCGGCGCCGATCCAGCCCACCGCCCAGAACGCCTCGAGGAGCACGACGATGCGGCCGCGGATGCGCGCGGGCGCGAACTCGCTGACGAGGGTCGAGGCGACGGGCAGCTCGGCTCCCAGGCCGAGACCCACGACGAAGCGGAGCACGAGCAGGACGCCGACCGACCAGGACAGCGCGGACAGGCCGGTGGCGAGCCCGTAGACGAGCAGGGTAAGGGCGAAGACGTTGCGGCGGCCGATGCGGTCGGCCAGCAGACCGCCGACCGCGGCGCCGACGGCCATGCCGGCGAAACCGGCCGACGCGACCCAGGAGAGCGCCGCGGCGTCGGCGCTCCAGGTGACGGCGAGCTGAGCGATGACGAAGGAGATGAGCCCGACGTCGAGGGCGTCGAGCGCCCAGCCGATGCCGGATCCGGTGAGGAGCGTGCCATGCCGGCGGGTGAAAGGCAGTCGGTCGAGCCGCGCCGAGCGGCTCTCGCTGATCACGGGGGAGGACATCGGGTCAGTCTCCCATTCCCGGGCGTCCCGCGCTCCTACACTGGCGGCAGCGGTGTCGACGCCGATGCCGACCACCATCCCGTCACCGACGAAGGGGACCCGCGATGTCTCTCGGCACCCGGCTCGACGCGCTCCGGCGCCCGGACACCAGCGAGGACGACTGGGCGGGCTTCCTGCTCAGGGCGGAGGCCGAGCTGCCCCGGCTCACGGGTCTGTTCCGGGACATCTACGGCGACGGGCCGGAGGCGGGGCGTGAGCTTGAGCTGCTGCTCGACGACGCGGCCGTGTCCTGGCAGGACCGTCCCGCCGAGCTGCGGGCCCTGGACGCGGACCGCGCGGAGCAGCCCGACTGGTTCCAGTCGAACCGCATGCTGGGCGGCGTCTGCTACGTCGACCTGTACGCGGGCGACCTGGAGCGGCTGCGGGCGCGCATCCCCTACTTCCGCGAGCTGGGGCTCACCTACCTGCACCTCATGCCCCTGTTCCTGGCGCCCGAGGAGAACTCCGACGGCGGCTACGCGGTGTCGAGCTACCGCGACGTGAATCCCGCCCTCGGCACCATGGCCGACCTGCGGCGGCTCGCCGGGGAGCTGCGGGAGAGCGGCATCTCCCTCGTCGTCGACTTCATCTTCAACCACACCTCGAACGAGCACGAGTGGGCGCGACGGGCGCGGGCGGGGGACCCGGAGTTCGAGGGCTTCTACTGGATCTTCCCCGACCGGGAGGGGCCGGACGCGTACGAGCGCACGGTGCGCGAGATCTTCCCCGACGACCACCCGGGCTCTTTCGTGCAGCTCGACGACGGGCGCTGGGTCTGGGCGACGTTCCACTCCTTCCAGTGGGACCTCAACTACCGCAACCCCGCCGTCTTCCGCGCCATGGCGCGGGAGATGCTGTTCCTCGCCAACCAGGGCGTCGACGTGCTGCGCATGGACGCCGTCGCATTCATCTGGAAGGAGCTCGGCACGACCTGCGAGAGCCTGCCCCAGGCGCACTGGCTCCTGCAGGCGTTCAACGCGGTGTGCCGCATCGCGGCGCCGTCCCTGCTGTTCAAGTCCGAGGCCATCGTGCATCCGGACGAGGTGATCCAGTACATAGATCCGCACGAGTGCCAGCTGAGCTACAACCCGCTGCAGATGGCGCTGATCTGGAGCTCGCTCGCGACCCGCGACGTCGGGCTGCTGTCGCAGGCCCTCGAGCGGCGGCACGCGCTGCCCGAGGGCACCGCCTGGGTGAACTACGTGCGCAGCCACGACGACATCGGCTGGACCTTCGCGGACGAGGACGCGGCGGAGCTCGGCCTCGACGGGCACGCGCATCGACGCTTCCTCAACAGCTTCTTCGTCAACCGCTTCCCCGGGAGCTACGCCCGCGGGGTGCCGTTCCAGGACAACCCGCGCACGGGGGACTGCCGCATCTCGGGTACGACGGCCTCGCTCGCCGGGCTCGAGGCGGGCGACGACGGCGCCATCGGCCGCATCCTGCTCGCGCACTCGATCGCGCTCAGCACCGGAGGCGTTCCGCTGCTCTACCTCGGCGACGAGGTGGGGCAGCTCAACGACTACGGCTACCTCGACGTGCCCGGGCACGCCGAGGACAGCCGGTGGGTGGGCCGGCCCCCGTACCCCGCCGACCGGTACGCCCAGCGCGAGGATCCCTCGACGGATGCGGGAGCGGTCTTCCAGGGGCTGCGAGCGCTCATCGCGGCGCGGGCCGCAACCCCGGAGTTCGCCGGCGGGCGGCTGGTGCCGTTCGCCACGAACAACCGGCACGTGCTCGGCTACCAGCGGCCGGGCGACGCCGGCACCGCGATCGTCGTATTCGCCAACTTCGCCGACGACCCGCAGACGGTCGCGCCCCGCACGCTGTCCGGGCTGCCGGCCAGCGCCGTGGACATCCTGGCCGGCGGGACGCCCGTCGACCTGTCCGGCGGGCTCGTCCTGCCCGCGCACACCTTCCGGTGGCTGCGGGTCCGCGCGGGGTAGCGCGGACCCGCAGCGTCAACGGGATCCGCTGCCGTCAACGGGACCCGCTGCCGTCAGTGGGACGGGGTGTCGCGGCGCCCGTCGAGCCCGGGGCGCTCGGGTACGACCGGGAACGGCCCCGTGTAGCCCTCGCGCTCCTTGGCGATGGCCGCGATCCGGTCGCGGGACGCGAACCAGCCGAGGATCAGCAGCGGGATGATGATGGCCAGCGAGCCGATGGTCAGCGTGCCGACCGGGTAGTCGATGGCCATGAGCAGCAGCACGACGACCAGGAACGCGAGCGTCAGGTACGAGGTGAAGGGCGCCCCGAACAGCCGGAACGACGGCCGCTCGGCCTTCCCCTCCTTGACCCACCGCAGCAGCTTCATCTGGCAGAGGATGATGGTGCCCCAGCCGGCCACGATGCCGAGCGCCGACACGTTGAGCACGATCTCGAAGGCCTGCTCCGGCACCACCGCGTTGAGCGCGACGCCCAGCAGCGTGATGGCGGCCGTCAGCAGGATGCCGCCGTAGGGGACGCCGTGCGAGCTCATTCGGCCCGTGAAGGCGGGGGCCCCGCCGGCGGCGGACATGGACCGCAGGATGCGCCCGGTGGAGTACAGGCCCGCGTTCAGGCTGGACAGCGCCGCCGTGAGCACCACGAGGTTCATGATGTTGCCGGCGATCGCGCCGACCGCGGGGGAGCCGATGCTCGAGAAGAACGTGACGAACGGGCTCTCGCCCGCCTTGTAGGCCGTGTAGGGCAGGAGCAGCGAGAGCAGCAGCACCGACCCGACGTAGAACACGGCGATGCGGATGATGACTGTGTTCACGGCGCGCGGCATGATGCGCTTCGGGTCCGCGGTCTCGCCCGCGGCGGTGCCGACGAGCTCGATCGCCGCGTAGGCGAACACGACGCCCTGCACCACCAGGACGGTGGGGATGAGGCCGTTCGGGAAGAAGCCGCCGTTGTCGGCGAGGATCGAGATGCCGGTGTTGCCGTCCCCGAACTGGGTCGGGAACGAGAAGGCGAGGAACACGGTACCGATGATGAGGAAGGCCACGAGGGCCAGCACCTTGATGATCGCGAACCAGAACTCCATCTCGCCGAACACCTTCACCGAGACGAGGTTCAGGGCGAGCACGACCGCGAGCGCGATGAGCGCGAGGATCCACTGCGGCACGTCGGTGAAGGCGTCCCAGAACTTCACGTACAGGGCGACGGCGGTGACGTCGACGATCGCGGTCATGGCCCAGTTGAGGAAGTACATCCAGCCGGCAACGAATGCCGCCTTCTCGCCGTAGAACTCGCGGGCGTAGGAGACGAAGGAGCCGGACGACGGGCGGTGCAGCACGAGCTCGCCCAGGGCGCGCAGGATGAGGAACGCGAAGAATCCGCAGACGGCGTAGACGAACACGAGGGACGGGCCGGCCGACGCGAGCCGGCCGCCCGCGCCGAGGAACAGGCCGGTGCCGATGGCGCCGCCGATGGCGATCATCTGCAGCTGTCTCGGCTTGAGGGTCTTGTGGTAGCCCTCCTGCTCGTGGGAGAAGTCCTGCGCCGCCATCATGGCGTCGCCGGTCAGCTCCCTCTCGTTCTCGAGCTCCTGTCCCGGGTCGTGGTCCTCGTGCCCCGGAGGGTTGTGCAGTTCCGTCATGATCTGGTCCCCGAATTCGGATCGTCGTGAAGTGTGGCAGAGGTGGTGCAGATACTAGGCCTGTGCGCGCGCCCCCGTCGCGGGGGCGAAAGGGAGAATTTACGGCGCCGAAACGTGCCCGGTCCAATCCGGAATCGCCGGGCCCGGATACTGGGACGCATGAGCTCGCCACAAGCAGGCTTCGTATCGACACCGCAACCCGTCACGGTATCGATCACTCGAAGCGTCGACCCCTCCCGCCTTCCCGAGGTCACCCGATGGGTGCAGGCGGGGGTGAACCTCGCGAACACCTGGCCCGGCTTCCTCGGCTCGGGCTGGGTTCGGTCGGCCGCGGACTCGACCGACTGGCACATGCTGTACCGCTTCGCGGACGCGGACACGCTCGACGCGTGGCAGAACTCGCCGGAGCGCACGCGCTGGCTCGAGGGCGGCCGTGGTCTCGTCGAGGAGCGGCGCGTGCACCGAGTGACGGGGATCGAGGGCTGGTTCGACGCCCCGGTGAGCACGAAGGATCTCGATGGTGCGGGTGTTGCGGGTGCCGGGGGTGCGGGTGCCCGCGGTGGTGGCGGTGCGGGTGGTGCCGGCGATGCGGTGGCGGAGGTGCCGCGGACGGCCCCGCCGCGCTGGAAGCAGGCGGTGAGCATCTGGCTGGGCTTCTTCCCGGTCAACCTCGCGTTCACGCTGCTGGTCACGACCGTCGTGCCGGGCTGGAACGACCTGCCGACGGCCCTCAAGGTGCTGCTGACCACGACCGCGCTGACGCCGCTGATGACCTACTGGATCCTCCCGTTCGTCACGGCCCGCCTGAAGAACTGGCTCGCGGCCCCGCCTCGCCGCATCCGTTGAGAAAACGCGCGCCCGGAGCGCGTTCCACGGTCGAAGGGACGCCTCCCACCGCGGAATAGGTCGACCACGGTCCCTGAGCTTGTCCAAGGGACGCACGCTTCCCTCTATCGGGCCCGCCGAAGTTCTCCACAGGGTCAAAAGTTCTTCATCGAAGAAACCTTCGATGTGGTAGAATGTGTGCTATGGCAACCCCGGCGACGACGCTCCTCCGCACGGCGCACACGGTCGCGCGCCTGGGCGACTCTGCCGCCGCATTCACGCTCCTGCCCAAGCAGGACCTTCTGAACGCGCTGCACGCTATCGCCGACCTGCGCCAGTCCTGCGACACCTTCTCCGCCTGGATCGCGGGCGAGCTGAACCGCCGCTCCAGCACCGACCTCGGCTCCGCCGGCCTCGCGCAAGAGGAGGGCTACCGCACCCCGCAGGCGATGGTGGAGGTGGTCACCGGCACCACGAAGGGTGGGGCGGTGTCGATCGTGGAGGTGGGCAAGATGCTCGCCGAGACCGATGCGGTCGAGACCCTACAGCGCGAGCACCCCGAACTCCCCGCGCCGCAGATTCCCTGGCACGCGCCGATCGCGCGCGCTGTCACCGACGGGAAGGTGT
>NZ_QANL01000058.1 GCF_003067705.1 Planctomonas deserti
CCGAAGGCCGCCCGCGCCTGACCGACTTCGAGATCACGGACGGTTTCAATCGCAGCACCGTGCTGGCGGCGGTTGCCGCAGTGGAATCGCGCTCTGAACATCCGATCGCCCGCGCCATCGTCGATGCAGCCACTGAACAGGGCATTGCACTGCCGTCGATGGTCGATTTCGAATCGGTCACCGGCATGGGCGTGCGTGCCAGCGTTGATGGTGCGCGGGTGGAGGTCGGTGCCGATCGCTTCATGCGCGATCTGGGCGTGGACATCACTTTGTTTGCGACGCTGGCGGCAGAGCTGGGCACCCAGGGCAAGTCGCCGCTGTATGCCGCCATTGACGGTCGCCTGGCCGCAATCATCGCGGTATCCGATCCGATCAAGCCGAGCACGCCGGCCGCAATCGCGGCACTGCATCAGCTTGGCCTGAAGGTGGCGATGGTCACCGGTGACAACGCTGGTACCGCGCAGGCGATCGCGCGCCAGCTCGGCATCGACGAAGTGGTGGCCGAGGTGCTGCCGGAAGGCAAGGTCGAGGCGGTGCGCCGCTTGAAGACCACACATGGCCATGTCGCCTTCGTCGGCGACGGCATCAACGATGCGCCGGCACTGGCCGAGGCCGATGTCGGCCTGGCGATCGGAACCGGTACCGATATTGCGGTGGAATCGGCCGATGTGGTGCTGATGTCGGGCAACCTG
>NZ_QANL01000059.1 GCF_003067705.1 Planctomonas deserti
GGGCACGGGACGGCAGGTACTGCGCGGCAATCGCCTGGCGCTCGCGCAGTTCCTGCTGGAAGCGCTGCACCATGTCCTGGGCCTGACCGCTGCGGATCCACTGCGAGGCCACCGCCACCATCGACTGGGTCGGCATCAGCGCGATCGCGCGCAGAGCGTCCAGCACCGGTTCCATTGGCTCGCCGGCCGGCACCACCAGGTAGGCGGTGCGCAGGCCCGGTGCCAGGCACTTGGACAGGGTGGAGATGTAGTAGACCGGGCAGCCGGCGTCGCGGTGGGCGGCCAGCGGCGGCGCGGCATCACCGGCCAGCAACCAGTAGGGATCGTCTTCGATCACGGTCAGATCGTGGCGCTTCGCCACCGCCAGCAGGGCCTGCCGGCGCTGCGCCGACATCGTCGCCGTGGTCGGATTCTGGATGGTCGGCACCAGGTATAGCAGGCGCGGCCGGCGCAGCTGGCAGGCTTCTTCCAAGGCGTCGGGCAGCATGCCTTCGGCGTCCATCGCCACCGGCACCACGCCCCGCTGCAGCACGCGCGCGGCGGCCAGCAGGCCCGGGTAGGTCAGCTGTTCGGCGGCGATCAGCTCGCCTGGCTGGGTACGGGCCAGGATCAGCGCGCACAGCGCGGTCTGCGCGCCGGGGCAGATCACCACCTGGTCGGCACCGACCGTGCCCAGCATTGGCGCCAGCC
>NZ_QANL01000060.1 GCF_003067705.1 Planctomonas deserti
CGAGGTATGCCATGAAAGTCCTGTCCTCCCTGAAGTCGGCGAAGGCCCGTCACCGTGACTGCAAGGTCGTGCGTCGTCGTGGCAAGATCTTCGTCATCTGCAAGTCGAACCCGCGTTTCAAGGCGCGTCAGCGCTAAGCCCAACAGCCTTCGCGGCTGCGGCTGGCCCTACGCGGGGCCGACCCGATGCAAAAAGCCGCCTTCGGGCGGTTTTTTGTTTATGCGGCTTTTTCCTGCCGTTTTTGCTGTAATCGCCTTTCTTGACCACTGGGGAGTAGATCGAGATGAAGCGTTACCTGTCCGCCCTGGCCGTGATGGCCACCCTGGCCGCCGCCACACCGGCGATGGCCGATACCCTGCTTGTCGACCGTGCCCGCGAGAAGCCGGCCGGTGCCCTGCCCGTGCGCGGCCAGAGCATGCAGCAGGTGCAGGCGCAGTTCGGCGCGCCGAGCGAACAGCTGCAGCCGCGTGGCGGGCAGAAGCGGCAATGGCCGACCATCAACCGCTGGGTGTACCCGCAGTTCACCGTCTACTTCGAGAAGCAGAAGGTGATCGACGTGGTGGCCAACCAGGCGGACCCGAACGAAATCGGCCCGAAACCGCCGATCCGTTGATCCCTTTACCCGCCGTGGGCGGGCCTGTGTAGCGAGACCATGAACCAGACCCTTCGTTTTCCTGCCGAGTGGG
>NZ_QANL01000061.1 GCF_003067705.1 Planctomonas deserti
CCGGAGCAGCCGCTGCGATTGTCCGCCGATGCGTTGTTCGGCTTCGACAGTGCGGTACTCAGCGCTGAAGGCCAGCAGGCGGTGCAGGGCATCCTGGCGCAGGTACGCGAGGCCGCGCAGGTGCAGTCGATCCGGGTGACCGGGTACACCGACCGTATCGGCAGTGCCAGCTACAACCAGACCCTGTCGCAGCGACGTGCCGAGGCCGTGCGCAGCGCGCTGGTGCAGGGCGGGGTGCCTGCGGCCAGCATCAGCGCCGAAGGGCGGGGCGCAGCCGAGCCGATCGTGCAGTGCGAGCAGCGCAATCGGCGTGAGCTGATCGCCTGCCTGGCGCCGAACCGTCGCGTGCAGATCGCCGGAATGGCCCAGCCGCGCTGAGAGTCCCGCACCGGGGCCATGCCCCGGTATCCCGAGTCCCCCCTGACCGTCGGCAGGACGTGGTTACGTCTCCCCCGTTGATCACGCCTGCCGGCGGCTCAGGTTTTCCATGGTGCACGCGATGAACGCCCAATTCCTGCCTCTTTCCATGAAGACGGAAACCACACTGAGTGTGTACGGCCAGCTCGGCAATCATGCGGTGGTGCGCATTCCCGGGCGGCGACTGCCGGGATTGATCCTGCAGGCAGACACCGTGGCCGGCTTCCTGGCCCAGCTGCAGGAAGCCCAGGCCTGCCTGCGC
>NZ_QANL01000062.1 GCF_003067705.1 Planctomonas deserti
CTTCGGGCCGAGCCGCAGGATGCCCTTGATGTCCACCGCCAGGGTCAGCAGGATCAGCGCCGCCGGCAACAGGATGTCGCGTGCGATCGGGTTGTAGAGCTTGGTGTTCTGCCCGTCGATGAGGCCGACGGTGTTGTAGATGCCGGGAATCAGGTAGCACAGCAGCAGCGCTGGGACGAAGGTATAGAAGCGCTTCCACAGGCCCTGCTCGCGCGAGGCGGTCCAGAACACGGCGCCAAGCGTGGCGGCGATCAAACCGAAGACGACGATGTCGTTCTGGATCATGCAGGTGCTCGTGTAGAGCCGAGCCATGCTCGGCTGCTGTTGGTGGAAGGTGTGCCGACCAACGGTCGGCACCCACCGGATTCATGCATCACGTGTCGACCAACGCTCGGCACCCACCGCGGTGGAGGTGACGTCAGCGCGCGGCGAGTGTGTCGCTGTGCTTGAGGCTGCAGCTGGCCAGTGCGTCGTTGCCGGCGGCCGGATGACGAGGTTCGAGCAGCAGGCGCTGCACGTCCGAGAACAGCTTTTCCACCGGCATGCCATACGGCGCGAACAGGCGCAGGCGGCCCTGGCGGTCGAACACGTAACCGCCCGCGATGTGGCTCATGGTGTAGGTATCCGGTACCTGGCCGGGCTCTTTCTCGTAGAACGCCTTGAAGTCGCTGGCCAT
>NZ_QANL01000063.1 GCF_003067705.1 Planctomonas deserti
CCTGCGTCCGCTGTCCCGCTCCCCCCGTCCGCTGTTGTTGCCCCTGCTGCTGGCCCTGGCGGCCTGCTCGGCGGGCCGGACCGAGGCCCCGGCCACCCCCGAAGTGGGCGTCATCACCGCCAGCACGCAGCCGCTGGCACTGCAGCAGACCCTGCCCGGCCGGGCGGTGCCGTTCGAGGTGTCCGAGGTGCGGCCGCAGATCGGTGGGCTGATCCGCCAGCGGCTGTTCACCGAAGGCCAGCAGGTCAAGGCCGGCCAGCTGCTGTACCAGGTCGATCCGGCACCGTACCAGGCCGCCTTCGATACCGCGCGCGGGCAGCTGGCGCAGGCCGAGGCCACCGTGCTGTCGGCGCAGCCGAAAGCCGAGCGCACCCGCACGCTGCTGGGCATGGACGCGGCCAGCAAACAGGATGCCGACGATGCCACCTCGGCGCTGAAGCAGGCGCAGGCCAATGTGATCGCCGCGCGCGCCGCATTGCAGGCCGCGCGCATCAACCTCGACTACACCCGGGTGACCGCACCGATCGAGGGCCGCATCGGTACCTCCAGCGTCACCGCTGGTGCGCTGGTCGCTGCTGGCCAGGACGCGGCGCTGGCGACCATTCAGCGGTTGGACCCGATCTATCTGGATGTCACCCAGTCCAGCACGCAGATGCTGGCACTGCGCAAGCAGCTC
>NZ_QANL01000064.1 GCF_003067705.1 Planctomonas deserti
GCCGTTGAATGGGCCAGCCGTGCGCCGTTCAACAGTGGCGGCACGCTGGAACTTCGCCCGCTGATCTCCGCCGAAGACTTCGGTGAGGCCTTCACCCCCGAATTACAGCAGCAGGAACAGCGTCTGCGTGCACAGCTGGAAGGTTGACCCGATTCATCTCCCTGCCGGGCACGACCCGGCGCTACTGCCCTGAACCGCACAACGGAGTATTGCCATGAGACTGATTCCCTTCCTCGGCTTCAGCGGCCAGGCCCATGAGGCGATGGCGTTCTATGCCAAGGCACTCGGTGGCCAGGTCACCTCGGAAATGAAATACCGCGACATGCCGCCCTCCGATGGCTCGCCGGGCTGCAACGAGATGCCGCCGGAAACCCTGGACCACGTCGCGCACAGCCAGCTGGAAATCGGCAGCGCCATCGTGATGGCGGCCGACGGTCCCGGCGGTGGCGAGGGTGGTTCGACCACCATCAATGTCGACGTTGACAGCATCGAAGAAGCCGAGCGCGTGTTCGCGGCGCTGGCCGAAGGCGGCCAGGTGCAGATGCCGATCGCCGAAACGTTCTGGGCGCACCGCTGGGGCATGCTGATCGACCGCTACGGCAAGCCGTGGATGGTCAATTGCATGAAGCAGCCCTGATCCCTCTTTTCTTCAGCCACAAGGAGCTTCACCGAT
>NZ_QANL01000065.1 GCF_003067705.1 Planctomonas deserti
TCACCATCAGCGCCGGCCTGGCGCCGGGCTATCCGCTGGGTGAGGCCATCGCCTGGGCGCAGCAGGTCACGCGCGAAGAGCTGCCGCAGTACGCGCAGGTGAACTGGAAGGGTGAATCGCGCGAGTACCAGAGCGCTGGCGGCGCTGTGCTGCTGACCTTCGCGATGGCCCTGCTGGTGGTCTACCTGGTGCTGGCCGCGCAGTTCGAGAGCTTCATCCACCCGCTGACCATCATGTTGACCGTGCCGCTGGGCGTGCTCGGTGCGTTGGTCGGATTGTGGGTGAGCGGCGGCACGGTGAACCTGTTCAGCCAGATCGGCATCGTCATGCTGGTCGGCCTGGCAGCGAAGAACGGCATCCTCATCGTCGAATTCGCCAACCAGCTGCGCGACGACGGAAGAACCGTGCGCGAAGCGATCATCGAATCGGCGATGGTGCGCCTTCGCCCGATCCTGATGACCTCCATCGCCACCGTGGTCGGTGCGATTCCGCTGGTGGTGGCCGTTGGCCCCGGTTCGGCCAGCCGTGGCACGATCGGCATCGTGATCATCTTCGGCGTCACCCTGTCCACCTTCCTGTCGCTGTTCGTGGTGCCGGCGTTCTACGCGCGGCTGGCCCCTTACACCCGCTCGCCGGAAGCGGTGAAGCGCGAACTGGAGAAGCAGGAAGCGG
>NZ_QANL01000066.1 GCF_003067705.1 Planctomonas deserti
GGTACGTTCTAAGAGACTTTCGCAATGCCGTCCCACTTCGATGCCCGCCACGTCCGCCGCGCGTTCGCCCGTGCCGCCAGCAGCTACGACGCCGCCTCCGCCCTGCAGCGCGAGGTGCAGTCGCGGCTGATCGAATCGCTGGACTACCTGGAGGCACGCAAGCCCGAGGTGGTGCTGGACATTGGTGCCGGCACCGGCCATGCCAGCGCGTTGATGAAGAAGCGCTGGCCGAAGGCGCAGGTGATCGCGCTGGACGTGGCGCTGCCGATGCTGGACCAGGCCAAGCGCCAGGCCGGCTGGTGGAAGCCGTTCCAGCGCCTGTGCGGCGATGCCGCCGCGCTGCCGCTGGCCGACAACAGCGTGGACGTGATCTTCAGCAACCTGTGCCTGCAGTGGCTGGACGACCTGCCGGCGGTATTTGCCGGGTTCCGCCGTGTGCTCAAGCCTGGTGGCCTGCTGCTGTGCTCGACCTTCGGCCCGGAGACTCTGGTCGAACTCAACGAGGCGTTCGCGGCCGCCGATGACCGACCGCACGTGAGCCGCTTCGCGCAGATCGCCCAGTTCGGCGACGCGCTGATGATGGCCGGCTTCCGCGACCCGGTGCTGGACCGCGATCTGTTCACCCTGACCTATGACGACCTGCCGTCGCTGATGCGCGAACTGCGTGCGAT
>NZ_QANL01000067.1 GCF_003067705.1 Planctomonas deserti
CACGCCACCGATCCGCAGCCGCTGATCTGCGAAGGTCGCTGGGAAGGGCGGATCATCCGCGAACTGCGTGGCACGAATGGTTTCGGCTACAACCCGGTGTTCCTGGACACCACCCACGGCCTGACTGCCGCGGAGATGGAGCCGGCCCTGAAAAACGCCATCAGCCACCGTGCCATTGCCCTGCAGCAGCTCAAGCAGCAGCTGGCGACGCTGTACTGACGCCACCCGATCGAACCAGGGAAGCCGGCCAGCGGCCGGCACTACCGAAGAAGCCCATGCCGCACGCCCACGACCACTGCAACCACCTGCCCGGCGAAGCCTGCTCCGCTGACCACGACACCCCGCCGCGGCTCGTGCCACCACCGCTGTCGCTGTACGTGCACCTGCCGTGGTGCGTGCGCAAATGCCCGTACTGCGATTTCAATTCGCACCAGGCCAAGGGCGAGCTGCCGTTCGACGCCTACATCGATGCACTGCTGCGCGATCTGGACCAGGACCTGCCACTGGTCTGGGGCCGGGTGGTGCACAGCGTGTTCTTCGGTGGCGGGACGCCCAGCCTGTTTCCGCCGGAGGCGATCGACCGCTTCCTGCAGCAGGCCAGCGCGCGCCTGCGCTTTGCCCCCAACGCCGAAATCACCCTGGAAACCAACCCGGGCACGGCCGAGCATG
>NZ_QANL01000068.1 GCF_003067705.1 Planctomonas deserti
GTAGTCCACCAGCATCACCTGCGGCCGCTCGGCCACTTTCTCCAGCGCCTGATCCACCGTCGATGCCGTAATCACCTGCACCTGCCAGCGGCCGAGCAACGCGCGCATGCCGTCGAGGATCTCTTCGTCGTTGTCCACGCACAGCACGCGCAGGCCCGCCAACGAATCGCTCCGCACCGGCGCGGCGACGGGCTGTACCGGCGCGGCCAGTTCGGTGTAGCCCGGTAGCGGCGCCACCCGCGGCAGGATGATCGAGAACATCGACCCTTTGCCGACCCGGCTGCGCGCATTGAGGCGATGATCGAGCAGGCGCGAGATGCGCTGGCAGATCGACAGGCCCAGGCCCAAGCCCTGCTCGCCCCAGTCGAAGGGCTGCTGGTAGCGGTGGAACTCGTCGAAGATCTGCCGCATGTGGTGCTCGGGAATACCGGGACCGGTATCCCACACCTGCAGTTCCACTTCGTCGCCGCGCTGGCGTACCGCCAGCACGATGCGCCCCTGCCGTGTGTAGCGCAGCGCGTTGGCCAGGAAGTTCTGCAGCACGCGGCGCAGCAGGCGGCGGTCACTGCGCACCCATGCCGGGCGTGCGAACAGGTCCAGGCGCAGGCCACGGCCGGCGGCGACCGGGGTGTACTGCGCGGCCAGTTCGCGCATCAACGCACTCACGTC
>NZ_QANL01000069.1 GCF_003067705.1 Planctomonas deserti
ACGAATGAAGAAGCACGGTCTTGCTGCAGCGACGGTATGCGCCGCGATCACGGTGGCGGTGTGGATGGGGTGGATGGGGTGGCCCGAGCCCACGGGCGACCAGGTGTGGGCCTACCAGAAGCTGCGGCCGGCCGATTACCGCCAGCTGCGCAGTGATGCGCTCGGCTTCGTGACCGCGAAGGCATACGAGGGCTTTGAACTGCACGCGCGCCATGCCGGGGCGACGTCCTTCGAGATCCGGTGCAAGGGCGTGCTGGTGATGGACGTGGAGAATGCGCCCTCGCGCGTGCTGATCCGCATGCCTGCCGATGCACGATGGCGGGCGCCGGATATCGAACGGCTGCGCATCAGCTTCGAGCGCTGGCTGGATCTGCATCAGAGCCAGGGACGGTTGCTGGTGGAAAGCGCGGGGCCTTCGTGGGTTGAGGCCCGGTTTGGGCGCTTCACTGGGTTGGTGCCTGATGAGCAGCGGTGTCTGCTTGGGGGCCCAGGCCACCGCCAGGCCGATCCCAGCAACCATGTCCGCGCTGAAGTGCCTTCGTAGGCTGACGCTTGTAGTGGCCGTGCGCGTGCACCGCTAGGGGCACGGCAACCGGTCAGGGGCCGAACCCGAGTGCCATTGCAACCACTTTTCCATCCCGGACGTAGAAGCATATGTTCGATCCGTCT
>NZ_QANL01000070.1 GCF_003067705.1 Planctomonas deserti
GTTGAAGGCCACCGGGATGCCGACCTGGTGCAGCGCGGCGATCGATGCCGGCACATCATTGGCCTTCTTGATGGCGTTGATGCGGGTCAGCAGCGGGGCGATCGGGTTGGAACCGTCCGCTTCCACGGCGGCTTCGTCCAGGCCACTGGCCCAGAAGTCGCCCAGCAGTTTCTGCACGTTGCCCTGCGGCGATTTCATCGCGGCGTCGAGCAGTTCACGCTGCTGCTGGCGGCTGCGGTCGACCAGCTGGCCCAGCGCGGTGGTGGCGCCGGTCTGCGGCACCGGATTGGCCTTCAGCCAGCCTGCGTTGGTAGCGTCATAGAAGTCGCTGCACTGGGCACTGACGGCCGGAGCGCGTGCGGCCTTCTTCTTGGCGGCGGCGAACGCATCGTGGGTCGGGACCAGGGTCGCCAGGCTGATGCCCAGGGCGATGGCAAGCGGACGGAAGTTGGGCATGTGGAACGAATCCGTGATGGATTGAGGGCGCGCGCACTATAGCAAGCCGCGCATCGACGCGGCATGCACGCATCACGCCGCGCTCGCAGGGCGCCGCCAAAAACAAAGGCCCGGGAATTCCCGGGCCTCTGCAGGTCTGCCGCAGCGTCAGCCGTGGCTTACCAGATCACCACCTGCTGCTCGCCGGTGCGGGCCATCGGCGAACCGGCCTT
>NZ_QANL01000071.1 GCF_003067705.1 Planctomonas deserti
GTTGCACACCTTTTTATTATTATTTTTATTTTATTTTTCGGCCTAACACGAGTCTAAAGTTGGAAACCTCATAACTTTTGAACCGTGAGGAACTACGTCGCCCATAGCACCATTTCGGAAAGGCCCAGAAACCATAAAGGGCGGTGAATAGGGGTGGCAATTTTTCGGGCCCAAATTCAGCCGTTTTGACCCTCAAACGGGCTGCAGAAAGTTAAGGGACGCAAAAAAGGATCCCAATCGGATTTTCAGGTTGTTTTTGATGCTTTCTTAACGCCATTAACCTCGATGCACTATTCCGCTGAAAAACAAAATCAGAAAATCATGTGGGCCCCACGGCCTTACACTTGGATTGGCCGAAACAAATGATATATGGAAACGCGAGTGATGTACTAACGGGTGCGATCATACCAGCACTAATGCACCGGATCCCATCAGAACTCCGCAGTTAAGCGTGCTTGGGCGAGAGTAGTACTAGGATGGGTGACCTCCCGGGAAGTCCTCGTGTTGCACCCCTTTTTATTATTATTTTTATTTTATTTTTCGGCCTAACACGAGTCTAAACTTGGAAACCTCATAACTTTTGAACCGTGAGGAACTACGTCGCCCATAGCACCATTTCGGAAAGGCCCAGAAACCATAAAGGGCGGTGAATAGGGGTGGCAATT
>NZ_QANL01000072.1 GCF_003067705.1 Planctomonas deserti
GATTACGCTTGCGCCGGGTGCGCGCCATCAGCTGGTGCAGACCCTGGGCAGTACCGCGCTGTAGGCGCGGGCAACGATTTCAGTTTGTCGATGCAGGTAGCAAGGACGGAAAACATGCAGGAAGCACAATGGTGGTACGCCAATGGCAGGCAGAGCAGTGGGCCGGTGGATCTGGCCGGTCTTCGCCAGCTGCAGCGGGAAGGGACGGTTACGGCGCGCACGCTGCTCTGGTGCGAAGGCATGCCCTCGTGGCGGCCGTTGGCGGAACTAGAGCAGGCGTCCACGCCCATCGAGGTAGCTCCGGCCCTGGATATCGACGCAGCCCCTGCGGTTGAGGGCATCGCGCCGGATGTCGGCGACCCGTCCGATCCCTATCGTGCACCGGTCGCTGCACCGGACAGGGCTGCGGCTGCCGGGCTGGAGGGCGAGATGGCCTTGTACGCCAGCATGGTCGGCGGCAACTTCCCGATCTATCGCCAGCGCTGGCGGCTGGATCAGGGCGTTGCCACGGGCAGTGGCACCTGGCATTGGCCGGCCTTCCTGCTCGGCCTGATCTGGATGATGTACCGCAGGATGTACCGCCTGGCGGCGATGTGGGCCGGCCTGCTGCTGCTGATCAGCGTGGTGGAGACCCTGCTGGGTGTGCCGGATGGCCTGTCGCC
>NZ_QANL01000073.1 GCF_003067705.1 Planctomonas deserti
ATCGGTACCTACGTGAAGGCTGCCAGCGAGCAGCACAGCGATGTCGGCGACCGCGCCAACAACGCGCTGCGCGTGAACGGTGGCGAGCTGCGCTGCAAGGTGGTGGGCGAGGGCGGCAACCTGGGCATGACCCAGCTGGGCCGCATCGAAGCCGCCCAGGCCGGCGTGCTGCTCAACACCGACTTCATCGACAACTCGGCCGGTGTCGACACCTCCGACCATGAAGTCAACATCAAGATCCTGCTCAACGATGTGGTGCGGGCGAAGAAGCTGACCGTCGAGCAGCGCAACAAGCTGCTGGCCTCGATGACCGATGAAGTCGCCGAGCTGGTGCTCAATGACAGCTACCGCCAGAACCAGGCGCTGAGCCTGATGGAGCGGATGGCGGTCAAGCGCC
Organism: Planctomonas deserti; assembly: GCF_003067705.1. Lineage (GTDB taxonomy): Bacteria > Actinomycetota > Actinomycetes > Actinomycetales > Microbacteriaceae > Planctomonas > Planctomonas deserti. Next base: position 398 of record NZ_QANL01000073.1, read on the forward strand.
TGGGTTCCAAGCAGCACTTCATCCGTACCCTGGAGCAGCAGGGCCTGCTTGATCGCCAGATCGAGTTCCTGCCGTCCGATGCCGAGCTGTCGCAGCGCAAGGCACGCGGCCAGGGCCTGACCCGTCCGGAGCTGTCGGTGCTGCTGTCCTACTCCAAGCTGGTGGCGTTCGCCCAGCTGCTGGATTCGGACATCCCGGAAGATCCGTACCTGTCCAAGGAGCTGCAGCGCTACTTCCCGACCCCGCTGCAGAAGAAGTACGCC
>NZ_QANL01000074.1 GCF_003067705.1 Planctomonas deserti
GCTCGGCGATCTTTTGATGGAAGGCGAACTGGTCATCGATGGCGTCGGCCGCATCGACTGGGACCGGCAGCTGCGGCCGAGTGAACTGCGCTTCTGCCGCCGCGATGGCAGCCTGGTGTGGGGGCGCTGGAGTGGCACCGGCGTGCGCAGCGCGGGAGGTGGCCTGTCGGTGTTTGCGATCATCGAGGATGTCAGCCAGAACCATGCATTGGCACGTGAGATCGAGCATCACGCCAGCCACGATCCGCTGACCGGCCTGATCAACCGTCGCGAGATCGAGCGGCTGCTGGAACGTTCGCTGCTGCAGGTGCGCAGCGAGGGCGGCACGCATTCGCTGTGCTACATCAACCTGGACCACTTCAAGCTGGTCAACGACAGCTTCGGCCACGCCGCCGGTGACCAGATGCTGCGCAGTTTCGCCGACTATCTGGTGGCTGCGGTACGTGACGGCGACTGGGTCGGCCGGCTTGGCGCCGACGAGTTCGCGATGTTTCTCGCCCATGCCGGGCAGGACGAGGCCAAGCGCGTGCTGCAGCGGGTGATCCGCAACCTGGGCCAGGCCACCTTCCCGATCAGCGAGGGCAGTCCGCAGCTGAGCTGCAGCATCGGCGTGGTGGAAGTCAGTGCCGATGCACCGGACGTGAACTGGTTGATGAGT
>NZ_QANL01000075.1 GCF_003067705.1 Planctomonas deserti
GTTTCCTGATCGGCGGCGTCTCCGAGGATTTCGGCGTCTCTGCCCGCCTGGGCCAGGGCCGCGAGTTCGTGGTCGAGGCCGACGAGTACGACACCGCCTTCTTCGACAAGCGCAGCAAGTTCGTGCACTACCGGCCGCTGGTGGCCATCCTCAACAACCTTGAATACGACCACGCCGACATCTTCCCGGACGTGGCCGCGATCCAGCGCCAGTTCCATCACCTGGTGCGCACGGTGCCGGCGCGCGGCCGACTGATCGTCAACGGTGAGGATCAGCATCTGGCCGAAGTGCTGGCGATGGGCTGCTGGACCCCGGTCGAGCGTTTCGGATTCGATCCTTCGCTGGAATGGCATGCCGAGCTGCTGGCTGCCGATGGCAGTGCATTCCGTGTGCACCATCGTGGGCAGGCGCTGGGCGATGTGCAGTGGTCGCTGCTGGGCCGCCACAACGTGCTCAACGGCCTGGCCGCGTTGGCTGCCGCACATGCAGTGGGCGTGGCACCGGCCGAGGTGATCCCGGCATTGGCACGCTTCCGTAGCGTCAAGCGCCGTATGGAAGTGATCGGCAGCCATGACGGCATCACCGTCTACGACGATTTCGCCCACCGCCCGACCGCGATCGCCACCACGCTGGAAGGCCTGCGTGCCAAGGTGG
>NZ_QANL01000076.1 GCF_003067705.1 Planctomonas deserti
GTCGTTGAACGCTCCGAGTGCCTGGACGACGAAGAACGGCAGGAAACGGCGCTGGCGCAGCAGGGCGAACTGGTTGTGACCGGACATGGAGCCTCCTTGACCGGCGCAGCCTAGCATTCCTGCCTATCCGCCGGGACCATGGCGGGATGCATCCACGCATGGCGTGGATCTACTGAAGCCGGGGCCCTCGTCGGTTGGCGACCCAACAAAACAGACGGCCCCGCATTGCGGGGCCGTTTGCCTTCAGAGGTGCCGACATCCGACAGGGCCGGAACAGGGGGGATCCAGATGTTCCTGTCGGATATCGACGTAGAGCTTTTTGCGGCGACCCGTGTCGCTTTTGTCACTTTGTGACGCGGGCCGTCACTGTCCGCGTAGATTGCGGCTTGGACCGTGTGAAATGCAAGACGGTTCAGCGCTCAACTGTGCGCTGCGTCGCACGATCCATGTTGCGCCAGGGGGAACCGTTCATCCTCGGCGCACTCGGTGCCGGTGCCGGACGGGCCTGCGGCGGGGGCGCCGACGGCTGGGCGTTCGATTGCGGCGGGCGGCGCATGGAGTCCATGTTCCGCCACGGCGAACCCCCGTTGTACGACGGACGCGACGGCGGCGGCGGACGGTGCTCGCCGCCATTGCCCGGACGCGGCGGCGG
>NZ_QANL01000077.1 GCF_003067705.1 Planctomonas deserti
AGCTTCCTCGAACTTGTAGGTCCAGCGGCCGTAGTAGGTCACCGCCCTGCCGTCGAACGCACCCGGCGCATCAGCCTCGAAATCGGCGTCGTTGATCAGCACGACAGCGATCTTGCCGTGCAGGTCCACGTCCTTGTAGTCGTTCCACTGGCGTTCCGGCGCGTCGATGCCGTAACCGACGAACACCAGCGGGGCATCCTTGATCTGCACGCGCTTGCGCGGCTGCAGGCTCTGCAGGGTCACGTCCATGCCGTTGGCCAGCGCGCGCTTGCCCTGCTTCAGCGACAGGCTGGCCTTGGCCGCGCCGTCCAGCTGCGCGCGCACCAGCGGCACCGGCTGCACCCAGCTGCCGTCCACGCCGCCCGGCTGCAGGCCGTAGCTGCGGAACTGCTCGATCAGGTACTGCACCGTGCGCTCTTCGCCCTCGGTGGCCGGCGCGCGGCCCTCGAATTCATCCGACGCCAGCACGCGCACATGGCGCGACAGTGCCTGCGGATCGATGCCGCCGCCGGGCAGGTCATTGGCCGCATGGGCCAGGCCCCCGACAAACAGGCAGGACGACAGCAGCAACACGCGCATCGGATTCACGGCAGTACCACGGCTAGCTTGGAAGTCACCAGAGTGTAACGTGGTCGTGACATCACGGCG
>NZ_QANL01000007.1 GCF_003067705.1 Planctomonas deserti
CCTGGTTGTGGGTTAAACAGCAATGGCCACCCCGGTGTCGGGGTGGCCATAGCCTTTGTGCAAGTTAAGTCCGGCGGTGTCCTACTCTCCCACAAGGTCACCCTTGCAGTACCATCGGCGCTGAGAGTCTTAGCTTCCGGGTTCGGAATGTGACCGGGCGTTTCCCTCTCGCTATGGCCGCCGAAACATCTATCGATATTTCTCGGTTCATAACCCCCACACCCAACCCTTTACAGGGGTGGTGTGGTGGTGAAGTTCTGTGTTTTGTTATGTGCCCGACCGTATATCGGGAACCACAAAGTGGACGCGGCGCATCCGTTCCTAAACGAACGGGTGTTATCAAGTTATCGGCTTATTAGTACAGGTCAGCTGCACGAGTCTTTAGTCCTCGCTTCCACATCCTGCCTATCAACCCAGTAGTCTAGCTGGGAGCCTCTCCCCATAAGGGATGGAAATCTCATCTTGAAGCCGGCTTCCCGCTTAGATGCCTTCAGCGGTTATCCGTTCCGAACGTAGCTAATCAGCGGTGCTCCTGGCGGAACAACTGACACACCAGAGGTTCGTCCATCCCGGTCCTCTCGTACTAGGGATAGATCTTCTCAAATTTCCTACGCGCGCAGCGGATAGGGACCGAACTGTCTCACGACGTTCTAAACCCAGCTCGCGTACCGCTTTAATGGGCGAACAGCCCAACCCTTGGGACCTACTCCAGCCCCAGGATGCGACGAGCCGACATCGAGGTGCCAAACCATGCCGTCGATATGGACTCTTGGGCAAGATCAGCCTGTTATCCCCGAGGTACCTTTTATCCGTTGAGCGACAGCGCTTCCACAAGCCACTGCCGGATCACTAGTCCCGACTTTCGTCCCTGCTCGACTTGTCAGTCTCACAGTCAAGCTCCCTTGTGCACTTACACTCGCCACCTGATTGCCAACCAGGTTGAGGGAACCTTTGGGCGCCTCCGTTACTCTTTAGGAGGCAACCGCCCCAGTTAAACTACCCACCAGGCACTGTCCCTGATCCGGATCACGGATCGAAGTTAGATATCCAGAGTGACCAGAGTGGTATTTCAACAATGACTCCACCCGAACTAGCGTCCGGGCTTCACAGTCTCCCACCTATCCTACACAAGCCACACCGAACACCAATACCAAGCTGTAGTAAAGGTCACGGGGTCTTTCCGTCCTGCTGCGCGTAACGAGCATCTTTACTCGTAATGCAATTTCGCCGAGTTCGCGGTTGAGACAGCTGGGAAGTCGTTACGCCATTCGTGCAGGTCGGAACTTACCCGACAAGGAATTTCGCTACCTTAGGATGGTTATAGTTACCACCGCCGTTTACTGGGGCTTAAATTCTCAGCTTCGCCTTACGGCTAACCGTTCCTCTTAACCTTCCAGCACCGGGCAGGCGTCAGTCCGTATACATCGTCTTGCGACTTGGCACGGACCTGTGTTTTTAGTAAACAGTCGCTTCCCACTGGTCTCTGCGGCCTTCAAACGCTCAGGACAGCAAGTGTCCGTCACGCCTCAGGCCCCCCTTCTCCCGAAGTTACGGGGGCATTTTGCCGAGTTCCTTAACCACGATTCTCTCGATCTCCTTGGTATTCTCTACCTGACCACCTGAGTCGGTTTGGGGTACGGGCGAATGGAACCTCGCGTCGATGCTTTTCTTGGCAGCATAGGATCACTGATTTCTCCCGTGAGGGATACGCATCGGATCTCAGGCATCGTGAGAGACGGATTTGCCTATCTCTCGCCCTACATCCTTACACCGGGACAACCATCGCCCGGCTCAGCTACCTTCCTGCGTCACACCTGTTAATACGCTCGCCGCACCAGCCAGGGTCATGCGCTACGCCACCAGTCATCCCCCTCGAAAGGGTTCAAACCGATGGTTTCAGGCACTTAGCATTACTGGATTAGCGTGGGCGGTTCTTCATCGGTACGGGAATATCAACCCGTTGTCCATCGACTACGCCTGTCGGCCTCGCCTTAGGTCCCGACTTACCCAGGGCGGATTAACCTGGCCCTGGAACCCTTGGTCTTTCGGAGGACGGGTTTCTCACCCGTCTTTCGCTACTCATGCCTGCATTCTCACTCGTGTAGTCTCCACGGCTGGGTTACCCCGCCGCTTCACAGCCCACACGACGCTCTCCTACCCATCCATACGGTTGGACCACGAAGGCCTACCAAAAATATAAATGCCACAACTTCGGTGGCGTGCTTGAGCCCCGTTACATTGTCGGCGCGGAATCACTTGACCAGTGAGCTATTACGCACTCTTTCAAGGGTGGCTGCTTCTAAGCCAACCTCCTGGTTGTCTGTGCAACTCCACATCCTTTCCCACTTAGCACGCGCTTAGGGACCTTAGTTGGTGGTCTGGGTTGTTTCCCTCTCGACGATGAAGCTTATCCCCCACCGTCTCACTGCTGCGCTCTCACTTACCGGCATTCGGAGTTTGGCTGACGTCAGTAACCTTTTGGGGCCCATCGGCCATCCAGTAGCTCTACCTCCGGCAAGAAACACGCAACGCTGCACCTAAATGCATTTCGGAGAGAACCAGCTATCACGAAGTTTGATTGGCCTTTCACCCCTATCCACAGCTCATCCCCTCCATTTTCAACTGAAGTGGGTTCGGTCCTCCACGACGTCTTACCGTCGCTTCAACCTGGCCATGGATAGATCACTTCGCTTCGGGTCTAGGACATGCGACTCGATCGCCCTATTAAGACTCGCTTTCGCTACGGCTACCCCACACGGGTTAACCTCGCCACATATCGCTAACTCGCAGGCTCATTCTTCAAAAGGCACGCTGTCACCCCAACAAGGAGGCTCCAACGGTTTGTAAGCAAACGGTTTCAGGTACTATTTCACTCCCCTCCCGGGGTACTTTTCACCTTTCCCTCACGGTACTTGTTCGCTATCGGTCATCTGGGAGTATTTAGGCTTATCAGGTGGTCCTGACAGATTCACACGGGATTTCTCGGGCCCCGTGCTACTTGGGATACTCTTCGGGCCAGCCACAGCATTTCGACTACGGGGTTCGCACCCTCTCTGACTGGTCATTCAAAACCATTCGTCTATACTGCGCCGTCACCCTCACCACCCGGCAGGATGGTACGAAAAGTCCCACAACCCCGAACGTGCAACGCCTGCCGGCTATCACACACGCCCGGTTTAGCCTGATCCGCGTTCGCTCGCCACTACTGACGGAATCACTGTTGTTTTCTCTTCCTGTGGGTACTGAGATGTTTCACTTCCCCACGTTCCCTCTACCCGCCCTATATATTCAGGCGGGAGTCACTAGGTCACCTTGCAGCGCCCAGCGGGGTTTCCCCATTCGGAAATCCTCGGATCAAAGCTCTATTATCAGCTCCCCGAGGCTTATCGCAGATTTATACGTCCTTCTTCGGCTCCAGATGCCAAGGCATCCACCGTTTGCTCTTAGAAACTTGAAATCACATGAGTTCGAATCGATCGCGCACCAAACGGTGCGAGATTGACCAGATCGTCACACCCCACTAAAGGGTGTGCAAATCTTTTAGTGACCCCAACACTCGAAAGTGTTGGAATCTAAGATGCTCGCGTCCACTGTGTAGTTCTCAAAATACGGGCGGTACCCCCTCCCACCGGCAAGCGATGCCGACAAGAAAAGGGTCCAGAGGATTCAGTCCACCCACACCAAACGGTGTGAAATGTTCCGGTCCCTCAGGACCCAACAGCGTGCACGCCCCCGACCTACCGCCGGCCACCACGTTCCATGCCTAAAAGGCAGTACTAGTAGTGAACGGTGTCGTTCGGGAGCCAATGTCAATGTTCCACCCATGAGCTGACCATCCGAGGACATTCGCCTCGGCTATGGCTCTGGAACCGTGAACCCCGCTGTATACAGACGGGCGGTCCAAATGCTCCTTAGAAAGGAGGTGATCCAGCCGCACCTTCCGGTACGGCTACCTTGTTACGACTTAGTCCTAATCACCGATCCCACCTTCGACAGCTCCCTCCACAAGGGTTGGGCCACTGGCTTCGGGTGTTACCGACTTTCATGACTTGACGGGCGGTGTGTACAAGGCCCGGGAACGTATTCACCGCAGCGTTGCTGATCTGCGATTACTAGCGACTCCGACTTCATGAGGTCGAGTTGCAGACCTCAATCCGAACTGAGACCGGCTTTTTGGGATTCGCTCCACCTTACGGTATCGCAGCCCTTTGTACCGGCCATTGTAGCATGCGTGAAGCCCAAGACATAAGGGGCATGATGATTTGACGTCATCCCCACCTTCCTCCGAGTTGACCCCGGCAGTCTCCTATGAGTTCCCACCATTACGTGCTGGCAACATAGAACGAGGGTTGCGCTCGTTGCGGGACTTAACCCAACATCTCACGACACGAGCTGACGACAACCATGCACCACCTGTATACCGACCTTGCGGGGCGACCATTTCTGGCCGTTTCCGGTATATGTCAAGCCTTGGTAAGGTTCTTCGCGTTGCATCGAATTAATCCGCATGCTCCGCCGCTTGTGCGGGCCCCCGTCAATTCCTTTGAGTTTTAGCCTTGCGGCCGTACTCCCCAGGCGGGGCGCTTAATGCGTTAGCTGCGACACAGAAACCGTGGAATGGTCCCTACATCTAGCGCCCAACGTTTACGGCATGGACTACCAGGGTATCTAATCCTGTTCGCTCCCCATGCTTTCGCTCCTCAGCGTCAGTTACGGCCCAGAGATCTGCCTTCGCCATCGGTGTTCCTCCTGATATCTGCGCATTCCACCGCTACACCAGGAATTCCAATCTCCCCTACCGCACTCTAGTCTGCCCGTACCCACTGCAGGCCGGAGGTTGAGCCTCCGGTTTTCACAGCAGACGCGACAAACCGCCTACGAGCTCTTTACGCCCAATAATTCCGGACAACGCTTGCACCCTACGTATTACCGCGGCTGCTGGCACGTAGTTAGCCGGTGCTTTTTCTGCAGGTACCGTCACTTTCGCTTCTTCCCTACTAAAAGAGGTTTACAACCCGAAGGCCGTCGTCCCTCACGCGGCGTTGCTGCATCAGGCTTGCGCCCATTGTGCAATATTCCCCACTGCTGCCTCCCGTAGGAGTCTGGGCCGTGTCTCAGTCCCAGTGTGGCCGGTCACCCTCTCAGGCCGGCTACCCGTCGTAGGCTTGGTGAGCCATTACCTCACCAACAACCTGATAGGCCGCGAGTCCATCCCCAACCGAAATTCTTTCCACAACCAGACGATGCCGTCGATTGTCATATCCGGTATTAGACGCCGTTTCCAGCGCTTATCCCAGAGTCAGGGGCAGGTTACTCACGTGTTACTCACCCGTTCGCCACTAATCCCCCCAGCAAGCTGGAGTTCATCGTTCGACTTGCATGTGTTAAGCACGCCGCCAGCGTTCGTCCTGAGCCAGGATCAAACTCTCCGTAAATGCTTGATCGCCAAACCACCCAAAGGCAGCCGGCACATCTAGATGCGAAAACCAGAACCGGGAATCGATACCCAGTCTCCGCGAGTTTGTTCTGACTAAATTCGAATATCAACTGACATTCATTATCTAATCCAAAGGAATCTCACCAACCACCA
>NZ_QANL01000078.1 GCF_003067705.1 Planctomonas deserti
TGTCCGGCAGCGCCGGCTCACGGGCCACGTGACGGGCGGCGGAGAGCTGTTCCGGCGGGCGCTTGCCGGCCCGCCAGGCCGCGATGAACACACCGACGATGATGGCGCCGAACACCAGCGTACCGATGCCCCAGATCAGCCATTGCATCCATCCCAGTTCGGGTCCCATCGCGCATTCCTCCGTCTATCGTGGCGCTATTGTCAGCGCTCGCGCAGCCATCGCGCCACCTGCGGCGCGAAATAGGTCAGGACGCCATCGGCACCGGCCCGCTTGAAGCCCAGCAGCGACTCCAGCACGCAGGCGCGCTCGTCCAGCCAGCCGTTGGCGAAGGCGGCCTTCATCATCGCGTACTCGCCACTGACCTGGTAGGCGAAGGTCGGCACGCCGAACGTCTCCTTCACCCGGCGCACCAGGTCCAGGTAGGGCATGCCCGGCTTGACCATCACCATGTCGGCGCCCTCTTCCAGGTCCAGCGCGATCTCGCGCAGGGCCTCGTCGCCGTTGGCCGGGTCCATCTGGTAGGTCTTCTTGTCGGCCTTGCCGAGGCTGGCGGCGCTGCCCACCGCATCACGGAACGGACCGTAGAATGCCGAGGCGTACTTGGCCGAGTAAGCCATGATGCGCACGTTGACGTGGTTGTCGGCA
>NZ_QANL01000079.1 GCF_003067705.1 Planctomonas deserti
CGGGTCCCGTTCCGGGTCGTGTCCGAGCGCCTGTTGTGAGATTCTGACCCTCTGTTTTCCAGCATCACAGATGGCCATGAGCACCACTGTCTACGGTTTGAAGAACTGCGATACCTGCAAGAAGGCGACCAAGTGGCTGGACCGCTTCGGCGTGCCTTACACCTTCGTCGATTACCGCGAGAACAAGCCGAACCCGGAAATACTGCTGGCGTGGGCTGGGCAGCTGGGGGGCCTGGCCGCGATGGTGAACAAGTCGTCCACCACCTGGCGGCAGTTGCCGGACAACCGCAAGGCCGCCGACTCCGAGGCCGAATGGAAGCTGCTGCTGCGTGAATACCCGCAGCTGATCAAGCGTCCGCTGGTGGTCACTGCCGATGGCACGGTCAGCCAGGGCTTCAGCGACAACGGTTTCAAGGCCCGCTTCGGTGTGGGTGACGCATGAGCGCGGTCCTCGACCTGACCTGCGAACTGATCGCACGGCCCTCGGTGACCCCCGATGATGCTGGCTGCCAGGCACTGTTGGCGGCACGCCTGAAGCAGGCCGGGTTCCAGTGCGATCACCTTCGCCTGGGCGACGTCGACAACCTGTGGGCGACCCACGGCCAAGGCGCACCGGTGTTGGTACTGCTGGGCCATACCGACGTGG
>NZ_QANL01000080.1 GCF_003067705.1 Planctomonas deserti
GCCGCCGACAGTGTCGGCAGCGCGCGGCACAGCACGTAGACCAGCGCCACCAGCAGCACGGTCTGCAGGCTGGTCCAGCCCAACCGTTCCAGCATCGGGATCAGCATCGTGGTGTCCATGGCTCAGCCCTCGTGGCGACGCGATTGGAGTTGGGCGACCAGCGCTTCCAGCTCGGCCAGCTCGTTGTCGCTGACCTGCTGGCGCTGCGACAGGTAGGCCACGAACGGCGACACCGAGCCCTGGAGGGTGTTGTCGATGAACTGGGCCACGGCCCCCTGCAGCACGCTTTCCGGGCCACGGGTGGCCTGGTAGCGGTAGACGCCGTCCTGCTGCTGGCGACGAAGATACCCCTTCGCCCGCAGCCGCTCCATCATCGTCAGCACGGTGGACCGGGCCAGGCCACGGGCCTCGCCGTAGCCACTGGCGACCTCACCGACGCTGGCCGGCGCATGTTCATCGATGTACTGCAGCAGGGCCAGCTCCTGGTCCCCGATCGTCTTGCCACGCATGACACCACTCCCTTGACTACACGTGTCGTCACTGTCAGCTTGACGACAACTGTAGTCAACCCCCCGGAAGTCATGGGCCGACGAACGGTAGGGGTGCCGAGCGCTTAAACCTTTGGCGCGCCGGCTGCATCCGATC
>NZ_QANL01000081.1 GCF_003067705.1 Planctomonas deserti
ATCGGTGTGCTCGCAAGCATCGGCGCGGTGGCGCCCTTCGTCGGCCTGTTCGGCACGGTGTGGGGCATCATGAACAGCTTCATCGGCATCGCACACAGCAACACCACCAACCTGGCGGTGGTCGCGCCCGGCATCGCCGAGGCTCTGCTGGCGACCGCGCTGGGTCTGGTCGCAGCGATTCCCGCCGTGCTGGTCTACAACCACTTCAGCCGTGTACTGGCCGGCCTGCGGGGCCTGCTCGGTGATCTGTCGGCGGCCGTGCAGCAGCTGGTCTCGCGCGATCTCGATCGTGCCGTGCTGCGTACCGCAGCGGCACCGCTGCGTGCGGTTCACTGAGGCACGACGATGGCGATCAGGACCGCCTCCGACCGCGAAGATACCCCCGAAGAAGCGCACGAGATCAACGTCACGCCCTTCATCGATGTGATGCTGGTGCTGCTGATCATCTTCATGGTGGCCGCACCGCTGGCGACCGTGTCGGTGCCGGTGCAGCTGCCAGCCAGCAGTGCCAGTGCCACGCCGCCCGAACAGGCGCCGGTGTATGTGACCGTGCAGGCCGATCTGTCGCTGCGCGTTGGCGAACAGGCCGTAGCGCGCGACGGGCTGGCCGCTGCATTGCAGGCGGCGACCCACAGTGACACC
>NZ_QANL01000082.1 GCF_003067705.1 Planctomonas deserti
GCCGAACACCGCGGTGCTCAGCGGCAGCAGGCCGAGGAACACGATGGTGTGCGCCGACGATGCGTGGCGAAGGGCCAGTGCGGTCAGCAATGGAAAGCCAACCACCACCCCGAGGCTGACCACTGCCAAGCCTGGCAGGTCAGTGCGCCGCGGCCACGGCTGGCGCAGCAGAAGGAGCAGGCCGAGGCCGAGCACGGCGGCAATGGTGGCGCGCGCAGCAGTGACGAATCCGGCATCCAGCTGCAGCACTGCCAGGCGGGTGGCCGGCAGGGAGCCGGCGAAGATCACCACACCGATGAAGCCATTGATCCAACCACTCGCCGACCGTTCCACGCCTGTACTCCTGAAGGTGCCGGACGATGCCCGGCTGGACCTGTATGGAAGCATCCGGCGCGGGAGGACCCCAGCTACAATCCAGTACAGTCGCAAGTAACTGTACTGCCCACACTTCCACTACGGTTCCGCCATGCCGCGTCCGCTCACACGCATCGAATCGGTCATCCAGACCGTCCGCACTCGCATCAGTGCACGGGTGGATGGCCCCGGCTCCCGCCTGCCTTCGGTACGTGCGCAGGCGGCGATGATGGGAGTTTCAGTCTCCACCGTGGTCGAGGCCTACGAGCGCCTGGCGGCCGAAGG
>NZ_QANL01000083.1 GCF_003067705.1 Planctomonas deserti
GCCATCGGCCTGCGTCGCAGCGGCATCCGCGTGCACCCCGCGCGCGTCGGCATCACCGCCTTCCTTGCGCATACGCTGGGCCAGACCGTGGGTTTTGCCGCGTTGACCGGCGGCGCGGTGCGCCTGCGTGGCTACCGCAGCGCCGGCCTGGACCTGGCGCAGATCGGGCAGGTGGTGCTGATGAGCACGCTCGGATTCGTGTTCGGTGCATGGCTGCTGATCAGTGTGGCGCTGTGCATGGAACCGGCTGCCGCAGCCTTGGCGCTGCCGCTGGATCCCAATGCGGTACGTATCGTCGGCATCGTCGCGTTGCTCGCCTACCTCGCCACGGTGCTGCTGGTCGGCCGCGATGGACGGCAGTTCAGCGTGTTCGGCCATGCGTTGTGGCTACCCGACCGCCGGACCATGATCGGCGTTACCGTGCTCAGCGTCATCGAGCTGGTACTGGCCAGTGCTGCGTTCTATGTGCTGCTGCCCGACTCCACTCCCACCGGCCTGCCCGGCTTCGTCGGCCTGTACCTGGTGGCGGTGCTGGCCGGCCTGGTCTCGACCGTGCCGGCCGGCCTGGGCGTGTTCGAATGGAGCCTGCTGAAGCTGTTGCCGCAGGTGGCACCGGCGGCGGTGCTGGCGGCGGCGCTG
>NZ_QANL01000084.1 GCF_003067705.1 Planctomonas deserti
AGCGCCTTGCCCAGCGCGCTGGCGGTCTCGCGGTCGAAGGCCAGCAGCAGGCAGCCGCTGGTCGCCCGGTCCAGGCGGTGCACGAGGAAGATCGGTCGGCCCAGCTGCTCGCGCAGGCGGTCGGCCAGGAAGTCGTCTTCGCCACGGGCCAGCTTGCTGTCGTGGACCATCAGCCCGGCAGGCTTGTTGACCACGGCCAGGCGCTCATCCAGGTGCAGCAGCTGCAGGGGCGCGGTGTCGGTCTCGACCGCGGCGAGGGTATCGGGTTCGGTGCTCACCGCGGGATTATAAGGGCCTGCTTACTGTAGAGCCGAGCCCATGCTCGGCTGCTCTGCGCGACCGGCAACAGCGTGCCAACCAAGGTTGGCACCTACCGATGTAGAGCGGTCAGGCGCTGCGTACGGCCAACAGCTCGCCATTGCCCACCGGCACCAGGCTGGTGCTGAAGTCCGGATCAGCGTCCAGCAGCACACGCAGCGGTTCCATCTCTTCCGCATGCGAGGTGGCGTTGTCCACCACCAGCAGGCCCCCCGGGCGCAGCACGCGGCGCAGCTGCGGCCACCAGCCGGCGTATTGCCCGCGGTCCGAATCGAGGAACAGCAGGTCAATGCTGGCATCGGCGGCCTGTGCCAGCCA
>NZ_QANL01000085.1 GCF_003067705.1 Planctomonas deserti
CCCTGCTGCAGGCCGTTGGTGGCCGCGCGGCTGCCGCGCTTGACCTCGCTGACCAGCACGCCACCGACACCGGACTGGCGCAGCGACTCGGGCAGGTCGACGAAGGTGGCCCCGGTCAGGCGCGGGTCCAGGCTCTCACCGCTGACCGCGCGCGCCTGTTCCTTCAAGGTTGCCTTGATCTGCAGCGGCTTGCCCTCGCGGCGCACGTCCAGCGTCAGCGCGCTGCCGACCGCGGCCAGGCCTTCCACGTTGTGCAGGGCTTCGGCGCTGTCCACGCGCTGGCCGTTGGCCGAGACCACCACGTCGCCCGGCTTCAGGCCGGCGGTCGCAGCGGCCGAACCGGCCAGCACGCGGGTGATCAGCGCACCCCGCGTTTCGCCCAGGCCCAGCCCCTGCGCGATCTGCGCGGTCAGGTTCTGGCTCTCCACGCCCAGCGTGCCGCGCACCACCACGCCGTGCTTGACCAGCTGGTCGACCACGCTGCGCGCGAGGTTGGACGGAATGGCCAGGCCCAGGCCGATGTTGCCGGCCATGCTGCCCTGCGGGTTGAAGCTGGCGGTATTGATGCCGACCAGCTGGCCCTGCAGATCGACCAGTGCGCCACCCGAGTTGCCCGGGTTGATCGACGCGTCGGT
>NZ_QANL01000086.1 GCF_003067705.1 Planctomonas deserti
GCAGCCCGTGTTGGGCTTTTTGCCGCTCGTTACATCCACGCGTGGCGTGGATCTACAACACTGCAACAACGACCAAAGGCCGGGGGCTTACGCCCCCAGCCTTGGCTGCATCGCCGCGAATCGGTGACGATGCAAGGTAACTGCTTACTTGACTTCGACAGTCGCGCCAGCAGCTTCCAGGTCCTTCTTCATCTTCTCGGCTTCGTCCTTCGAAGCGTTGTCCTTCAGGACGCCGCCGGCTTCGGCCAGGTCCTTCGCTTCCTTCAGGCCCAGGCCGGTGATGGCGCGGACGGCCTTGATGACTTCGACCTTCTTCTCGCCGGCAGTCTTCAGGGTGACGACGAATTCGGTCTGCTCTTCAACAGCAGCAGCCGGGCCAGCGGCAGCAGCCACGGCAACCGGAGCAGCGGCGGAGACGCCGAACTTCTCTTCGATGGCCTTGACCAGCTCCATCACTTCCATCAGGGACTTCTCGGCGATGGCGTCGACGATCTGTTCGTTGGTAAGGGACATGATTAATACCTTTGGATGATTTTCTGGGTTGAGGTTCCGTCAGGAACCACGGTAAGTCGAAACTCAGGCGGTCTCGGCGGCCGGCTCGGCAGCGTCGGCGGCGACGTCGCCACCACCCTGCT
>NZ_QANL01000087.1 GCF_003067705.1 Planctomonas deserti
GACCTGCAGGCGCCGTGATTCAGCCTGCGCGGCGTCCTGGCGCTGGCGCTCGGCGTCCAGCAGCTGTGCTTTCAGGCGCTTCATCGCCTTGTCGCGGTTGGCGTGCTGGCTGCGCTCGGTCTGGCATTCCACCACCACGCCAGTCGGCACGTGGGTGATGCGGATGGCCGATTCGGTCTTGTTCACGTGCTGGCCACCGGCGCCGGACGAGCGGAACGTATCCACCTTCAGGTCGGCGGGGTTGATGACGATGTCATCGACCTCGTCGGCCTCGGGAATGATCGCTACGGTGGCCGCCGAGGTGTGGATGCGGCCCTGCGATTCGGTGGCTGGCACGCGCTGCACACGATGCGTACCCGATTCGAACTTCAGGCGTGAGAACGCGCCACGGCCGACCACGCGCGCCACCACTTCCTTGTAGCCGCCATGCTCGCCCGGGCTGTCCGATTCGATTTCGACTTTCCAGCCCTGGCGCTCGGCGTAGCGGGCGTACATGCGGAACAGGTCGCCGGCAAAGATCGCGGCCTCATCGCCCCCGGTACCCGCGCGCACTTCCAGGAACAGGTTGCCTTCATCGCGCGGGTCGCGCGGCACCAGCAGCAGCGCCAGCTCCTGCTCCAGTTCCTGCAGGCGCG
>NZ_QANL01000008.1 GCF_003067705.1 Planctomonas deserti
TAAACAGTCGCAGCGGCCTGGTTACTGCGACCCTCTTCAGCTATAGCTCGCACGAGCCACCAAAAAGGGTGCACCTTCTCCCGAAGTTACGGTACCATTTTGCCTAGTTCCTTCACCCGAGTTCTCTCAAGCGCCTGAGAATTCTCATCCTACCCACCTGTGTCGGTTTACGGTACGGTCTGCGTAAGCTGAAGCTTAGGAGCTTTTCCTGGAAGCGTGGTATCAGTGACTTTGCCATAAAGGCTCGTCTCGGTGCTCGGTCTTGAAGGATCCCGGATTTGCCAAAGATCCAAACCTACCGCCTTTCCCCAGGACAACCAACGCCTGGTACACCTAACCTTCTCCGTCCCTCCATCGCACTTACGCGAGGTGCAGGAATATTAACCTGCTTCCCATCGACTACGACTTTCGTCCTCGCCTTAGGGGCCGACTCACCCTGCGCCGATTAACGTTGCGCAAGGAAACCTTGGGCTTTCGGCGTGCGGGTTTTTCACCCGCATTATCGTTACTCATGTCAGCATTCGCACTTCCGATACCTCCAGCAGACTTCTCAATCCACCTTCAACGGCTTACGGAACGCTCCTCTACCGCGCATAACAAAGTTATGCACCCCAAGCTTCGGTTCACTGCTTAGCCCCGTTAAATCTTCCCCGCAGACCGACTCGACCAGTGAGCTATTACGCTTTCTTTAAAGGGTGGCTGCTTCTAAGCCAACCTCCTGGCTGTCTGTGCCTTTCCACATGGTTTTCCACTTAGCAGTGAATTTGGGACCTTAGCTGTGGGTCTGGGTTGTTTCCCTTTTCACGACGGACGTTAGCACCCGCCGTGTGTCTCCCATACAGTCCGTCTCGGTATTCGGAGTTTGCAATGGTTTGGTAAGTCGCGATGACCCCCTAGCCATAACAGTGCTCTACCCCCGAGAGGATACATATGAGGCGCTACCTAAATAGCTTTCGAGGAGAACCAGCTATCTCCGGGTTCGATTAGCTTTTCACTCCTAATCACACCTCATCCCCTACCTTTGCAACGGGAGTGGGTTCGGGCCTCCAGTGCGTGTTACCGCACCTTCACCCTGGGCATGACTAGATCACCCGGTTTCGGGTCTACTGCCCGCGACTATGCGCCCTTATCAGACTCGGTTTCCCTTCGCCTCCCCTATACGGTTAAGCTTGCCACGAACAGTAAGTCGCTGACCCATTATACAAAAGGTACGCAGTCACTCCTTGCGGAGCTCCTACTGCTTGTACGCACACGGTTTCAGGTTCTATTTCACTCCCCTCTCCGGGGTTCTTTTCGCCTTTCCCTCACGGTACTGGTTCACTATCGGTCGGTCAGTAGTATTTAGCCTTGGAGGATGGTCCCCCCATGTTCAGACAGGGTTTCACGTGCCCCGCCCTACTCGTCTTCACTGAAATGGCCCTTTCAGATACAGGGCTATCACCTTCTATGGCCGCTCTTTCCAGAGCGTTTTCCTAGAACCAAATCAGCTTAAGGGCTAGTCCGCGTTCGCTCGTCGCTACTTACGGAATCTCGGTTGATTTCTTTTCCTCTGGTTACTTAGATATTTCAGTTCACCAGGTTCGCTTCCAGCAGCTATGTATTCACTGCAGGATACCCGCAAGCGGGTGGGTTTCCCCATTCGGACATTACCGGATCAAAGCTTGTTGCCAGCTCCCCGATACTTTTCGCAGGCTGCCACGTCCTTCATCGCCTCTGACCGCCAAGGCATCCACCGTGTGCGCTTATTCGCTTGACCATATAACCGCAAGTTGCCTTGGGTTATATATGTGACCCGGGGGTACAAAGCCCGGATACGAATATAACGACTCAATCAATAAAGAGACTTCCGTCTCTCGCCTTAGCCTCACGACACGTCTGATAGAACATCTCAAACGCTCGCTACGTCACAAGTTTTAAAAGAACACGTACCAGCCACAATGCTGATGCGTATAAAGATCGATTGTATGCGTCATTCAGAGAATGGTGGGTCTGGGTAGACTCGAACTACCGACCTCACCCTTATCAGGGGTGCGCTCTAACCACCTGAGCTACAGACCCGGAAGTTATTCCGGAACAGCCCAAACATGGTGGAGCCTGTCGGGATCGAACCGACGACCCCCTGCTTGCAAAGCAGGTGCTCTCCCAGCTGAGCTAAGGCCCCAAAAGGGACTCTCATATCGGCCTGGCCGACATGATTCTCTGAATGCAGGTACTTTGTGAAGACGCCCGACAGGACGATGCTGTCTTTGCTCAAAAGGAGGTGATCCAGCCGCACCTTCCGATACGGCTACCTTGTTACGACTTCACCCCAGTCATCTGTCCCACCTTAGGCGGCTGGCTCCAAAAAGGTTACCCCACCGACTTCGGGTGTTACAAACTCTCGTGGTGTGACGGGCGGTGTGTACAAGGCCCGGGAACGTATTCACCGCAGCAATGCTGATCTGCGATTACTAGCGATTCCGACTTCATGGAGTCGAGTTGCAGACTCCAATCCGGACTGAGATAGGGTTTCTGGGATTGGCTTACCGTCGCCGGCTTGCAG
>NZ_QANL01000088.1 GCF_003067705.1 Planctomonas deserti
GGATCAGTTCGCCCTGATAGCGGCGCAGCTGCGCCAGTACATCCTGCAGTGGCGCCACCGCCATCCGCATCTTGTTCAGTTCGCGCTTGAGTTCGTACAGCCGCACCACGGTGCTGCGCTTGTAGTTGTCCGCAAAGATGTCCTTTTCCAGCAGGTCCAGGGTGTCGCGGAAGCGGTGCACGATCGGCAGGTAGTTGTCGACCACGAAGTCGGCCACTGCGTACAGGCAGTACGAGGGGCCCATCTTCAGCAGCTGCGGCTCTCGTTCGACACGCGCACGCACCGGTGCGTAGGACAGCGAGGCGCCATGACGCACCGTCACCAGGAAGCGCGGGCCGAGGAAAGCATGGGTTTCGCCGTACTGGATGCGCTCGTCGACCATCTGCGCGGTGGTCACCACCACGAACATCGAATTGCCGTAGGTCTCGACCTTTGGCCGCTGGTGCGCGTTGCGCGCATCTTCGATGGCCAGGTCGTGCAGGCAGAATTCCTCCTGCAGTTTCAGCAGTACATCGTCGTTGGGGTCGTACAGGCCAACCCAGACGAAACCATTGCCACTGGCAATGACATCACTGATGGCGTCCAGGCTGATGTCGTGGCGTTTGCCTTCGTCATCGTAGTGGACGCAGTTGAT
>NZ_QANL01000089.1 GCF_003067705.1 Planctomonas deserti
CAGGCGTGCGGCGAACAGCGGCACCACCAGGCCCAGCAGCAGCCCCAGCACGATCTGGCCGAGGGTGAAGCTGTCGGACATCAGCAGCCAGAACGCCACCACCATGATGCTGAGCATCGGCGAGGGAATCAGGCGACGGAACAGGGAGCGCTGGGCAGTCATGGCTGGCGGATCTCCGGCGTGGTCGCACGCAGCTGCTGCACGTATTCGCTGGGTTGCAGCAGCTGTGCGGCGGTGGCGTCGGTGTAGCGCATCAGCGGTGCTGCGGCCAGGGTCATGCCGATGCCGTAGGCCAGCAGGATGCAGGCGGCGTACAGCTCGACCCGGCGCAGGCGTGCCTTGCGCGGCTTCGGTGCATCGGCCTCGACCGGCGGCACGCGCCAGAACAGGCGGATGCCGCCGCGGGTCAGGCCCATGATCACCAGCAGGCTGCTGACCAGCACCGCGGTCCACACCGGCCCGGTGTACTGCGCCGGCATGCCGGCCAGCAGCGCGGCCTTGGCCAGGAAGCCGGACAGCGGCGGCAGGCCGGCCACCGACACCGCGCCGATCAGGAACAGCACCGCCGGCGTTTCCTTGCCCGGCATCGGCGCGACCACTTCCTTGCGGTCGCTGGCGCCGCCGCGACGGCGG
>NZ_QANL01000090.1 GCF_003067705.1 Planctomonas deserti
CGGCTGCTGCTGCGCGCCCACCCTGCTTGCCTCGGCGCGCTCTTGGTCGGTCAGCGCGCGCTGGACCTGCGCATTGCGCAGGCCACTCTTCGCGTTGAATTCCTCGCGGGCATGGTTGACCGCATCGGCCGGCAGCGAATCACTGCAGATCCGCTCCTTGCCCTCGTTCCAGCAGTACAACTTCTTTTCCGTCTTGTCGCCGCCCCGCGGCTGCGCCGGCACGGTGAACGGTACGGCCAGCAGCAGGCCGGCAAAGAGCACAGCAGGAACTCGGGACATGACCTTTCCCCTGGTCGGTCAGCGGATCGAACGGACGCCGTACTGGGCCCGGTAGGCTTCCAGCGGCTGCCGGTAACCGACAAGTTCCGGGTTGCCGGAGGCGAAATCAAGCAGATCGGCCAGCGATGCCACGGCGATCACCGGAATGCCGGCTTCCTCGGCCACCGACTGCGCCGCCGAACGGCGATCGGTTTCCGAAGCGATCTCCTGACGGTCCAGCGCCACCACGATGCCGGCCGGGGTGCCACCGGCGGCGCGGATGATGCCCAGCGCTTCGCGGATCGCGGTACCGGCGGTGATCACGTCGTCGACGATCAGCACGCGCTTGCCCTGCATGTCGGCGCCGATCAGC
>NZ_QANL01000091.1 GCF_003067705.1 Planctomonas deserti
CCAGCCCCAGTGCCAGCCACAGGTTGTCCGGTCGGGTCTGCAGCAGGCTGGCCAGGGTCTGCCGGGCCTGCGTGGCACCGCTGCGGCCGCCGCGCATGATCGCGAGGGCCTGGCCGTAGCGCTGGGCGTCGTTCAGGCCATCCTTCTGCCGCTTGGCCAGATCGGCATACTCGCGTTCCAGTTCAGGGGTGGAATCAGCGCTGAGCACACGCAGGCGCTCGCGCGCCCAGTCGAAGTCACCGCTGGCGCCGCGGGCGAGCTGGCCCATCGGAATGCGCAGCACGCTGCTGGGCAGCAGCGGGTTGTTTCCGCGCAGCATCGGCTCGGCCAGGCTCGGGTCGGCCGGATCGACCCGCTCCCTGCGCTCGCCACTGGGGGTGCTGGTGGTCAGCAGCACCGTGTCCTTCTTCATCTGGTCGGCGCGGGCCTTCGCCTCGCTGATGCGGGTGATGTTGACCGGATGGGTGCGCAGGAACTCGGGCACGCTGTAGCCGCCCTCGTTGCCGCGCATCGCCGAGGCCATCCGCTCGAAGAAGCCGGCCATGGCATCCACGTCGTAGCCGCTGCGCGAGAGGGTGCGGATGCCGAGGCGGTCGGCCTCGGACTCGTTGGAGCGGGTGTAGTTGATCTG
>NZ_QANL01000092.1 GCF_003067705.1 Planctomonas deserti
GTCGGTCACCAGCGGCGGCAGCACCACCCAGCGCAGCGACAACATCAGCTGGAAGGTGGCCAACGCGGCCGAAGTGAACACCGCAATGACCGGTGCCTTCAGCGCCGCCGGCTACGAAGTGGTTGAAGCCGAATACGTGGAAGGCGAGTCGCGCGGCCTGCTCAGCATCGAGCGCATCCGCAAGGACTTCAGCACCGGCAACGACCTGGCCCCGGCCACCCTGCGCGACACCGCCAACGGCATCCGCGCGGCCAACATCCCGTACATCGCCGTCGGCACCCTCGACGTCGGCATGCGTGACCGCGATCCGGCCAGCGGCAACACCCGCGTGTTCGTCACTGTCACCGGCAAGGTGCTGGACGTGACCGGTCGTTTCCCGCGCACCGTGTCGTCGGTCGGCCCGGTGCAGTTCTCCGGTACCGGCCCGAATGAAACCGTGGCCCGTACCAACGCGCTGCAGCTGGCGGCTGAAAAGGCCGCCCAGCAGATGATCAACGAACTGAACGTCAAAGCGGTCCGCTGATCCGCCACCCAGGTGGGTGCCGAGCTCGCTTGGCATCGCCCTGGGGTTACCGATTTCCCACGTGCCGCTTCGCGGCCGTCACTCCCAAAGGACACTCACATGATCC
>NZ_QANL01000093.1 GCF_003067705.1 Planctomonas deserti
CTTGATGGCGCGGGCAAACATCGTGACCGGCTCGGTCAGGACGCGGGCCAGCATGGCCAGGGCCTGGTCGCGGGTCGGCAGCGAGGCCAGCACTTCGACGTGGCTTGCCGGGAACACTTCGCCACCGATGGCGACGACCTTAGCCTTCAGCTTGTCGTTGCCCTTGGCGGCTTCCTTGATCAGGCGACCGGCAGCGCCGGGCTCCTCGAGCGAGAACGCGTACAGCAGCGGACCAACCATCTGGTCCTGGGCGACTGCGAACTCGGTGCCTTCAACGGCGCGCGAAGCCAGGGTGTTCTTGACAACCTTCAAGAAAACACCGGTTTCACGAGCCTGCTTGCGCATCGCGGTCATCTGGGCGACCGTGGTTCCAGCGGATTCGGCTGCGATCAAGGAGTGGGCCTTGGCGGCGACGTCTGCCAGCTCGGCGACTACTTCTTGCTTCTGGGACAGATTGAGAGCCATTGCACTCCTCCTATTGAACTCCGCTTACGGCTCCTGCCGTGTGCGGTCCTGTGCGGCATCCGTCCTGGACGCCGGGAACATCGGGATGATGTTCCGGGGGTGGGCCGTTCTAGACCTGGAGTGGGCCACCCTGGGAAACCGAGACGTGCGTGAACCAGAAAAGC
>NZ_QANL01000094.1 GCF_003067705.1 Planctomonas deserti
TTTTGCGTATTTGCTTAAGTTTTTTATGTGTAGGTGCTTCTCGTCTAGTATCTAAGGCTCTATATTTTGGGGGCGTATATGATGCCGGGGCGCCAGGTGGGGGGGATGTAAGAAAAATTACAAACTTGACTCTTAGCCCAAGTGTTATATTTGGTTATTTACTAAAATCTCCCTTTGGGGGAGAAGGATGGATTGTTAGTGTGGACGATTTGGAAGATATAATTGGAGGGCATGTATGGTTAGGTTCCATTTGTATATTTGGTGGAATCTGGCATATCTTAACCAAACCTTTTGCATGGGCTCGCCGCGCACTTGTATGGTCTGGGGAGGCTTACTTGTCTTATAGTTTAGCTGCTTTATCTGTTTGTGGTTTCATTGCTTGTTGTTTTGTCTGGTTTAATAATACTGCTTACCCTAGTGAGTTTTACGGACCTACAGGGCCAGAAGCTTCTCAAGCTCAAGCATTTACTTTTCTAGTTAGAGACCAACGTCTTGGAGCTAACGTGGGGTCTGCTCAAGGACCTACAGGTTTAGGTAAATACTTAATGCGTTCCCCGACTGGAGAAGTTATTTTTGGAGGAGAAACAATGCGTTTTTGGGATCTGCGTGCTCCCTGGTTAGAACCTT
>NZ_QANL01000095.1 GCF_003067705.1 Planctomonas deserti
CCGCAGATGATGTCGCCGCCTACCGCGCGGGTCTGAACGCCTATGCGCATGAAAAGGGGCTTCGGATCGAGCCAGGTACCCAACAGGTGGCACTCTGGCCGTTGATGGAGTGGCTGGACAGGCTGGGATTGGTTCCGGAGCGGGCCAGGATGCAGCTTCGGCTGTCACTGATCCTTCTCGGTGTGTGCGTCGTCAATGCGGCGGCACTGCTGAGCTTCAGTCTGGGGCGCCGTAGGCGGGAGCTCGCTATACGACGTGCACTGGGAGCGCGACGCCGGGACGTGTTCGTCCAGCTCATGTGGGAATCCATCGCGGCGGGAGTCGCAAGCAGTGCACTCGCTGTCGGCACCTATGCACTGGGAATCCGGGTGGTTGCTGCGGGAGACGTTCTGCCCAGCGCGATCACAGCGATGCATGCTGGGGCAATGCTGATGGCGGCTGCCCTGGGAGTCGTCACGACGTTGCTCTGCTCATTGGTCCCATCGTTTGAAATCTGCAGGGTCAGCTCACTGTCGAGTGCCTTCGCGAAGGGAGCTGCCTGAAATGTTCGAATCGATGAGGAAGACCCGACGACACCTGGGAAGAGCCGCACTGATTGCAGTGAAGGAAGCGCTTGCAAGCAT
>NZ_QANL01000096.1 GCF_003067705.1 Planctomonas deserti
GCTGACCGACCCGACCGTACCGTCGCCCAACGGCGCACCGTTCTCCGAACAGGTACAGACGCCGCGCCTCAACCGCCTGGGCGGCATGGTCAACCTGCAGTTCGAGACCGGCGCGCACACCTTCACTGCCGGTTTCTGGCAGGAGAAGAGCAAGGCCGCGGCCAAGACCGAGTGGTACCAGCAGCCACTGCTGGGCGAGGGCCCGCCGCTGAAGGCCACCGGCCCGTTCGACGTGTACGGCCCCGCGTTCAAGACCGACAACGCATCGAGCTGGGTGACCCGCTCGCGCCAGTTCTACCTGCAGGACGACATCGTGCTGAACGACACGCTGAAGCTGGGTGTCGGCTTCAAGGCCGTGGACTTCCGCACCCGCGGTGGCGGCCTCGGTGATGCCAAGGACCGGCCGGTGAACGGCACGCTGCGCGCGAAGAGCAACTTCCTGCCGCACGTCTCGCTGTTCTGGAGCCCGACCGAATCCACCGATGTCTTCATCGACCTGGCCAACACCATGAACGGCTACCGCGTGGCCCAGCGCGGCAACATCGGCTACACCGCCTCCGCGTGGACCATCACCGACCAGGAAGAGTTCGACCGCGTGGCCGGCACGCTGCGCCCGGAGAAG
>NZ_QANL01000097.1 GCF_003067705.1 Planctomonas deserti
GTTCCTCGGCATCATCGCCAGCGCCATCGCCGAGACCGATGACAACTGGTGGGGCCGTACCAAGGCGGTACTGCTGTCGCTGCTGTGCTTCTGCCTCGCCGCCGCCTCGGTGATCTGGCTGTTCCCCTGGCCATGGATCTTCATCGGTGCGCTGGCGCTGTCCACGTTCGGGCTGACCCTGCTGGGTGCGCTCGGCGAGCGCTATGCGTCGATCGCCCAGGCCACGGTGACGCTGGCGATCTACACCATGATCGGGCTGGAGCAGCATGGCGCCAGCGACCTGCACAGCGCGCTGGACGCGGTCAGCCATCTGCTGGCCGGTGCGGTCTGGTACGGCCTGCTGTCGATCCTGTGGACCGCACTGTTCGCCAACCGTCCGGTTCGCGAACGCGTGGCGCGCCTGTACGTTGAACTGGGCCGCTACCTGCAGTTGAAGGCAACACTGTTCGAGCCGGTGCGCGAGGCCGACCTGCAGCGTCGCCAGCTCGACCTGGCCGAACAGAACCGGCGCGTAGTCGGTGCATTGAATGAAGCCAAGACCGCGATCCTGGCCCGCTTCGGCCGTTCCGGGCGGCCCGGCGTGAACTCCGGCCTGTACCTGCGCCTCTATTACATGGCACAG
>NZ_QANL01000009.1 GCF_003067705.1 Planctomonas deserti
CTGCAAACACGAAAGTGGACGTATAGGGTGTGACGCCTGCCCGGTGCTGGAAGGTTAATTGATGGGGTCAGCCGCAAGGCGAAGCTCTTGATCGAAGCCCCAGTAAACGGCGGCCGTAACTATAACGGTCCTAAGGTAGCGAAATTCCTTGTCGGGTAAGTTCCGACCTGCACGAATGGCGTAACGACAGCGGCGCTGTCTCCACCCGAGACTCAGTGAAATTGAAATCGCTGTGAAGATGCAGCGTTCCCGTGGCAAGACGGAAAGACCCCGTGAACCTTTACTATAGCTTTACACTGAACGTTGAGTTCGTCTGTGTAGGATAGGTGGGAGGCTATGAAACTGTGGCGCTAGCTGCAGTGGAGCCATCCTTGAAATACCACCCTGTCGTGCTTGACGTTCTAACCTGGGCCCATTATCTGGGTCGGGGACCGTGTATGGTGGGTAGTTTGACTGGGGCGGTCTCCTCCTAAAGAGTAACGGAGGAGCTCGAAGGTACGCTCAGCGCGGTCGGACATCGCGCACTGTGTGCAAAGGCATAAGCGTGCTTGACTGCAAGATCGACGGATCAAGCAGGTAGGAAACTAGGACTTAGTGATCCGGTGGTTCTGTATGGAAGGGCCATCGCTCAACGGATAAAAGGTACTCCGGGGATAACAGGCTGATACCGCCCAAGAGTTCATATCGACGGCGGTGTTTGGCACCTCGATGTCGGCTCATCACATCCTGGGGCTGTAGTCGGTCCCAAGGGTATGGCTGTTCGCCATTTAAAGTGGTACGCGAGCTGGGTTCAGAACGTCGTGAGACAGTTCGGTCCCTATCTGCCATGGGCGTTGGAGATTTGAGAGGGGCTGCTCCTAGTACGAGAGGACCGGAGTGGACGAACCTCTGGTGTTCCGGTTGTCACGCCAGTGGCATTGCCGGGTAGCTATGTTCGGAAGCGATAACCGCTGAAAGCATCTAAGCGGGAAGCGCGCCTCAAGATGAGATCTCCCGGGGCACAAGCCCCCTGAAGGAACCATGTAGACTACGTGGTTGATAGGTCAGGTGTGTAAGTACAGCAATGTATTGAGCTAACTGATACTAATGATCCGAGAGGCTTGACCATATAACCTCAAGTTGCCTTGGCTTTACGACAACGTCGTAAGAGCATCCAAGTGCACGCTACGTCACAAGAACTATGCGAGGCTGGCGCCTTGTCCCATCGGGACGAGTGCGACTCTCCAAAAGCCTCCCTGGTGAAATTAGCGCTGTGGAACCACCCGATCCCATCCCGAACTCGGAAGTGAAACGCAGCTGCGCCGATGGTAGTGTGGCTCAAGCCATGCGAGAGTAGGTCATCGCCAGGGTTTACACCCGAGAACCCCGCTGCATGCGCAGCGGGGTTTTTCTTATTAAGTGAAGGCACTGCATTTTCCGGGTACCTTCCGCCCCAAGGGCAAGATCGCGAAGCTGGCGCTGCAAGCGCTGCTGCAAC